>NZ_CP150172.1:395000-4042941 GCF_037963925.1 Aeribacillus sp. FSL K6-8210 | reverse complement strand
GTTTTGGGGAAATTCATTTGTCTCTTCCCCTTTTTTTGGCGATGTTTTAATGGGGGCTTTAGGCATAAATTCATCGTCTGTCAAATTTTGCGGAATGATAAATTTTATACCGATTTCTTCTCCTGTTAAATCATATATTGTGTTCGCGATTAAATGCAGGTATCTGGATTCCAACCAATCTCTCGCAAATTCATTTGGAGCAGTAATGATGAGCAAATCACCTTGTAAAGCGTGTGCTTTTGTAGATTTTAGCCAGGTATCAAAGCTCGGTTTACTGACCTTTTTTTTAATTTCGGCAAGCACCCGATTCCACAAGTCCTCTATGTTCTCCATGGCTCTTTGGGGTCACCCTCCTTTACATCGGCTGTAAAAAATGAACAATGAATAAATATGCATTCCACATATGTTTGCACAAAAATATTTAATATAGTAGAAAAATAACTTTTCTACAAAATTCAGAGAGTGTGGAAAACTTCCTTCACAGGGCCGTTAACAACTTTCCACAATTTATCCACAACGTGTGGATAATATAATGATAAATGAAAGATATTCAGAGGTAAAACACAAATATCATATCAAAATAACCTATGTGTTGCAATGGGTTTTGAAAGTTTATCCACAAGACAACATGCTGTTGAAAAAAATATTCACATGTCGATAAATGTGTGAAAAAAATGTCGATAATTGCTGTAAAACTGTATTTTTTATAAAAAAATATCCACAATGTTGTTTGCCGATAGTACAATGGACCTTAGTTGACAATTAGGATATTCCTTTACTATAATTAGAAAGACTGTCTTTTTAGAGTTAATCCTCGGGGAGGTGTCATAGAATGAAAAGAACATATCAACCAAATAAAAGAAAACGCAGCAAAGTTCACGGATTCCGCAGCCGGATGAGCACAAAAAACGGTCGAAAGGTTTTAGCTCGGAGACGCCGTAAAGGAAGAAAAGTATTATCAGCGTAGACCACTGAAAAAAAGTCAGTGGTCTTTTTTACACAAAATGAAGTTACTTGATCTCTCGAGTAAATCGGAGAGTCGGAGTGAATGGAATGAAAAAAAGGAACCGGATAAAAAAAAATAAGGACTTTCAAAAAGTATTTCAAAAAGGAAAGTCAATGGCGAATAGACAGTTCGTTATTTATATGCTTGATCAGCCGGATATAAAAGATTTTCGGATCGGGCTGTCTGTCAGTAAAAAAATTGGCAATGCCGTGACGAGAAATAAAGTAAAACGTTTGATTCGTCAAGTATTTTTAGAAGAGAAGGACAATATCGCTAAAGGGAAGGATTATATTATTATTGCGAGGAAACCGTCTGCGCAAATGAATTATCATGAGGTAAAAAAAAGTCTTGTTCATCTTTTTATAAAAATGAACATTTATCAGACAAAAAATCATTAAGAAATCAAAAGCAATTTTACAAAAAAGATGGTAAAATACTTTTTGAATGGAAACGGATTATTTTTAATTATGATATATAGAATTTGTTAGGAGGAAGTTTTTTTGAAGAAGCGAATAGTATTATTGCTGGCTATTCTTGGACTAGCATCTGTTTTGTCCGGGTGTACGGAAATAAATGAACCGATTACAAAAGACAGTGAAGGTTTTTGGAACCAGTACATTGTTTATCCGCTTTCTTGGTTAATTACATATTTTGCGCAGCTATTTGGAAATGATTATGGTTTATCCATTATCATCGTAACCATTTTAATTCGATTAGCGATTTTGCCGTTAATGATCAAACAAATTCAAAATTCAAAGGCCATGCAGGAAATTCAGCCGGAAATTTTAAAGTTGCGTGAGAAATACAGTTCGAAAGACCAAAAAACACAGCAAAAGCTTCAACAAGAAACAATGGCTTTATTTCAAAAGCATGGTGTTAATCCTCTTGCCGGTTGTTTACCACTATTAATTCAAATGCCAATTTTAATTGGATTTTACCATGCCATTATGAGAACCCGGGAAATTGCTGAACACAGCTTTTTATGGTTCGATCTAGGTGAGAGAGATCCTTATTTTATTCTACCTCTTTTAGCAGGCATTTTGACATTTGTTCAGCAAAAATTAATGATGGCAGGAACAGAAAACATAAATCCGCAAATGCAAACAATGCTTTGGATGATGCCGATTATGATTGTCATTTTTGCGGTGTCGTTCCCAGCAGCTTTATCACTTTATTGGGTAGTCGGAAATATTTTTATGATTGTCCAAACTCTTGTGATCAAAGGTTCAGATATACGCAAAGCTTCTGAAAAGGCAGGAGGAGCTCAAAAGTGAGAGAAATAACGTCTACTGGACAGACCGTTGAGGATGCTGTGAAGAAAGCCTTAAAAGAATTAAATGTTGAGCAGGAACAAGTGGATATTCGAATTATCGATGAAGGAAAAAAAGGGCTTTTTGGGATATTTGGCCAAAAACCTGCCATTGTCCATGTGAAATTAAAGGAAACAAGCGAATTGACGGGTGCTTTGTTAAAATGGAACGAGAATACGGACCTTAATCCATTGGACGAGGCGAAAAATTTCCTTGAGCAGGTTATAAAAGAAATGGGAATTACAGCTTCCGTTGATATTAAACTTGAAGAAAAAACAGCGTATTTTAATATTAAAGGGGAAAATTTGGCAATTCTAATTGGAAAAAGAGGACAAACGTTAAATTCCTTGCAATATTTGACACAGCTTGTAGCGAATAAAACGTCAACCGATTACGTACCCATTATTTTGGATGCTGAAAATTATCGTGAAAAGCGCCGAGAGACTTTGACTCAATTGGCGGTAAAATTGGCAGATAAAGTTGTAAAAACAAATAAGGAATTTTCTTTGGAGCCCATGCCTTCTTTTGAAAGAAAAATCATTCATTCAACGTTAATGGAAGATGAAAGGGTTCAAACGTATTCAGTCGGAACAGAGCCCAATCGATATGTCGTCATCGCACCAAAATAAGTTTTTTGATGAATTGGAAAGCCAATTCATCATTTTTTTTAGCCTCCAAATTGATGCCTTTAAAAAGAAATTTTCGGTTTCTGTCAACCTCTATTAAAGACTCTTCAACTTTTTTGGTACCTCTTTGATTTTTCAAGCCCAGCAGTTTTTTAAGCTGTTTCTCCAGTTATCAATCATTTCGTTGTTCATTATTTTGAATTACGAGACATGCAGATCTAACCCCATGGAAGATTATCTGGCTTGTTTCTTAAACGTTACGGTATTGTGAATAAGTGAAAAGTAGCGAAATATTGTTATGAACATGTGGATAAGTTAAAATAATAAATTAGATAATTTTTTTGTGGATAAACATTGTGCTTTTCTTTTTTCTAGACTATATGGTATTTTTAAACTTTGGTGAATGAAAACAACTGCCGGATTGGTTTATGATAGATCGCAACAAAAAGCGAGGTGAGACAATGGAATTTGATACAATAGCAGCAATTTCCACCCCGATGGGAGAGGGAGCCATTGCGATTGTCCGCTTAAGCGGCGATGAGGCGGTGGACATTGTGGATCGCATTTTTCAAAGCCCTGCAAAGAAACAATTAAAAGATGTTCCAACCCATACGATTCATTATGGAAAAATAATTGATCCCGATACGCAAGAAATGGTTGAAGAAGTGATGGTTTCTGTCATGCGGGCGCCTAAAACATTTACAAGAGAAGATGTTGTTGAGATCAATTGCCATGGAGGTCTCGTAACAGTTAACCGCGTTTTGCAGCTAGTTCTTAAGCACGGCGCTCGTTTGGCGGAACCAGGAGAATTTACGAAGAGAGCATTTTTAAATGGAAGAATTGATTTGTCTCAAGCGGAAGCTGTGATTGATTTAATTCGGGCTAAAACCGATAAAGCAATGAATGTTGCTCTTGGGCAAATGGAAGGCCGTCTTTCAAAGCGCATCAAACGGCTGCGTCAGGAAATTCTTGAAACGCTTGCACATGTTGAAGTCAACATCGATTACCCCGAATATGATGATGTCGAAGAAATGACACATAATATGTTAATTGAAAAAGCTTCGTACGTGCGAGACGAAATTGAAAAACTGCTTTCAACTTCTAACCAAGGGAAAATATTGAGGGAAGGCTTATCAACCGTTATAATTGGGCGGCCAAACGTTGGCAAATCTTCTTTGCTCAATGGACTCGTTCATGAAAATAAAGCGATTGTAACTGATATACCAGGAACGACAAGGGATGTAATAGAAGAATATGTCAATGTGAGAGGTGTTCCTCTCCGTCTTATCGACACGGCTGGAATTCGTGAGACGGAAGACATTGTAGAAAAAATCGGTGTGGAACGATCCCGACAGGTATTGAAAGAAGCTGATTTAATTTTATTTGTGCTAAACTATAACGAAGAGCTCTCGGAAGAAGATAAAAAATTGTTTGAAGCCGTGAAGGGAACGGATTTTATTGTCATTGTCAATAAAACTGATTTGCCGAAGAAAATCGATATGGATGAAGTGCAGAAGCTAGCCAATGGACATCCAATTGTGACCACTTCCTTAAAGGAAGATAGAGGGATCGATGAATTGGAAAAACAGATCAGTTCTTTGTTTTTTAAAGGGGATCTTCAAGCAGATGATTTAACTTATGTTTCCAATACACGCCATATTGCGTTGTTATCTCAGGCCAAAAAAGCTGTTGAAGAGGCTATAGAGGGAATAGAACAAGGCGTCCCAATCGATATTGTTCAAATCGACTTAACAAGAACGTGGGAACTCCTCGGCGAAATCATTGGCGACAGTGTACATGAAAGCTTAATTGATCAGTTGTTTTCGCAATTTTGCTTAGGTAAATAGGAAAGGGTGTGAATTTGATGCGATATCAAGCCGGTGAATATGATGTAATCGTGGTTGGCGCAGGTCATGCGGGCTGTGAGGCGGGTCTTGCGGCTGCAAGGCTTGGTGCTAAAACTTTAGTAGTGACCATTAATTTGGATATGGTAGCTTTTATGCCATGTAATCCTTCAATCGGCGGGCCGGCAAAAGGAATTGTCGTCCGTGAGATTGACGCGCTTGGCGGAGAAATGGGAAAAAACATTGATAAAACATATATTCAAATGAGAATGTTAAATACAGGAAAAGGACCTGCTGTTCGTGCACTTCGGGCACAAGCCGATAAAGTTTTATATCAAAGGGAAATGAAAAAGACGCTGGAGCAGGAAGAAAATTTAACATTGCTTCAAGGAATGGTCGAAGAATTAATTGTAGAAGACGGTATATGCAAAGGGATCGTGACGCAGACAGGAGCCGAATACCGTTCGAAAACAGTTGTTTTAACAACAGGGACGTTTTTGCGTGGAAGAATCATTATCGGAGACCTTTCTTATTCAAGCGGACCAAACAATCAACAGCCGTCCATTAAGCTGTCAGAGCATTTAGAAAAGCTTGGATTCGAACTTGTTCGTTTTAAAACAGGGACACCTCCAAGAGTCAACAGTAAAACCATTGATTACAGCAAAACAGAAATTCAACCTGGAGACGAGGAGCCGCGCGCATTCTCCTACGAAACAACGAAATATATTACCGATCAGCTTCCTTGTTGGCTGACGTATACAAGCAGTGAAACTCATAAAATCATTGACGAAAATTTGCACAGATCGCCCATGTATTCTGGTATGATCAAAGGGACAGGACCTCGTTATTGTCCGTCTATTGAAGATAAAATTGTCCGTTTCCATGATAAACCGCGCCACCAAATCTTTTTGGAGCCTGAGGGCCGTAATACGGAAGAAGTCTATGTTCAAGGGCTTTCTACAAGCCTGCCGGAAGATGTACAGCGCCGTATGATATCTACCATTCCGGGGCTTGAAAATGCACAAATCATGAGAGCTGGATATGCCATTGAATATGATGCGATCGTACCAACGCAGCTATGGCCGACGCTAGAAACGAAAAAAGTGAAAAATTTATATACGGCAGGACAAATTAACGGAACTTCAGGATATGAAGAAGCAGCTGGTCAAGGAATTATGGCCGGTATTAATGCTGCTAGAAGAGCGTTGAATAAAGAAGAGATCATTCTCAGCCGTTCTGATGCTTACATCGGTGTATTAATAGACGATTTGGTGACAAAAGGAACGAACGAACCATACCGTCTTTTAACATCAAGAGCCGAATACCGTCTTCTCCTTCGCCATGACAATGCGGATTTGCGTTTGACAGAACTCGGATACAAAATCGGTTTGATTAAAAAAGAGCGGTATGAAAAGTTTTTGGCCAAAAAAGAAGCGATAGAAAATGAGAAAAAACGCCTCCGTTCCATCATTATCAAGCCGAATGAACAGACTCAAAAATTGATTGAAGAAGTCGGAGGAAGTCCGTTAAAAGACGGCATCCGTGCCTCAGACCTTTTGAAGCGTCCAGAAATAAATTATGAACATATAAAAATGCTTACCGAAAGTGAAGCTTTGCCTAAAGAAGTGGAGGAGCAGGTAGAAATTCAAATCAAATATGAAGGATATATTGAAAAATCGTTGCAGCAAGTAGAGAAATTAAAACGCATGGAAAACAAAAAAATACCAGAAGACATTGATTATGACGCTATCAATGGACTTGCAACAGAAGCGCGGCAAAAATTAAAACAGGTTCGGCCGATATCAGTTGCACAGGCTTCACGCATATCAGGCGTCAATCCGGCGGATATTTCTATTTTACTTGTTTATTTGGAACAAGGCCGTATCGCCCGCGTGTCTAATGAATAAAGAGATTTATTACAATGGAGACGAAAGGATAGAGCGATGGACAGTATTCAGTTTCAAACGTTGCTGGAGGAAAGAGGGATTTCACTTTCCTCACAAGCATTGGAACAATTTGAAGCATATTTTAAGCTCCTAACGGAATGGAATGAAAAAGTGAATTTGACGTCCATAACGGATCGGACAGAAGTGTATATCAAACATTTTTATGATTCTATTTCGGCTGCTTTTTTTTATGATTTTAACAGACCTCTTTCCGTTTGCGATGTTGGAGCGGGTGCTGGTTTTCCCGGCATTCCGCTGAAAATTTGCTTTCCTCATTTGCAGTTGACAATCGTTGACTCTTTGAAAAAACGAATTACGTTTTTAGAGCATTTAACTGCTCAACTAAATTTGGAAAATGTCTTTTTATACCACGATCGTGCGGAAACGTTCGGTCAAAAGAAAATATTTCGGGAATCTTTTGATATCGTGACAGCTAGGGCTGTAGCACGATTATCCGTACTAAGTGAACTTTGTATCCCGCTCGTGAAAGTAAATGGTGATTTTTTGGCATTGAAGGCTCAATCGGTAAAAGAAGAATTAAAAGGGGCAAATAAAGCGATCTCATTATTTGGCGGACAAGTCCAGACGATTCATTCCTTTCAATTGCCCATTGAAAAAAGTCAGCGCAATATCATTGTGATTCATAAACATCGTGCTACTCCGAAAAAGTATCCTAGGAAGCCCGGCACACCAAATAAAATGCCTATTGAGTAACTTGTTCGAAAATAATATTTTTTGTTTGTCATTTTTAGCAGGAAATTTGTCTAGAAAACGAGAAATTTAATAAATGCTGGTAGTTTCTAAAGGTGGTGTCAGCATATGAAGCATCCTTTTTCTCGATTATTTGGCTTTGGGGAAAAAGATGTGACGGACTTTGAAGAAGAAAAAGATGTAAAAGAAGAAATTTTGCATATTCCTGTTGATGAGATCGTCCCTAATCCATTTCAGCCGAGAACTGTTTTTTCTGAAGATAAAATTGATGAATTGGCGCAAACAATCCGAACTCATGGCATTATACAGCCGATTGTTGTCAGAAAAACGGATGAACGGTATGAAATTATTGCCGGGGAAAGAAGATGGAGAGCTGTCAAAAAACTTGGATGGATGGAAATTCCGGCTATAGTAAAAAATTATAATGATAAAGAAACCGCTTCAATCGCCTTAATTGAAAACTTGCAGCGGGAAGAATTATCAGCCATTGAAGAAGCAGTTGCTTATGCAAAATTAATTGAACTCCATCAGCTGACTCAAGAAGCGCTAGCTCAAAGGCTTGGAAAAGGACAATCGACGATTGCCAATAAACTACGTCTGCTGAAGCTCCCAAAAGAAGTTCAAGAGGCATTGTTAAACAAATCCATTACGGAACGTCATGCGCGAGCACTCATTCCTTTAAAAGATCATGAATTGCAAATTAAATTGTTAAACGAAATTATTGAAAAACAGTTAAATGTTAAACAAACAGAAGATCGCGTAGTTAAAATGTTAGACCAAAAAGAAGAAAAGCAAAAACCGAAAAGAAAAGCTTTCAGCAGAGATACGAGAATTGCTTTGAATACGATTCGGAAATCTTTGACTATGGTGGCTGAAACAGGAGTTAAAATAGATTCAAAAGAAGAAGAATTTGAAAACTATATACAATTAACGATCAAAATTCCAAAATAGGGGCAGTCTAATAAGTCGTTTTTTCGGCTTATAGGCGCCCCTTTAATGTTTTAGAAACGCTGATATATCAATATTTATGTTTTTTGTTTTCAATGAGGATTTAACTTTTTGAACTGCCCCTTTTTATTTAGAAAACATTTTGCTTCTGAAAAGACTTGTTTTTAAGCATCGTTCGACAGCAACAAATTATTTTCCGGGAAATACGACAATATTTTTATTTTTTTCGGAAAAAGAATGAACTCCTAGCATTTCCACTATAAAAAAAGAAAGTTTGTGAAAACATCCCCAAAGATATCACCTACATTTAAGCATTTTCGTGATAAAATAAAATACAATAGAACATTTGAAGTAGGAGAAAGCAGGTGACACCGTGTGTAAGATCATTTCCATAGCGAACCAAAAAGGCGGCGTTGGAAAAACAACAACTTCCGTTAACCTCGGAGCTTGCTTAGCATACACAGGAAAGCGGGTTCTATTAGTCGATATAGACCCTCAAGGTAATGCGACAAGTGGGGTTGGTATTGAAAAAGCGGATGTCGACCTTTGTGTGTATGATCTTTTAGTAGAGGATGCAGATGTAAAAAAAGTCATTAAAACAACACAGATTGAAAATCTTGATGTGATTCCAGCAACTATTCAACTTGCAGGTGCTGAAATTGAATTAGTTCCGACGATTTCCCGTGAAGTCCGATTAAAAAGAGCGCTTGAACCAGTGAAGCAGCAATATGATTACATATTAATAGATTGCCCGCCTTCGCTCGGACTTTTAACACTCAATGCGCTAACGGCTTCGGATTCGGTCATTATTCCAGTTCAATGCGAGTACTATGCTTTGGAAGGATTAAGCCAGCTGTTAAATACTATTCGGTTGGTTCAAAAACATTTGAATTCGGATTTGATGATTGAAGGTGTATTGCTGACAATGCTTGATGCGCGGACTAATTTAGGCATTCAAGTAATTGATGAGGTAAAAAAATACTTTCAAGACAAAGTGTATCAAACCATTATTCCACGAAATGTGCGGCTTAGTGAAGCACCGAGCCATGGACAGCCTATTATCCTTTATGATTCAAGATCCAAAGGAGCAGAGGTTTATTTAGAATTAGCAAAGGAAGTGGTGGCAAATGGCTAGAGGATTAGGGAAAGGAATTAATGCACTTTTTGCCAATTTAGAACTGAATAAGGAAGAAGTGGTGCAAGATATTAAAATAGGGGATTTACGTCCAAATCCTTATCAACCGCGAAAAACATTTGACCCTGGTTCGATTGAAGAGCTTAAGCAATCCATTTTGCAGCACGGAATTTTACAGCCGCTGATAGTCCGAAAGAGCATAAAAGGCTATGAAATTGTAGTCGGTGAACGCCGTTATCGAGCAGCAAAAGAAGCGAAGCTTAAGACAGTTCCGGCAGTTGTGAAAGAGTTGACAGATGAGCAAATGATGGAAATCGCTCTATTAGAAAATTTGCAAAGGGAAGATTTAACCCCGATCGAAGAGGCGAAAGCGTACCAATCGCTTTTGGAGCATTTGAACATTACACAAGAAGAATTGGCAAAACGTCTTGGCAAAAGCCGTCCGCATATTGCCAATCATTTGCGGCTCCTAAGCCTTCCACCGTTCGTCCAAACATTGATATCTGAAGGCAAGCTATCAATGGGGCATGGGAGAACATTGCTTGGCATAAAGAAAAAAGAGAAACTTGAATATTTAGTGAATAAAATTTTAAAAGAAAATTTAAATGTCCGGCAAGTAGAACAGTTAGTGCAGCAGATGAATGAAAGTGTTTCACGTGAAACAAAGAAAAAGATAGAGAAAAAAGATGCTTTTATACGTGAACAAGAATCGTTTTTACGAGAAAAATTTGGAACATCCGTTTCCATTAAGCAGCAAAAGAAGAAAGGGAAAATAGAGATTGAGTTTTTTTCGAAAGAAGATTTGGTGCGTATTTTAGAACTGTTGGATGTAAAAGTATCATCTTGATGTTGAAGAACAGCTAAAATTCAAACCCTTTTCGAAATAGCGATACGTTTGATTGTTCAGATTCCCTTATAGAATTGAAGGCATTGATCAAACTTGCTGAGATGACGTCAGCCATGCTCATAACAAGATGGAGCCTCGTATTTTGCAAAACAAAAAACTCCATAAAGCCGCTGACATTAACGATTCCGGTGATGTGCATGTCTCCGACCGCCGGAAGAGATTTGTTGACAGCTGCACCTGGCTTTAAGGGACCTTCCGCTACTTGAAAAGAACCAATGTTTTGATAGAGACCTAAACAAGCATCCACAGCAATGATGAAGGGATGTTCGAACTGATTGTTTATTGTCTCAATCGTTTCTCCTAAATTGACAGCATGAACCGGAGATTTCAAAGTCCCAAATATATGAACATGAGTTAAATTTTGTTCCATTAGCTTCGTTCCGACTATCGGACCTAACGCATCTCCTGTTGAACGATCTGTTCCAATGCATAAAACGACGATGGAATCTTGATGTTCTTTTGGTATAAGACTTCCAATTTTTAGTGATAATTTAGTAACAGCATCTGTATGATGATAAAAGATTCTTTCTTTTTCTTTTTTATAAGGGAAAAAATTTGTTTTTACATTCATCGGCCATTCACCCCCTGAAATAGTATTACCAGTATACGGAATATTTAAATTTTCTATACCTAAAAATGAATAGTGTTTATACCTTCAAACGGAATTGGCTTGATGAAAGGTACAAATCAAATACAAAACTTGTTAAAATAAATCTATCATGGCGCCATCTAAGTATAGATGGCTTTTCGCTTTAACTAAAAAGATATACTGTATGTTTGCTATAAATGGAATATTTAAGGAAGGGATGATGACGGCTTAGATGGTTAACAAGGAATTTGACCTTTATGATATTGTTGAAATGAAGAAACCTCATCCTTGCGGAGAAAATCGCTGGAAAGTGATCCGAATGGGAATGGATATCCGTATTAAATGTGAAGGTTGCAGCCATAGTGTTCTCATGCCGAGAAAAGAATTTGTAAGAAAGATGAAAAAAGTCATTGAAAAACATAGTGAGAAGCAACAATGAAAGACTGCTGCCTTAAATCGGCAGTCTTTTTTTTATAGAGCTGATCGATTTGGAGGATGAAAGCTTGTCATTTTTCTTGTTCCTATCTATAATGGGTGAAGATTAGTTGATGAGATAGTGTCCGTACAAAAAGAGGAGTGGAAAATTCATGGGATTAACTGCTGGTATTGTTGGTCTTCCGAATGTTGGAAAATCAACGCTGTTTAATGCGATCACACAAGCGGGGGCCGAGAGTGCGAACTATCCGTTTTGCACCATTGATCCGAACGTAGGAATTGTTGAAGTGCCTGATTATCGCCTGCAAAAGCTTTCAGAATTATTTAAGCCGAAAAGAACGGTTCCGACAACATTTGAATTTACTGATATCGCAGGAATTGTCAAAGGGGCAAGCAAGGGAGAAGGCCTTGGCAATAAATTTTTGTCTCACATTCGCCAAGTGGATGCAATTTGCCATGTTGTTCGCTGTTTTGATGATGAAAATATTACGCATGTTGACGGAAAAGTGGATCCGATTGCAGATATTGAAACAATTAACATCGAGTTAATTTTGGCCGATTTGGAAACAGTTGATAAACGGATCGATCGCGTTGCCAAAATAGCAAAACAAAAAGACAAGCAAGCTATGTTTGAATATGAAATTTTAATGAAGTTAAAAGAAGCGTTTGAAAATGAAAAGCCCGCCCGTTCTGTTTCATTCACGGAAGAACAGATGAAATATGTAAAACAGCTTCATTTGCTCACCATTAAACCTGTACTTTATGTAGCAAATGTTAGTGAGGAAGATATATCCTCTGGAAGTAATGAATATGTGGAAAAAGTGCGCAAATATGTTGCTGCGGAAAATGCCGAAGTAATTGTCGTATGTGCAAAAATTGAATCTGAAATGGTCGAGCTTGATTCGGAAGAAAAAGAAATGTTTTTGCAGGAGCTTGGAATTCAAGAATCTGGTTTAGATCAATTAATTAAAGCATCTTACAGCTTGCTGGGACTCGCCACATATTTTACTGCTGGGGAACAAGAGGTTCGGGCATGGACGTTCCGCAAAGGAATGAAAGCACCTGAGTGCGCAGGCATCATTCATTCTGATTTTGAACGGGGATTTATTCGGGCCGAAACAGTTTCCTATACAGACTTAATTGAGGCAGGTTCGATGGCTGCTGCAAGAGAAGCTGGAAAGGTTCGATTGGAAGGAAAAGATTACGAGGTTCAAGACGGAGATATTATTCATTTTCGATTCAATGTCTAATGTTGCGGGATCAATAAAATTTTGCTATAATTTTGGTTTGTGAGTAATGATAATTACTCCTTGCCCGAATTGGGCCGTCAAGACCAAAAGGAGGTGTAAGAGAATGAGAAAATACGAAATTATGTATATTATCCGTCCAAACATTGAAGAGGATGCTAAAAAAGAGCTAGTTGAGCGTTTTAACGGCATTCTTGTGAACAATGGTGCGGAGATTACAGAGGTGAAGGAATGGGGAAAACGCCGTCTCGCTTATGAAATTAAAGACTTCCGAGATGGTATTTACATGATTTTAAACGTTCAAGCTTCACCTCAAGCGGTTGAAGAATTTAACCGTTTGGCAAGAATCAATGAAGATATTTTACGTCATATCATTGTTAAAGAAGAAGAGTAATTTGTTCCAATATACGTGTTAAAATGGTAATATCATCTTAAAAGACATTTTAGGAGTGGTTCTGAAATGATGAATCGTGTCGTTTTGGTCGGTCGGCTTACAAGAGATCCCGAATTACGATACACGCCCAGCGGTGTAGCCGTTGCAACCTTTACATTGGCAGTTAATCGAAATTTTACAAATCAGCAAGGGGAACGCGAAGCAGATTTTATCAACTGTGTCGTTTGGCGGCGTCCTGCGGAAAACGTAGCCAACTATTTAAAAAAAGGCAGCCTTGCGGGTGTTGATGGCCGTCTTCAAACACGCAGCTATGAAGATCAAACGGGAAGAAGAGTATTTGTAACAGAGGTTGTGGCGGACAGTGTTCAATTTTTAGAACCGAAGAGTGCCGCAGTCGGGAATAATTCGGGATTTTTTGCAGGAAATCAAGGAAATGCAAATCCATATGGCGGTGCACCATTTGATCCAAACCGGAATAATCAGAACCACCAAAACTTTGACGATGATCCATTTGCTAATGATGGACAACCGATTGATATTTCAGATGATGATTTACCATTTTAACCGATTGTACGCCTAGATAAATGTAAAGAAGGGAGGAATTGTAATGGCTGGACGCAGAGGCCGCGGTAAACGCCGGAAAGTGTGCTATTTCACAGCAAACGGCATTACGCACATTGATTACAAAGATGTTGATTTGCTTAAAAAATTCATTTCTGAACGCGGAAAAATTTTGCCTCGCCGTGTAACAGGAACGAGTGCAAAATATCAACGGAAATTAACAGTTGCCATTAAACGGGCCCGTCAAATGGCATTGCTTCCTTATGTTGCAGATGATAAATAAGAAATTTCAAAGGCAGCAAGGTGAATCCCTTGTTGCTTTTTTCTTGTCCGTTAAATGAAACCATGATTTGATTGTTTAAAAAGTCTAGATTAAAATAATGGTATGAGTCTTGATTGAGGTGAGTCTGTGAAACGTACGAATGTTTTAACAGAAGGTGCTATATTCGTTGCTATTTATACCGTTTTTCTATTAATTACTTTATATGTTCCGATATTAAGCGTTATATCAATATTTTTCCTTTCGACGCCGTTTATTATTTTCGGTATCCGCCACGGAATCAAGCAGTCTTTTGTTTTATTATTAGCATCAATCGTGATGACATTTTTGGTCGGTTCCATCGTTTCGCTGCCGATTGGGCTCATGTTCAGTGTGACAGGTATCATAATGGCATACTTTTATCGTCAAAAACGGCAGCTGTTTGCGTTAATAGGCGGCACCATTTCATTGCTCATCAATTTCGTTCTTGATTATGCGTTATCAATTGTTTTTTTGGGCGTTGATCTTTTTAGTGATGTTATACAACAAACCAAGTCTTCAGTAAGGGAAACATTAGCCGCATTCCCTTCAATGGATGAAGAAATGAAAAAAACAATGATGGAGCAAATGAACGAGCAGTTTGATTTATTAATGAACTTGCTTCCGAGCATGTTTGTCATTGTGTCATTTATGTTAGCCGCGATTATACATATATTGAACATTGGAATTATAAAAAGATTAAAATTGAATGTTGGAACAATCACCCCTTTCCGCGACTGGAAATTTCCAAAAAGTATTATTTGGTATTATTTAATCGCCACTCTCCTTATGCTTATCAATTTGCCTAAAGAATCTTTCTTAAATATCGCGCTTTACAATATTGTGTTTGTTTTACAGACTGTGCTTTTAATTCAAGGGTTTTCCTTTATTTTTTATTTTTGTCATGTGAAAAAACTTTCGAAAGCAGTGCCGGTATTGATTGTAATTGGAACATTTATTTTGCCAATTCTTCTTTATCCAGTACGAATATTGGGAATCATTGATTTAGGGTTTAATCTCCGCGAAAAAATACGTTAGGCCTTGGTTCGTTCTTTTTGCAAGGAGCTGAATAAAATGCCGAGTTTTTTTGAAAAACCTTTATTCTTTTACCCGTTATACGCACTCATTGGCGTAATAGCGGCAATGATCGGTTTTCTGTTATTTTATAATTGGGTGATTGGCTGTATTATCGCAATCGTTGCAGGTTGTCTGTTGTTTTTTTTCTTTTATGCTGTTAAACGATTGAAATTGGAATTGGAACATTCTATTTCTGATTTAACGTTTCGTTTGAAAAAAGCTGGCGATGAAGTTTTTATGAAGATGCCGATTGGCATTATGCTTATCAACGATCAATTTGCCGTGGAATGGGTCAATCCATTTTTAGCTTCATATTTTAAGAACGACAAGCTGGTCGGTCGTCCTCTTGACGAAATTTCTGAAACATTAAAAGTGTTATTTCAAAAAGGGATAGATTCCGATATCGTGACTCTTCAAAACCGTAAATTTCGCGTCATTGTCAAAAAAGAAGAAAGGCTTCTTTATTTTTTTGATGAAACGGACCACACGGAACTAAAAAAGCAGTATGAAAGCGAACGGATTGTTTTAGCTTATATATTTTTAGATAATTATGATGAAATCGCACAAGGGCTCGACGATCAAAAGCGGAGCAATTTAAACAGCCTTGTGACATCCATATTAAATAAATGGGCAGTCGATAACGGTATTTTTTTAAAAAGAGTTTCCTCTGAACGTTTTATTGCGGTTTTTAATGAAAAAATTTTGGCTGAGCTTGAAAAAACGAAATTTTCTATTTTAGATGAAGTCAGAGAAAAAGCGGTTATTCAAAATGTTTCTCTCACCTTAAGCATCGGGATTGGAGCCGGCATTAAAGATCTGTCTGAATTGGGGCATCTGGCGCAGTCGAGTCTAGATCTTGCTTTAGGCCGCGGAGGAGACCAAGTTGCTATTAAACGGGGAAATGGCAAGGTTAAATTTTACGGCGGACAAACAAATCCGATCGAAAAACGCACACGCGTTAGAGCTCGAGTGATTTCCCATGCATTAAAAGAAATCATTCGTGAAAGTGATAAAGTATTTATTATGGGTCATAAAAATCCTGACATGGATTCAATTGGTTCAGCAATAGGAATATTGAAGGTGGCGCAAATCAATCATAAAGAAGGTTTTATTGTTGTAAACCATGAAGAATTCGGCCAAGGACTTCAAAAGCTTGTGGAGGAAGTAAAGAAGGACGCTGAGTTATGGTCCAGATTCATTACTCCGGATGAAGCCCTGAATATTGCAACAGATCATTCTCTTCTCGTGATTCTAGATACGAATAAACCTTCAATGGTGGCTGAACAAAAATTGCTGAGCGAAATTGACCATGTAGTAGTCATTGACCATCATCGCAGGGGAGAAGAATTTATTCAAGATCCACTGCTTGTTTATATAGAACCTTATGCATCATCTACATCTGAACTTGTTACGGAAATTTTAGTATATCAGCCTGCAGAATTTAAAATGAGTACAATAGAGGCAACTGCATTGTTGGCAGGTATTACGGTAGATACAAAATGCTTCACGCTTCGAACAGGCTCTAGAACATTCGATGCGGCGTCTTATTTGCGATCAAAAGGAGCGGATACAATCCTTGTCCAAAAATTGTTGAAAGAGGATATTCAACAATTTGTTCAACGTGCCAAGTTCATTCAAAACACAGAGATTATGAATAATGGGGTTGCAATAGCAAAAGCAGATCGAGAAGATGAATATTACGATCAAGTGATCATTGCTCAGGCAGCTGACACTCTTTTATCAATGAACGGCGTATTGGCGTCGTTTGTCATTGCGAAGCGTGATGAACATACAGTCGGTATTAGTGCTAGATCATTGGGCGATTTTAATGTTCAATTAATAATGGAAGCACTTGGAGGTGGAGGGCATTTAACAAATGCCGCGACCCAGTTGGAGCATGTTACGATAAATGAAGCAGAAAAACGATTAAAAGAAGCTGTTCAACAATATTTAGAAGGGAGAAATGAAGAATGAAAGTAATTTTTTTACAAGATGTAAAGGGGAAAGGGAAAAAAGGTGAAGTAAAAAATGTAGCTGGCGGCTATGCCCAAAATTATCTTTTTAAAAAAGGTTTGGCTGTTGAAGCGACGAGTGCCAATTTAAAACAGCTGGAAGCGCAAAAGAAAAAAGAAGAAAAAGAGGCAGCGGAAGAATTAGCGCAGGCAAAAAAATTAAAAGAACAGCTTGAAAAAATCACGGTTGAATTAAAAGCGAAAGCCGGTGAGGGCGGAAGATTATTTGGTTCTGTAACAAGCAAACAAATTGCTGATCAATTAAAAAAAGCACATAATATTCAAATCGATAAACGGAAAATTGATCTTCCAGATGCGATTCGTTCTTTAGGCTATACAAATGTTCCGATTAAGCTTCATTCGGAAGTGACGGCGACGTTAAAGGTACATGTTACAGAAGAATAATGGCAAGGAGCAATGTGGTATTATGGAAAGAAGTTGATCTTGAAGTAATGCCACATTTCTCTTTATACTTTTTGGAGAAAAAATTTATGTGTCCACGGTAAGGCGGTGATCATCTTGAATGATCTTCTGGTCAGTGATCGAATTCCACCACAAAATATAGAAGCAGAGCAGGCAGTGCTTGGGGCAATTTTTTTAGAACCTGAAGCGCTTATGTTAGCTTCCGAAATATTAGTTCCTGAAGATTTTTATCGATCCAGCCATCAAAAGATTTTTCAATCGATGTTGAGGCTTTCGGAAAAAGGAGAGCCCGTCGATTTAGTAACTGTGACAAAAGACTTGGCGGATGCGAAAATTTTGGAAGAGGTTGGCGGGGTTTCTTATTTAAGCGATTTAGCGGGATCCGTTCCTACAGCAGCAAATATCGAATATTATGCGAAAATTGTTGAAGAAAAATCGATATTGAGAAGACTTATACGAACAGCAACGGCTATAGCTCAAGAAGGCTATAATCGGGAAGACGATGTGGAAACACTTTTAACAGAAGCCGAAAAAAGCATCATGGAAGTGGCGCAGCGGAGAAAAGCCGGATTGTTTCAAAACATTAAAGATATTCTTGTTCGAACATACGATAAAATTGAAATGCTCCACAATCGCAAAGGGGAAATTACAGGAATTCCTACAGGCTTTTCCGAATTGGATCGTATGACGGCCGGTTTTCAGCGAAATGATTTAATTATCGTAGCGGCCCGCCCGTCTGTCGGTAAAACTGCATTTGCCTTAAATATCGCTCAAAATGTTGCGACGAAAACGGACGAAAATGTAGCGATTTTTAGCTTGGAAATGGGTGCGGAACAGCTTGTCATGCGTATGCTTTGCGCAGAAGGAAACATAGATGCCCAAAATTTGCGAACGGGAAATTTAACCCCGGATGATTGGGGAAAGTTGACGATGGCAATGGGGAGTTTATCAAATGCCGGCATTTATATTGATGATACACCTGGCATAAGAGTGAGTGATATTCGCGCCAAGTGCAGACGGTTAAAACAGGAAAAGGGCCTTGGTTTAATTATCATAGATTATTTGCAATTAATTCAAGGAAGCGGGCGGAATCGGGAAAACCGCCAGCAGGAAGTTTCGGAAATATCAAGATCTCTTAAGGCTTTGGCACGTGAATTGGAAGTGCCGGTCATCGCATTATCCCAGCTTTCACGAAGCGTCGAGCAGCGTCAAGATAAACGCCCGATGATGTCAGATATTCGGGAGTCCGGTAGTATTGAGCAGGATGCAGATATCGTCGCCTTTTTATACAGAGATGATTACTACAATACGGAATCAGAAAACAAAAATATTATTGAAATCATTATAGCCAAGCAGCGGAACGGCCCTGTAGGAACTGTCCAGCTTGCATTTGTAAAAGAATATAATAAATTTGTAAATCTTGAAAGGAGATATGAAGACGATCATATTCCTCCTGCTGTCTCTTGATGAGGCAGTTGTTTTTTGTAAGTATCTTATATAACACGAACAAAATATTTAATAATAAAGTGAACGTTCGGATTTTATTGACTCTACTTGCTACAATTGGTAGAATAAACTTGTTTCTTTGTATTGGATTTTTGGTGAACACGGAGGTGCACACATGTCATCAGTTGTTGTTGTTGGTACACAATGGGGGGATGAAGGAAAAGGGAAAATAACCGATTTCCTTTCTCAAAATGCGGAAGTGATCGCCCGTTACCAAGGTGGAAACAATGCTGGCCATACAATCAAATTTAACGGTGAAACATATAAACTGCATTTAATCCCATCCGGTATTTTTTATCAAGATAAAATTTGTGTCATCGGAAACGGAATGGTTGTCGATCCTAAAGCGCTGGTAGAAGAGTTGAACGGTTTGCATAAACGGGGAATTCAAACAAATAATCTGCGAATTTCCAACCGCGCTCACGTCATTTTGCCTTATCATTTAAAATTGGATGAAGTGGAAGAAGAACGAAAAGGAGCCAACAAGATCGGGACGACGAAAAAAGGAATAGGTCCAGCCTATATGGATAAAGCAGCCCGTATTGGCATCCGCATCGCTGATTTATTGGATCGTGAAGTCTTTGAAGAAAAATTGAGAAGAAATTTAGAAGAAAAAAATCGCCTGTTTGAAAAAGTATACGAAGTTGAAGGGTTTAAACTGGAAGAGATTTTAAATGAATACTACGAGTACGGCCAACAAATCAAACAATATGTATGCGACACATCTGTTGTGCTGAACGACGCGCTTGATGAAGGACGCCGTGTTTTATTTGAAGGCGCTCAAGGTGTTATGCTTGATATCGATCAAGGTACATATCCTTTTGTTACATCTTCCAATCCAGTAGCAGGCGGTGTGACAATTGGAGCAGGTGTAGGTCCTACGAAAATTAAACATGTTGTCGGCGTATCAAAAGCTTATACAACTCGTGTAGGAGACGGTCCGTTTCCGACAGAGCTCCACGATGAAATTGGCGATCAAATTCGTGAAGTTGGACGGGAATATGGTACAACAACAGGACGTCCGCGTCGAGTGGGCTGGTTTGACAGCATTGTTGTTCGCCATGCGCGCCGGGTAAGCGGAATAACTGATTTATCTTTAAATTCCATCGATGTATTGACAGGAATCGAAACATTAAAAATATGCATCGCCTACAAATACAAAGGTGAAATTTTAGAAGAATTTCCAGCAAGTTTAAAAGTACTTGCACAGTGCGAACCTGTCTATGAGGAATTGCCGGGTTGGAAGGAAGACATTACGGGGGCAAAAAGCTTGGACGATCTTCCTGACAATGCACGCCATTATGTTGAACGGATTTCCCAGTTAACAGGTATCCCACTTTCCATCTTTTCAGTTGGTCCAGATCGTTCACAAACAAATGTTGTCCGCAGTGTATACAGTCCAATATAATAAACTTGGAGGGATCGGCTGTTCCCTCTTTTTTTTGTGAAATTAAAAAAAATCGTTGTTTTGTCCCTCTAGAAATGATATTATTATACACGTCTTGAGAAAAATGAGCGTATTGGCTCCGAACTGTTCGCACAATGCATCCAACATCCTCGAAAAAGCTAGAAGAGGAAGGGACATCTGACAAATTTTAAAATGGATTAGAAGAAAAAAAATTTTATGAGCCATTAGCTCAGTCGGTAGAGCAACGAGCAAGGCTTCATCGAATAGGCGACGAGTTGTCCCGACGCATCCAACATCCTCGAAAAAGCCGGAAGAGGAAGGGACATCTGACAAATTTTAAAATGGATTAGAAGGAAAAAATTTTTTATGAGCCATTAGCTCAGTAGGTAGAGCAACGAGCAAGGCTTCATCGAATAAGCGACGAGTTGTCCCGACGCATCCAACATCCTCGAAAAAGCTAGAAGAGGAAGGGACATCTGACAAATTTTAAAATGGATTAGAAGGAAAAAATTTTTTATGAGCCATTAGCTCAGTTGGTAGAGCAACGAGCAAGGCTTCATCGAATAGGCGACGAGTTGTCCCGACGCATCTAACATCCTCGAAAAATCAGGAAGAGGAAGGGACATCTGACAAATTTTAAAATGGATTAGAAGGAAAAAATTTTTTATGAGCCATTAGCTCAGTTGGTAGAGCATCTGACTTTTAATCAGAGGGTCGGAGGTTCGAATCCTCCATGGCTCACCATTACAATCGAGAAATATTATACAAGCTGCCTCACATTCGAGAATCCACATATATGAAAGGCTTGAGAGAGGGAAAAAGAGTTCGCATTCTTGAAAACTTTATACGGCTCGGTAGCTCAGTCGGTAGAGCAAAGGACTGAAAATCCTTGTGTCGGCGGTTCGATTCCGTCCCGAGCCACTTCATACGCACGGTTTATCCGTGCTATTTTTGGCTATAAGTAAGTTAAACCAAAATTGGTAACATTTGTGGTTGTAAATAGAAATTTGATTTCTCATCTCAAGCTGTTACAATAAGATAAAAATTGATATAATAGGTTTGATAGGAATTTACAGGGGTTTACTCTAAGTTCCAAAACCTATTGAATTTAAGACCTCTAGCAATAGCTAGGGGTTTTCTGCTTGTTTTTTCCATTTGTATTGAAAGTTGATGATGAGATGAATGTAATCGTGGTAAAGTAAAGTTAATAGATCAAAAGGGGAGAAAATGATGGAAAATAAAAAAATATTAGTTGTTGATGACGAAAAACCAATTGCAGATATATTAGAGTTTAATCTTAAAAAAGAAGGTTTTGATGTATACTGTGCTTATGATGGAACAAGCGCGATTGAAATGGTGGAAGAAATTAAACCTGACTTGATATTGTTAGATATTATGCTTCCCAGCAAGGATGGAATGGAAGTGTGCCGGGAAGTTCGAAAAAAATATGAAATGCCGATTATTATGTTGACTGCGAAAGATTCAGAAATCGATAAAGTGCTTGGTCTGGAGCTTGGTGCTGATGATTATGTGACAAAACCATTCAGCACAAGAGAGCTCTTGGCAAGGGTAAAGGCAAATTTACGAAGACAGCAAACAAATGCTGCAAGGGAAGCGGCTTCTGAACAGTCGGAAATTCAAATCGGCTCTCTCGTTATTCATCCTGATGCATATGTCGTTTCAAAACGGGGAGAAACGATCGAGCTTACTCATCGTGAGTTTGAATTGCTTCACTATTTAGCGAAGCACATTGGACAGGTCATGACCCGAGAGCATTTGCTGCAAACCGTTTGGGGATATGACTATTTCGGAGACGTCAGAACTGTAGATGTCACGGTTAGAAGACTTAGGGAAAAAATTGAAGACAACCCAAGCCATCCAATATGGATTGTGACAAGAAGAGGGGTAGGTTATTATTTGCGCAATCCTGAACAGGAGCAGTGAACATGTATAGCAGTCGAGTGAGTTTTTTACGTTCGATACATTTTAAAATTGTGCTGATCTATGTGCTTCTGATTATTTTGGCTATGCAAATCATCGGTATTTACTTCGTTAAGGAATTGGAATCTTCTCTTATAGAAAATTTTAAATCTTCCCTTTCGCAGCGGATTGATTTGCTGGCTTACCAGATTGAGCAAGCGATGACGAATGAAGAAGTGGACGAATCATTGAATATGGAAGATGAGATATCTGCTATTTTGCAAGATTTTAAACGGGAGGAAATTCATGAAGTTCGCGTAGTGGACCAAGATGCGCGTGTCATCGGGACATCTGATTACAACAAAGATGTGATCGGGAAAAGAACAACTGAAAATATGATTAAACGGACTTTAATCGTCGGTTCGCCTGAAAGCAATATTTTGCTTGATCCGCAAACGAAGCATCGAATGTACGTATCAGCGACTCCGATCGTCACAGATTATAAACGAGAAACAATTGGCGTTGTTTATGTCGTTGCCTCAATGGAGGAAGTTTTTTCACAATTGCGGACGATTAACAAAATTTTTGCAACAGGCACAGGGATGTCCCTTCTTATTACCGCGGCGCTAGGAATTTTTCTTGCCCGCACTATAACCCGTCCGTTGTCAGATATGAGAAGGCAAGCGTTGGAGCTGGCAAAAGGGAATTTTTCCAGAAAAGTAAAAGTGTATGGAGAAGATGAAATTGGACAGCTTGCATTAACATTCAATCATCTCACGGAAAAATTGGAGGAAGCACAGGAAACAACTGAAGAAGAGCGCAGAAAGCTGGCGTCTATTATTACTCATATGACAGAAGGTGTCATAGCCACAGATCGGCATGGAAAAGTAATTGTCATGAACAATCCGGCCCATGAAATGTTGAATGTTTCACGTGAAACAGCCTTAGGAAAATCAATTGTGGAGCTTTTAGATTTAACGGATGAATGTACTTTTGAAGATTTAGTGAACCAGCAAGAACCGATGCTGTTAGATTTCAGCACAGAGGAAAAACCGTATATATTACGAATCAGCTTTTCTACAATACAAATTGATGAAGATCATATTAACGGATTGATTGCTGTAGTTTACGATGTAACAGAGCAGGAACGAATCAACCAAGAGCGGCGTGAATTTGTCGCAAACGTTTCTCATGAGCTGCGGACGCCGCTTACTACAATGCGCAGTTATTTGGAAGCATTGGCGGAAGGGGCTTGGAAAGAAGAAACGATCGCGCCAAAATTTTTACAAGTGACGCAAAACGAAACGGAGCGGATGATTAGGCTGGTTAATGACTTGCTCCAGCTATCAAAACTAGATAGTAAAGATTATCAATTAAATAAAGACATGGTGAATTTCACAGACTTTTTCCATAGAATTATTGACCGTTTTGAAATGTCTAAGCAGCAGCATGTCACATTTGTACGAAACATTCCGAAAAAAAGCCTTTATGTAGAAATTGAACCCGATAAAATTACGCAAGTGCTCGATAATATTATTTCCAATGCATTGAAATATTCTCCTGAAGGCGGAAAAATCTCTTTTCAAGTAAAAGAACAAGTTGACCATATTGAAGTCAGTGTAAAAGATGAAGGCATTGGAATTCCGAAAGAAAGTGTGAAAAAAATTTTTGAACGTTTTTATCGTGTTGATAAGGCTAGATCACGCAAAATGGGCGGAACCGGTCTAGGTCTTGCAATTGCAAAAGAGATGGTGGAAGCACACGGAGGAGAAATTTGGGTGGAAAGTGAAGAAGGAAAAGGCACGACTGTATTTTTCACATTGCCATATGAACAGAACCAAGAGGATGATTGGCTATGAACCGGGAAACGATAAAATCCATTATTTTAACATTTTTAGTGCTGACAAGTTTATTCTTCACCTGGAATATTTGGACATATCAGCCAAACTACGGGGAAATTTCGAACTCCAACTATATTGAAAACAACCCGTTAAGCAATGTAACAAAAAAGCCTTATGAAGTCGTGCAGCCGGATCATATTATGATTCATGAAAAAATAAAACATTACGCAACTTATGACGAAATCGTCATCGAAAGAATTTGGAAGGATATCCGTCAGTGGGAGCTAGAAGAATTCAAAAATATTTCTGGAGAGATTGAAAAGCAATATGGTTTTAATCAATGGATAAACAGGGAAATACATAATTCAACCCCTAACTTTGAAGTTATTTTTAACGACTCGATTCCGATGTCAGCCCTCTTATCAATAACCGACTGGACGGATGAAGAAGATTTCAATATAGAATTTGATCGGATTTACATTCCTCTGACAAACGA
The DNA here is from genome assembly GCF_037963925.1 of Aeribacillus sp. FSL K6-8210. Lineage (NCBI taxonomy): Bacteria > Bacillati > Bacillota > Bacilli > Caryophanales > Bacillaceae > Aeribacillus > Aeribacillus sp. FSL K6-8210. The sequence continues at coordinate 4,018,301 of NZ_CP150172.1, read as the reverse complement.
GAAAGCGAACCGAAAGCTTTATTTAGTCGACTACGAGCATAAATATGTTGTAGAAGCACAGGTGAAAACCGCTTTAAGCAATTTGTGGACGGAAGTGTATAAAGAAAAAGAAAGCTTTGAAAGCTACGTGTTTTGGAACGGATTATTTTTGCCTGAAAAGCCGTTTCCGATTCATCGCCTTCAATATTTTACAAAATCAATGAGCGGTGAGCAGTTTAAAAATGCATTGTTTAGTGATCCAAGTTATGTAAAACGGGATGTCAATGCTTCCGAATTTGTGTATACAGACAGCTCCCGTCAGCTTGTCATCAACGAAGATAAAGAAAGGGTTGTTTACGTTAATCCGACAATTGACCAGTCTTTAACGACGGAAAAAGGAAAATTGATCTTGCAGAGCATTGATTTTTTGAACAAACATGGCGGTTGGCTGTCAGGATTAAATGATTATCGCTTCGAAAAAACGGATCAAGAACAGAAAATTTATTTTCGTCTAACGGTTCGAAATTTGCCAGTATTTTCGTTCAGCGATTCGCATTATTCGATCACGACGATTATGCAAAGCTGGGGAAAGAATGATATTGCCTTATATCAGCGTCCGTTATTTTATTTGGATGGTTTTATCCGGGAAGATAAAACGACTTTACCTAAAGCAGCAGATATAATTGAAGCTATTAAGGATAATCCAAGCATTGAAGCCGACAAAATAAAACGTATTTTTCCCGCTTATGACATACAACAGTCGTCACGGCAAAATATCGTAAATTTGGAGCCGATATGGTGCATTGAACTCGAAAACGATAAATATCAAAGGCTGAATGTGAAAAAAGCGGGTAAAGGAGGGGAAGGTATTGGATTGGAGTAAAACGAAAACGGTGTTTATTATTGCCTTCCTGATCCTTGATATTTATTTAGCTTTTCAGTATGTTGAAAAAATCAAAAGCTCCAAATATGATATGATCACGAAAACGACGATTGAAGAGCAGTTTGCAGCGGAAAATATACAATTTGGGAAGCTTCCAAAAGAAGTAATAGAAGGTTCTTATATAACGGCAGAAAGCAAAATATTTAAGGAAGAAGAAATCGAACAACTGAAAAATCAAAAGCCGATGCTGCCTGATGAGGAGTTGACTCGTTCGGTAACAAAGCTTCGGATGAGTTTTGACAAACCGATTCCAATTGTAGGAGAAAGTATCGAAAATAAGATCAAGCAAATTTTAACAACACAAATCATTGCGGGCAGTCAATACAAGTTTTGGCGCTACAGCAAAGAAACAAGGGAAATTATTTGTCTGCAGGAATACAAAGGAAAAATTATTTTTCAAGATGTAAGTGATGGAATCGGTATGATTGTCTTTTATTTAAATGATAAAAATGAAATTGTGTCTTATCAGCAAACATTGCTAGAAGATATAAAAGAATTGGAGAAGCAGGAAATATTGCCTGCGATTAAAGCATTGGAAGCTCTTTATGAAAAAAATGATTTGAAATCTAACAGTAAAGTAACCGATGTAGAATACGGATATTACACACAATACCCGCTGTCGGAACAGCAAATTTTGGCTCCGACATGGCATGTAGTTGTCAATAAAACAGAAGATTATTATGTGAATGCATTGGAAGGTCAGGTCATTAAACCGGAGAAAGAGAATAATAATTTGGAGTGAGTGAAGGAAATGAGCCTTAATTTCAGTGTTCTTGCGAGCGGCAGCACAGGGAATGCCATTTATGTAGAAACAGATGAACATTCCCTGTTAATCGATGCAGGATTAAGTGGTAAACAAATGGAAAATTTGTTTCAAGAAATTCAACGGGACATAAAAAATTTAAGCGGTATATTAGTCACCCATGAGCATAGCGATCACATCAAGGGACTTGGAATTTTAGCGAGAAAATACGAAATTCCGATTTTCGCGAATGAAAAAACGTGGAAAGCAATGGAGAGAGAAATCGGCGAAATTCATTTAGAACAAAAGTTTACTTTTGAAATCGGCGAAACGAAATCGTTTGGAAGTTTAGAGGTTGAATCATTTGGCGTTTCCCATGATGCAGCAGAACCAATGTTTTTTGTGTTTCACCACCGTGGAAAAAAACTAGCGTTAATTACTGATACTGGATATGTAAGCGACAGAATGAAAGGGATCATACGCGGTGCAAATGTTTTTATTTTTGAAAGCAACCATGACGTAGAAATGCTGCGAATGTGCCGGTATCCTTGGAATGTAAAACGAAGAATTTTATCTGATGTTGGACATGTTTCAAATGAAGATGCTGCACTTGCTATGGCTGATGTCATTGGCGACAAGACGAAACGAATTTATTTGGCGCATTTAAGTAAAGAAAATAATATGAAAGAGCTCGCACGAATGTCTGTCCAGCAAGTATTAGAGAAAAAAGGATTCGTTGTCGGAGAACAATTTGAATTATATGATACAGATCCAAAGAAACCGACGCCTCTCGTAGCTGTTTAAATGTTTGAATTTCCCCATCGTTGGGTATGTTAATGTTGTCATATATTTTTCCTGCCAGCTCGCGTTATACTATAATAATGTAGATAAAATCATTCGTCATCGGAAAGGAATGATGAGGCGATGGGATATTATGATGATGATTTTGAACGGTATAATAACAGAAAACAAAGGGGAAACTGGGGCGGATCATTATTGGCTGGGTTAATCGGAGCCGTGTTAGGCGCGTTATTAGTTATTTTCTCCCTTCCAGCATTAGCACAATTCAATATTCTTCCATATAATCTGAACATCAGTCCAGAGCAAACTGAGGAAGGGGAAACAGGAAATGTCCAAGGGCCAGTCAAAACAGTAAATGTAAATGTGAATTCAGCAGTTACAGAAGCAGTTAATAAAGTGAGTGATGCGGTTGTCGGAGTCGTCAATATTCAGCAAGTAAGCTTCTGGGATCAAACACAAGAGGGAGAAGCAGGAACAGGATCAGGGGTCATCTACAAAAAGGAAGGCGATAAAGCCTATATTGTAACAAATCATCATGTTGTAGCCGGAGCGCATCAATTGGAAGTTGTATTAAACGACGAAACACGCATTCCCGCTGAACTTGTCGGCAGTGATCAGCTGATGGATTTAGCAGTATTGGTTGTGGATGCAAAGCATGTTAAGAAGGTTGCTGAATTCGGCAATTCGGACACAGTCAAACCGGGTGAGCCGGTGTTGGCAATCGGAAACCCGCTCGGCTTGCAATTTGCTGGGTCTGTTACACAAGGGATTATTTCTGGAACAGAACGGACCATTCCTGTTGATATTGATGAAAACGGAACAGTGGATTGGCAGGCGGAAGTGCTGCAGACGGATGCCGCGATTAATCCAGGAAACAGCGGCGGAGCACTTGTGAATTTAGACGGGAAAGTAATTGGAATTAATTCCATGAAAATTGCTGAATCCGCGGTGGAAGGAATCGGACTGTCTATCCCAATTAACATTGCAATTCCGATTATTAATGATCTTGAAAAATTCGGCGAAGTGAAGCGTCCATATATGGGAATCGGTCTTCAGTCTCTTGAAGACATCCCAAGCTATTATTGGGAAGAGGCATTAAATTTGCCAAAGGGCGTTAAAAACGGCGTGATTGTGATGAGTGTTGAGCCGATGTCGCCAGCTCAACGCGCAGGTTTGAGAGAGAAGGACGTAATTATAGAGCTTGCTGGGAAAAAGGTTGAAAATGTTCTCCAGCTTCGAAAGCAGCTATACAGCCAAAAGGTTGGAAGCACAGTGGAAGTAAAATTCTATCGAAATGGCGAGTTGAAAACAGTGAAGCTGAAGCTCGTTGAACAAAAATCTTTTTAAAGAACAGGAAGGCGGAATCAGCTTTCCTGTTTTCATTATGGGGTAGGAGGATTATAAATGTATTGCTGCGAGGATCATATTGATTTAGCAATCGACATGTATGTAGACCAGTATGAAATAGCACCAAATATTCAAAAAATTGAATTTAATCACAGCTTATCCACAACCTGTGAATTGTGCAAAAAAACCGCAGTATATATAGTTGGGAACTGATTTTCGGACACGAAATATAGAGGTATTCATCCACAATTGTGGATAAAATCTGTGGAATATTTGTTATTTTATGTGGGAAATAGTTATCAACATGTTGATAAAATAAAAAAGGGGAAATATGAAAGTTGAACATTCAAATTATAGCGATTGGGAAGCTGAAGGAAAAATATTTAAAGCAGGGAATCGACGAATATTTAAAGCGTCTTTCATCGTACGCAAAAGTTGACATCATTGAACTTCCTGATGAAAAGGCTCCTGAACAAATAAGCCCGCAGGAAATGGAACTAATCAAAAACAAAGAAGGCGAACGAATTTTAGCCAAAATCCCGTCCGATGCATACGTCATCGCCCTTGCCATTGAAGGCAAGATGAAATCCTCGGAAGAGTTCGCACATAGTATAGATAAACTGGCCACATACGGAAAAAGCAAAATCGCCTTTCTAATCGGAGGCTCTCTCGGCTTAAGCAAAGAGGTAATGAAACGGGCGGACGAAGCCCTCTCCTTTTCCAAAATAACCTTCCCCCACCAGCTCATGCGCCTCATTTTGCTCGAACAAATCTATCGGGCATTTCGGATTATGAGGGGGGAGCCTTATCATAAGTAAAGGAGGTTTAAAAAAGGCTACCTAAAATTTGTTTAATGGCTTCACCTCATAAATGAAAAACTAAAAAATAAAGCTTTGAGACTTTTCCTTCTCAAAGCTTTTATCGCTTTTCACAGTTAATACCAATACTGCATTCTTTCCTCAACCATCGCTTCTTGTTTCGTTCTATGAACTGTTCCATGAGGATGATGAGGCGGTGCATAAATGGAATAGAGTTTTAGAGGGACATTGCCAGTGTTAATGACATTATGCCATGTTCCAGCTGGTACAAATATAGCTGTATTTTCGTTCACTCTTCTTTCAAAATCAAGACGATCTTTCCTCTTACCCATTCGAACAATTCCTTTCCCCTGTTCAATGCGTAAAAATTGATCAACATCAGGATGTATTTCTAATCCGATATCTTCCCCAGGGTTAAGGCTCATTAATGTCACTTGCAGGTGATTCCCTGTCCATAGAGCAGTTCGATAGTTTCTATTTCGTCTTGCTGCATTTTTAATATTAATTGTGAAAGGGTTAGGTCCATAGTCTCTTAATCTTAGAGTTGGCGTGCGATAATCGTTTTGAACAGTGGGGTACCAGTAATCGTATGGCGAGATTTGATGATTGAAGGTCACATTTCCGTTTGGATTAGGCATGAAATAAGGTACAAAATACATGTTCTCCTTCCTCTCTGTGTAATGAATTCACCTAATACACACCTTATGCGGAAGGAACGAAACTGACTAGGACATATACCTATTTATTATTAATTTATTAATGTTGCGGGTCTAAATATCGGTACTGTCAAGAATTTTGTGTAATGTAAGATAGATAGGGTATCTCTGAAATGGATTTAGATATAGAGAGGGATATTTCCTCCACACAGGAGACTGAATATTCAGTCTCCTGTGTGGAAAGAGAGAATCCCCCTTATCTCATTGATTTACATTATTTGGTTAATTGTAACGTTCTTCAAACATTCGCTCGAGGGCTTCATGTGCTTCGGCAAATCCTCGCAACTTTCGCCCTGCCCATTTCTCATTAAAATCTTGGATGGTCAAATACACGACTTTTTCAGCGGCTTCTAAACTACTCAAACTGTTCATCGGCTTTAGACGTTTCCGAATCTCTTTGATCGTTCGTTCAATGGCATTGGTCGTGTAAATCAAACTTCGAATACTGCTTGGATAATCCATAAATGTAAGGAGGACATCCAACTCATTGGCCCAAGATTGAACTTCTCTCGGATACTTGCTGGACCATTTCGACTCAAACTGTTGAAACATCTGTAACGCCATCTCCTTATTCGGTGCGCGATAAATCAGTTTGAGATCCTCTGCCACTTCAAATTGATCTTTTTTCCGCACGATTTAAGGTATTACGTACTTTGTGAACGACACAGCGCTGCACATCGGCTTTCGGATAAACCGTCTTAAAGGCTTCCTCTAAACCCGGTAGTCCATCGAATACGCCTAGAAGTACTTCCTTTACGCCTAGAAGTACTTCCTTGACGCCTCTTTTGTAGAGGTTTTGAAGAATTTCTTGCCATACATAAGCACTTTCTTGTCCTCCTACGAAGAAGTCGAGAATTTCACGATACCCTTCTTCGTTTACACCTAACACGACATAAATGACCTCTTTTTCTACCGTATCTCGACGAAGTTTCACGTACAACCCATCCAAATATAAGACCGAATATCGCTTTTGTAGAGGACGTGTGTGCCATTTCGCAATGTCTTCCTTTACCACATCCGTGATATGACTAATCGTTGTTGGTGAGTAGGCATTTCCTAAAATTCGTTCGATAAACTTGCCAATTTCACGCGTACTCATCCCACTTTGATACATTTTGATGATGGCTTCCTCGAGCCAGCCGGTATGGCGTTGGTAAGGGGTGAACAACTGCGTTTGAAATTCCCCGTTTCGGTCTCTTGGAACAGAAAGGCCTTCGATACGACCATACTGCGTATCTAGGTTTCGCTGATAGTAGCCGTTTCTCATATTTGACGTTCCAGTCTGTTCCATTTCGAGGAAATGTTTTATTTCTTCACGCATGATGAGTTCTAATTTTTCCTTTACAAACTGGCGAATCGCACTTTCCAGTTGATTGACCCAGTCTACATTCGGTATACTTTTAGACATAGGTAGGGTTCTCCTTTCTCTGGAATGTGTTGTTGGTCAAATCAGAGAATACCCTACCTTTTTTCTTTTGGTCTAGCAAAATGCTTTACACAAACTTTTATACATCATCTAAATATCTTTCACTCAAGTTTGACACCATTTCACTACATGTGGATAACTAAAGGTGATTATACCAATAGTTATCCACTTTTTTTATCGAAAATATAATCATTATGTAGTGTTATGTGGATAACTTTTGTATATCCAATAATATGTAATATATGTTATACTATTAGTGCTATGTATATTCGAATTAATAAGCAAAAAAATAAAAATGGTTCTGTTCGTCAATATCTACAAATATGTCGTACATTTCGTGTAGACAATAAAGTTCGGCAACAAACGCTTTGTAATCTAGGGAGGTTAGAACATTTATTAGAGAATGGCTCTGTCGATAACATAATCGAGGGATTAGCCAAATTTTCAGAGCGTTACTTTGACCGAATTCACGGGCAAGGGTCTTCCTCTTCTGTCTCCGTGCTTTGGACAAAAGAGTTTGGGCCGGTTTATCTGTTCCGAAAGGTATGGGAAAAGTTAGGGCTTGGTCGGCTATTACGTAAAATCATGGATGATTCCGAGACTGCTTCTCGGTATGACGAAGCCATTTTTGCCATGGTGTTAAACCGTCTCATGGATCCCAATAGTAAGCATTATATCTTCAAACAATGGATCGACACGATTTATGCAGAAGGTCTTTCAGACATTCAACTCCATCACTACTATCGTGCATTAGACTTCTTAAGTGAACAAAAAGAAAAAATTGAGGAACAACTTTATGGACATTTAACCGATTTAACCTCATTAGAAGTAGATATCGTGTTTTACGACACGACAAGCACCTATTTCGAAGGAGAGGAAGCAGACGAACTGCTGGCTCACTATGGTTACTCCAAAGATCATCGTGGAGATCGAAAACAAGTCGTGATTGGCTTATTAATGACCAAAACAGGGATTCCGATTGGGCATCAAGTCTTCCCTGGAAACATGCATGATACGAAGACATTTGGCATGGTGGTTGGAGATCTGAAGAAGCGCTATCCTATTCAGAAAGTCATTCTAGTGGGAGACCGCGGAATGGTTAGTGAAGCCAACTTAGATCAAATTCGTGAACTGGGCATGGAATATATTGTGGGTGTCAAATTACGAAAGTCGAAGAAAGCCCAAGAGCTATTATCCATCCGTGGGCCATATAAGAAGGTTCTCCCGAATCTAAAAGTGAAGTCAAAGAAAATCGATGGCGAAACGTATGTACTCTGTTACAATCCGGACGCTGAAGAACGTGATCGAGCGAGTCGTCAAGTCGTGTTAGAAAACCTTCAATCGAAGCTTGATGAACTCGGTCCATCTGGACTCGTCAAAAACCGTGCGTATTCCAAGTTTTTAACGATAGAAAAAGCATCGGCCAAAATTGATGAAGAGAAGGTATCCAATGACGAAAAGTTTGACGGAAAGTACGCCATTCGGACCAACTCGTCATTAACGGATGAAGAGGCAGCACTTGCCTATAAAGAGTTGTGGAGAGTGGAACAAGCCTTTCGTAACCTGAAGTCGAATCTAGAACTTCGCCCGATGTACCATCGAGTGGAATCTCGTATTCGAGGCCATATCATGGTTTGTTTCCTTGCGCTTGTCATGGAATCCTTTTTGGCCTATAAGCTAAAAGAAATAGGATGCCAAACAAGTGTAAAGGATATTTTGCATGATGTAAGCCAGATGAAGGCCTCGAAAATACGCGTGAATGGTGAAGAGCAAATCGTTCGTACAGAATTACAAGGTCAAGCAAATCTAGCATTTGAAGCACTTGTCACACAAGCGCCTCCTAGAGTATTAGAAAAAAACACGTGCCACTAACAAGTGTAGTGGTACGTGTTGTGGGTAAAGTCCAAAACACCAGTATTTTCGGGCTTTTCTTTAGTGTACTCTGTCAAACTTGAGCGTTACAGCACCTGCTCCAAAATCTGTGTATCCAAAAAGTTTAGCTTCACCGTCAAGCATGGCATATATTATGAATCAAAAATATGTAGAGGGGCTACCTCTATATCGCCAAGAACAACAGTTCAAACGATTAGGTGTGATCTTATCCAGGCAAACCATGGCCAATTGGATGCTTTATGGTGCCGAAAAATGGCTTGCGCCAATTTATCAACGAATGAAAGAGCATCTCCTCTCTAAAGACATTCTACATGCGGATGAAACAACTGTTCAGGTTTTACATGAACCTGGAAGGTCAAGTACATCGAAATCTTACATGTGGCTTTATCGGACTGGAAGAGAGGATCCACCACTTGTCCTTTATGACTATCAGGAAACTAGAGCAGGAGAACATGCCAAAGAATTCCTAAAAGGGTTTAAAGGATACCTGCATGTCGATGGATATGCAGGATACCATAAGGTATCCGGCGTAACATTAGTTGGATGTTGGGCTCATGCCCGCAGAAAGTTCGATGAGGCTTTAAACGTACTTCCTGAATCCAAACGTCATTCAGCAGTCACAGCTCGGGAAGGACTCAATTTCTGTAATCAGCTATTTGCCATCGAGCGTGATTTGAAAGAATGTACACCAGAAGAACGATATAAAAAACGACTTAAACACAGCCAACCATTGTTGGAGGCTTTTTCAGCATGGCTAAAAACAGAGAAAAGCAATGTTTTACCAAAGAGTCTATTAGGTCAAGCCATTACATACTGCCTCAACCAATGGGAAAAACTCGTGGCATTTTTAGAGGATGGACGATTAGAAATCGATAATAATCGAAGTGAACGATCCATTAAACCATTTGTGATCGGAAGGAAGAACTGGATTTTTAGCAATACTCCGAAAGGAGCTAAGGCCAGCTCAATCATTTACAGTATTGTGGAGACAGCAAAAGAGAATAAATTAAATCCATTTTATTATCTTCGCTACTTATTTGAAAGGCTTCCCAATATGGATATAAGCAATATGGATGAGCTTGATCAACTACTTCCTTGGTCCAAAACAATTCCTTTGAATTGTCGGGTTTTTAATAACTTATCACAATAATAGTATTTAATCCCTATCATTTAAAGGTGGGGATTATTTTACGCTTACTTTTATAGGGCTAGGAATAAAATTATTTCAAACAAGAGCGCCTCAATAAACTTTAAACTAGTTTTAATAATCGACGGATTGCCTCTTGCTTAAAAAAATAAATTCACCTAGTCTGCCATGAAAAAACAAAATGAAGATGAACACAAAATGTTTATAAAAATTTGTTAACTTACCTTACAAAGGTTAAGACTCTATTAAAAACCTTGTGATACATTATTGACAAATAAATGAGGTTTAAGAAGGCAAATGGGGTGTTTTCCCAATACGCTTTTTCAGCATGGCTAAAAACAGAGAAAAGCAATGTTTTACCAAAGAGTCTATTAGGTCAAGCCATTACATACTGCCTCAACCAATGGGAAAAACTCGTGGCATTTTTAGAGGATGGACGATTAGAAATCGATAATAATCGAAGTGAACGATCCATTAAACCATTTGTGATCGGAAGGAAGAACTGGATTTTTAGCAATACTCCGAAAGGAGCTAAGGCCAGCTCAATCATTTACAGTATTGTGGAGACAGCAAAAGAGAATAAATTAAATCCATTTTATTATCTTCGCTACTTATTTGAAAGGCTTCCCAATATGGATATAAGCAATATGGATGAGCTTGATCAACTACTTCCTTGGTCCAAAACAATTCCTTTGAATTGTCGGGTTTTTAAAAAAAGTGGTTGACAAACGCCTATAAAAACAGAAAATTTAGTTAACAAAACATTTAATAAATTATAAATATTCAATAAATTATTATTGATATTTTTTTAAAAATATGTGTAACCGGTTTTCTAAAATGTGGGTGATATGAATGAGTCCAACAATTAGAGATGTAGCAAAACTAGCAGGTGTTTCAGTGGCTAGTGTTTCGAGAGTGCTAAACTCTAAAGGTTATGTAAGTTCAGAAACAAAAGAAAAGATTGAAGAAGCTATCAAATTATTGGGGTTTGAACCCAATCAGGTAGCAAGAAGTTTAACAGTCAAGAAAACGAAAACAATTGCTTTATTTGTTCCAGATATAACAAATCCATTTTTTGCTACTTTAGCCAAAGGTGTTGAAGATCTGGCGAATTCTAAAGGATTTACATTGAATCTCTGCAATTATGGTGAACCAAGTGAGAAGAAGAATTCTCACGTAGATTTATTAAAGCAGAAGTACGTCGATGGGATTATTTTCGCTGCGGGTGTTCTTGACCCAATGGATGCTTTAAAAATCAAGAGTTCTAAGATACCATTAGTTGTCTTAGACCGAATACCAGATATGGAAACAGAATGCGTAATCCTTGTGGATAACTATGAAGGGGCAAAAAAAGCTGTTGAGCATTTACAAGATATAGGTTGTAAAAAAATCGCCCATATCTATGGTCCACAAGAAATTAGTACAGCGAGGGAACGCCTATTAGCCTATGAAGAGGCAGTCAAAAATTCTCCCTATTTTACACCAAGTTTAATCGCTCCAGGAGATTTTACAATTGAAGGGGGAAGTAGGGCGACCAATATATTACTAGACAGAAATCCAGATCTGGATGCCATTTTTGCAGGGAACGATATGATGGCTATCGGGGCTCTCAAAGCATTGCAGCGTAGAGGGGTTAAGGTGCCGGAGCAAGTTGCTGTATGCGGATTTGACGGAATTAGCCTTACGGAAGTCACCAATCCCGAATTAACTACCGTTGCTCAACCAACCTATGAGATTGGGAATTTAGCGGCGGAAACCCTAATTAACTATATTACAGATACATACTTTCATGAAAGTATCATCAAATTAAATACTTCATTGGTCATTCGAGATTCGACGAAAAAATTTGGGGTGAAAGGATGAGACCTAAAATCACCGTTATTGGCAGTTTAAATATGGATTTAGTTGTAAAATCCTCAAAGTTTCCGGATAGCGGGGAAACCATCTTGGGAGAAGGCATTCAATATTTTCCAGGAGGAAAAGGGGCTAATCAGGCGGTTGCAGCTGCACGACTTGGAGCAGATGTATGTATGATTGGCGCCGTAGGAGAGGATGGATATGGTGTTCAGTTAAAAGAATCCCTGGCAAAAGAGAAAATTGATACTTCCGCCGTTAAAATTGTAAAAGGTGAAACGAGTGGCATGGCTCTGATTTTCGTGGCTAATACTGAAAATCGAATTGTCGTACTTCAAGGTGCAAATCATCATTGCACCATTGATGATATTGTATTAAATCAAAACAAGATCCGGGATTCTGATATTGTTCTAATACAAATGGAGATTCCTTTAGAAACTGTTTCTTATGCTGCAAGTGTGGCAAAGAAATTTAATAAAACAGTGATTTTAAATCCAGCACCAGCTCAAAAGCTATCTTATGATTTGCTGAAAAATATTGATATTTTAACTCCTAATGAAACAGAATTAAAGCTTTTAACAAATGAAGAAATTAATTCTAGCGGCTTACATGATAGGATGAATATTCTTCATGAAAAGGGAGTAGACCATGTTATTACAACGATTGGTTCCGGGGGAATTATTTATAAAACCGATCAACAAGATGTGAAAGTTTTTCCAGGTTATAAAGTACCGGTTGTGGATACTACCGGAGCAGGAGACTGTTTTAATGGTGGATTGGCCTATGCTTTGGGAAAAGGTGAAACCATGATGGATGCGATTTCATTTGCTAATAAAGTTGCAGCATTATCTGTTTGTCAAAATGGCGGACAGCCAAGTATGCCTACATTAGAGGAAGTGAAAAAATTTAATTATATAACCCCATAAACAAATGGCAGAGAATGAAAAAATGAGGAGGATATAAGATTATGAAAATACTTTTTATTGGAGAATCCTGGGTCATTCATATGATTCATACAAAGGGCTATGACAGTTTTACTTCAACAAAATATGAAGAAGGAGCAACCTACTTATTGGACTGTTTGAAAGAGGGAGGGGTTGAAGTCACCTATATGCCTTCACATGAAGTGCAAGTTCGTTTTCCTAAATCTTTAGAAGAATTAAAGAGATTTGATGCGATTGTCCTAAGTGATATTGGAAGTAATACTTTCTTACTGCAGAATTCTACTTTTTATCAAATGCAGGTTGTTCCCAATGCCCTGGAGTTAATTCGAGAATATGTAGATGGCGGCGGCGGATTATTAATGATTGGAGGCTATTTGTCCTTTATGGGTATAGAGGGAAAAGCAAATTACAGAAATACAGTCCTAGCTGAAGTGCTCCCGGTTGAAATGCTTGATATGGATGATCGAGTGGAAATCCCTCAAGGGGTAAATCCAATAACAATCAAGCAGCATCCAATAACTGAAAATATTGAAAAATGGCCGACGTTCCTTGGATATAACAAATTTAAAGCAAAGGCAGATGCTGATGTATTAGTTCATATCCAAGAGGATCCTTTTATCGTTGTCGGCCGTTATGGTAAAGGAAAAACTGCCTGTTTTGCAAGTGACTGTGCTCCACACTGGGGAACAAAAGAATTTATGGATTGGGAGAACTATCCAACCATTTGGATTCGTATTTTAGAGTACCTTTCTAATAACCAATAGAATGAATTTTGATAAAGAAAAGGTGGCGTATATGTCAGATAAAATTTTTCCCGATAAGCCAAACTACCTGAAAGAAATCTTTAAAGTAGAGTGTGCGGTAATTGGTATGGTTCATCTTAGACCCTTGCCTGGTGCCCCGCATTTTAGGGGCGGCAATTTAGATGAGGTATATGATTGGGCAATAAGAGATGTAGCTGCACTTGAAGAAGGCGGAGTTGATGGAGTCATCATTGAAAACGCATGGGATCTTCCTTTTTCAAAGCCTGAGGACATAGGTTTTGAAACCGTAGCGGCCATGACCTCTGTTGCAAATAGATTGAAAAGTCAAACAGATTTACCGATAGGAGTAAATTGTTTAGCTAATGGAGCTATACAGGCCCTAGCTGTAGCTAAAGCTGCTGATTTACCATTTGTGCGGGTTAACCAATGGGTAAATGCCTACATCGCAAATGAAGGATTTGTTGAAGGAGCCTCTGCAAGAGCTGCCCGGTACCGTGCACATATCAAAGGGGAAAATATTAGGATGTTTGTGGATGTCCATGTTAAACATGGCAGCCATTCGATTATTGCAGATCGGAGCCTGGCTGATCAAACCCATGATGCGGTCTTTTTTGATGCAGATGTTTTAATCGCAACTGGGACACGAACAGGTAATGAAACAGAAATTTCTGAAGTAGAAGGGATAAAAAATTATACTAATCTTCCTGTCATTGTTGGAAGTGGAATGAATGTAAATAATGCAGAAAAGATCCTTTCTGTCGCTGATGGCTGTATTATAGGAAGTTCATTAAAAGAAGGGGGGAAATGGTGGAATCCTGTGTCAAAACAAGAAGTAGTCAAATTTATGAATGAAGTGCAAAAGGTTAGGGAAAGGGGAAATCGATTTGATTGAGTAAGGTGGATGTTATTGTCTATGGAACCATAAATATTGATTTAGTTGCCTACGTCAGCAGATTTCCACAAATAGGTGAAACATTATCTTCATTGGAATTTAAGGAGATACCTGGGGGGAAAGGGGCAAATCAGGCTGTAACAGTGCAGAGATTAGGGAAACAAGCAGCCTTGGTTGGGAAAGTGGGTACCGATTCTTATGCAAGTTTTATAAAAAAAGTGTTTGTGAATGAGGGGATTTTAACAGATTATGTTTACTCCTCTCCCAAAACCGCTACCGGTTCATCAATAGTTGTGGTGGATGAATCAGGACAAAACTTTATTATTACAAATCAAAATGCTAATAAGGAATTAACAAAAGCAGAGGTGCATCTGTCGCTGGAAACAGCCCAAAAAGCCGGCGCCGCTCTCCTTCAGATGGAGATGTCAGTAGAAGTTGCCAATTATATCATCAGCTCTTTAAAGCATTTAAATATCCCGATTTTTCTCAATTTGGCGCCTGTAGTACCAATTGATGCTCAGATAAGGAGATTGGTTGATTTCCTGATTATGAATGAAGTTGAAGCCGAGCAGCTGACGGGTTCCCCTGTAACCAATATAGAGGAAGGAAAATTAATGGTTAAAGAATTATTGGAACAGGGTCATGAACACGTGGTGATAACAATGGGAAATAAAGGAGCCATCATTGGAGAAAAAAAGATGATACAGCATGTACCATCCCCGATTGTTCAAACTGTCGATACGACTGCTGCGGGTGACTGCTTTTGCGGGGCTCTTGTAACGTATTGGTTAGAAGAACAGGATTTATTAACAGCGACAAAAAAAGCAGTCGCAGCTGCTGCGCTTTCTGTAACAAAAAAAGGGGCTCAACCTTCTCTTCCGTATAGAAAGGAAGTTGAGGATTTTATAAAATCAATCATTTCATAAGAGGAGGAATTTTTGTGGCAATGAAAAAATGGGTAAGTATTATTTTAATCGGCATGCTGGTATTTCTAATCTCTGCATGTGGTCAAGTAGACGATACGTCCAGCACCGCCAGTAAGGACAGCAATTCCAAAAAGGACGATGGTGTAACGATTGGCATGACGGTTATTAATCAGGAGGCTTTATTTTTTACAGACATGGTCAAAGGTGCTAAAGACGCTGCAAAAGAATTAGGCGTTAATTTGAATGTCTACAATGCCAATAATAATACCGTGAACCAACATAATTCGGTTGAAGATTTTATCAGTTCCGGCGTCGATGCCATCATTGTAAATGCGATTGATTCCAATGGTATGAAATCCGTTGTGGAAAAAGCAAAGAATGCAGGAATTCCTATTATTTCGGTTGACTCCGTTATTGAAAGTGATGCTGTAGATGTACAGATTGGTGTTGATAACTATGAATCCAGTGTACAGCTCGGCAAATATTTTAACGATTATGTGAATAAGGAATGGAAAGATAAACCTATTAAATTAGGTACTATCGGTGCTCTAAACTCTGAAATTCAAATTAAGCGTGAAGATGGATTCAAGGATACTATTTCTGGAAATAAAAACTTGAAAATTGTCAATACAGTAGATGGCCAAAACGTTCAGGAAAAAGCTCTTGCTGCCGCTGAAAACCTATTAACTGGTTCGCCAGATCTAACGTTTGCTTTTGCAACAGGAGAGCCTGCTTTTATTGGGGCAGTTTCAGCTGTTCGTTCTCAAAAGGCTCAAGATAAGGTAAAACTATTTGGCTGGGATTTAAGCAAACAAGTGATTGAAGGAATTGATGAAGGGTTTGTAGAAGCTGTTCTGCAACAACACCCATATGAATTTGGCAGTGAAGCCGTTAAAGCAGCCAAAAAACTAATCGATGGAGAAAAGGTAGATAAGCAAATAAATGTACCAGTATCCATTGTAACCAAAGAAAATGTAGATGAATATAGAGCCATGTTTAAGTAACAAAGTTATGCGGAACAGTGGATAGTATAGCTTTTCTATAATGCTCCCATAAGGTGAGACACATGAGCGTGATAAATAAGTTTTAATGATACCATGAAAAAAAGAAACCGATATACCGCAGAATTTAAAGCTAAGGTGGTTCTTGAGGTGTTGCGTGAAGAGCAAACCGTCAATGAAATAGCCGCCAAATATGAATTAAGCCCAGTCATGGTCAGTCGTTGGAAAGCAGAATTTCTAGAACGATCCTCGATGGTCTTTGAAAAAGGCTCAAGCGAAGTGGATAAAATCCGTAAAGAATATGAGGCCAAACAAGAAAATTTAGAGAAATTGGTAGGTCAGTTAACGGTTGAAGTTGACTGGCTGAAAAAAAAATCTGGGCTCAAATAAGTCTGTTGACGAACGAAAGGCTATGGTCGAATTCAATCACCCATCGATCAGCATCAAGCGTCAGGCACAGTTATTAGGTATTCATCGTACTAGCGTGTATCGCCAATCAAAGGGGCAAACAGAAAGCTCAGAAAACATCATGCTCATGCACGAAATGGATATGCTTTATACAGCTCATCCCTACTTTGGCTACAGGCGCATGACTGCGAAACTTCGTGAGAAAGGATTTGATGTGAATCATAAACGCGTACGCCGTCTCATGCGCCTTATGGGTATACAAGCTATTTACCCTAAACCCAACCTTAGTAAGAGGCTACATGCCAAGTACTGCCGGCCTTACCTGCTCCGTGGATGGGAGATCACCCGTCCGAACCATGTATGGGGAGTGGATATCACCTACCTTCGTATGGGACGGGGCTTTATGTACCTGTTTACCATCATCGACTGGTTCAGCCGCAAAGTGATCGATTACGAGTTATCTAGTACGCTGGAGAAAGGATTTGTCATCGACTGTCTGAAGCGGGCATTGCGTCATGGTAAGCCGGCCATCATCAATAGTGACCAGGGCAGCCATTTTACAAACGCTGACTATCTCGGGCTGTTGAAAGAGTATGGCATCCAGGTATCAATGGATGGCAAAGGACGAGCAACAGACAATAGTCGTACGGAACGATTCTTTAGAGCTTTAAAGTATGAATGTATCTATCTCAATGAATTCGAGAATCCTAAAGAGTTGCGAAAAGGCATTCGACTCTATGTTACGTTCTATAATACAGACCGACCTCACCAATCTTTGGACTATTTGACGCCAGCAACAGTGTACAAGCAACCTAAGATGGTTCAAGCATCCTAACCATCGAACGTGATGAGAGGCTTTATATGGAGAGACGGGCATGATAGGCTGTTTTAGCCATGCGATGTTATCTGTCCATCGCTCCAGCGCAAAAAATCGTGCCCGTAGAGGCTCCATGTCAAGCCTTTATCGCACACTCACCACATTCATAGCGAAAGGAGAGAATGGATAACTTAAATATTATCAATTTGTGTCTTGACAAAGGGGTGCATTACATTCCGCTTTTTTAAAAAATGGAGGTGTCAATGATGTCTAGGAGCGATATTCGTATTCAGATGAAAAATATCCAAAAAAGCTTCGGCGCTGTAAAACCGTTACAGGGTGTGGATTTAACTTTATATAAGGGCGAGTGTCTAGGTTTATTAGGAGATAATGGGGCCGGAAAATCAACGTTAATGAAAATATTGAGCGGTGTTTTAATCCCGGATCAAGGCGAGATTTATTTTGAAGGAGAAAAGGTTTCCATTAAAAAGCCAAAAGATGCAAAGAACTTACAAATTGAAACGGTTTTTCAGGACTTAGCGCTCTGTGATACATTGAATGTTGCTAACAATATTTTCCTTGGACGTGAACCGCTAAAATTCGGTGGAAGACTTATAGATAAGAAGAAATTGCACGAGAGAACCCGTGAAGAATTAGATAAGTTAGGTATTAATATTTCCTCAACCAAATTAACCGTTCAAAATATGTCGGGAGGACAACGTCAAGCTATTGCGATTGCCAGAGCAATGACTTTTCAACCAAAAGTATTAATTTTGGACGAACCCACAGCAGCTCTTGGAGTAAAAGAGGTAAATATGGTGTTAGGATTAATAAATAAGGTAAAAAAAGCAGGTGTCAGTGTCATTCTGATTACGCACCGCCTTCAAGATTTATTTGAAGTTTGTGACCGCCTTATGGTTCTGCATGAGGGAAAATGCATCGATAACCGTCCGATTGATCAATACACACTCGAAACAGTCATTAGCTCGATAATGGGAAATCCAGAGGGGGTGCAGGTATCTTGATGAGCAAAGAGGAAATGAAGAGAAATGGTTTAAATCTTGAACAGTACACATTTCATACAAAATTATTTTCATGGATAAGTGAACATAAGCAAATACTGAGTATTTTCTTTATATTATTAATTCTTTCTACTTACTTTGGAATGACAACAAGTTCCTTTTTTAGTTCCTCAAATTTTATGAATTTAATCCAACAATTAGCCCCCAATTTAATTGTAGTGGTAGCCATGACCTTTATTATTACAACTGGGGGCATCGACCTCTCGGTTGGTTCTGTAATTGCCTTATCAAGTGCGATTACGGCAACATTGTTAGATTCTGGAATGAATAGTTCTATCACATTCATTATCGTTCTTCTGGCAGGAGTGGGTGTAGGTCTTTTAAATGGCTATATTTCAGCCTATCATAATATCCCGCCATTTATTGTAACCCTATCGTCGATGATTTATGTAAGAGGAATCTCACTGCTCATTACAGGAGGATATTCCATTGCTATTTCAAGAGAACATGGATTAACGAATATTGGAATAGGGACATTATTTGAGATTCCTGTTTCAGCGTTGATTGCCATTATCATCGCTATTCTTGGAGCAATTGCTCTAAAGAGCAGCAGGTTTGGTATATATGTAACGGGAATTGGAGCCAATGAAGAGTCCGTTAGACGTTCAGGTGTAGATACCCGAAGAGTAAAACTATTAACCTTTGTGTTAAGTGGAGGGGCAGCTGCACTTGCGGGACTAATTATTTCTTCAAGGTTAGGGTCTGGTTCTTCAAACCTTGGAACTATGTTCGAATTAGATGTGATTGCAGCGGTGGTACTTGGAGGCACCTCATTAATGGGAGGAAAAGGTACCATGATTGGCTCCTTAATCGGAGTTGCCATAATTGGAGTGATCAACAATGGATTGACACTTATGCAAGTTTCTCCTGATATTATTCAAATCATTCAAGGATTGGTATTATTGTTGGCTGTAATCTTAAATATTCGAGTCTTTGGTTATCGTAGAAAGGGATGAGGAAGATGGCTTTCGTACAAACGGTACAAGGTAAAGTGGATAGTAAAGATTTAGGAATCACTCTTATGCATGAACACTTATATATTGATCGATCACATCTTTGGGAAGATCCCAATGGACCTACGAAACAATTTGCCGACCAGCCTGTTTCGATGGGGATACTAGGTAAATTAAGGTTAAATCCTTATAGTAATAAAGATAATGGCTTAATGATCGATGAAGAAGTGGCGGTAAAAGAAGCTTTGGAATTCTATTACGCTGGTGGAAAGACCATTGTGGATGTTACCCCTGTCGGCATTGGCAGAGATCCAAGGGCATTGTATCGTTTATCAAGGAGAACGGGCTTAAACATTATCATGGGTTGTGGATATTATCTGGAAAATAGCATGCCGTCATATGTCAAGGATTGGTCAATTGAAGAAATTGAGAATGATATTCTTTCAGATTTGGAAGTTGGAATTGACGGTACTGACATCAAGGCAGGTATCATTGGCGAAATCGGCATTAGTCCTGATATGACTGAACTTGAAGTAAGGGTTTTACGTGCAGCGGCACGTGCCCAGAAAAAGACAGGGCATGTCTTAACCATCCATCTTCCCGGATGGGAACGCTATGGACATAAAGTTCTTGATATAGTCGAAAAAGAAGGCGGATCCGTACACAAGACTATTCTGGGTCATATGAATCCAAGTATGAATGATGTTGAATACCAAACGTCTCTAGCTAAAAGAGGTGCCTTTTTGGAATATGACATGATTGGAATGGACCTTTTATTCCCGGAAGGTCAATCTCCTTCGGATGAAGAAAATGCTAAAGCCATCATTCATTTAATAGAAAAAGGATATGGAGAATCACTACTTCTCTCCCAGGATGTATTTCTAAAAATTTGTCTTAAAACGTATGGAGGATGGGGCTATTCGCATATTCTGGAAAATTTTGTTCCACGTTTAAGGAAAATGGGCGTCTCCCAAGAAGAAATTGACACATTGCTCATTGATAATCCACGACGAGTTTTTGATAGAGAGAGCTGAGAACGTGAATGATATTCAACAGGATCAATTAAAGAAGTGGTGGGAGAGTCTTGTCGGTTTCGGTCCGCGGGTAATGGGAAGTAATGGAGCAAAAGAGGCAGTAAATTATCTTATCCATGAACTGAACCATCTAGGAATAGCGGTTGAAATCCAATCTTTCACCTATCCTGGATGGGAGCTGGTGTCTTTTTCAGAATTATACATGGAATCACCTGTTGGGGAAATGATAGAATCCTATCCGGCTCTTGGAAGTCCTGGTGGTAAGGTAGTTCAAGGCCGACTCGTGGAAATAGGAGAATCCGTGATTTGGGACATGTACAATTGGCCTCGCTTTGGTGTTTTTGCTCAAGACGGAAATATTGCAGCCTATATTAGTGCACGCCAAGGAGGTAAAGCCCTATCGCAAACATTGATTATGAGTCATAATTCGAAGCCGCATCTTTTTGTTGGTGAAGATACGTATAGACGTTGGCAAGAAGAGTTAAACCAACAGAAAGAAATAAGAGTGAGTTTTGAGCTCGAAGTTATTCAAACACCAAATAAAGAAGGGCAGAATATTTGTGTTAAATTTTCTGCCAATCCTATTCCAAAAGAAGTAAAGCCTTTTAAGATTATAATTGGTGCTCATTATGACACGATGTATAATACAAAAGGTGCTTATGATAATACTTCGGGAGTAGCCGTTTTATTAGCGCTCATTCAATGGCTTCAAAATCAAAAGCTGCCTTTTCAGATAGAGTGTGTCTTCTTCGGAGCAGAGGAGTTTGCACTTGCCGGCAGTAACGCCTTTGTGGAAAAACTGACAAAAAGTGAATGGGAAGAAATTGATTTGATGATCAATCTTGATGGATTTGGCCGGGGAGAAGAATTGGAATGCTGGGTGGGGGCCGATTGGTTAGAACAGATGATTTGGCAGAAGCTGAACAGCAATCGTCTTTTTCCCCGTTGGAAAATGAAAAGTCCTCCTCCTCCAGGTTCAGACCATACTCCATTTTTCAAAAAAGGCATACCTGTTGTTATGTTTACGGTTAATGACCAGGAAATCATCCATTCTGAAAGAGACATTCCTAATCGATTCATATTCCTGAATATGATGAAAGCATTAGAGTTTTTGAAAGGATTTTTAAGCCAGGATTTATTGGAATTTAAGGGAGAAGTGTGATTTTCAACCAGGAAATGTGATGGAATCGACATTTGGAGTAGTTATTTAAGACTACTTCTTTTTTTTTAAGGGAGGTAAGGTGCATGATAGATTGTTCGAAGATTTTTGACTTGATTGATGAAAAAGACGCAATAGCATTTTTGCGTTCACTAATTGAAATCAACAGTGTAACCCTTATAGGTAATGAAAAAGCTGTTTCAGATGCCATTATAAATCGTTTGAGGGGGTATAATTTTGAAATAGTTACGGATGTTTTATCAGATAAAAGGGAAAACCTCATTGTATCGTACAAAAGTTCGAATCATGATAAGAATTCAAAAGCACTCATCTTTAGCGGGCACCTGGATACCGTACCACCTGGAAATGTAAAGTGGAATCATCCTGTTTTTGGTGGAGTATTAAAAGGAAATAAACTGTATGGCCGAGGTTCAACCGATATGAAAAGTGGAGTAGCATCCATGATTATTGCCTTAGAATGTTTGAATAAAGCGCAGATTCCATTAAACGGAGAACTTCGTTTTGTTGGTACGGTTGGTGAAGAGGTTGATTGTATTGGTGCCAAAAGAGTTGTTGAAAAGGGGCAAATTGACGATGCTGCTGCAATTGTTATAGGTGAACCAACAGCCAATAAGATTAAAATTGCCCATAAGGGAGTTCTTTGGTTGAAAATCTCAATTTTTGGAAAAACAGCTCATGGCTCGATGCCTTCACTTGGGGTTAATGCCATAATGGGCATGAACGCTTTTATCAATGAGCTGAAGGACTATTCCATTCCATTTGAAAGCCATGATATATTAGGAGAATCTACCATAAATATCGGAACCATTCATGGCGGCGTGAGTACAAATGTTGTACCTGATCAGTGTACAATCCAATTAGATATACGAACAGTGCCAGGACAAAATCATGAGGACATTGAAAAAGACATTCGTAATTTATTAGAAAAAGTCACATTACAAAATTCTATGACTTATAAATTGGAAAAGATTAATGATTTAGCATGTGTACATACGGAATCCAATCATCCCTTTATTAAACTTGCGAAAGACACACAAAAAGCTTTATTCCAGATAAAGGAAGATGCAGGTGGTGTAAACTACTATACGGATGCTTCGGTGTATTCTAAGCATTTACCTGAAGTGCCGGTATTGATTTATGGACCAGGAGAACCCCAAATGGCTCACCAGCCGGATGAATGGGTAGATATACAGAATTACTTGGATTCCATTCGATTTTATATTTCTCTGGCTGTTCAATATTTGGGTGAAATGTAAGTTACCCCCTTATTGTAAACTTTCATTTTATCTCATCTAAAAAGAGTACGATTTTTTCAAATTCCTTCGGAATCATCTTTGCCATCCTCTGAAAAAATGTGCTAAATTTTTTGTGAATTATTTCATAGGGGGATGGAGGATCTGTGATCTTGATTCATGATTTTGGAGTCGATCTCGAAACCTATCATGAATTAGGAAAAAACAATGACTTTCCTATGGTGGAGGAGTGCCCACATTGTCATGCGAAGCATTTTCTTCATCGCCATGGTTTTTATGAACGGAATGCCATCACCGCAGAAAAGGAATATCGTCTCTTGATCTGCCGTTTTCGTTGTTCGATTTGTTTCCAAACGGTATCCATCCTCCCTCACTTTCTTCTCCCATACTTTCAACATACGACTCGTACCATCGTTCAGTGGCTCCATGATGTGCTTCATCAAACCGGCACAAATCCATCAAAAAGACAACTCATTTCTTTCTATCTCCGACGATTTATCCAAACAATTTCATGGATTTATATGTATTTTGCTTCGGTGAAGGAATCTTTCGGTTGGGAGCGAGATACCCAACAACAAGCTTGTCGATCGATCGGGAAAATCCAACAATGGGGAGAGGAACGGTTTGTCAAAGAGTCGTGGGGGTATTTGTCGACCTACTTTATGGCACATTGTTTTGGACGATAAGGAAGCGCATCTAGGTGTTGAGGTCGTCCCACATGTTTAGTGCAAAATGAAAGTACAGAGTTCTGCAACAAAAAAGTGCAGAGCTTCATGGCATAAAAAAAGGCTTGCCAGCTCCTAAAATACCCTCTACTGTTTAAGGTTGTGAAGAACAAAACAGTGGAGGTAATGAAAGGATGCTAGCAATGCCTGAAATTCATCATATCAAACATTTGCGTGAAAAGAAAGGGTTATCGCTTTCCGAAATTGTCCGCAGGACGGGATTTAACTGGAGAACAGTCAAGAAATATGCGGATGGAGACATTTCGGTCAGACAAAAAATAAAGAGAAAACGGGGAATGATGGAGGAAGAAGGATACGGTCAAATCATTGATGACTGGCTGGAGGAGGACGCCAAACTGCCAAGAAAACAACGGCGGACAAGCAAGAAGATGTACGAACAATTAAAGCAGGAACATGGCTTTAAAGGGTCTTATCGAACGGTTTGCGCCTACGTTCAAAAACGAAGACATCAGCTTAAGCTGGAGAAGGAACAGCGTTACGAGAGGCTGGAACACCCTCCGGGGGAAGCGCAGGTGGATTTCGGCACCATGTCCGTTGTGACGAAGGAGGGAAAAGAGGAAGACCGATCAATTCTGATTTTGAGCTTTCCGTACAGCAACGCCGCGTATGCGTATCCATTGCCAGCGGAAAACAGCGAATGTTTTCTTTACGGGCTCACTCAGCTGTTTCGCCAAGCCGGAGGCGTCCCGAGAAAACTCCGCATCGACAATTTGGCGGCGGCGGTGGTTTCGATCCGAAAAGGAGGCGAACGTCAATATACTGAAGCATTTGAGCGATTCCGGCTTCATTACCGGTTTGACGTACAGGCGTGCAATCCGTATAGCGGACACGAAAAAGGGAATGTCGAACGGAAAGTTTACTATACTCGTCAACACTGCTTTGTCCCTGCTCCGTTGATCAAGGGGGATGAAGAACTGGCGGAGTGGCTGCATCGCAAGATGATCGAAGATCGAGCCCGCCCCCACTATGAAAAAGGGAGAACCATTGAGGAATTATGGCAGGAAGAACAAAAGGAGTTGCTTGTCCTGCCGGAGAGAGATCTCCCGATCTTCTCCTTCCACCACGCCAATGTCAATAAATACGGGGAAGTAACGGTGGATGGGGAGGCGTTTGTGGTTCATGGGATCCCGGTCCCCAACCGTGTCCTTGTCAAAAAGGAATGGGATCGTTTCATGGTTTTGTCCCAAGAAGGGGAGGTGTACCTGGAAGCGCCAAGGCCGTACACGAAAAAGCAACGGGAGCTCCCTTGGAAGGACATTTTGGCGGAATGGGCGCAAAAGCCCCGGGTGGTGGAGTATTCGCGGTTTCGAGTTTACTTACCGGAGGCCATTAGGAAATACTTCATGGAACAACCGAAACAGACGGCTTCACGCATTCGAGGGGTGCAGAAGCTGCTGGACCGGTACACCGTCTATGAGATCGCTCAGTGGCTTGACAAGTATCAACGGTGGGATTTGGCGCCCCATGAGATCGGGGTGTTGATGGAGGCGAAGCGTTCGGAGTATCCCGCGAAATGGGAAGAAGCCGATACCCCTTCCGTTTTAGTCGACTATGAAACCGATTTACATGTGTATGATCAACGTCTTTGTCCGTCAAGGGAAGGGGGAAGCCGGGCATGAAGATGGATTTAAAAGAGATTTGTAAAGCCCTGCATTTGGCGTACATCGCAGATCGATTCGAGGAGGTGGCCTACGAGACCAAGGAACAGTTTTTGCGTGATGTGTTGGCGTTGGAGCTGTCGTTCCGTCAGAAAGCAAAACAGGCTCGTTTGATCAAGAAGGCGAAGTTCCGGGAGTTGAAATGGCTCAAAGATTACGAATGGTCGGATCAGATTCATTGGCCGACCACGACCTCGAAGGAAGAACTTTGCGACCTTCGCTTTTTGGAGCAAAAACAGAACGTCCTGCTTTTAGGTTCGCCGGGAACAGGAAAAACCCATCTCGCCACCGCATTAGGATTAAAAGCGTGTGAACGGGGCCATGAAGTTCGGTTTTTCCGTGTCGCCGATCTTGTCGACCAGCTCGAAGAGGCGTTAAAAGACGGCACCCTCGGACGGCTCAAACGGCAAATCGACACATGCGAGCTGTTGATTTTGGACGAACTCGGCTATGTACCTTTCCAAAAGCAGGGATCGGAACTGCTGTTTCACATCATTGCCGATTGTTATGAACGAAAAAGTGTCATCGTGACATCGAATTTAGAGTTTGGACAGTGGAATCGAGTGTTTGGGGACAACCGCCTGACGGCAGCGCTGGTGGATCGTTTGGTCCATCACGCCCACATTCTCGCGTTTACGGGTGAGAGCTACCGCTTGCGGCATGCGCTTTCTGCCGTTCAGTCGCTCCCTTCTCACTCAGTTGAAAGGTAAATTCATTGAGCCGGCAAGCCTATGTATTTTTTCTTGCAATTCTCTGCACTTTTTTGTTGCAGAACTCTGTACTTTCATTTTGCACTAAACAGGTATAGATATTTCAGAAGTGAAATTAATGGAAGAGTACGCAACATCCCTCAATTTTAAAGAAGTATTTGAATCCGGAAAAGGTAGAACCTTTTACTACCGTAATCCTTCACCCACGGAAACATTGACTCCGGAATTGCTGCCAGAAGATTATATAAAACGAGCAAAAATTTTGCATGTTACGGGTGTGTTCCCGGCGATTCATCCTCAGAACCGTTCCGTATACCAAAAGTGCTTCCGTTGTTAAAGCACTTTTCGGTGGAGGAGTTCGTTCCATTGAAGTGACTATGGAAACAAACAGTGCAAAAGATATCATTGCAGAAACAGTCGAAGCTTACGGAAGAGGATTGGACTGAATTAACTAATGAAACTCACATATGGCTTGAGGAATTGAATATTTCAAAATTTACGATATAAAGTCTTTTTGCAGATAGTGACATACAGTTGGTATAAATATTCAAACACACTAGTAGCAGTGAATGATTAAAGAGGAGATGATTCTAATGAAAGTAGGAACGTATGTATGTAAGCGTCAAATCTTGGAGCCCCTCATTTTTTCACTTTTAAAAAAAAATGCACAAAAAAATCGTCCTTTCTAGTAAAATGAAGTTGCGACACAACATTACAGAAAGGACGATTTTTTATGAGCAATCAAATGATTACTCGTGAAAATTATAACACACAAATGACACTTCCTCTAGATGGAAAAGAAGAAAAAACTCCTGCCAAAAGAAATTTAGCCCCTACTTTCAAACCATATGACAACCGTCAAGTTCAAATGATTTATGATATTGAATCTCTTATACCCGAACATCACGTGGCACGTGTCGTGGACGAAATGGTGGAGGCGATACCAGATAAACAATTGTTTTCTCATTATAAAGGCGGCGGCAGAAGTTCCTATCATCCCAAAATGATGCTGAAAATCATTCTGTATGCTTATTCTCAAAAGGTTTATTCCTGCCGAGGAATCGAAAAACTCGTTAAAGAAAATATTCCTGCCATGTGGCTTTCAGCGATGCAACAACCAGATTTTCGCACCATTAATGAGTTCCGAGGGGAACGGATGAAAGCTTTCATGGATGAGCTCTTTGAAGTCATGATTCTCAAATTGATAAAAGAACATTACATCACGATGGAAAACTACTTTTTGGATGGCACTAAGATCGAAGCCGATGCCAATAAGTATTCTTTTGTGTGGAAAAAATCCACTTTGAAATTCGAAGAGAAATTAAAAGAAAAAATCCAAGAAACACTAAAGCACATTCATGAATTAACCCAATTAGAAGCCGGAACAGGGCAAAAGGAAAGCGATCAACATACAGAGATCACCGAACAAAACCTGGAGGAAATCGCAAAAGAAATAGAAGAAAAAGTTGAAACGCTAACGGAAGAAATCGAAAAGGAGACCGATACATCCATTCGGAAAGAGAAGCGAAAAAAACGCAGTCAATTAAAGAAATCGGTGAAACAAATTCGTGAAGATTTCCTGCCCCGAATGGCAAGATACAAGGAACAAAAGGAAATGTTCGGTGACCGTAACAGCTACTCGAAAACAGACAAAGACGCAACCTTCATGCGCATGAAAGAAGACCATATGAAAAACGGTCAGCTCAAGCCCGGATACAACGTGCAAATGGGGACAGAGAATCAGTTTATCTTCCGATACACGTTGCTTTATCCCACATATGGAGAAGCTAGCCTCCAGTTCATTACCGATGCCCCAAACAGTTATTGCGGATGCAGGCTATGGTAGTGAAGAAAACTATGTATATGCAGTTGGTGATGAGAAAGAGCCCCGTTTTGAGTTTCTAATTCCTTATGGGAGCTATGTAAAAGAACAAACACGTACATACAAAAAAGACATTAAAAATGCCAAAAACTGGACCTATTGTGAAGAGGATGATTGTTTTATTTGCCCGAATGGAAGGAGAGTAACGTTTAAAAAATACCAAAACAAAAAGAATCCATCTGGCTATGAACAAAGCTTCAAAATATACGAATGTGAAGATTGTACCGATTGCCCATTGAAAGCGAAATGCACAAAAGCGAAGGGAAATCGTCAAGTTCACTGGAATCCCATCTTCGAAGAAATGAAAGCAAAGGCCAAAACAGCCCTTGAATGTGAAGAGAAAGCCGCAATCTACGCTCGACGCAAAGTCGAGGCAGAAAGTGTGTTCGGTCACATCAAGGGCAATCGGTCGTTCCGCAGATTTTCTTTGCGGGGCCTCGACAAGGTACATGTTGAGTTTGGGATTGTGGCATTAGCCCACAACATACTGAAAGTAGCCGGCATCCGCCAGCTACTTTCAGATAAAAATCGAAAAAATATAAAAGCAAGTGGAGAGAAACGAATTGTTTTTCTCCACTTGCTTCATTTTAGGGACTTATCGGACAGCCCCTTCTTACCTCATATCTATTTAATATTCACCAAAAAAATGCCTTAAATTGCTCCTAGAATTGGAGTGAATCAAAAAAGTATGATTCATCACTACTTTTGGTGATTTTGGCAAAAAAGAAGAAAACAACTTACGAAAACCTGGCAATAATGTTAGCTACCACACAAACATAAGGAGGTTTCGTAAGTGCTTTCTATATCACTAGAATTACCAGAATTTGAAGTGATTAAACAACTTTCTTTCTCAATGAAACTAGAAGGATACCGTTTTTCAAAAAATGGTATTCTTGTGAAAGTAATAAGTAATTGTAATCTTTTATTCACTTTTATGTGCCAGGATTGTTTATTGGTAATTTTACTTTTATTTCCGTACCTTCTTTAGGTGAACTTTCAACCTGTATATCACCTTTATGCATTTCAATGATTTTCTTTACGATGGAAAGTCCTAATCCACTCCCGCCATTTGATCTGTTTCTTGATGGATCGGCTTTATAGAAGCGCTCAAATATGCGCATTTGAACCTCTTTTGTCATCCCAATTCCCGTATCTTTAATGATTACCTCTATACTATCCGTATCGTTTTTCAATATTTTTATCGTTATTGTCCCATGATTTGGTGTAAATTTAATGCTGTTATGGATTAAATTAATCCAAACTTGATCCATCAAGTCTTCATCTGTTTTCTGCAAGAAAAAAATACAGAGTGTTGCAGTATATCTTTATCAAAATTTTGAATAAATATACATATATGTGATCTATCCATCAAGGGCTTGACATGGATCCTCTGTAGCCATGATTCTTTAGCCAACAGTTTTGGCAAAACCAAAAAAGGTTATCATGGCTCCTCCTCCATGTAAATCCCCATTGCATATCACTGCATAAGGATTTTGCAATTCTCTGCACTTTTTGCTTGCAAAAAAAC
The DNA here is from genome assembly GCF_037963925.1 of Aeribacillus sp. FSL K6-8210. Lineage (NCBI taxonomy): Bacteria > Bacillati > Bacillota > Bacilli > Caryophanales > Bacillaceae > Aeribacillus > Aeribacillus sp. FSL K6-8210. The sequence continues at coordinate 3,988,857 of NZ_CP150172.1, read as the reverse complement.
GTAAACCAATTATACTTTTTTACCCCGGTCATTTTACCGGATTAGACCTACGACTATTTGGGATTTTACATAATGAAGATCAGTATCAATTAACGAGAATATCATAGAGGAGAAGATTATGTGTTAGTTAAAGAAATATTTAAAAAAGAAATTTTTCGTCCGATTAATGAGGGTGTACGAAGTGCAACAATGGGCCAAGCATGGGTCATTGTCACATCTCAAGAAAAAATAAAAGCGTCACTTAATGTCCATAGCGAAAAAAGATTTTTCCAAAATCCAAGGACGTTTTGCGACCCGAATTAATTTATCTAGCGCAAATACAGATGAAGTCATTAAATGAGAGGGGTTTTCTATGACATATTATTATTACCTTGCCTCAGATATTAAACTACCATCAGGTATATACTCTAAAAGTGGTTTTATTAATTTAAATGGGAGTAAAATAGCTCTTGATCAAACTCTTGACTTAACAGAAAGTGATGAAAAAGTAGATGGATTCGATTATCCCGTGCAAATTGAAATCGTTTATGGTTTGTGTGATCCTGAAACTTTAGAAGCATATGATGATTTTGGATTGCCATTGCTTCATAAATATATTCTCGACGTATGCAGTTACTATAAGACATGTACCATTCAAATTGCTCACATTTTAAATACACACCGACACCCTTTAAAAATTGTAGAACGGAGAAAACTCTTATTGAATCAATTATCGAATCCTAAACAACTCGCTCTACATCATGGTGAATTGCTGACGATCAAGAAGATTCCGGAGTTCTAAGTTGATTAGACCGGTGAATTTACGAACAGTTGCATTTTGTTATTATGGGTAAAATGAATTTTAGTTTACTTATTCCTAGTGTGTAGATCTTCCATCAAAAAACTTGGATGCCTCATTCTGAACAGCCCTTTTTTACTATATTCGTCTTGGTATTATGTCAAGAAAATAGACATGTAAAAAAATTTACGTAAAATTTTTTTTTATAAAATAGTAAGTTTAGTCGTCCTCATCACTTTTCATCTAGTTAATTATTATATTTTTATATTAAATTTTAAAGATTATCTAACCCTCTTATTCCTTCATAAATGATTTTCTCCTTTTTATCATTACTTTACTCGACATGTCTCAAAAGTTCATATTTTTTTCATATATATTGTGAAAAATTTCACAAACAGATGTTATACTAACTTTGTAAGCAAAATAAATAATTTAGGGGGAGGATGTAATACATATTGTGAAATATATCACAAAATCATTTCGTCGATTTTAAAGTATAGGGGCTGAACAAGATGCATGTATGGGAGCAAGTTTATAATCCATTGGAAAATATATGGCTTTCAGCTATTATAGCTGCCGTTCCTATCATCGTTTTTATTGTTTTGCTGACAGTATTTAAATTAAAAGGATATATAGCAGGGCTTTTCAGCATAATTGCTGCAGGCATTTTTGCCGTCTTTATTTATAAAATGCCTGCAATCTTAGTTTTGATGTCTGCGATATATGGAATTTTAGTCGGTTTATGGCCAGTAGCATCAATCGTATTTGCTGCTATTTTCCTTTATAAAATAACAGAAAAAACCGGAAAATTTGCCATTATAGAAAAAAGTATTTCTTTTATTACAGCGGATCAAAGAATTGCAAGTTCTTATTGGGGCATTCTCATTTGGGGCATTTTTAGAAGGAGCTGCAGGATTTGGAGCACCTGTTGCCATAACAGCAGCAATTTTAGTAGGGCTTGGATTTAGTCCAGCTCTGTTGTAAACAGCGGTTCCTTATTTGCTCCACTTCAAGCTGTCACTGCTTCACAAATTGGAATAGCACCCGAAACGATGGTTGCTGTCAATGTAATGGGTGGTACAATGGCTAAAATGATTTCACCTCAATCAATTGCAGTTGCAGCTGCGGCAGTTGGATTTGCAGGAAAAGAAAGTGATTTATTTAAAGTGACAATTAAATATAGCTTATGTTTGCTTGCTGTAATTGGATTAGTTAGCTGGTTCCTATTTTAATCATATAACATTTTAAGGGGGATGTATAACCATGAATAAAGAAAAAGTAAATCGTGTTGTAATCGTTGGAACAGGTGCTGTAGGCTGCAGTTATGCCTATTCACTAATTAATCAGGGGGTCGTTGAGGAATTAGTTTTAATTGATATAAATGAAGCAAAAGCTGAAGGCGAGGTGATGGATCTTAATCATGGAGTGCCGTTTGCACCTTCGCCAATAAAGGTATGGAGCGGTTCTTATCAAGATTGCGCCAATGCGGACTTAGTTGTTATCACTGCGGGATTGGCACAAAAACCAGGTGAAACCCGATTGCAGTTAGTTGAGAAAAATACGCGAATATTTAAACAAATTATAAAAGAGATTATGAAAAGTGGATTTAATGGCATATTTTTAGTGGCAACAAATCCAGTAGATATCTTAACTTATGTCACTTGGAAGGAGTCAGGACTGCCAAAGGAACGCGTCATTGGCTCAGGAACAGTCTTAGATTCTGCACGTCTAAGATTTGAATTAGGGAAGTATTTCAATGTGGATACAAGAAATATTCATGCAATTATCATAGGGGAACATGGAGATACCGAGCTTCCGGTTTGGAGCCATGCCAAGATCGGAATAGAGAATCTTGATGATGTTTTAGAGCGAAAGAAAGATTTAAAGAAAGAATGTTTAGAGGAGATCTTCGTAAACGTCCGTGACGCTGCTTATCATATCATTGAGCGAAAAGGGGCGACATACTATGGAATAGGAATGTCCCTTGTCCGAATTACAAAAGCAATTCTTAAAAATGAAAATAGTATCCTGACAGTATCTTCCTATCTAGAAGGTGAATATGGACAAAATGATGTATATATTGGAGTACCAGCCAAGCTTAATCGTAACGGCGTGCACGAAATAATCGAAATTGAACTGAACGAAAAGGAACAAGAACAATTTAATTATTCCGTTTCAGTGCTAAAAGATACGATGAAATCTGTCATTTAATCCACTTGATGGCAAAGCGACATGCTCTATAGTGACCATTGTACCGGGAACGTTTAGGAAACAAGGATTGGGAAAACCAATTCCCGATTACAAACTGCTGCGAGGCTTGTTAGGATGAAAAGCTCAACTTACGTTTCTTTCCAATGCTTTTGTGCCAGTCAAGACGATGCCCGATTGGCTCCAATGGTTTGCGAAGATCAATCCGATCTCGCATATTATTACTGCCGTCCGTGATCTGATCAATGATGGAACTATTGGCTCAGATTTCGCCGTCTCTCTCATCGGGGCTGCTGCCATTGTGGCAATCTTTGCGCCCATCACCGTCCGTGTATATATGCGCCGGGCATAAATTGGATAGTGTGTATTGATCTGTTCGCGATATCCTAGTAAAAAAGCTTTTACCGAAAAATTACGGAACCTTGCTGCTTACAGAACTTTTAACACATCATATAGAATTTCACATGTCTGATTTAATTATTTCAGCCACTGCTGACATCCCTTCATTACCTTCCATTAAACAAGTTGCCTAACTCGGGGTATGGTATTGAAGGGATGCTGGCAAGTGGTTTTTTATATTATATATGGCCGTTTAATGACAGTGATACATTTCAGACACCAGACCAGTTTCGTGTTAACCCGGGATCTGAAGGAAACTACCCGGCGCAACGTTCTGTAAAAAGGGGCTCGGTTCGCCTACACTGTAAAGCTGCAAGTAATGCATAGCCCGGGTGCAGGCGGTGTAGAACAATCTGCGCAGGCTCTCAACGCCGTATACGTGCGATGAAGCGTTATAAATGATGACGGCGTCGAATTCGATGCCCTTCGCCAAATACGCCGGTATAACGACAACACCTTGTTCATATTCGGTAGAGCCGCTCTTCACAAGTTTTATATCTTCAACGCTTTTCAGTGCTTCGTATGCGGCGGTGCTTTCCGCAGCAGATTTACATATAATCGCGATCGTATTATATCCCCGTTTCCGCAAGTCCACGACTTTGGAAGCAATGCAGCGGTGCAGTTCAGCTTGATCGGACACTCTCGTCAACACAGGCTTATCGCCGTCGCGTTCAAAAGCAGTGATCCGTTCGCCATCGGGCACGAGTCCGCGCGTAAATTCAATGATCTGTCTTGTGGATCTGTAACTGCGGGTCAAGGTGATCGAATCCGTTTTATCCGGTCCGTATAGGCTGGTAAGCGTGTGGAAATCGACCGTTTCACTGGCATGAGCGAATATCGCTTGGTTAAAGTCGCCGAGCACAGTCATCCTCGCCGAAGGAAACAAACGCTTCAAAAATTCGAATTGAAACGGAGAATAATCTTGCGCTTCGTCTACAAGCACGTGTTTGATCGAGACGTTCGTCTGAAAGCCTTGAATCAGCTCTTTCAAAAATAAATACGGAGTTGCATCTTCGTAAAACAGTTTGCCTTCGTCTAGCGTTTTTACAGTCAATCGGCAAATATCCTCCCACTCCTCGGGTGTTTCCACTTCCATCCACTGTTTGACCCGCGTTGGATCGGCGAAAAGCTGCTTGTATACTCCCTTCATGTCGATGAAACGAAGCGTTCGGATCCGTTTGCGCAACGGTTTCAGCTTCTTGCGAACGATCAATTGGCCCAGCGCTTCGATCTCGTTCTCATAGTTGTTCAACGTTTCTGCTTTAAAGCCGCGTTTTTTCCGTAAGAGAGTATGAGCTTTATGATAATCCTCGTTGCTAAGCAGCTCGATTTCTTCCTGCACCCATGGCTTAGTCCGTTCAAGCTTCTCCGCTTCATCGATTTGCTTGTTTAGCCAATCTGCCAGCTTTTCAAGTCTGCTGTGAAAACGGAGCGAGGTGTCGCTGCTATAAAACCTTTCTGTGATTTGTTTGGCGGTGATGATCGGTTTTCCTCTAAATAGAATATCTTTGAATAGCATGCCGGATAATTCCAGCGACTTACAGTATGTTTTAATCGTCTCGAAGAAACGGGTTGATGCCTTGAATCGGATGCTCGCAGTTCTAGTCCGGTATAAAGAGTCATCCGCTTCAGTCAACACATATTCCAATTGCTCGTATGGACCCTCGATTTGAAATTCTTTGCTCAGCCGATATTCCAAATATTCCTGGAAGGTGGCCTGCTGCATATTCTCTTCGCCTAGTTCGGGCAGCACATTGGATACGTAGCTGTTAAACATCGAATTAGGTGAAAATAAAATGATTTGATCGGCTCTCAGCTTATCCCGATACTTGTAGAGCAAGTAAGCGATCCGCTGCAGGGCGGCCGATGTCTTGCCGCTGCCGGCGGGTCCTTGCACGATGAGCAGCCGCCCGCGATCATGACGGATGATCTGGTTTTGTTCCCGTTGAATGGTGGCCACGATGTTGTGCATATGTTTGTCTGTCACTCTGCCAAGCACCTGCTGTAAAATGTCGTCTCCAATGGTGAGACTCGTATCGAACATCGACTTGATAACGCCGCCGCGGATGATATATTGCCACTTTTTCTCCAGCATGCCGCGGACTGTGCCTCCGGGAGTAGTATATTCGGCCGGGCCGGGCGCGTAATCGTAGTAGACACTCGAGACCGGCGCCCTCCAGTCGTAGATCAGGATGTTCTCTCCGCTTGTATCCGTGAGCGTGGAGATACCGATATAGATTCGTTCAGCAGTTGAAGACCCTTCCTCAATGAAATCGATTCGACCGAAATAAGGCACCTCCTGCATGCGGCGCAGCGCGGACAACCTCTTGAAGGCTTGTCTGTGGGTGCTTTGGCTCACGGACAGGTTCTGCGCCTGTTGTCTCAAGGCGATGATCGTCTCAAGATAATCGTCGAACGTATCAGTATTCACCTTGACGTCATCCCAAAAATGTTTGCGGAAATCAATCACTTCTTTTCGACGCTGGGAGGTTTCGTTTTCCAGCATGCCGATTTGCTCCACAATGATCGCCATTATGCTGTCTAATCGTTCTTGCTCCTGCCGAAGTTCTGTATTCATATTAAGCACTCCTCGTATAGTATTTTTAGAATCCTCTTTTGAGGTATTTTCCAGTTAGATTTTTGTTCTTTGATAACTTCATGGGAGCTAGTTCAGATCGTGGTGGGCCAGCCCACCACAATCTGAAAAAATTTCATTTTAGTCGATTCAAAAGGCGGCCCGTTCGTCGTATCGGTTGTCCAAGTGTGTCGAGGATTCCATCGACTTGCTGTTAGGGCTGTCGATTCAATCAATCCGCAGCCTGCAATCGCAGCTCAAAGAGCTCGATAAAGCCATTACCCGCCATCTTGAAGGCATTCCGAACACACTGCAAACCATCCCAGGCATCGGACCGGTTTATACCGCAGGCATCCTGGCCGAAATCGGGCAAATCGAGCGGTTTCACAATCAGGCCGCCTTGGCAAAATATGCCGGCTTGACATGGTCCAAGCACCAATCGGGCCGTTTTCAAGCCGAGGACACCTCCCTCATTCGTTCCGGCAATCGCTATCTCCGTTACTACCTAGTGGAGGCTGCCAACTCGGTACAACGGCATGATGCGACGTTTCGTGCGTACTACCGGAAGAAGTATGAGGAAGTGCCCAAACACCAACATAAACGAGCCCTCGTCCTCACCGCTAGAAAACTCGTGCGTGTGATCGATGCGCTGCTACGCAACGGTCAAATCTACACGCCAAGAAAGGGGGAAGATCGATAAGAGGATCGATCTGGTATACCAATATCAACCTTTAGACCCAGTTTATTACATGTACCAATACTGGGTTTCTTCAGTATTGCCTTTTTTCGGATCATCGGACAAGGGAATTTCCAATTTCTATGATTTTTCACCTTGACATATTACCGCAGGACTTTAAAAATAATGAGAAATAGGGGTTGACTGAAGGAACTTTATGTTGTAAAATTATAATAGGGTAAATATTTTTTAATTTAAACAAAAATGTGTTTCTAATCTAATTTATCATAATTTCTCAATTTTTTCAATGTATTAACCACTACCGCTGATATTATAAACAAGGATACATTAATTAATACTCTTAAGAATTTAATAGATTTTTTAAAATCGTAAGCGATGATGAAAAAAGTTACTGTAAGGCCATTAATTAAAAAAATTCGAATGTAAGAGAACCGGAAGGATATAGATATAAAGGAGATAACGTTTTGGTTTCCTCAGATAAAGTTTTACCATCTCATAAAGTTTGCAAAAACGTACCATAAGTGAATGAGTTTTTGGATCTTGTCATATAAACAGTCTAACTAAATTAGTTAGGCTGTTTTTTGTTTTATAAAAGTTCTTAAAATAGCTATGATAAAAGGAACTCATCGTTTAGCTACAATTAAAAATGCCGATCGAATTCTAGTTATCACGAAAGAAGGAATTATAGAACAAGGGACACATAAAGAACTGATTGAATGATCAATGTCTTTTTAATTTGGTCAAAAATTTTAGAAAATAACTATCTTTCGAAATATATTATAATATAATAAACAACTTCAATGGAGTGAGTTTATGGACAGCAATTTACGAATGACGAAGTATTTCAGAGATAGTATTGCCGCAAAACTCCCGATTGATTTTAAAAACAGTGAATATGAAATTGTATCTTTGGAAGAAGTTGAACTAGGTAAGATATCAGAAAACAACTTACAAAAAATATTTAAAGAAAAAAGTGGAAATAAACTTGAAGTAATAATTGTAGCGAAAACGATTAAAAGGATTTTTACAGTGCAAGAAGGGGTTAATAACAATAATGATACGTTATCTGGCATATTTTTTATTCCCGCATTATTAGATGAAAATGGGGAACTTTATCCTTCAGAAAATAAATCTCCGTGGATACCAAGAGAATATCTATATCCTATAGTCGATACTACATTAGCAGTAGGCCATTTAGAAGCTTTTGATGATTTTATGACTAACCATCACAACGAACTAAAAAATAGCACGGATTGGAAAACTTATTTTAATTTATGCAAAGAAATGTATGAAGCCGTCACAGGAAGTAAGATAACAGATCAATCAGTGAATGGGATAGAGCTTGAAGATAAAATCTATTTGCTGAAAGATAATTCTATTGTTTCGACAAGAAGTATTTTAAAGCTATATGATTTTTTACAAGAAGGAGATTATTTAAAATCCAAATTATATTTAAACTTTATAAAACAAGAATTTAGTCCTATAAAGCCGCTAATAAAAAATTCAATAGAGGAGTCAAAAAAGCACATCGGTCAAATGAATGGGATTCATAAGCTGTCTCCTTCTCAGAGGGAGTGTTTGATACATTTCAATAATATGGAGGATGGTGATATTTTGGCCGTAAATGGACCTCCTGGTACGGGAAAAACGACGTTATTGCAATCTTTGGTTGCCAATTTATATGTCGAGAGAGCTTTAAAAAAAGAAAAACCTCCTTTAATTGTAGCTTCATCTACAAATAATCAAGCCGTTACAAATATTATAGAATCATTCGGGAAAATTACAAAAAAGTGGAAGCATAGTAATTTAGAAAATAGATGGATAGAAGGTGTTAATAGTTTTGCGGTCTATTTTCCATCCACAAGAAAAGTGAATGAAGCGGAAAAAAAAGGTTTTCAACATACGAATCAAAAAGGTGAAAACTTCTTTGAGAGAGTGGAAAGCGACGAAAACATTCAAGCTTCCAAAGAAAAATTTTTACGGGAATGCTCTCATTATTTTAATACAAAAATAAACACTTTAAACGAATGTGAAGATATAATTTGGCAACGGTTAAAGGAAATAAAAAAATATACTGATGATATTTTACAGTTATTCCATGAATTTTTTGAAATTTGTAATGGTGAGAAAAGTATAAATGCTTTTATTCAAGCGATTGAAAAAGAAATAGCAGCTGATAGAGAAAAATTAGATTATATAAACCATCGGAAAAATGAATGGCAAAATGAATATAGAAGAATTCCATTTTATTATCGATGGCTAAAATTTATACCAACTTTCAAACAGAAAATTTTGAACAGATTAAGTATCTTTATTAGTCCAGAGGAAGATTTTTTAAAAGAATCGATGGACATAGATGAAATTTTTGATAAATACAGTTCGATAGCTAAAGAAGTCAGAACAAATCTCAGGGAGAAGGAAGAAGTTTCAAAAAAAGTAAAAGCATTAAAATCATCTATACAGTCCGTTATTGATAATTTAATAAACCTAAAATTGATAAACAGAGAAGACTTTAAGATCTCAAGTAAATCAAAAATAGATGATTTGAATAAATTATTAGACACCTGCTTAAGGTATACTTCCTTTTGGCTATCGGTCCATTATTATGAATGTAAATGGTTAAAAGCAAAGAAATTAAGTGCTGAACAAAGGGGAAAAAATTTCAAAAATGTTTTAGAGCTGTTTTATGAAAACTTAAGTATGCTTACACCCTGCTATGTGATGACATTTTACCAATTACCAAAGCTTTTTCTTGCGTATGATGGAGTAGAACAGTACTTATATAATAAAATTGATTTATTAATAGTCGATGAGGCAGGACAAGTGACTCCTGAAATTGCTGCATGTTCGTTTTCATTAGCTAAACGGGCAGTTGTAGTAGGAGATATATATCAAATTGAACCTGTTTGGAATATTAATAAATCATTAGATATTTCATTAGCTATAGCAGCCAAAGTGATCCAAAATAAAGACGAGTTTGAAAAATTAAGAACTTTAGGCTTAAACACTTCAGAGTCTAGTGTGATGAAAGTTGCTTGCAAAAGCTGTCAATACGAAAAGTTTGGTGAAAGAGGGTTGTTTTTAAGCGAGCATCGTCGTTGCTATAATGATATTATTGAATACTGTAATTATCTAGTCTATAAAGGGAATTTAGAACCAAAAAGGGGCTATGGTAGAAATGATGAAAAATGTCCATTAAGGAAACTGTCAATTCCTCATTTTGGGCATTATCAAGTAGATAGTCAGAAATCTAGTAAACGAGCGGGTAGTAGATATAATGAAAAGGAAGCCAGAGAAATTGTAAATTGGATAATGAAGAATTTTGAACAAATAAAAGCTGCATACAAAGCTGAGTTCCCAACGTTAAACCCCAAAAATATTCTAGGTATTATAACCCCTTTTAAAATGCAGGTTGCAGAGATTAAGAAAATTTTGCCAGAAGAGCTTAAAAAAGTGGTTGATGTTGGAACTGTGCATACATTCCAAGGCGGAGAACGAAATGTGATTATTATGTCCACTGTATATGGTAAGGATGATGGATGTTATTTTATTGATGCAAAAAAAAGTTTGTTGAATGTGGCGGTTTCAAGAGCAAAAGATAGTTTTCTAGTTTTTGGTGAGATAGGCTGTCTTTCAAATAGTGAAGCAACTCCAAGCGGATTGCTGAAAAAAATGTTGACAAGTTTTAAATGAAGAATGTTTTTCTAGTAAAGATAGCCGTAGTATTAATAGTGGATAAATGCTTTAATAATTTAGGTTTTATGTTCTTTCCATTTTGCCGCTACCTGTTATTGCTATTATGGAACTGGTAAACAAGATTTTTTTATATTTACCGTTTTATTTTTAGAATGCAGGTATGAGAGGGCTTTTAAGTTGCATATTTCAAAACAAACCTAAAAAAGCACTTTAGAAAACAGCAATACGAGAAAGTAATGATGTTGTTTTGAATCGTAACAAATTAGAGTACCTATAACATGTTAAAATGGTTATTGTTTCATTGAGAAATGTTGCATGCATATCCGAAAATGAGTGTTAGAAAAAAAATTTTTTTGCTTTAACGGAGGGATTTCTTTAGTAAATAAAATCAAAGTAATGTGGCAATAATAGAAATGACCATTACCTGCCAAAAAAGTCCAAATACGAAATGAAAATCGATTTTAAAAATATCTCGGCTTAAGGAGAAAAGATGGCGCCTCCTAGAACAGCTAGTGGCAAATCAGAACATTCACTTTTTTTCATTTCTATATGCTTGACTGTGAGCCTCTAACGTATGAGTTTTTGCGAAAGCAAGTGATAAGAATTTGCAAGACGAACAAGCCTCTCCATGTAATAGTGAATTTGCAATAAAATATACAAACTCTTGTTTCTTAAATGCGATTAACCAATTATGTTTATTTCTCTCTGTTCTCCGTATCCATTTTTTTAGTCTAACATCAAGGCTTTATGCTTCGCCTATTTGATGAAACAAATTTAAAGCGCTAAAGTGAAAAGTGTGGTAAACTTTATTATCATTAAAATGTAATAGGGTGATTGATTCAATTGGAAATTAAACAATTGAAGTGTTTTCTTGAGGTTACACGTACCGGCAATTTTACCACTGCATCTGAGAACCTGTTCATTACGCAGCCTGCTCTCAGCAGAATTATCAAATCATTGGAGGATGAAATTGGAGCACCGCTTTTCATACGTACTAGAAAAAAGCTGATATTGACGGATGCAGGCCGTATTTTAAAAAAACATGCTTTAAAAATTGAAAATCAGTTGCAGCAATTGGATGCAGAACTAGATAAAATGTTTATGCAAAGAAAACGACAAATTCGCATCGGGCTACCTACGATTACGAATTCCATTTTCTTCTCAAAATTGATTGCATCGTTTCATGAAGAATATCCAGAGGTGATTTTCCTACTAGAAGAGGATGGTTCCAAACCAGTTGAAGAGAAGGTTCTCAATAATTTATTGGATTTTGGGGTCGTTGTTCTTTCTGAGGAAAATGAAAATCTTGACAGTATTATATTTGTGAATGAGAAATTAAAACTAGTTGTCTCTTCGTCTCATCGTCTGGCGGGAAAACAAGAAGTGTCTTTGCAGGAGCTAAAAAAAGAGGACTTTATTATGTTCGACCGGGATTTTGTGCTAAGAAATCTTGTCATCAATTCTTGTAAAGAAGCCGGTTTTCAACCGAAAATTATTTCGGAAACATCACAACTGGAGTTTATTCAAGAATTGGTTGCCTACAATATAGGTATTACTTTGCTGCCTGAAAGTACGTGTATAGAACTAACAGATGATTTTAAAACGATCACCGTCACTAATCCGGAAATCGAATGGAATCTGGCAATGATTTGGAGAAAGGATGCAAGCTTATCACAGATTGCGCAGGAATTTATACGATTTGCAAAAGAAAAGCTGTCGACGGCTAATCCCGGCCAGGATTCTAAATCCGATTGAGTCAACTATAAGAAGGCTTCCTTTTATGAAAGGAAGCTTTTTTTACTTGAAGCAGAAACAAGAAAAAAGTGTCTTTTTTGTGTGGAGCCGTCTCTTGTACTTAAGCAGGGGCTAGGAAGGATTCATATGAATATCATGTTTCATATGTTCGTGGAAGCGGCCGCTATCTTTTCATGAAGAATAGATAGAGGTTCTAGATGTCCGTTGCTTTCCTGCATCTACAAACGATTTTCATAGATAGCTTGAAGAAAGACGGATGTTTCCAACGGTTAGGGACCGTCTGGGACTTGCTCTCGTTGTGCGAATGCGAGACAGTGGTCCGACCGTCCATAAACAATACGAGCTCTATATGGTGTAAACATTTTTTTCAATAGTCAATCACTATTCGTTGTAAAAGAGGTAAAAACAATGTATATTTAATTGAGAATGATAATCATTTCCTGAGTTCTAGGAGAGGTGGAAATAGATGAAACATGACGAATTATACGATGTGACGATTATTGGCGGCGGACCAGCGGGGTTGTATGCGGCATTTTATAGCGGATTGCGGGAAATGAAAACAAAGCTGATTGAGTATCAGCCGCAATTGGGCGGCAAGCTTCATGTTTACCCGGAGAAAATGATTTGGGATGTTGGAGGACATGCACCGATTACAGGAGAGCAATTAATTAAGCAGCTTGTCAAGCAAGGATTAACATTTAATCCTACAGTGGTTCTAAATGAAAAGATTGAATCGATGAAACGAAAGGAAGATGGCACTTTTATATTGCAGACCGCTTCTGGACGGCAGCATTTTTCCAAGACGGTCATTGTCGCAGTGGGAAGCGGTATATTGAAGCCGCAAAAACTGGAGATCGAGGGTGCAGAAAAGTTTGAGGTGGCTAATCTGCATTATACAGTGAAATCGTTAAAGCTCTTCAAAAATAAAACGGTCATCATTTCAGGAGGAGGCAATGCGGCTATTGATTGGGCGAATGAATTAGTGCCGATTGCTAAAAAAGTGTATTTGACGTATCGAGGGGAGATGTTAAAAGGTCATGAATCGCAGGTGACGCAGCTTCTAAACAGCTCGGCTACTTGTTATTTTCATACCTCGATTACCAAATTGATTGCCAGCGAGGACCATGAACGGATTGAACGAGTCGAGCTAACAAACCGTGAAACAGGAGAGATCACCTATTTATCGATTGATGAAGTAATTGTGAATCATGGCTATGAGCGCGATTCCTCCTTGCTGGAAAAAAGCGAGCTGAATATTCAAATGATTGACAATCACTACATTGCGGGCAACGCCCATAGCGAATCTTCTGTACCGGGACTTTATGCAGCGGGGGATATTCTAAAATACGATGGGAAATTGCATTTGATTGCGGGGGCCTTTCAGGATGCCGCAAATGCGGTAAATAGCGCTAAACAATTTATTGAACCTAAGGCTGATAAATTTGGCATGGTATCATCCCATAACGAAATCTTTAAAGAACTCAACCGAGAATTGATAAAGCAAATGATGAAATAAAAGTTTATTTGGAATAGAATGTAACACACGACCAAGCTCAATGATACGATCCCTTTATAGTAGACAGGAAAAAGAAAGCCTGTTCATCTGTCTATTATGGAGGGATTTTTCTATATGTGCTTTTTTATTCCTGTCTACTTGACTGGGGACAGCTCATCACACGGGTGGTTTTTTGTTTAGGTTAAAGAGCGCTTCCATACTATTTTGTTATGAATTGTATATAGGATTGGCATTGTATCTTTGCAAACCAGCTATATTATAATTCTCTTTGTAAAAATTTTAATACGGATGAAGCGTACGCTTCAAAAGTATTTTTATACGTAAGGTGATCATGATGGAAGCAAAAAAAGTTAAAGAAACACGTGTTGTTCAAACAGATCAAGTGCTCATTAATGATTTGAACAATTATCATACATTATTTGGCGGAGTTTTAATGAAGAAGATGGATGCATGTGCGACGCTTTCCGCCCGCAGACATACAAGGGTAAAGGAATGTGTTACGGCGTCGACCGACTCCGTTAATTTCCTTGAACCGATCCGGGTAAGTGATTCGGTTTGTATTGAATCATTTGTTAGCTATACAGGTAAAAGATCCATGGAGATTTTCTGTAAAGTGATTGCAGAAGATCTAGAAACTGGGAAACGAAGAATTGCAGCTACTGCATTTTTCACTTTTGTTCCCTTGGATGAGAATAAAAGACCGTTGGAAGTACCGCCTATTATTCCAGAAACAGAGGAAGAAAAATATCTCTACGAAACAGGAAAAGAACGTGAAAGCATTCGCAAGTTAAAAAGACAACAAAATAAAGAACTCGTGTCCAGACTTTCACTGAATAAACCGTGGGATTAATACGGAACAAAGGAATGATATAGTGTGATAATAGACTCTAGTTACGATGAGTTGAAAAATGCACAAACCGCTATCGAAAACTTAAAGGCAACAACACCAACTATTTATCGTAAATTTTTAAATATCGTCCATTTGACTCGTCAATTACAATATGGATATCAATATATGGGCTCTTTACTAATGGATGAAGACCCGGATCGATTCCAACCGAAATTTCAGGATGATTATGTATTGTCTATCTATCATCAGGAAATCGAAAAACTAAAAAAAGATAAAAGATTTCCGGAATTAAAACAATTGCTGCAATCATATAAACATATTAGCTATACAAACATTAGCAAGCTGGCTTTAGGGGAAAAACCAGCAGCATTAATTGGTCCAGCTGTGGTCCATTAATTGTTCGAAGGAAACTGAAAAAATTTAATTGGGTGGATCGAACTTTGATTCGATTCACCTTATTTATTTTTAAAGAGTGTTAAAAGGCCGCTTTCTCAGACCATAAATTCCTTGCATTACAAACAGCTGTCCGAAAAAAATATAAACGTTATTTTTATTTGAAAAAGGGGCGCCTCTTAGCTGAAAAATCAGCTTGAGACAGCCCCCACACCACCAACGGTTATTCTAAGGCCTTACTCCTTTTTAGTCCATTCACCGACAAATTCGATTTCGTTATAGGAATAGAAGTCTTTCAATATCTTTTCGCGATCATCTAAGAAAAGCTGATCCGCTACTTCTGACACGAGCTTGCGTATCCCGTATTTCAGGCCGGAAAGAGCAGCTGCTGTAATGCCGCAGCTGATCAAACCCGAATAGTTGAAAGCGAAAATTCCGTACAGAAGCTTTTTGCCCTTTTCATCGCGGCTTATAAAAGCGAAACCAGGGCTGAGATAAGGATGGGCATCAAGCATTGGATTGGCCAGCTCCTTCGGGGGATGATAGCGGTCTCCCCAACGAGCAATGTGGCTTTCGACAAGTCTCAGCTCCGGACGCAAAGCAGGATCAGTGACGAGTCCGGTGCAGATGATCAGAAAATCGAAGGTGAACTTGCCCTGAGGTGTGGTCACTACTGCACCTTGATCTGCAGCTTCAACATCAAGCCATGGTGCTCCTAAGTGCAGGTGAAAACCGGGCCATGAGGCTGCGCGTCCGAAGGTATCGTTGGTCGGCGGCTGATTATATTTAAAGAAATGAGCGATGATTGCATATTTATCAGCGTCCGATAGAGCTTGGAAACGTTCAATTAGACCGGAAACTTCCATATAGCGGATCGGATTGATACGCTGCAATTTCTTGCGGCGGACAAAGACATGAACTTCGGCAGCACCCTCTGATAAGGCAAAATTGGCATTATCAAAGGCAGATGCGCCGCCGCCCAAAATTCCGATCTTTTTCCCTTGTAGTGCTGTAAAATCAATTGCTTCTGAGGAGTGGGCATAGAGATGATGCGGCAATTTTTCAGCAATGAAAGGAGGAACATGCCATTCGCCGCCGCCTTGAATTCCCGTGGCTAAAATAACCTTTCGTGCGAGCAATATGTCAGATGGTGCACCCGTTCCTTCAATATGAAGCCGATGAATCCCTTCATCAGTCGGCTCTATCAACTTCAACTTTACTTCATTGATGACGGGCAGATTGAGAACTTTCCGAAACCAGCGCAAATAATTCATCCAATCTCCCCGAGGAATTTTGTCTAGCGCTTCCCAGCCTTCCGGTCCGAATTGTGCTTCCCACCAAGCGCGGAAGGTTAGGGAAGGAATCCCAAGGTCGATGGAGGTCAAATGTTTAGGTGTTCGCAAGGTCACCATACGGGCGTAGGTTTCCCACGGTCCTTCCCAGCCCTCTCGGTTTTCATCAATGACAAGAATGTTGGATATCCGTTCGCGTAGAAGACCGAAAGCCGCACCTAAGCCGCTTTGGCCGCCGCCGACGATCACGACATCGTAGACATGCCCTTCAGGTTTTTTTAGCGTTCGCACCCAGCTTGGACCTCCGAAGGCGAGATAGGAAAGATCGGTTTTCACTTGTTTGTTTAATGCCTCTAAGCTCATCTTTTTTCACTTCTTTCAACTGTAAGAATTTGAAAGTCACATATGTCAGCCTTATCCGTAAACAGAAATCCGCATGAGAAGAATTATTATATTGAATCAATCATTATTGTTTTACAGTACCACTTGCCCATATAGTATCACTTCAACCATTTTTATTGAATGTGTATTGTATCTAAAATCTCCTTTAATCATTATGTAAAATAACTAAAAATGCTTGTTTAATTTCCTCTAAGGAACGAATACCAAAGCTATCTTCATCTAGTCGTTCCTGTAAAACACTCCTAATGAGCCAATAGCTAACCGATTGCCCCGATTTCTCCTGCCTATTAATAAATGGGCATAATTTGTGCAAAAAAGCGCATCTTCTGATGTTCATTCCTCAGTCAATTTGTGTGGATGTTTTTTCTAGTTCAAATGCTTATTGTTGCTTTTTGTATAAATCCGCAGCGGTCAGCTTTTTTAAGACGATAACTATTAAAGCCGAATCTGTTAAAAAAATTTTCCTATCATTCGCAAAAAAATGAGTGATTACTCACTTCACAAAATTCGTTTGCACAACTATAATGTATGTGAGTACTCACTCATTTTATACGAAAGGATGGGAAAAAATGGCCTCAATGATTATTGTCCGTAAAGCTGCGATTTCATTTGGGAAGGAAAAAGTGCTAAAAAATATTGATTTGGACGTAAATGAGGGAGAGATTTTCGGGCTTCTTGGTCCATCCGGCTCCGGGAAAACGACGTTGGTCAAAATGATCACAGGAATTTTAGAGGGAGATCAAGGAGAAATTTTTATCAAAGATCAAAAGGTTCCTTCACTCGAGCTAATGAAATCAATCGGTTATATGGCGCAATCGGATGCTCTTTATCAGGAGTTGACCGCGAAAGAAAACCTGGAATTTATAGCCGCTATTTACGGGCTAAAACGCCAAGAACGGAAGAAAGCGATTCAGGAAGTTTTGGAAATTGTCGATTTAACTGATCATATGGATAAAGTTGTCAAGGACTTTTCAGGTGGGATGAAAAGGCGGTTGTCTCTAGCTGCTTCGCTCATGCATAAACCGGATCTATTAATTTTAGACGAACCGACGGTTGGAATCGATCCAGTGCTTCGCCAATCGATATGGAGTGAATTAAGAAAACTAAAAAACAACGGGATGACCATTTTAGTTACGACACATGTCATGGATGAAGCGGAAAAGTGTGATCGTCTGGCCATGCTAAGAGACGGTTATATCATTGCTTGTGACACGCCGGAAAAGCTAAAGGAAAACCAAAAGGTCGATTCACTTGAAGAAGCATTTTTAGCATACGGGAGGAATGAGAAATGAGAGTAGGAGCTGTTGTCATCCGAATTATAAGACAGCTGTTAAGGGATAAACGGTCGATTGCTTTATTGATCTTTGCGCCGCTTTTAGTTATCACTCTTGTATGGCTTGTATTAGACGGCGACCCATACGAACCGAAAATAGCAGCAGAAAATATACCGGCGCCGCTTGAGCAAGTATTGCAAAATGAATTGGAGAAAGATGTTGTTCAAATGTCCGAAAGTGAAGCGAAGGAGGCTTTTCAAAAAGAGGATTTAGATGCATTTATAACGATAAAAAATCATGTTCCGTATGTTTTGCTGGAAGGAAGCGACCCGACAGCCAATTCAGCGGTTATGAAGGTGATTCAAACCGCCTTCAGCTCCCTGTCAGACCAAAAAAATATTCAGCCTGATGTCGAATATTATTATGGCTCTGACAAAATCAATCTTTTTGATCAGACGGGTTCAGTACTAATCGGTTTTTTTGTCTTTTTCTTTGTTTTTGTGCTAGGCGGTATTTCATTTTTGCGGGAAAGAACACAAGGAACATTAGAAAAATTGCTGTCGACGCCGATTAAAAGATGGGAGATTGTAACAGGCTATTTGCTAGGATTTGGCTTATTCACGATTATTCAATCGTTCGTTATTGTCACGTATTGCGTATATGTACTTGATATTTGGATGGCAGGGGATTTTTGGCAGCTGTTAGTAGTTACATTTTTATTAGCCATCACTGCGCTGGCGCTTGCTACCCTTTTATCAGCCTTTGCAAATAATGAGCTGCAAATCATGCAGTTTATTCCGATTGTCATCATTCCACAAGCATTTTTTTCGGGAATCTTTAACTTGGAGACATTGGCAGAGTGGTTGCAAGTGTTGAGTAAATTTATGCCGCTTACTTACGGAGCGGACGCCATTCAAGAAATCATGATTAAAGGAAAAGACTTGGTCGATCTTTGGCAGGATTTGCTAATATTGTTCGGCTTTGTGCTGCTTTTCTATGTCTTAAATATATTTGCATTGAAAAAACATCGCAGGTTATAACAATAAAAGAGAGAAATAAGGAGGAAAGTGTATGGACCAGAAAAATTTTATGGACGAGTTCATGAAGGCAGCGAATCAAGATTTAACGCCAAAGCAGGCAAAAATTCTTCAAGCGGCAGTCGAAATTTTCGCCGAAAAAGGGTATGCTGCGACATCCACGAGCGAAATTGCGAAAAGAGCCGGGGTAGCGGAAGGAACGATTTTTCGCCATTATAAAACAAAAAAAGATTTGCTGATATCCATCGTTTCACCGATCATTATAGAATTTGCCGTCCCCTTATTTGCTGAAAGGTTTATCAATGAAGTTTTCCAGGATCAACGACTTGATGATTTTGAAGATCTGTTAAGGAAAATCATCCGCAACCGCTATCAATTTGTCAAAAACAATGTCCCATTGTTAAAAATTTTTTTTCAGGAAATGGCGTTCCATGCAGAAATTCAAGAAAAATTTAGCGCGGTTTTTACTGAAAAAGTTTTGCCTCAGTTTATAAAAGTTGTCAACCATTTTAAACAAAATGGGCAAATAGGTGATTTTCCCACCGAGACTGTCATTCGTTTAACGATTAACGCGATCGTTGGGTTTTTCATTACCCGCTTTTTGGTCATGCCGGACTATCCATGGGATGACGAGAAAGAAATGGAATACACGATCCAATTTATTCGGAACGGGTTAAAGGGGATTTGACGGCTTAATCAATCATCAAAGATACATGATTTTTTGCAGGATAGTCTACCCTGAAGGAAGACTATCCTCTTTTAATTAAATTGGAATTAACCAAGCGGTCTTCGAAATTTAGCAATATGGTATATATTAGCAATACCAGCGGCTTGTTGAATCTGATTTCATTTACCCTCGTTTTTTCTCATCAAACTGCTGATTATCAAATTTGTTAATGCATTATCAATCAACCACCACTACTTGTTGGCTGCCATATATCTTTTTAATGTTAGGACTAATATTTTCTGTTATTAAGTATGTTAAATCTTTAGTAGGACATACAATGTGATTGGAAACAGTGCTTAATTTATCAGATGTTGCCATCCCTAATATTTCAGAAGAGATGGAAGCCATTTTCCGCTTTACTAATGCTTCTGATAAGCTTGGGACGCTGATTCCTATATAAGGATCAATTTTGTAAATTCCCATGATATATAAATCTGCTCTCATATTACTTAAAGATTCGACAGTGTCTATTCCTAAATTAACCATTGATTGTTTGAATAAAGTTCCGCCGATCATAATAACATCAATATGTTGATGATTAGTCAGAGCCATAGCGATTGGCGGGCTGTTTGTAATGACGGTGGCTTTTAATGTTAAAGGTAATTGGTTTACTAGATGTAAATTAGTCGTTCCTCCATCAATTAATAAAACCATGTCTTCTTTTATAAAGGATAAAGCTTTTTTAGCTAATTTAATTTTAACTTCATTAAACATGTGCTGCCTTGTTGAAAAATCAACAACAGGAGGCCCTATCCTCAAAGCTCCGCTATGAACCCTTTTAATAAGTCCGCGGTTATCAAGCTCCTTTAAATCTCTTCGAATTGTATCCTCCGAAACTGACAGGCGTTTACTTAAATCGCTTGCAATAACTTTATGTTCTTCATTTAAAATCTGCAAGATTTTTTGTTGACGTTCTTCCTTTAGCATAGTGACTTTACTCCTTTAAGTCTTTCTTATAGTTTATCATAATTTCAACAATTGATCAAAACGCATTCGCGCAAATAATGGCATGAAAACGCAAAAACATGCTTTACTTTTCATTGTATGCGTTTTATAATAAAGGAAAACATGCAAACACATGCAAATGGAGGCACAAACATGCAAAATAATAAAAAAATAACGATTGCACCTTCTATAATGTGTGCTGACTTATGTAATTTAGAAAAAAGTGTAAAAGAAATTGAGAAAGAAGGACTGGATACTTTACATATTGATATTATAGATGGACACTTTAGCCCTAGTATGCCATTGGGAATAGATACTATTAAGCAATTACGAAAAATAACTGATATGAATTTTGATGTCCACATTATGTCCAATAATAATGAATTTTTTATACAAGAGATGATCAAAATTGATGTACAACAAATATCATTTCACTATGAAACGAGCACTCATATTGATCGATACATTAACTTAATAAAAAACAATGGAATTAAAGCAGGTTTAGCACTCAACCCAGCAACTCCCCTGTCTGTCCTGGATTATATTTTGCCGCAGTGCGATACCATTTTGTTAATGTTAATCAATCCAGGCTTTGCAACTGATGAAAATGAAAAGCAAGTTTCTTATGCAATAAAAAAAGTAGAAGATTTGGCGCGATTAATAAAAGAAAAAGAATTGGATACAAATATTGAGGTTGATGGCAGAGTATCTTTAGACACAATACCAAGCTTAGTAAAAGCTGGGGCCGACATACTAGTTGCCGGGAGTACAAGCTTATTTATTCGAGACAAAAGTTTAGCTGAGAATAAAAAAGCGATGGAAAAATGCATCATAGAAGGTTTATTGTGAAAAGAGGGGAAATAATGGTTAATTACTATGATATTGTAAAGGAAATTACAAACGAACTCACCACTACTTTAAACCAAATTGATATGAATGAAGTCAATAAATTGTTAATCGAGATAAAAAAAGCAGATAAAGTATTTTTTGTCGGGGTTGGAAGAGTTCTATTATCTTTGAAAGCTATCGCTAAACGATTAGCTCATCTTGGTATTAAAACTTATATTGTCGGCCAAATCACTGAGCCTGCAATAACTGAAAAAGACTTGTTGATAGTGGGATCGGGAAGCGGAGAAACGGCTTTTCCATTAATCATTGCAAAGAAGGCAAAGCAATTTAAAGCAAAAGTTGCTCATATAGGTGCAAATCCAAATAGCTCAATGAATGAGTATTCAGATTGTTTCGTAAGGATACCAGTAGGTACAAAACTACAGCTGCCAAATGAAGTGAAATCTGTACAACCAATGACAAGCTTATTTGAACAAAGCTTATTGTTATTAGGCGACGCGTTAGCCTTAATGATGATTAGAGAGCAAAATATTGATATGTCTAGTCTTTGGCAATATCACGCGAATTTAGAGTAAAAAGTTAATAGCTTCGCTGGATTGGATATTCTTTGATAAAGAGTTTTAAGTATTGTAAAGGGAGATAATATTATGCTAGCGTTGCATTTTGGTGCAGGGAATATAGGGAAAGGTTTAATTGGTTACTTATTAAACAAAACTGGGTATGAAGTTTGTTTCGTGGATATAAATCAAAAAACGGTTGATAAATTTAACAATTACAATAGTTATCAGGTTGAGATATTAGATGATAATCATACGATAGAGACTATCTCTCCGGTTTCAGCATTAAACAGTGTAACACAAGAAGAAGAAGTGATCAATGCTATTGTGAATGCAGATTTAATTACAACATCTGTCGGCATCAATAACATACCTAAAATAGCTAATATATTATCTCAAGGCCTTTTGAAAAGAGCAAAAGAAAATAAAAAGAAGATCGACATTATCGCAAATGAAAATGCAATTAACGCTTCTTCCAGTTTGAAACGTGAGATAAAGAGATATGTTTCAAATAAAGAAATGGAAAATATATGTACTTTTGTTGGCTTTCCTAATTCAGCTATTGATCGCCTAGCTTTATCAAAACATAGCGAAGGGGGTGAGAGTGTTCTTGTAGAACCGTTCTATGAATGGATCATTAACAAATCAGAAATCGTTAATGCAGATTCGCCTATTATAAAAAACGCAATCTATGTTGAAGATTTACAGCCTTATATTGAAAGAAAATTATATTTAGTGAATATGGGTCATGCGGCAACTGCTTATATTGGGTTTTTAGCAGGAGAATCTACAATACAGAGCGCTTTGAGAAATGCAAAAATTGAACATCTTGTACGGGAAACGCTAAATGAAGCTTCCCAATATATTTTAAGGAAATTTAATATGGATCCAAAAGATATGAGTGATTTTATTGAAAGAATTATAAAGCGCTTTAAAAACAAAAATATTAGCGACTCGATTTTGCGAGTAGGAAGATCGCCGATTCGCAAACTGGGCTATAATGAACGATTAATTAAACCCACTAGAGAACTTTTTGATTTAGGACTTTCAATAGAATATTTATCAGTTGCCGTTGCTGCTGCATTTTTATTCGATAACCCTGATGATGAAGAGTCTGTAATTTTGCAAAACTACATTTGTGAAAATGGGATCGAACAAGCCATTTTACATTTTACAGAGTTAGAAAATAAAACAATTAGAGAAAAAATTAAAGAAATTTATTATCAACTAAAAATACAGAAATGGTAGTGTAAATAGAATCATGAAGAAAGGTGAAACGGTGTGTTAAGTGAATATTTAAAAGGTAATATAAATTTCTTGAATAGAGTATCTTCATGGGAGGAATCTATAAGAGTTGCTTCCGATCCTTTATTAAAAAAAGGTAATATTACTCCTAAATATATTCAAGATATGATTGATAATGTCAATAAAAATGGTCCATATATAGTAATTGTTCCGGGAATTGCCATGCCGCATGCAAGAAACGAAGGAGGAGTAATCAAAACAGGCATTTCTTTTTTGAAATTACAAAACAACGTGCAGTTCCCAGAGGGAAAAGAAGTGAATATTATTATCGTCTTAGCGGCTGAAGACAATTCAAGTCATTTAGGTTTGCTATCCGACTTATCTTCTATACTAATTGATGAAGATGTTGTAAATAAGTTTAGAAATTCAAGCAATGAAGAAGAAATAATGAATGTTATTAAAATGGTAGAATAAAAAATGTTTTTTTGATTAAATTTAAAATTTAAACATCTTTTTTTTTCAAAAAAGTATAGAAATTTCTTCTATAAATATTGATATGAAGAAAGGGTGTTATACATGGAAAATGTAATTAAAGCCAAAACCCCATCTTTTCGTGCACGCATCCAAGCTGTTGGAGGATTCTTGACCAATATGGTTTTGCCGAATATTGGAGCTTTTATTGCATGGGGGTTATTAACAGCTTTGTTTATACCTTCTGGCTGGTTTCCAAATGAGAATCTTGCTAGTATAGTTGATCCGGCAATCAAGTATTTATTGCCTTTGCTTTTAGCAAGCACAGGAGGGAGAATGGTTGCCGGCCAAAGGGGCGCTGTAATGGGTACCATCGGAGCCATAGGGCTAATAGTTGGATCCGATATACCAATGTTTTTAGGCGCGATGATTATTGGTCCTTTGGGAGGCTGGCTTATAAAGAAATTTGATAAATTGATAGATGGTAAAATACCTGCAGGATTTGAAATGATTGTTAATAACTTTTCAATTGGTATTTTAGGCTTCTTTCTAATGATTTTCTCCTTTTATTTTATAGGACCGGTTATTGAAGCGGCAAATAATGTTGTTTCATCCGCTATTAAATCTCTAGTGGATACAGGGTACTTACCATTATTATCTCTTATTAATGAGCCAGCTAAAGTATTGTTTTTAAATAACGTCATTGATCAAGGAATATATTATCCTTTAGGTATGCAAGAAACGCTTGAAGCAGGAAAATCAATTTACTTTACCGTTGCGTCAAACCCAGGACCTGGTCTTGGATTATTATTAGCTTTTAGCTTTTTCGGCAAAAAGGCTGCTAAGCGGACTGCTCCGGGTGCTATAATAATTCATTTCTTCGGAGGCATTCATGAGTTATACTTCCCATATGTATTAATGAAACCATTAACAATTTTAGCAATGATTGCCGGCGGGATGTCAGGTATTACAACTTTTTATCTTTTCGATGCGGGTCTTGTAGCTGGACCTAGTCCGGGATCCATAATATCTTATTTAGCTTTAACCCCTAAAGGTAATTTCCTAGGAATCATTTCAGGTGTAATCGTAGCTGCGGTAGTATCCTTCATCGTTACTGCAATAATATTAAAGTTTGATAAAAAAACAGATGAAGAAGATTTTACAAGTTCAATCGAAAAGTCAAAAGCAATGAAATCTGAAGGGAAACAAATTTTAAATCCATCTAATGAACTGTCTAATACAAAAATAAGTAAAATTTCATTTGCTTGCGATGCAGGTGCCGGCAGCAGTGCATTAGGTGCAACCACATTTAGAAAAAGACTGCAAAAAGCAAATATTGACGGTATTGAAGTAAAACATTATAGAATAGAGGATGTTCCAGAAGACACTGACATTATCGTCGTTCATAAAGATTTATTAGAAAGAGCAAGATTATCTCATAAAAACAAAAGAATTATCACTATAGAAAATTATATAGAAGATCCTAATTTATTAAAATTAATTGATGAATTAGGGAAAAGGTAAACAAATGGTTTTGTGTAATTGGAGATTCTTTGCTTGCAAACGTTATCAACAATTTTATAGATATTAGTATTAAAAAGAAAAATAATCATTAGGAGATTAGAGATATGAAAACAGTACTCCCTTGAGATTTAACTTTTGTGGACGTGGTGTTTTTGCAAATGGCGCAAATAAGGCAATGCTCACTTTTGCAATCGCGGACGGCTCACCACGTCCACTATTCAAAATTAGATTGAACAAAGGCCCTAACTTATATAAGTTAAATAGCCTAAGATACCATAAATTTAATTTACGGTTTTTCTAATCTGAAATGAATTGAAAGCAATGGAACTCCTGATTTATCTTTTTAAAAATATGTTCAAAGTTTTTTAAGTTTCTATCTCTCTAATAAACGAAGAAGTTGTTTTATGGTAATTTTGCAAAATTAAGCGATATACCAATTATTTCAGATTCGGCTATTGTGATTTTGTGTTGAAGACAACAAGAAAATAATAAACATCCGTCCACTATAAAATTATTAATTTTCACTTTTTCAAACGTGCCTATTTCTAAGTCTTTCTATATAATACTTGAATTTGGAAACAGTTTCAAGTTTTATTTAATAATCATTATAGGTGACACCTTTTTTTCGAGTTTGAGCTGTCTGCTTATTCCTGTGAAAAATCATTCTACATGCGAAAAGCTTTTTGGGAAAGAATTGCACTTTGGAACAAACAAAGATAAAGAAATAATAGGAAATGACAGAAATGATGGAAAATACGCTCTGTTTTTTCTTAACGTTTAACTATGTAGAAAACGATCAAGATCAGAAGTATCATCTTTTACGAATGAATCTAACAAAGCTGTTGAAATCATTATCTTCAATCTATAGCAAAAGCCGGAAGGGTATCATAACCACTCCGGCTTTTTGATTGCAAAGTTTTTGGAATTATATCGGTTATATTAAGCTGCGGATTGCTTATTATTTTTAAAAGAATTGATATATGAAATAGCTTTTTCAA
Source organism: Aeribacillus sp. FSL K6-8210 (assembly GCF_037963925.1). Lineage (NCBI taxonomy): Bacteria > Bacillati > Bacillota > Bacilli > Caryophanales > Bacillaceae > Aeribacillus > Aeribacillus sp. FSL K6-8210. Next base: position 3,962,669 of record NZ_CP150172.1, on the reverse strand, counting down.
CATCGAACTGACCTTCCCATTTAGACATAACGACAGCGGCTAATGAATTTCCAATGACATTGACCACTGTTCTAGCCATATCGAGAATACGGTCAATACCTGCGATAAATGCAAGACCTTCAGGCGGGATGCCTACTGCTCCCAGCGTAGCCAACAATACAACAAATGAAACGCCTGGAACGCCTGCAATTCCTTTTGAGGTCAACATTAATACTAGCACCAATGAAATTTGATCAGCGATGGACAAATCAATGCCATACATTTGTGCTATAAACAGTGCTGCTAATGCTTGGTATAGGGTTGAACCATCTAAGTTAAAGGAATAACCTGTTGGAATGACAAATGCTGTAATGGATTTTGGGCATCCAAATTTCTCCATTTTCTCCATTATTCTTGGCATAACTGTTTCTGAGCTTGAGGTTGAATAGGCAAGGATAAGCTCTTCTTTAAGTAAACGGATGATGTGAAAAATGTTTAGACCGACTAATTTTGCAACAAATCCAAGAATGACGACAACGAAGAATAACATTGTTGCATAGCCGACAATTACTAATTTACCCAACGGCACCAATGATTCGATACCGAATTTAGACACAGTCACACCGATAAGGGCAAACACACCAAATGGTGCAAATTTCATCACTTGGTTCGTCACCCAGAACATCGTTTCAGCTGTACCTTGGAAAAAGGCAATGATCGGTTTTCCACGCTCTCCGATGGCTGTGACTCCAAGTCCGAAAAATACAGAGAAGAAAATGATCGCCAGCATATTTCCTTCAACAAATGCCTGGAAAATGTTTGGTGGAACAATGTTGACAAATGTATCAGCTATTCCGTGGCTTTCAACTGCTTCTGCCGTATCGACATAACTATGAATATCTGTTTTCTCTAATGAGCTCATATCGACGCCGGAACCAGGCTGAAAAATGTTAGCTGCTAAAAGTCCGACAATAATGGCGACAGTTGTAATAATTTCAAAATACAAAATTGTTTTTCCGCCAAGCTTTCCGAGCTTTTTTGTATCACCTACACTTGCAATACCGACAATTAAGCTGGAAATAACAATTGGAATGACGATCATTTTAATTAATCGTAAAAATATATCCCCAATTGGCTGCAAAAATTTCGCAACATCTGGGTTACCATAAAAAATAGTACCAACAACAATACCTAGTACAAGACCTATTAAAATTTGCCAAGCCAAGCTTATTCTTTTCATCATAGCACCTCTTTTCTTTTATAATTGCCTCCAAAACGAATGGATGACAAAATTGATTATCATTATCTTTTAAATGGTTACTCGTCGAAATAATAAGCTATAATAATTAGTAGAGTTGTTTGCGATAGCGCTTACGAGTTATCTCATCTAATTTAAAATTGAAACTACAAGATCAGACGATAAATCTACAAAATTCTACAAATTGATTATTTACTTCGTTTTTAAAATTCTAACTTTTATTCAATTTTTTAAGAGGAACCATTATAACAAGGTTGTGGTAATATTGAACTTGCACTCTCTTGAAAAAAAAGAACTTCAATTATTGGTTGCAATGATCATTTTGGTTCCGCTCGCTGGCGAAATTAAATTTTATCCATTTAATGAAGTTTATCGGGTGAGTTTTGGACCTCCAACATTGTTTATTTTTTTATTGTGGCTGAGAAAGGTACCAGCTGTTATATGTGGTGTTCTTGCAGGCTTATCAATTGTGACATTTCGGGTTCTTCTCGATTTGATATCCCTTACATCTGTTGATTGGATGGCTTCCATTCATACAAATTCCCCTTATTTTTTCTATTACTTCACGTATGCGCTTGTTTTTTCTGTTTTAAGAATTCACCGATTTTACAATCGACCATGGGTGATCGGCCTTTTGGGGATTGTGATAGAATTGGCAGCCGGGATTGTCGAGCTACTCGCTGAAAATATTATGATTGGAACGGTTATGACTTTAGATGCCTTTAATAAAATTATGATTATTGCCATATTCCGAAGTTTTTTTGTGATCGGTTTATTTAGTATGATAAAATTGCATGAATCTAAGCTAAGGGAAGCGGAAATTCAAAAACGCAATGAACATATGATCATGCTTGTATCGAACCTTTACGAAGAGTCGGTGCTATTAAAAAAATCCGTTCAAGATGCTGAGGAAATTACGAGGCAATCTTACAACCTGTATCAAAAATTGCAGGAGATCAGGAAAGGGAAGAAAAGGCTGTCGCTGGAGGAGCTTTCACGGCATGCCTTGAGGATTGCCGGCGAGGTTCATGAGATCAAAAAAGATAATCAACGCATTTTGTCTGGACTTTCAAAAGTAATTTCAGAAGAAAGCTCCCTTGATTATTTAGATGTCCGATCACTTTTATCAATCATTGTTCGAACACATGAGAAGTATGCTGAGCTGTTGGGGAAAAACATTGAATTCAGTATTGCATATAATGGGTCACATCCTGAGTATCATGTGTATACGTTTATTTCCATTGTGAATAACCTTGTCGCTAACGCAGTGGAGGCCATCAAAGGAACTGGCAGCATTGAGATTGCAGTGGAGCGGGAAAATGATTGGCTCCAAATACGCGTTCATGATGATGGTCCCGGAATTCCCGATCAATATAAAGATATTATTTTTAAACCAGGATTCACCTTGAAATTCGACAGCACGGGTAATTCATCAACAGGTATTGGGCTTTCATATGTGAAAGAATTGGCAGAAAAGCTTAACGGGGAAGTAATGATTGCGCATCAGGAAGATAGCAAAGGGGCAACATTTATCGTTCGTCTGCCAATTGGAAATTTAACCCAGAAAAGGTGATTTTATGAGGTTTTTTATAATAGATGACGATGAGTCAATTCGTACTATGCTATGGCATATCATTGAAGACGAGGAACTTGGTGAAGTCGTAGGCGAAGCAGCAGACGGTGCTGATGTTAGCGGTGAATTTTTAAATTTGAAGAAAGTCGATATTTTATTAGTTGACCTGTTAATGCCCGTTCAGGACGGCATTGAAACGATTAAGAAAATCAAGCCGATTTTTAAAGGAAAAATTGTTATGATATCGCAGGTGGAATCAAAGGATATGATCGGCCAAGCTTATGAATACGGAATCGAAAACTATATAACGAAGCCGATTAATAAAATTGAAGTATTGTCAATCTTAAAGAAGGTGATGGGTCATATACGTTTGGAAAAAACCATTCAGGATATCCATCACTCTTTATATAGTGTTATGAACGTTGATCATCTTCTAAAGCAAAATGTAAATCCTTATAAAGAAAATTCTCTTTCTGCCAGTGCACGATTCCTCCTTTCAGAACTAGGCATTGCCGGAGAAAGCGGCAGTAAAGATCTCATTGAAATCATGCAGTTTTTATATGATTACGAACAAGAGAAAACATTTGCCGGCGGATTTCCTTCATTAAAGGAGATATTTAGAAATATTGCGTTGAAGAAGCTTGGAGAAGCAGCCAGTGAAGAGGAGCTGAAAAGGGAAATTAAAGCGTCTGAACAACGTGTGCGGAGGGCGATCTATCATTCCTTGAACAACTTAGCGTCACTTGGGCTCACAGACTTCATCCATCCAAAGTTTGAAAATTACTCATCCAAATTTTTTGATTTCACTGCTGTTCGTCAAAAAATGGAGGAATTAAAAGCCGATCGGCCTGCAGCTGCATCGTCTATACGAATCAATACGAAAAAATTTATCCATGCTTTTTATTTTGAAATCAAGCACTTGATGGAGGAATAAAATCGATTTCAAAGATTCCCTGCATGCGTGCAAACTTACGAAAGTAAAAATGAATCATTCACCTTATTCAAAACAGCGAAACGGTTATAAGTGCCGAAAAAGAGGAGATAACTACAGCTTCATTTTTTATGGGCCATTCTTATTGTAAGAAATGGCCCATTACGTCTTTTAGGGATTGGCTGGACAGCTCGTCTTCCATCGCTTTTTGAACGCGCGTAAATGTGCTGTCCAGGGCGGATTGAATGTTTTTTCCAACGGGACAATTGGGGTTCGGATTTTCGTGAATAGCGAATAATTCATCTTTCGGTTCGACCGCTTTAAAAATATCCAAAAGTGTTATGTCTTCAGGGTTTTTTGTTAATTTTGCTCCGGTTCTGCCGGCATGGGAAGTTAATAGTCCCGCTTTCTTGAGCATGCTTGTAATTCGCCGGATCACCACGGGATTCGTGTTGACGCTTTTGGCAATAAATTCTGAAGACATATGCTCAAGGGGATTTGATGCTATTAAGATCATAATATGAATCGCCACTGCTAAACGGCTGTTAATCATAAGTTTCCACCACCATTTGTCACTATTTTAGTGACAAATTTGAAATTTTGTCAAACAGGTTGGCAGGCAATGATTTCCGGATGACAGCTTCAATCAATAAGTTGACAGGGATTTATATTTGTAACTATAATAGTTACATATAATTTGTAACTGAATTAGTTACATAAAGGGAGGAAAATTGTTAATGAAAATTGCCGTTATTGGTGCAACGGGAAAAGCAGGAAGTTTAATAGTAAAGGAAGCAAAGGAACGAGGACATGATGTTACGGCTATTGTCCGCAATGCTTCTAAAGTGACTGATGTACCAGCTGTTGAAAAGGATATTTTCGATATTACATCAGAGGATATAAAAGATTTTGATGTTGTTGTAAATGCATTTGGCACTGCACCTGGTGAAGAGCATAAACATGTGGAGGCAGGAAAAGTATTAATCAATGCCTTGAAAGGAGCGCCTAATACGCGGCTTATTGTTGTAGGCGGAGCGGGCAGCCTGTTTGTCGATGAAGCGAAAACAACCCGCCTCTTTGACACACCGGATTTTCCGAAAGAATATTTGCCGGTAGCGAAAAGCTCAGCTCAAAATTTGCAAGATCTTGAAAACTCTGAAGGGATTCAATGGACTTATATTAGCCCAGCTGCATTTTTTGATCCGCAAGGTCCGCGCACAGGTGAATATAAAGTTTCAGGCGATGTGCTTGCTGTCAACTCTGAAGGCCAAAGCTACATCAGTTATAGAGACTATGCGATAGCACTTGTAGATGAAATTGAAAACCGTAAGCACATTAATAAACGTTTTTCCGTCGTATCCAAATAAAAGCTTGATTGCCGAGCGGTGCAGATTTTCTTATTTTTTTACGGTTTGAGATTTGGGAGGATTTCGGGGGTTATTCATATAATGAAATATAAGCCTCAGACACCCTGTGGGGAGCTGAGGCTTATATTTTTCTATAAAGTTGAACAAACTACCCGTTTTTCAAACGGGCGGTTTTTTTAATAAAGAGGGGGTTCCCAAAAGTCAACTTATACTGACTTTTTGGACAGTTCCTTAATATTAAAGAGCCGCTTTTATTACTTTTTTATAATAAAGTACGGAGAGAAAGCCGAAAATCGAATACAAAGCTGTATATAGCAGCATGACGAGAATCATTGGCGTCCAGAGCTCTGTGCCGAATAAAAACCATCCGGATTGAACGGCAAAGTAGCTGTGGAAAAGCCCGATGATCAAAGGAATCCCAAAATTAAAAGCTTGTTTGGCTTGAACTCCTTTGAGCAAGTCGCCTTGTGTGAAGCCGAGTTTTCTTAAAATGGTATAATTTAGCTTTTCATCTTCGCTCTCATCCATTTGTTTGAAATAAAGAATGCAGCCGGATGTAATCAGAAAAGTTAAACCTAAAAAGCCGACAATAAACATGCTGAGCCCCATAGATCGTTTTTGATTACTGCTCATGGCGAGCCGTGAATCATGATTGCCGCTAAACGTCGTTTTTTGAAAGATTTCATTAGCTTCCTGTATTTTAGCTTCATCTTGAATATCAATTCCTATATGAACAGACGGTTTCATGTCCATGTCCTTTTGTAAACGGTCAAATATCGTTTCGTCGACAATGGCAACAGGCAGGCCGCCGCCTGTGAAAAAATAGGAAATGTAGTATTCCTTTTGTAAACCTAAATATTTTTGCGGTATGACTTCGTGCCGGCCTTTTAATTCGATTTGACCGGAACTTTTCAGCGGCATAAACTTCTGCATCATATCGTTATACCCTGCAAAAAGAGTTTCATCTGGAGACAGATTGATCTTTTCTACATCGTCGTCACTAATGATTGGGAGAGGCATGGATGCCGGGTCAACTTTCAATTCCTTCAGCTTTGTATCTAATATTTTCTCCATATTGATGTTTGCGTGGATCACATCAATCATTTTTTCACTGTATGGAATGTGATGCGCATGTAATGCTTCTTTAAAATGCTTTGCATCTTCCGCATTCGTCAGAGCAAAATCGGCGGCGACATAATTTTCAGCGGATTTTTCCGATGAATAGTAGGAAATATAACTTAAAGATAACAATCCGATGGCAAGAGCAGAGACGGTTGTAATGATCGTTAATAATAAAGCATTTGACTTCATTCGGAACATAATCGATGAAAGAGATAGTACCTCATGAATATTTAAATAACCATCCTTCTTTTTTCTAATGAGATAAAAAATAAAGCTGACAGACCCTTTATAAAATAAATAGGTTCCGATAATGACAGATCCTAGTATAAAGATCATCGCAAGGAATAGCTCATTCATCGTAGTAAAATCGCCGCCAAATAACTTAGACGAAATATAGTAGCCTATAATGATGAAGAATATGCCGAGAATCCCGATAATCATTTCCAACAGGGATACTTTTTTTACTTCTGTAGTGGAAGCAACTTTAAATAAAGATAAAATGTTCTGCTTTTTAATAAATACGTAATTCAACAACATGATACAAAGATAAATCGCACTAAAAACGATCACTGTTTGGATCAAAGCATTAGGTGAAAAAGTAAGCGTTGCAATGGCATTGACGCCGGTAATTTTAAACAAAATCATAATGAATAATTTGGAGCTGGCAAATCCAATAAAGACTCCAATGAATAATGAGCTGAAATAAATGATAAAATTCTCAGCCGTAAGAATGCGGAATATTTTCCCTTTTGTCATGCCGATTAATTGAAGCAAGCCAATTTCTTTACTGCGCCGTTTAATGAAGATGTTATTGGCATACAAGAGAAAGACAGTCACAATGACAATCAATAATACGGATGCTGTTCGAATGGCAGCAGCCCCTTTAATCGACCCTTTTGTTGCATCCATTGACGGATCATATTGCAATGTGACAAACGCGAAATAAAGGGCTACTGTAAACATTAAGGCAAATACATATAAATAGTAGTTTTTCAGATTTTTTTTCAAATTACGGAATATCAGCTGCTTAACGTTCATGTTGCACCCCGCCTAATACCCCTTGGGTTTTCATAATATGTTGGAAGAACGTTTGTCTTGTTTCTTCCCCTCTATTTAATTGGGTATAAATTTGCCCGTCTTTTATGAAAATGACCCTGCTTGAGAAACTGGCTGCGACCGGATCGTGGGTGACCATGACAATGGTGGCTTTTCGTTTTTGATTTAATTCTTGCAGCTTGTTTAACAGATCAGATGCCGATTTTGAATCAAGGGCGCCTGTTGGCTCGTCGGCAAAGATAATGCTCGGCTCGTGAATAAATGCCCTTGCTGCTGAGGTGCGCTGTTTTTGGCCGCCGGAAATTTCGTTTGGATATTTATCCTTTATTTCATAAATGCCCAGTTCTGTTGCCAGTTCATTGAATTTTTGTTCCGCTTCTTTTTTTGCTGTTTTTGTAATGGATAAAGGCAGCAGGACGTTTTCCTTCACTGTCAGTGTATCGAGCAAATTGTATTCTTGAAAGATGAATCCTAAATGTCTTTTGCGGAATTCCGCCAGCTGTTTTTCTTTCATGCCGACAATGTCTGTTCCTTCTATTTTGATCGTTCCTTGGCTGACTTGATCAATGGAGGATAGAACATTGAGCAATGTCGTTTTCCCTGAGCCGGATGCCCCCATGATGCTGACGAATTCTCCCTTTTCGACACGAATGTCCAATCCCTTTAACACTTCTTGTTTATTAAATTTGTTTCCATAGCTTTTGTAAATTTTTGTTGCCTCTAAAATATACATATCGCGTCCCTCCTTGATATTTTTATCATAATCGTCCTTCTTGTATTTTTCCTTCGATTCAGCGAACAAAATGAAAAAGCATGTGACAAAATTGTCACATGCTTGTAATGCGGACAAATTCATTTTTCTTTGGAAAGGTTAAGGTAACAGTCGTTCCTTCTCCAAGCTTTGACTCTACTTTAATATCTATCAGCAATGTTTCGGCGGCTTTTTTCGCCAAGTATAATCCCATGCCTGTTGAGGCATTGTCCTGATGTGCGGTCGTGGATGTGAAGCCCTTGTCAAAAATACGCGGCAGATCCTTCGGGTCAATGCCACGGCCAAAATCCTTCACTTTGATCATTGTTTGATCATTTTGCCGATAGCTTTGAATGATGATATCGGATGAATCGCTGTATTTTACCGCATTTGTTAACAGCTGTCTCATGATAAAGGCGAGCCATTTCGCATCGCTTAGCACTTCGGCAGCCTCTAGCTCGACCTCAAACCCAATTCCTTTTTGCATACACCATGATTGCAAAGCTTTTATCTCTTTGAAAATGAGTGGTTCCAGTGCAACATTTTCAATATATAAATCATTTTCCATGAAAGGAATCCGTTTTTGATGAAGCTGCTGGTCAAGCAGCAGATGAATGCGCAGCCATTCATATGTCAATTGTGCTTTGATAACTTCATCATCTAATCGTTCAATGATTAAATGCATCGCTGTCAGCGGTGTTTTAACTTCATGAATCCATGACAGCAATTCATCTTTTTCCTGCTCGAGCGCAATTCGATTTTGCGAAGCCTCTTGTTTCAAAAGCTTCGTTTGGTTTATTATCCGCTGTTCAATCATTTTTTCAAAAGGGCTTTCAGCATTCGCTATACTTGTTAAATCAAGGCTGTTTTCCCATCCTTCCAAGCTTTTATAAAACTTTGTTTCTTTATTGTAGCGGATGATGACAAAAATGAAAAAAATAATCATCAATAAAAAGACAATATAGAGAACGGACTTTAATGAAATGGTTGAATCAAGATAAGAAATAAAAAGGATAAACAGCTGCATGAATAAAAAGAGAAGGATCCAGCTCTTTCTTTCAATAATATATTTTTTAATCATATACGGCTGCCTCTTCCTTTGCCATGTAGCCTTGGCCGACTTTCGTTTCAATAAAGCGTCCCAACCCGAGCTCATCCAATTTTTTTCGCAAACGATTGACATTGACCGTTAAGGTATTATCGCTGACAAAGCGCTCATCCTCCCACAGGCTTTTGATTAATTCTGTCCGGCTGACGATTTTGTTTTTCTTCTCAAGCAAATGCTTTAATATCAATAGTTCATTTTTAGTTAGTTCAATTGTTCCTTTATCATTTGTGACCGTATTGTTCTCATAATCGACCGTCGCCCCGCACCATGCCTTCAGCTTCATTTGTTCTGTATTATAGTTGTATACTCGGCGGAGAATTGCTTGTATTTTTGCGATAAGCACCTCGAAATGAAACGGCTTTTGTATAAAATCATCCGCTCCAAGCTGCATTGACATCACCATATCGGTCGGGTGATCCCGCGATGATAAAAAAATAATCGGAACATTTGAATGGGAGCGGATCATTCGGCACCAATGAAATCCATCAAACTTTGGCAGCTGAATATCAATGATGACCAAATCAGGCTTGATGGCTGTAAATTCTTCAATCACTTTTCCAAAGTCAGTAATGCCGTATACATCATAAGACCATTGTAATAACCGTTCTTTTATTTCATGAAACAGGGTGGTGTCATCCTCAATCAGCAAAATTTTAAACAATGCTTTCACCACACTTTTCCTCTGATCTTTTTAAACGTTTCGCTATTCCATAGCGCTGTCGATTAAAAGAACAGCGGTTCGTTTTTTTCGATGTTTTCTATAATTTCCAGAACACATTTTGAATGTGTGGCTGTTCAAAAGTTTTTCGGTCTTCTGAAGATTGTAATATCACGTGATAATTCATTTTCGTTCACTATTTTTGCATAATTATTATACTGTATTTAGCAAATTAAAATAAACTGGTTTTATGTTATACTTTGTTCAGTAATAAGCGGGGAACAGATTATGATGAAGGGAAAGAGGCTACATGAAAATACGTGTATCTGCTGTTCAATATCATCTTCATTCCATCGAAAGCTTTGAAGATTTTGCAAACCAAGTAACGCATTATGTGAAAACCGCAGAAGAGTTTGATGCTGATTTTGTTCTTTTTCCTGAATTTTTTACGACTCAATTGCTGTCCATTCCGAATCAAAAGCAGACGATTCAAAATTTACCTCATTATACGGACCGATATTATTCACTATTTACATCGCTTGCTAAAGAAACGGGCATGCATATTATTGGAGGCACTCATATTATCGAAAAAGAGGGACGATTGTATAATACAGCCCATTTATTTTATCCCGATGGCCGGATAGCTGAACAAGCGAAGCTTCACTTGACGCCGACGGAAGTGAAAGAATGGCATCTGACTCCCGGAGAAACGGTTCAAATATTTGAGACCGAAAAAGGAAAAATTGCCATGTTGACTTGTTATGATATCGAATTTCCAGAAATCGTTCGAATTGTACGAGGAATGGGAGCTGACGTTGTGTTCTGTCCGTCTTGTACAGATGACCGCCACGGATTTCAACGAGTGCGGTATACAAGCCACGCCAGAACGATTGAAAATCAAATCTATGTGGTGACAACAGGGACAGTAGGTTCGCTTCCTACCGTTGATTTTATGAGGGCAAATTTCGGCCAGGCAGCGGTCATTACTCCGAACGACGTCCCATTTCCGAAAAACGGGATTTTGATGGAGGGGGAAATAAACCACGATATGATTATTACGGCGGATCTTGATTTATCTCTCTTATACAAAGTGAGAGAAAACGGATCTGTCACCACTTGGAGAGACCGCCGCTTTGATTTATATCCTGATTTAAGTGTTCATGGACGAAAGGGGAATGGAGATGAGCCGCTACAGAAAGAGATTTTATCTGAATAATCAAGGCCGCAATGTCGAAGTGGTGATAAGGAATTATAATGAAGCAGATTTTGATGAATTAATTGAAATTCAAAAGGAAAGCTTTCCGCCGCCTTTTCCATCAGAACTTTGGTGGAATAAAGAGCAATTAACGAATCACGTGACATTGTTTCAGGAAGGCGCTTTATGTGTTGAGGTAGAAGGAACGTTAGCAGGATCGATGACATCTTTAATCGTGAATTTTGATCCCGCCCATCCTGATCATACTTGGGAAGAGATAACGGACAACGGCTATATCCGTAACCATGATCCGAATGGCAACACTTTATATGTTGTGGATATTTGCATCCGTCCGTCCCACAGAAAGCTGGATTTAGGAAAATGGCTTATGCAATCAATGTACGAAGTAGTTGTCCATAAAGGATTGGATCGCTTGCTCGGCGGCGGCAGAATGCCGGGATATTATAAATATGCGGATGAGATGTCAGCTGAACAATATGTCGATGCTGTCGTCAGCGGAAATTTAAAAGACCCGGTTATTTCATTCCTTCTCCGTTGCGGACGGACGCCTCTTGGAATTGTGGCTAATTATTTGGAGGATGAGGAATCCCGTAACTATGCTGTTCTAATGGAATGGAAAAATCCGTTTAAATAAGTAATTGAAAAAAGCTGCTTGAACGCCAATTATTGGTGATACAGCGGCTTTTTTTCATGCTCGCTCTCTGCTAATATTTTAAACTTGCATTCACATGGAATATGAGCCAGTTTCCATATCAAACTTCGGCTTTTTGGATCTGTACTTCCGATATGATCGTTCGGCATTTACATATTGCAGCCATTGCCTATTCACTTTTGCCTAAGGTAAAATCAAGCATAATAAGGCATGACTGGGGCGATAAATAGTGGATGAACGAACGAGGCATTATTTTGCGGAATTGCAGTCAAGTGATAAAAATGCGCAGTACGAAGCGTACAGCAGCATTATGAAGATCACTGAAGAAAAAGTCGATTGGGCGTATGAAGTATGGGATCAGCTGAAGGAAGAGCTGACAAGTAAAGACCCTCATAAGCGCTCGCGTGCTGCTCAGTTTTTAAGCCGCTTAGCGATCAGCGATCCCGAACAGCGAATGTTGGAGGATTTTCCTCAAGTTTTGGAAGTAACCTATGATAAAAAGTTTGTAACTGCCAGACATAGTTTGCAGGCTATTTGGAGGATTGGTTTAGCTGGGGAAAAGCAAAAAGAGATGGTTATCCGTCATTTGGCAGCTCGGTTTGACAACTGTGTTGACGAAAAACATGCGACACTTATTCGGTTCGATATTATTCAAGGGCTGCGAAACTTGTATGATAAAGTGCAGGATGAAGCGATCAAGCAGCTTGCCTTCGATTTAATTGAAAAGGAAGAAGATCCGAAATATCAAAAAAAATATGCAGCAGTATGGAAATAGAAAAAAAGAGCCGTCAGTAGCAACACTCCCAGTAAATGAATGGCAATATGATTGTAAGAATGATTGTTTGCTGATTATAGTAGTGGCTTTAGAGGATCGGAAGGTATTTGCAGACTGTCGCAGGCATTCATTTCCAACAGATTAATTGAAGAACAAACATATTCTTACAATAACAGAAGGAAAAATAATGCCCTTTTAAAGTGATTGCACATCAAATAAATGCCGTTTGAAGTGAAAAAAGAAGAAAATTTTCATTTTGAAGTATTATACGCTGTCAAGCTTCTATAAAAAATGCTTTTGATCATTCGTCTCAGCGTTTCAAAGCAGAGGTTTCAGTAGAAAAAACTGCACGTAAATATTAAATCGGCAACATTTTATAAAAAATAATTTTTCAGTTGATTGGCTATCATAGAACAAAGAATTACATTTCGGAGTGATAAACGATGGAAAATTCTCAAATAAATGAAGTTCAAGAGCTGTACCAGCAACTAATCAATGCGTGGAACAATCGAACTGCTAGCGGAATGACGGATCTGTTTACTAAGGATGGCGAAAGCATTGGTTTCGATGGCAGTCAGTCGATTGGACGCGATGAAATATTCGCACATCTCCAGTCCGTCTTTGAACACCACCAGACAGCTAAATTTGTCAGCAAAGTGAAAAATGTCCGGTTTCTAGCTCCTGATATCGCTATTTTACGAGCGATTGCCGGTATGGTTCCTCACGGCCAGTCCGATTTAAATCCTGATGTGAACACTCATCATACACTTGTTGCAGTGAAAACGGAAGGAATTTGGCGTATTCAACTTTTTCAAAATACTCCAGCCCAGTTTCATGGCAGACCTGAATTGGTTGAACAAATGACCGAAGAGTTAAGACAGCTGCTTAAATAAGCCATGTCCTGTTCAGGGGAATGGTGAAATATACTTTCATGCAAAAAGAAGATTAGGAAAATCCTAAATCTTCTTTTTTGATGTGTGCGAATAAAACGCTTCACATTTTCATAACGAAAAAATCATTTTTATATAATCATCGTTGATATCAAATTTGTTATTAATGACTTTTTGTTGCTGTAAGCCTTTGTGATATTTGGACAAGTATTCTTTGATACCTATTAGTGGCATTTGTTTTAAATAAAAAGCGGGCAAATCGGAAAATGCTTTTACTACTATAAAACTACCCTCCAATTATGATTGCAAGCTGCGATGATAGTTTTGTGCTTTAATATGTAGTTGGCAATGAGTTCGGTCATGTCGATGGGGATATTTTTAACGATCGGTTTTTCTTTAAACATATCAAAATTGCCTGTTCCACCTGCGCGGTAGCTGTTCATGACGACATCATATTCTTTGTCAAGCTCCAATGGGCTGCCGTGATAATTTAGCTTCACAACTCGTTGGCCAACTGGATTAGAGATTTTTAATTCGTATTCAATTCCTTCCCACATATCATAATTGTAATGCTGCGGTTTAGGATATAAGAAAGCGGGATTGACAGAGATTGTTCCGTTTTGAACCGTAAAATACTTGGCGCTTTGCTCTAAAGCATCTTTAATATCTTGGCCGCTGATGCGGATGACAGTTAATGTGTTCGGATAAATATAATTGGAAACAATATCGCGCATTGTAACATGTTGTTTGAATCCAGGCAAGTCATTATTGAATAAGGCAGTGGCAGAAATATCAACTTTGGCTGTTTCCATTTGCACCTTATTGATAAATTCTATAAAAGGATTGTCTTGTAATCGGGTCTTCAATGGATCAGATACGGTCATGTCACCAATAACGGTTCCGATCGGCTGATCCAGCCATTTTTGCGTTTCTTGTTCAATATCGGATATCAATGCCAAAACATCTTGATTCGCTTCCATTTTTTCATCAATTTTGATTAAGTTGAAATGACTAACGATTGCGGGGCTGTTTCCATTTGCCTTCTGTCTAACTTTCATCGTCACTTCACCCAAAAATTGCCCCTTATGGCTTGGCTGAATGATTGTGATGCCGTTTAGTTTATCTGCGAGTGGGCGGTGCTGATGGCCTGTGATTAAAATATCAACACCCTCTAGTTCTTGGCACATTTGGTATGCTTGGTTTTCTCCTGTCAGCTGTTCTATAGGCTCTCCAGTTTGTAGATCTCTTTCAAATCCCCCATGATATGAGACGATCATCACATCTGGTTTTTCTTTTTGGCGAATATCGCTCACCCATAATTTAGCCGTTTGCAATGCATCTTTGAAAACAAGTCCCTCAATATTTCGCGGCTCTTCCCAATTAGGGATGAAATGAGTGGTTACACCAAGTACAGCAATTTTGACTCCGTCCAATACCTTGACGAGATAAGGTGTTCCAAAAGCGGGCTCTCCTGTTGTTTGCTTCAAGATATTAGCGGACAGCCAAGGAAAAGCTGATTGATCAATCGCCTTTTGTAAATAACTTCGTCCATAATTAAATTCATGATTTCCCAATACGCATGCATCATATTGGAGATCATTCATAACTTGAATCATCGGATTTTCACTGTCGGGCCTGTTTTTTGCATGGTAATAAGTCAACGGGCTTCCTTGAATCAAGTCTCCATTATCAAGTAAAAGTACATTGCCTTTTTTTCTTTTTTCTTTTATAATCGTGGCTATTTTAGCCAGTCCGAAATTTTGTTCTTCTTTGTCTCTGTAATTGGTCGGGTAAATGTAGCCGTGAAGATCGCTGGTTACAAGCAGATGAATCGCAGTTTCTTTCTCCATTATTTTCCTCCTCCTTTTTTTTCATCATAACAAATCGTTGTAAAAATAAAATAGATAATTAAATGAAAAGAAATAATTTACAAAGTTAATAAAATATTCGTGATATTTTGTAACAAAATTTACAAATAATTAAAAATTTGGTGCTAAAATGGAAATTAGATTTTCAAAAAGATATGGGGGAAATTAATATGTTTAAAAAATTAGTAGCTTTTGGAACAATACTAGCTTTAACAGCGGTGGTCATCAGCGGATGCGGGGAATCCAGCAATTCCCAACAAACTAATAGCAGCAAAGAATCAGATGGATATATTCCGGAAACCCTTTCTGTACAATTTGTACCTTCTCAAAATGCAGATACATTGGAGGCCAAAGCAAAGCCGCTTGAAAAGTTATTGGGAGATCGTTTGGGTATACCTGTAGAGGTAAGTGTTTCAACGAACTATAATACCATTGTTGAAGCAATGGAATCCAAAAAAGTAGATGTAGGATTTTTGCCGCCAAATGCTTATGTGCTGGCGAAAGAAAGAGGAGCTGCTGAAGTAATTCTTCAAGCGCAACGTTACGGAGTGGATGATGAGACCGGGCAGCCAACAGATGAACTAGTAGACAATTACAAATCAATTTTCGTAGTGAAAAAAGATTCTGGTATTACTAGTGTGAAAGATTTAAAAGGAAAGAAAATCGCTTTTCAAGATGTCACTTCATCTGCAGGTTATGTTTGGCCGGCCGCAACGCTGATGGATAATGGGATTGATCCATTAAAAGATGTACAAGGAATAACAGTAAAAGGGCACGACCAAGCAATTATTTCTGTTTTGAACGGTGATGTCGATTGTGCGGTTGTTTTCCAAGATGCCCGCAATACCGTAGCAGGAGATTACCCAACTGTTTTCGAAGATACGAAAGTCATTGAGTTTACAGAACCGATTCCGAACGATACGATTTCCGTCCGTTCCGACATGAATTCAGAATGGGTTGAAAAAATCAAGCAAGCTTTCATTGATATTGGAAAAGACGAAGAAGGGCATGCGATTATAAAAGACATTTACACGCATGAAGGCTACATAGAATCGAAAGACAGTAACTTCGATATCGTCAGGGAGTATGCTGAAAAAGTGAAAACTGAATAATGTATTTTCATAAAATATAGCCAGGCGAATCGTTCGTACTGGCTAATCCTCTATGAATAGATAAAGCAACGTCGGGATGTTTAGATAAATATTTAAAAAAGGTTGGTATGCAGAGTGATAGAATTTCATCGTGTTACAAAAATTTATCCTAATGGTGTAGTAGGATTGGAAAATATTGATTTGAAAATTGAAAAAGGGGAATTTGTTGTGATTGTCGGTTTATCTGGCGCTGGCAAATCAACGTTGCTACGTTCTATTAATAGATTGCATGAAATTAGTTCCGGAGAAATAACAATAGACGGGAAATCCATCACGAAAGCAAAGGGGAAGGAACTCCGCCGCATCCGTCGCGACATTGGGATGATCTTCCAAAATTTTAATTTAGTGAAAAGGTCGACTGTTTTGCGAAATGTTTTATCTGGAAGAGTTGGCTACCATTCTACTCTCCGAACCGTTTTGGGATGGTTTCCAAAAGAAGATGTGGATTTGGCCATGAATGCTCTGGAACGAATGAATATTCTTGAAAAAGCGTACACCAGATCGGATCAACTTTCAGGAGGACAGCAGCAAAGAGTGTCGATTGCTAGAGCTTTGGCGCAAAAAGCTAAAATCATTTTAGCGGATGAGCCTGTAGCATCTTTAGATCCTTTGACAACAAAACAAGTAATGGATGATTTAAAAAAGATCAATCAAGAGTTAGGAATAACGCTTGTTGTCAACCTGCACTCGGTCGATTTAGCTAGACAATATGCCACAAGGATCATCGGCCTGAAAGCAGGACAAATTGTGTTTGACGGATCTGCTAGGGAAGCGACAGATAAACGGTTTTCTGAAATATATGGAAAGCCTTTTGAGGTGGGAACAAATGAAGCGGATAGAGAGTTTAAATATGAATCGATTAACTAAACAAGAAATTCCTAAAGCACCTACTAAAATAAAGCATTACTTGACAACAGCGTTGATTGTGCTGCTGATCGGCTGGAGCGCCTATCAAACGGAAAGTTCTTTCATCGATTTTGTTGAAGGGTTTCCAAATATGTTTGATTTGCTTGTACAAATGTATCCTCCCAGCTGGTCATATTTTGATGATATTGTTCCGGCAATGCTTGACACATTCCGCATGGCGGTTATTGGGACAACGATGGGAGCTTTGCTTGCGGTTCCATTTGCTTTGTTATGCGCAAGCAACATCGCTGCCAGCAATTGGATTTATTACCCGTTCAGATTTATTTTAAATTTAATTCGTACCATTCCTGAACTTCTTTTAGCCGCTATATTTGTTGCGATTTTCGGATTGGGGCCATTACCAGGAATATTTGCATTAGCTGTTTTCTCAATGGGCATTATTGCGAAATTAACTTATGAAGCGATGGAAAGTATTGATAAAGGCCCATTGGAGGCGATGACGGCAGTTGGCGCCAATAAAATTCAATGGATCGTCTACTCTGTCGTTCCGCAAGTGTCCCCTTACTTTGTCTCTTTCGTTCTTTACACCTTTGAAATTAATATAAGGGCTGCAGCTATATTAGGACTAGTGGGAGCAGGAGGAATCGGAGAATATTATGATAAAACATTAGGTTTTCTTGAATACGACAAAGTGAGTACAATCATTATTTTTACATTAATGGTTGTTTTGTTGATCGACCATATTAGTACTAAATTGCGGGAGAAACTATTATGAAGAGTGTTGCAAGACCAGTTAAACCAAAAAAGAACCGGTTCATGCTTTGGAGTATATATGTGTTGTTGGCTGTTATTTATATATGGGCATTATCCGGTATTCCAATAGAAGGATTTAAAGAAACGGCCGGCCAAATTACAAAAGCGATTTTATCCGGCATTCTTTCTCCTGATTGGGGATATGTTTACTTGCCCGAAGGCGAAGATCTGCTCCGAGGGCTATTAGATACATTAGCGATTGCCATATTAGGCACATTTATTTCAGCTTTTCTATGTATACCGTTTGCTTTTTGGGCGGCTAACAATATGACGAAGGGGAAGATTGCGGCAGGAACAGGAAAATTTATTTTAAGCTTTATCCGGACATTTCCGGAACTAGTGATGGCGTTGTTATTTATTAAAGTAGTAGGCCCTGGCTCTTTTGCCGGTGTGTTGGCGCTCGGACTCCATTCCATCGGGATGCTTGGCAAATTGTTTTCAGAAGAAGTGGAAAATATTGATTTCGGACCAATTGAAGCTTTGAAAGCAACAGGAGCAAGCGGCTTGCAAACGCTGTGGTTTGCCGTTGTTCCACAAATCATTCCTGGGTTTATCTCTTACACCTTATATCGTTTTGAAATTAACCTCCGTTCCGCAAGCATTTTAGGAATCATCGGTGCAGGCGGAATCGGTACACCGCTTATATTTGCCATGCAGTCTCGCGACTGGAGTCGTGTCGGTATAATTTTATTAGGAATCATTGCCATGGTTACGATCGTCGATATCATTTCCGGCTATTTGCGCAAGAAGGTGGTTTAGCAGATGCTCATAAGGCAGCAATGTATATCGAAAGCTCCAGCAATAGTGGCTGAACTCAATAAAAGGCTTTTGCCTCGTTGAGTTAATAAATTATGGAGGTAGAGTAATTATGAGAAAGATGCTGTTGCAGGGCCTTGTGGCAGTATTGGCGTTTTTAATTTTTGCTTTGGAAAACGTAACTGTAAGTGCAGAAGGTCCGAATGATCCGGCCCCAATCTTAGTTCCTAGCGATCCGAACGGCAAGAAAGTTTTGTTTGATAACAGCCATGGGCAAACAGCAGGACAGTCCGATTGGGTGATTGATGGTGCATTTTCCGATTTTGCCAATGCATTGCTTGAAGCGGGATATACAGTGAAGGAGCATCGGAGTTTAGATCCACTTACTCTGGAGGATTTAGAAGGTTATGATGTTTTTATTATTCCAGAGGCACAAATTCCTTTTAAGAAGTCTGAACAAGATGCTATTGCCGAGTTTGCAGAACAAGGGGGAGGCGTATTTTTTATTGCCGACCACTATAATGCCGACCGAAATTTTAACCGTTGGGATTCAAATGAAATTATGAATGGTTGGCGCAGAGGGGCTTTTGATAATCCAACAAAAGGAATGGATCAAGGTGAACAAGCTGCAATGGCTGGTGTTGAAAGCACCGATTGGCTAAGTGAAGAATTTGGTGTAAGATTTCGTTTTAACTCGATAGATAACACAACAGCAAATGTGATTATACCATCTGATGAATCCTTTGGTATAACGAGTGGCATTGATGAAATTTCGATTCATGCTGGTTCTACACTGGCTATTATGAATCCTGAAATTGCTAAAGGGATTGTTTATTTGCCTGATGGGCTTACTGTAGAAGAAAACAAATGGAGCAATGCAGTTGACGAAGGGGTTTATTTTGGCGGCGGAATTCATGAAGGGCCCTTTGTAGCGATAGGAAAAAAGGAAAGAGGAAAGGCCGCTTTCATCGGCGACTCTTCTGTGGTGGAAGACAGCACCCCTAAATATAGAAATGAAGAACACGGAGGAGTCAAGAGAACGTACGACGGATTTACTGAAAAAGATAATGGCCAATTGCTATTGAAAATTGTCGAATGGCTGTCTCATAAAGAAAGTTATCTGACCTTCTCTGAACTTGGTATACCGCTTGATCAGCCTTCACCAATATTAGAAATGGAGACCCCAGAACATTCTGAGGAGCTGAAGCCGGAGCCTTGG
This sequence comes from Aeribacillus sp. FSL K6-8210, assembly GCF_037963925.1. Lineage (NCBI taxonomy): Bacteria > Bacillati > Bacillota > Bacilli > Caryophanales > Bacillaceae > Aeribacillus > Aeribacillus sp. FSL K6-8210. The sequence continues at coordinate 3,942,659 of NZ_CP150172.1, read as the reverse complement.
CGTTCACCGAATGAAGGTTATCTTTGGTATGATCAATCGACATTTGCTGACGGTTCATTTGGCTCGGAAATGGATCCTCCAAAAGATATTAAATATAACATTGAAACCCCTGAATATTTGCCAACTGGCGGAGAACCTTTTCAAGTAACACTCAAATTAACAGATATGAAACCGGGACAAGTCATTGAAAATGGGGAAATTCAAGTATATTTAGAAGGTGGTACATCAATTTCGCAAGTTCGGCTTCCGAATGGAACATGGCCTACCACTTACGGTTATCAAAGTGTTGGGAGCATTCAAGCTAATCAGCATAGTGTGGCGGAAAAAGTACTGACAATGAGACTTAACCCAACGGTACAAGACGGAACAACAGGATATATTCGCCTTCGAATAGGGGCTGGAAACAACGTCTTCACCAAAACAGTCAATATCGGTCAGTCAATTGTTGAGACGCCGCCTGGCGGTGAAGAAAAATATCAATTGTTAACACCGAAATTCATTCCGCTTGGAGGTATACCATTTCCGGTAGAAGTGGTGATGAATGGTTTAACACCTGGCCAAACAGTAGCAAATGCACAAATCCAAATATATTTGTCAGGCGGCAAAAGCATTTCGCAAATCCAATTTGAGGATGGCACACCAACCACTTACGGTTATTTCAATATCGGCAAACTGACAGCAGATGAAAATGGAAAAGCAAAGAAAACGATCATGATGCGCATCAATCCAAATGTATCGGCTTATGAAGCCTATATTCGCCTGCGACTAGGTTCGGGCAATAACGTTCTCACGCAGAAGGTAACTATGAGATAGCCATTACAAATTGAAAATGTGTTAGTGTGTATCAGGTTTTTAGAACAGTATTTTGCAACGGCAACGGGGGTAATAATTATGTTTACATTACCCATTCGATAAGGTATCACTAAAATGTTATTCAGCTGAAAGAAGGAGATTGTCTCCAAACATAAGACTAAATATTTACTCTTATGTGTGGAAAAGCGGTGTTCCTTATATGCCCCTTTTTACATTATTTAGTTAATATAGGGACGGTTCGATAAGTCCTAATAAGATGAAGCCAGTATAGAAAAACAGCTCATTTTTCTATACTGGCTTTTGTATATGTTTACAATTTTTCTTAGAAAACAGCTGGCGGATGACGGTTATCCCTTCATGAGCCTCGGCAAATTCTTGAAGCTTTCTCTCCGCTATTTCTCATTAAAATCCTGAATTGTTTTCCTCAGCTTTTGAGTTCAAACTGTACATCGACTTCAAACGTTTCCGAATCTCCTTGATCGTCTGTTCGATTACATTGGTCGCATACATCACGCTCCGAATACTGACTGGATTCGTCCATAATTGTCAGAAGGACACCCAAGTCGTTGCTGCGATTACGCCTCTCTCACATACTTAGTAATGACGGAATGGCAGATCATAAAATATTGCCTGCGCCCCGGGAGCAATGGTGATACGCTTTCTCAGGCAGCACTGGCGGGATCACTATAAATAAAAACAAGGGGATTCCCTTTTTCCGCTTCAGAGTCGAAGTAATAGCAAAAAAACATCCGCCTGTTCTACGTCCTTTCAAGATGCCATAATGAAGTAAAAAATTTCTCACGGCATTTGAAAGGGGAAACTATTGAAAATTTTATTTGCGAAAAATTCATGAAGATTCTATTATTTATTTAGAAAATTGTTATATGTTTTGGAGTGTGGTCACGAATTTATGAAAATGGTTTCCTTTAATGCATACCGGACCATCGGAATTCCAGGTGTACACTATATAAAGCCTGACAATATGTTTAAAGAATTAGAAACCATTCGACAAGCGGATATTGTTCTTTTTCCTGAGACGTGGCAAGCCCCTGCTCTAGTATACGGATTAAAGAAAAAAATTTTCCCAAGCATTGAATCATTGCAGCTGGGCTTTAGCAAAGTAGAAATGACGAGAGCGCTTTGGACGGTGGCGCCTGAGCATGTTCCATATACGGAAATATTGGCGAGCACCCCAAGCAATATCGAAAAAGTATTAGAAACGTTCCCGTTCCCATTTGTTGCAAAGGAAGTCCGGAATTCAATGGGAAAAGGAACCTTTTTAATTAAAAATGAGTATGATTTTTATCAATATGCTAATCAAAATGATGTTTTGTACGTACAAGAATATTTAGAAAACGACGGAAAAGATTTACGCATTTGTGTCATTGGAAAAGATATTTTCACCGCCTATTGGCGGGTTGGGGCGGAAGGGGAGTTTCTCCACAATGTTGCCCAAGGCGGAAGCCTCTGTTTTGAATTTATACCGAAAGAAGCTTGTGATCTTGTGTTGAATGTCTCGAAACAATTGAACATTAATCATGCTGGTTTTGATGTGCTGGTAAGCGGAGGGCATTTTTATATTCTCGAGTTTAATGTGCTTTTTGGTAATATGGGCATCACAAAAAGTGGCTTATCAGTTGAAAAAGCAATTTATGAATATTTATTAAGTGAATTTGTGCCGCCTTTTCCAACATCACCGACTACAAAAAAGGTTATTTAAATCAATAAATGCTAAATGTTCATTTTAGTAGATTCATAGCGATCCTTAATAAGGAAAAGACGGAAGAAATGCAATAGTTTTTGTTTATCACAGAGTGGGAAGCGGCTAATTAGAAATTTTTGTTTTTTAAAATGGAAAATACAGTATGAAATTGCTTGTGGATAGATCGTGCGCCAGCTTTGGAAAAGATGTATTAACGGGCTTCCTTCGTCGATTGTGTACATGCTTCAGGAAGAGCATGTAATGGTTCATTTGCATGAAGAATTATTTTAAAAAAACTTTTTTTCTCGCTATTGCTCAGCTGATCACAAAGGGTAGAATTTTTTCATCTTTAAACGAAAGGACAGCCGAAAGTTGCACCTTCCTTCAATAACGATTTGCTGCACAAAAGGTAAAATTTGAGCAGACTGTCTGATTTATGTTTCACATGGAACAAATGTGCTGAACGTTTGTCTATTGCAATAAATATGAAAACATTTAATATAAGTTATATACTCAGCTTTCGCAGTCCAAAATCTTGTTTAAATGCTTGATGTAAATGGTTTTGGGAAGTACAAAATTATCATTTGACATTTTTTAAAACATAAAGAAAGACACCTATTCTTTTGGTAAAATATTGGTGACGAAACCAAATCCAAAAGAAAGGTGTCACCACTATGATAACGAATAAAGACTACTTTGCGCAATTACCAAAAGAAATTAAACAAGGATTTTCCGAATTAAATATTGGATATCATTTAAGAAAAGCGAATATTACGAAACTTTCCGGGTATTCTTGTCTTACTGTTTTCAAACTGATTTTTCTTTTAGTCTTCCAATATAAGAACTGGTTTCGTGCTTTTATGAGTAAACGATCTCAGGATCTGCCCGGAAAGGATACAGTCTATCGCTTTTTAAATACACCAACCTATCATTGGAGAAAGTTTCTGCTTTCATTAAGCAGTGAAATGATCCGTCTGCTTCAACCATTAACTTCAAAAGATCGTGTCACAGCTTTTGTGATTGATGATTCTGTCTTTTCAAGAAACCGTAGTAAGTCGGTTGAACTGTTGGCTAAGGTTTTTGATCACTCTACCCATCAGTACTTGAAAGGGTTTCAAATGCTTACCCTTGGCTGGACCGATAGTTTTACTTTTATTCCCGTTGATTTTGCTCTTCTAAGTTCACCGAAAAAGGAAAATCGCCTGCAAGAAATCAATACCAATATTGATAAACGAACATCTGGCTATAAGCGTCGCCAGGAAGCTCTGAAATCAAAACCGGACGTGGCTTCAGCTTTACTTGATCATGCGCTTGAAAAAGGGATTATAGCTGACTATGTTCTCATGGATTCCTGGTTTACACAAGCGCCTTTAATTGAGAAGATTACGAACAAAGGGTTATTTGTCATTGGCTTGGTGAAGCAATTAAAGCAGCGATACGTTTACAATGGTGAACGTTTCACACTGAATCAACTTTACAAATTGGCAAAACCTCACATGGGTAAAAAAGACATTCGCGGATCCGTTTATGCTACTTTAGACAATGGAATTCCAGTAAAAATTCTATTTGTACGAAACCGTAATAAACGGAGCGAATGGCTTGCCATTCTCAGCACAGATACAACATTAGAAAATGAAGAGATCATTCGTATTTACGGCATGCGTTGGGACATTGAAGTCTTCTTCAAATGCAATAAATCCCTTTTAAATTTAGAGAAAGAATTCCAGGGACGTTCCTACGACATGTTAATTAGCCATACAACCATTGTTTTTACACGATATATTCTCATTGCTTGGCAAATGCGAAAAGAGGAGGATCCTAAGACGATTGGCAACCTTTTTTACATCCTTTGCGAAGATGTAAAAGACATAGATTTTATTACTGCCCTTCAATCACTTATTGACCTTTTCCAAACTTTGGCGGAAGCCGAGGTTTCTTTGAACATGGCCATCTTTAAAAATCAAATGAATAAATGGTTGGCCACTATACCTAATTATATCAAGCAATGCTTAAATATTTCTGTGTGCGAAAGTTGAGTTATATATTTAATGGAATTTTAAAATTTTTATTATTTCCCAGGTTAAATTGTTTGCGTTCCCCTTATTATCATGTAATAATTTCTGTTAACAACATAGATATTTAGTATTTCAAAACAGATCTCTATAATACTGCAAGTGGTGGTGTATAAAATGGAAGGAATCAATCAGTTGCCAGTGAAAGTAGGGGATTGGGTAAAAGGAAAAACAAAAAGCGGCGAATTTATTTACGGTTATGTTGAAACGATAGATTCATCACAAAAGATTATAAGAGTAAAAGTTATGGCTTGCGACAATGAAATCGTCGTTGGTAAAACAGTTGAAACATTAAATCATTGGGTAAAAAAATTGCCCGTATCTCCAATAGAAAATGAAGAACAGATTAAAGCATTAATTGATTTGGCCTTGTTAACAAAAGATGAAAATTGGTTTATGGAGCTGTCCAACAAATTAAAACAATTAACGAAAGAAAAGGAGAAAGAAAACATAATATAAATGAATAGGACAGCTCCGATGATAATTTTTTTTACAATAATTTTTATGATCGTTTTAATACGATTCACGTTCCCCCCGTTATAACGTTATGTTATCCTCCCAGAATATAGAGCATTTTATTATTTCAATATATTATACTTCTTTCCCATTGCCAAAACCTTTATTCTTTTATAGCTGCCCAAATTCCTACCATTGTATATATTTTTTTATCAGTTCAATTCAGTTGTTATGTAATGAAGGAAGCCGTTTGAAAACATCATCACACTGATCAATATTTGTTCACAATGGGGAGTCGTTTGAAAGTCGTTTCGTCTTTTTTTATGAAACATATTAAAAAATCACTGATTTTAAACATTAGGAATTACTGTTTAAATGCCATGAAACCGTTTCTTTTAGAAAAAACAGAGCTTTGCCAAATCACCATCCGATCAAGTTGATAACTGGCAATACAAATTTCCAAACACATGCATAATGGAAAAAAGAGAATGATTTGGCCTTCCGTGCAGCAGCAAGAAAGACTGATTCCAATCTTTTGGAATCGGTTTTTTTTATGACCAATTTTGTCGATGCGTCCAGTACGATCGACAACTGTAAATTTCTGTATTTTCGGGATATCAAAAGAAGGGCGCCCCAATTTCTCATGATTGAAAAAGTAAAAGGGGTTTCCAGCATTTTTGGTTTAAAAAGTTTCAAAAATAAAAGGAGCTTCATTCAGTGGATCGCTAGTTCTCACAGCTTTTTTGTAATGCTACAATATAGGAGAATATTAGAAAAATTCGATAAACATTGTAAGCTGGCATGTGATGCAATTGGACGAAAAGCTTTAATCAACAATTGAAGGAGGTGTTTTATGATGAAGAAAAGAGAGTATGTCAAACAATGTTGGAAGCGCTTTATTTTTGAAAATAAGCTCGACGAAAAATTATCTCCCATTGTAAAGGATTCATGGATTCGTTCCAAAGAAATGAATGTTGATCCTTTTCAACGATACGGTCAAATGAAAAAAATCAAAATAGACCATTACAAGCCTTTAATTGAATGTTCGGTTCCGTTTATGGAAGGATTGTATTCAATCGTAAAGGGCTCGGGTTTTTTAGTGATTCTTTGCAACGAAAAGGGACAGTTGTTAAAATCAATTGGCGACGCTGATACGTTAAAGATGGCAGCTGATATTCAATTTGTGGAAGGTGCTGATTGGAGTGAACAAGCAATGGGAACGAATGCAATCGGAACTTCGATTGTGATCAATCAACCTGTACAAATATATGCTGAGGAGCATTATTCGGAAATTTGCCAGGCATGGACATGCTCGGCTGCGCCCATTCACGATTCAAAAGGAAAGATAATCGGCGTATTAAATGTTTCAGGCCCATATGAAAAAGTGCATCCACATACTTTAGGAATGGTAGTATCAGCAGTGAAAGCGATTGAGTACCAGCTGGAGCTGATTGAAAAGACAGAAAAAAACATTATGATGCAAAGATTTCTTGAAGCGACTACCAATAATATGAAAGAGAGCATCCTCATTTTCGATACGGAAGGGCTCATTATTAAAGTGAATGATCAATTAAAAAAGCTGCTTCAATTGAATCATTCTTGCCTGGAAGGGAAAAAGATCAGCGAAGTTTTTAGCAACAAATCGATTATTTCCAATCGCCCTCGACATCTTCAAAATCATGAACTGCACTTAAAAATAAAACAGTCAAACAAAGTTTTTCATGTTCTAGTTGATAAACTCCCCATTTATAAAGACAGCCAATGGATCGGTTCAATGATGATTATAAAAGAGATTCAAAAGATAAGACAATTTATTAATCATTTATCAGGCAATCAGGCGAAAATCACTTTTTCTGATATGATCGGGAAGCATCCTCAGTTTCTCCAAAAAGTAAACGAAGCGAAGCTAGCAGCAAAAACGGACTCAAATGTATTAATTTTAGGAGAAAGCGGTACGGGAAAAGAAATGTTTGCACAAGCGATCCATAATGAAAGCGACAGAAAGCATAAGCCTTTTATAGCCATCAATTGCGGCGGAATTCCTCGAGATTTATTAGGAAGCGAACTGTTTGGTTATGCGGACGGTGCTTTTACCGGAGCGAAAAAAGGGGGAAGTGCAGGAAAATTTGAGCTTGCCGATGGCGGTACGCTTTTTTTAGATGAGATTGGAGAAATGTCTTTGGAAATGCAAGTATTGCTTTTACGAGTCATACAAGAAAAGGAAGTGGTGCGAATCGGCGGGCATAAAGTTTTGCCTGTTGATGTTCGCATCATCGCAGCGACGAACAAAAATCTTCGGGAAGAGGTCGAAAAAGGCAGCTTTCGGGAGGATTTGTTTTTCCGGCTTAATGTCATGCCGATCACTTTGCCGTCATTGCGAGAAAGAAAAGAAGACATACCGCTCCTTGTTCATCATTTTATTGAAAAAAATTGTGAAAAGTTAAATAAGCCTTTTCCTGAAATCAAACCGGATTTTTTTCAAGCGTTAATACATTATCATTGGCCGGGAAACATTAGAGAATTGCAAAATATAGTAGAAAGAACTTTAAACAAATTGACGAAGCCTGTTTTAACTATTAAAGATTTGCCTGAGGAAATTATAAAAACGGACTCCAAGCCAAAATCGGAAACGGTGTTTATTCATCGAGATGAAATGAAAAAGCAGTCGATCTTGCAAGCTTTACGTCTATATAACGGCAACATCACAAAAGCTGCGCAATATTTAGGGATATCACGAAGCACTTTTTATCGGCAAATGCAAAGATTTCAAATCCCTTATTAATATCATTTTGTTTCATTTCGTATCAAATTGTATCATTGTGTCTCTAAAAAGCGTCCCAAAACGGGACGTTTTTTTTGTAGCATAAAAAATCTTATTCATTTTCAATGAAACTAAATATATCAATCATAAAAAATGTAGTTTGGCACAATTTTTGCATTTAACTATTTAAAACCGTTTTCTATTTTGGTAGAAGGGAGAGAATACATTGGTAATTTCTAAAAATGATCTTTTATGGATGTATGAAAACATGTACAAAATCCGTTATTACGAAGACAAAATGGCAGAAGCTTATACTGAAGGGAAAAATCCGGTTTTCAATATTGGGGCGGGTCCTGTTCCTGGCGAGATGCATTTGGCAACAGGGCAAGAACCGGCAGCCGTCGGCATATGTGTTCATTTGAAAAAAGAAGATACGGTTACGTCGCCGCACAGGCCTCATCATCATGCCATCGCGAAAGGCGTTGACCTAAATAAAATGACGGCTGAAATTTTCGGAAAAGAAACCGGGCTTGGCAAAGGCAAGGGAGGACATATGCATTTGTTTGATCCGGATGTCAAGTTTTCCTGTGGAGGAATTGTTGGAGCAGGAATCCCACACGCTCTTGGAGCAGCTTTAGCTGCTAAGAAAAAAGGGAAAGACTGGGTTGCGGTTTCATTTATTGGAGAGGGAGCTGCCAATCAAGGAGCTTTCCATGAGTCATTAAATATGGCAGCACTTTGGAATTTACCTCTTATTGTGGTGATTGAAAATAATCAGTACGGAATTTCTGTTCCGAAAACAGCATCGACATCTGTAGCATCTAACGATGTTCGTGCAGCTGCATATGGCATTAAAGGATATTACGTCAAAGACAACGATCCGATCAGCATGTACGAAGTATCAAAAGAAGCAGTGGAACGCGCCAGACGAGGCGAAGGTCCATCGATTATTGAAATTGAAACATATCGTTACTTGGGACATTTCCAAGGGGATCCGGAGTTGTATAGAGATAAAAATGAAGTGTCGCTTCTTCGGGATAAAGATCCGATCGTCCGCCTTCGAAATCTATTAATCTCTGAACAAAACATAGCGGAAAACGATCTTGACATCATTGAAAATAAAGCAAAACAGGAAGTAGACGCTGCTTATCAATTTGCACGCAGCAGCAATTATCCGAATCCGGAAGATGCTTTAAAAGATTTATACGTTTCGTAAATAAACAGGAAAGGGGTTATAAGCTGTGCAAGGAACAAAAACGCGCTTATTAACGGGAAATAAAGCCATGGCGGAAGCGATTAAATTGGAGATGGAGCGGGATCCAAACGTGTTTGTTATGGGGGAGGATGTCGGGGTTTACGGGGGAATCTTCGGATCGACAGAAGGATTATTTCAACAATTTGGATCAGATCGAGTGATTGATACCCCGATATCTGAAACTGCATTTATTGGAGCGGCCGTTGGCGCAGCAGCCGAAGGAATGCGGCCGATCGTTGAATTGATGTTTGTCGATTTCTTTGGCGTTTGCATGGATCAAATTTATAACCATATGGCAAAAATCCCTTATATGTCGGGCGGTCGAGTGAAGCTGCCGATCGTGCTGATGACCGCTGTTGGCGGAGGGTACAGTGATGCTGCTCAGCACTCTCAAACTTTGTATGCAACGTTTGCGCATTTGCCGGGAATGAAAGTGGTGGCTCCATCCACTCCATATGATTTAAAAGGGATGATGATTTCAGCCATTCGGGATGATAATCCAGTAGTCTTTATGTTCCATAAAACATTGCAAGGCTTAGGATGGATGGATCAATTAGACGCATCAGTCGGTCATGTTCCGGAAGAAGCCTACACGGTGCCGTTAGGAAAAGCAAACGTTGTTAGGGAAGGGAAGGATATAACAATTGTAGGGATTCAAATGACGACTCATCATGCGCTTGAGGCTGCCAAAAAGCTGGAGCAAGAAGGAATTGAAGCAGAAGTCATCGATTTGCGTTCACTTGTCCCGTTAGATCGTGAAACAATCCTGAAATCCATTAAAAAGACTCATCGATTACTTGTAGTAGATGAAGATTATTTATCATACGGCATGACGGCGGAGATTGCTGCCATAGCTGCAGAGGAAGGCTTGTATGACTTAGAAGCTCCGGTCAAACGATTGGCTGTACCAGATGTGCCGATTCCTTTCAGCCGCCCGCTTGAACAGTTTGTTTTACCGAATGCAGAAAAAATTTATCAAGAAGCTATAAAACTCGTTAATGAATAAATCTACCATTTCTTTCACAGGAGGCCAACATGATTATTGAAATTAAATTGCCGCAATTGTCGGAAGAATATAATGAGAGCTTAATTGCATTTTGGCATGTGTCTGAAGGGGATGAGGTGGAGCAAAATGACATACTTGTTGAAGTTCAAACGGAAAAGGCGGTATCGGAGCTGCATGCACCTGCAAGCGGAATCGTGAAGGAAATCCGTAAAAAAAGAGGAGATACAGCATCTGTCGGCGAAGTGCTTGCAACAATTGAAACAGCTGAACGCGACGGGCAGCCAGACATAAAACAAGAAGAAACGAATGAAAGATCGGAAGAACAAATAGCAACGGAGCAAAAGGTCGAGAAAAGGGCGACGCCGCGAGTGAAGAAATTAGCGAAAGAACTAGGGGTGGATTGGCGGCTTGTGGAGCCGACTGGTTTAAACGGGAAAGTAACGGAAGAAGATATTCGCAACGAGTACAAGAAGCGGGAAAAAGAGAAGCAAACAAATTCTTCATTCATAGTGGCCGCTCCATCCGTGCGCAAATTTGCAAGAGAACATCAAGTGAATCTTGAAGAGGTAATTCCATCGGGTCCAAACGGCAAAATATTAAAAGAAGATATTGAGGCCGTGATCAATAGGCGCAAAAATCAGCAGCCTGAGATGGAAAGTCAGCAAAAAAATCAGAAGGAAGAAACAAAGACCAATTCGGTACAAGATGAATATATTCCGCTTTCAAACATTCGCAAATTCATTGCACGTTCAATGGTTCATTCGAAAAAGACGATTCCGCATGTAACACATTTTGATGAAGCGAATGTTACTAAGCTTGTTCAGCATCGACAAAGCATAAAATCGTTTGCGGAAGAGGAAGCAATCAAACTCACCTATTTAGCTTATGTTGTGAAAGCGTTGACGATCGTTTTGAAAAAGTATCCACAATTAAACGCTTCCTTTCATGAAGAACGTGAAGAAATCATTTTGAAGAAACAATACCATATCGGTTTTGCTGCTGATACAGACCGCGGTCTTGTCGTGCCGGTCATACGGCATGCAGACCAAAAAACATTATTTCAAATTGCTAAAGAAATTCACGAGCTTACCCTAAAGGCAAGAGATGGTTCCATTCAAGCGGATGAAATGACAGGCTCTACATGTACGATATCGAATATCGGATCAGCTGGCGGCGCATGGTTTACACCGATTGTCAACCATCCGCAATCGTGTATTCTTGGCATCGGCCGAATCGAGAAAAAAACTGTTGTGGTCGATGATTCGATTGAAATTGCATCCATGATGGCGTTATCGCTCAGTTATGATCACCGGATTATGGACGGAGTGTTGGCACAAAAAGCATTGAACGAGCTAAAAAAATATTTGAACGAGCCAAATTTCATTTTTGTCAATTAATGTGGGTTTGAAGAAATATAGACAATATTGGGGCTGTTCAGACAGTCAAATCTCCATTGAAAACAAAAAACATCAAATATCAACGTTTTTAAAGGGGCACGTCTATAAGCCGAAAAAGTCTTATAGACAAGCCCCTTTGTCCTTCACAACAATTTTAAATTCTGCCCTTGAGACGTTCTTACTTTTTTACTTATTTCAGATCAATTGAAAACAGACCGACGCCTAGCATTTTTATGGGCTGCTTTAACAGGTTTCCCTAAGAACAGTAGCTGGGGTCCGATTATTTTATTTTTTGGTTTTCTCCGCAAAATGAAGCGGATGTCTTCTCGACTTTTTATGGTAAAATAATTAACAACAGTCTCAATTAAAGGAAGAGGATGCATGTGAAAAAATGGCTGCCCATTTTGTTTATTGGCTGTGGTTTGTTTTGTGTCGCATATGGCGGATGGAAGTTATGGTCAATGCACAGCGCACAAAATGAGGCGTTGAAGGAAGCCCATCAGCTTGTTGGTGCAGAAGGTCTAAAGAAAAAGGAGAGAAGCGAAGTTGTACCAAGCGACTTTCAACCGAAAATGGACGAGGTGATTGGCATTTTGCACATCCCGAAACTTAAAGCACAATTGCCGATCGTTGAGGGGACGGATGCAGACGAATTGGAGAAAGGCGTCGGTCATTACAGAGGAACTGCTTTTTCTGGGCAAAACGACCAAATCGTTTTATCAGGACACCGGGATACAGTTTTTCGCAATGTTGGCGATTTAAAAATTGGAGATGAACTCATTGTTGAAATGGAGTATGGTCGTTTCACATATTTGATTCAAGAAACAGAGATTGTTGATGCCGATGACCGAACAGTGATCCGATCTACTGCTCCAAACGAAGTTTTAACGTTAACAACATGCTATCCGTTCGGTTATATTGGAAATGCGCCACAGCGATATATTATTTATGCGGTACCGGCATAATTCAGTGGAAAAACGAGCCCTTGCTTAAAGCATCAAGGGTTCTTTTTTTTTAATAAAGTCATTCAGCCGTCTATCCGTAACTGTTCATTTAGCATTTGAATGAAGTTAAATGAGCGGTAATTGAATGATAAATTTGGGGCTTTAATCGCAGATTAAGGCGATGTCGATTTCAAATTATTTTATAGTAAGATCCAATAGGCATTCATAAATAAAAAATTCTAATTTTTGATCGGAGAGTTGTTCGAGTTTTGTTTTTCAATATTTCATTACTGTACACGTGCATGTATGCTGGATGTCTCTTGCAATTGGCAGTATATTTTACACTTTACATCTGCATTTTGCTGAAAAAAAGACTGCTAAACTGTCTGGATGAATAATATTGGATTACCTGTTATGACCAGAAACCCGGTTTTTTTCTATTGGCACCCAATGGTTCAGTTATTGCTGTGATTGGATATTTGCCATCGGATACAATGTGTTGCGTAGTTTGAAGAATTGACTTTGTCAATCATTTAAAATGCCGCCTCGGAATATATAACAATTTGTTTTTTATTCTAAAAACCTTTTTTCCCTTTTAACGCTAATAAAGTTTTACAAACAATTAATTTTTAAAAAAGTAGAAAAAGTATTGCTTTATAATCATCTAGTTGTCGGCGGGGGAGCTGTACGTTCAAACGGGATTTTATAAAATTGCTTTTGAAATGCACCCAGGTTTTATTGTTTACAATCCTGAAACTTTATTAAAGTTAAGAGAAAATGTAGGGCCAAGTATTGGAGCGAATTTTGATCCAAGCCATCTCATTTGGCAAGGCATTGATCCTGTTGAAGCAATAAAAAAATTAGGACGTGAAAATGCCATATTTCATGTACACGCTAAAGATACTTATTTGGATCAAGCAAATATACAAGTGAATGGCGTTTTAGATACAAAGCATTACAGTAAAATTTTGGACCGATCATGGACATTTCGGTCGGTTGGCTATGGCCAAGGTGAAAAAGTGTGGAAGGATATTGTAAGTGCCTTGCGTGCTGCCGGATATGATTATGTTCTTTCAATTGAACATGAGGATATGCTGGCATCCATTGATGAAGGATTAGGAAAGGCAGTAAGCTTATTAAAGCAAATTCTTTTTAAAGAAGAAGTTGCTGAAATGTGGTGGGCATAACAGTCACATTGTAAAGGCAATCCCTAGGGAATTTTGAGAGTCCCTAGGTTTTTTTATTTGGGTTACGATGGGCATCACTTTTAATGCTTATTTTTTTGCGGAAAGTCCTCTGCAAATAAAAGCTTAGGATAATCATCTGTCTTTCTTAAACAATTACGAATAAAATTTATTCATTAAGCCATTTGTTTGTATGACGAGTGTAAAAAAAATAAATAATAAAATTTTCGTTATTAAAGAAAAAATGAAGATTGAATGATGAGAAAAACAAGAATTTCCAGCGTTTTCTGCGACGATCATAGATTTCATTAACTATATGTTTTTTTGACGAAATGAATAAAAAATATTGAAATTTTAAAAATTCAGATATATTATAATATTTGAAATATTAGTTCCGGAGGAAAAGGGAGGAGAAAAGATACCCAGGAAAATGAAAGCGTTTTAAAAACGGGAGGCGAATTTTGAAAGCGTTTTACTTGACAAGTACGGGGGGATTTTGATGAAAAAGAAGTTATTTTTGATTATGCTAGTTGTTTTCTTAGCCGTTTTATCGGCTTGTGGCAACAGCGCGATTCAGTCAACATCGAAAAAAGAAGAAGGCGGGAGCAAAAGCGGAGGAACAATAAAAATTGGTGTGCTGCTTCCAGATTCGGGGGTTTATGCTTCACTTGGAAAGCATTTGCACAAAGGTATGGAGCTGTATTTTGACAGCATTGATTGGAAAATTGGATCCAAAAAAATCGAAATTATTAAAGAAGACAGTGAAGCTGATCCGCAAGTAGCATTAAGGAAAGCGAGAAAATTGATTGATCAAGATAAAGTGGACATTTTAACAGGAACGGTAAGCACGGCGGTAGCCTATGCCATTCGCGATGAAGTGGATAAGAAAAAAATTCCGTTCCTTGTTTCGCATGCGGGAGGAAATGATTTAACGAGAAGCAAACGAAGTGACTATATTTGGCGTTCTTCTTTTTCCTCGTGGCAGATTGGCAATTCATTAGGAGAATGGGCGTTTCATAACGTAGGAAAGACAATGTACATTGCAGCAGCAGATTATGCGTTTGGACGGGAAGTATCTGAAGCGTTTAAAGAAGCTTATACTGCCGCAGGAGGAAAAATTGTCGGTGAAGTTTACCCGCCTCTCGGAAACAATGATTATTCCTCTTATTTGACCACGATTAAAAATGCAAAGGCTGAAGCAGTATATGCATTTTTCGCAGGAAGTGATGCGGTGAGATTTGTTCAGCAATACGATCAATTCGGGTTAAAAGAAGATAAGAAATTAATTGGTTCCGGCTGGCTTGTTTCAGAGGACGTGCGGAAATCACAAGGAAACGCAGGAGTTGGAACAATTTCCTCTATTTTCTGGGATTATAGTATAAAAACAGAAGAAAATAGACAGTTTAAAGAGGCTTTTGAAAAGAAATATAATGAACGCCCGACCATTGAAGCATTGGAAGGCTATGATGCTGCCAAAATTATTGCAGAAGCGCTGACAACGCTTGACGGCGACGCCTCAGATCCAGATAAAGTGGTAGAAGCGATTTCTAATGTTGAATTCATAAGCCCGAGAGGCCCGATTAAGTTTGACAAGGAGACCCACCACGTTATTCAAAACATGTATATCATTGAAACCAAGCTTGTGAATGGACAGACGGAAAACGAAGTGATCGAAATTATTGAAGAGGTGAGAGATCCAGGAAAATAGATAAAAAAAGAGGTGATAATCATGGATATTATCGGGGCGCAGCTAGTAAACAGCATTTCATACGGGCTTTTGCTCTTCGTCATTACATGCGGATTGTCGCTCGTCTTTGGCATTTTAGGAGTATTGAACTTGGCGCATGGATCGTTGTATATGATAGGAGCTTATGTCTCATATTCGATTACCGTCCATTCTGGACAAAATTTTTGGCTTGCCTTAATCATTGCACCTTTAGCAGTAGCTGTTTGCTCTCTCATTATTGAAATGATCTTATTGCGGCCAACTTATCAGCTAGGGCACCTGTCACAAGTATTGTTAACATTTGGGCTTGCGTATGTCATTCATGATATGACAGCGGCGATATGGGGATCGGATGTTTTATCGATCCCTTTGCCTCAAAGTTTATCAGGTACGGTAACCTTATTTAATCAAGCCTTTCCTGTCTATCGTTTAGCTGTAATTGCAATAGGTTTAATTTTAGCGGGGCTGTTGTGGTTCATTCAAGAAAAAACGCGCTGGGGGGCGATCATTCGCGCTGGACTGAGCGATAAAGAGATGATATGTGCTTTAGGTGTAAATATTCAACTAGTTTTTACCGTCGTGTTTTTCATAGGGGGATATTTAGCAGGTTTTGGCGGAGTCATTGCTGCGCCGATCCTCGGGCTTTATCCAAGCATGGAATTCCAAACGCTTATTTTGGCATTAGTTGTTCTCGTTATAGGGGGTTTAGGGTCGATCGCTGGAACGTTTGTGGCCAGCTTAACGATTGGGATTGTTGAGACTTTTTGCCGATTTTTAGTTCCTGAGTTAAGCTTGTTCGTTGTTTTCGGATTAATGGCGGTCGTCTTAATCGTCAAACCGAACGGATTGCTCGGAAGGCAGGTGGTTAAGCATTGAACAAAAAAGGTTTCGTTCTTATTGCCGCAGTTATGTTGCTCATCTTTTCCCCCTTTATCTTTTCTTTGTTTTATTTAAATTTGGTAACTGAAATTTTAATTTTAGCTATTTTCGCTCTTAGTTTAAATATTTTGGTCGGATATACCGGGCTGGTTTCGCTTGGCCACGCGGCGTTTTTTGGAGTCGGGGCTTATATGTCCGCCATTCTTGCAAGGGAGATATCTCCAAACTTTTTCCTTACTCTTTTCGCCTCGCTTGCGGCTGCAATCATTGCATCCGCCATCATCGGAATTTTTTGCGTAAAGGTGAGCGGCTTTTATTTTCTTATGTTAACATTGGCTTTTTCGCAAATGATTTATTCATTTGTCCACCAGTCAACGACTATCACGGGCGGTTCAAACGGATTATCAGGCATTCCAAGCCCTTTAATTGGATCACTTGATTTTTCAAACCCGGTTTACTTTTATTATTTGATATTGCTTTTGTTTATATTGATCTACGGCGGTTTAAGCCTCATCGTACACTCTCCTTTTGGGCAAGTATTAATAGGGATTCGCGAAAACGAAACAAGATTGAAATCGATGGGCTATCATACAACACTATATAAGCTTGCCGCATTTGTTTTAGCCGGCGGGCTCGGCGGAGTAGCAGGATCGTTATATACAAGCTTTAACAGCTTCATTTCGCCTAGCGATGTATATTGGACGATGTCTGGCTCTGTTTTAATTATGGTTCTTATCGGCGGTTCCGGAACAATGATCGGGCCCGTTTTGGGAGCAGCATTTATCGTCATTTTAGAAACGATTGTCAGCTCTTATACGACCATGTGGATGATGATTATCGGGATTATCTTTATCTTGTTTGTCGTATTTTTCCCAAAAGGAATTGTCGGGCTTGGAAAATTGCTCTTTCAGTCATTTTCAAAATCCAACAAGCTGTCAGCTATTTCCGGAAAAAAATCCAATGCGTTGTATAACAATGATGTGAAGAATTGAGGGATGGGGCATGGAGAATCCTGTAATCTTGAAGATTGATCGCGTCGGCATGCATTTTGGCGGTCTTGAAATTCTTAAGGATGTTTCATTGGAAGTGAAAAAAGGTGAGCGGATAGGCATTATCGGTCCGAATGGAGCCGGGAAAACGACCTTTTTCAACATTTTAACCGGCGACCTGAAGCCGAGCAGCGGGTCCATTTATTATAAAGGAGAAAATATAACGAATGTTGCCAACTTTAAACGGACAAACGCCGGAATCGTTCGCACCTTTCAACGAAACAATTTGTTGAACGAACTGACGGTGCTTGACAATTTATTATTAGTTTTACAGCGGAAACATCATTTGCAAAACGTGTGGTTTAAAAAGAGAAACGAAAAAAAATACCCGAAGCTTTTCGAGGAAGCAAACCAATTGATCAAAACTTGGGGATTGGAAAAGCGCGCAAATGAAATAGTGAAAAAGCTGTCATACGGCGAACAGCGGCAAATCGAAATTTTGCTTGGCATTGCGATCAATCCGCAAGTTTTATTATTAGATGAGCCGACTGCCGGCATGTCGCAGGCGGAAACGGATTATATTGTCGATTTGCTGCACAATTTGCCGAAGGACTTGACCGTTTTAATTATTGAGCATGATTTGGAGGTCGTATTTGGACTGGCGGATAGAATGGTCGTTTTATATGACGGAGGAATTCTCATTGACGGCGATCCAAATGAAGTGAGAAACGACAGGAGGGTGAACGAAATATATATTGGAAAGGAGGAAGCGGCAGCACATGCTTAAAGTTTCAGATTTAAATACATTTTACGGCGACAGCCACGTCCTCCATAATGTTTCGTTAACGGTTGAACAAGGCAAGGTAACCGTCCTGCTGGGAAGAAACGGAATGGGGAAAACAACAACGATTCATTCTATCATGGGAATCATTCAATCAAAAAAAGGAAAAATTGTGTTTGAAGAACAGGAAATTCAATCAAAGACGAGCTTCCAGGTTTCGAAATTAGGCGTTGCTCTTGTTCCGCAAGGGAGAAGAATATTTCCGAATTTGACTGTAAAGGAGAATTTAATGACCACTTATAGGCCTGCCGAAAATGGCTGGACATTAGAACAAATTTATGACACGTTTCCAAGGCTGAAAGAAAGAGAAGCATCGATGGGAGGGGCTTTGAGCGGAGGAGAGCAGCAAATGCTCTCAATTGGACGCGCTTTGCTAACGAATCCTAAATTACTGCTGCTTGACGAGCCGTCAGAAGGATTGTCCCCATTGATGGTTCAGGAAGTGAAACGGATTATTCGTGAATTAAAGAAGCAAGGTCTTACAATGCTTTTAGTTGAACAAAATTTATCGATGGCGCTTGAGCTTGCAGACCGCATATATATTTTAAACAAAGGCTCGATCGTGTTTGAAGGCTCTCCCGACGAATTAAGCTCTGCTGTAAAGCATAAATATTTGCTGTTAAGTTCGTAAATTGTTCAGAAACATCTGATGATGATGCTGTCAAAAAGAAAAAGGGGCTCTTAGAAAGTCAAATCGCCATTGAAAACAAAAAATCATAAACACCGATATAACAACGTTTCTAAAACATTAATGGGGGCTAATAAGCCGTAAAATCGACTTATTAGCCCCCCTTTTTTACATATTTTCCAGAATAATAGAACGGAAGAAACAGGTCATTACGGTGATTTTCCTAAATAAACTGATGAGCGGGCAGCACCTTATTTTGCAAAAATAAATTGTCGGCGATTTGCAATCAAATTTTCCAAAAGAAAAACAGAGCTGCTGCAATTTACGGGTATCATTTCTAGAAATATTGATTCTTGATGCATAACCCGAATAGAGCTTTCGCAAAGCAGAAAAAGGTTCAATTTGGAACTCTTACATGCTGCAATTGCTTCGGAATGAACGATGAAACCAATCAATATAGGTAAAGCAAGCTGCTGCCCTTTATCGAAATTCCGCCACATTCTGTCCGCAAGCCTCGCTTAATCGATAGTTCATTGCACGAAATTCACGTTCGACAGGCTCTTAACATTACACATTTATGTAAGTATTTCTTTAGTAAACGATTATTTCCAAACCTCTTCGGCAATTTCTACGACATGGCGAAGTTTTGCCCATTGCTCGTCCTCTGTGAGCAGGTTTCCTTCCTCAGTTGATGCAAAACCGCACTGAGGGCTTAAGCAAAGCTGATTGAGATCAACAAATCGGGATGCTTCATCAATGCGCCGTTTAATTTCATCCTTATTTTCTAATTCTCCAAATTTTGACGTGATCAAGCCGAGAACGATGGATAAATTTGACCGGTTTACGAAGCGAAGGGGTTCAAAGCCGCCGGCTCTTTCGCTGTCGTATTCCAAAAAGAAGCCGTCCACATTTACGCCTTCAAACAATATTTCCGCCACTGGCTCATAGCCGCCGGATGAAATCCAAGTGGAACGAAAATTGCCTCGGCATATGTGCATCGTAATTCTCATATCATCAGAACGATTGGCAACAGCTTCATTAATTGTTTTCGCATACAATTGTCCTAACGTATCCGGATTTAAGCCGCGGGCCCGCATTTGCTCCTTTTGCTCTTCTGAACAAAGATATGCCCATGATGTATCATCCAGCTGCAAATAACGGCATCCAGCATCGTAAAATGCTTGAATTGCTTTTTTATACGTTTGGGCTAAATCGTGGAAAAACTCGTCTTGATCTGCATAAGCGCTTTTTTCAATTGTCCCTCTGAAATGAAGCATGCTCGGGCTCGGGATAGTCATTTTGGCTGTATGGCCGGAAGCGATGCTGTTTAGAAACTTGAAATCTTCAAGCATCGGATGGCCATTGAAATCTAGTTTGTCAACAACTTTAATAGAATGAGATTTTGTTTGTTTTTTATGGAATTGGATTCCGGTCTCTGTGTCGTATCCTTCAACACCTACTAAATTTTCAAGGAAGTCAAAGTGCCACCAAGCTCTTCGGAATTCGCCGTCTGTCACCGCTTTGAGGCCAATTTCCTTTTGTTTTTCGACGATGCGTGTGATTTCTTCGTTTTCCACCTCTCTTAATTGCTCAGCTGTTATTTCCCCATTTGCTTTTTTCAATCGGGCTTGTTTAATTCGGTCTGTTCTCAACAGACTGCCTACATGATCTGCTCGGTAAGGCGGCAAGTGGCGTTGCAATGATTGATTGGACATATGCTGTTTTCCTCCTTCTCCGGTTGAAATATTATGAATAATAACAAAAAATAAAAGAAAAGTAAACTTTATAAGCAGGGGGATTTTTCATTAGAGAGGTATGAATGACATTTTTTGATAAATTTTCATAAAATAAAAGCCCTCAGCCGCCATGTGCGGCCAAGGGCAAATCACTTGCCTGCGAAAGATTAGCTAATGACAAATTCGAAGCTGCCGAATAATTTTACATCTTTGCCGATGAGGAATCCTCCTGTTTCAAGAGCAGCGTTCCATGTTAAACCATAGTCTTCGCGATTGATTTTTCCTTCTACATCAAATCCTGCGACAATGCTTCCGTCCAACGGGTTTTTCGATTGACCGTTGAATTCTACTTTGAACGTTTCGGTTCTAGTAACATTTCTAATTGTCAATTTTCCTGTTACTTCATAGTCATCGTCGGAAACCTTTTTAATAGATTCACTGACAAACGTGATGACCGGATAGTTTTCGACATCAAAAAAATCCCCGGAACGAAGATGGTTGTCTCTGTCTTCATTTTTTGTGTCAATAGAAGAAGCTTGAATTGTTACTTTTACTTTTGCAGATTCGAGCTGATCGACATCGCCGTCAACTTCTACATCAAATTGTGTGAATTCTCCCTTTGCTTTGGAAACCATTAAGTGTTTTACTTGGAAAGAAATAGAGCTGTGCACCTTATCTAATTGAAAATTTGCCATTTTTTATTTTCCTCCTTTTGTTTTGATATTATCATAACCGAAAAATATCTCGAATTCAAATATTTTTATATAAATATTTTTTGACAAGGTAAAAGAAAAAAGAACCAATTTTGATAAGATATTCTTTAAGAAGACAGTGGACAAGGCCCATATACTTAGAGGGGATTTTTTTGAAACGAAAAGAGCAAATATTTCGTCATTATTAAGAAAAAGGCTCTGCTTCCTTATTGACGAAAAGCACCCTTTAGAAAATTCGCGTTTTTTATTTTTGTTTAACCTCTGCAAGCAATTGGCCTATTGCAAAGGAATCAGGGCGGGAGAGATGGTTCGAATGGCGTTGGCATAGCCGATCAATAGAATGTTTTATAGAGAGAAGTGAA
Organism: Aeribacillus sp. FSL K6-8210; assembly: GCF_037963925.1. Classification (NCBI taxonomy): domain Bacteria; kingdom Bacillati; phylum Bacillota; class Bacilli; order Caryophanales; family Bacillaceae; genus Aeribacillus; species Aeribacillus sp. FSL K6-8210. The sequence continues at coordinate 3,921,195 of NZ_CP150172.1, read as the reverse complement.
AGAATGAACAGTAAAAAGAAATCTTGATTTTGGATAATTCCAAAAAATATTTTTTTGTTTATGATTACAGCGGCTCTGATTGAGGCGTTTTCCATCACATCATGACAGTGTATAAGCAAAATATCCACCATTAGGACAATTAGTTGAAGTAGATGGAAAGAATATGCACGTTTATACAAAAGGTGATGGAGAAAACACGATTGTGTTATTAAGCGGTTTAGGCACAGCAGCTCCCGTGTTAGATTTCGAACCCTTAGTAAATGAATTGGCAAAGAATCATAAAGTGGTCGTAGTAGAGAGCTTTGGATATGGATGGAGCAACGTAACGAATAAGGAACGAACAGTGGAAAATATAGTGGAGGAAATTAGAACCACTCTAAAAAAATCAAATATAGAAGGTCCATACATATTGATGCCGCACTCTATTTCTGGCATATACAGCATGTATTATGCTAATGCATATCCAGATGAAGTGAAAGCAGTTATAGGGATTGATTTCACCTTGCCGCAGGTTTTAGAGTATTTCGGCGAGTCAGCTCCAACAATGTCCGAATATATGAAGTATGTTTTCACCAACTGGAATTGCACGATTGGCATTATATATCATTCCTGATGATTTCCTTCCTAGTAGCTGAAAAAGGTACTTATTCCGAAGAGAATTTAACAATGACCAAAGCCATTTCTAGGCATATCAGGCGGGAAAGTTAAATTGACTGTTTGCTCAATATATTTTTTATTTCATTTGCTTCTTGTTGTATCCTTTGTCTTGATTTTTACTTCGAAAGAAGATCGAGTGAACGAAGATGGGAAATCCAATGGTAACGTTTTATCAAACGCAATTAAGCCGCAGTTTTTCAAGTAAAATAGTTACTTTAGAAGGAAATCATTATCTTCATTGGACTCGTTATAAAGAAATGAGTGCACACGTAAATGATTTCACGAAAACATTTGCAGGTGGTGTTCATTGAGGAAGCAGCTAGATAAAGGACCTCCTTGGGGGTTCTTTATCTAGCGGGATTATCAAATATTATTTGATAGAGCTTTAGCATTAATACGAGATTTTAATTCTTTATTGTTCAATAAGTTTTATGACATCACTTAAACTTTTTTCTGCCATGGATTGAAGTCGTAAATCATAATTTTCGAAAGGTAAAGACTTCGTTACTGGATTTGGCACAATTACGCATTTCAGTCCAGCAGCTAGAGCTGCTTGGAGCCCATTTAAAGAATCTTCAAATGCTAATGCTTCATTTGAGCTGATATTTAAGGCATCAACTGCTTTTAAATACAAATCAGGTGCCGGTTTTACCTTCTCAACATCATCCTGTGTGATAATAGTATTAAAATAGTTTAACACCCCAAGTTCATCTAAATAATGAGTTACCCACTCCCTTGTGGAGCTTGAAGCAATAGCAATTTTATATCCTAAATCGTTTGCTTCTTGCAAATAATCCTTTACACCTTCACGTGCCTGAGGTGTTTTCATCTTTTCTTTATAAATGCTTTCTGCTTTGGTATCAATTTCCTCAATATTACAGCTTTCTCCCAATTGTTGTTTGAAAAACTCGTAAAGTACTGTATTATCTGACCCAACGCTTTTTACATAATGTTCAAGGGGCAAATCAACATTATAATAACCTAAAGTTTCTTTATAAGCCTCAAACCAGGGAGTCTCTGTGTCTATAATTAAACCGTCGAAATCAAAAATAATTGCTTTTATCAAAGCTTTTTCTCCTTTCCACTCATGAGGATAAAATAAATACACCTTCATAAACTATATGCAATAAAGTTAACTCAGTATGTTCCAGTAATTCTGAACACCAATCGATTGCTCATGATTTCAATAATAGTCTAATAGTTTCTTTTTATGCGGATAAAGGAATATATATTGTATCGGTTCACGCTCATAATTAGGAGCACATTTCCTGACCTTTCAGTTTATTTCGTCAAATAAATTAATTCGGTCCTCTCCCTGCCGCAAAACCTTCATCGCCCGTTTTTTCTTTCCAATGTGAACAAAGATGACTCACTTCGTTTTGAAGATGAAGGAAGACCAGTTTTCTATTTTCTGGTATTCGTCTAAGCAGAATAGAAGGACTCGGTCACATGGCAGCCGTTTTGGCAAAGACAGCTGCCTGGATCACGTTGCATCGAGTTCTTTTTTACCTGAAAATAGAAATGTTGTATTTTTCTTACTGTAAAACAACATCATGAACAATTTTTGCATTGTGCTCCAGCTGAATACCGAAACACAGTTTTGCATAATCTTTTTTTACAACTGTCTATTTGGCAGGGAAAAGACTATTACACAGTCTACTTACTTATTCAACGAGACCAAGCTTTTTCAAACCGTGATAGACACCGGAATTTGTTACGTCTGTTGTTTGGTGCTTCGCATATGGCAAAAGGTTTGGATCTGCGTTCCCCATTGCAAAACCTTCGCCGACTATTGAGAGCATCTCTTTATCATTCATGGCATCGCCAAAGGCAATGGCGCTTTCTTTTGGCACGCCAAGATAATTTAATATTGCTTTGACAGCTTTGCCCTTATTGACCTTTTCCCTAATGACATCGTAGCATTGGGCCAGGCCTTCGATATTCACTTGGGATAAGTATATAAGATCGTCTTTTTCATAAAGAGAAACATCGCGATCAGCTAAATTTAATATCGTCATTCCTAAAACTTGATCGATGATATCATACGAAAACAACTCATTTTTTTGTAAATGAAATTTTTGAATGAAATCTTTTATGGCAGGGGAATCAAACGAGCTAAGGACATTTTTTTCTCTTGTATACATGACGAGCTCATGTCCATGGTGTTTGGCGGTATGCACAAAGTTTTGAACAATATCTGGATTCATCGGCTCTTTTAAAATCTCGCGGCCCCTATAAACCGTAAATGCGCCGTTATAGCCAATAAACGATTGAACGTTCAGCTCTTTGCCGATATGCGAAATTTCATGCAAAGGTCTCCCTGTTGCCAGAAAGACCTCTACACCTTGTTTCTGAACTGCAGCTACAGCTCTTTTCGTAGATTCTTGAATTTGATCATCCGGTGTCAAAATTGTTCCGTCTATGTCCAAAAATAAAAGTTTATATGTCATCTCCATAAACTCCCGTTAAAAATTATTTTGTTGTAAGATTTTATCATAAAATAAAAATTGTGAAAACTCTAACAAGATGAATTGTCTTGCAAAAATAGTTTTTGTGCCGGGCTGAAGAATATTTGAAACATTTCAATTCGCCAATTCGTATATTGAAAAAACGGATACAGAGGTGGATTTATATGTCAGTAGTCAACATTTTAAAATGGGTAAGCGGGGGTCTTGAAGCATTTTTCGGAATTCCAGTTATAGGTGGAACGATTATATTATCTTTCCTATGGACGCCTTTGGCGTTTATGTTTGTACTGCACCTTGTGACGTTGATTTTTGCCATTATAACAAATAAAAACAAGCATGGCAGCATTTTAGGAATTATTACTTCCTGCATTGCATGGATTCCGATTGTTGGAATGGTGATGCATATCATAACGGCAATTTTCCTCTTGATCGATGCATACCGCGAGTATAAATATGAAATTTAATGTTTTTTTGCTTACAGGGTCTTAGACCCTGTTTTTTTTTAGAAAAAAAGTTACTGACCTAAAAAAATTGGATGTGTTATCGGCATCTGTGCCTTCTGCTTTCTAATCCAAGATGAGAAATGTCAGTCTTCAAAAGCTGAACAACTTTGGTACAAGCCGCGATGCTACGACAATTCAAATAGTACTTCCAAGCAGGAACTTCAGGCTGGGAAATATACGAAAGGCTTACCGTCCAAACACTTTTGGATGCTGATGGCAAATAATATATGAAGAACGAGTGCGTAGTGCGTAAGAGGGGAGAAGCTCCATTGAGAAAAAGATAAAGGACAAGCTTTTCGGCTTGTCCGAAATGAATTCGTATGAGATTTGATTGAAAAGGAGTTTAAGTCAACCCGCATGCCGGATACTTGCCTTATTCACAGCACTTTGCTTAAAAAAGCTTTTGTTCGTTCGTGTTTAGGATTGTTAAAAAGCTCGCTAGGTGTGTTTTCCTCTACAATATATCCGCCGTCCATGAAAATCACTCGATCGCTAACTTCTTTGGCAAATCCGATTTCGTGTGTTACGACAATCATTGTCATTCCTTCGTTTGCCAATTCTTTCATGACATTCAGCACTTCACCGACCATTTCCGGATCAAGGGCGGAAGTTGGTTCGTCAAAAAGCATGACTTTTGGATTCATCGCCAACGCTCTGGCGATGGCCACCCTCTGTTTTTGCCCGCCTGATAATTCGTCAGGGTAGCTGTCGGCTTTTTCACTGAGCCCGACTTTTTTTAGCAGTGAAATCCCTCTTTCAATTGCTTCCTTTTCAGAAACTCCCTTTACTTTGACAGGTGCCAATATAATATTCTCAATTACTGTTTTGTGGGGAAATAAGTTAAACTGCTGGAATACCATGCCAACCTCTTGGCGCACTTTATTCATGTCCACGTGTGGATCGGTAATATCTTGTCCGTCGATGATAACTTGTCCTGAAGTAATGTCCTCGAGCTTGTTTAAACAGCGGAGAAACGTACTCTTCCCTGAACCGGAAGGGCCGATAACGCAGACAACTTCTTTTTCTTTAATGTCGACGCTGATATCTTTCAATACTTCTATTTTTCCAAAGTTCTTTTTTAAATGCTTCACCTGAATCATCCGGATTTTGTTCTCCTTTCAACAAAGCTTAATAATTTGCTTAAGGACAATGTCAGAACAAGATAGATGAGCGCAACGGTGAGGTATGGCTCCCATACAATATAATATTGCCCTTGCATTGCCCGTCCCCAATACATCAGTTCTGGAGTGGCAATAATCGCTGCAATCGACGATTCTTTAATAAGGACGACAAATTCGTTGCCAAGCGGCGGAATCATCCGTTTTGTCGCCTGCGGCAAAATAACGTAGCGCATCGCCTGTTTATGGCTCATGCCAAGCGATCTTGCCGCTTCCATCTGACCTTTGTCAATCGATTGAATGCCTGCCCGAAAAATTTCCGCTATATAGGCGGCGGAATTTAAGGAAAGTGCAACAATGGCAGCAATAACTCCATTTGTATCGCCGATTATCAGCGGTACGAGGCCAAAGTGGACAAGCAGCATTTGCACAAAAAGAGGCGTCCCTCGGAAAAATGTAACGTACCATGAAAAGGGCAGGCGAATAAATTTATTTTGAGCAATTTTCCCGATGCCGATGAAAAGACCTAAAACAGTGCCGATGGCGATCGCCGCAAGAGAAAGCCCAATTGTGACGAGCATTCCCTGGAAGAAAAAGGGCGCATATTCAGCTATCAGATCAAAACGAAAATTCATACATATATCTCCCCGCATGCATTGCCGGACAAGCAAAATGCCGGCGAAATGCTAAAAATTATTGCTGATTTTTTAATATATCGATATCTGGTTCTACACCAAACCATTTTTGGTAAATTTCACTGTACGTTCCGTTTTCCAATATTGAATTGATCGCTTTGTCAAGCTCTGCTTTCAATTTGCTTCCTTTCGGGAACATCAAACCGTAATATTCCGAATCAAAGTTTTCCGGATCTTTAATGGCTTTTAATTTTTTGTCAGGATTGTTTTTAATATATTCGTTGACAACCGCGTTATCGGCCACAACTGCGTCTGCGCCTCCGTTCAGAAGTTCCATGATCGCGAGGACGTTGTCTTCAAATTTTTTAACCGTTCCATCGCCGCCAAGTATTTTTTCGGCAGCGGTCTGGCCGGTTGTGCCATTTTGGACGGCAACCGTTTTTCCTTTCAGATCAAGCGCATTTTGAATATCGCTGTCTTCGGGAATTAAAATCATAAGTGTAGATTCAAAATATGGAACCGAAAAATCGTATGTTTGTTTGCGGTCTTCTGTAATGGACACAGAAGAAGCTGCCAAGTCGGCTTGTTTGCCTTGAACTTCTGCAAACATTGGATCCCATCCGGTATGCTTGATGTCTACATCATATCCGGCCTCTTTCGCCACTGCGTTGATAAAATCGATATCAAAGCCGACAACTTCACCTTTGTCCATATATTCAAACGGTGCGTATGCCGCGTTTGTCACTACTTTCAATGTTTTTTTCTCATCATTGCCGGCTGCATCGTTTTTGCCGGAATTGTTCGATCCGCAAGCGGAAAGCATAAACAGCAAAGTTGCCATAGCCGCAAAGGCTATTATTTTTCTCAAATATTGATTCATGTTGTACCTCCTAAAAAAAATATAGAAAACAAATTTTTGAAGATCCTTTCAACTTTATTCTGAAACATTATAAATGAACATGTATATTCTTTCAACAATTTGGATAATGATTCATACACATTTTTTATATGAAATGATTTACAATCCATTTTGATAATATAGTATTATAACATAATTTAACCACCGAAACTGCAGCGTGCCGATAAAAGTTTTGCATCTGATATAATGTCCTTAACAGCGTTTTGCTTTCGGGAAAAATGCTGCAAATAAGCGTTTTTTTTCCGATGTTGGAAGGAGTGAGATGATGAATATTGAAATGTTAGGTTCCGCACTGGAGAAGGTGCGCAGCCAAAATCCTCTTGTTCATAATATTACAAATGTCGTTGTCACCAATTTTACAGCAAATGGTTTGTTGGCGATTGGGGCTTCACCGGTAATGGCATATGCAAAGGAAGAAGTGGCGGATATGGCGAAAATAGCCGGCGCACTCGTCTTAAATATCGGGACGTTAACAAGTGATGTCGTGGAAGCGATGATACTTGCGGGAAAATCGGCAAACGAAAACGGCGTACCGGTCATTTTAGACCCTGTTGGCGCTGGCGCCACACCTTACCGGACAGAAGCTGCCCAACAAATATTAAAAGAGGTTCGTGTTTCCATCGTTCGCGGAAATGCGCCTGAAATTGCCAATGTTATCGGCGAAAAGCTCCAAATGAAAGGAGTGGATGCCGTTGGTTCAGCTGCCGATCCAGTTTTATTGGCTGAGAAAGCGGCAAAGCAGTTAAACGCTGTTGTCGTCATAACCGGGAAAGAAGACGTGGCGACAGATGGCCAAACGACATATCAAGTCCAGAACGGACATCCGATTTTAACAAAAGTAACGGGCACAGGCTGTCTGTTATCATCCATTATCGGCGCTTTTTCCGCAGTTGAACAAGATTTGCTCGTTGCCTCAGTGGCAAGCCTTGTCTCTTATGGTGTGGCGGCGGAAATAGCATACAGTGTGACAGAAGGCAGGGGACCGGGAAGCTTTCAAATCGAGTTTTTGAATCAATTGGAAAAAGTGACAAGCGACGACTTGAAGAAAAGGGGTTCATTTTGCCGAAAATAAGGGGCCAATGTTTTCAGCAATTTTTTTGGAAAATCTCAATACGCAGGTGATGGATTATGCCGAAAGTGACAGCAGATGAACTGCGAAAGCTTTTAAAAGTGTATTTTATTATGGGCAGTGTAAATTGCAAGAAAAATCCTCTTGATGTGCTTGAAGAAGCGATAGCGGGGGGGATTACCATCTTCCAGTACCGCGAAAAAGGAACAGGCGCATTAACGGGCGAGGACAAGCTAAAGCTCGGAAAAGAACTGCAAAAAATATGCCAAAAACATCAAATTCCTTTTATTGTAAACGATGATGTTGATCTGGCTTTGAAACTTGATGCGGATGGCGTTCATATCGGTCAGGAGGATGAATCAGCCGAAATTGTCCGCCAAAAAATTGGCGATAAAATTTTAGGAGTGTCGGCTCATACGTTTGAGGAAGCGGAAAGAGCCATTGCGCAAGGCGCAGACTATATCGGCGTCGGCCCCATTTTTTCGACGAAGACGAAAGAAGACGCCAAAAAAGCGCAAGGTCCGCAAATCATTTCCAGCATGCGCAACCAAGGCATTGCGATTCCGATCGTCGGCATCGGCGGCATCAACAGTGAAAATGCCGGACAAGTCGTTGCAAACGGAGCCGACGGCGTCGCCGTCATATCCGCCATAAGTTATGCGGACGATGTCAAGAAGAGTGCGGCAAAATTGAAACAGACTGTAGAATCATTTTTTTAGGAACAATCATTCGCAAATGGCGTGCAAAATCAAAAGAGGCGCCTTAATCCGGGCGCCTTTTGTTTATGTTTGGAGAAAACTGTGTTCAATGATGGTTGCGCTATTTTTCATACAGCGAAAGTCATCGTTGAATTGTGCGGTCTTTATCCTTTCTAAGGAACATCTGAAACGGTGTCAGCAAATGTACCTTTTGCTTAATAGGATCAAATTTGTTTTGCGGCGATGGCTTGCCGATACGCTTTTGTCGCTTCCACCATGATTTTGAGTGCATTGACAGTTTCGGTGACCGCTCTTGTTTTTAAACCACAATCAGGATTCACCCAGAACTGATGTACATCGAGTACTTTTAATGCACGGTCGATATTTTCGGTTATTTCTTGGACGGAAGGTATACGCGGGCTGTGGATGTCATAAACGCCCAAACCGATTTCCCGTTTATATTGGTACTTTTCAAAAGCATGAACAAGTTCTCCGTGGCTGCGGGACGATTCAATCGAGATAACGTCTGCATCAAGCTTATCGATCGCTTCCATCATATCTTCAAACTGGGAATAGCACATATGAGTATGAATTTGTGTTTCCGGTTTGACGGAGCTGGTGGCAAGTTTGAAAGCTTCGACGGCGTTTTCGATGTATTGATTTTGCTTCGATCTTTTTAACGGCAGCCCTTCACGGATAGCAGGTTCATCAACTTGAATCATTCCTATGCCGTTTTTCTCCAGAGCTAATACTTCTTCGCGGATGGCAAGGGCAATCTGGCGAAGAACGTCCGCATAGCTAATGTCATCACGGACAAAAGACCAGTTTAAGATGGTGACAGGTCCAGTCAGCATTCCTTTTACAGGTTTGTCCGTCAATGATTGGGCATAGACGCTTTCTTTGACGGTCATCGGCTGATCAAAGGCAACGTCGCCATAAATGATCGGCGGTCTGACGCAGCGTGAACCGTAAGATTGCACCCAGCCGTTTTTGGTAACAGCAATTCCTTTTAGTTTTTCTCCGAAATATTCCACCATGTCCGTTCGTTCAAATTCCCCGTGGACCAATACATCAAGTTCAAGCTGTTCCTGAATATCAATCCATTTTTTGATTTCATCTTTGATAATAGACTCATATTGCTCGTTTGTGTATTCGCCTTTCCGCCATTTTAAACGGGTTTGGCGGATTTCTTTCGTTTGCGGAAAGCTGCCGATCGTTGTTGTCGGTAGAATTGGCAAGTTCCATCTATTTTTATGCAGCTTGCGCCGAACAGAAAAGTCCACACGGTTCGTCGGGTAGGATTCAATCTTGGCGGCTGCCTCTTGCACGTTTCGGTTTGTCCGAAAATCAGAATTCATAAATTGCGTGTAATAACGGTCATCGTATCGTAAATCGCTTATACTTAATTCACCTTTTGCATATTGTGTCAGCTGATGGACTTCACTTAATTTTTCGTCTGCAAAGGAGAGAGCATTTTTTAAAATTTCCGGCAATTCGTGTTCATTTTTTACGGTAACCGGCACATGGAGCAAGCTGCAGGAAGGTTGAATGATCAATCGATCAACATCAACATGCTGAGCGAGAAAATCAATTTTGCTTGCTTTTTCTTCTAATGATGCCCTCCATATGTTGCGGCCGCTGATTAAACCGGCAGCCAATATTTTGTCTTTTGGAAACCCGAATTTTTGGATGTTTGCACTGTTGGCTCCCCCATCATGTACAAAATCAAGACCGATAGCAGCAACAGGCAATGAAACGATATGTTGATAGTGAGAAAGACTTTCAAAATAAGTTTGCAACAGTATGTTCAAAGATGGATTCGCTTCGTGAAAAGCTTCATACACTTCTTTAAACAACGGAATCAATGACTCATCAATTTCCTGAACGAGAACAGGCTCATCGATTTGCACCCACTTTGCGCCTGCTTGATGCAACTCTGTCAACAATTGAATATAAACTGGGATGAAAGCAGATAAATGCTTATAAAAATCTCGTTTTTCATATTTTTTCGCCAGCATTAAAAAAGTAATCGGCCCTAAAACAACAGGTTTTGTCTCAATATTTAGTTCGTCTTTTGCTTCATTGTAAAGCTTGAGCAGACGGTTTTCCAAAAAAGCAGGCGGCTTATTTTCCAGTTCCGGAACGATATAATGATAATTTGTATCAAACCATTTTGTCATTTCTAAAGCCTCGGCTTCTTCGGATCCCCTTGCCATTGCGAAATATGTTTTGATGGAACGGGGATCCATATGCTGGAACCTCGAAGGAATATATCCAAACATGAAAGCAGTATCGAGAACGTGGTCATAAAACGAAAAATCTCCTATGGGAATCAGCTCAATTCCGCTTTCATGCTGTTTCTTTAAGTTGGAAAGACGGATCTTTTTCAACGTTTCCAGTAAGCTGCTTTCAGAAATGTCTCCATTCCAAAATAATTCCAAAGCTTTTTTCCATTCCCGGCGTTCGCCAATTCGCGGATAGCCAAGATTTGAACTAATGGCTGCCATTACGAAAACCTCCCATTTGATTTTTGCTCAACACAATAAAAAAGCCCTCTTTACGCTAATAAAAGAGGGACTGGATATCCTAGCTCGTGTTGAGGCACCCAAATGGTTTCAACATGAACATGGCTTCTCACTCCTCCCTATGACGCGTAGGTCGTAGTGCATACAACAGGCAGGTCTCCTGACTTAGGTTCAACGCTTTTGATCTCCTTCCCATTTCTCTGGCAGAAACAGTGGCTGATGATCAAAAGCTCCCCATCACAGTGGCGCGACCGTGTTGGAATTTCACCAAACTTCCCTTTTAAGCGCATATTGCGGCTGCAATATGACGCACCTGTTGCTGGTACACATATGAAACTATAATTATCAGAATAGAGGATTTTTTTTTATTTTTCAACACCACATTTGCAATTAAAAAGAAAAATTTTTTAGGAAAGTAGATGGCTTGCGATTTCTTCCGCTTTACATGACAAAAACCCGCCAGAACATAAAGGTTTTCTGCGGGTCTTTACAGCGGTTGGGATTTTTCCGGAAAACAGTTATTTCGAGAGAAGGTTTCTTTTCACGCCTTTCTTTTTAGGATACATTTTAAATAATTGAGATTTACTGGAATAAAAATCTTGGTTTGCCGCTTTGATAAAAGAACCGGCTAAAAGGACAAAAATAAACAACAAAGGGAAACCGCCAATAATGCTAACAGTCTGCAATGTGGACAATCCGCCGAGGTACATTAAAATAAGCGGCAAAACGGAAAGAGCAAAAGCCCAAAATAAACGGTTCCATCGCAAAGGTTCATCGGCAACTTCTTTTTGGACAACAGATGCTAAAATATAAGAGCTTGAATCAAACGTTGTTGCTAAAAAGATCACGGCAAGCACAGTAAATACGGCAATCACAATGTTGCTTAACGGCAATTGTTTCAATATTCCGATAATGGCTGCTGATCCGCCATGTTCATCTAATGTAGCTGTTACATGGTATTGGCCTGTCAGTTCTAAAAATAATCCAAAGTTTCCTAAAATCCCAAAAAAGAGAATGCAGCCGAGCGTTCCATATACTACTGTTCCGAGCGTCATTTCGCGGACAGTGCGTCCTTTTGAAATTTTAGCGACGAACAAGCCGACAAATGGAGCGTACACGAGCCACCAAGCCCAATAAAATACCGTCCATGATTCCGGAAAGCCTGTTCGTTCAAACGGTCCTAAACTGTTAAAAGGTTCAGTCCATAAAGACATCCGCATGTAATGATCAAGCATGATGCCGATGCTGTTGACGGCCGTTTCCGCCAGAAAGACGGTCGGGCCGGCAAGGAAGACAAACACCAACAATAATACGGCAAGCCATAGGTTGATGTCGCTCAAAATTTTAATGCCTTTCCGCAAACCGGAGTAAGCGCTTGCTGCGAAGATCAATGTACAAATAAGCAAAACCACTGTTTGGAGTGTCATCGAAGGTTCGATGCCGGAAAGTTCATGAATTCCTTCTGTAATGAGCGGCGTCCCTAAAGCGAGTGTCGTTCCAGCTCCGCCCAGCAAACCAAACATAAACAAGACATCAATGATTTTGCCTATTGGTCCATCTGCTTTTTTGCCAATGAGAGGCCGGCACGCTTCGCTTACTTTTAACACCGGTTTTTTCTTTACATAATAGAAATAGCTGATTGGCAGGGCAGGGAGGCAATAGATGGCCCATGCCGTCGGTCCCCAATGAAAAATTCCATATGCGGCCGCCCATTCAACGGCTTCTTTTGATCTAGGTTCGATGCCAAATGGAGGTCCCGTATAGTAGTAAGCCCATTCAATCGTTCCCCAATAAAGAACACTTGATCCAATTCCAGCGCAAAAAAGCATAGCTGCCCAAGATAATGTCGGAAACTCAGCCTTTTCTAAAGGATCCCCCAGTTTGATTTTTCCGTATCGGCTAAAAGAAACATAAAGAATAAAAATCAATACTGCTGCACCCATGATTAAATACAATATTCCAAATTTTTGTGTTAAAAAGCTGCTGGCAGCTAATACAATGGCTTCGCCTTGTTCAGGGAATACTGCTAATGGAGCGGCTACAATTAACAGCAAAAGCAGCGCCCCGATAAAGGTCGGCCAATCCATAATGTTTCGATTCTTCATCAAATCCCCCTTTAAAAAAGATTACATTTTATTATATCTTTAAACAAAATTGATAGAAAGTTTAATTTTTCAGATTAATTTGTCGTAATAAGCTTTTTTATTCAATTTATTTTATTTTTTATAAGAAATCCTTATAAATGCTCTCGATTACGGCCAAATCCTTACGTTTCACATTTTGCTTGGCCGAAAAACAAAATCGATGAAATGGGCGTCTAAAAAAGTTAAACTTTGAGAAAAGAATATAAAAGAAAGGATGATGATGATGAATAAAGTGATCGAAACCATTTTAAACCATCGATCCGTTCGAAAATTTGAAGATCGGCCGCTTACGGATGAACAAATACGCTTAATTGTGGAATGTGCCCAATCGGCCTCGACTTCAAGTTACATACAAGCTTACTCAATCATTGGGGTGAAAAATCCGGAAACGAAAAAAAAACTTGCGGAACTGGCGGGGAACCAAGACTATGTGGAAAAAAGCGGCCATTTATTTGTTTTTTGCGCAGATCTGCACCGGCACGAACTAATAGGCGAAATGGAAGATAAAGACGTGACGGTATCCTTGGAAAGCACAGAAAAATTTATGGTTGCGCTTATTGATGCGGCATTGGCCGCGCAAAATGCTGCATTAGCCGCTGAGTCCATGGGGCTTGGCATTTGTTATATTGGCGGAATTCGCAACAATTTAGAGGATGTTTCGGCGCTGCTAAAAGTTCCTGATCGGGTCATCCCGCTTTTTGCCATAACGGTCGGCTATCCGGCCGTTGATACCGGAAAAAAACCCCGATTGCCTTTACATCATGTTTATCATGAGGAAGAATATGAGCAAAACGAAGAAATATATAAACAGGGGCTTCTTGAATATAATCAAATAGTATCCAAATATTATGAAAAACGTACAAATGGTGTCCGCAAAGATACTTGGACAGGGCAAATGGCTCGCGCTCTTTCAAATCCGGTGAGAATGTATATGAAACAATTTGTGGAAAGAAAAGGCTATAACTTAAAATAATATGAACAGTTTCTTGCCAAGTTGTCTCTGTTGCGGTATGGACAAATTGTTTGATGAAATAAATGGAAATCAATTTTGGGAACATGGAAACAATGAGATTATCCGCTTTTGTTAAAAATGGATAGATTTAGAAATTAGCTGATTTTCCGATCGTATAGTATGTAGAAAACAAAAAGACCGATGTGTGCGAATAGAAAAACCGGGCGTTGATGTTTTTCGCCCGGTTTTTCTTATGCGTCTATTAGCAATAGAGGCAATCATTCCTTTCGATTCACATGATTTCCTGTTTTGTGTCGGATTGATGGCGATTTTTTTACAAAATTTTAATCTTTTATTGACTGTTTATTGAATTCAAGTTTTTTTACATAAATTTGTGATAAAGTTCACTTACAACAGATGATTTTTGTTTCAAAGTGAATGGTTGACGTTTTTTGGCACATTTTTGAAAATCCTAGGGGGGATCACAATGCCGGCCAAACCAAGTTGGCTGAAGTTGGTTATGAAAGTTTTGCCATTATCCGTTTTGCTCCTGCTATCAGGATGCAGCGAACGGTTTGTCTTATTAAATCCAAAGGGGCCGGTAGCGGCTGTTCAAAAAGATTTAATCCTTTGGTCTGTTGGATTTATGCTTTTGATTATTGTCGTCATTTTTTCATTGTTTGCGATTATTTTGTGGAAATACAGGGAAAGACCTGACAATATGGATTATGAACCGCCCGAACAGCATGGGAATACAGTGCTTGAAATTGTTTGGACGGCGATTCCTGTGTTGATTGTCATTGCATTGGCGATACCAACGGTTAAGGCGACTTTTGAGCTTGAAAAACCGCCGAAGGAATCTAGAGGAGTTGAACCAATTGTCATTCATGCGACAGCAGCCGATTGGAAATGGATTTTCAGCTATCCGGAGGAAAATATTGAAACAGTCAATTATGTCAACATTCCAAAAGATGTTCCAGTTGAATTTAAATTGACAGCTGTCGGCGGGATGAGCGCTTTATGGATTCCAGAGTTGGGCGGACAAAAATATAATATGGCTGGAATGGGAATGACTCTTTATTTGCAGGCTGATCATGTCGGTACGTTTAAAGGGCGGAATTCAAATTTTACAGGAGAAGGATTTGCCCATCAAACATTTGATGTGAACGCAATGGAAAAAGAAGATTTTTATAAATGGGTGAAAGAAACACAAGCATCAGCTCCATTGCTGACGAAAAAACAATTTAACGAAATCATCCAAGTCGGAGTTTTAAAAGATAAATTGACTTTTTCTGGAACACATTTGGCGTGGGTTGATTTTGCGAAACCAGGTGAGCATTTAGACAATATCCCTGCAAAAGAAAAGCACGGTACCATAAAATTGGAGGAAGTTGAATCTGATCATCATGATAATCGTGAACATGAAAGCCATCAGCACGAAGGACATTAATCGGAAGGAAGGAGGAACGTGCTGTGAAATGGGATGAATTTTTCGTTACCGGCGAACCCCTTATATATATGGCGGATGCAGCCATTGTATTAACAATTATTGGTATCGTTTTTGTATTAACCTATTTTAAAAAATGGAAATGGCTGTGGAAAGAGTGGCTAACGACTGTTGACCATAAAAAAATAGGGATTATGTATATTATTTCCGCCGTATTAATGCTATTCCGAGGGGGCGTAGACGCACTTTTAATGCGCGCCCAATTGACAGTGCCAAATAATACGTTTTTAGATTCACAGCATTATAATGAAATTTTCACTACACATGGAACCATTATGATTTTATTTATGGCAATGCCGTTCATATTCGGGATCATGAACATTGCAGTTCCTCTCCAAATTGGAGCTAGAGATGTGGCGTTCCCGTATTTGAATGCACTCAGCTTCTGGACGTTTTTCTTTGGCGCCTTGCTGTTCAACATTTCATTTGTGATCGGCGGCTCACCGGATGCAGGGTGGACGGCATACATGCCTCTTGCTGGAAATGAACTCAGCCCGGGGCCGGGCCAAAATTATTATTTATTAGGATTGCAAATTTCAGGGATCGGTTCATTAATCTCCGGTATTAATTTCATTGTAACGATTCTAAAAATGAGAGCTCCTGGAATGACTTTAATGCGCATGCCGATGTTTACATGGGCAACACTTATTACGTCTATATTGGTTGTTTTCGCTTTTCCGGTATTGACGGTTGCTTTAGCATTAATGACGTTGGACAGAATATTTGGCACTCACTTTTTTACGCTTTCAGGCGATGGAGTGCCAATGCATTGGGCGAACCTGTTCTGGATTTGGGGGCACCCGGAAGTGTATATTGCCATTTTGCCAGCGTTTGGGGTTTTTTCGGAAGTTGTCTCAACGTTTGCAAGAAAACGTCTTTTCGGTTATACAGCCATGGTTTGGTCCATGGTGGCGATTTCTGTATTAAGTATGCTCGTTTGGGTGCACCACTTTTTCACAATGGGTTCAGGAGCCCCGGTTAATGCATTTTTCTCTGTATCGACGATGGCGATAGCCATACCGACAGGGGTAAAAATCTTTAACTGGCTCTTCACTTTATATAAAGGTCGAATCAAATTCACATCTGCGATGCTATGGTCTTTGGCGTTTATTCCAACTTTCGTCATCGGCGGGGTTACAGGTGTGATGCTTTCGATGGCTGCGGCCGATTACCAATATCATAATACGTATTTCCTTGTAGCCCATTTCCATAATACGTTAATTTGCGGTACGGTCTTTGCTGTCTTTGCAGCGCTTCATTATTGGTATCCGAAAATGTTTGGCGTCATTTTAAATGAAAAGCTCGGCAAAATTACGTTCTGGTTTTTCGTCCTTGGCTTTAATGTATGTTTCTTGCCGCAATATGTTTTAGGATTTATGGGCATGCCAAGAAGAATTTACACATATCCGGCAGATGCCGGCTGGACGGAATTAAACGTCATTTCGACTATTGGCGCAGTTATGATGGGAATCGGCTTTATCTTCCTGTGTATTAATGTTGTGTACACGTACTTTAAAGGCGAGCGTGACCTCACGGGAGATCCTTGGGATGGCCGGACGCTGGAATGGTCTATTCCGTCGCCTGCACCGCATTACAACTTTGCCGTAACACCGCAGGTAAAAGGTCTTGACGCTTGGTGGATGATGAAGAAGGAACGGAAAGAAGGAAAAGAAGAAGAGGAGCCGGAATATAAACCAATCCATATGCCATCAAATTCGGGGCGGCCTTTCATCATGTCGATCTTCTTCTTTATAGCCGGCTTCGGTTTAGTTTTCGAATGGATGCCGGTTGCGATCATCGGATTGATCGGCGTTATCATCTGCATGATTTTGCGCTCTTTTGAATATGATGATGGATACTATGTGCCGGTCGAAGAAATTAAACAGACGGAAGCAGGGAGGGAGTAACATGTCGGAAATTGCTCCAAAACAATCGAATCTTCCACTTGAGTATTCAACGAAACAAAATCAATTAAATATTTTAGGTTTTTGGATTTTTCTCGGGGCAGAGCTTGCCCTGTTTGCCACCCTCTTTGCTACGTATCTTGTGCTCGTCTCCAGAACAGCGGGCGGACCAGGTCCCGAGGAATTGTATGAATTGAAAACAGTTTTGATTGAAACTTTTCTTCTGCTTACAAGCAGCTTCACTTGCGGTCTTGCCGTTTATGAAATGCGAAGAGGCAAGCAAGCCGGTATGATCGGCTGGCTGATTGTTACGATATTGTTGGGAATCGGTTTTTTGTACTTTGAAATAGAAGAGTTCATTTTGTATGCTGTTCATGAAGGTGCAACAATGCAAACAAGCGCGTTCCTTTCATCCTTCTTCGCTCTTGTTGGAACGCACGGGCTTCATGTTACGATCGGGATATTTTGGATTTTGATTATCATTTTGCAGGTGCTGAAAAGAGGCCTTAACGCGGATACGGCAAGAAAAGTGTTTATTTCAAGTCTATATTGGCATTTCCTTGATGTCGTTTGGATTTTCCTCTTCACACTCGTCTATTTGACAGGGATGGTGAGTTAACTTGGCACAAAACGAAAAAGGATTTCCTTGGAAGCATGTCTTCGGGTTTTTGTTGTCCATAATATTGACGTTATTGGCGGTGTGGATTACATTTTCAACCGATCTGCCGACAAATACGATTATTACATTAATTGTCGTTTTAGCATTTTGCCAAGCGTTTATTCAGCTTTTGCTGTTCATGCATATGAAAGAAGGAGAGAGCGGTTCTTGGCAGGCAACAATGATTTATTACGGGATCTATATCGCAATTGTCATTGTTGCAGGGTCTATATGGGTTATGTCCTTAGGCCATCAACATCACTATTAACATAAGCGTCCCGAAAAAAGGTTACGAAACCTCTTTTCGGGATTTTTTTGTTCAAAACAAGCAATTGAGTGTTTTCCGTTTGTAAGCTGTGCATAAGTGGATAAGTTTATCAACAAATGTGAATTATTTAATCATATATGTAGTAGGGAACAAATGTGCCAATACGAAATGTGGATAGCTAATGTGGATATGTGGATAAAATATGTGTAAAAGCTGTTTATATTAGGGGGATTTCCTGTGAATATCCGTTGATATATACAAAGAAGCTTTGCGGAAATTCTCTTCTTTTAAAAAAACAAATTTTGATACTTTGTTGTTTTTGCCCAATGAGTACGAACGAAACAGTACAAAGATAATGTGGATAAACTGTTTATATTTAACCTGATCTATAACGTTTCCAGCTATAGGAGGTAGATTTTTTTTGGAGAAGACGTATAATAAATGAGAACGTTCGATCTTCTTGCCCGCACGTGCTTTCAAGGAGGTAAAGGGATGTGAATGTTAATAAAGAAAATAATATTGTGGAATTATTGCTGAAAGAGAAGATTGTAAATGATGAGGATCGCCAAATTCTTGATATGATTGTGCCGGAAAGGCTGAATCGTTTATATGAGGTATTGAAGGAACGGA
Source organism: Aeribacillus sp. FSL K6-8210 (assembly GCF_037963925.1). Taxonomy (NCBI): domain Bacteria; kingdom Bacillati; phylum Bacillota; class Bacilli; order Caryophanales; family Bacillaceae; genus Aeribacillus; species Aeribacillus sp. FSL K6-8210. The sequence continues at coordinate 3,902,540 of NZ_CP150172.1, read as the reverse complement.
CTCGTTACGTATCCATATTGTTGGAAGCGGTGGATGACGGCCATAATCAAGCGGCTGTTCTTCGTTCTGCCGAAGCTTTTGGCGTGCAGAATGTAACGGTTGTCACCGGAAGAGCGCCTTTTGCCCCTAATGAATTGGTGACGAAAAGTGCAGACAAATGGCTGACAATTGATTATCAATCAGATATTAGTGCAGCCATCAGTCAATTAAAAAAGAAAGGATATCAAATATATGTTAGCCATTTGAGTGAACAGGCTGTTCCTCTTGAAAAGCTTGATGTAAGCAGACCGACTGTCCTTGTTTTTGGAAATGAACATAGCGGTGTTTCAAAAGAGGCGGTTGACATGGCTGACAGAACGTTTGTAATTCCTATGAAAGGATTTGTGCAAAGCTTAAACATTTCCGTTGCTGCTGCCTTGTCAATTAAACATATAACGGATCTTGCAAAGGGGAGAGCTGGCGCCGAGTATTATTTAACATTGGAAGAAAAACAGGAGATCTTTCGGGATTGGATGCTTAAATCGTTAAATAACCGGTTGAGAAAAATTGTTGCTCAATACAAGTAGCTATTACTGGACCCCTTTTTTCTTCTTAGGGGTCCTAATTCTTAATCGCTGCCAGTGACTATTAAATCTTCATCAATATATGCTAAGACTGCTCCAGGAATAACCCGATCTCCCTCTTTGACGAACAGCTTGTCAATGATTCCTCCAATACCGACGCTGATTTGGACAAGAGTACCCTCATCCGTTTGAATGGTAAACAACGGTTCCCATTCATAAATCCGGTTTTTTGCTTCGGTCATAATTTTTTTTATGACACCATAAAACGGACTTGTCACAATTTCTTTATTTCCCCATGTTTTTGTCATCACGTCTTTTCTAATCATCCCATCACTCTCCTTGAACTTAAGATTTTTTGCATAGGGCATAATCCGGGACAAAAGCGAAATGGGTGTTATGAAGAGGAGATTTGGCCAAAACTTCTCATCATGAGGTGCAGGCTGGAAACAATGGTGTGTTGTAAGATGCGTTAATTAAAAATTTTTTTATATTCTAAATACTATTCTATTCCAAAACGAAATATCCTGCAAAAGAAAAATAAAATTGTAAAAAAAATGTTATAAATTAATGTAAGTGATTATTATTTAGTATAAATCCAAAAAAAACGGGGATGGTTATGCATGCTTGATTATGTTCGTTATTATGTTCACCGCTTTTTTTATAAAATATTTCATTTAAAAAAAGAGCCCAACAAAACAATTGCCGTTGCACACCGGGGAGCATCTGGATATGCTCCGGAAAACACATTTGCAGCCTTTGATCTCGCTATTGACATGAAGGCGGATTATTTAGAATTGGATGTACGGATGACGAAAGACGGGTTGCTCGCCGTTATTCATGATGAAACGATTGATCGTACAACAAACGGGTCAGGTTTAGTTAAAAATTTCACATATGAAGAACTAAAACAATTTGATGCTGGAGCCTGGTTTCATCGAAAATTTTCCGGAGAAAAAATACCGCTTTTATGCGATGTCCTTAAGAAATACAGGGGGAAGATCAATTTTTTAATAGAAGTTAAAGAACCGAAAAAGCAGTTCGGCATTGTAGAGAGGTTGGCAAAAGAACTGATCGAAAAAGGGGATCAGCAACTGAATGTGGTCGTTCAATCCTTTGATACCGCTTTTTTACAGGAATTCCACAGTGTCTTGCCGTCGATTTCTCTTGGAGTGCTCATCGGATATAGACATGGCGCTATTACGGAGGAGCATTTACAGCAATATGCAGCATTTGCGACATATATCAATCCGAATAAAGCGCTTGTAACCCCTAAATTAGTTTATATGATTCATCAGAGCGGCATGAAAATTATGCCTTATACAGCTAGAGATATACACGATATTCAACATTTGATGGCCATGAATGTCGATGGAATTATTACGGATTATCCCGATTATTTGACAAATTTGCCAAAATCACCCTCTTATAGTAAAAGAAGCAGGATTAGGTAATTTCGGCTTTTAAAATGGACACTAATTTTGGCAAATATTGAATGACGGTATAGAAAGGAGTACAATACGGTTAGTGCTTTCATAATATAATGGAGATTCGTCCTTGAGATTTGTTTCAACGATTAAGCCCGTTAGAAAGATCTGATAGATTGCAAGGAAGCTTGAAGGGGATGCCTGCTCTGAAAGGTTTCAAATTTTTGCTGAACAGGCTTCATCCATCTATCATCGCCGCTAGACACAAATGGGCCTCTTGGACATTTCAACATTCCGTATGGAACAGACAGCGATTAAATATTATGGGGGTTTCATGATGATGAAAATGTATAATGATGATAGTTTGATGCTCCATACCGATTTATACCAAATCAACATGGTCGAATCGTATTGGAGGGATGACATCCACCAAAAAAAGGCAGTTTTTGAGTTGTTTTTTAGAAGACTTCCTTTTGGGAGCGGTTACGCTGTTTTTGCCGGCCTGGAACGAATTATTGATTATATACAAAATTTCCGCTTCACAGAAGAGGACCTTGCTTATTTAAGGGAAGAGCTGAATTACAAAGAAGATTTTATCCGTTACTTGGAGAACCTTCGTTTTACCGGCACGATTCGGTCCATGAAAGAAGGAGAGCTTGTATTTGGAAATGAACCGATTTTGCGTGTGGAAGCCCCTCTAGGGGAAGCGCAGCTTATTGAAACAGCTCTTTTAAATATTGTGAACTATCAAACGCTTATCGCAACAAAGGCTTCAAGAATTAAACAAATTATTGGAAATGAATCAGCGCTTGAATTTGGAACAAGAAGAGCCCATGAGATGGATGCAGCTATTTGGGGAACCCGTGCAGCTTATATTGCCGGCTTTGATGGGACAAGCAATGTCCGAGCAGGGAAGATTTTCGGAATTCCTGTTTCCGGAACCCACGCACATGCATTTGTTCAAACGTATCGTGATGAATATGTTGCATTTTGTAAATATGCAAGTACTCATAAAGACTGCGTTTTTTTGGTGGATACATATGATACGCTTCGCTCCGGTGTTCCGAATGCCATTCGGGTTGCAAAAGAATTTGGCGATAAAATTAATTTTATCGGTATTCGCCTTGACAGCGGGGATTTGGCTTATCTGTCCAAAAAAGCGAGAAAAATGCTTGATGATGCTGGTTTCCATAACGCAAAAATTATAGCTTCGAGCGATCTTGATGAACATACGATTGTCAATTTAAAAGCTGAAGGAGCGAAAATCGATGTGTGGGGAATTGGAACGAAGCTGATTACCGCCTACGACCAGCCTGCATTGGGAGCTGTGTACAAATTGGTTGCCATTGAAGGGGACGACGGCAAATTAGTCGATACAATAAAAATTTCATCAAATCCGGAAAAAGTGACAACACCAGGCTTGAAAAATGTATATCGAATTATCAACAACAAGGATAAGAGGGCTGAAGGAGATTATATTACATTACATTTTGAACAGCCGCAAAAAGAAAAGCGGCTGAAAATGTTCCATCCTGTCCATACATTTATCAAAAAATATGTAACCGATTTTACGGCAAAGGATTTGCATCACGATATTTTTGTTGATGGCGAGCTTACGTATGAATGTCCTTCATTGGAAGAAATCCGGTCATATGTAAAAGAAAATTTGGAGCTGTTATGGGATGAATATAAACGCATTTTAAATCCTGCCGAATACCCTGTTGATCTGAGCGAATTGTGCTGGGAAAATAAAATGAGAAATATTGAGGAAGTAAAGCAAAAAGTTAAAAATATGGATTATTAACATGAAAAGAGCCGAACGAACAGCCACAATGGTCGTGAGCTAATCGATTCGGCTCTATTATTTATTCGTATAATCTTAATGCGGCATGACAAGTTGGGCCGACATATTGATTTAAAGGAAAGGAATGGCGGATGGCTGCTGTAATAAACTTTTTGGCGGAATAAACGGCTTCTTTAACCGTTTTGCCATTTGCTAGTTCAGCTGTAATCGCGCTTGAATATGTGCACCCAGCACCATGTGTATAGGTTGTGTCGATTCGTTCGCCTTCTAGGATTTCAAAATCCTTTCCGTCATATAAAACATCAACAGCATATTTATGTTCAAGCTTTCCGCCGCCTTTCACCAAAACATATTTTGCACCAAGATCATGAATAATGGCAGCTGCTTCTTTCATTTGATCGACCGTTTGAATAGTACCTAACCCGCTCAATTGCCCTGCTTCAAAGAGATTTGGAGTAATAACCGTCGCGACTTTTGTCAGAGAATTGCGAATCGCTTCCGCATGGTCGGGATAAAGCACTTCATCTGCCCCTTTGCATACCATGACAGGGTCGATGACCGTGTTTTTTAAATTATATTTTTTAATTGTATCTGCTGCCAGCTCGACAATTTCTGCTGTCGGGAGCATTCCGGTTTTCATGGCATCTACACCGACTCCCTCTATAATCGTTGCAAGCTGGGCCTTTATGGTATCGATTTCAATAGGGAATACTTGATGCTGCCATCCGTTATGAGGATCCATTGCTACAATTGTAGTGACCGCAGTCATTCCATAAACTCCGTATTCTTGGAACGTTTTTAAGTCCGCTTGTAAACCTGCTCCACCGCTGGAATCGGAACCTGCGATCGTCAAGGCTTTTTTCATTGTCATTTTGTTACCTCCATCCAGCTGTAAAGATTTTATAACAACATTATAGCAGTTTGTACCATAAGAAGAGAAAAACATTTGCTTAAAAACAAAAAAAGGATTAAAATATAATTAACCATCGGTTAATAAATAAGAATGCAGCTAAATGCCAACACGCCAAAATCAGAGGCACGCTTGTTGTTGTTAAGAAAGGAATGGAACAATTGGCTCCTAGAAAAAAAGACACTGAATTAACGAAAGAAGCAATTATGAATGCTGCTAGAGAGCTTTTTGTCATAAAAGGATATGAACATGTTTCCATGCGGGAAATCGCCAAAGAATTGCACTGCACACATGGAGCGCTTTATTATCATTTTCAAAATAAAGCAGAGCTTTTTTATAAAATTGTGCAGACGGATTTTCAATTTTTAGACGGGCTGTTAGAAAAAGTGCTGCAAGCCTCGTATTCTTCTAAAGAAGAAGCTGTAAAAACGATCTTGTTAAAGTTTATTGAATTCGGGCTGACATATAAAAGTCATTATAAGCTGATGTTTTTAACACAAAATCTCGAGCTTGATATGCTGATGGAGCAAGAGCCGAATAAGTCATATGAACGTTTTGCGCAGGCTATTTTTCAGTTTGCTCCAGATAAAGCAAATCCAACAGTCATTTGGTGTTTGTTTCTTGCAGTAAGCGGTTTTGTAACGAAATATGTACAGACCGATGCTGAGTATAAAGATATGGAAGGACTTGCTGAACAATATGTTGCTTTTTTAATCAAAGGATTTTTAAGTTGAAAAAAGTAATAAGCACTTAAGCTTATTTACTTTTTTGCATATTATTGACCAATGGTTAATTTTAAGATCGGAGGTAAAAAGGATGAAAAAAGCGGTTATTTTAGGTGCATCAGGCGGAATGGGCTACAATTTAGTTTATGAATTGCTGAATAGAGAGAATATTGAGGTTGTCGCCGTAGCCCGCAATACAGAAAAAATGAAAAAAATGTTTCACCGTTTGAACGATCGCGTCAGCATTGTCGCTGGAGATGCCCTCCATCGATCCAGCATCTTGCAAGCATGCGAAGGTGCGGAATGGATTTTCCATGCCATTAACATACCGTATCCGCAGTGGGATAGAGATCTACTGATCATCATGGAAAATGTGCTGGCGGCAGCAAAAAAAGAAAAAGCTAAGCTTGTTGTCGTTGATAATATTTATGCATATGGACGGTCAAATGGAAAAACAATGTCCGAGACTGATCCGAAAAATCCTCATACTAAAAAAGGAAAAATACGATTGCGGCTTGCTGAAATGGTGGAAAAGAGCGGAGTAGACTACTTGATCGCTCACTTCCCCGATTTTTACGGTCCATGTGGGGAAAAAACATTGTTGCATCATACGTTAAAAAAAGTTGTCCAAAATAAACGATCTCAATTTATCGGGGATTTAAATATACCGAGGGAATATATTTTTTTGCCGGACGGTGCCAAAGCTTTAGTTGAGCTTGCATTAAGGGACGATACCTATCATGAGCACTGGAATATACCGGGGGCGGGAGTTATTTCCGGACGGGAAATTATTCAAATCTTGAGGGAAAAGCTTCAATATGAAAAGAAAGTAAGTGTTGTCACGAAATCGATGATTTATTTTTTAGGGTTATTCAGCCCGATGATGAAGGAAATGGTTGAAATGATGTACTTAGTCGAAGAGCCTGTCGTATTATCGGGTGAAAAATTTGAAAAAAGAATCGGGCCGCTGCCAAAAACTCCTTACGAACAAGGCATCATCGCAACTGTTGATTTTATGAAACATCAAGAAGAAGCGTGATCACTCCCGATGTTGCAACTGGCTTCGCATGGAACGGAGAGACTAAATGCTCAATACTTTCCCGATTTCGTCTAATTCAGCAAACCTTTTGAGTGGAACGGAGTAATTCAGCTGCTTGCTCCGTCTCCGCCCCATGGTTTATTGTTTAGCAAAAGCTCCCTGCGGTGAATACATATTTTCGGGTGATTTCGTTAACTGTTCCCTTTCAAACAGCACTCTTCCATTCCGAATAGTGACAGGAACCCCTTGTTCAGTATAATATCCGTGCTCTTTTGCAATAACGTCAAAGCTTTTATTGGATTTTAGAATAATGACTGGCGTATGCAGCTCAACTTTTTCAAAGAGCCAGCGAATTTCGGCGTTATGCATGCGGACACATCCGCTGCTTGCATACGTTCCAATCGATCTTGGATTATTATTGCCGTGAATGGCAAAATTGTTTCCATAATATCCTAAAGCATCAAGACCAAGCCAGCGATCACCCAATGGATTTCTCGGGTCTCCTCCTGGAATCTTTTCTTTAAAATAAGGGCGGTTTTTAATTTTTGTGACAATGGGGAAAATGCCTTCTGGAGTTAGCTGAGCATATTTTCCTGTTGCGACATGAAATACTCTTTGAAGAATTCCGTCTTCAAAAAATGCCAGTTTATTTACGCTCTTGTTTATTATGATCAGCTGACCATCAATCTTTTGTTCAGCTGCAACTGGTGATGAAAGAATAAAAAAGAAACAAGAAATAAATGCGATACCTATATAGATTTTCTTTATGCTCATATGTTTTTAAACCTGTCCTTTCTGTTCATTCTCTTTATAAAATTATGTGCTTATGCAAAGAACTATTCAAAAAAAGCTGCAATTACGAAAAAATTTGTAATCAAAAAGAAACATAAATAATTTTTTTGTGAACTTGAATAAAGGAGTAAGCAAAAAAATTATTTCCGTCGTGTGTATCGACATCAAGCTAGAAACCTCTTCTAGCAAATGATTGGGATGAGGTGTGCCTCAGGATCATGACCCTCGCCTAAAATGCCTTCCTTATGGGCGTCTGCCACATTAAAGCATCGAGAGGGGCAGCATATTTGATGTCGTAGGCCTTGTCCGTCTGTTTCAGCATTTTTTCAATGACGAGCTTTGTCTCATTTGGCTATTCGGTAATAGTTAAAAATGAATGGATATTCCGTTTACCTGCGAGTTTCTAACAGACGAAAATCAATAGAATCGTCAGAACATTTGCGTTATCTTGGAGCATTACGGCTTGTTTAAACGTGATAAAAATGCATCAAATGTTTTTCGTACATTTAGGGCACCAAGCTTCTCACTTTATAATGGGAACGGCAAAAAAGTTGATATTTCAGTCTTTACTGCGATTTTTGCCCTCTTGCTTCTGTCGAAAGCCTTAATGTTTCATGTGGAACATTTTGCAAAATATTAGCGACAGCTGTCACCCTTTGACAAAAAAAGCCGAATCATCATAACATTAAAAATAGTGATAGATCAGTAGAAGCTAAGAGGGTGGCAAACGTTGAAGCAGATTTTAAAAAATGATTGGTGGGGACTGTTGAAAGAAGAGTTTGAAAAGCCATACTACAAAGAGCTGCGGGAATTTTTGAAGCAGGAATATGCCCATCATACGATTTATCCGGATATGTACGACATTTTTAATGCTTTGCATTACACGCCTTATGAAGAAGTAAAGGTTGTCATTTTAGGCCAAGATCCGTATCATGGACCAAATCAAGCACATGGATTAAGCTTTTCCGTAAAGCCGGGGATTGCTCAGCCGCCGTCTCTGAAAAATATTTTCATCGAGCTTGAGAACGATCTCGGCTGCAAGCCTCCAAACCACGGTCATCTTGTCAAATGGGCGAAGCAAGGTGTTCTATTATTGAACACTGTGCTGACGGTAAGGCAGGGACTAGCCAATTCTCATAAAGGAAAAGGATGGGAACAATTTACCGATCGAGTGATTAGCTGTTTAAACGAGCGAGAGCGTCCAGTCGTCTTTATTTTATGGGGAAGGCATGCACAGGCGAAAAAAGAAATGATTAACATGAATAAGCATTTTGTCATTGAGTCGCCGCATCCATCGCCATTTTCGGCAAACAGAGGCTTTTTTGGCAGCAGGCCTTTTTCTAAAGCAAATCAATTTTTAAAGTCCATCGGATCAGAAGAAATTGACTGGTGCATCAGCGATAATGACATTTAATTGCTGCCTGCCGTTTGCGTGATATGTGGAAACATGAAAAAGGGACTATCCAAAAATAAAACGGATGAAGAAACATCATAAAGTTTTTCTTCATCCGTCTTTTTATTTTTTTGGAGATTCTGTTGAAAGTGAATGATTTTCCGGACGCTTTCAATAGATTGTGTTCCATGGCCACAATTCCAACTCCGTTTGGACTTTCGAAAGCCCTCGAAAAGAAAATCTGCGGAACGACCGATTGCCTTTAATATGACGGGGCGCACTTTCTGCCTCGGTTTTTCTTCAAGAATAGATTTGTGCACACTCGTCGGACAAAAGGCTCTTTTTTCGGATACGATGCTATGAAGAAGCCGCTTGGAGCCACAGCTATAAGAATTGGAGCTAAAGCCATTGTAGAAGTGATTCTGATCTTTCGTCCAGTTGAAAGAAAAGAACAGGAGGAGATCGAGTATGGATGATAGAAATAGCTCGGAATGATTGAAATTTTTTAGAATCAGGTAGAAAGGTTAGATAAAGAAATTTATAACTTAAATTATTAGGTAGAGCTTTTAAAAATCTATTAATAAAGATTATTGGTAATCAAAAGATATCTCCTGACTTATTATTAATATTGATTACGTTGCTCTGAAAAAAGATTTAAATGGTGAGGAGCGGGCAGAGATCGCATTTTTCCTTCTCAAAATTCAAAAAGAGTATATGCAAGAAGGTAAAGTGCCTAGTCTAGAAGAATTTCATTCCAGATTGATTGAGGTATTAGGCGTTACCCAAAATGAAAAAGCAGAATATCCAATTCAAATCTCAAAACAACTGCTTCAAAAATATGAGCAAATAGGCGAATTCCCAGTTGCAAAAGAGATTTTATCTAAATGAGAGGTGCTTTACCATCGCCTCTCACTTTTTGCGTTTCTTTAAGCAAATTCTCGTCTTTGTCTGATTGCAATATTATGTACTTTATTTTGCAGCACACAGTTCTTTCTTAATTGTTCGTTTGACGCTTGCATTTTTACTAGAAAGTATGTTTTTTTGTCAAAACAAATAGAGGCCCAAAAAGCCAACTTTCAATGACTTTTGGGCCAGCTCCATTATTTCAATGCTTGCTGCAAAAACTCAGGAAGCTTAAAGCACCCTTCGAGAATAGCTTGATTTACATATTTTGTATCTTTCGAAAAATTGTCCGACTTTACATCTTCATATTTTTTCGATCCGATTGTAAAGCTCCATAGTCCTCCCGGATATGTAGGAACAACAGCTGTGTATAGTTTTGTAATCGGGAATAAAGATTGAATATGGCTATAAGACCGTTTTAAAACATCCAAGTGGAAAACAGGCGATTGACTTTGGCATACCATGAGGCCATCGTCTTTTAACGCTTTATATAGGTTGGTATAAAAATCTTTTGAAAACAGCTGTTCTGCCGGTCCAATCGGGTCAGAAGAGTCAACAATGATCACATCGTATTCATTTTGTTTGTTTTCTACATATTTCACGCCGTCAATAAATAAGAAATTTACGCGCGGATCGCTTAAGTTTCCTGACACTTCAGGCAGATGCTCCTTGCATGCGGAAACGACAAGCTCGTCAATTTCCACCATATCGATTTCCTTCACTGAATCATATTTGCACACTTCTCTGGCAACACCGCAGTCTCCGCCGCCGATGATCAGCACTTTTTCCGGATTTGGGTGGAGATTGAGCGGGACATGGGAAATCATTTCATTATATATATGCCCATCAATAGAAGTGGTTTGCACAACTCCATCTAGCACTAGCATGCGGCCAAAATCATATGAATCCAATACCATAACATGTTGAAAAGGGGATTGCTTTGAAAAAAGCACTTCTTTGATTCTATAGCTGATTTTTAAATTTTCTCTTTCATCTTCTGTTAACCATAAATCGCCGTTTATTGTTTGCAAATATTGATTGTCCATCTGCAGGCCCTCCTTGTGCTCAAAAATTCCTTACTTATTGTAACAAGTTTGTTATGAAAAGTGAATGAAGCAGACAAGTTTGTCAATAAGGAAAAAATCAAATATGATAAAAAAAGCAAGATCATTATCTTTCAATAAGGAGCGATAGGAGTTGAATATACCGGTCTCAAGCATAATAGGAAAAATGGAGGAGGAACTGAAAAAGGCAAAGGCAGCAGGAACACCTCATGATCTAAAAGCCCGGCTTCTTGTCATCCGTTCTTTATGTGATGTTATTTTGGATCAACAAGAGGAAAATTATGATTTTTCAGCTAGTCAAGAGCCAAAAAGCGAAAGTGAAATAACTCCATTAGAGCTGGAAAAAATGATCGGAAATGCAAACAGCAAAACGCTGACAATGAAAGAACGTTTGTTGGTCGAAGACGATGCAAATGGAGAATCTATTTTTGATTTCTAACAAAATCTTGTCATCTGTAAAATCTTCATTTAAAAAAAACGGACGATAAGGTAAGATGAAGGGAAAAAGGGGTGAAGATGATGAAAATATTTTTCATTCTTGGAGCCGTCGGTGCTTTTTTGTCTGTAGCTTTAGGAGCATTCGGCGCCCATGGTTTGGAAGGGAAAATTCCGCAAAAATATTTGGAGACATGGCAAACAGGTGTACAATATCAAATGTTCCATTCGATAGGCCTTTTTGTCACGGCTCTGTTTTTGCAGCAGCATCCGCAGGCAGGCTATGCAAATTGGGCCGGGTGGCTGATGCTCATCGGTATTCTCCTGTTTTCCGGAAGCCTGTATATATTAAGTGTGACGCAGATCAAAGTGTTAGGTGCAATTACGCCGCTTGGAGGCATTTCATTTTTAATTGCATGGGTTCTTCTTGCTGTTGCTGCAGTTAAATATATGTAAATATAAACGTCTGTCTACTATATCGGGACAGGCGTTTTTTTGTGCAAAGAAATGAAAGGGTGACCTTCTTAACCGATTCAAAGGTCATAGCCAGAGCTTCATCCAAAAATGTGTCCCGTTCATTTTGGCTCCTAGCTTCCTAATGATAGAAGATTCAGTGTGAATGCAATGTTTTTTGTTCAACATACTGTCAAAAAGTACTATGGAAAATGTGATTTTTTTCACAGATTGACTAACGTAAGCTAAACTACAATTTTTTTAAAAGAAGAAAAGGTGGTGTTATGGGTGGCAAAAGAATTCATCTCCGATAAAAAAGAGCAGGAAATTGCTCAAAAGAAAGAATATTCGTTATTTGGCACTTTTTTATCTGTTCTTATGCTGGCTCTTTTTTTAATACTTTCTTGGTTTGGAGTTTACTACTTATTTATTCAACGATTATAAAGGAGGGGGATCATCTTGCATTTGCACAAACTTGAAAAGGTTTGGCTATTAATAGGTATAGGTACGCTTGTGATGTTTTTAACAATCGTGGGCATCAGTGCATTTGCACAAGGTCATCATCCGCCGAGTGATCTGACCACATTGGATCCGCAAAAAGTCGATACGACAGAGCCGTTTAATCAACCAGGCTTAAAGAAAATTGGAGACAACGAATACGAACTTGTTATAGTTTCTCAAGCTTTTGCCTTTATGCCGAATGACATAAAAATACCGGAGGGAGCAAAAGTTCATATTATCGTGACAAGCAAAGATGTTGTTCATGGCCTTGAAATCGTTGGCACAAATGTCAACATGATGGTGACCCCGGGACATGTGAATTCGCTTACACATACATTCCATAAACCCGGCAGCTATTTAATAATTTGCAACGAATATTGCGGTACTGGGCACCAAATGATGAGCACGAAAATTGAGGTGACAAAAGCATGAAAAATACAGCGCTTCACCCAAACGATGGAAAGCTGGCGCTCGCCCATATTGCAGTTGGTTATATTGCATTGTTTTTAGGAGCGATTGCCGGGTTATTGCAGGCTTTTGTTAGAAGCGGAACGCTTGAGCTTCCGGCAGGGATCGGGTATTATCAGCTTTTGACTGCTCATGGCGTTTTGTTGGCACTTGTTTTTACAACATTTTTTATCATTGGTTTTTTATATGCTTCCATGAGTCGGACGACAGGTGATTTAACTCCGTTTGCCAAAAAGGCGGGTTGGATCGGCTTTTGGCTTATGACGATTGGAACAGCGATTACAACGGTTATGATCTTATTAAATAAAGCGACCGTTCTATACACTTTTTATGCACCACTTAAAGCATCGCCATGGTTTTATATCGGTCTGACGCTTGTTGTAGTCGGCAGCTGGGTAAGCGGAGCTGGCATGTTTAGCCAATACGCTGTCTGGAAAAAGAAAAATGAAGGAAAACCGTCTCCTCTATTAAGCTTTATGGCAGTTGCCACAATGATTTTATGGATCATAGCAACATTGGGCGTAGCAGTAACGGTATTATTCCAGTTTATTCCTTGGTCCTTCGGGTTAGTCGATAAAATCAATGTGCTGTTAAGCAGAACACTTTTTTGGTATTTTGGCCATCCATTAGTGTATTTCTGGTTATTGCCTGCCTATATGTGCTGGTACGTCATCATTCCAAAAATAATAGGCGGGAAAATTTTCAGCGATTCGCTTGCAAGACTGGCGTTTGTACTGTTTGTTCTTTTTTCCATCCCAGTCGGCTTCCATCATCAAATACTAGAGTCTGGGATCACTCCGTTTTGGAAGTTTTTGCAAATTGTGTTGACGTTTATGGTCATTGTTCCATCTTTAATGACAGCTTTCGCTTTGTTTGCAACATTTGAAATAAGCGGAAGAGAAAAAGGGGCCAGCGGACTGTTTGGCTGGGTGAAAAAACTTCCGTGGACAGATGTTCGCTTTTTTGCACCGTTTATGGGAATGCTCGTTTTTATTCCTGGCGGAGCAGGCGGAATCATTAATGCAAGTAACCAAATGAACCAAGTCGTTCATAACACTTTATGGGTAACAGGACATTTCCATTTAACAGTGGCCACCACTGTAGCGTTGACGTTTTTTGGTATTTCCTATTGGTTGGTTCCTCATTTAACAGGCAGAACGTTAACACCGCGATTAAATAAATTAGGGATCATTCAAACCGTTTTCTGGTGCATCGGTATGTTCCTAATGTCAGGAGCCATGCATACAGTTGGTTTGTTTGGAGCTCCTCGGCGGACCGCTTATACAACATATGGAGACCATCCGCAGGCGTTGGAATGGATGTCTTATCAAACTATCATGGCGGTTGGCGGAGCCATCTTATTCGTTGCCATTTTGATGATTCTTTATATTGTTATAAATTTGGCAGTGGCTGCTCCAAAAGGAACGGAAGAATTTCCAGTTGGTGAAGTTCATGAAGATGCGGAAAAAACACCATTGCTTCTAGAAAATTGGAAAATTTGGATCGGTCTGTCTGTTGTGCTAATTGTAATCGCTTATACAGTACCGGTCATCGATATCATTGAAAATGCACCAAGTTCACCGGGATTTAAATTCTGGTAGAAGAAACTGGGCGTTGAATTTTCACGCCCGGTTTTTTTATGGTGCGCCCGGCATGTACATGAACTATAGGGTGTAAGTCCCGAACCCCGAAGACAGAAGTAGAGGTTAGCCAAGAGCAAGGGTGTCCGTGGTGACGCGGAATCTGAAGGAAGCTGGAGGCAAAACACCGGTCCGAGGAACACGAACCTCATATAAGGCTAGGTATGATTGAGTGAGTTTGCCAAACAAAACAAAGCTCTTTCTGTCGAAGGTCATATCGAGTAAATGAGGCGGATAGATGGTGTGAAAGTGCATGTACTTACCCGGGGAGGTCTGGCGGATAGGTGAAATGCGCTTCATAACCTACTTAGTGATAAGTAGCTGAACCGTCAGAAGTCAGCAGAGGTCATAGTATTAGTTGGTCTAGAACAACTAAGAAGGACCGAACAATTAAGAGAGAATAGCCCTTGGCATTCAGTGAGTCATGATGAACACAGAAAACGTAGTACCTCACTTGAGGGAGGAAGCGGTGAATCCCGTGGGAGATCTCTTGGAGGGTGGAGTGACCACTGGCATAAAGAGAACAGCTATTCACGGAAGTTATAAAGACTTGCGTCAATTATCTTAATTGAACCGCCGTATACGGAACCGTACGTACGGTGGTGTGAGAGGACGGGAGTTAATCGCTCCCTCCTACTCGATTGCGCCCGGCATGTACATGAACTATAGGGTGTAAGTCCCGAACCCCGAAGACAGAAGTAGAGGTTAGCCAAGAGCAAGGGTGTCCGTGGTGACGCGGAATCTGAAGGAAGCTGGAGGCAAAACACCGGTCCGAGGAACACGAACCTCATATAAGGCTAGGTATGATTGAGTGAGTTTGCAAAACAAAACAAAGCTCTTTCTGTCGAAGGTCATATCGAGTAAATGAGGCGGATAGATGGTGTGAAAGTGCATGTACTTACCCGGGGAGGTCTGGTGGATATGTGAAGTACGCTTCATAACCTACTTAGTGATAAGTAGCTGAACCGTCAGAAGTCAGCAGAGGTCATAGTATTAGTTGGTCTAGAACAACTAAGAAGGACCGAACAATTAAGAGAGAATAGCCCTTGGCATTCAGTGAGTCATGATGAACACAGAAAACGTAGTACCTCACTTGAGGGAGGAAGCGGTGAATCCCGTGGGAGATCTCTTGGAGGGTGGAGTGACCACTGGCATAAAGAGAACAGCTATTCACGGAAGTTATAAAGACTTGCGTCAATTATCTTAATTGAACCGCCGTATACGGAACCGTACGTACGGTGGTGTGAGAGGACGGGGGTTAATCTCCCCCTCCTACTCGATTGCTATGGATGCGGAAAATGCCCTAGATGAAATGGGGGAGGTAATCGGAAATTTTTTCTGAATCTCGATTATACGTTTTAAGTCGAAGGGAAAAAAAGCTTTATTGGCCGTTTTTGAAATTTAAGTGCTTTTATTTATATAAGTAAGATCGAAATGAAAATAAAAGCTCATAGAAAAGCTGAATAACCTTGCTTCATTAAAGAAGCAAGGCTGCTTAGACTTCTGTCCTGCTTAGACTTCTGTCTATTTGACAAGGAAGCTAGACAAGGGCAGGGCGCTGTTCAAGAAATTATAAAGCGTCTTGCAGCATTCCTACCGGCCTCTCTCTGTCTAGCGTTTTTCTTATCTTGGTGGATAAGAAGCGAGACTTTGAGGGGATGTATATACGATTTCCTCATCGAAAGTGACGTAATTCAAAAAAACCATCAGCAATAAATATCGCCTTCCTGTTTGCGGGTCGCTTAAAATGAGATGATCTCTTCCGGCAGCTTCAATGACGCCGCGAAATACTTTCGCCGGCCATTCAGGATTGTTTTCAAAGGTCATGTATACGGTGGCCAATTTCCCTTTATTTAAGCGCAAAATGTTTTCGACATAGGATTCTTCAAGCGGAAGCATTCCGGGTACAGCTTGACCGCTGGTGCCGCTTGGTTGAGCTGAGGGAGGGGCGCCGATAACAGACCCGCTGGGCGCGTAAAATCCGTACGGATAGGTTGGCTGTACAGGAGTAACTGCAGGAACTGGATACCCCTGCTGCTGCCGTTGGTTCTGTTTTTTGTTGCTCATGTTCAACCTCCTAAAATCTGTATACGCTTGGGCAAGCAGATTGTGCAGGAAAATAAAAACAATGGGATTTATATCGACCTGAGTTATATTGGTTATACCATGTAGCAGGGCAATCGCCATATGGCTTAAAAAACCACAAAGCGGTTTCTGCAGGATTGTAGCGGTTTCCTCTCAAAACTTTTCTTGCTAAGTCTATTTCATTTTGCCTTGCAGCCTGATAAAAATATCCTTTCTGCGTGGCTTCAAAGCCTCCAGGACTTTGGAACACCATACTGCGAACGGTGCGTATATCCCTAAAGTCTAAACAATCTGCAAGGACACGGTTGACACCGACATTGCCTACTAGAAGCATGCCTAAATCTCCGTCTCCTTCTGCTTCAGCTCTCATCAATCTGGCCAATAGCTTTACATCTTCTTCAGTATGTGGGAATTACAGCCATTTTTTCACCTGCCTTTTTTTAAAAGACATTGCCTAAATAGTAATCTTTCATTCCAATGTATGACGACGAAGTCTTTTTTATGACATTCGGAAAAATTCCCATTCCGACATCATTTGTTCTGTAAAAGAAAAAAAGAAGCTTATAAAGTATGAGGGGCTGTCTAATAATAAGTCGATTTTCCGGCTTATAGACGTCTCTTTAATGTTTTAGAAACGCTGATATATCAATGCTTATGATATTTTATTTTCAGTGGATTTTAACTTTCTGGACAGCCCCATATTTTGAGAAGTGGCATGAATGGCAGCATATGTATTCATCCATGGCGCTTGGCATGGTGCATGGTGTTGGGAAAAGTCACCCCATTGCTTGAAAAAGCCGGACACACCGTTTATGCGATTGATTTACCCGGTCACGGTTCAGATCAGACACCAATTTCACAAGTTTCGCTAAAGAGCTATACTGACAAAGCATGTTCCATTTTAGATGATGCTGAAGAATCGGTTTACCTTGTCGGGCATAGTATGGGAGGTATCGTTGTCTCGCAGAGCGCAGAATACAGATTTGAAAAAGTTAAGGCACTCATATATGTAAGCGCTTTTTTGCAGGAGAAGCTATGACAGATATAATTCCTGCTATATAGAAGCTCAAGTCTCATCTAATATGATTTTATTTGAAGAAAAAGTGTTGCTGCGTTGAGAGAGGAAAGCTTACCAGGATGTTTTTTATGAGGGCTGTGACGACGCTGATGCGGACACAGCGAAATCACTTCTAAATCCTTAAGCACTAAATGTTCTTTCAACGAAATTAAGCCTTACAGAGGAAAATTCGGCAGTGTTCCAAAATACTATATTGAATGTCTGCACGTCAACGCCATTACCATCCAGTGTCAATGGGCAATGTATTCAGCTAATCCATGTGAGCATGTGTAACTTTGGATACAGACCATTCGCCATTTTACTCAAGACCAAATGAGTTAGCAGCGATATTGCGATAATTCATGAGAACCATTAAATAAAATAGGACTAGAAAATTCATTTGCCGCAAGAGAAAAACTCAATTTCATAGAGTATCTCTAGGCGCAGCTCCGGGTATGAAGCTTGCCTTTCAAATTCGGCTGCGCCTGCGCATGACAAGCTGTCTCGCCCATTCTTTCCATTGAAATTTTTCTTCAAATCTCCCGTACTTTTATTTTTTGCATGTGAAGAAAGAGATAAATCGTGATTTATTACACTTCCTGTATAGTATGACATTTTTTCTTGCACATTAAGCATGCAGCTAGATTGCTTGCTTACTATTGGTAGGTCTTCAGCAGAAAAAACCAGTACTGAAAGCAGTACTGGTTTATACATGTAAAAATGCTGCAATTTTTTCAGGATGTAAAATGTTTCCGACAAAGAAAGAGCCAAATTCGCCGTATCTGGCGCTTACTTCATCAAAACGCATTTCATATACGAGCTTTTTAAACTGCAAAACATCATCAGAGAAGAGCGTGACGCCCCATTCCCAGTCATCAAATCCGACAGAACCGGTAATAATTTGTTTTACTTTATCTCCGTACTTGCGGCCAATAAGTCCGTGGCTTCTCATGAGGCTCCGGCGCTCTTCCATCGGCAGCATATACCAATTGTCATTGCCTTGACGGCGTTTATCCATCGGATAGAAGCAAACATATTTTGATTTCGGCAAAATAGGATATAGTCTAGATCGGATATATGGATTTTGATACGGATCTTCATCATTTCCGCCGCCTACGTAGCTGCTCAATTCCACAACGGAAACATATGAATAGGCAGGGCTTGTATATTCAGCCAGTTTTGTTTTATTAAATTCCGTTTCAATTTCATTCAATTCTTCCATCGTTGGCCGGAGAATCATGATCATCAAATCTGCTTTTTGTCCAACGATCGTATATAAAGCGTGGCTGCCTTGTTGGTCTTTTTCCACTGCACTCCATTTTTCTAACAAATTCAGAAATTCATGAATAGCTTCCTGGCGTTCATCGCTAGATAAAGTTTTCCAAGCGCTCCAATCGATCGAGCGGAAATCGTGCAAACAATACCAACCATCGAGCGTTTCAACGGCTTCATTTGAACGAACTTCTTCACTCATTTTCGTCACCTCTCATATTGGCTATGTACAAGTTTACTATACCACAGTTTAGGGGAGAATATCCGGGTAAAACAGTATGACAATTATGTGACAGAAAAAAGTGCTGTTGAAAGCGCTATGATGAAATTTTTCATTTTAAATTTAAGAGCAGGTGGGGTATGCTAAAAGTGAATGGAACAATTCATGTTAAAAGAATGTTTTAAGATTAAGGAGGCTGACTTTGTTTTGGCAGACATTTTTGCAGCATTGAAAAATAAAATATCGGGAAAAAATATTAAAATTGTTTTTCCTGAAGGATTGGATGAGCGAATTTTAACAGCAGTTTCCCGATTAACAGAGGAAAATTTGTTACAGCCCATTTTAATTGGGGATGAAACAGAAATTGAAGAAAAAGCAAAGAGTTTAAATATTTCTGTTGCAGGTGCAAAAATATATAATCCTGCCAATTACAGTGGAATAGAAGAGCTTGTTCAAAGCTTTGTTGAACGCCGTAATGGAAAGGTGACAGAAGAAGAAACACGGAAGCTTCTTTTGGATGAAAATTATTTTGGCACGATGCTTGTTTATAAAGGGGAAGCGGACGGGCTTGTGAGCGGTGCGGCACATTCAACCGCAGATACAGTGCGGCCGGCTCTTCAAATCATTAAAACGAAACAAAACGTGAAAAAAACATCAGGCGTATTCGTCATGGTTCGTGGTGAGGAAAAATATATATTTGCTGATTGCGCGATCAACATCGCTCCAACCAGTCAGGAGTTAGCAGAGATCGCTATTGAAAGCGCGAAAACGGCAAAAATGTTTGATATCGACCCTCGCGTTGCTATGCTCAGCTTCTCGACAAAAGGTTCAGCAACATCCCAGGAAACAGAAAAAGTGGCAAAAGCAGTTGAATTGGCAAAAGAAATGGCTCCGGACTTAATATTGGACGGAGAGTTTCAATTTGATGCAGCTTTCGTGCCGTCTGTTGCGGAAAAGAAAGCGCCGGGATCTGTAATTAAAGGCGATGCCAATGTATTTATATTCCCGAGCCTTGAAGCTGGAAACATCGGCTATAAAATTGCACAGAGACTTGGAAACTTTGAAGCGATCGGACCGATTCTCCAAGGATTGAATGCTCCAGTGAACGATCTATCTCGCGGCTGCAACGTTGAAGATGTATATAAATTAGCGATAATCACAGCCCTTCAGGCGCTTGCATAAACAAAAAGCAGGGAATTTTCCATCAAAAATTCCCTGCTTTTCACATTTTTTGCTGAATCAACAACACCTTCCGCTTCTAAACAGAAAGGCTTTGCTTTAATTCATCGCTTGAGCGCTCCCACATGCCTTCATCATGGTTTCGAAGAAAATCGGAAAGAACTTTTTTCGAGCTTTCATCCATGTGGTCGACAATGATGTTCCGTTTTAGCGATTTATCCATGCGGTTTACGTGTTCAGGCAATGATTTATAACCTCGTCTTGCCTCGCGATCAACAGTCATATAACAGGCAGCAACCCCGGCATAATATGGCCCATCTTCTTTTCTGTCAATTGTTACCCATACAAGCCAATACGGTTTTCCGTTCGGAACGTCTTCTTTCACATGAGTAAATTTAATGCCGCGTTCTACCTGGCTTCTTGCATGCATTGCGCCGATATCTACAAATGCCGTTTTTTCCTCGATGTCAATGAAGACAGGGGAAACATTTTCCAGGCTAAGGGTGCCTGCTCCAAAGCCGCGATGGCCGTCAGTTGGATCGTTTTTAATAATTTGGAACTCAACCTTTTTCTTTTTTTCTGTCATGTAAACATCCCTCCTTTAAAAGAACGGTTGTAAAACGAAATGAAAAAGAGTGATAACGGCTCGGCTTCCCCAATTAAATATCGGATGAATAATATATTGATCCAAAGGGGTGATAACAATAATTAAAAAAATAAGCACTCCGTAATTTTCATATTGAGTAAGCTTGGCGCGGATGTCCGGCGGGGCTAAATCTTCAATGATGCGATAACCGTCAAGCGGCGGAAACGGCAATAAATTAAAGATAAACAACATAATATTTAATGATATAAGAATATTAAAAAATTGTTCAACCATTCTGGTTCCATCATAAGATAAATTGGCAAATAATCCAAACGAAAAGAAAAAGTTCAGCAGCAAAAAAGCGAGAAAGGCAATGAAGAAATTGCTCAATGGACCAGCAACAGATACTAATACCCCGGATAAGCGGGGATTTTTAAAATAGAAACGATTCACCGGAACGGGTTTTGCCCAACCAAACCCTGCCAAAAATATTAAAAGAGTACCGATCGGATCTAAATGGGAGATCGGATTAAGGGTCAGCCTCCCTTGATTTTTCGCTGTCGGATCTCCGAACTTATAGGCAACAAATGCATGTGAAAATTCATGGATAGTGAAGCCGACGATCAAAGCAATAATGACAAACGGTATAACTTCCAAATCGTAATATAAAAACGGCAAAAATGCGCCCTCCTATTCTAACAATTTCCTTTGCTTACAGTATACTATAAAAAGGTTGAAATACATAAAAAGGATTTTCTTCATTTTTTTAGGGGAAAATTCAGCTGATTTTTGCACTGAATTTGCGATCTTGCAATCGTTGAATAAATTGATAAGCTTCCTCCACTTCCTCATCCGTATAACGCTGCTTTTTTTTGAGCGTGAATACTTTTTCCTTCACTTCTTCCTTGTCCAAATGATCAAAATATAAAATGGTTGATACAAGTTCTAAAAAACGTGCTGATTGGGCGTTTAATTCATTTATGCAATTCTGCAATTCGGGCATGTCCAAATCGTAATGGCTTAAAAATTCCTGTCCCGACTTTGTAAGGGAATATTTGTATTGATAATAGCCGCCTTTTTTTTCTTTTACTTCATTGATAAAGCCCATGTTGCAAAGCTCTTCAATGCGAAGCGTCAGCTCTTCTGAATACGGCCCGTAAAAATGGAATTCGTATTTTTCATAAAAGGGATAATTAAGTTTTTTTGCTATAAATATAATTTTTTGCAGTTTTTTTCGTCCGATGATCTCTTTCGAAGCGGACAGCACTTTCATTAATTTTGCGTGTTCGGTTAACACACCCTTCATCTCCTCACCTACAGAATAAATCCATCTTTGTCAGTTAGCTGCAAAATTTCTAAAATTTGTTTTTTCAAGTTTCGTTTCTCCGAGAAATCTTTTAAAAAATCAAGAGGAAAATATAATTTATGATCCGTTCTCCGCTTTCCGGTAATGGCGTCCACAATTTCCGACTCTCTTGAAAGCTCCCGTATTTCCCCGTTTGGCATGAGCAAATGGATCGGCAGCCGTTCTTCTTCCTCGCCCGGTCGGTAAAAATCGTACGGAAGATCTGAAGACGAGTCGACAACAAGATAATATTCCGGATCAATGCCTGCTTTTTTGAACAAATTCGTTAGTTCAATCAGCTTCATCAATTGTTCATTGGACGGTTGAAACTCCACATATTTAAACAGGCGCCTGTTTATAAATCTGTTGCACAGATCGCTTAAAATCGGATCCTTTTCCTTTTGCCATTCTTGGAAATAATAAAGGATGATGGATTCGTCTAATTTTAAATAATCTTCGACTGTAACATCTCCTTTGAAAATCGAATAAAAATGGACTGGATCTGCTTGGAATGAATAATTATTTTCATACAGAGCTTTTGCTCGATGGAGAATTTTGGACAAAATGACTTCAGCGCTTCTCGTTACTGGATGAAAATATACTTGCCAGTACATTTGATATCGGCTCATAATATAATCTTCGACAGCATGCATGCCGCTGTATTTAATGACGACTTGATCCTCTCTCGGCCTCATCACGCGCAAAATGCGTTCCATGTCAAAATGGCCGTACTGAACGCCTGTGTAAAAAGCATCTCGTTGCAAATAATCCATTCGGTCGGCGTCAATTTGGCTGGAAATTAAGCTGATAACCTGCTTATTTTTGTATGTTTTCGCAATGACCTCTGCCACTTTTTTCGGGAATTCCGCCCCTGCCTTTGAGAGAACGCGGTTTATTTCTGTATTTCCTAAAATAATGGCTTGGGTAAAATCTTCGTGATCCAGATGGAAGACCTTTTCAAACGAATGAGAAAAGGGACCGTGTCCGACATCGTGCAAAAGGGCAGCGCATAAACTTAGCAGCCTCTCATCTTCGTTCCATTCCGGTCTCCCGCGAAATACGTCATCAACAATTCGGCGGACGATCTCATAAACGCCTAATGAGTGGTTGAATCGGCTATGCTCCGCACCGTGAAAAGTTAAAAAAGTTGTCCCGAGCTGGCGGATGCGGCGCAGCCGTTGAAATTCTTTTGTCCCGATCAAATCCCAAATGATTTTATCGCGAACGTGGATGTAACGGTGAACCGGGTCTTTAAAAACTTTTTCTTCTGGCAGCTTTTCACTTGCATAGGTCATTTTCTTCCCTCTTCCGTTTTGACATGATTATATTATAACTTGTTTAAATTCAGGTGAACACCTCGTTTTTCAAAGTGCGGCTCTAAACAGACACAAAGGAATGTCGTTCAACAACCTTAAATAAAAAACCGCCTCAGGAAGCATTCATTCCTTAAAAGGCGGTTTCTTATTTTTTAAGCTTTGCTTTCACTTTTTCTATTAACTCTTCTTCCGTTAACGCAGCGACCGGACGGTTGTTCACAAATACAAACGTTTTCTTTCTTCCGGGCCCGCAGTACGATTGGCAGCCGATTTCAATTTTGCAATCGGGATCCAAATTCTTTAATTTCGGAATAAGCGATTTTAAATTTGGCGCTTTACAATCGTCGCATACACGGAACTCATTTGCCATCCTTTTGAACAATCCTTTCTTTATGAATAAGCACTATCGGGTAGTATACCTTGTCTTTTTTTTGAAATCAAGTACAGCGCTTTTCTGTAAAAATCTACTATCCTTGTATATATTTTCAATCTTTTGGGAAAAATGATGCTAGAACAAATAGTATTATTCAAGAATAAGGGAGTTGAGAGTGAATGAAAACAAGACAGGATGCTTGGACAGAAGAAAACGATCTGCTATTAGCAGAAACCGTTTTGCGGCATGTCCGTGAAGGAAGCACGCAATTAAACGCTTTTGAAGAAGTTGGTGATAAGCTGAACCGCACGTCGGCCGCCTGTGGCTTCCGCTGGAACGCCGTTGTGCGCCATAAGTATGAAAAAGCTTTGCAGCTTGCAAAAAAACAGAGAAAGCAGAAAATGAGAGCGCTTGGGAAAGGCCAGACTGCAAAGAAGCGATTGCTTTATACGCCGCCTGAAGCGTCGCCTGGTGATTTTACTGAAGTAAATGCGGTGCAAAATTCAAAGAATTATAATCATCCAGAGCTTGCAGCCAATTCAAAAGTAGAGCTGACAATGGATAGCGTAATTGAATTTTTAAGAACTTACCAAGGGAACAGCGAACATATCGAGGCTTTGCAGCAAGAAAACGAGCGTTTGAAAAAAGAAAATGAAGAACTGATTAAGAAAAACGAAGAGTTGGAGAAGAAGGTTGCCAAGCTTGAGGAAGAATCGAAAACAGTTCAAGAAGACTATGAAACACTTATGAAGATTATGAACCGCGCTCGAAAGCTAGTTCTCTTTGAGGAAGAAGAACGTCCGACAACAACGTTTAAAATGGATCGAAACGGCAATCTAGAAAAAATGGCGGAATAGCGGAAAACGCTCCGCCTGCGTTTTTTAAAGGACAAAGGGCGGCAGCCTGATCTTATTCAATATTGGAATAATAGCCATACAAAAAATAAAATGGGATTGCGGCATTATCCGCAACATACTAAAAAGTAGCAAGCATTCGCCAGCTACTTTCAATCAAACATACAAAATCAAGTAGAGAAACGGTTTGTTTTTCTCTGCTTGATTTATTTTTTAGGCACTTATTTAGTGTTTTATTGCTGGATAAAAAGGTCAAACACAAACCCGTAATCTTTTAAATTGTATTGCTTTTTCGCATTCATTAGCCAATTGAACGCAATATCGTTAATTTCTTTAAATTGCTCGGAAATATTGCTTTCATTTATGCGGTTGTTGGTGAATACAGAGGCGGCCATTTGCAGGCTTTGTTTTGCATACTCCATATAATTGTCATGATCGTTTGAAATTTCTTCTATTTTAATCAACGCTTTATACAAATCTTTTAGCTCTTCTAAATGTTTTTTATGAACATCAATGGAAAAAGGCGTGTTTCCAATTTGGAATTTGATTTCTACATCTAAATCAATAGTCCCTGCCGTTTCAAGCACAACGTTTGAAACGCGGTGGGCATAGTAGTCATACCGCTTTAAAGTGCGTTTTTTGCTGACAGCGCTTGTGCCGTCAACGTGGATTAACGCTTTGTTTGTGAAACAATACTCGTCGGTTTTCGACTTAATGAGGAAGTAGATTTTTTCCCCATCCTCATGCATGACATAATCATCCGCGTCCACTTTATCATAATCCTCCGGCTTGATCACCGTGCCGATATCACTTAATCCTAAAACATCAGAAGCTACTTTTTTAAACATAACTTTCTCCCTTCCCGATTTACATATTAGGCAAAAATTTTTCATTCCGCTCTATCATTCTTATGAAGTTTGCTTCATACAATTCCAGTTCAAAGTCGGTTAAATTGGAGGAATAAATGCGGCCGCTCAAATGTTGTAAAGCTGCAAAAAGGTCGTGCACCACATCCTGGACGGTTAACTTCACCTTTAATAATTCATGTAAAGACGCCATCGTGCTCGGATTTACGTTTGGGTACTTGAAATGTTCGGCTTCTCCTTTTGCTGCCTTGTCATAAAACTGTTTAATCACGTTTGCGCGCGCTGCTCCGCTTCCTGTGATGCATAAATAAATTTGAACCGCTACGCCTCTCTTAAGACGGCGCTGAGAAATGCCGGCAAATTTTTTGCCGTGAATGCTGAGGTCGTAGCTCCCGGGACAATATGAACCGACAATTTCTCCTGCTTCGACTTCTGCACCATACGGTTTCAAGATGAAACAGATTAAATCCTTCATTGCATCATAACCACGGTTAATGTCAATTCCTTTTTCCTTTTCCGGTAAAATGATCGATACGTTTAAAATCCCTTCATCCAAAACAACAGCCAACCCGCCGGAATTTCGAACGATGACTTTATATCCTTGTTTTTTTAAAAAATCTACTCCATCTTTTAAAAACGGGGCTCTTGTATCTTGAATGCCGAGAACAATCGTATCATGATGCACCCAAGTGCGGACTGTCGCGGGGGACATGCCGCTCCCGACTGTCGTGCACAACGTATCATCGTAAGCGAATGATTGCTTGGCATCAAAAAAGAGTCCTAAGCTTGAATGATCGATGATTCTCCATTCCGGCTGTTTTAATAATTCGTTCATTGCTGTGATAATCCTTTCAGTCGTGTGTTTTTAAGCATGAAAAGGATAGTAGAAATCGGCTATTTCGTTTATTTTTCCTCAGATTCTTCGCTGAAGCTTTCGAAAAATATAAGAGCTGTAACATACATGTAATCGGTCGATTTCTACAAAGACTGGTCTCTTGTTATGACATCTGAAATATATATCGTCCTTTTTTATAGTATATCATAGGAGCTGCATCTTCTTTGAAAAATAAATAAGGGCTTGCGTCAAGACTATGCGCAAACCCTTATTTTGCCTATATGTCTAAAACCACGGCATAAGCCTTCTCCATAATGGTTCATCCTTTTTTTTCCGCCCGCTGTTTTTCGGCTCTTCCATATTGTCGAGGTGCTCCATGCAATATTTTGTTGGTTCCGTGCCTTTCACATAATACGCAAGGCGGGAGACGGGACATTCTTTCGTCGCTAAAAGCCCGTTTTCCGGATTGACATAAACACCGACAACTCCTTCAGGCGGCTTAAATTGTTTTACAGGTTCATGTTTCAACGCTTCTTCCATAAAGCCGGCCCAAATTTTTTTCGAATAGGCTCGTTCCTCGACCATGTCAATCGTCTTTCCTTTGTCATAACCTGTCCATACACCTGCTACGAGCTGCGGGGCAAATCCGATCATCCAGCTGTCAGTCTTTGTCGTCCCGGATTTCCCAGCAAAAGGCCTTGATAGTTGATCGATAATGTTTTCCCCTGTAACAGTTGTATAACTGTTTAGCTTTCGATCAAACATGCCGGTCATTAAATGTGCGGTGATAAAGGCTGTTTGTTCATTTAGAATTTGCTCCTTTTCAACATTTGCCTCATATAAGACTTTTCCATTTTTATCAATGATTTTACGGACAAATATCGGTTTTATTTTTTGACCGCCGTTCGCTAAAATGCCGTAAGCGTTCATGAGATCGAGCGGCCTTACGGGAGAAGTTCCTAAAGCTAGCGACGGAACCATTTTAAAATTTTCTCCGATTCCAAAAAGCTTTCCCATTTTTATTAATTGATCCATACCGATAAACATATGGGTTTTAACAGCATAAATATTGTCGGACAAAGCAAGGGCTTCTATTAATGTAATTTCATCATTTGCGTAGTAGCCATTGTAGTTGCCCGGGGAATACGTGTTTGTTCCATTTTGAAAATGGAACGTTGTCGGCTCGCTTTTCAGCGTTGTGGACGGCGTAAATCCATTTTCCAAGGCTGCATAATATAGAAACGGCTTAATCGTTGAACCAGGCTGACGTTTTGCCTGAGTCATGCGGTTAAAAGGGCTCTCTTTATAATTCCGTCCGCCGATTAGAGCTTTTACCTCGCCTGTTTTCGGATCGATTGCCGAGAAGGCAACTTGGATATCCGAGTCTTTCCTCATGACTTTTTCTACGGTCGATTCAGCAATTTTTTGCAGATTTGGATCAAGAGTAGTAAAAATTTTCAGACCGGCTGTTTCAATTAATTGGTGGTCCTGCAATATTTCTTTTACTTCTTTCATAACCTCATCTTGAAAATAGGGGGCAAACTTTTCTGTTTTGGTGTTTTCGTTCGTTTTGAACGTTAATTTTTCCTTTGCAGCCAGTTCACTTTCTTTTTTTGTAATTAACCCTTGTTTGACCATTGTCTGCAAAATCATCTCTTGTCTTTTTTTTGATAAATCATAGTTCACCATCGGTGAATAGGAGTACGGTCCTTTCGGAATGCCGGCAAGTAGAGCGGCTTCGGCGAGCGTCAAGTCCTTTGCCTTTTTGCCGAAGTAATAACGGGAGGCCGCCTCGACCCCGTAGGCTCCGTGTCCATAATATATTGTATTTAAATAGCCTTCTAAAATTTTTTCTTTCGAGTAGTTCATCTCGAGCCGAATGGTATAAAAAGCTTCTGTCATTTTCCGAGCCCACGTTTTTTCAAATCCAAGATATAAATTTCTTGCGTATTGCTGGGTGATTGTGCTGGCTCCCTGCACCTTTGCCATCGCTTTGAGATCGGCAACGGCAGCACCTGCTATTCGTTTAAAATCAAAACCGTGATGATCATAAAAATTTTTGTCCTCAATAGCGATTGTCGCATTGATTAAATAGGGTGAAATTTCATCAAGTTCCACCCAAAAACGGCGGCCGCCGTGATGCTCCTCACCGATTTTCGTTCCGTTGCTTGCGTACAATACAGTTGATTGCGGCACAACAATGGAAGGAGCGCCTTGTACTTTAGCCGCAATCAAAACAACCGCAATACAAATAGCTGCCGCAGCAAAAACAAAAAAATGAATAAAAAATAATGCCCGGATTGTTTTGATGGTAAGACGAATGCCTTTTGGCGTCATCGCTTCCATTTCCATCACCTCTTAAGCCCGTTCGTTTTGTTATTCAGTATGAGGTGATTCGCAAGTTTTTAAACTTCCACCTATGAAAAATGAAATTTATTCTTTGCAATTTTGATAGATTCCACTATACTTTTTTTGAGGTTTACGTGTTGTCTGTTCAAATTAGGGAAAGATATTGGAAAAACATATGAAAGGAAGATTAAATCTTGGGAGGACTTTGGTATACAGAAAAACAGACAGAACATTTCGGGATTACGATGAAAATTAAACGCACTTTACATACAGAACAGACCGAATTCCAAAAATTGGAGGTAGTGGAGACAGAAGAATTCGGCAACATGCTTTTCTTGGATGGAATGGTAATGACATCGCAAAAAGACGAATTTGTCTACCATGAAATGATGGCCCATGTACCGTTGTTTACTCATCCGAAGCCAGAATATGTGCTAGTTGTCGGAGGAGGAGACGGAGGCGTTATCCGTGAAGTGCTGAAGCATCCAAGTGTAAAAAAAGTAACACTTGCAGAAATTGACGGCAAAGTGATCGAGTATTCAAAAAAATACTTGCCGGAAATTGCCGGAAAACTAGATGATCCACGCGTTGAAGTGAAAGTTGGCGACGGCTTTATGCACATTGCACAAAGCGAAAATCAATATGACTGCATTATGGTGGATTCAACCGAGCCTGTCGGTCCTGCGGTCAACCTCTTTACAAAAGGGTTTTATGCAGGAATATCCAAAGCTTTGAAGGAGGACGGCGTTTTTGTCGCGCAAACGGATAATCCTTGGTTTAAGGCAGATTTGATAAAAAATGTCTATCATGATGTGAAAGAGATTTTCCCGATTACAAGGCTATATACTGCAAACATCCCGACATATCCTAGCGGGCTGTGGACATTCACGATCGGATCGAAGAAATATGATCCAATTGAGGTAAGTGACGATCGTTTCTTTGACTTGGATTCTAAATATTATACGAAAGAAATTCATAAAGCTGCATTCGCTTTACCGAAGTTTGTTTCCGAAATAATTAAATAGCCTTTAGGAAAACTGAACAAAAAGCGAATAGCATGATACAGTTTAAGCAAGAGGGATCAGCCTCTTGCTTTTTCAGACAGGAGGGTGATGTCCATGCGATTTGATGAAGCTTATTCAGGAAATGTTTTTATTAGAAGCCATCCAAGCTTTGAGGAAAGTGAAGCAGTCATTTATGGAATGCCGATGGATTGGACAGTCAGCTACCGGCCAGGCTCCCGTTTCGGTCCGGCCCGCATTCGGGAGGTTTCCATCGGGTTGGAAGAATACAGTCCTTATTTAGATCGTGAGCTTGGGGATGTAAAATATTTTGATGCAGGCGATATTCCTCTTCCGTTTGGAAATGCAAAGCGGAGCATTGAGTTGATTGAAGAGTTTGTGGACAAAATTTTAAAAGCGGATAAATTTCCTCTCGGAATTGGAGGAGAGCACCTTGTAACATGGCCTGTCATTAAAGCGATGCATAAAAAATATCCAAATTTAGCGGTCATTCATATCGATGCGCATACAGATTTGCGCGAGCATTATGAAGGCGAGCCTCTGTCTCATGCCACTCCGATCCGGAAAGCAAGCGATTTGATTGGCCCGGAAAATATTTTTTCATTCGGCATCCGATCTGGGATGAAGGAGGAGTTTGAATGGGCGAAAGAGGCTGGACTTTACATTGCCAAATTTGAAGTGCTCGAGCCGCTCAAAAAGATTCTTCCGAAACTTTCACAAAGACCTGTATATGTTACGATTGACATCGATGTGCTGGATCCTGCTCACGCGCCGGGAACCGGAACAGTCGATGCTGGCGGCATTACATCAAAAGAGCTGCTTGCTTCTATACATGAAATTGCCCGTTCTGATGTGAAAGTTGTCGGCGCTGATTTAGTTGAAGTCGCACCTGTATATGACCATTCAGAACAAACAGCGAATACAGCGAGCAAATTGATTCGCGAAATGTTATTAGGCTGGGTGGCAAAAAGAAAGTAAAGTCATTTTTCTGCCATAGTGCTTCTGCTATGGCTTTTTTATTATTCAAAAGCTGAACAGCTTGGATCGAGCGTCAAGCGGCAGGCAGGCCAATATAAAGCTTTTAACAGCAAATGATTTCCACTAAAATATAGAATAAATCCCTAAAAAGGATGATATAAAGACATGCGCGTACCTGTTCAAATTTATGTTCAAAACAAGATTTTTCAAAATCAAACAGAAGAAGAGCGGATTGAATTTTATACAACCGGGGAATTTTTCAAAAAGCAGCACACTTTTTATTTGGTTTATGATGAGATTCAAGATGATGAAACCGTTAAGACGTTAATCAAAATCAGCGAAAAGGAAACGACTCTCATACGTTCCGGAGGCATTCGCTTAAGACAGCGCTTCAAGCAGGGACAAAAAACGTATGCCAATTATGAAACACCGTACGGGACGCTGAAGCTCGCAGCAGAGACAAAATCGCTTATCTGGCATACAGATGAAGAAAAACATGGTACACTTAGCATAGAATATTTGCTCGAAATAAATGGAGATACCCCTCGTTTACACAGTTTAAGCATTCAATTTAAGAAGGAGGAGCATTGAATGAACATTGTAGATGAAGTAAAGGAGCAGCTGAAACAAGAAATAAAAAATGCTGTATTGAAAGCAAACATCGCAGAAGAGGAGCAAATTCCGGAAGT
The DNA here is from genome assembly GCF_037963925.1 of Aeribacillus sp. FSL K6-8210. Classification (NCBI taxonomy): domain Bacteria; kingdom Bacillati; phylum Bacillota; class Bacilli; order Caryophanales; family Bacillaceae; genus Aeribacillus; species Aeribacillus sp. FSL K6-8210. The sequence goes on along the minus strand of NZ_CP150172.1, from coordinate 3,871,400 downwards.
TATTTTAGAGGTGCCGAAAGAAAAAGCACACGGCGATTACTCAACAAACATGGCCATGCAGCTTGCTCGCATAGCTAAAAAAGCGCCTCGGGCGATTGCAGAGGAAATTGTTCAACATTTTGATCGAGCGAAAGCATCCATTGAAAAAATTGATATTGCTGGTCCGGGCTTTATTAATTTTTTCATGAATAATGAATATTTAACTAAGTTGATTCCAGCCATTATTCAAGCGGGTGACAAATACGGCGAATCAAATGTTGGGGAAGGTAAAAAAATCCAAGTGGAGTTCGTTTCTGCAAACCCGACGGGAGATCTTCACTTGGGGCATGCGCGCGGAGCAGCATTCGGCGACTCTCTTTGCAACATTTTAGAAAAAGCGGGGTATGATGTAACCCGGGAATATTATATTAATGATGCTGGAAATCAGATTCACAATTTAGCTCTGTCCGTAGAGGCAAGATATTTAGAAGCGCTTGGAAAAGAAGCGGAAATGCCTGAAGACGGATACTATGGACAAGATATTATTGAAATCGGAAAAAAAATTGCTGATGAATATGGCGACAGTCTGCTTGAAAAAAGCGAAGAAGAACGGCTGCAATTTTTCCGTGACCTCGGTCTGAAATATGAGCTTGAGAAAATTAGAAAAGACCTCGAAGAATTTCGCGTTTCCTTCGATGTTTGGTATTCTGAGACATCCCTATACAAAAGCGGCAAAATTGATGAGGCGCTCGACATGCTTCGGAAAAACGGCCACATTTATGAACAAGACGGGGCAACATGGTTCCGCTCTACTGCATTTGGCGATGATAAAGATAGAGTGTTGATTAAGAAGGATGGGTCTTATACGTATTTAACACCAGATATTGCTTATCATAAAGATAAATTGGATCGCGGCTTTGATAAGCTGATAAACATTTGGGGCGCGGATCATCATGGCTATATACCGAGAATGAAAGCAGCCATTCAGGCGCTGGGGTATGATCAAAATATTCTTGAAGTGGAAATTATGCAAATGGTCAGCCTCTTTAAAAACGGCGAAAAAGTGAAAATGTCAAAACGTACTGGCAAGGCTGTCACGATGAGAGAATTGATCGAAGAAGTCGGCTTGGATGCCGTTCGTTACTTTTTTGCTATGAGAAGCGGCGACTCGCATATGGATTTTGACTTGGATTTGGCTGTATCGGAATCAAATGAAAATCCTGTCTATTACGCACAATACGCTCATGCGCGTGTATGCAGCATTCTCCGCCAAGGAAACGAGCAAGGCCTGTCTTACAACGCAAACGAAAGCGATCTTTTGAATGAAATTCAATCTGAGAAAGAAATAGAGCTGTTAAAAAAGCTTGGTGAATTCCCTGGCGTTGTCGCTGAAGCCGCAGAGAAAAGAATTCCGCATCGGATTACGAATTACATTTTTGAGCTGGCATCTGTGCTACACAGCTTCTACAATGCAGAAAAGGTGCTTGATGCAAGCAATGAAATGAAATCTAAGGCGCGGCTTGCTCTTATGAAAGCAACGCAAATCACGCTGAAAAATGCCCTTACCTTAATTGGCGTTTCCGCTCCTGAAAAAATGTAACGAATTTAGATGTGGGAAATGATTCGAGTAAAAGGGAAATAGGAATGCTTTCCGATTTCAACCTAATCGCACCTCATTTTCTAGGATGTTAAAACGAAGAGAGCAGAAAAAGCCTTTTTTCAACAAGTTATTGTGTGAAAAAGGGCTTTTTGCTTTTTTGTTTGCATATATTTGAAGGAGACATGCTATTTATTTTCCGACAGCTGTGCTGTTTGTTGAGTTATAACCCCTTTTGTATTTTGTTTATGATAGGGAAGAGCTTATTCATTTTTTGCTATATTAAACAGGATCCATCATACTGCTTTTTGAAATGAGGCTGAACCAGCTGAGGCTATGGAAAAGCAGACAATGAAAAAAGCGAAAAACAAAAAACGCGATCCAAAAGTAAATTGCAGGCTCTATTGCTAGGTCAAGAGAGTTTTCCACAGCGATGTGAACGCTGTTTGAGTTGTTCAGCAAACGCCCGGCAGTCGTTGCAGAGATTATTGGTCGCTTAGTTATATTGAAAACTAACATCCTCATAAATCATTTTGAAAAACCCCGTTCTTTTGCAGAAATGTCATTAACTGTTTTCGGCCGCGGAAAATTTTTGTTTTCACCGTATTTTTAGGCAAATTCATCTGCTGGGCAATTTCTGTATAGGATAATCCCTGCTGCCGCAATAGAATAATCTTTTTTGTATTAGGATCCATTTCGTTTAATGCATTTTGCACGTATTCAATCATTTGTTTTAATAAGGCCTCGGATTCGGGATTCCATTCTGAGCAGTTGTGCAAAATTGCTTCTTGCTGCAGATGGTTTAGCAAATGATTGTTTCGTTGAATTTTTCGAAGATGGTCGGTGGCTGTATTTTTTGAGACAGTCGTAATCCAAGCGCTGATATTGGTAGGCATATCATTCGTTTGAAAATATATATATATTTTAATACAAACTTCTTGGACGATATCATCAACAAGAGATTCGTTTTTCACAGTCCTTTTGACAGTTTTTTTTATTTGATGATGGTGTTGTTTAATGAGCCCGACAATGTCAGTCGTATCCATTTTTCCGGCACTCCTCTAGCAAAATTAACAAATAAATTTTGGAATTTGTTCAATATTTTGGCTCTTCACCACAAAATGTACTTGACAATCAGGTTGTTTTCTGATCAAGGGTACAAAAAATGCGAAATTTCCTGTATGGTAAAGGTGACCAAACCATCAACCATGGAGGAAATTTCGCATGCAATCTCAGTTTATCAAAGATTTGATCACTTTACCAGGCTTTCTTATTCATGGAGAACGAAAAGAGGGAGAACGATGGATTTTTGAACTTTCCCTCCCTCCTCATTGTCCGATCTGCCCGACTTGCTTCGGACGGACAACCAAAATATCATCGAAACGAAAACAATGGATTCATGGCTATACCAATACGGTCGGTTTATTTTGGATTGAACTTCCCATAGAAAGACGGCGTTGCCAAGCCTGTTTTCTGACGTTCACCGTTTCTTATCCGGGACTTCCGTCTCACAGTATCGCGACGGAATCGTTTCAACATTGGGTCGCCCAGTTATGCATCGGAAAAACGATTCAAGAAGTCGCTCGCTTGTTACAACTCGCCTATACGACAGTAGAACGCTGGTTTTATCAATATGCCCCGGCTCTTTTACCAACATCGAATCCTACAGTAGTATGTGTGGATGAATTCGCTTTCCGAAAGGGACATGATTACGGAGTAGCGGTGATGGACACACAGACTCGGAATGTCCTTTCCATTGCTTCTGGAAAAAATGAAGAAGCCATTGTGGAGGCGCTTCAACCCGTCGCCTCCAAAGTGAAGTATGTTGTCAGCGACTTGGCTCCTGCCATGAGAAAAGCCATTGAAAAGGTATGTCCAAAAGCCATCCATGTTCTTGACCACTTCCATGTGATTCAGTTATTCACCGATGCACTGGAACGTTGTCGCAAATACCTTGCCAAAGGCGGAACCAAACATGGAAGCGTTCGCCGCGTGTGCCGATTGTTAAGCCAACGTCCAGAAAAATTAACAGAAGAAGAGAGACAGGAAGTTCGACAATGGTGCCAAGAAAGTGCTTATTTACGTGATGTCTATCAAGCACTTCAACATTTCCGTTACGTATCCAAAAGCCAAACAAGAAAGCAAGCCGAAACTCGTTTGACCCAATGGTTTGACCGGTACCTTTTTAGCGACTGTGCCGCCGTACGCAGTATTGCCAAGGCACTCATCACCCGAAGAGACGCAGTGCTTTCTTGCATCGTTTTTTCTTACTCAAATGGTCCAATGGAAGGAATCAACAACAAAATAAAATTGATCAAAAGGCGAGGATATGGGTATCGAAATATCCAGCGTTTTACTTTGCGTGTCCGTCTAGAGACCTCTATCACATTTTAACGTAAAAATCAAGTACATCTTTTGGTGATGAACCAATATTTTAGAAATAAATAACTGTCATTATATACGAAACAAAGGAAAAATGGTTCCGATTTTCAACGATTTGGCGAATTGACTGAACGTTCATTCATTATATAATATAATTAAGAAACGTCCGAAATTTCAGTCAAATACAACAGGGGGATTTTATGAATGGGGGAGAATAATGAATACACTATTATGGATTAATTTTTTTGCGTTTTTGCTTGTAACCGTTTACGCGGTGTGTTTGTTTATTTATTTAATTCAAACTAGAATTGCTTATATCAAACTTGGAAAAAAAGAAGAATTCGACGGGAAGGTAAAAGAACGTTTCGAACGGATTTGGGTCAATGTGTTCGGACAGAAAAAACTATTAAAAGACAAGAAAATGGGCTGGGTTCATGTTATTTTTTTCTACGGCTTTATTCTTGTCCAATTCGGTGCGATTGATTTCATTTTAAAAGGGCTGATTCCGGGGAGCCATTTGCCTTTCGGACCGTTATACCCGATTTTCACCTTTTTCCAAGAAATTGTTACCCTCCTTATTTTAGTAGCGGTAGTTGCTGCTTTTTACCGGCGATACATTGAAAAGCTTGTCCGTTTAAAACGAGGGTTTAAATCCGGACTTGTCCTTATTTTTATCAGCGGATTAATGCTGTCTGTACTGCTTGGAAACGGTATGTACATGATTTGGAGGGGATATGAACGAAGCTTTAGTGAACCTGTTGCCTCATCGGCTGCTTTCCTGCTGGGCTTTGTCGGTGAAACAGGCGCCGCTGTTATTTTTTACGTTTTTTGGTGGGTGCACCTGCTCATTTTGCTCACATTTTTAGTGTATGTCCCTCAGTCTAAACATGCCCATTTAATTGCAGGACCTGCCAATGTTTTTTTAAGTCGTTTGTCAAATCCAGGGAAGTTGGAGAAAATTGATTTTGAAGACGAAACTCAAACATCATATGGAGTCGGAAAAATTGAAGATTTCCGGCAAACGCAGCTTCTCGATTTGTACGCCTGTGTTGAATGCGGACGGTGTACAAATATGTGTCCGGCGACTGGTACTGGAAAAATGCTTTCGCCGATGGATTTAATCATAAAGCTTCGGGATCATTTAACAAATAAAGGGGCTGCCATCACTTCCAAGTCCCCTTGGGTGCCTGCCTTTGCATTTCAAAATACGATGGGAAATCAGTTGGCTCTTCAGTCGCTGCAAAAGGGAACAGGTGAAGCGGCGGCGGCTCTCGACTACAATCCAAGCCTCATCGGGGAGGTCATTTCAGAGGAAGAAATATGGGCATGTACGACGTGCCGGAATTGTGAAGACCAATGTCCAGTAATGAACGAACATGTCGATAAAATCATTGACCTGCGCCGCTACCTTGTATTAACAGAAGGAAAAATGAATCCGGATGCGCAGCGGGCGATGCAAAACATTGAACGGCAAGGAAATCCGTGGGGCCTAAACCGCAAAGATAAGGAAAATTGGCGCAAATCACGAGAAGATGTCTACGTGCCAACGGTGAAGGAATTGAAAAAGCAAGGCGAGGAGTTTGAATATTTATTCTGGGTCGGTTCCATGGGATCATTTGATAATCGCAGCCAAAAAATCGCTTTATCGTTTGCTAAACTTTTGAACGAAGCAGGTGTGAAATTTGCTATATTAGGAAATAAAGAGAAAAATTCAGGTGACACACCGAGGCGCCTCGGCAATGAGTTTTTATTTCAAGAGCTTGCTGCAAGCAACATAGCCGAATTTGAAAAATATAATGTGAAGAAAATTGTTACAATCGACCCGCATGCTTACAACATATTTAAAAATGAATATCCGGATTTCGGTTTTGAAGCCGAAGTGTACCATCATACAGAACTTTTAGCAAAACTGTTGAAAGAAAAGAAGCTCGTTCCGAAATATGAAGTGAATGAAACGATTACTTTCCACGATTCTTGTTATCTTGGAAGATACAACGAAATTTATGATCCGCCCCGTGAAATTTTGGCATCCATTCCAGGTGTAAAAGTTGTTGAAATGGAACGGAATCGGGAAACGGGCATGTGCTGTGGAGCCGGCGGCGGCCTTATGTGGATGGAGGAAGACACGGGAGTGCGCATCAATGTTGCACGCACCGAACAAGCATTAGCTGTCAATCCAAGCGTGATCAGCTCCGGATGTCCATATTGTCTAACAATGCTGACAGATGGAACGAAAGCAAAAGAGGTTGAAAATAAAGTGAAAACGTACGATGTAGCGGAGCTGCTGGAAAAAGCTGTTTTTGGCGAATCGAAGGAGCAAGAACTCATTTCATAAAGATATGTTAGATAGAAAGCAATTTTAAAAAATAGAAAGATAGACAATGGAATTTGATGAAAAAATTTAAAATCAAGACACAATACGGTAGCATAAAGTTGTAAAATTTGTTTATAATGAATGGTATGCAAACGTATCATATGGTACATCACTGAAAGGGCGGCATTTCATCATTCGGAATTATATCTGCTTTATTCTATTTTCGTTGCCCTTTTCATTTAATAAAGATAGATGAAAGACGAGAAAGGGAGTGCCTGACCTTGAGCTTAACGCAATACTCGCAGGAGCAGCTGAAAGAAATGTCGATGGTGGATATTGCTTACCTTATTCTTTCCGAAAAAAGGCAAGCTATACCGTTTGAAGAATTAATGAAAGAAGTTAGCAGTTTATTAGGGCTTTCGGAAGAAGAAGCGACCGAACGCATTGCACAGTTTTATACGGATTTAAATATAGATGGAAAATTTATTTGCATTGGGGAAAATAGCTGGGGCATTAAGAGCTGGTATCCGCTCGATCAAATTGAAGAAGAAACCCAGCCGACGGTTAAAACGAAGAAGAAAAAAGCGAAGATTGCATACGATGAAGAAGATCTTGAAGATTATGAAGACTTGGTTGAAGACGATCTTGACTATGACGATCTTGACGATTATGTAGATGAAGAAGACGATGATTTTGAGGACGAAGAAGATGATGAAAGCTTTGATGATGAACTAATTGACGATGATTACGATGTAGAAGATGACGAGTTGGATGCTGATTTCGATCTCGATGAGGAAGAATTGGACGAACAATAATGTCCTAAATTTAAGGGTTGACTTTCATAGTTTTCCTCGCTAATATTTTAATTGGGCTTTAAAAGTACGGAAAACAAATTACAATATGAAAGCTCCCTTTCCGAAAAGGAAGGGAGCTTTCATATTTTTTTGTTGATGCCTTCTGACGATTTATTTTGTGCAAATTAACAAAAGGATAGATTGCAACTGGAGGGAATTTTTGCATGACCAAGTATATTTTTGTAACCGGTGGCGTTGTTTCATCTTTAGGGAAAGGAATTACTGCCGCATCTCTTGGCAGACTTCTAAAAAACCGCGGGTTGAATGTGACGATTCAAAAATTCGATCCATATATCAATGTTGATCCGGGAACAATGAGTCCGTATCAGCACGGCGAAGTGTTCGTGACGGATGACGGCGCTGAGACTGACCTCGATTTAGGCCATTACGAGCGCTTTATTGATATTAATTTAAATAAGTACAGCAATGTCACAACAGGAAAAATTTATTCGGCCGTCATTAAAAAAGAACGGAGAGGCGATTATTTAGGCGGAACCGTTCAAGTCATCCCCCATATTACGAATGAAATTAAAGACCGCGTTTTTCGCGCTGGCAGAGAAACAAATGCTGATGTCGTTATTACCGAAATCGGCGGTACGGTCGGAGATATTGAATCATTGCCGTTTTTGGAAGCCATCCGCCAAATGAAAAATGAAGCAGGCCGCAAAAACGTCATGTACATTCATTGTACTCTTGTGCCATATATTAAAGCAGCAGGAGAAATGAAAACAAAGCCGACACAGCATAGTGTGAAAGAATTGCGCTCATTGGGAATACAGCCAAATGTGATTGTAGTGCGCACAGAAATGCCGATTTCCCAAGAGATGAAAGATAAAATTGCTTTGTTCTGCGACATTGAACCGAAAGCTGTCATTGAATGCCGTGATGCCGATATTCTTTACAGCGTCCCTTTAGCATTGCAAGAACAAAACCTTGATCAAATTGTTTGCGATTATTTGGATCTTCAATGCGGACAAGCTGATATGACGGAATGGATCGAGCTTGTCAATAAAGTCCGCAATTTATCAAAAACAGTTAAAATCGCCTTAGTCGGCAAATATGTCGAGCTTCAGGACGCCTATATTTCCGTTGTGGAAGCTTTGAAGCATGCCGGATATTATTATGATGCCGATGTGGAAATTGATTGGATCAATGCGGAGCATGTTACGAAGGAGAATGTAGCAGACTTGCTTCAGGGAGCTGAAGGTATATTAGTTCCTGGCGGATTTGGAGACAGGGGAGTGGAAGGGAAAATAATCGCGACTCAATACGCCCGCGAACAAAAAATTCCTTTCCTTGGCATCTGTCTTGGCATGCAGGTAGCTTCGATCGAGTTTGCCCGCAACGTTCTAGGATTAAAAGGTGCGAATTCATCTGAAATTGATCCAAACACTCCATATCCGATTATTGACTTGCTTCCGGAGCAAAAAGAAGTAGAAGATTTAGGAGGAACGCTCCGTCTTGGTTTATATCCTTGCAAATTGAAAGAAGGAACAAAGGCTTATGAAGCCTACAACGATGAAGTAATTTATGAACGTCATCGCCATCGGTACGAATTTAACAATGAGTTCCGTCAGCAAATGGAAGAGGCCGGATTTGTATTCTCCGGAACAAGTCCAGATGGACGGTTAGTAGAAATCATTGAATTACAAGACCACCCTTGGTTTGTTGCGTCCCAATTCCATCCGGAGTTTACATCACGGCCAACTAGACCGCAGCCTCTTTTCCGGGAGTTCATTCACGCTTCTCTAAACAAGAAAAATCAATAAGAAATGAAAGAAAAGGTTGTCTGAACGATTGGTTAGACAGCCTTTTTTTGCTCGTAATACAAATTTTTTTATTACGACAAATCTTTCACTGTTTTCCAAAAGCAGCGGCTTTGTTTTTCATTTTGAAGAAAGAATCGATCGGGAAATCGACGCTGTTCTAAATTTAAAAACCATCCCTATAAACGGCGTCGCATTTTACATAAAATTTTATTAGAGTATCGAAAAAAACTTATACGCGATTTTTCATAAAAACGCATTGTAAATCATGAAACAGATCATCAGCCTCTCTGCACTACAAAATGTATTTGATAAAGGTCTAAAGTCTGTATAAGAGAGGACTAAATTTGAAATCAATGGGTTTCTATGCTAATTCATAAAAAAAGAAATTGGCGATTTGCCAATTTCTTCGCATTTCTTGCATGTAAAGTTTATTCTTCATGTTCCTCCAATATTTCTTTCACAGTCAAAAATAAGCAGTAGTAAACATATAATGAAGTCATGAGCACAGGGAAGCCGATTCGTTCATTATGTTCAGTGGGAATAATGGGTTTTGTTAATTTGGAATCTACATGTATATCGACAAATTGCTGTAAGCTTTTTTCGCCGTTAACAGCTGCGGAAACCCCAACGGTTGGAATCCCTTTTTCGGCCAATTGCTGCGCAGTATCAATCGCATCAAGATCAGTCGAAAACGGGGTGAAAAGGAGAACACGGTCTGCTGCGGTTACGTTATCCACATCAGGCAAAGGCTTGCATGCCGGAAAGGATTCTCCTTTTTCAACTTGGGCATAAACTCCTTCAAGAATTCCCCATCCTTTTACATAAATGGCGCCTTCTCCGATTGCAGCTTGCGCCAGAAGACGTGCGGCATCTTCTATTTGGCTGTTTTCTTTCTCTTGAATTCTTTGGAAAAACCCTGTTAATTGTGTCGTAAAAATTTTTAACATTCAATCATCAGCCACCTTTATACAAAGTTCTCTGCTTATATAATAAGAAAAAGCGGCGAAGAATCAAAATATGAATAATTTGTGAATCGGTTGGCAGGAAATTGTAATTTAATCGAGAATACATAACTAAATAAAATTTTAAAAAGTATTGCATTTGTTTAAGTTAAGAGGTGTAAAAATGGATGGGAAAATTTTAATTGTCGACGATCAATACGGAATTCGGATTTTGCTGAATGAAGTGTTCAATAAAGAGGGTTATCAAACTTTTCAAGCTGCTAACGGTTTTCAGGCATTAGAAATAGCCGAAAACCATTCCCCTGATCTCGTTTTATTAGACATGAAAATTCCAGGGATGGACGGGATAGAAATTTTAAAAAGGCTAAAAAAGGTTAACCCTGATATACGAGTCATTATCATGACCGCGTATGGAGAATTGGATATGATTCAGGAAGCGAAAGATTTAGGGGCATTAACACACTTCGCCAAGCCGTTTGACATTGACGAGCTGCGGGATACAGTGAGAAAATATTTGCCTTCCCGAGCGAAATAAAGTGTATAATCCATAAATTTATCGGGATAAAGTTGCCGAAATCCTCATAAGTTGGTATTCTATTTAGTAAGAAAAGATGATTGGCATCATACATACATTTTTCTTGCTCAGGTCATGCTAGATTTGAGCTTTTCGCTAATCGCAACATAGGCTACTTAATTTAAGGAGGATTTTTCGATGCCCTTAGTTTCAATGACTGAAATGTTAAATCGTGCAAAAGAAAACGGCTATGCTGTAGGACAGTTTAATTTAAACAATCTCGAGTTCACACAAGCAATTCTGCAAGCAGCAGAAGAAGAAAAATCACCGGTTATTTTAGGCGTTTCTGAAGGCGCTGGTCGCTATATGGGCGGTTTTAAAACGGTTGTGAACATGGTAAAAGGTTTGATGGAAGATTATAAAATTACCGTTCCAGTTGCCATCCATTTAGATCACGGCTCAAGCTTTGAATCATGTGCAAAAGCTATTCATGCCGGCTTTACTTCTGTTATGATCGATGCCTCTCATCATCCTTTTGAAGAGAATGTCGCTTTAACTTCCAAAGTAGTGGAGCTTGCTCATCTACATGGTGTTTCTGTTGAAGCGGAATTAGGTGTTGTCGGCGGACAGGAAGATGACGTAGTAGGAGAAGGAATTATTTACGCTGATCCAAATGAATGTGAAGAGCTTGTAAAACGGACAGGTATTGATTGCCTAGCTCCTGCATTGGGATCTGTTCACGGTCCGTATAAAGGAGAGCCGAACCTAGGCTTTAAAGAAATGGAGGAAATCAGCAACCGGACTGGCGTTCCATTGGTACTGCACGGGGGAACAGGAATTCCGACAAAGGATATTCAAAGAGCAATTTCTTTAGGAACTGCGAAAATTAACGTTAATACAGAAAACCAAATAGCATCTGCTAAACGCGTACGCGAAGTTTTGGCAGAAAATCCGGATATGTATGATCCGCGCAAATATTTAGGTCCTGCCCGGGAAGCCATTAAAGAAACAGTTAAAGGCAAAATGCGCGAATTCGGTTCATCCGGAAAAGCAGAATAAATAGATAAGGTTTCATATTTCTTTTTGCAATTTACGGCCGCCTTTCTTTTATGAAGTATGGCGGTTTCGTTTCTTGTTTTTGAGAAAGCGATCACATAAGGGAGGTACCAGGCATGTTATTTTTTATTGATACAGCAAATATCGAAGAAATTAAGGAAGCTCAATCACTAGGCGTTTTGTCAGGAGTAACAACCAATCCTAGCTTAGTTGCAAAAGAAAAAGGCGTAACGTTTGAAGAAAGATTGAAAGAAATTACATCCATTGTTTCCGGATCTGTCAGCGCGGAAGTCATCTCAACTAAAGCGGAAGAAATGATTAAGGAAGGTCAAGAATTAGCTAAAATTGCACCAAATATTACGATAAAAGTTCCTATGACGCCTGATGGCCTAAAAGCGGTCAAAAAATTCTCAGAATTGGGAATTTATACAAACGTGACGCTTATTTTTAACGCCAATCAAGCGCTCCTAGCTGCAAGAGCAGGTGCTACATATGTTTCTCCTTTTTTAGGTCGGTTAGATGACATCGGTCATAATGGATTGAATCTCATTTCAGAAATCTCCCAAATATTTGATATTCATGGCATTGATACGAAAATTATTGCTGCTTCCATCCGTCATCCGCAGCATGTAACTGAGGCAGCATTGCGCGGAGCTCATATTGCCACGATTCCTTATAAAGTGTTGATGCAGCTGTTCAAACATCCGCTGACTGATCAAGGTATTGAGAAATTTTTAGCAGACTGGAACAATCGATAAATGATAAAACGGGGGATTTCCCCCGTTTGAAAAATTTTTTGCCGTCGAATCCGGTCTTTTGACTTGCTGTAACGCCTGAAGGAGTAGAATCTGCTCGTTTTTCTGATGAACGTTTTGTCATGCCCTATCTATTTGTGTACAATAAAATTGCCGCCTTTTCGTATGTATTTTTCAACAAATGGTAATCAATGTGTAAAGAGGGCTTTTCATCATGACAGTTTGTTAAAGAAAATCTGGATCCCGTTTTCTTTAGCAAACTGTTAGGTCACAAGAAGGGAGACTGCTATGGAAAAGTTAAAAGTTGCAGGCGGGCAGAAGTTGAAAGGTACGGTGAAGGTAAGCGGCGCCAAAAATAGCGCAGTAGCATTGATTCCAGCAACAATTTTAGCAAGCTCATCCGTTACGATTGAAGGGCTTCCGGATATATCTGATGTACATATTTTGGGCGATTTATTGGAGGAAATAGGGGGCAAAGTTTCGTTTCATCAAAACGATATTACAGTCGATCCGACAAGCATGCTTTCAATGCCGCTTCCAAACGGAAAAGTGAAAAAGCTGAGAGCCTCTTATTATTTAATGGGAGCGATGCTTGGCCGGTTTAAAAAAGCGGTGATCGGGCTTCCCGGCGGCTGTCATTTAGGCCCGAGACCAATCGACCAGCACATAAAAGGGTTTGAAGCTTTAGGTGCTTCTGTAACAAATGAGCATGGTGCCATTTATTTGCGGGCGGATGAGCTTAGAGGAGCTCGAATTTTTCTCGATGTAGTCAGCGTGGGTGCCACTATTAATATCATGCTTGCAGCGGTCTTGGCAAAAGGGCGGACAATTATTGAAAATGCTGCAAAAGAACCTGAAATCATTGATGTTGCAACTTTATTATCCAGCATGGGGGCAAAGATAAAAGGAGCCGGAACGGACGTCATCCGGATCGATGGGGTTGAAAAGCTGCATGGCTGCCGTCATTCGATTATTCCGGATCGAATTGAAGCAGGGACGTATATGATTATCGGTGCCGGCATTGCGGAAGAGCTCATCGTTGACAATGTCATACCTCTTCATCTTGAATCCCTTATTGCGAAGCTTCGGGAAATGGGGGTCCATGTCGAAACGAGCGATGATCAAGTTTATATCGCCCGTCGAAATAAAGAATTAAAGCCTGTCGATATAAAAACTCTCGTTTACCCGGGATTTCCAACCGATTTGCAGCAGCCTATGACAACGCTTTTGACACAGGCGAACGGAACGAGCATGGTGACGGATACCATTTACTCTTCAAGATTCAAACATATTGATGAATTAAGAAGAATGGGTGCTCAAATCAAAGTGGAAGGTCGGTCTGCGATCATAACAGGTCCGTCAACTCTTCAAGGTGCGAAAGTAAAAGCGAGCGATCTTCGGGCAGGAGCATCGCTTGTTGCAGCGGGTTTAATGGCCGATGGCATAACAGAGGTAACTGGCATCGATCATATTGATCGCGGATATAGCCATTTGGAAGAAAAACTTGCCGGGATTGGCGCCAAAATATGGAGGGAGAAATTAACTGACAAAGAAATTCAGCAATTGCAAAATTCATAAGAATCGACAAGTTCAAATCAACATTTTTGGATGAAATGGCACCAAAGGGGGAGGAACACAAAATGGAAAGAAGTTTATCAATGGAACTTGTACGTGTGACAGAAGCTGCTGCCCTTGCGTCTGCACGTTGGATGGGCCGCGGCAAAAAAGATGAGGCGGATGATGCCGCGACCTCAGCAATGCGAACCGTTCTAGATACGATCCCGATGAAAGGAACAGTCGTGATTGGAGAAGGAGAAATGGACGAGGCTCCGATGCTGTATATTGGGGAGAAGCTTGGCAACGGCTACGGCCCGCGTGTCGATGTCGCCGTAGATCCATTGGAAGGAACCAATATTGTGGCGTCAGGCGGCTGGAACGCACTTGCTGTTATAGCGGTAGCCGACCATGGGAACATGCTTCATGCGCCAGATATGTATATGGACAAAATTGCAGTAGGGCCTGAAGCTGTCGGGTGCATAGATATTGATGCTCCGATTATCGACAATTTAAAAGCTGTTGCAAAGGCGAAAAATAAAGATATCGAAGATGTTGTAGCAACTGTTTTAAATCGAAAAAGACATGAGCATATTATTCAAACCCTTCGAGAAGCGGGTGTTCGCATTAAACTGATCAATGACGGCGATGTCGCTGCGGCAATTAATACCGCCTTTGACCATACGGGCGTTGATATTTTGTTCGGATCTGGAGGGGCTCCTGAAGGAGTGTTGGCAGCAGTTGCTTTAAAATGTTTAGGAGGAGAAATACAAGGAAAGCTGCTGCCGCAAAATGACCAAGAGCTGGAACGATGTAAAAAAATGGGGATTGATGTAAACAAAACTCTCCGAATGGAAGATTTAGTAAAAGGCGATGATGCGATTTTTGCTGCAACAGGTGTAACGGATGGCGAGCTGTTAAAAGGTGTGCAATTCAAAAGCTCTATTGCAACGACTCATTCTGTTGTGATGCGTGCGAAATCCGGAACAGTTCGCTTTATCGATGGCCGCCATTCTTTGAATAAAAAACCGAATTTAGTTATTCGATCTTAGTGAGAGGAGACGAATAGATCTCCTCTGCTTTTTAAAAATAATACCCTTCAAAATACTTTCCGCTGTTTTTTAGCTTGAAATGTATTGCGAAAAGTAAAAAAATAAGGTAAAAATAAAGAGGTTGTTATAAAAAGATTTCTGCTTTTAAGCTTCCTACCTTCCTGCCTCCTTCTCAATCCATTTGTCCTTACATTTTCAAACAACATAATTTTAATGGATGGAAGAACGAAACGTGAGACATTTTGAATATGGTAAGAAAAGCGTGGTGTAAGTATGAGCGAGATTTCCATTTCAACTCTTGAAAATATGAAATTAAAAGAGTTGTATGAACTAGCACGTCAATTTAAAATTTCATATTACAGCAAATTAACGAAAAAGGAGTTAATCTTTGCAATATTAAAAGCAAATGCGGAGAAAGAAGATTTGCTTTTTATGGAAGGCGTCTTAGAAATCATTCCTTCTGAAGGATTTGGTTTTCTGCGTCCAATTAACTATTCTCCCAGCGCGGAAGATATTTATATTTCAGCCTCGCAAATCCGCCGTTTTGATTTAAGAAACGGCGATAAAGTATCTGGAAAAGTCCGCCCGCCAAAAGAAAATGAACGATATTACGGTTTGCTGCACGTTGAAGCGGTAAATGGCGACGACCCCGAATCTGCGAAAGAACGCGTCCATTTCCCGGGTCTTACTCCACTTTATCCAAATAGACAAATGAAGTTGGAAACCGAACCTAAAAATTTATCAACAAGAATTATGGATTTAATTACACCAGTTGGCTTTGGGCAGCGCGGTTTAATTGTGGCCCCACCTAAAGCAGGAAAAACAATGCTTTTAAAAGAAATTGCCAATGCTATTACGACGAACCATCCTGAGGCTGAGCTGATTGTGCTGCTAATTGACGAACGTCCCGAAGAGGTAACCGATATTGAACGTTCTGTAAAAGGGGATGTCGTAAGCTCAACTTTCGATGAGGTGCCGGAGAATCATATTAAAGTCGCTGAACTCGTTCTTGAACGAGCGATGCGTCTTGTGGAGCATAAACGGGATGTCATTATTTTAATGGACAGCATAACCCGTCTGGCCCGTGCGTATAACCTGGTCATTCCGCCTAGCGGCCGAACGTTGTCAGGAGGAATTGACCCTGCCGCGTTTCACCGTCCGAAGCGGTTTTTTGGGGCGGCGCGGAATATTGAGGAAGGCGGCAGCTTGACGATATTGGCAACTGCGCTTGTAGATACGGGATCGCGAATGGATGATGTCATTTACGAAGAATTTAAAGGAACGGGAAATATGGAGCTTCATCTTGATCGTTCATTAGCGGAAAGGAGAATATTCCCTGCCATCGATATTCGCCGTTCCGGTACACGAAAAGAAGAGTTGTTAATTCCGAAAGAGCATTTAGAAATGCTATGGGCGATTCGAAAATCTATGTCGGATCAGATCGATTTTGCTGAACGCTTCTTAAAGAAAATGCGCATGACGAAATCAAATGAAGAGTTTTTTGAAATGCTTAAAGAAGAATGGAAAACAACTGGCATAAAAAGTTTCTAACTATGTTGCATTTCTTGTAAACCCTTGTTATAATTTTTTCATGTGTGTTTAAGAATGTTGAAGCGTGAAGTAATTGCACGTTTCCGAATAGATAAACTCTGTTTCGAATGATTCAGGGCGTAAAGGAGTTGAAAACTATGAAACCGGGAATTCATCCAAATTATAAAAGAGTACTCGTAAAATGTGCTTGCGGAAACGAATTTGAAAGCGGTTCTGTTAAAGACGAGGTGCGCGTTGAAATTTGTTCTGAATGCCATCCGTTCTATACAGGCCGCCAAAAATTTGCAACTGCAGCCGGACGTGTAGACAAATTTAACAAAAAATACGGTCTTAAATAATTATGTAAAACAGGCAGTCTTTTCATTCTGCCTGTTTTTTCACTTATTTGACATGTTTTTATAAAACGGGGAGAGATTTTTAAATATGGCGCAATTGTTTTTTAAATACGGGGCGATGAACAGCGGCAAATCCATCGAAATTTTAAAGGTTGCTCATAACTATGAGGAACAAAACAAATCGGTGCTGATTTTCACGTCTGCCATTGATACTCGTGATGAAGTTGGATATGTATCAAGCAGAATTGGCTTCAGACGAAAAGCGATACCGATCTACGATGATACGAATATTTTCCAAATTGTGAAGGAGTATCAGCCTAAGCCGTACTGTGTGCTAGTGGATGAGGCACAATTTTTAAAGAAAAAGCATGTACTTGAGCTTGCGGATATTGTTGACAAATTGAATATTCCCGCAATGGCGTTTGGATTGAAAAACGATTTTCAAAATGAGCTTTTCGAAGGAAGCAAATATTTGCTGCTTTTTGCGGATAAAATTGAGGAAATGAAAACGATTTGCTGGTTCTGCGAAAGGAAAGCAACAATGAATTTACGGATTGACGACAACGGCAAACCGGTATATTCGGGCGAGCAAATCCAAATCGGAGGAAATGACAAGTACTATCCTGTCTGCCGAAAGTGCCACGCGAATCCGCCGTTATGAATCATTGCTTATTTGCATTAGATGGGAAGAAACGTTGTCGGCAAAGTGTGATGAAGAGAATCTTACGATAAGGAAATATTTTCATTTAAAAGAGCTGATCCTTTTGGGCACCTTAAGAACAGGAGGTGCTTTTTATGCGAATATTGATACCATTCATTTTGGCGGCAATATATTTACTGTCAGGGTGTGGAACGGCGGATAAAATATCAGATAATCGCTCATTAAATCTCGATCATAATGGATCCAACCTGATGACGAGGGACGTTAAGCCTGAAAATACAGGAGATGTGGTCGACCAGCAAACACAAAATCCAAACATAAATATTGCGAACAGCCCCTTGACGATCAGGGAGGCAAAAGAACAAATCGTCCGTACACTGGAAACTGAAAAAGGTTTAGAGCTCGATTCTTTTTGGACAAATGGGGACGATGCATGGGCGGTTATTTATACATCGCAAAAATTGACGGAACAACAACGCGAAAACCGGCAAAAGGAGCTGTATGACAAGTTGCAGCGCGCACTGCCCCGATACAACTTGCATGTTCAGTTAATCAATAAAAAATAAAACTCGTTCACCGATTGAGCGAGTTTTATGAAAGAACTTATAAATCGAAAATTGATTTCGTGTATCGAGTGTGTGTCATGAAGACGGGCTTATAAACCGAAAATGGAGCTGAGCAGCGTTTTATATACTGCCTTCTTTTTTCGGGGTTTATCAATCGAAGACATTTGAAGTTCAGGCATACTTTTTTTGCTTTCAAGCTCTTTTATTTTTCTTTCGAGCGTCTCGATCCTTCCTGTCAGCTCTTCAATTTCCTTTCTTTGCACTAAAAGCTGATATGACACGACATCGTCAGCTTTTGAATAGATCATTTGCTCCAGATCCGCTATTTTTTTCAACAATTCGTTCGAAACCGTTCCACCAGCATTTTTAGCCGATTCTTTTCTTTTCGCTTTTACTATTACTTGTTGCATTGGAACTCCTTGTTTTATTTGATTGTGAACTTCTTTGAGCAAGGCGATATCCTCGTCAGAAAACATATAATGTCCAAGTTCGTTCCGTTCCATTGGAAGATTAAGCTGTTTGATCCAGCGCTGAACTGTTTTCGGAGAAACACCGATTTTTTTGGCAGCATCGGTTGTATTCATCGAACCTCCCCTTTCAAACGATCATAATATACATATTCAGCTTTTTATAGGAGAACCCTTCCTGTTTGACAAAACAAGCGGTCATCCGGCAAAAGTTCTAGAATATCGACAGAGGAGCCGGCAATTATCCGAACGTTTGAAACTGCGAGAGCTTCAAAAAATATATTCTGTTCCATTCGGCCGCTGATTCTATTTCATGGCAGAATCATTCGTCCGCATACATCTGGTTTTGTCTGTCAGCCGACTTGATTTTGTCCTGCACTCTAGATCAAAAACGAAAAATTTTAAAAGGTTGCTAGTTTGGTACAAATGATGGCAGCATATTGGATTGATTAATCGCTTTTTAACAAAACCTTGATGTGATTATAAAAGCCGTCCGAACCTGTAAAATCGACTTTGCAGCATCGCATATCGAAAAAAGCTTTTTTGCTTCCCAATTGTTAAAAACGGTTGTTTTTGACTGGTACAGTTTCCTATACTATAATTTAGAAAGTTACAAACGGTGCACCACATAGGAGTTTCCCTATGAGTGGGCTATGATTAAAAATAGAGGTGAAATTCCGTGTTAGAACGTTTGCAAGCGGTTGAAGACCGATATGAAAAATTGAATGAGCTTTTAATGGATCCGGAGGTTGTCAACGATCCGAAAAAGTTGCGCGAATATTCGAAAGAACAATCTGATCTTCAAGAAACGGTTGAAGTTTACCGTGAATATAAAAAGGTAAGAGAGCAGCTAGAAGATGCAAAAAGCATGCTTGAAGAAAAGCTTGATCCAGAAATGCGGGCAATGGTAAAAGAGGAACTGGCAGAGCTTGAAGCGCGGGAAAGCGAGCTGATTGAGCAATTAAAAATTTTATTGCTTCCAAAAGATCCAAACGATGAAAAGAACGTTATCATGGAGATCCGCGGTGCAGCAGGCGGAGAGGAAGCAGCGCTTTTTGCTGCAGACCTTTACCGCATGTATACTAGGTATGCGGAAGATAAAGGCTGGAAAATAGAAGTGATGGAAGCAAACACGACCGGGACTGGCGGCTATAAAGAGATCATTTTTATGATTACAGGAAAAGGAGCCTATTCCAAATTAAAATTTGAAAACGGTGCCCATCGCGTGCAGCGGGTACCGGAGACGGAATCTGGAGGCAGAATTCATACGTCAACTGCAACAGTCGCCTGTTTGCCGGAAGCGGAAGAGGTAGAAGTAGAAATTAACGAGAAAGATATCCGTGTTGATACATTCGCATCAAGCGGTCCTGGAGGACAAAGCGTTAACACTACGATGTCAGCTGTACGTTTAACACACATTCCAACCGGAATTGTCGTATCCTGCCAGGATGAAAAATCGCAAATAAAAAATAAAGAGAAAGCCATGAAGGTTTTGCGTGCCCGCATTTTAGATAAATACCGCCAAGAAGCGCAAGCGGAATACGATCAAAACCGAAAGCTTGCTGTTGGAACCGGTGATCGATCGGAACGCATTCGTACGTACAACTTCCCGCAAAACAGAGTTACAGACCATCGCATCGGTCTCACATTACAAAAGCTTGATCTCATCCTAGAAGGAAAATTGGATGAAATTATCGATGCTCTCATTTTAGAAGATCAAGCGAAAAAACTGCAATCCCAAGGGGAGTAAACCATGCCGAAAGTTTTCGAAGCCCTCAAATGGGCTTCTTCTTTTTTAAAACAAGCGGGAAGAGATGAGAATGCGGGAGAATTGCTGCTTTTGCATCATATGAAGAAAAGTCGGGCGAGCTTGCTTGCCGATTTAAGAATGGATATTGACAAACAAGTATGGGAAATCTTTCAGCAGGACGTGCAAAAACATGCTCAAGGGATGCCTGTGCAATATATTATCGGCTGCGAACAATTTTGCGGCCGCCCTTTTAAGGTGAACGAGCATGTATTGATTCCGAGACCGGAAACGGAAGAGCTAGTTCACGGCGTGCTGCTCCGCTCTGAACGTTTATTTTCTGAAAGGGAGCAAATCGATGTTGTAGATATTGGCACGGGGAGCGGTGCTATTGCCGTCACATTGGCTCTTGAAAATACAAAAATGCGCGTGTCTGCCACCGATATTTCCGAAAAAGCGCTTGCAGTGGCAAAAGAAAATAGCGAAAAGCTTTGTGCCCATGTACATTTTTATCAAGGCGATTTGCTGAAACCTATTATAAATGCGGAGAAAAAAGTGGATGTTGTTGTGTCCAATCCGCCGTATATTCCGGATGAAGAAATTATGCAGCTGTCAACAGTTGTAAAGGACTGGGAGCCGACATTGGCGCTTTCAGGAGGTGCGGACGGTCTTTTGTTTTATCGAAAAATTGTGGAGCAGCTTCCAGATGTGATCCGCATCCCTGGATTAATCGCATTTGAAATCGGGCACGGGCAAGGAAAAGATGTGAAAAGCCTGCTAGAGAATAGGTTCCCAAAAGCAGAGATACAAATTGAATACGATATGAATGGAAAAGAACGGAAAGTATTTGCTGTCCTTTCGATATAGTGAGCTTTTCGAGCCATTTCCTCCTTTTCTAGCAAACTTGAAATCTGAGCAATTATTTATGTTTAAGACCTCTCTCTTCTGTCGATAATGACGTACTGAAGGGAGAGGAAAAACGATGAAAAAGAAATTATCTGTTATATATATTTTTTTAATGCTGTTTGGCAGCCTATTAACAGCTTATGAAATGCCGACAGACGCAAAACAAAATGAGACGGTGATCATTCCTGACGAAGCCATTCGTCTGCGGATTTTAGCAAATAGCGACTCTCCGGAAGATCAAGCTTTAAAACGGAATGTTCGAAATGCGGTCAATGAAGCAATTAATCAATGGGTTCAGGATCTAACTTCGATTGAAGAGGCGCGTAAAATCATTCGAGCCAAAATACCAGAAATTAAAGATATCGTCCAAATCGTTTTAAAACAGGAAAATAGCAGCCAATCCTTTACGGTGGAGTTTAAAAAAATTCAATTTCCGACAAAGCTTTATGGAAATTTCCTTTATCCGGCTGGGAACTATGAAGCCATATTGATTACTCTTGGAGAAGGAAAAGGGGCCAACTGGTGGTGTGTGTTGTTTCCTCCGCTTTGCTTTGTCGACTTTTCAAGCGGTGAAGCTATTCAACAGGATGAAGAAAAGGATAAAGTAAAAGAAGAAAAGAAATTAGAGAAAACAAAAAACTTATTCGCTCCTGAAGAACATGATGAGGAAGTAGAAGTGAAATTTTTCTTAGTAGAATGGTTTACAAAACTGTTTTCATAGGTCTAATTCAGCTTTTGCCTCATACATTGATTACTAGATTTGTCCGAATAAAAGGGGTGAAAGCGTGTTTTATTCATTGCGGTTTGCGGAAAGGGAAGACTTGAAAAACATTCAACAATTTGCAAATAAAGCGGGCGTTTCCACGGAAGGCTTCGACAACAGCCATTTTATTATTATGGAGACTGATCATGGTGAAATAGCGGGATGTCTAGGAATGGAAGTCATCAATCAGGATGGTCTCCTCCGCTCTTGCGTTGTGTCCAGCAATTTGAATCAAGGACATATCATCTCCCTATTAAAATCGGCAGACTTATTAATGGAACAGTTTCGTTTGAAAAATATTTATTTTGCAGTCAACAAAAATTCTGTAGCAGAGTTATTAGAAATATTCGGATTCAAGAGGATTCAAGCGGATGAATTGCCTGCCCACATGCTTGCGTCAAATCTCATGAATCAGTTGGTATCCGTTCCAAATGTAGCGTTTATGGTAAAATAAAGCTATGGATACGTATAAATTATACACAATATCCACAAAATTTATCCACTGCAATCAACAGCTTTATCCACAAATTGTGGATAAAGCTTGTTCTTGAAAAATAATTGAACAGTTTCACTATTGCTTAGAAAGATTCATAACACTCGTTCATGTATTAGCAAAGTCCTGCGGTAATATGTCAAGGTGAAAAATCATAGAAATTGGAAATTCCCTTGTCCGATGATCCGAAAAAAGGCAATACTGAAGAAACCCAGTATTGGTACATGTAATAAACTGGGTCTAAAGGTTGATATTGGTATACCAGATCGATCCTCTTATCGATCTTCCCCCTTTCTTGGCGTGTAGATTTGACCGTTGCGTAGCAGCGCATCGATCACACGCACGAGTTTTCTAGCGGTGAGGACGAGGGCTCGTTTATGTTGGTGTTTGGGCACTTCCTCATACTTCTTCCGGTAGTACGCACGAAACGTCGCATCATGCCGTTGTACCGAGTTGGCAGCCTCCACTAGGTAGTAACGGAGATAGCGATTGCCGGAACGAATGAGGGAGGTGTCCTCGGCTTGAAAACGGCCCGATTGGTGCTTGGACCATGTCAAGCCGGCATATTTTGCCAAGGCGGCCTGATTGTGAAACCGCTCGATTTGCCCGATTTCGGCCAGGATGCCTGCGGTATAAACCGGTCCGATGCCTGGGATGGTTTGCAGTGTGTTCGGAATGCCTTCAAGATGGCGGGTAATGGCTTTATCGAGCTCTTTGAGCTGCGATTGCAGGCTGCGGATTGATTGAATCGACAGCCCTAACAGCAAGTCGATGGAATCCTCGACACACTTGGACAACCGATACGACGAACGGGCCGCCTTTTGAATCGACTTGGCGATGCATTCCGGATCGGCAAAGCGATTGCGCCCTTTTTGGCGCAGGAAGTCGGCCAACTGCTTGACATCCATTTGGCAGATGTCATCGAGGCTCCACGACTCAAGCAGCAGTTCGAGAATGGCATGTCCGAAGATCGAACTGTCCACCTCTTGGGTAAAGGAACTGCATTTGTAAAACAAGTGCTGGAGAAAATACTGTTTCTCACGGGTTAACTGGTGGACGAGATGATATCGCATGCGTGTCAGTCGCTGAAGCGCGAGAAACTGCTCCTTGAGGACAGCCGTCATCTTCAGACGGCCGAAGCGAAGCCGATCCGCAATGATCCAAGCATCGATGTCATCCGTTTTCTCCAAGTCGACATAGGCTTCTTTAAACTTGCGAATGAGCTTTGGATTGATCGTAAACACCTTGACGTTCCAAGCCTGCAAGGCCTCCTGCTGGTGGAAAAACATAGCTGGATGCCAACTGTAGACCGAGGTGGCTTCCATCCCGATCAGAATTTCGGTTGGCTTTCGCTTGTTAGCCCACAGGAGGATTTGATCCCGAAGGAAGGTGGCGCCCAGAAGATGATTATCCACTTTGAAGCGTGCGCACGTATTTCCTTCATGATCCATAATGCAGGTGGCTAAGTCGCGTGAGCTCACGTCGATCCCGACGTAGAGTTTCATGAGATCACCTCCTATTGTTGTAGGATCGAGGGGTTGGACTCTTCGGGATGCCCCCGGATCGCGCCTGTTGACCAGTCACCCTCGCATATGAGAACTCACGTTGGACCATGGGCTGCCCTGGAAGCTGCTCCTTCCAGCATGGGGAAAACCAACGGGAACAGCCTGCGGGTTAGACGTCCAAACAGGAGCCGGGGAGACAGACTTTACAAGTAGTCGAAGCTACAGGAGTGAGAAGAGTATCCCCGATGATCCTAAGACCATTATCCAGGAACATTGCGAAAAGTCCAACCCCGGTACGCTGAACCCTTTGTGGGAGGGGCGCGCCCCTCCCACAAAGGTAACCACCCAAGATATGCGATTGTCAAGGAGCGTATCGGACTGGAAATTCGATAAAAAAACTTTCTGAAACTTAGTATACGAGGAGTAAACGAAATGAAAACGAAGCATTGGATTGTGGATAATTTAGAGCATGTTACAAAAAATTCTCCACAAATTGTTCAGGCAGCCGAACTATTGAAAAAAAATGAATTGGTTGCCTTTCCAACAGAAACAGTCTATGGACTAGGAGCAAACGCGAAAAGCGATGAAGCAGTAGCAAAAATTTATAGCGCGAAAGGAAGACCGAGCGATAATCCGTTAATTATCCACATTGCTAAAAAAGAACAGTTAACAGAGATTGTGGATAGCTATCCCGATTGGATTGATCCATTAATTGACCGTTTTTGGCCAGGCCCGCTCACCCTTGTTTTGCCAAAAAAAGAAGGTCTGTCGAATCTTGCCACAGCAGGATTATCAACAGTAGCAGTGCGCATGCCGGATCACCCTGCAGCATTAGCATTAATCGAAGCAGCAAATCTGCCGATTGCAGCTCCGAGCGCCAATCTTTCCGGAAAGCCAAGTCCCACTTCTGCTAAACATGTCATGGATGATCTCGAAGGGCGAATCCCGGGAATTGTCGATGCAGGCCCTACTGGACTTGGCGTAGAATCAACAGTACTTGACTGCACCGAGGATATTCCAGTGATCCTGCGTCCAGGTAGTGTTACAAAGCAGCAATTAGAAGAAGTCATCGGTTCGGTGCGCATAGATGCTGCGCTGCTGAATCAGGAGGAATTGCCGAAAGCGCCGGGCATGAAATATACACATTATGCACCTGATGCTCCTTTAACGATTGTCGATGGAAGCAAAGAATTTATTGAACAATTAATACAAAAAGAGAAAGAAAAAGAAAAAAAAGTCGGGGTGTTGACAACAGAAGAAAATAGTCGTTTTTACAGTGCGGATAAAATTGTTGTCTGCGGAAAAAGAAGCGATTTGCGAACAGTTGCCAGCGCACTGTATGATTCGCTCAGAAAGTTTAATGAAGAACAGCTGGATGTATTATTCAGCGAAGCGTTTCCTGCGGAAGGAGTTGGACAAGCTATTATGAATCGCTTGTTAAAAGCTGCATCCCACCGGATCATAAAAGAACGGTAAACTTTTAATGCCTTGAACAAAAATCGGCGCTCAGGCCGGTTTTTTTGAGTCCAGACTTTCTGATCCTTTGTTTAACAGGCGGAATTGACAGATCAAAAGCAAATATAAAAATGGTAAAGGCTCATCTGCCATCGCACGCATAGGCAGAAACAGATCGCGCAGTTAAATAAACAGAGATCAATGAACCGGGCGCCATTCTTTGTCATAATGTCCCTCTGACGTGCATATCGTTCAATATGCGTGTCCGGGGGAGGTTATCTATATGGCTGCAGAAATAGTAACTTTATTTTTAATGGCATTTGCATTAGGGATGGATGCCTTTTCAGTTAGCCTTGGGATGGGCTTAGTTCGTTTGCGATGGAAGCAAATTTTTGACATCGGTATATATATTGGGATTTTTCATATGATCATGCCGCTTATCGGAATTGTCTTGGGGAAAGTACTATCGGAAAAGTTTGGTTTAGTTGCCATGTATATTGGAGGATGTCTGCTCACTCTTTTAGGAATTCAAATGATTTATTCGTCTTTTAAACGCGATGAATCGCCTTTCATTGCACCGGTCGGCATCGGCCTGTTCCTTTTTGCGCTGAGCGTCAGTTTAGACAGTTTTTCGGTAGGATTAAGTCTAGGTATCTACGGAGCGGAGGTTTTGTTAACCGTCGTAATGTTTGGTTTTATGAGCATGGTGCTCACTTGGAGCGGGTTATTGATCGGCAAACGGGTTCAAGATTGGTTCGGCACATATAGTGAAGCTTTTGGCGGCAGCATTTTGCTTGTATTTGGCTTGAAATTATTATTTTCAATGTAGAAAGCTGTATTGTCTAAACCAATCGTTTGAGCACAGTCATTGGACGTGCTTTTTTTTGTTAATTTTTTTGGTTAAATATGCCTATTATGCAAAAAAATTGTGACTTTTTGTCGATAATAAAAATAAAAAAAATTCCTCATGGTTTCCATTCTTTCGAACTTTTTGATTATAATGAAGGTAACATCAAAAGGGAGAGATAGAAGGGAGAAAACCTTGTGACAAACATTTTATTCGTTTGCACCGGAAATACATGTCGAAGCCCGATGGCGGAGGCTATTTTTAAGCATTTGCAAAAAAACGGCCGATTTAACGTTCGTTCAGCAGGCGTGTTTGCATTGGATGGGCAGAAAATTTCAGAAAATGCAAAAAAAGTGCTGGAGGAAAAGGGAATACATGTTGAGCACAGTGCTTCAAAACTTACGGAAGAACATATCGATTGGGCAACATATGTATTTACGATGACTAAAGATCATAAAAACATATTATGCCAATTTTTTCCTAAAGCAGCCGAAAAAACATTTACGGTAAGCGAGTTCGTTGTTGGAAAAGATGAGGAGATACGTGATATTACCGATCCGTTTGGCAGTTCCGTGGAAAAGTACAGAAAAACAAGGGAAGAGCTGGAGCAATTGCTTCAAAAGCTTATTTCAAAATTAGAAACAAATTAGCAGGCAGGTGGACTCTGTGAAAAACAAGAATCGATACAAATTCAGCATCCGTTTAAAAATCGTCATCTTTATTACGATTGTTGCTCTTATTACATATTCAACAAGCGGATTTTTCATTTATGTTGTATACGAGTATGTGAAACAATATATTGACCGAACATCTTTTACCATTTTGACGCTGACTCTTGGAATCATATGGTCAGGGATTTTAACAGCTATTGCAGCTGGATTTCTTATTTCTCCGCTAAAGCGGCTTGAAAAGGCTGCTCTTATAGCGGCCGATGGCGATATTTCCGTAAATGTTCCTGACATCAAATCAGATGATGAAATTCGGTCCTTAAGCAGAGCCTTTAATGAAATGCTTTCCAATTTAAGACATATGGTGAAAAACATTGAAATAAATTTTGAGCAAACAAATGAGCAGGTGAAACAAATACATGCTGCAACAGAACAGGCAACAAGACAAGCTGAAAGCATTTCATATACGATTAAGGAAATTTCAACAGGAGCCGACCAATCGGCGGCTGCTATTCAGGAAACAGCAGAAGCGGTGGAAGATACGGTAGAGCTTGCTAGTCAGGTAAAAGAAAAAGCAAAAGTATCCGAAAAAATGGCGAATGAAATGGTTCAATCACTTGACCAAAGCAAAAAGATATTTCAATCTTTAATTAAAGGGATTCAATCGTTGGCCGAAAAAAACGAGCAATCTATTTTGGCGGTACAGCGTCTTGAAGAAAATGCCAAAAAGGTGGAGACTATTGTATCCCTTGTCGGCGATATTGCCGATCAAACAAACCTGCTGGCGCTGAACGCGTCAATTGAAGCGGCAAGAGCAGGTGAACACGGCAGAGGGTTTGCTGTCGTTGCGGAAGAAGTTCGAAAGCTTGCTGACCAAAGCGCCAAAGCTGTTCAAGGAATTTCCGAGCTGATCTCTAACATTCAAAAAGAAGTAAGCAATGTTGTTGAACAGATTGGAGATCAAGTGAAAACAGCTCGACAAGAAGCGCAAAGAGGGAAAGAAACAGAGAAAATTCTTGTGGAGATGTCGAAATCGATTTTGCATGTTGCCGAAGCGGTTAAGGTGATCAGCGAGCTGATGGACGAACAGCAAAAAAGCATTCAACAAACAGGAGCGCAATCCGAAGAAGTGGCAGCGATTGCCGAAGAGACATCTGCTGGTGCACAGGAAGTGGCCTCATCTGTACAAGAACAAGCTGATAATATTTCTAACATTAATCAATTAACGAGAGAGCTTGAAGCAAGCGCTCAGCAGCTAAAGAAAGTAATCGATCGATTTACTTATGAAAAATAAAAAGGAGGAGCATCTAGTGAAAGTCATAATTGCCTCAGATCACGGAGGGGTCAACATACGTGAAGAAATCAAAAAATTGCTTGACGAGATGAATATCGAATACGAAGATATTGGCTGCGACTGTGGGACATCAGTTGATTATCCTGATTACGCATTGCCGGCAGCTGAACGAGTCGCGAAAGGCGAATTTGACCGCGGTATTTTAATTTGCGGAACAGGGATCGGAATGTCAATAGCGGCCAATAAAGTAAAAGGTATTCGCTGCGCCCTTGTACATGATGTGTTTAGCGCAAAAGCAACCCGGGAGCATAACGACAGCAACATGCTTGCAATGGGTGAACGTGTCATCGGGCCGGGACTTGCCCGCGAAATTGTGAAAACGTGGCTAACAACTGAATATGTGGGAGGCAGGCATGCGAATAGAATAGAAAAAATTTCAAAATATGAAGAAACCCATTTATAAGGTGATGATCGAATGCCGGAATTGCAAGAATACCGGGAACAGCTTTTAACAGTGCTGGCCGATTTTAAAGAAAAAGCACCAATTCAAAAAGGGCAGCTGATTGTCATAGGGTGCTCAACGAGCGAAGTAATCGGAGAAAAAATCGGCACTGCCGGAAATACGGATGTTGCCGAAATGATATTTTCTGCATTATCGGAATTTCAAAAAGAAACAGGTGTAGAGCTCGCTTTTCAATGCTGCGAGCATTTGAATCGCGCTCTTGTCGTTGAACGGGAAACAGCAGAAAAGCGCAATTACGAAATCGTTTCTGTCATCCCAATCCCGAAAGCAGGCGGTTCCATGGCAGCGTTTGCTTATGAGCATATGAGGGATCCGGTTGTTGTTGAATTTATTAAGGCAGATGCAGGCATTGACATCGGAGATACACTTATTGGCATGCATTTAAAGCATGTTGCTGTCCCTGTTAGAAGTTCGGTCAAGCAAGTCGGACAAGCCCATGTAAACTTAGCTTTTAGCCGGCCGAAGCTTATCGGCGGTGCGCGGGCAGTTTATACAAAATAAACATTCGAATATTAGCAGTGCGAACTTACGTCATGGTTTGTGCTGCTATTTTTTATAAAAGAAGTGGAGCGGAACGAAAAAAAACATGCACATCATTTCTTTGAAGTATCGGGGCCCCTCCATCTTTAGAAATTGTAAGCAAAAGTCGTATCAAACTTTGATGCGATTTTGTTTAGTGAAAATACAGGTTGCCGATCATTTCCTGCTTGACGACTCTGTGCATTGAGCTAGGTATAGAAGCTCCGTTGGTCGAGTTGTACAAGACATGATTCATTTTACAAACTGATAGTTTAAGTATACAGGCAGAATCGAGGTTTTAAGAAATTCCGAATTAAAAACTATTCATGCCAAAAAAAAGTTTGGGAAGAATACGCTTACATAAAAGAAAAGGGTTGCCAAAGGATGATC
Source organism: Aeribacillus sp. FSL K6-8210 (assembly GCF_037963925.1). Classification (NCBI taxonomy): domain Bacteria; kingdom Bacillati; phylum Bacillota; class Bacilli; order Caryophanales; family Bacillaceae; genus Aeribacillus; species Aeribacillus sp. FSL K6-8210. The sequence goes on along the minus strand of NZ_CP150172.1, from coordinate 3,841,922 downwards.
AATACGGTTATTCTGATTAATAAGTAGATCGGCATGACGATTTTGTCGCTCGCCTGTGCCGTTCAATCGATGAAAGACTAGAGGGGGAACATTTCATGAAATATATTCAACAACAGGATCCTGAAGTATATGAAGCGATACAGAACGAATTAAAGCGCCAGCGTACGAAAATCGAATTGATTGCGTCAGAAAATTTTGTCAGTGAAGCGGTAATGGAGGCCCAAGGTTCTGTATTAACAAATAAATATGCAGAAGGTTATCCGGGACGTCGCTACTATGGAGGATGCGAATATGTTGACGTTGCGGAAGATTTAGCTCGCGAACGGGCGAAAAAAATTTTTGGAGCTGAGCATGCAAACGTTCAGCCGCATTCCGGTTCTCAAGCCAATATGGCTGTTTACTATGCTGTCTTAAATCATGGGGACACTGTTCTCGGAATGAATTTGTCTCACGGCGGCCATTTAACGCATGGAAGTCCGGTAAACTTCAGCGGAATGCAATTTAATTTTGTTGAATACGGTGTTGATCCTAACACTCATCTTATCGATTATGATGATGTTCGAGCTAAAGCTCTTGAGCATAAACCGAAAATCATTGTTGCTGGTGCCAGCGCTTATCCTCGTGAAATTGATTTTAAAAAGTTTCGGGAAATCGCTGATGAAGTGGGAGCTTACTTAATGGTTGACATGGCTCATATTGCCGGCCTTGTTGCTGCAGGTCTTCATCAAAATCCTGTGCCGTACTCCCATTTTGTAACAACTACGACGCATAAAACACTTCGCGGTCCAAGAGGCGGAATGATTTTATGCAAAGAAGAATTTGCAAAACAAATTGATAAAATCATTTTCCCAGGCATTCAAGGCGGTCCGTTAATGCATGTTATTGCAGCAAAAGCGGTAGCATTGGGAGAAGTTTTACAAGAAGAATTTAAAACATATGCGCAAAACATTATCAACAATGCGAAGCGGCTGGCAGAAAAATTAAAAGAAGAAGGACTGACTTTAGTATCTGGAGGAACAGATAACCATTTGATTTTAGTTGATGTCCGCAACCTGCAATTAACAGGAAAAGTTGCTGAACATGTTTTGGACGAAATCGGCATTACTGTGAATAAAAACGCGATTCCATACGATCCTGAATCGCCTTTTGTTACAAGCGGAATCCGTATTGGAACGGCAGCTGTCACAAGCCGCGGTTTTGGTTTGGAAGAAATGGATGAAATCGGATCGATTATTGCATTTGCATTGAAATTCCATCAAGACGAAGTTAAATTGGAAGAAGCGAGAAAACGGGTGCAAGCTTTAACAGAAAAATTCCCGCTCTACCCAAATTATTGAGGAAATATTGAGTGTTCGAAGCCACATGCTTCGGACGCTTTTTTTTATTTTAATTTTCTGCCTCTTAAAACTATTTAAAATGGATTTCATCGTTTGGAATGTTGTCGAAAAAGGTTGATGAAAATGTTGAAACTCAAAAATTTTTTCTGTAAAATCTATTGAGGCAAAAGAAAAGGAGATGTGAAACTTGGGCAAAGTGTTTGTATTTGATCACCCGTTAATTCAGCATAAGCTATCCTATATTCGCGATAAAAAAACCGGAACAAAAGAATTTCGAGAGCTTGTGGATGAGATTGCTACATTAATGGCGTTTGAGATAACACGAGATCTTCCGCTGGAGGAAGTGGAAGTAGAAACCCCGGTAGGAGTAGCGAAAACAAAAATCTTGTCAGGAAAAAAACTTGGGGTTATTCCCATTTTACGTGCGGGGCTAGGAATGGTTGACGGCATTTTGAAACTGATTCCTGCCGCAAAAGTCGGCCATATCGGGTTATATCGGGATCCGAAAACATTAAAGCCTGTAGAATACTATGTAAAACTTCCTTCTGATGTGGAAGAGCGGGATTTCATCGTTGTTGACCCAATGCTGGCTACCGGCGGTTCAGCAGTTGAAGCAATAGAGTGTCTAAAAAAACGCGGTGCAAAAAATATCCGTTTCATGTGTCTAGTAGCTGCTCCTGAAGGGGTAAAAGCAATGGAAGAAGCTCATCCAGATGTCGATATTTACATTGCCGCACTTGATGAGAAATTAAACGACCATGGCTATATCGTACCAGGTTTAGGAGATGCAGGAGACCGTTTATTTGGTACAAAATAACAGGAGAGGGCGAAGTGAAGTGCCCTCTCTTTCTTTTTTGTATAGTATGAAAAATTCATTAATATAAGGAGCTGTCCAGAAAGTCAAATCCCCATTTGAAAACACAAAATCATAAACATCGATATATCAACGTTTCTGAAACATTAATAGGCGTCAATAAGCCGTAAAAACGACTTATTAAACAGCTCCATCAATTTCTCACTTTTCCCTTAAAACGACTTTTTTCATGCAATAAACTGATGTTCATAGCGAACAATAAGTGCTGAGGTGATAGAAATGGGAAACCCTTCAGTGCGAATTTGTTTGCTTTTTTTCTTCATTTTCCACGTTTTTGATATAACTGCTTTTGCAAAGACCTTCCCCGAACATCCACAAATCCCTGAAGAGAATGCTGATGAACAAGTCACAATGATCATTGTTTTGTCAGATCAGAACCTTTCAAAAATAAAAGAGTTGATTCAAAAAAAATATCCGGAAATAAACATTTGCTGGGAATATAAAAAAACGTTTACCGGATTTTCAGTAAAAGGGAAAAAAAGAGATCTAGATCAGCTAGTAAAAGAGCCTTACATTGAACATGCAGAGCCTGTAACGACTTTTCAAGCAACGGTTGAAGAAAGTGTTCCTTTTATAGGCGGCATCGATGCACGCGGCTATTTTGACGCGAAGGATGAAAGATTGACAGGAAAAGGAGTGAAAGTAGCTGTTATAGATACGGGGATCGACTACAACCACCGAGATTTACAAAAAAATTATCAAGGCGGATTTGATTTTGTAGATCAAGACAAAGACCCAATGGAAACAGTCGCGAAAGACAATTCGAGGACAATTCACGGCACTCACGTAGCAGGAATTATAGCGGCAAATGGAAAATTGAAAGGGGTTGCTCCGGAAGCCTCCATCATTGCCTATAGAGCGCTTGGCCCTCATGGGTACGGGACGACAGACCAAGTTATTGCAGCGATTGAAAAATCGATTGAGGATCAAGTAGATATCGTAAATCTTTCCCTTGGCAATGATGTGAACGGTCCGGATTATCCGACAAGCCTGGCGTTAAACCGAGCCGTTGAAGAGGGGATAACTGCAGTTGTATCAAGCGGAAACTCTGGACCTAACATTTGGACCGTCGGTTCGCCTGGCACTGCAAGCAAAGCAATTTCCGTCGGCGCATCGACACCGCCGCTTGACGTAAAGTATTTAACCCTTTCAGGATTTCAAAAGAAAATACCAGCTGAATCTTTGTTCAATTCTGCCCCTTGGACAACAATTAGAGGACGGATAGAATATGCAGGCTTAGGGGAGAAAAAAGACTTTAAACCTTCTGTTAAAGGAAAAATAGCCTTGGTGAAGCGCGGGGAGATCACGTTTGCCGAAAAAGTGAAAAATGCAAAATCAGCCGGAGCCCAAGCGTTGATTATTTGCAACAACATGAAAGGGAGATTTACCGGCAATTTAGAAGAAAAATTGGACTTTCCTGTTGTCTCCATCTCAAAGGAAGATGGCGAATGGCTGCTGAAACAATTGAATGAAAAATCGTTCATCAAAACAACCATTCAGATAGAAAAAGATCGCCTCGCACCCTTTTCATCAAAAGGACCGGTAACAGTCACATGGGAAGTGAAGCCCGATCTTGTCGCGCCTGGTGTAGCAATTGACAGCACAATACCTAAAGGGTATATGGCTCTTCAAGGAACAAGCATGGCTGCTCCGCATATAGCAGGTGCAGCGGCATTGATCAAACAAAAGCATCCAGATTGGTCGCCGGAACAAATAAAAGCAGCTATGATGAATACTGCTAAACCGCTTTATGATCAAAATGGAAGGCTGTACAAGGTGTTTGAGCAGGGGGCGGGAAGAATCGATATTTTATCGGCTGTTCAGACAAGAGCTCTCATTTATCCGGCATCTCTATCATTCGGTCAATTTCACAAAAATATCGGCAGGAAAAAGAAAGAGATCACGTTAACTCTTGAAAATCTCTCCGATCAAGAAAAAACGTTTGTTTTTTCTAAACCGCATTATCAAAAAGGGGTTCAATGGCAGCTCCCTATTTCCGTAAAGGTTCCTGCTAACGGGAAAAGAGAAGTATCCGTCTCGATTGATGTTGCACCAAAATCATTGAGGGAAGGATTGTATGACGGGACTCTTCTTGTGACAGCCGGCAGCCAGACAATCCGCCTTCCATATTTATTCGTTGTTGGCGAACCGAATTATCCAAAAATCATGGGATTTGAATTTGGGCTTGCCGATCAAGGGAATATGTACCATTATGAACTTTATTTGCCGCAAGGGGCGGATGAATTCGGGATTGCCCTGTATGATCCGGATACTTTAACATTCAAAGGGTTTTTAGACTGGCAAAGAAATATCCCGGGAGGTTTGTTGAAAAGAGATATTTCCGGGCAATTTAAGGACATTCCAAACGGCGTTTACAAAGCGCTCATTTTTGCAAAAAAAGACGGGGAAGAAAGCAGCTATGAAACGACAATCATTTTAGATAAAAAAATATTAAAAAGTCAATAGAAACAGCAAAAATATTTGTGAACAAATTGTGATATTCTTAACAAATAGCTCAACTTTTGACGTGAAACAGATTGACATTGAATGGTGCCTATTGTATGCTAAACGGGGTGGGATGATAAGGTTTTCAACAGCCTTTTGATATAATAAAAAATAAGGTAATTTTATATTGTGAGGACATACCCAATGCGGCAAAAAGAGCACCATCCGCTCCGAGCATACGCTTTAATGACCGCCATTCTTTCCTATTTGGCAGGATCAGTGCTCGTTGGGGTTTTTGCAGGAAGATGGCTTGATCGACAGTTGCATACAGAACCCGTTTTTTTGATCATTGGTCTTCTAATTGGACTGGCTGCGGGAATAGTTGCGATGCTGAGATTAGTCCAACATTTTTTTCAGGAGAATGAACGGTAACTATGGATCGTATTGAAAAATTGTTTGTGCGCAGCAAAAAATATTTGCTGTTTTTGCTTGCCATCTATGTGTTAGCATGTGGGTTTACTCCTTATCAAGATATTTTCCTCGGTCTTGCCCTTGGTACAAGCTTTAGCCTCTATAATTTATGGATACTAGTGCGTAAATCAAAGCAAATACAGCAAGCAATTGAAGAAGGCCGTACAGCACGTTCGCTTGGAACGGTTTCAAGGATGGCAGCCGCAGGATTAGCGGTATTAATCGCACTTAAATTCCCTGAACATTTCCATTTAATTAGCGTGGTTATTGGTTTAATGACAATCTATATTGTCATTATGATAGATTCTATTCTATACATTTGCGGACAAGCTTGGGAAGAGAGGTGAATTTTGTTGGGTCACGAAGCGCCGATAGTAAAATTATTAGGGCTTGAATTTAATTTGTCCAATATTTTAATGATTCTTGTATCTAGCGCAATTGTATTTATCATCGCCGTATTGTCGACCCGCTCTTTGGCAATGAAGCCAACGGGCATGCAAAACTTTTTGGAATGGGTCATGGATTTTGTGAAAAACATTATTAACAGCACGATGGACTGGCAGACAGGAGGCCGATTCCTTACTTTAGGAATGACGCTCATCATGTACATTTTTGTTTCCAATATGCTTGGTCTACCATTCGCTATCGTTGTTGACCATGAGCTTTGGTGGAAATCGCCTACGGCTGATCCTACCATAACGCTGACACTGGCCATTTTAGTCGTCGGTTTATCGCATTATTACGGGATTAAATTAAAGGGCTTTTCCGCCTATGGAAGCGACTTTTTCAAGCCACTGCCGTTTTTGTTCCCGCTTAAAATTATTGAAGAGTTTGCAAACACGTTGACGCTTGGTCTTCGTCTTTACGGTAACATCTATGCTGGGGAAATTTTGCTAGGTCTGCTTGTCAGCTTGGCAACTAGCGGAGCATTCGGCTTCATCGGGGCAATTATTCCGATGATGGCGTGGCAGGCATTCAGTATTTTTGTAGGTGCAATCCAAGCTTTTATCTTTACAATGTTAACAATGGTTTATATGGCGCATAAAGTTAGCCATGACCATTAAAAATAAATGACTTCATCATAATTTTTGTGTAAAAAATTATTTTTAAACAAATAAAGGAGGACTTTATTCATGAATTTATTAGCAGCTGCAATTGCAATTGGTTTAGCGGCACTTGGTGCTGGTATTGGTAACGGACTTATCGTATCTCGTACAGTAGAAGGTATTGCACGTCAACCTGAGGCGCGCGGTATGCTTCAAACAACTATGTTTATCGGGGTTGCGTTGGTTGAGGCGATTCCGATTATCGCGGTTGTTATTGCATTTATGGCTTTTGGTGCATAATTCAAAAATTTCAAAAGAGCCTTGCCCAGATTGGTGTTGGAAAAAGGCTTTTTAGAAGTGCATGCAATCAATTTGCGTGAAGTCCGAATCGAAAGGACAGCAAGTGAAAAAGAGGAAATGGCGAAGTTATTTAAGCATCTTCGCCATTCCTTTATGTTGTGAATGGTAACAGAGTCCCAATATAGCCGGTAGTTGGAAAACGGAAGTTTTGAAGGGAGTGAAACGAAGCCGTGTTAACAGTTGAATTTGCCCTCGGAGCTGGAGGCTTCGCAGCAGGAGATATGCTCGTTCAGCTCGTTGTATTTTTAGTTTTGTTAGCATTGCTCAAAAAATATGCTTTTGGTCCGCTTATGGGCATTATGAAACAGAGGGAAGAATTTATTGCAAATGAAATAAACGCTGCGGAAGAAAAGCATGCGGAAGCCAAAAAGCTTGCCGAAGAGCAGCGTGAGCTATTAAAGCAAGCCCGCATCGAAGCACAGGAGCTTGTTGAAAATGCGAAAAAACTCGGCGAACAGCAAAAAGAAGATATCATCCAAGCGGCTCGTGCGGAGGCAGAAAGACTGAAAGAAGCAGCCAAGAAAGAAATCGAACACGAAAAAGAGCAAGCCGTTGCTGAATTGCGTAATCAAGTGGCATCATTATCCGTTCTTATTGCTTCTAAAGTGATTGAAAAAGAATTGAATGAGGCTGAGCAAGAGAAGCTGATCAATGATTATATTAAAGAGGTAGGAGAACAGTTATGATTGGCGGAGTGGCAAAGCGCTATGCGTCAGCTCTTTTTCAAATTGCAAAGGAAAAAAATCAAGTGAAGCAGTTTGAAGAAGAATTGCGGATTGTAAAGCAGGTGTTTATTGAAAATCAAAAATTGCTGCAAATTTTAGAGCATCCGAAGGTGTTGCTCGAAAATAAAAAATCATTGGTCAATGAAGCGTTTTCTTCATTGAGTGCTGAAATTATCAATACTCTTCTTCTGCTTATCGATCGCCATCGCATCCGCTTAGTTCCTGAACTTGTAGATAACTTTGTGGAGCTTGCAAATGAAGAACAGCAAACAGCAGAAGCAACGGTTTACTCCGTCCGTCCGTTGAAGGATGAAGAAAAGCAGGCTCTTTCAGAAGTATTTGCGCAAAAGGTCGGAAAAAAATCGCTTAAGATCACAAACATCATTGATCAGAACTTAATTGGCGGACTGAAACTTCAAATCGGCAATCGTATTTTTGACGGTAGCATCAAGAGTAAGCTCGAACGCATCGGGCGGAATTTAGCGAAAAGTTCGTAGATAGGGGTGAAACTCATGAGCATCAAAGCTGAAGAAATTAGTGCACTGATAAAAAAGCAAATTGAAAACTATCAGTCTGAAATAGAAGTTAGCGATGTCGGCACAGTTATTCAAGTAGGTGACGGGATCGCACGTGCTCATGGCCTCGACAATGTCATGGCCGGTGAGCTTGTCGAATTTTCAAACGGCGTTATGGGATTAGCCCAAAACCTTGAAGAAAATAACGTCGGTATTGTTATTTTAGGCCCTTTTAAAGACATTCGTGAAGGCGATGAAGTGAGAAGAACAGGACGGATTATGGAAGTTCCTGTTGGAGAAGAGCTGATCGGCCGCGTTGTAAATCCGCTTGGACAACCAGTGGACGGGTTAGGCCCGATTGAAACAACAAAAACACGTCCGATTGAAAGCCCTGCCCCAGGCGTCATGGACCGGAAATCTGTTCATGAACCGCTGCAAACGGGTATTAAAGCGATCGACGCTCTTATCCCAATTGGCCGCGGACAACGCGAGCTCATCATCGGTGACCGTCAAACAGGTAAAACGCAAATTGCGATCGACACAATCATTAACCAAAAAGAAGAAAACATGATTTGTATCTATGTTGCGATCGGACAAAAAGAATCAACAGTTCGAAATGTTGTTGAAACACTCCGTAAACACGGCGCATTAGATTATACGATCGTTGTAACGGCATCTGCGTCTCAACCGGCTCCATTGCTTTATTTGGCCCCATATGCCGGTGTATCTATGGGCGAATATTTTATGTACCAAGGAAAACACGTCCTTATCGTATATGATGATCTTTCAAAGCAAGCTGCCGCTTACCGTGAGCTTTCTCTATTACTACGCCGTCCACCTGGACGTGAAGCGTTCCCTGGGGATGTCTTTTACTTGCACTCCCGTCTATTGGAACGCGCAGCAAAACTTAGCGATGCAAAAGGCGGCGGATCTTTGACGGCATTACCATTTGTTGAAACGCAGGCTGGCGACATCTCAGCTTACATTCCTACGAACGTAATTTCCATTACAGACGGACAAATTTTCTTGCAATCTGACCTATTCTTCTCAGGTGTGCGTCCTGCGGTAAACGCCGGATTGTCCGTTTCCCGCGTCGGCGGTGCAGCGCAAATCAAAGCGATGAAAAAAGTTTCGGGTACGCTTCGGCTAGACCTTGCAGCATACAGAGAGCTTGAAGCATTCGCTCAATTCGGTTCTGATCTAGATAAAGCAACTCAGGCGAAGTTAAACCGCGGTATGCGTACAGTTGAAGTATTGAAGCAAGGCATCAACAAGCCGATCCCAGTTGAAAAACAAGTCATGATCCTTTACACCTTAACAAAAGGATTTTTAGATGATATTCCTGTTGAGGATATTCGCCGCTTTGAAGAAGAATTTTATGCTTATTTAGATCAAAATGAAAAAGAGCTTCTTGAAGAAATCCGTTCGACAGGAAATCTGCCTGAAGACGAGAAAATGGAAAAAGCCATCAAAGGATTCAAAAAAACTTTTGCAGTTTCTGAATAAAGAACGATAAGGCTGTGAAAATACGGGGATTCTTTTCACAGCCGTTTTCAAAACATGATCGGCTATTTTTCAAAAAGGTGGTGAGAACCTTTGGCATCGTTGCGCGATATTAAAACACGCATCAATTCGACGAAGAAGACAAGCCAAATTACAAAGGCGATGGAGATGGTTTCAGCTTCGAAGCTGAATCGGGCGGAAACCAGCGCCAAGTCATTTGTGCCTTATATGGAAAAAATTCAAGAAGTTGTGGCAAACATCGCCCTTGGGAGTACGGACGTAAGCCACCCGATGCTTGAAAAGCGTCCGGTCAAAAAGACAGGATACGTTGTCATTACATCGGATCGCGGGCTTGCCGGTGCGTTTAACAGCAACGTGCTGCGCGCCGTTTATCAAACGATTCAAGAACGGCATCGTTCGACGGATGAATATGCCGTGATTGCCATCGGAAAAGTCGGCCGCGATTTTTTCAAAAAACGCGGTATGCCTGTCGTTGAAGAAATTGTCGGATTAGGCGATGATATAAGCTTTTCGGATATTAAAGAAATTGCTTCCAATACAGTCAAGCTGTTCGAGGATGGAAAAGTAGATGAAATTTATATGTTCTACAACCATTATGTCAGCGCCATCCAGCAGGAAGTAACGGAGAAAAAGCTGCTGCCGCTTTCGGACATCGCTGCGAATAAAAAAATGACGTCTTATGAATTTGAACCGTCTCAGGAAGACATTTTGGCAGTGCTTTTGCCGCAATATGCTGAAAGTTTGATTTACGGCGCCTTGCTTGACAGCAAAGCAAGCGAACATGCTGCGAGAATGACGGCAATGAAGAATGCAACAGACAACGCAAAGGAACTGATCAATACGCTGACTCTTTCCTACAACAGAGCTCGTCAGGCAGCGATTACGCAAGAAATTACAGAAATTGTTGGCGGGGCATCAGCGCTTGAATAGATCACTGAAACAGTACGTTAGGAGGGAAACAGGAACATGAAAGGACGCGTAGTTCAAGTAATGGGTCCGGTAGTGGACGTAAAGTTTGAAAGCGGACATTTGCCGGAAATTTATAACGCCCTAAAAATTTCACATAAAGCGCGCAATGAGAACGAGGTAGACATTGATTTAACGTTGGAAGTAGCGCTTCATTTAGGGGATGACACCGTTCGGACAATCGCTATGGCTTCAACGGACGGCGTAACGCGCGGAATGGAAGTCGAAGACTTAGGCGCTCCAATCTCCGTGCCAGTTGGAGATGTCACATTAGGACGGGTATTCAATGTGTTAGGGGAACATATTGACCTTGGAGACCCGATTCCAGCGGAAGCGCGCCGGGATCCAATTCATAAGCCTGCTCCGAAATTTGAACAGCTGTCAACACAAGTTGAAATTTTGGAAACAGGAATCAAAGTTGTTGACTTGCTTGCTCCATATATTAAAGGTGGAAAAATCGGCTTGTTCGGCGGTGCAGGAGTTGGAAAAACGGTTTTAATCCAAGAGCTGATCAATAACATTGCACAAGAGCACGGCGGTATTTCCGTATTTGCTGGAGTTGGGGAGCGTACTCGTGAAGGAAACGACCTATACTTTGAAATGAAAGACTCCGGCGTTATCAGCAAAACAGCAATGGTGTTCGGACAAATGAACGAGCCGCCTGGAGCGCGTATGCGCGTTGCATTAACAGGTTTGACAATGGCTGAATATTTCCGTGATGAACAAGGGCAAGACGTTCTCTTCTTCATCGACAACATCTTCCGCTTTACACAAGCTGGTTCCGAAGTATCTGCGTTGCTTGGACGTATGCCTTCTGCTGTTGGATACCAACCGACGCTTGCGACAGAAATGGGACAATTGCAGGAGCGGATTACATCAACAAACGTAGGTTCTGTTACATCGATTCAGGCGATTTACGTGCCTGCTGACGACTATACAGACCCTGCTCCGGCTACAACATTCGCACACTTAGATGCGACAACAAACCTTGACCGTAAGCTGTCAGAGATGGGTATTTATCCAGCGGTGGATCCACTTGCTTCAACGTCACGTGCATTGGCTCCGGAAATCGTCGGTGAAGAGCATTACAACGTTGCCCGCCAAGTTCAGGCAACATTGCAAAGATATAGAGAGTTGCAAGATATTATTGCAATCCTTGGTATGGACGAGCTTTCAGATGAAGATAAGCTTGTTGTACATCGTGCTAGAAGAATCCAATTCTTCTTATCACAAAACTTCCACGTTGCTGAGCAGTTTACAGGGCAGCCTGGTTCATATGTGCCTGTAAAAGAGACTGTACGTGGATTTAAAGAAATTCTTGAAGGTAAGTACGACCACATTCCTGAAGATGCGTTCCGCTTAGTGGGCACAATTGAAGATGTCCTTGAAAGAGCGAAGCAAATGGGCGTTGAAGTATAATATTTTGGGACCCTAGGAGGAACTGAATATGAAGACCGTACAAGTCAGTGTCGTCACTCCCGATGGCCCAGTTTATGATGCGGATATAGAATTGGTCAGCGCCAAAGCTCAAAGCGGCGAGCTTGGAATTTTGCCTGGTCATATTCCAATGGTTGCGCCGCTTGCAATTGGCGCAGTTCGGCTGAAAAAAGGAAATAATACAGAACTCGTGGCTGTCAGCGGAGGTTTTTTGGAAGTTCGCCCTGATAAAGTCACGATCTTGGCACAAGCAGCTGAAAGAGCTGAAGATATCGATGTTGCCCGCGCGGAAGCTGCAAAGAAACGTGCTGAGGAACGCTTGCAGCGCAAAGGCCAAGGGCAGGAAGACATAGATTTTAAACGTGCTGAGCTGGCGCTGCAACGTGCCATCAATCGTATTAACGTGGCGAAGAAGAACTTCTAATTTCTCATTTAAGACGTCCCGGCGTTTAAGTTCGGGCCGTCTTTTTTGAAAAAACTAAGAAATCATGATCATGGCTATTTTGCAATGTTGGCTCTAGCCTGGATGCAAAAAATCGGCAACTTACTTTTATTGACAGCAAAAAATGGACAACATGTAATCGCATCATTCAACTCTAAAACTGCAAATCCAAAAATAACGAATTGACCTCCTATCTACATTCCACATCAATGAATGCTTCATTTATAAGAAATAACAACATGAAAAAACTGCCTAACCATTGTTTTTCACAAAATCAAATAAAAAGTGTGCATGAATAGGAAAGATTTTTATATAATAAAGTGGGTTTGTGAAACAAGAAAGGAAGATTTCGGAAGGAGGAGTAATGTGGCGGGGCTAGGCCAGCAGGCGCTCATTAGCATCATAGTAAATTTAGTATTTATTTTTCTAACTTGGCGGGCTTTACAGGCTCTTCAAATTGAAAAAATCATTCGTAAAGGAAGAGTTGTCGAGACAAGGCTTTTGCTCATTTTATTGACCATCGCCATTGCGTCATCAGTGAGCAATTTTTTCTTGAACTATTTTTTTTGGTCACAGCAGCTGCAATATCTTTTTTAAACATGTCGAGGGACAATGAATACATAAAGGCTGTTGTCTAATCTTGACGACTTTTTCCACGTATGCCAAAACCCTTTCCGGCAACACTTTTAATAAGGAAAGGGTGATGGCGGTGAAAAATTTATATTTTGTCTTTATTTTCATATTTTTATTCGGTTTTCTTTTGTCAGCTTGGCACACAGAACGAACGAATGCTGAAAGACACGATATTCATGTAGAGGAAATCGTGGAGCAATTTCATCAACAAAACATAGATGTGGCAGAATGGTCAATTTTTGCAAAATTTTCTTTTTCTCAAAAAAGCAAAAAAGTGAAACGAATCTACACACAGTTTCGTCAATTTAATTGGTCTTACTTGGAAAGCGGTAATTTTGAAAAGTGGACCGGCACTTATTACAACAGCGATAAGCAGATCACTGAAACATTGCAAATTATTAAACCTCATGCAAAAGCAAGCCCGAAAATTCAAGTTATATATGAAGCAACAGGGAAACGTTGGAATGGCCGTGCATGGATGAAGCTGGAGCGCTATTTTAACCGTCACATTTTCGACAAAATTCCTGGAAATCCTACATTTTTCACTTGTGTCAAAGGCTATACAGATGATAAGATGGAAGGTGTTTTGTTTTTTGAGGCAAATAACCTTTTAAAAAGGTTTCATGCAAAACCGGTGGAAAGCTTAAACGAGCAACGCTTCGTTTCCATATCCGGTTTTACAAACGATTGGGATCATTCTATTGAAACGAAAAATGGAAAGATGAACATTCAAATTTCGCTCAGAAGTGCAGGAATGGGCGAAAGAACTACTGTAACAGTAGGAACACCTATTATTACAACTGAATATTAATATAGAGAAAATGGGACGCGGAGGGGAATACCTTGGAAAAAATCATCGTCCGCGGCGGTCGAAAGTTAAACGGTACAGTAAAGATCGAAGGAGCTAAAAATGCCGTTTTACCTGTCATCGCTGCATCTTTATTAGCTAGTGAAGGAAAGAGTGAAATTTGTGATGTTCCTAAGCTCTCCGATGTTTACACGATAAACGAAGTTCTCCGCTATCTCGGAGCAGAGGTTCGTTTTGATGGTAATCAAGTAGTTGTCGATGCATGCGGAGAGCTTTTAACGGAAGCGTCATTTGAATATGTTAGAAAAATGCGTGCATCTGTGCTTGTTATGGGACCTCTTCTTGCCCGCAAAGGCCGTGCACGTGTTGCTTTGCCGGGAGGATGTGCCATCGGATCCCGTCCGATTGATCAGCACTTGAAAGGCTTCGAAGCGATGGGTGCAACGATAAAAGTCGGCAACGGCTTTATTGACGCAGAAGTGAATGGCAGACTTCGCGGAGCCAAAATTTATTTGGATTTCCCAAGTGTCGGCGCAACAGAAAACATTATGATGGCAGCCGCACTTGCAGAAGGAACAACTGTAATCGAAAACTGTGCAAAGGAACCTGAAATTGTCGACCTTGCGAATTTTATAAACAAAATGGGCGGAAATGTCCGCGGCGCAGGCACTGGTACTATCAGAATTGAAGGTGTAGATTCCTTGCACGGTGCAAAGCATTTAATTATTCCAGATCGTATTGAAGCAGGAACATTTATGGTTGCTGCTGCCATTACGAAAGGGAATGTTCTTGTAAAAGGAGCAGTTCCGGAGCATTTGACATCATTAATTGCGAAAATGGAAGAAATGGGCGTAACCATTATCGAGGAAGAAGAAGGCATTCGTGTCATTGGTCCGGAAACATTGAAGGCAGTGGATATTAAAACAATGCCTCATCCAGGTTTTCCTACTGACATGCAGTCTCAGATGATGGCCCTGCTGCTTCAGGCAAACGGAACTAGCGTAATTACCGAAACGGTATTTGAAAACCGCTTTATGCATGTAGAAGAATTTCGTCGTATGAACGGAGATATTAAAATCGAAGGCCGCTCTTGTATTATCAATGGTCCTGTAAAGCTTCAAGGTGCAGAAGTAACGGCAACCGATTTAAGAGCGGCAGCTGCATTAATTTTAGCTGGGCTTGCTGCAGAAGGGTATACACGGGTTACGGAGCTGAAGCATTTAGATCGCGGCTACGTCCGTTTTCATGAGAAGTTAAAAGAGCTTGGCGCAGATATTGAACGCGTCAATGATGAAGCAGACATCCCGGCAATTGAACAACAAGCCGTTGCAACGAATTTAAATGTATAATTTCACAAAAGAAGCTAGCCTCTTTTAGGGAGATGCTAGCTTCTTTTTCGTATTACCCGCTTATTTTTTTCATATTTTTTCGTTTTATACATAAAACTCCCCCTGCAAACAGCATCTCCGATTTCAGTCATAAAAGGTTGTCCTTCCCCATAAACTTTACTAAAGTCAGCGATAAAAGAAATGGGGGCTGTAATATGAAACGAGTGAAACCGTTCTTTCTTTTTTTTGCAGCAATATTTTTCATTATTTTGATGGTGCCAAGTTTGCTGGTAGCCCCGTTTGTCGAAAAGACGAAAGCTACGCTTGGCGAGGAACTAGCCGAGAAGGAAACAACGGATGTGCTACAAAAGGAATCAAAAGTTTCTGTACCAATTTATCGTTCCCAAGAAAAAAAAATTGATGAAGTTCCGCTTGAAGAATATGTGGTCGGTGTTGTCGCCGCCGAGATGCCCGCAGAATTTGAAAAAGAAGCGTTAAAGGCTCAAGCTTTAGCTGCTAGAACGTACATCGTGAAAGAGCTGTTTACGGGCCAAAATGTCGGCTCTCCCGAAGGAGCGGTAGTCACGGATACTGAGCTCCATCAAGTTTATAAAAATGAAGAAGAATTAAGGAGAATTTGGAAAAAAGATTTTGATTGGAAAATAAAAAAGATTAAAGAAGCTGTTGCCGAAACAAGAGGCCAAATTTTAACGTATGACGACAAGCCGATTGATGCTTCTTTTTTTTCAACGAGCAATGGATATACGGAAAATTCGGAGGCCATTTGGCCGAACGCCCTTCCTTATTTAAAAAGCGTGGAAAGCCCTTGGGATGAGAAATCGGAAAAATTTCTCGCTAGGGAGGTATTTACCGTTCAAGAGTTTGAACAAAAATTAGGGATTAAAATAGGGAAAGGCAATTCAATTGGAAAAATTATCGAAAGGACGCCAGGACACAGGGTCGCTCTAGTCGAAATTAACGGGAAAAAGTTTACTGGAAGGGAAATAAGAGAAAAGCTAGGTCTAAGGTCAACGGATTTTTCGTGGACATTGAAAGGCGACCAAATTATTGTTACGACAAAAGGATACGGACACGGAGTCGGCATGAGTCAGTACGGTGCCAATTTTATGGCGCAGGAAGGGAAAAATTATAAAGAGATTGTCTCACATTACTACCAGGGAATTGAAATTTCGCAAGCCAACCCGTTTTTATCAAAATATATGGCGAAAAAATAAAAAATCGGTGCGTTTTGTAAGAAAATCGGTAATCGGTTTTCTCACATTTGGTGCGCCCGGCATGTACATGAACTATAGGGTGTAAGTCCCGAACCCCGAAGACAGAAGTAGAGGTTAGCCAAGAGCAAGGGTGTCCGTGGTGACGCGGAATCTGAAGGAAGCTGGAGGCAAAACACCGGTCCGAGGAACACGAACCTCATATAAGGCTAGGTATGATTGAGTGAGTTTGCCAAACAAAACAAAGCTCTTTCTGTCGAAGGTCATATCGAGTAAATGAGGCGGATAGATGGTGTGAAAGTGCATGTACTTACCCGGGGAGGTCTGGCGGATAGGTGAAATGCGCTTCATAACCTACTTAGTGATAAGTAGCTGAACCGTCAGAAGTCAGCAGAGGTCATAGTATTAGTTGGTCTAGAACAACTAAGAAGGACCGAACAATTAAGAGAGAATAGCCCTTGGCATTCAGTGAGTCATGATGAACACAGAAAACGTAGTACCTCACTTGAGGAAGGAAGCGGTGAATCCCGTGGGAGACCTCTTGGAGGGTGGAGTGACCACTGGCATAAAGAGAACAGCTATTCACGGAAGTTATAAAGACTTGCGTCAATCATCTTAATTGAACCGCCGTATACGGAACCGTACGTACGGTGGTGTGAGAGGACGGGAGTTAATCGCTCCCTCCTACTCGATTTTCTTTAGGGGAACCGCTGATAGTGCCAGTAAGCTGCCAACTTCATTTCGAACTAAATGAAATATTGATCGATTCGATAAATTCTTTTTTAGATCCCAGCCTTAAAAGCGCTGGGATCTTTTTAATGCTGCTAATTTGCAAAAAAACGTTTTTAGCTTCGATTCGTCTTTTTGGAAATAAAAGATTTTGACGATATAGTAGGATGCGAAAACACCGATTGTATCCTTAATAAGATCAATGAATGTCGCAGATCTTGAGGGAACGAAATATTGATGAATTTCATCACACAGCCCGTAAAAAACAGCGATCATCGCTGAGGCGAAACTTAATTTTTCTGTAAGCTTTTCATGGACAGCGAAGGCGAAAATGAAAAGCCAATAAAGAATTCCGAACTCAATGAGATGAAGCGACTCTTTCAATAAATGGTCGAACGAAAACGGCGTTTTGACGAAAGTGTCAGCTGGATAGCTCGACAAGATCCAAATGACCGCCATATACATAATCGGTAAAATACTGATTACATATACCGCAAACTTCTTCATGATCCAAACTCCTTCAAATATTTTTCAACAATATGCATAGAAAAAAAGAAATGGCAAAAAATAAAAGAAAAAATTTTATTTTGATGTATAGATTCTCTCAAACTTGTTCACAATGGTTGCTGAGGTGATGAACAATGAGAGAGGAAGAAAAGAAACGTACTTCTCAAGGCTCGAAGTTCCAACAGTTTTTCAGAAAAAAATGGGTTTTTCCTGCTATTTATTTAGTCAGTGCAGCCGTTATTTTAACAGCCGTTTTATGGTATCAAGCAATCCGCAACAATGATGCAAACGATTTATCAACGGACGATGGTACAGACGTTTCCTATAATGAAGATCAATCGGTGGAAGTAAATCAATCCGTCGAAAACTTCAAAATGCCGGCCATCGATCCTGATGCTGTGAAGGTAGTAACAAACTTTTATGACTTTAATGCTTCAGAAAAAGAACAAGAAACGGCACTTGTCTTCCATAATAACACATACCATCCAAACCAAGGTATCGATATCGCATCAAATGATGGAAAAGCATTTGAAGTCATTGCATCTTTAAGCGGAACGGTTGCAAAAGCTGAAAAAGATTCTCTTTTAGGATATGTCGTAGAAATTGAACATGAAAACGGTGTAAAAACCATTTACCAATCGCTTGCCGATACGAAAGTACAGGTCGGCGACAAAGTTAAACAAGGAGAAATTATCGGACAAGCTGGGAAAAACCAATTCAATAAAGACGCTGGCGTCCATGTTCACTTTGAGATCCGCAAAGACGGTAAAGCCTACAATCCATTAAACTACATGGACGAGCCGTTAACAAGTTTAACTGAAAAATCTGTTGAAGAGCCTTCTGACGGGGCAGCACAAAAAGAAGAAAATAAAGATGGAGAGGAAGCTACTTCAGACGAAACAGCCCCATCAGATGAAACTCAGCCTGATGAAGAACAATCTCAGTCAAAGGAAAATTCAGAACAAGAAAAATCTGATAATTCTACAACTAAACCTTAACCAATACAATCCTACTCAAACGAGTAGGTTTTTTTTTGTCTAAATCATATCTGGTAAAAATTAAATGAGCATAGGCTGCTGAATTTTTCATAAAGAACAGACCAAAAAATTTTTCATAAACGGTACAAGAAACAACGTACGGTAAGGTGCAAGCGAGAAAGCAGGCTTGCCGAAGCATTTTTTCAAAACATAATGTGAAGCGATCGAAAATTCACTTTATTCCATATATAATAGAATCAATCTAAGCAAGAGAAAGGAAGAAGCACGTGGAAAATATTCTTTTTCGAGATGCAACGATACATGACTTGCCTAAAATCGTCTCGATCTACAATTCAACGATCCCAAGCCGGATGGTGACAGCTGATACTGAACCTATTTCAGTGGAAGACCGCATACAGTGGTTTCATGAGCACAATCCAAAAACGAGACCGTTGTGGATGATCGAACAGGATGGAAACGTAGCTGGCTGGCTCAGCTTTCAATCCTTTTATGGAAGGCCTGCTTATAACGGAACTGCGGAAATTAGCATTTACATTGATGAACAGTACCGGGGAAAACAAATCGGCGATTTTGCCTTGAAGACCGCTATAGAAAAGGCTCCAAGCCTCCAAATAAAAAATTTGCTTGGCTTTATTTTCAAGCACAACATCCCGAGCTTAAAGCTGTTTTACAAAAATGGATTCCGAGATTGGGGGCACTTTCCCCGTGTGGCGGTACTGGACGGTGTTGAGCGAGATTTAGTGATAGTGGGGAAACGTGTAGCCGATTGAATCTCGTCTATCCGCCACCAGTAAGCATCCGCATGCATGATAGTGGGGAAACGTGTAGCCGATTGAACGTATTAACAGTGTCTCCGCTCGCAATATAGTATTTTAGTTTCTTTTTCATTCGCCAGTTGAGAAAAAAGTGTCTTTTGAGCCAAACTGCAATCCTTTTTTAGAACATGATTGTTCGACTGTTTAAATTTGTTTGAATCTATAGACTGATGTTGAGTTTTCCTGCGGAAAATTGTTCGTTGCATGATTATGGGCGATCCTGTTTTTCTGGCAGTTTGTGCAGCGAAAGAATTCAATCAGATCTGCCATCTGCGAGTATGTATATTTTAATTGCGTACCAGAGTATTAAATAAATTTTTGCTTCCATTGAGTGATCGGGGCTTTTTTATGTCGATTTCTTTTTGATACGAACGCTTCGATTAACGGTTTATGTGGACTGGAAAACTTGCTTAACAGCAGCAATCCACCAGTGCTGAAAAAAACATCCGCAGCAGTCGTTTTGGCCGGATTGACAAGCTTTACACAGAAGCTGCAAAAATAAGTGTTTTGCTGCGTAAAAGCACTTTTTCAAAAGGAGGGTGGAAAACGGTGGAATTTTTGATTCAACCGCTTGGTGATACAGGAATCATCATTCAATTCGGCACGGAGATTTCCGAAGCAATTTATCAACAAATCCGCCAATATGTATATCGGCTGGAACAAATCCGCATTGAAGGAATAGTCGAATGGGTTCCTGCTTACACCACCCTTGCTGTTTTTTATCGACCAAATATTATTTCGTACGATGAACTTTCTCAAAAGCTTTTAAAAATTGGAGAAAAGATAGAAAGCATGCCAGTGCCGGATCCAATAGTCATTGAAATTCCGACATTATATGGCAAGGAGGCAGGGCCAGATATTCAGTTTGTTGCTGAAACGAATGGATTGTCGGAAGAAGAAGTAGTGAAGATTCATTCATCCTCCGATTATTTGATTTATATGATTGGGTTTGTTCCAGGGTTTCCATATTTAGGCGGAATGGACAAAAGAATTGCGGCGCCGAGGAAAAAGACACCCAGATCTAGAATTCCTGCCGGTTCAATCGGAATTGCCGGGGAGCAAACAGGGATTTATCCTTTGGAAACACCGGGAGGCTGGCAAATCATCGGGAGAACGCCTGTCAAATTGTATGATCCGCAGAAACAAGATCCAATATTGCTAAAAGCCGGCGATTACATCCGATTTGTCCCCATTACGGAAAGAGAATATGAAAAAATTGAACAGCAGGTGCTAAAGGGTTCATATAAAGTGGTCAAATATAAAAAGGAGGCGGCAGAAACATGATATCTGTTGACTTAAACAGCGATTTAGGGGAAAGCTTCGGCCATTTTAAAATTGGCAATGATGAAGAACTGCTTCGCTGTATTTCTTCAGCCAACATTGCTTGTGGATTTCATGCCGGCGACCATAATGTCATGATGCGGACTGTAGAGCTTGCGAAAAAGTTTGATGTGGCGATAGGCGCTCATCCAGGGTTGAACGATTTAGCCGGATTCGGACGAAGGGAATTGAAAGTATCTCCTGAGGAAGTCTACAATATGGTCGTTTATCAAATTGGAGCTTTGCAGGCTGTGGCGGCATCAAAAGGGATGAAGCTGAACCATGTGAAGCCCCACGGCGCTCTATACAATATGGCTGCAAAAGACGAGGCGTTAGCGGAGGCGATTGCTCAAGCAGTAAAAGATGTTGACGAGTCGCTTATCCTATATGGACTCTCAGGAGGCGTCCTTTGCCGTGCGGGGGAAAAGATCGGGCTTACGGTCGCGCATGAAGTCTTTGCCGACAGAACGTATCAGCCTGACGGAACATTAACTTCAAGATCAGAAAAAAATGCAATCATACACGATCCAGAGGAAGCGGTAGAAAGAGTTCTCCGTATGGTGAAGGAGGGAAAAGTAGCGGCAATAAACGGGCAAGACATCCCCATTCAAGCTGATACAATCTGCATCCATGGCGACGGTCCGAAGGCATTAGCATTTGCTGAAGCTTTAAAAAGCAGACTGGAAGAAGAAAATATTCGTATTGTCAATCCGGGAGCGAAAAATGATGAAAGAAATATTGTTAGTTGAAAAGCCTGGTTTGTTAACGACTGTTCAAGATTTAGGAAGAACGGGCTATCAGCAATACGGAGTTGTTGTTGCCGGCGCTATGGATTCGTTTTCCATGCAAATCGCAAATCTTTTAGTCGGCAACCGAAAAGATGAAGCGGTGCTGGAGGCAACAATCGCAGGTCCTTCCTTAAGGGCCGTCCGTGATATTGTGATTGCGATATGCGGAGGCGATCTAGCGGCAAAAATCAATGGGAAAGACGCTCCGTTATGGAAAAGCGTGCTGCTGAAAAAGGGAGATCAGCTTTCTTTTACCGGTTTGAAAAGCGGTGCAAGAGCTTATATCGCAATCGCAGGCGGAATTAATGTCCCTAAGGTCATGGGGAGCAAATCAACGTACTTAAAAGCGGGAATAGGAGGATTAAATGGAAGAGCCCTTCAAAAAGGGGATGTAATCATGGGTTCAGATGCTGTAAAAACAAGCACAATTGGCCGAATGTTATCCCCTTCCCTTATCCCGAAATATGAAAAGCACATGACCATTCGCATTGTCCCGGGTCCACATGAAGAGGCGTTTACAAAAGAAGGAATCGATACTTTTTTTTCTTCTGTATATGAAGTCACACCGCAATCGGACAGAATGGGCTATCGGCTGAAAGGGCCGAAAATTTCTCATAGAAAGCCTGCCGACATTTTGTCGGAAGCTGCTCCCCTTGGCGGAATTCAAATACCTGCTGACGGACAGCCGATCATTTTAATGGCTGATCGGCAAACAACGGGCGGATATACGAGAATCGGAACAGTTATTACAGTGGATTTGATGTACGTTGCTCAAGCAGTGCCAGGGGCAAAGATTCGCTTTCAGCCGGTTTCCGTTCAAGAGGCTCAAAAGCTTTATCTTGAGCAGATGCGCATCATGCGCCAAATTTCAGTCGGAGCTGGCATATATGATGAATAAACGAAAGTTGGAAAGTGAACATGTAGGATCATTGAACGAAATTTTATTAAATACGACCCTATAAGGTCTGAACAATTTCAGTAATCTGCGCTAATAAAAGCCTGAACAAGTCAAATATTTTAGGAACATAAAAAAGCAAGAGAGAACTTGTCCACATTGCCGAAGAGCTCATCAAAAATGTTTTTCTGTTTTGTCATAAGAATCAAACCATTCCCCATTTCTCGACATCTGTTCCAAAAAGGAGCAGATGTTTTCTTTTTTTCACTGGAATTATACATATTTCCCGGAAAATGATTGGCGCATATCGTCGAAAAACTAATCAATGAAAAGTGTCGAAACATGACCTCGACTTTAAGTGGAAAATAAATTTTCATAAATCCCTTGTCCTTCTTGACTTTTCAAGAATATATCTTCACCCAAGCTAATAAAATGTTACAAACCTAACAAGAGAGTGTTTGAGGTGAGGGATCGTGGAGATAGATGATCAATACAGCAAAAATGGCAACTTTAGATTCTACATCATGTATATAGCTGTATACACTGTGCATGCGAATCTCATTTCACACTTCTCACATCCACATTAGGGAGGTCGAGTGGTGTGCACGATTACATCAAAGAACGCACAATCAAGATTGGAAAGTATATCGTGGAGACGAAAAAAACTGTTCGTGTAATCGCGAAAGAGTTTGGCGTTTCCAAGAGTACTGTCCATAAAGATTTAACGGAAAGGCTGCCGGAGATAAATCCTGATTTAGCAAACGAAGTAAAGAAAATACTAGATTATCATAAATCGATTCGCCATCTTCGTGGCGGAGAAGCAACAAAATTAAAATATAAAAAAGAAGAACAGCAAAAAGAACCGATAAAACGATGATGATTCTCGACGCCAACCGACAAAACTCTCCGAAAATCTTGTCTTTTTTTACAAAATCATACTTTTTATGCAATTATATGATACAATAAGAAATTAGGATATTAGTTGGAGAGATGATGATTGGCAAGGGAGGATCATAGTAATATGTTTTCAAAAGATGTAGGAATCGACCTAGGAACAGCAAATGTGCTGATTCATGTAAAGGGCAGAGGCATTGTGTTAAATGAGCCTTCTGTTGTGGCACTTGACCGCAACAACGGAAAGGTGTTAGCGGTTGGCGAGGAAGCGAGACGTATGGTTGGCCGTACACCTGGCAATATTGTTGCCATACGCCCGCTGAAGGATGGTGTCATCGCAGATTTTGATATTACAGAAACAATGCTCAAACATTTTTTGAATAAGTTAAATGTCAAAGGCATTATATCAAAGCCGCGGATTTTAATTTGCTGCCCGACAAACATTACTTCAGTGGAGCGGAAAGCGATCCGAGAGGCAGCTGAAAAATGCGGCGGCAAGCAAGTCTTTTTAGAGGAAGAACCAAAAGTAGCTGCAATTGGCGCTGGGATGGAGATTTTCCAGCCGAGTGGAAACATGGTGGTGGATATTGGCGGCGGGACGACGGACATAGCTGTACTATCCATGGGTGATATCGTTACCGCCTCGTCCTTGAAAGTGGCTGGAGACAAATTTGATCTTGAAATTTTAAATTATATTAAACGGGAGTATAAGCTTCTGATCGGTGAACGAACTGCAGAAGATATTAAAGTGAAAGCGGCAACAGTATTTCCAGGTGCACGCGACGAAGAAATCGATATTCGGGGTCGTGATATGGTCACAGGACTGCCTCGGACGATCACTATTAGGTCGAAAGAAATCGAGCAAGCATTAAAAGAACCTGTCGAAGCCATTATTCAAGCAGCCAAAAATGTGTTGGAGCGCACACCTCCTGAGCTGTCTGCAGACATCATTGACCGCGGTGTTATTTTAACAGGCGGCGGAGCACTCCTGCATGGGCTTGATCTGCTCTTGTCTGAAGAGCTGAAGGTTCCGGTTACCATAGCGGATGATCCGCTGCACTGCGTTGCTGTCGGAACAGGAATCATGCTTGAAAACATGGACAAACTGCCAAAAAGAAAGTTTATATAACAAAATCGTAGCAATAAGTTTTTTAGAAATCGGCTTTTACGCCGATTTTTTTACTTGTGCGCCCGGCATGGGTGTAATCTATAGGGTGAAAGTCCCGAGCTGCGAAGGCAGAAGTAGCAGTTAGCTTAACGCAAGGGTGTCCGTGGTGACGCGGAATCTGAAGGAAGCGAGCGGCAAACTTCCGGTCTGAGGAACACGAACTTCATATGAGGCTAGGTATCACTGGGTGAGTTTGCAAGACAAAACAAAGCCCTTTCTGCCGAAGGTGATACAGAGTAAATGAAGCAGATGGATGGAAGGAAAGATTACACTCTTACCCGGGGAGGTCTGGCTGGCACGCCAAGTAACCTTGGTAACCTATCTAGTGATAGATAGCTGAACAGTCAGAAGTCAGCAGAGGTCATAGTATTAGTTGGTCTAGAACAACTAAGAAGGACCGAACAATTAAGAGAGAATAGCCCTTGGCATTCAGTGAGTCATGATGAACACAGAAAACGTAGTACCTCACTTGAGGGAGGAAGCGGTGAATCCCGTGGGAGATCTCTTGGAGGGTGGAGTGACCACTGGCATAAAGAGAACAGCTATTCACGGAAGTTATAAAGACTTGCGTCAATTATCTTAATTGAACCGCCGTATACGGAACCGTACGTACGGTGGTGTGAGAGGACGGGAGTTAATCGCTCCCTCCTACTCGATTCAAATCTGAAAGACCAATCCTGCTTTTACATACCCATTCAGCTCCCAACATCCAAATGATATTTTTCTTTATGAACAGTTTGGAAAGGAGACGGAAGATAATAGACCTATCAGAAAATTGTGATCTTTTACCTATAAGATAATAAAAAAATTGTAATGAGAATCATCGAAAAGTCCTTTATAATATAAAATTAGGAGAACATGTCGGATTTGTTGGATGGGGTGAAAAATCATGCTTCGAGGATTCTATACAGCTGCAGCAGGAATGCTCACACAGCAGCGCCATGCGGAAATGCTTTCAAACAATATAGCCAACGCTAACACGCCGGGATATAAATCTGACCGGGCTGCAATACGGGCTTTTCCGGAAATGCTTTTGTCAAGAATTGAAACAAAAAACGGTGTGACAAATATTTCGGAAGTTGGATCTGTCAATACAGGCGTTTATATGCAAGAATTGATTCCACTATTTACCCAAGGGGATATCCGTGCAACTGATTTGCCGACTGATGTAGCTTTAGTGGAAGAAGCGGTTCCAATTCATGAAGAAACGAATTTAAAAGGCACTCTCTTTTTTGCTGTTGAAACGGGAAATGGTGAAGTGAAATATACGAGAAACGGCCACTTTACGATTGATGAGCAAGGCCGCCTGACAATGGCAGGAAACCCTGTCCTGTCTGTAACCGGAACGCCGATTATTATTGAAGGAAACGATTTTACTATTACGCCTGAAGGAGAAGTTCTGGAAAACGGACAATACACAGGTCAAACGATCGACATTCGGTTTGAAGATGATGTCCGCAATCTTGTCAATGAAGGGAACGGCTTGTTTCGAACGGCTGACGGAACAGAGCTGCCAAGTGCAATTGGCAACGGCAATGTGCAATATGTGCTGCGCCAAGGATATATTGAACGTTCCAACGTTGATGTTGCAAGGGCTTATACGGGTATGCTGACAGCCTATCGTTCTTTTGAAGCAAATCAGAAGGTGCTGCAAGCATATGACAGAAGTATGGACAAAGCAGTCAATGAAATCGGCCGCATCGGCTGACAAAGAGGTGTTGTAAATGCTCCGCTCAATGATTACAGCGACTAATACGATGAATCAGTTACAGCAGCAATTGGATGCAATCGGTCATAACTTAGCGAATATCGATACAAACGGTTATAAAAAAACGAGCACAACCTTTCACGAATTGATGAGACAAGAGCTGAACAATCAGCCGGATCTTCAAAAAGAAACAGGCAGATTGACTGATTACGGCCTTCGTCTTGGCGTCGGCGCCAGACTGGATAAACAGCTTGTCTTTCATCAAGGCGCTATTAAAACGACAGGCAGAGAGCTAGATGTTGCGCTTTTACACAAGGATCAGTTTTTACAAGTGGAAGTAGACGGCGAGGTCCGGTATACAAGAGACGGTGCTCTTTATTTATCTCCTGCAAACGATGGTACGAACCGCCTTATGCTTGTGACGAAAGACGGCTACCGAGTGCTTGATGAAAATCAAAACCCGATTTACTTGGACGGAGATATTCGAGATATTGTCATTTCTGCAAACGGGACGCTTACAGCAGCGCCACGGAATGAAGGAGAGCTACCGCAAACGGTTAATCTTGGAGTTGTCAGAGTAGATCGTCCGAGCATGATGATTTCACTCGGCAATAATATATACGGCTTGCAGCAATTAGGAAACGTGCCCATCACAGATGTGCTGACGAATTTGGAAGGGGATTTGCGGACGGAAATCGGCATGCGGCAAGGGGCTCTGGAAAGCTCAAATGTCGACCTGACTCAAGAAATTACAGACTTAATGATCGCACAACGCTCCTACCAACTAAATGCTCGGTCAATCACGATCGGCGATCAAATGCTTGGACTAATCAACACGGTGAGGTAATAGAGCGATTTCTGCAATTGTGTTGAACAGTTGAAAATCGGCAAAAATTCAATTTAACAAGTTTTACCTCTAGCCTTAAACGGGGTAGTTCACCGTGAATATAGAAATAGGTCTTTTTGATCTTTGACCTTAAAAGAAGCTGCTGTATCAGCTTTTTAAAACTTGTTATTTTTTTAAGGGAGTTTTTATGATGGCTGCTCAGGAAAAAGTTGATATTTTAACAAGGGAAGAACGGAAAAAAGCGAAAAAAGAGGACGGAGTCAAGAGAAAAACGCGCACACGAGTCCGGCTTATTCCAATTTGGCTTCGTCTCATTTTACTTGTTTTTGGAATGGTCATCAGCATGGCCATCGGTGCGATAATCGGATATGGAGTGTTGGGGGACGGACGTCCACTAGATGCACTTAAACCGTCTACATGGCAGCACATCATAGATCTTGTTGAAAAGGACGCGTAATTCTAATATACTTGATGAAAGGCTGGGGGAATTTTCCTCCTTGTTAAGATCTTCTGCAAGACTGGTTCTAAGAAACGAGCTGATGCATTGCTCACATGCCGGAGATCGGGAGACGAAAAAATGGGGCATAAATCGTTTATTAGAGCCATAAAAAGCTGCGGAAACAGACTATCGTTTTAATCCTTAAGGAGGCATCTTCATGTTGGATATTCAGCAAATAAAAGAGATCATACCACATCGATATCCGTTTTTGCTAGTCGATCGAGTTGTTGAATTAGAGGAAGGCAAGCGGGCGGTCGGCATCAAAAATGTCACAATTAATGAACCGTTTTTTAACGGACATTATCCGGATTATCCGGTTATGCCAGGCGTTTTGATCGTTGAAGCACTGGCTCAAGTAGGCGGCGTTGCCATGATGAAAAAAGAAGAATATAAAGGGAAGCTCCCTCTTTTTGCTGGCATTGATAAATGCCGTTTTAAAAGACAAGTACGCCCCGGGGATCAACTAAAACTGGAAGTGGAAATGATCGCACAGCGGGGTCCGATCGGAAAAGCAAAAGGAATTGCAAAGGTTGATGACGAAATCGCTTGTGAAGCTGAATTAACATTTGCTGTGAAATAAACGGGTGCCTTCAAATGGCATCTGTTTTTTATTAAATAAGCACATTAGACTGCCGCTTTTTTCATAAGTTCAAGAAGTCTGTTGTATTGACCTCAATTTGAATGTACTTGCATCTTAAAAGATCTTCTTTCTGTATTCTCTCCCAAAATTTTCGATGTGCTCCAGTACGGTGTATTCATCTCTATATCTTCATTTTTTATTTCTTCTGATGTTGAAAATATGGCTTTCGTTTGTTTTTCCCCGATTATGAGCCCTTCTAAAGTGTTTTCTCTTACATTTGGATATGAAAATGTTGGATTGCAAAAGTTTATTTTCGAAATCGTTCTTTTACGAATATTTCTTCTTATCCTTTCTTCAATCTATGTCATCATATACTGAAGGTTGAAAAATTCAATCTGTGTTTTAGAAAAATTTGTTGAATGTGTTAAAAATACTTGGGCATGTTAAGAACGTATAACAATAAGAAAGGAGCAATCATATGAAAAAGAAATGGATGTACATGTTATTTAGCATGCTAATGGCGTTGATGGTGGTGACAGGGTGCAATACGAATGATGAGGTCCCTCCGGACAATAATAACGATACAGAAGAAAATACAGGTCCAACAGATGAAGACAATAACGGGAATACTTTAGATGAAGAATTGCCACCGGATGATGAAGAAGGTGCTGATAACAATCAAGATGATACTGCCGACGATAATAACGACGATAATAACGACGAAAACAACGAAGAACAAGAAAATCAATAATTGAAGAAGGCCGTCTGTGCCTTCTATTTTATTTTTAGGATAGACAAGCGAGAATCCTCCCCTTTTTAAAGGGGAGATGAATCGCTTTTTTTATATTTTATAAAGACTATATGTGGTTTATTAAAGATTGAAATAATTGGTTTTTTTGTATATTTTTGATATACTATATGTATGAAGAAAACAAATTTAATTCACGCAAGAACTTGTGTTTATAATGTCAATTATTATATTGTATGGTCTGTGAAATATCGAAAGAAGGTTTTGACACAAGAGGTTGAGTTATATCTCAAGAAAATTTTTAAAGAGATTGCAGAAGAAAAAGGTTTTCTGTTGCAGATGGTAGAGGTGGGTGAACAAGATCATATTCATGTATTTGTATCAGCTCATCCAAAAATAGCACCTTCTTATATTGTCAAAATGTTAAAAGGGATTTCAGGGAGAAAAATTTTTCTGCAATTTCCTGAAATCAAACAAAAATTATGGAAAGGAGTATTATGGAACTCTAGTTATTATATTGAAACCGTTGGCTCTATTAGTGAGGATGTCATAAAACGCTATATTGCTAACCAAAAGAAAGGTGGTGACTAAATGAAAAAGGTATCGTATTTCACCTATAAAGCGAATCGAACCAATCAAATCATCTTATATCACTTGTGTTATGCCAGTCGGAAGTTATGGAATGTGGGGAACTATGAAAAACGGAATTGGTCGAAAGAACAAGGTGTACCGTTCCCGAATTGGTATGAACAGAAAAAACGATTAAAAACACATTTTTGGTATAAACAATTACCTGCTCAATCAGCACAAGAGGTCTTAAAAGTCTTGCAAGAAGCGTGGGTGTCTTTTTTCAAACTAAAGGAAAGCAATGGAATAGATAATCCACAACCACCACGATTCAAACATCAAAACTTTAATGTCCGTTTTCTAAATAACAGTTTCAAATTGGTGGAGAACAATACCAAAATTCGTTTACCCATTCCAAAGGCTCAAAAAGCCTTTTTAAAAGAAACGTATGGATTGGAAGAAAGTTATCTTTATATCCCGATTCCGAAACATATCGAAATCGAAAAGATAAAACTGATTGAAGTGAAACCCATCAGTCGAAAAGAATATACGATTTATCTGATTCAAGAATACAAAGATGTACCATTGAAACAAAAGAATAGCACGAAATTTTTATCGATTGACTTAGGGATTGCCAATGCGATGACTTGTTATGATTATCAAGGAAAAGCACACATCATTTCAGGAAGGCAATGGCTATCCGTTGAACGCTACTTTCATAAACAAATCGCCCATTTTCAAGCGATTGGTTTCGCTCAACAATGTGCTAAAGGAATACAATACCCGAAACCTTCCAGACGTGTGTTACAACTTTATCAAAAGAAAAGAAAACAAGTGCATCACATGTTGCATTGTATGACAAGAAAAGTGATTGATATTGCTCTGCAACAAGGAGTCGAAACGATTGTGATTGGTGACATTACAGGTATACGAGAACAAGCGAAATTCAACAAGAAAACGAATCAAAAATTGCATGGTTTTCCGTATGCGAAAATCATTCAAATGATACGGTATAAAGCGCAGGAGCAAGGAATAGATGTTCGTTTATTAACCGAAGAATACACCTCTCAAGCATGTTCAGTATGCCAAATGTTCCCTTGTGAAGAAAACGCAAAGCCGAGTAATCGGATTCATCGAGGGTTATATGTATGTAACGACTGTCATACAACCATCAATGCGGATGTGAATGGTGCTATCAATATCAGCAAAAAGTATCTGAAAGAGATTAAGGCTTTATCTCAATCAGTAGTGGTGTTGGACACGCCGACTGTGTATACGTTTAACGGACAACAGTTCGTTGCGTAGAACAGGAAGCTCGTCATTTCAATGACGAGTAGTTCACGAGTTAAATGAGGTGTCTCATAACTGATTTAAGTTAAAATTGATTAGATGTGGAGCATCTGCGGTTTCATCTAGGCAAATCTGGCCAGGATTTTTGTTGGCTTTCACATTAAAATACGCAGGACTATCCTTTTTCATGGAGGACTATTCAATTTTTTTTGAATCGGCATTTAGTTTTTGGATCATGGATTTTATGGATTGTTTTACTAAATGCCTCCAGCAGCTCTTGTCCGGATAGACCTTTTGAAATTAGTTCTCTGAGGACCATTTCTGCTTCCTGCTTGGAAGTTCGGTTATTATAGATTCTGCCGTCAAAAAGGACAGAAATATGATCCTTTAACATAGTGATCGAACGAATTTTTGCAATGATATGAGCGGGTCTATTATTTTTTTTAGTAATCGTGGCTAAAAGCTTGAGTTCATCATTATTTTGCAAATGGTGTTCAAAATAAGGACGAAACTGTTTAGAAAGAAGCGCCTCAATTAACCACGAATTTTCGCCGTCCTCTTTATTAATGATCAGCCCATCAGCAAGAGGTAAATTTTCGATGCGGTTTTCCTGATCTTTCCTCTCAACTTTCAATTCGACAAGCTTAAAGGTTTTCATGGTTCAAGGCCCCCAACTAGAGTTTATGCTTTATTATAACATAAAATAAAAAAGGCTTGACAAAAGTCAGCCTTTACTCTATTTTCAACAGTTCATGAATCATCGTAGCAACATACTGGGATAATTGCTGTTGATTATGATTCGTTTGCGCTAATTTTTTAATCGCATCGTATAAATTGGGATGTTTTATTAAAAAGTCAATTACTTCCTCCAAATGTTTTTCTGACCGATACGGTTCAAGCACTTCTGCCAACATGCTCGGGGTACCGCCTTGACCAACTAGATGATCAATGCTGATTTCGAGTGCTTCACTAATCGAAACAAGCTGCTCCAGACTAGGCTGCTGCACTCCAGTTTCCAATTTGCTGATTACTGATCTTGTCATATTCAATTTTTCGGCCAGCTGTTTCTGAGTCCATCCTTTTTCTTTTCGGAAAAATTTCATATTCATTTGAAATTTTTGCTGTGCGTTCACGATTCCACCAACTTTTCCATACCA
Source organism: Aeribacillus sp. FSL K6-8210 (assembly GCF_037963925.1). Lineage (NCBI taxonomy): Bacteria > Bacillati > Bacillota > Bacilli > Caryophanales > Bacillaceae > Aeribacillus > Aeribacillus sp. FSL K6-8210. Next base: position 3,810,269 of record NZ_CP150172.1, on the reverse strand, counting down.
TTAAAAAATATGGTAAAGGAAAAAGAAGGCATCGTCAGATCGTAATAAGATCAATAAAATAAACGTTCAGTATTAGAACGAAATTGAAAAATGAAGAAAATACAAGAGATAAGGAGAATTTTCGACATTTTATAGGAAAAATGAACTAAAATACATATATTACAAATATTTCGTAAATATAGATAATTTTGACATTAAGGATTATACTTTTTTAAAAAGGCCTAAGGGGGGATTTGATGACGAAATATAAACTCAAAAAAATTCATATTATCCGCGGTCATGAAAATAGAACTAGAAATAAGGAATTCATGATGTTGAGGATTGGCGATTTTTCCGAAAATGAGCTTAGCTATCATTATTTTCAAATCCCGAGCGATGCGGTAATTGATGTATATTTTCAAATGGAGGATAAATTGTCAATATTGCGGGTAATGTTTGGTATGCAAGAAAAGCAGTTTTATGTTCAATTGTTTACATACGACCACACAACTCTTCGCTATAAAGAAGAAATCATCGATGAGCAAATGAAATCTTCTCCAATCTTCTCAAAGCTTTTGCAGAACATACACATCTATGGGTCGAATCATTTTTCCTTCATTACGACAAAAAATATGAAAAATCGCGAAAATTAATAAATCGTTGTTTATTTTCGAAAAATAGCTATAGGAAAATGAGAAAATCAACGTCGTTAAAGGCGGAAAAATCTAAAAATAGACATTTTTCTATTTTTTTAACTTCAGCTACAATAAGGGTGCACATTACGAGAAGGGAGGGATGATGTGATCAACCATGTGACGCTCGTCGGTCGATTAACGAAAGATCCTGAAATCCGCTATACAAGTGAAGGGGCTCCTGTTGCCAATATTACGCTGGCTGTGAGCCGCAACTTTCGCAATGCGGCAGGGGAAATCGACACAGATTTTGTTCATTGTACACTTTGGAGACGAACAGCTGAAAATACTGCAAATTACTGCCGGAAAGGATCGATCGTTGGCGTAATCGGAAGAATTCAAACGCGAAACTATGAAAACAGCGAGGGCAAAAAAGTGTACGTAACAGAAGTTGTTGCGGATTCCGTTCGATTTATGGGCACTCCGCCGCAAAGAATACGGGCAAGAGAGCTTTTCGATCCGGAATCCGCACCTGAACAGTCTGAGGCATAGTAAGTCTGACTTTAGAGGAAAAACAATCCTTTCGTCCTCAGCAAAATAAGGCATGTTTGATGTAAAGTAAGTTTGCTTTTGATTCCGCAGAAGAAACGTAAATCAATCTTATGAGAAGAAAGTCCACCTTTTGACACAAATCGAAAATGGACTTCCGTTAGCTAAGTCGTCCGCTTTTTTCCTTCCAGTGAAAAGAAAAAATCACAAGGCATCCCCTAAAAGCTCCCTCAACCTTTGGCCAGCCGTTTTTTTGAGGCTGGCTGTTTTGTTGAGAGGAAAGGAATTATCAGCTAATGAAAGGTAACAGCCGTTTTTTAGAAATGACGTTTTGATCCATTTTGTTCAAATTTTTTAGAGATGAAAATGATGCTTCATTTTATAAAAGCTTCAACCGCTCCATTCTTGGCTTCCTTTTAATGTATTTATGCTGTTTCGTCGAGACTGCTTCCAACTTCCGGTCTTTGCCTCAGCCTCATTAAAATTGATAAGACTCCAAGATCTTTTTTTGTGGTGTATAGACTCCGCTCCTCACTCCCAAAAAGAGTGGTTAAAAGAGTTCTTATTTATTTGCAGCTTTTATTAATTCTTCATAAAGTTTTTCCCATTCCGGGGCATGTGTTTCCGTTTTAGAATCTTTTTTTGCCAAGAAGATTCCCTCCTTTTTTAACAGCTTAAGAATGGAATAATCCCTTTGCTTTCAAACTTTGACAAAAGAAGTCGCTAAAGTAGACATAGTCACTTTTTAAAAAGCTTTACATTTTAACACTTTATCGTCTTTTTTTATTCCTCAGTCGTTTTCGATCGATGCAGACACGCTTTATCGTCTTTCTTCATTTCTGAGTGCAATTAAGTCCTTCAATTCTTCTGTGGAAAGTTCGGTGATCCAGTTGTCGCTTTGGATCAGCTCTTCGTTTAATGCTTGTTTTTTCTCGATCATGTCGTCGATTTTCTCTTCAATTGTGCCGGTAGTAATCAGTTTATGCACGTGGACAAACCGCTTTTGGCCGATGCGGTAGGCGCGGTCGGTTGCCTGGTTTTCAACGGCCGGGTTCCACCAACGGTCAAAATGGATGACGTGGTTGGCGGCTGTCAAATTTAATCCTGTGCCTCCGGCTTTCAGCGACAAAATAAACAAGCGGCTGCCTCCATTTTGAAACGTCTCGACAAGTTTGTCCCTTTCTGTTTTGGATAAGCCTCCGTGCAAAAATAAAACGTCTATTTTAAATGTTTTTTCAAGCAAGTTTTTCAGCATTTTCCCCATTTGAATGTACTGGGTAAAAATTAAACAGCTTTCGTCTTGATTCAAAATAGCTTCAACTAATTCAAGCAGCTTATCGATTTTATGAGACCGGCCTTGAAGAGTAGAAACAGCCTCTTCCTTCAAATAAAGAGCGGGGTGATTGCAAATTTGTTTCAGCTTGCCCAGCATTTTTAAAATGAGTGCTTTCCGCTCGAAGCCGTCCGCTTTCATTACTTCCTCAAGTGTGTCTTTGACAAGCTGTTCATATAATGATGCCTGCTCGACGGTGAGCGGCACGTACTCCTTCTGTTCTTGTTTTTCCGGTAAATTCAGTGCGACATGCTCATCGCGTTTTGTTCTTCGAAGCAGAAACGGCCTGATCATGCTGCGCAGTTTTTGAATTTTGTCCGGTTTTTCCCCTTTTTCGATCGGAAGCACATATTGCTTCTGAAATTGGTGAAGGCTTCCTAAAAGACCTTTATTGATAAAATCAAAAATGGCCCAAAGCTCCGTCAAACGGTTTTCTATCGGCGTTCCTGTCAGCGCAATGCGCTGATGGCTGTTCAATTTCCGGATAGATCGCGATTGTTTCGTATGGGCGTTTTTAATATTTTGCGCTTCATCGATGCAGAGGCTGGACCAATGAACAGAAGAAAGTTCGTCAAAATCAACGTGGCTTAAGCCGTAAGATGTCAAAACAATATCGGAGCCCAAAACCTTTTTTTGAAATGCTTCGCCTTTTTTCCGGTTTTGGCCGTAATGTAAATAAACGTTTAATTGAGGCGCGAATTTTTCTATTTCCTTTTGCCAGTTGCCGAGCACGGACGTCGGCACGATGATCAGTGCGGGCGTTTCCGGCTTCTCCCGTTCCTTCACATATTGAAAATAAGCAATCATCTGCACTGTTTTCCCAAGCCCCATATCGTCTGCCAAACACGCGCCAAAACCGAAGCGGCGTAAAAATAACAGCCAATCCAAGCCTTGTTTTTGATAAGGTCTGAGGGTGCCGGCGAAATGTTTCGGCAGGCTTACCGAAGGGATTTCCGAAAGCTCCCCCAGCTGCTTCACCATTTTTTTTAATGTGCTGTTTAATTTGATTTCGATCCCAGCAAATGGGCGCTCTAGCTCGTCCCCCTCTTCGCGATTTCGCCCAAATTCCTGCTCTAAAATATCAAAAATGTGGAGGCCTTCTTTTTCTGCACGCTTCAGCATTTTTTTCATCTGCTCGATCATTGACGGATCAAGCATGATCCATTTTCCCCGTATGTTGACGAGCCGCCGTTTGTGCTCAACCAGCTGTTCAAATTCCTCTTCGGTCAGCTCCACGCCGTTTGTTGCGATCCGCCAATTAAAGTCGATGAGGGAATTCATCCCGACAAACGATCTTCCTTTCGGGACGGTATTCACATGCGCTTTCAATGCCAGGCTTGATTGCTTCACCGCCTGCCACCAAGATGGCAGGAGAATCTCGACGCCTGAATTGATGAATGTTTCGCTTGCTTCAAATAAAAAACGCCACGCTTCTTGTTCGTTTAATAGAGCTTCTCCATTTTCAAATGCAAGCCATGGGACGATTGTAGAAAATCGCTGCTGTTCACGCTCAATCGTGTCCGTATATTTCCGCCATTTAGCCGGCAGAGAGCTTTTCCCCTTGTATAAAAGAAAAGAATCTTTGTCTGTTTGGTCTCGCAAAAACATTTCCAGTCTCCAAATGCCGCCATCCTGTTCAGGTTCATTTAAACGAAAGCCGATTTGAAACGGCTGATCGTTTAATCGCCAGCCTATTTTCTCAAGCCAGTCCTGCTCGTCAAGAAAATGCCCTTCAAACGATGTGAGCAAAGGATATGTTTCGACAAGCTGATCCCAAGCACGTTTCGCTCCTGCGCTTCTTTCCAAAAGGTCAGAAACGGCAGCGGAAAACCATGGAAGATCAATTTCCTTAACCGTGTTATCCTTCGGCTTCCAGCCCAGCTTTCCTTTTTGCCAAGATGAATAGTCAGGCATGAAGTTACCGGTCTGAACAAGCTGAAAAATCAGTTCAGCTGTTTGCGATGTCTGGTCAAGATCGCTAGAAAAGGAAATATTGAGCAAAGAGTTGACAGGTCGTTTGGCAAAAAATTCGACCGCCTGCCACGGCGAAAGCAGAATACAATTGTCTGATACACGCAAATCGGTGCCGTAAAAGGAAGAAGTATGCCAAATAAATGCATATTGCTGCCATTCCTTAAGCGCAAGAAAGGTGCCAGCTTCATCTGTACACCAAATGCTGTATTGATAATCTCCGATTTTCTCGGCACAAATCACAAGACTAGTTGTGGTGAACATGTCCCCACTTCCTTTTCTGTTGAATACTTTTGATCTTTAAGCGTGTGCATTACATCAATTTTCCTTTTACGAGCTCTTCTTGAAAAGCGCGAAGGCGTTTATACTCGCTCGTAATATGCTGAAAATAGTGTTCCCAAGTGTCCATATCGCCCGTTTTTTTATAAACGCGTTTCAGTCTTTTTAAATATTTCACAGCGTCTTTGTAGCTTGATCGGTTTTTGGCAGCGATTTTGCCGGCAATTTCTTGATGCAATAGGGGAAGCAGCACACCGGGTGCTTTTTTTTCAATGACAGTAAGAAGCCGGCTCTCTACATCATCTAGAGAGAAACCGATCGAAAGCTGAAGCTCCGCCCATGTATGAAACAGGCCTCTTTCAATTAAATATTCATGATAAACTGCATAGCTGTACGGAAGAAGCTTTCGGCAAGCGTGTTCGAACGTCTCGTCATCCCCAGCTTGAGCACGGTAATGTTCAAACTCATTTAATAAATAATATATCGTTTCTTGTCGATCGTAAAAATATTCTACTTGAATATACAAATTGGCTTGATCAAGAATCACCGGAACCCATTTTCGGAACCGTTTAAATTCTTTTCGTTTGTTCATCGATATAATCCAATCAAACAAAAACGGCAAAAGAGGAAGATCAGTTTCATGCAAGTAATGGATGATATGGTCGTCGTTTTTGTCCAAAAAATCAAAATGGAAAATAGCGAGTTCGCATTCAAGAATGAACAAACCGCCTTTTTTCATTTCATCATCTTTTTGATGTTCAAGAATCGTCCGCTCTTCTTCCATCCACTTTTTTCTGTTCAGTAAATACTCCCAGATGATCCGGTAAATAACGACTCGCTCATAGAGAAAAGCTTTGCCGCAAAACAAAAGCTCGCGGATGTGATCCCTCATGTCATGTAAAATGGGATCAGCGGAAAAAGGTAAAGGCGTTGTTTTGATTTGCTTTACATGTTCAATGATCTCAAGCTGCAATTCTTCTATCACCTGAGCAGCATACTGGAAAAGAGCTGGCGAATTTGTATTTGTTTCGTTTTGATGGCAAAAACGGCAAATTTCAACAAGCAGACTACTTGCCAGCATGATATGGTAGAGAGGTTTTAATTCTCGGTTTTCAGGCTCCTTTTTTTTCAGAAGCGGATACACTTTATACCAAATCGCGTAAATTCTTTGTGTACCGAAGAGCGTTTCGACATTGTCCAGTTCGGCTTTAAAAAGCTCCGCCCAATCTTCGGCCGATTGTTCACTCGGCTTCATTCCTTTTTGAATCAAGCCTTCCTCCTTCCACATGGCAAGTTTTTTGTTTGGATTTTCTTTCCATTTGCTAAAAAAATTACCGAGATCGTCTGTAAATGCATAAATATATAAAAAAACAGCAATGAGATGACGGCATGGAAACTCATTAGAACAGGAACAGCTTGACAGCTGAAAATATTCCAAATCAAGCTTGACATATGCGCGCTCTACGTCCTCAACAGCCGCCGAAATAAATATTCCTTCCTGCTTGACATTAAACACGTTTCCTTGTCTATATAAAAGAAACCCTTTTTTTATCCACTCACGGTGTTCCTCTGTTTCAGGGGAAAGCATGTTTATCACTTGTTCTGAACAATGAAGCACTAATTGTTTATCGAAAATATGGGAAGGCATGAGAAGTCCGCTCCTTTGTCGTTTATAGCAACACGTTCCTTACGATTATAGCGCAAAATGCGAAATCGAACACTATTCTTGTCTAGTAAACTATTGCAACTTTGATTTGATGTTAGTATAATTGTCATATCTTGCTGTTTATTTTTGTAAAAATATGAAGAAAGGAAATTTTTCAGAATGGAAGAGACAAAGAAAATCCAGGATGAATTTCTGAAAATTCTCCTTAATGCGTATATGCAAGGTGAAACGAACGAACATGTCACAACGAAAGAATTGTTAAAACAGCTTGAACACGAGATTAAAAAGGTGTATGTATCATAGCTGTGGGATTGTGGCATTATCCCGCAACATACTGAAAGTAGCCGGCATCCGCCAGATACTTTCAAACAAAAATAGAAATATACGAAATCAAGTAGAGAAAAACGGTTTGTTTTTCTCTACTTGATTTATTTTAAGTGACTTATCTGACATCTCCTTTCATTCTGCATGTTTTAAAAGCTAGGGAACGTTTGATTGTTCTATCTCCTCCGAACTAAAAATAAGCCTTTTTTCCTGTAAACATCATAAGGCGGCTGACCGATATGGGTAATGTAGTTCTTACTTCATATTATTTTTGTAAGGATTTGTGAAGTTTTTGATGACGCTTTCTTGGTATTTGCTAGGAGAAGCGCATCAGGGGAAGGGGAGGGTGAAGGGTTGAAAGGTCAATGGTTGACACCGGAAGAAATCGAGGCGAGAAGAAAAATTAAAAAAATGTGCCTTTATATCATTTTTCCGGTTTTTGCTGTTGCCATTGGGGTGGCTTCTGCAATTTTGCTGAATACGATGTAGGAAGAAAGTGTCAGGAGGTGAATTGAAGCGATTCGCCTCCTTACACTTTTTTCTGAAAAAGGACAAAATTCTCTATAAAAATTGTCGAATCAACTAGATGTTGGAAGAATTTAATATTATAATAAATTGATAGGTAATGACATTTTTTGCAACGGAGGTAAACATGGAAGAAACAATTAGTTTAAAAGAGATATTGGATACATTGAAAAAACGGATCAGCTTAATTATTCTCATTACGGCGATTGCAACAGCGGCAAGCGGCATTGTCAGCTATTTTTTTATGACGCCGATATATCAAGCTTCCACCCAAATTTTAGTCAACCAAACGAAGGATGACCAAGCCGCTTTTCAATACAACGAAATTCAAACGAATTTGCAGCTCATTAATACATACAATGTCATTATTAAAAGTCCAAGAATTTTGGAGCTGGTGATTGAAGAGCTGGGTTTAAACGAGACGGTCGACGAATTAAATGAAAAAATTACGGTCGGAAGCGAAAAGGACTCGCAGGTCGTCAACATTTCCGTTCAAGATCCTGACCCGAATCACGCAGCAAATATTGCCAACACGATCGCGAGCGTTTTTCAAAAGGAAATTAAAAATATTATGAACGTTGACAACGTCAACATTTTGTCGAAAGCGGAAGTGAAAGAGAATGTTTCTCCTGTCAAGCCGAAGCCTGTCTTAAATATGGCGATTGCGTTTGTTGTCGGATTGATGGCCGGCGTTGGACTTGCGTTTTTGCTTGAGTATCTTGACAACACGGTAAAGACAGAGCAGGATATTGAGAAGCTTTTGGAGCTTCCTGTGCTTGGGGCAATTTCTGAAATGGACAATGAAATGAACAGTTCGACAATGAATCAAGCGGTAAAAAAATCGAGAGTCAGGGGTGAGACGTATGGCGCCTAGAGCGAAAGGAATGAAGCAAAAACAGCGCACATTGATCACGGCGCTCAACCCGAAGTCGCCGATCTCTGAACAGTACCGGACGATTCGGACAAACATTCAATTTTCGTCTGTGGACCATGAAATTCGTTCAATCATGATTACATCAACAGGCCCTGGAGAAGGGAAGTCGACAACGGCGGCAAACTTGGCTGTTGTGTTTGCTCAGCAAAGGAAGCAGGTGCTGTTAATTGACGCTGATTTGCGCAAACCGACAGTTCATTATACATTCCGTCTGCAAAACATTCACGGATTGACGAGTGTGTTGTTGAAAAATGCGACTTTGCAGGAAGCTGTGTCGGTAAGTGAAGTTGATCATTTGGACGTTTTAACGAGCGGACCGATTCCTCCGAATCCAGCCGAGCTTTTGTCATCGAGAAGCATGGTGGAGTTGCTCAAAGAAGCTTATGATCAGTACGACATTGTGATTATTGATTCTCCGCCTCTTTTAGCGGTAGCGGATGCGCAAATTTTGGCTAATCAAGTCGATGCGTCGATCATGGTGGTGGCAAGCGGAAAAACGGAGAGAGAAGCAGCGTTAAAAGGAAAAGAATCATTGTTGTCGGCAAAAAGCAAGCTGTTAGGAGTTGTATTAAACGGCAAGCCGCAGAAAGACAGCCATTATTACTATTATTACGGCGGGAAAAATTAGGTATTTTTACCCATTTTTTCTTTGAAAAAAACAGTCTACTGGTTTAAAATGAGAAATATCTGATTTTTTTCCGTGATTTGAAGGATGGTTTCGTATGATGATTGATCTGCACTGTCATATATTGCCGGAAGTGGACGATGGAGCGAAGCATTTGACTGAAAGTATCGAAATGGCGCGAGCGGCTGTCCGTCAAGGGATTTCGGTCATTACCGCTACACCGCACCATAAAAACGGGAAGTTTGACAATGAATGGAGCTTCGTTATAGAAAAGACAGAAAAATTGAATGAAACATTGAAACAGGAAGGAATTCCGCTTACAGTTGTTCCCGGCCAAGAGATCCGGCTGTACGGGGAACTGCTTGAAGACTTTTCGGCTGGGAACTGCGGCGGTTTAAATCAGTCAAACTATATTTTAATTGAGTTTCCTTCAAACCATGTGCCAAGATATGCGGAACGGTTGATATTTGATATGATGATGGCCGGGCTGAATCCGATCATTGCCCATCCAGAGAGAAACAGCGAAATTGCGCAAAATCCCGACCTTTTGTACAAGCTTGTAAAGCAAGGAGCGGCAGCCCAGCTGACAGCAGCAAGCATTACGGGAACGTTTGGCAGCAAAATTAAAAAATTTTCTTTCGAGTTGCTAAATGCCAATCTTGTCCATTTTATTGCTTCAGATGCGCACAATTTGAAGTATAGGAGCTTTCACATGCAGGAAGCTTTTGCGGAGGTGGAAGAACAATTCGGCATAGATGCGGTCGAATATTTCAAAGATAACGCCGACTGCGTCATCCGAAACGAATCGATTTACAAAGAACCTCCCGAGCGCATCAAAAAAAAGAAGTTTTTTGGAATTTTCTAAATTACAATATATTGAAAGGCTATTAGCGCCTTTTCTATATAATATATTGTTTTTTAGAATTTTTTTAAAGGTGATGTCTCTTTACCTTTATCAATAGAGGCACTCGGCCGCACTGTGGGTGCTTCCCAAAGGACACCTTAGACGCTAGTCGTCGATGGTGCGGTGTGAGGGCGGGTTAGATGCCCGGTTTATTAACACGGTATATTGAAAGATATGCCTATAGACCTGTATCTTTTTCACGTGCTTCACCGGTTTATTAACACGATATATTGAAAGAATTCACTGGTGAACGCCCAAAATTGTAGGCAGCTGTAAAGCATTCTTTACTCTACATGGAAAGGAAAATTATACTATTTTATGAATGATTGGATTGAGTAAAAAAGCAATATTGAACAAACACAAGAAAGTATTGATAAAATTAACAGGAAAACATTGACTTATATAAAAAATCTTAATTGAAATTTGCATCAAACATATTAAGCTTTGTTTATTAAACAGTCTGCAAATTGTCAGTAAATAATTTACCTAAAACAGAGAGAACTAAATAAAGAGTATTTAAACAAAAAATGCTAAAACTAAAAAACAAAACTGGAAAACCACTAGAAACAAAAAGTGGTTATTGTTTTCAAAACCGATATGAATCTACGTATGCTCTATTGATGAATAGATTATACGTAGGTCCGTATAAACAAAAAGTACAAAGGGAAGTGAGTGAGTATATTGAAAAAAGTGAGGAAAGCCATCATACCAGCTGCGGGGCTCGGAACAAGATTTTTGCCTGCAACGAAAGCGATGCCGAAAGAAATGCTGCCGATCGTTGATAAACCGACGATTCAATACATAGTAGAAGAAGCGATCGAATCCGGAATTGAAGACATCATCATCGTCACCGGAAAAGGAAAAAGAGCGATCGAAGATCATTTTGACAACAACTTTGAGCTTGAACAAAATTTAGTGGAAAAAGAAAAATTTGATCTCTTGGAAAAAGTGCGCCAATCTTCCAAAGTAGATATTCATTACATACGGCAAAAGGAACCAAAAGGGCTTGGACATGCTGTCTGGTGCGCTCGGAAATTTATCGGTGACGAACCGTTTGCGGTGCTTCTTGGAGATGACATCGTGCAAGCGGACAAGCCTTGCTTAAAACAATTGATGGACGAATATGGAAAAACGGGAGCATCGATCATCGGCGTACAGCCTGTTCCTGAAGAAGAAACACACCGCTACGGCATCATCGAACCGCTCGAGCAAACGGGCCGCCGATACGAAGTCAAAAACTTCGTCGAAAAGCCGGCAAAAGGAACCGCGCCATCCAACCTCGCCATTATGGGTAGGTACATACTAACACCTGAAATTTTCCGGTTTTTAGAAGAACAAAAAATCGGAGCTGGCGGCGAAATCCAGCTAACAGACGCCATCCAAAAACTGAACGAAATTCAGCGCGTCTTCGCCTACAACTTCGAAGGAAAACGGTATGATGTCGGGGAAAAGATCGGATTTATTAAGACGACGATCGAGTTTGCGATGAAAAACGAAGAACTAAAGCCAGAGTTGATACAGTTTATGGAAGAGTTGATAAAAATACATAAAATTACTAATTAAATGCTATTTAAAGAGAAAATGAAAGGGGGGGAATCGGCGCTTGACATATCAAAAAAGATTGTCATTGTTAATATTGCTCGATTCGATGATTGTACTTACCTCTATTTATTTATGCTACTGGCTTTTGTACCCAAATCAAACAATCAAGGTACCAGTTTTAGTTATTATAAGTTCAATTTCTATGTTATGCTGCCATCACATTTTTGCGTATATTTATAAACTATATAAAAAAGCATGGCAGTATGCGAGCATCGGTGAGTTGTTAAGTATATTTAAAGCAGTTACTTTATCTATCATTGTTACAGCTATTATTCAATTTATTCTTACAAATGACATTTATATCCGTATGCTTACTGTTACTTGGATGCTTCATATTTTGCTCATTGGCGGTTCCCGTTTTGCATGGAGAATTTTCAGAGATAATTATATGACAAAAGCAATTGATAAAAAGAGAACTTTAATCATTGGCGCAGGTGCAGCAGGTACGATGGTGGTACGACAGCTTTTGCGTAACAAAGAGGCAGAGCTCTATCCTGTTGCCTTTGTTGACGATGATCCGAAAAAACAACAGCTTGACATTTTAAATGTTCCTGTTGCTGGAATGATTCGTGATATTCCCCATATTGTTCAAAAAATGAACATTGAACATATAATTATTGCGATTCCATCCTTAAATAAAAGAAAAATGAATGCTATTTTTGAAGTTTGTACGAAAACAAACGCAAAAACACAAATTGTTCCGATGTTGGAAGACATTTTGGAAGGAAAGGTATCCGTTAATCAATTCCGTGATGTCCAAGTCGAAGATTTATTAGGTCGTGAGCCAGTTGAATTAGATATGCAAAGCATTTCAGAAAAACTAACGGGAAAAACAATTCTTGTGACAGGTGCGGGAGGTTCGATCGGTTCGGAAATTTGCCGTCAAGTATGTAAGTTCCATCCTAAAAAAATCCTTTTGTTAGGACATGGAGAAAACAGTATCTATCAAATAGATTTGGAGTTAAGAAAAAAATATCAAGACAAATTCGAAATTGTTCCTATTATAGCGGACATACAAGATCGTGAACGCATCTTCGAAGTGATGGAAGAGCATAAACCCAATGTTGTATATCATGCGGCTGCCCATAAACATGTACCTTTAATGGAATACAATCCTAAGGAAGCAGTCAAAAACAACATTTTCGGAACGAAAAATGTTGCCGAAGCAGCGGATACATTTGGTGTCAATAATTTTGTGTTAATCTCAACTGATAAAGCAGTGAATCCGACGAATGTGATGGGGGCTACAAAACGCTTTGCCGAAATGCTCATACAGCAATTGGACAAGCGAAGTAATACAAAATTTGTTGCCGTTCGATTTGGAAATGTTTTAGGTAGCAGAGGGAGCGTTATTCCGTTATTTAAAAAGCAAATTCAAGAAGGTGGTCCCGTGACGGTTACTCACCCCGACATGACACGTTATTTTATGACAATCCCCGAAGCATCCAGGCTGGTCATTCAAGCTGGAGCACTTGCAAATGGCGGGGAAATTTTTGTTTTAGATATGGGTGAACCGGTGAAAATTGTTGAGTTGGCAAAAAATTTAATCAAATTATCAGGATACACCGTCGAAGAAATAGGTATCAAATTTACCGGCATTCGACCAGGTGAAAAGTTGTTTGAAGAACTTCTCAATGAAAACGAAGTGCATCCGGAGCAGGTGTTTCCGAAAATATTTATCGGGAAAGCAACGATGGTGGACGAAAAAATTCTTCGTGACTTTATGGAAGAGTTTGAAGAGATGGATAAAGAAGAGGTTAGGGAAAGATTGTTGGAGATTGCGAATAATCGATTTATATCGTCGGTTTCTATCAATTCTGTGTTTAATCAATAGTTGTTATAAGTATTGAGGAATGCCAATTTGCTTAACTTTTGTTTAGTAGATTCTCTAACTATCATCAATGAAGTGAACTCTTAATAAAAACTGAATTCAGTTAATGTTTTAAACAATGGAGATTGGTGGAAACCTCTTTGGTATGCCTTATTTATCCACTTTGTCTTGTTGGATCGAAGTGTAACTGTTGATGTGTTTGTCAAAAGTAATTATTATTGATGTTGTCTATTTTAGGTAGACTATCCTATTCAAAGCTATATTTCAAACTATTTCTTAGATGTAGATGCACGTGAAAGTAATCGATTCCTATTCTTTTATCAGTCTAATTGGAATAAACGGATTAACCCCCGAGTTTTGGACATAGTTACTCTTAGTCTCTCTTTTTCTTGATTATGAACCCTGCGCTTCTTGTCCGCCACCATTGACCTTGCTTTTGTCCGTGTTGGGGGATCGGCGCAAGATCGCTAAAAAAACAGCCTTTAGGGCTCTTCATGCGCCCAATGCTAACACGGACAAACCGATTCTAAGTATTCGCTGGTGGGCCCCGACCCCTTCCATCGCCTCCTAAGAATCGGGCGCTGCGGTCAATGGCAAGCAGCTACGCTGTGGCTCTTTTCGCAGCCGGACAAGGGATTCCTGTCGGCCCTGACTCCTCATGAATCGATTATACGCGAACCTCTTCGATTTCCAATTTATTTTGCTTGTTTTGTTCGTAAAACTCCTGAGGTGACAGGTCCAAAATACTTGAATGCATCCGTCTTTCGTTGTAGAAGACCATAAAATCCGTGACGGCTTCATAGGCCTTCGCGTAGGTTTCAAACTGCCACCTTGAAAGGCAATCATCTTCAAAGATTCGATGAAAAGATTCAATATGGGCATTCATATTCGGTGTTCTCGGCGGAATCCTTTCATGTTCGATCTGGTATTTTTCGCAAAATTCCTCAAAAGTATGGGAAACAAACTGTGGCCCATTGTCTGTTCGAATCACTGGTTTGATCTCTGCGCTGAATTGTTGCCGTCTTAACAATGCCTGTTGAAGTGCTTGGACGGCATCTTTGGCTGTACAGCTTAATCCGTTGTGATAGGCGACAATTCCACGGTCATATACATCGATGATGGACATGACGAAGAAAAACCGGTCTTCCCCTTCGATGTAGCCGTATTTGATATCCGCTTCCCATAGCTGGTTTGAGTCTGTTACCGTACGGTTTCGTGCCAGCTTCCTAGGGGGTTGGGCCTTCTTTTTGCGCTGCGGCCGTAGAATACCCAGCTCTTTGCACAGACGGTAGACTTTCTTCTTGTTGATGACAAGGTTATATTCGCGGCGAAGCCTCTTGGTCAGCTTGCGGTAGCCATAGTTGAAGCCATCGCCTGCAATTTCCTCCAGCAGGAATTCTTTGATTTGTTCGTCTGATACTTTTCGCCCGTCTTCTGTGAAGGAATAACCTGGTGCCGGACGCCCCTCACTCACTTTTTTCTCTTCCACGCGGTAGCTCTTTTGATAATAGTAGGTGGAACGAGCAATCCCTATAATCTTTAGCACCTTGGAAATGGAATAGCCTTTTGGGATCCAGTTGTCGGCTACTTCAATTTTTTCAGCAAGTGAGGGTTTTTCTTTTTTATAATGTCGCGTAAGATCGCGATTTCAAGGTCTTTTTCACCAAGCAATATTTTGAGCTTTTCATTTTCCTTGGATATTTCTTTCGGGTCAAGGTCCGGCAAAACAGTGACATCAACATCACCATATTTGCCATCTTTATATTCCCGCACCCAACGGGATACCATGTTGGAATTCAGTTCATAACGGCGGGCAACAAGGCTGTTATTGCCTGTCTCCTGTGCCTCTTTGATGACTTGTAATTTAAACTCCTTGGAGTGTTTGGTTCGTGTCATGTTGTTTAGCCTCCTTGGTACATTAAGCAGTATATTATTTTTTACTCTTATTGTCCAAGTTCATTTAGGGGCTAAATAGCTTAAATCCTCATGATTCGCTGGTGCAACCAGTGATTAAAACTTCTATGATGAAACAGGAGGAGCAAGAATAATCAGAGCAGTAAACAAATGCGTCCACAAGAGAAAAAACTGTTGAAATCTATGACTGACGGAATAAGAAAGCTAAAACACAGTAAAGCCAATGTTTTATAAGACTCTGTAGTTATAAAAATTTGCTGATTTTTTTAGTAACGAAAATATGTTTGAAGTATTGAAATTACTTGGTTGTGTGTATTTGTTTAGTAAATTTGTAGCAATATATACATCTGTTCATTAAGAGAGGAGATTTTTTATGGAAATACCGTTTTCACCTCCAGATATTTCTCAGTTGGAAATAGATGAAGTTATAGATACATTAAAATCAGGTTGGATTACAACAGGACCTAAAACGAAACGATTTGAACAGAAGATAGCAGAGTATTGTAATACATCGAAAGCGGCTTGTTTAAATTCAGCTACTGCTGCCATGGAAATGACACTAAGACTTTTAGGAGTAGGTGAAGGGGATGAAGTGATTACCTCTGCTTATACCTATTCAGCATCTGCAAGTGTCATTCAACATGTTGGTGCCAAAATTGTTCTAGTTGATACTGCTAAAGATTCATTCCAAATGGATTATGATCAGCTAGAACAAGCAATTACAGAAAAAACAAAGGTGATTATACCTGTAGATATTGCAGGAGTAATGTGTGACTATGAAAAGATATTTGAAATAGTTAATAGAAAACAATATCTATTTAATCCATCAAATGAACTCCAAAAAGCAATAGGTAGGGTTATAGTATTAGCAGATGCAGCTCATTCTTTTGGCGCAACATACAAAGGAAAAAAAAGTGGAGAAGTTGCAGACTTTACATGTTTTTCATTTCATGCAGTAAAAAATTTAACCACTGCTGAAGGTGGTGCCGTTACTTGGAGAGATATACCTGGGATTGATAATGAAGAAATTTATAAGCAGTTTATGCTGTTATCTCTTCATGGGCAATCAAAGGATGCATTAGCAAAAACCAAACTTGGTGCTTGGGAATATGACATAGTTTATCCTGGCTATAAGTGCAATATGACCGATATAATGGCCTCATTGGGACTTGCTCAATTTCAGAGATATCCTGAAATCTTAGAAAGAAGAAAAAAAATTATTGAGATGTACGATAAGGCCTTACAAGATTGCAATGTAGATGTTTTAAAACATTATGGTGACAGTTTTTCGTCAAGCGGTCATTTATATCTTGTAAGGCTTATTGGTAAGGACGAAAATTATAGGAATAAGGTTATAGAAAAAATGGCCGAGAATGGTGTTGCAACAAATGTTCATTACAAGCCATTACCTATGCACACAGCATACAAAAATTTAGGTTTTTCAATAGAGGATTATCCGAATGCCTATAAGATGTACGAAAATGAAATTACATTGCCACTTCATACTTGTTTGACAGATGAACAGGTATGGTATGTTATTAAGACTTTTAAAGAGATTATAGAATAGATAAGGAGAGAATTGTCATCTTATGAAAAAAAGGATTCTAATCTTAGGTGTTGCTCCTGTTCAAATGGATGCAATATTAGAACTAAAAAAAATGGGATACGAAACTTATGCTTGTGCTATGGAAAAAGATGGTCCTGGTGCAGATGTAGCGGATCATTTTGATCAGATTAATATTTTGGATGAAGAAGCGATTATTAAGCATATAAAGGAAAATGAAATTTCTTTAGTCTATTCTGTAGGCTCAGATTTAGCTATACCGGTGGCATGTTCTATTAGTGAACAGCTACAAATGCCGCATTTTGTATCACAAAAAACTGCTCGTATTTGTAATAATAAATTTTTAATGAGAACAACTTTAGGAAATGATTTTAAAGGAAATGTAAAATTTCAAGCAATAACAAGTGAAAAAGATAAATTAGAGTTAGATTTCCCATTTATATTAAAGCCTGCTGATGCACAGGGGCAAAGGGGAGTAAGTTTAGTTAAGTCTTTAGATGAATATTTGAAGAGCTATGAAATTGCTAAAAAATATTCCCGTTCAGGATTAGTAATAGCGGAACAATATATCTCTGGACCTGAATTATCTGTAAATGGATATCTAGTGGATGGTGAACTAAAATATTTAATTGCATCAGATAGGGTTACTTGGCCAGAATATACTGGGTTAATACACAAACACATTGTTCCAACAACAAACCTTAACCTACAAACTTCAGATACATTAAAAGATATTATAGAATCAGCATGTAAGAAACTGGGGATTACAAATGGACCTGTCTATGCTCAAATGAAATTGGAACAAGGGATTCCTTATATTATTGAAATAACACCCCGCTTGGATGGATGTCACATGTGGAATATTTTATATTACTATACAGGAGTTAATTTATTAAAGCTTACATTTGAGCATTTACTAAATAATGATATTTCAGAGTTGGAGAAACAATATGATGAATTAAAGGGTGGATATGTTTTAGAATTTATTTGTCAGCCACCGAATACAAAGGCTGATTACTCTACATATCAAAGTGAAATGCAAAATTCTTTATATAGCTTTAACTACTATAAGCAAGGAGAGAATATCCGGCCGGTAAATGGAAAATTTGAAAAAATCGGGTATTTTATTCGTAAGATATAATAGGATTTGTCTTATTATTAATTATTAAGATTCTATTGAAGTTCCGCTAGTATGTTTTTAACCAGAACATTGATACTGTAGCGGAAAAAGAAAAAGGAAAAGGAGGTTTACAATGAGAATAGCGGTTACAGGTGGTACAGGATTTTTAGGCAAACATGTTGTTGAGTATATTAAAAAAGAAAATAATATTCCGGTAGTAATAACAAGAAACATAATAGATAATTCTAGAAATGATTATGAATATCGCGTTTCGGATTATTCAAAGACAGATTTAATAGATAAGCTTTTTGATGTAGATGCTGTGGTGCATCTTGCAGCGAAGCGAGGTAGTCAAGGGATGATATCCGAATTCCATGATAATGAGATTTTGACACAAAATCTATATGAAGCTTGTTGTGAACTGAATATAACAAATATTGTATATGCTTCGTCTATTTCCGTTTATTCTGATGAAAAATTGCTTCCTTGGACAGAAGAGCAACCCCCTGCACCAAAACTGATGTATGGTGTTAGTAAATTAGCATGTGAATATATTGGGAATATTTATTCAGAAAAAAAGGGGTTGCATGTAAAAAATTTAAGATTCGCACACTTATATGGTTTTAATGAAAAAAATAATTATATGATTAATCTATTTATGAGACAGGCTTTTCACCATGAGCAGCTTGTTTTACATGCTAAAAGTGTTGCTAAAAGGGAATTTCTATATGCAAAAGATGCAGCCAAAGCTGTGGTTTGTACGTTAAAGCAGAGCACACTTTCAGGTACCTTTAATGTTGGTAGCGGTGAGGCTTTAACAAATTATGATGTTGCAACTCAGATTAACACTATATTTGAAAATGAAGGTAACTTATTAATAGAGGATCCTACAGCAGATGAAGGAATAAGTTCCTCTTATATGGACAGTAGCAAGGCAAAAACAATTCTGAAATTTTCGCCTGATTATACTTTTTCTGAAGCATTAGCTGAAATAAGAACATTAATGAAGGAGTTAGATTATGTACCGTTATGGTATTAAGCGTTTATTTGATGTGATAGGGGCTTTACTCGCACTTCCATTATTATTGATTATTATGATACCAGTTTCGATTATGATTAAACTGGAAGATAAAGGTCCAGTATTTTATATCGCTCCAAGATTAGGAAAGGATATGAAGGAATTTCGGATGTATAAATTTCGCACTATGAAAGTGAATGCACCAGATATACGTAATGAAGATGGTAGTACTTTTAATTCTGATGATGACCCGAGAGTAACAAAAGTAGGAAAAATATTAAGGAAGACAAGCATAGATGAAATTCCTCAAATCATTAATGTTTTAAAGGGGGACATGAGTTTTGTTGGACCTAGGCCTAGTCCATTAGGAAATAAAGATAAATATCCAAAAGAATATTTTAGAAAGTTTGAAGTTCGTCCTGGTATTACGGGTTATAATCAAGCATTATTAAGAAATAAATCTACGATGGAACAACGTGTAAAAAACGATTTATATTATGTAGAAAATATTTCGTTCGCTTTAGATATAAAGATAATATTTATGACATTGGCTTCTGTATTGAAAGCTAAAAATATAAATCGTTATGAGAGTAACCAAGAAAAGGTGGGGCTATAGTGAATAACTGCTTAATACTATTAACCAACTACTATCCTTTTCATAAAGGTGAAGAATATTTAGAATCGGAAATAGAGTTTTTATCAGAAGAGTTTAAAGATATAATTATTTTGGTAACAATGAAGTCACCAAATATGAAACAAACTAGAAAAGTTCCTAAAAATTGTAAAATAATATCATCCAATTTGTATTTTAATCCAATTGGAAAAGCAAAAATGTTTTTTAAACATATGAATAAAGTTTCACATAATAAAAATTTATTTAATGGGAAAGAAAACTTTGCGCAAAGACTTTATGCGAAGTATTTTGAAGCTAGGTCTATCGAGGTTTATAATTCTTTTGAAAAACAATTAAAAAATATAGCATTTGAAAAATATAGTTCAATTACGATATACAGTTACTGGTTATATATTACTGCAAATGTAGCGATTAAGTTGAGAGAGAATTTGTTAAAAAATGTTAATAATGTCAAAACAATATCTAGAGCTCACAGATATGATTTATATGAAGATGCTGCACCATTAAAATATTTACCTCAAAGAAATTTCTTACTATCAAAATTAGACCATATTTTCCCTTGTTCACAAGATGGTGTTGATTATATTAATAAAACTAATCCAGGATTTGAAAAGAAAGTGGAAGTAAGAAGATTAGGGACAATGCCCAGAAAAGTTTCGGAGAAAAAGGGAATCGAAATGTTAAATATTGTGACTTGTTCGGTAATGAGAAAAGTAAAAAGATTAGACTTGTTAATAGATGCATTAAAAATTTTACAAGATGAAGGGATTAAATTTCATTGGACGCATATTGGAGGCGGCTCGGAATTTAAAAAAATTAGCAAATTGGCAAAGAAAAAACTTGATAGTAACAATTATTATTTTACAGGGCAATTAAAAAATGAAGAAGTATTAGAATGGTATCAAAAGAATCCAGCTACTGTATTTGTTAATGTTTCATCTTCTGAGGGTGTTCCTGTTTCAATTATGGAAGCAATGTCTATGGGGTTACCCGTTATTGCTACAGATGTTGGAGGTACTAGAGAGATTTTAAAAAATGGTGTTTCTGGCTTCCTTCTAAAAAGTAACCCATTAGCAGAAGAAATCAGTAACGTATTAAGAAAATTTTATCAGTTGACATATGAGGAATACAGCAGTATGTGCAAAAATTCATATATGTTGTGGAATAAAAATTGTAATGCTGTAAAGTTATATACAGAATTTGCAGCTGAAATCTCTGGACACAATTATAAAAATAAAAAGTTATATAATAGACTATCGGAATGAAAAGATTTAATTATATATTAGAATAATTCACTGGAAATTCAAGAGTTTCTATGGATAAGTCAGTCTTAAATTTATAATTTATTCAATATTGGCCTACCATAAAAATTACGGATGGGAACTGGTGTAATATGTCTCAAAAGTGATCTTTTGGGTATATAAAGTATCAATATTTTAACACAACTCTAATCAATAGATTTTTCTAAATCATATTATCGTTGACTAATGCCTTTCGGCATCTAAATGAGTAGATTTTATCTCGTTTATAAAATCATTCAATGGAAGTGAACTAGTTAAAAAAGTCTTTTCTTTACAAAAAAATAGATGCTACATAACTTGGACAGAACAGAAAAACCTTACCCTTAAAGTCTTTAGTAAAAACGAGAGTCTATTATATATAAGAAGGTGAATTTCTTGTTAGTACTGCTTAGAAATGTTTTTCTTTTGATATCTATCTTACTATTTTTTATAGGAATAATTGCAGATAGTATTAATATTATAAATTTTTCTATTTTTTTATTACTAATCCAAAATATTTGGTTTGCATTTGAAAAATTTTCAGAAAGGGTTATTTTCTTTTCTTTTAATATTACTTTATTTGTTTTTATATTAAGTAGACCCTTTATTATTACTTTGTTTGATTATCAACATAGTGAAGCCGGTTTCTTTGGAACTGAAATCTATGATCCAAGAGTGATAATAAATATTTTTATAGGTATTTATATTAGTATGCTATTTTTATTTTTAGGAAATCTACTAATGGAAAAACGTATTTTAAATAAAAAAGTTTCCGAAAATATTCTAGAAAAAACTTACAATAAAAGTTTGTTTTGGATTTATTTTAAAAACATTAGTAAATATTTTTTCTATTTTCTATTAATTTTTAGGTTTTTATATTTAAAAGATCAAACTTCATTTGTGCAAGAGTCTGGTTATTTTGATTTTTATACTTCGTATAAATCTAATTTACCACCTATCGTAGTTAAGTTGTCAGAAATGTATGCCGTTCCTTTTTTTGCCTTTTTATCAGTAAAACCTACAAAAAAGGAAGCAATACTGCCAATTCTATTATATTTAATTGAAGGGGTCATATCATTAGGAACAGGAAAAAGAGCCGGGTTTATTTTAAATATTATTATTATTTTAATTTATTTTGCTTTTAGAGATAAAGATAGCAAAAAAAAATGGTTAGGAAAGAAGGAAATAATTACGACTATTACTGCAATTCCTATTGTAGCAACTTTAATGAATATTGTTAGTTATACAAGGGTTGGTATGACAGAAGCAACTAGCAATGTAAATAACATGGTATTAGAATTCTTTTATAAGCAAGGAGTAACATTAAAAACACTAGCATATAGTCAAGAATTTAAGGTGGTATATCCTGATCATCAAATGTATAGTTTAGGAACAATAATTGAATTTTTAAAAAGCAATATTATCACCCAATTATTTTTTGATTTTCCTGTCTATTCTGGTCAATCAATTGAAAGAGCGTTAAATGGAAATCTTTTTTCACATAGGATTTCTTATTATATTATGCCGTCGGGGTATTTACAAGGAAGAGGTTATGGATCAAGTTATATTGCTGAACTCAATGTGGATTTTGGCATTATTGGTGTTGCTATTGGTAGTTTTTTATTTGGGTTATTATTTGTTGTTCTCTACAAATGGTTTTTTAATGGAAAACCATATATATCCACTTTTGCTTTATTATTAATTAGAAATCTTATGATGACACCTAGATCTGAAACTACTGCTTTCATTACATCATCATTCACTTTAATAAATATTCTGGGTGTAGTAATCTTATTATTTTCATCATATTTATTTATTAATTTGTTTAATAAATCTCAATTTATAATTATAAATAATCGATTGGAAATGGAGAAAAGATATGAGAGAAATTAGAGTATTACATGTAGGGATGACACCAAATTACGGTGGTTTAGAGTCATTCGTGATGAATATTTATAGGAATATTGATCGATCAAAAGTTCAGTTTGATTTTTTAACCTTGTACGGTGATAAAATTGCTTATGAAGATGAAATAATTGCAATGGGTGGGAAAGTATATCCTATTCTTTACAAAAGAAGAGATGTGGTAAAACATTTTTTGTATTTACCATTTAATTTTTTTAAAAAACATAGAGAGATACAAATTGTTCATTTTCACAAAAGTCACCTTGCAGATCTAGATTATTTAATAGTAGCTAAAATGTGTGGAGTACCAGTAAGAATTGTTCATGCACATAGTTCAGGATATATTTTCCCATTAGGTAAAATAGCGAAATTTACTGAAAAGATGAATAAGAAATATATAAATAAACTGGCAACTCATAAATTGTCATGTTCAGATTTAGCAGGGAAATGGATGTTTGATGACTTATCTTATGAAGTTGTTCCTAATGCAATAGACATTGATAAATTTAAATTTGATACTAATAAAAGAGATAAAATGAGAAAAGAATTAAATTTAGATAATAAATTTGTCGTTGGACATGTTGGCACTTTTTTTGATGTGAAAAATCAAACGTTTTTAGTGGATGTTTTTAAAGAGTTCCTTAAGAAAAGGAGTGATGCTATATTGTTATTTATTGGTGAAGGACCAATGAAGAATGAGGTTGTTGAAAAAGTACATAAATTGAATTTAGATGATAAAGTTATTTTTACAGGATCAATAAAAAATGTAAATGAATATTTTCAAGCAATGGATGTGTTTACTTTACCATCAAAATTTGAAGGATTTCCAATTGTTTCAGTTGAAGCACAAACTGCAGGATTACCTTGTGTAGTTTCTTCAAATGTTACAAAAGAGATTGCTATTACAGATCAAGTTTTCTTTAGATCAATAGAAAATGTTGATGATTGGGTAGATACTTTATTAGATATTAGTAATAAAAATAAAAGGTATGATAATGTCCAAAAAATTAGAGATGCTGGTTACGATATTAAAACAATGTCTAAACAAATGGAACAATTTTATATAGATGCAGTCAAACATTGTTATCGATAAATTATGCTACTAGAAAGGGAATAATTAGATTGTGAAAAAAGCCGCACTTCTAATTATGTTATTAACAATAATTGTAAAAGGGTTAGGATTTATTAGAGATATATTTCTTTCTTATTTATATGGTGCATCTTATATTACTGATGCATATATAATATCTTTAACTGTACCAGCATTTATATTTAGTTTTATTTCTATGGGTATCGCAACCGGATATATCCCAATTTTTACTCGGATAGCAAATGAAAAAAATGAGAACGAAGCTATAAATTTCACAAATAATTTGATAAATGTTTCAATGTTATTCTGTACTATTTTAATAATTATCGGAATGATTTTCACTGAATCAATTGTAAAAATTTTCGCTGTTGGTTTTGAAGGTGAGGCTCTTAGATTAGCAGTTGATTTTACAAGAATAGGTTTCATTACGCTTTATTTTTTTGTATTAACAGCAATTTTTAGTGGTTATCTTCAAATTAAAGGTGATTTTGCAACACCTGTATTAGTTGGACTACCTATGAATATAATTGCAATTATTGCAATACTCATAAGTTCTAAAACTAATTTAATGGTATTAGCTTATGGTAATGTATTAGCAGCATTTTCTCAAATTTTATTATGGTTACCTTCAATATTAAAAAAAGGATATAAATATAAACCTATTTTCAATCTTAAAAATGAAAGTTTAAAGAAAATGTTTATAGTTGCAATACCTGCAATTATAGGATTAAACATAAATCAAATAAACGTATTAATTGATCGTACCTTTGCTTCTACAATTGCAGAAGGCGCTATGTCTGCTTTAGATTATGCTAATAGGTTAAATATTTTTATTAACGGTATATTTGCAAATTCTATAGCAACGGCAATGTATCCTACAATGACAAAAATGGCTATTAAAAAAGATAAAGTAGGTTTAAATACTTCTGTAAAAGAAGCATTAAATATAATCTCAATAATTGCTGTACCAATATCAATAGGCACAATTATTTTCTCAGAAACAATAATAACAGTTTTATTTGGAAGAGGGGCATTTGATGATAATGCGATTTACATGACTTCACAAGCATTTTTATTTTATGCAGTTGGAATATGTGCATATGGATTTAGAGAAATACTTTCTAGAGCTTTTTATGCTACTACTGACACTAAAACTCCATTAAAAAATAGTGTTATTTCAATGTTATTAAACGTATGCTTAAATCTTATATTGATTAGATTTATGGGAATCGGTGGACTAGCTTTATCAACAAGTATTTCAGCATTCTTTATTGTCTTTTTATTAGCTAATGATTACAATAAAAAAATCTCTAAGCTAGATTACAAGTCGATAATGGTAACATTTATTAAAGTTTTATTAGCTTCAATTATAATGGGGATATGTACTTTATATATATTTAATATATTAGATTATAGAATTGGAGATATCTTTGCATTGTTGATTTCCAGTATTTTTGGAATTATAATTTACTGCTTATTTGTATACTTATTGAAAGTTAAGGAATTGAATAAAATGATTCTAGTAATTAGAAGTAAAATTAGTAATTGAATCAATTTCATAATTGCTCTTTTTAAAAATACAAAGACCTGCAGAATTTCTAAATTGCCGTTTTTTTAAATTGCCTTAGGTTTATGCAGCTTGTTGCCCTTGATTTAACATTGCGTTTATGCGGTCTGCGGCTAGTTTTGATGCATTGTAAATAAGCGTTACAAGATCGAAATGTACTTTTGCCCGTTTTCCGGTCCGGTAACGAACATTGTTTAGCTGAAAGTACTCCTTTAAATATGCATTCACCCGTTCTACTGCAGTACGACGTTTGAAAATATTTTTCCATGCCTTGGATCCCCGGGCAGGAGCTGTGTATTTTCGAAGGTCTGTCGTGATTTTGACTTTATACACTTTTTGGCAGATGCCTTCATTTGCCAGCGGGCAGTCAACACATTCTTTTGGCCTTGTATATTTCAGTGTTTCATATTTGGCATCGTAGCTGTCGTAGCGATAAGAGTGCTCTCTGAAACAGGTTGGAGCGAAATGCTTATCAAATCCGATTGGTTCAGACTCATTCCGTTTATTGTAGGCAATCACTATAATGCTCCCATAAGGTGAGACACATGAGCGTGATAAATAAGTTATAATGATACCATGAAAAAAAGAAACCGATATACCGCAGAATTTAAAGCTAAGGTGGTTCTTGAGGTGTTGCGTGAAGAGCAAACCGTCAATGAAATAGCCGCCAAATATGAATTAAGCCCAGTCATGGTCAGTCGTTGGAAAGCAGAATTTCTAGAACGATCCTCGATGGTCTTTGAAAAAGGCTCAAGCGAAGTGGATAAAATCCGTAAAGAATATGAGGCCAAACAAGAAAATTTAGAGAAATTGGTAGGTCAGTTAACGGTTGAAGTTGACTGGGAGCGGTGCCTGTCACCACCCGAAATTTGTCGAAATATTGGTAATTGAAACTCAAGTTTGACACCATTTCACTACATGTGGATAACTAAAGGTGATTATACCAATAGTTATCCACTTTTTTTATCGAAAATCACTAGCATTGCAGTAATTAAATCTGATGATTCAAAATACTAAGAATGTTCAATTTTTTATTGATTTCGAAACAAAAAAATCCTTTACAATGGAAGTACAGGTGGTTCCTGTCCAAATCCAATCGTAAAGGATAACCATTATGGACAAGAATACACTAATTTCATCATTTGGTAAATGGGTTTCACCCATAAATATTCAAAAACTTAGCGAACAAGTCAAAGAATTGAAACAGGACTATTACACAAAAAAGCTGACAACAGAAGCCTATATTAAACTTTTATTGGTAGCCCAGCTGCTCGAATTTAAGAGCTTAGAGGAAATGAGTGATGCACTTGTAGACGAAGATCTTCAAAAAGCACTCGGATTTGAATCGATAAGTGCCTCTCAGCTATCCCGAAAAAACAATCAGATCAACCCACTCATTCTTGCCAATTTGTTCTTGGATCTTGTTTGGAAAATTCAACGGCACCATTATCAAAACGGAAAGAATATGCCACTGAAAATCATTGATTCAAGTACACTCCCGTTGAATTTGACCCATTATAAATGGGCAAAATTCCGTAAAACAAAAGCTGGTGTAAAGCTACACTTACGGCTCGTTTTCATGGATAAAGACACCGTCTATCCTGAAAAAGCAGTGATTACGACAGCAAAAGAACATGACCGAAATCAACTCGAAGTCCTAGTGGATGATCAAGAAGCCATGTATGTGTTTGACCGCGGTTATGTGGACTATGAACGTTTTGATCGGATGACAGATGATGGCTATTTCTTCGTTTCAAGACTGAAGAAAAACGCAGTCATTCGTGAAGTCTATACATTTTCACTTCCTGATGATTGTCACGTTCTATCCGATAAAATGGTCTACATTGGTACCACACAAAATCGTACTGAAAATGTCTTTCGTCTACTAGAAGTTATGGACACAAAAGGGAACTTACTTCGTTTAATCACCAACCGATTTGATTTAAAACCAGAAGAGATAAGTGATATTTACCGATCTCGCTGGGCTATTGAGCTCTTTTTCAAATGGCTCAAGCAACACGTGGAAATTAAGCACTTTTATGGAATGAGTGAAACAGCTATTCAAAATCAAATTTTCTTAGCCCTTATCACGTATTGCTTACATGTTCTCATTCAATTGGAGATGAAAAGTAAGAAATCCCTACTTCGAATTACTCGTTGGTTAAAGAGAGCTCTGTGGAAACCAGCTTATGTTTGGTTGCGAAAATTTGATGGGCGAGCCAGTCCATAATCTCCCTTTTGTCGTTGTCGCTCTGGTTTAACTGTATATATTTACCAAATGGGCAGTGCCACCTTTCTTTAGGTTTTGTCTTTTTGTCACAAATTCACAAAAATTAATTAACAGAAAATTCTAACTATATTTATGCAATGCTAATGATCGAAAATATAATCATTATGTAGTGTTATGTGGATAACTTTTGTATATCCAATAATATGTAATATATGTTATACTATTAGTGCTATGTATATTCGAATTAATAAGCAAAAAAATAAAAATGGTTCAGTTCGTCAATATCTACAAATATGTCGTACATTTCGTGTAGACAATAAAGTTCGGCAACAAACGCTTTGTAATCTAGGGAGGTTAGAACATTTATTAGAGAATGGCTCTGTCGATAACATAATCGAGGGATTAGCCAAATTTTCAGAGCGTTACTTTGACCGAATTCACGGGCAAGGGTCTTCCTCTTCTGTCTCCGTGCTTTGGACAAAAGAGTTTGGGCCGGTTTATCTGTTCCGAAAGGTATGGGAAAAGTTAGGGCTTGGTCGGCTATTACGTAAAATCATGGATGATTCCGAGACTGCTTCTCGGTATGACGAAGCCATTTTTGCCATGGTGTTAAACCGTCTCATGGATCCCAATAGTAAGCATTATATCTTCAAACAATGGATCGACACGATTTATGCAGAAGGTCTTTCAGACATTCAACTCCATCACTACTATCGTGCATTAGACTTCTTAAGTGAACAAAAAGAAAAAATTGAGGAACAACTTTATGGACATTTAACCGATTTAACTTCATTAGAAGTAGATATCGTGTTTTACGACACGACAAGCACCTATTTCGAAGGAGAGGAAGCAGACGAACTGCTGGCTCACTATGGTTACTCCAAAGATCATCGTGGAGATCGAAAACAAGTCGTGATTGGCTTATTAATGACCAAAACAGGGATTCCGATTGGGCATCAAGTCTTCCCTGGAAACATGCATGATACGAAGACATTTGGCATGGTGGTTGGAGATCTGAAGAAGCGCTATCCTATTCAGAAAGTCATTCTAGTGGGAGACCGCGGAATGGTTAGTGAAGCCAACTTAGATCAAATTCGTGAACTGGGCATGGAATATATTGTGGGTGTCAAATTACGAAAGTCGAAGAAAGCCCAAGAGCTATTATCCATCCGTGGGCCATATAAGAAGGTTCTCCCGAATCTAAAAGTGAAGTCAAAGAAAATCGATGGCGAAACGTATGTACTCTGTTACAATCCGGACGCTGAAGAACGTGATCGAGCGAGTCGTCAAGTCGTGTTAGAAAACCTTCAATCGAAGCTTGATGAACTCGGTCCATCTGGACTCGTCAAAAACCGTGCGTATTCCAAGTTTTTAACGATAGAAAAAGCATCGGCCAAAATTGATGAAGAGAAGGTATCCAATGACGAAAAGTTTGACGGAAAGTACGCCATTCGGACCAACTCGTCATTAACGGATGAAGAGGCAGCACTTGCCTATAAAGAATTGTGGAGAGTGGAACAAGCCTTTCGTAACCTGAAGTCGAATCTAGAACTTCGCCCGATGTACCATCGAGTGGAATCTCGTATTCGAGGCCATATCATGGTTTGTTTCCTTGCGCTTGTCATGGAATCCTTTTTGGCCTATAAGCTAAAAGAAATAGGATGCCAAACAAGTGTAAAGGATATTTTGCATGATGTAAGCCAGATGAAGGCCTCGAAAATACGCGTGAATGGTGAAGAGCAAATCGTTCGTACAGAATTACAAGGTCAAGCAAATCTAGCATTTGAAGCACTTGTCACACAAGCGCCTCCTAGAGTATTAGAAAAAAACACGTGCCACTAACAAGTGTAGTGGTACGTGTTGTGGGTAAAGTCCAAAACACCAGTATTTTCGGGCTTTTCTTTAGTGTACTCTGTCAAACTTGAGCTAAAGGAAATCTTAAGAGAATTCTATAAGCTAAAAGTTTATGACGATGCATTAAAGTTTTTAGAAGAATGGATTCAACTTGCTTGGAGTAGTCCATATGGACGCTTGAAAACTGGAAAGCCGAAATCCTTCAATACTTCTTTTCTCCATATACAAATAGAAGAACAGAAGGGACCAACCACAAAATAAAAAATATTAAAAGAAGAGATTATGGGTACCGAAATTTAGGACGTTTTAGACAACGTGTTTTCTAGAATGTACAGGGAATATTTATAAACAAAACGCCGCATAAATGGATTTTCTTCAGCTATATCGATCGTAATTGGTAGACTTAGAAGCCGTCAAGGAAAGCACTTGACCGCTTCTAGTCTACCAACTAAGTAGTCAGCAAGCTGAAGAAGGACATAAAAACTGTTCGGCTATACACTCATGTTTTCTGCAAGAAAAAAATACAGAGTGTTGCTATCTTTATAAAAATTTTGTATAAATATACATATATGTGATCTATTCATCAAGGGCTTGACATGGATCCTCTATAGCCATGATTCTTTAGCCAAGTGCCAGCTTCAACAGTTTTGGCAAAACCAAAAAAGGTTATCATGGCTCCTCCTCCATGTAAAGCCCCATTGCATATCACTGCATAAGGATTTTGCAATTCTCTGCACTTTTATTTTGCAAAAAACACACTCACGCTAACTTTATTTCTAGGATTGTGTGTCAACCACAGAAAATGGTGAAGAGGCAGTCACACCAGATTATTATGCAAGTTACAAAAACAACTACGTCGCTTACAAGAGGAGAATGAAATTTTAAAAAAGGCTATGGCCATATTCGCAAAAAATAAATAGCCAAGAACTAGTTGAAGTGATCGATCAGTTTTGATCGATCAGTTTAAAGATCAACATCCCGTTCAATCCCTTTGTAATGAAAAATGGGTAGCTGACATCACATATGTTTCAACGGTAAAAGATGGATGGTGTTATTTGGTTTGTATCATGTACTTGCATACGAAAAAAATTGTCGGTTATTCTTTTTCACGAAATATGGACACAGAGAGTTGTGATAAAAACACTTCAAAATGCATACAAAACCCAAAATCCAGCGGAAGGATTAATCCTTCATACAGACCTAGGAACCCAATATAAAAGTGAAGAATTTCAAAAAGGTGCAGTCATAAGAAAATGCTAACATGGAAACGCCTAGGGATAGGAATTTTTCTGATATCCATTGAGTTTGTAAGGGTGTGAAGCAAAAGTAGATATTAAAGAGGACGATATTTTAACATGGGGAATGATTTAGTTATGGGGAACAGAAAAATATTAGTAACTGGTGGAGCAGGGTACATTGGCAGCCATACATGTGTAGAATTGTTGAATGCAGATTATAAAATTGTAGTTGTGGATTCTCTTTCTAACAGTAAGCCGGAATCGCTTAGACGAGTAAAAGAGATTACTGGAAAAGATTTTCCGTTTTATCAAATAGATTTACTTAATCGAGATCAGTTAGAAACTGTTTTTTCGGAAAATGAAATTGATGCGGTAATTCATTTCGCCGGTTTGAAAGCAGTTGGGGAGTCTGTTCAATCACCCCTCCGCTATTATCGCTATAATATTGCCGGCACTTTAAATTTATGTGAAGTAATGAGAAAGTATGATGTAAAGAAAATGGTTTTCAGTTCTTCTGCAACTGTTTATGGTAATCCAGATCGTATACCAATATCCGAGGATTTTCCTCTTCGAGCAACGAATCCTTACGGACGAACTAAATTAATGATTGAGAACATTTTGCGGGATTTATATGTCTCTGATAATAGTTGGAGCGTTGCTCTATTACGCTATTTTAACCCAATTGGAGCTCATCCAAGTGGAAGAATTGGAGAGGATCCCAATGGTATTCCTAATAACTTAATGCCTTATATTACACAAGTTGCAGTTGGAAAGCTTAAAGAATTGCGAGTATTTGGAAACGACTATCCTACAGTGGATGGGTCAGGTGTGCGTGATTACATACATGTAGTTGATCTTGCTATCGGGCATTTAAAAGCACTCGAAAAAGTTTTGAAAACATCAGGTGTTGAGGCATATAACTTAGGTACAGGTAAAGGATACAGTGTTCTAGAAATTGTTTCAGCATTTGAAAAAGTAACAGGTATAAAAATTCCATATAAAATTGTTGAACGTCGACCGGGAGATGTGGCCATTTGCTATGCCGACCCAACAAAAGCTAAAAAGGAATTGGGTTGGGTAGCTGAAAAAGGAATTGAAGAAATGTGTCGAGATGCTTGGCGATGGCAGACAAATAATCCCAATGGTTATGAAGGATCGAGTTCTCTATTATCACAAGTATAAATCAATGAGATAGGGGCTGTCTAATAAGTCGATTTTCCGGCTTATAGACGCCCCTTTAATGTTTTAGAAATGTTGATATATCAATGTTTATGATGTTTCGTTTTCAATGGATTTGTAAGCGTCAAATACTCAGCACCTTCTAGTTGTGAATGTTACATGAGATAATCTCCATAGAAAAAATGCTGGAGGTTATGCTATGAATGATGCTGACAAAAGAATAGAATGGAAATCCAGGTATGATGCTTGGAAAACAAGTGGATTGAGTGCTTCTGAGTGGTCTCGCATCAATGATGTAAATATACATCAGATGTACTACTGGATTCGAAAGTTTCGAGAGGAAGAAATTTCTACGAACGAGCATCAATCAAAATGGTTGACGGTGGATGTCCAAGAAATCTCCTCCCATCATACGGGTCAGGAATCTGTCCTTATTCATTACGGTGCACTGTCCATCGAAGTACGTCCAGGCACCGATTTGAATCTACTTTCCGATGTAGTGCGTGTGATTCAAAATCGATGATATCTAACGCAAATTTTGAACGAGTGTACCTTGCACGTGGAAGCACCGATCTCCGGAAATCGATTGATGGTCTCGCAGTCATCGTCAAAGAATGCTTCGATTTGGATCCATTTTCCCCTTGTTTATTTGTTTTCTGTAATCGGAAAAGGGATAAACTTAAAATTCTACAGTGGGATAATAATGGGTTTTGGCTCCATTATAGAAGATTAGAAAGAGGAACTTTCAACTGGCCATCTGAACAAGAAGGAGTGCCGATGGATATCAGTCCTCGTCAGCTACGCTGGTTATTAGATGGCTTATCCATCGAACAAAAACAAGCCCATCCCACAGTGAAAGCACGCACGATTCTATGAAATTAAAAAACTTGAGAATCCGACTGGTCAAGCCGGATTCTTTTGCGTATACTGGAACTATGAAAAACATGGACATGAAAACTCAAGAAACAATTGAATACTATAAAGCGCGTAACGAAAAGCTTGAAATAGAAAAGGAAGCTTTGGAAGCGAAGCTAAAATGGTATGAGGAGCAATTTCGGTTAAGTCAACAACGTCGTTTTGGTTCTTCCAGTGAGAAGACCAATTCAGACCAACTGTCCCTTTTCAATGAAGCTGAAGCTACCGCAAATCCTGATGATGAAGAACCGACGATTGAAACCATTACATATACACGCAAGAAGAAGCGAAATCGTCGAGATGAAAAACTAGAAAACCTGCCTACTGAAACGGTGGAATACCGTTTGCCAGCTGAGGAACAGGTTTGTTCGTGTTGCGCTGGACCTCTACACGAAATGAGTACGCAAGTACGCAGAGAAATAGAAGTTATTCCAGCACAAGTAAAAGTGAAAAAGCATGTCCAATATGTTTATAGTTGTCGTCATTGTGAACGCCATGAAATAGAAACGCCTATTGTCACGGCGAAAATGCCGGCTCCTGTTTTTCCGGGAAGTCTGGCATCTCCATCGTCAATGGCTTATACGATGACGCAGAAATACGTTGAAAGTATGCCTTTGTATCGCCAGGAAAAACATCTGGAGCGATTTGGCATATTCATTTCCAGGCAAACTTTATCCAATTGGATTTTGTATGGAGCCGACACCTGGTTGAGTCCTGTTTACGACCGAATGCGTAACCATCTATTGAATCAGGATATCCTCCATGCGGATGAGACCACCTTACAGGTTCTTTCAGAACCTGACCGACGAGCGACTTCCAAATCATTTATGTGGCTTTATCGGACAGGACGAATGGGGCCTCCAATTGTTTTGTATGACTACCAGCGAACCCGTGCATCCAAACATCCTTTACGATTTTTGGAAGGTTTCCGTGGATATTTACATGTGGACGGGTATGCCGGTTATAACGGAATCCCTGATGTCAGTCTGGTCGGTTGTTGGGCTCATGCCAGACGTAAATTCACAGAAGCTTTGCAGGCTCTTCCTGAATCGGCTAAAACTACTCACGTTAAAGCCAAAGAAGGTCTTGCATTCTGTAACCAACTTTTCTCGATAGAACGGGATTTAAAGGACGTTAGTCCTGAAGAACGTTATAAGAAACGTTTAGAACGCAGCCAACCGGTATTGGAGGCTTTTTTGGCATGGCTTCATGAACAAGCCCCAAGAGTGTTGCCAAAAAGTGCACTTGGGCAAGCCATTAAATATTGTCGTAATCAATGGGACCGTTTAGTAGCTTTTTTAGAGGATGGTCGTTTAGAAATTGATAACAACCGCGCAGAACGATCCATTAAACCGTTTGTAATCGGGAGGAAAAACTGGCTGTTTAGCAATACCATAAAGGGGGCTAAATCCAGCGCAATCATTTATAGCATTGTGGAGACTGCGAAGGAAAACGGATTAAACCCATTCAATTATCTTAAATATTTATTTGAACAGCTTCCAAATATTAATCTGACTGACAAAGAAAAATTAGATCAACTCCTTCCTTGGTCCACAACAATTCCAGAAGAATGTCGTGTTCCTAATAAAGCTAAATAAATCATAACAATAGTCCACATCTAAAGGTAGGTGTGGACTATTTTACGCTTACCTCGTGACGGCATGACTAATGTGCATTGGGCTCCCTCACTATCGTATGATCATAGATTCTTTTTTATAAATATACGATATTTTGTGTTTATATGCAATTGTTAATTTTTCGGCCGAGACACCTTGGTTTATGCCCAATGTCTTACGAGCGAGTTGGCTTAAGCGAGCATGCGGTTTTCATCCTCTTTTTCGCTGCCCCCTCTTCTTTTTGGATATCTTTCCACCGTCCTTTTGATCGCGCTATGTGTTTCTTTGTCCATTTTCTTAATTAGACCCTTTTGTGGCAATTTGTAGAAAAAGAATCCCCCACCCCTTCGCGTTGTGCAGGTGGGGGATGATTCACGTTTGCGTGATGGATCAGGGGGAGCAATTAGTTTCCTACCACTTGCTTCGCTTTCGCGGGATCGACATAAACGTTTTCGATGGAAGGGAACTGGGACAGTTTATAGGCTAAAATCTTTCTCACAGATTCGTTGATTCGTTCTTCCGACAGTTTTCCGGTTCGGAAGGCGTCCCATATGCCGTCGATCACTTCTTTTTGGTGGTCAAACGTGTGGCAGACAAGCAATAAGTCAGCGCCAGCCGCTATGGCACGATAGCCGAGTTCCCGATAGGTGAAATACTTGCTTACCGCTCCCATCTCCAAATCGTCTGTCACGACAATGCCTTCATAGCCTAATTTCTCCCGCAGCAATTGTTGAATAATCGCAGAGGAAAGGCTGGCGGGATGTTCTTTGTCGTATACCGGGTATTTGAAACGGTATCGTCCAAGCCATTATCCAGTTTGTGAACGACATCCATGAACGCTCGGAGGAAGTGCTGAAACGTCTGAGGAGGTGAAGTGGGAAGTGAAATATCATATTGCAGTTCTTTCGCCCCATCCTCTATGTTCACTTTTCGCCTTCTGTAGGTTGGAAATAGATTTGAGACAGTTGAGGGAGCACTGTTGCTGATGATTGTATAGTATATTGTTACTATGTGATTTGCGCTTTACAGCTTCATCTTCGCCATAAACAACCATCACCTCTTGTTTTATAGGTTTTTTGTTATAAATTTATGGAATAAAGAGGGTTTTGATAGGGGTATATAGAATCATTTGTAAATGGGGTGAATTTCTTTTCATTTTTTATTGTTGATTGCGTTGCAGTGCAATAGGAGAGGCAAGCCTTTGAGATGACATGAACAGAGATTCTTCAGCTGGAAAGGAGAACATCGAGGTGATTACGGACGAACAACAAGGGTTGCAACATCAATTGGAAGTGATTTTACATGAACTAGGCAATCCGGTTAACTGGACGCAGGAGCAAGCTAATTCTTTTTATGAGGGGTTTTGTCGAGTCCGAAAAGGGTTAGGGGATCGATTAATTTTGAAAATAACGAGGACCATTCCAATTAAAGGGGGAAAATTGTTTATTGGAGTAGTATTAAATCCGGATACCTTCCTCCCGTTTACCTTGCCATTTAATAATGAAAAATGGAGTGTTTCCTTTGTTTTAAACGGAGAAGCGGAACAGGTAAAAGAAGGGGAGATTGTCGTTACTGTTCCGATGGCTCTTGATATAGAAGCATTACAAGGGAGGAACGATAGGGAAAGACGAATAAGGGGCATGGTATCAGTCAAAAGAAACTCTGTGAAACAAGCGCCGTCTCAAACCCAGTTATTAGAGGTATTGGGACATCGACTTGAACGTAAGCTTGGACATAGAATAGTTGAAAAACTTTCTGAACAGCTTGGTTCATTAGAAGAGTTGTCCAACTTTGTATTGGAGGAACTTATACAGATATATGAAGATCACATTCAGTGTCAAAATGAAGAGCTTAATAGACAAGAACAGGAGCTAGAGAAGAAAAAGGAACATCTTGATCAAATACAATCTCAGCTAGAGGAAAAAGAAAGCAGTCTGAATGAAAGGGAACGCCAGCTAAACGAAAAAGAGCAACAGTTAGACGAATATGAGAGCCGCCTGCATTCCCAATTTGAACGTCTGCGTCTTTTGCCTCCTCGATCTTTGTCCGAGCGATTGGCAGAGGAAGAAGAAAGCGGCTCGGAACTGATTCCTTGGAATGGACAAGGTGACATAATCGATGTCATCCGCGGGGCGTTGCACACCCAATGTGATCTTCAATACGAACGGGATGTGATTGAGTGTTTCGTGGGGGCGCTGAAAACCAATCAGCTGATCATTTTGCATGGGCCGAGCGGAACAGGGAAGTCTAGTCTAGTGAGAGGGTTTGCGAACATCATCAAGGGGGCAAAATCCTACACGATTAGGGTGCAGCCAAGTTGGACGGATAAACAAGACATAGTCGGATTTCTGAATCCGATCGATTACCAGTACCTATCAACTGAATTTTTAGATGCTTTGGTTGAGGCTAGGGCCAATCCAACGTCGTTATATTTGATTTGTTTGGACGAAATGAATTTGTCTCATGTGGAGTATAGGTTCGGTGCCTGTCACGCCCCGATATATGTCGAGATTTGTAGAAACAGAGGGTCATAGATTGGCTCTCTGCTTTTGTTTAAAAAATTCATTTCCAAGTAGGAATTTGGTTCGTTTTGTCGAAAAAGTATGTAAAATTTTTGGAGGTGAGGTAAATGTATGGCCGTCGATCACGACCGCTTGTTTAAAGAGCTCATCACGACGTTTTTTGAAGAGTTTATTCTTCTCTTTTTCCCGCAAGTGCACGAGCATATTGATTTTCATCATTTATCATTTTTATCTGAAGAACTGTTCACGGACGTGACCGCTGGGGAAAAATATCGCGTCGATTTGTTAGTGGAAACGAAGCTAAAAGGGAAAGACGGTTTAATTATCGTCCATATCGAAAACCAAAGCAACGTTCAACCATCGTTTCCAGAGCGTATGTTTATTTACTTCAGCCGCTTGTTTGAAAAATACCGCACGAACATCGTTCCGATTGCCGTCTTCAGCTACGATACAATCTGCGACGAACCATCTTCATTTACGCTTCGACTTCCATTTGGGAACATACTCCACTTCCGTTTTTTCACCGTCGAGCTGCACAAACAAAACTGGCGCCATTATATTCGCAACGACAACCCGATCGCCGCTGCGCTGTTAAGCAAAATGGGGTATACTGAAAGTGAACGAATTGAATTGAAAAAACAATTTTTACGCATGCTTGTGCGCATGGAATTAGACGAAGCAAAGCAACGATTGTTAATCGGCTTTTTCGAAACATATGTGCAACTGTCGGATGAAGAAGAACAACAATTACGAAACGAGGTGAACAAGATGGAAACGAAAGAAAAAGAACAAGTGCTCGAATTGTTAATTTCGTATGAGCAAAAAGGATTAAATGAGGGTGTAAAAAAAGGATTACAACAAGAAAAGCGACAAATTGCGAAAAAGATGTTGGTAAAAGGTTACGACATCCAAACGATTCACGAATTAACCGAACTGCCGATTGAAGAGATTGAAAAATTGAAATAAGGGTGTGATTGGGTTTGGTTCCTGTCACCGCTCGAACGATAGCGAACTGGGTCCTGTATAGTGCGGAAAAATGGCTTTCTGTGCTGTATCATCACATGCATCAAACGCTGTTGAAGCAGCCGATTTTGCATGCAGATGAAACCACACTCCAGGTTTTGCGCGAGTCAGGTCGCGATGCGACGTCCAAATCCTACATGGGTTATACCGAACGGGAAATGTTGGCCCACTGATCGTCTTGTATGACTATCAACCAACGCGTAAAGGTGAACACGCTAAAACATTTTTAGACACGTTCACTAGTTACCTTCAAGTGGATGGCTACTCGGGTTACCATAAAGTCCCGAATGTCACGCTGGTTGGCTGTTGGGCTCATGCACGTCGGAAATTCGACGAGGCTCTCAAGGCAGCACCGCCTTCGGCTAAAGGCAAACGAACCGTTTCAGCTGAAGGATTACAGTTTTGTAATTAACTCTATGCCATCGAGCGAACTATCAAAGAGGCATCACCAGAAGAAAGGTACAAAATCCGGCTTGAAAAAAGTAAGCCGATATTGGACCTCTTTTTGGCATGGCTTCAAACGAAAAAAACACACGTAGCACCAAAATCCAAATTAGGAGAAGCTATCGCCTATTGCCTCAATCAGTGGGAATTCTTAGAGAATTTCTTACTGGATGGACGCTTAGAGAACGACAACAACCGGAAGTGAACGAGCCATCAAATCATTTGTGATTGGCCGGAGAAATTGGCTATTCTCGAATACACCAAGAGGCGCAAAAGGCAGTGCGATCGTGTATAGTATTGTAGAGACAGCGAAGGCAAACGGACTCAATCCGTATGAATATCTTCACTATCTATTTCAGAAACTTCCTACGATGGATTTAACTGATGACACGAAGTCATCCAAACGGTGCTTCCTTGGTCACCTTCTCTCCCCGATCATTGCCGGGTTCAAACAAAGTAAGTGTATTTTATCAGCATTATCAGCATCCCCATCTTTTCAAAAGGTGGGGATTATTTGACGCTTACCATCATACCAAGAGGGCTTTTTTTCTTTCAAGTCCCCGAAAACCTTCCTAACAGGAATGCTCCTCAAGTTTTTCGGGAGATACGGCTATGATGAAGATTTTAAAGCGATAATGATGGAGAATATGCGTTCTATCTGATATTTATTAACTAATCCCTTTTTTGTGTTATTTATGATAGATAGATAACAATGGTAAAGGATTGGAGCAATATGGATTTTACTAATTATAGTTTGTGCATAATAGCATATCATGGTACATTTGACGCAGCTGCGGATAACATTATTGAAACAAAAACTTTTCAATCTAATTTTAGAGATGACCATTGGCTTGGGCAAGGAATATACTTTTTTAGAGAGGACTTTGAACAGGCTAAACAGTGGGGCAAGAGTGCTGTAGAAAAACAATTGCGGAAAGGACATATCAAAAAGGGGAAAATTGCGGTAATCCGTGCTATCCTTAATGTAGAAAGAAAGAATTTTTGGAATTTGGACACAAGAGAGGATTTAATCAGGTTTAATAAACATGTATTAAAAGAACTTGCTGAGCTTGAAAAGCAAAAGATTGAACTTGAAATTTCCCTTGGAGAGTCTGAGAAGTTGAGATGTTATTTCTGTGATTTAATAGACGATGATATTTATCTCATACAAAGAACATTTTCAGGGAATTCTTATTTAGATCAATATAAAATGTTAATGGATATGGGGCTTAGACAACATGGTACTCAATTATGTGTAAGAAACCAACATATTATTGATTTTGAAAGCATTGAGTGCATAAAATTAGAGGAAATAAGTATATTTAACTTAAGACAAGGGAAGAGATACAATAGATCCATTGTATTTGAGTGATAAAGTCCTGCGGTAATATGTCAAGGTGAAAAATCATAGAAATTGGAAATTCCCTTGTCCGATGATCCGAAAAAAGGCAATACTGAAGAAACCCAGTATTGGTACATGTAATAAACTGGGTCTAAAGGTTGATATTGGTATACCAGATCGATCCTCTTATCGATCTTCCCCCTTTCTTGGCGTGTAGATTTGACCGTTGCGTAGCAGCGCATCGATCACACGCACGAGTTTTCTAGCGGTGAGGACGAGGGCTCGTTTATGTTGGTGTTTGGGCACTTCCTCATACTTCTTCCGGTAGTACGCACGAAACGTCGCATCATGCCGTTGTACCGAGTTGGCAGCCTCCACTAGGTAGTAACGGAGATAGCGATTGCCGGAACGAATGAGGGAGGTGTCCTCGGCTTGAAAACGGCCCGATTGGTGCTTGGACCATGTCAAGCCGGCATATTTTGCCAAGGCGGCCTGATTGTGAAACCGCTCGATTTGCCCGATTTCGGCCAGGATGCCTGCGGTATAAACCGGTCCGATGCCTGGGATGGTTTGCAGTGTGTTCGGAATGCCTTCAAGATGGCGGGTAATGGCTTTATCGAGCTCTTTGAGCTGCGATTGCAGGCTGCGGATTGATTGAATCGACAGCCCTAACAGCAAGTCGATGGAATCCTCGACACACTTGGACAACCGATACGACGAACGGGCCGCCTTTTGAATCGACTTGGCGATGCATTCCGGATCGGCAAAGCGATTGCGCCCTTTTTGGCGCAGGAAGTCGGCCAACTGCTTGACATCCATTTGGCAGATGTCATCGAGGCTCCACGACTCAAGCAGCAGTTCGAGAATGGCATGTCCGAAGATCGAACTGTCCACCTCTTGGGTAAAGGAACTGCATTTGTAAAACAAGTGCTGGAGAAAATACTGTTTCTCACGGGTTAACTGGTGGACGAGATGATATCGCATGCGTGTCAGTCGCTGAAGCGCGAGAAACTGCTCCTTGAGGACAGCCGTCATCTTCAGACGGCCGAAGCGAAGCCGATCCGCAATGATCCAAGCATCGATGTCATCCGTTTTCTCCAAGTCGACATAGGCTTCTTTAAACTTGCGAATGAGCTTTGGATTGATCGTAAACACCTTGACGTTCCAAGCCTGCAAGGCCTCCTGCTGGTGGAAAAACATAGCTGGATGCCAACTGTAGACCGAGGTGGCTTCCATCCCGATCAGAATTTCGGTTGGCTTTCGCTTGTTAGCCCACAGGAGGATTTGATCCCGAAGGAAGGTGGCGCCCAGAAGATGATTATCCACTTTGAAGCGTGCGCACGTATTTCCTTCATGATCCATAATGCAGGTGGCTAAGTCGCGTGAGCTCACGTCGATCCCGACGTAGAGTTTCATGAGATCACCTCCTATTGTTGTAGGATCGAGGGGTTGGACTCTTCGGGATGCCCCCGGATCGCGCCTGTTGACCAGTCACCCTCGCATATGAGAACTCACGTTGGACCATGGGCTGCCCTGGAAGCTGCTCCTTCCAGCATGGGGAAAACCAACGGGAACAGCCTGCGGGTTAGACGTCCAAACAGGAGCCGGGGAGACAGACTTTACAAGTAGTCGAAGCTACAGGAGTGAGAAGAGTATCCCCGATGATCCTAAGACCATTATCCAGGAACATTGCGAAAAGTCCAACCCCGGTACGCTGAACCCTTTGTGGGAGGGGCGCGCCCCTCCCACAAAGGTAACCACCCAAGATATGCGATTGTCAAGGAGCGTATCGGACTGGAAATTCGATAAAAAAACTTTCTGAAACTTAGTATACGAGGAGAGATGACAATGGAAAAGAACAGAATAGATATTGCTCAAAGACTTGGTATTAAGGTAAAAATTAAATCAGAAACTCCGGGTATATTCATTAATGATGAGAATGGAAAACGAAAAGTGAATATTGAAGAACTTTTTCCTGAGTTTAAAGAGTTAAATCAATATAATTTGACTGTAAAAAATGTAGATGCGTTTTCAATTGATAAAGAAAAAACTTTGTTTGCACCTGTGAGCCAAACTTTTTCCAAATCTGATTTGTTAGTGGGAGCGTCATAATAATGAATGCAGTTTTGCAGTTTAAAGAATATCATGTTTTAGAAACCATTTATAAAAATAATCCTTTTATTGAAATAGAGAATGAGAAAGTAAGGCCGGAATTTGAATTCTCTGTTGAATATGGGAATGAGAAAAAAACAGAGGCTTTTATTACTTTGAGTGTCTTATTAGGTGATGAATTTCTTGAAAATCATACTTTTTTTGTAAAAGCTAAAATAATGGGATACTTTGAAATTAACAGTGATGCCGAGATTAGTGATGAGATGATACACAATTTATACCATATCAATGCATTAGCTATTATATTTCCTTATTTGCGTTCACTTGTTTCTGATTTATCAAGCAAAGGCAGTGAGACTCCAATCATTTTGCCTACTTTAAATATTGCAGAGTTAGTTAGAAAAAAATTCAAGAACGATCATTGATGCGTGCCACAGGCATCGCTCGATTTAACAAGCAAACGCACCGTTTGTCGCGACAGGGGAAGAACAACCGATTGACCTGCCTCGTTCGAACGTCTTGAAGTACCATCTCGCCAATGGTTCGTGGTTCTGTTTGCGTCCATCCGGTACAGAGCCAAAAGCGAAATTTTACTTTGGTGTAAAAGGAACGTCGTTAGAAGAAAGCGAAAAATTAATTGGTGAACTAGAAAATACAGTCATGGCTATAGTGAACCAAATTGTTAACTCATAATTGGGGGAATTGTCTATGATTCTTGTAGTTGGCGGTGCAGGTTATATCGGTAGTCATTTTGTGAAAGAGTTAGTTGAAAAAGAGCAAGTAATTGTGCTTGATAACTTATCGACTGGCCATCGCAATTTAGTCGATGAACGAGCGGTGTTTGTGCAAGGGGATTTAGGGAACAAAGCGGATCTTGAACCGATTTTTGAAAAATACCCGATTCAAGCTGTCATGCATTTTGCGGCGAACAGCTTAGTCGGCGAATCAGTGGTGAATCCGCTGAAATATTATCAAAACAACGTTGCTGCTACATTAACGTTGCTAGAAACAATGTTGAAATATAATGTGAAAAACTTTATTTTTTCGTCTACTGCGGCAACGTATGGGATTCCGAATGTCGAATTAATTACGGAAGATTGCCCAACAAATCCAATTAACCCATACGGCCGTTCGAAGTTAATGATCGAACAAATTTTAGCGGATTTTGCTTCTGCGTATGGTTTGAACTATGTCGTCCTTCGCTATTTCAATGCGGCTGGGGCGCATGAGTCGGGAGAAATTGGTGAGGACCATAACCCAGAAACGCATTTAATTCCGATTGTCTTGCAGCATTTGTTAGGTCAGCGCGACAAAATTT
Organism: Aeribacillus sp. FSL K6-8210; assembly: GCF_037963925.1. NCBI lineage: Bacteria > Bacillati > Bacillota > Bacilli > Caryophanales > Bacillaceae > Aeribacillus > Aeribacillus sp. FSL K6-8210. The sequence continues at coordinate 3,767,230 of NZ_CP150172.1, read as the reverse complement.
CTGTATTTGGTACGGACTATAATACACCAGATGGGACATGCATTCGTGACTATATCCATGTCACCGATTTAGCGAAGGCGCATATTTTAGCGCTGGAAGCATTGTTGACTGGTAAAAAGAAAACTGCGGTGTACAACCTTGGTAACGGCTTAGGCTATTCCGTCAAAGAAGTGATTGAAACGTGCGAAAAAGTAACCGGCCGTAAAGCCGTCATTGAATACACCGACCGCCGCCCGGGCGACCCGGCGCGCCTTGTCGCGTCATCGCAAAAAATTTACGAAGAACTCGGCTGGAAAGCGGGGTATTCATTGGAAGACATTATCGCAAGCGCGTGGAAATGGCATCAGTGGAAAGGGTCCAAATGGTCGAGCCGCTCTTGGTAGGGCGGTTTATTTATTTGTGGATATAATTAACGGAATATTCTGTATAAAATCGATTAGCCAGGTGATGCACGGTGCTGAGAAACTATGAAGTAGACCATATGTCGCAGGTATATTTTCATAAAATTTTTGTGGAAGAAAAAGGATTAAGGGGATCAATATCGAAATAAAAGTATTATTACTGTAGATGAGCAAATACACCGATAGCTTTTATTGATGTTGGGACAGGCTCTTTATTACCCGAAATTGTCCATCTGCAGTAATAACAAATTCATCTAAAAATAGGGGATGGTGAATTTGGATAAAACATTGAAAATTGTGATTCTTGCCGTTACAAAAACGTATGATCGTTATTGCATTGCAGGTATGACTGAATACGGGGAATGGGTAAGACCTCTACCACCTGATCACCGCTTTTGGCCAACCTATAGATATTGTGATAGTGCATTCATTAAGCCGGGAGACGTATGGGAAATTACTGATTATGTCAAATATAACGATCCTCAATCGCCGGGACACACGGAAGATATCAAAATATTAGATTACAATTCTGTAAATAAATGTAATGAACTAAGTAATGAGCAATTATGTACGTTTGTTGAGCGACATCTCGAGGATGAGCAATCGCTATGTGATACGTTAGATGCTAACGGACGTTCTCTATGTTTGATTAATGCAGATAAAATACGAAAGGTGGTTGGAGAGAATCGAGTTTGTTTCACAATTAATGGAAATGAATATCGTAATAATACCTTTAAGGAAGGCTATCCCGTGACTGATTTAAAATGGCGTTCAGTTTTCCAACATCGTTCTGTTCGTTTTGATGAATTTAATCAATTATATCTCTGTGTTGGGCTCGCAAGGAAAGAACCTAATAAGGACATTTACCGTGAATATCCAATGGTTATTAGTATTATCACGAATCCATTTGTTCCTTATCCACAACAATATCCAGATTGAAAATGGATATTTGCATTTATCTAATGGTATACTTAATAAAAAGGGAAGGAGGGAAGGTGAATGAAAAAACCGAGGGGAAAGTTATATACCTCGAATGTAAGGGGGCTAAAATTTGCGCCGCCTCATGCGGAAATATGGCAAATCACGCGAGCCGGTCATGATATACCGGGCGCTATTGTTGTTCGTAGCTTATCACCTTCTCCTCAACTGTTTCAGCATTATCTAAGGGAATGGAAAGGAACGAACCCAAACGAATGGTGGCCTTTGTATGAAAATGCTTTTCTTTCTGAACTAAGGAAAGAGGAAAAGTTAAGGTCACTTCGAGATATTTATAAGAAATTGCTTCTAGGAAAGGATATTGTATTGCTTTGTTTCTGTGAGGATCATCGTTATTGCCATCGTCGTTTAGTGGGGGAGTTTTTCGAGCCGTATGGAGTTGTAGCTGTGGAATTAAACCCTATTAAGACAGAACAGCTAAGCTTGTTTTAGGAGAGCGGAAGAATGAAAGCAAAAATATGTACGATCGGTTTTTCGAAGAAATCGTTGAGAAAGTTTGTGGAGCTATTAAAACAAGAGAATGTTCATACGGTTATTGATACACGGCTGCATAACACGTCTCAACTTTCAGGATATGCGAAAAAAGATGATTTATCATTCATATTGGAAATTTTGGGCATTGACTACGTTCACGATTCGCTTCTTGCCCCAACCGAGGAGATTCTTAAAGCTTATAAAAATAAGGAAATCACTTGGGAAGATTATGAGAAAAAGTATATGGATTTGTTAAAGAGGAGAAAGGTAGAACAGTATCACAAGGACCTGATAGGAAAGAAAACGGTTTGTCTGTTATGTAGTGAACATACTCCGCATCATTGCCATCGCCGTTTATTGGCAGAGTATTTACAAAAATTTCATTCGGATGTAGAGATTGTACATTTAATGTAGAGAACGAATCGTTCATTTGAAATCCTTTCATAGTGTTGCTGGCGGGGAAAAAGACAACCGCCATTTATAACCTTGGCAATGGCCGAGGCTATTCGGTTAAAGAAGTGATTGAAACATGCGAAAAAGTCACTGGCCACCGTGCTGTCATTGAATCCATCGCCCGCCGCCCGGGCGCCCCGGCGCGCCTTGTCGCATCATCGCAAAAAATTTATGAAGAACTTGGCTGGAAAGCGGAATATTTGGAATATTTGTTGGAACCAATCAGCGGAAGCGCGTGGGAATGGCATAAATACAGAGCCTAATAAGTTTCGGCAGGAGACATTTTTCTGACACCGCATGTCGCTTTATGTTGGCCTTATTCGGCAGCTGCCGAAGCCCTCCCAATTCCGCTTTCAGTGTCTCCAACAGTTTTTTTCGCTCTTGTCTTGACGTTCCGCTTCTTTTGGACTGTACACAATACATAGCGCTGACACGTCTTGCTATCTCCAGTGGTGATCTCTTTGACATATAAATTTTCCCAAACTTGGTGGTACTGGCTACGACAGCTCATCGCTTCTTCCGTGATGTCCTTCCCGGACCGCATTTTTCCACACACGATATAATGCCCGTCCAGATTTTAAGTTTTGCTGACTACAAATTCCACTCATAAATCGCTTTTCAATTTACTTTGTTATCAGAATCCAATATAAAGAGATCACAGATGAATTGATCTAGGGAGCGATTGTGTTACGACGAACGAAAACATATGTGATGCTAGTATAGTTTCATGGACACCCTTTAGTGAAATATAATATTAACGAAGGGATGTGTCCTGATATGGGTAACACAAGCGAAAAACGTAAAAGTTATCATGCTGAATTTAAGGAAATTTATCAAACTGGAACACCAGTAAAACAGATCTTGAACGAATATGGCCTGTCTGAAACGACAATCTACAAATGGATCAGAAAACAAAAACCGGTTAAGCTGGATGACGGGGGCTCTTTTACCCCGGAAGAATTTCTGAACCTGCAAAAAGAATTGCACCGGCTGAAAGAGGAAAACGAAATCTTAAAAAAAGCTATGGCCATATTCGCAAAGAAGTAGATCAAACCACTGTTATATCCATGATTGACGAGATAAGAGCCAAACACCATTATGACCTTAAAACCATGTGTACGGTCCTTGGCGTGCCGAGAAGTACCTACTATCAATCCAAACAAAAAACAGAGTCAAAAACAAAGCGGGAAAACCGGGAGCTGACAGACAGAATGGGTTCGGTGCCTGTCACCGCCCGAAATTTGTCGAAATATTGGTAATTGAAAGATAAAAGGGAGGGTATTACAATAATGGGTAAGAACTAATGTTCTGTGATTGGGAGGGATGGATGAGTGACGGTGAAGATTTTAAGCATTGGGTTAAGGGGGTTAGAAGGGTATCGAGTGCAGGTGGAGGTGCAGGAAGTGCCGGGGATTGCGGCGATGGTGATTGTTGGGTTGCCGGATGCATCGGTGAAAGAGGCAAAGGAACGTGTTCTTGCTTCGCTTTATGCTTTCGGATGCGACTTTTTTGATAAAAGGCTTGTTGTTCATTTGTCTCCGCCGGAGCGGAAAAAGCATAGCCCGATGTTTGATTTGGCGATGGCGATTGGGATTTTGAAGGCAATGGGCAAGCTGACAGCGCCGGCTTCCTCCGATGCAGCGTTTTTAGGTTCGTTATCGTTGGATGGAACGATTCAGCCGGTGGATGGCATGCTTCCAGCGATATTGGCAGCAAAGAAGCTCGGTTTTCAAAAAATATACCTTCCGTATGATCCCACACTTCCGCTTCATCATTTGAAAGATCTCGATTGTATCTTTGTTCAGACGTTGGAAGAAACGGTGCAATATCTGCATGGACAACGTGTTCTTTCGTTACCCCCAGTTTTTCGCTCTCCTGAAATTATGGACTCCCCTCGAAAGCATCATCGAGATTTTCAATCGATTATTGGCCATCATCAAGCAAAGCGTGCATTGGAGATCGCAGCGGCAGGCGGACATAACGTGTTAATGGTTGGACCGCCTGGGTGCGGGAAAAGTTTGTTAGCGGAAACGTTTCCGTCGATTTTGCCGGGTCTTTCTCATGATGCGCAGTTAGAGGTGATCAGTTTGTACCAGCTGGCAGGAGAAAAAATCGAGAGTGGCTATCCACCTTTTCGTCATCCGCATCATTCCGCTTCATCGGTTTCTTTAATTGGCGGGGGAACGCACCCAAAGCCTGGCGAAGTGTCGCTGGCACATCGCGGTGTTTTATTTCTCGATGAAATGGCGGAATTTGCAAAAAAGACGCTGGATATGCTTCGCCAGCCGTTAGAGACGGGGAAAGTGACGATTAGCCGTATTTCGTCGACGGTGACATATCCTGCGGACTTTATTTTGCTTGGGGCGATGAATCCGTGTCCGTGCGGATATTTAGGCTCAAGAACGCGCTATTGCACATGTAGTCCGAAACAAATTCAAGCGTATCGAAATCGTGTTTCCGGGCCGATTTATGACCGGATGGATGTTTTATTACCATTGGAAGTCATTGATTTCACCAAAGAAACGAGGGTTTCGGAATCTTCGGAAACCATAAGGAAAAGAGTAGAAGAAGCAAGAAGAAAGCAATATGAACGTTACGGAAAAGAAATAACGAATGGGCGTGTTCCTTTTGAGTTATTAATGGAAAAAAGCCCGCTTGCTAAAAGGCAGCAACACCTGTTGCAGCAATGGGCATCCCAGCATCAATGGAGCAATCGTGTGCAAACGAAAATCATTCGGCTGGCAAGGACTATTTCCGATTTAAAGGGAACCGAAGAGATAGCAGATGAATCGCTTTGGGAAGCGATGACGCTAAGATGGCTGAAAACATATACGAAGCAACAGGCAACAGCGAGGTAAAAAGAATGGGACGGCAAAAGCGGATCTGGGTGCCCCATCGGTTTTATCATATCGTTTGCCGCGGCAATCGGCGTGATCCCCTATTCAAGGAAACAAATGATTTTCTCGCTTTTCTTCATATCCTCCACCAGCTACATGAAAAAATCCCGTTTGAAATAGCCGCATATTGCCTTATGACGAATCACTTTCACCTGCAGCTGCGCTCAAAACAGGAGCCGATTTCGAAAGTCATGGCGCTCATGAACAAACGGTATGCAAATTATTATAATACTCGCTATCGTTTGACGGGACATGTATTTGAAAAGCGTTATTATGGTAAATTGATTGACAATGATAGCGGAATGTTGGAAGTGAGTCGATATATTCATCTCAACCCGGTAGAAGCTCATATGGTACATGCGCCGGAACTTTACCGATGGAGTAGTTTTTATTTGTATATGCATCCAAAATCGCTGCCTCCGAAATTTATGAATATGGATGCATTATTAGATTACCTTTCAGGCACAAAAACAGAGCGGAAGAAAAAATATGCTGAATTTGTGAGGGGGTGAGGCTGCCTGTCACTTGTCAGCCATCGAAAGCGCGTGGAAATGGCATCAGTGGAAAGGGTCCAAATGGTCGAGACGCCCTTGATGGGGCGGTTTGTTTTTATGGGCGCTGTTAACTGAATATTCGGTCTATTAATTGGTTAATAGGGCGTGCTGGCGGTCGGTTATGGAGCAGTCCATACGTCACAGGTATATTTTCGTAAAAAGTTTATGGAGGAAAAAGGATTAAGAAGAAACGTGTAGGAATAAAGGGATTGATGTCCATATCACGAATATGGGAAGATGAACTAAGAGTGATTGGCGTAACAAATGTGGGCAGTTCTGTTTAGGTGATACGCATGAGTGTTTATTGCTAAATAAAAATACAGAGTTCTGCAACAAAAAAATGCAGAACTTGATTGCATAAAAAAAGGCTTGCCAGCTTAGTGGCCCAAGGAAGCAACCTGCCCACCCCTAAAATTGGGCTAATTTAAATGTTTTCACAAAAAAACGCATCCAGCAACAAACAGCGTTACTGGATGCGATCAGTAGGAGTATTTTTAAAACGGATTATAAAACCGGCTTCCATCATGGAATGTGATGATTAAGGTGACAATGAACAGAATAGTAAATAGAGCGATTGCAAAGTAGTCACTTTTTTGAAAAGGTCTTGCACTATACCATGTGCGTTTTTTGTTTTTGCCAAAGCCGCGCAGTTCCATTGCGTTGCTGATGGTGTCAATTTTGTTTAGGCTTGATAAGATAAGCGGTGCAAGGATGGAGGCGGCATTTTTGATCCGTTTAGGAAGTTTTTCTTTGCGGGACATGTCAAGGCCTCTGGCTTGTTGGGCGCGTGCTATATTCCGAAAATCCCGCTGTACGTCCGGTATATATCTTAATGCCAAAGAAACAGCATACGAAATTCGATAACTCACACCGATGCGATTGAGGGAAGCGGCGAATTCGCTCGGATGAGTCGTCACAATAAAAAGCAAAGCCGCTGGGATCACTGTGAAATATTTTAACGTAATATTCAATTGGTAAAAAAGTTGTTCCAATGTGACGTTATACCTTCCTGATATTTCAAATAACACATGGCTGGAGCCGTAAATTTTTACTCCTTCTTGCGGTGAAAAGACATAAATGGCAACATTGTTTATGAAAAGAAATACTAAAATAAATACAAGAACAAACAATATCTCTTCAAGTTTAATTTTTGAAATAATAAAAATGAGAATACTAATTAAAAATAAAAATAGTAGAATACGAGTGTCGTATGTCAGCATAGCTGCTGTCGACCATAAGATAAAGCATATTAGCTTTGTTACACCTGTCAACTGATGAACAGGAGATTTTCGGTCAATATAAGATAGCATTTCGGCTGCCAACCTGCCTTACCTCCCGATCATATTCTATGAAACGTTCCACAAACTTCCTCGGTTCTGGTATTCCTGTTTTTAATGCCAGGTTATAAAGAGACGTTTCCTTTAAATTTGCCTGTTTGATGATGTCAATATCAGAAAGGACATTGACAGCAGAATCATCGGCAATTTTCCTGCCTTCTGCAAATACTATCGCTCTTTCTGTATACTCCAGCATTAAATGCATATCGTGAGTAATCATCATAATTGTGACGCCTTGCTGATTTAATTGAACAAGAAACTCCATAATATCTGTATAATGGCGAAAATCTTGTCCGGCAGTTGGCTCGTCCAAAATAATGATGTCTGGTTCTAACACTAAAATGGAAGCAATCGTAACCCGCTTTTTTTGACCGAAGCTTAATGCTGAAATCGGCCAATTCCGAAATGGGTACAGCCCGCAAATTTTTAATGTATTGTCGACGCGTTCTTTTATTTCAGCTTCCGCTACGCCGCGAACCTTTAAGCCTAAGGCTACTTCGTCAAAAATCATATTCTTTGAAATCATATGATTTGGATTTTGCATGACCATGCCGATTTTTAACGAGCGTTCTTTAATCGTTTCGTTTGTTATATCCTTGCCGTTAAACAATATGCTCCCTGAGGAAGGCTTTTCAAATCCACAAATTAATTTTGTAATTGTAGATTTCCCTGCTCCATTTTTTCCAACAATGCTCACCATTTCCCCTTTGTTAATTGAAAAAGAAACATCCTTTATCGTTTCGTGACCTGGTGAATAGCTAAACGAAATATTTTTCAGCTCTAAAATTGTTTTTCCTTCTTTACTTGGCGTTTTTGGATTTGAATCTTCAAACCATTCCAACAAGTTTTTTCGGCATAAATCCGCTTTAAACTGATTGAAATCAGCAGGATGCATATCTTCAGTTAGTTCGCAACCGGCATATTTGACCGCTTTAATATATAACGGCTCCCGTATATTCGTTTCTTCTAAAATGTTAGTTGTTAAAAGCTGGTCAGGGCTCATATCAGCTACTATTGAGCCGTCATTGACCACAATAATGCGATCGACATGGCGATATAAAACATCTTCTAAACGGTGTTCAATAATGACAACGGTTGTATTCGTTTCTTTTTGGATTTTGTCGATTAAAGCCATTGCATACTTTCCAGTAGCGGGGTCAAGGTTTGCGAGCGGTTCATCAAACAACAGGATATCCACTTTGTCAACCATTACACCAGCGAGGGAAACCCTCTGCTTTTGCCCGCCTGACAAATGATGGACAGAGGCAGGCAAATAATCATCCATTTCGACCATTTTGGAAGCATCTTTTACGATCTCGAACATTTCCTTTTGCGGAGTGCAATCATTCTCCAATGCAAAAGCTATGTCTTCACCAACAGTTAATCCTATAAACTGGCCATCAGGATCCTGTAAAACAGTACCAACCATTTTTGATAAAGCAAAAATATTTAACTCCTTTGTTTCCTGACCCATTACTTTTAAACTTCCGGTCATTTCTCCTTTATAAGAGAAGGGGATTAGACCATTGATGCAGTGGCCAATGGTGCTCTTCCCAGATCCTGAAGGCCCAACGATTAAAACTTTTTCCCCTTCGTAAATGTTTAAATGAATATTTTTTAATGTTGGATTTTTTTGGCTATGATACTTAAAGCTAAAATTATGAAATTCAATCACTCGTTTTCTCATTCGTAAAAGCTCCTGTAAGTAAATATGTTGTCAAAACTCACAATGTGCTTTTATTCTTTATCAAGACTTCCTTTTTGACTGCGTGTTTTTGCATAGAGTAAAAGAAGAAGTGTTCCAATGACGGCAACTGTTACCATATTGGAAATTCCAACAACTAATCCTTGCAGGAAGACTTTATTTGCTGGCTCAGCATAAATCAGTATATCAAGAGAAGGTGCGACAAGGAACCAGCCGATTGCTTGAACAATCACCTGAACAATATTAAATGTAATAATTTTTTTAGTGCCGAATTCACCAGATTCGATATCGATGCTTTTGGAAGCCAGACCAATTAAAAATCCGACAAGCAAGCTGACAACAACCCAACTCCACCAAATAGATCCATAAAATATTAAGTCTTTTAACGCATGACCGATAAGTCCGATGAAACCGCCTGCGACAGGCCCAAAAATAATTGACATAAGTGCTAAAAATGCATAAGTTGTTTCAATATTGGAATTTGGTATCCCTGTTGGAATGGACGCAAATCTTCCCAGAATAACAAAGACAGCTGCTCCAATTCCGATTGCTACGATTGTTTTGATCGATAAATTGTTTTCTTTCATGAACTTCCTCTCCTTTTTTCATTTTTATGATTATATTGAATTTCCATTATATACGAAATTCGGTACTTTGCAGATAGTGATTTTCCATTTGGCACCTGCTTCAATATGGTAGGCCTTCGCAAATGATCCTTGATTGATTGCCACACCGATTTTGTCGAGCGAATTGACGTAAAGCAAAGGCTCGCCCAAATGACTATCCGCAAATGATCTGCCAAACGTCATAATATTTTTATATACTTGTCTTGTTTCATTTTCAATCGTTACTTCAAAAGAATCTCCGTAATCTACGTCTAACTTCTGAAACAAGCTGCGATCAATATTGGTCCATAAGTTTCCAAAGCGGACATCAAGTATATCAATATTCCCTTTAATCGCACCATTTTGAATATAGGCTTCTAAAACTGGCAGTTCAATTAGCGAATCGATTGGAATTTCCGGCCCCACCTGTTCAAACGTAATCACTTCGGATGCAAGCCGTGCGCCGGTATAAGCGTAAACATCACGTCCGTGGAAGGTATAAGAATGGCCGGAATTTGGCAGCCGGTTTACCTTTTCATCGATCAGCCTTGCTTCTTCGATCCCAATATACTTCTTAATATGTGTGATCGTTCCATTGTCGGGTGTCACAATATATTGGTTTGATTTTGTCTTCACAACAATGCTTCTCCGTTCTGAACCGACACCCGGATCAACAACAGAAATAAATACCGTCTCCTTTGGCCAATACGATATCGTTTGGTACAGCCTATAAGACGCTTCCCAAATATTATATTGGGGAATATCGTGGGTCAAATCAAAAATCCTCAGGCTGGGATTAACATTCAAAGCGACTCCATACATTGCACTGACAGCTCCATCGCTTAATCCAAAATCAGTTTGAATAACTAAAAAACGATTCATAAATTTTCCCCCATACATTGTTGTTTTATAAAAAAAACCACGTCTTTATCTATATAGATAAGGACGTGGTTTTGCTCACGTGGTACCACCTTACTTCACTGTTTGCTCGCACAAAACAGCCTCTGCCAGTACTACGGGCTTAATCCCTTCATACTGTGGTATTTGTAACGAGTACCAAACTCGGCGGAACCTACTCGTACCTTCGTGCTTTGTTGGGATAAAACACGAAAATAATACTTTCAGCACGCAACTCAGAGGCCATTGTTCGGGTTCGTATTTTTGCTTCTTCTCAGCTACCGAAGCTCTCTGTGAAAGATAACTGAACCTTACTTTTCCTTTTCATAGTCATTGTAAGAAAATTATTAACAATTTTTTAATTAATTATAATCACCGCCGCGAACATGTCAAGCGTTGGAATACGAAAAGTATGGAATGTGGCGGGGATTTGGTGTGGAGTGCTGGATATTAGGCTTGATGTGGAACTTTTTTAGGTCTGATGTGGAAAAGATTTAGGTCGAATGAAAAATATGTTTGTGCGTATGTGGAACAAATTTGGTTCGGATAGTGAACAACCTTTTGCACGGCTGTACTTCACCCGTAGTGGGCTTAAAAACGCAGATATGCTTCGGTATACTGACGGTTATCTCCTTTCCCGACGGTCACCACGGCAGGATTAAACACACCGGCACTTTGCTAATTAAAATGGTAACCTAAGGGAAATGAGGAAGGATTACTCATGTTCTTGTTTTTTGGAAGACAACTAGGATCTATTTCTAAGGAAGGAGGAACTTGGTATAGTTTTTGGCTCTGTGCAAAATTTGTCGAATCATTGGTGATTGAAAGATAAGATAAGGTGTATTACAATAACATTATCAGAACATACGTTCTGAATGTATATGGTGACAAAGTTTTCATTAGAACGTCTGCTGGTTGAGATTTGTCAAGAAGTGCGTTTTGTAAGGCGATGCACTTTCTTTTATCTGAAAAATCTGCAAATAACTTCAGCTTTTCTTTAGATAAATCTCTACTCCCCTCCAAATTCTCCTCGAAAGGATGATTCCCATTATGAAGGAATACCTCGATTTAAAACTGGACTTTATGTTTAAACAATTGTTCGGCCATCCGAGCCGAAAGCAGCTTACAATCGCTTTTTTGAATGCGGTTTTGCATCGGACAGGCCATGATCGTATCATCGATGTGCAGTTTGATAACACAGAGCTGGCAAAAGAGTTCGAAGAAGGGAAAATGAATCGGCTTGACGTGCTCGTGTGGACCGACCGAGGCGAGCGGATTAACGTGGAAATTCAAATCATTGACCAGCACGATATGCCGGAGCGGATTTTGTATTACTGGGCGAGGCTCTTTTCCCAGTCGCTCTTCAAAGGCCAAGGGTACAGCGAACTTCCTCCCACCATTATGATTGCAATTCTCAACTACCCGCTCTTTCCGCATGAAACCGATCGGTTTCACACCATCTTTCATATCCGCGAAGATGAAGAACAATTTCTTTGGAGCGCGCATCTTGAATTTCACGCCATTGATTTATCACAATTTATGGTAAAATGGAAGAAATATAGACGTGATGTGAAGCGATCTTCGGAGTGGCCCTGGTTAATGATGCTGTCAGCGGTGGATGCCCGGAAACAAGAGATTGATGAGACGATTCTCAAGGAACTGGAGGTGTTGGCGATGAACGAGCAAGAAATTCGCGAAGCATTGGAAGAGTGGGAGAAGCTAAGCGTCAGTTCGGAAAATCGCTACGCGTATGAAATGCGGCTGAAATGGCTGCGGGATCAATTGTCCAATCTTCTTGGCGAGCGGCGTGCGGGGATGGAGGAAGGGTTGGAAAAAGGGTTGAAACAAGGGCTAAAGCAAGGTCGGGAGGAAGAACGGAAGAATTTGATCCAGCATATGTCGGCGAAAGGAATGGCAGCGAAAGATATTGCCGATCTCACTGGACTTGCGGAAGAGGAAGTGCGAAAGTGGTTGAAATAGATTGCCTGTCATTTGTCGAAGCCGTTTGGCAGTGGTTTAGGCTTATTCATCCGAAGAAGTAGTGGAAACGTTAGAAAACCTGCCCCTCAATAAGGCTTTGCTGCTCCATTGAAAAAAATAGATGTAGCACTCGGTAGGCGAAAAAAATGAAAGTGCGCTTGCATGGAACTGAAGGATCTCACTTTCCTTTTAAAGGACTATTCCATGCAAGAGCTATTTTATATCCCCTAATTTTTGAGCTACGGGTATTATTCAATAGAAACCATGCTGGTCACTCAGCATGTTGGTATCAAAGACTTTAGCGATTGTGCAAACCGTCGAATTCCCTCAGGAATGGATTTTGTTTCTACTCGGCCGTAGGTAAAACGTATATATTTATGATCCGATCCTAATGTGCTTCCCGGTGCAAAAACAACCCCATTCTTTAGGGCCTCTTTGAATAGCAGGTTTTCATCTATCTCCTCGTCATTTAATTTACACCATAAATGTATGCCTCCTTTTGGGACAAAAAAGCTGATTATCCCATTCAGTTCATTGTTTAGGGAACGCACCGTCAAATTCCTCTTTATTTTCAGTCCTTCCCTCAAACGCATAATGTGTTCATCAAAATGTTTGGAGCTTAACAACTTTGCGGCAATTAATTGCGGAAGACTAGGATGGCTGAAATCAAATTGCTGCTTGACGTCAGCTAAATGGTTAATAACGGTTTGCGGTCCCAAAATCCAACCGATGCGAAGGCCTGAAGCGATAATTTTAGTCAATGAACTAATATAGAGAACAAAACCGTCTTTATCCATAGATTTCATACTATCGATACTTGCACCATCATAACCGGTGATACTGTACGGATCGTCTTCTACAATGGCTATACCAAATTTTGAGCATATTTCAAGAATTCTACGCCTTTTTTCAAGATCAAGTGTCGCTCCTGTAGGATTTTGGTAAGTGGGATTCAGGAACAACATTTTGAGGCGGTGTTTTTTGTGCAGTGCGACGATTTGATCTGGGTCAATTCCTCCATTTTGTACGGGTAATAGATGGGTATTTAATCCTTCAGAATGGAAAATCGGGAGCGAATAGGCATACGAAGGATCTTCAATGGCAACTGCGTCTCCAGGTTTAAGTAAACCTCGAATAATGAGATGAATGGCCTGCTGGGCTCCGGATGTAATCAAAATGGAAGAAGGAGTAGATTCGATATTTCGATAAGTTTTCATATGCTCGGAAATGGTTTCGCGCAGTGTAGTATTGCCTTGAATGTGTTCATACCCTAAATCGTTGCACAATTCTATGGAGCTATTAATATCTTGCATCAATTTTATAGGTTGTAAATCAGAGCTTAATTCTCCAATAGCAAAATTAATAATTTGCTCATCCGTTCGAATAAACCGATAAATTTTTTGATTTAGCGGGTTATTTGGTGAATAGTAGCCTTGTTTTACAAACATATCCCAATTAGGAAATTGTTTTGTCCCGCTTCCCGGGATATCTCGGTTTACTTCTGTACCGTGTCCTACTATGCGATGTACTAGTCCTGCGGATCGTAGTTCCTCGAAAGCGTTGTTGACCGTACTTCTGTTAACCTTCCATTGATTTGCTAAATAACGTTCGGAGGGCAAACGGCTCCCCGGTGGAAACTCACCGTTTAAGATTCTGGACTCCAAATAATTAGCAATTTGCTTATATAACGGGATTTCGCTTGTTCTATCTGGTTTCCATTCCATTTTGTATCCCTCCCAGCATAGAAAATTAATAAAAATCTAACAAAATAATTAGAAGAGCAATAGGTAACTAACAACGATTGCAATCTCCTTTTCTAAAAATTTTAGGATTTAAATAAAAAAATTTTAATTTATTTGTTAGGAAAAGTCACATATTTAATTGTTAATTCAATATTGGTCGGTAAAAAAAGAGAAAAAATGGCTCGTTACATATCTGTTATTATACATTATTATAATTTGTGTAAATATTAATAACATAATGAGTAACAAAATATAACAAAAAGTTAGATTAATAGGAGGAATGGTATGAATTCAAGTGAATATTTGAAACAGGAAGACTCGCCTGACGCTAACTTGAAATCCTTGCTGGTAGACCTTCAGAATAAAGGGTTGCGCACTGAGGGACTTACAAAAGGAGGCAGAAAAGGGGGAGCAGGACCGACAGATGATCAGGCTTTTCTGATCCAGGGACAGGCTGTCATGATCCCAACGCTAAATGGTCCGGCAGAGAACTCTCCTTATTCTTTAGCTCAAGGATCCTCCGGTCTGTTACTTCAATATGAAGGAAAACCTTTGCCGTTCACTTTGCTGGAAACTGTTCGTCGGCCTAAGTTTTATGAATTAAGTACAAAGGATGGAATTCCTTATAACAAAATTGCCGTCCTTCACGGAGCTGATGTCCTAGCAAGCACCGTCATTCAAAGCTGTATACGCTGGGCACCGGATAAACGATGCAAATTTTGTGCTATTGGCCATTCTCTGCAGCGGGGAACAACCATTGCGCAAAAAAAACCGGAGCAGCTTGCCGAAGTGGTTAAAGCAGCGGAAGAGCTTGATGGAATTAAACACATTACATTAACGACAGGCACACCTAACGAAACTGACAGGGGAGCTCTGTATTTGGCTGAATGCATAAGAAGCATCCGCAAAGTGAGCCAGCTCCCCATTCAAGTTCAATGCGAGCCTCCGAATGATGATTCATTGTATCAAGTATTAAAAGATGCCGGCGCCAATTCAATTGGCCTCCATGTAGAGTCGTTTGATGAAGAAGTTCGAAAAAAGGTCATGCCGTCCAAGTCTCAGATTTCGCTTGAAGTGTATTTCCAAGCATTTGAAAAAGCGGTGTCTGTCTTCGGCAGAAATCAAGTAAGTACGTATGTCATTATCGGGCTTGGAGAGGACTTGGAAAAAACGGTAGAAGGTTGCCGAAGGGCAGCCAAGTTAGGCGTCTATCCGTTCGTTGTTCCGCTTCGCCCACTTCGTGGAACGGAGCTGGAAAATGCGGCTCCCCCTTCAGGTGATTTGATGCTTGAAGTTTACCGTCGTGTGGCCTCTGTACTGCAGGAAGAGAATTTATCTTCTGAATACAGCATGGCTGGATGCGCGAAATGCGGTGCTTGTTCCGCTCTTCCATTATTTGAAAAATCAAATAAAGGACGAGGAGGGAAATAATGAAATTTTGCGAGATTAGAGTAGCTGAAAGCGAAGAAGAAATTCAAAAAGCTTTAGAGTTACGACGCATGGTATTTGTGGAAGAACAGCGCATGTTTGAAGAAAATGACTTGGATGAATATGACCATGGGGCTATATATTTAAATGCTTGGTCACGAAGGAAAGATGTTCTCATAGGAACGGTTCGATGTTATCGCGATAAGGAGAAGCCAAATGTATGGTGGGGAGGGAGGCTTGCAGTGCACCCGGATTACCGGACGAGAGGGATTGGAGTCTACTTGATTCGGGCTGCTGTTGAAACTGTCAAGAATCAACAGGCCAGTCGCTTTTTAGCATCTGTTCAACTTCAAAATATTGAATTGTTCAAAAAATTAGGATGGGAGCCTGTAGGAGAAACGTTTGTTTTCAATGGGCACCCGCATCAAATTATGGAGGTAGATTTTAATGTGTGTCATGCACCATTGCAATCCGCTGGGCAGCGGTGGCAAGCAGTTGAACCATAGTTTGCCAAGCGACCGGGAGACCAAGTATAGCTTGCAGGAAGAAAAGCCTTTGACAATGGGGTTTGGACGAAAAGTTTATAGCGCCCACAATCATGTCGGTGTTTTAGATCCGTGGCCCTTCTATGAATCCGAAGAACCGATTTCGCCTGCGGATCCCGGACCGGCAACTTCTGAAGAATTGACCCGATTTATGGAATGCAGGGGGATGGAGAAATGTCTCATCATTCCTAATTACGGGATTCCTGTTCAAGAACAGCCTTTTAAGCTTAATGAATTAGTTGTTCAACTGTGCAGGGAAGGTGGGGGCCGGGTTGCCGGTGCATTATGGGTATCCGGATTGCCGCAGAACCGTGAATTAACGGAAAAAGCCTTAACTATGCTGGATGAACCGGGCATTCGCGGCCTGAAGATGAGCTACTTGCTGGGAGGAACTCCTGACCCAAGAAAATGGGATGAAGCAACAATGAAACTCCATGAGAAGATTTTCCGCGAGGCCAGAGAAAGAAATATTCCGATTCATTTTCATACAAGTCCGGGAGGAAATTCAGATATCACGAATTATTTTGAACTGATCAAACGTTACGGAAAAGATCTTAAAATCCATCTAGTTCACATGGGTGGAGGTGTGAGCGGACATATTCGGCTAATTTCCCAATGGAGAGATCTCATTGAAGGCGGGTACCAAGTCTATGTAGATTCTAGCTGGGCGATCGGCTTTGCCGTACGTAAGCTATTGAAGGAAATAGATCAAACTGGAATAGGTGTTGATCGCTTTTTATTCGGCTGTGATGAGCCTTGGAGCGATTATGAAGGTGAGTTTTGGAAAATTCAAGGCGCCCCAATCTCCGATGAAATTAAAGAACGCGTTTTTTGGGCAAACGCTGAAGAACAATATTTTAGCAAGTTGGTCTAAGAGCGAATGCTCTTTCACTATAAAGTATTTTTTCAAAAAAATGATTTTTTAGGGGGTTATGAAAAATGGCAAATTTAAATGAAAACGAATTGAAATCCATGAATGAAATTCCGCATCCAAGTTTACCGGAAGGAACGAAATTGTATGGAGATACTAAAGTCTTCCCTGACTACAAAGCAAATCCCGGAGAGAAGTTTTTGGTTTTAGTGCACGGCATTGCCCATGAATCTTCCTTATCTTATGTGGCAATCTTGCAAGCCATTCGCGCCCAGCGCAAAGGATTTGAAACAGCTATTTATTTATATGGAACTGGAGCCATTAACGCTACAGCTACCCGGGGGTTTCCGACAGTCGGCAAATCGGCTTTCGGAGGAATGTTAAATATTAATGAAAGCTTGGCCACGTTTATCAAAGAAGGGGGAAAAGTTTATGTTTGCCGTTTTGGATTAAGTCTTCACGGTATTCGGGAAGAGGATCTGATTGAAGGCACTATACCTGTTCACCCGTTGGATCTTCAAGACTGTCTTATTGAGTATCATCGAGCCGGAGCATTTATTTTAAGCACATTCCAGATCTAATGATTATGAAGAGAAGAGGGAGTTGAATACCTATGTCTATATATATAGGAAATAGATTGGTTTCGGCAAATGATTTCACTGTTACGTCCGAAATGGTGCCGCCAAGAAGTTGGAATCCTAGTCCGCTTGTTGAGCAAGCTGTTAGAGCAAGAGGTTATGTGGATGCAGTGGATCTTAGTGATAATTTGCTGGCCATCGCCCGGCTAACGCCTGTTGTCGGCGCCTTTTTTATCCGCCAGGTAGGGATGGAGCCGATTGTTCAAATTAATCTGCGTGACCGCAACCGGATGGGGATTCAAAGCGATCTGATGGGACTTGCAGCTTTAGGTGTCAAAAATATCACAATTTTGGGAGGCTATCCAGCAAAGATTGGAACAGAGCCGAACGCTAAAGAAGTTTATGATCTGGAGACGATGGAACTCGTTCGGTATGTACGCCGCTTTGTAGATGAAGGAAAGCTGTTTGACAATACAGTGATGGAAGAAGCGCCGGAGATGACCATTGGAGTCGTTGAAAACATCGCCGGCAAACCAGTTAAGGAATTGATCGACCGTTTAGAAGCTAAAATAGATGCCGGAGCGAATTTTGTTCGTACACAGTTGGTATTCGATATTGAACTGTTGGAGGAGTGGATGGAGGAAGCACGCCGACGGGGTCTGCACGAACGTTCATATATTATGGCTAGTATCTTGCCGTTAAGGGATGCGGACCATGTGGATGCAGTGTTAAAAATTCCGGGTATTGCGATACCGGATAAGATCATTAAGCGAATCAAAGAGGCAGATTCGCCTGATGAAGGAATGAAGATGGTGGTGGAGTTGATTCACAAACTTCGAACTATCGATGGAATAAGGGGAATTCATATCCGGCCGCTTGGGGGCATGGATCGTTATGTAAGCTCGATTGTGAAAGAGGCCGGGTTAATGAATCGCAAACAGGAAAAAGTAGAAGAATACGCGTCCTAAAAGATAAGTAGTGGGTCAATTTGGCTGTTTGGAAGGTGAGATCGATTGAAGGTGGCACTCTATACTTATTCGACGAAACCGAGAGGCGGTGTCGTCCATACATTGGCTTTGGCTGAAGCGCTGGAGAATGCGGGAAATGAAGTGGTAATCTATTCTTTGTCACAAAATGGCTCGAGTTTCTTCCGCCCCGTAAAAACCGCTGTCAAACTCATCCCCTTTTCTTCCCGTTCCGAAGAAGAATTTGAGTCCCGCATTCTTCGGTATATTGATACGTACGTGGCGGCGCTTGAAGAGGAGCAGCTCAATGCTTTTGATATCCATCATGCACAGGATTGTATCAGTGCAAACAGTTTGTTTCAACTGAGAGAGAAGGGGCTCATCCCCTTCTTCTGCCGAACTGTTCATCATTTAGACGATTTTATGAGTCCAGTTTTGGTTCAGTGCCAAAACCGTTCGGTTACCGAACCAGATGCTTTAATTACGGTCAGCCGTTATTGGCAAGATCGTTTGGAATCTATATATGAACGGACTTCACAGGTTATTTATAACGGCGTTGAGCAACGTTTTTTTCAAGAAACGGGAAACAGGACACTCATACGTGATCAGTATAAGTTAAGGGGAAATACGGTTTTTCTGACAATCGGTGGGATCGAACCAAGGAAAAACACTGTGGGACTCTTGCGCGCCTATGCAAGGGTAAAAGAAGTTGTTCCAGAAAGTGTGCTTCTTATTGTTGGCGGGGATACACTGTTTGATTACCAGCATTATAGGACGTCTTTTTTTGAAGAATTGAGCCGCTTGCCATCCTATGTTCAGGAAGGGGTACGAATTGTAGGGTCCGTAGATAATCAAACGTTATGTAACCTTTACCACATTGCCGATTGTTTCGTCCAACCTTCCATCAAGGAAGGATGGGGATTGGCAATTCTTGAAGCTATGGCTGTCGGTGTTCCGGTCGTAGCCTCAGATATCCCGGTATTTCAAGAGTATTTAGTTGATTCTCTTAATGCATTATTGGCAAATCCTGAAAATGATGAGGCCGTTGCCCGGCGGATGATCCGCGCAGTTAAAGAAAAAGAACTTGCCGAAATGCTTGTTTTGAACGGAAAGGCAACGGCTAGACAATATACATGGATGGCTGCTGCTAAAGAGCATATGAAGCTTTACAGGAGGATGATGAATCGTGGGTACGCTGCACTCCCTAGTTCGTGAATTGCAATCGTTCATAGGTGTAACTCGAAAAAAGGCGATCCAATCGCCGTTGAAAGCATTCCAAAATGTATGGAATTTCGGTTCTACCTTGGATCCGATTGGAGATGATGCAGCGATTCTGGTCATGGAAAACGAGTATCTCCTTCTGTCATGTGATGCCATTTATCCACAGTTGGCAGCAGATGAACCTTTTTGGGCCGGTTATTGCTCCGTCTTGGTGAGCGTTAATGATATTTATGCCATGGGAGGGAAGCCGACTGCTGCAGTCAATTTGTTGAGTGCGCCCAATGATAAAATGTCAGAAACGATTGCGCTGGGTATGGCTGAGGCTTGCCGGAAGTTTGGGGTTCCTATGGTCGGTGGGCACTATTTGCCGGAGGAAACAGCAGGAGTGGCGACGGCCATGGTAGGGAGAGCCACTCATCTATTACGTTGTTTTCAAGGACGGCCTGGTCAATGGCTGATGGTTGCGGTCGATCTGGAAGGCCGTCAGTTTAAGAATTATTTGCAATGGGACAGCACGAGCTTCCGCACGCCGCAAGATCTCCAAAGAAAGCTGGCTGTTTTGCCAATGATTGCTGAACTTCAGTTGGCTACTGCCGCCCGTGATATCAGCAACGCAGGGCTTATTGGAACATTAGCGATGTTGGCTGAAACTTCAGGATGCGGTGTGAGGGTTGTTCTGAACAGCATACCTAAACCGTATAATGTAGATTTTTTTAAATGGATAAAAATGTTTCCTGGATACGGATTCATTTTGGCCGTTGATCCTGAGCAAACGGGCGAAGTTCAGGCACTTTTCCAGAAAGAACAGATTACTGCGAGAGTTATTGGCGAATTAACAGCGACTCCCCGCATTACCCTTCATTCGGAAGAGGAGGAAGCTGTTCTTTTCGATTGGTCTAAAGAATCATTAGTGGTAGGAGATTACGGAGGTTAGGATTATGAATAGGTTAGAATCTGTTAAAGTGGCGGCCGTTCAATTTGAATCACGCATAGGCGAATTGGAGGGAAATCGGCATCGTATGCTGGAGTTGGCTGAAGAGGCAGCGGAAAACGGGGCAAGATTGATTGTTTTCCCTGAAATGGCCACGTCAGGGTATATCTTTGAGAATCGTCAAGAAATCGCTCCTTATGTAGAATCGATCCCTGGCCCTACAACGGAACTTTTCCAAGCCGTTGCTAAAAAGTATTCCTGCTATCTAGTCATCGGGCTGCCAGAGATTGATCCATTTACTGAAATTTTTTACAATTCATCCGTATTGATCGGTCCCGAAGGAGTGGTTGGACGCTACCGGAAAACGCATCTTTTTGCTGTTGACCCCCGATGGGCCCGTGAAGGCAATGAAGGGATCCCTGTATTTTCTACCAAAATTGGGAATATAGCTATGCTGATTTGCATGGATGCAATGTATTTTGAACCAGCAAGAGTTGCTGCACTCAAAGGAGCTGATATTATTGCTTTTCCGACGAATTGGGTAGGGGAAAGCAATAATCCTCCGAGCAAAACTTGGTCTTTGCGAGCAATGGAAAATGGGCTTTGTTGGGTGGCTGCTAATCGTTGGGGACAGGAACGCGGGGCACAGTTTACGGGAGGGAGTGCAGTCATTAGTCCTAATGGCGAGGTTCAGGATTGGAAGTTGTCAGGAGATGGGATCGTATACGGCGTTTATCAACCTCATAACGACCAAAAAGAGAGAATACTGGGGTTGCGGCAGCCGAAAGAATACCACGACTTGCTCCTGCACCCATATCTTTGGAAGGAAGGATCGACTCGCCCCGCTTCGCCGCAAGTATCTTTCGAGGTTTGCGTAGCCCAGCTTTCGAATCGGGGAACAATGGAACAGTGGATATCCAATGTAAGGAAAAGGTTGGAATCGCGCAAGAACGAAGATCTTGAGCATCGGTTAATCATTTTGCCTGAGATAGACATCACCGGAGCAGAAGGGACGGAAACCAGTATCGAATTCTATCAGCGTGCTCTTCACTCCATAGCTTCCAAATATGGAATATATATTGTTGCCGGGGTTCTGCAAAATATAGACGGGCACCGTGTGCCAACGGCCTTTCTTTTAGGACCGGAAGGCTGCATTGGGAGCTATCAGCAAGTCCATATGGACGCTTTCGGACATGGGGGATATGGACGCTTAGGATTCTGTACGCTGGAGCTGCCGTTTGCCAGAATCGGGCTTCTCACGGGGGGAGATGCAGAATTTCCGGAATCGTACCGCATCTTGGCGAAACAGGGGGCGGATCTCATTGCTGTTTCGGCTAGTGGTGCAGAAATGTTTCATTCTTGGATGCAGCGCATCTGGGCGCATGAAAATGATGTCATTATGGCAGTGGCTGAACCTTGTGAATCTGGCAGAAGCCTCATATTCCTGCATCGTCAGCTGGACTGCGAAGGGCAGCCGGATCGGGAAGAAGTCCTTAATGGAATCTTTTCGCCGGAAATGACTTCTTTAGCACGGAGCAGACCTTTTTTAAGACGTTTGAAAAACGAGTTATATGATCTGCTGGTTCTTAACAAAACCGACTGAAAAGGAGATGAGAAAAATGAAATTGCTTGGTATATCAGGAACGATTACAGGTTCAAAAACTCTCGCTGTGGTGGAAAAAGTCATCGAGCTAGCCCGCCGATATGATCCGCAAATCGAAACGGAAATACTAGATCTCAAAAAGTTTGATGTTCAATTTTGTGATGGACGCCATCCTAATACATATGAGGGGGATACGAAAAAAGTTATTGATATGGTAAGTAGTGCGGATAGTTATATCATCGGTACACCGATCTTCCAAGCCTCTTTATCCGGGGCGTTAAAGAATCTGTTTGACTTGGTTCCTCCCTCTTCCTTTCGGAACAAGGTAGTCGGTTTTATTGCTACTGGGGGAACGTATCATCATTACTTGGTTATTGAAAATCAATTAAAACCGATTGCTGGATACTTTCGGGCGTATATAGCCCCGGATTATGTGTATGTTCATACAGACCACTTTAATCAGAACAACGGGATCATCGATGCTGAAATATTATTGCGAATGGAGAACTTGGCTAAAGAAGTGGTTCATATGAGCAAAGCGTTAGCCCTATTGGGGAAATTATAAGGAAAGGACTAAAGGGGAATTTATAAGTCCGGAACAGCAGAAAAAACAAAGGTTGTTTTACGCGTTCATGGAGCTATGAATCATCAATATGTTGCTAGCAATATGTGTTTAATTGAGTCACGGTGACATCTACTGATGTACAGCTGATCTCGGTTGGACGACATGGGCAGTGCGGGAATGCTGTCTTCTTGGTTCAATGGAGTGCTTTACGAGGATAGTGTAAAATCGGTTAAGCAGAAGGAATCAAGACTAAACGGCTTTGATTCCTTTTTCTTCTTTTCTAAATGTCTTAAGGACCACAAGATTCTCTCGAGGGAAGCGCTTGACAGTCTCTCGGAAATCTGAGAAAGGATGGTAAGACAAGTATTTGCTAATGGAACGGTTTCCTGTATCGGTGCTGTTTGTCAAACTATTCGTTTTTCTTTTTTAGTAAATGACGTATCAGTTGCCTTTCCATCATTGCTGTTTTTATATTTTCGTATTCCTGCTTCGTTGTATCCGACACTGCGGGTTTCTCTTCATAAAACTGCGAAACAATTTGTTGGCTGGTGTGCGGGACTGTTTGTATCCAAAGTATAAATGAAAAAGTAAGCGGGGAGGTTCATCGTTCTAACATGTTATGTAAATCTTGCAGCAACCGACAAAAACTGGATCGTGATGTATGTTTTAGTATACAGTTAGGGCAATTGTTACATAAGTTCCTGATAAAGGATCAAAGAGCTCCTTTCGTTCTGAAGAAACAAAAGAGAATGCAACGTGAAATCTTTAATATTTGCCGTAACGAGAATGCCATCGTATTGCCAAGCGGGCAATAGTATTTGAGCGTCAGATATGCTGCCATATTCCATATCTCTAGCTGCATTGATATCGCTTTTGTACCCAGAACGAACGTAGGCTGCCATTTTTCTTATTTGATGTTCCATCTCTGGTGTTGTGAGATCAGGAACTGTTTCTTCTATCAATTCTAGTAGTTGTGCTATGCGTTGATTTTCTTTTTGGTTGAGCGTATAGGATTGCACCTCTAACTCCCGAATTACTTCTTTAGGAATATAAAGGACTGATTCTCCATTGCGAATTTCCTGTAAAACGTCCCTCCAAAAACGTTTTGCTGCTTTTTTGTAGCTTTTATGGGTACGTGGGTTAGACTTATACCGAAACACGTTCGTGTCTAACATATACACTTTTGTTTCTGTTATGTTCCCCATATTTTTCTTTCTTACTCCTCTTCCTCGAAATATTCCAACATCTTTTCCACTATGTTGATGGATTGATTTTTCACCTTTTGTCTCTTCCGGAGAAATGCTGACCAGTTTGGATGATGGAGAAACTGTGCGGCTGGAATGATCCATTTTCCACTGCCTTCAAGGCGCTGGTACGCATCAATTTTTCCTTCTGCGCAGTATCGGCGAACCATTTGTGGTGTGACGTCGAGAAGAAGTGCGACATCGCGAACGGTTAGATATTCTGGAATGGTTGGTTCCATTATTTGGCTCAGAACGTTCTGAACTTCTTCTTTTTCTTGTTCGTTTAGTACTAGATACATCTTCTCTTTTTGTTTTTCCAGTTCAAGTGAAAGTCTTACCAGCTCCAAGTAACGTCTGGCATTTTCACTTAGTGTTGACGTTTTTTCATACTCATCATCAACATTTGAATTTCCTGCTGTTCGAAAAAGAGTAGTCATTTTTTTATTCACCCCTTCCTCACCTCCATTGTATCAGAATGATTAAAGAAACTAAAGAAAAAAAAGAAACAAAGGAAACTTTTATTAATATTTGTTTCCTTATTAAGGAAAAGTATTCTCTGGAATGATTGGGGTGAGTGCCTGTGCATTGCGATCCGAAGTTAATAAACAGACGCATCATCTTAGTGACCGGAGAAGAACAGACGATTGACTTGCCACGCTCGAATGTCTTGAAATACTATCTTGCCAACGGTGCGTGGTTTTGATCACGTCCATCGGGCATTAGGCTCGGTGCCTGTCACCACTTAAAATGAAGAGCCAAGATCAAGTAATGTTTTGTTTGATGACTTTATGTCAACGTGATTACAGTAATTTTCTCCCCATTCATCGGCAGGAAACGATGATGATACACAAATGCACATTTATTTGTTAAAATATTGATTATATTCTGATAACTATGAAAAACATCGTTTTTTGGAAGCCGACGAGGTATTCTTTCGGAAAAATTTACATCCATGAAATAAAATCATTAAATATACAAAGTAATCTATATATGGAATAAACGGTTTGCGGCCGTTTTATCACCGACAGAATGGGGGAGGGTGCAGTGGAGAAGATTGCCTCGCATGCGTATGAAAAGCCGGGCTGGAAACTGTATGTTTCGTTGCCGATTTTATCGTGGGCGTTGTATGATTTTGCGAATACGATTTTTTCCTCGAATGTGAACACGATTTTTTTCCCGCTTTATGTTTCGGAAACGGTGGGAAAAAGCGAGAGCTTGAACCAGATCGCCAGTACATTTATTTCGTATGCGAATGCGTTAGCCTCTTTCTTTTTAGTGATATTTTCACCTTTATACGGCACATGGATTGACCGGACCGGGAGAAGAAAGAAATGGCTTGGGATTTTTACGACTCTTTCGGTTACGGCAACTTTGCTTATGGGTGTTGCCGGATATTCGAATCTTGGGAATGCCATGTTTGGATTGCCGGCGTCTTTTGTCATAATCGTGCTTTTATTTGTCGCAGCAAAGTTTTTTTACCATTCGAGCCTTGTTTTTTACGATTCCATGATTTCCAGTTTGGGGAATAAACAGGAAATACCGCTTATCTCCGGTTTTGGCGTTGCTGTCGGATATGTCGGAACGCTTGTCGGGCTAGCTGTGTATCCGTTTGTTGGAGAAATGGATTACTATCGGGCTTTTATTCCAAGCGCCCTTTTGTTTCTCCTCTTTTCTTTCCCGCTGTTTTTCTTTGTCAAAGAAGAAGCCGAAAAAGCCGATGCCTTAAAGCGAAAGGCCGGATTTTTTGCAGGCTATCGGGATATTTATGCAACATTGAAAGAAATGAAAAAGTATCAAAACATTTTTACATTCATGATTGCTTATTTCTTTTTGAATGATGCGGTGGCGACGACGATCGCCATCATGTCCGTTTATGCTAAAGTCATTGCCGGGTTTACGGCAGGGGAGTTCATCCTTTTATATTTAGTCTCCACAGTTTCAAGTATTATCGGTTCCTTTCTTTTTGGCTATATTACGAGAAACAAGGGAGCAAAAAAAGCGGTTTTGTATGTCGGCATCGTGATGTGCATCGCACTGGCGATAGGGGTGCTTGCTTTTTCCAAGCTTTCTTTTTGGATTGCTGGGAGTTTGTTCGGCGTCAGTTTAGGAGCGATGTGGGTCACTTCGAGAACATATATAGTCGAACTTTCCCCGCCAGATAAGCAAGGGCAATTTTTCGGACTGTTCGCTTTTTCTGGAAAAGTGTCAGCCATCATTGGTCCAGCGATTTATGGAAGCATTACCCTCCTTTTTCATTCATACGGAAACATTGCCAATCGGTTGGCGATGGGATCGCTTTTGCTGATGGTGCTCCTTGGCATTTTCTTTTTGCTGAAGGTAAAGCCACAGGCGCCTGCCGCGCCGAAAAGCTGACGGAGGTTTTATGGGGGCGAAAGCTATTCCGTCATTGAAATCATGGAAACAGAAATAGCTTACCAGCCGCCATCTGGGCGCTCTTGTTCGTCTTGCTTGTTTGCCTCATCGCTAAAAATTTATGAAGAACTTATTTTTAAAATTGGTTCTAAAATGAATTGACTTAACCGGACAAAAAATTAAGGTCAAGTAGATGAACAACCATATCCGAGCATACTGCTTATTTAGCATAAATGATCCGAATAGAAATTTTACATGGAGTGGCGGACATGTTAGGCTTGATGCCTTGCGAAGCAAGGATTGGCGCTCGCTCCTTTCGCTAGGAAACATGTCCGCAGAAGCTCCGTGTCAAGCGATATAGACCTAAAATTTTATACAGGGAATGGAATATTCGTATTTTGTCATTCATACATTTTTTAATTGCCAAAAACAGATAAATAAAGTAAAAAGGTTGGTGTTTAAACTTTCGGAGCCAGTTCGACAGCGGCGCGAATGGCTTCGAGCATGCTGCGTTCGTCCGCCAGATTTTTTCCTGCGATATCAAAGGCTGTTCCATGGTCGACAGATGTGCGGATGATACCGCCTTTGAGGCCGACGGTGATGTTTACTCCGGCTTCCAGCCCCAGCACTTTAATAGGGGCGTGCCCTTGGTCATGGTAGCAAGCGACAACAATATCAAAATCTCCGCGCACCGCACGGTAAAATAATGTATCTGCCGGATATGGTCCGGTTGCATTGATTCCTTCCTCTTGTGCTTTTCGGATGCCGGGAATGAGTTTTTCCTCTTCCTCTCCATTGCCAAACAGACCGTTTTCTCCAGCGTGTGGATTAATGCCGCACACGGCGATGCTTGGGTTTTCTTTTCCCGCTCTTGTTAACGTTTCGTGAGCCAGCTTAATAACTTTGTAGGTCCGATCGGGATTAATCATTTCAATCGCTTTAATTAACCCGACATGGGTGGTGATATGAATGACTTTAAGTTTTGGAGAGGACAACATCATTGCATAATCTTGAGTGCCCGTTAAATCGGCCAAAATTTCGGTATGTCCCGAGTATTGATGTCCGCCTTTGTGCAGGGCTTCTTTATTTAAAGGAGCTGTGCAAATGGCTTGAATATCCCCGTTTTTCGCTAATTCGATGGCGCGTTTTAAAAATTGGAATGCGGCATCGCCTGCAGCTGCTGATACCCGGCCAAAAGGCAAATCGGCGGGAAGCAAATTTAAATCGATGCAATCAATTGTGCCGTATTGGCAAGCTGCTTCCTTTACCGATGAAATAGGGTGAATGGCCAGTTTGGAATTGGTAATTTGAACTGCCCGTTCTAATATTTTTGCATCTCCTATCACTAAAGGATTGCATTGTTCATAAATGGATCGGTTTTGCAAAGCTTTTACGATAATCTCCGGCCCTACACCGGCAGCGTCTCCCATCGTGATTCCGATGACAGGTTTCATTTGGCATCTACTCCTTTTAATTGGTGAATGGCTTGAATAAATGTATTTTCCGAACCAAAGGCGCCCGCCTTTGTTACTACGTACATTCCTGAGTCATGAATTAATTTCGCTATTGGCACTCCTGTTTCCACTTCATCCAGCAATTCAAAACCCTTAGCCCCGATTTTATCGCAAACATGTTTTGCCGTATCGCCGCCCGTTAAGATCATGGCGCCAAAATATCCTTTCTGAATTAACCTAGCGGCGGCTTCTCCTAGGCTTTGGGAGATGAAATTGCTTATTTTGATTGCGCTCAATCCTTTCGATTTGCCTATTTCCTGCACCTGTTTGATTTCATTTGGCGAAGCGGAAGAATAGAGAGCGACATGATAACCTTGTTTAGCCCATTGTTCCGCTTGGTGAAAGGCCTTTTCCATCTCCTCATAACGGTACTGGTCATTGCTTGCGAGTTTTATCGAATCTACCGGTATTCCTTTCACGTTTTGTAAAGAAAGGGCGCGATCGAGCTGTTTGCGGGAAACTTGGCTTACACTGCCTACGACGAGCAGAATGGGCCGTTCGATTGGCTCGATCATGTCCGCTTTGTTTGTTTTTTGCAGGTGATAAGCTTCGGGAAGATAATTGGCTAGACCTGCCGATCCGACCCATACGACTTTTTCATTGATCCGGCACACGTATCGGACGATGTCCTGCAAATCTTCCTCGCTTAAGGAATCAAAGATGATGTAAGGAATACCTATTGCCCGATAACGATCAAGCTGTTCTTTGACTTTGTCAAATCCGAGACGAAGGGTTTGGTAGTCAATCAGCCCTATAGGGCGCTTCGTCTGCTTTGCTATTAAACTGGGAACATATGATTCTTTTATCGGGCATTTCGGATCTCGTGATAATTCTGTCTCATGCAGCAATGTATCGTGTAAAAAATGATGCCCTTTATAAATGGTTCTCCCGTTTTGAGGGTAACCCGGTGCAATTATCATAAATGTCGGTTTTATTGTATCGTAAATGGCATCGATTTCCGCTCCGATATTTCCTCTAAGGGTGGAATCGATTTTTTTGTACAGGTGGCGAAATCCCATCTCCTGTAATAATTTCGCTGCATTCTGTACACGCCGGTATGCGTCAAGCGCGGGAAGCGATCGGCTATCGGTGTCGACTACGATTGCCTCTATATCCCTCACACTGGACAGCCCGGTTAGATCAAACAAGACCTGCGTGGCAAGCCCCTTCCTGGCGAATTGCACTCCGGAATCGGAAGCGCCTGTCAAGTCATCGGCAATAATGGCTAGTTTGTTCATCCTGTCTCCCTCCGTCCATCAAACCGTTGCTTTGTTGTCTGCCCCGATCCGTTTTGCCCACCAAGCGGTGACGATTGGAACCAAGATGTCGGTGACGATGACACAGGAAGCGACCAATGCAGTGGCTGCGGGAGCTACCGGAGCATACGAAGAGTTGGCTGCCGCAACTGCCGCAGGGACACCCGCTGCATTGCCTGCTGTTGAAGCGGCCGCAAGCCCTGCTATGCCATTGCCTCCTGTCAATCGGTCAACGACCCAAAGCACCGTACCCGTAATGAGTACAACTGCGATCCCCAGCAAAATTCCTGCAATTCCCGCTTTCCACACGTTCAGCAAGTTCAGACCAGCCCCCAGTGCGAACGCAAAAAATGGAACTAACACTGGAACGGCACGCCCGAGAAATTCGCGCAGCTCTTGATCCAAATTGCCAAGGATCATCCCGATGACCAAGGGTAAGATCGCACCTACCAATGTTTGCCAAGGGAAAGCGGAAAGTCCTGCTACTCCGAGTGTTACCATCGTCAGGAACGGACCTGATTCCAAACTCATGATCGAATAAGCAGCGACGTCCTCTTTCTTGCCAAACTGGCCCATCAACGCCATGTACAACCCGCCGTTTGTGTCGTTCATGGCTGCTACGATGGCTAACACTGACAACCCTGCAAACATCCCTCCGCTAATCATGCCTTCGCCGAGGAATTGGGCGGCAATGATCCCGATCACTGCTGCGATGCCTACTTTGCTGAGGAGCAGCACGCCTCCTTTTTTAAGGATGTACGGAGTGGCTTTAAAATCAATCGTCGCCCCCATGCACACATAGAAAACAACTAGGATTGGCAACGCTCCTGTCAGCAGCGCGCCTGTGAACGAACCGAAAGTTTTCGCTGCGTTCGGAAACAATGTGTTGATGATGGCTCCCACGATGAGTGGAACGATCATCATTCCCCCTGGAATGCGATCCAACGTTGCTTTGATTTTCATTTTTTCATCTCTCCCTCACAATTATGTTTAAAAATGAAACAGTTTTATAAAAAAACGCATACAGAAATCGCTTACATCTATATTTTATTTATGTTTAATTTATCAACAATTTTTTGATTTATAATAAAAAAACTGAAATAATGTTGCATAATGCAACGTTATTTCAGTTTCCTCCATAACGTACTCCGATTAATCCCT
The DNA here is from genome assembly GCF_037963925.1 of Aeribacillus sp. FSL K6-8210. Lineage (NCBI taxonomy): Bacteria > Bacillati > Bacillota > Bacilli > Caryophanales > Bacillaceae > Aeribacillus > Aeribacillus sp. FSL K6-8210. The sequence goes on along the minus strand of NZ_CP150172.1, from coordinate 3,736,934 downwards.
AATCTTTTGGCTGCTCTTGTTTGATTCATCTCTTCTTCTTGTAATACTTTCCAGATAATGTCTTTTTCAATTTCGGCGAGCGGTTTATTGAGATCAATCACGGAGCAGCCCAGTTGAGTGTGATCATCCGTGTTTTTCAAAATGTCGTTGAAATCTTCTTTCCTTATATACTCATGATTCGCAAACTGAACGGCTTGTTCCATCACACTGCTTAATTCTTGTAAATTATTTTTCCAAGTACGGCTGTACAGCCACTTTAGCGCTTCTTCCTGCACACCTACAATTTGCTTTTTTTTCTTAGACGGCACAACCAACACAATAAATTAGTTGTGCCTTTTCCATTTCTCTTCAATAGTGTTTAAATATTCATTTGGTTCTTTTTTGAATCTTCTTTGTTTTATATGCTCGCCAATACGTTGTTCCCATTTATTCGCTTCAGTTTTATATGCTGAATAATTAACATTTTTTATCATTTGTAGCCCTTCCTGTTCATTAGAGACATTTTCTACAAATACAATGTTTTCACCGTGTCGGATAATATATCGATTCCAAGTCCGACTACCTGTGATTCTTCGGTGTTTTTGCTTTATTCTTCTAAAAAAGAGTTCTAAATCATTATTCGTTCTCGGTATAAGTGGATAATCATAAAAGGTGAAAAGTCCTTTCCAAAATCCTTTACTATACTTTAATAGGTTCTCTACAAACGGTTGATCTTCTTTCCGATTGAGCTCTTTTTCCATTTGGTTTAAATATTGCTTCAATCTGTTTTCGACCCAAAAACTTGTTTTATTCTCAGAAGGTTCCATAATGGTGGCAATCCTTTGAAATCGTGTATCCCAACGTTTTACGAGTTGATAATCTTCCTTATAGTTATCCACATTTCTGACTATTCTGAACAACTTTTCAAGTAGAGGAGTCCCCTTTTTTATCCAGGCATTTTTCAATCGAATCTTTAATCGCATTCGTTCGTTCAAAAACACAAGTGCCTGGTAATTCGAATGGTGGCTTACCATCTTCTAGAAGAACGGATCGAATAGCCGCAATATAGTCACTTGCTACCTCTTCTTCTATGTTTTTAGATGGAGAATTTTCAATTTTTCTTTCAACTTCCCTTATTCCCCTTAGCTTCTTTTTGATATTCGTTTTTAGTTTTCTATCTTTTTCAACTAATGGTTTGGCTATGTCTTTAAAGTAATGAAACTGACAATATTGATACGGAATATCTGGAGCTATTTGTTCAATTGCTAAACGAATGGATTGTTGCCCATCACTGATAAAACCTTGGATTGGATAACCCCAGTCTAAAATGGGTTGAATAATACCTATCAGTTCTTGAGAAGCACTGCTTTTTAAATTATGTGTAGCTAAAATAGTACCACTAAGAACTTCACGGATGACATACAATGTTTCGTTACCTTTTTCGGGTTGGACACCATCAATAGATAAGACAAGTCCTCCATGTTCTTTCACAATATTTTCTAATGTCTCTTTCATATTTTCTTTAACGCTTGCCCGCAGTAATAACGCATATCTTTCATAAAGTTTCTGTACTTGCCTCTCAGAAATTTTCACTTCTTTTTCCGATAAGATAGTAGCTATCTCAGATCGAGTCTTATGTTCTTTAAACCGTAAATATCCGATATAGGCGATGACATCCATTCCATAAGTAATGTGCTTCATACTTAATTGTTCGGCTTCAGCTGAACGATATACGGTGTCATTAGAACAGGAGTTATTCTCACATCGGTATCCTAGATTTATGATTTTAAATTCACCTTTTAGGGTAGAAATTGTTTTTCTCCAAACAGGGTGACAGTATACTAATTTATTACCACATTCTGGACAACTAGTTATCTCGGGTCTAAAGTATTTTGATTCGATTGGATTTAATCTATTTTTGGTACGCATAAATAATCACCAACTTAAATAAAATTCAGGTCTATTATAACCTAAATTTAATGTTGATGTTATTTATTCCGTCTAAGTTTTTTTTCCGGTTCCTTTTTCTCCGTATAATGCTACTGGCTTATTATGCGCCGCAGCCTTTTTTCCTTGCTTAATAACTGCTTGCATCAGTTGGCTGTTCCCGGGAATCTGTGAAAAGGAAGTCATGATTGGCTGAATGGCAGCAACGGATAGGCCGTATTCTTGCCGGTCTTCCTTCTCTTCGTCCGAAAACCGCAGGTAATACTGGTTTTCGGCATTATCCGTTTTAAGGTATCCTTGCCGAAACTGCATCAGTTCATCGTCGGTTGCGAAAGTGTACAATATTTCGATCGGTTCAATTTTTTTGCATAATTGCGCACACGCATTGTGGAGAAACGGAAAATACGCATAAATAGAAGATTCATCCGAATCCTTTTTGATAAATCGCAATATCTTTTGAAAAGAGGAATTAGCGAATTGTATCGTGCCATTTTCGTCATAAACAACAATAGGTTCTTTTGTTTTTTGCAGCAGTTGTTGATATATTTTTGTTTGTTTGGCGGTGTTTTCAATAATTTGATAAGTTTGTTTTGCTTGTTCAAACGCTTCGATCACGGACTCTCTGCCTGAAGTAATCAGTATGCTCTGAAGCCCGTGCGCTTCCGCTGTCTTGCACGTGATCGTGTCTCCGATGATCGCTTGGGCGCCGCCGGCCTTCGCTTGTTGGACGGCCTCCTCTACCTCTTCTTGATCATGGATAATGGTATAAGGAATTTGGACGCCTAAAAGATTGGAGACAGAAATAAAACCTTGGCATATGTTGGGGAATCCAATAATGCGAAGATGTGCGTTATAGTCTTTGACCAATGTCAATATACGCAATATGTCATAGCCGGAGACTTTTATTTCAATGACTGGCAGTGATGCATGCTGGCGCAGCAGCTGCGCGGTGCCGCCGCGGCTGATAATGAGATCATAGCCTTCTTTTTCATATTGTTTCGCAATAGGAATCGCCTCACGTAAATCTCCTTGTACAACGGTCATGTCCAGCAATTGTTGTTCTTTGGCAAGGGTTAAGGCTAATTCTTTTAAACCAGGGTAGGGAGCAATCAATAATGTTTTGATTTTCATGTTTATCAATCCACCCATCTCATTTCTTTCTGCTACCATTCATTATAACTTACTTTCGCTTTGTGGTAAGTTTCCTTATGTTATTTTAGAATTGTTCCTCTGCTTGTCCCCATCCGGAGTGATGGTTCTATTTTTGTAAATGCGGATCATTACTTTTGAAAAGCGGACGGTGGTGGACTGTAGCTTTTGTACGGCTGGCAGCGATCAACCCCGTCATGAAAGAATACCTCGATTTGGAAATGGATCTCATGTTTAAACAGCTGTTCGGCCATCCAAGCCGAAAGCGGATTGCCATCACTTTTATGAATTGTTATTTCATAGGTGCGGGACGCGGCCGCATTGTTGATGTTCAATAAGAAAATACGGAATTTGTGAAAGAAACGTAAGAGCGGATGAACGTAGAAATTCAAATAGTTCACAAGCATGATTTGCAAGATCGGGTATTGTATTATTGGCAAGGCTGTTTTCCTTTGCTCTCCTTGGAACAAGCGTATTCCGAACATCCTCTCACTATGGTTACGATCCTCAACAACCCTTTATATTCTCATTAAACAGGCCGCTTTCATACGGTATTTCATTTGCGTTAAGATGAGGAACATTTCCTTTGGAGCGCTCATATGAAATTCCATACGATTGATTTGTCACTGTTTTCGCATAGTATTCTTTCGTTCCGACATAGACTTTTTGCCGCTGCAGTGTATTCGGCATTTCATATGTTTTCATGACTGGCTAGCCCCCAACAAAAAACAGGAAGCAGTTTTTTCGCCCGCTTTTTCTTAATTAAACGTTTGATTAAGGATTGTCGGCTATCAGGCGCATATTGAAATGAGGTTAAATCCTAATGTTTGTGTAAAAGCCGACTCCTAGTTCAACAAACTTATATCTCCGGAAATAGAACCGCTTTGTGTCCGCTTCTTTTTACACAAATTCTTGGACTTCATCTTGAAACGACATCGCCGCATTTTTTAGATGTTTTCACCTATTATGTTCTTTTGTTGATAATATTCCCAAACCGTTGCGGCTGTTTTGCATATACGTCCGGGCATTTGTTTGTCTCTTTCAGGTTTCGTTCTTTCGGTTTTTTGTCGTAAACCATTCAATTTCGGTTAATGTCAATCTTTAGAAACTTGAATAGAGTAATTGGTTTTTTTTAGGAGAATAACGGGTTGACCTATAGATATGCCCTATATTTCCAAATCTATAAAACGAACAATCAACCTCATTAACTGAAAAATTTTTACGAAAATACGAACTATTTCCATTACTCTCAACAATTTTGTATTACTATCTTTTTCAATTGGTGATATAATGTTCAAAAAATATTTCCTTTTCAAATTTTTTTCGAGGCGATGAAGGGATGAAAGTAAAAGATGCATTAAAAATTGGCGAATTAGCTTCAGGAAAGATCGTTGCTGGTGAAAAGGGGATTTTCCGGAAAATAGAAACCGTTGAAGTCATGGAAGTACCGGAAGTATTGAATTGGGCAACTCCCGGTATGTTAGTATTAACAACCTTTTATTCAATAAAAGACGATCCGGATAAACAAATTCAAGTTGTAAAGGATTTGATATCGATTGGGGCGGCTGGTTTAGTTATAAAAGTCGGAAGATTTATTGATACGCTTCCGGAAGAAATGATTGCCATTACCAATCAACATGACTTTCCCATCATCTCTTTGCCTAAAAACATTTCCTATATAAACGTGTTAACACCACTTTATGAATGTTTATATAAAGAGAAGTATTTTGGACAGGGTCGTTCGGAAAATCCTTTGTCAAAATTTGGAGCAATGGAAATCGATTCGGTTCAAGAAGCGCTTGATGTGCTATCAAAGATGTTAAATGGATCCGTTTATATAGAAGATAACGAAGGAAGACTTCTATATGCTGCAAAAAACTTTACATCCGATGGATGGAGAAAGTCAACGGCACTTTTTTCACTGCCAACCTATCAGCGGTATGATGAAATGTTGGAGGAGTGGACAACTAAATTTTCACACACGAAAAATATTTTATTTAGTATAGAAGGATATCGAAAGCAAATGATTATCCCGCTTACTTATAAAAACCGCGTATTTGCCGTTGTCCACATTCACTGTATCAATTCTTTAATCACGGATCCTGTCTTTCAAAATCATTTAGAAGAAGTGGGGAACAAGCTAAAAGATGTATTATTGAAAGAACAGTTGTATAATCAGAGAAAACGTCTAAACGATTATGAACAAATGAATGGGTTTCTGAAGGGTTTTGACCATTTGGATCAGGCAAACGAAAAGAATAATGTCATTATTCACTTTTATTCGGACAGTTTAAACATCCCGTATTCCAATCCGTCTTTGATTGACTATGAAGGTTTAATTCGAAATAAGTTAATGGATTTCATTGAGCAATTGCAAATTCATAAAAGTCAAGTGTTTATCTTTATGAAAAACAGAAAATTTTATGCGCTCCTAACAGGTATTGAAGAGAATTATAGTGAAATGGTCCAACGGTGGAAAAACCAAATAGAGGCGTACAATAAATTGGATCCTTTAAGGGGATTATATGTCTCGATTAGTCCTTATTTTGGAAAAGGAGCCAACCTCGATACGGTCGTGCAATCTGTTACAAAAATCATCGAAGTCGGTTCGAATGTAAAAAAGGGAGAATATGTTTACACATATAATGAAATGGGAATTTATCAGTTTTTACTAAATTTAATTGATGACCCGTTTGCGAAACAATACGCACTGAACTTTTTGGCGCCATTGCTGGAAGATAAAAAGAATGATTTATTAAAAACATTGGAAGTTTATTTACAGGAAAATGGCAATGTTTCAAAGTCGGCAGAAATTCTGTTTATTCATCGGCGTACGATGACCTATCGATTGAAAAAAATTGAACAATTACTAAATATAGATTTAAACAATTCGGAAAATCGTTTTATTTTAATATTTTGCTTAAAAATCATGAAAATAGCTTAAGAGAGGCGAAATAAATGGTTCGTCTCTCTTTTTTGATTCATCACCACATTTTGTGATTTAACCCAAAAAATAAGGAAAACACTCACGAATTCCTGGCAATAATGTTAGCGTGACTTAACATAACAGGAGGTTCTAAAGTGTTTTCCGTATCACTAGATTTGCCAGAATTTGAAGTTGTTAAACAAGTGTTTCTTGAAGATTGCAGTTTGTTACATGTTGAGAAAAATACTACAGAAGAACGCTGTTCTTACTGCGGTTTTTTTTCTAGTCATGCCCATGACTGGCGGACAAGAAAGGTTCGTGACTTGTCCGTATTAGGTAAGCCCCTTTTCTTGTTTGTCAGAGTGTATAGATACCGTTGTCACAACTGTAATGAGGGATTTTCACAAACATTTGAATGTATCCGTCCTAATAAGCATCAGACCAATCGGTACAGAGAATATCTGTACGAAATGTGCATTGGCTCTACTATCCAAGAAGTGAGTCGAAAGGAAAAAATACCTTATACAACCGTTGAGAGAATATTTTATTCCGTTGCTAAAGAAAAAGAGAAGGAGCATTTAGAAACTCTTGAAAGTGTTTTAGAAGACAATGAATTAATCCTTAGCCTTGATGAGATCGCTGTCCGAAAGGGTCACCGATATGAAACAGTTCTTATGGATACCCAATCCGGGAGTGTGCTTGGTATGGAACATCAACGGAGTTATCGTTCAACTCAGATCTTACTTGCCAAGAAGATTCTGTCTGATAAATGCGTTCATACCGTTGTTATGGATATGTGGGATCCCTTCCATAAAGCTGTTAAATCTATATTCCCAGAGGCCTGTATCGTCATTGATAAATATCATGTGGTGCAAAAGGTGACACATGCACTTGACCAAGTTAGAAAGAAAACTCCTGGACTAAAAAAGGGACGGTTTAAACTCTTGAAAGGTTCTGAAAAGTTAACGGCTAATGAAAAACAACAATTAGACGAGATGCTCAAAGAGCATTCAGAATTGTCATATGCCTATTTTCTAAAAGAACTATTTAGAAAAATATACCAAGTGAATGACTATGATACAGCTGATTCACTCTTAGACTCAAGTTTGACACCATTTCACTACATGTGGATAACTAAAGGTGATTATACCAATAGTTATCCACTTTTTTTATCGAAAATATAATCATTATGTAGTGTTATGTGGATAACTTTTGTATATCCAATAATATGTAATATATGTTATACTATTAGTGCTATGTATATTCGAATTAATAAGCAAAAAAATAAAAATGGTTCTGTTCGTCAATATCTACAAATATGTCGTACATTTCGTGTAGACAATAAAGTTCGGCAACAAACGCTTTGTAATCTAGGGAGGTTAGAACATTTATTAGAGAATGGCTCTGTCGATAACATAATCGAGGGATTAGCCAAATTTTCAGAGCGTTACTTTGACCGAATTCACGGGCAAGGCTCTTCTTCTTCTGTCTCCGTGCTTTGGACAAAAGAGTTTGGGCCGGTTTATCTGTTCCGAAAGGTATGGGAAAAGTTAGGGCTTGGTCGGCTATTACGTAAAATCATGGATGATTCCGAGGCTGCTTCTCAGTATGACGAAGCCATTTTTGCTATGGTGTTAAACCGTCTCATGGATCCCAATAGTAAGCATTATATCTTCAAACAATGGATCGACACGATTTATGCAGAAGGTCTTTCAGACATTCAACTCCATCACTACTATCGTGCATTAGACTTCTTAAGTGAACAAAAAGAAAAAATTGAGGAACAACTTTATGGACATTTAACCGATTTAACCTCATTAGAAGTAGATATCGTGTTTTACGACACGACAAGCACCTATTTCGAAGGAGAGGAAGCAGACGAACTGCTGGCTCACTATGGTTACTCCAAAGATCATCGTGGAGATCGAAAACAAGTCGTGATTGGCTTATTAATGACCAAAACAGGGATTCCGATTGGGCATCAAGTCTTCCCTGGAAACATGCATGATACGAAGACATTTGGCATGGTGGTTGGAGACCTGAAGAAGCGCTATCCTATTCAGAAAGTCATTCTAGTGGGAGACCGCGGAATGGTTAGTGAAGCCAACTTAGATCAAATTCGTGAACTGGGCATGGAATATATTGTGGGTGTCAAATTACGAAAGTCGAAGAAAGCCCAAGAGCTATTATCCATCCGTGGGCCATATAAGAAGGTTCTCCCGAATCTAAAAGTGAAGTCAAAGAAAATCGATGGCGAAACGTATGTACTCTGTTACAATCCGGACGCTGAAGAACGTGATCGAGCGAGTCGTCAAGTCGTGTTAGAAAACCTTCAATCGAAGCTTGATGAACTCGGTCCATCTGGACTCGTCAAAAACCGTGCGTATTCCAAGTTTTTAACGATAGAAAAAGCATCGGCCAAAATTGATGAAGAGAAGGTATCCAATGACGAAAAGTTTGACGGAAAGTACGCCATTCGGACCAACTCGTCATTAACGGATGAAGAGGCAGCACTTGCCTATAAAGAATTGTGGAGAGTGGAACAAGCCTTTCGTAACCTGAAGTCGAATCTAGAACTTCGCCCGATGTACCATCGAGTGGAATCTCGTATTCGAGGCCATATCATGGTTTGTTTCCTTGCGCTTGTCATGGAATCCTTTTTGGCCTATAAGCTAAAAGAAATAGGATGCCAAACAAGTGTAAAGGATATTTTGCATGATGTAAGCCAGATGAAGGCCTCGAAAATACGCGTGAATGGTGAAGAGCAAATCGTTCGTACAGAATTACAAGGTCAAGCAAATCTAGCATTTGAAGCACTTGTCACACAAGCGCCTCCTAGAGTATTAGAAAAAAACACGTGCCACTAACAAGTGTAGTGGTACGTGTTGTGGGTAAAGTCCAAAACACCAGTATTTTCGGGCTTTTCTTTAGTGTACTCTGTCAAACTTGAGTTAGAAGAATAGATTCAACTCGCATGGAGCAGCCCATTTCCTTCATTTCATCAAGTAGCCAAGACGATAGAAAATTGGAAGGCACAAATTTTACAATATTTTCTTATCCCTTTTACGAATGGCCGGATTGAAGGTACAAACCATAAGAGTAAGAACATCAAAAGACGTGCTTTTGGCTTCAGAAACCTTGAAAGATTTCGGCTACGTGTATTTTTGGAATGTACAGGTAAAACTTATAAAAATCAGGTTGCTTAACCATGCCCTTCATCAGCTTTCCGCATTGTAGTTGGTAGAATGGAATCCGTCAAGGAAAGCGCTTGACCTCTTCCATTCTACCCACTTAGTGGTCTGCAAGCTGACGAAGGAGCTACTCTAGATTGAGTATCAATCTCGCTAACTTATTGCCGGAATTGTGTGAACATCACAGAATATGGTGATGAGACGAAATAAAAATATGATTATTTTCATTCATATTCACCTCAAAAAATGATTATAAGTTTTTCCTTGAATAGATTCGGATTGATATAATCATTGAAATTAATCCCATTAAAACAGCTATAGCAAAAGGTATCCAATCCTTTATAGATTGAGGTATTGGTAAGTTAAAATTGATATTAATATCAATAGATTGATACCATTCAATAATAGTTGGCAGTATAAATGGAGTTAAAAAGACCGTAATAAAAAAGATATATTTTGTTTTTTCATACCCAAATTTAGTTTGAACAGGAATTAATAAACCGAAAAAAATAGAAATAATAAGAAGAGCTACTCCTACACTATAAATACTTAACCGTGTTAACCCATATGATGCACCAATTGCTGCAGCAAGATTATATAAAAGAAAGCACGCAATAAAAATGACGAGAATAAATACGTATTTTGCTTTAATAACACCATTTCGAGTATATGGAGTTGTACAAAGAAGGGCTGCCCCTTTATATTTATCCTCTTGAAACGAAATCATATTAAACAAAATATATTCCACAAATAAAACAGTAGTAAGAAAACTTATAAAGCTGCCGTTACTTAATCCTAATTTTGAATTGTTAAATATAGGTGCTACAATTGCAAAAATAAGCATAACCAATAGATACTTTTTTGCTAAAATTAAATCTTTTTTAACGAGATGAAGCAACAATTTTATCTCTCCTTTACATAAGCCAACATTACATCTTCAATGGAGGGTCTTTCTATAATAATATCTTTCATTTGCTCACATACTTGATCTACTTTATTGGTAATTCCTTCGAATCCAAATGGTGTTTGACGTAATCTTAAAAATAATTTAGTCGAGTGTTCATTTATTAAACGATTATCCCCTTTTATCAAAGCGTGTCTTTCTAATAGTTCGTCTTTACTTTCATTGAATACGATTTTGCCATTGTCGATTAAAATAAGCATATCAGCTACTTTCTCTAAATCAGACGTAATATGAGTAGAAAAGAAAACACTTTTCCCCTCTTCCTCCATGAAATCTAAAAGTATTTCCATTAACTCATTACGAATTAATGGATCAAGCCCACTTGTTGGTTCATCCATTATTAATAAATCCGCATGGTGAGATAGAGCTAAAGTAATAGCAAATTTCATACGCATACCTTTCGATAAAGTGGCAATTTTCTGGTTTAATTTTAAATTGAAACGATTTATGTAGTTTAAGAAAACAGATTCATCCCAATTCGTATATGCTGGGGCAATAATACTCTTCATTTCTTTCAATGTCATCTCTTCATAAAAATAGCCTTCGTCTAAAACTACACCAATGCGATTTTTTATTTCGCATTCATTTTTTTCCATATCTTTACCAAAAAATTTAATGCTACCGTCATCTTTGGGATAAAGTCCAAGAATGGTTTTAATTGTTGTTGTTTTCCCAGAACCATTTACACCGATGAATCCTGTTATGCAGCCTTCCTTTAGTGAAAAAGTTAATTGTTCTAAGCTGAAACTACCTAACTCTTTTTTTAAGTTATTTACCTCTAAAACGGCTTTCATCATTCATCATCCTCTTCAAAAATGATATCCATCATTGAGTAAAGTTCTTCTTTATTTATTCCAAGAGTTCTAGCCATTTGCCACACTTCTGAGAGCTTTTTTTCCACCAGATGCCTTTTAGATTCCAATAACATTTCCATGTTTTCAGACGCTACAAATGACCCCTTTCCTACAATAGTTATAATAAAGCCTTCTTTCTCTAACTCTTCATATACTCTTTTCGTTGTAAGAACACTAACATGCAAATCATTTGCTAGTGAACGAATGGAAGGTAGTTTTTCTCCTTCTTTTAATTCTTGACGGAGAATGGCACCCTTAATTTGATCTTTTATTTGTTGGTATAAAGGTTGTTCGGAACTGTTTTTAAGTATTATTTTCATAGAAAAACCTCTTTTAACTGTATATGTATTACATATACACCATATACATAATATACAATATTTACAATTAAATTTTAATTAAAAATTTTTGAAATATCAAGGTATTTACAAATTTACGTTTCATGCAGTCGGACAAAATTTTGTTGCAGGAGTTATATCAGTTGGAACAATTGCCGGCATTACAACAGTTATATTTGTTTATCTTTACGCAACAGTACGCGTTCTGTTCTCTATTCGTGAGTTTTATCGGAGCGAACCTTACGCGTTTTTTACTTTTTTGGGGTTAGGGGTAGTTCTTGCTGCAGGAAGTGATTTTTGATTTGATGGCTTTTCTGCAAAGAATGGATTTAAACTTCTCCCTCTCCTTTTCTTTCCTATCAAAAATATAACAATAGTGATAGAACAAAAAATCCCGCTCCCTTTGGTAAAAATAATAGGAGCGGGATAGATATCAGTGTTAAAAAATAGTTGTTTGATTTTTAAAGGAAATACCTCAATGATACGAAAAACAATAAAAAGTCCTTGGAAATTAAAACCATAAGCACGCAAAACAAAGCTCCCCTATCAAAAGATAGGAGAGGATATATTTAGTAATGAAACAAAGAAATTAACGATATATCTTGAAATTAGATGAAAATATTCCTTCATTATGCATTATGTGGTTCTACTTGTGCGCCCGGCATGGGTGTAATCTATAGGGTGAAAGTCCCGAGCTGCGAAGGCAGAAGTAGCAGTTAGCTTAACGCAAGGGTGTCCGTGGTGACGCGGAATCTGAAGGAAGCGAGCGGCAAACTTTGGGTCTCTCGGAACACGAACTTCATATGAGGCTAGGTATCACTGGGTGAGTTTGCAAGACAAAACAAAGCCCTTTCTGCCGAAGGTGATACAGAGTAAATGAAGCAGATGGATGGAAGGAAAGATTACACTCTTACCCGGGGAGGTCTGGCTGGCACGCCAAGTAACCTTGGTAACCTATCTAGTGATAGATAGCTGAACAGTCAGAAGTCAGCAGAGGTCATAGTATTAGTTGGTCTAGAACAACTAAGAAGGACCGAACAATTAAGAGAGAATAGCCCTTGGCATTCAGTGAGTCATGATGAACACAGAAAACGTAGTACCTCACTTGAGGGAGGAAGCGGTGAATCCCGTGGGAGATCTCTTGGAGGGTGGAGTGACCACTGGCATAAAGAGAACAGCTATTCACGGAAGTTATAAAGACTTGCGTCAATTATCTTAATTGAACCGCCGTATACGGAACCGTACGTACGGTGGTGTGAGAGGACGGGAGTTAATCGCTCCCTCCTACTCGATTAAAAATATTTTTATAAAACTCTTTCATTTCCGTAAAAATAGTAGGTTGAGCGATTCATTTCTAGAATCTCCAATACTTTTGTAATCGGATATCCTTTCTCGCTCCACTGCTCGGCTACTTCCAATTTTTCAGTAAGTGAGGGTTCTTCTTTTTTATCAAATCACGCAAAATCGCGATTTCTAAATCTTTTTCCCCTAATAGCTTCTTGAGCTGTTCATTTTCTTCCTCCAGCCTTTTGATTTCAGCTGAAGAGGAATGGGTAACTGTTTCTTGTCCTAGCTGTCCTTCTTCGTATGCCTTCACCCATCTTTGCACGAGATTCGGGCTAAGCTCGTATCTTCTAGCTACCAATGCTTTATTTCCAACTTCTAATGCTTCTTTCACTACTTGTAGCTTAAATTCCTTCGAATGTTTTCTTCGTTTCATGTACATCAAAAGTCCCCTTCATTGGTCACTTCGATTATAAAAAACACCTTATCGAGTGTCCAAATTCATTAGGGGGCTAATGAGAATGTAACTTTAGATGTTTTTGGTGATATTATTGACATTTTCTATCACGATTTCGCTATTTGGATATTTCTTACAATTGCTTTTTCGTTTTTTATTTTTAAAACATTTCCTTGTCATTGAATAACCATAGCCTAGATCCCCTTATACAATAATATCCATTCCTTATCTATAGATTTACGTATCTTCTTATCTCTCTCAATTTTTTCTTTTATATAAGAAATAACGATTGGAACCATGCGAAGAATTTGTGACCAATTAAGTGCAAGGGGATTCATATGGTAAATCAACCCTGTTTTTATAAAATTTCCAGATAAAGCAATAGAGTGACCCAGCATTAACAAAGATGCTAGCTTTGCTTTTGGAAAGTGGGTTTCTGGATCATCAGAAAACATTTTTGAAGCGTACCAGTATAAACGGATAATAATATCAACTGATGCTGGTACAATGCCCGTAGTTAAAAAATGACGAAAATCATATCCATGCTTGTACATATAGCGAGCAACATCGGTCCAACTAACCTTTTCACCAGAAGGACCAAGTACAAATGGAGATTTAGCTTTAATAAGCTGAACAAGTGTGAAAAACGGCGGTTGAATCCCTGCCTTTGTAAAAATATCAGAAAGTAAATGAAGAAATACTTTAATGATTGCGATGAAAAAATTACTTTCCGGTGAGTATCCATTATTTTTAGCAACAATAAGATTTCCATACTTATCTACAAATGTCCCGGTTCCTTTCATAACATCAATAACTCCAAAAATAAAACCAAGAATGGGATCGTGCCCAAAACTCATAAGTCGATGAAAATGTGGATTTAAACCGGCAACTTCTTGATCAAGAGAAACGTCAGTTGAAGCATCAAAGACCACTTTCGCTTTCTTTTCCAAATCCTCAAAAAATGATTTGTGAATTTCTGAAGATTTCTCCTTAATCCACTTTGTGATTGGAGAACCTTCTTGCATATTACCTAAAAAGTTAGTATCAGTTGGAATTTTCACTAAAAAAATATCAAGAAGGGTTGCAACAAGCCCAGCAATCAAAACAATAAGGTAGTCAGATTTTGTCCATTCGATATTTCCGAAATTTTTTAAGTAATCATCTTGACTCTGTTTTAATTCATTTTGGCTGATAATTTGTAATAAAGGATCTCGTTTTAAATCGATGCCGGCATCACTCAACCGTTGATCAGCCAGTTGTAATAAACGATTGAAATCATTATTAAAATCCGTAGATTCAATTTTTCGGTACGTTTTTACAGGGATATGTATACTTTTCACACTAGGTGATGTAGACGTTTCGAATTTATTGAAATCGACACCTAATGCTTCTAGGCGTTGTCTTATACTAGATAATTCATCTTGAATTATATTTGCTTCTATATTAATTCGTTGTTCACGAGATAAATAATCTTGCAAATCGACTTCAACTTCGGAAAATAACCGTCTCAAATCAAGAAGTTCAAGTCTCTGGTATGCTACAATACGCTCATATTTGTTAAATTTCAAATTGCTCTTTCCTTTCTTCTAAAGAATTAAGTGCAGCTTTAAATATCTCAAGCTCACGTTTCAATTTTTCAAGCAGTTCTTCATTCCGATTGGATTGACTCATGTATTGTTCCAATTTATTTGCAAGTTCATTAATATCTTCTATAAGTATATTTATTGCTTTTTGATGTGTTTTTAATATGTCTTGGATTAGCTTTTCACGTTTGTTCCGTAACTCACGTTCGTTCTTGCCAAGTATCCAACGAACTCCTTTGTAAGCCATGACTCCTAAAATGACAACTGTCCCAATTCCAGTAATCATTGAACTGAGACCTAACAATCCACCAAATCCAAGCGCCGCTAAGCCTGAAGTAATGCCAGCTGCACTTAATCCAACAACGCTTCCAGAAAAATATACAGCTGCAATGGGAACCCCTACTGCTGCGGCTTTTGAAGCTAAATCTTTAGTCCTCTTTTCAAATTCACTTATGGAAATCTCATCTTTAAGAAATTTTTCGTCGTTATCTATAGATTTAATAACAAGTGCTAGAATTTCTTCAGCCTTTTCAGGATAAAACTTTTCAGCTGTAATTATTAGATTGTTATCCAAACGAGGGTTATAATTTGCTGCTTTTATTAAACGTGCTAAATCTTTAATAATTGAAAATTTCATTGCTTCTTGTTCTTCACTATTTAACGTTTGCATCTCACTCATCAAACAATGAAGTACATCAACAAAAGATACGTTTGAATCATTGCTCAGAAAAGCACGAAGGTCATGCCGTGATTCAGAACTCAGTCCAATTTGGGACATAAATAAATATAAATCAGAAAGTTGCTTTGGATGTAATTCTCCCTGTTCTTTTATGAAGGCTATTAACACGCGCGTGTATACTTTTTTCGTTTTTTCATCTAGCACTTCTAGAGTTTTTATTTTTTCTTTTGTCACTGTGTTGCCCTCCTAGCGAATAATTATAATCATAGTTAAAGAATTGAGTAGAAAATACAGATGTTTTTTAGATTTATAAACAGGCTTTTGATAATTAAAAATTTGCAGGTATATTTTACTATAATTTTTTAGGATAAAATCTACAAAAAAACGATAAATTTCGACAAAATTACTTTTAAATAACGATGTGTATATTTATTCTTATTTATAGTTCTTCAACATTTTTTCTATCGTTTCTCTCATTTCATTCCGAAATTCTTCAGGTTTTAACACTTTAAATATTGCGCTTGGCTTAAAAGCCACATTTTAATGCCACGGCCGTAAACTTCTGCTTCAATTGTGACGGATTGTTCATCTTTTGCAATAATCTTTGCAGTCGGTAATCGATCTAAAATAGCTTGTAAGGAAGGTCCCCAAAAACGGAACGTAATTTTCATTAGTTCACCTGCATACATAAACTGGACTCGCTTTCGAAATTCTCCTTCTTCAAATCGATTTTTATAGTCAACTTTAAAACGCTCATCAGTAATACAGTAATCGACAATTCGATCCATTCGATAAATTGTCGGAAAACTAAAATCGTAGTCTATGAGAAACGCTACTAAATAAAAATAATATTCAGAGAAAACGATTCCAACAGGCTTGAGCTTTCTTTTAACAGGAGAATCATTTCCTTCCTTTTGATAATCGATAATTGTCACTCGCTTCGTTCGTACCGCATAACTTAAATCCCAAATCATGTTTATCAGCGATTGATTATGTTGCACCGGGACATAATGAAAGCGCTCGTTGCGAATCACTTCTTGGATAAATCGTCGATTTTCAGGCTGTGATTGCAAAATGAGTTTATCCAATAACTGATCCATTTCTGCTTTTTGAAATGCCCTGCTTTCCAGTAATACTTTTGCTAAAACGAGTATTTCTTCATTCGTTAACCAAATGTTTTCATTTCGTCTTAATACGTAGCCATTTTTCTTCCGATCATATTCTAATACCATTGATGCTTCAAAATTATTGGCGATGTATGTACGCAATTCATCAATATCACGCTGAATTGTTTTTTCATTCACACCAAAACGAACCGCTTCTTCCTTTTTCGAAATCGTATCTCCTTGGCAAAGACGTTCATATAATGACAAAATTCGAAGCGATTTTGATTGTTGCTCGTCCATGAAAATCCTCCATTCCGACAAAAAATTTCAATTTTAGAAACTAAATATATGTTACTATATGGAATTAAACACAAAAAAGATGTAATAAGGTACAATGCATAAAATTAGGGTACAGAAATAATGGAATAAAAATCCTTTAAATAAAAACTTTTACTTCGGAATGGTTTCTGATTAGTCATTTTTTCATCCTCAATTTAGTAATATTGAGTGATAACACTATTACATTATCATCAAGACATGGACAGTATTTGTACTTTAAGAAAAAAAGATTCATCACCACATTTTGTGATTTAACCCAAAAAATAAGGAAAACACTCACGAATTCCTGGCAATAATGTTAGCGTGACTTAACATAACAGGAGGTTCTAAAGTGTTTTCCGTATCACTAGATTTGCCAGAATTTGAAGTTGTTAAACAAGTGTTTCTTGAAGATTGCAGTTTGTTACATGTTGAGAAAAATACTACAGAAGAACGCTGTTCTTACTGCGGTTTTTTTTCTAGTCATGCCCATGACTGGCGGACAAGAAAGGTTCGTGACTTGTCCGTATTAGGTAAGCCCCTTTTCTTGTTTGTCAGAGTGTATAGATACCGTTGTCACAACTGTAATGAGGGATTTTCACAAACATTTGAATGTATCCGTCCTAATAAGCATCAGACCAATCGGTACAGAGAATATCTGTACGAAATGTGCATTGGCTCTACTATCCAAGAAGTGAGTCGAAAGGAAAAAATACCTTATACAACCGTTGAGAGAATATTTTATTCCGTTGCTAAAGAAAAAGAGAAGGAGCATTTAGAAACTCTTGAAAGTGTTTTAGAAGACAATGAATTAATCCTTAGCCTTGATGAGATCGCTGTCCGAAAGGGTCACCGATATGAAACAGTTCTTATGGATACCCAATCCGGGAGTGTGCTTGGTATGGAACATCAACGGAGTTATCGTTCAACTCAGATCTTACTTGCCAAGAAGATTCTGTCTGATAAATGCGTTCATACCGTTGTTATGGATATGTGGGATCCCTTCCATAAAGCTGTTAAATCTATATTCCCAGAGGCCTGTATCGTCATTGATAAATATCATGTGGTGCAAAAGGTGACACATGCACTTGACCAAGTTAGAAAGAAAACTCCTGGACTAAAAAAGGGACGGTTTAAACTCTTGAAAGGTTCTGAAAAGTTAACGGCTAATGAAAAACAACAATTAGACGAGATGCTCAAAGAGCATTCAGAATTGTCATATGCCTATTTTCTAAAAGAACTATTTAGAAAAATATACCAAGTGAATGACTATGATACAGCTGATTCACTCTTAGAAGAATAGATTCAACTCGCATGGAGCAGCCCATTTCCTTCATTTCATCAAGTTGCCAAGACGATAGAAAATTGGAAGGCACAAATTTTACAATATTTTCTTACCCCTTTTACGAATGGCCGGATTGAAGGTACAAACCATAAGAGTAAGAACATCAAAAGACGTGCTTTTGGCTTCAGAAACCTTGAAAGATTTCGGCTACGTGTATTTTTGGAATGTACAGGTAAAACTTATAAAAATCAGGTTGCTTAACCATGCCCTTCATCAGCTTTCCGCATTGTAGTTGGTAGAATGGAATCCGTCAAGGAAAGCGCTTGACCTCTTCCATTCTACCCACTTAGTGGTCTGCAAGCTGACGAAGGAGCTACTCTAGATTGAGTATCAATCTCGCTAACTTATTGCCGGAATTGTGTGAACATCACAGAATATGGTGATGAGACTCTTTTTTTATCAAATAGATCATTTGCGTAAAGATCAACAATGCACAATATGGATAATTCAGAAAGAAAATGATTTCACTCTTTTTGCATTTATAGAAATAGTTGAAAAATTTATAATGGTGAAAAATCCGATAGAGGTGGTTGAATTGTTAGGAATTATTCGTGTTTTAACAACTGATGATGAAAAAATTTTAAATGAACACGGGAAGAAATTGAAAGAATATTTTTCCATAGAATCGGTCACACGCTGTATTCCATCGCAACCTAATGGAATATACGATGATGAATCGGAGAAAAAAGCCATACCCAAAATCGTTGAGTTAGCTAAAGAATTGGCGGAAAAACCGAACATTGATGCCATTACCATTAGTTGTGCTGCAGATCCAGGCTTGGATGAAGCAAGAAATGAAATTGATTTGCCGGTTTTAGGCGCGGGGGGTTGTGGGGCGCATGCTGCAAGTATGGTAGGAAACCGTATTGGCATCATTGGCATTACCGACGCACCTCCAGCACGAATGAAAGAGGAATTGGGAAGGAAATTCCATTCATACTCCTATCATCCTTCTCTTAGAAAAACAACCGATTTATTCGCTTCCACGGCAAAAGATGAATTATTAGAAGTAGTAAAGGATGTCATTAACTCTGGCGCCGATTGTATCCTGTTTGCTTGTACAGGTTTTTCCACTATTGGACTTAAAGATTATTTAAACGGAAAAATTTCCGTACCTGTTATCGATTTAGTGGAGGCGCAAGGGATTGGTTATCAATTAATTAAAAAGGGGTCATAAAGATGCAAAATAGGACATTCAATTTAACCTTTTTTATTTTTTCTGTTCTTATTTCTATTTTTGGCGCCATTATCGGGATGCAACTAATTACAACGCTCGGTATTACGCCAAATACATCCATTATTGGCGCATTAATCGCCATGTTATTTGCGAGAATTCCAATTAAAATTTTTGAACAATTTAAGTCGTTGGAAAATCAAAATTTAGTTCAGACATCCATTTCAGCTGCCACTTTTGGGGCTGCCAATAGTTTATTAATACCAATTGGACTTCCATTTGTAATGGGCTTGCCGGACCTTATTATCCCAATGTTAATCGGAGCCGGATTGGCGCTTTTAACCGATGCCCTTATCCTTTATAAAGTTTTCGATACGAAACTTTTCGGGGCAAACGAAGTATGGCCTCCAGGTGTTGCAACGGCCGAAGCTTTGAAAGCCGGTGATGAAGGCGGTAAAAAGGCAAAATATCTTGGATTGGGGATTCTTGGCGGATTAGTTGGATCCCACTTCGGCATTTCCATGTCGGCCTTTGGTGTTGCATTCATCGGGAATTTTTGGGCTTTGAGCATGTTCGGTATTGGTTTATTACTTAACGGATACTCGCAACCGTTGTTTGGCTTGAATTTAGGAGACTATTATATCCCACATGGCATGATGATCGGCGCAGGTCTCGTAGCTCTTATTCAGTTTATCATTACTTTTACGAAAACGAGAAAACAAGGTGGAAAAGTTACAGACACAAGCGGATACGAATATACCCGCGGTGCAGACGATATTAAAAAAGGTTTTGGTTTTGGATTCCTGCTTTACTTAGGAATCGCTATTCTAATTGCCGTCATGGGCGGGCTCATTACTGAAATGCCATTTGGTCAATTGATTCTTTTCATTATATTTGCTGCTTTTGCTGCATTAGTGCATGAAATTATAGTCGGGATTGCGGCTATGCACTCCGGTTGGTTCCCGGCATTTGCGGTAACACTTATTTCATTGTTAATCGGCATGATACTCGGCTTCCCGCCAGTTGCATTAGCATTGCTGACCGGTTTTACAGCAGCAACAGGACCTGCTTTTGCAGATTTTGGATATGATTTGAAATCCGGCAACATCATTCGGACTGGCGTTTCCGTTGAACAAGAATTATATGGACGGAAAATACAATTGAAAAGTGCATTTATCGGGTTCATTATCGCGATTGTGATGGTTGCCCTATTTTCCAAGAACTTTTTTGGACAAGGCTTAGTTCCGCCGGTTGATCATGTATATGCATCCACCATTAAGTCTGGATTAAGCGGGAATGTTGGTCTTATGTTGCTCTTATGGGCCATTCCCGGGGTGATCATTCAGCTGATTGGCGGTACGGAAAGACAATTGGGCATTATGCTGGCTACTGGGTTGCTTATTATGAATCCTTTAGCAGGATGGGCTGTTATTGTCGGTTTAATAATTCGCGTTCTTGTTATCAAATTTATAGGATCTGAAGCTGAAAATAAGATGTATACGACCGCAGCTGGATTTATTGCCGGCGATGCATTATATAGTTTCTTCTCATCCGTGTTTAAAGCGAAATAATGAGGTGATAGAATGGTTAGAAAAACATTAACGATGGAAGATGCGAAAAAAGCCGTTTACGGCGGCTGTATTCTCGGCGGGGGAGGCGGAGGCTGGATTCATGACGGTCTCCAAAAAGCCGAGTCTACTTTTTCCATTGGCCAGCCGGAATTAGTTTCAATTGATGAATTACAGGGCGGCGATTATGTAGTCAATGTTTCATTAGTAGGGGCTCCGTCTTCTAAGGAAGCTTCTGTTAGTTCCGACCAGTTTGTTGAGACTGTAAACCGGATGCAAAAGGAGTTTCACCATCCTATTAAAGCGCTTATGACAAATGAAAATGGGGCAGCAACAACGATAAATGGCTGGCTGCAGGCAGCGGCAACCGGGCTGCCGGTTATTGATGCGCCAAGCAACGGACGCGCCCATCCAACAGGGGCGATGGGCTCCATGAATTTGTCTGAAGTTGACGGTTATGTTTCGATCCAGTCATTTGCCGGCGGAAAAGGGAAAAGACAAGTGGAAGGTGTCGTAAAATCATCCCTGGAATCAGCCGGTAAAATTGTCAGAAGTATTTCAGTAGAAGCGGGCGGAATGGTTGCCGTTTGCCGAAATCCGGTAACTGTTGATTATGTAAAAGAAAATGCAGCAGTAGGCGGCATTACTCAAGCAATTGAACTCGGCGAAGTCTTTTTGTCAGCACCGGAGGGACCGGAAAGAATTGAAGCCGTTGCGTCCCATTTAAAAGGGCGTGTTATTCATTCCGGAACGGTTAGTTATTGCGAGCTTGAAGAAAAAGGCGGTTTTGATGTAGGGTTTGTAAAAGTTGATGACTTGGAATTAACATTTTGGAATGAGTACATGACAGTCGAAGTCAATGGCCAGAGAAAAGGGACATTTCCTGATTTAATTATGACTTTCAATGCCGAAACAGGAATGCCGGTTGTCAGTGCTGAGGTGAAAGAGGGACTGAAAGTAGCCGTCATTTCCGTTCCAAAAGAGAATTTGAAATTAAGCTCAACCATGTATAACCACAATTTGTTAAAAACCATTGAACCTGTTATTAATAAAAAAATTGTATAAGGGAGAGATTGGGATGTCTTTAAAATATACAATGGAAGTTTTGGAATTACTAGATGATGCTTCAGTTAATGGAGAAGCGGTTGTCCGCTTATTTGAAGGAAAAAAATATGTGGAAGCAAGCTACACAACAGTAACTGGCGAAAATGGGTCAACAGATTTTGTCAAAATATTAATTAAAGGGACAAATGGGAAATCGAGCGGCGGACATGCTCCGACATTGGGTGTTGTCGGAAGACTTGGCGGTTTGGGCGCACGTCCAAATCGGATTGGATTTGTTTCCGACGGTGATGGAGCAGCTGCGGCTGTAACAATAGCTTTAAAACTTGCAATCATGTCCGAAAAAGGGGATCGGCTGCCCGGTGATGTTTATGTAACGACACATATTTGTCCGGATGCGCCTACACGGCCGCATGAACCTGTAGATTTTATGGATTCTCCTGTTGATATATTAACAATGAATCGATATGAAGTAGTCCCGGAAATGGACGCCGTTTTATCGATTGATACAACGAAAGGAAATAAAGTGATAAACCACCGTGGCATTGCGATTTCTCCAACAGTCAAATCAGGATATATTTTAAAATTCAATGATGATTTACTGCGAATTATGGAAATGACAACGGGTGATTTACCAGTCACGTTTGCTGTCACAACGCAAGATATTACGCCATACGGCAATGGCGTCTACCACTTAAATAGCATTCTTCAGCCTGCCGTTGCAACAGATGCACCGGTTGTCGGCGTCGCTATCACTGCCAAAACAGCTGTACCGGGATGCGGTACTGGTGCTAGCCATGAAGTCGATATTGCCCAAGCTGTAAGATTTTGCATTGAAGTGGCAAAAGAATATACTCAAGGCAACTTTGAATTTTATGATAAAGAAGAATATGAACGCTTAGTGAAACTCTATGGTTCCATGAAACATTTGCAAACTTTAGGGGATGAGTAATCATGGCTAAGGTTGGTGTACTAACAATCGGCCAATCCCCTCGCACAGATGCCACTCCTTCCTTTCAAAAAATTTTCGGTGCGGATGTAGAAATCGTGGAAAGAGGCGGATTGGATCGGCTAACGGAAGAAACGATGGATGCCATCAAACCTGAGGGTTCGGACACAGTTTATATTTCCCGACTCCGCAATGGTCAATCAGTCGAGATTGGAAAAAGCAAGCTGCTTCCATTATTACAGGATGAATTGACCAAATTGGAACAAGATGTGGAAGTAGTGATTATGTTATGTACCGGTGATTTTCCAACATTAGTGACAACAAAACCAATCATTTATCCGGATAAAATTTTAGTGCATACAGTTCAAGCCATTATGACGGGCGGCAGTAAATTAGGGTTAGTGGTTCCATTAGAAAAGCAGCGGCATTCATTAGCGAAAAAATGGGAGGGCGTCGGACTGGAATTGGTAACGGCAGCCGCTTCTCCTTATGAAGAAAGCGATATCGCCGGAGCGGCTGCATCCTTAAAAGAACAGGGTGCAGAGTTAATTGTGTTGGATTGTATGGGGTACAATGAAACCCATAAACTTGAAGCGAAAAAAGGGAGCGGTTTGCCGGTGATTCTTCCACGTACACTTGTGGCACGGATTGCTGCAGAATATGTCTTTTAGTTGATCCGGATCTATCCGGATCTCTTTTTAAAGTAAGAAATTACATTTTGAACTTAAATGCTGAAGTGCTTTAGCAGGAGCGAGGTTTCCATCGCCTCCGTACGATTTGGACAACATCGGATCACAAGCCCCATCGTGCCTTTTATCTCCCCGAAAAAGCATTCGCTTTTTCTTTATGCGATGCTGTTTCACCGATGTTGTTCACAGTCCTGCGGCTCTAGGCCTGGAAGCAGATCGCTTAATGGGCGCTTTCGTTTTCCTATAGCATGGAAGGATGTAATCTGAAATGCCAGTATTGGCTTTATTTGTATTAAGCCTCCTTTGGGGATCGACATTTTATTTTACAAAATTGCTTTTACCAGATTTTCATGCGGTTTCTATTGTTTTTTATCGTTGTTTATTTGGCGGTCTGGTTTTGTTGCCATTCGTTCTATTGAAAAAGAAAAAAACAGACTTTAAAAATAAGGGTGCCTTAATTGGAATTACCTTGTTAAGCGCAGGTGTTCCATGGGTATTTATGAGTTTTAGCCAAAAGGGTTTAGATACAACCATTAGTGCGGTTATCAATGCAACAGGTCCGATTTTTGGCGTTTTATTTAGTGTTTTTCTATTAAAACAGAAGGTTCATCGACAAGAACTATTAGGTGTCGCCATTGGCTTTATCGGTATAGTATTATCTTTTGTTTTTGGATTTTCTGGGCAATTTCAGGTTATGAGTGCCATATTTCTGTTAGTAGCAGTCAGTTTTTATACATTGTCTTCGATTTTGACAGGCAAGTTTTTGAGTTCGGTTTCTGTCTACACATTGTCCTTTGTTTCAATGGCTGTCGGCAGTATTTATTCCGGTATTTTTATGCTTTTATTTGATCTTGATAGCTATCAATATTTATTTAGTGGAAATAGTGGAAATAATTTTTTCTATTTTGTCATGTTAGGCGTATTTAATTCGGGTATCGGGAATCTGTTGTATTTTTATTTAATTAAATCCGGCGGCGCCATTTTTGCCTTATTTATTACCTATTTGATGCCAATTACCACGATTCTGTTAGGTGTTTTTTTATTGGATGAACCACTCGGTTTCGGTACGATCATCGCTTTCATTTTTGTTTTGGCAAGTATATATTTTACGCAAAATAAGGAGTGAAAAGGTATGAGCAGTTTTCAAGAAACCGTTCATAATTTAATGAAAAATAATTTTTCAGTAGACAAAAATATATCTATCCTTGTTTTAACGGATAATAGTACGGAATCGTTAGGGAGAAAATTTGAAAAGGCTCTAAAAAATGATGGGTGGAAAACGAAAATTCATGTAATGGAAGATCGGAGTAAATCAGGGGAAGAACCTCCGCAGGAAACGGCAGAAAAAATGCTGGAATTTGATCTTGTCTTTTGTTTAACGAAACATTCATTGACCCATACTGCTGCAAGGAAAACGGCCAATCAACATGGAGTTAGTGTCATTACCATGCCGGGAATTACAGAAGATATGTTTTTGAATGGTGCGATGAGTGCAGATTATAGCATTGTTGAAAAAGAAACAAATGAAGTAGCGGAAAAATTAACAAAGGCAAAAATGGTTATTATTAAAACCGGCGACAGCTATGAATTAAAGATTCCTGTTGAAGGCAGAGATGGTATACCAAGTACAGGTGTTTTCCGCGGAAAAGCGGCATCCGGAAATCTTCCTTCAGGTGAGGCGTATATAGCTCCATTAGAAGAACAGGCGGTAGGAAAAATTGAAATTACAGGTTCGATTGCAGGTATAGGTTTAGTCGATGAACCTGTTGTATTAACGATTGAAAAGGGGAGGTTGGTAGATGCCACAGGTGAGACAGGTGCTCAATTACTGGCGCTGCTCGGGGATGGAAACGGCCGTTTGTTAGGCGAGTTAGGCATCGGAACAAACTATGCAGCAAGAATCACAGGCGTTATTTTGGAAGATGAAAAAGCGTACAATACCGTCCACGTTGCATTCGGTTCCAATCACACCTTTGGCGGAATGGTTAAAGCAGATGTCCATATTGATTGTGTAACGAAAAATCCGACAGTGGAGTTTGTTTTTTAATGGAAGGAAGCGGTATACAACACAGTAATATTAAACCACCATTTCTCATCCTTTAGGATATGAAATGGTGGGTTGAATTTTGCCTGTTGCGTTTAGTTGATTGCGGCTGGAATTTGTATAAGTAAAGCTAAAAAACTTGTTGGAGGCGATTAAGTCCTGAATTTTGTGTGAAAAGGAAGCGGTTTGATTTGCCGGGAGCCTAAGTTCGCTCTAAGTTCGCTAGACTGGGAGTATGATTTTACACAATAATTTGGATTTGGCCGTTGAAGGGACTGTACAAAAAGGGGAATTCCATGATGAGTCTAATAATTTATGGAAAGAGGAGCGAGCGGAAAGCGGTTCTATTTCGCAGGCATAAGTTTGCTGAGCTGGGAGTCGGCTTTTACACAATATTAGGGCTTGACTGAATTGCATGATCTTTCAACGTTATTCCATAAAGGGGACAGCTATAAGTCGAAAATCGATTTATGAGGAAGGCTCTTTGCTCTTTACGTCTCAATTTCATTTGTTCAGGTGCAAATATTTGATTTCCGCCATCTATATATGCCTTTTCCTTTGTAACCGGGTTCTTCATCGCACATCTTTCAGCACTTCCGAAATTATTCGAATCATAAGATTTATTTTTCGCCAAATGCGAGTGGTTTTTCTAATGATCTCACGGAGGATTATTTGTTGCGCTTCAATGTGGGTCTTGATTTGCCGCAAGTCTTCGTACCTCTTTTCATACACTCCCCCTTTCCTTTTTTTAATGCGGGACATACAGTAAAGGAATGCGGACTATGATGAAACTCGTACAATCTTCTCCGGATGAGGCGCGGATCATGGCTAGTGCTTGTCTTTTCTTTCGATCGATTCCAATAAAGACGACGCCTTCATTTCCGCCTCCATTTACATTTAAGGAAAATGAGGAAAATTTTACTCATCCTCCTGTTTTCAGAAGACAATTGGGATCTATTTCCAAGGGAGTGGGAGTTAACCCTTTTGGAATGGTGTTTGGCTGGTTCGAAATTTGTCGAAATGTTGGTGGTTGAAAGAGAAGATCATGTATATTACAATAGCATTAACAGAACATATGTTCCCGATATATCTGGTGGCAAAGTTTTCATTAGAACGGCTGCCGGTTGGGATTTGTCAAGAAGTGCGTATTAGAAAGGCGATGGGCTCTTTTTTGTCTGAAAACTCTGTCAATGGTTTTGGCTTTTCTTTAGATGAACCTCTATTCCTCTCCAAATTCTCCTCGAAAGGATGATCCCTGTTATGAAGGAATACCTCGATTTAAAACTGGACTTTATGTTTAAACAATTGTTCGGCCACCCGAGCCGAAAGCAGATAACAATCGCTTTTTTAAATGCGGTTTTGCATCGGACAGGCCATGACCGGATTGTTGATGTGCAGTTTGAAAACACGGAGCTGGCAAAAGAGATAGAAGAGGGGAAAATGAACCGGCTGGATGTGCTCGTGTGGACCGACCGAGGCGAGCGGATCAACGTGGAAATTCAAATCATTGACCAACACGATATGCCGGAGCGGATTTTGTATTACTGGGCGAGGCTCTTTTCCCAGTCGCTTTTCAAAGGACAAGGGTACAGCGAACTTCCGCCCACGATTATGATTGCCATCCTCAACTACCCGCTCTTTCCGCATGAAACCGATCGCTTCCACACCATCTTTCATATCCGAGAGGATGAAGAACAATTTCTTTGGAGCGCGCATCTTGAATTTCACGCCATTGATGTATCACAATTTATGGTAAAATGGAAGAAATACAGACGTGAGATCAAACGATCTTCGGAGTGGCCCTGGTTGATGATGCTGTCGGCGGTGGATGCCCGAAAACGAGAAATTGATGAGACAATTCTCAATGAACTGGAGGTGTTGGCGATGAACGAGCAAGAAATTCGCGAAGCGTTGGAAGAGTGGGAGAAGCTAAGCGTCAGTCCGGAAAATCGCTACGCATATGAAATGCGGCTGAAATGGCTGCGGGATCAATTGTCCAACCTTCTGGGCGAGCGGCGCGCTGGGATGGAGGAAGGGTTGGAAAAAGGGATAAAGCAAGGACGGGAAGAAGGATTAAAGGAAGGACGGGAAGAAGAACGGAAGAACATGATCCGGCATATGTCGGCGAAAGGAATGGCGGCGAAAGACATTGCCGATCTTACTGGACTTGCGGAAGAGGAAGTGCGAAAGTGGCTGAAAAAGGACTGAGCGTAACAGAAATTGCGCATGCTGGATTTGACGGAAGAAAAATCTGTCATTTGTTGAAAGAGTAGTTGGGTATGGCGCCAGTCATCTGTCCAACTTGCTGAGAGAGTGTTGAGGGACTAAAGGTATGATCAGCGAAAGGGAGGGAATTCGCTTCCTTCGATCCTCATTTCGGATCATTGTTTGCACTTGGCGACAGTTCAGACCTGTGTATTTCTTTGCAAAACTCTGAATTTTTATTTTGCACTTTACAAGAGGTTTGATTATAGCATCAAGGTCTTTGTTTTAAACAAGCTGCCTCCATCCCTAATTTATATTTCCCTGTCTTCATAAACGTCGACAAGTAATTTTTCTTATTTCGATGCATCCGCAACAATAATTATCTTAACCATTCTTCCATTAGATTCACTTTTTTTAAAATCGTTTCCTTCACTCCTAAAAAACCTCTAAAAACTCTTTGAAATTTTAAAATATTTTGATATGTGAGTTTACCTAACATTTGCTGTCTTCGTGTGATATTAAAAGGAATTAATATGGCAGCAAACATTCGCATGTTCATTGCATTTTTCTGCACTTTTCAATTGCAATAAAAAATTTCCAAAAACATTAGAAAAACTTTAGATTCTCAATTTATATAGGGAATGGAATGTTGTTATTTGCCATTAAGACAGATAACTTCGAGTTTCTATTCGGTTACATCATTATTTTTTATATTGTCCCGAATTATTCCAAGAATTCATATAGGTGGTGGGGATAATGAATAAAAAAAAGAGAATCTTAGTGGTTGATGATAATGAAGATATTTGCCTTACAATAAAACAATACCTAGAGCTTTATAATTACTTTGTTGAAACTGTTCATAGCGGGAATGAGGCATTGCAGATTATCAATAATAATTTTGATTTAATTATATTGGATATTATGATGGAAGGCATTGATGGAATGGAATTGTGTAGCATGATCCGTGACAGTTTGGATTGTCCTATCATATTTGTAAGTGCAAAAACGTTAGAAGAAGATAAGATTCAAGCTCTTTCAGTAGGTGGAGATGACTATATTAGTAAACCCTTTAGCTTAAAGGAATTAAAGGCTAGAATAGATTGCCATTTAAGACGAGAAGAGCGAATAAGATCGAATGAAAGGCATCTTCTAAGCTCTAAAAATATTACTATAGATCTTTTAGCTAATGAAATTTTTTGTAAAGGTGTTAAATTACATTTAACAAAAAAAGAGTATGAAATCATTAAACTATTAATGTTGAATAAGAATATGGTTTTTTCTAAAGAAAGAATTTTTGAAAGCGTATGGGGATTCGATTCAGAAAGTCAATTAGAAACAGTTACAGAGAGTATCAAAAATATTAGAAAGAAAATTCGCTCTTTAGATCCGGAACATTCTTATATTAAAACGCTATATGGATTAGGATATAAATGGGATGTGACATATGAAAAAGGATAAAACGATAAAAAGAGATTTTTATTTATTGGTTGTTAAGGTCTTCCTATCAACCTTTATATCAACGCTTATCACATATATATGCTTATTTCTGTTGATATTTGTGATAACAAACAACAATACCATCAAACCGTCTAACTATTATGTTAAGTATATAGATTTAATTGAAAAAAAGATCGAAGAAAATTCATCATCAATTTTAAAAGGACAATTAATTGATTTAAAGTCCTATCATGAAAACATCCAAGGTGAAGTTTTGGATATCAACGGTAATCATATGTATGGGGATAAGGGGGTTGTAGAAAATAAAATAAATTTCAGCAAAGTCATAAATCATGAGATTGTAAAAGGAAAGTATGTTTATAGATATGTACCTGTTCAGCATAATAACTCTATCCAAGCTGTCTATGTCATAAAGGCTCCTTTTGGGTTCTTAATTAATAATATAAAGGATAATCCCGGAGTGGTATTGATTTATATTTTGCTGCTGATCTCGCCGTTAATATTTTTTATTATTTATTTGATTTTATTTACATCTAAACTATATAAGTCATTATTTAATAATATCAAAGTATTGCTTCAGGCTGCAGAGAAGATTTCGAATGGTGATTTTGACTTTCAGGTGCACGGGCTTAAAAGATGGGAATTTATCAAAATACAAAATTCTTTTAATACAATGATCAACGCACTGAAAGAAACCATTGAAAATCTATCAAAGTTAGATGATGAACGCAAGATGATGATGTCATCAATTGCCCATGACATAAGAACCCCTTTAACGGTGATCCAAGGACAAATGGATTTGATTGCTGATTTGAAGAACCATGATGATTTTGATATCATTCCCCATCTAGATATTATTCGTAATAATTGTAATAAGATGGTCATGCTTACAGATAATTTATCGCTGTTATATAAAGTAGAAAAGGCGAACTTTTTATTAAATATTAAGAAATTGGATTTGAATAAAATGCTTATAGAGAAAAAGCAAGAAATATCAGCAGTGGCCTATAATAAAAGGAACTTAGATATTAAGTTTGATATCAATTTAAGTAAACAATTTTATTTACTTGATGAGTCAATGTTAATGAGGGTCTTAGATAATATTTTATATAACAGCCTGAGATTTACAACGAATGGAGAAATTAAACTTGAGGTACATGATGAACTAGGTGATGAGAGCAATAAAATTTTCTTTAAATGTATGGATACAGGAATCGGATTTAAACAAAAGGATGCGTCCATGTTGTTCGAGGCATTTTATCAAGATGAACAATACAAAAATCATATCGGTTTAGGCCTTTATATCTCGAAAAAAATTGTTAACAATTTTGGTGGAGAGATTTTGGCTTATAATAACGAAAAAGGTGGAGCGACAGTAGAGTTTTATATAAAGGAACAGGAAAATATCATAAATTTGTAATAAGTTTCAATAACGCTTAATGTTTTCGGCTTCCTTCTTGAATTTTGACTCTAAATCCCATTATTCATGCGGCGCTTCGCTCATTTTTCCATCTTTTTTGTCCATATAGAAAATCAATTCATTCTATCGTCGCTCTTGATTCCACCTTTTTGTGGCGAATTTTATTTTTGCATTTTTGCCACACGATATTGGTTATTCACGACAACTGCTATTTCTTCGTCTGGGTTTGTATTTTTTATGCTGTATACCCAGCCAAAGTTATAATGAAATCTTTTTTCTTCTTTTTTATTTGGAAGAACTTCAACTTTTCTAAGTTCTTTTTTGCTTAATATTTCATGTTCTTCATTAATTGTAATACTTTCGGAAACTCTCCCAATAGGTTCTTGTAAATAACTAGGCTTAATGACAGATTCTTGGATAATATAAGTCTTATCTTTATAGCTTATTTCCTTAAAATTTTGTTTGTTTAATTCATATATCGGTAGTTTTTTATCAATCGCCATATTTTTTGTTGCGGTATGTTTTAACTCGCTTATAAGCGAACAACCTCCCAAAAAAATTGAAACGATCAATAAAAGGGAAAATATAGAATTTTTTCTTTTCAATGCATATTTTCTCCTTTCCTGCTTCATCGTGCTTTACAAGATTGTTTTTGTTATTATTCATATGATTTGTTTCCTTCCCATCGATTAAACCATATTATTCCGCCGATTGTTGCGAACACAAAACATATAATCGCCGGTATCATGCCTTTCATCAGTTCTTGAAGAAAGAGCTCTGATGGCTGTATTCCATTAGCAAGCTTTGCTTCAGGCATCAACAATATGGGGATTTTTGCAAGTCTAACAGCCCAAGCCCAAGGTATAAATGGCCACATGTCATCCCCAA
Organism: Aeribacillus sp. FSL K6-8210; assembly: GCF_037963925.1. Taxonomy (NCBI): domain Bacteria; kingdom Bacillati; phylum Bacillota; class Bacilli; order Caryophanales; family Bacillaceae; genus Aeribacillus; species Aeribacillus sp. FSL K6-8210. The sequence continues at coordinate 3,705,357 of NZ_CP150172.1, read as the reverse complement.
CAACGGTTGCTCCAATGATAGCTGAAATAAGGAAACCGCCCCCTCCAATAGCTATAGACGCTCCCATCCCATATGCAAAGCTAATAAATATATGCATTGAAAAAAGAAAAAGCGAGCCAATCACTGATAACAGTGCACCTTGCCAAAATAATCCGTAATGAACATCGTCTACATGTAATATATAACTCATCCCTAACAGCATAAGGAAAGTGGCCAAGAATATATCCATGATTGCTGATAAAATCAGCAAAACTAGTTTACTCATATAAAGTTTTGCTCTTGAAACTGGTTCTGCTAACAGGCCGATAAAATTTCCTGATTTTTCTTCCTGAAACGATATAAGACCTGTAAGTAGAGAGACAATGATAGGTATAGAGACTGTTAACACCTCGAAAAAGCCGCTATATATCTTAATTTGCCATGATGAAGGATTACTGTATTTAGAAAAATACCATAACATACAAACTGGATAAACGATTGGTGTGACAAACACGATAAGTCTAATCGCCGTTCGCTTCGTCTTTATCCATTCGGAAGATAGAACTTGAAGAAAAGACAATTCAGTTCACCTCTTTTTTAGAAAACCAAATCGCTGTCGCAAATGACAGCAAAATAAAAAATACAATCGAGACGACAATTCCCATTGGAATAACAGAAGAATTTAACAATGGACTTCCTGTTTCCAGCGGGGTTCCATTTGGATGAACACCTACAATAGGAGACATTAGCCTCATTCCCCAGCTCCACGGAATATAAATCCAATAAGGTTCTGAGGCCATCACTACTCCTATGACGATGCCTAAAACACTAACAATAATAGAAACCGCTGTTCCGAATCGTTCTGCCAAAAACAAGCCTATAGGGATGTATGCCAAAGATGTGACCCAAACTGCAAGACTTGCTTGTATTACTACAACTGCTGATGTAATGCTGTTAGGAAGAAAAAATTTTAATATGAACAATAAGAAGATGAGTTCAATAGATGATAACAATGTATATAGGGCAATCACAATGATTTTACTGAACCACATATGTGTTAAACTCATATCATGACATCGTAAAACTCTGTAGTTTCCTGACTTTTTTTCCCTCATTGCAGAAAGTGAAGATATCAAGGCTGTCCCTAACGGCATAAATAGTAATGGCCACCAATTGAATACTGTATATTCGAAATAATTATATTTTGAATGAATAGTAGGCATTGTAAGAATGGCATATAATATAAAAAAGAAAGGAGAAATATATACAATTTTTTTTGTAAATGTACGTTTATATTTTAAATTTTCTGACTGTATCATATTGAGCATTATTTCATTTCCTCCCTATTTCGTTTTTTCACTGACTACTTCCATAAACAATTTTTCTAAATCTTTATTTTTCTCGATTTCACCTTGATATTTGAGTTTTCCATGATGAATGATGCCAATATGATCTGCTAATTGTTCCACTTCTGATAAGATATGACTTGATAAAATGACAGTCATTCCGTGCAATGGGAAGGATCTTATAAGCTTGCGCAATTCTTGTATACCTAGTGGATCAAGCCCGTTTGTTGGCTCATCGAGAATAAGAAGCTTTGGATGATTTAAAAGTGCTTTAGCAATACCTAATCTTTGCTTCATGCCAAACGAAAATTGCGATACTTTCTTTTTACCGGTATTTTCTAAACCAACTATTTTCAGCACTTCTTGTATCCTTGACTCTGGTAAATTTAGTACCTTTGTATGAACAAGTAGATTCTCATAAGCGGTCAAATTGCCATAAAGACCCGGTGATTCAATAAGTACACCTATGTCTTTAAGATCTTTTCTGCTCCATCGATGACCGTTAAATATAATTTCGCCAGATGTGGGATGTAAAAGCCCTGTTAACAGTTTTAAAGTCGTTGATTTTCCGGCTCCATTTGGCCCGAGCAGTCCATAGATCGTGTTTGTTTTCACCTTTAAAGAAACATTGTCTGCCGCTAACTGTTTGCCAAAAGATTTACTCAAATGGTGAGTTTTCAAAATGTATTTCTCCATTTTCGATTCCCCTTTCTCTTGAAGAAACTTTAAAGAGGTGTGTGTTGCTGAAACAAAAAGGTGGCTGTTTCAATGTTTACTCCAGTTTCAAAAGACAATCACGATTCAACTTCCTATGATTCAAACATTTCATGAATCTCGTAATGAAAGTGTAACTTCCAATTATAAAGATTTTATAAGGCGATTATTTGTTATTTTTTAAACTATCCGTTTAGGCCCTTTATTGAATGGCTGCTAAGAAGCTGGCATTCTAAATTGGCCGATTGTTTAAAACGATTGGATAGTTCATAAGTTTTTTGAAAGGCTGAAACATAGGGAACCCATAAGCGTAATCGTCTCTGATCAACAAGGTGGGTTAAGCTATTGAAAAGCATTTTCCAAGGCTCCATTAAAACAAAAAACATGTTCAGGCATTCTTTTTTGCATTTTTCAGGGAAAATGTGCAGCAATAGAATTACCCACTTTCGCGGACTTTTTTATTGTTTGTAAATTAAAATTTTGGTAAAATGACAGAAAAATTTAGTAAAAAATATGTTTAGAATGAGGTTGTGGAGATGGCGACAATTAAAGATATTGCGAAGCTGGCAAATGTTTCAACTGCCACTGTATCAAGAGTATTGAATAATGACCCGACATTATCTGTGGCCGAGGATACGAGAAAACGTATTTTGGATACGGCAAAACAATTGGACTATACACCTCTGCGGAAAAAAACGAAAAAACTTCCGGTAGAAGGGAAAAAAATCTTTTAATATTGGGTTTGTCATCATATATTCCGAAGAATATGAGTATAACGATCCTTATTTTATGTCCATTCGAGTTGGCTGCGAAAAAACTTGCCAAGATCTTGGGATGGAAATTTCGACGATTTACCGGGTAAACAGCAATGGTGATCCCTCAAAACTGAGCAACTTGGACGGCATTATTGTCATCGGCTCTTTAGATATCGAAAATTTGGAGGAATTTTATAACCATAATTCTAATGTCGTCTTTATTGATTATGACCCGAATGACTCGCATGTAAAATATGATGTCGTGATTTCAGATTTTAAGAAAGCCACCGCCAAAGTGCTTGACTATTTATTTCAATTAAATCATCAAAATATCGGCTATATCGGCGGGGTGCAGCAAATTAAAACTCTCGACAATTTGAGCAAGTCTGAAAATCGCGATCCGAGAATAGAAACGTTTGAAAAAATCATGAAAGAAAGAAAACTATTCAAGGAAGAAAATGTATACATTGCCGACTGGCTGACGAGTGAAGGTTACAAGATCATGAAACAGGCGATTAAGAAAGGAAGCCTGCCGACGGCTTTTATTATCGGAAGCGATCCAATGGCAATTGGCGCACTGCATGCTCTAAATACCGCTTATCTCCGGTTTTGGCGTTGCTGTCGGATATGTCGGAACGCTTGTCGGGCTCGCTGTGTATCCATTTGTTGGAGAAATGGATTACTATCGGGCTTTTATTCCAAGCGCCCTTTTGTTTCTCCTCTTTTCTTTCCCGCTGTTTTTCTTTGTCAAAGAAGAAGCCGAAAAAGCCGATGCCTTAAAGCGAAAGGCCGGACTTTTTGCAGGCTATCGGGATATTTATGCAACATTGAAAGAAATGAAAAAGTATCAAAACATTTTTACATTCATGATTGCTTATTTCTTTTTGAATGATGCGGTGGCGACGACGATCGCCATCATGTCCGTTTATGCCAAAGTCATTGCCGGGTTTACGGCAGGGGAGTTCATCCTTTTATATTTAGTCTCCACAGTTTCAAGTATTATCGGTTCCTTTCTTTTTGGCTATATTACGAGAAGCAAGGGAGCCAAAAAAGCGGTTTTGTATGTCGGCATCGTGATGTGCATCGCACTGGCGATAGGGGTGCTTGCTTTTTCCAAGCTATCTTTTTGGATTGCTGGGAGTTTGTTCGGCGTCAGTTTAGGAGCGATGTGGGTCACTTCGAGAACATATATAGTCGAACTTTCCCCGCCAGATAAGCAAGGGCAATTTTTCGGACTGTTCGCTTTTTCTGGAAAAGTGTCAGCCATCATTGGTCCAGCGATTTATGGAAGCATTACCCTCCTTTTTCATTCATACGGAAACATTGCCAATCGGTTGGCGATGGGATCGCTTTTGATGATGGTGCTCCTTGGCATTTTCTTTTTGCAGAAGGTAAAGCCACAGGAGCCTGCCGCGCCGAAAAGCTGATGAGAGGTTTTAAGGAGGACATTGCCGAAAGCTATTCCGTCATTGAAATCATGGAAACAGAAATAACTACCAGCCGCCATCTGGGCGCTCTTGTTCGTCTTTCTTGTTTGCCTCATCGCTAAAAATTTATGAAGAACTTATTTTTAAAATTGGTTCTAAAATGAATTGACTTAACCGGACAAAAAATTAAGGTCAAGTAGATGAACAACCATATCTGAGCATACTGCTTATTTAGCATAAATGATTCGAATAAAATTTTACATGGAGTGGCGGACATGTTAGGCTTGATGCCTTGCGAAGCAAGGATTGGCGCTCGCTCCTTTCGCTAGGAAACATGTCCGCAGAAGCTCCGTGTCAAGCGATATAGACCTAAAATTTTATACAGGGAATGGAATATTCGTATTTTGTCATTCATACATTTTTTAATTGCCAAAAACAGATAAATGAAGCAAAAAGGTTGGTGTTTAAACTTTCGGAGCCAGTTCGACAGCGGCGCGAATGGCTTCGAGCATGCTGCGTTCGTCCGCCCGATTTTTTCCTGCGATATCAAAGGCTGTTCCATGGTCGACAGATGTGCGGATGATACCGCCTTTGAGGCCGACGGTGATGTTTACTCCGGCTTCCAGCCCCAGCACTTTAATAGGGGCGTGCCCTTGGTCATGGTAGCAAGCGACAACAATATCAAAATCTCCGCGCACCGCACGGTAAAATAATGTATCTGCCGGATATGGTCCGGTTGCATTGATTCCTTCCTCTTGTGCTTTTCGGATGCCGGGAATGAGTTTTTCCTCTTCCTCTCCATTGCCAAACAGACCGTTTTCTCCAGCGTGTGGATTAATGCCGCACACGGCGATGCTTGGGTTTTCTTTTCCCGCTCTTGTTAACGTTTCGTGAGCCAGCTTAATAACTTTGTAGGTCCGATCGGAGAAGAAAAAAAGGCTTTTAAGAACCTTCCCCATTTAGTCATGTCAGATCGAAAAATTTTAAATAAAATCATTTCTTTTGCTCTTAAATGGGTTGTGCGTATAAAAGCTGATAGTTCTCTTTTAACTACGGACAGATATTATAAGTGAAAGGGGAAAGGTCACAGCGGAAAATAGAAATTGAGCATTCTTATCCAAGATGAATCATTTTAAAACATTATGGCATTGTTCCTAAAGCGGTTATTCGTCCGATGTAAAGTTAATAAATAACACGGTACAATCTATCTACGGCAACTGGTATGTCTTCATTTTTTATATTGGCAAATCCGATAATCAAAATAATTTTTTTCCCTTCTTCGATATTGCCTAGTAAATTGAACCTCTTCATGGAGTATATTTCAAGTTTTTCTTTTTTTGCTCTTTCTTCAATTTCTTTATACCCTTTATCTGTTTTGAATTCCGCAATGAAATGAAGTCCTGCCGGCACATTTTTAATCTTAATGTCATTTCGAAATTTCCATTTCAATTCCTTAATCAGGTTTTCTCTTTTCATCTCATAGTGATTGTTCATGCGCTTGACGTGTTTTGCGTACTCGCCGCTTTCAATAAAATAGTGAAGCGTAAATAAATTCAGTGTATTGCTTCCCTGTATCCAATATGAAAAATGTCTTTTGTACTCTCTTAATAAATCGGGAGGCAAAACGAGATAACTGATTCGGAAACTTGGCATGATCGTTTTGGAGAATGTTCCTGCATAAATCACTCGTTGATTCCGATCTAGGCTTTGCAGCGACGGAATATTGTCCGTTCCGTATTTAAATTCGCTATCGTAATCGTCTTCTACAATATACCTTCCTTCAGAAGCCGAGGCCCAATTCAAAAGTTCAATTCTTCTTGAAATAGGCATAATGATTCCGGTCGGGAATTGGTGTGACGGGGTGATAAAAAGGAAATGTGGATTCAAAGCTTCCACTTTCTTGATGTCTATTCCTTTTTTATCAAGATCGATTGGAAAAACTTCAAAATTCATATCTTTTAATAATTGGTAGATGCGAGAATACCCAGGGTTCTCAATTGCAGCTTTTATATTTTCCCTCTGCATGCCCAACACTTGACGTAACAAGGGCTGTGTCCCGGGGCCGATAATCACTTGTTCTGGTTCGCATTTAACACCGCGTGTAAGCGCAATCATACGCGAGATGGTTTTTCTCACAAGGTAAGGACCTTGAGGATGAGAAATGTCCGAAAGTTCGTTTTTGTGATTTTTTATTGCTATTTTTTCACACTTCATCCATTCTTTAAACGGGAACATGGAGATGTCAGCCGTCATATGTGATAAGGAAAGCCATCCCTCATCTTTCTTGGAGAATTCTTCTTTTAAATCATCTGGAAAGTTCATTTTAGCCTCTTTTTGATTGTTGAACTGTGTAATATTTTCCACATAGTAGCCTTTTCTTTCAATTGCGTAAATATATCCTTCAGCCAGGAGCTGCTCGTACGCATTTGAAACCGAATTAATGCTCACTCCTAATTTTTCTGCTAATTTTCTTTTGGAAGGCAATTTCTCATTGGTAGGAATCTTTCTCTCTAAAATCGCTTCTTTTAACGATTTATAAATTTGTTGATAGATATGATTTGACTTATCCTTTTTATCTATTTGAAAAAATATCATGATCTATCTCTCCCTCTGGTACCTGAAAAATCAGAAAACTGGTACTTTTCTTTTAATATATTTATCATAATATTATTTATTATCAGTGTAAATTATCAGGATAAATGATGTTAGAAATAGTAACATAAAAAGAAAATAAAAATGTAAGGGGGATTCAGGCTTTTATTTTTCCTTAGAATTGTTTTTAGTCTATGCGATTTCCGTTATTAATGCAAAAGCTGTGGAGATGGTTATAGAAATGTGCATTTTCTAATTATGTATTCGTATGTGACGGAACAAAGCTTTTGTTTTCTACAATGTTTTATAATAATACTTTCTTAATAAATTTAAAAGGGAGTGAGAGTAATGAGTAATAAATTTTCAAAATCAATGTCAAGAGCCGATGTTCTATTTCTTTCTGTTGGAGCAATGCTTGGATGGGGATGGGTTGTTCTTTCTGGTGATTGGATAAGTAAAGCAGGTTTTCTAGGAACGGCAATTGCCTTTTTGTTTGGTGGGCTGCTTGTTACTTTTATTGGTCTGACCTATGCAGAGTTAGCAGCTGCAATACCTGAAACTGGCGGTGGATTAGTGTTCGTCCAGCGAGCCTTTAATGATAGGTTGGGATATATTGCTGCATGGAGTGTCTTGTTTGGATATGTATCAGTTATTACCTTTGAGGCAGTTGCATTACCTACCGTCATTGATTATATAATTCCTGTTGATCACCAACTCTTTTTATGGAATCTCGGAGGATGGGATATTTATTTAACTTGGGTTTTGATTGGATCCTTTGGTTCGCTGTTGTTGACATCGATGAATTATTTTGGAATTAAACCGGCTGCTATTTTTCAAAATATTTTAACTATTGCTGTTATTTTAATAGGCTTAGTTTTAGTTTTTGGAGCATTTGCAAATGGAGGTTCAGAGCATACGAATTCAATTCTTGGAGAAGGAGTGGGGGGAGTGATGACTGTTCTTATCATGATTCCATTCCTATTTGTAGGGTTCGATGTTATCCCGCAAATCGCTTCAGAAGTAAAAGCACCACCAAAAGTAATAGGTAGGATACTTATTTTTTCTATTATACTGGCCATTGTTTTCTACATTTTAATTGCATATGGGGTATCAGTTGGATTAACACCGTCTCAACTCGAGGTTACCCGACTTGCTACTGCTGATGCAATGACGAATCTATTTAGAAGTCCAGTGTTTGGAACAATTCTTGTGATTGGTGGGGTTGCCGGAATCGTGACAAGTTGGAATGCATTCATTATTGGTGGAAGTCGAATTTTATTTGCCATGGCGGAGAGAGGGATGATTCCAAAATGGTTTGCTTACATTCATCCAAAATATAAGACACCGACACATGGCATTATCTTTTTAGGATTACTTGGTTTTTTTGCACCATTTTTAGGGCATTCAGCTTTAAACTGGTTTGTAAATGCTGGTGGCATTGGAATTGTCATCGGTTATATGCTTGTTTCCATCTCATTTATGAAACTTAGAAAAACAGAACCTGATTTAGAACGTCCATATAAGATACGAAATTGGAAATTAACTGGAGTTATCGCCATAATTTTAAGTATTATATTTATTACTTTTTATTTACCTGGAATGCCATCTGCGCTTGTTTGGCCTATGGAATGGTTAATTGTGTTTGGGTGGTATGGAATCGGAACAATCTTGTATCTGTTTGGTTCTAGAAAAGACTCTGTGAAAAAATTTAAAGATGTCTCGTCGACTTAGCCTTTGACGAGAATCCCCTTTGAAGGATTTCTAATTTATATAGAAAGTGAATTGGAAGGTAAATGAGAACAGTGTGCATTTTAAGTTTTTACCATACCCCCTAGCTTTATAAAGAGTGTTTAACGTTTTAACTGGTACCTGAAAAATCAGAAAACTGGTGCTTTTCACTATAACAGAAAATTGGCATAATTCGTATATATATTGATTTTGAGGAGGCAATGAAAAAATGGCATCATCGACAACGATGGAAGACTTGCAGGCTAAACGGAAAAAGTATGTTCCTAAAGGGGTGAGCAATGGAAATTTAAGTATTGCGCATCATGCAAAAGGGGCTACCATCGTAGACATTGATCAGAATGAATGGATAGATTTTGCAGGGGCAATCGGAACTTTAAATGTAGGGCATAGTCATCCTAAAGTAACGGCTGCTGTAAAAGAGCAGGTCGATAAATTTTTGCATCCTGGTTTTAATGTGATCATGTACGAAGGATACATTAAGCTGGCAGAAAAATTATGCAAGATTACGCCAGGCAACTTTGATAAACAAGCTATTCTTTTTAATTCGGGTGCGGAAGCAGTCGAAAATGCAGTTAAAGTGTCCCGTAAATTTACAGGCAGACAAGCGGTCGTTTCATTTGTCAGAGGGTTTCATGGAAGAACGAATATGACGTTGAGCATGACGAGCAAAGTCAAACCATATAAATTCGGATTTGGTCCTTTTGCTTCAGAAGTGTATCAAGCTCCTTATCCATACTTGTACCGAAAACCGGATCATATGACAGATGAACAATATATTGATTGGACGATTGAAGAATTCAAGAGGTTTTTCGCTGCTACTGTGGCACCTGAAACGGTTGCTTGTATCGTAATGGAACCTGTTCAAGGGGAAGGCGGTTTTATTATCCCACCGAAGAAATTTGTCAAATTTGTCAGGGACTTCTGTGATGATCACGGTATTGTTTTTGTGGCAGATGAAATTCAAACTGGTTTTGGCCGTACAGGCAAATTATTTGCAATTGAACATTTTGATGTTGTCCCGGATTTGATTACTGTTTCCAAGTCATTGGCTGCCGGGTTGCCTTTAAGCGGTGTAGTAGGCAAGGCGGAAATTTTAAATGCTGCCGATCCGGGTGAACTGGGTGGAACGTATGCTGGGAATCCTGTAGCTTGTGCCGCCGCACTGGCAGTCATTGATATCGTCGAAGAAGAGGATTTGCTCACAAAATCAGAAATACTGGGACGAAAGATTGAGAAAAAACTGCTGGAATTACAAGCAAAACATGAGTTTGTGGGGGAAATTCGCCGCTTAGGTGCTATGGTAGCGGTGGAGATCGTAGATAACCGCCAGAACAAACGACCGAATAAAGAGAAAACGAATCAAATTCTGAAATATGCGAATGAACATGGTCTTTTATTGCTTTCAGCTGGTATTGATGGAAATATTATACGCTTTTTAGCTCCGTTGGTTATTACTGACGAGGAATTAAATAAAGGGTTATCCATATTGGAAAAAGCTTTTGCTCAATGAACTGGGTGAAGAAACTGAGGATAAAATTGCCGGGAATCCATTAACCAGTGGCGTTATATATTTTATATCCCGGCAAAGAAAAACCCAGAGGGAGGTAAACCTTGATGGCAGCGACGATTAAAGTCACGAATCCTGCAACAGGTGAGTTGATCCAGGAAGTAAAGGCAGATACAGAAGAAGAGATTCATCTTGCATTGCGGAGAGGGCATGAAAGTTTCCGAAAGTGGTCCAAAACAAATGCACATGAACGATCGAGACTATTAAAGCTTTGGTCTAAAAAAATCCAAGAACATAAAGGTGATCTTGCAAAGATCATGACAATGGAAAGCGGTAAACCTTTGCACGAATCATTGGGTGAAGTTGACTATGCAACTAGTTACATTGATTGGTATGCAGAAGAGGCGAAACGGCTTTATGGACGAACAATTCCTGCAAATACGGAATCCAAACGTATCATTGTCAGCCGCCAACCGGTAGGATTGGTTGCAGCCATTACTCCTTGGAATTTTCCAGCCGCAATGATGACAAGAAAAGCTGCACCGGCATTGGCAGCTGGATGTACATTCGTTGTGAAACCAGCAGAAGATACCCCGTTAACCACGATGAAATTGATTGAGCTCGCTCATGAAGCCGGAATACCAGCGGATGTAATTCAATGTGTGAATGGCTATGGCAGTGAGGTAGGAAAAATATTTACGGAAAGCAAATATGTCAGAAAAATTACGTTTACCGGCTCGACTCCTGTAGGAAAATTATTGATCAGAGACAGTGCCAGTACAGTTAAACATGTTTCAATGGAATTAGGCGGCCACGCACCGGTCATTGTTGCACATGATGCTGATATTGATTTGGCGGTAGAACAAACGATAGCTTCCAAGTTCAGAAATGCCGGTCAAACATGTATTTGTGCAAACAGAGTTCTAGTGCATGAAAGCATTGTAGAGGAATTTGCTGAAAAATTAACAAATGAAGTTAAAAAATTAAAAGTTGGAAATGGTTTGGAAAAAGGCACTCAAATTGGGCCAGTTATTAATGAAAAAGGCTTTCATAAGATTGTCTCGCAGGTCAACGATGCAATCAGTAAAGGTGCTGAAGTTCTATGCGGCAATAAATACAATGCAAATAGGGAAAAAGGCTATTTCTTTGTTTATCCGACAGTTCTCAAAAATGTCAATGAGAACATGAAGATTATGCAAGAGGAAACATTTGGACCCATTTTGCCAATCACAACGTTTCAGGAATTAGAAGAAGCTGTTAATATTGCAAACAGCACGCCTTATGGTCTGGCCGCTTACTTTTTTACAAATGACTATAGAACAGGCATCTATCTGCATGAGCATTTAGATTTCGGAATTATCGGCTGGAATGACGGCTCTCCATCTGCTGCCCACGCTCCTTTTGGAGGAATGAAAGAAAGCGGAATCGGCCGTGAAGGTGGAGTGGAAGGCATTGAACCGTATTTGGAAACGAAATATTTGTCAATAGGGGATATTTATAAATAAAAGACTTTTTGCAGGGTGTTTTTAACATCTGTTAATTTTCAATTTGATAGAAACTAATCGGTTTTTCATAAAGTTGGTTACATCCACCATCCATGATCAGGAATTCGACTTGGGAATTTGTACAATCTGTCACATTTCCGATCAATGTTGGGTCGACTTCTCCATCGTTTACATGAGTTGGAGTTACTTCGATCGCAATCGGTAATTCACTGATGGTATCTACAGAAAAATGCACTTTATGGCCAAACCAAGTGATTTTATTGCTAAAAGAATCAAACTTTGCTCCCTTGTTGTTCACTCTGTTTTTTAGGCTTGATCTTTTCAGAGGCGTTAATGGCGGCACTATCGATAGCCTGATGCCCTCCATTGATACGCCTTCAGCTTGGCCTATCTGGACAAGATCATATAAAGATTTTTTTGAGTGTGTTCATGGAAAATACTGTACTAAAAGTAGAGGTAGATGGTTCAGGTCGACCGATATTTAAACCGCATTGATAACGGAACGAATGTCTTAATCCAATCGGTTACGAAGGGCTGTAAACGTATCAAAACCTTTTAATGGAGCAGCAATAAGAGCTCTTAAAATTCCTTTCCTTAGAATGACCTTCAGCCCCCCTTGGGGTGAAGAATTGCTTAGCAAAGGGACGTAAATCAAGAGCACTAAAAAAGATTTGGCAAATTTTCTTTAGAATCTAAAATTTACAGTTCTTCAAAAAGGAAAATAGACTTTCTTGTAGAATGTACTAAGTGACTTCCCCCTAGCGAATTATTGTGTTTAGGCCACATCAAAAATTCTGCAAATGAGGGGTGAAGTCCTTTTTTCTTTTGAAAGTCTTATGGCTCTTAGAACAAAAAAATGTAAAATGTTCAAATAAAAAACTTGATTAGAAGTTAAAATTTTTTATTTTTGTTCTTAATTTCTCTAAATTTCAAATGGTTCAGGTATCAATATTTGGATTTCCACAACCTAAGTTTAGTATCGTTGATAACTGGGCACTTCATAGTACAGCTTCCAGTTCATTAGGGTTTCTGTTTTTTTCCAAAATAAAAGGGCAGAGAATCGAAAAATCCTTATGCAGTGATATGCAAAGGGGCTATACATGGAGAGAGAGCCATGATAACCTTTTTTGGTTTTGCCAAAATTATTGAAGCTGACTGGTATTATCCCCTACAGGTAGACAGTAAAAAAAGAGGCCATTTGATATGAACCTAGGAGGGGATTTTTTATGGCTAAAAAAGTCGAAAACACTATGATAGCCATATAAAAGAATTGTATCCGGTAAAATATAATCAGTTTGGAGAACTCTAACCGAAAATCAAGGGAAAACAAGATAATCCTATGAAAAATAGATAAAAGCGTCATTACGGAATAATCCAGACTGACTGATTATTGCTGAAACAAGGGGTTCAGAGCTTATGATATGTTTAGATCAAGATGCTTTAAATCAAACTATTGAAACGATGGAAAAGGAAGCTGTTTTAAAAACGGATCATTTTAGGAAATAAAAATTTCCATCCATTAACATCTTTTATCAAATTTAAGGATTAAATACGAAGTGGTGAGAACACCGAAGGAACTTTTTTAGAGAGTAAACAAGTATATTAACTTTGAAATTGTTGAACGGGATAATTGTATCTGAGAAAGAAACATGTACAATATAGAATCTATTTAATGATTTTAATGGTCTTGTCTTTTCCTTTGATTTTCTTATTTTCGGGCAAAGAAGTTTACGATAAATTCTTAAAAATGGGTTCTATAGCCATTGGAACAAACGTTGTGTTATACATTGCTATTTGATCAGCATGCTGTTTCTTCAAAAAGCTATAACAGATATTTTGCTTCATTACTAAGACAAAAATAAAACACCGTACTCGATCTCGACCATCGAAATACGGTGACCCTTAAAAAAAATCAAAAATAAAAGAGAGAAATTAAAATATCGATTAAATTATACAAAAATAAGAGAGAAAAAGCAATAGAAAAATACATAAAAAAGAGGAAGATTCATCCATATTAGCCTTAAACGATCAAATCGTTTTAGGGGTGATGATCTATTTACCCACATGCTCATAGTCGTTCCGACATGGTGTGTTCATCCCAAATGCTAAATTAAACAATTTGAATCAATACATAAAATCATAGATATACTTGCCTAGACGCTTTCAATTAATATTTAGCAATAGTTTAATTTCTTTCTATCATCTTGAAATGCCCCCTAACAGCTCAAAACGGGGCGGTCAGTAGCTGCTAAAGGAAATCGTCGGTAAGTTTAGAGAAGGAAACCGTGAAGCTAAACAATGAATCATGCAAATTGCGTTTTGAAAGTATCGAAGAAGAAAAGAGGGGAGGATGGAACGATTGCTAGTCATACCGATTCTGATAAGTGCTGCTAAAGGGCGTCTCCGAAGATGCTCAATCCGACCTTAAAACTTGAAGATCGATCCCCCCAGTTGAGCAATTAATTGCACATACAGTTTGCATTTTTAAACTTGGCCGGTTCATCCATTTGGCGTTGAATTCGCTGCAAGATCAGCATGGTGTTTTTTCACAAAATGATCGTAACTATTTTTTATTAAATGGATGCAGTCCACATCTTCTCTAGATTCACAGAGCGAACTTGTTTATTGATGTGAGCTGTTGTGTAAAAGCAGCAATAACTGATCCGTCTTAATGCAAAATTCAGTTTTTGTTTACCTAATCATGTGTGCTGCTTTCATGATCATATCACCGTAATCTTTCGCTGGCAGCAATATCTTCGTCACATTTCTTGTTGTGAATAGGCAAGTTTTCCGCGGCAAAATGTCATTACTACTTCAAGGCGGTCATTTAAAACAACTAAGTCAGCATCTTTTCCTTTTGCAATGCTTCCTTTGCGATCATAAACGTTTATTTGTTTAGCAGGGTTAACGGCTGCCATTTGAATAATGTCTTGAAGCGTACATCCGGTGTAAGCCATCATGTTTTTGGCTGCATCGTTCAGCTTCAAAATACTTCCTGCCAGCGTCCCATCCCGCAAAACTGCCCGATCTTCATTCACTTGGACTTCTTGGCCTCCAAGTTCATAGATTCCTTTACCGAGACATTTCGCTCTCATTGCATCCGTGATTAAAATAAGCCCGTCATTTCCTTTGTTTTGATAAGCAAATTTCACCATTTCCGGACACACATGAATGCCATCTGCGATAATTTCGCACAACACCTCATCATGCATGAGCACTGCTAGAGCAGCTCCAGGCTTGCGATGGTGCAATCCGCTCATTCCATTAAATAAATGGGTTGCATGGGTAATGCCAGCTTGTATGCTTTTAGCAGCTTCAGCATAAGAAGCATCTGAATGCCCGATGGAGGCGACAACTCCTGTTTGTTTTAAATAATCGGTTAATTCTATTCCACCTTTTCTTTCAGGCGCCAATGTCACAAGCTTTATCGCTCCGCCAGATATATGCTGCCATTTTTTAAATAACTGCAAGTTCGGTTCGAGAATATTTTCTGAGTGCTGCGCTCCTGCTCTTTTAGGTGAAATAAACGGACCTTCCAAGTGGACTCCTAACACTTCTGCATATCCGGGTTTATTCGCTGTTTCCATGTACTTTCTTACATTGATCAGAGCTTCTTCAATCCGCTGTTCAGAGCTTGTCATCGTTGTTGCTAAAAAACTCGTCGTTCCTTCCCGGGGGAGTGCCGCTGCCATTTTGCGAATTGCTTCATCGGTTGCATCCATCGTATCGGCGCCTGCTGCTCCATGAATATGCAAATCGATAAAACCAGGAATAACTGCATAATTGTTTTTGCTTTCAATTTTTTCAACCCGTTCGTCTGTAACAGTCAGCTTTTCTTGAGGACCAACTTCGAGAATTTTCCCATTTTCTATTAATACATATCCATTTTTGAAAACTCGTTCTTCAGCATATACCGTCATATTCGATAATAAAATCTTGTTCATAAAGATCTCCTTTTTCTAGTAACACTCTCTATCTAAATTGTATTTATGTGGAACAAAATGTTAAATGACTTTTATGGGATTTTTAAGTCTTTCAGTATAGTAATTTGAGGAACCGAAAGAATAACTATTCAATTCTTATTCTTTTTTGCAGCTTGGTCATTTATATCCCGTAGCTTTTCCTTCAACGAATCATTCGTGTTAAAAGTGCTGGTTACCTTCATTTTACGATATAATGATGAACTTTATGAAAAAATCTCAATGTGTAATAAACAAATTTTATAATATACTAGTTTGCAGTTTGTTGTTCCATAGGTGGTAGAGAACTGGTTAAAAAATAAATCACAAAACTGTAAAAATGCAACAGAAATTCATGATGAATTCTGTGGCATTTATCATTGATACCGCTCTTCAATATATGTTAAAAAAAGTACCATTTAAATAAATTCCAAAATATATGTAATAAAAAATGACATATTTTAAGACAAAGATGAAAAGCAGGATTATTATTTAACTAAAAACCACAAGAAAACACAAAAAATCAATTTGCAAGTTGTGGTTTTATTAATAATATATAACATTAAATGTAATAATTTATAACAATATTATCGGAAGGCGGGATTAGCATGATCGCAACAATCAGTGTTAGTAAAGCAGATATTTTAGAAAAATCGATTAAGTGGTGGAATCCTGGAAAAACTTTGAAATGGAAAAAAGATGGTATTGATTTAGTGATCGGTAAAAGAGAAGGCTATTATTTTTATGATATAAATGGAAAAAAATTGATGGATGTTCATTTAAATGGAGGAACATACAACCTTGGTCACCGGAATCCTGAAATCATAGATGCGCTGCAGGAAGGATTAAAAGAATTCGATATAGGGAATCACCATTTTCCTTCTGTTGCTCGTGCTTTACTATCTGAACAACTAAATTATTGTACTCCCGATAATCTTAAGTATTCGATTTTGTCAAGTGGCGGAGGAGAAGCAATCGATGTAGCAATTAAATGTGCAAGATATGCAACTAAAAGAAAGAAAATAGTTTCCATTCAAAATGGTTATCATGGCCATACAGGGTTAGCTTTGGCGCTAGGAAACGAACGATACTCGCGTCTTTTTTTGAGCGAGGGTGATAAGGACGAATTTGTACATGTCCCATTTAATGATTTGGAAGAGATGGAAAAGGAGCTTTCGAAGCATGATGTTGCTGGTGTCATTGTAGAAACAATTCCTGCAACTTACGGGTTTCCTCTTCCAGAAGAAGGATATCTTGCAGCCGTAAAAGCTTTATGTGAGAAGTATGATGCCTTATATATTGCGGATGAAGTGCAAACAGGGCTAATGCGAACAGGTGAAATGTGGGGGATAGAACATTATGGTGTAAAACCTGATATTCTAGTCACTTCCAAAGGGTTGAGCGGTGGGATTTATCCAATTGCGGCGACAGTAGTGAGCGAAAAAGCAGGCCAATGGATGATGGAAGATGGTTTTGCCCATATATCTACGTTTGGGGGTGCTGAACTTGGATGCATTGTTGCGATGAAAGTATTGGAGATTACCCAGAGAGAGGAAGTAAGGAGCAATGTTAAGTTTATATCAGACTATTTGCGAAAAGGATTGGAAGTCATAAAACGTGGAACCTCTGACTTTTTTGTAGGTATACGTCAATTGGGGGTTGTGATGGGGCTGGAATTTAACCATCCAGAAGGAGCAAAGTATGTTATGCGTTCATTATACGAAAACGGTGTATGGGCTATTTACTCAATGCTTGATCCACGAGTGCTGCAATTTAAGCCTGGGCTTCTTTGCAGCAAAGATTACTGTGATGAATTGCTCGAAAAGGTTGAAAGAAGTATTAAACAAGCATCAAAGTTAGTTCAGCAATAAAAATATTTCGTGGAATGGAGGGGGAAAAATGTGTGCAATGAGAAGTCCTTCGTACAGTAATGTGATCGAATTTTATAGTGAAATTGCCAAAAAAGCGGTTCAATTATTTTATCCGGAGGTTTCTTCCATCCGCCTGTTAAATTATTCAGAAAACATAACATATTTAGCTGAACGTAAAGATGGAAAGGGATCAGCTATTTTGAGACTGAACCGTCCAGGTTATCATACGAAAAAAGAGCTTGAAGCTGAGCTCATTTGGATGATGGCAATTAAAAATCATACATCCATCATTGTCCCTGAACCGATTGCAGGCGCTAATGGACAGTTCATTCAGGAGATTGCTGACGTCAATAATAGTGGACAACCATACCATTGTGTCATGTTCAGTTATTTAAAGGGCGAAACTCCTGATGAAATGAATGAGAATGAATTACTCTTTAATTTTGAAAACCTTGGTGAAATAACGGCTCATTTGCACAACCATGTTGAAAATTGGAAAGAATCCAAAATAATCTGCCGTCCTACATGGGAATATGAAACAATGTTAGGAAAAAAAGCAAAATGGGGGAGATGGCAGGACGGGTTAGGAATCACTCCCCAACTTGTGCAGCTGTTTGAAAAAGTATCTAATACGATATATCACAGATTGAACCGTTTTGGAAAAACGCCGGACCGTTTCGGATTGATCCATGCAGATTTGCGGCTTGCCAATCTTCTTGTAGAGAGCGATCAATTAAAAGTCATTGATTTTGATGATTGTGGTTTTGGCTGGTATTTATATGATTTGGCCGCTGCTTTAAGTTTTATAGAACATAAGGATTATGTACCTGATTTAATACAGTCCTGGTTGAAAGGATATAAAAAAGTTCGAACTCTTTCAAAGGAAGAGGAAGAAGAGATTCCAACATTTATAATGCTTCGCAGGTTAATGCTAATCGGCTGGATCAGCAGTCATTCAGATAATGAAACTGCCCAAAAAATGGGTGCAGAATTTACTTTCCAAACAGTACCATTGGCAGAAAAATATTTATACCGCTATGGATAAAAAACGGTTAACTACTTTACTAATTTATTTTACGAAGTATTTGGAGGTGCAACGATATGCTTGCCCAAGAAAAAGAAAAAGGATTGTTGGATTATACAGCCGATTTATCTAAATTCGGCTATAAACAAGAACTCAAACGAACTATGAATGTTTGGCAACTTACAGCATTTGGGTTGAATTATATGGTTCCCATTGCACCTGCCATTATTTTTGGATTACTATTGCAAACTTCGGGCGGGACGGTAGCTCTTCCATATCTGCTTGCAGGTATTGCAATGCTTTTAACAGCTTTTAGTTATTCTGTTATGGTTCGGAATTTCCCGCTTGCCGGATCGGTTTACAGCTATGTCGGCAGGGGATGGAATGCGTATTTTGGGTTTATAGCTGGATGGGTTTTAACATTAGACTATATTTTAATTCCAACCGTGACGGCATCTAGCTCAGCTTTTTTTGCCCAGCAGTATTTTCCTGACGTTCCTTATTGGGTTCTACTTGCTATTTTCTCCATTGGAACAGGATTATTAAACTTATTTGGTGTGGAACTTCTTTCTAAAATGGGTCTTTGGCTGTTAGTTCTTGGAGAATTTGTCGTATGGGCTTCTATTTTAGTATGGGCAAAAGCTGTTCACCTTGACGGATTTGGAACAGGGACATTGTTCAGCACACAGCCTTTTCAATTTGAAAGCTTGTCAAGTTTAATAGCAGCTACATCTCTTGCAGTATTCAGCTTTCTTGGTTTTGATGCGATCACAACGCTGTCAGAAGAAACACGGAGACCGAAAAGGGATATTCCAAGAGCCATCTATTGGTGTATTGGAATTGGAACATTAACAATGTTTATGTGTGGGTATGTCGGGATGTTAGCTATTCCCGATTGGAAAGAGCATATTAGCGATGAAACATGGATGAACACTGTTTTGTTTCAAGTTTCAAAAATGACCGGAGGAGAAGGATTTGCTATCTTTTTTACAGCAGGATATTTAACTGAGTTGGCAGTTTTTAACTTGGTAGCTACTGCTGCGGGTGCAAGACTATTATATGGAATGGGAAGAGATACACTTTTGCCGAAGTCCATCTTTGCTAAAGTCAACAAAAGGTGGAAAACGCCTCACTGGAGCATTGTGATTATCGTTGCAGTTGAGTTTATTTTAGGTCTTTCTTCCAATATAGCGACACTATCTAATTTGGTGAACTACGGAGCATTGTTTGGATTTGCAGCACTGAATTTATCAGTCATTTGGCTATATTATGTGAAGAAAAAAGGAGAAGCACCTTTAAGTTTAGGAAGTGTGCCAAATTGGAAACCGACAGGGTGGAGGCATCTTCGCTATTTGGTTCTTCCATTATTAGGTTTTTTCGTAATAGTTTATGTTTGGATCAGTATGGATCCAGTTGCCCAACTCATTGGAACAATTTGGCTGGCAATAGGAGTCATTTACTTAATAATTAAGACAAAAGGATTTAAGAAATTGCCTCCGCATTTAGATGTCTGAAAAGTATGATTATTGAAAATAGAGGGGGATTGAACCATGTTTACGTCATTGGCAGGAAAGACCGTTATGGTAACTGGAGGAAGCAAAGGTATTGGAAAAGGAATCTCAGTCGTTTTCGCAAAACAAGGTGCAAATGTAGCGGTCGTGGCTAGAAATGCCGAAGCGGCAGAGAGATGTGCTGAACAGATTAGAAATGACGGTGGAAGTGCAAATAGCTTTCAAGGAGATGTTGCAGATCTGGATTCGATGAAAAAAGTTGCACAGTCTGTAGCAGATATGTTTGGTGGAATAGATATACTATGTTCAAATGCAGGAATTTTTCCAAGTGCAGCAATTGAGGAGATGACGGGTGAAGAATGGGATACTGTAATGAATACAAACGCCAAAGGGAGTTTGTACGCGATACAGGCCTCCCTCCCTTATCTTAAAAATGCAGAATACGGAAGAATTATTCTGACATCTTCCATTACAGGCCCTTTAACAGGTTACAAAGGATGGTCTCACTATGGAGCGAGCAAAGCAGCACAACTAGGATTTATGAAATCAGCTGCGCTAGAACTAGCTAAATACAATATTACCATTAACGCTGTACTGCCAGGGAATATCGTTACTGAAGGTTTAGAGAATTTAGGTGAAAATTATCTTAATGAAATGGCTGCTTCTATTCCATTAAAAAGACTTGGACATGTTGACGATATTGCTTATGCTGCATGTTTTCTCGCTTCAAAAGAGGCAGGCTACATTACTGGACAATCGATTATAGTAGATGGAGGGCAAACGATTCCTGAAAACTTAGATGCTATGGCTTAATGGAAGCATCTAATTTTATAAATGGTAGATAGGAGGAGGTCCCAATAGGACATTAAAAATTAAGAAATGTTTTATTTCAAGTTTTTGAAATAAAAAGAGGTATTCATAAGCGGAATAATCACTCACGGGACAGCTCCTGAATGCTGAAAATTTGGAGGGATTTTTTGTGTCACTGGCGTTTGAACGAAGAAAAAAATTTATACTAAAAAAGTTGGTAGATGAAGAAAAATTACATGTTTCTGAGTTAGCAGAAACACTCGATGTATCAACTGAAACGATTAGACGGGACTTGGACCGATTAGAAAAGGAGGGGAGGTTGAAAAAAGTATACGGCGGAGCTGTTCTAGCTGCTTCTTTTCCGTGGGAGCCTCCATTCGATGAAAAGTCTGCCATTAACTCGAAGCAAAAAAGAGTGATCGGCAAAATGGCTGCTTCTCTTGTTAATGATGGAGATATCATAATGGTCGGGAATGGAACAACTCCGTTGGAAATGATACGGTATTTAGGAAACAAAAAAAACGTTACTCTTATTACACATTCAGGGCCAGCAATGTTGTTGGCGACTGAAGTTTTTAAAGGCAAAATTATTTTTATAGGCGGAGAAGTTGATATAAACCAGAAGTCAACAACGGGGCCGCTTGCAGAAACAGCATTATATAAACTAAAAGCAAATAAAGCGTTTATTTCGGCAGGCGGAGTTTCTCTCAAAGAAGGCATCACAGACTATGACTTGAACCAAGCACATATTTCAAACATTATGATAGAACGATCAGAAGAACTCATCGTATTAGCAGATCATACGAAATTAGGTGAATCCACTTTCGCACATATATGCCCACTTGACAAAGTGTCTATCATAATATCAGATTGGGACTACCCTAAAAATTGGAAAAAACAACTGGAAGAAAAAAACATTAAACTACTGCTTCCGGATAAAGAAGATTTTGAGAATTCTTTTTAGATAACTGTAGATGAGCAAATTCACTAACATAAATTTACATCCGAACAAAAAAGGAGACATGAACCCGATTCCTTGATTAGAATAGATGTGTCACCAAACCATTCTCAAGGAGGTTCATGTCTCATGAATAGACTACCACATCACCAAGGAATCGACAAGTTTTTCGCAATGTTGGGGCTGGCCCTTTATTTCTCTAAGCCGGTCATGAAGCATCTCGTTCATATTATCGATGCGCTGACAACGAAAGGATTTGTGGGAACCTTGACCGATCTGCATCATGAGAGCTTTCATCCCAACCATCGAACGACACTGAGCCATTTTTTCACGAAAAGCCCTTGGGATGAAGAAATCTTGCTTCGCAAACTCCAGCAGTGGATGCTTCGTCATGTGGAACGAACGGCCAAGCGAAAGAATCACCCCATTTTTGTTTCGATCGATGATACGATCTGCCGAAAAACGAAGCCTTCGTCACAGGCGAAACACGCTATTGAAGGGTGTAATTGGCATTATTCTCACGCGGACAAAAAGTCGATTTGGGGACACTCTCTCGTCTGGCTCATGGTTCATACGATGACGCAAGCCTTTCCCTTTGCGTTTCGCCTCTACGACAAGGCGGATGGGAAAAGCAAGGGTCAATGGGCCATCGAGATGCTTTCTTCTTTGGATGTGCACGGTTCTGTTTATGTGCTGATGGATTCTTGGTACCCATCGAAAACACTCGTGGAAGCCTGCCTGAAAAAAGGATTCCACGTCATTGCGATGCTCAAGACGAATCGGGTTCTTTATCCAAAAGGCATCGCCATCCAAGCCAAACAGTTTGCCCGCTATATCGAACCGAACGACACCCATCTCGTCACGGTGGGAGAAGAGCGTTATCGCGTGTATCGCTACGAGGGAGCGCTGAAAGGTCTCGATGATGCCGTTGTGTTGTTGGCTTGGAAAGCCGATCAGCCGATGACACCTGAACATCTTCACTGCGTCTTGAGCACCGACCGGGAGCTAAGCGATGAAGAGATCTTGCGCTACTATGCCCAGCGTTGGTCGATCGAATGCTTTTTTCGACAAGCGAAAGACCAGCTGAAGCTCGATGGGTACCGCGTTCGTCAACGTCGGGCGGTGAAACGGTATTGGATCTTGGTGCAACTCGCTTATGTGTACAGTATGGTCGAATCCAACAGCGATTTCTCTACCGGGCTTGACTTCCTTCGAAAGAAGAAAGGACATAGCCTCGTGGAGTTTATTTACGATGCAGCGAAACAAGATATTCCCATTGATGTCGTTAAAAAACAGCTTCATGTGGCATAAGGGGTACTCCGTTTGTCTCTTTTTACATGGTAATTATTGTAATGAAAATTGCTCAACTACAGTAGATAATTCAGGTTTTCGTCAAAGTTGATAGCCGCTTTTATAAAATATTGGTATGCACTATAAAATGAATAACTCACAAGGTGGGTAAAGAAAAAAGAAGACATTATGTAATCGTAATGGTATTAAAAGTAACATACTGATAAAATACGGAATTTTAATTTTAAAGGGTATAGTTTCAAAAAATATTATAAAGAAATAGCAGAAAACAAAGATTAATTTATACAATTAATATTGAGATCCGACAGTTGTAACCGCCAAATAGAAATGAACACTTTCTTACCTAAAAATGCTGAATAAGTAAGATTGAACACTTTTTTCCAGTAGAGACGTGCACTTTATTTGGAGAGGCGGGCATGATAGCCTTTGTCGGCTGAGCCAGATTCATTGATATATCTGGCTTCCTGGCTAATAATCTTGTCCGCAGAGGCTCCAAGTAAAGTGACAAAATGCCAGCACTAACTTCCAGTAAAGTGTCCACTACTAATTAGCAAAAAATGTTCAAAGTTATCAGGCGGTTACAACAGTTTTATCAGAGAATACTTTACTATTGTAAAATAAAGCTTGCGTGAAAAAAGACGACAAGCTTTCTTTTGTGTGTGCGCCCGGCATGGGTGTAATCTATAGGGTGAAAGTCCCGAGCTGCGAAGGCAGAAGTAGCAGTTAGCTTAACGCAAGGGTGTCCGTGGTGACGCGGAATCTGAAGGAAGCGAGCGGCAAACTTTAAGGTCTCTCGGAACACGAACTTCATATGAGGCTAGGTATCACTGGGTGAGTTTGCAAGACAAAACAAAGCCCTTTCTGTCGAAGGTCATATCGAGTAAATGAGGCGGATAGATGGTGTGAAAGTGCATGTACTTACCCGGGGAGGTCTGGCTGGCACGCCAAGTAACCTTGGTAACCTATCTAGTGATAGATAACTGAACAGTCAGAAGTCAGCAGAAGTCATAGTACTCTTTCAAGCTCGAGATGGAAGAGGAAGGACTGAACAATTAAGGAGAACGAATCGCTAGGCGTTCACCTTCTGTGTGGAAGCAGACAATCCGATAGGACTTACTTGAAGGAGGAAGTGGTGAATCCCACGGGGGACTTCAAGAGGGTGGAGCAGAAGATGGCACAAATAGAAGAATTCGTTCACGTGGAGAGGATATCAATGTTGATGGAAATGATTTTGTCACGGGAAAATCTCCTGGCGGCACTGAAACGAGTCGAACAGAATAAAGGAGGTCACGGAGTAGATGGCATGTCCGTAAAAGACCTACGAAGACACCTCTACGAAAATTGGGACTCCATTCGACAGTCGTTGAGAGAAGGAACCTACAAGCCCTTACCCGTCCGTCGAGTCGAAATCCCGAAACCGAACGGTGGAGTAAGACTTCTAGGGATCCCTACCGTGACGGATCGTTTCATCCAACAAGCGATTGCCCAAGTGTTGACGAAAATCTTTGATCCGACCTTCTCGAACCATAGCTATGGTTTCCGACCAGGTAGAAGGGGACATGATGCGGTTAGGGAAGCAAAGGGTTATATCAAAGAAGGATATCGTTGGGTAGTCGATATAGACCTAGAGAAATTCTTTGACAAGGTGAATCACGACAAACTGATGGGGATCTTGGCGAAAACGATCAAAGATCGAATTCTACTGAAGGTAATTCGCCGGTATCTTCAATCAGGCGTGATGATCAATGGAGTGGTAATGGAAACGGACATGGGAACGCCTCAAGGCGGCCCGCTTAGTCCACTTTTATCAAACATCATGCTTCATGAATTGGATAAAGAGCTTGAGAAACGTGGACATAAGTTTGTTCGGTATGCGGATGACTGTAACATCTATGTGAAAACAAAGAAAGCAGGAATTCGTGTCATGAACTCCATTACGAACTTTATAGAGAAGGAGTTAAAGCTCAAGGTAAATAAAGAGAAATCGGCGGTAGACCGTCCTTGGAAACGGAAGTTTCTCGGTTTCAGCTTCACACTCAATAAGACTCCAAAGGTACGGATTGCGAACGAAAGTGTGAAACGTTTGAAGAACAAGATCCGTGAAATTACATCAAGGTCGAAACCGTATCCAATGGAGAAAAGGATTGAGAAACTGAATAAGTATTTAATGGGATGGTGCGGATATTTTGCCTTGGCAGAAACACCAAGTAAGTTCAAAGAATTTGATGAATGGATTAGACGAAGGCTTCGGATGTGTTTGTGGAAAGAATGGAAAACCCCGAAAACAAGAATTCGGAAACTCAGAGGATTAGAAGTTCCAAGCCATAAAGCATTCGAATGGGGCAATACACGCAAGAAATATTGGCGGATTGCCTGCAGTCCCATTCTACACAAAACCCTCGACAACTCCTATTGGAAGCGTCGAGGGTTAAGAAGTCTATTCGAAAGATATCAAGCACTACGTCATACTTAATTGAACCGCCGTATACCGAACGGTACGTACGGTGGTGTGAGAGGTCGGGGGTTAGTCACCCCATACCCGTCAAGTTAGCGGTATAAAATTTTTTAGGATGATACGCATGTTCGAAAAATCAATCAAAGGATGAAGAGAAAACCAAATGCTGGGCATGCCAAATAACCCTCAAGAAGAGGGTTATTTGGCATTTATATCCATAACCCACACTACCATATCCCCAATTTCTTTAAAAGATCCGATACCGTTTCCTCTCCTTTCCTTCGGTCTTTCCTCGTGTGTTTCCTTAACAGAGACAGGAGAGATGGAAGGGCGGTTTCCATCGCTTGGGGATGCAAAAGAAACCGATGCCAATACGATTGGAGGATATTAAGCGCTTTCCATTCACTGATCTCGATTCCCTCCCGTTGATGCCAATACCTTCGGGCTTGGAACAGAAGAGTCTGCGTGACTAAAATGGCAATCAATGTCCCATATAAGTGGCATTCGAATTTTGGTTTGACTTTACATTTGAAGGCTATATCATCACAACGGTGATTGCTACTTATATTGTTGCCATTGTTGCGGCGCTCTTTTCAGTATTTTTCTCACGGATCGCACAAAACTACATCACATTGATCGGCTCGCTTGTCCCGATCGTTGTGCTGCTAAGCTATTGTACTTTAAAATACCTTGTTGGCGAACTGTTTGCGATTCTTCATCCGCTTATGCTTACAATCGGCACCTTTCTTGTATTGATCGCGATCAGTACGATATTCATCATTTACAGAATGAAGCAGGAAAAGCTTGTTGATCTTATATAAGCCAAGCGATAGCGGACAAAGCACGATCTTGCTGATAGCGGGCTGGAGATCGATGAAGCAGGAATTCGCGGGGTTGCTTCCTTCTTCTGATTTTCCTTCCTCCAGACTCGATAAAATAACAGACAGTCTGATACGATTTACATTCATTTTTTAGAGCTTCGGCAAGCAATCAGAAACATCATGCTGCTATACCTTCTGATTTTTATCTGCCTATTTTTTGACTGATTTCTATAAATCCCTACCATTTTGAAATTTGATTGATCGAGAGGGGCTCGAAACTTTAAGACAATCAATCTCATTAGAACAATTTTAGTATCGGCTATTCAGTTTATGGGATTCGAAAACTTTAAGACGATGAATCTTGGACTTTGCCAGCATTTTTTTCTACCTACGCTATATGGTTTAAGGTGGACATTTCAGGAGGCTGGCAAGGTCTTTTTTATTGAAGTGCATTACTTTTGGACACCTGTATCAAGCGGAACGATGAAGGTTTCCGTCATTTCTGTTTTTTTCTAAATCTAAATGTTTTTCCTCTTTTATCTTCATTATTGTTATATGATGCAGTGAGGCTTTAACAGCATTACTTGAGCGTTTACAGTAAAACTGAAAAAAATGCCTGTCTCTGCTGTTTTGAATTGTAGCGGGCTGGAAACGTTCAAAAATCTAGTAAAAAACTTCATTATTTAAATTCCTATTAATAAGTTTGAAATTTTAGGTTGACATTTCTTATAGGTAGTTTTATATTATTTACAGAACATATGTTCTGTTTGGTAAGAATATTAATACTTGTCCCTAGCTGTTACGATTTTTAATCTTTCCCCCTCTTATGTTTTCCTCTTATTTTTATTCTCCCTCGAAAGGACGATCTCCATTATGAAAGAATACCTCGATTTGAAGATAGATTTCATGTTTAAGCAGCTGTTCGGCAACCCGAACCGCAAGTCGCTTACCATTGCTTTTTTGAATGCGATTTTACATCGGAGCGAAGCAGATCGCATTGTCGATGTTCAGTTTGAAAGCACAGAGCTGACGAAAGAGACAGAAGATGGAAAAATGAACCGGCTTGATGTACTGGTGCTGACGGATCGAAGCGAGCGCATCAATGTGGAAATTCAAATCGTAAATCAGCACGATTTACCGGAACGAATTTTGTATTACTGGGCGAGGGTTTTCTCCCGGTCATTAGCAAAAGGACAGCCGTACAGCATGCTTCCCCCTACCTTTATGATTACCATCCTTAATTATCGGCTTTTTCCTCATGAAACGGAGCGATTTCATACGGTTTTCCATATACGAGAAGATGAAGAACATTTTCTTTGGAGTCCGCACCTTGAATTTCACGTCATTGATTTACAGCAGTTTATGGTAAAATGGAAGAAATATAACAGAGAAATAAAACGATTGCCAGAGTATCCGTGGCTGATGATGCTGTCAGCAGTAGACGCCAAAAAGGGGAAAATCGATGAGTTTATGCTCAGTGAACTGGAGGTGTTTGCGATGAATGAGCAGGAAATTCGTGAAGCGCTGGAAGAATGGGAAAGCTTAAGTGTCAACCCGGTAAACCGTTATGAATACGAAATGCGTTTGAAATGGCTGCGGGACCAATTGTCAAACCTTCAAGGCGAACGGCGGGCAGGGTGGGAGGAAGGGCTGAAAAAAGGGTTGAAGCAGGGCCGGGAAGAAGGAGTTCGACAGGTAGCCATAGAAATGCTTCGTTTAGGGCTAGAAGAGGAAGTTATTATGTCAGTTACGAAATTAACTGAAGAAGAGCTAGATGAACTGAAGAAGAAACTATTGGATGAATGACTTTTTTGACCATGAGTAGAATAGTTCATTTTATGTGAAAAGAGGTATGAACTAAAATTTTTTTCATGTCTCCAGTGGATGGCGAAAAGTGAAAAATCGAAACTGGAGGTGTTTGCGATGAATGAGCAGGAAATTCGTGAAGCGCTGGAAGAATGGGAAAGCTTAAGCGTCAACCCGGTAAACCGTTATGAATATGAAATGCGTTTGAAATGGCTGCGGGACCAATTGTCAAACCTTCAAGGCGAACGGCGAGCAGGATGGGAGGAAGGGCTGAAAAAGGGAATGGAAGAAGGATTGAAAAAAGGGTTGAAGCAGGGCCGGGAAGAAGGAGTTCGACAGGTAGCTATAGAAATGCTTCGTTCCGGATTAGAACAGGAAGTTATTATGTCGGTTACAAAATTAACTGAAGAAGAGCTCGATGAGCTGAAGAAGAAACTATTGGATGAATGACTTTTTTGACCATGAGTAGAATAGTTCATTTTATGTGAAAAGAGGTATGAACTAAATTCTTTTTTTTCATGTCTCCAGTGGATGGCGAAAAGTGAAAAATCGAAACTGGAGGTGTTTGCGATGAATGAGCAGGAAATTCGTGAAGCGCTGGAAGAATGGGAAAGTTTAAGCGTCAACCCGGTAAACCGTTATGAATACGAAATGCGTTTGAAATGGCTTCGGGATCAATTGTCAAACCTCCAAGGCGAACGGCGGGCAGGATGGGAGGAAGGGTTGAAGCAGGGCCGGGAAGAAGGAGTTCGACAGGTAGCCATAGAAATGCTTCGTTCCGGATTAGAACAGGAAGTTATTATGTCGGTTACGAAATTAACTGAAGAAGAGCTCGATGAACTGAAAAAGAAACTATCCTCCAACTCCTTTTAAGCGGGAAGGAACGAGACTCTCATTACATGATTAACTATTGCCAGCTGTTCAGGTCAATTTTGTAAAAAGGAAGTTACCTGAATTTTGTGGACGAGATAGAGGAGTTATACTTGTTATTCCAGTAAAATGGGAGAGTGGGTAGCTGCTGCAAAGCATGTGCCAACATTGAAGGCGCCTGCCAGCGCGCACGAACTTGAAAACTTTCCTCCCTTGACGGGGATTCACGGAATCAGACGTATGCAATCGATGAGCTGACAGGCGAAATGATTTATTGGCTCTGGTGCCAGTAAATGGTTGATAACAATTTATTCATTATTCGTGTGATACTCCCATTTAGCTTTCTACCCGATCCACTGTTTCGCAATGGGAATTCTTTTAATGACGAAATAATCCCAAACCCACACTATCAATAGTGATGCGCCCACTAATGGGAAGAAAAGGCCTAAAGCAATGAAAATGACAGCTACTCCCTTTAACATTTTAAAGTTTTCTGGCAAAGCCGGAGCACCCAATTTGCCTTTCGGTTTTCGCTTCCACCACATTATAACGCCACTTACAACAATCATTATAATGCCAATAGTTAATGCAAGCATGAAAAGCTGGCTAATGAATCCAAATTCTCCTTGATGAAATGCAATGCCTAGTGAAATTAATTTTCCCAATGCACCATAGTCACTCCATGCAAATTTAGCTAAAACTTTTCCGCTGTATTGATCTATATGCAGCGTTTGTTGTGCCCAAGGCAGTGGGCGGTTAGGATAGACGTCAGCAGGATCTAGAAAGATCGTATATACACCGGTTTCTCCATCAGGAAATGCAATTCCATATCCCGGTTGGACGTTGTTTTTTTCTGCAATTTGCATAACTTTATCAACAGAAATTGTTTTCATTCCTTTGGGACTTGATTCGGGAACAGGTAAGTTTTCAGCTGCCCAAGGAACATCTGCTATTTCTTTTGTTGGAATTGTTGATTTAGGAAATGCATATTTTTCCCATGGTTGATCTCCTTCCGGGTTTCCGGAAATGGGATCAACGATACGATGTGCCATGCTTCCCCAAACACCGGACCACATGAGTCCAGAAAACAATTGTACGACGATAAAAAGAGAAAGCCAGATTGCTGTAACGGCATGCATATCGCGCCAAAACGTGCGGTTTCTTTTACTCAGGTTTATTCGCGGAATCAATGTCCCAAAAAGAGATTTTCTATTTCGCGGCCACCATAAGTAAACACCAGTAATAATTAGGATAATGAACCAGCAAGCGGAGAGCTCTACTAACCAGTTTCCAATGGTGCCGCCCCATAATTCACCGTTATGCAAATCTTTCACCCATGCCATGAAGCGTGCATTCTCATTTAACTTTCCAATAATGTCGCCGTTGTATGGATTAACAAACACAGATATACTTTCCCCGTTCACCATTATTTCAACCTCAGATGACCTGTCCGGCGCAAAGGAAGGTGTAAAACCTGTAATTTTTGCATGTGGATAATTCTTTTTCACTTCATGAATCTGTTCTGTAGATGAAATTTTATGCTGTCCTTGTTGGACGTAATAAAGATCATGGTACATGTAATTTTCAATTTGCGGTTTAAACAGGTAAATTCCTCCGGTAATAGACAAAAAAATAATCAGCGGTGCGAAAAAAATCCCTGCGTAAAAATGCCATCTCCATACTGTTTTATATAAAGAAGCTTTCGTTTGTTTATCAGTGAATGCTTTTGAATCCTTTGCTACTGCATCTATTCTTTCAAATTCCATTTTTTTCACCCTTTTTTTAAGCAATGACAAAACTTTTATAGATCATGTCGATATAACCTCAACAATTGCAATGCGGTTTTTTCCTTGTGGATCGTATTTTTCATATGGTCAATAATAGAGCCTTCCTTTATAAACAGAATTTGATCGCCTGCTTCTGCGGCAACATCCATCATATGAGTGGAAAAAATGATGATTGTGCCTTTCATCTTTTGTTCTTTTATCAAATTGACAAACTGATCAATCCAAAATGGGTCTAAACCATTTGTTGGTTCATCTAACAAGAGCAGTTTTGGATTTCCTAACAATGCTTGTCCTAATAATAGTCTTTGCCTCATTCCTTTTGATACATTTTTCACTAGTTCTCTTTTAAATTCTTCCAAACCTATTTTTTTTAAAATGTCTTGTACAGATGATTGATCTTTTTTCCGCAGTTTGGCATAAAATGATAAAAATTCTTGAAGCGTCATGAATTGCTGAGCATGAAAATCATCAGGCATGTAGCCGATCTGCTCGATATAGTTTTTTCTGTTTTTAATTAGACTGATATTGTTTAAAACAATGTCCCCGGAGGACGGATTTGAAATACCCGCCAAAATGCGAAGAAGCGTGCTTTTTCCGGCTCCGTTTCCGCCGCATAATACGATGCATTCCCCTTTTTTTGCTTCCAGTGACATGGAAGAAAGCACAACTTTTGTTTTATATTTTTTTGAAACGTCGGAGACTTGTAATGTTGTCATTGTCTTTTCTTCCTTTCAAGCTTCCAGACGGAAAATGCAAGCATGATGCTTGAAAAGATGAACATATAACCGACGAACAGCACCCATAATGCTTTTGTTTGCATAAAAGAGATGAGCTCGTCGTATGATTGTCCAAAAACAGCTCCGCCGTCAAGCTGAACAACAAATACTATACGGAGCAATTCCGCCGGATTACAGAATAAAGATGCCTTTAAAAGCGGAGCTATCATCGGATAAGGGACAAAGCTCAAAACGGAAATGACTGCAGTCGGCCATATCATGATAAGAAAGAACCACACGCCGACCGAAAGTATGAGAGCTTGCCATCTCGTTTCTGAAAACGAGCCAATGGTCAAGCCGATGACGAGAAAAAACCATATTAGCGAGATAGAAAAAATATATAAAATGAGCACCCATTTCAAAGATGATGAACTTCCCAATAAAGTGCCGACCAAAAGGCTCAAACTGAAGCTTAAGCTGAAGATGGCAGATTGTGCGGTCAATTGCCCGCAAAGCTTCCCAACCCAATAGGCAATAGTCGGCAACGGATACGTGCATAAAAGACTCCACTGGCCATTTTCCATTTCATTCGCGATGGAAAACGATCCAGCCACCAGCATAAACAGTGGTACGATGTACAGCACAATGTTGGCGATTGTGCCTGTCATGTTTGTATAGCCTGTGAGAGCAGGGTTATTCCGCTCTAACAAAAATAGTAATGATAAAACGAAAATCCATAGAAACACAAACGTGTAAGAAGAACGCTGCCTGATTGTCAAACGCCATTCGGCTTTCCATATGTTCCGCATAATTCCTCCCACTGTAAAAAAAGGGCACTTATAAATTTGCCCTTCATTCATGTGAATGATCATTGCCCTCATCCATGTGGCTGTCGCCATTCATATCCGTATGACCATCCTGCATATTCTTTTCCATCATTTCTTTATTCATTTTCCATTTATGATCTTGCAATTGATCGAAGTTTAATATTTTTCCGCTATTTTTTGATATGAAGGCTTCAGCATCTTTTTTATCTTGGAAAGAAATGACGTTGTAGGCCATTGGCGTCCGTATCGATTGATCATACACGTAGGTTGCTTTATCAGATTCAACCCATTCTTTCGAATGATAATCTCTGACGAATTCCGCTTCGATGTTTTCATTTTTATTTTCGCTTTTCCATTTATACATACATCCGATATCATCAAAAATGAATGTTTTGCCATTTTTTAAAATAAGCTGTGTTGCAAACTGATTATCCATTACAGCCATGTTACATTGAGCGCATTTATCGTTTTTTTCATCAATGGCTCTTGGCGACACTTCCTTTTTTCCGCACGCAGCAGTGATAATCAGTAGAGCGCATAACATGAAAATGAAATACATTTTACGCATCCTCTTTTTTCCTCCCTATCCTCCATAAAGTAATGCTTCCTAAAAACAAGAGAAGACTGAAAACAATGATCACTCCAGAAGATGACTTTGATTCATCTTGTATTTTAGCTGTCATAAGCGGCGAGTCATCCGTCATCGCTTCATTGTCTGGACTTTTCCATAATTTTTGCAATACAACCATGCCTGGTGAATGGAAAAACAGCTGGTATTCTGGAATATCCTTCGTCAAACTTAAAAAGAACGGATTCGTTTTATAAGGTATGTCGCTATAACCGGATCCATCGGCATCAAGCTTTAGAGAGGCGTCCCAATAATTCCTTTTCACTTCATTGTCCGAGCTGCTCAAAGCTTGAGCTTCATTTACATTGCTAATAAACGTATTGTTTGAAACGATGTTTCCGTTCGCCTCTTTGAATTGAATGCCAATAAAATTCCCACGCATTTCATTGGATAAAATAAGGTTATTGGAGGCGCTTTCGGCAAAAATACCAACTCGATTATAAGAAATATTATTGCGGACCACCTTTGTCTCTGTCGCATCAAATAAAAGAATCCCCTGAGCATGAACATTGCGGTTGTTAAAAATGAATTCATTTTTTTCGATTTTTCCACCCTTTGTTTCCATGACCATCGCTCCTGCCACGTTATTTTTGGAAATGTTTTTTTGAATTGTTATGTGGTCAGAATACATAATGTGTATGCCGTAATTTGATTGCTGGATGAGGTTTTGGACGGCCGTTGTATAATCGCTTTGCTCCATATAAATCCCATCTCTCACTTTTTCGATTCTGACTTTTTCAATGACATTTTGTTCTGACTTCCATAAATCAATCCCGTTATGTTGTTTTTCACCTTTTATCGAGCTTTGTGTGATGACGGTGTGATAGGCGTGTTCAAGCTTTATCCCGATCCCCTTTGTACGAATATGAACGTGTTCAATTCGGTGATGATTTCCTGATACTTGTATAGCGGCAGCGTTTTTCTCTTGGCTGCATTGAATGACCGTTACGTTTTTTACTGAAACGCGTTGACCTTTGATGGAGATGACGGGTTCTTTACGGCAGGATTGAATGGTTACTTGTCCATTTCCTTGTAACGTAACAGGTTTTGAGAGCACAATTGATTCATGATAAACGCCTCTCGGTATTCTCACGATTGAGTGCTCTGGAGCTTGATCAATCAGATATTGCAATGTGCTTTCGGCATGGATGCTGCTGGATGGATGTGTCCAAAAAAGCATCAAAAAAACGATTAAATACCATAATTTTTTCATGACGGAATCCTTTTTTCAGTGTCATTGTTCTAATTGAAGGTTAGCGTATAATTGTGTGAAAACTATGAAGCCTATTTGGATATTTTTTTACATTTGTTTCCTTTCTTACATTCATTTACTGGCCTTTGCTTTTAAAATTGGCAATTTGTCAAATCCAATCGCAGGAGGTCTAAACATGATGGACAGTCATGTGAAACATTTGCTTGCCTTTCTATCGCTCGGAGCTTACTAGGACAAATTTATGAAAAACTTCAAACAAATTTCATAATTTCTGGTTATAATTAATAAATTAGAAAATTCATTTAATAAGTTGAGAGAAGGTGTCAAGTGGCTGATGTCTTTAAAGGTGTTGATCGTTGATGATGAAGAAAAGATGCGAAAGCTGATTAGAACGTATTTGACAAGAGAAGGATATATATGTTTGGAAGCAAAAGACGGGTTTGAAGCACTTGAAAGATTAAAAAAGGAAAACCCGGATATGCTGATCGTTGATGTCATGATGCCTTACATTGATGGTTTTACTTTAGTCGAGGAAATGCGGCAATATCTTCAAATTGATTCTCCAGTCATTTTTTTAACGGCAAAAGGGAATGAGGAAGATAAGGTGAAAGGTTTAAAGATTGGGGGAGATGACTATATAGTAAAACCTTTTCATCCTTCAGAGCTTTTGGCGCGTATGGAAGTGATTTTTCGCAGAACACATCGAATTGCTAGCGATGTAAAAATAGCAGCTATTGGACCGTTGCAATTTGATCTTCAAGGCCGGATTGCCACTGTTGAAGGTCGCAGGCTTGCGCTCACTCAAAAAGAATTTGATCTATTATTCCTTTTAGCCAAAAATAAAGGAAAAGTATTTACACGAGGTCAATTGCTTGACCAAATATGGGATTCCGATTATGCAGGAAGTGAACGAACCGTTGATACTCATATTAAAACGATTCGTCTAAAATTAAAGGAGCACAGCCATCTTATTCAAACCGTTTGGGGAATCGGTTACAAGTTTGAGGTGCCGTCTTGAAAAAAATAAAACATTTTTCAGTTAGTCAGAAAGTATTGCTGCTCTTTTTCGTCAGCATCATTTTTTCCATCTTGTTTTCTTTTCTGTTCATTCACTTCCTATATAAAGAGCTTTACATTCGCAGTGTGAAAGAGCGGCTTATTTTTGAGGGAAAGCAGACAGCTGCTCACTTTCATTACGGCTCGCTAAGTGAAGATATTAAAGAAAAAATTGAATGGTATAATCTCATTTCACCTTATGAAGTAATAGCTGTTGATCAATTAGATGAGCTTCATCAACATTTTCCGTATCAAATTGATTACAAACATCTGATCAGCCAAGAAGATGAGAAAAAGCTCTCATCCGGGCAATACGTAGTTAAAGAGGGCTATGTTCATGAATTGGATCGAAAGATTGTCGGAGCAATATTCCCGCTAACCCACGAACAGAACTTAATAGGTTTTATATATATTTATATTCCTTTAGCCGAAATACCAGAGGTTTTTAGTAAAGGCATTCCGATTTTAATCTTGTTCGGTTTAATCTTTTTCGTATTGATCTATTTTGTTATCACGTACTCAATTCATTCGATCTTTCGTTCGCTGCGAACAATTCAAACGATTGCAAAAGAGATCAGCCGCGGAAATTTTTCTAAAAGAGTTCCTATCCAAACGTCAGATGATATAGGAGAATTGGCGAGCGCCTTCAACAAAATGACGGAATCTCTTGAAAAACAAGACGAGCGCAAGAAAGAATTTTTATCCAACGTGGCTCATGAATTAAGAACCCCTCTCACATATATTGGAGGATACACGCAAATCTTGCTGGATGAAGCTTATTCATCAAAAGAAGAGGCGAAAAATCATCTTCTGCTCATCAATAAAGAAACAACGCGAATGCAGAAGCTCATAAACGACTTATTACAATTAAATGAGCTGGAAAACAAAGATATGACTCTTGAAGCAGAGCCGATCGCCTTTTCCCAATTGATTCTTGATTCATTAGAACTGTTTGCGCCTGCGCTGAAGAAAAGGAATATATCCATCAAAACAGATTTAGATGATGAAATCATCATTATGGGAGATATGAACCGGCTGCATCAAGTTTTTTGTAATGTGATTGACAATGCCATTAAGTATTCCTTCGAAAACGGGATGATCAACATTGCATTGTATCAGAAAGAGAAGCGGGCTGTTGTTATCGTTCGGGATAATGGAATAGGCATACCGAAAAAAGAGTTGGATCGTATAGGGGAACGTTTTTACCGGACAGATAAATCGCGTTCAAGAGAAACAGGGGGAACAGGCCTCGGGCTTTCCATCGTCAAACAAATTGTTGCTTTACATAACGGGACGATGAAAATTGAAAGTGAAGAAGGGCAAGGAACATCGGTTATTTTGTCATTTCCGATAGTAGAGTAGATGTTTAAAAAGGCTATACGAAATGTGGCCTTCAGGCAGTACGATAAAAGTTTCCTCTGGTCTGCAAATGCTTTTGATCAATCTTTTTTTGAGGTTTCGCATTTTTTAACCTACTGACGAATATTTCAAGAACTTTTTTATCTAAACGTCGTTCCTGTTTAAGATTCCTAAACAACCATCATTGAAACTCATCAGTATATTTATTCTTTTATTTCCGTGAAAAATCCCTTTGTGAGACAGGTTAGGTGTTTTTTGCAAAATAAAAGTGCAGAGAATTGCAAAATCCTTATGCAGTGATATGCAATGGGGCTTTACATGGAGGAGGAGCCATGATAACTTTTTTTGGTTTTGCCAAAACTGTTGAAGCTGGCGCTTGACTAAAGAATCATGGCTACAGAGGATCCACGTCAAGCCCTTGATGGATAGATCACATATACATTTATTCAAAATTTTGATAAAGATATACTGCAACCCTCTGTATTTTTTTCTTGCAGAAAACAAGGTTAAACTTTTTCCTAACTGTCTACACAAGAGGGATCATAATAAAAGCCGGGTTTAATTTGTAAGATTGCTTATATGTTATTGTTCAACATTTATTTTTATGTTCTTAATGGAAAATCTTTTACCTTCAACATCCTCGCTTTCAGATAATTTGGAAGTGTTGACTGCTACATAATATGTTCCCGTTTTATCTATAGCTATATGAAATTTCTCCTCAAATTTTTGATTAGGCTTGATTTCGTCTTTATATAAAACTCTGTTTGAGGTTTAATCTTTTGAATAAATTACTTCACCTCACTTATCCTTTATAATGAATGATTCTATTATTGGTTTACTATGAAATAAAGTTGTTTCAGCTCCGTTATTTTTAAAAGCTGTAATGATATCAAATTCTTGTTTGTTTTTAACCACTTTGGGGACTTTTAATTTCAGCTCAAAATTTCCGTAACTTGCAGTTTTCTCATCTTTCTTTAATTCATTTACATTATTGCAGCCAACCAAAAAAACATAATGAATAATAAAATAATGTTACGCAATCTTTTCACTCCTGAATCTATATTCATTTAAAACTAGTCTAATTCCTAATTGGGCAATTAGTAGGTATATAAATGATGACCTCACTTAATATTCCTATAAGTCTATTTTGCCGCTCACAAGTAATTAAGCTTGTCTTATTCCCTTACGTATGATGCCAGAATAAACTTTTTTATAATATTATGTAAATAAAAATCAGCAATTTAGAGTAATTCAAAAGCATTAAATCTTGCAAATTCAGTCCACACATTTGATAGTGTAAAAATGAAAACATGAAGACTGCTTCCCGTTAGTGAATACAAGGAGGAATACAATCGTGGTTCAACACCCATTGCCTTTGAAATGATAAGTTTTGCATCGTTTTTTGACTAAAAATTAGGGATTTATAGTCTAATCCTTCATTTGATAAGAAAGATTATTTTTTCGTTAATAAATGATAGATTTCCTGTAGTCTAAAATTCATGCAATAAAAATAAAACAGTACGATTCATTCATATATTTATCAGCTGCTGAAAGCGTGCGGTTTACACCATTTTGCTTTCATGAACGAATATCGCTTCGTTACGTCGTGCGCTTGCGTTCATTACGGTATTTCTTCTGGAACGTTGAACGTCTTTTTCTCGTTACTCCGTACTTTTATATGTCTTTTGGCTTATAGCCACCCTTGAAAGCAGGTAAGACTTTCTTTCATTTCTACAGCTCCAATCTGTTTCCACCGTTTTGTCCGCTCATGCACCACTTTTCAATTTTAAGTGAAAAACTGTGTATTAAATAAAAGGTTAAAACATTTTACACTAAAAGCATCTAATGAGCAGAGACTAGATCAAAAGGAGGAGATCGTAATGAGTGACTCATGGCTTGAATTAGAAGGAAAGGTGGCGATTGTAACAGGCGGCGTTTCCGGGATCGGATTACATATCACAAACGAACTGATCCGAAATGGGGCAAAAGTTGTTGTAGCCGATTTAAATGGAGAAGAAGGACCGCAAGATAATGGTTCTTATTTTCTAAAATGTGACGTTACAAAAAAAGAAAGCGTTGACAAAATGGTGGCCGAAACCGTGAAATTATTCGGCTCAGTCGATATTTTAGTAAATAATGCCGGAGTCAACCTGCCAAGACTGTTAGTCGATGTCAAAGGTGAAAAACCTGAATACGAGTTGAATGAGAAAGATTTTGACTTTATGGTAGCTGTCAATCAAAAAGGTCCTTACCTTTGTGCACAGGCGTCTGCCAGAGAAATGATTAAGCAAAATAAAGGAGTTATTATCAATATTGCTTCCGAAGCCGGACAGGAAGGATCATCTGGACAAAGCTGCTATGCCGCGACAAAGGGAGCATTAATAGCTTTCACTCGTTCGTGGGCAAAAGAACTCGGCAAATACAATATCCGGGTTGTTGCGGTGGCGCCTGGCATCAACGAACCGACAGGCTTGACGTCAGATGCTTATAATGAAGCGCTTGCCTATACTCGAGGAGTCACAGTTGATCAATTGTCAACGGATTACAGCAATTCCATTCCTCTTGGGCGTCCGGGTAAACTAAAAGAAATAGCCGATTTAGTTTCTTACTTGGCTTCAGACCGTGCAAGTTATATTACTGGTACGACAGTTAATATTTCTGGAGGCAAATCCCGCGGTTAAGATCACAGCAGCCTAAAAAAATGGTCCTATAACGAAATATCACAAAATTCCAATCACTACCTTTGACTGATAGACGAAACTATGTCACTTTATTTTTACGTAAAAGGTGGTGAATATTGTTGGATTTTACAATTGATGGCCGTGTTGTTCAAATGCTAGAAACGTTTCAAAAAAAATCCTATTGTTCTTTGGATTATCTTGCCAACTCATTGGGGGTCAGCACGAGAACAATCCGCAATTATATTAAGCTACTTAACAGTGAACTGAATGGGATTGCAGCCATCAAAAACGAAAAGGGAAAAGGCTACCATTTGTTTATTGAAGATGGGCATAGGTTTGATGATTTCATTGAAACCGTTTCTAAGAAGAAAAACATGCTGGATTCATCACAAAGGCGTATCGCTTTTATCATTGATCGATTAATCAACAGCAAAGGAAGGAATACGCTGGATGAGCTCGCTTTTGACATGAATCTGGGGAGAACAACTCTTGTAAATGAAATAAAAAAAGCTGCCGTAGCGTTGGAATCTTACAATTTAGCCATTCATGGAAAACCGAACAGCGGGATGAGCCTAAAAGGAAATGAACTGGATATCCGTTTTTTTATATTAGATAACGTCTATGACTATTTATACGGGGATTACCCGCTGGATGAAGATATTAAAGAAGAAATAATGAAGATTGCCAATCACTACAATTTAGAGTCTACCACCCAAAAAAAGTTAATGCAATTTATTATTGTCATGTTGGATCGTTTTATAAAAAATCATCCTCTTACGGAATTGGATGAAAAATATAACAAACTATTAAATACACAGGACTATTCGATTGCTTCAGAAATCGTTTCCGTAATCGAACGGCATTTGCCGGTTGAAATTTCACAACCTGAAATACTGTTTATAACATTGCCGATCGCGGGAAGAAGAACGCCGACAAACATTCGAACAATTGCAGACATTACAATTTCCGACGATATTAAACGTCTCTTGGACTTAATAATCGAACAAGTAGGGTTTGATAAAAGCATTATTTTCGAAAATGAAACATTTTTCAAAGATATTCTGTATCATTTAACCTTTATGCTGAACCGCTTGATGTTTGATGTGCGTTTGAAAAATCCGCAGCTGGCTGATGTGAAGGAGAAGTATCCTGTCGCCTTTAAATTGGCCGAAATTGCCGGGCAAGTAATTGAGAAAGAGTATGGACTGAAGGTTCCTGAAGATGAGCTTGGCTACCTATCCTTGTATTTCGGAGTATTCATTGCCCAACATGATGAAATAACGAGAGCATTAAAAAAAGTTGCAGTCATTTGCGGAACCGGGCGGGGATCTGCCAAATTAGTCTCTATTCAACTGCAGCGCATATTAAATCCAAATACTCAAATTGATATTTACTCTGAAATTGAAATTTCAAAAGAGCTTTTGAATCAATACGATATGGTCTTTTCAACAGTAAAGCTTCATTTTGCAATTGATCCACCTGTCATCATAATTAACGAAATCTTTGACGAAGCGAGTGTTTCTAGGCAAATAGAAAAGATGACCTATCGGAAAAAATTTAAAATGAAAGATTTTGGCAATCACCGTTCAATTTTAAAACTTTTACTCAACAAAGATAAATTCTTCGTCTTAGATACAAATAAAGGCTACCACGAAAATGTGAATGATATGATCGACGTTTTAGTCAAGAAAGGCTATTTGGACGAAGGGTTTAAAGAGAGGCTGAGAGAAAGGGAAGAGAAAGGATCAATGGTTTTTGACCGGTATATATCCTTGCCGCATACAGTTAACTACAAGTCCAATCAGATTGAAATGGCGATCGGTGTTTTTCCTGAAAAAGCAGTGGTTGACGGGAAGGAAATCAAGCTTGTCTTTCTGTTGGGAATACCGGAAAAAGCCGATAATGATGCAAGCCTCCTGATTAAAATTTACGATGAAATCATCAAAATCGCCTCTGATCAGAAACAGGTAGAGGAATTGGCCGATGCAGCCAGCTACGAAGATTTTACAAAATGCCTCGAACAAGCAAGCAGTTCATCATCAATCTTAGGGATGTGATAGGATGCAATTGATCATCATTATGCTTTTTATAGCAGGAGCATTTATCGTGCAATTGGCATTAGGTTATTTTCAAATTAAACATTTTGCCAAAGCGTATATAGAGCTGCGAAAGATTGGAAAAGTGGCAATCGGAAAGCGCCCCGGCAGAATTCGGGCGGGCACCATTGTATTATTTGCCGTTTCCGACAGCGGGAAGATTCTGAAAGCAATGAAAATACAAGGGGTTACAGTTTTAGCGAAAGTTCGGGAATTGAAAGGCTTTACGGGCAAAAATATAAAAACGCTTGGAGAAGCCGATATGGCTCATTGCAACAAGCTATTGAAATCAGCTATTTTGGATGCGGTCAGCAATTATAAGATTATTATGAGCGGCGGGGAAATTCCCGAAAAGCCGAGTATCTTTAAACGAATCATGATGCAGGCAGAAAACATTGTTTCGGTAAAAAAATCATGAAGAGGTGAGGAACGTGGATATTATTGTTACGATTGCTGAAGGTTTTATGAATTTGTTTAAAACTGGCGCAGAAACATTTATTTCGTGGATGCAAAGCATTGTTCCGCTTGTGTTGCTATTGATGGTTTGTATGAATACATTCATTCAGCTTATTGGAGAAAAGCGGGTCAATAAACTTGCGATGGCATCTTCTAAAAACCCGTTGTTAAGATATTTAGTCTTGCCGCTTGTCGGTTCATTTATGCTAGGGAATCCAATGGCGTTGTCATTAGGACGTTTTTTGCCGGAAAGATATAAACCGAGCTATTTCGCTTCAGGTGCATATTTTTGCCATACCAGCAACGGTTTATTTCCACATATAAACCCAGGGGAATTATTTATTTGGCTCGGTATTGCGGCTGGAATTGAGAAACTAGGTTTGAGCACTGCAGAATTGGCTGTCCGTTATTTCCTTGTCGGTCTCGTGATGAACTTCTTCGCAGGCTGGATTACAGATTTTACAACAAGAATAGTAGAAAAACAGCAAAATATTAAATTGAAAACAGAAGTAACGTTACATCATCGTTAGAAAAGGAGGAGGAATGGGAAATGGCTAAATATCGGTCGATAAAAATTGTGAAGGGCAGCGGCGGTTTTGGCGGACCGCTCATCATTACACCGACGGAAAAAAGAAATAAAATTGTTTATATTACCGGAGGAGCAAAGCCTGAAATTGTAGACAAAATTGCTGAACTGACAGGTGCCGAGCCGGTCAACGGTTTTAAAACATCAGTACCGGATGAAGAGATTGCGCTTGCAATTATTGATTGCGGCGGTACATTACGCTGCGGCATCTATCCGCAAAAACGCATTCCAACTGTCAATATTATGCCAACAGGAAAAAGCGGACCGTTGGCCCAATATATTACGGAAGATATTTACGTTTCAGATGTGGGGTTGGATCAAATTCAGCCCGTTGAAGAGAGTGCTAGAGAGGCGGCTCCGGCTGAAGAAAAAATTCCGGAAGAAAAACCT
Organism: Aeribacillus sp. FSL K6-8210; assembly: GCF_037963925.1. Classification (NCBI taxonomy): domain Bacteria; kingdom Bacillati; phylum Bacillota; class Bacilli; order Caryophanales; family Bacillaceae; genus Aeribacillus; species Aeribacillus sp. FSL K6-8210. The sequence continues at coordinate 3,662,592 of NZ_CP150172.1, read as the reverse complement.
GAAAGAGAGTTTAAATATAGCAGTGATAAAAAGATTTCTGAAACAATGGCAGCAAGCTCCAATAAAAACTTATTAACGAAAATTGGACTTGGCGCAGGAAAAGTCATTAGCACGTTCTATCAAGCAGGACGTGAAGCAGTGCAAACAATGATTAACACGATTATTCCGTTCATGGCTTTTGTATCATTGCTGATTGGAATTATTCAAGGTTCAGGAATCGGAAACGTATTTGCTAAGATCATGTCGCCGCTGGCTGGCGATATATGGGGATTGCTCTTAATCGGGTTTATCTGTTCATTGCCATTTTTATCACCTTTGCTTGGACCTGGAGCAGTAATCGCTCAGATTATCGGGACGCTGATTGGAGTGGAAATTGGCAAAGGGAATATCCCGCCAAACTTGGCGCTGCCAGCATTGTTTGCCATCAATACGCAAAACGCCTGTGACTTTATACCTGTAGGTTTAGGACTTGCAGAAGCGGAACCTGAAACAGTAGAGGTCGGTGTACCGTCCGTCCTTTATTCAAGATTCTTAATCGGGGTTCCAAGGGTGTTTGTCGCTTGGCTGGCAAGCTTCGGACTTTATGATTCGTAAATTTGTAATTATAACATCATGAGTTTTGTAAAAATCTGACATATGGGAGGGAAGGCACAACCGTAACAGGTTTGTGCCGACTTTATGACAATCATTTATAAGAATAAAATAAAAGGAATCGGAACAATGGCCGATCATTTTTTGAAAGAGAAAATGATTATTTTATTTGGTAATGAAGCTCCACAGGATCTGAAAGATTTTTGTTATGTCATTGATGTCGTAAAGGCGGAAGGAGTAATTCAAGCTGGACAGAAGCTTTATATTAATAATGAAAAATTTGAAATCACGTCTGTCGGCGATGCTGTGCAAAGAAACTTAACAACATTGGGGCATATTACTTTGCGCTTTGACGGATCGACAACACCGGAACTGCCGGGCACTTTGTACTTGGAAAATAAAGATATCCCTGAAATTGGATTGAATACCGAAATAAAGATTGCAAGTGAATAAAAATTTTGATATTTTCCATTCATCATTGGCTATTCATCCGACTTTTTTCAATAGGAGGGAAAAATGAGGCTGAATAGATTTAGTGAATGAAACATATACATAAAAGATTTTTTGCAGCTTAAATGGATAAACTGTGAAAGATTTAAGTGAAACAAGTAAATAAGACAGCAAACCGGGCACCCATTTTTTGCCCGGTTTTTTTGGCTTTTTAATTCTTTCTCTTAACAGCAGTTTGCTTGCCGGCAATAATTTATGATCACTACGCCTTGACAACATTGAAAATAAGAAAAAGTCACGCCAGTTGTCCGGAATCATTTTTCTAATATGGAAGATTTGAGGCGCAATTAAATTGGCAGAATTAGTAAGAAAAATTCCAAATCTTCTTTGGTTAGATGGGATTTGTTCACTGTCCATTCAAGCCAACTCAAAGATTATGATGATCTGCAGGCGGGAGCTTAAGATGAAAGGAAAGATTGGACAAAAAGTCCAGCTGGCACTAGTGGTTGAATACTTATAAGTATGGAACGGTTGAAGGAGAACTTTTGCCTGCTTACTTTATCACTTTAACACAAGAAATGAATGAAGGAATTAGTGAGTGTATCTAATTACAACTTAAATGCGAGCGCCGGAAAATAATCAATACTTGTGAAGGCTCGAGTTATTTAGGAAATATATATTTTCAAAAATTAATGGATTCCGCCGAGAGCTCCCAAATTTTTATAGTAAAGGAGGACTAAGGCAGCCATTCTAAAAACATCAATGCTTCAAATTGAAAAAATAGGCGGGCATTCACCTTCTTTTTGATTCAGGAAAAAAGTTTCCAAATTTGTAACTGAGAGCAATTTTTTTTGCGTGATAATATTTTTATATTATAATAATTATAACTTAATAATAGATAAAGAGGTGTTTCCCATGTCTATTTATCAATTTGAAGTAGAAAAAGCAAACGGCGAAAAAGTTTCTTTAGCAGAATTTAAAGGTCAAGTGCTCTTAGTGGTGAACACCGCTAGTAAATGTCGATTTACATACCAGTTTGAAGAACTGCAAAAGCTATATAAAAAATATCATGATCAAGGTTTTGAAATACTAGGATTTCCATGCAACCAGTTTGATCAACAGGAGCCGGGAACAAGCGATGAAGCAGCTTCTTTTTGCCAATTAAATTATGGCGTTACATTCCCGATGTTTGCAAAAATCGACGTGAACGGAAAAAACGCTCATCCATTATTCGAATATTTGAAAAATGAGGCGCCGTTCCGCGGATTTGATGAATCGAATACGGCAGAAAAACTATTAAAAATCAAACTAGCGAATGAATACCCTGAATGGCTGGTTGGCAACGATATTAAATGGAATTTTACAAAATATTTAATTGGTGAAAACGGCCAAGTCGTGAATAGATATGAACCATGGGACGAACCGATTGATTTTGAACAAGATATTCAGAAATTATTGAAAAACTAACTTCCGGTTGAATCGTTTTTTCATTCGACCGGATTTATTTTATGTATAAGAATGCTAGCAAGAAGCTGCTAGTTCTTTTGCCTGTTTCGGACCTAGATCAACATGTAAAAAAGAATTTATGAATTTTAATGTTCAAGCAGATTTCCCCTTTTCCATTGAAAATAAGGAAGGGGGTTATTTATAGGAAATGGCGTAAAACCCCTATGGCTTTAGCCTAGGGGATGTAAGCTCTAATGACCTTGTTCTTGAATATATTTTTGGATAATCTCTTTGCTTACATTTCCAATACTACAAGAAAAATATCCATCACTCCAAAAGGTTCTTTCTTTCCAAAAATGTTGAGAAAGATATTCGTTATGCTTTTGCCATATTCGATAGGTTGTAAGTTGCTTCAATAATCTAACGATTTCAAGAATGCTCCATTTCGGAGAATAACGAATCAAAATATGAATATGGTCTTGGTCTATTTCTTGCTCGATAATTTGCCAACCATAACGATTAGATATAGATTCGATTTCGGTTTTAATATCATCACCAACTTTTAATAATAACTTTTTTCGATACTTACAAACAAATATCAAATGGCACAAAAGTAAATGCTTACTGTGATTTTCAGAAATGTATTCCATTATTTTTCTAAACCTTTACGAATTAATTCGTAAACTGCAACTGAAAAATTTTTAATATTGTTCTTTTTTTTGTACTCTTCGATTCTTGTTACTAAATCGACAGGAAATTTAATTAATTTTGGTATACGTTCCATTTTACAATCCTCCTCGGTATATACTATTGACATATATTTTAATTAAGTATATACTTTTAGTATATATTAAAGGAGGTGAAAAATCAATGATTGTAAATAAAGCATATAAGTTTCGGCTCTATCCGAACAAAGAACAAGAAATATTAATTAATAAAACCTTTGGGTGCTGTCGATTTGTATTTAATCATTTTTTAGCAAAATGGGATAATACTTACAAAGAGGCAGGAAAAGGTTTAACTTATAATTCTTGTTCTGCTCAGTTAACACAATTAAAAAAAGAATTAACTTGGCTAAAAGAAGTGGATAGTATTGCACTTCAATCGTCATTAAAAAATCTTGCTGACGCTTATTCCCGTTTCTTCAAGAAACAAAACGATAAACCACGTTTTAAGTCCAAGAAAAATCCTGTTCAGTCTTACACGACAAAGTATACAAATGACAATATTGCTATTGATGATAATAAAATCAAGCTGCCTAAACTTGGATGGATTCGTTTTGCAAAGAGTCGTGAAGTAGAAGGTCGCATTCTCAATGCAACAATTAGACGTAATCCAAGTGGAAAATATTTTGTATCCATTCTTGTAGAAACAGAAGTTCAGGAATTACCTAAAACTGACTCTGCTGTTGGCATAGATGTCGGCTTGAAAGAATTTGCTATTCTTTCAGATGGAACGATTTACTCTAATCCTAAGTTTTTTCGAAGATTAGAAGAAAAATTAGCAAAAGCACAACGGATTCTATCAAGACGTAAAAAAGGTGGTTCTAATTGGAACAAACAACGAATTAAAGTTGCTCGTATTCATGAAAAAATCACAAACGCTAGAAACGATTACTTGCATAAAATCTCCACCTATATTGTCAAAAACCACGACATTATCGGGATGGAAGATTTGTCTGTAAGTAATATGTTAAAAAATAACAATCTTGCTAAAGCAATTAGCGAAGTATCATGGTCACAATTTAGAACGATGTTAGAATACAAAGCGAAATGGTACGGAAAGCAAGTTGTTACCGTATCGAAAAATTTTCCATCCAGCCAGCTTTGTTCGTGCTGTGGCTACAAAAACAAAGACGTTAAAAATCTTGCATTGCGTGAATGGGTGTGTCCTAATTGTCATACCCATCATAACCGAGATATTAACGCAAGTTTAAATCTTCGCAAGGAAGCCTTGCGATTAACCGTAGGAACTACGGGGATAGCCTAATCAATTAGAGTTCGGTAGAACTCTGTACTTAGGAATCCACTACGGCTTTAGCCTAGTGGTAGTTCAATTTTCAGTAAAGAGCTTTGGTATTTAATATGAAGCGCGTCAATTTACAGTACCTTATCGGCCGGTTGGCGATGGGGATTTTTGATGTAAAATTAGCGTGAAATCAGCGGCCGTACTACCGGATCTATATTTGTTATTGCCTTACATGTTACAAATGGAAAATAAATTGGCAGCCTCTCTTTTACAAACCTTTTTAAAAAAACATATAATATGTTTATACAGTTCTAAATTTTCCAAAGGGTATGGCAAAAATGGGGATTTGGTTAAAGTAAGCGTCTGCACTGCAAGGACTGAAATAAATCACATAACTTTTTTTTTCGCTTTGTATCAAATTTTAAAGTCGGGGGTTTTAAGCGGTTTATTTGGTTTGTCAAAACAAAGGGGGAGTAAAAATATGGAGCTTCGCAAGCAAAATTATGAAATCATCCCGATTATCGTCGATGTTCCGTCTAATTTAAGAACGATCAACTTTTTTTTAGTGAAAGCAAAAGAATCCCTTGCTTTAATAGATGCTGGTTTGGATCATGAGGCTTGTTGGAATGCATTGTTGGAAACGCTGCAAAAAAACGGGTTGGCTTTGCATGACTTAACCGAAATCATTTTAACTCACAACCATATAGATCATGTCGGATTAGTGAATCGAATCATTGCGGATCACCCCATTCAAGTTTATGCCCACAAAAATGCGATCCCGCGCTTAAAGAGAGACCGCCAATTTCTTGAGATGAGGGTGGAGTTTTTTTCTAAATTATATGAGGAAATGGGATGTCATGAAGCAGGGAGAAAGCAGGTCGATTATTTAAAAGAATCGATTGTGAAAAACAGAAAACTTGCTATCCAAGCGGAGATCATTCCAGTCGAGAGCAGCCATTTGGATTTTCAAATTGTCGAGGTGCCCGGACATGCTCCGGATCAAATTGCGCTGTATGATCCAAAGCATCGTTGGATGATTTCAGGTGATTTGCTGATTCAGCATATATCCAGCAACGCACTTGTCGAACCCGATTCTTTTGGACGGCGGATGCCGACTTTACTCCAGCATAAACATTCTTTAGAGAAAGTTTCGGATTTGCCTCTCGATCTCGTATTTCCGGGACACGGCGTATTCATTCAAGACCCGAAAGATTTAATAAATAAAAGATTAAAAGGGATTGAGAAAAAAGCAGAAAAAATTATGAATCTCATTTTAAACGGGGTAACAACCGCGAGCGGTCTAGCCCAAGCCTATTATGGAAATAAGTATTCGGAGCAGTTTTCGCTTGTGATGTCTGAAATTATAGGACATCTAGATTATTTGGAATTAAACGGAAAAATTAGAAAGGAGATGGAAAAAGGAGTTTGGCATTATTCCATTTATAAAGAATAATAGAAGGTTTTTGATTGGCTGTTGACGATGAAAATTTTTTCTTGTATTTCGCAAGCTGCAAAAGTAACAAAGTTTCATTGTTTGCAAGCATGATACTAATTATTGAGGTATGAGGAATGATGGGAAGAAAAAGGAGAAAAGATGCACCTTTAATTAAAAATATTGCAGAGCACAAGGAGTGGCAGAAAAAAGATCGTATTCGGACATCTCTTACTCTTTTGCAGAATCAGGAAAAAATCCGCCAAAACACGAAGTTTTATTATGATCCAGAAAAAGATAAAAAAGATATAGAGCATTATTACAAAAATGTCATCGGAAAAGAAATCAAGGGGCTGAACCTATTTTACCATTATCATAATCTAGTGAAAAAAACACATAAAAATCAGCTGCCGTATTTTATATGCAAAGATCATTATTTGTATACGTGGGTCGATTTGCAGCCGGATGGAACAGTGAAAAGCATCTATTCTGGCGAAAAAAGCGATCCTAGCCGAATCATACAAGAAGATTTCGAAATAATTCAAAAAAGATATGAGCAATTTCAAGCTCTTTTAGAAATAGTGAGCAAAAAGGACATTTCTTTATTGAAAAAGATGAAAAGCATTGACTTGCGTTTAAAATATAATACAGAACATATTGTTCCGCAGTCTTGGTTTCACGCACGGGAACCGATGAAAAGCGATTTGCATCATTTATTTGTTTGTCATCCGGAGTGCAATGTCAAACGATCCAATTATCCTTTTCATGATTTTTCTTTTTATCAGCCGGAATCGCCAAAAGAAAAAATCCGCAATCGCTGCGGAGTTGTCAAAGACGGCCGATTCGAACCGGAACATGGCAAAGGTACTGTTGCGAGAGCAATGATGTATTTTTTATTGCGATACCCGAATGAAATAAAAAAAAGCAGCCTTAAACAAATTAATCTTTCTTTACTGATTCACTGGCATGAATCGTTTCCCGTTTCCATCTATGAAAAGCATCGGAACCAATCGATTTATTATATACAGGGAAACCGCAATCCTTTTATAGACTTTCAAGAGTTAGCGTATAAAATAAAGTTTCCGTTTCATATTGGATCATGTGGCGTCAAGGAATCGTGAAATCATAGACTATAGGAACATACTTAGAGCACCTCGTTTTGCAAAATAATCACAAGAAGAGCCGTTCTTTCGAAATACCGATTGTAAAGCTCCTGATTTTTCCTGTTTAACTCTGAGCTAAAATTTCAAGATGCTCTTTCCATACAAGATGACGGTCAATGGCAGCTTGCGGTCAGAAGCATTTCGGATTTTGTTTGTCTCTGTTTATTTGCAACCTGCTGATCCGTAATGGTTGCTGGTCGGCGATTTATAATGAAGAACAGCCGAATGTTCGTTCGTTTGAAAAATTGGCTATATTTCTGTCATTCAGACAAACTCCCTAGTTTCGAGGAAAACAAGGGAGTTTTTGTGTGCATATGCTTATAATGATTGACTTTTTCCCTTAGGCAACGCTTCACTATCTGCTTGCTCTTGTTTGTTCGTAACTAAAGTACGATCATTGATATTATATTTGAAATACGTTACTTTTGATTTTGTCACATCATAAGTGTGAACACCAGAATTCGGACCGAAAGAACAAAGACACATGGTTAATTCCCCCTTGTAAATGCATGAACGGCTTCGCGCTGAATTTCTGATAATCTTCTGCTGAGCTCATCTGATTCACTGCTTCGAAGATTTTGTTCTAATTGCTTTAACAAGTTCATTATTTGATCAACAGATTGTTGATCATGACCACTTCCATTCTTCGGATTACTAATGTTATTGGCATTGTTCATATCTCGGAGCACTTTATAAGGCTCGCGGTTTAACAGAAGACTAGTCACATCAGGTCGTGAATAATGTCCGATGGCATCGTGCCAATGTGCCATATCAGCAATTAATTTCATATCAACTTCAGCGTACAAAATACCTTCCTTTCCTTTTAAAGGACCGGATAATATGGAACCACCGGGTGCGATAATCGCCGTCCAGCCCCCTCCAGGCTTTAGCCACTCTTTTTGATAATCAGTCTGTGTTAACTTTTCCACATTGTCCTTGTCGACTGTACTTTGACAATTGATAACAAAACATCCGCCTACTTGAGCATGATAACGCGCAGATAGTTCAGTAGACATATCAAATAATGTATCCCAACCCGTTATACTTGAAAATCCTACCCATACGGCACAATGCAGCTGGGAGCGTTGTGCGATAAGGGAATGACGTACCAAATCCATAGTATGCTCCCAGCAGACCAGCCCGCTCATTCGTCCCAGCTCTGTGTCATAAACATTTAGATAACTTCCATCTCCCATGCCCCAATGAACACGCTCAACATGAGTCGGCACCAATTTCCTGTGTTTGCCAAAAATTTTCCCTTTATTATCAATAAATAAAATTGTGTTATAGCATGTTTTGCCATCTCGCTCTGAAATACCAATAACGACATGTATATTATGTTTTCGTGCAGCTTCACATAAAGCATCAGTTGTTTTACTAGGTACTTCTACAGAATTGAGAAACCATTCCTTAAATAGTTCATGATACCACATTGGTGTTCCTAATCAGATGTGATACGGATAGCCAGGAATATAAGACTCAGGCAATACAACTAATTGAGCCCCTTGTTTCGCCGATTCTTCAATTAGCGAAATAGCTTTTTCCAAGCATTTTTCCCTGTCATATAAAATCGAGGAGGCTTGTACGGCAGCAACCGTGAATTTCTCATTTAAAAAATCGCTCATCAGCTAATCCCACCCCATAGAATTTTTAATTATAAGAATAATTAGAATATACAGTAAATTTTATTTGAATTCAATAAAAAAATGACGTTTTTTATACGAATGAATAATAAGAATTTGTATTATGATTCATATATCTTTCCTTAATTTATGATAAAATATGGATTTTCTATAATTATATTTTAAAATTTAGATAAAATTTTAAATATTTTTCATTATGTTTCTTTTATGAAATTATAAATAACATTATGTAATTGTGTTAGTATATTAGCTGATTCCTAACAAGACGGTTAAGAAGAGCTCGTACATCCAAGGACATTCGATTTTACAGTAAGTGTCAAATGAATCCCGTCTTATCTTTTCCGGATGGACAGTTTTTTCGTCGCTGTTGATTACAAGCGACTGGGTAAGATCTTTGACCTTGTACTTCTTTATATTCTAAATCCTTGTTGGGAAGTCTATAGATAAATTAAATAAGTAATTGGATTTAAATCCATTTACTTGATGCAGCATCCATTTCGGACTGCCTTAATGCCTGAAAATGAGATTTATCAGAAGGGAGGATGTCATTCGTTCAGAAGGTGTCCTTAATATTTGATAATAACGAGAACAGATCAGTTCATCCCAAAATTGTAAAGCGAAAATTCAAAAAAAGGAATGAAAGCGTAATCAATTTTAGGAAAAGTGGCCTAAAATTGTGCTTAGAAAGGAGGTACAAATGCTACTAGACATTCGAAGCAATTGTCTTTTGAAAGAAGTAATCAAAAATCCAAACATTAGTAGCAATGAACTTGCTCAAAAATTCAACTTGAGCAAGAGACAGATCAATTATAGTTTTTCCAAGATCAATGATTGGCTTTATGAACAAAATTTCCCTCAGATTGAAAGGACAAATCACGGCTATTTTGTTGTAGATCCGAGTTTACTAAAAGTATTGAGTGAAAAGGAAAATACTCAATCAGTCGATTTTTATGATTTATCGAAACTGCAGCGCGTCCATTTCATTATATTGATGATTTTAACGAGAATGGATGCCTTATCGTTGGCTCATTTCACATCTGAACTAAAAGTGAGCAAGAATACCGTTATTGACGATTTGAAAAAAGTAAAGGATATTGTCGAACAACACGGCCTTGAATACAAGTATTCAAGAAAATATGGATACGTCATTGAGGGAGACGAATTTCAATGCCGGAAACTGTTAATCTCTATCACGAACAGCATCTGGACAGCAGATCAAGGAAAAGAAAAGATCATTCAGATTTCGCAATTATCTGTAGATGAGTTAGAGGAATTTAAAAATCGCCTCGAAAAAGTGGAGGCATCGTTAAATCTGAAATTTACAGACGAAAAACTTGAGTTAATGCCTTATATTTTAATTTTTATTTTAAGAAGAATACGGAAAGGCCATCATATCGGTTCTTTTAACCTTAATTATAATGAGATTTCCGGCACAAAAGAATACTTGGCAACGGAAGAACTTTTGCATGATTTTCCAAATGTTTCAGAGGAAGAACGGCTCTTTATTACTCTGAACTTGCTGACAACGAATGTTTATTGGTCTAAAGAGGAGATTGATAAAGAAATTCCTGAATTAAAAAGCGCGCTAAGTCAAGTGATCGACAACTTTGAAAAAAATACGTTCATTTTTTTGAAGGATAAAGAGCAGCTTCTTCAAAAGCTCGTCCTTCATATGAAGCCCGCCTATTTTCGAATTAAATACAATTTAACTGATACAAATGATGTTCTTGATGATATCAATAAAAATTTCAAGGAATTGCATCATCTTGTTAAAAAATCGGTTAAACCGCTGGAAGATTTAATCGGTTCAGCTATTCCGGAAAGTGAGATTGCTTATTTAACAATTTTAATCGGCGGGTGGCTTTCCAGGCAGGGCGACAATATTAGCCAAAGAATGAAAGCCATAGTTGTCTGCCCAAAAGGAATATCAGTTTCCAGATTGATGTATGGGACGCTAAGAGAACTGTTTCCTGAATTTATTTTTCTTGATTCATTGTCTGTGCGCGAATTCCAACAATATGAAATGGATTATGACATTGTCTTTTCTCCAGTTTATTTGAAAACAAATAAAAAGTTCTTCCTTGTAGATCATTTTATTGGTGCTGAAGAAAAAAGACGATTGCGAAAAGAAGTGATGTCTGACTTATATGGGTTTGTACCTGAAGTAATAAATGTTGAAGAATTAATGGGAATTATTGAAAAGCATGCTGTCATTAAAAATAAAAAAGAGCTTTACAATGCGATTCAAAGCTATATTCACCAAGGCTCTAACAACAAGTTAGAAAATCATTCTATTAAAAATCCGAATTTATGCGATTTAATTACTCCTTCAACGATGATATTCCGCCATTCGGTTCGTAGTTGGGAAGAAGCGATTAAACTGGCGGCCCAGCCTTTGCTGAAGGATAAAAGCATTAAAGAACAATATGTTGAAGCAATGATCAAACATTGCCAATCAGATCCTTATTTTGTCATCAGTGAACATGTAGCCATTCCACATGCTTCACCTGATGAAGGAGTAAATCGTTTATCGATGAGCTTATTGAAATTGCGAAAAGGAGTAGCCTTTGAAAACTATCAGTCCATTAAGTTAATCATTGTGATTGCAGCTTTAGATAAAGATCAACATTTAAAAGCATTCATGCAATTAATGAATTTAGTGAGAAATGAACAGGATTTGAATAAAGTATTGAACGCAAAAAGCATGAAAGACTTACATGAAGTTCTGAAATTATATGCACAAGAATAAAAGCTCTTTTATTAATGGAGTAGGTGATATACCAGTGATTGATTTGCATTTTGATGAATCTTTGATTTTTTGCGACTTAAAAGCGAAGGATCAGGAAGAAGTTTTGAAAGTAATGGGAAACCATCTTTACGAAAAAAACTTTGTAAAAGAGAGTTTTATAGATGCAATTATTGAGAGGGAAAAAACCTTTCCGACCGGTCTCCCAACTTCCAGTAATATATCTGTCGCCATTCCCCATACGGATTCCGTTCATGTCAATAAAAAGGCGATCAGCTTGGCGATACTAAAAGACGCTGTTGAGTTTGGAATCATGGGGGAGCAGGAGGCAAAAACTCCGGTAAAAATTGTGTTTTTATTAGCGATCGACAAGCAAAATTCTCATTTGAAAATTTTGCAAAAACTGATAAGCATCTTTCAAAACGAGGATGTCATCAAGTTTTTAACAACAGAAAAAAATAAAACATTAATCAAAACAAAAATTATAGAATGTTTAGATTTAAAGGAGATGAATTGAAATGAAGAAAAAACAAGTATTAGTCGCATGTGGTGCTGGAATTGCTACTTCAACTATTGTCAATGATGCGGTGCAACAGCTTTGCAAAGAACATAACATTGAATGTGAAATTATTCAAATAAAAATTACAGAAGTTGGTTCTTATGTGGACACGGCTGACTTATTAATTAGTACAACAATTGTACAGCAGGAGTACCCGTTCCCGGTTATTAATGCACGCGCTTTCTTAACAGGCATTGGACTGGATGAAGTGAAAAAAGAAATTTTGGAAGCGCTGAAAAATTAAACAAACGTTTGATTATTTTGGTAGGGGTTTAAGGAGGGGAAAAATATGCAAGGTTTTGTTGATGCGATACGAGCATTTTTAGATTTAGGTGCAACAGTTATTTTGCCCGTGGCGATTTTTATACTAGGGTTAATTTTCGGACAAAAACCCGGAAAAGCCTTTCGGGCCGGTTTGACGATTGGTGTTGCATTCGTAGGGATTTTCTTAGTAGTTGATCTTTTAGTCAATAATCTAGGGCCGGCAGCTCAAGGAATGGTTGATCGATTTGGAATCGAACTGAATGTTATTGATGTAGGTTGGCCGGCTGCTGCACCGATTTCTTGGGCCTCCCCAATCGCAGCCTTTATCATTCCTCTCGGATTGTTAGTAAATGTTTTGATGCTTGTGACAAAAACGACAAAAACAATGAATGTAGATATTTGGAATTTTTGGCATTACACTTTTACCGGTGCAATTGTATATACGTTATCAGGCAGTATTATTCAAGGCTTAATTGCCGCGGTATTATTCCAAATTGCTTGCTTGAAAATTGCAGATTGGACAGCTCCGATGCTTGATAAATATTTCGGGCTTCCGGGAATTTCTGTTGCAACGGGAAGCACGGTTTCATACGCAGTTCTTGGTATCCCATTGATCCAATTGATTCAAAAAATACCAGGTCTTAAAAATTTAAATGCTGATCCGGAAACGATTCAAAAAAGATTTGGGATCTTTGGTGAACCGATCTTTATGGGGCTAATTTTAGGTGTCGCATTAGGATTATTGGCTGGATATTCTGTCGGAGATACGATCGAAATCGGGATGTCTATGGCAGCAGTTATGGTGTTAATGCCGAGAATGGTGAAAATTTTAATGGAAGGTTTAATGCCGATTTCTGAATCAGCTAGAGAACTGCTTCAAAAGAAATTCGGCGCACAAAATATTTATATCGGGCTAGATGCTGCCGTTGCAATTGGTCACCCGTCCGTAATTTCAACAGCTCTTATTTTAGTACCGATCACAGTAGCAATCGCCATTATTTTACCTGGAAATAACGTTCTTCCGTTTGGGGACTTAGCTACCATTCCTTTCATTGTTGCATTTATTGTCGGTGCTGCAAGAGGAAACATTGTTCATTCGGTAATCGTTGGTACGTTGTTAATCGCCCTGTCACTGTACATGGCGACAGATTTGGCGGCGCTCCATACTGAGATGGCTGTAGAATCTAAATTTAACATGCCTGAAGGAGCGAGCAAAATCTCTAGTATCGACCAAGGTGGAAATCTGATCAATTACGTTATCTATAGAATTTTTGCGCTATTCAATTAATAGTCTCCAATATTGCAGCTTGCTGGAGGGATAAAGAAATGAAAGCTTTAGTAAAAAAAGAACTAGGATTTGGGAACTTGGAAATGGTAGATGTGGAAGAACCGAAAGTCGGACCGGATCAAGTCAAAATTTTAGTGAAATACAGCGGAATATGCGGTACGGACATTCATACGTATGAAGGACATTACAAAGTGAAAGCCCCCGTTACGTTAGGCCATGAATTTTCCGGTGTAGTAGCAGAAGTCGGGGAGAATGTAACTGAATTTCAGGTAGGAGATCGGGTAACCTCTGAAACTACTTATTATATATGCGGAACATGTAAATACTGTCAGTCCGGTGATTACAATTTATGCAGCAACAGAAAAGGGTTGGGCACGCAGCAAGATGGAAGCTTTGCAACCTATTTGATTGCACGTAAAGAAAGTGTTCATAAGCTTCCTGAAAATGTAGATTTTCTATCTGCAGCGATGACGGAGCCGCTTGCATGTGCACATCATGCAGTAAAGAAAGCTACGATTCATCAAGGTGATGTCGTTTTAGTACTCGGCCCCGGTCCGATTGGTTTATTAGTCGCTCAAGTCGTAAAAGATTTAGGAGCTAAAGTTATCATAACCGGATTAAGCAATGACAAGCTGCGGCTGGAAAAGGCAAAAGAGCTTGGACTGGATTATGCCGTAAACATTCAAGAAGAAGACGTCAAACAATTAGTCAATGAATTGACGGATGGCTACGGTGTAGACGCAGTATTTGAATGTACCGGTGCTGTACCTGCTTTGAACATGGGGCTCGATTTATTGAAAAAGAAAGGCCAATTTGTACAGGTTGGCATTTATGCAAAATCTGAAATCCCTATTGATATGGAAAAAATTATTCAAAAAGAAATTGTATTTACTGGATCTCGCAGTCAAAAACCAAGCGATTGGGAGCCGTCTTTAGCCTTGATGAATGAAAATAGAGTAAATACTAAAACGCTTGTAACACATCAATTCAACATTTCTGAATGGGATAAAGCATACGAAGCAATTAAAAGCGGCGATGCAATTAAAGTTATTTTAACTCCTGTTCATGAATAATCAGTTGTTCCCCACCGCATTTAGCAGGTGGGGATATGTCTAATGTAAGTCTTGGCAAAGGGGAAGAAGTAAAGTATTGACAAACATGTCAATAAGAAGGTGAAAAAATGATTGAGAGCATCATAGATTTTATTCTTGGACCGTATGGGAGAATGGTCAGCGACTTTTATATTGAACATCAATTTATCATAAATTCAATCGTGTTGGCGGTTGCATTTTACAAGCTTTTCAAAAATAAATCTAAAGGTGTTTGTTCGGAGCAAGCTATGAAGGTTCATAACGAAAATTAAACTATGCGGGAAAGGGAATAGGAAATGAAAGCGCTAAAACTTTACGGAAAACGAGATCTGCGGTTCGAGGATGCTATTGAACCAAGGATAGAAAATGAGAACGACGTGATCATTAAAGTAAAAGCAACAGGCATATGCGGTTCAGACATTTCAAGATATGCAAAACTGGGACCTTACGTACAAGGAATGATTTGGGGACATGAATTTTCCGGTGAAGTGGTAGAAGTTGGTCCTTCTGTCTCTCATGTAAAAGCAGGAGACAGGGTTGTCGGCTGTCCTGCTTTATATTGCGGTAAATGTGAAAGCTGCAAAAAAGGGATTTTGTCCCAATGTGAAAGCTTGCATGTTATTGGAGCCTTACAGCCGGGATCCTTTGCCGAATATGTGAAATTGCCTGGGGAAAATGTGCTTTTCATACCGGACGAGATAAGCTATGACTCCGCCGCTTTAATTGAGCCGTCATCCGTTGTCGTACACGGGCTTTACCGGACATCGTTGCAGCCGGGTGACAGCGTTGCTGTCATGGGATGCGGAACTATCGGGCTTCTCGCAGTCCAATGGGCAAAAATTTTTGGAGCAAGTGAAATCTTTGCGATTGATATCGATGATCAGAAATTAAATATTGCCAAAGAAATGGGAGCGGATTTTACGATCAACCCTCTTGAAAAATCGGCATATGATCAAATCATGGAGCTGACGAATGGAAAAGGAGTAGACATTGCTGTAGAATCAGCGGGATCCCCTGTAACATCCGCCCAAGTTTTTTCATTAGCGAAAAAGAGAGGGCAGGTTGTATTTATGGGAATTCCATACGGAGACGTCCTAGTCGAAAGATTTTACTTTGAAAAAATCGTCCGAAACGAATTAACCGTATTAGGATCTTGGAATGCCATATCGTCTCCGTTTCCAGGAAAAGAATGGAAAACGACAATCGATTGTATGAGAACCGGAAAAATAAACGCTGAGGCGCTGATCACACATCGCATCACGTTAGAGGAAGGACCGAAAATGTTTGAAAAAATTTTAGAAAAAAAAGAGTTCATCGGCAAAGTATTGTTTTATCCGGAAATTAGGCTTTAATTTTCAGCCGCTGTTTGAGCTATGCGGAAAGCCTTATTCTTGCCATTTGAACTATTGTTGCCTGCTTGGAGCTTCATTTGCAAAATATACAAATGATAAAAACAGCCGAACAAAGTCTAGCCTTCCTTATTTGGGGGGACATTCAGACTGTCGGCGAATGCTTTCATCCAGCGTCACTGGCCTCGTCCGCTCATGAACTTTTTTGGTTCGATTCGCATCTTCCCTAAAGATCAGTTCCTTGTCTGCCAAACGATTTTAAGACAGACTAAGGTGGAAAAATCGAAATGAATAGACGCTTAAAATGATGGTAGGGCTGTCCAAAAAGTCAGGGTTAACTGACTTTTTGGAGCCATTCATTTGGTACAGTCAAAATATTCCGTTGGAGAGGTGCCCAAGTTAACTGACTTTTTGGCGCTCCTTCATTTTAGGGATTTATCGGACAAACCATTTTTTCCTATCTTGTTTAATCCTTCAGAAGTCTTATGAAGGATTTTTCTGATGTTCTCTTTCTGAATTACGTTCTTCAAAAGTTTTATGATGGACATTCAGCACATACAATTGCTTCTTGTTGGACTTCATTGCCTCTATGAAGGACATTTACAAATTTTATTCGATTATTTTTGTCCTTTACAGTAGTATTTCTCCCCAATCCTTCATTTTAGGAACCCATCGGACTGTCATTTTTATATAGAGAATTTTGTTTGAATTTGCTCTGTACACCCCTTGATAGCCATCCCTGTCATTATGCAGTATGTCAATCTTTCGTTTGTTTTGTCACCATAAAAATAATGGCTCATCTTTCAATACATAAGTGCTGCGTTTTGCCTTTCCAATCCATTCAAGAGGTGTTTGTGGATTTTTGGACAGTTGGATTTCATGCTTTAACTCTTACCTTTGATTGAAAATTGCCATATCAACCTTGATTTTTATTTTGAATATTTATATTAGCGACGCTGTATAAATGAGATGTTCTTT
Source organism: Aeribacillus sp. FSL K6-8210 (assembly GCF_037963925.1). Lineage (NCBI taxonomy): Bacteria > Bacillati > Bacillota > Bacilli > Caryophanales > Bacillaceae > Aeribacillus > Aeribacillus sp. FSL K6-8210. The sequence goes on along the minus strand of NZ_CP150172.1, from coordinate 3,645,624 downwards.
GGATAGATAATTCAAACGTTGATCATGGATTGTTTAACATTCGATCACAATTGGTAACAGGAATTGAAAAGGGGACATTGAAGAAAAATAACATGGCAATTCAAAAAACTTCCTAGATTTTTTTAAAACAGGAGGCATTGGTTGTGAAAGTTTTTCGTTTTCCAGAAAATCCACTGATTGCTCCGGACGATGTAAAACCTTTTCACCGTGGACATGAAGTAATAGGAGTTTTTAATGCTGGTGTTGCCCAGTTGAACGGCGAAGTGCTTTTATTGCTGCGCGTTGCTGAGCGTCCTGTCTGTACTGATCCAAATGTCGTGAAAATTTCTTATATCGATTTTTCTTCAGGAAAAGGAAAGCTGAAAGAGATGGAATTGCAAAAAAATGACAAAAGATATGATTTTTCTGACCCAAGAATGATTTTTTACAGTGATTCCATGCATAGAGCTGCCTATGTCACATCTTTATCTTATTTTCGGCTTGCCCGCAGCAAAGACGGACGGAATTTCACCATTGATGATAAACCTTTCATGTATCCGGAAACTGAACGTGAAGCATGGGGAATTGAAGACCCAAGAATTACTAAGATTGGTGTATCTTTTTACATTCAGTACAGCGCAGTGTCGCCTGAAGGCATTGGAGTGGGGCTTGCCTCAACAACTGATTTTAAAACATGCAGGCGGCTAGGGTTAATTTTTCATCCTGAAAACAAAGATGTGGCCATTTTTCCTGAAAAAATTAATGGCAAGTACTATGCGCTGCATCGACCTGTACCGAAAGGAATCGGCAGACCTGAAATATGGATTGCTGAATCGGACAATCTTTTATATTGGGGAAATCATCGGCATTTGCTTAGTCTTAGCGAAAAAGGATGGGACAGCTGCCGCATTGGCGGGGGAGCAGTTCCGTTTAAAACCGATAGAGGCTGGTTGGCTATTTATCATGGCGCTGATCAAAACGACTGCTATTCTTTAGGTGCTCTGCTTCTAGACTTGAATGATCCTGGGAGAATGTTAGCTAAGACGGAGGAACCCATTTTAAAGCCTGAAGCGGATTATGAAATGAACGGATTCTTCGGTCAAGTTGTATTTACATGCGGAGCTTTGGCGGAAAATGGTACAGTTCGGATTTATTATGGTGCATCGGATCAATCGATTGCAGGTGCGGAAATTCCTCTTGAAGAAATAATGGAAAAACTTTGCAAATGTTTTGTTTGAAATAGGGCAGGGCATATAAATAATTTGCTGATCTTTGTAAATGATATAATTGACGAAATACTTTTGTTATGTAAAATAATTAAAAGAATTCTTTTGAAAAGGTAAATAATATGATGAATCCATTTGTAAAATATTTTTCCCCCGTTACACATCATTGTCAAGCATCATTGGAATTGAATATGATAAAACATCAGAAAGTCTTTGCTAGAAACAGAAATGCAAAAGTGTGGAGGGAGCTTTTGTGCGGTTGGAGAAAACGGGCATTAAGTCAAGCGCTAAGCTGCTAAAAGAATTTGAAAATGCTCCTCAGCCGATCAATCCACAAAAGTTAATTTTCAAAGGTGTAGGAAATAGGGACGTATATAATATCTCGGCGCCGTTTTTAGATGATGGGGAACTTGTCATAGCAGGTAGAGTAGAGCCTCGAAACAGCGAGCATTCAGAAGTATATTTCTTTGTAAATCGGGATGGAAAGTGGATTCCGAAAGAAGGAGCGCCGAAATTTCAGCTGCAGGATCCGTTCGTGACGAGAATTGGCGGAGATTTAGTTTTTGGCGGAGTTGAAATTTTTCCGCATCCCACTTTTAAAAGCTCACTTTGGTGGAGAACGCTTTTTTATAAAGGGAAAAATATTGCAGATTTAGAAAAATTCGCTAAAGGTCCTGAAGGCATGAAGGATATCAGAGTGATTGAATTAAAAGACGGATCAATTGGAGTGTTGACAAGGCCTCAAGGCGAGAAAGGCGGTCTCGGCAAAATTGGGTTTATCCGAATACCGACTCTTGATGATCTTAATCCCGAAAATCTCGAAAAAGCCACGCTTTTAGAGGGCCAATTTACGGATGAAGAATGGGGAGGAGCAAACGAACTGCATTTGCTTTCTAACGGTCTGATTGGTGTGCTCGGACATATAGCAAGCAAAGATGAACAAGGGAACCGCCATTATTATCCGATGGTGTTTGTATTAGATCCTGATACAATGAAATTTTCTGATATGGAACTCATTGCAACGAGATCCCATTTTTTGAAAGGCGCTGCCAAGCGGCCTGACCTTGTCAATGTAGTTTTCAGCGGCGGTTTAATCAGAAAAGGGGATGGAACAGCTGATCTATATGTAGGCACCAGCGATGCAGAAGCGCAAAAAATTACCATTGCTGATCCGTTTGTGAAGTATGAAAAATAAGGAAGATTGCAAAATAAAAGGTTCATTATCAAAAGGCGGGGGTGACAAATTTCCTTCCCGTTTCTAGGCGGATACGAAAGAAAAGATGTTCGTTGTTTCGGTATCCATCCCCCCTTTTTGATGAGTTTTATTTTATTTTTTCCAAAAGCAAATGGGACAAAGAATGCATGGAGGTGCTGCTTGGGTTGGAAAAACAGCAGGCACTTCATCAGAAGGCATAGAAACCATAAAAAAGATGGTAATGGCAGAATAGATTTGATAAACTGGTTTGTCTAGTCAACAATTACGATACTAGAGTTTTCGCTTTTTTATACCTATTAATGGAAAAATTATTCATTTTTATATTAACAACCCCAAGTATGGTGAGAAATAAAGCCCAGATTATCCACATGGAATGGAATAATCTGGGCTTTGTAATTTTCTTAAGCCTTTATTTGTACTTTATCATTCAGCTCTCTATTCGCTCCATCTTTTACAGACCAAATAGCTATGAAGCTGATCAATGCAGCGAAAATAATATAAATGGCAACAGGAATGTAGGAATTGTTAAATTCCACTAATAAAGCGGTTGCAATTAACGGTGCGGTCCCTCCGGCAACTGCAGCCCCAAGCTGATAGCCTAGAGATATTCCCGTATATCGAACTTTGGCCGAAAAAATTTCTGAAATCATTGTGCCGAGAACTGCATTCACAGATCCCCAAATAACGCCTAGGCCGATCACCGTTGCTAAAATTAATAAAAACACCGAATTTTGTTGAAGCATCCAAAAATATGGGAACGCATATAAAATAGTGAGTATAATTCCGCTAATATAAATCGTTTTTCGTCCGATTCGATCTGATAAGCTTCCGACGAGCGGAATGACGATTGTAGCTACGATAGAGCCTATCAGTACAGCATTTAATGCATCTGTATTATCAAAATTCAAAGTTGAAGTAGCATACGATACAATAAACGTACCAAATATATAAAACGGTGCAGTTTCCACGACTTTTGCACCCATCGCAATTAAAACCTCTTTCCAATGGTAGCGAAGAGTGTCTACCAATGGAATTTTAGCAACCTCTCCTTCTTGTTGAGCTTTTTTAAAGGCAGGCGTCTCATCAATTCCTTTTCTAATCCACAGCCCGAAAATTACAAGCAATGCACTTAACAGAAATGGAACACGCCAGCCCCATGACATAAATTGATCATGCGGCAAAAGTGACATAATTGAAAGGGCAAGGGTGCCTAAAATCAATCCTAAAGAAATTCCCATTTGAGGTACACTTCCAAAAAAACCTCTATTATTTTTTGAAGCATATTCAACAGCTAGTAAAACAGAGCCTCCCCATTCTCCGCCAAGAGCTAAACCTTGTATGAAACGCAACAGAGTCAAAAAGATAGGAGCCCAAATTCCGATCACTTGATACGTAGGCATTACCCCCATGCCAAATGTGGCAATTCCCATTAAGCTAAGGGTTAAAACCAATGTTTTCTTTCTTCCTAACCTGTCGCCAATATGGCTGAAAATAATTCCGCCAACAGGTCTGAGGAAAAACGCTAAAGCAAAAGAAGTATAGGCAATTAATAATCCGACTGTAGGGTCTTCATTAACAAAAAACAATTGGTTAAAAACTAATGATGCAACTGTTCCATAAAGAAAGTAGTCAAACCATTCAATCGCACTTCCTACTAAACTGGCAATCAATATTTTCCATTTACCCTTGACCATGGCTTTCTCCCCTTCTTTAAATTTTTCGTTATAAAATCGAATTGTTTAAACGCTTTCATTTTCACGAAGCTTTCAGTTCATTTAGAGCTTTGTCCGCCTCCTTTCATTTTATTAAATTTTCTGACAACAGATAAACGGGTCATCTGATGACCGGAAAATAGAAATATCTTTTTTTATATTAACATAAATGACATTTTTGTAAAAAGTATCTTTTTAAAGAAATTCCATTTCACGAATTATTTAACTAAATACGTAAAAAAAAGCAGATCATCCAACGTCCGATCTGCAAATAAAAACTAGCATCCATGACTGCTGAATGCTTTAAGAAAACGATTTGATTATTTCAGCACAATCATCAGCAGCGAATGAAATATAACAGAAAAAGCAGCTCATTGCAAAAAGAGTGCGAGCCTCCTCAGCCTGGAGCTAAAGGCTGAACTTAGAACGGCTTGAATGAATCATTATTTATCCGGGTTTCAGCAAGCAGCAGTTTAAGGACTCACATTTTATGTTTTCAAAGAAAAAAAGCGCCTCCGTGGAGAACGCTTTTTTCTTTGAAAAGATTTTTTGGAAAGGAGTGTTTCCGATGGTCAATGTTTGAAATTAGCAATTCACTTTCGCATCACTTCTTGATTTATTAAATTGGGCGGACATAATCCTTTCAGCCCCTTTATTAAATTTTCCGCCGCCAGTTTTGCCATTGCATACCGCGTTTCATAAGTTGCTGAGCCGATATGCGGTAATGTGACGACATTATTCATTTTTAACAGAGGGTGATCTTTCGGGACAGGTTCTTGTTCAAATACATCAAGCCCGGCACCTAAAATGAGTTTGTTTTGGAGCGCGTAAATAAGGTCTTTTTCGTTGACGGTCTGGCCCCTTGAACCGTTGATGAAAATGGCGCTTCGTTTCATCAATTGAAATTGTTTTAGCCCGATTAAATGCTTTGTTTCTGATGTTAACGGCGTCATAAGGCAGACAAAGTCTGATTGTTTTAGTAAGTCCTCAAGCTCGCAATAGGTGGCATGAAATTGTTCCTCTGCCTTTTGATTGCGGGATCGGTTATGATATAAAATGTTCATGCCAAAACCGAAATGTGCTCGTTTGGCAATGGCGGTGCCGATTTTCCCCATGCCAATAATCCCAAGTGTTTTATGATGAACGTCAACACCAAATAAATTTTCTCCAATTGGGGCTTCCCATTTGCCTTCTTTTACGTAACGATCTAACTCCGCCATTCTTCTAGCTGTTATAAGGAGCAGCCCAAAAATTGCATCAGCCGTTGTTTCATTTAAAACATCAGGTGTATTGGTTGCCATAATGTTTCGTTTCGTTAATTCCTGAATGTCTAAATTGTCATATCCAACGGAAATATTGCTGACAATTCGCAATTTTGGAGCTTGCTTTAAAAAATGCTGATCGATTCGCATTCCTGCGCCAATCATCCCTTCAGCGTCATGTAAGTCATGTAAGAATATAGAATGGTCTTCACTGTCGGGGTAATATTTGATCTCACATACTTGTTTCAAACTGTTTAAAATATCTTCAGGCAATTTTTTATATACTATCACCTTTGGTTTCATGTATTTATCCTCCAAACATATATTTTACATCAAGGCGGAATCTATTATGGAAGAAATTGTGCTGCACGTATTCTAAAGGTGTCTTTCATGTGAGAAAAATGGAAGTAAGCGATTGATTGATCTAAAGTTTGAGCATGGAGATTTTCCCAATTGTTATCTAGGAAAACAAAGAAGGTTATCAAGGCTGCTTGTCCACAAAACCTCTGTTGATTTTGCAATTTACCTCTTAACGGCGCGTTAATAATACAGGCTGCGAGCTTTCCCGCTTTTGGATCAGTTTCATAACATCTAATACAAGTTTGTCGGAGCACAGTTATAAATGGGCGCAGCGATTCAAACGTTTTGGACGAGTTTGTCTGTTTGCTGAAAGGATGATTTTCTCACTAGGCGATATGTCCTAGTGCCCCTGTCAGCTGAAAACAACTTAAAACCTAAAAGCGCTTTTCTCCGTAATCAGGACTTCTGGACATTTAGCACTATTTCATGCTTTTTTTTCAATACGTTTTCGGCAATTTCATGCCCTTCAATTTTTCCTCTGTGTGCTGATTGAGAAGCAGCAATTTGTCATTCATAGATTGAAAGATACTATTTTTCAAAAATCGGTTCATTCTACTAAATTATGTTAGTTCATTCGGAGGATGCATTTATGATCCACCCATATTATAATCAATCTGGATATTGATGGGATAGGAGGAATATTCATAATGAAAAAGAACTTCATAATAGGTGCAATAGCTGTTGTCTTAATACTTTTTGCTTTTGCTAGTTTTGGAGCAGCTCCGAAAAAAGCAGCAGGTCTTTCTCTTTTTCAATACAAAAGCGGCTATTTTACCAATTATGTCGAAACGCCAAGCTATCAAGAAAAGTGGACGAGCAGCACAAAAAATGTCTCCATCTCATACGGACGCATTGAAGCTTCAAGTGCAGCAAAAGGAACATTTAAGCTGTATATACAAATTAAACAAAATAATAAAGGAAGCTGGAAAACGATCAAAACGATCAATGCCAACAAAAACGGCACAACCCGTTTCGATTCACCGAAATTTTCACCAAAAGATCGGTACAGATTCAAGCTCGTTAACGAAGGAACCAAAAAGAAAGTTACATATAAATTGACATGGGCAACAACAGGATTTAAGAAGTGATGAGGAAATATATTTCTTCATCACTTTTTAGTTGATGAAAACTATCCGCCGCCCAATATGTTACGAACACAACCGTAGAATATTGAGAAAAGAAGCCAGCCTTTTAATCTAGTTAAGTCGAGGTCTTCTCTCGATTTCAATTTTAAGTCCTTGTGCCACTATAATAGACATAAATTCCAAACAAAGATTCTCTTCGGTGTGCATTTATTTATTTGGCTGCGGTCTGCCAAGCTGATCATCAATCGGATATTCAGTTTTTAGTATCTTAATAAAATTCGCTGCACTTTTAGACAGGTACCGATTTTTTTCGAAAATTATCGATGCTTCAGCTGTAATGGATGAATCCTCAATTTCCAGCATTTGAATGTTTGGAATTTGAAAATTGGAAACGGCAGATTTTGGGACAATCGTTGCACCTACACCTTCTGCAACTAATGATAAAAGAATCGTTACATCAGGACACTCGCATAAAATTTTTGGTTCAAATCCATGCCGTGCGCATTCATTCACAACCATTTCATACTGGCCTTTCCCGCTGATTCGGTGTAAAAGAAGCAAAGGCATTTCTTTTATATCTTTCATTTGAATAGAATGATGTTTATAATTCCAATGCTGCGGAATGACGGCCACATATGGATCGCTTGGCAGTTTTATTGTTTGATATTCATCGGTATCAATGGGCAATCGTATAATCCCTACCTCTATTTCTCTGCTTTTTAAAAATTCACTGATTAAGAATGTATCTCCTTCTCTTAAATGGAATTTGACATTGGGGAATTTCTCAAGAAGCTTCCGCATTGTTTTGGGTAAATAGGAAAAGCATGATTTCACACATCCTATTGATAATGTGCCTTTCGTTCCATCGTTTATTTCTTGGACTTCCAAAATCATATCATTCAATTGATGAAGGAGCTGTTTCGTTTTTTTGTAGAAAATTTTTCCGGATTCCGTTAATTCAAGTTTTTTTCCGTTCCGTTCTAATAAAATGACTCCAAGCGTTTCCTCCAATTGCTTCAACTGGTGACTTAAAGGCGGCTGCGCCATATGCAGCTTTTTCGCCGCGCGTGTAATTTGTCCTTCCTCGACAATCGCTGCAAAATATTTCAGCTGTTTAATGTCAATCAATCTGATCACCTCATGTGAAGGTGCATATTTTTTTTATATACAAAACCAATTTTTTTCATATTTTTCATATATGATATCATATGTTATATTATTTTTGAAGATTCAAAAAAGTAAATCGAATTGTGGATGAAAAAATCTATTTAAGGGGGAATGAAGATGCCTGCAAAAACTGGAAAAGAGTATATTGAGCGTTTGAAGAAAGCGAAAAGCAGCGTTTACATTCATGGGGAGAAAGTTGATGACGTCACGGAGCATCCTGCATTGAAAAATGTGATTCAATCAATGGCAAAGCTTTACGATCTTCAATATGAAAAAGCTGATAAGATGCTGTATACTTCACCAACAACAGGAGAAAAAGTCGGTATAACATTTATGCAGCCTACCACAAAAGAAGAACTGATTGCAAGACGCGAAGCAATACAGGAATGGGCTCGAACTTCCGCCGGAATGATGGGGCGGTCTCCAGATTATTTAAATGCTGAAGTGATGGCAATGGGAATAGCGAATGATCTGTTCGCAGAAGATGATCCAATGTATGCGGAGAACGCAAGAAAATATTATGAATATGCGAGAGAAAACGATATTTCTTTAACACATACCCTTATACATCCGCAGATTAATCGCTCTAAAGCTCAGCATGAGCAAAAGGATGCAAATGTTTCCTTGCATTTAGTCGAGAAAAATAAAGATGGAATTATTGTTGATGGGATTCGTTTGTTGGCTACGCAAGGCGGCATAACGGATGAAATATTAGTTTTTCCTTCAACAGTTAAAAAATCAAGTGAAGGGGATGACCCGTATTCATTAGCTTTTGCAATTCCAAATAATACTCCAGGCGTAAAATTTATTTGCCGCGAAGCCTTTGACTATGGAAAAAGTCATTGGGATCATCCGCTCGGGTCGCGATTTGAAGAAGGAGATGCTATTGTTTCATTTGAAAACGTTTTCGTTCCTTGGGAACGGGTATTTGTCTGTGGCAATTCTTCCATTTGCAACCGAACCTTCCGTGAGACGAATGCCGTTGTCCACATGTCGCATCAAGTAGTTGCCAAAAATGTAGTGAAAACTGAATTTATCCTTGGAGTTGTCCTTCTAATTATGGAGGCTATTGGAATTGAACAGTTTCAGCATGTAAAAGATAAAGGAACAGAAATTATGCTGACTCTTGAGACAATGCGCAGTCATTTATATCGTGCAGAACATAATGCAAAGCTTGATAAATGGGGAACAATGACGCCGGATTTTGCTGCGCTTGATGCTGCTCGAAATTGGTACCCAAGAATTTACCCTCGTTTAGTGGAAATCTTAAGGATTCTTGGCGCTTCTGGATTAATGGCCATTCCGACAGAAGCTGATTTTAATAATGAAGAAATCAGCGATATTGTCAGAAGAGCGATGCAAGGAGCAAATATTGATGGATATGAGCGCGTTCAGTTGTTCCGTTTAGCTTGGGATATTACAATGAGCGCATTTGGAAGCCGTCAAACTCATTATGAATATTATTTCTTTGGAGATCCGGTCCGCATGGGTATGGTCTATTTTGACGGGTACGAAAAAGATTATTTCAAAGACTTGGTTCGTGAATTTTTAGGAACTACAAAAGTAACAACTGTTTAACAAACAATAAATGAAGGTGCCAAACGTTAATTGTGAAAGCGATCATGACAGCATAGCGAGTTGAATTTGACTTAATATACAATATCATATATGATTATAGCAAACTATATTTTTCTGAAAATTTTCTATTCTCGGGGGAATTTAATAGGGAGGGACTTTCAAGATGGTAGATTTTAATATTATTCGTTGTGCAAGGGCGGTACTGTTGGTGACAAATTTGGAGGCTTCACGCGATTTTTATGAAAACGCTTTAGGATTCGTTGTGACAGAGGCTGATGAAAACCATTTATATCTCAGAGGGTATGAGGAACATAATCATCACAGCCTGGTGTTGAAAAAAGCAGAGCAGCCTGGTGTGGAAGCGATCAGTTACAAGGTTTATTCCGATGAGGATTTAAACAAATTATATGACTATTTTCAACAAAAAAATATGAATCCAAAATGGATAGAAAATCAGCATGCAGTTGAAAGGGCTTTCCGTGTGCAGGATATTTCAGGTCTTCCAGTTGAGTTTTTTGCCAGAATGGACACGGTCGAAAGGCTGCTGCAAAGATATGACTTATATAAAGGAGCAAGAATACAGCGAATTGACCACTTTAATTGCATGGTTCCGGATGTACAAAAAGCATATGACTTTTACGTAAAAGAGCTGGGGTTTGCGTGTTCTGAGTATACCGAAACAGAAAATAATGAATTATGGGCTGCATGGCTGCATCGAAAACCTAATGTGCATGATTTGGCATTTATGAATGGAAACGGCCCTCGTCTTCACCATATCGGCTTTTGGCTGTCGGATCAACTTAGTCTCATTCATGCCTGTGATGTGTTAGCGGCTATGGGATATGCGAAAAATATAGAAAGAGGCCCTGGACGCCATGGTCTTTCAAACGCATTTTTCCTCTATTTGCGTGATCCAGATGGACATCGAATTGAATTATACAATGGAGATTACTTGACAAGCGATCCGGATTTTCTGCCGATTCGCTGGGATATAAATGATCCAAGACGCCAAACATTTTGGGGGCATGAAGCACCGGACTGCTGGTTTAATGAAGCATCACAAGTATTTGATATTCATAGCGGAGAGTTAGTTGAACTAAAAGAACCAAGTGTGCAAAAGCTAAAACCTGATTTTGTCATTTAATTTTAAGTAAGAAAAGAGAGGTAGCGATGAAAAGAAAATTGTTTATTAGTGGAAGTTGGGTAGGAGCAGAACATTATGCTCCTCTTTCCTCTCCATATAATAAAAAAGTAATTGCAGAAATTCCAATTGCTTCAGAAGCTGACGTTGAAAAAGCGATCGAAGCCGCACATAACGCCTTTCTGAAAATGGCGAAAATGCCAAAACATGAACGCGGACACATTTTGGAAAAACTGGTGATGCTTTTAGATAAGAGGAAAGAGGAAGCGGCAGAAATTATTGCAAAAGAGGCGGCGAAGCCAATCAAAACAGCATTAGAGGAAGTGCAAAGAACCATTCAAACATATAAATTTTCGGCTGAAGAAGCAAAAAGAATTCATGGTGAGGCACTATCATTAGATGCGGCGCCCGGCGGGGAAAATCGGACTGCTTATACGGTTCGTGAACCGATCGGTGTAATAGGAGCTATCACTCCGTTTAATTTTCCAATGAATCTAGTTGCGCATAAAGTAGGACCGGCCATTGCCTCCGGAAATACGATTGTCTTAAAGCCGGCCTCCCAAACACCGTTATCTGCTTTCTTTATAGCTGAATTATTGCAGGAAGCAGGACTGCCTGATGGTGCATTAAATGTTGTAACAGGAAGCGGCAGCATCGTTGGCAAAAAAATCGTAGAAGATGAGCGGGTTAAAATGATTACGTTTACAGGAAGCCCGCAAGTCGGAAAAGAGATCAGAAATAAAGCAGGCTTGAAACGTGTCACGCTTGAGTTAGGTTCCAACTCGGCTTTGATCGTAGATGAAGGAATTGATGTTAAAAGCATCATTCCAAGATGTGTTAAAGGGGCTTTTTCTAACCAAGGGCAAGTATGCATCTCGCTGCAAAGAATTTACGTACATGAACATGTATATGATGAGTTTGTCAATGCATTTGTGAAAGAAACGGAAAAGCTGACAACAGGAGATCCGCTGGATTTTCAAACAGATGTTTCAGCGCTGATTTCCGAACATGATGTAATCCGTGTCATCAGCTGGATCGAAGAAGCTAAAAAAACAGGTGCAATAGTTGCAACAGGGGGAAATGCGAAAGGAAATATTGTCGAACCGACGGTTTTACTCAACACAAAACCTGATATGAAAGTTTCCTGTCAAGAAATTTTCGGCCCTGTAGTGTTAATCGAAAAGGTTTCATCGATTGAACAGGCTGTTGAGTATGTAAATGATTCCCGGTATGGACTGCAGGCAGGGATTTATACAAAAAATATCCACCATGCTTTATATGCGGCTGAAGAGCTAAAAGTAGGCGGTGTAATGATTAATGATATCCCGACGTTCCGAGTCGATCATATGCCATACGGTGGAGTGAAAGAGAGCGGAATGGGGAGAGAAGGAATTAAATATGCGATTGAAGAAATGACGGAGCTAAAATTAGTCGTGATAAATCGGCAAGTATAAAAAAGCGTAAAAAGAGGTGTGTAACATGGATGATCGCACGTTTCGAAATGCAATGGGGAAGTTTGCGACAGGAGTCACTGTTATTACGACTGCCCTAAATGGGGAAGTACGCGGAATGACGGCAAATGCATTTATGTCTGTCTCTTTAGATCCTAAACTAATTCTCATTTCAATTGGAGAAAAAGCAAAAATGAATGAAATCATTAAGCAGACAGGAAAATTTACAGTAAATATTTTGTCTGAAGAACAACAAGATTTATCGATGCTTTTTGCCGGCCAATTAAAAGAGAAACAAAATGTTACTTTTGATTGGGTCGGTGATCAACCGGTGCTGCCCAATTCGTTAGCAAATATTTTATGTGACGTATACAATACACATGTTGCCGGCGACCACACTTTATACATTGGAAAGGTGACTGACATTTATATGAAGGAAGGTGACCCATTGTTATTTTTTGAAGGAAAATATAGAAATTTGGCTAGTCATGCCAACGCGGGGTGAATGGATGGAAGTCGTTTATATTAACAATTCCAAAGTATTAGCGGAATGCAAGCCCGAGCCGTGTGTCATGGCAGTCGGCTTCTTTGATGGAGTGCATTTAGGACATAAGAAAATCATTGAAAAAGCGAAAGAAATCGCGCAAGTAAAAAAACTAACATTTGCCGTGATGACGTTTTTTCCACATCCAAGTCAAGTCATTGAAACGGATAGAAAAGTTATCTCCTATCTGTCGCCGCTTCCTTCCAAAATGGAAATCTTTTCACAATTAGGGGTAGAGAAACTGTATATTGTAAAATTCGATAAAAATTTTTCTGAATTATCCGATCAAGACTTTGTGAATCAATACTTAAAAGGCTTGATGTGCAAACATGTCGTTGCCGGCTTCGACTTTACGTATGGTTTTAAAGGAAAAGGGAATATGGAGAAGCTGAAAAACGTTGGAACGGGATTTTTTGATGTGACGACTATTCCGAAAATCCAATATAAACAAGAAAAAATAAGCTCCTCCATGATTCGGAAGCTGCTAGAGTCAGGCCTTGTAAATGAAATACCTCATTATCTTGGGGATTATTATCGTGTTTCATGTTTAGTCAAATCGATGGAACGAGGGGATGCTGACAACAATTTTATTTTTAAAGCGCAAATCGATCATGATTATTTCCTGCCTAAACCGGGAATTTATAAAATCCAAATAGAATTCAATGAGACATTTTACAACGGTTTATGCCATATAACGAACAAAACATTAAAACCTTACTTATTTGAGGGTGTTATTGACGGATTGGATAGAATAGCAGAAAAAAATAATGTCCAATTGAGGTTCATAGAACAATTGCTTGATCGACCAGTTGCTGCTGCTTATGATCTTTTTAGCCGAACAGTCATATAATAATTTATAGTTGAAATCATATATGATTATATATATAATAAAAATAAATTAATGAGATTTGAAATATTCAGATAATAATCATTTTGTTCAGGAGGTTGCTTATATATGTCTTATAACGAAATAAAGCAAAGATTAAGAGGATCGATTGCTCCTGTTGTTACTCCATTTGATGCGGAAGGCAATATTGATTTTGAAACGATGAAAAATTTAATCAACTGGCAAATTGAAAGCGGCAGCCATGGGATTTCAGTGACAGGAACTTCTGGCGAACCCAGTTCATTAACAACGGAGGAACGCAAGCAGGTAATGGAGCTGGCGAAAAAAACAGTGAATGGCCGAGTCCCGTTTGTTCCGGCAACAGGATCGACTAATCATGATGAAACACTTGAACTAACGAAATTTGCACAAGAAATTGGCGCAGATGCTGCGATGGTCATTGTTCCGTATTATAATAGGCCGTCCCAGCATGCGTTGTATAAGCATTTTAAAGCAGTAGCTGATTCTGTAGATATTCCGATCATTATCTACAACATCCCAGGGAGAACAGCTGTAAATTTAGAGGTCAAAACAATGGCTCGTTTAGTGGAGGATTGCCCGAACATTATCGGTGCAAAAGAATCCAATAAAGATTTTGAGCATGTGAATCGGGTGCTGCTTCATTGCGGAAGAGATTTTTTACTATTTTCAGGAATCGAGCTTTTATGCTATCCAATGCTAGCAATCGGGGGGGCAGGTTCTATTAGTGCAACGGCTAATGTGGAACCGGCAAAAGTTGCGGAATTGCATGACGCTTGGTTTGAAGGCGATATAAAGAGAGCTCAGGACCTCCATTTCGAGTTAATGGAATTAAACGATATTTTATTTGCCGAGACAAATCCGGGACCTGTAAAGGCGGCGCTTGGAATGATGGGAAAAATCACGCCGAAATTAAGATTGCCTCTTGATTTGCCTGCGGAGGAGCTTCAAGAAAGAATTCGGCAAACGCTGCAAAAATATGGTCTTTTAGAGAAAGTAAAAAATTAAGGCAAGCTAAAAAGGGCTGATGTATTGCGCCTGCTAAGGAGTGAATTGGATGGGCAATGCAGTAGTGAAAATTTTTGGAATGCCAAATATAACGGAAGCCGAAGTGGATCCAGAAAACAATTCAATTTTTTTAAATGGAACTCAATATCACGTCAATCAGCTTTCTTGGGAGCCTCCGGTTTCAGGTACGATTTACGGTGTCCTTTTGAATTATCAAGGCGCCTTTCATCGATATCGTGAGCAAATGGCACATTCACCATATAACGAACCACCGAAAGCGCCAATTTTATATATAAAACCGATTAACACATTAAGTGGCTACAGGAGCCCCATACCATTGCCTGAGGATGCAGACGAATTAGAAGTAGGGGCAGCACTCGGCGTGGTCATTGGGCGTACTGCCACTAAAGTAAAGGAAGAAGAAGCCTTTCAATATGTTGCTGGATATACAGTTGTGAATGATGTAGCAATTCCACACGAAAACATTTATCGTCCGGCGATAAGGGAGCGGGCAAGAGATGGATTTAATCCGGTTGGTCCGTGGATCATCAAAAAGGAATCGATAGATGATCCTGATTCATTGGACATTCGCGTTTTTATCAATGGAAAGCTTGCGCAAAAAAATAACACGAAAAATTTCATCCGGCCAGTTGCTCGGCTGCTGGCTGATATAACAGAATTTATGACGCTTTATCCAGGAGATGTGCTGCTGACAGGTGTTCCTGAGCAAGCGCCTTTAGTAAAGGCAGGAGACCATGTTCGCATAGAAATTGAAGGTGTAGGCAGTCTAGAAAATACAATTGTTCATGAAGCGGATTATGTGAAGGGGGCTGTGCGATGAAACGAGCTAGAGTTGCTATGAACGGCACCATTTATGAAGCAATTGAAGATAACGGCTTCCTTCAACTGAATGATCATCGTAAAGTGACAGAAAAGGACGTAGTCTGGCTTCCGCCTGTAAGCCCGCGGACTGTTTTTGCATTAGGTTTGAATTATGCAGATCATGCTAAAGAGCTGTCATTTCATGCACCAACTGAACCGCTTGTGTTTCTAAAGGGACCGAATACGATTGTTGGGCATCGATCTGAAACGAAACGTCCTCCTGATGTAGATTTTATGCACTATGAATGTGAACTGGCAGTGGTAATCGGAAAAATGGCGCGTAATGTCAAGGCTAGTGAAGCGTATGAATACGTCTTAGGATATACGGTTGCAAATGACTACGCTGTCAGGGATTATTTAGAGAACTATTACCGGCCGAATTTGCGCGTGAAAAATCGCGATGCATTTACCCCGATAGGCCCTTGGCTTGTCGATAAAGAAGATATACCAGATCCGATGAACTTGGTCCTTCGTACTTACGTTAATGGAGCGTTAGTGCAGGAAGGAAATACAAAAGATATGATTTTTACAATCCCTATGTTAATCGAGTATTTAACTAGCTTTATGACCTTAAATTACGGGGACATAATTCTCACAGGAACACCTAAAGGAGCGGTCAATGTTAATGTTGGCGATGAAGTGATTACAGAAATAGAAGGGATTGGACGTTTAATTAATCGAATTATATGAAGCTGTCATTCAGAATCTTTTCTCCGTCACCAACACTTTAAAGGAGAGCTGACGTTATGCCGCATTTTATTTTAGAATATACCGACAATATCAAAAAAGAGGCAAAAATTCCAGAGCTGCTGAAAAAAGTTAATGATGTGCTAATTTCCAAAAGCGATATATTTCCAATTGGAGGCGTGAGATCTAGAGCCATTGAATTGAAAGATTATTGTGTTGCTGACGGCTTTGAGGATGATGCCTTTGTCCACGGTACGCTAAAGATTGGCGCTGGGCGTACTGAAGAGGATAAAAAAGCAGTTTGTGATGAGATCTTTGCAGTGATGAAAGATCATTTTTCGATCCTTTTCAAAAGGAGATATCTTGCATTGTCTTTAGAACTATATGAATTTAGTGAATTTGGAACGTACAAATATAATAACATTCATCAGCGCTACAAAAATTAATTGCATACTTGGAGGAATCGAAATGACCACATATAAAGTTGGGAAAGTTCTTCATTATATCAATGGCAAGTTTGTAGAGGGAGTTGCAGGGAAAAGCTTTGAGAATATTAATCCCTTTAATAATGAAGTAATCAATGAGGTAGCGGAAGGATTTGCAGAAGATATTGACTTAGCAGTAAAAGCTGCCAAAAAAGCTTTTGCTGACGGCCCTTGGGGAACAATGTCGGTAGATGAAAGAATGAAGTATATTTTACGAATTGCTGCATTAATTGAAGAAAATGCGGAAGAAATTGCTTATTTGGAATCTCTAGATACAGGATTGCCAATCAGTCAAACGAAAAAGCAAGCATCCCGTGCAGCTGAAAACTTTCGATTTTATGCACAAATGGTTAAAAGCCGCATGGTAGGAGAAGCGTATAAAGTAGACGGAGATTTTATTAATTATACTATTTACAAGCCAATTGGAGTGGCAGGTTTAATTACGCCATGGAACACTCCGTTCATGCTGGAAACATGGAAAGTGGCTCCGGCGTTGGCAACAGGTAATACGGTTGTCTTAAAACCTGCTGAATGGTCGCCGCTGACTGCTAACAAGCTGGCTGAAATTATTCATGAAGCGGGACTGCCAGAGGGAGTTTTTAATATCGTTCACGGCTTTGGGGAAACAGCTGGCGCGTCCCTCGTGAGACATTCTGATGTCCGGCTTATTTCCTTTACGGGCGAGACGACAACAGGTGCCGAAATAATAAAAAATAGCGCAGATACGTTGAAAAAAACCTCTATGGAGCTAGGAGGAAAATCTCCTGCAATTATCTTTGCCGATGCTGATTTGGAAAAAGCCTTGGATGCTGTCGTTTGGGGAGTATTTTCTCTTAACGGGGAGCGCTGTACAGCCAATTCGCGGTTGTTTTTGGAAAAATCGATTTATGATTCCTTTGTTGAACGGCTGAAAGAGCGTGTGCAAAATATCTCGGTAGGGGATCCATTGGATTCTTCGACAGAACTAGGGCCGCTAATTCACAAAAAACATTGGGAAACTGTTTTAAATTACATTGAAATAGCCAAAAAAGAAGGGGCAGAAGTGTTTTCAGGAAACGTTCCGCAATCATTGAAAAATGGCAACTTTGTTCCACCGACACTTCTTCTGAATTGCCATAACGGTATGAAAGTTGCTCAAGAGGAAATATTCGGACCTGTCATGGCAGTTATACCATTTGAGACTGAAGAAGAAGTCATAAAAATGGCTAATGATGTAAAATATGGGCTGGCTGCTTATGTATGGACGAACAATTTGAAGCGCGGACACCGAATTGTCCAATCGATTGAAAGCGGAATGGCTTGGGTAAACTCGCAAAACGTCAGGGATTTAAGAATCCCGTTTGGCGGAACGAAATATAGCGGTATTGGCCGAGAGGGCGGACATTATAGTTTTGATTTTTATACAGAGGTTCAAGTAATTCATGTGGCGATTGGAGATCATCACATTCCTCAGTTTGGTAAATCAAAAAAAGCCGAAACGATTTCGGCTCAACAATAATGGAAAGCTAACTCGTTTTGCTTGTTAGTATATATTCTTTAATATATGATATAAGTATGGAACAGAAGGTAAAAAATAAAACACAAATTGCATATGATTATATTCTTTCACGAATTGAAAATGGTGCTTACGGGCCTGGATATCGAATAGTAATCGATCAAATTGCAAAAGAGCTGAATTTAAGCAGCATCCCTGTCAGAGAAGCGATCCGCCAATTGGAAGCAGAAGGCTTAATTCAATATAAGCCGTATAGCGGAGCAGTTGTAAGCAATATCAACGAAAAAGAGTATTTGCAAACCATTTCGGTTTTGGCGGTGCTAGAAGGTTATGCGACTGTTTTAAGTTCTAATATTATAAAGGAGGAGACGATCAAAAAATTAGAAGAATTAAACGAAAAGATGAAACAGTCGCTGCAAGATTTTGAATTAGAGCAATTCAGTGAATTAAATTATCAGTTCCACACCTTAATATATGAAAACTGCGGCAATAACTTTTTAGAGGAGCAGATTAAGCAAATTTGGCAGAGGATGAAGCGGATACGGACTTATGGCTTCACACTCGTTCCGAAGCGCTCTAAAGAGTCCATTAAAGAGCACGAAGAAATTATTCGATTGCTTCGAGAAAAGGCTCCGCCCAACCAAATTGAGGAATTTGTCCGCCAACACAAATTAAATACAGCAGAAGCATTCAGAAATCGGCAAAAATTTTCATAATAAAACAATTTCGAACAAATTCAACTGATCGTACTCAGTTGGATTTGTTCAAGGAAATTTTTTTGGCTAATATCATATATTATTTTATATATATTAATAGATAACAAGATCAAATTCTAAACCCTTGTTGTGAAGAAAATCAATAGATGAAGCTTCTTTCTCTACAAGTGGATTTTGAATGAGTAGAAAATGCTAGGAGGAAGAAAAGATAGAATTTTTTAAATATTTGAAACCATATTTTAAATCATATATAATATTATTGATGATTTGTTGGTCAAAGGAAAGGGGTGGTCCTCTGATTTCACTAATATGAAAGCGTTGTCACTAAGAAAGATAAAGCTTTTAAGGAATTTTGCCAAAAATAAAGGAGGGGGTTACGTTGAAAAAATTTGTTTCGTTGATCATTTTGATGTTATTTCTCTCTATGCTGGCAGCATGCGGAAATTCTGAAAGCGCCGGTGGAAAAAATAATGATTCCGGTGGTTCCGATGTCATTAAAATTGGTGCTATTTATTCAGCTTCGGGCGGCGGTGCTCCTTTAGGAAAATCACAGATGGAAACGGTAAAAATGCTGGTGGAGCAAGTAAATGAAAACGATGGAATAGATGGAAAGAAAATAGAGCTGATTGCCTATGATGATAAGTCCGATCAAAATGAAGCCGTGCTGTCTATGAAAAAATTAATTGAGCAGGATAAAGTATTGGCTGTTGTTGGGGGTACGCTAAGCGGAAATGCTTTAGCAATGGTGCCGCTTGCGGAAAAGTCAAAAACTCCATTCATTGCATCAGCTACAAGTAAACAAATTGTAAAACCTGATGATAATTCTTCACGGGACTGGATCTTCAAAACGACACAAAGTGATGATGTAGTAATTCCTAAAATTTTAGCCTATTTGAAAGAAAAAAATTTAACGAAAATTGCCTGGCTGAATGTTGCCAACCAATACGGCACAAGTGCTCATGAAGAATTTAATCGCCTGAAAGGTGAATACGGCATTGAAGCTGTTATTGAAGAGGAATTTGAAGCAACTGTTGATGATGCGAAAGCGATGCTGACTCGCGTAAAGAAATCAAATCCACAGGCAATTATCGTTTGGGGAACTGCTCAGGAGTCTTCAGTTATTACGAAAAATCTCCATCAATTAGGAATGAAACTTCCCATTATTGAAAGTCAGGGAATTGGTACTAAAGAGTTTATTGAGTTAACCGGAGAAGCAGCGGAAGGAGTTATTTTTCCTGCAGGGCGTTTAATTGTCGCTGAACAATTGCCGGATAATGATCCGCAAAAAGAAACACTTATTAAGTATAAAGAGGATTTTAAAGCAAAATTCAACTACGACGCAAATACGTTTGGAGGCCATACTTGGGACGCATTCTATTTATTAGTGAATGCAATTGAAAAAACCGGAACTGACAAAGAAAAAATTAGAGAACAGCTCGAAAATACGAAAAATTTTGTTGGAATTTCCGGAATATTCAATTTTTCGAAAGATAATCATACTGGCCTTGATAAAAGCAGCTTAGTTATGGTTCAAATCAAAGACGGCAAATTTGTCATTGCAGAATAATGCTGTAAAGGGATCTTCAACGATTAAAAGTACGGGGAAGATCCCTAAAGACCAAAAATAGAAGGGAAGTGTGGGAATGGAACTGACCAGCCAATTTATTCAGTTAATTTTTTCTGGACTGACCATTGGAAGCATCTATGCACTGATTGCTATTGGATTTGTCATTATTTACAACATAACCGGCCTTTTAAATTTAGCACAAGGCGATTTTGCCATGCTGGGTGCACTTACTTGTATTTCGTTTGTCAATATGGGCTTTCCATTAATTATTGCAATAGCAGTAAGTGTTGTCATAGTCACGATTATCGGTGGTTTGTTCGAAAGGTTGGCAATTTATCCTGCAAGAAATTCATCAACCGCAACACTTCTTATTATTACGATAGGTGCAGCTTTTGTATTTCGGGGAATTAGCATTTTAATTTGGGGAACTCAGCCTTTGGCGCTGCGTCCTTTCTCTGGAAATCAGAATATCAATTTTTTGGATGCTACCATTCAGCCGCAAAGCTTATGGGCTATCGGCATTTCCTTATTAAGTTTAGCTGTCCTTTACTACTTTTTTAATAAAACCTACTTAGGAAAAGCGGTAACAGCTTGTGTTGTCAATCGTTTTGCAGCAAGGCTAATGGGAATCAGCCCCCAAAAAATGTCGTTTTGGGCAGTATCCATTAGTGCTGGTCTTGGAGCGCTCGCAGGAATAGTGATTGCCCCCATTTCGGGTGCTTCGTATGATATGGGAATCATGATTGGCTTAAAAGCATTTATTGCTGCAGTAATTGGAGGGTTGTCAAATGCACCTGCTGCTATTGCCGGAGCATTTTTAATCGGAATATTAGAATCTTTTACGGAAGGATATTTATCTTCAGGATATAAAGATGCCATTAGCTTCACTCTTCTTTTAATCGTATTATTCTTCATGCCAAATGGATTGTTCTCGAAAGTATCAGGAAAACGTGTTTAGAGGAGAGGAAAAAATGGATAACAATTTAACGAAAATATACAACAGGAGTTTGAAAGGTCCTCTTATCTTTTTTGTCGTTATTATGCTTCTTCCTTTTATTTTTCAATCAAATAATTATATTTTAAGTACTTTCATTATGATCGGTTTTTACTCATTGGTTACGACTGGACTGACGCTATTAATCGGATATGCAGGGCAAATTTCCCTCGGGCATGCAGCTTTTTACGGTATTGGTGCCTATACCTCTGCATATTTTACGGCTACATTGCAGATGCCTTCCTGGATAGGAATTTTAGTTGGGGCGATTATTGCATCACTCGTTTCTTTAATCATTGGTATTCCAGTATTTAAACTAAAAGGGCATTATTTAGCCTTAGCCACTCTTGGATTTGGAGTGATCATATTTACATTTTTTAAAGAGTGGAAAACAATAACTGGAGGATTAAACGGGTTTTTTGGCATACCTCCTTTAAGCTTATTCGGTATTTCATTTTCAACAGATTTTCAATTTTACTTCTTAATTTGGATCTTTGTCTTTTTAGGAATTTTCTTTGCGCGCAATATTGTTCAATCAAGAGTCGGAAGAGCTTTAATGTCTATCCATGGCAGCGAAATTGCTTCGGAAGCAATTGGTATAAATATTAATAAATATAAATTGCAAATTTTTGTATTAAGCGCCGTTTATGCTTCAATTGCTGGAAGCTTATACGCACACTATGTCACCTTTATAAATCCTCAATTGTTTGAAATGATGACATCTATCTACTTTTTAATAATGGTTGTCATCGGTGGGATAGGGAATATTTGGGGCGGATTGATCGGAGCAGCGATATATGTATTTTTAGGAGAATTGTTGAAAGATATTGTACCGAAAATTATTCCCAATGCTAGCGGGGAATTCGAAATTGTATTTTTCGGCGTGCTGCTTGTAGTTATTTTAATATACATGCCAAATGGAATTTCAAAAGCGATCTTTCATTTTATCAAAAGAATCACTTCAAGCTTTAAAAATAAACCAGTTTCAGCATTTTCAAAGAAGTCAACGGGAAGTGATATTCATGACTGAGGAAACATTATTAAAAGTCGAAAATCTTTCAAAATCATTCGGCGGTGTAAATGCCGTTGAAAATGTTTCGTTTGAAGTGAAAAAAGGGGAAATTGTTGCTGTAATAGGTCCAAATGGCGCCGGCAAAACAACCCTTTTTAATTTAGTGACAGGTGTCATCCCGGCAACAAGTGGAAAAATAACCTTTAAAGGCGTTTCCATCATCGGGAAAAGACCTTATCAAATTGCAAGTCTAGGGATGACAAGAACATTTCAAAATTTGCAAGTATTTAATAATATGACCGTCATCGAAAATGTGATGACAGGAAGCCATATAAGATTAAAAACTGGAATTTTAAGCTCAGGCCTGCGATTGCCGAACGTTTATAAAGAAGAAAAAGAGGTAATGCAAAAAGCATTGCAATGCCTTGAACAGGTCGGTATTGCTGATTTAGCTTTTGAACGAGCTGAAACATTGCCTTATGGAAATCAAAGATTATTAGAGATTGCCAGGGCAGTAGCTGCAGAGCCTTCATTTATTTTACTAGATGAACCGATGGCCGGGCTGAATCCGCAGGAATCCCGCAATCTAGTGAATGTACTGAAAAATATGAGAAAACAAGGGATGACATTTTTATTTGTTGAACATGATATGGAAACGGTGATGTCGATTGCAGATAAAATTGTAGTTCTTGACTATGGGAAAAAAATTGCAGAAGGAACGCCTGAAGAAATTGCCAGCAATCCTAAAGTTATTGCAGCCTATTTGGGAGAGGAGGAAGCAATCTAATGTTAGTAGTAGACAACCTTCATACGTACCACGGATATTTGCACGTTTTGAAAGGGATTCACTTTGAAATAAAACAAGGCGAAATCTTTGCGATGGTAGGGTCAAATGGCGCCGGGAAAAGCACCCTTCTTGGAACAATAGCAGGCATTTATAAACCGAGATCAGGAACCATTGTATTTGAAAATGAAGAAATTTCTTATGGTAAAGTAGAAAAGATCGTTGAAAAAGGCATTTGTCTTGTCCCGGAAAGAAGACAAATTTTTGATGATCTTTCTGTTAAGGATAATTTGCTGTTAGGATCTTATCACCGATATAAAAATGACAAAAAAAGTGTTATGGAGGATTTCGAGCAAGTTCTAGACTTTTTCCCTAAATTAAAAACAATGTTGGATCGACCGGGCGGATTGTTGAGCGGCGGCGAGCAGCAAATGGTTGCCATAGGCCGCGGGCTGATGGCGAAGCCAAAACTAATGATGCTGGATGAACCGTCTTTAGGATTGGCTCCGCTTATTGTCAAAGACATTATGAATATTTTAAAGCAAATGAAAAAAACATTTGGAACGACCATTTTGTTAATTGAACAAAACGTCAAAGCAGCTTTGCAAATTGCAGATCACGCTTGTGTATTGGATCGCGGAGAAATTGTCATTCAAGGAAAAGCGAGCGATTTGCTGGAAGATGAAAAAATAAAAGATACGTATTTAGGTATAAGCAAAAAAGAAAGACTAAAGCTTTAGTATAAACAACAGGTCTGTACTAACCTAACTTGCCCAAAAGCCGGGAGTTTGGCGGCATAGAATTCCGAATATTCCAATAACCAAAGGAGGAAGGGAACGGATATGAGAACGATAGATTGGAAGGAAGTTGAGAAAAATATAGAAAACGGCCGATTTCCTCAATGGTTAGTTACAGATCCGGAAATATACGAACTAGAAAAAGAAAGAATTTTCGGCAGAACATGGCAGTTTCTGGCGCACGAATCGGAATTAAAAGAACCAGGAAGCTTTGTTACGAGGATGATGGTCGATGACCCGATTATTTTAGTGAAAAATAAAAATGGAGAAATCAACGCATTTTTGAACTCTTGTTCTCATAGGGGTGTTCGTTTGTGTACAGAAGATTATGGAAATAAAAAAGCATTTTCATGCCCTTATCATGGCTGGACTTATAATTTAAACGGTGAACTGATCGGGGTTGTTGCAGGGAATAAAGTATTTGGGGAATCGATGGATAAAAGCGAGTGGGGACTGCGCCCAGTTCCTCGTGTTGAAAGCTATCAAGGAATGATTTTTGGAAATCTTGATCCTGACGCTATGTCTTTAGAAGATTATTTAGGCGAAATGAAATGGTATTTTGATATAATGCTTGGCCGGAGCGACGGAGGGATGGAAGTGAGGGGAGTCCCTCAACGATGGGTGGCAAAAGCAAATTGGAAAATGACAAGTGAAAATTTCGCGGCAGATCCTTACCATGTTCAAACGACTCATAGATCCGCCGTGGAATTGAAGCTTACACCGAGCGATCCTTTGTATGCATCATATGGACATCAAGTTGTTTTGTCAAACGGACATGGAATTAATGTAATTACATCTGCTACTGGAAGATCGAATAACATATACCAAGGTATGCCTGAATCGATGTGGTCGATGTTTGAGAAAAATTTAAATAAAGAACAATTGGACATTTTTTCTAGAGTTCAAAATTTTGTTGGCGGAGTTTTTCCAAATCTATCATTCTTAAGCTCTTGCAGCGGAACAGAAGGAACAAAGTATAATCATCTTCAATTTAGAGTATGGCGGCCGTTAGGGCCCGATCAAGTTGAAATTTGGATTTGGTATATGATTGATAAGGCGCTGCCGGAAGATTATAAGGAAAAATCGTACAAAGGCTTTATTGCAACGTTTGGCGCGGCAGGTACTCTTGAACAGGATGATACGGAAAATTGGGCTCGCATTGTTGAGGCCAGCCAAGGGTTAATGGCAAGAGATCGAAATCTCAGCTACAACAATATGCTCAACTACTTAATGGGATTAGATCACTTAGATCCGGATGAGAATTTTCCGGGACCGGGAAAAGCGTACCCAACTTGCTATACAGATCATATTGCAAGAAGTATGCATAAATACTGGCTGGAGCTGATTACGAAAGAGCCAGAGGTGAAATCTCATGAATAGTGATATTCAATATGAAATTTCTCAATTTTTATATTATGAGGCCTATTTGCTTGACCACCGAAAATATCGGGAATGGCTTGAATTGCTTGATGATGATATTCAATACACGATGCCCCTGCGGGTAACTGTTGATAACAAAATGGGAAGCAATTTGAATACTGAAATGACTTATTTTGCAGATTCGAAAAAGGACATAGAGATAAAGGTCGAAAGACTTTATACGAAATCAGCCTGGGTCGAAAACCCGCCTACAAGGCAGAGGCATTTTATAAGCAATGTGGTCGTTGAGCCTGGCTTTAGCTCTAATGAATATAAGGTTAGAAGTTATTTTCTATTTAAGCGCAGCAGAAGTTCAGAAGCAAAAACCGAGGAATTGTTCGGAGAAAGAGAAGATATTATTCGGAAAGTGAATGGAAAATGGAAAATAGCAAAACGAACTGTGTATCCAGATCAGTCCGTATTATCTGTCATGAATGTCAGTATGTTTTTATAAAAAACGTGTATGTGCCAATATATTTTTTTTGCCCATTTCCCGAATTATCAACATATTTAGGCTGTTTGCTGCTTGATTTCTGTGCAGAAGAAAATGATTGGAAAGGATTTATGAAGCTTCTATATTTTCTGTAAAGGCGGAAATAGCTTAAAGGAAATGATAGATTTGCTGATATTCCAATCGTTTAGTTTATGATTCGAAATGTTTAACGGCTTTTTTTGCTTTGATTACAATTGGGCATAAATTTGCCAGCTTGCCATGTTTAGATGCATAAAACGCGAGAGAGTTATATTAGCTCCCTCGCGTCGGGCATTCATTCATGATGTACTAGACTTAAAAAATGAATGATCGTGTGTTCGTCTTCATGAAAGCTCATTTTATCATTTGCCTTCCAGCTGTTGTTTTATAACTTCCAGCGTCCAATATTTCGGCGGTTTTTCTGCTTCTAATTTTGTCAAGCATTCCCGGTGGATTTCGGCAACTCGTTCTGGTGTGATGACGTCAGCAGGATCCACTTCTATAATTTTTACTGTACTTTTATCTTCGTAAAGATGCTCTCCCTTAAGTCTCCCCGTTTCATCATACGGCCATAAAAATACTTGACGGCTTGAGTAATGATAAATTTTGTCCGGATCATCTACTTCAAATCCTAAATCAAGCAATCCTTGGCCTTTAATTAATTGGTGGAAAGTCAGTTCATCTGCAATTCCCCAATCAGCCACAGCCAGCAAGTCATCAGAATGCCAAAGTACTGATTTTGATGCAATATGATAGAAGTTGAGGACTCCTTCCTTTCCTTCAATAACAGCAGGCTCGCTTCCCCAAGTAACACGATAAACGGGGTGATCGACCATCATATCGGAAGAAACAATTTCATTGAACATGCCGGCGCCTTCCAGATGCACGTGTCGGCGGAAGTTTTCAAGAATCGCAATATGCAGTGGATTGGTTGTTTTAGCCAGCAATTCTTCAACGGGTTTCATGCAATTATAAATTTGTTCTTCAAATTTATTCATATTATTCTCCCCCTCTTTTTGTTAACGCTTACATTTTTAACAGAATCAATTCTGTTCATTACTGATATCTTATATAAAATTTCCTGAAAATTTATTAAATATTATGATAATTTTGATAAAAAATGCTAATAGTTTGTGGTGAGGGGGATGGAAATGGGGGAAGTTTTAGACTCCAACGAAATGATGAAATTTTTGCCTGAATCTGGGCAATCTTAAATACTTTGCGAAATCATTTAATTTCAGCTTTAGGTCTCGACAGAGCTAAAGGTTTTTTATTACGGTATGGCTGGAATTGCGGCAATAATTTTTCAAATCATTTAAGAAGGAAAGATGCTTATCATACGCTGACATTGAAAGAACTGTTTATCGCTTGTTCGCATATGCACGGCATAACGGCTGATTTAGGCATTTCAGTTAAAGAGCTGTATATCGACCCTGTAACAAAAGATTATTATTCAGAAGGCTATTGGAAGCATTCACAAGAAGCTGAACACCATATTGCAACCTTTGGATTATCTTCTGATCCAGTATGTTTTACACTAATAGGATTTGCAGGCGGATATGTGAGCAATCATTTGGGTAGAAAAGTAATTTTTAAAGAAGTTGAGTGTGAAGGAAAGGGTGATCCGCATTGTCATTGGATTGCCAAACCGGTTTTAGGATTGGGGAGAAGAAATCGAAAAAGAGCTGCCTTATTAGGAAAATTTAGGACAAGAGCTAGACAAAGCTTTTATAAGGATAGAAAAGCAGAAAGAAATGTTTAAGAAAGCTCTTATGATTAATGAAAAGTTGACAAATTCGCTATTAAACGGGTGTGGACTAAAGGGGATATTGAACACTTTAGCGGTTGAGATGAATTGTGCTCTTCTGCTGGAAAACTCTCACCGCCAGTTGATTGCAGCGAGCGATTCGCTTCGAAAAATTTATTTAAACAGCGCTGATTATGTGAGGGAGAAAGTGGAAACAGTAGATATAAAAGAAAAATGTAATACGAATCGGATAAAAGTTTCTTCAGCAAAAGGCTATACATTTGAAAAATTAATATCTCCTGTTTTTGTAAGAAACAATATTTTTGGTTATGTTTCACTAATTCGTGAATCAGAAGGCTTTTCGGAATTGGGCTATATCGTCATTAAAAAGGCGGCATCCATTTGTGCTATGCAAATAATAAATGAAACTTCTGCGTTTGAAAACGAACAGCGAATTAAAGGAGAATTGCTGAACGCCGTTTTTAGGGGGGAATTTTCAGAAGAAGAGCTTACTTACCGATTAAAATTAATGGGATACAATCTTAATCAACCGCAATATGTGTTTTTGTTTCATCTGGACAGCGGCCAAGAGTTTAATCGAAAAGAGCTTGAAGATTCGCTTAATCATTATAAAACTGCAGCAGCTGAAAACTTAAATAAATTGTTCAAGCAGCAAGGTTTTGCATGTATAATGACAACAAAAGTCAATCAGCTGATTGCTGTTATTCCTGAAGATTTTATCCGTCAATTTTCATCTGAAGTTTCATGCGGGCAATGGCTAATTGATCAGATTTTCTCCGAGATTAAAACTTTTGAAATGAAATTGGGGATCAGCAGTTTATGTCAGCAAGCATCAGATTTGAAAAAAGGATTAAAAGAAGCAGAAAAAACAATTAAGATTATGAAGTTTTCTAAAAGCAATGCGAAAGTCAAAGCATTTAAGGAGCTTTTAGCGGTTGCGAAGTTAATATGCTCTGAAAATTTACCGGAAATGGAAGCCTTTTCACATACAATGCTTCAAAAAATAAAAAACTACGATGACAAGCATGGCTCAGATTTATTAGAAACGCTTTTTTGGTATGTTGAAAATAACGGACATCTATATAAAACAACCGAAAGAATGCATGTTTCATTAGGGTCTGTTCGTTACCGACTGAAGAGGATGCAAGAAATTGGCGGGTTTGATTTATCGTCGAGCCAAGGCTTCTTTGATGTTCATGCTGCGGTCAATATTTATTTCTTAGGGCTCATTGAAGTCAAAATGAAATAAAGCGCAAGTTTTATAATCATGACAATTTGTCCAATAAACTTAACTCCCTCTTGCACGCTCAGGCTGCTTCAGAGGATTTTCATCAGAAAATACAATCCATTCAGGAAATTTGCAAAAATGATTATCCGATTTTTTAAGTGAACGCTATTTTAAAAATTTTACAATGGGTTTATTGTGCTAGGAACGTTTTTTTCTACACGGTGGAGAAAATAAACCCCAATACTTTTTAAATGGGGGAATTTACCCCCTTCTTCCGCAAATTTCTTCAATAAATTACAAATCTTTACATTATTCGTAAGAGTATGGTACTATTAATACTACTAAAACTCGTAAAAAATGGGGTTACTGAAAAATGAATAAAATGAATATTCTATCTATTAAAATAGAAAATGAACGAGCATATATGATTTCATTGGCTGAGAAATATGGATATACATCTGAGGTTGTGTTAAAAATCAGCCAGGAACTTGATAAGCTGATTCATCAATACCAAATCGAGCTCTTAAAAAAAACGAAGTGAACTTGGCAGTATTGATAAAATTATCTCCCATCTTGAATCAAAATGGTATCTACCTTTCAGCTTTCAAATTGGGCAATCGTAAGAATGGCAGCTCTTTTGATTTTCCGACACATATTTTAGATTCCCGGAGTATACCGCTGTTCTTGTTCTATGAGCCCCAAGATAGAATATGAAAACATCATCTTTTCGTTTGTCAATTGGCTGTTTTTACAAAGTTTCACCACTGCTTTTTTATTTGTAAAGGTTAAATCACGGCGCAGGAAGAAGGTTTAGAAGATGGATAAACAGGCCGTCAGGGAAAAAATATGGACTCAGCTTGAAAAAGAGAAGCTTGGACGCTTTCCGTTTCCGCTGAAAAATAGAATTCCAAATTTCAAAGGAGCTGAACAAGCTGCAAAAATTGTTGCTTCGATGCCTGAATATAAATCGGCAAACGTCGTAAAGGTGAACCCTGATGCTCCGCAGCTTCCAATTCGGACGAAAGTGCTAATTGATGGAAAGATTCTTCTTATGCCAACTCCAAGATTAAAATCCGGTTTTATCATGGTGAAGCCTGAATGGGTGCCAAAAGGAGAAGAGAGAAAAGCCGCCAGCTTGAAACATATGAATACGTTCGGAAAGGAAATCTCTCTCGATCAGCTGCCAACTATTGATTTCATCGTGGTTGGATCGGTTGCAGTCCATAGGGACGGGCGCAGAATTGGAAAAGGCGAAGGATATGCTGATCGCGAATATGCCATTATTCGGGAGCTTGGGCAGCCTTCTGTTCCTGTCGTCACGACTGTTCATAGCATTCAGCTGGTAGAAGACGATTTTCCTATTGATCCGTATGATTTGACGGTTGATTGGATTGCTACAGAAAAAGAATTGATCAAAACGAACACTCCTTATTCAAAGCCGGAAGGAATCATTTGGGAACAAGTAAGTGAAGAAGAGAAAGAACAAATGCCTGTTTTAAAAGAAATTTGGGCAATGCTATACAAGCGTTCTTAACAATCATTCCCTTGCATTTACTTTATTTAGCAAGACGTCATCCCATTTATTTAGAAGCAGGAAAACTAGGAATACTCCGCGTAAAGTTTGTGAAAATTCTAAATTTTATATCCTGCTTCTTTTCTCAGAAGAAAACGTAACAATGTACAATAAATTTTAAACAGTTTGAAAACGAATCGTTTTTTTCTGCTATTAGGCAATTGTATAATAGAGTTAGAAGTGCAGATATGATGATTGGGAGGCCTATAAATGCAAGGGGAGACGATGCATCCAAAATTAGAAAAAATTGTCGAAAATGTTGAAAAAGTTATTGTAGGAAAGAGTGAACTGGTCATTTTAAGTTTGTCGGCATTGCTTGCTGGAGGGCATGTGCTTCTCGAAGATGTACCCGGAGTTGGAAAAACGATGATGGTGAAGGCATTGGCAAAGTCTGTTGGGGCTGATTTTAAAAGAATTCAGTTTACACCTGATTTACTGCCTTCAGACGTTACTGGAGTATCGATATATAATCCGAAAACGATTGAATTTGAATACCGACCAGGACCGATTATGGCTAATATTATTTTGGCCGATGAAATAAATCGAAGCTCACCAAAGACCCAATCCGCCTTGCTTGAAGGCATGGAGGAAGGGAGTGTCACCATTGATGGCGTGACAATGCCGCTTGAAAAACCTTTTTTCGTTATGGCGACACAAAATCCGGTTGAGTATGAAGGAACTTATCCGTTGCCGGAGGCTCAATTGGATCGATTTTTGCTAAAACTGAAAATGGGCTATCCTTCCGTTACAGAAGAAGTAGAAGTGTTGACAAGAGCTGAAAAAGGACAGCCGCTTGATGAACTAACGTCAGTCATCACCAAAGACGAATTAACGACACTTCAGGAAGAAATCAAACAAGTATATGTAGATGATACGATTAAACATTATATTGTAGACATCGTAAATAAGACGCGGAACCATGATTCCGTCTATTTAGGAGTCAGTCCCCGTGGTTCTGTTGCGCTTATGAAGGCATCTCAGGCGTATGCGTTTATTCATGCCCGAGATTATGTGATCCCCGATGATGTTCAATATTTATCCGTGCATGTCCTGCCCCATCGCATTATTTTGACATCTGAAGCGCGTTATGAAGGGAGAACAGCTGAACAAATCATTGAAGATATTCTTGCCGAAATCCCTGTGCCTGTAGTGAGGTCGCTGTGAAATCAATGAAAAGCTTGCTAAAAGGCACACGGCTGGCGTGGAACCTTGCTTTTTTAATATTGCTCGTGGCGGCTTCCTTTGCATATGCCATGTTTCAAGGAGGATTTGTCAGCTGGTTTTTATTGTATTCATTGCTGCCGTTTGTTGTTTATTCTGTTGCGTTGGCTCTCTATCCGCTGAAGAAGCTGCGAGTTCGGCGCAAATTAAATAAAACGGAATTTCAAGCAGGCGAACCGCTTGTTTGTACTATCGAAATTGAACAGCCGTTTCCCTTCCCTTTTTTCTTTGGAATCGTTGAGGATGTCCTTCCTGAAAAGCTGAAAAATTCGGGATCAGCGAAGATTGTATTGTTTCCTTGGTGGAAAAAACGTTTTTCATTCCAATATTCGTTATCTAATCTTCCGAGGGGATCCCATCATTTTGAAACAGTGCGATTTAAAACAGGAGATTTGTTTGGAATCATTGAAAGAGAAGGCATTTATTCGGCAAAAAATCACATTGTGGTCTATCCGCCATTTTTTGAGTTTCAGTACCGTCCCCAACAACTTTCACTTGAAAAGGATGCAGGTTTTGCCAGAACACGATATATAAAAGATGTTTCGATCGTTGCTGGGGTAAGGGAATATGAACCGGGAGATAAATTATCGTGGATAGACTGGAAGGCGACAGCGAGACGCCATTCGATCATGACAAAGGAATTTGAGCAGCTGAATAGCCAACAAATTGTTTGTTTCATCGATCGAACAAAGTCATCGTCATTTGAAGAGCTTATCTCATTTACAGCTTCGTTCTCTAAAGCAGTGCTCAAAAACGGTTCCAAGCTCGGGGTAGTTTCGGTTGGGAAAACGAAGAAAGTTTTTCCTATATCAAATCATGAGCATCATTGGAAGCATATCCTGTATCATTTGGCAGTGGCGGATTGCGATGGTGAGGACGAGTTTATCAACCAGCTTTTAGAGGAATTGAACAAATGGGGACAGCATTCATTTATCATGATTATGACAAGTCATTTACACCCTTCCTTGATTGACAAGCTTCTAGCGTTTCCGAAGCCGCGTCATGTCACCATTTGGCATGTGACAAAAGCGGTTGAAAAGCCGAGAAGAGATCAAGAACTAATAGATAAATTGCGGCGGCATTCGATAACTGTCCGCACTGTTGACGCCGGCATGTTCCGAGATGCAGCGCAAAGGGTGGGAAGCCGATAATGAAACAGCAAATCGTTAACTTTTGTTTATATTTGCTATCGTTTATTTTGCTGTGGGAATGGCTGCGGCCGCTTGAATATTCGACTGATTCTATCTATACCGTTATTTTCGTTATATTTATCGGAATTTCTCTCTTTTTTACTTTTATGCAGCTAAAATGGTATATCTCGTATCCAGTTAAATTATGTTATATTTTCTTTTTTATTCATCAGCTGTTTTACAACGGCTCTGTCTTTGAAATAGGATGGATATTAGAATTTATTCATGATCTTCGCTATAACTTAAACTTGATCACCGAAAGGTATTTCGGCGGAATGACTCCTCCATTCCGGACGTTTCTTTTCTTTGTATTATTGTGGCTGCTTGTCTATTTATTAAACTATTGGATTATTCAGAGAAAAAGAATTTTATTATTTTTAATTTTAACTATTACGTATGTGGCAGTATTAGATACGTTTTCGCCATATGATGCAACTTATGCGATTATACGGTTAGCGGTGGTTGGATTTTTCCTTTTAGGTCTTCTTTATTTTGAAAGGATGATTTTTTCGGAGAAAATTCCGTTTAGGTCTATTTTGTATTGGAAATGGATTGTGCCGCTTTTGGCAATGATTGTTGTTTCCGCTGCGATCGGGTGGCTCGCTCCGAAAGCGGCCCCCCAATGGCCAGACCCTTTACCGTATTTTTCGAAGTATAAACAGGACGGAGAAGGGGAGCATTTGTCAAATTCGGTTGTCAAAAAAATCGGTTATGGTACCAATGATGAGCAATTGGGCGGTCCGTTCATTCCAAACGATGCACCTGCTTTTCGGGCGTATGTAGAAAGACAGCATTATTGGCGAGTTGAAACAAAAGATGTTTATACAGGAAAAGGCTGGATGACAAGCGACAGACAATTTTCCATTGCAAATGGATTTATCGGTCCGTATTTAAACTTGACGAGTAGTCAGGTTCAAACGGAACAGCTTGTTTCGACTGTAGAAATTGAGCGCGAATATCCATATCAGCATATTATTTATCCGCTTGGATTGCAGGAAATTTCCAGTGATGCTGATCAATACCGCATCGATCATGTTACGGAGAATATATTCCCAATGTTTAATGAATCGGGGGAACGGCTTTCCAGTTATTCTTTGAAATATTCTTATCCCTTGTTTGAAATTGAAAAATTGCAGGCTGTTCACTCGAATGAAGGTGCTCCAAAAGAATTGGTTGAACGATATACGCAGCTTCCCGCAAGCCTTCCGGAACGCGTGAAAAATCTCGCTGTGGAGATTACAAAAGATAAAAACAACTTTTATGATAAAGCCAAGGCGGTTGAACAGTATTTTTTGAAAGAACCGTTTGTATATGAAACGAATGATGTGGCTGTCCCGGAATTGGATGAAGATTATGTCGATCAGTTTTTATTTGAAACGAAGAAAGGATATTGCGACAATTTTTCGACATCTATGGTTGTTCTTCTTCGGTCTGTCGGAATTCCGGCGCGCTGGGTAAAGGGATATACCCCTGGGCAGTTTGTGGAAACGACAAGCGAAGGATTGGAAGTGTATGAAGTAACTAGCAACAATGCCCATTCGTGGGTAGAGGTTTATTTTTCTGGAATTGGCTGGGTCCCTTTTGAACCGACGATCGGTTTTTCCAATCCGCAGGAATTTGCACATCAATCAAATGAAAATCAACAAGATTCATCCGCTGCCGAACAAGAACAAAGTCAGCCGCTTGAGGAAGAAAGTCAAGAACAAATCGATACGGATGATGCTAAGCAGCCAAAGGAATTCCCTTTTTCGCTATCACCAGCTGTTATTGTCTCCATCGGTTTCATCTTGTTTATAGCGGCATGTGTGTTAATACTTTTCAAAACGAGAAATAAATGGATGACCAGTTGGATGACTAGCTTCTATAAATGGAATCATGATGAGAAAGATTTTTTGAAAGCATACAGGCTTTTGCTTAAATCTCTGGAAAGATGTGGCTACAAACGGGAAAACGGGCAAACGTTAAGGGAATATGCAAAACAGATTGATCAAATGTTTGGAACAAATAGTATGTCGCAATTAACTTACATTTATGAGCGGGCGCTGTATCGGGGCGATGATCCAAGCAAGGAATGGGAGCAATCGAAAGAATTATGGGAAGATTTAATCAAAAAAACAACTTCTTGACCGGGTCTTGATCACTTGGTATGATAAGAAAAAATTCATAGCGGGAAGCTCCTTCGTATATCCTCGATAATATGGTTCGAGAGTCTCTACCGGGTTACCGTAAATAACCCGACTATGAAGGCAGAAGTTAGTAGATGTACTAG
This sequence comes from Aeribacillus sp. FSL K6-8210, assembly GCF_037963925.1. Lineage (NCBI taxonomy): Bacteria > Bacillati > Bacillota > Bacilli > Caryophanales > Bacillaceae > Aeribacillus > Aeribacillus sp. FSL K6-8210. The sequence continues at coordinate 3,610,471 of NZ_CP150172.1, read as the reverse complement.
AATTCTGCCTTTTTTCGGTAGAATTCTATTTTTTTGAAGTCAGATGTGAAACAATATATTGATCCATCAAAATAATGAGGTGAACACGTTGGAGAACATCCAAGACATGATCTTAGTGTTAGATTTCGGCAGCCAATACAATCAATTAATTACGCGCAGAATTCGCGAATTCGGTGTTTACAGCGAGCTTCATCCGCATACGCTGTCGATAGAAGATATCAAAAAAATGAATCCGAAAGGAATTATTTTGTCAGGGGGTCCAAACAGCGTATATGACGAAAAGTCTTTTCGCTGCGACGAGCGGATTTTTGAACTCGGGGTTCCAGTGCTCGGAATTTGCTATGGCATGCAATTAATGACCTATTTGCTCGGGGGAAAAGTGGAGAAGGCGAAGCACCGGGAATATGGGAAAGCAGCTTTACAAGTAAAGGAAAAATCGCCGTTGTTTGAAGGCCTGCCTGATGATCAAATCGTTTGGATGAGTCACGGGGATCTTGTGGCCGATATTCCGAACGGCTTTAAAGTAGACGCCGTTAGCCCATCATGTCCATTTGCTGCTATCAGCAATGATGAGCGGAACATGTACGGGGTTCAATTTCATCCCGAAGTGCGCCATACGGAATTTGGAAACGACCTATTGAAAAATTTCGTTTTCCATATTTGCGGGTGCGCGAAATCGTGGACGATGGAAAACTTTATTGAAATGCAAATAGAGAACATCCGCAAAACTGTCGGAAATAAGAAAGTGCTGTGCGCGCTAAGCGGCGGGGTGGACTCATCTGTTGTAGCCGTTTTAATCCATAAAGCGATCGGCAAGCAATTAACATGCATTTTTGTTGACCATGGACTCCTTCGCAAAGGGGAAGCGGAAAGCGTCATGAAGACGTTTAGCGAAGGGTTTAACATGAATGTCATTAAAGTAGATGCAAAAGACCGCTTTTTAGAAAAATTGAAGGGTGTTACTGACCCGGAAAAGAAAAGAAAAATCATCGGCAACGAGTTTATCTATGTTTTTGATGATGAAGCGGCAAAATTGGAGGGCATTGAGTTTCTTGCTCAAGGAACACTTTATACAGACATTATCGAAAGCGGTACGCAGACGGCGCAAACGATCAAATCGCATCACAATGTCGGCGGACTTCCGGAGGATATGAAATTTCAACTGATTGAACCATTGAATACACTCTTTAAAGACGAAGTTCGCGCACTTGGAACAGAGCTTGGTATTCCAGATGAAATCGTTTGGCGGCAGCCGTTCCCGGGACCAGGATTAGCCATTCGGGTTTTAGGAGAAGTAACGGAAGAAAAGCTAGAGATTGTTCGGGAATCCGATGCTATTTTACGAGAAGAAATTAAAAAAGCCGGATTAGAGCGGGACATTTGGCAATATTTCACCGTTTTGCCTAACATCCGCAGCGTAGGTGTGATGGGCGATGCCCGCACGTACGATCATACAATTGGAATCCGTGCTGTCACTTCAATTGACGGCATGACTTCAGATTGGGCTCGTATTCCGTGGGAAGTGCTGGAAGTGATCTCTACGCGGATTGTCAATGAAGTGCCGCACGTGAACCGAGTTGTCTACGATATTACAAGCAAGCCGCCGGCAACAATTGAATGGGAATAAATCTGACCAACTTGTATAAATCGGAATTATCATTTTTATATAATAAATATAAACATTCTCGTATAATTTCGGGAATATGGCCCGAAAGTTTCTACCAAGCTACCGTAAATAGCTTGACTACGAGGTGTTGACGGTTCGATGGCTGAAGGAGGAGAGGATCCTTTTCCTTTCTCACATTGGGCTTTCAGCAACCTCATGGTCAAGCGCATCCTTGGAATGGAGCGCTTATTTTTTTGCTTAAAGTTTTTTATACAGCCAATTGTAGGAGGACTTTATAATGAAAAAATATTTTCAATTTGATGAACTTGGCACTAATTACCGCAGGGAAATTATTGGCGGAATTACAACATTTCTTTCAATGGCCTATATTTTGTTTGTCAATCCAGCAACGCTTTCATTAAGCTCTGTTGCTGATTTTCCCAATGAATTGAGAATGGATCAAGGAGCTGTCTTCACTGCGACCGCGTTGGCTGCAGCCATCGGGACGCTCATCATGGGTATTGTGGCACGGTATCCGGTAGCTCTTGCTCCCGGTATGGGATTGAACGCGTTCTTTGCTTTTACTGTCGTTTTGACGTACGGCATCCCTTGGCAAACAGCCCTTTCAGGTGTTCTTGTTTCAGGTCTCTTTCTTGTCTTGCTGACGCTTAGCGGATTGCGGGAAAAAATTATTGATTCCATTCCGCCGGAGCTGAAGCATGCAGTCGGTGCGGGAATCGGATTGTTTATCACATTTATCGGTTTTCAAAATGCAGGCATAATTGTTAATGATGACGCTGTTCTTGTCGGCTTGGGAGACTTGCGGAATGGAAATACTCTTCTATCTATTTTTGGATTAACTATTACGATTATTTTAATGGTTCGGCAAGTGAAAGGCGGCGTGTTTTACGGCATGGTGATTACGGCCGTTGTCGGAATGATTTTTGGCCTTGTTCCAAAACCGGATAAAATTATTGGGGAAATTCCGAGCTTGGCTCCGACGTTTGGAGTAGCTTTAGGACATTTAGGAGATATTTTTTCTTTACAAATGCTTGTCGTAATCTTAACGTTTATGTTTGTTGACTTTTTTGATACGGCAGGAACGCTGGTTGCGGTTGCCAATCAAGCAGGGTTATTGAAAAACAATAAACTTCCGCGAATCGGCAGAGCTTTAGTATCTGATTCAATGGGAACAGTTGTCGGAGCGATTTTAGGAACATCTTCAACCACTTCTTATGTAGAATCATCAGCAGGGGTTGCGGCAGGCGCGCGGACAGGTTTTGCTTCCATTATAACGGCAGGATGTTTCCTATTAGCTTTATTTTTCTCGCCGCTATTGAGCGTTATTACATCTTCTGTTACGGCTCCAGCGCTCATTATTGTCGGAGTTTTAATGGTATCATCTTTAGGGCATATAAAATGGGATCAGTTTGAAATTGCTGTTCCGGCGTTTTTAATCTTGATTACAATGCCATTAACGTACAGCATCGCAACCGGTATTGCTATCGGCTTTATTTTCTACCCGATCACGATGATTCTAAAAGGAAGAGGAAAAGAGATTCATCCGATTTTGTATGGTTTATCGATTGTATTTCTGCTTTATTTCATCTTTCTTGTCAATTAATAAGAAGTCGAAGGGTCAGACTGAAATGCTGTCTGATCCTTTTCTTTTGTTTTAGAAGGAAGTGAAAACGTCACAGATCATGATCAAGGTTCATCAAAACCCGAACATTCGGTGTTTAAAGAAAAATAATGTTCGATTTTATCGTTGACATAATGATTTTTCATTGTTAAGATGGAGTCGAAAACAGCATATGAAAACTAAAACCTCATATAATCTTGGGAATATGGCCCAAAAGTTTCTACCCAACAACCGTAAATTGTTGGACTATGAGGGAAAGTAATCGGCAAGATTTTTCAACTGAGCATACATATTACTTATGCCCGGTTTGTGTTACTTTCCCTTATTGATAGGGAAAATGCAGAAGCGGGCTTTTTTTATGCCTTTCAATTATTGTCAAGATTTTTAACGAAGGTGGCAACCTATTATTAAAAATAAAGAGGGGAGCATCGCCATGAATCCTGTCGTTGGAGTGATAATGGGAAGCACTTCAGATTGGGAAACGATGAAGCATGCCTGTGAAATATTAGATGAGCTGAATATTCCTTATGAAAAAAAGGTTGTTTCTGCCCACCGCACACCTGATTGGATGTTTCAATATGCAAGCACTGCCAGGGATCGCGGAATTCAAGTAATCATTGCAGGCGCAGGCGGAGCAGCACACTTGCCGGGAATGGTTGCAGCGAAAACAACTCTCCCTGTCATCGGAGTTCCGGTTAAAACAAACGCGTTAAACGGACTGGATTCGCTGCTCTCGATCGTGCAAATGCCCGGCGGCGTGCCTGTTGCAACAGTGGCGATAGGAAAAGCGGGCGCAGTGAACGCTGGTCTGTTAGCGGCGCAAATTTTGTCGATCAATGATGCTGATGTTCAGCAAAAGCTTGAACAACGGCGAGAAAATATGAGAAAAAACGTCATGGAAAGCAGTGATCAGCTTGTATAAAAAACTTTTGCCTCAAAGTACAATTGGAATCATTGGAGGCGGTCAACTAGGCAAATTTATGGCTATCGCTGCCAAAAATATGGGATATCGTGTGGCGGTGCTTGATCCAACACCGAATTCTCCATGCGGCCAAGTGAGCGACATTGAAATCACAGCCCGTTACGATGATTTGGATGCAATCAAAGAGCTTGCGAAGGTGAGCGATTGTATAACGTATGAATTTGAAAATATTGATTACGAGGCGTTAACTTGGCTTGAGAAAAACGCCTACTTGCCTCAAGGAAGCAGACTGCTCGCCATTACACAAGATCGCCAGACGGAAAAGGAAGCTGTGGCGAACGCTGGTGTGAAAGTTGCGCCGTATGAAGTCGTTGAATCAGAAGATGATTTTTATCAAGCCGTATCCAACATAGGCATCCCGAGTGTTTTAAAGACATGCCGCGGAGGATATGATGGGAAAGGCCAATTTGTACTAAAGCAAGAAGAAGATATAGAAGAAGCAAAAGCTTTGTTGAAGAACGGACGCTGTGTATTGGAAAAATGGATCGCGTTCGACAAAGAAATTTCGGTTATTGTCACTAGAAGCGTGACAGGTGAAGTCAGCACATTGCCTGTTGCCGAAAACATTCATGTTAACAATATTTTGCACGAAAGCATTGTACCTGCAAGAATTTCTGATTCGTTGAAGGAACAGGCGGAGGAAACAGCAAAAACATTGGCGGCGAAGCTTGGGCTGATTGGAACGCTGGCAGTTGAAATGTTTGTGGCAAACGATGAAATTTATATAAATGAGCTCGCCCCCCGGCCTCATAATTCAGGTCATTATTCATTAAATTTATGTGAAACATCGCAGTTTGAACAGCATATTCGCGCGATTTGCGGATTGCCTCTCGGAAACACGAAGCTCATTCATCAAGGAATTATGGTGAATATACTGGGCCAGCATCTAGAGCCTGTGTTGAAAAACGAAGAGCTGCTGAAAAAAGGGAAATTATTTTTATATGGAAAAGCGGAGGCAAAAATCAACAGAAAAATGGGACATATTACGTTCTTCAGTGATGAAATTGAGGAACTATTGACATATATCGAATCCACTCAAATTTGGAATGTTTGACAAGCTATTCATAAACAAGACGGAGAGATCAATAGGAGGTTGCAGGAATGATTGAACGATACACACGTCCTGAAATGGGTGCGATTTGGACGGAAGAAAACCGCTTTAAAGCTTGGCTTGAAGTGGAGATTTTAGCATGTGAAGCGTGGGCGGAGCTTGGTGTGATCCCGAATGAAGATGTAAAAAAACTGCGTGAACGTGCTTCATTTGATGTGAACCGAATTAAGCAAATTGAAGAGGAAACAAGGCACGACGTAGTGGCGTTTACCCGTGCTGTATCAGAAACGCTTGGCGACGAACGAAAATGGGTGCATTACGGATTGACCTCCACTGATGTCGTGGATACCGCTTTATCTTATTTGCTAAAGCAAGCGAACGAAATTTTACAAAAAGACTTGGAAAATTTCATCGCTATTTTAAGAGATAAAGCGTTGGAGCATAAATACACCGTCATGATGGGGCGTACGCACGGGGTGCATGCAGAACCGACAACGTTTGGTTTGAAATTGGCGCTATGGTATGAAGAAATGAAGCGAAATCTAGAGCGGTTTAAACGCGCAAGAGAAGAGATTGAAGTCGGCAAAATTTCCGGAGCAGTCGGCACTTATGCCAACATCGATCCGTTTGTGGAGCAGTATGTGTGTGAAAAACTCGGTTTAAAGCCGGCGCCGATTTCGACGCAAACATTGCAGCGTGATCGACATGCCGAGTACATGGCTACGCTTGCTTTAATTGCTACATCGATTGAAAAGTTTGCAGTTGAGATTCGCGGCTTGCAAAAGAGCGAAACCCGCGAGGTGGAAGAGTTTTTTGCCAAAGGACAGAAAGGTTCATCTGCGATGCCGCATAAGCGCAATCCGATCGGATCGGAAAACATGACAGGAATGGCAAGGGTCATTCGCGGAATGATGCTGACGGCTTACGAAAATGTTCCATTGTGGCATGAGCGCGACATCTCTCATTCTTCGGCAGAGCGCATCATTTTGCCAGATGCTACGATCGCGTTGAACTACATGTTAAATCGATTTGGCAATATTGTGAAAAACTTGACGGTCTTCCCGGAAAATATGAAGCGCAATATGGAGAAAACGCTGGGATTGATCTACTCACAGCGGGTTTTGCTTGCGCTAATCAATAAAGGTATGACACGTGAAGAAGCATACGATTTAGTTCAGCCGAAAGCGATGGAAGCGTGGGAGCGCCAAGTTCCGTTTAGAGAGCTGATCGAAGCGGAAAAACAAATTACAACAGAGCTTTCGAAAGAAGAAATCGATGACTGCTTCGATTACAATTACCATTTGAAAAATGTGGATTACATTTTTAAACGCTGCGGGTTAGAACAATAGATGTCCAAATGGGGCTCGGCAAATCGAAAAACTGCCCTGCCCCTTGACATAAAATGAAAGGCCAATATTCCGCATTAGGAGGCATGATCATGACCGTTCAAAAGGGCTCATTGCTGTACGAAGGAAAAGCGAAAAAAATTTATGAAACAGACGATCCCAACATTTTTCTTGTTTATTATAAAGATTCCGCTACCGCGTTTAATGGGGAGAAAAAAGCTGAGATTGTAGGCAAAGGACAGCTAAACAATGAAATTTCAAGTTTGCTGTTTGAAAAGTTAAATGAACACGGCATTCCGACCCATTTTGTTCAAAAAATTTCGTCAAATGAACAGCTTGTCAAACGGGTGACAATCATTCCGATTGAAGTAGTTGTACGTAATATTGTGGCAGGAAGCTTGTCCAAAAGATTGGGCATTGCCGAAGGAACTGAGATTAAAAAGCCGATCATTGAGTTCTACTATAAAAATGATGACCTGGGAGACCCTTTAATTAACAGTTTCCATATTGAACTACTAGAGCTTGCGGATAAAGAGCAGCTGGATGAAATAAAAACATTAGCTTTCAAAGTAAACGATATTTTATTGAAGCATTTTCATGAAAGAAACGTGAGACTAGTAGATTTTAAGCTTGAATTTGGCTTGCTAAACGACGGAACGCTTGTTGTTGCAGATGAAATTTCCCCTGATACGTGCCGACTTTGGGACAAACATACAAATGAAAAGCTTGATAAAGATGTGTTCCGCCGGGATATCGGCAATTTGACGGATGCTTATAAAGAAATTTTAAAACGTTTAGGAGGTACAGTTCCATGTACAGAGTAAAAGTATATGTTACATTGCGTGAAAGTGTGCTTGATCCTCAAGGAAATGCGGTGAAAAATGCTTTACATTCAATGAATTTCAACGAAGTGGAAGATGTTCGGATCGGGAAGTACATGGAGCTAGCAATCGGAAAAACGGATCGAAATGTCGAAGAGATTGTCGACGAAATGTGTAAAAAGCTTTTAGCAAATCCTGTGATTGAAGACTACCGTTATGAAATAGAGGAGGTAGCCGTCAAGTGAAATTTGCCGTGATCGTTTTTCCGGGTTCCAATTGTGACGTTGACATGTACCATGCCATTAAAGACGAACTGGGAGAGGAAGTCGAATACGTTTGGCATGACGCTCAAGATTTAAGTGGCTTCGATGGCATTCTCCTTCCTGGCGGCTTCTCATACGGCGATTATTTGCGCAGCGGAGCCATTGCCCGTTTTGCCAATGTTATGAAGGAAGTTGTGAAAGCTGCAGATGAAGGGAAGCCTGTACTTGGCGTTTGCAATGGGTTTCAGATTTTGCTTGAGGCTGGTCTTCTTCCGGGTGCCATGAGACGGAACGAGAAGCTGAAATTTATTTGCCGCCCTGTGAAATTAAAGGTGGAAAACAACGAAACGATGTTTTCGAACAAATATGATAAGGGCGAGATTATCACCATTCCGATCGCACATGGGGAAGGAAATTATTATTGTGATGAAAAAACTCTTGAAGAGTTAATCGCAAACAAGCAAATTGTTTTTACGTATCAAGATAATCCGAACGGAAGCTTAAATAACATTGCAGGCATCGTAAATAAACGCGGCAATGTCCTTGGAATGATGCCGCATCCGGAACGGGCAGTCAGCGAACTTTTAGGAAATACAGACGGGTTGAAATTGTTTCAATCGATTGTAAGAAGTTGGAGGGAAGCTCATGTCACAAATTCTTGAACCAAGTCCAGAAATGATAAAAAACGACAAAATTTATAAGCAAATGGGAGTTAGTGATGAGGAGTTTGCCCTCATTGAAAAAATATTAGGACGATTGCCGAATTACACGGAAATTGGAATTTTTTCTGTTATGTGGTCAGAGCATTGCAGCTACAAAAATTCAAAACCAGTATTAAAAAAGTTTCCAACAAAAGGAGAACGTGTGCTGCAAGGACCTGGTGAAGGAGCAGGGATTGTTGATATCGGCGACAATCAAGCCGTCGTCTTTAAAATAGAAAGCCATAACCACCCTTCTGCAATCGAACCGTATCAAGGTGCAGCAACAGGAGTCGGAGGCATTATTCGCGATGTTTTCTCGATGGGAGCCAGACCAATCGCTCTCCTTAACTCTCTTCGCTTTGGGGAACTTACAAGCCCGCGTGTCAAATATTTGTTTGAAGAAGTTGTCGCTGGCATTGCCGGATACGGTAACTGTATCGGAATTCCAACCGTTGGAGGAGAAGTGCAGTTTGACGCTTCCTATGAAGGAAATCCGCTGGTCAATGCGATGTGTGTCGGACTCATAAACCATGAAGATATCAAAAAAGGGCAAGCAACTGGTGTCGGCAATACAGTGATGTACGTCGGAGCCAAAACCGGAAGAGACGGCATTCACGGAGCTACATTTGCTTCCGAAGAATTGTCGGAAGCTTCCGAAGAAAAGCGTCCGGCTGTTCAAGTTGGAGATCCTTTCATGGAAAAACTGCTTTTGGAAGCTTGCCTTGAAGTAATCAAATCTGATGCACTTGTCGGCATTCAAGATATGGGAGCAGCGGGGCTTACAAGCTCATCGGCAGAAATGGCGAGCAAGGCGGGCTCAGGAATTGAAATGAACTTGGATCTTGTTCCTCAGCGGGAAGCAGGAATGACTCCTTATGAGATGATGTTATCCGAATCGCAAGAAAGAATGCTTCTCGTAATTAAAAAAGGGCGGGAGCAGGAAATCATTGATCTGTTTAAAAAATATGATCTGGAGGCTGCACCGATTGGGAAAGTTACAGATGACAAGATGCTGCGCCTTATTCATAAAGGAGAAATCGTTGCGGAAATTCCTGTTGATGCGCTTGCGGAAGATGCGCCTGTTTACTATAAACCGTCTAAAGAACCAGAATATTATCGCCAGTTTCAAAGCATGCCGCCCTATGTTCCAAAAGTTGACGATTACAAAGAAACGCTTCTTGCATTGCTGAAACAGCCAACGATAGCCAGCAAGGAGTGGGTATATGACCAATACGATTATATGGTGCGGACGAACACTGTCGTGGCGCCCGGTTCTGATGCGGCTGTCCTAAGAATCAGAGGGACGAAAAAAGCTTTGGCGATGACAACCGATTGCAACTCACGCTATTTATATTTAGATCCAGAAGTCGGCGGAAAAATTGCAGTTAGTGAAGCAGCAAGAAACATCGTATGTTCAGGAGCGGTGCCGCTCGCTATTACAGACTGTTTAAACTTCGGCAGTCCGGAAAAACCGGAGATTTTTTGGCAGCTTGAAAAAGCGGTGGACGGCATGAGCGAAGCGTGCTTAGCTTTAAATACACCTGTCATTGGCGGAAATGTTTCCTTGTACAATGAAACGAACGGAACAGCTATTTATCCAACTCCGGTTGTCGGGATGGTCGGACTTATTGAAGATACAGATCATATTACAACGCAATCATTTAAAGAGGCGGGCAGCATCGTTTATTTGCTCGGTGAGACAAAACCAGAATTTTCTGGAAGTGAATTGCAAAAAATGCTTGAAGGCAAGATCTTTGGCAAAGCGCCGGAAATTGACTTGGAAGAAGAGAAGCAACGTTTAGATCAGCTGTTAGCTGCCATTCGAGAAGGGCTTGTCCAGTCGGCTCATGACGTTGCCGAAGGAGGCCTGGCCGTTGCGCTAAGTGAATGCTTAATCGGAACGGGTCTTGGAGCGGAAATAACGATCAACGGTGATGCATTGGCAGGGCTGTTCAGCGAATCCCAGTCCCGCATCGTCGTTTCCGTAAAACCGGAAAACAAAGAGGCGTTTGAAAAGATTGTTCAAGCTGAAGCTATCGGAACGGTCACAAACAGCGGAATTCTTAAAATTGTCAACGGCAATGGAGAAACATTGATTCAAGCATCAGTGGAAGAGTTAGAACAAGCTTGGAAAGGAGCTATCCCATGCTTGCTGAAATAAAGGGGCTAAATGAAGAATGCGGTGTATTCGGCATATGGGGTCATAGGGACGCTGCTCAAATCACTTATTACGGTCTGCACAGCCTTCAGCATCGCGGACAAGAGGGGGCAGGGATTGTCGTAACAGACGGCGAAAAACTGACAGGGTTTAAAGGGGAAGGACTTGTTACAGAAGTGTTTGCCAATGGGGTAGACAACTTAAAAGGAACAGGAGCTATTGGCCATGTTCGCTATGCGACGGCTGGAGGAGGCGGTTATGAAAACGTCCAGCCGTTCCTTTTTCGATCGGAGCAAGGCGGTCTCGCATTAGCTCACAACGGAAATTTAGTGAATGCTTCCGGATTGAAGCATCAGCTTGAAAATCAAGGAAGCATCTTTCAAACAACGTCAGATACAGAAGTTCTTGCTCATTTAATTAAAAGAAGCGGCTATTTAGAGCTAAAAGATAAAGTGAAAAACGCGCTTACGATGATTAAAGGGGCATACGCCTTTTTAATCATGACGGAAACAGAGATGATGATTGCCCTTGATCCGAACGGACTCCGTCCTTTATCTATCGGACGTCTCGGTGATGCATATGTTGTCGCTTCGGAAACCTGCGCTTTTGATGCTGTTGGAGCTCAGCTAGAAAGGGACGTTGAGCCTGGCGAGCTTATCATCATCAATGGTGAAGGACTGAAAAGCGAACGTTTTTCCAAAACGATTAACCGTGCGATTTGTACGATGGAATACGTTTATTTTTCACGCCCTGACAGCAATGTGGAAGGAATAAATGTTCATACTGCAAGAAAAAATCTTGGCAAACGGCTTGCGATAGAAGCGCCTGTAGAGGCGGACGTAGTGACTGGAGTTCCGGATTCCAGCATATCTGCGGCGATCGGCTATGCCGAGGCATCCGGTATACCGTACGAGCTCGGTTTAATTAAAAACCGATATGTCGGCCGTACGTTTATTCAGCCGTCCCAATCATTGCGAGAGCAAGGAGTGAAAATGAAGCTTTCCCCTGTCCGCGGGGTAGTGGAAGGCAAACGGGTTGTCATGGTGGATGACTCAATCGTAAGAGGAACGACATCGAAGCGTATTGTCAAGATGCTGCGGGAAGCAGGGGCAACGGAAGTGCATGTCCGCATCAGTTCACCGCCGATTGCCAACCCTTGCTATTACGGTATTGACACCTCCACTCATGAGGAGCTGATCGCTTCTTCTCATACTGTAGAAGAAATTCGCAGCATCATTGGCGCCGATAGTCTTGCTTTCTTAAGCACAGAAGGGATGCTGGATGCGATCGGAAGGAAATATGAAGGTGAATTTCGCGGGCAATGTATGGCATGTTTTACAGGAAAATATCCGACAGACATTTATGAAGATACGATTCTTCCTCATGAGAAAGGCTAATATGACAGACCGAAGGAGGATAATTCATGTCCAAAGCGTATAGAGAAGCAGGTGTGGACATTCATGCGGGCTATGAAGCAGTTCGCCGCATGAAAAAGCATGTGGAAAAAACGAAGCGTCCCGGTGTTTTAGGAGGGATCGGCAGTTTTGGCGGAATGTTTGATCTGGCAAGCTTAGGATATAAGGAGCCGGTGCTTGTTTCTGGAACAGACGGAGTGGGAACGAAGCTGAAGCTTGCCTTTATGGCGGATAAACACGATACGATTGGAATAGACGCTGTGGCTATGTGTGTAAACGACATTTTGGCACAAGGTGCGGAGCCGCTTTTTTTCCTGGACTATTTGGGGCTCGGGAAAGCAGACCCTGAAAAAATTGAAAAAATTGTTAAAGGTGTTGCCGATGGCTGCCTGCAGGCGGGTTGTGCGCTCATCGGTGGAGAAACAGCGGAAATGCCCGGCGTATATGATGAAGATGAATACGACATTGCCGGCTTTGCTGTCGGTGTTGTCGAGAAAGAAAACATTGTCACAGGCGAACGGATCAAGCCTGGGCACTTTCTCATCGGCCTTTCATCAAACGGCATCCATTCAAACGGTTATTCACTCGTTCGCAAAGTGCTTTTGGAAGAAAATAAGCTTGATTTACATGAAATATACGAGCCTCTAACCGAAACGCTCGGAGAAGAATTGCTAAAGCCGACAAAAATTTATGTTTCTTCTGTCCTGCCGCTTGTGAAAGCATATAAAGTTGACGGCATGGCCCATATTACCGGAGGAGGGTTTATTGAAAACATCCCGAGAATGCTTCCGGAAGGGCTTGGAGCAGAAATCGATTTCGGTTCATGGCCGATTCATCCGATTTTTACCTTTATTCAACAGCAAGGAAATATCGATTTGTCTGAAATGTTTGAAGTGTTCAATATGGGAATCGGCTTTGTTCTGGCGGTCGAAGAAGATGTTGTTCAGCAGTGCCTCAATAAGCTTGAAAAGCTGGGAGAAAAGGCTTTTCTCATCGGCCGGGTAAAAGAAGGAAGCGGAATTCGGCTGAAAGGAGGGCCTTTTTCATGAAGCGGATCGCGGTGTTTGCATCCGGGAGCGGCTCTAATTTCCAAGCGATTGTAGACCATGTAAAGAGCGGGAAGCTAAAAGCAAATGTGATGCTTTTAGTCTGTGATAAACCCGGTGCTAAAGTAGTGGAGCGGGCAGAAAAGGAGCAGATTCCTGCTTTTGTTTTTGATCCGAAGCAATATGAGTCGAAGGAACAGTTTGAAGAAGATATTTTACAGCAATTGAGGCACTATCAAGTGGACTTTATCGTGCTGGCCGGCTACATGCGTTTAATCGGCCACACTCTTCTTGACGCTTTTGCGGGGAGAATTGTGAATATACATCCTTCCTTGCTTCCTGCATTTCCGGGAAAACATGCAATTGAACAAGCGCTCCGTGCCGGCGTAAAAATTACGGGTGTCACCATCCATTATGTTGATGAAGGAATGGATACAGGCCCGATCATCGCTCAGCGTGCGGTTGAAATCAGCGAAGATGATGATGCTAATACACTTGCAGAGAAAATCCATAAAATCGAGCATTCATTTTATCCTGAAACAATAGGAAAAATTTTAGAAAAATTAGAGGTGAAAGCATGACAATCAGACGGGCAATTGTCAGTGTATCTAATAAAGCAAACATCATTCCGTTTGTGCAAGAGCTTGTCAATCTTGGGATCGAAGTAATCTCCACTGGCGGAACGAAAAAGCTTCTTGAGGAAAATGGAATAGATGTCATTGGAATTCAGGAAGTAACCGGTTTTCCGGAAATTATGGACGGAAGAGTTAAAACGCTGCATCCTGTTATTCACGGGGGGCTGCTAGCGGTTCGCAGCAATGATATCCATATGAAGCAGATGGAGGAAAACGGTATTCAACCGATTGACTTAGTCGTTGTGAATTTATATCCGTTTAAAGAGACAATTGCCAAAGATGGCGTGACTTTTGAGGAAGCGATCGAGAACATTGACATCGGCGGGCCGACGATGCTTCGGGCTGCTGCAAAAAATCACCAAGATGTAGTGGTTGTCGTTGATCCTGAAGATTATCCCGTCATTTTAGCCGAACTGAAAGAGAACGGAGAAGTAAGCATAGAAACAAAACGGAAGTTGGCTGCCAAAGTATTCCGTCATACTGCTGCATACGATGCACTGATTGCGGAATATTTAACAGAGCAGGCAGGAGAAGAAGAGCCTGAATCGATTACTGTGACATTTGAAAGGAAGCAATCCCTTCGTTATGGGGAAAATCCTCACCAACAGGCAACGTTCTATAAAAAGCCGATCACGCCTCCATCATCTATTGCCGAAGCCATCCAGCTCCATGGAAAGGAATTGTCGTATAACAACATTAAAGATGCGGATGCGGCACTTAGCATTGTCAAAGAATTTGATGGACCGGCAGCGGTCGCTGTTAAGCATATGAATCCGTGCGGCGTCGGCGCAGGTGAAACCATTTTTGAAGCTTATAATCGGGCATATGAGGCGGACCCGACTTCAATTTTCGGCGGCATTGTTGCACTGAATCGTGAAGTTGATCAGAAAACGGCTGAAAAAATGAGCGAAATTTTTTTAGAAATTATCATTGCCCCTTCGTTTAGCCAAGAAGCTCTTGAAATATTAACGAAAAAGAAAAATATTCGATTGTTAACGATCGACTTTTCGAAAAAATTCCAACCGGAGAAGCAGCTGACATCTGTTTACGGCGGCCTTCTTGTTCAAGATCAAGATATTTATACGCTCGATGACGCGAACATTTCAATCCCAACAAAAAGACAGCCGACTGAACAAGAATGGAAGGACTTAAAGCTTGGCTGGAAAGTCGTGAAGCACGTCAAGTCAAATGCGATTGTTTTGGCAAAAGATGAAATGACCGTTGGTGTTGGTGCAGGCCAAATGAACCGGGTTGGTGCTGCAAAAATTGCGATTGCACAGGCTGGCGAGAAAGCGAAAGGCAGTGCACTTGCATCAGATGCGTTCTTCCCAATGCCTGACACCGTTGAAGAAGCAGCGAAAGCAGGGGTTACAGCAATCATACAACCAGGCGGATCCATTCGCGATGAAGATTCGATAAAAAAAGCGGATGAATACGGAATTGCAATGGTCTTTACTGGAGTCCGTCATTTCAAACATTAAGAAAGGGGATGACTGATGATGAAAGTACTTGTTATTGGAAAAGGGGGCCGTGAGCATGCGATCGCTTGGAAGGCGGCCAAAAGCCCTCTCGTTGAAAAAGTGTATGTCGCGCCTGGCAATGATGGTATGAAAGACGTTGCAATAAGAGTTCCGATTTCAGAAGAACAAACAGACGAATTGATCCAATTTGCCAAAACAAACAACATTGATTTAACCATTGTTGGTCCTGAAATTCCTTTAATGAACGGTATTGTCAACGAATTTGAAGACGCTGGATTAACTGTATTCGGACCGAGGAAAGAAGCGGCAATTATTGAAGGAAGCAAATCATTTGCAAAAAATTTAATGAAAAAATATAACATTCCGACTGCCAATTATGAAACGTTCTCTGATTTTGCCAAAGCGAAGCAATATGTAGAAGAAAAAGGCGCCCCGATTGTGATTAAAGCGGATGGGCTTGCGGCGGGAAAAGGTGTCGTTGTTGCGATGACAAATGAAGAAGCAATTGACACGCTGTCCGGCTATTTAAAGGAAAATAAGCTGGGAGAAGCAGGAAAATCCGTTGTAATTGAAGAATTTTTGACAGGTGAA
The DNA here is from genome assembly GCF_037963925.1 of Aeribacillus sp. FSL K6-8210. Classification (NCBI taxonomy): domain Bacteria; kingdom Bacillati; phylum Bacillota; class Bacilli; order Caryophanales; family Bacillaceae; genus Aeribacillus; species Aeribacillus sp. FSL K6-8210. Next base: position 3,594,733 of record NZ_CP150172.1, on the reverse strand, counting down.
GAGTTTTCCCTTATGGCTTTCGTAAACGGAGAAAACATTTACCCGATGGTGATTGCGCAGGATCATAAGCGGGCCTTTGACGGAGACAAAGGACCGAATACAGGTGGAATGGGGGCTTATTCTCCTGTCCCGCAAATTTCTGATGATGTTGTTCATGAGTCTGTAGAGAAAATTTTAAAGCCGGTAGCGAAAGCTTTGAAAAATGAAGGAGCGGCATTTACCGGTATTCTTTATGCCGGCCTCATGCTGACAAAAGACGGCCCGAAGGTGATTGAATTCAATGCGCGTTTTGGAGATCCAGAAACACAGGTAGTTCTTCCTCGACTAAAATCAGACCTTATCGATGTGATGTTGAAAGTGTTAAAAGGAGAACCGGTTGAACTTGAATGGACAGATCAAGCGGTGTTGGGAGTCGTTGTGGCGGCGGAAGGCTATCCGGGCAGCTATAAGAAAGGAACACCGATCGGTTTGTTAAAGGTTGGTGCGGATGCCCTTTTATTCCATGCCGGAACAAAAGAGGAAGGCGGCCAATTTGTAACAGACGGGGGTCGTGTATACCTTGTGGCGTCATTTGGAGATAATTTAAAAAATGCGCAAGAAAAAGTGTACAAGCAATTAAAAGAGCTTGAGACGGAAGGTTTGTTTTATCGTAAAGACATCGGCTATCGCGCATTATAACGAATTTGGCTTTCAATATTCCGAACCGATGAATACTAATAAATAAAAGACATATCTACCACATATTTTATAAACCTTTCCAATGGGACAGGAGGATGTTCCTGTCCTTTTCATTTTATAAAGGAATGTAATCGGCATTTTTGACATAGCTTCTTCTTAAACAACTTCCTATTTTGACCGCTCATTATTAAAAATAAACCAGCGTTTCTTCTATTAGGAAACGATCAATCAAGAAAGCCTCTGCACCGTTATCCCAAGTTCAAAATTTTGTAAGAAACTTTAGTGCTTTAATATTTTTCATATGTTAATATATAAAGTAACAGAGTCACTATTTTGAGTAATTACTTTTAATTGAGGAGGACTGAGCAGATCATGCGATCTGGTGCTTTTTGGAAAGCCCATGAAATTCGTGAACATATAGATGTCGTTTCAAATAGATTAGCACCAACCTTGTGGTTGAAAAATGCAGTATTTTTACATCCATATTTAAACCAGTGGGTGAAGTCAAATATTTGGATTTATAAAGACCGCATTATTTATGTCGGCAATGAAGAGCCGGAAAAAACAGCAAATACGGAAATATTTGATTGCAAAGGACTTTATTTAGTTCCTGGCTATATTGAACCGCACGCCCATCCGTTTCAATTATATAATCCTCATTCGCTTGCACAACATGTATCGCAAACGGGAACTACAACACTAATATGCGATAACCTATTTTTGCTATTACAATTCCCAAAAAAGAAAGCGTTTTCTTTTGTTGAAGATATGCAATCTTCTCCAGTTCAGTTTTTTTGGTGGGCCCGCTATGACTTACAAACGGAATGCAGAGAAGAAGATCAACTCATTCCGCCAGATGTCGTGAAACAATGGATCGAGCATCCAGCCGTTATTCAAGGAGGAGAATTGACAGGCTGGCCAAAGCTTCTTTTAGGGGATGACTTGTTTTTACACTGGATTCATGAGACAAAAAAGGTCGGGAAGCGTGTAGAAGGCCATTTTCCAGGGGCTTCTCGAAAAACATTGACAAAAATGAAATTATTTGGTGTCGATTCCGATCACGAATCTATTAGCGGAGAAGAAGTATATAATCGATTGTTATGCGGATACAGCGTGCCGCTCCGCTATTCTTCAATACGGCCGGATTTGCCGAAATTGTTGGAAGAGCTGCTTGCATTTGGAGTTAATCGTTTTGACGAAATGTTTTTTACAACGGATGGTTCAACGCCTGCTTTTTATGAAAATGGAATGATTAATCAGACCATTCAAATAGCGCTGGAGGCCGGAATTCCAGAGTTTGAGGCTTATAAAATGGCAACGTACAATGTTGCTAGATATTATATGCTTGATTCAAAATTGGGAGTAATCGGTCCTGGCAGGTTAGCCTCCATAAATTTTCTGGAAGCGAAAAATAACCCGAACCCAGTGGCTGTTTTGGCGAAAGGGAAATGGATTCATAAGGACGGTCAGGTGTTTGATCATTTCCCTCAAGCAGACTGGAACAAATATGAAGTTGCACCGCTTGAACTTGATTGGGATTTGACAATGGATGATCTTCAATTTTCTATGCCGATGGGATTAAAAATGAGAAACACGGTTATTATTGAGCCGTATTCCATCACTATTGACAACTTCGTTGATGAACTTCCGCTAGATCATGACGAAAGCTTCCTCGCTGTCATCGATAAAAAAGGGAAATGGCGGATCAATACAATGTTAAAAGGCTTCGCAAAGGGGATAAAAGGCTTTGCAAGCACTTATTCAACGACTGGAGATGTGGTGTTGATAGGGAAAAACAAACAAGATATGATGCATGCATTTTCCAGATTGAAAGAAATCGGCGGTGGAATAGTATTAACGGAAAATGGCCAAGTGATTTATGAAATGCCTCTTAACATTAACGGCGCTGCGTCATCGAAAGAATTTAAAGAGGTCATTAAGGAAGAAAATGGTTTGGTCCAGATTATGAGAGAAAAGGGCTATAAATTTTTAGACCCGATTCACAGCCTGCTCTTTTTATCTTCCACACATTTACCATATATTCGGATTACACAGGAAGGAATTTATGATGTTATGAAAAAAACAATACTCTTTCCGACAATAATACGTTAAAATATAAAAGGGATAAATTAGTTAAGGTTGTGAATGAATGAAAAGGACATTGATTTTATTTACGATGCTTTTCTTTGTCTTTATAACAGCTTGCACGAATGAAAAAGAAAAAGAGAAAACAAATGACGAACCGTCATCATCTGAAAATCAGCCAATTGAAAAAGAAACAGCCGTAAGCCCTTTGACAGGAAATGCTGCGACCGGAAATATTGACAGCCGCCCAATTGCTGTCACGATTAACAACCATCCGAAAGCGAGGCCTCAATCAGGATTAAATAAAGCGGATATTGTTTACGAGGCTTTAGCTGAAGGCACGATCACGCGCTTTTTAGCCATTTATCAAAGCGAGAAGCCAAAAATTATCGGTCCAGTCAGAAGTGCGCGGGAATATTTTGTCGATTTGAGTAAAGGGTATGAAGCAATTTATATCAGTCACGGCTGGAGTCCCACTGCTAAAGAAATGCTGGAGTCAGAGCATCTAGACTATTTAAACGGTCTGTTTTATGATGGTACGCTGTTTTGGCGGGATTCAACCCGGAAAGCTCCTCATAACTCGTATATTTCTTTTGAAAATGTCGTAAAAGGAGCAAAAGAAAACGGGTATTCAATGACAAAGGAAGTTGCCCCGCTGCCTTTTCTTTCAGATGAAGAAATAAACGGCATTTCTGGAGAAGAAATGTTAGAAGCCGTTGTTTCTTATGGTTCTAAACCGGAATGGCGCATTAAATATGCTTTCGATCAGCAGCTAGGCCGCTATAAGCGGTATTCCGGGGACGAACTGACAGTCGATCGGGAAACGGAAGAACCTGTTCTTTTAGACAACATTTTTATTGTCCAAATGGATCATCGTTTCCTTGATGATTACGGCCGCAGAACGATTGATTTAAACTCTGGGGGCGAAGGGATTCTTTTGCAAAAAGGTATGATGAAAAGGGTCGATTGGAAAAATGTGAACGGACGCATCCTTCCTTATGAAAATGAAGAACAAGTAAAATTAGTTCCCGGCCATACTTGGATCAATATCGTGCCAGATTTGGATCAGGCTTTTCAAAATTTAGCTGAGAAAGGAGAATGATGCATGCAAATTGACAAGCTGCGGGGGAGAGAGTTAGACCAATTGTTCCGGGCTATCCTTTCTTTAAGAGATTTGGAGGAATGCTACCGTTTTTTTGATGATCTTTGCACCGTCAATGAAATCCAATCGCTTGCCCAACGGTTTGAAGTTGCAAGAATGCTACAGGAAGGCTATACGTATCATAAAATTGAAACAGAAACAGGTGCATCGACAGCGACTATCTCCCGGGTAAAACGGTGCTTGAATTACGGAAATGATGCTTATGCAATGGCGCTTGAAAGAATTAAAGATGACAACGCTTCGTCATAAATTGGGCTGCTGGATGAAATCAGCAGCTCTTTTTTAGTTTAGAACTTTTAAAACTCTGAAAGGCTTCTTCAATTTAGCTTGAAAATCCCCTCCCATTAAAAAAACTCTTTCTAAACATCTACAGACTTTCATTGATTCCCCATTTTTTTGTCCTATTATAATTTGATATAATAATGAAATGGTATATGAAATGGAGGATTATGTATGTATGATGTGAACGAGTGGAGACATGTGTTTAAGCTCGATCCGAATAAAACCATTTCCGATGAACAGCTTGAAAAAATTTGCGAATCGAAAACGGACGCTGTTATCATTGGAGGAAGCGACAATGTAACGGAAGATAATGTTCTTTCTTTGCTTTCGCGGGTGCGGCGTTTTCTCGTTCCATGCGTGCTGGAAGTATCGAACTTAGAAGCAATTGTTCCTGGATTTGATTTGTATTTTATTCCGACGGTTTTAAACAGCCGAAATACTACATGGATTACGGAGCTGCATCACCAAGCAATGAAAGAGTTTGGTGACATTATGAACTGGAATGATATTTTAATGGAAGGTTATTGCATTTTAAATGGAGAGTGCAAAGCCGCAAAATTGACCGAAGCAAAGACGGAGCTTAATGTGGATGATATTAAAGCGTATGCGAGAATGGCGGAAAACATGTTTCATCTTCCGCTCTTTTATTTAGAATATAGCGGAACGTACGGCAATGTTGAAGCAGTAAAAGCAGCGAAATCGGTTTTAACGAATACTAGGCTTATTTATGGGGGCGGCATTCAAAATGCTGCGCAAGCAAAAGAAATGGCCGAGCACGCTGACATCATCGTTGTCGGGAATGCCATTTATGAAAATTTACAATCAGCGCTTGAAACTGTCCGCGCTGTTAAAGGGTAAAGAAAGTGAAAATGAGGTGAGTGTTGAATGCATTTTTTGACTGAGCAGCTCCTCTCAGGTTTGAATGAACAGCAGCAAAAAGCGACGAAACATACGGAAGGTCCTCTTTTAATCATGGCGGGTGCAGGCAGCGGCAAGACAAGGGTTCTCACCCACCGGATCGCTTATTTAATGGCAGAAAAAGGAGTAGCACCTTGGAATATTCTTGCTATTACCTTCACAAATAAAGCAGCGAGGGAAATGAAAGACCGGATTGAACAACTGCTTGGCCCTGGTGCTGAGGAAATATGGATTTCCACTTTTCACTCGATGTGCGTGCGAATCCTTCGCCGAGATATTGACCGGATCGGCGTCAATCGCAATTTTACGATATTGGATACATCAGACCAATTGTCTGTCATCAAAGGAATTTTAAAAGAACGAAACATTGATCCTAAAAAATATGATCCTCGAGCTATTCTCGGCACTATCAGCAGCGCGAAAAACGATCTCATTTCCCCGGAGGAATTTGCTCGTCAAGCAGGAGATGTGTGGGAGCAAATTGTCAGCGATATCTATATCGACTACCAAAAAAAATTGTTGAAAAACCAAGCTCTTGATTTTGATGACCTCATTATGTCAACGATACTGCTTTTTCAACGTGTTCCAGAAGTACTCGAATATTATCAGCGGAAATTTCAATACATTCATGTTGATGAATATCAAGATACAAACCGCGCACAATACACGCTTGTAAAGATGCTGGCATCCCGTTTTCAAAATATTTGTGTTGTCGGCGATTCGGATCAATCGATTTATCGCTGGCGAGGGGCGGACATCGGAAACATTTTATCGTTTGAAAAAGATTATCCGAACGCTAAAGTGATTTTGCTTGAACAAAATTATCGTTCTACCAAGCGTATTTTGCATGCGGCTAATGAAGTCATTAAAAATAATATGAACAGAAAGCCGAAAAATTTATGGACGGAAAACCCTGAGGGGAAAAAAATTATTTACTACCGGGCTGATCACGAAATTGGGGAGGCCCAGTTTGTCGCCAAGCAAATTCAAGAGCTCGTCCAATCGGGCAAAAGAAGACTTTCCGATATTGCTGTATTGTACCGTACAAATGCACAGTCCCGTGTCATAGAGGAAGTGCTGTTAAAATCGAATATTGATTATAAAATTGTCGGCGGCATAAAGTTCTATGACCGGAAAGAAATCAAGGATATTCTTGCATACATGCGTCTAGTGGCAAACCAGAATGATGATATTAGTTTGGTGCGAATCATCAATGTTCCGAAACGGGGCATCGGTGCATCAACCGTTGAAAAAATAATGAATTATGCAGCCCAGCAAGGTATCTCGATGTTTGCTGCTTTAGAAGAAATGGAACATATCGGGGTCAGCACTCGTGCTATGAAAGTGTTGACGGAATTCCGTGAATTGATCCAGCAGCTGTCACAAATGCAAGACTATGTGTCTGTTACTGAGCTTGTGGAAGAGATTCTTGACAGAACCGGCTACAGGGAGATGCTTAAGCAGGAAAAAACATTGGAAGCCCAAGGTCGTTTAGAGAACATTGATGAATTTTTATCTGTAACTCAAAACTTTGAAAAGCAAAATGAGGACAAAAGCCTCGTCGCCTTTTTAACGGATTTGGCCTTGATTGCGGACATTGACCGCATTGATGAAGAGCAATCGGAGCAGAAAGATTCCGTGTTATTGATGACGATCCATTCGGCAAAAGGTTTAGAGTTTCCGGTTGTATTTATGATCGGGATGGAAGAAGGTGTATTTCCTCACAACCGAGCCTTGATGGAAGAGGCGGAAATGGAGGAAGAGCGCCGGCTGGCATACGTCGGGATAACGCGGGCAGAGGAAGAATTGTATGTAACAAATGCGAAAATGAGGACCCTTTTTGGAAGAACAAACATGAACCCGGAATCTCGTTTTATTGAAGAGATGCCGAAAGAGGTTTTAGAAGACTTAAATGAAAAGAAATCTCCAAAGCCGAAACTAAATAGAACAATCGGAGCCAAATCAACGGGAGGAGATGTAAAGGCTTGGTCAGTAGGTGATAAAGCCGTGCACGGAAAATGGGGTGTCGGTGTTGTCGTCCGAGTGAAAGGCGATGGGGAGGATCAAGAACTTGACGTGGCATTTCCAAGTCCTGTCGGCATAAAACGGTTGCTTGCTAAATTTGCACCAATTGAAAAAGTACAGTAACTATTTGAAGGAAGGAATTGACACATATGGACAAACGTACGGCAGAAAACCGTGTAAAAGAATTGCACAAGCTTTTGAATCAATATAATTATGAATATCACGTTCTTGACAATCCGTCTGTTCCTGACGCAGAGTATGACCGCCTCATGAGAGAACTAATAGAACTTGAAGAAAAATATCCAGAGCTGAAAACCCCTGATTCTCCCTCCCAGCGGGTGGGGGGCGCTGTTTTAGATGCTTTCCGAAAAGTGGCGCACCGCGTGCCGATGCTAAGTTTGGCAAACGCTTTTAATGAGCAGGACTTGCGTGACTTTGACAGGCGAGTCCGCCAAGCAGTTGGGGATGTCGAATATGTAGTGGAGCTGAAAATTGACGGGCTTGCGGTTTCCCTTCGATATGAAAACGGCCTGTTTGTACAAGGATCAACACGAGGAGACGGCACGACGGGGGAAGATATCACGGAAAATTTAAAAACGATCCGCTCGATCCCTTTGAGACTAAAGAAAAATTTATCGATGGAAGTGCGCGGGGAAGCATTTATGCCGAAAGCATCATTTGAGAAATTAAATGAGGAGCGCATTGCAAAAGGGGAAGTTCCGTTTGCCAATCCGAGAAACGCTGCGGCTGGTTCCTTGCGCCAGCTAGACCCAAAAATTGCCGCGAAACGAAATTTAGATATTTTCGTCTATAACATAGCAGAGCTTGGCGATACCGGAGTGTCTTCTCATAGTGAAGCATTGGACTTGCTTGATGAACTCGGCTTTAAAACAAATCGTGAACGCAGAAAATGCAAAAACATCGACGAAGTGATCGAGCTGCTTGATCAATTGTTGGAAAAGCGCTCTCAGCTTCCGTATGATATTGACGGAGTTGTAATTAAGGTTGATAGTTTGCGTCAGCAGGAAGCGCTCGGGGCAACTGCGAAAAGCCCGAGATGGGCGATTGCCTATAAGTTTCCGGCAGAAGAGGTGGTGACGAAGCTGCTGGATATTGAACTCGCTGTCGGACGCACCGGCGTCATTACCCCAACAGCGATCTTAGAGCCTGTAAAGGTTGCCGGGACAACCGTCAAACGAGCTTCCCTTCATAATGAAGATTTGATTCGGGAAAAAGATATTAAGCTTGGGGACTTCGTCGTCGTGAAAAAAGCCGGGGACATCATTCCTGAAATTGTAAATGTTCTTGTTGACAGAAGAACAGGCAATGAACAGGATTTTCGGATGCCTTCGCACTGTCCTGAATGCAATAGCGAGCTGGTCCGGTTGGAAGGAGAAGTTGCGCTTAGATGCATTAATCCAAAATGTCCGGCGCAAATTCGCGAAGGTCTCATCCATTTTGTTTCCCGAAATGCGATGAATATTGAAGGACTAGGGGAGCGCGTCATCACCCAATTGTTTAAAGAAGGCTTGATTCAAGATGTAGCGGATTTATACAAATTAACAAAACCCCAATTGCTTCAGCTTGAACGGATGGGTGAAAAATCAACGGATAATTTGTTGCACGCGATTGAACGGTCGAAGGAAAATTCGCTGGAGCGCCTTTTATTCGGTTTAGGCATTCGCTATGTCGGCGAAAAAGCCGCCAAGATTTTAGCAGAGCATTTTGAAACAATGGAGCGGCTGCAAAGCGCGACAAGAGAACAATTAATCAACATACCGGAAATCGGAGAAAAAATGGCTGATTCCATCGCTACTTTTTTTGAACAGCCTGAAGTAAAAGAATTGATTGAAGAATTAAAGTCGTTCGGCGTCAATATGACGTATAAAGGTCCGAAACGGACAAATTCAGATGAAGGGGATTCGTATTTTGCCGGTAAGACAATCGTTTTAACAGGGAAGCTTGCTGAAATGTCCCGCAATGAAGCAAAAGAACAAATTGAAGCAAGAGGCGGAAAAGTTACTGGCAGTGTGAGCAAAAAAACAGATCTTGTAATCGCTGGTGAAGATGCCGGCAGCAAGCTTGCAAAAGCTCGCGAATTAAACATAGAGGTTTGGGATGAGTCTCGTTTACTTGAAGAACTAAGGAAATAGGAGAGGGAAGGTACCTTGAAAAAACTTTTGATCATAGCGGCAGCGTGCATGGCTGTGCTCAGTGCATGCTCGCAGGACATTGGAGAACCGGAGCAAATTGTACAAGAGACGGAAGAATCAACGGAAGAAAAAGCAATTATACCGAAATACAGAATTTCGGAAGATTATTATAAGATGCTCGTGCCTTTTAAAACGAGTGAAGCGCGAGGGCTTGTGGCAAGCAATCTCAATACAAGATTTGATGTTGATGAATTTGAAACTGGTCTTATGCGGATGGCCAGCGACAAGTTTCCAACGGATAAATATGTGTTTCAAGAAGGACAATATTTAGACAAAAAAACTGTCCAAAACTGGCTTAGCCGCAAGCTGGAAGGAAAAGATTTAGAAGAAGCGAAAAAAAAGGATAAATCTTTCAAAAATGAAGGTTTAAATCCGCCAGAAAGCTCCGAAAAAAGCCCCATTTATGTAACGCATATACTTGAACATAATTACCTTGTAAAAAAAGATGAAAAAACACTTGAGCTTGGCGGAGTGTCGATCGGTTTGGCCTTGAATTCTGTTTATTATTACCGCACGGAAGACGGCATCCAAAAAGAAAATAAAATAGACAAGGCCACCATTGAAAAGAAAGGGAAGGAAATCGCACAAGTGGTTGTGAAGAGGCTTCGAGATATAGAAGGATTAGAAAAAGTGCCGATTGTCGTTTCCCTTTACGAACAAGCGCCTAAATCTTCGATTGTTCCAGGGCACTTTTTTGCAAGAACAATCGTTGATGGCGGAAGCGAAAATATCGGAAAGTGGGAAAATATTAACGAAGAGTATTACTTTTTCCCATCTGAAGAGGGAACAAAGAAAAAACCGGACGATGCCAACACATTTAAACGTTTGAAAGGTGATATTGAAGACTTTTTCCCTAACTACACAGGTATCATTGGGAAAGCTTTTTATCAAGACGGTGAAATGAAGCAAATGAAAATAGAAATACCGGTTCAGTTTTACGGTAAAACAGAAGTCATCGCCTTTACACAATTTTTAACTGGGAAAGTTGTGGAATATTACAAAGACTATATTTCTCTGGAAGTGACCATCAACTCTTCAAGAGGCCCGGAAGCGCTCATCGTAAGAGAGGCAGGACAGGAAAAACCAACAGTTCATGTTTTTCAATAAAAAAAACAGGTGATTTCAAAAAGGGGGGATTTTGAAATCACCTTTATATTGATCGTTTTTTGGCGGGCATTTGGTTAAACGGTGTTTACCACTTTACAAAAGCAGTACCGACAATGATCAACAAAATGAACAATACTACTATAAGGGCAAATCCGCCGCCGTGTCCGAATCCACCACCGTACCCGAATCCGCCGTCATATCCTCCGTAACCGTAGCCTTGACAAGAACCGAATCCAAAACTCATGTTTTTCACCTCCGAATAATGTACCGTACAATATTTTTATATTCACGAATGAATAAAACGTTTGGACGAATGTACCTATATTTGAATTTTTGGTTGAAGTCCTTCGACGTTTTGAAAATTACATATGAAAAGAAAATCATCTGTAAGAGGGGCTTTTTTCAGCCTGCCTTCGTGCAATATTGTTTCAACATTTCGGGGGTGTTGCTTTATCTGGCTAAAATTTGATATTATCAGAGTATTGCAGTGTGTTCGAAAAAGTGGAGGTGAATTGGAATGTCACGCATTTCGAAAGAACAAGTAAAACATGTTGCTCATCTTGCCCGCTTGGCAATTACGGAAGAGGAAGCAGAGATGTTTACCAATCAGCTTGACGCGATTATAACGTTTGCTGAGCAGTTAAATGAATTGGATACGGAGAACGTTCAACCAACTTCCCACGTTTTGGATATGAAAAATGTCATGCGCGAAGATCAACCTGAGCCGGGTCTTCCACGGGAAGTTGCGTTGAAAAATGCTCCTGACCAAAAAGACGGACAATTCCGCGTACCAGCCATTCTTGAGTAAGGAGGACGAAGCGAACATGGCTCTGTTTGATCATAAAATATCTGAATTAAAACAAATGCTGCACCGAAAAGAAATTTCCGTCTCCGATCTTGTCGACGAGTCTTACAAGCGCATTCAAGAAGTCGACGGAAAGGTAGAAGCTTTCTTAACCCTCGATGAAGAACGAGCCCGGGAAAAAGCAAAACAACTGGATAATGAAATAGGAAAAAAAGATACATACGGTTTATTGTTTGGCATGCCGATAGGGATTAAAGATAACATTGTGACAAAGGATTTACGCACAACCTGTGCAAGCAAAATTCTTGAAAACTTTGACCCAATTTATGATGCAACGGTTATGCGCAAGCTGGAAGAAGCTGAAGCGATTACGATCGGCAAATTAAACATGGATGAGTTTGCGATGGGATCATCCACTGAAACGTCCGCATTTAAAAAGACGAAAAACCCATGGAATTTAGAAGCGGTTCCAGGCGGTTCCAGCGGCGGCAGCGCAGCGGCTGTCAGCGCAGGAGAAGTTCCGTTTGCACTAGGCTCTGATACAGGCGGCTCGATTCGCCAGCCGGCAGCATTCTGCGGGGTTGTTGGCTTGAAGCCTACATATGGACGAGTCTCCCGTTTCGGATTAGTCGCATTCGCGTCTTCATTAGATCAAATCGGACCGATAACAAGAACTGTTGAAGACAACGCTTACCTTCTTCAAGTCATTTCAGGTCTTGATCCAATGGATTCCACAAGTGCAAATGTGGAAGTTCCTGATTATATATCCGCTTTAACTGGAGATATTAAAGGGCTGAAAATTGCGGTTCCGAAAGAGTATTTAGGTGAAGGGGTAAGCCGTGAGTCGCGCGAGGCCGTACTGGCTGCTTTAAAAGTACTCGAAGGATTGGGCGCAGAATGGGAAGAAGTATCTTTGCCGCATTCCAAATACGGTATTGCTACATATTATTTGCTTGCCTCATCCGAAGCATCTGCGAATCTCGCACGTTTTGACGGAGTCCGATACGGTTATCGCTCCGACAACGCTGAAACCTTGATCGATATGTATAAACAAACACGCGCGGAAGGCTTTGGAAATGAGGTAAAACGCCGCATTATGCTCGGTACATTTGCATTAAGCTCTGGATATTATGATGCTTATTACAAAAAAGCGCAGCAAGTGCGCACGCTTATTAAAAAAGATTTTGAAGACGTTTTTGAAAAATATGACGTCATCATCGGACCGACAACCCCGACTCCAGCATTTAAAATCGGCGAAAAAATTGACGATCCACTCACGATGTATGCGAACGATATTTTAACAATCAATGTGAACCTTGCCGGAGTTCCTGCTATTTCCGTACCTTGCGGATTTGCCAACGGCCTGCCGCTGGGATTGCAAATCATCGGCAAGCATTTTGACGAGAGCACCGTTTATCGCGTTGCCCATGCATACGAACAAGCAACAGACTTCCATAAACAAAAACCGGAACTGTAAGGGGTGAGAACTAATGAACTTTGAAACGGTCATCGGACTTGAAGTACATGTGGAATTGAAAACGAAATCGAAAATCTTTTCCAGTGCACCAAACGCTTTCGGTGCTGAACCAAATACAAACACAACGGTCATTGACCTCGGATACCCGGGAGTTTTGCCCGTTTTAAATAAAGAAGCCGTTGAATTCGCAATGAAAGCTGCGATGGCATTGAACTGCGAAGTGGCTACTTATACAAAGTTTGACCGGAAAAACTATTTTTATCCGGACAACCCGAAAGCATATCAAATTTCCCAATATGATCAGCCGATCGGTCAAAACGGCTGGATTGAAATTGAAGTGAACGGAAAGAAAAAGAAAATCGGCATTACGCGCCTTCATTTAGAAGAGGATGCTGGCAAATTGACGCATACTGGCGACGGCTATTCTCTTGTAGACTTTAACCGTCAAGGAACACCGCTGATTGAAATTGTATCAGAGCCGGACATCCGCTCACCTGAAGAAGCCTATGCATATTTGGAAAAATTAAAATCGATTATTCAATATACTGGCGTATCCGACTGTAAAATGGAAGAAGGATCTCTTCGCTGTGACGCAAACATTTCGCTCCGCCCGATCGGACAAAAAGAATTTGGCACAAAAACAGAATTGAAAAACTTAAACTCATTTAACTTTGTGCGCAAAGGGCTCGAATATGAAGAAAAACGTCAGGCGGAAGTGCTTTTATCCGGCGGAGTCATTCAACAAGAAACACGCCGTTTTGATGAGGCTACAGGGAAAACGATTTTAATGCGCGTTAAAGAAGGATCAGACGATTATCGTTATTTTCCTGAACCTGATTTAGTCACTCTTTACATTGATGATGAGTGGAAAGAAAGAGTCCGGTCATCGATTCCGGAGCTGCCGGATGCGCGCCAAAAACGATATGTTGAAGAGCTTGGACTCCCAGCGTATGATGCTAAAGTGCTGACAATGACGAAAGAAATGTCTGATTTCTTTGAAGCAACAGTTAAAGCCGGAGCTGATGCGAAACAAGCTTCTAACTGGCTGATGGGAGAAGTATCAGCATATTTAAATGCAGAGCAAAAAGAGTTGTCTGAAGTGGCGCTCACCCCGGAAAGTCTTGCAGGAATGATCAAGCTGATCGAAAATGGAACCATCTCCTCCAAAATCGCGAAAAAAGTGTTCAAAGAGCTGATTGAAAAAGGTGGAGACCCTGAAAAAATCGTGAAAGAAAAAGGGCTTGTTCAAATTTCTGATGAAGGTGCCATCTTAAAGCTTGTAATCGAAACATTGGATGAAAATGAGCAATCGGTTATCGACTTTAAAAACGGAAAAGATAAAGCGATTGGCTTTCTAGTCGGTCAAATTATGAAAAAAACGAAGGGGCAAGCCAACCCGCAATTAGTAAACAAATTGTTATTACAAGAAATAAAGAAACGATAATTTTAATAGACGCTCAGCTTAGCAGCTGGGTGTTTTATTTATAGTAAAATGGAAATAAAACCCATCCGTGAATTTTTGAAGCTGGAATTTGAAAAAAGTGTTTAAATGGTGAACAGTTTTATCAAAATAAAAATAGAATAAACGTTTATTGACAAAAGTAGTATAAATGAACACAAATGATAGAAAAAACTTGTTTGTTTTGGCAAAAAGGAATAATCTATTAATGATTCTATTTTTACAATAGAAATGGATAGTATAGGATGATGTGAATGAAACGCGCAAGAATCATTTATAACCCCACATCTGGTCGAGAGTCTTTCAAAAAACAGCTCCCTGAAGTTCTTGCTAAATTTGAAGAGGCCGGCTATGAAACATCGTGCCATGCTACTACCGGTGAAGGAGATGCGACAAATGCAGCGAAACAGGCTGCTGAACGCGGGTTTGACCTCATTATCGCTGCGGGTGGAGACGGTACGGTGAACGAAGTTGTGAACGGGCTCGCAGTCATGGAAAATCGTCCGACGCTCGGAATCATCCCCGTCGGAACTACAAACGATTTTGCCCGTGCAATCGGCATTCCCCGCGACAATATTTTGCACGCAGTCGATACGCTGCTGAACGGCGTAAAAAGGAAAATAGACATTGGAAAAGTGAATAACCAATATTTTATTAATATTGCCGGCGGCGGAAAATTAACAGAGCTTACTTATGACGTTCCAAGCAAATTAAAGACCGTTTTAGGACAGCTTGCTTATTATTTAAAGGGCATTGAAATGCTCCCTTCCATCCATCCGACAGAGGTGGAAATTGAATATGATGGCAAGCTGTTTCAAGGAGAGATCATGCTGTTTTTAATCAGCTTGACAAATTCGGTCGGAGGGTTTGAAAAGTTGGCTCCAGACTCAATTTTAAATGATGGCATGTTTGATTTACTGATTTTGAAAAAAGTCAGCCTCGCGGAGTTTATTCGCCTTGCCAGCTTGGCGTTAAAAGGCGAGCATATTCACAGTGAAAATGTAATTTATACAAAAGCCAATCGGATAAAAGTAAAGACAGAAGACAAAATGCAGTTAAACTTGGACGGCGAATACGGAGGACTCCTGCCTGCTGAATTTGAAAACCTGTATCAATATATTGAGATCATCATGTCGAAAGAAAAAGCAGAAAAAAACGCGCCAATTGAAAAGAGCAGCGAATAGGCTGCTCTTTACCGTTTTTGAATAGATGAAATGCGGCTCCCCGCGCTAATTTCAACGATTTATATGACTTGTCTGCAACATTTTGCTTAAAAGAACCACTGCAAAAGCTTTGCAGGCAGCTTGTTAAACAAAATGTAATGAAAGAAAGGTGCAGCTGTTTTTACAGCCTTGCTTTCAAGCTGGAAAAACGAAATTTTTATTTTCCATAATGGTAATGATCGCTTTCAATTTTATTGACAAGTTTTAACAACTCAATGACGTTCAATTCATATAATTGTTGTCCATCTTCCCCTTTGTAAACACCGTTGGCAATAAGCTGTTCGATGAGTGACTCTTTAAAACTTTGATCCATGTAAATTCACTCCTTCAGCTAATATAGACGCTTTTTCATCAACCAATGTTACGTGCCGCCCTTTTATATTTTCATTACAATAGTATTTCCTATTATGACAATAATAAAATCACTTGGGTCATTTTTACGGTTGTGATACAATTTTTTCAGTCCATTCTGATCAAAAAGGAAGAAAACAACATGGAAGCACCAGTGAAGAAAAATGATTATTACGATGTATTGTTTGAAGATTTAACACATGACGGGGCAGGAGTAGCCAAAATCAACGGCTTTCCTTTATTTGTCCCGAATGCTTTGCCTGGAGAAAAGGGAACAGTCAAAGTTGTCAAAGTAAAAAAAGGCTATGGATACGGACGTCTCATGAAATTATCGGAAACAAGCCCCGATCGGGCAGATGCGCTTTGTCCTATATACAAACAATGCGGAGGCTGCCAGCTTCAGCATGTAAGCTATGACGGCCAACTGCGCCATAAGCAAAAAATAGTAAAAGAAACGCTTGCCCGCATCGGAAAAGTGGATGTAGAAAAAGTCACGGTTCATCCAACGATCGGAATGAGCGATCCTTGGAATTATCGAAATAAAGCACAGGTTCCAATCGGGGAGCGGGAAGGCGCCCTGATTGCAGGCTTTTATCAGCAAAGAACGCACGAAATTATCGATATGGAGAGATGTCTCATTCAGCAGACGGAAAACGATCGAATTGTCCGAGAAGTTAAAGCGATATTGAACCGCTATCACATCCGGGCTTACAACGAACAAACCCATCAAGGATGGCTGCGCCATATCGTTGTCCGCTACGGGTATCAAACAAAGCAAGCGATGCTTGTTTTCGTTACCCGAACAGCTGATTTTCCACATAAAAAGAAAATTTTAGCTGAAATTACCGCTAAATTTCCAAACATTCGATCGATTGTCCAAAACATAAACCCGAAACGGACAAACGTCATATTTGGCGAAGAAACAAAGCTGCTTTCGGGTTTGGAATATATATATGATTATATCGGATCAATTAAGTTTGCCATTTCCGCACGCTCTTTTTACCAAGTGAACCCTGAACAGACGAAGGTTCTTTACGAAAAAGCGTTAGAATACGCCGAACTTACCGGAGAAGAAACGGTCATCGACGCCTATTGCGGGATCGGAACGATTTCACTCTTCCTTGCGCAAAAAGCTAAAAAAGTGTACGGCGTGGAAATTGTGCCCGATGCCATTGAAGATGCCAAACGAAATGCAAAACTAAACGGCATCGAGAACGTTGAATTTGCCGTCGGTGAAGCAGAGGAGATCATGCCCAAATGGCATGCACAAGGAATTCGCGCAGACGTCATCGTCGTGGATCCTCCTCGAAAAGGCTGCGATCATTCACTGCTTCAAACAATTATAGCAATGAAACCAAAAAAAGTCGTCTACGTCTCCTGCAACCCGGCGACATTAGCGCGCGACATTGCCATCCTAGAACAAGGCGGCTACGAAACAAAAGAAGTCCAGCCAGTCGACATGTTCCCGCATACGGCGCACGTTGAGTGCTGTGCGTTGCTCGTAAAAAAGCTATAACTTTAAAATAAACATTTGTGATTGAAAATAAAATTTTGCGAAAAAACAGGAAGACAGGGGAGAAGGGGAAATCCTTCTCCTTCAAGCTTTGAACCCACTTTTTTTAGCAAGACTTTTATTTTTTATTTGCGAAAAAATCGAAGAATAGGTGTTATGGAAAGAATTGGTTTTTATATCAAACAGAAAATTTGGATTTAGCAAATTTTATCGAACAAAAAATTGAAGTATACATAGTGGATGAAGTGTCTTTAACAAGTATGATTAGGACTTTTTTATTTTAGGGTAAATTGATGAAGAACTTTATGATAAATATAATGAAGGAATCTTATGTTAATTACGCGTTATAATAGTGTAAACAATATTTTTATAGAAAAGACATAAGGATGAGGTTATGATGTTATTGGGAGTGTCTAACAATCCTAAGAGAGATTTTTTGTACAAATTTGGGAAAACAGCGTGGTATGAGTATTATGCAGGATATTCACCTCGATTTGTTAAAAATATTTTAGATATCCTTAATCTACAAGAAGGGGATATTATATTAGATCCTTGGAACGGAAGTGGAACAACAACTCAAGTTGCGGCAGAAAATAAATATTATTCGATAGGATTTGATATTAATCCTATTATGGTAATAGTTTCAAAGGCGAGGTGCGTTAATAGAAATTCTATACCAAAGTTATTAATGATATGTGAAAAAATAATAAAGAAAGCAAAATACTATTGGAAGTATCCTTGGATTTCGCCTGAACCACTAGAAATTTGGCTAACACCAAAGAGTGCAAAAGTGTTTAGAAATATTGAAAGAGCGATTCAACAGATTGCATGTGATAAAGATGAATATTTGATAATTTTTTATGAAGAGAGTTTGGAATCTATAAACAGTGTGGCTGCCTTTTTTTATGTTGCATTATTTAGAGCCTTGAAAAAATTTTTGGAAAAATTTAGATCATCTAACCCTACTTGGATTAAGAAACCAAAATCTCCAGAGGAAAGGGTTGATTTAAAAAAAGAGGATATTTTTAGGGAGTTCCAATATCAAGTTGAATTTATGATAAATCAATTTGAACATGAATCAGATAGTTATGTTGATTTAGAACGCTTAACGAAAATAGATATAGCATCATCGGATAATATTCCTCTTAAAGATAATGAAATAGATGCAGTCATTACCTCTCCACCATATTGTACAAGAATTGATTATGCTGTTTTAACTAGTTTAGAATTAGCTCTTATAGGATGTCCAATTGAGGAAATGGAGAAATTAAGGAAAAGAATGATTGGATCACCTGTCATTAATGAAAGTATTCCAACATTAAATAGTAATTGGGGAAAAACATGCCTTGAAACATTATCAAAAATTAGTAGCCATAATTCCAAAGCATCAAAAACTTATTATTACAAAACATATTTGCAATATTTTGATTCAATTTATAAGTCGATTGTAGAAATTAATCGTGTGTTGAAGCGAAATGGATATGGTGTCTTTGTTGTTCAAGACTCATATTATAAGGATGTACATGTTAACTTACCACAAATTATAATTGAAATGACAAAAGGTTTAGGATGGACTCAATATTGTAAAGAGGATTTTGAATCGAAAGTTTCAATGGCAGAAATAAATCCAAAAATCAGAAAATATAGAGTAAATACTAAAAGTGTGGAAAGTGTCATTATATTTAAAAAAACGAGGGGATGAAAAGTGGAAAAATCTCGAATTACAGATAATGAACTTATAGAAATTGTTGATTCTAAGATAAAAAAAGTCAGAACGAGAAGTTTAGATTTGTCATTTAATGAGTTGTTAGACATGTACGAAAATGGTGAACTTATAATAGACCCTGATTATCAGAGATTATTCCGTTGGTCTGAAGAAAAACAATCTCGCTTTATAGAATCTCTAATTTTAGAAATGCCTATCCCACCAATATATGTAATTGAGAGAGAAGAAGGAGTATATGAACTAATAGATGGTTTACAAAGGATATCTTCTTATTTACATTTTCGCGGTTCATTAAAAACTAAGAAAAACCAATATTTAACATTAACTGGGTGCGATATAGTTAATCAATTAGATGGCTACACATATAATGATTTGCCAAAGCCACTTCAAATAAAACTAAAAAGGAATTTTGTACGTGTTGAAATTATTAGAAGAGAAAGTGACCAGAGATTACGCTATTATATGTTTAAAAGGTTAAATACAGGTGGGGAACTTTTAAGTGAACAAGAAATAAGAAATTGTACTATTAGGTTGTTAGACGATAAATTTAATGAGTTTATTATTGAATTAAGCAAAAATGAAGATTTTGTAAATTGTATATCCAATTTATCTGATGAAAAGAAAGATCAAAAATATGATGAAGAATTAGTGTTACGATTTTTTGCCTTTAAAAATTATCGCCATAAATATCGACATGATGTCGGATCCTTTATGACGGATTATATGGAAGGGGTCTCTTATAAGAAAGGCGAAGAGGGACATATAGAATTTGACTATGATAAGGAAAGAGAAATTTTTAATAAAACTTTTAAAGTACTTAATTTAACTTTGGGAGAATATGTTTTTTCTAGAACGAATAACAATGGAAAATTTATATCTTCTTTTTCTCCTTATCATTTTGAAGCTTTTACTTTAGGAATACAAAAATATTTAGACCAAATTAATTATGATAATGAATTTATCGAAAAATTAAAAAATGAATTTATTGAAATAAAAAATGATAGTAATTTTAAAGCATTAACAACAGGAGGAGGTAAAAATACCCCTAATCAATTAGCGCAAAGAATTAAGTTTGTTGAGGATCGGGTAGGTGCACTAATAAATGAGAGAAATTGATTTAATTGATATCCGTTCTCAACTTGAAGAGGAAATGACATGGAGAAGTAATGAGATTAGATTATTACGTAATCAGCTTGCTTATATAGAAGATGATGAAGATAAAAAAAGATATAGAAAAGCATTAGTTGTTATGCTTTATTCACATTATGAAGGGTTTTGCAGAACAGCTTTTCTAATTTATGTAGATGCTATCAATAAAGCGAAAGTCCTACGCAAAGCAGCTAATGATTATATAGTTGCATGTTCTTTTGCAGAAGAATTTCAAGCTTATGAGGATGCTAGTAGAAAGCCTGAAATTTATAGGAAAATTTTTGGAAATAAATTACCTGACGATACAAAATTACATTCTTATGCCCGTCAAGTGGATTTTATTTCTAATATGCATTCTTTTTTAGATAAGCCGGTAACTATACCTGATACGGTTGTAGATACAGAATCTAATCTTTGGCCTGTTGTTTTAAAAAAGATATTATTTAGATTGGGTTTGCCATATGATGCTTTTAAAGAATATGAAGGCCAAATTTCAATGTTATTGAATAGGCGTAATGGAATTGCACATGGTCGTGATAAAGAAGGGTTTGATGAAAACACATATTCAGAAATTGAAAAGGCAACTTTTGAAGTAATGAAAGCAGTTATTGAAGTTATAATGAGTGCTTTAAAAGAAAAAAGATATTTAAAAGAAAGTTGCTAATTAAGTAAAGTGGCACTGGTAAATCGACAGAAGTAAAAAAGTTAATTAAGCATCCTGAGTATTGTATGTTCATAATCTATTTTTTTAATCAAATCCTAATATTATTAAAATTCCTTTTATTTAATTCCAACAGCCAACTGGTCCGTTTGCATGTTTGGAGCATGAAGAATCCCGCGAATCTCCCTCAAGCAAAGCATCCTGTATATACTTTGGTGTGGCGGTGGAGAGCTCTCCATCTCTTGTGAGTGGAAAGATGTACGAGGTCAACGTCTTACTCGGGTCGTCAACTGACGTGGATACGAAGTTTCAATCGCCTTTTCGTTCTTCTATGTGTTCATAAGGTGCGTCTCTAGCTGCTCTTCTACTTGCGCCTCGAGAATTTGATTCAGGACTGGTTCCGGCGAATTGGTTAATCCCTCATCTCTGGTCATAACTCATACCAAAATTAACAATTTATAGTAATATGACATAGAGCCACTGTTACTTTCCTCTTTATGTTTGCTGTTTATTCTATACAAAGAGGGAACAACATGGCTCTTTTTCTATTTTCTTTTTTACACAATGACGAACTTAATTTTGACAGCAGGTTTAATTTCATTATATTGGAGTTTTTAATGCTGATAGAACAATGTATAATTAAATTCGGAAATAATAAGGAGGCTGCTATATGATTACTGGAGAATTAAAGAACAAAGTCGATAAAATATGGGAAACGTTTTGGACGGGCGGAATTACGAACCCGCTGACGGTCATTGAACAATTTACATACCTCTTATTTATTAAAGGACTCGATGAAGCTGAAACCCAAAGAGAACAAGAGGCTGCTTTATTAGGAATTGAGTTTGAACGAATCTTTCCTGAAGATAAACAACACTTGCGTTGGAGCAAGTTTAAAAATCTAGAAGCTTCCCAAATGTATGAAATTGTATCTGAGGAAGTATTTCCTTTTATTAAAAGCTTGCATGGCAATAAAAATTCCGCATATGCCAAGTATATGAGCGATGCGATTTTTATGATTCCTATGCCGCAAATGCTTTCCAAAATTGTGGACGGCATTGATAAGCTCCCAATGAAGGACCGCGATTTACAAGGGGATTTATATGAATATTTGCTATCCAAAATCGCGACAGCAGGTACGAACGGGCAATTCCGCACGCCGCGTCATATTATCAAGATGATGGTAGAGTTAGTCAAACCAACACCGGAAGATATTATTGTTGATCCGGCCGCCGGTTCCGCAGGGTTTTTAGTCGCAGCGGGCGAATATTTGCGCAAACATCGCAGCGACTTATTTTTGGTGCAAAGTTTAAAAGAGCATTTTAATAACCATATGTTCTACGGTTTTGATATGGACCGCACGATGTTGCGCATCGGTGCGATGAACATGATGCTCCATGGCATTGAAAATCCGAATATCGAATATCGCGACTCTTTATCGGAACAAAACAAAGATAAGGACAAATACACCCTTGTCCTTGCCAATCCGCCGTTTAAAGGCTCCTTGGATTACGAAGCCGTTTCTAGTGACCTATTAAAAATTGCAAAAACAAAGAAAACAGAGCTTTTATTCTTGGCGTTATTCTTACGCATCTTAAAAACGGGCGGACGCTGTGCGTGCATCGTGCCAGATGGGGTATTGTTCGGCAGCTCGAAGGCGCATAAAGACATCCGCAAAGAAATTGTGGAAAATCATAAATTAGAAGCGATTATTTCCATGCCAAGCGGCGTATTTAAACCATACGCCGGCGTTTCAACAGCGGTTATGATTTTTACGAAAACAGGCGTAGGCGGAACGGATCAAGTATGGTTCTATGACATGAAAGCCGATGGCTACTCGTTGGATGACAAGCGTACCCCGATTGAGGAAAATGACATTCCGGACATCATTGCGCGCTTCCATAACCGTGAAGCGGAAAAAGACCGGAAACGTACGGAGCAGTCGTTCTTCGTGCCGGTGGAAGAAATCCGGGAAAATGACTATGACCTTTCGATTAACAAATATAAAGAAATTGAGTATGAAGAAGTA
Source organism: Aeribacillus sp. FSL K6-8210 (assembly GCF_037963925.1). Classification (NCBI taxonomy): domain Bacteria; kingdom Bacillati; phylum Bacillota; class Bacilli; order Caryophanales; family Bacillaceae; genus Aeribacillus; species Aeribacillus sp. FSL K6-8210. The sequence goes on along the minus strand of NZ_CP150172.1, from coordinate 3,571,870 downwards.
CAGTATGAAGCGCCAAGTGTGATACTTGAAAGAGTGGAAACGTTGGAAAAAGAGATTATGCAAGGATTACAAGAGTTGAAACAAATGATTAGAGGGTAGGGGTCTTATGACAGTAACTTTAAAGAGACTTGGTGACATAGCCACTTATGTTAATGGTTATGCTTTTAAGCCTACTGACTGGAAAAACAAAGGTTTGCCTATAATAAGAATTCAAAACTTGACAAACCCAGATAGCCCATTTAACTATTATCAAGGGGAAATTGATGATAAATATATTGTAAATAAAGGAGATATACTCATATCTTGGTCCGCTAGTCTAGGTGTATTTGAATGGTTGGGAGAGAAAGCAGTACTAAATCAACATATCTTCAAAGTTATTTTCGACAAAGAGGATATTGATAAAAGTTATTTTAAATATATAGTACAAAGGTCTTTAGAAAGAGCATTAAAATATTTACATGGTTCTACCATGAAACACATTACTAAAAAATACTTTGATAATATTCTTGTCCCTATTCCAGATTTAGTAACACAGAAAAAAATAGCTAAAGTACTAGACAAAGCCCAAGAACTCATCGACAAACGAAAAGCCCAAATTGAAGCGTTGGACCAGTTAACGCAAAGTGTGTTTTTGGAGATGTTTGGGGATCCAATCAAAAATACAAATCAATACAAGAAAGAAAAGTTAGCTAATTTGTGTATTAAAATAACGGATGGTACTCATCACTCGCCACCTACTGTAAAAGAAGGTATCCCGTACATTACTGCTAAACACTTGAACAAGGGAGGCCTAGATTTCTTCAAAGACCCTACTTACGTCTCGCTAGAAGATCATCAAAAAATTTATGAAAGATGTAACCCAGAGAAAGGGGACGTTCTATATATAAAAGATGGAGCTACAACAGGCATTGCTGCAATAAATCATTATGATTTCGAATTTAGTATGCTATCTAGTTTGGCACTTATTAAAGTCGATTTTAATAAATTGAATAATTACTATTTAACCCATTTTCTTAATAACGAGAGAGTTTTCAGAAAAATAACAAGTGGTATGAACGGTGGAGCAATTAAGAGACTAACATTAAAAAAAATTAACAATATTGAGGTAGTTGTTCCTCCTATTGAATTACAAAATCAATTTGCTGAAATTATTAAAAAAATTGAAATTCAAAAAGAATTATTGCAGAAAAGTTTAGAAGAACTCGAAAATAACTTCAATTCCCTCATGCAACGTGTATTTAAGGGAGAACTATTCAACGATTAATAAATGTGAAGGAAATTCATGTTGGTTTGGTCGAGGGAGGGGGATTTGTTGTTATCCAACTTTCATTTTTTAATAGGAAAACCTCATTATGAGAGCTTTACAAATGCTTGTTTAGAGGCGGAGAAAAGTTTGGTTGTGAGTCCGGCGACGTGCGCGATTTTGACGCGCCGTGCGCTGGAGCTTGCCGTTAAGTGGGTGTACAGCTTTGACAGCGCTTTGAAAGTTCCGTATCAAGATAATCTTTCCAGTTTGATTCATGACAACGTCTTTTTGTCCATTATTGATGAAGACTTGTTGCCGTTGTTGCGTTACATTGTCAAACTGGGAAATGTCGCGGTTCATACGAACTCGATGATTACGAGGGAAGAAGCGATTCTTTCCCTGCATAATCTTCATCAGTTCGTCTCTTGGATTGATTATTGTTATTCGGATGAATATACGGCTACGGACTTTGACGAATCATTGCTGCCAATCGGAGAGGAAAAGCGCGAGCGTCCGGAAGAATTGAAAGATTTATACGAACGGCTAAGTTCCAAAGACAAGCGTCTTGAAGAGATGATGAAAGAAAACGAACAGCTTCGCGCTCTTCTCACCGCCAAACGGGAAGCGAATACAAAAGAATATCACTTCCAAGTCGATGAACTAAGCGAATGGGAAACAAGAAAGAAATATATTGATTTAGATTTGAAGCTGGCGGGTTGGGAATTTAAAAAGGACGTTATTGTGGAATACCCTGTCGTTGGCATGCCGAATGAGGAAGGAGTCGGCTATGTCGATTACGTTCTTTTTGGCGATAACGGAAAGCCGCTGGCGGTCATCGAAGCGAAACGGACAACCGCTGACCCGAACAAAGGAAAGCAACAAGCCAAGCTATACGCCGACTGCATTGAGAAAATGCATGGCCAACGTCCGATTATTTTTTACACAAACGGTTTTGAAACGTATATTTGGGACGACCTTAACTATCCGGCGCGGAGAGTTTCCGGCTTTTACAATAAGGAAGAATTAAGCTTGCTTATTGATCGTCGGACGATGAAGAAGCCGCTAAAAAATGTGCAAATCAATGACAACATAACGAATCGCTATTACCAAAAAGAAGCGGTTTTAGCCGTATGTGACGCGCTTGAGAACAAACGGCGCAAAGCGTTGCTTGTCATGGCGACGGGGAGCGGCAAAACCCGGACGGCGATTTCGATTGTCGATGTTCTTACCCGTCATAATTGGGTAAAAAATATTTTGTTTTTAGCGGACCGCAAAACTCTGGTAACGCAAGCCAAAAACAGCTTTAGCCATTTGTTGCCGAACTTGACACTTTGTAATTTGCTCGATAACAAAGATAATCCAGAGGAAAGCCGCATGGTGTTTTCGACGTACCCGACAATGATGAACGCGATTGACGAAGCGAAACGAAAAGACGGCAAACGCCTCTTTACCGTCGGGCATTTTGATTTAATTATCGTCGATGAATCCCACCGCAGTATTTATAAGAAGTACCGAGCAATTTTTGACTATTTTGACGCAATATTGCTTGGGCTTACCGCCACACCAAAGGACGAAATTGACCGCAATACGTATGAAGTGTTTGATCTGGAAAACGGTGTGCCGACCTATGCCTATGAGTTAGATCAAGCAGTTCAAGATGGATATTTAGTGGATTATCGTACCATTGAAACAAAGCTTAAATTTCTTGAAGAGGGCATTCATTACGATGAGTTATCTGATGAAGAAAAAGAACGATATGAAGAAACATTTGATGATGAAGTAGGCGAGGATATTGACAGTGCAGCGTTAAACGAATGGCTGTTTAATGACGATACGATTGATACGGTACTCAGAGATTTAATGGAAAAAGGAATTCGCGTCGAAGGCGGAGACAAACTCGGCAAAACGATTATTTTTGCGAAAAATCATCGTCATGCGGAACGGATTGTGGAGCGCTTTGATCAATTGTTCCCTGAATACAAGGGCGGCTTTGCACGAGTCATTGATTACAGCGTGAACTACTACCAAACATTAATCGATGATTTTTCCGACCGTAACAAATTGCCGCAAATTGCGGTATCGGTCGATATGCTCGATACTGGAGTGGATATTCCGGAAGTCGTCAACCTTGTGTTCTTTAAAAAGGTACGCTCCAAATCAAAGTTTTGGCAAATGATTGGACGCGGAACCCGTTTATGCAAAGACTTATTCGGAGTCGGACAAGATAAAACGCATTTCCTTATTTTTGACTATTGCGGCAACTTTGAGTTTTTCCGGGAAAATCCGAAAGGAATCGAAGGAAAAGCGGTGGAAAGCTTAACGGAGCGTCTATTTAATGCCAAAATCGAAATCATTAAAGAACTGCAGCATTTACAATACCAAGAAGAAGAGTATATTGCTTATCGCAATGAATTGATTGACGAAGTGCTGGCGGAAATCAATAAGTTAAACGAAGAAAACTTCCGCGTACGCCAACATATTCAATACGTACACAAGTTTAAAAACCGGACTAAATGGGACTCCTTAACAGCGATAGATGTTAATGAAATCAAAGAACATATTTCGCCGCTGATTGTTCCGCTAAACGATGATGAATTGGCGAAACGTTTTGATTTGCTTATGTACACGATTGAGTTGGCAAAACTGCAAACGAAAAATGCGACGAGGCCGATTCGGAGTGTGATTCGTACTGCAGAGGCGTTGTCGAAACTCGGTTCGATTCCTCAAGTGATGGAGCAAAAATACATCATCGAAAAGGTGCAAACGGAAGAGTTTTGGAGCGAAGCCGATATTTTCGAATTGGAAGCTGTTCGCGAAGCGTTGCGTGACTTAGTTAAATTCCTTGAAAAAGAAACGCAAAAAATTTACTATACGAACTTTAAAGACCAAGTTTTAGAGGTCAAAGAAAACGGTCCGATGTTTACTGTCAATGATCTGAAAAATTATCGGAAAAAGGTGGAACATTATCTGCACGAACACCGCGACCAGATGGCCATTTATAAGCTGCGAAATAATAAAAAGCTAACAGTCCAAGACTTAAAAACGTTGGAGCATATTCTTTGGAATGAGCTTGGCACACAGGAAGATTATAAAAGAGAATTCGGAGACACACCGATTACAAAACTTGTCCGCCAAATCGTCGGCCTTGACCCACAGGCCGCCAACGAAGCGTTTTCCGAATTTTTATCAAGCGAACTATTGAACATCCAACAAAGCCGTTTTGTCAAATTGATCGTCGATTACTTTGTGAAAAACGGAGTCATGGACAAGCGGGTGCTGCAGGAAGAACCGTTTAAAACCATCGGCAGCATTGTTGAACTCTTTAAAGACAACATGGATGACGCGCGGAGGATCATTAGTATTATCGATGAGATTAACAGAAATTCAGAAGATATTGTGGGGGCATAACTGAATATATTTCACACTTAACTATAAAAGGCATCTTAGAGTTTTCATCCCCCGCTCTTAGATGCCTTCTTTAATTAGAAAATCAATCAACTGTTTATTAATGGAAGGGGAAAGATGTTTAAAATGAAGGATAAAGAGATATTGACATGATAACAATAAAGATTTAATAGTTATCTTCTAGTTAAAGTTCGAGGAGGGATACAGTTGTTTTTGTCAGAATTGTATATTCAAAATTATAGAAATCTTGATGGAGTACATATAAAATTCCATCCTGATATTACTTTTATAGTTGGTGAAAATAATTTAGGTAAATCTAATGTATTGTCTTTAATTAATACAATTTTTAACTACCAAAGTTTTAAAAGCGAAGATTTTCATGATAAGGATAAGGAAATCAATATACTGTTATCTCTATTATTAAATGATTATGAGAAAGGAATGTTTGGTGATTTATTTGATCCTGAAAATAGCAATAGGATTAATATTATTGTTAGTCAAGAATCTCCCGATGAGTTTATCAACTTTACTCACAAAGAAACAGGGATAAATTTGTCTAATAACACTATCAAAAAAATATTGCATATCCATTATGATTCGCTTAGAAATCCAAGCAATGAACTGAGTTTTGAAAAAGGTAAAGGATCCGGAAAATTTTTGAGATTTCTGATTAAAAAATATCTTAATACAAATAAAACTAATGACTTAGATTTTATTGATAAAGCAAAGCTACAGCAATTAATGGAATATATTAATAAGATCTTTAGAAAATTAAAGAGTTTTAATGATTTTAAAATTAATGCAAGTATAGATGACGAAGTTGAAAATTTACTTTCTAGAGTCTTAGTTTTAGCTGATAACGAGAAGTTAGAGATTACTTCGAGTGGGTATGGGGTACAGTACTCAATTATTATCGCCTTGGCCATTCTTGAAAGATTAAGTAATCTTAATAAAAATAAACTAGAAAAGATACTATATGAGGATAACAAGAACAAAAAACTAATTCCTTTAATCTTTTCACTAGATGAACCAGAAATACATCTACATCCTTATATGCAAAGATCATTGATTAAAAATATATATGAAATTATTCGGAATAAAGATACTGATTTTACAGCTCTATTAAAAGAGTTGTTTAATATAGACGGTATTGTTGGACAAAGTATAATAGTTACTCATTCACCTAATATCTTATTAAATGACTATAAACAAATAGTGAGATTTTACAAAAATTATGAAAATAAATTAGTGGTAAAAAACGGTGTCGATATCGATTTGCCTAAAAATATAGAAAAGCATCTATTGATGAATATGCAATATATAAAAGAAACTTTCTTTTCAAAATGTGTAATTATTGTAGAGGGTGAAAGCGAATTTGGATGTATGGACATTTTTGCTACAAAGTTGGGCGTAGATTTAGATGATGCCGGGATTAGTATACTAAAAGCTAATGGAGCAGAATCAATCGGCCCTTTAATGAATTTATTTAAAGAGTTTGGAATAAAATGTGTCGGAGTTATTGATAAAGATAAATATCTTGAAAAAGAAAAAATACTAAAGAAAATAGATAATCTCCTACATACTGATTGTCGTGATTTTGAGGATGAAATAGTAAGTAAGTGTTTTGATAATGACAGCATTACAATTTTAGAAAAAATCGTTAAAGAATATGATAGCTTGGAACTTGAAAGAAGTATTCAATCAAATAAACTGAAGAAAACAGCAGAGAAATATGGATTAGAGTTAAGAGTTGAATTAAATGGAGATTGCCGATTTTCTGAGGTTTCTGATCATCAAATTCTAAGAATTATGTATTTGGCATGGCTTGATATTAATAAATCTATAGTCTTGGGAAGAGAGATTGGCAGATTATTGACGCTTGATTTAATTCCAGAAGTGTATAAGAAAGCAATAATGAGGGCTAAGGAGATGCTTCGTAATGACTCAAGATGAAGCGAAATTAAAAGAAAAAATTGAACAGTTGCATTCAAATGATCCAATGCAATTAAAAGCCATTTATTCCAATTCAAAAAGATTATTAATTGAGGCACCCGCAGGTTACGGAAAGACTAAAACAATGATTAGTAAAATTGCATATTTATTAGTTACAAAAAAACTTAGTAGTAATAAAAAAATATTAGCGTTATCTTTTAGTGTAAACGCCGCTTATAAGATAAAAAAAGATGTTACCAGTCAATTGCCACAACTTATAGAAGCGTTAGATTTTAATATAAACGATAAATTATTTATTTCAAATTATCACGGTCTCTGCAGACGAATTTTAAAATATTATGGTTACTTATTACATCAAAATTTAAGAGAAATAGATAATTTAACTAGTATTAACGATGATGATTATCAAGAACTTATGAGTTTAAAAGTAGGATTGAGACATGAAGAAGCAGAACTCTTAACCAAGATTAGTGATTCAGTAAAAAATATTAATAATGCTAATTATAAGTTTCTGTTAGATAATTGGGATGATTATATTCAGATTGTTTGTAAAAAACTTATTACTAATAAATACATTCCCTATAATGCAATCTTAATGTTTGTTGTTCAATTATTAAAATCTTATACAGAGATAAAGAGTTTTTATCAAAAGTACTTTGAAATTATTATTGTAGATGAGTTTCAAGATACTAACATTCTTAGTTTTTTAGTTTTAGACCAGTTAATTGGTGAGGATAATCAAGTAGTTTTTATTGGAGATTCTCTACAAAGAATATATGGTTTTATTGGAGCTATTCCGAATCTTTTGGAAAAATGTAGAAAAAGATATAAAATGGATAAAATCACACTAAGCCAAAATTATAGATTTAAGGATAATCCCCAAATGTTGTTATTGGAGAAAAATATTAGAGCCAATGCTGAAAATTTGTCTAAACCTAGTATCAGCCAAAATGCCTTAATACCTCTAGTGGTTTTAGATAATCAGGAAGAAGAAGCTATCTGGGTTGCAAACAAGGTTATTGAATTAAAAGAGGAAAAAGAATCTAACCGAATAGCAATTTTATCTCGATCAAGAGGTAAGAATATTGATGTGATAATTAATAAGTTTAAAGAAAATAAAATCAAATATTTTTATGGACTTTATACAGATGAAGATCCAATCTATATTGATTTTCATAAAAGATGTCAATCTAAGTTTATAGAATTTCTTCAATCAGAAAAGAATATTACAAAAACATTCATAAAGAAATATTTAAAGGAAATCGAAGACACATATAGTAAATCTTCAAGTATTATGATTGAATCATTATTGCAATTATTGAGTATCTTTTTGAATAGAATTTCGGAAGAATTTATGTCTCTACATAATGAAGATAAAATAAATCTAATACAGGAAACCTTTAATAATTATGCTTTAAAACAAAATATGGAGTTTGTGAATGAAAATGTGGTAATTTCTACAATGCATGCAGCGAAGGGATTAGAATGGGATTATGTTATATTACCCGATATGGAACAGAATGTATTTCCTTCTTATCGTGGTTTTTGTAGTCGTTGTAATTTTAAATTGAATACGGTTTCAGGATTTTTGTGTCACCCGAATTTTGGTCATTTTAATAAGAAGGATGAATCGAAATATTTGGAAGAACTAAGTGTATTTTATGTTGCAATTACAAGGGCAAAAAAGCAGGTTTTTTTTAGTGCGAGTAGATCCAGATTGAATAGCTCTGGGGAGGAAAAGAACTCCAAATTAAGTTGTTTCCTAAGTTTATCAGGTTTAGTAATGCAATCCAATTAAAACCATATTTTGTTCTTCATCTAGGACTGGAATCAACGGTTCCTGCATGAACACGTGTATTCCTTTATACGAAAGTCTGGGAATAGGGACGGGTGCATGTTGGCAGTGGTGAAAAATGAAAGAGCAAGAAGCTCGAACGGTGGATCAAGAGGTTTTAACAATGAAGAGAGTGGGATAACCGCTTTGATGTGTCAAGGGGAAGGTAGAATACCGGAGCGAAGCGAGGATATGCCGCAAAAGTTCCTTGATAGCATAATCATTTATCTGTGAAGTCTTCTGCTGGGAGACTTCACAGACTTACCAATGATACGTCAAGGCTCAGGTCCCTATTGTCTATCAGAGTGGAAATTTACACAATAATTTGGACTTGACCCATACATAAAACGTTTCAATGGTTCTTTTGCCTAACTTAAAGGCTTTATTTATGTCGATTTTTCAATCTGAGCTTTATATTAAGGAGCATTCCTGTTAGAAAGGTTTTCGGGGACTTGAAAGAAAAAAGTCCTCTTGGTATGATGCAGGGGTGTCAACAAACACCTAACATCAGACCAAGGAGGACTATACAATGAATTGTACACAAAATCGCAAAATTGAACAAGTCACCGACCAAACGTTAGTGATTGGAATGGACATTGCCAAACAAAAACATTATGCGTCAATGGTTGACGCACGAGGTCGGGTGCTGAAGAAGCCGTTTCCTGTGATTCAATCGAGATCCGGATTTGAACAGTTCTATGCGTCGATACAAGAAGCGATGAAGGAATTTGGCAAAACCGAAGTCATCGTCGGAATCGAGCCGACCGGACATTACTGGTTGAACCTCGCCTACTTCCTCGAGGAAAAAGGGATCCCGTTGGTAATGGTCAACCCGATGCATGTCAAACGGTCAAAAGAACTCGACGACAACTTGCCAACGAAGCATGATGCCAAAGATGCTCTTGTCATTGCGAAACTGGTTAAAGACGGACGCTTTAGCTATCCACGTATTCTCCATGAGGTGGAGGCGGAATTGCGGGCAGGAAGTACGTTTCGAGAGTCGTTGACAAAAGAGTTGAATGCCGTCCAAAATCAAATGATTCGTTGGCTCGATCGTTATTTTCCTGAGTTTGTGCAGGTGTTTCCGTCGTTTGGCAAAATGGCATTGGTGGTGTTAGAGAAAACGCCATTTCCGATGGACATTGCGAATCAGACGGTAGAGGGGCTAATGGAGCGTTATCGGCAAAGCGAGACGCTAAAATGCCCACAGAAGCCGAAAGTGCAAAAGCTGTTAGAGGTAGCCCGCCATTCGATTGGGATAACGGAAGGACAACAGATGGCCCGTATCGAAATCGCCACGCTTGTCCGCCGATATCGCCAATTGGAACAAGAGATCGCAACCCTCACAGAAGAGTTGACGGCACTTGCTCAAACAACCGCCGATACGAATGGCTCCAAACGATCCCAGGGCTAGGAGATGCGACGATCATTGAACTGTTATCGGAAATCGGAAGCTTTGCCCAGTATCAAGATCCGAGGCAACTCATCAAATTAGCGGGCTTGACACTGAAGGAGAACTCGTCAGGGCAACACAAGGGGCAAAAACGAATCTCGAAGCGAGGACGAAAACGGCTACGCGCCCTTTTATTTCGGGTGATGATGCCATTGATTCGCCATAATGAGGCTTTCCGTCAGTTGCACGAGTACTATACGACACGCCCAATCAACCCGTTACGTAAGAAGCAATCGATCGTCGTGTTATGTGGCAAGCTATTGAAAGTACTATACGCGGTTTGTGTGAAACAGCAAGCATTTGATGGGGAACGAATGATTCAAGATATCTTTTCCCAATTCCAAGCGCAGGCAGCCTAGAGTCGCCTCCTTTCGCAAAAAGAACTGTCTGAACAACCAGATGACACGGAGAAGCTGGCACGATTTCATCCATTCGACCTAGAGTCCCTTAAGGAGCTTAGCCGGCCTCTGCCTGGTGAAGAGACCGAACGAAGGAATGTTGGCACAAGGATGCCCAGAGACATGGGAGGGTTCGTCCTCATCAGTTGTGCAGAGATCCAAGGTGCGTCGCATACACATCCCCCCACTGGAGTGAAAAATACAAAAATATCCAGTGGCCGCGAAGCGCACCCATGGACTGTTAGATATCAACAAAAATTCAAAAGTATGTGATGAGTTTTGTCGAAAAATATTTTTTTGGCACCCCTAAGATGCCAAGAAACCTTGATATATCAACATTTCTAGAGGGAGGAAAGGATATGAAAGGTATTATAAAAGTACCTAGTAGATTTGAAAACATATTACCTCATTTTACAAATGAGTCAAATGAATTAGGAGCTTTACTCATAGAAGTTAAAGATGACATAGATTCTTTTGTAGATTTAGTTAAAAAAGTACAAGTCCAGAACGGAGGGGTGTTAAGTTTTGTTAAAGGAGCAACTGGAATTGGGAAAACTACAACCGTGTATTCAATGCCTATATGGAGATCTGATTTGTTTAACAAAACTTATTTTGTACCAGTAGATACTGATTTTAACTCAATAACTCAATGGATCAAAGATAATGTACCGCCCCATGAAACAAAAATAAATATAGTATTATTAGACGGTAGGGAAATTACTAGCGATGCAGTTGGATTAACAAACTTATTTACAAGTTTGAATCAATTGTTAAGGAGAAGAAAGGACTTAATTGTATGTTGGCCAGCTAATGATGATGCATGGTTAGAAACTTTGGTTGAAACTGCAAGGAAAGTTGGAGGGAGAAACTTCGTACCTAGTAATGGTGTTATAACCATTAGTGGCCCTGATAAGAGTACTTGGAGAGATATATTAGAAAGATTGTTAATATATATGGATAAAACATTGGCGGATTTAGCTATAGAAGAATCACAATTAAATGATCTAATAACGTCATCAGATACTGTAGGAGAGTTTTTAGCTGAAGTTGGAGACATAGTATCCCAAGGAATTGTAGATGAGCAGAAAGCAAAGAAATTACCGGAAGTTGTATTTGTTATTTCTTCTGGTGAAAAAGTTGAAAGCGAGGCAAATCGAATTAGACGAGCTGGAAGTTATATTCTAAAATCAGAAGAACTAACTAGTTATTCACCTAAACCTTCTTCTGGGAAATTATGGAATGATAGGAATAAAAGTAAAAAAGAAAGTCTAGCATATATAATTACCCTATTTAATGCTAACTCAAGTTTGACACCATTTCACTACATGTGGATAACTAAAGATGATTATACCAATAGTTATCCACTTTTTTTATCGAAAATATAATCATTATGTAGTGTTATGTGGATAACTTTTGTATATCCAATAATATGTAATATATGTTATACTATTAGTGCTATGTATATTCGAATTAATAAGCAAAAAAATAAAAATGGTTCAGTTCGTCAATATCTACAAATATGTCGTACATTTCGTGTAGACAATAAAGTTCGGCAACAAACGCTTTGTAATCTAGGGAGGTTAGAACATTTATTAGAGAATGGCTCTGTCGATAACATAATCGAGGGATTAGCCAAATTTTCAGAGCGTTACTTTGACCGAATTCACGGGCAAGGGTCTTCCTCTTCTGTCTCCGTGCTTTGGACAAAAGAGTTTGGGCCGGTTTATCTGTTCCGAAAGGTATGGGAAAAGTTAGGGCTTGGTCGGCTATTACGTAAAATCATGGATGATTCCGAGGCTGCTTCTCAGTATGACGAAGCCATTTTTGCCATGGTGTTAAACCGTCTCATGGATCCCAATAGTAAGCATTATATCTTCAAACAATGGATCGACACGATTTATGCAGAAGGTCTTTCAGACATTCAACTCCATCACTACTATCGTGCATTAGACTTCTTAAGTGAACAAAAAGAAAAAATTGAGGAACAACTTTATGGACATTTAACCGATTTAACCTCATTAGAAGTAGATATCGTGTTTTACGACACGACAAGCACCTATTTCGAAGGAGAGGAAGCAGACGAACTGCTGGCTCACTATGGTTACTCCAAAGATCATCGTGGAGATCGAAAACAAGTCGTGATTGGCTTATTAATGACCAAAACAGGGATTCCGATTGGGCATCAAGTCTTCCCTGGAAACATGCATGATACGAAGACATTTGGCATGGTGGTTGGAGACCTGAAGAAGCGCTATCCTATTCAGAAAGTCATTCTAGTGGGAGACCGCGGAATGGTTAGTGAAGCCAACTTAGATCAAATTCGTGAACTGGGCATGGAATATATTGTGGGTGTCAAATTACGAAAGTCGAAGAAAGCCCAAGAGCTATTATCCATCCGTGGGCCATATAAGAAGGTTCTCCCGAATCTAAAAGTGAAGTCAAAGAAAATCGATGGCGAAACGTATGTACTCTGTTACAATCCGGACGCTGAAGAACGTGATCGAGCGAGTCGTCAAGTCGTGTTAGAAAACCTTCAATCGAAGCTTGATGAACTCGGTCCATCTGGACTCGTCAAAAACCGTGCGTATTCCAAGTTTTTAACGATAGAAAAAGCATCGGCCAAAATTGATGAAGAGAAGGTATCCAATGACGAAAAGTTTGACGGAAAGTACGCCATTCGGACCAACTCGTCATTAACGGATGAAGAGGCAGCACTTGCCTATAAAGAGTTGTGGAGAGTGGAACAAGCCTTTCGTAACCTGAAGTCGAATCTAGAACTTCGCCCGATGTACCATCGAGTGGAATCTCGTATTCGAGGCCATATCATGGTTTGTTTCCTTGCGCTTGTCATGGAATCCTTTTTGGCCTATAAGCTAAAAGAAATAGGATGCCAAACAAGTGTAAAGGATATTTTGCATGATGTAAGCCAGATGAAGGCCTCGAAAATACGCGTGAATGGTGAAGAGCAAATCGTTCGTACAGAATTACAAGGTCAAGCAAATCTAGCATTTGAAGCACTTGTCACACAAGCGCCTCCTAGAGTATTAGAAAAAAACACGTGCCACTAACAAGTGTAGTGGTACGTGTTGTGGGTAAAGTCCAAAACACCAGTATTTTCGGGCTTTTCTTTAGTGTACTCTGTCAAACTTGAGGCTAAATTAACAACTATAAAACCTACAGCAGTAAATTATGCGTGTCTTTTCTATGATGATGGATTATTATCAGAAATTGCTAAGGAAAATGGTATTAACAAAAATAAAGCTAACGCAATAAGAGCTTTAGAGAGTACTGATTTCTACAAATTTTTAATTGGTAAAATTCCTCACGAATTGACTTCATCAAATAAAGGTAAAATGAATGATAATACTAAAGCTGCCTATGATTCTATTCAGAGTAAGTCTGCTAAGTATCATAAAAACATTAATAAAGCGATTTGTTCTTTTGTTCAAGAAGTAATTGGTGACCATAGTAAATTTGAAGTTATTGATTATGAGGTAGATGCTGGGAATGGTGGATTATTTATCGATGCTGTAGTACAGGTTAATGGTAAAAAAATAAATCTTGAGTTTCATCATTTAAGTTCAAAAAATTGCAAAGCATCAAAAATGGCATCTTATATAATGGAAAAGCTAAAGAATTACGCCCAGCATTATCAATTAATTTCTAGATGATAATGAGTGATCCGACCATAGGCATCTTTTCGTTCATTAGTATTGCGGCGGTTAATGGGATATACAAAAAAGATACCAACTTGTTCAGACGGTTTACTTATCTGTTCGCTATCATAAGCTACATCACCAAGTGCAAACTCGATCGAAAGTAATTTAGGTGAACACTGCTACAAGTTTTAATATCTGCGATCACCACTCAAGGCATGTGGAGTGTGTGGCGAAGATGGTTTTGAGGGAAAATTAAGCAGAGGGAGCTGGAAATCCGTAAAGATTTTCGGAGCTCCATCTGCTTTTATTTCGATTTAGTCAATGAAGAAAATTCAGGGATTGCCTCATGGAAGGACAGGAACTTTTAAAATTGTATTTTGATTATTTGTTGGCTAATCCATTCAACCAATTTTTGGTTGGAAATGGGTGTGTGAAAAGAGATTCCGTTCAAACTATATAGAATATTTCTTGATTGATCACGATTGCTTTTTTGAATCAAATCGAACAATTCTTCTTTACTTAAATCAGCTTGATGAAAAAGAGAAAGAATTAAGGATTCATAGGACATGAATTGATAAAGTTGAATAAAGTCAAAAGTATGATCGATATTAATTAATTCCACTAACCTTTCATTGTTTAAAAATGTCCTAAAAGGTCCATAAATTCCCTTTTCATCTTCACTGACGATATAAACAGGACCGAAATACAAGCTCAATAATGCGAGGGAAAAAATAGTGATAAAACGTTCGCCGGCATTTTTTCCATTGGCAATAATACAACCAATTAATGTTTTTAGAGCAGCTTCAGAATGAGAATCGATTTCTTTAATGGAATCACGTATTGTTTGATTCGTTCTGACAGCTTCTAAAGATATGTTTTTCAATATATTGAATGCAGCTTCTTTTGTGCCAATCATATCCCTTAATAATTCAAATATGATTTGTAAATCTGCTACGTATATTTCATGCTCTGTAGATAGAATTCGAAATAATTCATAATAGTATTTTTCAAATGCCTTTTCATCTGGTAAGTTTTTGGAGGCTTCTTCAAGAATGATGTCTGGAATGAGAATGACTTTAGATAGTTGAAATCCCTTTTGTATAATAAAAGGATTACACACAGCGTCCTTCCTTAGCTTTGACAGCATCATATTATCCATAATATACAGTGCTTGATTAGCGTATAGAGACTTTTTTAGGCTTTCCGAATGAAATTGGATAAAAGGTTTTATGGGACGGATCTTAGGATTTTCGATAGCCTTCATTTTCACTTTCGCCCGCTGACTCTTTTCGCCAATCTAGCACTAATTGATATAATTTTTTATATTTATTGATGATGGATTGATAATCTTCTTCATTTAGGTTATTTTCCGCTTTTGATATCAAGTTTTTATAATCGTCAATTTTAATTTTATTGCTGGCTGCAAATAATGTACGGTCTATTTCATCAGGCAGGTTATTTTTATAATCATAATCAATAATTTCTTTAGCTTCATCAATGGTAATGAATTGATTTTGAACCAGTTTTATTACGATTGCCTTATAAGGAACTTCAAAAACAGGAATTAAATGAACTGCAATATCGGCTAAACTAAGACTGTTATCCTTTTTTAAAGATGCATATTTCCGATTTAAAATATGATCATTAATTAGAATTTCACCTGCAAAAAGATTAGGTAATCTCTCCTTTTCATCAAAAATACTATCTACCATAACAAAATTTTCTTCTTTTTTCTTAACCCTATCTTTATCAAAATAAAAGTGGTAGAACTCATGCGCCCACATAAAGTTCTCATAAATTTTAGGCTGTGCTGTGTTGATTTGTATATAAAAATCCTTATTGTAATAAAAAACTAAACCGCCATAATCTGAATTTTTAATGGGAAATTCTAATGCACGTGCGTTTTCATATAAATAAGTTTTAATGAATTCTAAAGGCTTAGATGCGATTAGAGGATCACCGGAAGACTTTAACATCTCAATTTTTGATTTCACTTCAGGTAAATAATCTCGGTTAAAATTGACTACTTGTTCTATATTCTCTTTATTGATCACGATGTTCTCCTCCAAACATAACTGGTGAATGAGACAAAGGTTTGAGAACATCAATTAATTCTACAAATTCTCTAAAAACTTTCATCCCTTCTTTAAATGCTTCATTCACTTCCCCATTTAAAGACAGTGCAGCAAAATCCATAAAATTTTGTTCTTCAATTTTTTCATTGACACCTTTAGGCAAATCCATTTCTTTACGATGAAAATAAAACGGATCTTTAATTCTAAACAGCTTTAACATTTTCTCCTCAAATTGATCAATATTTCCTTCACCTTTAAGAAATCTATAAAAAGCACCCTTACTTATTCCTAATCGGTCTATAACCCAGCTATGTTTTACACCTTTCGCATCTAAATATTTCCTTATATTTTCTCCAATTATTTTTTTGGTCTCGCTCATCATCACACCTCCAAGTCTTTTGGTATTCATTTTATATACTTCTATATATTATTATACGCAATACGCGTAAAAAAGTACATTATGTTAGATAAAATAGTACGTGTTTTGAATACTTTTATAAGATGAAGATGGAAACCATAAAAAGTCCGTACTTCAGCTAAAGCTTCTCCATTCTGAAATGTATTATGAACGTCAATCGCTAATAGAATGAATCGTCTAACTGGACAACGAAATTAAGGTCAAGCAGACGGACCGCTAAATGATGCTGCACAATAATCATAAGTGATCTGTTCTAGAAACTTTACATGAGTGGAGGGCATGCCGGCTAGTTGTACAGATTATCTGAATTCCCGGCTTAGAGGCATACCCGTAGAGGATCCATGTCAAGTGGATGCAGTAGTTCTAAAACCTATTGATTTCTGCTTTCATTTCGACTGGTCGACGATCCGATGAAGAAATTGTGACGTTAGTCTTTAAAGAACAAGAACACCTCGAGGTTTTGCTCTAACGCGCTTCCCAAGCTGTAGAAGCCCTGCCCCAGATCATTACCGACATAGTGGACTTTATTACCAATAACCTGCCTGAGATTATCGCAATGGGCATCGAGCTTACAGTTCAGCTCGCGGCAGGATTAATTAAAGCGATTCCGCAGCTCGTAGCCTCGCTGTCGCAGATTATCGCGGCCATTGTCAGTAGTTTGGGAAAGGCCGTGGGCGCTGTATTTGAAATCGGTAAGAACATCGTAACCGGTCTGTGGGAAGGCATCAAGTCTCTCGCTTCGTGGCTCGACGAAAAGGTATCCGGCTTCTTCTCCGGCATCGTGGACGGCGCCAAAAGCCTGCTTAGTATCAATTCGCCCTCGAAGGTATTTGCTGGTATCGGCCAAAACATGGGCGAGGGATCGGCGTAAGCTTTACCGAGGCCATGTCCAGAGTGGAGAAGGAAATGCGAAAAGCCATCCCCACCGATTAGAAGACCCCTCGAATGGACTCTATTATTCTCTCGCACTTTGGCACCTAAATTAATGAGTTTGTAGGGGGGCATTCTAAATTCATGAACTATAGGGTCTAGTTTTTTGCAAAGGGCTGAAACAGTGGATTTCGAGAATTTCTTGCCACATATTGTTCTGTAATTTTTTGTACTTTCCGAGTTGACCACCGTTTACCACCATTTCCATCATAGCAAGCAATAATGCTTGTTCGCTACGCTGATAGCATTCAAAGAGATCGGTACTAAATTTGCCATTACGATGCCGTGGTACGTGTAAGTGGCAAATATGAAATTTTGTGTAAAATAATGGTAATATCTGGACGATATATATAATGAGGGTCAATTATTCTATGGGCTGGTGAATCCTCAAAAATAACATTTGAAAGGGGGTGCTTATATGAAAGCAAAGAGGTTAATCAGTTTATTGCTTGTGATGGTCGTAGTATTTTTCATGACAACAACCGCATTCGCCGCTTCGTCATCGAAAACATTCACCTCATCCTCTGGAACAATCGGTTCAATGAGTCTGTATCTTGACCCGGGTGAGAGTGGTTCCTCGTCTATTGCTACAATTAATGTCTCCGGATTACCGGCAGATGCGGTCATTACAAAGGTCGTTGCTGATTGTAACACGATGTCGTATTCTGGCGCAATCCTGTCAAACAGATTGTATATAACAACTAGTAACATTTCCGGATGGACATCGGCACCATGGGGATCTGGTAACAAAACAGAAATTTCTGCAGAATTGATTGGCACACTTGCGAATGGCACATATCAACTTTACTATACGGGAACCAACGTCAGCAGTTTGTCTCCCGGTTATAAAACATATAAAAATATAAAGCTGACGGTGTACTACAACTACTAAACAACATCTTAAACCCGGATAGGTAAGTAGTGGTTATCGCCAGGTATTTTCCAGCAAAGTATCAGGCGAAATCCTATGAAAAGGAGTGAATGGAAAATAAGTCGTATAAAACCATTAGATGTCAACTTAATCAATATATTGCTTGGAACAAAAATTGACAATAAGCTGCGGATGAATGGCTTTCCGTCCCCTGACTTTACCAGGTTCGATTTCTGCACGAAAACAGCCCCTGCCATGAGTGAAGAAGAATTCAGAGAGGCTATTATTGAACAGGCAAAAAAAGATGCTGCCAAAGGTATCTGTGGCGGTGAATCTGCGGGCTACAGAAATCTTATGAAAAGCTATATTTCCGTTGTGTCTCCAGATAGAAAAGGTATTATCGCAAAAGCATCCCAAAGTTTTGCCGGCAAAGGCCGAATATCCTTTGTGGAGTTCAAAGATGCAGGTAATAATGTCATTGCCCATTATTCACAAAATAATGGTTGGACAATGGTGATGACAAAAGCAGAAATGGCACGAACTAGTGAGTTTAGCGCAATATACGTTGAAGCATGGCGCGAGGCATATTATGGGAAAGGCAATACTATCGATGGTGCTGCCATCTCATCGGGAAGTACATTCAGCGTATCTGTTTAATCTCACCAGTTTCTATTCAATTTTCGAGCTGGGTGTCCGATAAGTCCCTAAAATGAAGCAAGTGGAGAAAAACAATGCGTTTCTCTCCACCTGCTTTTATATTTTTTCGATTTTTATCTGAAAGTAGCTTTTGGAAATGGATTAGCAGTTTTCTACCGCGGTGGAACCTCACACCCTCACTAAAGTGGCGTGCTTCTCCATGTTTCTATGAGAATTTCCTGCTTCATCACCTCGCAGCCTATCTCTTCAGGCTTCGATCCACTTCTGCATTGATTGCGTAAAATATGCTTCGAGAATTCTCTACTGGCTGTACAATTTTTTTTAGAAAAATACTCTGTCAAACGATGACAAAAACAATTCCTGCTCCTATGAGTCAGGAGTTTCTTTGCTGTATTTTCTCCTTTTTGTGACAAAAAACGGATTTACCGAAACATAGCCCCTATATATAAAAGTTAGTAGTTTTTTTCGACATAGGGTGAAAAACCACGTCAGAAATGACAGACATCACACCACTGCTGGCGAGAAAACCAAACAAAGGAACAAATCCAAAAAACAATTAGAACTGTTTGTTAAAATTATCTATTTTGTATTTTGGGAGGCAGATTATTGAAAAAAAGGCACATCGTTTAACTGATATGTCTTTTGCGAATAGGTTTCTATAAAATGCAATAGGCTTTCCCTGTTGCGATCCTCTCTTAATTTTTCTTCTCCTCTATGAAAAAAGAGATGGTGATTTTTTCTGGTTTACGGTTTTTGAGTGATAGAACCGATCTTTTTATCTATTATTAACGTTTTCAATAGGAAATTGAAATTGGAATTATCCAATAGTTTAGAAGGAGAAGAAAATGATGAATGAGGAAAAAATGAAAATGATTGAGTTGGCTGTGAAAGATTTGGTTTTGTAATGCACAAATTCAGGACACAAAACGGTCTTCTTTAATTGGATTATGTCAAAAATTATTTGAAAAAGCTCATCGGCCGGGATTCGATTCATCCTCAGTATCTAACGGGAGAGATAGTAACCTTCTGCACAGCACAGCAAGCACGGCAACATTTTTTTAGGAGAAACAGCAAAGTGGGAGTATTTTTTACAAGAAAATATGCATCCAGTCCCATCATTAGACAAGAATGCTGGAACGATCATGTTCCTAATTGGAACAATAAAAAGGGAACCATTTTCGAAACACCCGGGATACCGTCAATCCCGTCAAACGGAGAAGGAACAAAAAAAGGATTAAAAGCAAATGATAGTTTTTGATAAACTTTAAAAAACCCATCCCAAGAATGCTGGCGTCATAACAGCATTCTTGGGATTTGTTTGCAAAACATAGAATATTGGGAAAATTTTTGTTATGGGACAACTGAAGCTTTAAAACAGCAGAAATCCGATGGAGATCGGGATAAAACTGAAAATTAGAATCATGACGCAAAATCCCATAATATCTCGGATGTGGAGGCCTGCGATCGCTAAAATGGGAAGCGCCCAAAACGGCTGGATCATATTTGTCCAAGCATCTCCCCAGGCTACCCCCATTGCTGTTTTGGCCGGATCTGCTCCCAATTCCATTGCTGCCTGAATCATAATCGGTCCTTGAACCGCCCATTGCCCGCCCCCGGATGGAACAAAGATATTGATTAAGCCAGCGCTAAGAAAGGAGAGGTAAGGCAAGGTTTGTTCGGTCGAAACACTGACGAACCATAATGCGATTTGCTCAGACAATCCTGAATGAATCATCATTCCCATAATTCCAGCATAAAAGGGAAACTGGATGATAATCCCACCGGCGTTTTTAACGCCGTTCGCTACCGTATCCAGAAACCTTTTCGGTGTTTGATGAAGTAAAATTCCAAGGAAAAGGAAAATAAAATTGACGATATTAATGTTTAGGTTAAATCCGTTTACAGCAAAATGATAAACAATAAATGCAATTCCCATAATGCCGATGATCAGGGATATTGTCCGACTGTTTTCCAATTTTTCTGCTGGTGTCATAGGTGTCACATGCTCTACTGCTGCTGCTTCTTCATTTGGAATCACCCATTTCGTTCGATCTTCGAGCTGGCTCTCTGCATTTTTTAACAAATAACGGTTAAACAGCGGCAAGGTGATCAAAAGGGCAATAACAATAAACAAATTTGTCGGGCTAAAAAGGGTTTTCGTCACTGGGATCACGCCCATGGATTCCTCCAAAAAGTGGCCCGGGGTTGCAATGGTAAGTGGGATCGAACCGGAAAATCCCCCGTGCCAAATGAGGAATCCGCTGTATGCACTGGCAATTAAAATACGGTAGTCGACGGATGGAACATGCTTGGCAACATGTATGGCAAACAAAGCGCCGATCACCAGCCCGAAACCGTAATTAATCAGGCAGGCGATTAATGAAACAATGGTTACAAGCATGACGGCATGGACAGGGGTGCGTGCAAAGGTGCTTACTTTCGCCAAAAGCCTTTTAATGACGGGAGTGTTTGCTAATATATAGCCGGTTACAACCACAAGGGTCATCTGCATGGTAAATTCCAGTAAATCCCAAAAACCTAAACCCCAATGGGTGACCATGTCCACTGGACTGTTGTCTGTAAAGAAAACACCTAATAAATATACTAAAAACGTTAAAATAATGGCGAACAGCAAGGCATCAGGCAAATAACGCTGCACCACGCGGTTGAAAAAGGATGTAAGTGTCTTCAATGGTTTCTCCTCCCTTTAGCAAATAATAAATTCTGTTTGATTTTTCCACCGGTTCCGTTAAAAATAAGAACAAGTAAATGAGCGCATGATGGAATCGCTTTCAAAATTCCTTTTTGCATCCGCTTACATAAAAGTTTACACAGGGACAAACGGTAAAGTAAAATAAATAAAATGAATCTTATTTATTACATTTGGGAATAAAAAGGGGGATTCGATGGAACTTCGGGACATTCAATCCTTTATTGAGGTGGCCAATCATCAGAGTTTTACAAAAGCTGCGGAGCACTCCTATTTATCCCAGCCGTCATTAAGTAAAGCCGTGAAAAAGCTGGAAGAGGAATTTCATATGGAACTATTGGAACGATCCACGAGGCATATTCAATTGACGGATGCAGGAAAAGTTGTTTATGAACAGGGAAAAAAGTTAATGAGTATTTTGGAAGAAACGAAAATGCTGCTGGATGAACTGGCAAACGTCGCCATTGGAGAAATTAAAATCGGCATTCCTCCCCTTATTGGAACGTTGTTTTTCCCTTCCATTGCCGGAAACTTCCATCAACAATACCCGAATGTCAAATTGGAGTTGGTGGAGGTTGGCGCAAGGGTGGTAGAGCAGCTGGTAGAAGAGGGGGAAATTGATGTCGGCATTGTGGTTCTGCCGGTGGATGAATCCATTTTTCACATTTCTTCTTTTTTTACGGATGAATTTGTCCTTTTTATCCACAAGGATCATTCTCTGGCCTGCAAACAAAGGGTGTCCGTCAAAGAATTGGAGAAGGAAAGCTTTATATTATTTGCAAAAAACTTTACGTTGCATGAATTTATTATTAACACCTGCAAAAATTCTGGTTTTACCCCGAATATCGCCTATGAAAGTTCCCAATGGGATTTAATTTTGGAGCTTGTTTCATCAAAAATGGGGATCACATTGCTGCCGAAAGTGATAGGCGGAAAACAAAATAATCCGGATATTGTTATTATTCCCTTGAAAGAAAAGGTTCTTTGGCATCTTGGTATTATCACGAAAAAGGGTCGGTACCGCTCCTTTGCTTTGAAAAAATTGCTGGAGATGCTTACGGAACAAGAGAAGTGATATCTATACATTCCATTTCGAGTAACGTTGTATTTCAATGAATAAATAAACCGTTTCCTAATGATGGAAAGTGCCTTGGGACGGAAATTCCTTGACTATAGTCTTTCATTTTTTGTACAAAAGATATAATAAACGTATAAATTGTTGGTAAATGAAAAAGTTATCCGTACGACGAACATTGATAACCGTCTTTAAACGATTCTCTGTCAGGGGGACCAGCTGATTCAGCGGCACTAACTGTATCCACTCTGAGCCGCCAACTCAAGAGCGGATTACTTTTTTTAAAAAAGACAGTATTGGTCCATCCACCCCCAGAGGAAATAGCGAGCATGAGAGATTCAAATAATGTCAAGGCATCCCCTTTCCTTCAGGGAGTGTCGATCCACCCTTGAGTTTTTCGTTTCTAGCAACTGCGTAAGAGGCATTCACACCATAATTAGGCCCCACACATAGATATACCAAACGAGTTTATTTAAAAATGAAAACAGGGTAACCTCATTCAATAATTTTATGGTACCCCGTGGAAGGATAGAAATCTTATTTTACCTTACATTTTTATGCTGAAATTATTTTCAGCTGTTTCAATATGATGATCGTATAACGAACGTTTTCTCGTATCCGGAACTAACAGACTTAAAATAAGGGATAATATAATGCCTCCCATCATAAATCCGCCAAAGACCCATGGGGAAGGACCGAAGGATTCGGCCATTGTTGTCCAAATCATTGGACCGAAACCAACAATGGCGGCTGCCACTTGATACCCGAAGGATAAACCTGTGTAGCGAACCTTTGCCGGAAATAATTCGGAGAATAAGGTGCCCTGTGTTGCGAAAATCGATGCCCAGATGATTCCCAGCATCACGCCTTGCATGATGTATAACCAGGAAGCGCCCTCGTCAACCAATGAAAAATAAGGGATAGATAAGATAAACAATAAAATTAATCCGACAATATAAATGAGTTTTCGGCCAATATAATCAGACAAGTATCCTACAACCGGAATGGTGATAATCATAGTCGCGCAGCCAATGGTAAGGGCTGTTAGTGCCACTTGGTTGGAATACCCCAAGTACACCGTAGAATAAGAAAGAATAAATGACATTAAGAATACATTGAAAAATCCGTCCCCAATTTTTAAACCGATAGCATGCAAAACACTTTTCCAATTCGTTTTGAACGTTTCCAAAAATGGTATTTTCGCAATTGCTCCAGCTTCCTTTTGTTGTTTGAAGGCAGGAGTCTCTTCAATTCCGCTTCGGATCCAGAGCGCGAGTCCAATCAGAACAACGCTAAATAAAAACGGAATCCGCCATCCCCATGCCAAAAATTGTGTATCAGAAGTAAAATAACTAATAACCGTTAAGCTTAATGAACCGAGAACTAAACCGATGGGTACACCTAGCTGGGGAATGGAGCCATACAGTCCGCGAAGGCCTTTCGGGGCATATTCGGTGGCCAACAGAACAGCTCCACCCCATTCACCCCCAAGGGAAATACCTTGGATGAGCCTTAAAAGGACGAGTATAATCGGCGCCCAAATACCAATTTGCTCATAAGTAGGAAGAAGACCAATCAAAAATGAACTTCCGCCCATTCCAATAAGTGTAAATATTAAAGCGGCCTTTCTTCCCATCTTATCACCAAAATGACCGAAGATAATGCTGCCGATAGGTCTGGCTGCATAGCCAATGCCAAAGGTTGCAAAAGAAAGTAATAGTCCTACAGCCGGATCATGACTTGGAAAGAATAGAAATGAAAACACAAGTCCCGTAGCAGTACCATATAGGTAAAAATCATACCATTCAATGACAGACCCTGATAAGCTGGCAAACAAGATACGGATTTTGTTCATAAAAATACACCCCTCATCTCACATATCTAATAATCAAATTCAAATTCTCTTTTTGAGGGAATTCACGGTTATTTCATTATCGCTTGCACTGGAACGGCGGAATTCCATTAATGACATTCCGAGGTTTAAAATATTGGAAAAGCAGGTTCATAAAGGTAAATTGAATGATTTTAAAGTACATTTTCGGATTTCCTCAACAAATGTTTTTGAATTTTTCCGACAGACGTTCTAGGAAAGTCCTTCACAAACTCGATGGTATTCGGTATTTTAAATTTTGAAAGACGGTTCCGACAATGTTCAATCAGCTCCTGTTCCGTCGTTTGTCTTCCTTCTTTTAAAATTACAAACGCTTTAATGGCCTCATCCCGCATCTCATCAGGCACGCCGATGACAGCGGCTTCATACACGTCCGGATGTTCCATGATTACATTTTCTACTTCCATTGCCGCTACGTTTTCTCCAGCACGTTTGATCATATCCTTTTTCCGATCAACGAAGTAAAAATAACCGTTTTCTGTCATAATGGCGTTGTCCCCTGTATACAGCCAGCCGTCTTGAATAGTTTCGTTGGTTGCCTTTTCATTTTTGAAATACCCTTTCATAATAGTGCGCCCCGGAATGCCTTTTACAATGATCTGACCGGGTTTGTTGACCGGTACTTCTTTTCCCGCTTCATCCACAAGTTTGACTTCGGCGCTGAGGATGGGCTTTCCGATTCCGGTATTATCCTTTTGCCCATATAATGGATTCATTAATGGCGGTGCTACAGTTTCTGTCATTCCGTATAGCTGCAACAGCGGTACATTGTATTTTTGTTCAAATTCCTGCAGTTGTTCAGGCGTGACCGATTGGGCAAAGATGATTAAGCGGAGAGGATTTTCTTTGTCTGCCTCATCAAAACGCTGTGCTAAAATCATGCGGATGGGAGCTGCAAACAATGAACCGACTGTTGCATGCAATCTCTTTGCCTGCTTAAAATATTGGGAAGCACTGAACCGTTCCGTGATGGCAACACTTGCTCCAACGGTTAAGGCAGGCATAAACAGATAGTATTGGCCATTGCCATGAAAAAGAGGAAGTACGATCAAAGCCCTGTCTTCTGGGGTAAAGTTCAGGGTCTTCGAAACAGCCTCGCCAGTATAAAGATAATTGGCATGAGTAATCATGCATCCCTTCGGCTTAGAAGTTGTTCCCGAAGTATACATGATGGAGACAATATCATCGCTTTTGAGGGATATAGGAGGAATGTCTCCCTCTGCTTTTTCAATTAAATGATCCATGCTTATTTCTTTGTATAGATCATTTTTGCAGCGGCTTAACAATATTTTTTTAAGATTTGGCAATTTGCTTTGAATTGATTGAAATTTTTCTAAATACTCCTCTTCTGTAATTAGGAGAACCGATTCCGAGTGGGCTATTGTATATTCCATTTCATTTGCAGTCGAGAGGATGTTTGTTGGTACCATAACCGCACCGACTCTAGCTAATGAAAACCAGCAGACAATGAAGTCAGAACCATTTGGAAGATGGAGAGTAACCCGGTCGCCTTTTTGAATCCCTAAATCCAAAAGTACTCGGCTGAATTTATTCATTTTTTGCAAAAACGTCTGATAAGTATACATGGTGGTTTTTTTGTTATTATCTTCAAAGACAAGAAATGGTTTATCTCCGTGTAACCTGCATTTTTCATGAAGCAAATCGATTATCGTTCTTTCTCCAATAATATCCATAGATTTCACCCCCTATAGTAAACGCTTACATAAAAAATAGACTGTAGTCTTTATAGACCATAGTTTATTTCAATACATTTGATTTGTCAATAATATTTTGTTAATTTAGAATATTTTGTATAAAAGGTTTTCCAAGACCATTAGATATAATAAAAGACAAGTTGAGTTAGGAAAAAAGGGGATTTTTTTATGACATTAAATGCAAAGCAAAAAAAAGCGCTTAAAACCAAAAAAAGAATTTTGGAAACAGCTTTGGAGCTGTTTAGTCAAAAAGGATATAACCAAGTCACTGTAGATGAAATCGTCGAGAAAAGCAAAACGTCGAAGGGAGCCTTTTACGGGCATTTTGCTTCGAAGTCAGAAATTTTTTTGGAAAAGTTTAAGGAAATTGATAACTTTTATGATGAATTTTGCAAAACATTGCCGAATGATTTATCTGCTAAGGAAAAAATTATACGTCTTTCCATCACACAAATGAAGTATTTGAAAAACGATTTAGGGAAAGAGTTAATGCAAACGATTTATATGAATCCCCAAAGCGCCAAGTTTCTGGCGGATACGAATCGAAGATTATATCACATTCTTGAAAATTACTTACAAGAGGGACAGGAAAAAGGGGAGTTCACCGAAGATTTTTCAATACAAGAGCTGGCCATGATCATTTCCAGGTGCATGCGGGGAACTTTATATGATTGGTTTATTTTCGAAAAAGAACTAGATCCGGTCATCGAGATTGAAAAGATGCTTCAAGCGGTTTTTCAAGGAATTGAAAAATGTTGATTCAAAAAATTACTAGAGCTTTAGAATCGTAGGAAACTACTTATCCTTGGTATGAAATTGAGCCATACTCATCATCCTTTTCTTCCTCTCTTTATGTTTGAATGTTCTGATACTTACAAGCATAAGAGAGGTTTTGAAAATGGGAAATCACGTGGCTCATTTTTTATGTGGTCGATCCTCTGTAAAGTGACTTAATATTAAATGATCAAATTCAAACATACATCCTATATGTAAAAATTTGTGTTTTTTTGCATAGAGTGAAAAACCACGCCAAAAAATGACAGAACATCATCACTGCTGGCAAGATAAGCAAACAAAGGAATAAATCCTAAAAAAACAATTGGAACTGTTTGTTCAAATTATCTATTTTGGGAGGCAGAATAAGTGACTGATTTTATAATTGAGTGACATGTTCATCATCTGTTGTTTGAAGAGGTGATTTATCTGTTTTATTTTGTGCAACTGTTCGCGTTTGCATCAACGTAAAAATTTTCGATATCCCCCTTTAACCAAGATATATCCCATAAAGAGCTCTATTTGACTGCTTATGGATTCTTTTTTGATCTTCTTTATCGGTAGAAACTCTTATTTAAACAGCACATCTCATTCGTTCAGGTGATATCTGGCGATTGGTAAATAATAGGATATGTTGGTGGAGTAAAATGATTCATTTTCAAGAAAAAATTAATTTTAGCGGTCTGGTTGTATAAAGTTGATATAGAATCTGTAAATCTATAAATAATCGTGATGGACTTTAATTAGAAATACTAATAATGAACTATACTTAAATAATGATATACTATAATTAAGATATAATTGTTGTAGAAAAGGCGTGTGGCGAAAGCCATGTAGAGCTTTGAATTAGGCAGGTCGCCTGCATCCTTTCTACAAATATTGGGGGATAAGGATGGGGAAAAATGAGTAGCAGACCAACTAACACAGACGTTATTTTAATTGGTGCCGGAATTATGAGTGCGACTTTAGGGACACTGTTGAAAGAATTAGCGCCGGAATGGGAAATTAAAGTGTTTGAAAAACTCGACAAACCAGGAGAAGAAAGCTCTAATGAATGGAATAATGCAGGAACGGGGCATGCTGCACTATGTGAGCTTAACTACACACCCGAGAAACCGGATGGATCTATTGATATTAGCAAAGCTATAAAAATTAATGAACAGTTCCAAGTTTCCAGACAGTTTTGGTCTTACCTTGTAAAAAACAATCTAATACAAAATCCGCAGGAATTCATCAGACCGCTGCCCCACATGAGTTTAGTCCAAGGGGAAAATAATGTGAGATATTTAAAGAAACGTTTTGAAGCGCTATCAAACAATCCATTATTCCAAGGAATGGAATTTTCTGATGACCCGGAAAAACTGAAAGAATGGATTCCGCTTATAATGGAAGGACGTACATCGAATGAACCGATCGCAGCAACCAAAATCGACTCAGGTACGGATGTTAACTTTGGAGCTTTAACACGCATGTTATTTGACTACTTAAAAGAGAAAGATGTCGAAATATACTACAAGCATAGTGTTAAGGATATTAAACGCACAAGTTACGGTTTGTGGGAATTGAAAGTGAAGGATCTCAATAGCGGTTCAGTTGAAATCCATAAGGCTAAATTCGTATTTATTGGAGCCGGCGGGGGAAGTCTGCACTTGCTTCAAAAATCTGGTATTCCAGAAGGTAAACATATTGGTGGTTTTCCTGTAAGCGGATTATTTATGGTATGTAATAATCCAGAAGTTGTAGAGCAGCATCATGCAAAAGTTTACAGTAAGGCTAAAATTGGTGCACCTCCTATGTCAGTTCCGCACCTTGATACACGGTATATCGACAACAAAAAAACATTGCTCTTTGGACCGTTTGCAGGCTTCTCGCCTAAGTTCTTAAAAACTGGTTCAAATTTGGATTTGTTTGCTTCCGTAAAACCGCACAATTTCGTAACTTTGTTGGCATCAGCCTTTAAAAACTTTTCTTTGGAAAAATACTTGATCGAGCAGCTTCTGTTAACGAAAGAAAAGCGCATGAATGAGTTGCGTGAATTTATCCCGACGGCTAAATCAGAGGACTGGGATATAGTCGTCGCAGGCCAACGTGTGCAAATTATCAAAGATACTGAAGCTGGCGGTAAAGGAACGATTCAATTTGGTACAGAAGTTGTTACGGCTGCAGATGGCTCGATCGCTGCATTGCTCGGTGCTTCTCCTGGAGCTTCTACTGCTGTACACGTAATGCTTGAAGTAATTAAAAAATGCTTTCCTCAACATTTGAATAAATGGGAACCGAAAATTAAAGAAATGATTCCTTCTTATGGTGTGTCACTAGTGGAAAACCCGGATCTTTTCCATGAACTTCATACTTCAACAGCAGAGACGCTCGGTCTAAACGGACAAGAACCGATCTCTGGTGTAAACGAAAAAGAACCGGTTTATAGCTAATTTCTTGGATGAGAAACAAAGGTGTGGAATGAATAAAGTTTAAAACAGCCACTTTTCATCAGTGGATAATTGTTTCTATAATAAAGAAAAGAGACTGATAAGTCAATGATTTTAAAGCAGAGATAATATAAAAAAATTGCAGAATAATAGAATATAATTGAAAATAATCCGTTTTTAAAAATTTTTTGTCACGACGAAAAAAAGAGGGATGTCTAATAAGTCGTTTTTTCGACTTATAGACCTCCCCTTTAATGTTTTAGTAACGTTTATATATTGATGTTTATGTGTTTTTTGTTTTAATGACGTTTTGATTTTTGATATGCCTCCCCATTAGGTAGACAGATTAAAAAATAAAAATCTGTTTATCTTCATGGGGAGTTTTATTATGATAACCAAAAGAGTTTATCCTTACGGTGTTACACACATGCGGAATTTGAATGGAAAGCCATTTTGACAATAAAGAGCTTGCTCTGCCGCAGCCTTAAAAGCATTGTAAAACTTGTGTTCGTAAAAAGACACCTGTCTTGGATAAAATTTAAACTTATTTATCAAGATTGACAACAATATTGTCACGTAAAAAATACATGTTAGGAGCTGATTTCGTTTGACTTCATAAACGTGTGTTTTTTTGTTGTGAACTTTTATATTAAAATAGTTTTTTAAAATAATGAATGAATATTATCTTGGCTAATGGAGTATCTGATACGAAAGCCGGACAAGTAGAGAACAATTAAATAGTGATAGTGTGCCGGCAATTCAATTTTTCATCTGGTGGGGACAGCGGAGCCATATCGTCATATGTTGTGCTGCGGATCAGG
This sequence comes from Aeribacillus sp. FSL K6-8210, assembly GCF_037963925.1. Lineage (NCBI taxonomy): Bacteria > Bacillati > Bacillota > Bacilli > Caryophanales > Bacillaceae > Aeribacillus > Aeribacillus sp. FSL K6-8210. The sequence continues at coordinate 3,541,556 of NZ_CP150172.1, read as the reverse complement.
CGCTTTGCTATTGGCCATCATCTTTTTAAATGAATTGATAGAGAAGCGTTTTGAAAAAAGATGAATATTTCTTGCGGGAATTATTGAAAATGATAATTGTTATCAAATATAATAATGTATAATCACAATGAAAGGAGTAATGTGAGTGTTTGTTCAAATAAAAACTATTTTAGTGACAGAAGGACATGCCGATCGAATTGTTGATCGCTTCACTTCACAGGGAATAATCGAACAGCAGCCGGGTTTTATCGATTTAAGCGTGCTTAAGAAAAGGCAGAGAAAAGGGAATGAAGAAGTACTCGTTATGATTCGCTGGGAATCAGAAGAGGCTTGGAAAGCCTGGGAGAAGAGCGAGGCTCACCTTGCTGGTCACCGGGCGAACCGAGGCAAGCCTGCTCCCTCCTACATTTTGGAGAGTCGTCAAGATGTCTTCTATGTGCTGGGTCAGAAAGGCTATGTAGAGTCCTCTACTCGATAAAATAAAGCAGCCTCCAGTCCAAAAGTAGATTTTTCCTGAACATATGCTCTAAAAATTTTTAAATGCCCATTCATTTTAGCTGATGGTCAATTGTGAATGGGTGTTTTTTTATTGCTTAAGAATCTATTCATGTGTGGGGTTTCTGGATCCAATTGAGCGTCAAAAAGGATTAGAAGAACTTAAATCATTGCTATTAGAAGAATAGTAGATACATAAGAAGGGGAGATCGTTGTTGGACGCGATCTCCCCTTCTGGATTTTATGGTATGCAAAGTCCGTATACGGTGGCATTAAGACACACATCTAATTTTCAGTTGCTGAGTGTTGTTGAGAATTATTATTCAATAATTGGCATGATGTGCCGAAAAAAAGATGGAATAAAAATGCAAATGAACGTTCGTCCATTTAAAGAATCCTAAAAACACCCTTCACAGCTAAGCATGAAGGGTGTTTCATCACCGTTTTAAGAATACAATCGTTCGGAGATAACGTCATCGACTGGAACATAGTCATAGCCAAGGTCATGTGCTACTGCTTTAAAGGTTATATTCCCATTCATGACGTTCACGCCTGTTTTAATCGCTTCACTTTCTTTAATTGCTTGAACTACACCTTTGGAAGCAATTTGCACAGCATATGGAATCGTGACATTTGTTAGGGCAATTGTTGCTGTACGTGGAACCGCACCTGGAATGTTGGCGACTGCATAATGCAGCACTCCATATTTTTCGATAATAGGATTGTCATGAGTTGTTGCATAATTAATCGTTTCAAAGTTTCCGCCTTGATCAATAGCAACGTCGATTATGACTGACCCGGGCTGCATAGATTTTACCATTTCTTCCGTTACAAGCTTAGGTGCTTTTGCACCGGGAATCAGCACCGAACCGATAACTAAATCGGAGTCTTTGACAGATTCTGCAATATTATAAGGATTTGACATTAACGTCTGCACAGTTGAACCAAAAATGTCTTCTAATTGACGCAGGCGTGCAGGATTTAAGTCAATAATCGTTACATCTGCACCAAGGCCGTGTGCAATTTTTGCTGCATTCGTTCCGACTACACCGCCGCCAATAATCGTGACTTTTCCGCGTTTGACACCAGGAACACCGCTTAGCAGTATTCCCTTTCCTCCTTTAGATTTTTCCAAATATTGCGCCCCGAGTTGAGCTGCCATGCGGCCGGCAACTTCGCTCATTGGTGTCAATAATGGCAATGTATTATTTACGGTAATTGTTTCATAAGCAATAGCGGTCACTTCATTTTCCACTAAAGCTTTGGCCAATTCCGGTTCATTTGCCAAATGGAGATAGGTAAATAAAATTAACCCTTTTCGGAAATATACATATTCATCTGGGAGGGGCTCTTTTACTTTCAGAATCATTTCTGCTTTTTCCCAAACCTCTGAAGCTCTTTCAACAATCTCGGCACCAGCCTGTTTATACTCTTCATCGGTAAAACCGCTTCCGATTCCAGCGTTTGCTTCAATAACAACTTTATGTCCTGCATTTATTAATTGCACAACCCCTGCAGGTGTGATAGCTACACGATTTTCATTATTTTTAATTTCTTTCGGTACCCCGATGATCATCCTCACCATCTCCTTAAAATAACATCTGCACCACTATCATATCTCTTTTAGTTGAACCTTACTTTATGAAAAAATCAGAAAACCGCAAAAGTAATTTGTGTAAATATACAAATTACTCGACATTCATGCTTTCAAGTTTTAAATCCAGAAATAATGTTATTTTCTGGTTAGGGTCTTTCAGGTTTATTCCTGTTATTTCTACTACTCTTTTTAAACGGTAATTTAACGTATTCGGATGAACATGTAATAATTGCGCTGCTTGATAAACATTGCAGTCGCATTCTAAATAACTTTTAAGCGTATGCAATAAATCGGTGTGATGCTTGAGGTCATACTCTCTTAATTTTTTGATTGCCTCACTTTGATAGTGGTCACGAACTCGGATTTGATAAAGTTCATCTAAAAACTGATAGATGCCGATCTCCTGAAAACTATACTTTTGCTGTAATTCATCGGGGAATTTTTCCTTAAGCCTTAATACTTTCAATGCTTGTTTATAGCTGCAATGAACATGCTCCGGAGTATGATAAACGGAGCCGAAAGCACCAGATATATTTCGGATTTGTAAACGCATACTTATTTTGTTGATAAAATCTTTAATAAAACCGGAAAGAGCGTTCATCGCCTCTTTTTCTGTTCTGAGCCGGGTAAGCAATATTAGTTGATTTTGATCAAATAATTTGCTGACTACTTGAACTTGGTGCAATGTTTCAGCCAAATAATAGGCATGTTTTTCAATAGCTTGTGTTATATCATTTTCAAAGTTAATGATAGCAACAGCAAGATTTCCATCCAGATTAACCCCAACTCGTTTAGCCTGGTGTTTAATCTTAGACACATCGTTCAGATGACCTGTTAATAGCTTCCATAGAAATTCTTGATGACTCTCTTCTTCTTTTCGTTTTCTTATTCGCTGAAGGAGGAGATGGTTTTTCACAAGCTTTGCAGCTTCCTTTAGCAAATGCAATTGATCATCGCCCATTGTTTTATCATTGATTTGTGCCCATATAAACCCTAAAACCTCATTATGTTTTCGAATCGAAACAGCGACACGGTTGCCAAGTCCAACTTCTTCGATTGCAGGGACAATAACAGGTTCATCGCTTTCGAACAGTTTTGCCATAATCCCATTTTTCCAAAGACTGTTAATGATTTTATCTGGCACTTTTCTACTCATAATCGTGGCCATTCTTGCTTCATCAACATTTTCTTTATGTCTGCTGTAGGAAATGATCTGATGATTGGAATCCTCTATCGTTATTGGACATTCAAGCATTTCACCAATACGGTCTGCCAAAAGGTCTAGGGAATCGTCTTGACGCAACTGCGAAAGTAATTGTGGATAGCCTAATGAATTCCTCATTAATTCTTGCCCCCTTTTGCATTTTTACAGTCCTAAATCCAATAATGAAGGGTCAATTGAATGAACAAGAATCACCCGTTTTGTCGATCATTATTAAAAAAATTTCTGAACAATTAGAAAAGACTAAACGAGATTCGTACCAAAATATCTTGCGCCAGAAGCTCATACCAGCCGAAGGTAACATAAAGAGTCATATAGCGAAAAAAAGAATCTCTACATGGTCAGCCAAACACCGAGAATTACAGATTACATTTTGTTTGCTTCTATAAATGCAGCCAATTATCCAAGGATTTACAGTTATGAAGAAAACTAAATATTTGCTTTTCCTTTTTCATTTACGTGTTTTGCTAATTTCGTGATATTGATTTTTCCTAAATCCGGCCTGGCTTTCCTTTTTGATTGATCGATTCTTTGCCGATCATTTATCCTGCAAAAGGGATGTAATACGAAAAATTACTAATAGGAAACGCACTTTTTGCTAAGTAGAAAAACGCGGGGTCAGCATATATAAAAATCTCTGTTAGTTCATAGTTATTTTGAATTAATCTTGCCGATTGTTCAGCAGTTTCACAAATCAAAGGTGTCGTCATCAATTCATTACATTCGGCAGCGATCTTACCAATTTCATGGTATTAGGCTCAAGCACATCATCTGCAATCATTAATTGAATGATTCCACCTCCTTAAAATGGTTTTAATAATCTATAATGAAAATATTCCGTCTTTATTAAAAGCAGCAGCCCATTTAAACTGTCTTTAAATAGATTATTTTTTTAAAATGCAGCATTCTCAATATTATCGTCAGGAAATCTGACAAATTATAAAAAGTAAACGTTTTCAAAATTGCCTATTTTAGAAAACGTTGGCGAACGTATGGGATAAAATCTGGGTAAAACCGATGAACTGCTTGTTCATTGCATAGACGACGATGCTTACATTTTGCCGGGTTCCAAAAGAATAGGACATTTTTGCCGAAAACATATGGATAGATATTTAGCTTTGTATAATTGCCACTTGATCGAAATCTTCCGCGAAAAACTTCTTCGTATAACGGGTGAGAATTTGCATTACTGTTGGATCAATAAAGTGCTTGTACTCATGCATTTCGAAAGAATACTACGCTGCTGAACAGTGCTATGCTGATGCTATTATTTTACCACGTTCTTGAGAAACTTGCTTTTGCTTGTCGTGTCGTTAAAATATTTGGCTGTTGTGGATATTTAATACTTTAATGGGAAACGCTGGCTCATTTCGAAGGTTCTTTATTTTACGGGAGCTTCCACGTCCTGATATGTTCATTCCGTAGGATGCCCAGTGGAAACAGCTTGAATAGTGGTGCTCGTAAAGGATATTGAAGGAAATCAATCAATATTCGGCAAAAGCCCTAAACAATTCGTATTTGAATCGTTTAGGGCTAGGAATTCTGTGTTTGGGTCTGTATTTACAGTGATGTGAAAGGACAGAGGCTGTTCAATTGTTTAAATATAGTAAGTAAAATCCTCGGGTATTACCCGCTTTAAGAACTGTTTTGTTCTTTCTTCTTTTGGATGTGTGAAAATTTCTTTAGGTGATCCTTCTTCTACAATGACTCCGCCATCCATAAAAATCACCCGATTGGCAACATCTTTCGCAAAAGACATTTCATGAGTTACAACCAACATTGTTGTTCCTTCTTTGGCAATTTGCTTCATAACTGTTAAAACTTCACCAACTAATTCCGGATCCAGTGCTGAAGTTGGTTCATCAAATAAAATGATGTCTGGATTTAAAGCAATCGCTCTTGCAATGCCAACCCTTTGCTGCTGCCCGCCCGATAATTCACTAGGGTAAGCATTGTATTTGTGGGACAGTCCTACTTTATCCAATGCTTTTTTTCCAATTTCATTCGCTTTTTCTTTTGGAATCTTCCTGCCAATAATAAGCCCCTCTGTTACATTTTCTAATGCTGTTTTATTATTAAACAAATTGTAATTTTGAAATACAAATGCAGTCTTTTGTCTTATTGCATGAATTTGTTTTCTAGTTGCTTTATGAAGATCAACCTGAATATCCCCAAAAATTGCCTGGCCTTGATCTGCTTTTTCAAGAAAATTTATGCATCTTAGCAATGTTGTCTTTCCTGATCCGCTCGGTCCAAGTATGACGACAACATCCCCTTTATCTATTTTTAAATCAACTCCGTTTAAAACTTTGTTTTTCCCAAATGATTTATGTACATTTTTAATTTCCAGCATGTTATCCACCTCTTGCCTTCAAGCTTAAGTATGGTAGTTTTATAAATATTCTCCAAAACTACATATCAATATAAAATTCAAAAAATTCCGACATGTTAGGCACTTAATATTATTTCATGCAATGGCACCTTATGACTTAATGATGTGCTTTAATAAAATTGACAGTGGCTGTACAAAAATTTGAAAGTGCTGCAGCCGGCGTTTGAGGAATGAGCATTCTAAATGCCTGAACATTTATTAATCCAACTGACTGTGCAGTCACAAATTATATATGATTTCATTTGCATAAGGATAGGCTCTGTCATATGCAAGCTTTTGAATCACTATTTTTGCAGTGTCAAATGATGAACGAGAGGATGTATTTGATCCACACCCTGTTAGTAGATGAGTAATGCTAAATCTGTACCTGCCGCTTCGTCGTCTGCACCTTTTATCCATTCAAAAATCTGTACCATCTAACTAGAGTCGTGTCAAATTTAAATCATACTATTTAGCTAGGTTTAATTTTCTATAATAATAGATCTTAATAATTTGAAAGTCAACAGTTGATTGTACAGATCGGACAAATTGATAAAAAGAAATGAGAGTTACTAGTATTCTGAGCTTGTTTTGAAGTTTCATTGTAGGTGCAGCGAAAATATTATTGTTTGAAGAAATGCTCATATGTATTTTCAATACTTTATTCCTAGTAGTAAACTCATATAGAATAGCTGGCGAATATTATTTAAAAAAATTATTCAAAAATAATTAATTCCGTTTTACACTCGATTTCGTATGCACACTTTTTTAAAAAAGTTTATGTCTAATTTTTACCGTTTTTGTATCTGCTTTATATTACTTACTAAACTTATTTTTTGGAGTTCATATTGCGTTATCGATACATAAAGAAGAAAGTGCTGGTACAAACATTAAATTTTCTTAATAAAGTTTAATCAATGAAAAAGCATTTTTTAAAAATACTCCAAGTCTTCCATTTCATTTTCCCCCTTGGCCTTAACATCACACTACCTCATGTCCGAAAAAAGGGAACTGATCTAATTTGTTTCATCTCCATTTTTTTTCTATTCATTTTGTTAATCGATAGCCTATATTCACATGAATAATACACTGTCCGAATAATTTTTCAGACATAAGGCGAATCCATCATTCCGATAAATACAAATTATTTTTTTATGGATGAAATTCAATTAAACAAGATTTTTCTATTTTCTTGTATAAAGTTCGACTAAAGTCTTTTAATACGGAGTTTCCAACTAAATAAAAAACTACTAAATGAAAAATTTCTATAATTATGGAAAACTGGAAGATTCATAAAAATTTATTGACAATGATAATCGTTATTAATAAAATGACTATTGAGATTGAGAATCATTATTGATAAGTAGCCGAAAGGGGGAAAGCTATTTAATTCTGGAATATAACAATCTATTAATTACATTTTAAAGGAGGGTACGGATCAAAAAATGAAAAAAATTTTTTCAGTCGTCTTTTTACTATTTGTAGTTTTTTATGCTTCATTGCCGGCATCGGCGAATAATTCCTTGGCTGATGGAACATATACCATCAACTATAAAGTTTTAAAAGCAGATAATGATTCGGTATCCATGGCCAATGATTATTGGGAAAAGCCTGCAAAACTAATTGTGAAAAATGGCAAATACTTCGTTCAAGTAAGATTAAATCATAGTTCGTGGATTAAAGAATTTAAAGTTTCTAATGTGGATACAAAAGTGATAAGCACAGATACTTCTGCAAATAAAAGAGTTGCGCAATTTGAAGTAGATCAAGTTCCCGACATTGTAACCTCTCAAATACATGTTTATATTCCAGAAGACGAATTTCCTGGAGAGGGTGTTTATGACAGCCATTACACAATAAGACTAAAGTTTGATCAAAATAGTATTAAAGCTGTTAGCTCAGATTCTAATAGTTCAAACGAATTATCTACCTCTGCTTCTACAAAAACAAGCAATGAAAAAAGTAGTCAAAATAAAACAAACAATCAAAATGAAACAGACAAGCAGACAGAAAATAATCCGGAAACTAGTGACAGCACGTCACTTTATGTTTTCATCGGTTTATTTTTATTATCTGCAGCATTTCTAATTTTTAAATTCAAATCTAGATTTAAAGTTTTGTAGAAGGGGAGGTTTCTTGTGAAGAAAAGGATTAGAAAGTTTTTTGCCATTTTTATGGTTTTCCTGCTATTATTGCCGACCGTCAAAATACAGCCTGTTTTTGCTGAATCGGCTTTAGCAGACGGAGAATACACGATTGGCTTTAGGGTCTTGAAAAACGGGACAGAAGATACCTCGACAATGGACGGCTATACCGTGAAGCCGGCCGGCTTAACAGTGCAGAACGGCAAAGCATATGTATCAGTGACATTAAAAAGCAGCGAATGGATTAAAACTTTTCAAGTAGAACGTAATGGTGAATACGTCGATGCGGAGGTTGTATCGACGAATGGAGCAGAAAACACGAGAGTCGTCAAGTTTGAAGTGGATGATTTAACGAAAAAATTGAATGTTCAAACAAGAGTCGCCGTACCAGGCGTATATGATACAGTTCATACGGTTCAATTCCAATTTGATGTAGACAGCATTACACCAGTGCAGGCGGAGCAGCCGGAAGAGGGCGGGCAAGAGCCTGAAAATCCGGATCAAGAAGATGGGGAAGAGCCGAAAGATCCAACTCCTGGAGATACTGAGCCAAATCCGCAGCCGGGAGAAGATGGCAATCAAGATGAACAGCCTGCGGAACAGCTTCAAGACGGCGAATACACGATTGACTTGACAGTGTTCAAAAACGGGACAGATGATATCTCATCAATGGATAACTATACAGAGAAGCCGGCCCGTTTAACAGTGCAGGACGGTAAAAAATACGTCTTATTGACGTTAAAAAGCAGTTCATTAATTAAAAGCTTTAAGGTAGAGCGAAATGGCGAATATGTCGATGCAGAGGTTGTATCGACAAATGTAGAAAAAAATACAAGAGTCGTCAAGTTTGAAGTAGACGATTTAACAAAAAAATTGAATGCTCAATTGACTGTTTCGGTTCCGAACATGTATGAAATGACGCATACCGTTCACTTCAAGTTTGATGTAGACAGCATTACACCAGTGCAGGCGGAGCAGCCGGAAGAAGGAGGCCAAGAGCCTGAAAATCCAGGACAAGAAGATGGCGAGGAACCGAATGATCCAGCTCCTGGAGATAATGAGCCAAATCCGCAGCCGGGAGAAGATGGCGATCAGGATGAACAGCCTGCTGAAGAGCTTCAAGACGGTGAATATACGATTGACTTTAAGGTCTTAAAAGACAAGACAGAAGATATCTCGATGATGGATGGCTATACTGTGAAACCGGCTCGCTTATCGGTGAAGGATGGCAAAAAATACGTCTCCGTGACGTTAAAAAACAGCGGATGGATTAAAAGCTTTCAAGTAGAGCGAAACGGTCAATATGTCGATGCGGAGGTTGTATCGACGAATGACGTAGAAGACACAAGAGTCGTCAAGTTTGAAGTGGACGATTTAACGAAAAAACTGAATGTTCAAACAAGAGTTGTTATACCGCAATATGGTTATGATGGATCTTATACGGTTCAAATCCAGTTTGATGTAGACAGCATCAAACCAGTAAAGAAGGATCAGCCGGATGAGGATGTACAAAAACCAGAAGATCCTGGGAAAGATCCGGGTACAAATAAGCCTGGAGACAATCCATCGAACAATAACAATCAAAATTCTGGAAATAACAATGGCGGACAAACAAGAAATGAGTTGGCTGACGGTCTATATACCGTGGAATTTACTGTATTAAAAAATGGTACAGAAGAACCGTCAATGGTCAATGATTATGTTGTCAGCCCGGCACTATTAACTGTAAAAAATGGACAATTAGATGTTGCGTTCACATTGCTAAAAAGCTCATGGATCACGAAATTACAAGTGGAAAGAAACGGCCAATATCAAGATGTGGAAGTGCGAAGCAAAAATGAAAAAGAAGATACAAGAGTAGTAGGTTTCCCGATCGAAGATTTATCTAAAAAAGTGAATGCTAAGATCAAGGTGGATATTCCAGATCTTCAATATCACAATACGTATGATATCCAAATTGCTTTTGATCCAGATAGTGTAAAACCATATGATGGAACAGGCGTTCCAACGAAGAATACGAATTCCACCGATCAAGATCAAAACCAAAATCAAGATCAAAATCAACAAAATAGCAATAGCGATGACGATTCACTAACCTTTAACCGAGATGCAGATCAACAGTCGACAGACGATGACGCTTCCAATAACTCAAATAATTCAACCGTGAATGCCAAAACGGCTGATCTTTCCCAAATTGGTTTGTATTTGGCATTGCTGCTAGGATCTCTTGCCATCATAGTTTGGAAGAATCGCTCAAGGCTCCTTATTCATTTGAAAAAATAACCTGACTGTTGTCTTGATGCGGACATGCGCATCAAGACAACATTTTCTTATTTAAAAAATATGACAACGACTTTTTAGGTCGGTCGAAAGCGGGGAGGCTTTGTTTAAGTGTGTAAACAAAGAAGAATGGGATGGCTGATCCTTTTGATAATGCTGCTGGTTGTCGTCGCCGGTTGTTCTTCATCTGCTGCTGAATCAACGGAACAAAAAAAGCCGAAAAAACAGGATCATCGAGTTGTCTCATTATCTGTTGCCGTTACGGAAATTTTTGATGCGTTAGATATTGATTTAGTTGGCGTCCCCACAAGCAGCAAAAAACTGCCGGAGCGGTATAAGAATGCGAAAAGAGTGGGGTATGCTAAAAATCCTGATATGGAAGTTTTGATGTCTTTAAAACCTACTGATGTATACTCTGTTTCAACTATTCAATATGATTTAGAGCCAGTGTTTGAAAAACATAACGTTCAAGTAGATTTTTTGGATTTAACCAGTCTTCAATCAATGGAAAAGGAAATTCTTGCACTCGGAGAAAAATATGAACGACAAAAACAAGCGAAGAAGATCGTTGATAGATTCGAAAAAAAAGTAAAAGAAATCCAGAAAAAAACTCGTAACTTGGAAAAACCAAATGTTTTAATCTTACTCGGAGTTCCCGGAAGTTACTTAGTGGCAACAGAGCATTCCTATATTGGCGATCTAGTGAAATTGGCGGGTGGAAACAACGTGATTCAAGGAGAGAAAGTGGAGTATTTAGAATCTAACACAGAATATTTATATGAATCCAATCCCGATGTCATATTAAGGCTTGCTCACGGCATGCCGGAGGAAGTAGTCAAAATGTTCGATGAAGAATTTAAGAAAAACGATATATGGAAGCATTTTGATGCTGTCAAAAATGGCAGGGTGTATGATCTGGAAGAAGAATTGTTCCCGACTACCGCAACCATTCGAGCGGATGAAGCTTTAGATGAATTGGTGAAATATTTGTATCCTGAGTTTCATGAATAAGCGGACAAAAAAGAAAAGGGTGCTGATCCATGAAGAAAACGTGGCTAACTTTTGCAGTAGTGACCACAATGCTGGTTGTTGTCACTTTTTTCTCTATTGTGAACGGAAGTTTGGAAATTGGCGTTGCTGAGTTGATCAGAGGCCTTTTGTTTGGTGGAAATGAAGATGTAGAAGTCATAAAGGATATGAGATTTCCACGGATCATTGTGTCCCTTTTTGCTGGAGCAAATTTGGCGGTATCGGGATTATTATTGCAGGCAGTTATGAGAAATCCTTTGGCGGAAGCTGGGATCATCGGGATTTCTTCAGGAGCCAATTTTGTTGCATTAACTATGATCAGTTTCTTTCCTACGTTGTTTTTTTGGATGCCGCTGTTTGCTTTTCTTGGAGGGATACTTGCCTGTTTTCTTGTCTATTCCTTTTCATGGAAATCAGGACTCAGCCCCCTTCGATTAATTTTAGTTGGGGTGGCAGTCAATGCGGTGTTTACTGCATTATATGAATCCTTTAACTACAGAGGCTATACGACAACCAGTTCTGCGAAAGCTACTGCATCAACATTATCTCAACAAACGTGGGACGATGTTCAAACAATTGTTATATATGGTTCCATCGGTTTAATATTGTCCTTGCTCGTTTATTCTTGGTGCAACATGCTGGCTTTACAAGATAAAACGGCGCGAAATCTGGGGCTTCACGTGACAAGAGCTCGGGTTATTATATCTGCGATTGCAGTTTATTTGGCAAGCGTCACAACCGCAACTGTTGGGGTCATTGCATTTGTCGGTTTGCTAATTCCCCATATTGGACGGCTATTAGTCGGTTCAGATTATAAAATATTAACACCATTCTCCATTTTATCAGGAGCTTTGCTTATTTTAACGGCCGACACAATCGGACGGGTGTTTTTAGCGCCGACGGAACTTCCTGCATCCATTATTATGTCATTAATCGGAGGTCCCTTTTTGATTATATTGATTAGAAGGAGTGATCGCATCTATGGAGGTTAAAAATGTTTCATTCTCATATAATCAAAAAGAGGATCAGTTAAAATCAATTAACCTTGCTGTTGAACCTGGTAAAATTACGACGATTATCGGTCCGAATGGATGCGGAAAGTCCACATTATTAGAAGTTATGTCTAGCCACAATGCACCGCAAAAAGGCCAGATTATTTTGGACGGAAAATTGATTCAACAATATAAGCCGAAGGAATTGGCGAAGAAACTATCGGTTGTTCATCAAAAAAATGAAATTCCTTTTGATATCAATGTCGAGAACCTGGTGAGCTACGGCCGCATGCCGTATAAAAGATTTTTTCATCATCATAACTCAGAAGAGGATGAAGAAGTGATTGATTGGGCGCTTTCCATTACCAATTTGCAATCAAAACGAAAAGAAAAAGTAGAACAGCTGTCTGGGGGAGAAAGACAGCGAGTTTGGATAGCGATGGCATTGGCGCAAAAAACTCCTATTTTGTTTTTGGATGAACCGACAACATATTTGGATGTTTATTATCAATTCGAAATTTTAGAGCTCATCAAGAAGTTAAACAGGGAGTATAACATTACGATTGTGATGGTGCTGCATGATATGAATCAAGCCATTCGTTATAGTGATTGGATTATTGTGATGAAAAACGGCGAAATTGTGACGGAAGGTTCTCCAAAAGAAGTGATCACGGAAGGAATGATTGAAAGCATTTATGGGGTAAGAGCCATAGTCAATCATAATGATCAAAGCGGATTTTATGTTGTGCCAATGGGAGTTGCTAGAAGGAATGACAATGCGACATGAATGATCGGGGATTGAGAAAGATCATTGGGAAACTCGTTAGCATTGTTTGCATTGGGATTTTGTTTTTTTCAGCGTATCAAATTATAAGTATCCTTTACGATTACTATACAAACCGGCAAGTTTTAGCTGAAATACAAGAGGTTTATCAAGAAAATCGTACCGAGAGAACTTCTCACGAAGGCAAGGACTTTGAAAGAATTCGTTCGTCTTTTATTGAATTGCAGCGCATTAACCAAGATATTGTTGGTTGGATTGAAATTCCCGACACATACATTTCGTATCCGATTCTTCAAGCGGAAAACAATGAGTTTTATTTAACAAGAAATTATAAAAAAGAGAAATCAAGGGCTGGAAGCATTTTTATGGATTATCGAAATGATGTGAAAGGCCTAAATCAAAATGTTATCCTTTACGGACATCGTATGAAAGATGACACGATGTTTGGACAATTAGATAAATATCTGGATGAATCGTTTTTCCAGCATCACCGCACCATTTATTTTGATACGTTATATGAAAGCTACGATGCTGAAATCTTTTCAGTATATAAAACGACTACAGATTTTTATTATATCGATACTGAATTTTCCTCTGATGACGAATTTTTATCATTTGTCAATCAGTTAAAAGATCGTTCCATTTATAAGACCGATATTGATATCGAACCGAATGATCAAATTTTAACTTTATCTACTTGTGATTACACGTTTCCTGGAGGAGAAGGGAGACTTGTCATACATGCAAAATTAAAGGAGAACAAGTAAATGGTTGAAAATTTCGAAAATAACAATTGACAATGATAATCATTTTTAATTAAAATGGTAAAGGAGGGATACTTTTGAAAACAAAACTTTTCCAATTCACCCTCACGTTTTTCTTATTGCTCTTATTTACCGGATGCGGGGTAAAAGGAACTGAATCAACAGGAGGGACAAAAGTAACAGAAAGCAAAGTGAAAGTGACCGATGCATCAGGTCGTGAAGTTGCTTTTGACACTCATCCGAAAAAATTTGCTTCATTAACGATCGGTGATATGGATATCATTCATCAATTAGGAGGGGAAATTGTCGGCAGGCCTAGTACGAAGGTAGAGATACCGGAAGAATTAGAAAAAGTAGTAGAAATCGGAAATACACACCAGCCGAATATAGAGAAGATCGTAAGTTTGAAGCCAGATGTGTTAATTGCCAATGTTGGTTTTGATAAAAACATCCCCGCATTGGAGAATCAAGGAATACAAACTATCATGACGGAAGCGAATTCCATTGAAGATATAAAGAAAAACATCGAAACATATGGAACTCTTCTCGGTAAAGAATCGAAAGCTCAAGAGTTGATTAAACAAATCGAGCAAGTCGTTGAGAAGCAAACGGAAGCTTCCGAAGCTCAAGCATTGCTTGTTTATGGAGCACCTGGATCATTTTTAGCAGCTCTCCCAACGTCATTGGCAGGAGATATTTTAGAAAAATCGGGTGGAATCAATGTAGCATCGAACTTTCCAAAGTTAAAAGAATATCCGCAATACGCTCAATTAGCGGTAGAACGTGTGGTGGAAGCTGATCCAGATATCATTTACTTAATCACACACGGTGATCCTAGCGGGGTAGAAAAAGCTTTTAAACAAGAAATGGAAAAAAATGCAGCTTGGAAAAACTTGGATGCGGTAAAAAAAGGAAACATTGTGGTGTTGCCATCGAATTTGTTTGGCACTAATCCGGGGACAAAGATCACAGAAGCAGTGGAATATATGCGTCAAAGCTTGAAAGATATAGGAAAGGATTCATGATGAATCGAAAGAAACGAATATGGCTTATCATCATTCTGATCATCTTATTGTTTCTAAGCGTATTCTATAGCCTGACAGCAGGCAGTATCTCTATTTCATTTAAGGAATTTTTTGCGGATATGGGCGATAAGGAATCGTTAGTGTACCGTGTTGTTTGGGATTTGCGGCTCCCAAGGATTCTCGTTGGGCTGCTTGTCGGCATGTGTTTAGCGGTTTCGGGTGCGATTTTACAAGGTGTAATGAAAAACCCGCTTGCGGATCCCGGTATTATTGGCGTGACGTCTGGGGCAGGACTGGCAGCGACGGTGATCATGGTGCTGTATCCCGATCAACTGCACATTTTGCCTTTAGCAGCCTTTCTTGGCGCTTTTCTTACGGCAATGCTCATTTATTTGCTAGCTTGGCAAGATGGAACTTCCATTGTTCGAATTATGCTGGTCGGGATTTCAATCAACGCCTTTTTAGGTGCGATCATGTCATGTATTATGATTTTACATAGCGACAAAGTTCAAGCGGTTCTGCCGTGGCTAAATGGCGGGATTAGCGGCGTAAGCTGGGTGCATGTAGAGATGATTGTTTATTATGCCATTTTTGCACTGGCATTAGCGTTTTTTTCCATCAAACATATCCGCATGCTGATGCTGGGGGATGAGGTGGCCACTTTATTAGGCCATCAAGTGGAAAGAAGCAGATTTTTCTTAATTTTTGTCAGTGCTCTTTTAGCTGGAATAGCCGTCAGTGTTGCTGGACTGGTAGGATTTGTAGGTCTTATCGTTCCGCATATCATTCGATTGCTCATCGGAAACGATTATCGTTATTTGCTGCCATTATCCTGTGTAGGCGGCGGCATACTCGTTGTGTTCGCAGATGCTGCGGCAAGAAGCTGGTTTGATCCTATTGAATTGCCGGTAGGGATCCTGCTGTCTTTTCTAGGCGGTCCGTTTTTCCTATATTTGGTCTTTAAAGGGGGGGAGTGAAGCATGCTCACCGTTAAAGATCTGACTTACCACCATTCCAAACGATTCGGCATCAACGAAATGAATCTGGAATTGCCAAAGGGTGAAGTGATTAGCATTATTGGGCCTAATGGATCAGGAAAATCCACCTTGCTGCGGCTCATCGCTGCCTTATTACAGCCCCAAAATGGCGAGATCATTCTCGATGGAAAAAATATCGTTTCTGCGAATCGAAAAGATATTGCAAAACAATTAACTATGCTGCCGCAAACACATGATGTTACGCTCGATTTTACCGTACGTGAATTAGTAGAGTTCGGCAGGAACCCTTATAAACGCAAATTTGCCCCATTCAGTCAAGAAGATAAAGAAATCGTTGATTGGGCGTTAGCTCTTGCCAATGTGAAACAATATGAACATCAACACTTGTCTTCCTTATCAGGAGGCGAGAGGCAAAGAGCGTGGATTGCGATGGTTCTTGCCCAAAGTACTGAATATTTATTATTGGATGAACCGACCACGTTTTTAGATATTGTACATCAATTGGAAATTTTGGAGGTTGTCCAAACGATCAATCAACAGTATAACAGGACGGTCATCATGATTCTTCACGATCTGAATCAAGCCGCACAGTATAGTGACCGCTTAATCGTGATGAAAGACGGGACGATTTATCAACAAGGCAGTCCAGAGGAAGTATTTTCGGAAAAAATGTTTGAAGAGGTATTTGGTATTTCTGTCTCCATCCATGATATGGATGGAAAACCAATGTTTATTCCAAAACGATTCAAAAGAAAGGGGAAAAAAGAATGTACATCGTTACCAATTCCATTCGCGTGAAAAAAGGATATTCCGGAAAGTTAGTGGAGCGTTTTAAAATTAGAAAGGGAATTGAGAAATTTCCTGGGTTCATTCGTTTAGATCTCTTAGTAACGGACGGATTAAAAGATTATGACGAAGTTCGTGTATACACAACATGGGAGAACAAAGACAGCTTCGAAGGCTGGTTCCACAGCGATGTGTTCCAAAAAGCGCATGAAAATCGAAAACAACATGATTATGTTATTGGAAATCAAGTGTCCTTCCATGAGCTAGCATATTCCTATGTAAAAGAAGATGAGCGTGCTGTCGAAAATTTATAAATAAAAAATGGCAGAACGATTTTTGTGAAGTAGGTTACAAAAATTGATTGGAAAAAGAATAGATATCCGAATTGCGGCCTTTTCCAAATGAATTGCGGGAAAAGGTCGTTTATTTTTTTTAGCAAAAACAAAAAATGTGGCACGGGGCTGTCCAGAAAGTCAAATCCCTATTGAAAACCAAAAATCATTAACATCGATATTTCATAAAAGGGGGGCCGTCAATAAGCCGAAAAAACGACTTATTAGACAGCCCCAATCAAGAAAATAGTTAGTTAAAACCGCAAACACTCCGGCTTGGACAGCGGAACAGCTGTTAGAAACAAGAAAATAGGTAGTTAAAGGCAGTTGCTAAAACAAAATTTGTATAAAAAATGATTGCAAAAGATTTTTCAATATCCTTTGTAATCAAAACTTTACTTCGTTTTTTCACTCTTTTTCAGCAGGAATTTCTTTGCCGTTCAATATTAGTTTGAACGTAACGTCACCCTTTAAAGATGCAGAAACCGCACAATATTTTTGTTTGCCTAATTGGATGGCGCGCCAAACTTTTTTCGGCGTTATATCCCCATTTACTGTAAATGTGATGGTATAAGCGGTGAAAGAAGAGGGCAATTCTTCGCGACGCGTGCCGTCGACTGTAATATCAATTGCCTCAATATGATCTAATTCATGTCTTAAAATCATCGTTACATCAATTCCAATGCAGCCGGCAAGAGCCGCTAGGAGCATTTCTGTTGGGGTTGCGGCACTTCCTTCTCCACCGTAGTTTTCCGTGGCATCCATTGCCATTTTGTATCCGGATGGACCGACTGCTTCAAAAGCACGGCCGCCCTGCCATGTTGCTTTAATTTGCATATTGTTCAATTCCTCTCTTTTAAAACTCTGTAACTTGTTGCAAAAATTTTTGTGCCCGCGCTGTTTGCGGATGTTCAAAAAATGCTGCTGGCTTCGCATCTTCTACGATAACGCCGTCTGCCATAAATAAAATGCGGTCAGCGGCACTCCGGGCAAATTTCATCTCATGCGTTACAATAATCATCGTCATGCCGTCTTCTGCTAATTCTTTCATTACTTTTAATACTTCTCCTACAAGCTCCGGATCAAGTGCAGAAGTCGGTTCATCGAATAGCATCAACTTCGGTTCCATCGCAAGAGCTCTTGCGATCGCTACACGCTGTTGCTGCCCGCCTGACAGCTGAGACGGATAAGCATCTTCTTTTGCTGCAAGCCCGACTTTTTCTAACAAATTGGCTGCGATGCTGTATGCTTTTTCCTTCGGCATTTTTTTCACTACTAATAAAGCTTCCATTACATTTTGGACGGCCGTTTTATGCGGGTATAAATTAAATTGTTGAAACACCATCCCTGTTTTTCGACGAATGGCATAAATTTCTTTTTGTTGTGCTTTTTTTGAAGCATTTGCATCAATCACGTGACCGTCGACTGTAATGGTGCCGCCTGTAATTGTTTCAAGTCCGTTGATGCATCTTAAAAACGTACTTTTTCCTGAACCGCTTGGACCAATGACTGCCACTACTTGATGGGCTGGAATGGATAATGAAATATTTTTTAATATTTCATGCTGTCCAAAATTTTTCTGTAAATTTTTAATCTCTATCATGCTGTCACCACCTTAATAAACAGACAGCCGTTTTTCGATTTTATTTAATAAAAATGTAAAGAATGTACTCATAATCCAATACATCGCTGCAATGGCTAAATAAAACGGCATGTAAACATAATATTGCGCCACTAATAATTGAGCAGAGCGCATTAATTCTGTGACCGCAATAACGGATACGAGCGATGTTTCTTTTAACATTCCGACAAATGTATTGCCAAGTGGGGGGATAGCGTAGCGAATCGCTTGAGGGATGATAATTCGGCGCATCGCCTGGCGTTCCGTCATACCAGTTGCGAGCGCTGCTTCTGTTTGCCCTTTTGGTATGGATTGAATCGCACCGCGAAACGCTTCTGAAACATAAGCGCCGATGTTAATACTTAGTGCAATATACGCAGCAGTTAATGGGCCTAATTCAATCCCATAATCAACTAAGCCATAATAAACGATGACGATTTGCACCAATGCCGGCGTCCCCCGAATAATGGACACATAGGCTCTTGCTATACCACGCAGAATGCGATTGCCCTTAAGCCGGGCAATCGCAATGATTAAACCAATGATTAAACCGAAGAACATGGAAACTACAGTAATGAGTAATGTATAATATGCCCCTTTTAACAAAAAAGGCAAGTTTTCAATGACTAAGTCCATTTTGGCAACCTACTTTCATCATTCTTCGGTCGGCTCTTCGTCAAACCATTTTACATAAATTTCTTTATATGTTCCGTCTTCTTTCATTTCTTTCAATGCTTTATTTAAAGCATCCACCAATTCTTTATTGCCTTTTTTCACTGCAACGCCAGCTTGGTCCTCCTTAATTGGATCGCCGACGGCTTTAATTTTATAGCCGTTTTCTTCAATGACTGGTTTTAATGCATAGACATTGTTGATCGTTGCATCAATTCTGCCAGCATCCAAGTCTTTTAATGTTGTAATCACGTCATCATATGTGTTGATTTTAAAATCGCCCACTTTTGGCAATAATTCATTTCGCAAATATGCTTCATCATTCGTACCAAGTCCAACTCCGATTGTTTTTCCTTTAAAATCATTAACAGATTTGATGTCATTATTGTCTTCCCGAACGATCACTTTGACTTTATTTGTAATATATGGTTCTGTAAAATCGATTTGTTTTTTCCGTTCATCTGTGATTGTCACTTGGCTTACTAAAATATCAAATTTACCTTTTTGAAGCCCAGGAATTAAACCAGAAAATTCTTGTGCAACAAAATTTGCTTTAACTCCTAGACGTTTTGCCAATTCTTTCGCAATGTCAACGTCAAAGCCGTCGTATTCTTTGTTTTCATTCATAAAATTATAAGGTGCATAAGTACCCATAATGCCGACAGTGATTTCGCCTTTATCTTTGATTTCCTGTAATGCGTTTTTCTCTTGATCTTGAGTTTGTTTTTCTTTTTGATCATTGTTATTACCGCATGCTGAAAGTATTAGAGCTGCTATTGCAATGAGTGAAATGAACCATCTTATTTTTTTCATGTTTATCCTCCTTCATTAGACACCAAAGATTCCAAAAAATTCAAAGTGTACAGTTTCTTCAATGAGCTGTTGAAGTGTTTTTTGCTGTAATGCATCTTTTGATGATGGCGATTGAAATAGCCATCTGGCTAAAACTCCTTCCAGGAGGCTCATGATGAATACTGCCAGTAATTTTGGATCTACTTCACGCGAGATCATTTTCAGTTCTTTGGCCTGTGCAATATTTTCCGCAAAAGCTGTTTCCATGTCTGCTTTAATCTCTTCCACTTTTTCTTGTATCTTTGGCTGAGAATGAATGCCTTTTAGCAATATGTTCATGAAATACTTATTGTTTTCAGCGAAATGAAAAATACGTTCAAACATTTGTGTCGTGGAAGCAACGGAATCTTGCAAGTCCACTTTTTTTGTGCGGTACCCTAGTTTGATTGCATCTAAAAGTTGGGCACGACCTATTTCCAGCATCTCAAGCGCGATCGCTTCTTTGCTTTTAAAATACCAATAAAATGTCCCTTGGGACACATTGCCTTTTGCGACGATATCTGAGACTTTCGTTTTTTCATAGCCAACTGTCGCAAATAATTCTAATGCAATTTGCAATAATTGCTGTTTTCTTTCCTGTCTTCGAGCTTCTGCCTGCACTATACCCCCCCTGACTGACTAATTAGTCAATTAAATCCTATAAGATTACTATAAATTAGTCAACACTTTTGCTTCATTTTTTTAAAAAGCATGCTGCAAATTTAGAAATGGTTCGGCTGAAAAGAATAACAGAGCGAATCACCGTTATTTTATGGAAATCTGCATTACGTTATTCGTCCCGCTTTCACACACTGTCCTCTGTGTTCGTTCATGAACATAGCAAGAGAAGAAATCAAAGAAACAATGCTTTTCATGTGGAAAAAATAAATCTGCCGATGTCTGTAGCTGTTTTGCTGTTAACGAGATCAACTATCAACGTTTTCTTCATTTTTTTCAACTGTATATCCCAGCAATTGATTTAGCTGACTTAGGAAATCAGTGAAAAAGGAGATAAAGATGGATTCATTGTGACTTTGACCCTTTAGGATTTTATTAGCAAAAAACAATGACGCCGTTTGCGAGCACTGATCCTTCTGCAAAGAGCCTTGCTTTTATGCGCGAAAAAAGAGCAGGAATGAGGATAAAATTTTGACACGTAATCAAGTTGTCTTGCATTTAGTTGTGGATAAAGCCAATTCTCCTATATTTTCAAAATGATCCTATCTTCTGTAAGTTTTCCTTCAAAAATATCTTCCTCAATTTCTGCTCGACGGTTTTTTATGAAATGTCCATGCCTTTGTCCACCTAACGTGTGCTAAAGATACCTTTACTATGAAAAGCCGATGGCAAGAGCATCTTCTGTGGTTGAAGCGATCACACTCTGTTCTAATAGACCTAATTTCAAAAGTTTTATAAATTTTCCATACAGATTATCTATAGGATTAATTTACTATGGTAAAATATTACACGTAAATGTTGTTAGGTATTTTGGAGGTATCATTATGTCGAAAATTGTCAATGCTTTTCGAATGCTTCTTTTATTGAAATCACGAGGACGAATGCAAATTAAAGAATTAGCAGAAGAACTTGAATTAAGTGAAAGGGTTATTCGAGTTTATCGAGATCAATTAGAAATGGCTGGATTCCATATTCAGACAGCTAGGGGAAGATATGGAGGTTATGTTCTGCCGAAAAGCAATATTTTTGAATACTTGTCGCTTTCACCAAAAGAATTAGAAGCATTAGTAAAGGCAAGTGAATATTTAAAAAATCATCCTACCTTTTTGCAATTCAATGATTTTGAAAGTGCCGTCATGAAGATTCAAAGTATTTCCAAACAGCAGATTCAGTCTTCGTCTGAATGGCAGCCAATTATTTTAGAGGAAAAAGCAAATGTCGATTGGAATCATGAAAAAGATAAGTATGAACAATTAAATTTTGCAATCGCGGCTCGCAGAAAAGTGAAAATTGTTTATGAGGCTTTAAATTCAGACCGCACTGAACGCATCATTCATCCTTACAAACTGATTCCGTATAAAAAATTTTGGTATTGCATTGCTTATTGTGAGCTGAGAAATGATTATCGTGATTTTAAATTAACTAGAATTCAAGATTATCAAATATATGAAGAAAGGTTTCAGCGTGATGAATCATTTCGGCTCGAAGACTATATAGGTAAAACGAGTATTTATGCTGATACCTATTTTGTTGAATTGCATGTAAAACCACCATTTTCCAAGATTTTAAGTGAAAAGATCTATTCAGAGGATCAAGAAATAGAGCAACAACAAGATGGATCCATCATTTTTCGGGCGACGATGTCCGGGTTGCCGGAATTAACTAGTTTTGTATTAAGCATGGGATCTGCAGTTCAGGTGCTCGGTCCGAATGAACTTCGCCAAAGCGTCGAGGAAGAAGTAGAAAAAATGTCAAAAAATTTTTTAAACTGACATATTAAGTTCCGGAATAGATGATAGGATGATGATAGAAAAGCTTGGAGGGAAAAGAAATGAGACTTCGATGCCAATTTGAGGTTGAAAGGCTACCCGTTGCCTATCGTATGATGTTTGTCAGTCTGATCAAGGAGAGCATAAAACGGTCAGCTCCGACATTGTATGAATCTTTGTATTTTTTTAACGGAAAACCTAGTAAGAACAGCAAACATTTTAGCACTGCATTATTTTTACCAAAGTATAAACTTATCGATGATGAATTCCATATCGAAGGCAAGATATCATTCTTGATCAGTACGCCTGACTATGAATTTTTTCTTCACCTTTATAATGGGTTGCAGCAGATACAAGAGTTTACTTATCAAACGTATACACTTCATCGGGGAAAAATTACACTTTTAGAAGAAAAACAAATAGATCAAATCCCTGTTTATTTTAAAACACTTTCTCCCATTTATATTCGTGATGCTCATAACAGATCAATCGCGCCAGATGATCCTGCATTCGAGCGTGAGCTGAATTATATTGCTAATCTCCTATTGAAAAATTTTCGTGGGCACGGACTTAAACAGCCATTGCAAGTCTTAGAAAATCAACTAAAGAAAACTGTAGTTAAAGAAAAAATCAGAGAATTTGACCACGGGTATCTTTACTTCACTGCATATAAAGGAAATTTTTGTCTAAATGGAGACATAGATGATTTACGCTTGCTTTCCCAGCTTGGAATTGGGTTTCGCAGGAATCAATCGTTCGGCATGGTGGAGGTGATATAACTTGGAAATTTTTTTGCCTACGGGTGAATGGATGATTAATCAAGGTTTGGTTGGATTTGTACGGATTGCTAGGAAAGCCGGACATCATATAGAAATGAAGCAGGACGGTATTTGTTTTGATAGCAGCATATTTAACACAATGGCTAAAGATTATTTTACATATTTTCTTGAAAAATTCAGTGTTGCTGATCGGGATGAAACAAGGCTAAAAAAAATTTTAAGTCGGTGTCGGAAAGAAGAAACATTTAAAGAAGCGAAAAAAAAGCTTGATGAATCGTTAAAGAGAACATGGGATAAGGCAAAAAATTACTGTTCTGATACAGCTGAAGGAACCGAAATGTCTTTGTTGATTGAACAAATTAAGGGATATGATCAGTTCGAAGACATTGAGCAAATAGAAAAGGAAGTTAACCGTTATCTCGATCTACTGAAAACACCGTTTATTAATGAAAAACAAACAGTAAACTTTTTTAAACTTTCTATACTTCAACCTTATTTCGGTCAGAATAGTTTTCTTAATATTAGTTTAAATAAGTTGGCGATTGAGGAACAAATTCAACGCATACATCAAGATTACATCGTTCCAATTTTGTGTGAACTAAAGCTTAAACAACTGCTTATGAATGCAGAGGATGAAAACCAACTATTAAGTTGGCTCAAAGAATGTCCCTATAAACCGATCAAAAATTTACATAAAACGTGGAAGAAAACATCTCTTGCTGACATTCGGGAAAACGAAAATGAACAGTTTTTATCATGCAGTTTTTTTGATGAATGGTATGCATTCGAACATTTAAATGAAGGTCATTTTGTTCCCTTACAGGTTAGTTCTTCAAATGCTTTGAATTATTTTTGGGATTTTGACAATGAAATGAAAATTCCTATTTCCAATCTTGCCAAATTTATATTGTTTTGTGCGCCTGCCGGAGCGGCACTTTCACCAAACGGAAACCAATCAAGCTTTGTGCAAATCGATGGGAGTATGAATAAACTTTTTGAAGTAAATGAACGTTATGCATTATTGCGCGAAGAAGAGAACCCTTTAAACGAAATTATTTTTGATTTAGTTACAGAATTGAAGGAAAAGGGAAATGCGAATCATCGAAATTATCTTTTTATTGATTATTCATCCGATTATCGGTCGAGAAAGACGATATTGAATTATTTTGATTTACCCCGTTCATTAAGTCGTTTCTTCGTGAATGAGCACGAACTATTGAAAAGGATGCATTATTCTTTGCGCAATGCGCTTGCATATGACTTTTTAACAAGGCGCGATGCAAAATGGAGGATTTTCAATGTACTCCGCCAATGCATCGAGAAAAAATATTCATCATTAGATGCTCAGACGGCAGTAGTTGTCCGTCATTTATACCAAAAATATTTGGAAGGAGATGGAGATGTGAAGATCGATTCGAAAACTGAAAGCAAAAGTATCTGGTTTTTATACAACTGTGGACGTGAAGTTCGGCAAAAATACGTGGAAAAAGGACAAGAACCGAAAGTTCAGGGAATTGCTTACCGATTGTTAAATGCAACAAAAGCGAACAATAAAAAGACTTTTATGGATTCTTTAATTCGCGTGTATATGTCTTTGGAGTTGCCAATGCCCTCTCTCTTTTTACAAGTGCTGCACGAAGAAAAGCTTGATTTTGCGACTGTTGCTAATGCGTTTATCGCAGGCTTGGTATCCCAACCTAATGACAAACAACCTGAAGGAGGAAATGAATAATGAGAAAGGCTTTATCATTTACAGTAATATTTCAAGGGAATTCATTAAATTATGGGGAAGGTATCGCCAATATTTCTGAATTAAAAAAATTCCACCGCGGGAATGGTGATGTTCATACATTTGCCTCTCGCCAAAGTCTTCGCTACGACATCGTCCGCCTTGGTAATCAACTTTTTAACTGGAATTTAGATGTTGTAGACAAATCGAAAGGAGTTATTCAATTTAAAGACGAATGCACCATCAAAGATTCAGTTGAAATGGATTTATTTGGATATATGAAAACAAAGGCGAAATCAGGCGCAGAGAGAAGATCTGCAGCTGTTCGCATTAGTCATGCGATTTCACTCGAACCTTTTCGAAGCGATCTTGAATTTTTAACAAATATGGGCCTCGCTAATCGAATTGGAACAGACGCGAATTTAGCAAATTTAGAGCAGCATCAAAGCCTTTATACGTATACGGTAACCATAGATTTTGCTCGTATCGGAGTGGACGGAAAGATTGAACTGCCGAATGAAGAACGTGCTGCCCGTATCAAACAACTTTTGACAATCATTAAAATATTAAATCGTGAAATTAAAGGAAGACAAGAGAATCTTGCACCTCTATTTATTATTGGAGGGGTATACAGTGTTGCTAATCCATTTTTCCTTGGGAGAGTGTCGTTAAAACAAGGAAATCAATACGAACTCAATACAGGAAAAATTGCATCAGTGCTTGAACAAACGATACTTGGAGAAAAGGTGGCAGATCGTACTAATATCGGGCTAGTACGTGGAGTTTTCGATAATGAAAGTGAAATTGAAACACTCGGGAATATCGTGACAATTGAGCAGTTTTTTACAATTCTTGAACAAGAAATTGACGAATATTTTGGTGATAAATGATGCAAGTACTACGACTAAAAATGTTTCAAGAAACTGCCTGTTATACAAAACCGTTTGCTTTGAAAGTAGGAGAAACATATCCGCTTCCTCCATACTCAACAGTAAAGGGCATGATACATGAAGTGTTAAAAGCCAATAAACTGATTCCATTTCGTTTGAGCATCCAAGGTGATTATGAAACAAGAGTTGTAGATTATAAAAAAAGTTATTTTATAAAAGATAGAAAAAGTAAAGAATTTCCTATAATTTTGGACGGGCTTTCAGGAATTGATTATTCCTATACTTCCATGACAGCGATGCCGCTTTATATGCATCTTTTGTACAATGTTCAGTTAGTAATACATATCGCTGCAGAGGACGAAATTTTGCAAAAAATTTATAAAGCTTTTTATAGTTATGACGGTCATATCAGCCTTGGACGCCATGAAGATCTCGTACGTATGGATGAGATAAGATTTATTGAGCTGATAACAGTTGATGAAAGTGACTTAGCTCATTCGATGTATATCCCGAAAAAGATCATTGCAGAGGATGACCTAACGGGTATCCCTTATCGCCTAAATTGGACTTATACAATTAAAAAGGGAGTTCGTGATTGGGTGAAAATCCCAACATTATATGTTGCACAGGGTGAAAAAATTTACAGTGAATTGTTTTATGAACCAATTCATTTTGATGAAGAAGGATATACTGTCTTCTTTAATTAAGCTTTTGTCTATGGACAAAAGCTCTTTTCTTACAGATATAAGGGAGGGAATCAACATTGTGCATCATTTATGCAAAATCAAATCCCGTTGAATCCTTGAAGGAGCACACAGACGAATTATTGAGACAATATGAAAAATTACGTAATGCATATGGCATTTACATACAGAATGAAAGAGTTTGGGAGCTTTTAAAAATTGCCATTCACTATCATGATGCTGGAAAGGTGTATGGACCCTTTCAGCAACGCATTTCAGATGTGATCGGCATTCCTTATAAGGCAAAAACTGAAGCACAAAAATATTTGCCGCACAATTATTTATCTCCATTTTTTCTTCCCTTGGAGAAGCTTTCACTTACTCGTTTTGAACGAAAGGTGCTTATCCAAGCAATTGCTTATCATCATGAACGTGACCATGAGTTAAATTTTGAAGAACTTCGAGAAGCAATTGAACTGGACTTAGTGAAGAAACAAGATCTAGTTCGAAGCCATCTTGAAATTCCTGTTCCGGATCAAATTAAACTGTCCAATCGAGTTTTTAGAGAAATGGAAAAAAGAATTGTCTACGATGAGGAAAAAATAGATGAATATTTATTTTATGTCTTAGTGAAAGGTCTTCTTCATCGAATAGATCATGCAGCCTCTGGGCATATCGATATTGAAGTAGGGATAGAAGAAAATATCGGTGAACGAGCAGTACAATTTATCCTAGAGAAAGGGTCTTCATTAAGAGATGTTCAATTATTTGCGAAGGAGCAACAAGGAAAAAATGCAATTATTGTAGCACAGACGGGAATGGGAAAAACAGAGGCAGCTTTATTATGGATCGGTAATCAAAAAGCATTTTTTACATTGCCTCTTCGAGTCAGTATCAATGCACTATTTGATAGGGTATTTGAACAAATGGGATTCGAGCAAGCCGGACTTCTGCATTCGACAAGCAGCAACTATCTTGATGAAACAGGAAAAGAAAATTGGGAGGTCATCTATGATCAGTCGAAAAATTTTGCTTCAAAATTGCTTTTTACTACGATTGATCAAATTTTAAAATTTCCTTTTAAATATAGAGGATATGAAAAGCTGTATGCAACCATGGCTTATTCGGTAGTTGTCATCGATGAAATCCAGGCTTATGAACCGAAAATTGTAGCGGTATTAATTAAAGCTTTAGAAATGATTAAACAAATTGGTGGAAGGTTTCTAATTATGACAGCGACACTCCCGACTTTATATGTAGAAGCACTTGAAAGTCGTGGAGTAATAAAAAAAGAAGATTACGTATTTCAAACTTTTGTGAATGACGATATTCGTCATCGTATTGCCATATATGATCAACCAATGAGCGATTACTATGAAAGGATCGCTGAAAGTGGGAAGAAGAAAAAAGTATTAGTTATTGTAAATACCGTTAAGCAAGCTGTGGAAGTTTATTCGAAATTGTGTAAACTTACTGATCAAGTATCGCTTCTGCACTCCATGTTTATTCAGGAAGATCGCAGCATTCTTGAAGAAGCCATTAAAGCATTTGACAAAGATCGAAATCAATCAGGCATTTGGGTGACGACTCAGCTTGTTGAAGCATCTATTGATATCGATTTTGATGAGCTTTATACAGAAGTAGCAACATTGGATAGCTTATTTCAACGATTTGGCAGATGTTATCGAAGACGCTTGCTTGATCACGACAATCCAAACATTTTTATTTTTACTAAAGATGCTTCAGGTATCGGCTATATTTATGATCAAGAAATTGTTTTAAAAAGTATTGAGGCGCTTTCGTTATTTCATGAAAAGGTGATAAAAGAAAAGGAAAAAGTAGAGCTGGTTGCTAATCTTTATAAGCGGGAATCATTAAAAAATACAAAATTTTTAAAGGAATTTGATCATGCAATGAGGGCGATTGATTCGATTACTGACCATGAATTAACGAACAAAGAAGCACAAAATATACTCCGTGACATCCAGGCTGTTCTTGCGATTCCGAGAAAAATATTTGATGAATATGAGTACCTCTTTGACCAGTTAGCTCAATGTGAAGATCGTTATGAACGCATGAAACTGCGGAAAGAAATTGAGCGAAAAACGGTGTCCATTACCAAAGCCCGAGCAAGAGGTAATACATCACCGATTTTAAAGACGTATCGATCATCTAACGGTAAAGAATATCCATTACTGCCATATATCGAAATATTAGACTTAGATTATGATTTTGACAAAAAAACAAAAAAAGGTACTGGAGTTTCGCTTACTCCTTCTTTATCCCCTTTTGTATAAAGAGGTGTCATTTGTGCGGCTAGATATTCAAGGGATAAAAGTACACTATTATTTTGTTTGTAAAAGGAAGCTGTGGTTGTTTTCAAAAGGTATACAACTTGAGAGTGAGCATGAAAAAGTCGCCATCGGTCAATTGCTTCATGAGCATTCCTATAAAAGAGTACAAATGAAAGAGAAAATGGTAGATGATGTCATAAAACTTGATTTAGTAGATGATGATTATGTCAGGGAAGTCAAAATGTCTAGCAAAATGGAAAAAGCTGATCGGATGCAACTTTTGTATTACTTATATTATTTAAAGCAGATGGGCATTGAAAAAAAAGGGAAGCTTCATTACCCAAAGGAAAAACGAACGGAAGAAATTGAATTAACATCAGAGAATGAGGTGGAAATAGAAAAATTAATAAAAGCGATCAATGCTATTCAATATCAGCCGACAGCCCCGAAAGTAAAGAGACTTCCATACTGTTCATCATGTGCTTACTATTCTTTTTGTTTTGCTCAAGAGGAGTGAGTGAGTTGCAAGATTTTTATGTGTTTTCAAATGGACAATTAAAACGACAGGATAATACTATTTATTTTATCGATGGTGAAGGAAAGAAAAAATCCCTTCCTGTTGATAAAGTAGAAAATCTTCACTTATTCGGAGAAACACAATTTAATAGCAGCTTTTTAAACTTATTGAATCAATATGATATTAATCTTCATATATACAATTATTATGGTTTTTATGCTGGTTCATATGTTCCAAGAGAAAAAAAGGTTTCCGGTTTCGTACTAGTTAAACAGGCTGAACATTATTTGAAAGAAGAAAAAAGACTGGAGATTGCCCGTTCTTTTATAGAGAGTGCGTCATTTCATATATTGCGGAATTTAAAATCTCATAAAGAAAAGACGACAGATACAATTTGCATGATAACTGAAGAACGAAAAAAATTGGAAAATGCCAATAGTGTTCAAGAAATAATGGGAATTGAAGGCCGAATTCGAAATTGTTATTATCAATCATTTTCACAATTTTTACGTCCTGAGTTCTCTATGGAAAAAAGAGAGAAGCGTCCGCCAACCAGTCCGATAAATGCCTTACTTTCTTTTGGGAATAGTTTAATGTATACGACAGTGTTGACGGAAATATATAAAACACAGTTAAACCCTACGATTAGCTATTTGCATGAACCTTCAGTTAAACGATTTTCTTTAAGCTTGGACATTGCAGAAATTTTTAAACCCCTTATCGTAGAACCGCTAATTTTTTCGCTAATTAATAACCGTCGAATTACACCAAAGCAATTTTCATATGAACATGGCTTCTGTTTATTAAATGAAGAAGGGCGCAAACGGTTTATTGAAAGTTGGGAAAAGAAAATGCAAACTTCTATAAAACATCGAAAGTTGAAGCGTCAAGTAACGTATCGATATTTAATCCGATTGGAATGCTATAAGCTGATCAAGCATGTAATCGGTGACGAAAAATACAAGCCTTTGAAAGCGTGGTGGTAAGTGTGTTTGTCATAATAACGTACGATGTTGGAGAGAAAAGAGTAAATAAAGTTCGAAAAAAATTAAAAGAGTATCTTTATTGGACGCAAAATTCTGTATTCGAAGGGGAAATCACTTTAAGCAGTCTTGCCAAATGCATGTCAGAGCTTGAGGCGATTATTAACAAAAACGAAGATTCGATTTATGTTTATGAAGTGAAAAACCCGCGGAACATAAAAAAGAAAGTGTATGGGCAGGAAAAAAGTTTTGAGACTTTATTCCTTTAATGAAAAAAGCAGTATAATTGATTGTGCCGATTTTTTAAAAAATTCAGTAATATGTGATAGTGATTACGAGAATAATGTTGTTATAATAGATTGTATTGATTGACATAGGGTACTAGTGTTTCCAATCTTTTTTTGGGAAGGTTAGTATACATTCATTATTTTAATGAACTCAATTCATGATGATGCATGAAATGGGCTGCTGACGGCTAGTATGTATTTGTAATTTTAATGAAAAAGACTTAAATGAGACTTGTTTTCGTAGGGATATGGATCAAGATTGGAAGAGTAGCAAGGATAGACAAATATTCTTAGCCTAAGGAATGTTGTTTTTGTCAACAAGTATCAACATTATCTCAATGTTGAAGGCAAAAATCAATATTTGCAGCAAACCTATTATATGAAAAAGTGATGAAACCTTCGATGAATTCTAGGTTTCAAAGCTTTTTTTCATAGATCCCAAAACACGATTTAACCTTTACTGCAAACTGCACAAATACTTGATCTCGCAAGTTTATAAAAAAGCTTGATACTATCGTTATTTTGGCATTTTTGTTTGGGTTTTATCTGAACTAAGTGGGATATAAATCGTTAACATTAGCGCGTCCCAAAGCGCCCTAGCGTCGTTTTATCTGAACTAAGTGGGATATAAATTTCAATTCACCCCTTTCTGATGCGTTGCCCGCATCAGTTTTATCTGAACTAAGTGGGATATAAATTTAGGCGAAACAGCGTGTAGTAACCAAAAAGGGGGCTCGTTTTATCTGAACTAAGTGGGATATAAATTTGACCGAACGACTGGTAATAGGCGCATGGCTTCGGTTTTATCTGAACTAAGTGGGATATAAATCTTTGTCACACCAAGCATTTTAGCGATCTGTTCTTGCGTTTTATCTGAACTAAGTGGGATATAAATCGGAAAGGAGGAACGGTTCTATATACAGCACGATTACGTTTTATCTGAACTAAGTGGGATATAAATTTGTTCAATTGGTGTATGAAAAAATTTGCTAAGACAGGTTTTATCTGAACTAAGTGGGATATAAATGTTGCTTTTAACTCTTTTGCTGTTTCTGTATCTGGTTTTATCTGAACTAAGTGGGATATAAATTTTTGGGAGTCGATTTTCCCGCGTTTCCCTTGAAAGTTTTATCTGAACTAAGTGGGATATAAATTTTTTTCCCTGCATACGATAAACATACGGAGATTCATCGTTTTATCTGAACTAAGTGGGATATAAATTAAAAGTGTGCGAGAAGGAGTGAAATTATGGCAAAAGTTTTATCTGAACTAAGTGGGATATAAATATTCGCATTTTAATTATGATTTAAATGCTCTATATGTTTTATCTGAACTAAGTGGGATATAAATATGTTCGTTACAAATCTCAAAAGATTGCGGATTCCGTTTTATCTGAACTAAGTGGGATATAAATGGAATGGTTGTTTCATTTAAGGAAAAGACGTACGAAGTTTTATCTGAACTAAGTGGGATATAAATTTTAATTTTATCTTTTGCCCAGGATAAATGAGATTTGTTTTATCTGAACTAAGTGGGATATAAATCTGAATGGTTTCACTCTTTCTTCAAAAGCTTCCCAGTTTTATCTGAACTAAGTGGGATATAA
This sequence comes from Aeribacillus sp. FSL K6-8210, assembly GCF_037963925.1. Classification (NCBI taxonomy): domain Bacteria; kingdom Bacillati; phylum Bacillota; class Bacilli; order Caryophanales; family Bacillaceae; genus Aeribacillus; species Aeribacillus sp. FSL K6-8210. The sequence goes on along the minus strand of NZ_CP150172.1, from coordinate 3,509,398 downwards.
ATAGCCTTTTTAGGTTTTTCATGTGGAAATGGACACAAGTTTTATCTGAACTAAGTGGGATATAAATCTTTCTGCATGTCCGCGATAGAAACCCCGCGAACCCGTTTTATCTGAACTAAGTGGGATATAAATATCCCCTCGATCGCATCAAAGTACAGCTCATAGATGTTTTATCTGAACTAAGTGGGATATAAATAATTAACGGTTGGCAAGAATGTGCTTGGTGGGGTACTGTTTTATCTGAACTAAGTGGGATATAAATAAAGAAAAATGGTCGAGTTCTTCATGAGAACTTCGGGTTTTATCTGAACTAAGTGGGATATAAATTTTCGACAATGTCGCCGGGTATAATTCCTAGAATGCGTTTTATCTGAACTAAGTGGGATATAAATCTTGAAGGGGAGAGGGTTTTTATCGATTGGAACCGAGTTTTATCTGAACTAAGTGGGATATAAATTCTATTAGATTAGCTGAGGTTTTAGCCCAAAACTGGGTTTTATCTGAACTAAGTGGGATATAAATTGTCAATCTTCGCGCATAATTCGTCAACCGTTCCGGTTTTATCTGAACTAAGTGGGATATAAATCTAACATTGCAAACGGCGTCATCAAAAACGCCCACAGTTTTATCTGAACTAAGTGGGATATAAATAACCTGTTCTTCTTTCACTCTACGAAACACCCACATGTTTTATCTGAACTAAGTGGGATATAAATAAAATCCGGGGTACAAAGATTGGTATTGGACAACGAAGTTTTATCTGAACTAAGTGGGATATAAATTGGTTTGCAATTGTCCAAACCGTTCTAGTAACTCCGTTTTATCTGAACTAAGTGGGATATAAATTTCTCGGGTTTAAGCGGGGGTCTTCGAAAAAAGGTTCGTTTTATCTGAACTAAGTGGGATATAAATACATTTAAAAAGTAAATGTTCAACACGATGTAACCCGTTTTATCTGAACTAAGTGGGATATAAATATCAACGTCATCCGCTTTTCTACTAAGAACTTCTTCGTTTTATCTGAACTAAGTGGGATATAAATCAATAGAAGACCCACTTAAACAACAGCAAGCTGGGGGTTTTATCTGAACTAAGTGGGATATAAATATTGAGGGAGAAAAGACTTTCATCGATTGGAACCGAGTTTTATCTGAACTAAGTGGGATATAAATGATTTCATCTTGCTTAAGTATGTAGGGTCAATGTGCGTTTTATCTGAACTAAGTGGGATATAAATTACAAGGTTTAAAGTCAACACTTTTTTGAAAAATTGCGTTTTATCTGAACTAAGTGGGATATAAATATATGTTGCTGTCGTTTGACAATCCATTTATCATCCGTTTTATCTGAACTAAGTGGGATATAAATAAAAAGTGGCGGTCTTTTTTGTTGTTGCTGTTGCCCGTTTTATCTGAACTAAGTGGGATATAAATATATTTGAACAGTCCCGTCCTGTTTCTCGAACTGGGTTTTATCTGAACTAAGTGGGATATAAATTGGCATTGTTTACACATTTCCATCACCTTCCTGTCTGTTTTATCTGAACTAAGTGGGATATAAATGATTTCATTTTGGAAAGGTATGTAGGGTCAATGTGCAAGTTTTATCTGAACTAAGTGGGATATAAATTTTCATATATATCTCTTGGATCATCAAGCTTTTTTGTTTTATCTGAACTAAGTGGGATATAAATGCGTTGTAACGGCGTGCAATCAATTCTAGTGCTGTCCGTTTTATCTGAACTAAGTGGGATATAAATAAGCAAGTCTAACAAGTAAATCGCTAGCTGCACTTGTTTTATCTGAACTAAGTGGGATATAAATTGGAATTTAGGAAATATCAATACTTTTTATTACAAAGCGTTTTATCTGAACTAAGTGGGATATAAATTTGAAAGCGAAGAGGCATTTCAAAAATTCATCGAAGGTTTTATCTGAACTAAGTGGGATATAAATCGATCGCATCAATGTACAGTTCGTAAATGCGATCAAAGTTTTATCTGAACTAAGTGGGATATAAATATGGGATTCCGGTTTTGCGAAACGAATCGTTTGAAGTTTTATCTGAACTAAGTGGGATATAAATTATCGAACGGGATTGCAGCGCATTTTGTGAATCGCGTTTTATCTGAACTAAGTGGGATATAAATTCAATTTTTTCGTTGAAATAATATTCAACGAAAATTGTTTTATCTGAACTAAGTGGGATATAAATGACAAATAGCCACAAAAGTAAGTCAGACAGAATTCGTTTTATCTGAACTAAGTGGGATATAAATATCACAAGGAGGTGAAATGATGCAATACATCAACCGTTTTATCTGAACTAAGTGGGATATAAATTAACGACTATGAAAACAATCTGCCAATCACAAATACGTTTTATCTGAACTAAGTGGGATATAAATACGTTCCCCATATCTCCATCACAAAGGAAACAACCGCGTTTTATCTGAACTAAGTGGGATATAAATTCCGGCAGGGAAAACATTTCTTCAACTTCAGCAGGTGTTTTATCTGTAAGCGTAAAATAATCCCCACCTTTTAATGATAGGGATTAAATACTATTATTGTGATAAGTTATTAAAAACCCGACAATTCAAAGGAATTGTTTTGGACCAAGGAAGTAGTTGATCAAGCTCATCCATATTGCTTATATCCATATTGGGAAGCCTTTCAAATAAGTAGCGAAGATAATAAAATGGATTTAATTTATTCTCTTTTGCTGTCTCCACAATACTGTAAATGATTGAGCTGGCCTTAGCTCCTTTCGGAGTATTGCTAAAAATCCAGTTCTTCCTTCCGATCACAAATGGTTTAATGGATCGTTCACTTCGATTATTATCGATTTCTAATCGTCCATCCTCTAAAAATGCCACGAGTTTTTCCCATTGGTTGAGGCAGTATGTAATGGCTTGACCTAATAGACTCTTTGGTAAAACATTGCTTTTCTCTGTTTTTAGCCATGCTGAAAAAGCCTCCAACAATGGTTGGCTGTGTTTAAGTCGTTTTTTATATCGTTCTTCTGGTGTACATTCTTTCAAATCACGCTCGATGGCAAATAGCTGATTACAGAAATTGAGTCCTTCCCGAGCTGTGACTGCTGAATGACGTTTGGATTCAGGAAGTACGTTTAAAGCCTCATCGAACTTTCTGCGGGCATGAGCCCAACATCCAACTAATGTTACGGGGCTGTCCAGAAAGTCAGATCCCCATTGAAAACAAAAAATCATAAACACCGATATATCAACGTTTCTAAAACATTCATGGGGGCGTCCATAAGCCGTAAAAACGACTTATTAGACACCCCCATATCCATCGACATGCAGGTATCCTTTAAACCCTTTTAGGAATTCTTTGGCATGTTCTCCTGCTCTAGTTTCCTGATAGTCATAAAGGACAAGTGGTGGATCCTCTCTTCCAGTCCGATAAAGCCACATGTAAGATTTCGATGTGCTTGACCTTCCAGGTTCATGTAAAACCTGAACAGTTGTTTCATCCGCATGTAGAATGTCTTTAGAGAGGAGATGCTCTTTCATTCGTTGATAAATTGGCGCAAGCCATTTTTCGGCACCATAAAGCATCCAATTGGCCATGGTTTGCCTGGATAAGATCACACCTAATCGTTTGAACTGTTGTTCTTGGCGATATAGAGGTAGCCCCTCTACATATTTTTGATTCATAATATATGCCATGCTTGACGGTGAAGCTAAACTTTTTGGATACACAGATTTTGGGGCAGGTGCTGTAACGATTGGTGTCTCTATTTCATTACGCTCACAATGACGGCATCCATAGACATATCGAACGTGTTTTAAAACTTTGACTTGAGCCGGAATAATCACTAATTCTTGTCGTACTTCTGTGCTCATTTCGTGTGTTTTTTCACCGCAACACGAACAGACCTGCTCTTCTTCGGGTAAACGATATTCAATCGTTTCCATAGGCAGGTTTTCAAACGTAGCTTGACGTTGACCACGTTTCTTTTTACGACGATATGTAATTGTTTCAACAGTTGGCTCTTCGGCTTTTACATTAGACTCTACCTCTGCTTCATTGAATAAAGGTAGTTCTAATTGATTAGGATTTGTTTTTTCGCTTGAAGAGCCAAATTTTCGTTTTTGACTAAGACGATACTGTTCTTCATACCATTGTAATTTCGCCGTCAATTCAACGATTTGCTGTTGAAGTTTTTCAATTAATTCAAATGGGTTTTGGGTAGGATTCTTTAAATTTTTCATCATGTAGTAATAATTCGACGGTTTTAGCTATTTTCCTCCAAGGTTTTTGTTAAAAGTAAAAAATTCATATAACTGTTCTAGCCTTTACTTCTGGGTGTGCTTTCTTTTGCTCCATTGCAAGACCATCCAATAACCAGCGTAATTGCCGATAACTAATTTGTATCGTTCCAGTGTCATTTTCATTTGGCCATTGAAATTTTCCTTTTTCCAATCGACGATAATAAAGCCAAAAACCATTATAGTCCCAGTGAAGAATTTTTAATTTATCTCGCTTTCGATTACAGAACACAAAATAGCTTGATGAAAAGGGATCTAAATCAAATCCCTCTTTCACCAAAGCAGCTAATCCATCAATGGATTTTCTCAAATCAGTACTTCCTTTTGCCAAGTAAACTCGTTCAGCTCTTGTACCAACTAACATGTTGATTTCAACGTCCTAACCACTTCTGAAAGAAAGGCCGGATCGAAACCAGGTTTTACTTCAATTGAAATCCCACTAATTTCAATCCGTAATGAATTTTCAACTGTTTGTGAATGATCTTCTAGGGTAACGGATGCCCATTTTGTAGACTTTCCTTGATTTTTTATTGGATTTTCAATTTTTCTTAACCAGTATTTAAACTGGTGAATACTCCATTGATTTTCCTTGCACCAGTTTACTTGAGTTTGACCGCTTTTACGATAGTCAGCGATTCGTTGTTCCCAAACCTTTCGTAATTCAGGATTCTTAGGCATAAAAAAACCTCCTTCAATTTCATCTTGAGGAGATTATCTCATGAAATTAGCACACCAAGAAGGTGTGCAAGATTTGACGCTTACTTTTATCTGAACTAAGTGGGATATAAATGACTATTCGGAGGTTGAGTGCATTGCCGAGCGCAACGGGTTTTATCTGAACTAAGTGGGATATAAATTCATCTGCTTCAGCCGCTATTCTTGTTAGCTTTTCAAGTTTTATCTGAACTAAGTGGGATATAAATTCTTCAAAAACTTTTTCACTCAAAATATTCGCTATCGTTTTATCTGAACTAAGTGGGATATAAATCATAAACATTTACTTTTGCTGGATGTCGCTTTAACAGTTTTATCTGAACTAAGTGGGATATAAATGCGGAAGGGAAACCGTTGGCCATTTCCACGATCAATCGTTTTATCTGAACTAAGTGGGATATAAATTTTGCAGAGCGAGAAAACGGCGGATTTAGGAGGTGTGTTTTATCTGAACTAAGTGGGATATAAATTATATCGCCCAAACCGGCGACATCATTACGTTTGATCGTTTTATCTGAACTAAGTGGGATATAAATAGCAAGGTGTTGTTATTGGAGAAAAAAGATTATTCGTTTTATCTGAACTAAGTGGGATATAAATTATTACAATATGGGTAGATGGAAGAGTAAAAAACATCGTTTTATCTGAACTAAGTGGGATATAAATGTGCCAGGAAACAAAGGGAACAAGACACAGAAATCGTTTTATCTGAACTAAGTGGGATATAAATTATCAGTAGCTTTTATTTTCACGCTTGTAGATTATTAGTTTTATCTGAACTAAGTGGGATATAAATTGATTAAAGGCGTCATTTTTTACCCTATTTAAAATGTTTTATCTGAACTAAGTGGGATATAAATCAAATTGAAAAAATGATTGTAGAAAAAGAAGAAGATGTTTTATCTGAACTAAGTGGGATATAAATCTCGTTAATACGAAACGTTGTTGTAATAGCAAATACGTTTTATCTGAACTAAGTGGGATATAAATAAACTTACTTACGAATTTCAGAGACACAGCAAAAGGTTTTATCTGAACTAAGTGGGATATAAATTTATATATTGAAGAGGTTACAATGCCAAAACAATTGCGTTTTATCTGAACTAAGTGGGATATAAATTTCAGTTTTATGAAGAAAACTATGGATTTTTAAGCCCGTTTTATCTGAACTAAGTGGGATATAAAGATTAATCTTCTAAGAAAAGAAATGTCTGATCAGTGTGAGTTTTATCTGAACTAAGTGGGATATAAATTCACTGACAAGGAATATTCTGACCGTTCCCGGAAGGATTTTATCTAAACTAAGTGGGATATAAAGTTTTTTCCGCTAGAACCGAAATAAAAAGTAGATTTGTTTTATCACTAAGTTGGATATAAATAAGGGGAACTTGAACGTATTCGGACAGGCTGGAAATGGTTGTATCAAAACTAAGTGGGATATCAAACAGCTAAGGCTAATTTAAGCGTTAATCATTTCATAAGCAGGCAACACGAATATAACGGAAAAGCTGGAGAAGAACAGTGCCTGCTTTCTTAATTTTTGTTTTATACTAGCTTGTCTCAATGATGGTTTCCATCTTCAAAGGACGGGTCAGTGCTTACTCTTTCTCATAAATCATTTGTACAAATGTGTGATTCTTTTTAATGAAAATATTTTTGTAAAGGTTTAAAATGAAACATATACTAGTGCTTTTGTCATAATGCAAGAGAAATTAGCATTGCATGAATCAGAGGCTGGTTTAGGGGGAGTTTCCAATGGCTTGTAAAAGCGGTGAGACGATAATGAATATAAGCTTCTAAAGGTAAAATATTTTATCTATTTGGTTAGCATTCGGCTTGCTTCTTATTCGTGATGCCATTCGGAAAGATTTTATATTGCATTTTTCCCGAAATGGTTGTTTTTATATTTCAGTCGGTGCTCAAAATAGAAAGATTTTTGGTTATGCGGCAGCTTAAGTGCTTTCTGGCTTACCTGTTTTCTTTTTAGTATTTTCCGGCTCTTTTGCAACAGCTATATTCAAATAGCTTCCTGCTTTGCCGCTTTCATTTTAGTGATTCCATACGTTCTTTGCCGATGTGTAACCTCCAACTAGAAAAAGAAAAAAAAGTTACATAAGAAGGTACGAGGGGGATTATTATGATACGGATGTATAAAAATTTAAATATTGGCTGGAAATATTCAATTGGTTTGATCGTAACAGTGGGATTATTTATTATAGCGTCTATTATTATAGGAAACCAATTTTTTCAAATAAAAAACAACATTGAACAAATTGACCGTAGAGGAGAAAAGGCTGTACATATAACAGAAATGGCTTCACTTTTCAGAGCTGCTGACATTCGAGTGGCCGATTATATAAATACAATGGATGAAAAAAACTTGCAAGAGTTTAATGATCGTATGCAGGAGTATGATGACAAAAAGAAGGGAATAGAGTCTCAACTGAAGACTAAAAATCAACGGGATTTATTAGCAAAGATTGAAACAAACAAGGAAATGATTAATGATCTGTTTTTAAACCAGCTAGTTCCGGCTTTGAAGGGTGGAAACAAGGAAGAAATCGGCAAGTTAAGAGAACAAATCGCTGAATTGCGTACAGAAACAGTTGCTCAGCTAGATCAATTGACAAAGGTCGTAGAGGAAGAACGCATTGTAGCTGTCAATCAAACATTCAATGTTATGCAGCACAGCCTACTCATATTGGTTTTATCTGTCCTTTTATCAATCGTTCTTGGGGTAACAGTGGTTTTCCTTATTACACGGACGATAAGGAAAAATTTACTTGTAGCAGTAAAAATGGCGAATCAAATCGCAGACGGGAACCTGCAAGGTCATGCAGTCATTTATGACGGTAAAGACGAAATCGGCCAATTAATCAATGCTATGAATAAAATGAAAGGAAACTTGCATCAGATTATTGGACATATGACAAATGTTTCAGGCAATTTAAGCAAACAAAGCAGAACGCTGTCACAATATTCCGAAGAGGTTCAGCAAGGCAGCCAACAGATTGCTTCTACCATGCAGGAATTATCAAGCGGTGCTGAAGAACAAGCGAACTCTGCATCAGAGCTATTAGAACAGATGAATGAATTTGAATCGATCGTAACAAATGTATTAAAAAATCAACAAGAAGTGCAGACATTTTCAGACTCCATGCTTACTCTGACGGAGGATGGCAGTCAGGCAATGATAAAATCAATCGAAAAAATGGAATCAATTGATGCGAAAATTCAAGGTTCACTCGCAATGGTAAAAGGGTTAGATACAAAAACAAACGATATTGCCAAATTAATTAACGTCATCCAAGAAATTGCCGATCAAACCAACCTTTTAGCGTTGAATGCTGCGATTGAGGCTGCGAGAGCAGGAGAACATGGAAAGGGTTTTGCAGTTGTCGCTGATGAAGTGCGCAAGCTTGCAGAACAGGTAGCTTCCTCTGTTTCGGAAATTACTTCTATCATTCAAGGCATTCAAACTGAATCTAAAAATGTTGTTATTTCATTGGAGGATGGCTATAGAAACGTAGCAGAAGGTACGGAAACTATTTCCAAAACAGGTGATATCTTTAATGAACTAAAAGAGACCATTAAAAAAGTCTCGCATAAAATTCGCGGTATGTCAGAATCGATTAACAGTGTTCTTGACAATACGAAAAAAATGGGAGAATCCATTGAAAGTATTGCGTCTGTATCAGAAGAATCTGCAGCTGGAATAGAAGAGGTGACAGCTACTGCTGAACAGTCTAATTCTTCTATGAAGGAAGTAGCAAATTCAGCAAAACATTTGGATAAAGAAGCAATGGATTTTGATCGATTAATACAGCAGTTTAAAATTTAGTTAGTTTTTGAGATTGTATGTAACACACGTCTATTTTAAAAAATGAGGGCCATTTCAAACTTTGATAAATGTAAGTTTGAAATGGCTTTTTGTAATGCGTTTTGAAATGAATTTTTTAAGTTTCAAAATAATAATGACGGTGAAGTCCACAGCCTGGATTAAACTGCGCATTGCAGTTCGGGCATTGATATGCACTGTGCAAATACTCATTAATAGTCAATTCTTTCCCGCAATGGCCGCATAAAATCGCTTTCTCATCAAACAAGGCTTTGGGCCAAACTTGTGGATTTCCGCATCCCTCTTCCTCATGGCATTTATGACATGGATAATAAGTCTGGCAGCAATAAAATTTGATTGCAATAATATCCACATCTTTATGGTAATGCTTGCAACGAGATTGTCTGTCGACGACTTTACCTTTCACTTCTATTCCATTTATGTGCATTGGCTTTTCACCCCAGTTCAAAACGTCTTTATCATGTGCCACAAACAGAACGAAAAATAGTCATTTTTTTATATAAAAGTATAGCATAACTGTTTCTTTCAATTGTGCTTGGTTGTGATGACTTTGGGGGCTGTCTTAGAAAGTCAAATCGCCATTGAAAACAAAAAATCATAAACACCGATATATCAACGCTTCTAAAACATTAATGGGGGCGTCAATAAGCCGATTTTCTAAAAATAGATCAGTCTTTTCTTGATGATTTTGTGATATTGAGCAAAAACGATTATTTTAATGGCGCACAATATGGGCTTAGGGCATGCCGCAAAAGGACAAAGGTGCAACTCGAAATTTGGGAAGCGATGAGGTTCAAGCGAAATTCATAAAAGTGCAAGATAAAAAGCAGGTACCTAAATTGTTTCCTATGAAATGGAATGAAGAAAAAACCGTATGCAAAATTGTTTAAAGAAGGCTTGAAACGGGCAGGATTACATATTAAAATTTCTCTTTATTAGGAATAACAGGACCGCTAAACATAAAAACAACAGTTTGTTTACCTTATCCCTTATTTTCGTCTTAAAATCCAAAGCTTTGTTTGCGTGTTACATAATAATAGTATATAATAGTATTAAGTAACGTGGATTAAGGGGAATAACTATATGGAATATGTTGAAGCTCTAAGAGATATAAAACAAATCAATGCCATGAAAAGATATTTAAAAAAGCATTCAGAGCGAGATTATGTACTCTTTGTGTTTGGCATCAATACCGGTTTAAAGATCACAGAAATATTGGAAATAAAAGTAGGAGATGTTTTGGGGGATGACGGCTACATAAAGGATTTTTATCTGCTTCCACATAAAGAATCTAAAACGACTAAGGAAGTGTATCTCAACCAAAAAGTAAAAAGGGCGATTCTCCACTATATCCAATCGAGACAATTGAACCGCGAAGATTATTTATTCCAGTCCGCGAAAACGAAAAAGCCCATCACGCGTCAACAGGCTTACCGCATTATCCATCGTGCCGCAGAAGCGGTCGGCATACAAGGGAAAATTGGAACGAACTCTATGCGTAAAACCTTTGGATTTCATGCCTATAAACGAGGAGTCGCCATTTCTTTGCTTCAGAAATATTTTCACCATTCGTCTCCTTCTGAAACACTCAAATATCTAGGAATTTCGAAAGATGAAAAAATTAGAACGGAAATTGATGTAAACCTTTAATATTCAACAACCTTAATCCATTCATTTAAAACATTTATAAGGAGGAATTTTTGCATGAATATTAGAGAAAGTGAACTTCCGGGAATTGGATATAAGTTTGAAATTATTACAAAGAACCAAGATAAGCTTGTTATTGTCATCCATGATGATGGACGGAGAGAAATTTATCATTTTGATTCAGATGATCATGATGAGGTTTTAAGTACTGCCACATTTGATGACTCAGAAGCAAGACAAATTGCTGGAATTTTAGGCGGAATGGCATATAAACCTAAAGCATTAGAAACCGTTGACTTTGCGTTTGATGATTTAATTATTGAATGGTATCAAGTAGAACCTGGTGCACCAGTTGTGAATAAAACGATCGGTGAGATTGATATAAGAAACAATTATGGAGTTACGGTCATTGCTATTAAGAAAAAAAAGACAAAGAAGACACACAACCCAGGTCCGGATACGGTGATTGAGGCAGGCGATACATTAGTAATTTCAGGAGAACGAAACCAACTAAAACAACTAGTTAACAACTTATTATCGAACAAAGGAAAGGAGTGAGGTTTATAGATGGATCATTTAGTCTTTGAAGTTGGTACAGCACTTGTCCTTGTTGCAATTGCAGCTATTATCGCAAATAAGCTTAAATTTTCCATTATCCCTTTCCTGATTGTCCTAGGTATGCTTGTTGGCCCGCATGCCCCAACGATTGGGATTATCGACTTAACCTTTGTTGAAAGTAAAGAAATTATCCAATTTTTAGGACGCATTGGTGTTCTGTTTTTGCTTTTTTATTTAGGTTTGGAATTTTCTGTTGGAAAATTGATGAAATCAGGCCGAAATATTGTGGTAGGCGGGAGTCTTTATGTAGCAATCAATTTTGTTTTAGGCCTTTTATATGGATTTATCGTCGGGTTGCCATGGATGGAGACTCTTATTATTGCTGGGCTTGTCAGCGTGTCTTCCAGTGCAATCGTCGCCAAAGTCCTTGTTGATTTAAAAAGAACAGCAAATCCAGAAACAGAGTTAATCCTTGGGATCATCTTATTTGACGACATTTTCCTTGCTTTATTTTTAACCACAATGTCAGGTGTCTTGCTTTCCGGCTCTACTTCTGTCCTCGGTATCATTACCTCTGTTCTTATTTCGGTTGGCTATATGCTGCTGTTTTTTTTCATTGCACGAAAAGGTGCGCCTTTATTAAATAAATGGTTGAATATTAAATCTGACGAAATTTTCATTATTGTTATATTTGCTGCATTGTTTTTTGTTGCTGGTTTTTCAGAAACCCTTCATGTTGCAGAAGCGATTGGCGCATTGCTGTTAGGTCTAGTTTTTTCAGAAACTGACTATCGAGACCGCATTGAACATCTGGTAGTTCCGTTTAGAGATTTCTTTGGCGCAATCTTCTTTTTCAGCTTTGGATTGAGTATTGATCCATCAACATTAGCTGATGCGATCTGGTTAGCTTTAGGCGCTGCCGCACTCACAATTGCTGGGAACTTTGTAGCTGGTATGATTTCGGGGAGGAAAGCAGGGCTATCCCATAAAGCATCTACCAATATTGGTTTAACCATTATGGCTCGTGGAGAATTTTCGATCATTGTTGCAAATTTAGGGATTACAGCAGGATTAAGTCCCATTTTAACTCCTTTTACTGCCCTTTATGTTCTTATTTTAGCGATCATAGGACCGCTACTTGCGAAAGAAAGCAAAAATATTTACAAGTTTTTAAATAAGATTTTCAAATGGAATAACACACCGGAAAAGAAAAAAATAAAAGTCCCAGGCGAGTAGCTCGCCAATGGGAAATTTTAAGCTCAATGAACATTATTATACACCAAAAACATCTCTCAAGAAATATAGAAATAAAACGCGAAAAATGTACGTAAGCTGTTTTCAAAAATTTATTGAAAATGCGGGTTTTCTCCTTAAAACAGAAAACCTGCATTCCTTGTAAACTATTACTTTGCGTATAAAATTTCGCATTTTTTGTTTGCGTTTCTTTAACGTATGGATCGAAGCGGCTGAACAGAATGTGCATTTGCTTGTTGACAGTTTCGCTACTTGAACTACCACTAGGCTAAAGCCGTAGTGGATTCCTAAGTACAGAGTTCTACCGAACTCTAATTGATTAGGCTATCCCCGTAGTTCCTACGGTTAATCGCAAGGCTTCCTTGCGAAGATTTAAACTTGCGTTAATATCTCGGTTATGATGGGTATGACAATTAGGACACACCCATTCACGCAATGCAAGATTTTTAACGTCTTTGTTTTTGTAGCCACAGCACGAACAAAGCTGGCTGGATGGAAAATTTTTCGATACGGTAACAACTTGCTTTCCGTACCATTTCGCTTTGTATTCTAACATCGTTCTAAATTGTGACCATGATACTTCGCTAATTGCTTTAGCAAGATTGTTATTTTTTAACATATTACTTACAGACAAATCTTCCATCCCGATAATGTCGTGGTTTTTGACAATATAGGTGGAGATTTTATGCAAGTAATCGTTTCTAGCGTTTGTGATTTTTTCATGAATACGAGCAACTTTAATTCGTTGTTTGTTCCAATTAGAACCACCTTTTTTACGTCTTGATAGAATCCGTTGTGCTTTTGCTAATTTTTCTTCTAATCTTCGAAAAAACTTAGGATTAGAGTAAATCGTTCCATCTGAAAGAATAGCAAATTCTTTCAAGCCGACATCTATGCCAACAGCAGAGTCAGTTTTAGGTAATTCCTGAACTTCTGTTTCTACAAGAATGGATACAAAATATTTTCCACTTGGATTACGTCTAATTGTTGCATTGAGAATGCGACCTTCTACTTCACGACTCTTTGCAAAACGAATCCATCCAAGTTTAGGCAGCTTGATTTTATTATCATCAATAGCAATATTGTCATTTGTATACTTTGTCGTGTAAGACTGAACAGGATTTTTCTTGGACTTAAAACGTGGTTTATCGTTTTGTTTCTTGAAGAAACGGGAATAAGCGTCAGCAAGATTTTTTAATGACGATTGAAGTGCAATACTATCCACTTCTTTTAGCCAAGTTAATTCTTTTTTTAATTGTGTTAACTGAGCAGAACAAGAATTATAAGTTAACCCTTTTCCTGCCTCTTTGTAAGTATTATCCCATTTTGCTAAAAAATGATTAAATACAAATCGACAGCACCCAAAGGTTTTATTAATTAATATTTCTTGTTCTTTGTTCGGATAGAGCCGAAACTTATATGCTTTATTTACAATCATTGATTTTTTACCTCCTTTAATATATACTAAAAGTATATACTTAATTAAAAAATATGTCAATAGTATATACCGAGGAGGATTGTAAAATGGAACGTATACCAAAATTAATTAAATTTCCTGTCGATTTAGTAACAAGAATCGAAGAGTACAAAAAAAAGAACAATATTAAAAATTTTTCAGTTGCAGTTTACGAATTAATTCGTAAAGGTTTAGAAAAATAATGGAATACATTTCTGAAAATCACAGTAAGCATTTACTTTTGTGCCACAGCCCTGAAGAGTAAAAATTCTTCGAGATAATTCCACCCAAACTTTGCCAAATATGTGATAATAAGGGTATGTAAAAAACCTAATATATTGGCATTTGGGGGGGATTTTTTTATGGTAACGAGGAAGGAAAAGCGTGAAAAGGAAAAAGAGGTAAATTATTTATTCGAGTTGCTAAAAACACAAAATCACTTTTTTAAAAATTTAAACAAATTGCTCAAAACTATTGATGATCCAAGGCACCAAAGCTATATTACCTATGACACGGAAGTCCTTTTGATGATGGTTATTTTGAAAAATGCATGCAACTTAAAAAGTATGCGCGAAATGACAAACGAATTTAATAAGGAAGAGTGCATTAAAAATTTGGGGAAATTGTTGGGGAATGAAGATTTGGAAGAACTGCCCCATTATGACACAATCAATGATTTTTTGGCACGAGTGAACCCGGCAGAACTTGAAAGGATCCGAATCGATATGATCAAGAAATTATTCAAAAAGAGGTGTTTTGAATCCTATCGTATCAATGGGAAATACTGGGGTATTGCCATAGATGGGACCGGTATTTTTACTTTTGACAAAAAACATTGTGAACACTGCCTGAAACGGGAGCGCAAATACATAGACAAGGAAACGGGTGAAGAAAAAATAAAGACCATCTACATGCATCATGTCTTGGAAGCCAAGTTAATTGTGGGAAATATGGTACTAAGTGTGGCCTCCGAGTTTATTGAAAATGAATCAGAGGACGTGGAAAAGCAAGATTGTGAGTTGAATGCTTTTTATCGACTGACTGCTAGACTGAAAGACACCTTTAAAAAACTGCCTATCTGTCTGATTGCCGATAGTCTTTATGCCTGCGAAAATGTATTTAAACAATGCAAGGCGAATAATTGGAACTACTTATTCCGTTTTAAGGAAGATCGTATTAAAAGCATCACCGATGAGTTTCAAGCGTTAAAAAATATGGAAGAGGAGGAAGGCAAGAAAGCCAATGTGGTAAAGATACGTGAAAGCGAACAGCGAGGGGAAATCACCTGGGTGAACGATATTGATTACAGAGGCTTTGGGGTGAATGTTTTCGAATGCGAATTAGAAGATGAAAAAAGAAAACAAAAATTTACCTTTATCACAGATATAAAAATCACAAAAAACAATGCAAAGAAACTGATGAACGCTGGCAGAAGCCGCTGGAGAATAGAGAATGAGGGGTTTAACAGACAAAAAAACCTGCGCTACCACATTGAACACGCAAGCAGCCAAGATTACAATGCCATGAAAAATCACTACCTATTAACCCAAATTACAGAGATTATCATGGTGTTACATGAGCCCGAGTTCGACAGTCACTAGGCAAACAAAATGCCTCTCATCCCTTGATACCAAAGGGACGAGAGGCATTTGGGCATACGTTGAGCGTGTATCTAGGTGCGAGGATGAATGCCTAGAATCTTCGGAGGAGGCTCCAGCCCTAGAGCCGCAAAGAATTGAGCCTGTTTGGCCGTCAGTTCGGTTCGTTGATAAAGGTCACCGTTTTTTGAAGAAAAATGTCCAAGCATGAGACGTTCGCATTCGTCCCTTACGTTCGGCCACGATTCATAGGTTCGAATCTCCACGATCCGAACTAACAAGAGAGCAAGCCAACTGAGCAGCACATGCGCCCGAATGCGGTCTTCCAAGCGATGATACATAGGCCGCAATTCCAATGTAGACTTCAATGTTCGGAAGGCCTGCTCAATATCCACCAGCTGCTTATACCCGATGGCGACATCTTCGGCAGACAAGGTGTCATCGGATGTCCGGATGAGATATTTGCCGTCGTACTTTTCCGCGTCACGAACCGCTTGCTTGTCGATGCGAAGGGTTCCGTCCTTCAACTGGCGCAAGTATTTTCCGTAGGACGAATGGGAACGCAACCGGCAGGTCGCCTTATGATGGGCTTCGTTTGGGAGTTGGCGAAGCCCTTCTAACTCCTCTTTCAGCGATTCAAGCAGCTTTTCTCGCTCCTTGCGTTGGCGTTCGGCTTCGCTGGGATTGTACACGAGAACATAGCGCTGACGCGCTTCTCCGTCGCCGACGATGATTTCTTTGATGTGCAAATTCTCGTCCACTTCATGATAACGTCCGCGACGACTTAAGGCCTCTTCGACGGCGGCTTTGCCGGATCGCATTTTTTCGCCGACAATGTAGTGTCCGCCGGCCTGTTGCAAGATTCGCAAATTCTCTTCAGAGGAAAAGCCGCGGTCCATGACGCTGATCACACGTCCAAGCTTCCAGCCAATCAAGTCTTGTTTCACCTGTTTGATGACCGTCATGTCCATCGTATTGCCAGGCCATACCCAAGCGCGAATCGGGATTCCTTCCCGGGTGACAGCCAGCCCAATGACGATTTGAACCAAGTCTGGGCGTTTGTCTTTCGAGAATCCTTGTTTTCGAAGCGATTCTCCTTCCGGTGTTTCAGAGGGATCCACTTCGAAGTACGACGAAGTCGTATCGAAGTAAATCAAGTCGACTTCCAAATTCAATAAATCGGCCACAGCATGGAACACTTGACGTTCCAATTCCGGCTGCACGGCCAACAGTTCATCCATCGCCCGGTACAACTGGTGGCTGGCGGCTTGAGAAAGGTGAGGGATATACACGTCTTTCTCCACCCACTCCTCCATCGCCAACTTGCTTGACGGATGAAGGGCGCGATTCGCCACCATGGCAAAAATCAGCCGTTCCAGCGAAATCTGGTGATGTCGGGAGGTAAACAAGGAGTGGAGAATCTCTCCCAACCCCAGTTGTCTCCAGAGCTGATCCAAGAGCCAGACGCCGCCGAGGTGTTTGCATGACTGGAATTGAAAGTCATCGGAAGCTTCTCCTGTCAACGTTTCGACTTCCCAAGCCTGCTCAGGAGAAAGGAATCGCGAAATGCTTTTGGCCAGACGTTCCAAGACGGCGCGATCCACTTCATCTTCGCGCCCGAATGAATAAATCACCTTCGCTTTCGCATATTTGGCCTTTGGATCCCATTCATTGTGAGCAAGCTGGAGATAAGCAACGGTTGTTCCATCCTTGTTTTTGCGTGTGACTCGTCGTATGTACATGCCTATATTATAACGTATAAAATTTATTTTTAAAAGGAAAAATTAATAAATCGTGTGCCTATGAAATTCGGCGTTTTTTCCTAGGATCCGCATTACGAAACCCTTGATATAACAGCATTTTGGTCATTTCCATTTGCCTAAAATGACCTCAAAACTGTCGAACTCGGGATGAGCATGGGTCAAAAATATTGAGAAGCATGAAGAAAACGATAAAAGAAATATCCTCGCGATTGTTAGAAGCCTTCCGTGGGCAAACACTAACAGACGAGGATATCGCACAACTGGGAAAACCTATGCAAATTAGGTTTACCTAGCGAATTAATTGTACCAAAGGATGTGATGTTTGGCAAAGAAAAAAAGTTATCCACAACAAACAAAAATAAGTTATCCACATTTTTTAAAAAAATAAGCAAAATTGGTTCTTTTTGACCCTTTTTGTAAATAAATTTAACTGGAAAATTTTACCAATTGTGAATAAGTCGTATTTCCACAATACTACCAGAAATTGATAAATTTACTCTTCATAGCTGTTTGTGCCATTTGATATTTGTTTGTAAGTATCGAAAAAAGTTATTATTAAAAGTTGGTGATGATATTAAAACCGAAATCGAATCTATATCTAATCGTTATGGTTGGCAAATTATCGAGCAAGAAATAGACCAAGACCATATTCATATTTTGATTCGTTATTCTCCGAAATGGAGCATTCTTGAAATCGTTAGATTATTGAAGCAACTTACAACCTATCGAATATGGCAAAAGCATAACGAATATCTTTCTCAACATTTTTGGAAAGAAAGAACCTTTTGGAGTGATGGATATTTTTCTTGTAGTATTGGAAATGTAAGCAAAGAGATTATCCAAAAATATATTCAAGAACAAGGTCATTAGAGCTTACATCCCCTAGGCTAAATGCATAGGGGTTTTACGCCATTTCCTATAAAATCATCATTGTTGTTGTTGTTTCAATGTACATTTCGAATTTGTTGCACCACTTTTAATTGACATCATTTTTTTATTGTAAAAGATAATGATTGACAATACTTAAAAATATTTTCCCTGAGACGAGAAGCGCACGCTCGTCAAAGTCAAAGCGGGGATGGTGATGAGGATAATGAGTTTTTGGATCGTCTCCTCTTGCACCGACATGAAAATAAACACCTGGTTTATGCTTTAAGTAGTATGCAAAATCTTCTGCTCCCATTGACGGCTGATAATTATAAAAACAGTCAGATGCATACGTCTCGCTAATAATGGCTCGCAATTGTTCGGTTTCATTTCTAGGATTGATAACTGGAGGATAGCCGTTTAAATAATCAATTTCGTAGCTTGCGTGCGAAGCTTGGCATAGCCCTTGAACAATCGCTCTGATCTCTTCCTCAATTTGCTTCCTAACGTTTGGATTAAATGTTCTTACTGTCCCTTCTATTCTAGCGTTTTCTGCAATGACATTGAAAGCTGTTCCAGCTTGAAACACACCAACTGTCACAACAGCTGAATCTATCGGATTCACGCGTCTGCTGACAATTTGCTGCAAGTAGTTCACAATTTGGCTGCCGATGACAAGAGCATCTACTGTTTCATGCGGACGGGCCCCATGGCCTCCTTTTCCTTTTATTTGAATCGTAAATGCATCGACAGCAGCCATAACGGGTCCTTCTCGTAAGCCTATTTTGCCGTACGGAATATCAGTGGAAACATGTGCGCCAAATACAAGGTCAACATCGTCCAGGCATCCATCTTCAATCATAAACTTGGCGCCGCCGGGCGGTTTTTCCTCCGCGTGCTGAAAGATGAATACGATGTTGCCTTTTAAACGGCTGCGATCGATTTCACTTAATACTTTTGCAACCCCGAGGAGAGCTGCTGTATGTCCGTCGTGGCCGCAGGCATGCATAACTCCTTTTACGGACGATCTGTAAGGAGAGTCGTTCTCTTCATGGATCGGAAGCGCATCAAAATCAGCGCGGAAGGCAATGGTTTTTCCTTCTTTTCCGCCCTTGATCATTCCGATAACTCCATTTCCGCCGATTCCGGTTTTTACCTCAATCCCAAAGGAGGAAAGCTTCTCTGCAATAAATTTCGGTGTATTTTCCTCTTGAAAAGAAAGCTCAGGATGACGATGCAAATATCTTCTCCACGAAACCAATTGTTCGAAATTTTCCATTAAAGAACGATGAAGCTCCTTAATCATTTTCGCACCTTCTTTCAAAAATAATGATCCTTTTTTTCGATTAAAAGCTGTTAAATCATCATCAGAAATATGAAGTATCTAGTAGTCTAGCTGGGAAGAGAAGTAAGCTGAGTTTTAAGATCAAAATAAACTCTTTAGCAGCGTTAGATAAAAACTCGTCTTTACTTCTAAGCCAACTAAAAAAGGCTTCATCACGTATTATTTTCTTTAATATTTCGCCTTCTTTAGAAGTACGAAAACTGCTTTTTCAGGTATGGTTAAATATTTTAATCACCAATTCTTTATTAAACCTATACAATATATTGCAATTACTTAATATTCATTTTACCTCCCTTTTTTTGTCACACCAAGTAAAATTTTTCATTTATTTATATTTTACAGAACCATTTAAGAATGCATTCGCTGCCTCTATATAGAACTCTAGTAGAAACAAAAGAGGTTAACTCATGAAAAGTTCGCTATTTCTCAAAACGAAAGAACCAAGCTGGAAAAGAGATATAAAGAAAGCGCCATAAAAATAATCAAACAACCAGAAAATAAAAATGACCTGTCCTTTTCCTAAAGCGAGAAATGTAATATTCGATGATTGGTTTTTAAAAACAACACGTCCGGATTAGTACCATAAGATAAGCTGCCATCTTCTTTTCCGGGTTTCTACCATTTTTAAATTGTACATTCCAGAGTGGTTTAATAATTAATTCTTTTTTTCTAGAATATAATGTATCTCTAATTCTTCAAGATCCAATACTAAACCATCATACTTTCATCAAATGATCGAAAATATTCACCCCAACTTATTTTGACATCATTCCATTTTTTACCTTATTAACAATCCAGCAGTTGTTTTGAAAAGCCGCTTTACCTGACGGCTTGTTCATCTATACGCAAATTTGCTGAATTCTCCTTTGATTTTTAAGTATTTTTAACATTGTTATTTAATTTTCGTAATTTTATAATGAGCGTGTAAATAATTTTCATTATTCTGATAAATGAAAACGTTTTTTTATACACTAACGCATCAGAAATATTTGATACATGCAAAGGAACTGTTGGAATACCGAAATGTTTAGAGGAGTGAATAAAATGAAAGATATCGTTTTGCTGGAAGGAGCAAGAACGGCATTTGCTGAAATATCTGGATCATTTCGAAATACTACTGCGACTGATTTAGGTGCATTTGCGGCTAAAGAAGCTATTCGAAAATCTAATATTTCGCCTGATGAAATTGATCATGTTGTGTTTGGAAACGTTCAGCAATCAAGCAGAGATGCACACATTTTAGCAAGACATGTTGGATTAAAAGCCGGCACCCCGATTGAAGTTCCTGCCGTAACGATTAATCGTTTATGCGGGACGGGGATTGAAGCAATCCTAACAAGCGCCCGCTACATTTTAACGGGAGAAGCAAATGTTGTGCTGGCTGGCGGCACGGAAAATATGAGTCAAGTACCGCATGTCATTCGCGGTATGAGATGGGGAAGTCCTCTAGGTTCGCCTGTTGTAGAAGACTGGTTATGGGATGGACTATATGATACGTATGGCGGCTGCACAATGGCTGAAACAGCTGAAAATTTAGCTGTCAAATATAATTTAACGAGGGAAGAAATTGACCGTCATGCTTTATCTAGCCATGAGCGTGCGATTGCAGCGAGAGAAAAAGGGTATTTTAAAGAAGAAATTGTACCGGTTACTGTGAAAGGGAAAAAAGGAGACATCATTATTGATCAAGATGAACATATCCGCCATACGAGCATGGAGCAGCTTAGTAAATTAAAGCCTAGATTTATTGAAAATGGTGTTGTCACGCCGGGAAATGCAAGCGGTATGGTTGATGGAGCAGCAGCTGTTGTCATTGCATCAAGTGATTATGCAGAAGAAAAGGGGTTAAAACCGATTGCCCGCCTTGTTTCCTGGGATGTTGTAGGAGTAGAACCGAAGTATATGGGGATCGGTCCGGTTCCTGCTATTCAAAATGCATTAAAGAAAGCAAATTTAACGATTTCTGATTTGGACTTAATTGAAATCAATGAAGCTTTCTCTGCTCAATATTTAGCATGCCAAAAAGAATTAGGCTTTGATCTTGAAATAGGTAATGTAAATGGGGGAGCCGTTGCGCTAGGACATCCTCTTGCTGCAAGCGGAACAAGAATCACGACAACTCTTATTTATGAATTAAAAAGGCGAAACAAAAAATATGGCGCTGTATCTGCATGTATTGGCGGAGGACAAGGAATCGCCGCTGTTTGGGAAGCGCTGTAGCTGTAAAATCAGCAGAAAAAATTGAATGCTTCGGCTACACGAGAAAATAACGGGTTAAATATATTGTCGGATCAAGCCTTATTTGTTTCCATTCGGCAACGGGATTTCAAAAGAAAAATGGGGTAACTGTATCGGATGTCAACTTCTGATGCAGAACATATTATTGAAGCAGTCTCTGCAGCTTTTTGATTATAAGAGGGTTGATGATAAGTAAATAGGTATGAAATGTTCAGCTGCTGTTGAAGCTGCCTTTTAATTCCGGCTGGAAAATCTAGATATTTTGAATGAAAAAGCCTCTAGACTGATGAACTTAGTCTAGAGGCTTTCTATTTTATGATGCGGATTGTTTTAAAAATGTTTCTCCTTCTGGTTTTGCCCGTTTGATAAAGAAAGTGAGAACGAGGGCGATCAGTGCAATTAACACTGATATTTTGAAAGAAAAGTTGATTCCATTTAGCATTGCTTCATTCATAATATCGGCCATTTTTGCTGGATCACCCGCTGCGGATTGCGCCAATCGCTCCGCCTCCGCCTCCGTTTTATTTTGCATGAGCGTGACCAGCAGCGCTGAACCAGCAGCTCCTGAAACTTGCTGCAACGTGTTGTTCATCGCTGTAGCGTGCGGGTTCATGGTTTGCGGCAGCTGATTGATTCCGTTTGCCATGACGGGCATCATCACCATCGACATTCCCAACATTCTTAATGAGTACATAAGCATTAAAAAGCTGTAGGATGTATCCATTGTTAAGTGGCTGAATTCATATGTTGTAAAAATGGTAATAGATAAGCCGATAATGGCGAGCGCTCTAGCACCAAATTTATCAAAAAGCCTTCCTGTTATCGGCGACATAATTCCCATGATGATTGCTCCCGGCAGCATTAAAAGTCCGGAATCAAAAGGTGAAATGCCGCGAATTGTTTGAATATATATTGGCATAAGCAGCATCGCTGAGAACATCGTCATCGAAAGGACGATCGAAATAGCGGATGATAAGGCGAACATCGGATATTTATAAATTCGAAATTGCAAAAGAGGCTCTTCCATTTTTAATTGCCGCACAATAAACAAGACTAAGCTGATCGTTCCGACAATAATGGTTCCATATACATAAACGGAATCCCAGCCTTTTTCCCCGGCGGAGCTAAACCCGTATAAAATGCCGCCAAACCCGATGCTTGATAAGATGAGCGATAAAATATCCAAAGATATTTGTTTTTGAGGCAAAATGTTTTTTAATTTAAAGATTGCAAGGATGAGTGTGAGAGCAGCGATCGGAATAACGATGTCAAACAATGTACGCCATGAATAATGCTCAACAATCCATCCGGATAGCGTTGGCCCTATCGCTGGCGCAGTGATCATTACGAGTCCAAAAAATCCCATTGCTGTGCCGCGCCGTTCAACAGGAAAAGCGACAAGCATGACATTCATTAATAAGGGAGCCATGATCGCTGAACCGGCCGCTTGAAACATTCTTGCAACCAATAACACGCCAAATGTCGGCGAAAGTGAAGCTAGCACTGTACCGGCTGTAAACAAGCTCATTGCTGTTAAATATAGTTGGCGATTCGTAAACTTTTGCAACAAGAATGCGCTGGCAGGAATTAAAATCCCATTAATCAGCATGTAGCCTGTTGACAGCCATTGCGCGGATGAAGGAGATATTTCAAAATCCTTCATAATGGATGGAAGTGCAACATTTAGAAACGTTTCGTTAACAAAAGACACAAAGGCACCAACAAATAAAATGGCAATCATCCCATAAGGCGGTTTGTTTAATGTTTCATGATTGGTCAAGCGAGAATCCTCCTTGTACTTATAGTATATTATTTTATACTGTTGTTATAAAAGATAATAATAATATATACTGATAGTATAAAAAAATCAACAATAACTTTTATTTTTGAGTTCAATCATAAAGGATGTGCAGTCAAATTGAACGATCGAAAAAGACAAGTAATGGAAGCGGCGCATACTCTTTTTGTTGAAAAGGGATTTGTGAGAACATCAGTTCAAGATATTTTAGATAAAAGCGGGATATCGAAAGGGACATTTTATAATTATTTCTCATCGAAAAAAGAACTTTTAATTAGTATTTTTGAAAAGATTAAAATGGAAACAGATCAGCGGAGAATGGAAGTGTTGGCTGGCAGGCAAGCAAACGATAAAAACGCGTTTATCGAACAAATTCAAGTCAAGATGGAAATCAGTAAAGAAAATAAACTATTCGCTCTGTTTTATGGTGTGCTGATGTCAGAAGATGAAGAGCTTAAAGGATTGGTGCAGCAGTATCATTTTGATGAACTTTGCTGGGCACAGAAGAGGATTGCAGAAGTATTCGGTGAACAAATACGTCCGTATTCGGTTGATTTGGCCGTGTTGTTGTATGGAATGGTTCAAAACGCCATTCATTTCGCTGTCACTGCCGGAGCAGAAATAGAAATTAACAGCATAATCGCTTATTCGTTGAGAAGAATTGAAAAAATAGCGGAAAATGTTGTGAAAGCGAAGGATCAGCTATTTGATCCGGATATAGTAGAAAGGCTGGAGCCGGAAGAGGCTTTGAATCGGAAAAAGAAAAAGGAATCCCTTTTCAATCAAATTGATAAAATAAAAAAATCGGCAGATGAGGAGCAAAAGGAATTGCTATCCTTTCTAAAGGAAGAATTGCAATCTTCTGTTCCGCGGCGAGCGCTGATTTACGCGGTGATGTCCCAAATTGATCAGAAGAAAAAGCTTGAGCATTTGGTCGATGAGGTGCTAAGATTTAATACTTAAAGACCTATAAAAGGCTGAATCGTTTTGCCATTCACTTACCAAAAGACTTGGATATAATAATAGGAAATGAAGTTTATTGGAGAGATTAGCGTGCAATTAAATTCCAACAAGATTATTGAAGCCTGTTTGCTAGCTGGTAAAATTATGCTAGAAAATGGAGCGGAAACGTACCGCGTTGAGGATACGATGCAGAGGATGGCTACATCGCTTGGTGTAAAGCAGTCTCATTGTTTTGCTATGCCCACTGGAATTATATTTTCCATTGACGAAATGGAACAGACAAAACTTGTACGTGTGCTGGAACGGACAATAGATTTAAATAAAGTTGCGATGGTGAACAACATTTCTAGAAGGATGGCGCAGGGTGAAATATCTGTTGATGAAGTTTTGTTGGAACTGAAACAAATAGACGAATCAAAACCTGAATATCCAGTTTGGCTGCAATTGACCTCCGTTTCCATCTTGAGCGGATGGTTTTTAATCATGTTTCAAGGAAAGTGGGCAGATTTTGTTCCTGCCATGATTTCAGGCGGTTTAGGTTTTGCATTTTTAGTTTATGTTCATCGTTTTGCTAAAATTAAATTTTTTTCAGAGTTCCTAGCATCGTTTGTCATTGGATTTACAGCCATTTGGCAGGTGAAGCTGGGCATCGGGACAGATTTAGATAAAATTATTATCGGTTCTGTCATGCCTCTTGTGCCGGGGCTGCATATCACGAATGCTGTCCGCGATTTGATGGCAGGACATTTAGTGGCGGGATTATCAAAGGGAGCTGAAGCGTTTTTAACAGCTTTTGCGATCGGGTCAGGAATTGCCATCGTTTTATCGATTTATTAATTGAAAGGATTGTTGTCATGCTGTCACAACTTGCAGCAAGCTTTATTGCAGCATTTGCATTTGGAATTATTTTTAATGTACCAAAAAAGACGTTATTTGCATGCGGAATTGCGGGAGCAGTTGGATGGCTTGCGTATTTATTCTTGATTCATTTTAAGATGGATTTAATTATCGCTGCATTTATTTCAGCGCTTCTTGTTGCCTTCATTAGTCACTTGTTTGCGAAAATGTATAAAGCACCGATCATCATTTTTTCTGTCCCAGGAATTATTCCGCTTGTCCCAGGAGGGATTGCGTACGATGCCATGCGCCATGTCGTCGAGCAAGACTATTTTATGGCGATTGAACTAGCAGCTAAAGCTTTTATCATATCAGGAGCCATCGCCATGGGACTAGTGTTTTCCGAAGTATTGAATCGGATGATTATGAAAATCATTCGGCAGTAGCTCGTTTCAATTGGTTGACGTGTGTTTGTCGCTTAGGAAACAAATTTTTATACATGTCAGTTTTCATGGTCTTGCTTAGCTGGTTATGTTTTTTAAGGTGGGGGCGGTAGCTCTTTTCAATTGATTTGCCGCCTAGGAATAAATTTTTTTACATACTAGCTTTCATAGTCCCGCTGACCGGCTATGAATTTTGAGGTGGGAAATCGCTCTTTTCAACTGACGTGTCGATGTTCACTGACCGGATTAAACTTTTTGAGGTGAGCTGCCATGCTTTATCAAGTTTTTGTGTATGGAACGTTGTTAGTCGGCGAAGCAAATCATCATGTTGTAGAGCCCTATTTAATCTCTTGCAAAAAGGGGCATGTGAAAGGCCGACTGTATGATGTAGGAGATTATCCAGCGCTTGTTCTTGATGAAGGAGAAGACGAAGTTGCCGGTGAATGGCTCATTGTGACAGAAGAAGGATTAAGGCAAATGGATTTGCTGGAGGATTTTTTAGAAGGCCGGCCGAATAATGAGTATGAGCGTGTTTGGGTCAAGGATAGCCGGCAAAATATAGAAGGTTTTGTTTACGTATATTCCTTGGAAAAAGCGCAGCATCTTCCTATCATATATTCCAATTCATGGCGAGAGCATCGGAGAAATCAAAAGTAAAAGGCTGATTCAACACATTGCTTTTCAGCGATGTTGAGTCAGCCTTCTTATTGGTTGTTTAATTAATATGTTTTCTTGTTCATTGCATTCGATTGAGGGGCTGTCCAGAAGGTCAAATCCCTATTGAAAAACAAAAAATCATAAACATCGATATATCAACATTTCTAAAACATAAAAGGGAGCCGTCAATAAGCCAAAAAACGACTTATTAGACAGCCCCGTGTTTAAACAGGCAGAATGAACCATCCTGCTTACATTATTTCAATTTGATGAGCTGTTCATATTTTTCAAGAATTAGTTTTGTTAACGGGTCGTTTTCGTCAAGCTGGCTGTACTGCTTCAAAGCTGCAGCTGCTCCTTTTGTTTTAATGATTTCTTGCAATTCGACTGCCTCTTGGTCTTCTTTATAGTCAAACAATAGCGCAGCTGCTACGGCTGTTGCAAGATTTTCAGGTTTTTGACCGAATTCCATTAATCTTTTTGCTGGTAAAATTAATCGGTCGTTTGCGCCAAGCTTGCGAATAGGTGATCTGGCTACTCTAGTGACATTATCGGAAATTTGTTTGTTTTCAAATCTAGAGATAATCTTATCGATATATTTTTGATGCTCGGAACGATCAAAATGATAAGTTTTCGCCAGCATGTCGCCGGTTTCAGCTAGCGCGCCTTCTAAAATTGGGCGGACAAACGGGTCCAATACAGCTTTGTCGATTGTTTCTATATTTTTGAAATAGCCTAAATAAGCTGCAGTAGCATGTCCAGTGTTGACAGTAAATAGCTTGCGCTCAATATATGGATTTAAGTCGTCAACATAGGTGATTCCTTGAATATTTGGCAAGCTTCCTTTTATGTCTGTTTTTTCCACGACCCATTCAAAAAATGGTTCAACAGAAACTTTTAAAGGGTCCTCGTGGGTTTGTAATGGAACGATGCGGTCGACAGCTGCATTAGGAAAGCCAACATATTGATCCAATTTTTGTTTTTCTTCATCTGTAAGCGATTTGCGTACCTCTTCTTTTAATAATTGGCTGCCGCCGATCATATTTTCACATGCAATAATGTTTAAAGGCTGGACTGACTGTTTAAATCGTTCCTTAAGTCCTGAAGCGATTGTCGGTGCAATGATTTTTAAAATATTTGGACCGACAGCCGTTGTAATTAAGTCAGCTTGGCAAATGAGATCGATAACTTTGTCAGTTTGTTTTGCACTGTTAATTCCTTTTACACCTGTGACGGTGATTGTTTCTTTTTTTTCGCTGGCTAATTCGATGATATAACTTCCTCTTTTATTTAGCTCAGAGATTAGATTTTCATTCACGTCAAGAAAATATATTTCATAGTTAGCTTGATTTAGAAGAGCGCCGATGAATCCTCTTCCTATATTTCCAGCGCCGAACTGCAAAGCGATCATGTTTATTCCACCTCATTGAATAAATTGATTAATTCTTCTTTGGTTGCTGCATTGATTATACGGTCAACATTTTCTTCCTCTGAGCAAAGGATGGCGATTTTCGACAAGAGCTCCAAATGTTCGTTGTCTTTTCCGGCAATTCCGAACACTACTTTAGCAATGTTGCCTTCTCCATATTCTACGCCTTCAGGAATTTGTATAATGGAAATACCTGATGATAAAATGTCTTTTTTTCCTTCTTCTGTTCCATGAGGAATAGCTATATGGTTTCCCATGTATGTGGAAGTGATTTGTTCTCTTTCAAGCATTTTGCTGATATAATGTTCGTTCACATAGCCGTTTTCCACAAGAACCTTTCCAGCTAATTTAATAGCTTCCTCCTGATTGTCCACTTTTGCATTTAAAACAATATTCTCTGCTGTTAATATTTGCTTCATCTTAGTCACTCCAATTAAAAAATTTTTCTTTCATATAACGATGGAAAATCTCATTCAGCTTATGATAGACAGCTGCTTCATCTCCGCTTTCAAATAGTGTTAAAC
Source organism: Aeribacillus sp. FSL K6-8210 (assembly GCF_037963925.1). Taxonomy (NCBI): domain Bacteria; kingdom Bacillati; phylum Bacillota; class Bacilli; order Caryophanales; family Bacillaceae; genus Aeribacillus; species Aeribacillus sp. FSL K6-8210. The sequence continues at coordinate 3,481,151 of NZ_CP150172.1, read as the reverse complement.
TGCTATTGCTCTCAATAATAGATGAACTGATTTGGCTTAATATTTCCAGCTTATTTTGAGTTAGCTGTTCAGGAGCTAAAAGCAGCAATATCCGGCTGATTTCCATCGCATTTCCGTCCATTCCGAGGACGTTGTCCGCTTTGTCCAAATCATAAATACGAAATAAAGGAATCAATACTTCTTCATCTTTTAAATGAAATAAAGCAATTTTTGTCCCGGGAATTCCCAATCCTCCTTTTTGTTCTCTCACCAAAAGCTTCTTCGCAATGGATTCATCATTTGTGATCAATTTTTCTTTATGCAATGTGCGGGCGATTTCCAAAAGATTTTTTTTATGCTGTCCTGTATTTTCAAGCAAGCTCACATTGAAATGGAGCAAAACTGTTTTGATAATATCGCCCAGTTCAAAAAATTGATCGATGATGTGAATCATATCGTTTGAAGGATTTTTCCGGAAAGGAATGCCCGGAACATTGTTTTCGCTTCTTTTGAATTCTGTCAGCTTTTCATTCATGTACCTTTTTATTTTGGCGATATCATGCTCATTTAACAGCGGGTTAACTGTAATATATGGCACATGACGATACGGAAGATCGGTAGTTGAAATAATAATATCGTATTGGCTGACATCCAGCTTTTTTAAATCAATAAGAGAAGCAATATGAATGTTTTCTATTTCAGGAAATTCCTTGCGAAGTCTCGTTGCCAGCATTTTGGAAGAACCGATTCCGCTGGGGCAAACAACTAATCCCTGCAGCGAAATATTCTCCATCTTTGATTCTAAAGCGGAGCCAAAATGCAGTACGAGAAAGCCAATTTCATCCTCTGATAACTGAAGATCATAAAAGATTTTTTTTACCCCTTCTTCGACAGACTCGAAAAGGGCGGAAAATTTTGTTTTGATCTGTTGCAGCAGAGGATTGTGCGTATGAATCTTCTCTTTTGAACGTGTAATAGCAGGGACAAAATGGGCTACCAGCCCTTGATATAAAGATTGATCTTCCGTCAAGGGAAAGCCGGTTTTGTTGGAAACAAATTCAATGAGCGCATGGACCTTTCTTGAAATGTCTACATCTACATCAAAGAAGGAAAAATCTTTATCTTCTTTTCTGCGCGCACCTAATAAATGAGTCGCGACATAGCCGATTTCCGCTTCAGGAAACTTGATCTGAAAGGCTTTTTCCAATTCTTTGACGATCACGCGGGCGGATTCGAATTCTTTTGTGCCTTTCAATTCTTGAAAAACTTGAGGATCGATATCGATCGTTTCGCCTTTTTGGATTCTTTCCGCTGCAAGCATTAAATGGACTGCAAGAGCAATATAGGCACTGTCCGCAATAGAAAATAAAATGGTTTGCCGAAAATTTTCAAGTACTCCTTCAACCGTTTTTATTTTTTCTTCATCAATGATTTCAAAAATTTTTTCCCTTTTTTCATTTTTCTCTTCTTTTATCTGCCTTTCAATTGCTTGCAAAAAACTTTTTTCATCCAATTTCTCCATTATAATGTTTCCAAGGAGAGCCCTCTTTCCATTTTCTGGTCCGATGAGTTCTATTCCGTATCCTCTTTTTCGGATGAGCTTCAAATCAAATTGAGCAATCCATTCTTCGATTTGATCTAAATCATTGCTTACGGTTGCAGAAGTGACGTTTAATTTTTCGGCTAGCGTAAACAGTTTTAGAGGCTCGCTGGCCTCTAAAAGTGAACATAGGATAAGCACTTTTCTTTCTTCCTGGCTAAAGTCTGTGTGCTCTCCAGATCGGATATCTTTTAATAAATTTTGTTTCCGCAGCGATGGACCGAATAAGCGAATTCCTTTTCCTTGCAGGCTGTCAATATAAAGACCATATTTTTTTATCACTTTTTTTATATTTTTAAGCTCCCGGTGAACTGTTCTTGAGCTGACGTTTAATCGTTCAGCGATCTCTTTTGTGGAAATGTGTCGGTCCTCCTGCAGCATTAATTCGATGATTTCCCGTTCTCTCGCCCGCAAGTACATGGAATTCACCCCTTTTAAAGTGCACAGCTGTGCAATCTGCTTATGACTGTTCTTTTAATTTTTCTAGCAGTTCATCGTACTTAGGACTGTTTAAGAAATTCTCAACAGAAATGTGTGTTGCATTAGGAAGCTTTGCTTTTGCTCTATCTGTTAAATCTTTATGTGTAAATACAATGTCTGCGTCATCAGGCAAATTGTTGATGGCAGTGTTTGTTACTTCGATATTTAACCCAGCTTTTTGGACTTTGTTTCGCAAAATGGAAGCGCCCATTGCACTGGATCCCATGCCTGCGTCACAAGCAAAAACAATCTTTTGGACATTGGCTAATTCATTTTCTTGCAGCTCGGCATCTCCGCTGTCTTTTTGCGCTTGATTTGTGAGCATTTCTGCTGCTTTGCTTTCTTTACCTTTTAATTGCTGCATTTTCTCTGCTGCTGCTGATAAGTCTTCCTCGCTGTCTGCTTTCGCTGCTTTTAAGATGATGCTTGAGATGAGGAATGAAACAGCAGTTGCAACAATAACACCAGCCAACACACTTATATAATGTCCTTTTGGAGTCATAATCATTAATGCAATAATACTTCCCGGTGAAGGCACTGCCACAAGTCCGGCATCAAAAAGTAAGAATGTTAACACTCCGCTCGCTCCGCCGGCAATAGCAGCTAAAATTAATAATGGTCTCATTAAAATATAAGGGAAGTAAATTTCGTGAATTCCGCCCAAAAAGTGAATAATGGCTGCACCAGGAGCAGTTTGTTTAGAATTTCCTTTTCCAAACAGCATATAGGCAAGCAAAATTCCTAGACCTGGCCCTGGATTCGTTTCAAGCAAAAATAAAACGGATTTGCCTGTTTCTGCTGCTTGTTCAATTCCGAGCGGGCTTAAAATTCCATGATTAATCGCATTATTTAAAAACAGCACTTTTCCGGGTTCGATAAATATACTTGCGAGCGGAAGCAGGTTGGCATCGACAATGAATTTAACTCCACCTGCCAAAATGCTGCTCAAAGTTAAGACAATCGGGCCGATTCCTAAAAAAGCAATAATCGTTAAAATAGCGGCGACAATACCAGCTGAAAAATTGTTGACAAGCATCTCAAATCCGGATTTAACTTTTCCTTGGAACAGTCTGTCCACTTGCTTTATAATATACCCACCAAGAGGCCCCATTATCATGGCACCTAAAAACATTGGAATGTCCGCTCCAACGATTACTCCCATCGTTGCGGTTGCACCCACAACTCCTCCGCGCAGATCATACACCATGCGCCCGCCGGTAAAACCAATTAGAAGCGGCAACAAATATTGTATCATCGGATTCACTAGTTTTGCTAAAGCTTCATTTGGTGTCCAACCAGTCGGTATAAATAACGCAGTGATGAGTCCCCACGCAATAAATGCGCCGATATTTGGCATAATCATTCCGCTTAAATAACTGCCGAATCTCTGTATTTTTACTTTAATATTTGATTCTGCCATTGTGTTCACCCCTTTTATTTTTTTAGAATAATGTTTCTACATTTTAAATTTTAAAGCGTTATCATTGCGAGTCTCAATTTAAAGAAAAGTCAAGTTTGTCACTTTTGCTGCTGACAAAATTTATTTGAAGTTTAACCAAACGCATGCTTTTTATCCTTCTTTTTAGCTATTTTTTGGCATCTATTAGATGACAAATTTCCTGTATTTTATTACTATAAATGTAACTTCTATTTTCTGTATAAGGTGCTTGAAAATGGAATCGTATTATGTGGAGGGTATCGTAGTGGGGATGAAAAGACACGAAGCTCTGGAAGAGATTGAGAGAGTGCTGGGTATACGGGCTGTTGAAGTGCTGACTCATGTTGGAGAAGAATACTTTCGCTCCCTTGTTAAGTATATTGCAGAAACATTACATGCGCCAATAGTCCTTGTCGGAGAAGTGGACGAAACATCTTCAAAAATAAATGTACTAGCAATGTATCGAAACGGAAATTTGTCTGATGGAGATGTTCAGCCAATACTAGCTTTGGAAAGTTCTTTAAAGGAAGCGAGCTCTTACGAAAAATTTATTCACCAGTTATTCTCTAGATTAAAGGGAGATATAGAAGGCGCCGGTTATTTGGAAGTGCCTCTTAAAAGCTACAAAGGGGAGATCATTGGGCTCATTTTTATTATAAACATAGAGACGACGGAGACAAAGGAGAAAGCCGAAACGATTTTTCGCTTGTTTAGGGATCGGACTGCGAAGGAAATAGCTAGGAATAAAAAGGAAAAAAGATTATTAAAGCTGGCACACTACGATTCGTTGACTAATTTATTAGAACGGGCTACTTTTCGAAAAATGGTTGATGAAGAAATAGGAAAACATCCTGAAATAAAAAGAGGCTTTTTCTTTATTGACATTGACAATTTTAAAATGATCAATGATTCTTTCGGGCATAAGAAGGGAGACGAGCTGTTAGTCAAATTTGCAAAACGATTAAAAGATATAATGAAAAACGAAAACGCGCTTCTTTGCCGCAATAGCGGCGATGAATTTGTCATCATGCTGAGAGATGTAGAAAAGGATCAAGTTTATAATTTGGCTGCAAACCTTGTCAATGAGCTTCAATATCCACTAATTTTAGGAGAAAATGCTGTGTTTATCACAGTAAGCATAGGAGTTTCTTTTTTTCCTGAGCATGGCCACAATGCAGACACACTGATCCATCATGCTGACTTAGCCATGTATGAGGCAAAAAAGGATGGGAAAAGCACATATCGCTTCTATCAATCTTTTATGGAGCATCATTACGAACGTTTTCTCCTGAAGCAGGAGCTGCGGCGCGGTATTGCCAATAACGAGTTTGTCTTATATTATCAGCCGAAAGTTGACATAATTCAAAGGAGAACCATCGGGTTTGAGGCTTTAGTTCGATGGAATCACCCGGAGAAAGGGTTTCTTTCCCCATCAGAATTTATTGAGTTGGCTGAAGAAGATAATACGATTGAATTGATAGGAAACTTAGGATTGGATGAAGCGTGTAAACAGCTTAAATGCTGGCAGGAGGAATTTAGTAATAAACAATTAACGATTGCGGTCAATATGTCGGCACGTAAATTTTTTCATAGTGATTTAGTTCATCAAGTCCAGGAATCGATTTCAAAATACAAGCTGCCGTATTCTTCGCTTGTCATCGAAATAACGGAAACAACGGCCATAAAAGATTTTGAACATGCGGTAAAAATTATTCAAAAGCTCCAATCATTAGGTGTGCACATTCATCTGGACGATTTCGGCAAAGGTTTTTCCTCTCTTTATTATTTGAATAGACTTCCTGTCAATGCAATAAAGATCGACCGTTCGTTTATACAACAAATCGGGCAGGGGCAAAAGGAAAATCCAATCGTCAACGCCATCATCGCAATGGCTCATTCTCTAAATTTGGATGTCATTGCAGAAGGGGTCGAGACAAATGTTCAGCTCAAATATTTGCTAGGGAAGGGCTGTCATATTATGCAAGGATACTATTTCAGTAAACCTTTGCCAGCGGATAAAGCCGGGGATTATTTAAGAAGAATGTAAATAATGATTCACTTCTGCCTCCATTTCTCAAGCCGTTTTGAGAGAGGAGGCATTTATTTTTTTGGATCGGCGTGTTATCAGAGTGCGTTTTTTCATATAAAAGATGCCGGCATATCGAGTCCGGTCTTTTTGTTTTGTAAAAATGTTTATGTGTTTGATAGACTGTGTTATGTTAAGGGAAGATCCCGTGGATTATGTATTAGTATATTTTGAGAAAGAAAGGATGAGAGAAAGGTTTTGCGCATTTTTGTGTATACAGTTTTGATAGCTATTTATATTTTATCTCGTTTTTTTCATGCTCCAGTCATAAGCTATAGCACTGGAGCTGTCGCTTTGGTAGCACTCGCAATTTCAGCGGTTTATGCCAGAGGACTATATCTCATTTCAGGTGCCATATTTTTATTGATTGGATTTGTTTTATTTATTCAAAGTAAGCAGCCATGGCATACGTTTATTTTGCATTTTGAGCAAGTGCTTGGTTTGCTTTCATTGTTTTTCGTATTGCCATTTATGAATTCCATCATTCGTGTCGGAAGGTATGATAAACATTTAAGCTTGTTACTTCAGGATCAAGCTGCTGATCTGAACCATTTATATCGGCGAAGCTCAGGAGTTTGTCATATACTCGGTCTATTTTTAAATATTGCTACAGCTCCCCTTCTTATTAAATCATTAAATGTTATCCTGCGTGATTTGCCCAAAAAAGTGCTAACGAAATTTTATTCGCAAAACTTGCTGCGCGCCTATGCATTATGTCTTACTTGGAGCCCGATGGAGGTGATGGTGAGTTCAACGATAGATATTACAAAAGTGCAGTATTTTATCATTTTTCCAATTTTGCTTCCGATGGCAATCATAATGCTTGGGTTTGATTGGCTCATGTCTTCGTATAAATATAAAGGTATCCAAATCGCCTTTCATACGCCTCATTTTTTAAATAAGAAAAAGGGTTATAAAAAAGCTTCTGAATTAATCGGAATGCTGCTTTTGTTTATTTTCATGGTGTCGACTGTTCAACATTTTTTACAAAAAGGTTTTCTGTTTTCTGTTGTATTATTGATTATCCCATTTTCTGCCATTTGGTCTTTGTTTATTAAAAAAGGAAAAAGATATTTTACAGTTGCAATCCAGCATTGGAAAGAGCGGACAAGGGGATTAGCCAATTACTTTTTCATGTTTTTGGGAGCAGGTTTATTTGTAGAAATGCTGGCAGACTCGCAATTACTATCATTTTTAAAACCTGTTTTTGAATTAGGAACTGAAAAGACGTTGATTTTATATAGTACAATAGGACTTTATTTTTTCATTACATCGTTAATTGGTTTTCACCCTTTAGTAGGTTTTGCTTTATTGGCAGAGCTCTTGCAGCCGTTTTTAGTCGACATACCATCAATTCCGCTATCCATTGTGTTAATATGCAGCAGCTTGTCGACTGTGATGTTCAGCCCTTTTAATATATCAGTATCAATTTTGTCTGATGAATTAAGCGCACAATCTTATCGGATCGGTTCATGGAATATGATTTTTGCATTAGGGTACATTGGGTTCGGCATTGTGGTAGCATGTTTTGTTGAAATGTTTTTTATGTATTGACACCGTTTACAATAAAATTTATAATCTTCTTAAAAAGAGATTATTTTCAAAATTCCCAACAATAAATATTTTTTAGATCGATCTAATAGAATTTTAGATCGATCTAAAAAGCTCTGATATTGGATCGATCTAATAGAAGAGTAAACAGAGCCAAATCGATGTGATAAGCAGGTGATTAGATGAGAAAAGCTCAGCCATTTATTAACGGATGTTGGATCAATTCGGGGCGGCCAGTAGTACAGGTGCGGAGCCCTTATTCTGGCGAAATAATCGGTGAGCAGCTGCTGTCAACAAAGGAAGATGTTGAAAATGCTTTATCCTCAGCATTTCAAGCAAAAAAAGAGATTGCAGGAATTCCAGTTTACGAGAGAGCCAATATTTTAAAAAAAGCATCTTCCTTGCTAGACAGCAGAAAAGAGACATTCGCAAAATTTATTTCCGAGGAACTCGGCAAGCCATTGAAAAACACATTGGATGAAGTATCCCGCTCGGTTGAAACATTGGAACAATCAGCGGAAGAAGCAAAACGGCTGATCGGAGAAACGATACCGGGAAGCGCTTCGCAGCGCGGAACGAAAGCATTGGCCATGACGTTTCGTGTTCCGGTTGGGGTTGTTGCAGCTATCACCCCATTTAATGCGCCGTTAAATCTCATTTGTCATAAGATCGGACCTGCATTTGCAGCCGGAAACAGTGTTGTGTTAAAGCCTGCTCCTCAGACGCCTTTAATTGCAGCGGAACTGCTGAAGCTTCTGCTTGAAGCAGGCTTTCCAAAACACGGTATTAATATGGTGCTAGGAGGAGCAGAAGTCGGTCAGCAAATTGTTCAGGATGACCGGGTCAATGTCATTTCGTTTACAGGTGGAGTTGCTGCCAGCCGTAATATATGTGACTTGGCTGGAATGAAAAAAGTGCTGTTAGAGCTAGGAGGAAATGCCGCAACCATTGTACACGAAGATGCTGATTTAAAGAGAGCGGCAGCTTTATGTGCCTTAACAGGCTACAGCAATTCCGGTCAAAGCTGCATTTCCGTTCAAAGAATTTATGTACACGAGACTGTCGTTGAGCCGTTTACAAAACTTTTCAAAGAGAAAGTGGAGCAATTAAAGGTTGGAGATCCATTATCGCCGGATACAGATATTGGCTGTTTGGTGGATGAACGAGCGGCGGAACGCGTTATGAATTGGATCAAGGAAGCAGTCCAATCCGGAGCCGAGTTGATTACCGGAGGAAAACAGCAGGGGGCGACAGTTGAGCCGACTGTTCTTCTGAATCCGCCGAAGCAAAGCAAAGTTGTATGTGAAGAAGTGTTCGGTCCGATTGTCAGCATTATTCCGTATTGTACGATTGAAGAGGCAATAGCGGAAACAAATAATTCGTCCTTTGGACTTCAAGCGGGATTATTTACAAACCGCATGGATGTCATTTATCAAGCAGCTAAGGAGCTGGAAGTAGGAGGCGTTGTAATCAACGGCACTTCAAATTTCCGGCTTGACCATTGGCCTTACGGCGGTGTGAAAAATAGCGGGATTGGCCGGGAGGGGCCGCGTTATGCAATTCAGGAAATGACAGAAATGAAGATGATTGTTTTTCAAGATCCTTATTGAATGAAACAAACATGGTGGTGTACAGATTGATTGAGCTATATGTAAAAAAACCGAACGAACTAGAGCTGCGGCATAACAACTCAGTTCCAGCTCCAAAAGGCGATGAGGTAAAAATTCAATTAGTATATGGAGGGATTTGCGGTTCTGATTTAAGTGTTTATAAAGGAAAGCTCCCTTATGCAAAATATCCCGTTCGCGCCGGCCACGAACTTGTTGGGGTGATTGTGGAAAAAGGGGAACAAGCTTCATTTAAAATTGGAACAAGGTGCGTTGTTTTACCGAATACATTTTGTGGAGTATGCGATCAATGCCAAAAAGGTTTGACAAATATATGCCGAAACAAGAAATCGTTAGGCGTAAATATTGATGGAGGGTTTGCCCAAGAGTTTAACATTTCTTCCAAATATGTTTTAGCAGTGCCTGATGACTTGCCGAATAAAAAAGCAGTTCTCGTAGAGCCGCTCGCAGTTATCGTCCATGCCTTTAAAAAGGTCAATGTGGAAAAAAATATGAAGGTAGCTGTCGTCGGCTGCGGGAATGAAGGAATGCTGGCAGCGGCGCTCGCCCATTATTTAGGTGCAAAAGTGACAGCGATTGACATCAATCAGCACAAGCTTGATTTAGTTAGAGAAATCGGTGATATTTCAGTTTTCTTGCCGCATGAGATTGAATCGCTTGAAACGTTTGACGTTGTATTTGAAGCAGCCGGTACAAAGGTTTCAGTTGAAAGCGCTGTTAAATTAGCGAAGCCAGGAGGAGCTGTCGTTTTGATTGGGCTGGCGCAGGAGGCGAATTTTCCGATTGTTCATATTGTGCGCAGTGAAATCACAATATATGGTTCAATAATTTATCAATTTCCAGATGACTATTTGCAAGCGATTGAATATCTACGGGATCCTGAGTTTTCCGTCGAACAAATTGTTTCTAAAATTTTTTCCATTACCGACTACAAGGAAGCTTATGAAACGGCCGCTTCCGGAAATGCTGGAAAAGTTATTTTAAGCTTTAAGGAGGCAGAAAAATTATGAAAAAGCTGGTTTCCGATCAACTCGTTCAATATTTGGAAAACCGCGGGGTTGAACATATTTTTGGTCTTTGCGGCCACACAAACATTGCTGTTTTAGCCGCTTTAGAAAAAAGCTCCATCAAGTTTGTAAATGTAAGGCATGAGCAAATTGCTGCACATATGGCAGACGGGTATGCGAGGGCAAAAAAAGAAGCGGCAGTTGTCTTAAGCCATCTTGGACCAGGATTGACGAACGCTGCAACAGGTGTTGCAAATGCCGCTTTAGATTCCATTCCGATGGTTGTCATTGCAGGGGATGTACCGAGTCATTTCTATGGAAAGCACCCACATCAAGAAATTAACCTGCATGCAGATGCATCCCAATACGAAATATACCGCCCGTTTGTTAAACGTGCATGGCGGGTTGACCGGCCGGATCTGTTTCCGGAAATTTTAGAAAAAGCATTTCAATTAGCTGAAAGCGGAAGACCAGGACCTGTTTTAGTATCTGTGCCAATGGATATTTTCTCGAAGGAGGTCGATGTTGCTTTATTTGAAAAATTGAATCATCATACGAAAAAGTTGCATAAGCCTTCTATCGATAACGAGACTGCAAAAGAAATTGTCGAAAAACTAATCAAGGCGGAAAATCCATTGATTTATGCTGGAGGAGGCATTATGCTAGCCGATGCTTCCAAAGAATTGAAGGAATTAGCTGAACATTTTGACATTCCTGTTGCCTACACATTAATGGGCAAGGGAGCCATTGCCGACGATCATCCATTAGCCTTGGGCATGACAGGCTTCTGGGGAACAAAATTTGTGAATGATATGTGTTTGCATGCAGATTTGATTTTAGCACTCGGCACAAGATTTTCAGAGGCGGATTGCAGCTCCTGGGAGCCGGAATACACCTTTAACATTCCGAAAACGAAATTGATTCATATTGATATTGATCCGAACGAGATTGGAAGAAATTATCCGACTGAAATCGGAATTGTGGCAGATTTAAAACAAGCGCTTTCCGTAATAAACCGGGTGGCGAAAGAGCTCGTTCCAAAGGGAAAAGAAAATAAAGAGCTGAAACAGAAAATTTCTCAATATAAACAAGAATTTCGTAAACAGAATGAGGAACATATTCGCAATGACTGCTATCCGATGCGTCCGGAGCGGATTTTACAAGAAGTTCGTGAAGTGCTGCCAAGAAATGCTTTTATAACAACGGATGTCGGCTGGAATAAAAATGGGGTTGGACAGCAATTTCCGGTATATGAAGCGGGCACTATTTTCACGCCTGGGGGCTATTGCACGATGGGCTTTGGTGCGCCCGCAGCATTAGGAGTAAAAATAGCGCATCCAGATAAAGTGGTCGTTTCATTAGTCGGTGATGGAGGCTTCGGACAAAATCCGGCGCTTCTTGCCACCGCTGTTGAAGAAAATATTCCGGTTGTCTGGGTGATCATGAACAATCATGCTTTTGGAACCATAGCCGGACTGGAAAAAGCCCACTTCGACACAACCTACGGAACGGTATTTCGAAAAGATGGAAAGCCGTATTCACCTGATTATGCAGCCATTGCGAAGGCTTACGGTGTGGAAGGTGTAAAAGTTCAAGCTGCAGCGGAATTCAAGCCAGCATTGCAGCGGGCCATTGAAGCAAATAAACCGTTTGTGATTGATGTGGAGATGATCAATGTACCAACGCCGACAGCAGGACATTGGAATATTATGGATATCTATTCCCCGGATAGGAAAGTTCACCATGTTTCAGTGGATTAAAACATTTCCAATTAAATTATGAAGGAGGAATTGATTATGCCGAAAACGAGCGCAGGCATGAAAATTAAAGTTCTTGATCCTTTTCAAGACGCTAAAACATTATGGTTAGGGCTGGATAAGCCGGAGTTGAACCAGATTCGCAAGGTTTTCCAGCTGATTACCCCGCAAACTGTAGGATCTAAACATATTATGGCTGGAATTACGATTTTTTCCCCCGGGGAAGCAAGCTCCCTTCACAACCATCCAGAATCTGAAGAAATGGACGTAGTTATAAAAGGTTCAGGAGAAGTGGTTGATGGAAATGGAAACCGCCGTCCATTTAAAGAAGGAGACTATATGTTCATACCCGAGGGCGAATATCACCAGCATGTTAATACAGGAAATGAACCGCTTTGGTTGTTGTGGTGCTATAGCCCGCAAGGAAGCCTGCCAGAAGATTAAAGAAGCAATTTTTTGCAGGAAAACAAAAACGATCATTTTCAAAAAGATGGACTAAGAAAGGGGTTATTGACAGGGTAGAAATGAGGATAATCCATGCCATGTCAGCCCTTTTCTGCTCCCCCAAACGCCTAGTTATTAATAAAATCAAAACTATAAACCTTTCGAAAATCAAATTGATTGTAAGATAGGAGTGTGAAAAAATGAAAAAAATTTCTTTCATCTTAATATCTTGTTTGTTGCTGTTAGTCGGATGTTCAAGCGGTTCGAGTTCGGGAGAAAATAATGAATCAGGCTCAAAATCTTCAGAAACTAAAATTATGAAATTAGCAGTGGCGACCACAAAAGAACGCTCTCTCTCAAAAGGACTTTATAAATTTGGTGAAATCGTCGAAAAAGAAACAAATGGATCTATTAAAGTTGAAGTATATCCCGATGGACAGCTCGGAGGGGATTTAGAAGTATTTGAAGGATTAAAAATGGGATCTATTCAAGGATCAACCATGTCGACTGGGCCGATCGCATCTTTCGCTCCAAGATTTAACGTATTGGACTTACCTTTTTTATTTAAAGACAGAGAAACCGCTTACAAAGTTTTGGATGGCGAAATTGGGCAAGAATTAATGAAAGATCTGGAAGGCACAGGTGTTATTGGTATAAACTACTGGGAAAACGGGTTTCGCCATTTAACGAACAACGTCAAAGAGGTTAAAAGTGTCGATGATATTAAAGGATTAAAAATTCGTACGCTTGAAAACAAGCTTCATATTGATCTGTGGAAAGAATTAGGGGCGAATCCTGTTCCGATGGCTTTTACAGAGCTGTTTACTGCACTTGAACAAGGGGTTGTCGATGGACAGGAGAATCCTGTTGGAAACGTTGCAGCTAATAAAATGTATGAGGTTCAAAAGTACATTACAAAAACCGGTCACGTGTATAATGCAAGCCCGTTTTTAATAAGCGAAAAGTTTTGGAAAACACTTTCCAGCGAAGAACAAGAAATCATAAAAAAAGCAGCTGAAGAAGCGAAAGAATATCAGCGTCAGTTAAATGCAGAAGAAGATGAAGAATTATTTAAAGAGATTGAAAAAGAGGGGATGGTTGTTACAGAGTTAACAGATGAACAAAAGCAAACGTTTATTGACAAAGTACAGCCAATTTATAAAAAATACGGAAAAGAATTTGGTGAAGATCTAGTTGCTAAATTATTGGAGGCAGGCAAATAAATGATGACACTATTTAACTCTTAGGAGTGTGCTCACTCTTAAGAGTTATTTTCCAATTATTTGAAAGTAAGGAGGAAGTACGGTTGAAAAAGGTTGCATTTATGCTAGATAAGCTGTTGCAGATATTAATGGCGTTATGTTTAGCATCCATGGCAATTCTCGTCTTTGGCAATGTCGTATTGCGTTATGCTTTTCATTCCGGCATTACATGGTCGGAAGAAATGTCGCGTTATCTATTTGTTTGGATGGTGTTTTTAGGAGCCATCGGTGCTTTGAAAGATAACGACCATTTAGGGGTGGATGTACTCTTAAAAAAGCTGCCGCTTGGGGCAAAGCGAATTGTATTTATTTTAAGTAATGCGATTGTTCTTTATGTACTGTGGCTGCTTCTGGATGGAAGCTGGAAGATCACTATGAGCAGCTTGGAAAGCAGAGCTCCTGCCACGAATTTGCCACTCGCTTATGTTTATGGAATGGGTATTGTGGTGAGTATCGGAATGGGAATAATAGTAATATTTAATATTTATCAGGCTCTCTTTCGGCCAAATACGCTTGAAAAGCTTATCCGAATGAAAGAATCGGAAGATGAAATTATGGAAGCGGTTCATGAAGAAATCGTGGAATTACATCATGGGAAAAAACAAGGGATGGCAGGAGGTGAGAGGTAAATGGCTTTTGTTGTTTTTGTCAGCTCATTAATTGGTGTCATGGCGTTGGGGATGCCTATTGCGTTTGCGCTTTTGGTGAGCGGTGTTGCTCTCATGTTTTTTCTGAATATTTTTGACACTCAAATTATGGCACAGAACCTCATTAATGGGGCGAACAGTTTTCCGATGATGGCTATTCCTTTCTTTATTCTTGCGGGAGAATTGATGAACGCAGGAGGCATTTCTAATCGAATTATTAACTTTGCCATGTCTCTTGTCGGTCATATTCGTGGAGGATTAGGATATGTAGCGATCATGGCAAGCGTCCTTTTCGCCGGTTTATCCGGTTCAGCGGTAGCGGATACGGCGGCTCTTGGCGCTATTCTTATTCCGATGATGGTCAAGGCTGGATATGACCGAAATCGGTCTGCTGGCCTCATTGCAGCCGGCGGTATTATTGCCCCGATCATCCCTCCGAGCATACCGATGATTATTTTTGGGGTAACAAGCGGCGTGTCGATTACAAAATTATTTATGGGAGGGATCATTCCAGGGCTTCTAATTGGTTTATGCTTGGTTGTCTGTTGGTGGTTAATGGTAAGAAAAGAGCAGGTAGAAGTCTTCCCCCGAAAATCTGCAAAAGAAGTATTGTCTGCTACCCGTCAGGCTATTTGGGCGCTTTTACTTCCAGCTATTATCGTTGGAGGACTTCGGGGCGGGATTTTTACTCCGACAGAGGCTGCTGTTGTAGCTGCATTTTATGCGTTATTTGTCGGGTTGTTTGTTTATCGAGAACTTAAAATACAAGATTTGTTTAAGGTGTTAGTAGCTGCTGCAAAAACAACAAGCGTTGTAATGTTTCTTGTAGCAGCAGCAATGTTGTCAGCTTGGTTGATAACAGTAGCCAATATTCCATCAATAGCTGCGGATATGCTTGGACCGTTAATCGAGAACAAATTGCTGCTTCTGCTAGCAATTAATGCGTTAGTTCTTTTAGTTGGTACGGCAATGGATTTGACGCCTACTGTTCTGATTTTAACTCCTGTTTTAATGCCTATTATTGAAAAGGCGGGAATCGATCCGGTGTACTTCGGGGTGCTGTTTATACTGAACAACTGCATTGGATTGCTCACTCCTCCAGTTGGTACTGTGTTAAATGTCGCTTGTGGGGTTGGAAAGATAGGAATGGAGGACATTATGAAAGGAATATGGCCTTTTTTACTTGCAGAAACACTTGTTCTTTTACTGCTTATTCTGTTTCCGTCCATTGTTACCGTTCCGCTTCAATGGTTTACAGATATGTAGATTTTTAAAGTGTTTACTATCTGATTTAAAAAGGTACTTTGATTGGACTGAAGGTATTGTTAATTTGCACATTATTTCAGGAAGGATGGAGCAAATGATTGGCTCCTTTTCTGAAATAATGTGCAGTTTTTTATGATTAAATCTTTTATTTTGCGATTTTCTTCAGATACTCGTACTTGAATGAATTTTTCCCTATTCAAAAAAGCTGTCTTTCGCACATCGAGCTTCACTCTCTTGGTGATATTCCACTGCCTCCAATCGCACGATTTCTTTTTCGAACGGGGCTTTTTTCATTTGGTATCCATACAACAGGCAAAGGTGAATCACTTGGAGCCATCTATGAAACGGTTATATGGCGGCTTCCTCCCGACAGAAGTACATATTTGATCTATGCTCTTGTCTATATATAAACCGACTTCAGCCCATTTTTTCAGGTGATTTGTGGTGCTCCTGCAGCCTGAAGGGAGGTGATTATTTATAACATTTTCAAAGCCGTAAAGCATGGAAATAAACAAATTGACAACGTTTTAAATGTAAAGGTATACTTTTCTCAACTGAATTCGTTGATTAATTGCGTTAGCAGGTGATTGGACAGATGGGACGAAAAAAACAGTCCCGCGTGACACTGCAGGAGGTTGCAAAACACGCGGGTGTGTCGAGGGCTACAGCTTCCCTTGTTGTTCGGGGCAGCCCAAATATTTCAAAAGAAACAAGAGAAAAAGTGTTAAAATCGATAAAAGAGTTGGGATATATATATGATCGTGTTGCAGCGAATTTACGATCCCACCAATCTTCAACAGTTGGTTTGATTATAACAGAGATCGGCAACCCCTTTTTCTCGGAATTATTGGTGGGCGTTCACGAAGCTTTAGATAAAGAAGGATATACCGTAATATTAGGAACGACGTTTGATTCCCCTGATAAACAAGATGCGCTGCTTGCGACAATGCTTGAATATCGTGTCGGCGGGGTAATTATGAGCCCTGTCCCAGGCAGTTCACCAGATATGGTAGAACGGTTAAAGCAATGGGGGATTCCTGTTATTTTAGTAGCGAGAAAAATGCTGTCAGAAGAGCCGTTTGATTATGTCGGAATCGATAATGTTGCAGGCGGACGGATAGCGGCTGAACATTTAATCGAACAAGGCCACCGCCGCATCGCTTTTTTGGGCGGTTTTTCTAATTCATCAGTATGGACAGACCGGAAAAAAGGATTTTGTGAAGCGATTGAACAAGCCGGGCTGGAAATGGATGAATCGCTGTTTGTCCAATCTCCCGCAACTAGGCAAGGGGGAATAGAGGCGATTAAGCGAGTTATGCAGCATCCTCAGCCTCCAACCGGGGTTTTTTGCTATAATGATGTTGTTGCATCTGGTGTTATGCTCGGATTAAAAGAACAAGGCATTGTTCCAGGCAAAGATGTGGCTGTGGTTGGTTTTGATAATATTCCGGAGTCAGCGGTATTCAGCCCTTCTTTAACAACCATTGCAGCTTTTCCTGATCGGCTCGGTGCAAAAGCTGCTGATCTCTTGCATCGGAGAATGAAAGGTGATGAAGAAGAGGCAAAAAAACTGATTTTACAGCCTGAGCTTGTAGTGCGGGAGTCAAGCTGACACACCATGATGAAGAAATCTAGGGAAGTGGATGCGTTATGAAGGAACATGTAGAAATCCCTCTTCGGGAAAAAAATATTGTTTTAATTGGATTTATGGGAGTCGGCAAAACGACTATTGGCCAGTTGGTCGCGAAAAAGTTATACCGAGATTTCATTGATGTGGATCAGGAGATTGAAAAAAAGCAAAATATGCCCATCTCGTTAATATTTCAAAAATTTGGCGAAGATTATTTCCGAAAAATCGAAAAGGAGTATATTGTTGATATTTGCACGAACACACGCTTGAAGGTTGTATCTTTAGGAGGGGGAGCCTATTTACAAGAAGAGGTCCGCAATGCTTGTTTATCAAACTGCATCGTCTTTTTGCTGGATTTATCATGGGACAGCTGGAAGGATCGAATGCCGCTTTTAGTCGAGAACCGCCCTCTTTTAAAGGAAAAATCAATGGAGGAAATTGAAAAATTGTTTATAAAACGGCAAAATGCATACTCTCTCCATAACTCAAAAGTATCGACCAATAATCTTGATCCTGAAACAGTAGCAGATGAAATTGTAAATTCGGTGAAATTAACGTGGAGCATCTATGAACCGAACCAATAATATGAGATTATCCCTTTAAATGAATAGTTTGCAAGATGAGATTTGGGAAAGGGATTTAAAAACATGAATGTAGAAAACTTATTGTCTCCTTATCTTCAACTGGCTGATGCTGTCATTGTGACAGATAAAGATCATGTTGTCGTCGCTGTTAACGATGCGTATGAACAAATAACGGGATATAAAAAGGATTTCATTGTCGGCAGAAGAGCAGGTGTCATTAAATCTCATTTGACCCCGGAGCAAACTTATGCTTCGATGAAAAAAGCATTATCGGAAAAAAAGCCTTGGTCCGGTGTTTTTGTGAATCGTAAGAAATCAGGAGAATTATGGCACTCATCTATAACAATAACTCCTATTCTAATAGAAGATGAACTGTTTTTTGTAGGAATTTTTCGGGAATTGGAGCAGCTGGACAGCGGAGCATACGTTTCGCAGGAGCAAATAGAAGAAACAAAAAAATCAATATTGGAAGTGCTGGCGATTTCTTGTGAAATTCAAGATCCAAGCATTGAGGATCATTTGATCAACGTTCGAAAACTAACTGAAAAGCTCATTTATGCTCACAACAGCTATCATAATCTTAATTTATCAGAAGAATATATGAGAAATGTTGCTTACTCCAGCATTTTGCATGATATAGGAAAAGCTGGCATACCTGAAGGAATTTTATATAAACCAGGACCACTAACAAAATATGAACGCTTAATTATGGAGACGCATCCGTTAATAGGCTTTGACATTTTGAAAAAAATAACAAGCAAACTGAAAGATAACTTTTTAAGGCAAAGCTATAAAGTGGCCGAAAATATTATTCTCTTTCACCATGAAAAATGGAATGGAACGGGATATCCGAAAAACTTGAAAGGAGCAGAAATTCCTTTAGAAGCTAGAATTGTTGCGGTTGTCGATGTGTTTGAAGCTTTAACGAGCAGCCGTCCATATAAAGTTGCATGGCCGATTGAAAAAGCGTTGAATTTTTTAGTGGAGCATCAAAATACGCATTTTGATCCAGATGTAGTGGCCTCATTTCTGACAATTAAGGATTTTTAAAAAGAAGGAAATTTTAGTTGAAGATCAACTAAAAATTCCTTCTTTTTTTGAAAATTTTTTATTGTGTTTTTTGTGTAATTGTGTATAATAAATCGTCGTGAAATAAACAATTTTCGATAAATATATTAATTTTTTTTGACAAAAAGTTTACTAGTATTAAACAAATGAGGTTGTTATGATGAAAATTGGGAGGAAAATTCGAAATTTGCGGATAAAAAAAGGTCTGACGCAAGAAGAGCTAAGCGAACGAACCGATTTGTCTAAAGGATACATTTCCCAATTGGAAAGAGATTTAAGCTCTCCCTCATTGGAAACGTTTCTGAATATATTGGATGTGCTGGGATGCAATCCAAAAGATTTTTTCGATGATGAGGATGCCGAGCAAAAAGTAGTTTACGGCAAAGAAGAACGAAAAGTATTTATTGACCAAGAGAGAGGATATAAGGTTGAATGGATTGTTCCTGAATCAAATGAAAAAGAAATGGAGCCGATTCTTTTAACGTTGTTTGAAAAAGGAGAGTTTAAAGTTTTTGAACCATCCTTATCTGAAACGTTCGCCTATGTTCTGAAAGGAACAATAAAAGTTCGGATCGGAACAAAAAAGTATGTGGCAAAGGAAGGAGAATCCATTTATTATCATGCATCCGATGAGCATCAAATTGTCAATGAGGCAGAAAGCATGTCGCAAGTAATTTTAGTGGCAACTGAATCTTATTTATAATTCTTGATGCGGTTGGAGGAATCGTTCATGAACAATAAAACAATTATTCGCTTTGAACAAGTGACAAAAAAATATGATGATGATTTGCCAGTATTGGATAATGTAAGTTTTGAAATCGAACGCGGAAAATTTTACACGTTGCTTGGACCTTCAGGATGCGGAAAAACAACCATTCTCCGTCTAATTGCGGGATTTACGGAACCGACCAGCGGCACGATTTATTTTAACGGAAAAAATATTAACCATGTAACGCCGAACAAACGTCAAGTCAATACAGTGTTTCAAGATTATGCCCTTTTTCCGCATCTGAATGTGTTTGAAAATGTTGCCTTTGGCCTTAGAATTAAAAAAATGAAAAAGGATATCATCGAACAAAAAGTAAAAGATGCCCTTCGTTTTGTAAACTTATCTGGCTATGAACAACGGAACATTCAGGAGATGTCAGGAGGACAGCGGCAGCGGGTCGCCATTGCGAGAGCGATAGTCAATGAACCGGAAGTGCTTCTGTTAGACGAACCGTTGTCAGCTCTTGATTTAAAGCTGCGCACGGAAATGCAGTACGAGCTGCGGGAGCTTCAGCGCCGGCTCGGCATTACATTTATTTTTGTCACACACGACCAAGAGGAAGCTCTTGCAATGTCTGATGAAATCTTTGTTTTAAATAAGGGGAAAATTCAGCAAAGTGGAACGCCGAAAGATATTTATGATGAACCTGTTAACCGCTTTGTGGCAGACTTTATCGGAGAATCGAATATTGTCGCAGGAAAAATGATTCAAGATTATCTTGTTGAATTTGTCGGAAAGCAGTTTGAATGTGTTGATAAAGGCTTTGCTCCGAACGAGGACGTAGAAGTGGTAATTCGACCGGAGGACTTGGAAATAACAACACCTGAAAAAGGAAAGCTGAAGGTTTATGTGGATTCCCAGCTGTTTAGAGGAGTTCATTATGAAATTTGCTGTTATGATAAGGATGGCAACGAGTGGCTTGTTCATTCTACAAAAAAGGCAGAAGTCGGCGATGAAATTGGTCTTTATTTTGAACCGGAAGCAATACACGTTATGCGTTTAGAAGAAAATTCTCGTATTGGTGTTGCCGATGAAAAGTAATATTCGCGCTTTATACTTCTTACCATATGTGTTATGGATCTTACTATTTGTTGTCGTTCCGATTCTGCTTATCATTTTTTATTCGTTTTTTAACATTGAAGGAACATTTTCTTTTGAAAACTACGAGAAATTTTTCACGCCGGTCTATTTGAAAATGGCGTTAAGCTCATTTTGGTATGCGTTTTTAATTACAGCCTTTTCGCTATTGATCGCTTATCCGACAGCTCTTTTATTAACGAAAACAAAACATAAGCAGCTTTGGCTTTTGTTAATCATTTTGCCGATGTGGATCAATTTGCTGTTAAAAGCATACGCCTTTCTCGGCATTTTTGGAACCTATGGAATAGCCAATCATTTTTTGGAATTAATTGGTGTCGGTGCTAAACAAATATTATTTACAGATTTCAGCTTTGTGTTTGTTTCTGTCTATATTTTCGTTCCATTTATGATTTTGCCGATTTTTAATGCTTTAGAAAAATTAAATCCAACGCTTGTAGATGCAGCTAAGGATCTCGGAGCATCCCCTTGGATTACGTTCCGCCGGGTCATTTTTCCGCTGACGCTGGACGGTGTTAAATCCGGATGCCAAGCAGTGTTTATTCCTGCATTATCGTTATTTATGATTACCCGCTTGATTGCAGGAAACCGGGTAATTACGCTTGGCACAGCAATAGAGCAGCATTTCCTAGTTACTCAAAACTGGGGAATGGGAGCAACCATTGCGGTCTTTTTAATTCTTGCAATGGTGATCATCATGTTTTTAACAGGAAATCGGAAGTGAGGGATGAAAAATGAACAGAAAATGGAAGGTTTCAAATATATATTTAATCATCGTATTTTTCATCTTATACGCTCCGATTTTCTACCTTATTTATTACTCGTTTAACAGCGGCGGAAAAATGCATCATTTTGAAAATTTTACGTTGGACTGGTATAAAGAAGTCCTGCAGGATGTGCGTCTGTTGATTATTGTACTGAATACGATTGTAATTGCTTTGCTTTCTGCGGCGATTTCAACGATCATCGGCGTTTTCGGTGCGCTCGCCATTTACTCCGTCAAAACAAGACGGGTGAAAAATACATTGCTTTCGTTAAATAATGTTCTATTAGTCAGTCCTGATGTCATCATCGGAGCTTCCTTTTTAATTTTGTTTACCATTGTCGGCATTCAGCTTGGTTTTATTTCTGTTTTGCTGTCTCATATCGCCTTTAGTGTGCCGATTGTCGTATTGATGGTATTGCCAAAGCTTCAGGAAATGAGCCCGACATTAATCGATGCGGCAAGAGATTTAGGGGCGAGCCAGTGGAATGTCATAACAAAAGTAGTAATCCCCTATATTACCCCTGGGATTTTTGCTGGATTTTTTATGGCTTTAACCTATTCTTTGGACGATTTCGCCGTTACATTCTTTGTTACTGGAAATGGTTTTTCCACTTTATCTGTTGAAATATATTCAATGGCTCGACAAGGCATTTCCCTTACCATTAATGCTTTGTCAACACTCATTTTCCTTTTAACGATTTTGCTTGTGATCGGCTATTATTTCATCACGCTGCGCTATAATCGTCCGGGAAGATTGGGGGGACGGAAATGAAAAAAATTGTGCAGATGTTTGCGATAGTATTTATCGCTTCGTTTGCCATCCTGTTTTTTATTGCGAGACTGAATGCATCTGAAGGCTACTCCGGTGATAATACCCTTACGATTTACAACTGGGGAGAATATATTGATCCGGAATTGATCGACCGTTTTGAAAAAGAAACAGGTATAAAAGTGATTTACCAAACATTTGATTCTAATGAAGCGATGATGACAAAAATTTCCCAAGGAGGAACAACATTTGATATTGCCGTCCCTTCTGAGTATGCCATTAGCAAAATGAAGGAAGAAGGTCTTCTTATTCCTATTGATCATTCGAAAATTCCTAATTTAAAATATATCAACCCCCGTTTTCTAAATTTATCGTTTGATCCGGGGAATAAATATTCCATTCCATATTTTTGGGGAACGGTCGGCATTTTGTATAATCCGGAAGCTCTCGGGGGAAAAAAGATCGACAGCTGGAATGATTTATGGGATAAAGATATGAAAAATCAAATACTTCTTGTCGACGGCGCCCGAGAGGTAATCGGAATGGGATTGAACAGTCTTGGTTACTCGTTGAATGATACGAACAAAGACCATTTGCTAGAAGCGAAAAAGAAACTGGATAAACTGACTCCAAACGTGAAGGCGATCGTTGGAGATGAAATCAAAATGCTGATGGCAAACGAAGAAGCAGGTGCCGCTCTCGTCTGGTCGGGAGATGCTGCAGATATCATGTGGGAAAATGAGAAGCTAGATTACGTGGTGCCGAAAGAAGGCTCTAATCTTTGGTTTGATAATATGGTTATTCCGAAAACGGCCAAAAACATAGAAGGCGCTCATAAATTTATCAACTTTATGCTAGACCCGAAAGTGGCTGCGCAAAATGCTGAATATGTCGGCTACTCTACTCCAAATGAAAAGGCGCTTGAATACTTGCCGAAAGAGATTTCTGAAGATGAGCGGTTTTACCCGTCCCCTGAATTAACGGATAAATTGGAAGTGTATGAAAACCTAGGGAAACGAATGCTTTCCTATTATAATGATTTATTTTTAGAATTTAAAATGCACTCGAAATAAAAGGAAACCATCGCCATCCTCAATTTGGGAGGCGATGGTTTTTTAATGATTTTTGCGAAATCTGATCTTTGAAGCAAGAACGAGCTGTTGTTGGAACATATACGGCATAAGCTACCCTTATGTACTGTAAAAATGGATGCATAGTAGATCTAATGGTATTTTGAAGGGCAGCTGTTTGCAGCATAGAAAAAATGCGCATATGGGCTTTTAAAATCGAAAACAAGAATCGGCACTTTGCCGGTTTCTGCTCATCGCGCTCACCTTTAAAAGAGTGTGGTTATGAACATTTCCTTAGCTGCTGCCGCATCCTCCGCCGCAGCTGCTTCCGCAATTTGAACTGGAGCATCCTGAAGAAGAGCATCCGGAACCCCCTGAATGATCATTGGAATCGCTGAGCGCAGCCCCGCATGCATAAACAGAACCTCCGCTTGTCCCTGCATCCTTATTCAAAAGCTGCGACATTTTTTCTGTATAACTGTCCTGCTCGTACAGCGATAAAAATACCATAGCCGGTAGCAGCATCGAGTACGTATCGTCTGTTTTTATTTCCTTGCGGAGCGATTTGTTTTGTCGTTTCATTTCTTCTGCTTTTTCAATATCGTTTTTCAGCTGTTCAAGCAGCTTTGTTTGTAATGGCTTGATCGGGTCAAACGAACGAAAATATTTATCAAACAGTTTTTCGTCACTAGCTGAGCGAACTTCTTCCAAAAGTGTTTTGCTTAGCGGATTTTTTAAAAAGCCTCCCCACAGCTTCGTGCTGTTTGGATAGATTTCAAATAAGTGCAAATACATCCAATCAAAAAGGGCTCTTTCGTGAGGAATCGGTGTCCGTTCCACATTAGGGCTGTGATGCAGAAATGATCCAAAAAATTTTTTTGAAAAATTTTCGTATTCTTTCGTAAACATAATCATTTCATGCCATATTTCATCCACTTCATCGCTGAACATTGGAACTGATTTTAAAATTCCTGCCAACAAAAAATATCTTTTTAATTCAAATAGGCGCCAGTTAAAGTCCGTTTCGGTCCAACTAGGATGATTTGCTAACACTCTTTTCTTTACTTTTTCCATATATTCTGAGTTTAGAGAGTCTTCCAAACGAGAGATAATTGGCAGCCCTTCTGGAATGCGGCAGGCTAATTCTGCCGGGACAGCCTCTTGAACAAGCTTTAATGATCTTTTTTTCTTCGTTTTATTGATATTGACAACGATGAACATGATGAAAATACCAATGATCAATCCTACTAAAAGCTCAGTCATAATATCCCTCCACAACACTATATATCTTAATTATACTATTGGAATAGGAAATTTATAGAAACGATTTTCGTGAAACTCGAATATTGTATAATTTCAAAAATATCGTAAAATGGAAAGAGCAAAAAATTCCTATTTAATTATATAGAAAGGTTTTGGCGATGAACGTTCAAAAAATAAATATAGCAGGGAAAAAAGATCATATTATTTTTTTAACAGTTATCTTTTGCTTTTGGTTTTCCATTTATATTTATGTTCCAATCTTTGGGGTTTATTTAGAACATTTGCAGTTTGACTATTCACTTGTTGGCATTATTTTTGGCAGTTACGGCATCACCCAGATTTTGATTCGTTTGCCTCTTGGAGTTTTATCAGACTATTTAGGGCAAATGAGAAAAGGAATGCTTATAGCTGGTTTTTTTATGGCGTTTGCCAGCGGAATCCTGTTTCTTTTCTTTCAATCATTTATCCCGATTTTTATTGCAAGACTTCTTTCAGGAATTACCGCGTCGATGTGGGTAATGGCTACTACATTATACGCTCAATATTTTACGGAAAGTCAATCTTCCAAAGCGATGGGAATTCTCCAGTTTATGACGGTCGTTTCCCAATTTATTAGCATGGCTATCAGCGGGAAAATTGTAGAGTGGTTCGGCTGGGAAATGCCGTTTCTCATTGGGACCGTCATGGCTTTGATTGGTCTTATTCTTTCATTTCGCATTAAAGAAATCGGCGATAAGGTGAATCTTATTGATTTCAAATATATGAGTCAATTAAAATATGTTCTCGGCATCAAGCCGCTTTGGGGCATCTCAGCTTTATCGCTTGCCGGACACGGAATTTTGTTTATGACGATTTTTGGATTTACACCGGTTTATGTCTCGAAAATCGGATTTAGTGAGTCCGTGTTTTTTTGGGTCGTCACTTCCTTTTTTATTCCGCATGCTGCTGCATCATTGCTGCTTGCCTATTTTCCTGTTCGAAAGCAAAAACAACTGCTTTTGCTTTCATTTATTTTAAGCGGATTATTTCATCTTCTGTTGCCGTTGTCAAATTCGATTCTATGGATTTGCTTCATGCATATTTTCATAGGGTTTTGGCTTGGTTTTATTTTTCCGCTGCTGCTTGCGATGGTTATTCAAAGCTGTCAAGAAGCATATCGGACGACCGCAATGGGCTTTTATCAATCATTTTATGCAATCGGCATTTTCACTGGTCCGATGTTAGCGGGCTTTATTGCAGATCACATCGGTTTTTATGAAGTGTTTCTTGCAACAGGCTTGCTTGCCTTTGCAGCTGCTTTTCTGTCTTTATTCATTCCAAGCTCCCGCATGGAAAGGAAAGCGGAGCGAATCTCTTCGTAAAGAGATAAAGTGGAATACGAACATTTTTTCATATTAGCGTTGAATCCTATATTGCTTGGGAATATGAAATGACATCTTGCCATAAATGAAAATGGCTTGCTGTTTTTGCACGGAGAGATCAACGGTCTTTTTCAACTATGTATGTTGTTTTTTCAGTTTCAATTCGATAGCTTCCATAAGAACCTCTCAATTTGTAGCGGCTGAGCTATATTTGCTCAGCCGTTTTTTTCGTGCGCCCGGCATGTACATGAACTATAGGGTGTAAGTCCCGAACCCCGAAGACAGAAGTAGAGGTTAGCCAAGAGCAAGGGTGTCCGTGGTGACGCGGAATCTGAAGGAAGCTGGAGGCAAAACACCGGTCCGAGGAACACGAACCTCATATAAGGCTAGGTATGATTGAGTGAGTTTGCGAAACAAAACAAAGCTCTTTCTGTCGAAGGTCATATCGAGTAAATGAGGCGGATAGATGGTGTGAAAGTGCATGTACTTACCCGGGGAGATCTGGCTGGCACGCCAAGTAACCTTGGTAACCTATCTAGTGATAGATAACTGAACAGTCAGAAGTCAGCAGAAGTCATAGTACTCTTTCAAGCTCGAGATGGAAGAGGAAGGACTGAACAATTAAGGAGAACGAATCGCTAGGCGTTCACCTTCTGTGTGGAAGCAGACAATCCGATAGGACTTACTTGAAGGAGGAAGTGGTGAATCCCACGGGGGACTTCAAGAGGGTGGAGCAGAAGATGGCACAAATAGAAGAATTCGTTCACGTGGAGAGGATATCAATGTTGATGGAAATGATTTTGTCACGGGAAAATCTCCTGGCGGCACTGAAACGAGTCGAACAGAATAAAGGAGGTCACGGAGTAGATGGCATGTCCGTAAAAGACCTACGAAGACACCTCTACGAAAATTGGGACTCCATTCGACAGTCGTTGAGAGAAGGAACCTACAAGCCCTTACCCGTCCGTCGAGTCGAAATCCCGAAACCGAACGGTGGAGTAAGACTTCTAGGGATCCCTACCGTGACGGATCGTTTCATCCAACAAGCGATTGCCCAAGTGTTGACGAAAATCTTTGATCCGACCTTCTCGAACCATAGCTATGGTTTCCGACCAGGTAGAAGGGGACATGATGCGGTTAGGGAAGCAAAGGGTTATATCAAAGAAGGATATCGTTGGGTAGTCGATATAGACCTAGAGAAATTCTTTGACAAGGTGAATCACGACAAACTGATGGGGATCTTGGCGAAAACGATCAAAGATCGAATTCTACTGAAGGTAATTCGCCGGTATCTTCAATCAGGCGTGATGATCAATGGAGTGGTAATGGAAACGGACATGGGAACGCCTCAAGGCGGCCCGCTTAGTCCACTTTTATCAAACATCATGCTTCATGAATTGGATAAAGAGCTTGAGAAACGTGGACATAAGTTTGTTCGGTATGCGGATGACTGTAACATCTATGTGAAAACAAAGAAAGCAGGAATTCGTGTCATGAACTCCATTACGAACTTTATAGAGAAGGAGTTAAAGCTCAAGGTAAATAAAGAGAAATCGGCGGTAGACCGTCCTTGGAAACGGAAGTTTCTCGGTTTCAGCTTCACACTCAATAAGACTCCAAAGGTACGGATTGCGAACGAAAGTGTGAAACGTTTGAAGAACAAGATCCGTGAAATTACATCAAGGTCGAAACCGTATCCAATGGAGAAAAGGATTGAGAAACTGAATAAGTATTTAATGGGATGGTGCGGATATTTTGCCTTGGCAGAAACACCAAGTAAGTTCAAAGAATTTGATGAATGGATTAGACGAAGGCTTCGGATGTGTTTGTGGAAAGAATGGAAAACCCCGAAAACAAGAATTCGGAAACTCAGAGGATTAGAAGTTCCAAGCCATAAAGCATTCGAATGGGGCAATACACGCAAGAAATATTGGCGGATTGCCTGCAGTCCCATCCTACACAAAACCCTCGACAACTCCTATTGGAAGCGTCGAGGGTTAAGAAGTCTATTCGAAAGATATCAAGCACTACGTCATACTTAATTGAACCGCCGTATACCGAACGGTACGTACGGTGGTGTGAGAGGTCGGGGGTTAGTCACCCCCTCCTACTCGATTGCCAATTTTTTAAACAACTTGTCAAAGAAAATAAACAGAACAACATGAAAAAAATAGTGGCTAATTGATAATAAACGAGGTTCATTGATTGATAGATCAACGGTTTCAAACTCCTTTATTAAAATTATTATAATTTACTATTGATTTTTAATTAAAATATGTTATCATATAGTTGTAATGATTAGAGAAATATTATTTTAAATTATGAGGTGATCGGTAAATGGGAGATAATAAAAAGCTTACGACGAGCTGGGGTGCTCCTGTAGGGGACAATCAAAATTCGATGACAGCAGGCCATCGAGGTCCGACATTAATTCAAGACGTACATCTTCTGGAAAAACTAGCCCATTTTAATAGAGAAAGAGTTCCTGAACGAGTTGTTCACGCAAAAGGTGCCGGTGCTCACGGATACTTTGAAGTGACAAATGATATGTCAAAATATACGAAAGCGAAAGTCTTCAACGGAGTAGGCAAGCGAACACCAGTATTTGTAAGATTCTCAACTGTTGCAGGTGAGCTTGGCTCCGCTGATACGGTCCGCGATCCGCGCGGTTTTGCCGTTAAGTTTTACACAGAAGAAGGAAACTATGACATCGTAGGAAACAACACGCCGATTTTCTTCATTCGCGATGCGATTAAATTCCCTGATTTTATCCACACACAAAAACGCGATCCAAAAACACATTTGAAAAATCCTACTGCCGTATGGGATTTTTGGTCTCTATCGCCTGAATCATTGCACCAAGTAACTTATTTGATGGGAGATCGCGGAATTCCAGCAACATACCGTCATATGAATGGTTATGGAAGCCATACATTTAAATGGACAAACGAAGACGGGGAAAGCGTCTGGATCAAATATCATTTCAAAACTGACCAAGGTATAAAAAACCTTGATACGAAAACAGCTGTAAAAATTGCCGGAGAAAATCCGGATTATCATACAGAGGATTTATTCAATGCGATTGAAAACGGAGACTATCCTTCTTGGACGCTTTATGTGCAAATCATGCCGCTTGAAGATGCCAACACATACAGATGGGATCCATTTGACGTGACAAAAGTATGGTCTCACAAAGATTATCCATTAATTGAAGTAGGAAAATTAGTATTAAATAAAAACCCTGAAAACTATTTTGCAGAAGTTGAGCAAGCTGCATTCTCACCGGGAAACCTAGTTCCAGGAGTCGATGTGTCGCCGGACAAAATGCTGCAAGGTCGTCTCTTTGCATATCATGATGCACATCGCTACCGCATCGGGGCAAACTATAACTCACTTCCAATCAACCGTCCGCGAGTTGAAGTGAACAACTATCAACGTGATGGATTTATGCGCTTTGACTCAAATGGCGGAGGCTCTGTATATTATGAACCAAACAGCTTCGGCGGTCCAAAAGAAACACCTGAAGCAAAACAAGCATCATACCCAGTATCAGGTGTTGCGGAAAACGTTCCTTATGACCATGATGACCATTATACTCAAGCGGGCGACTTATACCGTCTCATGAGTGAAGATGAAAGAGCACGCCTTATTGAAAATATTGTAAATTCAATGAAGCCAGTTAAGCTGGAGGAAATAAAACTCCGCCAAATCGGCCACTTCTACAAAGCAGATCCTGAATATGGCACCCGCGTTGCAGAAGGTCTTGGTTTGCAAGTGCCTGAAGAAGTAAAAAAAGGTTAATAAATATTTCATAGCTGGACGATCTCGGAAGGTTCAAACGAACTTTTCGGGGTCGTCTTAATTTTTGTCACTTTCGAAAAAATATTTGGAATTACAACCTGCTTGCTTGTGAATGCGTCAGCTTGCAAACAATAGTTGGAATTACCACACGTCCCATAAAAACATATAATTGCCTTCTTTAATAGGGAAAAGTAAAAATAGTTAAAAAATTTTTTATAAAGTTGTATGATGGAAAATATAAATAGTTTCGTTCATACTTTTTGGAGGCTATGCTTATGAAAGAAGTGGCGTCTTTCTTAAAACCGTACCGCTTGGCGGTTGTTATTGCTCTTGCTCTCATGTTAACCGAGCTGACAGTGGAGCTTGTCCAGCCTTTGTTTATGGCAAAAATTGTAGATGATGGAATTTTGAAAAGGGATTTATCAGCTGTCGTCCATTGGGGGCTGGTGATGGTTGGTGTATCGGCTCTTGCCTTTGCAGCAGGCATCATTAATTCATTTTTTGCGGCGCATGTCAGCCAGAGCTTTGGATTTGATATTAGAAAAGTTCTTTTTGGGAAAATTCAAACCTTTTCTTTTGCGAACTATAATCAATTTTCCAATTCATCTTTCATTACAAGGATGACAAATGATGTCTCCCAAGTGCAAAACACAATTTTTATGGGACTTCGGATTATGCTGCGTGCTCCATTGTTGGTGATCGGCGGCGCGGTTATGGCTCTAGCAGTAAATTTTACATTATCCTTCATTCTCATCGTCATTCTTCCGTGCCTTATCTTTTTTCTTTTATGGGTGATGAAAAGAGCAGGATCGATGTTTCGAATCGTGCAAGAAAAGCTGGATACGGTGAATAAAGTCATACAGGAAAACTTGACGAATATGCGCTTAATCAAAGCTTTTTTGCGAAATGACTATGAAGTTAATCGCTTTCAGGAGGCGAACAAAGATTTAAAAGACCAAACAATTTTCGTGCTCCGCTTTATGGAAATCATGCAGCCTGTCTTGCTTTTTGTAATGAATGTAAGCATTTTAATTATTTTATGGGCGGCTCATGCTGGACCAAGTGAGGCAAAAGTAGGTGAAGTCGTTGCGATCGTCAATTATTCAACGAGGATCATTTCTGTTTTATCTATGCTGTCTTTTATTGTCTCTGGTTTTTCAAGGGCAAAAGCCTCCAGCTTAAGGATTTCGGAGGTGCTTCAAACAGAAGTAAAATTGACTGATGAGCTTGCCGAATCAAGTCATCAAATAAAAGAGGGAAAAATTGAATTTCGATCGGTGTCCTTTGCATACCCGGATTCAGCCGTTAAGGTGCTTGATGATGTATCGTTTACGGTAAATGCTGGAGAAACTATGGCGGTGATGGGGGCTACCGGCTCCGGCAAATCGACTCTTCTTAATTTAATTCCGCGATTATACGACTTAGAAAAAGGAGCCGTTTATATTGACGGTTTCGATATACGTACGATCAAGCTTGAGCATTTAAGAAGGTCAATTGGGATGGTTCCGCAAGAATCGCTGTTATTCACTGGAACGGTAAAAGATAATATTTTATGGGGAAAAGAAGATGCTACTATGGAAGAAATCATTGCTGCTGCAAAGGATGCCCAAATACATGATACGATTTTAAAGCTACCTCATGGATATGATACCCTTATCAGCCAAAAAGGCGTGAATCTTTCCGGAGGGCAAAAGCAGCGAATTTCGATTGCCAGAGCGCTTGTCCGAAAGCCAAAAATATTGCTGCTTGATGACAGCACGAGTGCTTTAGACTTAAAGACGGAAAGAAAACTGCTTCAAGCATTGATGAAATATCCATGTACGACCTTGATCATTACGCAAAAAATTGCAACAGCGATGGCGGCTGATCAAATTTTGCTACTAGAAAACGGAAAGGTGCTTGCGAAAGGAAGGCATGATGAATTAATACGCAGCGTTCCACTTTACCAAAAAATCTATGAATCACAATATGGAAAGGATGGCATCCGTCATGCTCAAAAGTCTTATTGAACCTTTCCGATATGAAAAACTAAAGCTGACAAATCAGTCAAAAGTGAAGAAAAGCTCTTCAAAAGTTAAAGACTGGAAAGGAACATTAAAAAGAATTTGGGGATATATGTCAGATCAAAAGGTTTTGTTTTTTTTCGTTTTGCTCATGGTTTTTATTAGCACAGTTTTAACAATCCTTGGGCCTTTTTTAGTAGGGAAAGGGATCGACATTTATATTGTAGAAAAAAGCGGAAATCACTTTTTCTTTTTTTTCGCCGTTCTTGTTTTGATCTATGCATTGCATTCCCTTTCCATTTGGCTGCAAAACATATGGATGATCAAAGTGGCGCAAAATACTGTGTATAAAATGAGATCCGATCTATTTCGCCAGTTTCACCTTCTTCCCATTTCTTTTTTTGATCAGAAAAAAACGGGAGAGCTGATGAGCCGAATGACCAATGATGTTGAAAACGTCAGCTCGACATTAAACAGCTCAGTGATTCAAATCTCATCCAGTGTTCTTACATTAATTGGTGTTATTTCTGTTATGTTATGGATGAGCCCTTTTTTAACAATCATCACCTTAATAGTTGTTCCTTTATTGGTTGTAGGTATGAAATGGATTACCCGGCGGACTGGACAATTGTTTAAAGAGCAGCAGCGAAGTTTAGGAGAACTGAATGGATACATTGAAGAAACCATCACTGGTCAGCGAATTGTCAAAACTTTTTCACAAGAGAACCGGGTTATGCATGAGTTTTTAGAAAAAAATGAAAGGCTGCGGAGATCTTCATTTTGGGCTCAGACGATTTCCGGTTTTATCCCAAAGCTTATGCACGTATTAAACAATTTAAGTTTTACATTGATTGCAGGGTTCGGTGGAATCTTTGCTCTAAAAGGGTGGATAACCATCGGAACGATTGTTGTTTTTGCGGAGTACGCCAGGCAGTTTACACGGCCTTTAAATGATCTTGCCAATCAATTTAATACATTATTATCTGCGGTTGCCGGTGCAGAGCGGGTATTTGATTTGCTCGATGAGCAGGCAGAGGAAGCCGATTTTGGAGAATATGTACAATCCGCAAATATAAAAGGAGACATTGTGTTTGATCGAGTATCTTTTTCATACGGGGAAGAGAGACAAACGATAAAAAATATTAGCTTTCATGTTTCTCCGGGAGAAACAGTTGCCCTTGTCGGTGCCACCGGCGCCGGAAAAACAACGATCATCAATTTACTGGCACGCTTTTATGAAGTAAATGAAGGGAGAATTTTGATAGATGGAAAGGATATTTCCAAATTAAGACGGAGTGAACTTCGTCAAGCAATGGGGTTTGTATTGCAGGATCCTTTTTTGTTTCACACGACAATTCGTGAAAATATCCGATACGGAAGATTGGATGCAACAGATGAGGAAGTGGAGGAAGCGGCAAAGCTAGCAAATGCTCATTCATTTATTAAAAACCTGCCTGATCAATATGATACAATCATTAACGAAGGTGGAACGAGCATCAGTCAAGGTCAAAAACAACTTCTTTCAATTGCGAGGGCGATTTTAAAAAATCCGTCCATTTTATTGCTGGATGAAGCGACAAGCAGCATTGACACTGTAACAGAATTAAAGATTCAAGAAGCGCTGGAGAGGCTGATGAAGGGGAGAACAAGCTTTGTGATCGCTCATCGGCTGAATACGATTAAAAAAGCAGATCAAATATTTGTTATCCAGGATGGCCGCATTGTGGAAAAAGGATCTCATGATGAATTGCTGGAAAAAGAAGGATTTTATTTTGATTTAGTCACAAACCAGCTAAACCGCAATTAAAAACGAAAGACATGTTGTCAGAAATAAAGGATCATATATAATGAATATAATCACTTTACTTTGTTAAAAGGGGAAACAGTATGAAATTAGTAGCTATTGATTTAGACGGGACATTGCTATCTTCCAATTTATCCATATCAGAAGAAAATCTTACAGCTATTCGGGAAGCACAAAATGAGGGAAATATCATCATGATTTGCTCCGGCAGGGCGCCTGAGAGTATTCGTGAACTGCTGGACGAATATGATTTGGCATGTCCATTTGCAGCAAGCAATGGAACAGTTGTCGTAATCGAAGGAGAAAAGCCGAAATACATTTCAATGAACAAACAAAACATGTTGGAAGCAGCCGAAATTTTGGAGAGTTATGGTGTGCCGTATAAACTTTATACAAATGATGGTATTTGGATGCCGGAAGACTGGAGCGCCAAAGTTCGCTCTGCT
Source organism: Aeribacillus sp. FSL K6-8210 (assembly GCF_037963925.1). Classification (NCBI taxonomy): domain Bacteria; kingdom Bacillati; phylum Bacillota; class Bacilli; order Caryophanales; family Bacillaceae; genus Aeribacillus; species Aeribacillus sp. FSL K6-8210. Next base: position 3,447,574 of record NZ_CP150172.1, on the reverse strand, counting down.
CTGCAGTCGAATCCGGAGCTGGCAAAATGTTTGCTTGAATCTGAGTACAAACAGTTTATCGAGCAGCCAAAAAGGACCGACAATAATCGATACTTTCGTCATATACAAGATGTTATAAACCGCGGTGATTTATCGGTCCAAAAGTTTTTTATTTTGCAATTTAATCAACATACTAGAAAAGAAATTATGGAACAATTAGAAAACATTGCTGGGATTGCGGTTACGACATCAGGTGACTACAACATTGAAATAATGGATGAAAAGGGAAATAAAGGATACGGATTAAAAGCTGTTGCCAAGCACTACAATATCCCATTGGAACAAACGATTGCGATTGGTGATAATTTCAATGACGTTCCAATGCTGGAAGCTGCAGGGCTTTCCGTTGCAATGGGGAATGCCGAGCCTGAGGTGAAAGAAATGTGCGATATCGTGACGAGGACAAACGATGAACACGGTGTCGCCCATGCTATTCGACAATTTGTGCTGTAAATGGTTTATGGATGCAAAGGGGTGTCTAATAAGTCGTTTTTACGGCTTATTGACGCCCCCTTTAATGTTTTAGAAACGTTGATATATCGACGTTTATAATTTTTTGTTTACGATAGGGATTTGACTTTCTGGATAGCTCCTTTCATTTTATTTACTATTGAAAACTGCGGCGGTGCGGCTTCTTTGAGGCGGGCAATAAAAAAGTGTGATGAAATTATTTTTATTGTTTCGCTAGTTCTGTCTGCCATACTTTTTTTAACATAGCTGTTTCGTCACACGATGGAAGTTTCGGACAATTGATGCAATCCTTCCACATTTTTTGCGGGAGAGATTGCTTGTCAACGATATCGAATCCTAATTTGGTAAAAAACTCGATTTGATACGTTAAGGCAATCAAATTTTCAATTTCCAACCTGTTTGTTTCATAAATGATTTGTTTTACGAGCTCTTTTCCGATGCCTTTGCCGGTATGGGCAGGGTCAACGGCCAGCGAGCGGATTTCAGCCAAATCTTTGTCTAAAATATGCAAGCTGGCAACGCCAGCCACTGCTCCGCCTTCATCTGCAACATAAAAATTTTGTAAATTTTCATAAATAGATGCGTACGTTCTGCTGAGCAGCTTTCCTTCCAATGCATAATGTTTAATTAATTGATAGATGGCATCTGTATCGCTCATAGTCGCTCTTCGAATGTGCATGTATACTCCCTCATTTAATCGAATGAATAATTATAAGTAAAATAAAATATTTATTCATATATAATATCGGTATGAACATTATTTTGTCAATAAAAAAACCAAACAATTTATAATTATGCAAGTTCATCAAATCTTTAAACATTTTCTGTAAGTAAAATTTTGGCAGGAGAAAATATTTGATAAGAGGATTTTACTACATGGAAGCTAGCATTCAATGAAATTTATGGTAAAAAATGATGTTTATAAGAGAGGTTTAATCTTCTTCATCCATCAAATTGTGGACAAATTCAGACATTTTTCTTAATTTATTGAAAATGAGTCTTATTCTTATTATAATTGATAACGAATCTCATTATTAATTTATTACGGAAAGAGTTAAAAAATGAAAAAACGATATTTGATCATTGCTCTCATTATTCTTTCAATTGCATCGATTTTTATCGGGGTAAAAGATATTAAACCAACTGATTTATTCAATTTGACAGATGAACAAATACAAATTTTGATCATCAGCAGAATTCCGCGTGTCATTAGCATTATTATTGCAGGAACGAGCATAAGCATTGCCGGTCTTATTATGCAGCAGCTGAGCAGAAACAAGTTCGTTTCCCCAACTACGGCAGGAACGATGGATTCCGCCAGATTGGGGATTTTAGTTGCGATCATGGTTTTTGCAGACGCTAGTCCGATTCAAAAAATGATTGTTGCATTTGCTTTTGCACTTTTAGGAACATTTATCTTTATGAAAATATTGGAGAAAATCAAATATAAAGATACTATTTTTGTTCCTCTAGTCGGGCTGATGTTCGGCAACATCATTGGATCTATCACTACTTTTTTTGCATACAAAAATAATTTGATTCAAAATGTTTCCTCATGGCTGGAAGGAGATTTTTCGTTAATTTTAAAAGGTCAATATGAATTATTGTACGTCAGCATTCCTTTTGTATTAATTGCATACTTGTATGCGAATCAATTCACTGTCGCTGGAATGGGAGAGGAATTTTCGAAAAATTTAGGCTTGAATTATAAACAAGTTGTCAATATCGGACTTGTTATCGTAGCTTTGATCACTTCATCTGTTGTATTGACGGTTGGAACCATTCCGTTTCTAGGTCTTGTCGTTCCGAATATTGTCGCTATATACAATGGAGACCATTTGAAAAAGAATTTGATTCATACCGCTTTGCTCGGTGCTGTTTTCGTTATGTTTTGCGATATTTTAGGGCGAATCATTATATATCCGTACGAAATCTCGATCAGCTTAACCGTCGGTGTCATCGGCAGTGCCATTTTTGTTTACTTACTTATGAGGAGAAAAGCATATGGGTTATAGAGCGAAAATAACATCTCTTCTAGTGGTCGCAGTCCTTTTAATTATCACCTTTTTGTTCATCGACCTCGGCAAAAATTGGGATTATGCATTGCCGCGCCGTTCGGTGAAGATGCTGGCGGTTATTATTACAAGTGTAGCAATCGGTTTTTCAACGTTAGTATTTCAAACGATTACAAACAACAGAATTTTAACTCCGAGCATTTTAGGTTTAGATTCTTTATATATGCTTTTGCAAACCATGCTTGTCTTTTTATTTGGTTCAACACATGTTGCGATGATCGATAAAAATATTAACTTTGCGCTTTCCTTGTGCTTTATGATGCTGTTTGCACTGATCTTTTACAAATTCCTTCTTCGAGGCGAAGGCCAAGACATTTATTTTCTTCTTCTGATTGGACTGATATTCGGAACATTATTTAACAGCTTGACTTCTTTTATGCAAGTGCTGATAGATCCTAACGAATTTCTAATTGTGCAGGACAGAATGTTTGCTAGCATCAATAACGTGAATACGGATTTGCTGTACTTGTCGATTGCCGTTATGCTGCTGGTGGGTCTTTATTCACTGAAATATGCCAAATATTTAGATGTGCTGGCACTTGGAAGGGAGCATGCGATTAATCTCGGCATTGATTACGATTATGTTGTCAAAAGGCTTTTGATCATTGTGGCTGTTTTCGTTTCGATTTCGACAGCTTTAACCGGTCCGATGACGTTTTTAGGCCTTCTCGTGATTAACGTGGCAAGGGAATTTTTAAACACATATAAACATAGTGTTTTAACGATCGGAACCGTTCTTTTTTCCATCATTGCGTTGGTTGGCGGTCAGCTATTGGTCGAAAGAGTGTTTACATTTTCAACTACGTTAAGTGTTGTCATTAATTTTGTTGGAGGGGTTTATTTTATTTATCTTCTATTAAAGGAGAATCGATCATGGTAGAAGTAAAAAATGTTTCAAAACAGTACGGAAACAAATTTGTAGTAAAAGGCGTCTCGCTGAAAATTCCGAAACAAAAAATCACAGCCTTCATCGGCCCAAACGGAGCTGGGAAAAGCACGCTGCTATCAATGATCAGCCGATTAATAAAAAAAGATGAAGGAGAAATCTTGATTGACGGAAAAGAAATTGGCGCATGCAAAAGCAACGATTTGGCGAAAAAAATTTCGATCTTAAAGCAATCAAACCACATTAATCTTCGCTTAACAGTCAGGGAACTGGTCTCTTTCGGCAGATTTCCGTATTCAAGCGGAAGATTAACAAAAGAAGATCAAAGGCATGTGGATGAAGCGATCCGTTACATGGGGCTTGAAGAGATTGAACATAAATTTCTTGATCAATTGAGCGGAGGCCAAAAGCAGCGGGCTTTTATCGCTATGGTGATCGCGCAGGATACCGAATATATTTTGCTTGATGAGCCATTGAACAATTTAGATATGAAGCACTCTGTGCAAATTATGAAAATGCTAAGAAAACTTGTCGATGAACTTGGAAAAACAATTGTCATTGTACTGCACGATATCAATTTTGCATCGGTGTATGCCGATTATGTGGTTGCAATGAAAGATGGAGAACTCGTACACGTCGGGCCAACTGATCGAGTCATAGATCGTTCTGTCTTAAAAGACGTATATGATATGGATATAAACATCCAGCAAATAAACAATTGCAAAATATGTGTGTACTTTTCTTAAAGGGTAGTATTGATGGAGGCATTTTGATAAACATCTCAGCAGAAGGAAGAGCTGTCAGCTCTTCCTTACAAAGAATTCGAAATGATAATGATTTTCTTATTCAATTGCGAGATGTTTAAAGAATTGCCGACATCATTTAAAAAATATACAGGGGGTAATTTTTATGAAAAAGTTTTTAGTTTTTCTCATTGCTTCTTTGATGGTTTTTGTTGTTGCAGCTTGCGGCTCGAACGGAGCAACTAGCGGCGAAGGTGAAAAAAATGACACGAAACAGGAGTCAGAAGAACTGACGATTAAGCATCAGCTTGGCGAAACAAAAGTGAAGAAAAATCCAGAAAAAGTCGTCGTTTTTGATTTTGGTGCTCTTGACACATTGGATAAGCTTGGCGTTGAAGTGGTAGGTGTACCGAAGGATAACCTTCCATCCTATTTAAAAGACAAATACAGTGACGATAAATATGAAAATGTCGGCGGTTTAAAAGAACCGGATTTTGAAAAAATCAGTTCGATTGAGCCTGATTTGATCATTATTTCCGGAAGACAATCAGAGGTTTATGAAGAGTTTGAGAAAATTGCACCAACCATCTTTATGGGTGTTGATACAACGAAATATTTAGAGTCATTCCATGAAAATGTGAAAACACTTGGAGAAATTTTCGGTAAAGAAGAGGAAGCTGAAAAAGAACTGGCAGCAATCGATGAATCGATTAAAAAGCTAAAAGAAAAAGCAGAAGCGTCTGGAAAAAATGCATTAGTTATTTTAGCCAATGAAGGGAAAGTCAGCGCATATGGACCGAAATCTAGATTTGGACTCATCCATGATGAATTTGGAATTAAAGCTGTAGATGAAAACATTGAGGTTTCTACACACGGACAAAGCATTTCATTTGAATATATTGTTGAAAAAAATCCTGATTACTTATTTGTGGTAGACCGCGGTGCTGCAGTAGGCGGCCAATCATCTGCAAAACAAACAGTAGAAAATGAATTAGTGAAAAAGACAAATGCCTACAAAAACGGCAATATTGTGTACTTAGATCCTAACTACTGGTATTTATCCGGCGGCGGATTGATTTCGGTTGCTGAAATGGTGAAAGAAGTGGATAATGTGATCCAATAATTTTTCAAAAGGGAGCTGAAAACAGCTCTCTTTTTTCATATGCGCCCGGGCATAGGTGTAATCTCTAGGGTGAAAGTCCCGAGCTGTAAAGACAAAAGTAGCAGTTAGCTTAACGCAAGGGTGTCCGTGGTGATGTGGAATCTGAAGGAAGCGGGCAGCAAACTTAGGGTGTCTCTCGAAACACGAACTTCATATGAGGCTAGTTGCCATTGGATGAAACAAAGTCCTTTCTGTCGAAGATGGTACAGAGTAAATGAAGCAGACAGGTGGAAGGAAAGACTGCACCCTTACCCAGGGAGGTATGACCGACATGTCGAATTGATTAGTATGTGCTTGAACGTCTCAACCTTTTCCATAAAAGAAACAGACGCAAGAAACACATACATATGCTGAAAGTCATAGACGAGGTCAACATTTGATTATGAAACTCGCAAGTTAGACACCGTAAGAAGGCATTACAAAAAGCCAATACCTTGCTACATAGTATTGGCTTTTAATCATTGATGAAAAATGAAGTGAACAGACTCTCATCTCCTTCTAATTTAAATTCTTTTTCTTTTTTGAAGTTATCAAGATTATAAATTTGTATCTTTGTACCGTCTGATGTAATAAATTGATCTTCATGAATATATGAAACATAGTTTTCAATTTCTGTAGTAAATACATCAATTTTAGAAGAATTTAAATGAAGTTTCGCAATTTTCTTTTCCGTAGGTTCTCGTTGTATATCTCCTTGTGTGATAAAGATATGATCTTTGTGTACATGCATATCACTCAAGGATTTGAACGGAAGGGTAATCTTTTCAATTTTCTTGTTCTTCAAGTTTATTTTTATTAATTCATTTGACTGATTGTCTTTTCCATCTGATGTTTTTACTAGGAAAAGATCGTTGTCAACGAGCTCCATATCTGATGAATACATCATATCGTTTATTTTTATTGTTTCAATTAAAGATAAATCTTTTTTATTGATTACATTGATAATACCGTAAATATCATCTGGATTGGAGTGTATAAAGGTTAATACATATAATTTATCTGAATGTTCAATCATATGAATGGCTTGCCCCTTGAGCTCAGTGGATGCGACCTGTTTTCCTGTTGCTATATTTGTTTTGGCAAGCTCAGAGGAAGTGAGATCTCCCCCAGACATATAAGCAAACTCCTCATCAACAGTCCAAACTGTGGGAGCAATGTCGTCTTCGTTAGGAATTTCTTTGATCTGCAAATTACTTTTATTTAACTCTAATATAAATTCATTGGTGTTGTGTTTAGATTGTGGATTAGCGTAATATACTTTATTATTCATATGAATAGGTCTTTCCATAAAAGCTCCAAGAGGCATTCCTCTGTATTTCGTTTTATGTTTTGAAAGAAACTTTCCTTTTTCATTGTACAGGTGTATAACTGCTTTCTCAAACATATCTGTATAAATCACTGCATATTTGTAATCTTCGATGTTTTTTGTTTCCGTTGAGAAGCATCCTTGTAAAAAGATCATGGAGGATAACAAACAGATAAAGATCATTTTGTATCTGTTTGTTATCGTTTTAAAAAGGTTCATTTGTTAAACTCCTTTAGTATAAATGATATACGTGTGAGAAGAGTTAACTAAATCAATTGGAAATACGATTCCTCCGCTATGATTTAAGTTTAAACCTGTAGTATACTTATATGCTTCATATACTAATTGCGAACAATAAAATTTTTTTGTAGTGTTGATATTCGTAAATTCCCAATTATAAGGTTTTCCTTTGTGTGAATACGCTCTGTCTGCAGCTTTTGCATCTTGAGCGACAGTTGTTCCCTTTGTCGTTACCGCATAAACAGTTTTATATTTTGTATTCCAATTATTTTTGAATGTTTTCACTCCTTCTTTTGGGAAAGATTCAACTGTTGATGTTTCTGAGTATATGATTCCTGCATGCCCTACTAGAGAACCAAATTTTCCATCTTTAGTTACTAATATAACTCCTTTTCTTTTTGGATATGATGCTGCTGCTAACGCTTGAAAATTATTAGCTTTAAAATTATAAGCTGATGAATTTTTATCAGGTTGAACTAGTTCTGGGTCAGATTCGATCTCTTTCTCCACCCTTTCAAAAGTTTCTAACTGTTGTTGGACTATGTCCTCAGAAGAAGTAGAATTTGCATGAGATACAGCTGGCAAAATTACCGATAACATGCATAAGGACAAGACTGTACTCAATACTTTTCCAATTTTCTTTATCATTAATTCTCCTCCTCTGTTAATAAAGTATTAGGAAAAAATTCCTTTTCATTTTCATTATATATTAAACTTAACCTGAATCCGTGATGAATTGAAATCGACTTTGATTTTGTTGTAATTTTGATGGATTGATAATCCATAAAACCCCTTTTATGCTTATGACCTATGTCATCTCTATTTCCGAAAATGGAACAAATCTCTTTTTTAGGTATACGAACCAAAAAAAATAGACAAAAAAGCACAGGGAGTGACGTTGGACATCAGTGCCCGAACATTCGTTCGTTATCTTGCCTCTCTCCATTTCTGATAGACGTTCAGTAGGGGCTCGCTATAGCCACTCCTTCGCGTCAGTTTCATCCAGATCTGTCGTGATCGACGGACGAGTCGCCCTGCCATCGTGATCACCGTCTGAATAATCGTCTTGATGCGGCGGCGTTTCACTTTGTGGTGCAACGGATGTCTCGGATCGCTTAATAGATCTTGTCCAATCAGACGAAGAAGATTGTAAACGAAGGCTCCCATGACCAACACGAGCGCATTCGTTTTCATCTTCCCAGATGGAAGCCGCTCTAAATCTAAGTCGCTCTTCAGTTCGCTATGAAACTGTTCGCATGTCGCATGGTCATGATACAACGCGAGCACATCGCTCATTCGAACATGCTCGTATCCTTTGAGCCGCACCCAATAGCTTTCCACTTCATAATCAGGAACGAGCATCAGCTGTCCATTGCGTTCCATCGTCCGTTCCGTCACTTGGGTGACTTGAACGTACGTATACGTGTTTCCATCGATCGCTGCCTTCTGTGGAAGGCATAGCTCATAGGTTTGTACTCCTTCGCTTTGTCCATCATCGACACGTTTGCCCTTTTGCGAAGCGATCTGGAACCAAAGCGCTTTCGATTCTCGGCGTAAGTTTCGCTTGATGACAAAGTCCACGTCTTCCTTTAGGCATACGTGCACATTCGCTTCTGCATCGTTTCCTGCATCCATGCGAACAAGCAGACGAGATGAAGTCAGTTGACGAGCTCGACGGATAGCGGTGACTAAAAACGAGGGCATGTTGTCTTGCACATGTTGTTTCCCTGGACGCAACTCGGCATGAACGAGATACCCTTCCTTCCCTGCATACGCAAACAACGGTGTAAAACCGTCAAATCCTTTATACGTTCGACTGACTCCTTCTTTTTTCGTATCGGAGTTGTCAAATGGGGAACCATCTATATCAAGGGGAAGCCATGTCGTCTTTCCTTTGGTCCAACAAGGGGACAAAGTGGCATGTCGTTGAATCAACAGACGTATGGACTCCTCCCAAAGAATCGTTTCGGTCATCGGAAGACAAGCGAGCTGATCGAGTCGTTGTCGCAAGGTTGGAGAGGAAGGCACGTGCTGAATCCCCATCGATGCCGAAAAGATATCGTCCTGACGATACGCTTCGATATGATCGAAATCCGTTTTTCCTGTGGCAAGCAAGCCAATCATCGAGCGAATGACATCGCTATGGGAAATGTGCACTTCTCGACGAACCGTTGGAAGCCGAAGTGCGTTTACCCGTTTATCCAGTTTCGTTCGATGGAGTAAGTAGCCAACGAGAGCAAGCCCAGCACTTGGGGTAATCGCTTCATCTGTCAATACAAACCGAATCGGGAAATCTTTCATCACATCACCTACTTGATGAAGAATCGTCAACGTCGTTTTCCCTTATCGTATCAACGGTTTGCGACCATTGTAAAGATGTTTTGTCACGGATTCAGGCTTAACTTTTTTCAACTTAAATTTGGTAAATTAGTAAAATATTTCTTATAAATAGAATAATAGATGAACATAGAAAATGGAGATCCTTTTTGCAGATAAAGTTAGCCAAAAACAACACCGGTACTTATTAATGCAGAAAGCCAGGTGTGCTTTTCCTATAATCCCGTCTACCGCTAACATACAAAAACATTGAAATTCCATAACGGTAGCTCTAACTCTACTTCCATAAAAAAGTTGCCCACAAATACTTGACTCAAACTTTTTCATTTGAAAATAAGGGATGAACGGAGTATTTATAGTATGATAGAGAAAAAGGGGGAAGAAAGGCATGGGAAATTTACATGGGAAGCGGATCGCCATCACAGGCTCTCGAAAGAGCGAGGAAATTTCCACGTTAATTCGTAAAAAAGGAGGGGAGCCTGTTATTCGAGCCATTCAAGAAACAATAAAATGCTCTCCTTCGGAATTGGAGACTGATCTTCGAAGCATTGTTGAAAAAGGGACTGACTGGGCTGTGTTTACGACAGGAATAGGGACGAACGCTCTGTTGGAAGCGGCAGAAAAGATCGGCATTTTGGATTCATTTATAAACGTTTTAAAAGAAGCAAAAATAGCTGCCCGCGGCTATAAAACGAAAGCGGCTCTTAAACAAATCGGCATTCAGCCGGATGCTGCCGATGATGACGGAACGAATGACGGGCTGCTTCGGGCTATTGAAGGATTTTCTTTTAAAGACAAGCATGTTTTTTTACAATTGCATGGAGAACCGGTGCCAAAGCTTTCAGAATGGTTTGAAAAGCACGGAGCGATTTTGCATGAAATTTTGCCATACCGCTCCATTGTACCTAATCCTGAGACCGTCGAGCAGCTGCTGGATGAAATAATCGAGAATAAGCTGAATGCTGTTGCGTTTACAGCAGCCCCGCAAGTAAGAGTGCTTTTCAAATTGGCTGAAAAAAAAGGAGCAACATCCGACCTTATAAAGGCATTTCAACAAAATGTTGTGGCAGCAGCCGTCGGCAAAGTAACTGCTGGAGAATTGAAGGATTATGGGGTGCAGCGCATCGTGGCTCCAGAGCTGGAGCGGATGGGGGCGATGATTGTCGCTTTGGATGAGTATTTCCAATGATGTTGTCGTCAAAAAATTTAACGGCTGATTGTGTGTATAAAAAACAGGTGGAGCGTGACAGCTTCGAGGATGAATCACGTCCACCTGGGTTTGAACCTTTTACCTAAAAATCAGTATGTATGAAAGCATCGATTTATTTCATGAAAAACAAATACTGTAAATTTTGTGCAATATAATTCGGGTAAATTTTGTTTTTTTCAATATCCTCTTTTCTGGAGGCTCCGGTTAATACAAGGCATGTGCGGCAATTATTTGTTTTTCCAAGCAAAATATCGGTTTCTAAGCGATCGCCAATGATTAAGCACCTGTTGCTGTTTATGTTTAATTTTTCAAGAATCTTTTTGCCGCAAAAAGAGGAAGGCTTCCCGATCACCTGATCGATCGGCCGTCCTGATGCAGCTTCTATTGCTTTCGCTATTGCCAGTGTATCTGAAATATACCCTTCAGGAACTGGACAAAGCGAATCCGGATTGACTGCAATTAATTTGGCTCCATTACGAACCGCGTTCATTGCCAAATTGAGTTTTTCGTAAGTAAAGCTGCGATCAAGCCCGACAAGTACGTGGGTCGCGTCCATAGGATTGTCGGTCATTTTTAGGGAAAATTTATGGAATTCTTCCGAAATCGCTTTTTCGCCTACAATATAGACTAGAGAGTCCGGAGATTTCTCTAAAAAATATACAGCTGACAAATAAGAAGCTGTCATGATTTCGTCCAGTTTCGCTTGAATTCCTAAATGATGAAGCCGCTCTCTGCATTCTTCTCTTGTTTGTGTCGATGTATTTGTGATAAAAAGAATTTTTTTGTTATGGCGCCTTAATCGGTCGATCGTTTCTTTTACACCGGGCAAAAGTTTATTGCCAATATATATAGTTCCATCTAAATCAAAACAATATGCATCAAAATCGTCAATGTGTAACAATACAATACTCCACCTTTATTCTGTTGAAAGTTCTTTTAGAAGAATTTCTTTGCCTTCGCGTAACTTTTCTAACGGTGTTCCGGGGGCATATTCTAGGATGAGCTGACAATCGATTGATTGTTCATGAATCGTTTTAAAGATTTCTTGCCATGGGACGGTTCCTTCACCGATTGGCAAGTGATCGTCTCCTGTTCCGTTATTATCATGAACATGGAGGGCAATCAGTCGATCCTTTGTCTGTTTCATTATTTGCGGAATATCCCAACCGTTTAAATTTGCGTGGCCAATATCAAGTAAATATCCTGCCGTGTCATGAATATTTTCTAAAAAGCTTATAAACTCATCTTGCGTAAAAATCGAACTGCCGTTGTATCCGACGTTTTCGATTGCCAGCTTGACGTTCAAAGGTTTAGCAAATTCACATAATTGATGGATATAATCTTCAGCTCGCTGCTTTGCTAAACGTTTGTCAAAAACCGGAGAAAAACAGAACCCAGGATGGATCACAACATGCGAAGCCTGAATCATGCCGGCAAACTCAATCGCTTTTTTGTATTCAAAAAATGAAGCTTCCCGAATCGCTTTATTTTCACTTGTTAAGTTAATATCCCATGCTGGCGGATGAATGGTGTAGCCGATGGGCAATTCTTTTAGTTTGGAAGACAATTTTTTGAATGATTTTTCCATGTCATCCCATTTTTCGCCATCCATTAATAGTTCAACTTTATCAGCTCCATATTCAATTAAGTCATGGACATTTTTTAAAGGATCTTTTGATACAAGCGGCAAATCAGAATAACAGATTTTTCTTTTCATAAACAACCACCTCATGAAAGATATGTTTCCACATTGATTTTGTGATTCATCGGACTGCTTTCATTCAGATCCAGCTCTTGCGGATAGCCTATTGATTGTGTGGATTCTTGATCAAAAATATGAATACGATCCATTTTTGGTTTTAAATAGACCATTTCCCCCGGATGCCAATTCTTTTTTTCACTCATCGCAATCACTTCATGACCTTCTAAATTTATATAAATACTGTAGCTGCTTCCTTGGTTTTCCACGTATTTCACTGTGCCTTTTAATGTGTTTTCTTGGGGAGTTTTATAAATTTCTAGATGTTCAGGACGAATTCCAAAAACAAACGTTTTGGCATTGCATTCATTTATTTGTCGGATCCACATCGGATGCAATAAAAATGATTGTTTCCCGATCATAACCTTGCCATCATAATAATCCATATCGACAATATTCGTTGGAGGCGAGCCGATAAATTTTGCCGTAAAGATGTTTGCAGGGCGGTTATATACATTTTCCGGCGTATCTACCATTTGCAATTGCCCTTGATTCATTAACGCAATACGATCCCCTATAGTCATTGCTTCAATTTGATCATGTGTAACATAAACGATTGTTTGCTTATACATTTCATGGATTTTCACTAGTTCCTTGCGCGCAGATACTCTTAGCTGCGCATCTAAATTTGATAATGGTTCATCAAGCAGAAAGAAATCAGATTTTTTTACAACGGCTCTTGCTAAAGCGACACGCTGCCTTTGCCCGCCGGATAAATCTTTCGGCAATCTGTTTTCATATCCTTTCAACTGGAGCATTTCTAACACAGCATTTAATCTTTTTTGAATTTCGTCTTTATGAACCTTCTGAACTTTTAAACCGTACGTAATATTTTCAACGACATTCATATGAGGATATAATGCATAATTTTGAAATACCATCGCTACATTTCTTTTTCCGCTTGGAATGTCATTCGCCTTTACGCCATTCAAATATAAGTCGCCCGAAGTAATTTCTTCAAGGCCTGCAATCATGCGTAAAGTTGTCGATTTGCCGCATCCGGACGGACCTAGAAGAACTAAACGTTCTCCAGGATGAATGGTAAGATTGAGCCCTTTTACAACATGTGTTTTTCCATAGGATTTCCAAACGTTTTCAAATCTTATTTCCTTCATTGTGCCATCCTCCGTTATTTAATTCCAGAAGAAGTAAATGTTCCTATAATATACTTCTGGAAAATTAAATATAAAGTTAAAGGTATTATCATTGTGATGACTGATACGGCCATGGCGACAGTAAAATTCGTGCCGCCTTCTGAGCTGATGTACATCTGTAAAGCAAGAGGCAATGTATAATTTTCCTTGCTTTTTAAAATGAGCACCGGCCATACGTATTCGTTCCAGGTAGTAATGAAAAACCAGATACCTGTTGATGTGACAGCCGGCCTAACTAATGGGAGAACGATATCTTTCATAATCCGGGCGTGTCCAATATGATCTAATTTGGCTGCTTCAATTAACGAGATGGGGATTGTTTTCATCGACTGCCTCATTAAAAAGATACCAAGCGCATTGGCAAGCTGCGGCAAAATAACACCCCAAACGCTGTTGACTAAACCGATACCCGATATGATCAAATAGTTTGGAATCATTGTTACGGTAAAAGGGATAAAAATTGTACTAATTAACATAAAATATAAAATGTTTTTCCCTTTAAACTGCAAAAATACGAAAGCATACGCTGCTAAAAATGATGTAATCAGTTTGAAAATTGTCGCAACAGAGGCAATAATGAACGTATTCATCGTAATTTTGAAAGCGGGTAAACTATTAAAGAATGTGATATAGTTTTCGAATGTCGGATTTAACGGAACTATGTTCAAAACATTGTTGTAGGCATCTTCCAACGTTTTAAACGATGAACCTAATGCAAAAACGATAGGATATAAAAGAATAATGATTGTAATGATAAAAATAATGTGCCAAGGTATCGCAACAGATCGTTTAATTTTCATAATAGATACCTCTTTCAACAAACTTAAATTCAAGAACTAATAATATGAAAAAGATTAACATCGTCATAATTGATAAAGCTGCAGAATGTCCTGTTCTGTAAAGTACGAAGGCTTCGTGATAGGCGTGATAGATCGCATTGGAGCTGGCGTAATTTGGACCGCCTTGTGTTATCACTTTTATAGGCGTGAATACATACTGCAGTCCTTGGACGATTGTAATAATAAACACATAAATGCCAGTAGCGCTGCTCATAGGCAAGACGATATGAAAGAATATTTTCCATAAAGGAACATTATCCAAACGGGCTGCTTCTATTATTTCGCGTGAAATACCGTTGATAGAAGCATAAAGGACGATAAAGTTATAGCCAAATACTTTCCAAGATGTAATCAAACTTAAAACCAATATGACCCAACCGTCTAATTTACTCCAAATCGGCATTTCAATGCCGAACCATCCTAAAATAATGGCAACAGGTCCGGAAACTGGATTTAAAATCCACGTAAACAATATCGAACCGACGACCAATGAGATGAATGCCGGCAGAAACAAGGCGCTTTTATAAAAACCATTAAATCGTTTTAAAATTAAATCTAAAACGAAAGCAAAAAGATACGGTATGATACAGTTTATAACTAATAAGAAAGCAATATATATAAATGTATTTCCCAATATTTTATATGTATTTCGATCTGATAAAACATCAATGTAGTTTTTCAATCCGACAAATTCTTTTGTCGGAGTAATCATGTTCCAGTCAAAAAAGCTTAAATAAATCGTGTATAAAAATGGCCAGAACATGAATATCGAAAATATAATTAACGTTGGAATCAATAAGCAATACGCTTTCCAACTCTCTTTATTTTTAAAAACCGTCCCATCACTCATATTTTTATTACCCTCCGCACTGATACCGAAAATAAAAGTTAAAAGGAGGGTGACTAAAGGAAGTTTTTTTGAAAAATTGTTATAAATGTTAGTCACCCTTTGTAGACATTTCCTTTTACTTTAACAATTCGTTGATGGATTTTTCCGTTGATTTTAAACCTTCTTCTACTGACACTTTTCCTGTAAGAATTTCGTCGCGTACATCTATTAATAATTGCTCTGCTTGTAAACCGGCGTCTCCAGGGAATGATGCCCAAGGAACAATCTTGTCCATTTGTTCTATGGCAGGCTTCATCATTTCATTTTCTTCTAAAAATGATTTAAGTCCATTTTCTGCTTCTGCAACATCTTTACGTGGAGGCACATAACCTGTTCCTTCTGTCCATTTAGCCATTGATTCAACGCTATAAAGAAATTTCATGAATTCCCATGCTGCTTTTTGCTGATCTTCATCTTTTGCTGTAATAGCCAGCATTGCGCCACCTGCCGGCAGTCTTACTTCTTTTCCTTCCCATGCTGGCGATTTGATTGCCGCTACGTCAAATTTGGCATTCGCTTGGATATGCGAACGTTGGGCAATCGTTGTATAGACCATGGCGACATTGCCATCGATAAAGCTTTGTACACCTTGATCCCAAGGCAAATGCAAGGCTGTTTTATCTTTTAACACCATATCAGCCCATAGTTGATACGCTTCAATTCCTTCTTTTGAAGCAAATGTTGCTTTTCCGTCCGTAATCATTTTGGCTCCGTTGCTTTCTAATAAAGCTTGTGTAGCCCAGTTATCTGCCGGCTCCTGCAAATAAAACCCATATTTTCCTGTTTTCTCTTTTATTATTTTGGAAAATTCTCTTACCTCTTCCCACGTTTTTGGCCCATTTTCATCTAAACCAGCTTTTCGTAAAAGGTCTCGATTAATATAGAGGACTGGATTGCTTAACGAATATGGAATCCCGACTTGTTCACCATCCGAATTTTTCGCTAAATCCAAAACATTTTTTAAGAAATGATCTTTTAAAAATGTTTTATCTTCTGGAAAATATTTATCTATTATTTCTTGCGGCGGCACATAATGAAAATTATTTGAGAAGTAGTCTAAAAATGCCCATCCTACTTGTACAACTGCTGGTGAATTGCCCGCAGCTACTTCAGCCTGTAAATTTTGCATCAACCCTTTATACATGTCCGGGTTGTATTTGGCTACGACTTCTACAGTATCACTTTGTGCATTAAATTCCTTCACTAACTCTTCTACTGTTTTTCCGCCTTGAGTTTCAGCATTTACGTGCCAGTATTCGATAACAGTTTTTTTGTTGCCGTCCTCTGATTTAGAAGGAGAGTCATTGGCTGCCTGCTTGCTCGTGTTGTTACAAGCTGCTAACATAAATACTAATGTAAATGCGCAAATCAATTTTACAAATGATTTCATTATATTCCTCCTCACCAAATTGTTTGAGCGTAATTAATGAAAGGGATCTTCAAACTGTCGTGACATTTCGCCTATTTAGAAAATTCTTTACATGAATCAGTTAACAAATCGTGTTGCCTTTGACTGGCTATCACCGTCCGTGTTCGAGCAAGCGGCTTCTACAAGCTGTCTTCAATTACAGATAAAGCTATTTTTCATCGTTATGCCAATGACAGGTTGGCAGATCGTTTGCCATTAATATTTTAGGTGTAAATGCTTTTCATCTCCCGGCCTGACAAAACTATTAAATGATGTCGAAATCACCTCCAATTGCTTGCATAACAAAAAAGAGACTCCAAATATAATGTATATATCTATTTCATATACATTAAATTTGAGGTCTCTCTATTTGCACCAGTAATTATTCACTTGTTACTTTTAATATAGATGATAATTGTTAATCTAGTATAAATCATATGTAAATTCTCTTTTAAAATTTATTTAAATCCATTTCCCACAATTTTGAGTTGGACGTCGTTACAGCGAGTGCGCCATTATTTATCGCTTCCTTCGCATGTTCAGGCAAAGTCAACAGCCCTCCTGTTATAACGGGAACTTGCGAAACCTTTGTGAATTTCTTTAAAAAATCCGGCGCACGGCAAGGCATAATTTCTATTATATCTGAGCGGATTTGGTCCGCATCCTTCACTAAATTATGATAAACTTCCGTGTCAATTAAAAAGATTCGCTGAATAACAAATAAACCGCTTGATTTTGCCTTTTTTATAATGCCGTTCCTCGTTGTAACGATCGCCGTTGGCTGGACATTCTTTTTTACAAAGTCAATTCCATCGCCATCCATTTCCAGACCGCCTATTTTTTCAACATGCAATATGACGGGGAGCCCTTCAGACTGGATGAAATCAACATATCTTTTTACCGTTAAAATGGTTCCTGTCATTAGTAAGACAGCACTTAAATGTTCTTTATTCTTGATCGCTTTCTCAATATATTTCGGTTCTTTAATAGCTGCTACCATTTTATGTTCTTTTAATCTTTCCAACAAAATTGTTCCTGCATTGCTTTTTGCCATAGCTAAATTTCCTTTCTTTTAAAATTCCGAATCTGCTCTCAAGATTTAACAAAGTATTTTGTTATAAAAGCAATTCGATTGGCAAACGTTTGTTATACTTTGGATTGCGCGAAACATCTTGTTGGGCAGAATATGCTTGCTCTTTGGATGGAGGCAGAGGATCAAAAGCTTTTAAAAGAAATATAAAAAACAAATATTAAGCAAATATTGTGCCCAAGCTAATTCATTGTAAATTTTGCTTTACAAAAGATTTACATCTAGCATGATTTTGCCCGAAAGATTATTTTTAATAGCCGAATTATTTTTGCCGTTTTCTAAAATCGCTGGAGAGACTAGTTCCAAATAAGAAAGATGTGTATAAAAACATCCATGAGTAATTTTACTCCCCACTCATGCATGAAAATCCATCATTCCTTCCCATAATGGATATGAACGCAAACAGTTTTGAAAGACGTTCTCTTTAATGGTGGTTCGACCCTGTAATAAAAACTGTTTGAGTCCATTTGGTGTTCCACCCATTGTCAGCCCTTTTCGTGTGAAAAGGTGACTACGAACAGAAAAATGCCTAACGTGCAAATGGACTCCCTGTTTGCGAATTTATCGATGGAAGGAGTAAGAATCATGGATGTTCTTTATCATCGTTGTGCAGGATTAGATGTCCATGCCGAAACAATTGTCGTTTGTGCTCTTCTTGGAGAGGAAGAACACGTTCAAAAGGAAGTTGAAACATTTCCTACTTTCACGAAAGACTTGTTTCGTCTTCTGAAATGGTTAGAAGATCGTGGTGTCACTCATATTGCGATGGAGAGTACGGGCGTTTACTGGAAACCTGTGTTCAATATTTTGGAAGATTACTTTGACATTACACTTGCCAACGCTCAGCGAATCAAAAATGTACCGGGGAGAAAAACCGATGTTTCCGATGCAGAATGGATCGCCAAATTGTTGCGTTACGGATTGATCGAGAAGAGTTTCGTACCTCCTGAGAACATTCGAGAATTACGGGATTTAACTCGCTTGCGCAAAAAATGGATCGGGCAGTTAACCGCGGAGAAAAACCGCATTCAAAAAGTGTTGGAATGTTCCAATATCAAGTTAAGTTCCGTGATTTCGGATGTATTTGGTGTATCTGGGCGAAAGCTACTGGAACGTTTAATGAAACAGGGATACATCGAAGAAACCGAAGTCGATGCTTGCATTCACAGGAGTATGAAGAGGAAAAAACAACAAATTCAGGATTCTCTCTTTGGTACATTGACCAACCATCAACTGTTCATGATTCGCCAATCGTGGAAGCACATCGAATCGTTGGAAAGTTTACTTCGAGACATCGAAGAACGAATCGACCAACTCTTACAAGTATACAAACAAGAGATGGAGCTTCTTGTGACCATACCGGGGGTCAAGAAGGAAACCGCTGCCGTGATTATCGCTGAAATCGGAGTCGATATGGGACAATTTCCAACGTCTCAACACCTCGCTTCATGGGCGGGAGTCGCGCCGGGAAATCATGAAAGTGGGAAATCCGCATATCAAGTCGGCGTTATGTGAGGCGGCTTGGGCTTTGTCTCGATGTAGGAATCAACGTTTGGCAGCGAAATATTGGTCATTGGCGGCACGCAGGGGAAAGAAAAAAGCACTCGTTGCGATCGCGCACCGAATGCTTACCATCATTTACTGCATCATTTCTCGAAAAGAACCGTTTCGAGAGCAGTAAATAAATTAGTATAACCAAAAAGGTTCAGAAATATACGAGATACCTAAAAATAAGGTAGCTCTGCTTTCCTATTGCCTTTTTTTGGTCGTTAATAGGGTATCCAATTTGATTGTGGGGTATACCGCTTCAGCCATGGTTAATTGATTTTCACAGAAAAAAAGAGGATGTATGCTCTAATCATGAACATACTATCCTCTGAAAAATTAATATAGGTAATTAGATGATTAGTTGGAAAAGCACTTTCAACTTGTAGGGCTGAGATATCCCTTGAAACAGGAAAGTTTGCCGTGCACAGCGATTATGCTCTTCCCCAAATACGATTAATCCAGTTTTCAATAAGTCCGACCGCTTTATCGAGAAGCAGCCCGGATACGCCGATAAATAGTATGGCAGCCATGACTAAATCTAGCCTCATGGAATTTCTGGCGTCGACAACTAAATAACCAAGTCCTGACTGCGTTCCAACCATCTCTCCTGCTACAAGAAAAATCCAAGCTGTACCTACAGCTATATGAAGCCCGTTCGCAATATAAGGGAATGTGGCAGGAAAAATGATTTTGCGCAATAGCTCGAATTTTTTAATCTCGAAATTTTGTGCCACTTTCAAATAAGTTTTATCAACGTTCTTTACAGCAGATACTGTCGATAGCAAAACAGGAAAGAAGGCAGCAATAAAAATAATTACGATTGCCGGCATATTGCCAATCCCAAACCAAAGTACAATAAACGGCGACCATGCGATTGGCGAAACAGGCCGCAATACCTGGATAATTGGGTCAATCACTCCCCATAATAGTGGTATTCTGCCAAAAATAAGTCCTAAAATGATCGCTAATACAACGGCAGAAAGATATCCAGCCAAAAATCGCATGATACTCACTTGAAAATGTTCGAACAGTGTGCCATCTATAATCAAAGAAAGTATTCCATCCCATACTTGGATGGGTGAAGGGAAAAGTGCTGAATCATATTTTCCAATGAAAATAATTAATTGCCACAAGGTAATCAAGATAGCAAAACCAATGATGACATTTATGAAATTCTTATATTTAATCATCCTATCACTTCTCTTTTTTCTCAAATTAATTGGTGAATTTATGCATCATCAACCATGCGGAACTGTCATTTTAGTATACTTCCATCATTAGGGCTTCTGTTGTTCAACATGCCTAGTGCCTGCTTAACCATAGAACATCTTTAAATTCGCGTCCATCTTTCGGTTTGCTCGAGAAATAGGAATTCCCCTTATGGAAGCTTTGCATTGTCTATTAGCGAATTATCTACAAATTCTTCATAAGATGGCGGATTTTTTTGTAAGCCCATCTCAATCAAGTTTTTCGTTAATTCTTTATAGTCTTTTTCATGAATGATTAAATCGTCATAGGCAATCCATTTAAAAGATAAATCCATTACTTCTTTGTCCGCTTTCATATATTTGGAGGACATTTCAATTGTTTGCTCATCCTTGTGCTCTGCTACCTCACCAGCTTTTAAGTAATAATTAACAAAATCCTGAGCAATCTCTTTTTCCTTTTCGATAAATTCACCGCGCAGTACTAGTGCACAGTCAATGGAATTCTGCCAAATTTCATTATCTTGAAATAGTACCTTGCCCTTTCCGATCGATACGGAAGCTGCACCAAAAGGTTCTGCCACGACATATCCAGCAATTCTGCCCTCAGATAAAGCTGCCGGCATTTCTGCTGGAGGCATCTCGACAGCTTTTACATCATCGTACTTTAATCCGTTTTGTTTTAACATTTGATAAAGCAAAATATTGTGAGTGGAGAATTTGTGTGGAATAGCAAAATTTTTCCCCTTTAAGTCTTTAACACTATTAATATCATTTGCTACGACAAGTACGTTCCCATCTCGATGTCCTAATGCGACAGCTTTTAAATCAATGCCTTGCTCTTTTGCCTTCATAGCCAAAGTAACTAGCATGGAAGCTCCGTCAATATTGCCTGTGTTTAAGGCGTCTACAAGCTCAGGCCACGAACCAAATTTCACGAGTTCCAGATTGAATTTTTCATATTTTTCTAATTCCTTCTCGATAAACAGAGGTACTGCATGAGTAATCGGCAAATACCCGATCTTGATTGTTCTTTTTCCATCTTTGCCGCTTTCGGAAGTATTATCGCTTCCGTTTGCCCCACAAGCAGCCATTGTCAATAACAATACTGATATAACTAATAGAATCAGTCCAGATTGAATAATCCTTTTCATCTAATTTCCCCTTTTCCTATTTTTATTTTTTTATATACAATGTGAGCTTGCTTTGAAAAATTAGATATAATACTCCGTTGTTACATTAGGATGGTTAAAGTGGAATTCTTCAAAAATGATTTTTCGATAATACTGAAAATCAGAATGGCTTCGGTCTCGAGGCTTCGAGAGAGCGATCTTGATCTCCCTGTGAATATGACCGGGATTTGGATGCATAATGAGAATCCGGTCTGATAAATAGATTGCTTCATCAATATCGTGGGTAACTAAAATAATGGTTGTTTTTTCCTTTTGCTGGATGCGAAGCAGTTCATCCTGCAAATAATAACGATTAAACGTGTCCAATGCTGCAAACGGTTCATCCATTAAAATTAATTCTGGCTTCAGTGCAAGTGCTCTGGCAATTCCTGCTCTTTGCTGCATTCCTCCAGAAAGTTCATGAGGAAACAAATCTTCTTTCCCTTTTAGACCAACCAATGCCAAGTAATGTAACGCTCTTTCCTTTCGTTCTGCAGGATGAAGCTTGAGACCTTCCAGCCCCAATTCTACATTTTTAAGCACTGTTCGCCATGGGAGCAGTCCATAGTCTTGAAACAGCATTATGCATTTGCGATTCGGCTGATTCACCACATTCCCATCAAGCAAAACTTGACCGCTATCCGCCTTTTCAAAGCCGCCGATAATATTTAAAAAAGTGCTTTTCCCGCAGCCGCTTTCTCCTAATATGGAGATGATTTCACCTTGCTTTATTTCTAGTGAAATATTGTCTAGAACGTGTATTTCTTTATTTTTATTTGTGAAGCTCTTGCTCAAATTTTCAACTTTAATAATTGTAGACTGCTGAGAATCCATTCATTACACCGCCTCTTAGTCGTCGGATTTTCATTAATCTTCGGTTAATTCATTAACAAAATAATTCTTATAAGAATAGTGAGTTTTAATATTTGTAGATCATTTTATTATACTTTGTTAGTTTTTTCAACTATATATAGAAAATATTTTTTAGTGTCAATGATTTTAATTTTTGAGAATGAATCGTGTTATTTTGATTGTGAGCGGTTTGCACCGATGTATCTGGACGTTTTGTAGAAGAAGTGATGGGAGTTCAATGAGGATAAGCTTAGTCATTGCGTTTTTATAGATTTTTATTATGATGGACGTTTGCGGATGGCATTTTTGAAGCCGGAGGCAGGAAAACATTTTAAGCTGTAAGCGGGATTTTTAAAGTGATGCTTTAAGAATAGGTAGGTGATTCAAGCATACTGGATTTTACGGAAGGTGTTGAAAAAGGAGAACAAGGGAATGATGATAACCTGGAATAGGGGATTTATAATATGGACTTCGTATTCGTTAGACAAAGGGAAATGAATTTATGTAAAAATTGGTATCTAAGAGGCTAGACGCGTGGAAAAACTCCTCCTGAAAAGGCAATTGCCGGAGCTTCCAGCACGCCTATCCTTAAACTAGTCTTAGAGGACCTGACAGCATTTTTATTTAATATTTTGAAGCTCACTTTCAATAGAAATAACTTCAACATTTTGGACAAGTTCGCCTGTTTTTTTGGAATAATAGGCAATGTCCACCTCATCACCTGTAGCCGGGTCAATCAGTTTTTTATAACATTTTTTTAAATGTTTGCTTCCCCAAATAATAAGTGCATTGAAAACATGCTCTAAATCTTTTCCGCTTTGTGTTAATACATAGCGGTATCGAGGTGGATGCTGTGAATAAAGCTCTGATTGAACGAGGCCTTCTTCTTCTAAATATCTGAGACGTTCCGAAAGCAAATTAGAAGAAATTCCCGGTAAAGCTTTTTTAATTTCATTAAAAAGTGCATTTCCGTTTAAAATTTCATGAATAATTAACAGTGTCCAACGATCTCCAATGATATTAAGTGATTGCGCGATGTTGCAAGGGATATCATATCTTATTTTCATAAACTAATCTCCTCCATTTGTTACAATCCATTTTAACATAAAATAATTTAAAAGTGATTAAGTTGATTTTTTGAACTAAGTATATTAAAATGACTTTATGATAATAAAAAAGTGGGGGATAAAAATATGGCGCTATACTTAATTGAATCATCCTTACATGGTATTGTATCAGCAAAAGAGGAATTAGATCAAAAAGTTTCAGAGCTTCAAGGAAAATTAAACGAAAATCAGGCATCATTAATTGAACTTCAAGTATCAAAGGATTTCTCACGCGCATTCTTTATTGTTGAAGCAGAAAATCAAAAAGCTGCCACTGAAACGTTAAAAGACATTCAGATACCTATTCATCTAGTAAAACAAGTTCGTCTTGTTGGAAAAGAACTCGAAGATGTAAAGAAAAATAATGAAGTTGTCAATTATTTGGTTGAATGGAATTTACCAGAAGATTTGACAATGGAACAATATTTGGAGAGAAAGAAGAAAAACTCTGTACATTATCAAGAAGTTCCTGAAGTAACATTTTCGAGAACTTATGTTTGTGAAGATATGACAAAATGCCTTTGCTTCTACGATGCACCAGATGAAGAGGCTGTTAAGCGTGCCCGCAACGCAGTAAAAACACCAATTGACTCCATTACGGAAATATTGGCAGATAAATAATCAATTTTAATCACCTTTTTTAAAGAGGCGGGGCTGTCCGATAAGTCCCTAAAATGAAGCAAGTGGAGAAAAACAATGCGTTTCTTTCCACTTGCTTTTATATTTTTTCGATTTTTATCTGAAAGTAGCTTGCGGATGCCGGCTACTTTCAGGAAGTTGTAATAAGCCAAGCATTGGTTTATTGTCTTTTTTTCAAAGCTCTTTTGAAATACATATACAGGTTCATCTTTATCAAAAAAATAGGAGAGGCGGCAAAATAAAGATTGATTTTTTGAACCTAATATAATAAAATAACTTTAAACCGACTAAACACGTAGGAATTATTTATTTAATAATAATTGGAATGCCTGATTTCGGACATTATGAACGCGGGTGATGATTGAAATGAATAGTTTGGACGAAAAAGTTGAAACGTTGGAGCAGTTAATTGAAAAAGAATTGAAACCATATGTAAAAAAAATTGATGCGGAAGGTTTTTATCAGGAGCAATATTTGCGGGAGCTAGGGAAAGCTGGATTTTTCTCTACGAATCATAAGTCGCAAAAGGAATATATTTTACAAGAAATGAAAGTAGTAGAAGAAACAGCAAAATGGTGTATGACGACTGCATTTTGCCTATGGTGCCATCTGGCCGCTTTAACTTATGTGCGAAATTCCAATAATCTTTCATTAAAAAATAAATTGCTCCCTTTGTTGGAGAGTGGAAAAATTTTAGGTGCAACAGGCTTATCGAATCCGATGAAATATTATGCAGGACTTGAAAAATTGCACTTAAAGGCAAAACCTAAAGAAGATGGTTATATACTTTCAGGTGTTTTGCCGAATGTATCCAATCTAGGTGACAATCATTGGTTCGGTGTGATTGCTGAGGTGGATGAACACAAACGAATCATGTGCTTCATTCCGAGCAATGCAGAAGGATTAATATTAAAGGAAAAAAATGATTTTCTAGGTTTAAATGGAAGCGCAACATATTCTTGTACTTTTCAAGATGTTTTTGTCCCGAATCAGTGGGTTTTATCTGACGATGCGGATCTTTTTGTGGAGAAAATCCGCCCGGTTTTCATTTTATATCAAATACCTCTTGGTTTAGGTGTTATACGATCTTCCATCGCCTCCATTGAAAAGGTTATTAATAAACAAAATGGCTGCAACAGCTTTTTGAAAATACAGCCGGGTCAATTGAAAACACAAGAGCGCAAAATTCAAGATGACATTCATGCATTGTTCAGCGATCAAAGACTCGACTGGAAAGAAATTGCAAAGATACGTTTGGAAGCTGCTTATTTAACCCTTGAAGCTGTACAGGCAAACATGCTTCATCACGGAAGTGCCGGATATCTCATGCATAGTGCACCTTCCCGCAGACTCCGCGAAGCGTATTTCTTTGCTAATTTAACACCAACAGTGAAACATTTAGAAAAAGTTCTTCACTCATAAAAAATCCCTCATGGTTATCCATAAGGGATTTTTTGTATGTGCTGGGCATCTGTACATTCGCCAAGCTTTTAAGCAGCAGTATTTTGTTTAAGACAAGGGTGTCTAGGGCGCCAAGATTTGAAGGAAGTCAGCAGCCAATTTTTGACTTGCGGAAAAGATGATCGATGTTTTATTCTTTCTCCTTTTTTTTCTTTAACCTTCCTTCGCGTCGAGCAGCGTCCCGCAATAAAAATTCAATATGGGAATTGACGCTGCGGAATTCCTCTTGCGCCCAACGTTCAATAACGGCATACAATTCAGGATCGATTCTTAAAGGGAAATTTTTCTTTTTTGCCATGATGCGACACAACCATTAATATAGACTTCCGGTATTTATGACCGGCTGGGTGCCGCGATCGGAGATGATCGCAACCATTAAATTATTCACCATGTTAACCTTTCTTTCTTCATCAAGCTCAATCGTTCCGTTGCTAGCCAGCTGCTCGACAGCCATTTGGGCCATGCTGACGGCTCCTTCGACAATCTTTTTTCTCGCAGATAAAACGGCGGCTGCCTGCTGGCGCTGAAGCATGGCGCTGGCAATTTCAGTCGAGTAAGCTAAATGAGTCAGTCTAGCTTCTATTACTTCAACTCCAGCGACGTTCAACCTTTCTTGCAATTCATCTGCCAGCTCTTTTGAAACAACATCGGCGTTGCCTCTTAATGTAATATTGTGGTCATCAAACGTATCGTAAGGATATTTCGTTGCTACATGACGAATGGCAGCCTCGCTTTGGATTTCCACGAATTCTTCATAATCATCCGCATCAAAAGTTGCTTTTGCGGAATCGATTACTTTAAAGACGATGACCGAAGCAATTTCAATCGGATTCCCTTCCACATCGTTTACTTTTAGCTTTTTGCTGTTAAAATTTCGAACGCGAAGGGACACCTTTTGTCTAATAGTTAATGGAACCGTTAAGGCAAGGCCACTTTTCCGAATGCTTCCTAAATAACGTCCGAAGAAAATGACAACGTTTGCTTGATTCGGCTGTACAATGGTAAGACCGCTTCCAAGCAGTACGGCAAGAACAACCAATACAATTGCAAGAACAATAAACTCCTGGATAAATGTAAAAGCTGCTCCGAGCAAAAGTGCAACGATTAATACAATTCCAATAAACCCGTCAATAAACCATGCCTTTTTTTCTTTCAACTTTCATTGCCCCTCTCATATTATTTTTATATTAAAATGATATCACTTTTTGAAATAAATGTAAATATATATTGTCAAAAAATTTTGGCGAAAAACGTTTTTGGAGCTATGAAAATTCAATGAAAACCAAAATAAAAAACCTCAACTAACAACCATGCTAAACGTCATTTCGTTAGCAAGGGTTAGTCGAGGATTTAGGTTTAAATATATTTAGTTCATTATTGTTTGCATAGGTTCGTTTCTTTAGCATTAAAACAGAAAAATAAGACATACAATGAGGATGACAATGAACAATAAGGTATAAATCCATGTCAACGAGCGAACATTGCGAAAGGAGCTTGTTTCATATTTCCTTGACCTTGTAAGTTCATCATGGGGACTGTTCCCGATCGCTTTATATGTTTCTATTTTTTTTCCTACTTCTTTTCCGATAAACGCAGTTAAAATGAGTGCAAGTACACAAATAATAATGCCTACGGTCAATAACATACTATACATAAAACCATCTCCCTGTCTCTTTACATTGTGGTAGAGAATTTTGATAATCACCTGAAAATAGGAATTTATTTATGCTGAATATTATAAAATGCATCAGCAAATCTTTTTATTCCTTCATTTATATTTTCTTCATTTTCTCTTGCGAAGGTAAAACGGACATATTTTGTACTTGATCCAAGCGTTGAGCCCGGAACATAAATAACCCCGCGCTTGATCGACTCTTCTAGCAGCTGGATCTCATTAAAGTCTTTCTTTATTTTGCACCATAAATGAATGCCTCCTTGTGGGATATAAAAATCAACATCGTCTTTTAAGTAGAATCGAAGGCTTTTGACAATTTGATCCCTTCTGTTTTCGAGCCGTTTGACTAAGCAGTTGATATGGGCATCGAAGTCGTCAGATTCCAGAAAATCATTGGCAATCCATTGAGTAAAGCTGGCATGACCGAAATCCACTTGCTGTTTGGCATCAGACAATCTTTCAATCACAGGCTTTGGTCCAATAACCCAACCAATTCGCAAACCAGAAGCAACAATTTTTGACAATGAGCTGATATATAAGACATTTCCATGCTCATCCATTGATTTTAGCGGGTAGGTCTCTTCCCCATTAAAGGACGTTAAACTGTAAGGATCGTCTTCAACAATCGGTATTCCATACTCAGACGATATTTCCAATATTTTTTCCCGCCGGTTTTTATGAAGGAAAGCGCCTGATGGATTTTGGAAAGCAGGATTTAAAAAGATCATCCTGATTCGATGTTTTTTATGCAATTGAAGCAAATCATCCGGGTTTATACCGTCTTTGTCAACTGGTAAATAGAAAGGTCTAATTCCGGTTGATTTAAAGACCGGGAGACTGTAATAATACGAAGGCTCTTCTAATGCTATCGCATCACCCGGCTTTAATAAGCATTGGACGATTAAATATAAAGCTTGCTGCGCTCCTGATGTGATGAGAATGGAAGACGGATTTGTCTCAATTCTCCGATATCGTTTCACATGCTTTGTGATAGTTTTTCTTAATATCTCATTCCCTTGAGGATGATCATATCCTAGGCTTCCGATAAATGACCTTGTCGAAATGATTTCTCGCAAGGAGTCGATTGGAAAAAGATCTTCCGACAATTCACCGCTAGCTAAATTGATTAGTTTATGCTCTTCCATCTCTTTGCGTATTCTCTGGGTCACAGGTAAATTCGACAAGAACGATCCTGCCTCAATATACCGATTCCAGCTTGGTACACGCTTCTTTGTCATGCCCCATATATCTTTGCTGATTGTTGTTCCGCTTCCTCTCTTTCTCTCGATAAGTCCGTTTGATTCTAATTCGTCATATGCAGCCACAACTGTACTTCTGTTTATTTGCAGCTTATTGGCCAAAAACCGTTCAGAAGGCAGCGGTTTATCAGGGGGAAATGTGCCATCCGCAATTCCATTTTCAATATATTCGGCCAGCTGTTTATATATAGGCTTTTTTGCATTTCGATCCGGTTTCCAGTCCATATGCTTCACCCTTTAGATTTGCTTGGCACTTCCTGCTATATGGCAAGTTAACCAGGTTCTTTGTTATTTATCTATAGAATGTTCCTATTGAACATAATCGAAAATGTTGTTATATCCATCAAAATTTGAACCTGTTCAAACATTAATTATAACGCTAGATGAAAGAATAATGCCCATCCAATTCAGTAACATTTTACCCATCCACTTTTATTTTAACTTGGAGTTTTTAGCACATGATTTGAACGCTGCTGAAAAATCATTATCTTTTGTAACATGGACGCAATGCTTAAAGCTGTCCTGCCCGATTTTTTCTTTACTTGAAGTTGAAAACCCTTAAAATAGATGTGCGATTTTCGGCAAATTTATTTCACTTTATGGTTCGTCTTGGATAAATGGCTGTTGCAGTATTGAAATTGGATGATTGACAAAGTCTTTGATTGGATGGTCCAAAAATTTTTGAACATTTTTATTATGAATAATATACTCCAATTCAAACCGTTTCTCATATTTTACGCTTAATGCTTCTATAGAATTAAGTGTTGATAGTTAGTTCGACACTCAGCCACAGCTGTATTGTACAAAGGAGCATGCTAAGAAATTATCATTAAATTACTTCAGATGAGATATCACATGAAAAGCTCTCATGGAAAAACATAATCCAATTATTTTGAACTCTAATACATGGGCCGGCCCTTCTATGCTTAAAAAGAGGATTATTCAAAGTGTTTTCCTTCCTGTGCAGATTTTTTTATGGAAGATGAATAGGGGGGCAACTTCCGAAGGTTATTGACTTTGAAGGTTCGTGAGCTTCGGCATTTAAGATGGCTTTAGATTTTTCAATTTGGTGGAGGGGAAGAATATGTCGAACAGAGCACAAAAGGTTAAAGTTGCTGTTATACAAGCCTCATCTGTTATTATGGACCGGGACGCCACGACAAAAAAGGCGGTTAGCCTCATACATCAAGCTGCTGAAAAAGGAGCAAAGATTGTTGTATTTCCTGAAGCTTTTATTTCCGCTTATCCTAGAGGCTTATCTTTCGGTACAACGATTGGGAGCCGTTCGGCTGAAGGGAGGAAGGATTGGTATAGATACTGGAGCAATTCTGTAGCTGTTCCGGACGAAACGACGGAACAACTGGGCGAAGCGGCTCGAAAAGCAGGTGTCTACCTTGTGATAGGCGTTACAGAAAGGGATAATGAATTTAGCGGCGGGACTCTTTACTGTTCTGTTTTATTTTTCGATTCTGACGGACAGTTGTTAGGAAAACACCGCAAATTAAAACCGACTGCAGCAGAACGGATTGTTTGGGGGGAAGGGGATGGAAGCACATTGCCAGTGTTTGACACCCCTTATGGAAGAATAGGGGCGCTAATCTGCTGGGAAAATTATATGCCGTTAGCAAGGGCTGCGATGTATGCACAAGGAATTCAAATTTATATTGCCCCAACGGCTGATGCAAGGGAAACTTGGCAGTCAACAATCCGCCACATTGCTTTGGAGGGGAGATGCTTTGTTTTGTCTGCCAATCAATATGTGACAAAAGATATGTATCCGAAAGATTTGGCTTGTTATGATGAACTTGCTTCTTCACCTGAAATAATGAGCAGAGGTGGTAGCGCCATTGTTGGACCGTTGGGCGAATATGTGGCAGAGCCCGTATTTGGCAAGGAAGACATCATCATTGCAGAACTGGATATGAAACAAATCGCCTATAGCCAGTTTGATTTTGATCCTGTTGGGCATTATGCAAGACCTGATGTTTTTAAATTGCTAGTCAACAAAGAGAAGAAGACAACTATTGAGTGGAAAAATTAATCTCATGATGAGACTCGTTTCTACGATTGATCTCATTATTTATTTGAGATTTTGCAGTTCAATAAACAATAAGGGAAATAAAGAAATCCCTTGCTCCTTTACATTAAGAAAGCGTTTATTTTATAATTAGTGTAAAACAAACGTTCGAGTGGATTCGCTATTTTAAGAAATATTTTCCGGGAAATATCGAGCCCTCTGGCGAATGGGAATGATTTTGTCGAACTTAGCTGAGAGCTTGGCTAAAAAAGGAGATGCTCTTAATTGATAAAAATTAAGAAAATTGTTTTGCATATATTACAGATGCGTTTGAAAGCCCCATTTTCTACTAGCTATGGAGACATTCACGATCGCGAATTGTTGATCGTAGAAGTAAAGGATGATGATGGTGCAGCCGGTTTTGGAGAAGGGGTTGCTTTTTCCACTCCATGGTATACAGAAGAAACCGTGAAAACAACTGTGCACATGATCGAAGATTTCCTCATTCCGATTTTATCAAAGACGACGTTTCATCATCCTCGTGAGTTGGCTGAATCGTTTCGTTTTATTCGCAGAAATTATATGGCAAAAGCGGCTTTGGAAGGTGCCGTGTGGGATCTATATGCAAAACAGCAAAATATACCTCTTTCACAAGCTCTCGGGGGAATGAAAAAAGAAGTTGAAGCTGGGGTGAGCATCGGTATTCAGCCGACAATAAAAGATTTAATCAGTCTTATTGAACAATATCAGGAGGAAGGATACAAGAGAGTAAAAATAAAGATTAAACCCGGTTGGGATATTGAAGTAGTTAAGGAAATACGGAAGCATTTTCCGAACTTGGATTTAATGGCTGATGCGAACAGTGCCTATACATTAAAAGATATAAATCATCTAAAACAATTGGATGAGTTTCAATTAATGATGATTGAGCAGCCTCTTGCGCACGATGATATTGTGGATCATAGCAAACTTCAAAAAGAATTGGACACACCGATCTGTTTAGATGAAAGTATTTGTTCCTTCGAAGATGCTCGAAAGGCTGTTGAACTTCGAAGCTGCAAAATTATGAATATAAAAATCGGCCGTGTTGGCGGTTTGACAGAAGCAAAAAAAATCCATGATTTTTGCAAAGAGCAAAATGTTCCAGTTTGGTGCGGAGGGATGCTTGAATCAGGGATTGGACGGGCCCATAATATAGCCTTAGCGACACTTGAACAATTCACACTGCCAGGAGATATATCCAGTTCATCTAAGTATTGGGAAGAAGATATTATTGAACCGGAAATATCGGTTTATAATGGAAAAATTGCCTTGCCTGATAACCCGGGGATCGGTTTTCATGTAAGCCGTGAAAAATTAAAAAAATACACTGTTGAAACGAAAGTATTTACCCTATAAACAAAATCATCCTCTGCATGTTTTGCAGAGGACTATTTTATTTATTTTACAACCAATCTTGGCGCCGCCATAATGAGAATAACAGTAACGACAGCGCATAATACAAAGGCTCCTATCATCGTAATGCCGTTTACGATCAAAGAATAAACGACCGCTGACATTCCTTCTGGTGCATATTCTCCGAAGAAAAAGACACCGCTGATAAAATGCCAAAAATAACGTGCAAAAGCTCCGATGAAGACGCCAAAGATGATGAAAACAAGAGCAGAGCTTTTCTTTCCATCTTTCAGCTTATTTTGGATAGTTTTGCTGAAAAGACCGGCTAAACCGATAAAGGAAAAAGCTAGAAAATAGTCGATGAAGCCTTGAACAGGCGTCAGGATGTATGCATCACCTAATACAATTTGCAATAATCCCCATAAAAAGCCGGAAATGAAGCCAATCTTTGCACCGGATCGAAACGATAATATGAGTACAGGCACCATGGCAATGGATATAGAAATGGCTGATGATAATTGAATGGAAGGGAGAAGATCAAGTATAACTGCCAATGCTGCAAAGATTGCTGCTTCTATTAATAGTAATAAGCGATTTTTTTCCAAAAATAAAACCCCCTGTATATTATTTGCTATCAACAAATATCCATAAGGGGGAAAAAGGCTGTATCATGGATCAGTATACTTCCACATCCCTACGCTAGCATTAACTAACAGGTTCAAAGGGTCTGGACGAAATATCCGTCCACTCTCAGCATATAGCTCCCCTTGTGGATCTGTTGATATTCGAATCTTATGTCTATCATAATAGACTATAAGAAAATTGTCATTCTTTTTTCGCTATATTCAAATAAATTTAAACACGATAAAGCTGAAATGCAGCCTTTGGACAAAAAGTAATGAAAAAAGGGCGTTAACAATAAGAACTTTTTTCAGAATGGGGGTTTTGGTTTGAATCTTAAACGTGAGCGTTATGAAGTAGTGGATGTGGTGCGGGGGGCTGCGATATTTGGCATTTTACTTGTGAATATGGCGCATTTCAGCTATCCAGATGTATATTTATACCAAATAGGCAGCGAAAATTTTTTTACTGAAACATGGAGAACATGGGATTTTCTAACGAAAAATATTTTGGAAATATTTGTACAAATGAAGTTTATTACAATGTTCTCATTATTGTTCGGATTTGGAATCATCATCATGGAGGAACGGGCTTTAGGAAACGGCAGGAACTTTGTTTCTATATATATACGCAGACTGGTGGTGCTTTTTGTATTTGGACTAATTCATTCATTTTTCATCTGGGATGGAGACATTTTAATGGATTATGCTGTGCTGGGGTTTCTTCTCCTTTTTTTCCGGAAGTGTTCCTGGAAAACCCTTTTGGTATGGACTGTATGTTTATTTAGTTTATATTTGCTCCTTATTGGTTTGATGACGGCTGTATCCAATGGTGAGGATGCTTTAGTCCAAAAAAGAGAGCAGGCTGCCTTACTGGAAGAGGAGGCAAGAAACGCAATCCATTCATATCAAAACGGAAGTTTTACTGATATTTTCCATCAGCGTATTCATGATCGGCTTTTTTACATGTCTATGTCTGGCATGTGGCCTTTTCAACCGCTTGTCTATATAATAAACATGCTCCCATATATCAGCATGTTTTTAGTTGGCATGATATTTGCGAAACAAAAGCTTTTTCAAGAACCGGAGAAGCATCGAAGGTTATTAACAGCCATCTGGTTTTTCGGGCTTATCATTGGGCTTCCGTTAAATATTTTTGCGGTCACCGCTAAAAATAGTTTTTACATGGTGTTCGGTGCACCATTTCTCATGTTGTTTTATGTGATCTCTCTCATATTTTTATATTTTCACCCAATCTGTCGGCAAATTGTTAAGAAGATTGCGCCTGTTGGACGCATGTCATTGACAAATTACATCATGCAATCTGTTATTTGTACATATATTTTTTATCATTACGGATTGGGATTGTACGGTAAAGTATACCCCTTCGCCGGTTTTTGGCTTGCACTCGCAATTTTTGCCGTGCAGCTTATCATCAGCCATATTTGGTTTAAATATTTTCAATTAGGGCCGTTGGAGTGGGTATGGAGAACAGCGATGTATTTCAAGCGCCAGCCTATTCGCATGAAAAAGGAAGTTTCGAAGCATAATAACAGATCAAGATGAATTGTAAAAATGTAGTTTCAAATCTCAGATTTTGAGTTTATGATAGCTCTTTCTTTTTGAAAATAATTTATAGTATGATGGAACAAAGGAGTGTCTAGGCAACATGTTTCTACAAGCAATTTTTATTTTTTTGCTGCAATTATTGTATGTACCAGTATTGACGATCCGAACTATTTTGTTAGTGAAAAATCAAACAAAGGCTGCTGCTGGTATAGGTTTGCTAGAAGCAGCGATTTATATTGTCGCTTTAGGAATAGTTTTTCAAGATTTATCTAATATTTACAATATTAGTGCATATATTATCGGTTTTGGTGCAGGGCTGTTGTTGGGCGGTGAACTGGAGAAAAAGCTGGCTTTTGGATATGTAACATACAATGTGAATTTAATGGATAAAAATTCCGGATTAGTCAAAAAATTGAGGGAGGCTGGTTTTGGGGTTACGGTCTTTCAAGGAGAAGGAATGAATTCGATTAGGTATCGTTTGGAAGTTGTTGCCAAACGGTCTCGGGAGGAAGAATTTTTAAAACTTGTCAATGAAATAGAACCAAAAGCGTTTTTAAGCTCATATGAAATTCGTTCTTTTAAAGGCGGATATTTAACAAAAGCGATGAAAAAGCGGGTAAAGCGTTTAGAAAAAGAACGAACATAACGGTCGAAGGGAGGATGAAGCGTGGATATATTTGCACAAATTGCTGAGGATCGGATCAAAAAGGCATATGAAGAGGGAGAGTTTAAAGAACTTCCCGGGATGGGGAAGCCTCTCCCGCATGACGATTTGTCTGATATTCCGGAAGAACTCCGAATGGCTTATCGTCTTTTGAGAAACGCCGGAATGGTCGATCAAGAAAATGACTTGAAAAAGGAACTATTAACTATTCAAGATTTACTAAAATGCTGTGAAGATGAAGCAGAAAGGAAAAAATTACAACAAAAGCTGTCGGAAAAACAATTGGCATTGGAACGAATCGTGAAGA
The DNA here is from genome assembly GCF_037963925.1 of Aeribacillus sp. FSL K6-8210. Taxonomy (NCBI): domain Bacteria; kingdom Bacillati; phylum Bacillota; class Bacilli; order Caryophanales; family Bacillaceae; genus Aeribacillus; species Aeribacillus sp. FSL K6-8210. The sequence goes on along the minus strand of NZ_CP150172.1, from coordinate 3,412,477 downwards.
AAAGGAATATATTCAACACATCTGCATCTCAATTTTATAAAGATAAAGTTTATAAAAAGCTTATTTGACGTTTTCGAAAAAGAATGGTGCCTTTATTTTCGCCATTCTTTTAAATTTGCTGTTTTTTCAAGGCTTCTCTATGGAAGACATAATATAAAGCAAGATTGAAAAAACCTAAGAAAATGACTATCACCGAAAGCGGAAGCTCCTTTGCAAAACCGACCAAAATTCCAGACAATAAACAGAAGAGAGCAACGAATAAATAAAAATATTTCATGAGTGTCACGACCATTTTTTTGACCCCCAAACAAAGAAAACGTTTTCTTTTATTATAAATCATTTGTCACAAAAACGAAACAAAAAATTCACATTTTGTTCAAAAAATAGACACCGTTTTGACAAAAAAGTTATTATGCAAAAAGCAGCTTATACTGAATTTATAAAGCTGCTTTAAAGTAAAAACGATTTCTTCTGAAATCTGGCCTCTAAACAACAAGGAGGTCTATCTTTATTTTTCTCTTGCAAAAGAAAAAAGAGAATGATGAAAATGGAGCGCGTACACGATTCGCCTGCTTTAGAATCCAAGCTAAACCTCTGATGGATGGCAGATTGGGCGGTTCCTAATGTGACTCGAACATCGTTTTGAGAAGCGTATAGAACCACATATAACAAATCAACTGAAGCAAACTGATGAGGACAGCAGCTGCGAGTTTTCACAACACTTCAACATCGCTAAGTTAAACACTTATTGCCGTCATTTGCACAAGCCCATTCGCAACGAGCAGCAGAAAGCTCAATTCACTTAAAGAGTGCTCTTTCGTAGGTTCCCCAATTCCTCTGCAATTGCTTGCATTTCGCTGGGGCTGAAAGTATTTTTTTTCATTACATGGTCATAAATTTCTTTTAGGTCTTCATACATATTTACATTAAAATGTGTTGGTTGAACTGCACTGATGTTGATCATATTCAATTTTTCTGTAATTTTTTTAATCATGTATTCCATATTTTCTGCTGATTTTTCACATAAATTCAATTGATTTCATCCTCTCGTTTTTTTATTTGTTTCATTGTATCATGTATTATGAAAGATTGAATATTATGATCAAAAAAATTGATCTTTCCAAACTATTCTTTGCAGCTTATGAAAAAACGATTGAAGCAATGGGTTCAGGAGGTTTCAGCAATGATAAAAGTACTTTTTGTTTGTTTAGGAAATATATGCCGTTCGCCAATGGCTGAGGCGGTTTTTCGTGATTTAGTTAAACGGGAAGGTCTGGAAGATAAAATTTTTGTCGATTCAGCGGGAACGGGAGGCTGGCATGTAGGAAGCCCGCCGCATAGAGGGACTCGAGAAATATTAGACCGTTACCAAATTTCTTATGAAGGTTTAAAAGCACGTCAAATTCATAAGAATGATTTATCAGATTTTGATTATATTATTGCCATGGATGGAGAAAACTTAGGAAATTTGCGCCGGATGGCAGGATATAACAATACGGGTGAAATCAGTCGTTTAATGGATTTCGTACCAGATGCTGATATTTTGGACGTCCCTGATCCGTATTATACTGGGAATTTTGAAGAGGTTTATGACATGGTTGTCAAAGGCTGCAAAGGGCTGCTCCAGAAGATCAAAGAAGAACACCATCTTTCGTAGAAGAGGTGAAAGTCAAATGAAATCGCAAAATAAATTGTTAAAAGGGCTGTTCATCGGAGCGATCGCAGGCGCAGCGCTTTCTTTATTGGATAAAAAAACAAGGGACAATGTAATCAGCAAAAGCAGATCAGCTTTTAGCAAAATCAAGCAGTGCGCAGAAAATCCGATGGAGATTGCTGATAAAACAAAGGAAAAAATGAACTCTGTCAAAAGAACAATCGAGCAAACAATCGAAGATATTGAATTTGTTTCTGAAAAAGTGAAAGAATTAAAAGAAACGACACCGAAAGTAATGGAAATAATGAAAGAAGCAAAAGAGAAATGGAAGGAGCGCCTTTGACAGAAACTAGTTTGAAATGAGGTGCCAAGATGGATGACCACATCAACCTTCTTCAAATCGCTAAAGAGCTTTTTAAACGGTTTAAAGAAGATGAAATATCAAGTTTAGCTGCGGAGTTAGCCTACTTCTTTCTTTTGTCTCTTTTTCCATTCCTTATTTTTTTAATGAATCTCCTTGCATATTTGCCCCTCTCTTCAGATGTTGTTCTTGATTTTGTCGCACAATATGCACCGGGAAATACAATGAAATTGATCGAAAACAATGTGAGGCATATTATTGAAACTCAAAATGTGACCCTTTTGTCGTTCGGAGTCATTGGAACAATTTGGTCTGCCTCAAATGGGATTAATGCGATTGTCAGAGCTTTTAATAAAGCATATCAAGTGGAAGAAAACCGTCATTTCCTTGTAGCTCGCTTGATGTCTATTTTGTTGACTTTTGCCATGATTTTAGTCATTTTAGTTGCACTGCTGCTTCCGGTGTTTGGCAGAGAGATAGGCTTGTTTATATTTCGGGCGTTCGGATTTACAGAAGTGTTTTTAACGATATGGAATACGATAAGATGGTTATTAAGTGCTGTTATTTTGTGCATCGTTTTTACAGGACTGTATTTTATTGCGCCAAATAAACGGATGAAAATTTCTGAAGCATATCCAGGCGCTTTATTTGCTACCGTTGGCTGGATTGTTGTTTCTCTTCTTTTTTCTTACTATGTCGGAAATTTTGGGAATTTCAGCGTGACATATGGAAGCCTCGGCGGGGTGATCATTCTTCTAATTTGGTTTTATCTTTCCGCGGTTATTATTATATTAGGCGGGGAGATCAATGCAATTTTATCAAAAAATTCCAATAATTAATAAAGGCCGCCATTTATTTCGAAGACTTTTTTTCATTTCACATGGTCATATTAAAAATGAGGCTGAAAAAATTGACGTAAACAGGAGGACATACGAGTGGCAAAGCAATCAAAAAAAGGCGGTCAACACAACAAGCAAAACTCAAAATCCAAGCCGAAGCATAAGACAAGCGGAAGTGCGAACGGCCAAAACGGCTACCATTAAAAGAGATATTATCAAGCGCATTCCTCGGGCTGTCGACTTTTTCGACAGCCCGGGTTTTTGTATTCAACGAGAATTTAGCTATGTTTGCCATGAGTTCAGAGCTTTAATTTTATATTAAATAAAGTTCGGCAAGAGGTTGAGTGTCTGCGCGTTGAAGCTTCTTTTTTTTGCGGGAATGTTCGCATCGGACCTCCGGCGGCGGAAGGCTTCTTTTGCGTTTTCTACTCAGCCATTTCTAAATATCGATCATAAATAGAAGCATAAATGTGTTCAATGTCCGCATCCGTCATGTACATAAGCGTTTCCCGATCAATATTTCCTATTTTTTCAATAAAATCAATCATATTTTTTCTTTCCTGCCGTTTCATCATTTTTCCCCTCTCCTCTATAATGTTATGATACAGTTTTTTTATTTTGAAACTATTATATAACAGATGGAGTAGATGTTCAACTTATTTTTTAATTTTTTTCCCGCAATTTGTATTAATTGCAAATAAAAAAATTAATCAATTACAATAAAATTGTAGATATTAATGGAGGAGATGATACAGCATGGAATTTCAAATGAAGGAAATTGGATATAAAACAACTTTTGAATACGGAGAACTGCATGTGGCAGGTGATGTTACATACGGATTCCGTCCATTTCAATTGATGGTTTCCGCCATTGCTGGCTGCAGCGGAAGTGTTTTCAGAAAAATTTTAGATAAAAAAAGAATCGTTTATGACGATATTACGATTCAAGCTGAAGTTGAACGGAACGAAGAAAAAGCGAACAGAATTGAAAAAATTCATCTTCATTTCATCATTTCAAGTTCCAGCGAGGATTTGGACCGTGAGCAAATTCAAAAATGCTTGGAGCTGGCGCACAAAAATTGTCCAATGGTTCAATCAGTAGAAGGCAGCATCAACATTACGGAAACATTTGAACTAAAATAAAAGCTTTTATGAGCAAAAAAATTGTTTTTAGAAAAAAATGTAATACAATAAATGTGTATAATTCCGATCTGATTTCTAGGAGGTAATGTGATGACACAAACGAAGCTTGCCCGCCAGGCCGAATATGAAATTGATTCTATTTATTTAAAACGCTGGTCTCCGCGTTCGTTTTTAACTAAAGAGGTCCCGGAGGATGTGTTACTAAGCCTTTTTGAAGCAGCACGCTGGGCGCCTTCTGCTTTCAATTTCCAGCCATGGCGTTTTATTATCGCTCGCACAGAGGAAGACCGCAAAAGATTTATGTCATTCATTGGCGAGTTTAATCAAATTTGGTGCAAAAACGTCCCGGTTTTTGCCTTGATTATTTCTAAAAAGACTAGCGAGCGGGGGGAAATCGGCTCCCACGCCTTTGATGCAGGTGCAGCTTGGGGCTATTTATCATTAGAAGCAACAAGAAAAGACTTGATTACGCATCCGATGACAGGCATAGACTTTGAAAAAGCACGTCAAGTTTTAAACATCCCTGAAGAGTATGCAATCAATGCGCTCATTGCAATTGGCTATCAAGGGGAAAAAGAAGCTCTGCCGGAAAGCCTGCAGGAAAGAGAGGCACCAACCCCTCGTCGTCCTATAAAAGAATCCATTTTTGAAGGCCTTTTTGGCGAATCGCTGAATGAATAAAAGTTTCAACAAAAAAATAGAAGCAGATGATAGAGATCTGCTTCTATTTCATTTTTATGAAGAGGAATTGTGGCATTGCCGATTTACCACATTTAGTTCTGAAAAATTTCCTTTCAGTTATTACGCTAGAGTCGAAGGTGTAAAAGTTCGTCCGGCAAATTCAAAAACAAAAAGTTATACGGCCTCGCTAAAACGGCGTTTATGTTGGATTGTAAAGTAGGTGATCGTTGCGAGAACAAACACGATCATAAAAGTGAGCAAAATAAATGCATTTTGCCACATAAACGCATAATCGCCGCTCGAAATGACTGAACGGAAGCCGGCTACGGAATATGTCATTGGCAGCCAGTTGTGGAGCGGCTGCAACGCTGTTGGGATTAACTCTAACGGGAAGGTACCGGCGCTTGTAGTTAATTGTAAGATTAAGATAATGATTGCTAAAAATCTTCCCGGATCACTTAACGTTGTGACAAGCAGCTGAATTAACGTCATGAACGTTAAGCTTGTGATGATCGTAAATACGATAAATCTCGCAATACTTTGCACTTCAATGCCTACTCCTGCTAGTAAAATTGTATCGGCTATCAACGATTGCATGACGCTGATCATAACGAGAACACCAAACTTGCTAAAAAACCAACTCATTCCCGTTTTAGGTGTAGTTGCTGGTTCACGAAGAGGGTACACAATTGTTACGAGCAAGGCGCCGACAAACAATCCCAGCGATAAGAAGTACGGAGCAATCCCCGTTCCATAGTTAGGAACTTCGTTTAATTTTTCGTTTTTAATTTTAATAGGTTTTGCAAACATATCGTATATTTCTTTGTCCGCTTTGACGTTGCTGGCATCTTTGGCTCCATCGTGCAATTTTTCTGCCAATTCATTAGAACCTTTATCCAGCGTCGTCATTCCTTCCGTCAATTGACCAGACCCGTTAGAAAGCTGCTCGATTCCGTGTGAAAAGTTTCCTAACCCATTTGTGAGTTTTTCCATTCCGTTTGCTAATTCGCCGGAACCAGCAGCAAGCTGATTAGTGCCATCTTGCAGTTGATCAGAACCGGAAGCGAGATCATGCAAGCCGGCTGATAATTGTCCGCTTCCTTCCATCAGCTGGGTTATTCCGCTTTTCGCTTCATTCATTTTTTCACCGAATGTCGATAATCCTTGGGAGAGCTCCTTCTGTCCGCCAGCTAATGATTCGGCACCTGCGGCGAGCTGCTCCTGCCCTGCTACTAGTCGTTTGAGACCGTCGCTTAAAGCGACTGTTCCGCTATGCAATTGCGCTGATCCAGAAGAAAGCTGATCAGCTCCATCTTTCAATGCTGCAGCATTTTCGGAAAGCTGGCTGATACCGCTTGTTACTTGTTTGCTTCCATCCGCCAGCTGCCCTACACTTGCACGCAGTTCTTTGAGTGCCGTTTTTTGCTGCGGATCAGACGTTTGAGCGATCATAGCATCAAGCCGGGCTGTCAGCTGTTCCAGTCCGGCACTCACCTGTGCCGCTCCCGTTTTCGTTTGTTCTGCTCCCTTAGCCCATTGTCCGAGTGATGACGACAGATTGCTGGCTCCGCTTCGTACTTGCTCGGCTCCGTTTGCGAGCTGAGGAGCTTTTTCATTTATTTGTTTCATTCCATGAAGTGATTGCTTTAATCCATCCGCCAGCTGCTGAGAACCATTTCTTGCCTTTTCTGCACCATCGAGCAATTTCTCTTGACCTGCAATCAATTGGTCAAGACCGGAATTAAAACGGTTCATTCCGCTGTTCAGACGCTCGGCTCCGGAACTAGCGGATTGCAGTCCATTTTTAAATATCAATGATTTTTCAGCCATCGTTTTTAAATGTCCATATATTTCTTGAACTCCTTGTTCCGCAGAGAGCGCGCCGTTGTACAGCTCTTGTGAACCATCTTTGGCCGAATCAACCCCGTCCTTCAGCTTTATTGCTCCTTGTTTTGCTGAATCAATGCCATCATGCAGTTTCTTTGCTCCTTCGCTTGCCGATTCGAGCCCTTCTGCCAGCTTCTTAATATTTTGGAACATTGTTTCGGCATATGTTTCCGTTAATGTATCACCAACTTCTTCTTTCAGTTTTTCAATGGTTTTATCCCCGATTTGTGCTGCGAAAAAGTTCATGCTCTCATTCGGCATATAAATGAGCTCCATTTTTTGAGGGTGTTCGTCCTTTATCGTAGTTGCATGCTTTGAAAAGTTTTCTGGAATTTTGATAACTAGATAATATTTCCGGTTTTTTAATCCGTTTTCCGCTTCTTTCTCGTCAACAAATTCCCAAGAAAGCTGCTTTTTCTTTTTTAGATTTTCCACTAGATCGTCGCCGATCTTTAACTTTTCCCCATTCAATGTTGCCCCTTTGTCTTGATTGACTACAGCGACCGGCAATCTCTCTAAGTGGCCATACGGATCTCCAAATCCCCATATAAACATTCCGCTATACATAATGGGAATAAATAAAATAGCGATAACAGGAATCAAAATTTTCCGATTCGCTACAATCATTTTTAGCTCATGTAAAAATAATGAGATTCCACGCAACGGTTATCTCCTTCCTTTTTTGTACTTTTGACCATTTTGCTCATTTAGTCATTTTATGATAAAAGAAGAAGGACTATCTATTTCGACAATCCTTTTAAAAAATACTGCTCAAATAATTCTGCGATTTTCTCCTTTGGCAGCGGCTCATGTTCCTTTTCCCAATCAAAGTTTAGGGCGATATACATTTTTAACATTAAAAAGGCGGTGATTTCGGAATCACAGTTGCGAATTTCTCCTTTTTTTATGGCGTTGTCAATTTTTTCGCGGATAAAGGCGATAATCGCCCGATCCAATCTTTTCATCACTTCTTGAACGGCCGGAGTCCCGATATCCCGAATTTCTTGGAGAAGCTTAATTGTTAGTGGATGTTGCTTTCGAAACTCTGCAATGCGATATAAAGCGCGATGGGCGTTTTCAAGAAATGGACGATCGGGGTCCATTGCATGCTCTGCCGTTTCTTTTATTTCTACAATAACTGAGGAAATAATTTCGTCTAACAAATCCTCTTTGCTTTTAAAAAACGTATAAATTGTTCCTTTGCCTACATTCGCGAGTTTCGCCACTTGTTCTATCGTCGTTGCCTTATACCCGAATAAGGAAAAAGATTTTGTCGCCGCATCAATAATATTTTGTTTTCGATCGATAGCCATGCTCCTCATCCTCTTGATTGACTAAATGGACATTTTGGTCATTTCGTTAAAATTATCATACTATATCGCCTGATTAAAATAAAGGGGTTTTTTTACAAAATGATCGACAGGCTTTACCCATGCGGCTGTCCTCATTTTTAAAAAGGGAAGAAGGTCCAAGCACGGTAACGTTGTGAAATGTTTGCAAAAACCACCACGTTATAGTATACCGTCAATCATCCGAAGCTGTAATCGGCAAAAGGCTTCTGCTTCAGACATCATTTTTTTCTTGTTGTTGTATTTTTTAGATTTGAGTATTTTGCACATGGTGTCCTCTAAATGATAGAGCAGAAGGAACAAAATAATCAATTACCAAATAAACTAAAATCCGTTTTCAACGAATTAGAAATCTTGAAACATCTTCGAAAGGCAAACATCCAAAAAAATCTCTGATTCACCTGTTCTTATTTGTTTCAACTGGTGTTTTGCCTCATTTTCCAACAGAAGAACTGGTTCCGGCTTTTGGACTCTAAAAAAGCGGATCAGCTGCCAGTCAAGGATGCGGTCTACCGTTTCCTCAACCATGGTGCCGTTCTACTTTCCTTTAGTTCCTCGGTCATTGCCAAGGTTAGTAGCCTAACAGATAAATACCGGGTAAAAGTATTCATTATTGATGATTCGATGTTTGGACGGAATCGCAGTAAGAAAGTGGAACTGCTTGCACGTTGTATGGATCACTCGTCGCTCCGGAAGCGATTCTATAAAGGCTTTCGTATGCTTACTTTAGGCTGGTCTGACGGCTACTCCTTTATGCCGATTGACTTTTCTTTATTGAGCTCCAAAAAGGCTCAAATCAATGGGATTTCAGAAAAAATAGATAAGCGTACATCAGGGGATAAACGCCGTGTTGAGGCATTACAGACAGCACCAGAACAAATCCCTGCTATACTTGAGCGTGCCTTGACCGCAGGGTTGGAGCCCGTTACGTCTTGATGGATACATGGTTTACTCAACAACCTCTCATTCAAGCAATCGTGGAACAGGGACTTGATGTGATCGGCATGGTGAAAGCGACCAATCAACGCTATCTCGTAGGGGGCAGAGCCGTCTCTTTAAAAGAACTCTATCGATTGTCTAATCCGGTTCAAGGAAAGAAAGGAATCCTTCGTTCCATTCACACGGTGATGGCAAATGGAATACCAGTTAAAGTGGTCTTCATTCAAAACCGAAACAAGAAAAACGAATGGGTGGCCATTCTTAGCACCGATTGTACCCTGACAGAACAAGAAATCGTGCGCATCTATGGAATACGCTGGGACATCGAAGTATTTTTCAAGACGACTAAATCACTGTTGCGCCTTCAGGGAGAATTCCAAGGCCGTTCTTTCGACTTGCTTATCAGCCATACCACCATTGTGTTTACTCGTTACATCGTTCTCTCGTGGCAAAATCAATGTAACACGGATGATCGGACCATTGGCGGTCTCTTTTATGAACTATGCAATGAAATCAATGAACTGGATTGGGCTGTAGCTTTACAGCAGTTGATCGAGCTTCTTCAAGATACCCTAAAAAAGATAAATAAAATGACAAAAAAATCATTGAAAGTCAACTACAGCAATGGATTGCAGGCCTTCCTAGTTATATCAAGGCTTATTTGCCAATTTCTATCTGCGAAAGTTGAGTTAGTAATTAAAATAAAATCAAAAATAAAGGAGAAAATGGATATGACTATTACTAGCAATTATCTTCATTCCCCTGCACTTAAAACAGTACAGGGGAATGTTGTAAAGATTTTATACAGCGAAAATGTGTATCAATCTATTTTCCCAGTAGCCTATATATCAGCACAATACCAATTAATAACACGGGTATTTGAACCGATAACTTAATTAAGCTATTTGTGAATATATACTCACCTATTAAAACGACTAATCCTGCAAAAATTGCAGATATAATAGCTTTTTTCATAATTTTCAACCCTTTTTATTGAGGTAAGACAATAGGAGGATATTTATTACCATAAGTATATTTAACATAAATCGGGACACCTGTTATATACTCAGATATTATGGCTCCTACAACAGCTCCTGCAACTGCGCCAGCTATTCCAAATATACTACCTAGATATGCTGCACCACCAGAAATTCCACCTTTTACTATGGCTCGAACATCAGTCTTAGTCAACCACAGTTCGATTCCCCACCAATGAAATTTAATTGCTCTTTTTCCTTCAGAAGCTTTAGCGTAACTAATAGTTTTAGCTGAAACGTCTTTAGGCATTACAACAACACTATTTCCTACTACCGCTGTATTAGCTCCACTGATGGTCTCTAAATTATTATTAGCTTGAGATACTAAATAGTTAACAATCTCAAAATCTCTTTCAGAAAGAATCTCCTTTAACTTTTTCTCATCTTTCAATACAAATTTATTTTCTTCGACAACAACATATTGATCAGCTGTTTGAATAAGATTTTCTGATAACGATACATTATATCCTTGAGAATAGACGTTTAATGTATCTTGTTTTTCTGCCGCAAACGCTGAGTATGATGGTAATGTACTTCCTAACAAAGATAAACTTAAAGCCCCAAGTAAAATTTTTTACGCATATTAAATTACCTCCTTAGTATATTAATTTCTATCACACCTTATAGACGTTAATTTTATCAATATAGTTCCATATATTTCATTTTTTTACATAAAAATACCATTAAATAAAGTATTCTAGAACTTTATTACTGGTAGACTAAATACCAACAAACTCGAAAATCCTTAAAAGAATGAAACTAATTACAATGCCTTAATGGATAAGTGACCTTTATTTTTTCTCTTTCAGTAGCTTACTTAACGCTTGTTCCCAAAATGGAATACCGTCTACAAAACCCGCTTCTTTGCAACGTCTCATCTCATTTGTAATCTTTTGAATGGCCTTCTCTAATTTTTCCATATTTACAGCAATCGTCCGGGACGCCGATCTATCATGCCCTGTCTGAATTCAAGGGATGGTAAAAAAAGGTATACATATCGGTCTGTCATGGCAAGGGATGATAGTCCCAAAGCGCTTACAGATGAAATTCAAAAAAATGGTTCGCTAACCTATGACTTACATCTGTTTTCAGCGAATCAAAAAAGTTCCCACAAAGTCTTGACTGACTCTTTGCAAAATGCTCGATTTATCAAAATATAGTGCTTATGTCAGAATAAAAATAATTTTTACGGACAAATTTTTTCCATAATTGTAAACGGCCTTTTTTAGAAGGAAGTGTTTATTTTAAACAACTTTTGTTAAAATAAGTAAGCAAAGTTTTCGGGAAAATTATTGCTAAATATGGGTGGTGAGCTTTATGTTCAATCGTATATTATCGACCTTGGTTGTTGTTGGATTGCCGTTGTCCGTTATTGGCAGTTTGATGCATTGGAATGCACTGCTTCTATTTGCAATTTATTGTTTAACGATTATCGGACTTGCCAGTTTTATGGGAAGAGCGACAGAAAGCTTGGCGATTGTGGCAGGTCCACGAATTGGCGGACTGTTGAATGCGACTTTTGGGAACGCTGTTGAGCTCATTATTTCAATCTTTGCGTTAAAAGCAGGTTTAATTTCAGTTGTTTTAGCATCTCTCACAGGTTCTGTAATCGGCAACTTGCTGCTTGTTGCAGGTTTATCATTTTTTGTTGGTGGATTAAAGTACAAGCGGCAGAAGTTTAATGAATACGACGCAAGACATAATTCTGGATTGTTAATGTTTGCGGTCATTGTTGCCTTTGTCATTCCAGAAGTGTTTGCACAAACAATGAATGATACGGACACATTGACGTTAAGCATTGGCATTTCCATCATTATGATCGGGCTCTATTTAGCCGCGTTGTTTTTTAAATTGGTAACCCATCGGGGAGTTTATCAGAAAAAAGAGGAGCAGATCGAAGAACACGAAAGCCCGGAATGGTCTGGCAAAATCGCAACCATCATTTTGTTTTTGGCAACAATTGCGGTTGCATATGTTTCGGAAAATCTTGTACATACGTTTGAAACGGTCGCACATGAACTTGGCTGGAGTGAATTATTTATTGGGGTAATTGTCGTTGCCATTGTTGGAAATGCAGCGGAGCATGCGTCTGCGATTATTATGGCTTACAAAAATAAAATGGATGTAGCGGTTGAAATCGCCATCGGATCAACCTTGCAGATCGCCATGTTTGTTGCGCCTTTGCTTGTATTAATTTCGCTTCTGTTTTCAGAAAAAATGCCGCTCGTCTTTACACTTCCTGAGTTGATTGCCATGGCGACAGGAGTACTGCTCATGATTGTAATTTCCAATGACGGCGATACGAACTGGTTTGAAGGGGCTACTTTGCTTGCTGCTTATGTCATCATGGGGATAGGCTTCTATCTATTATAGAAAGATATTTTGCGGATAAAATACAAATAGCTTGAAAAAACTACAAGCAAAGGCTACTTGAAAGGAGATAACCACATGAAACAGCTAATGACGTTATTTATTTCAGTCATGCTTGCATCGGTTTTTTCAAGCTTAAGCTTCGCTGAAGCACCAACTATCCCCAAATCGGTGATGGATATTTCAAAAGAAAATACGTATCCAAATCCGAGTCAAAATCTTCCTTATTTACAGCCAAGTGAATTAACAAAAGAGTTAATCAAAACATCCAACGTCCCGATTGAAAATCCTGTTTTAATTAAAATGTTAAATGAGTCTTCCATTACACCTTCTCCAACCGCCATAGGATATAGAGCCGCCATTTACTTGGGACGGTGGGCATTGAATTATGAATCTGAGGAAACAACAGTCAATTGGGAGTATCAAAAAATCAATACAAACTTTTTTGACAATCGAGGCGGTAAGTCGCCCGTTCAAATTAGCTATAAACAGGAGGCACAAAAACGGGTAAAAGGAGGATTAACCGCTAGAATTTCTGATCATAAAGATGTCAAAAAATTGATGCTGATGAAGGCGGCAAAGAAATCGAAAATGCCGCTAGCATTTGAAACAATTGTCGGCTTCGGGACGAAAAAAAATCAAGTATATAATATCCCGCCGAAAAAAATGGGGTATTTATACGCATACGTTCCCGCTGTCAACGAAAAAGGAAAAGTCACTTACGGAGAAGTGTATTTAATGTTAAAGGGAAGCAAGAAGCAAATTGTTGTCAAAAATGTTACGCAACAAGGCATTGGAGCATGGATTCCTGTGCAGGATCGGGCATCCTTCCACTTTCTTATTACCAATCAGCCTAGATAATAGAAAAGGGCGGGCGAAAGGCAAATATATTGCCGAAAGAAGCCCAAGCCCTTTTATTATATGCGCGCTTTTCTTTTTGTAAAATCTAAGTCTCGGTAATAACTATTTTTCACTAAAAGATTCGGTCCAAGACACGCTACGTTTGGACAATGGCAATTCAGCTGTTGGGCAATCGGGGATTGCATCCATTTTTCATAGGCTGATAAAAGAGTATCTTTTTTGATGTTTCCAAGCGGCGGTACATCGCCGAAATCTGTCACAATAATGTCCCCTGTAAAAATATTGACATTGAGACGGGATCTGCCGTCAGGGTCATTTCGAACAGTCACGTTTTTGCTTTCTCTCAATCGCTTCAGCAATGCTAAATCTTCCTCATTGTCGCTGCAAGCGTAAAACGGGAGTGTTCCAAACAGCATCCACACTGATTCGTCGCGGATATCCAAGAGCTTATGAATTGCTTCGCGTATCTCATCCAAGCTGAGCGTTTCAAGATTGCTAGCGAAATCACTTGGATACATTGGATGCACCTCATGGCGTTGACATTTCATTTCGTCTACAATTTGTCTATGGATTTTTTCAAGATGAGGAACCGTCCGTTTATTCAGCATCGTCTCCGCTGAAACAATTACTCCCGCTTCAGCCAGAGCTCTAGAGTTTTCAATGATTCGTTCAAAATATTTTGCGCGTTCTTTATATGGAGGCTTCTTTTTCATCATTGCAAATCCGGCTTCAACAAAATCATCGACTGTTCCCCAGTTATGGGAAATATGCAAAACATCTAAATACGGGATAATTTTTTCATAGCGTTTCAAGTCCAATGTTAAATTGGAATTGATTTGGGTTCGTATCCCGCGTTCATGTGCGTATTTTAAAATGGGAACGACATAATTTTCCACAGATTTTATCGAAAGCATCGGCTCCCCGCCGGTAATCGAAAGGGATCGCAATGTCGGCACTTCGTCTAGCCTTTTTAAAAGTAAATCGAGCGGCAGCCCTTCCGGATCTTTCGGAGATAAAGTGTATCCTACAGCGCAATGCTCACATCGCATATTACAGATTGTGGTGGTGGTAAATTCTATATTTGATAATGTTAATTCACCGTATTCCTTCATATCTAAATAAGCTTCCCAAGGGTCATAGGAAGGAGTAATCTTTTTGAGGGTTGTATAAGTTTCCATAAAAATCATTTCTCCTTTAATTAACGTTCTCAAGACATAACGTTCCTTATGACGATATTGCCCTATTACCTCTACACCGTTTTTTGAATTAATGCTTCCAGCAATGCGGAATACCCTTGAAGCATCAACCGCCCTAGAGTCGCCCCCTAGCTCTTTTAATTGTTCTAAGAAGTGATTTTGTACCGCTTGCCATAACGGCTTTGTAAGGAACAGGCTCTTTAAGCCAAATTAAAACCATTCCTTGACCGCTAAAAATGATTATATTCGGCTCTGGAATCGATTGGCCAAAATAATCGTATTCTAATTTGCCGATGATCCAGTTCGAATTATAATTAAACAAATAAAAATCTAAATCAACATATAACGACTTTAATTGCCTTATATTCGTAATTTGTCGGCTAGGCTTATAAAATTGTATTCTAGCTAAAATAAACATCCTCTTCGAGCCATTCTGTTAGTTTTTCAGCCAATTCCTGTGGTTTGTAATGATATTGGATGAATTTACCTTCTTTTTTCTTTGCAACAGTAATCCATCAATCAGAGTTATGATGATGAAACCATGCATGGTATCTAGCGTTATCTAGCCTTTTTGCATTTTCCATAAATATTTTCTGGTGTGCGTAAAATGTTTGTGGGAGAAATTCTTAGAATTCCCGATGAGGGGGGATGGGAACATAGGTTCGCAATCCCCTCATCGGGGTCACCAAGCGAAAGCGCGGTAGGATCCCAAGCAGGAACATGAAAAAAGGACTCTCTCCCTGATAAGATGATTATTGACCACACTATCAAACAGGAGGAGAGAGTCCCATGAATATTCAACAACATCTTACCACAAATTCGTTGACATGGAAAGAGATCGAACTTGATTTGTTTCGAGCCCTGCAAAACGCCTTCGCCGAACTGTTTACGGCTTTGTTGGAGGACATCGACCGACAATTGGCGGAAACCCGGGACAAGCGCCGGTACCACTTGAAAGACAAACGACGCACCACGATTCAAACCCTGTTTGGCGAAGTCACCTTTGAGCGAAACTACTATTTAGACCGAGAACAAAACCGTTACACGTTTTTGCTTGACTCCCTTCTAGTGTTTGATGGATCGCAGTCAATCAGTCCTTGTCTAGAAGAAACGTCGGTGGGATTGGTTGTGGAGTGCTCTTCTTATCGCAAAGCGGCTTGTACGCTTGCCCAGATGGTCGGGTATCCGGTGATAAGCCATGAGGCGATCCGCCAGTTGGTGCTCGAAGCCGAAGCTCCGCTGCACTGCTCGGTTGACCAGCAATATGGACGGATGCTGTTTGTGGAGGCCGATGGACTGTTTGTCTCTCGCCAAGGGAAGAGAAAACGGGCCAAGGAAGACAAATCCTGATCGTTCACGAAGGGTGGAAGCGCAACGGCTCACGGATCGAATTCGTGAATCAGCGCCATTACGTCCATGAGGGCAAGAGGGAGGTGTGGGAAGGCTTCGAGGAATTTTTGATGAACGAATATGCCTATGATCCGTATCGGGATTAATAGTGCAGAAAAAATTAAACCTACTATTCAAAACCTAGACAGCAATGGAATCAAACTTCAATTAGATATTGATACAGATGAATATGCTACGGATTTAATTATAGATTCAAATCTAAAAGGTAATGATATAACAGTTAGTTCCGTATTAGAATGTTGGGGATAAGATTGAAAAAACAGTATATGATGTAAAAATAATTGAGAATACTGAAGAACAATTTAAAGCTATTTTAATAGAAAAAAATACTGGTGAACAAATAACCATCTCTGAAAATGAAGCTAAAGCATCTATAATAAGTGTTGTTGTACGTATAATTGGCGGAGCAATTAAGTATGTTTCCAAACAATCAGGTAAACAAGTTACAAAATCAGCTGCAAAAAAAGCTAAATTATCTTTTAGTAGTGGAAGAGCTGGAGAGAAGTATTTAGAAACATTAGTAAAAGTAAGAAGTAAACAAGAATATTTTAGAACTCCTTTAGGTGGTAGATATATAGACGTGCTCGATACTTCTGGAATTGGACATGAATCTAAAGTTGGTTATGTTTCGTTAACTTCAACTATAAGAAAACAGATTGATAAAGACGCCTTATTAATCAAAAAGAAGGAACTAAAAGGTGCTAAATGGCATTTCTTTAGAAGTGATACTACAGGAAAAGTAGGGGCAAGTAAACCTGTACTAAACTATTTGAAATCTAAAGGAATACCTTATAAAATTTATAAATAATATTTAGACTAGAGGTCACTAAAATTAGAATTGTGAATTTTAAGTGTACTAGTTCGTTTTGAATCACATGGGAACCCCTTTCTTTTAATAATAATATATAATTAAGATATAAAAGACAAAATGAATTTTTGGAGGAATACTAAATATGGCTTCCAATGACCGTCTAAATATGACTAATGCATTAAAAAAGATTGTTGTTCCTTATTTAAGAGAACATGGTTTTAAAGGTTCATTTCCACATTTTAGAAGGAAAAATGAAGATAATATTGACTTAATAACTTTTCAGTTTAATCGTTATGGTGGATCTTTTGTTGTAGTTTTAGCTATTTGCCCAATTGAAGGAGTAACAACGAGTTGGGGAGAAGAAATTCCGCCAAGTAAAGTGACTGCACACGATGTAGGTATAGATTACCGATATAGACTCACAGAAAATATAAAAGAATCCAATGAAACTTGGTTTAACTATGAGGATGCAAAGAATGAAGAAGATTTTGACTTAGTCGCATCAAGAGTGTTGAGTTTATTACATGTGTCAGACAGAAATTGGATTAAGAATCTTTTTAAATAATATAACTACTGATGCTAGTATAGTTTCATGGACACCCTTTAGTGAAATATAATATTAACGAAGGGATGTGTCCTGATATAGGTAACACAAGCGAAAAACGTAAACGTTATCATGCTGAATTTAAGGAAATGGTGGTTGAGCTTTATCAAACTGGAACACTAGTAAAACAGATCTTGATCGAATATGGCCTGTCTGAAACGACATTCTACAAATGGATCAGAAAACAAAAACCGGTTAAGGTGGATGACGGGGGCTCTTTTACCCCGGAAGAATTTCTGAACCTGCAAAAAGAATTGCACCGGCTGAAAGAGGAAAACGAAATCTTTAAAAAAGCTATGGTCATATTCGCAAAGAAGTAGATTCAAACCACTGTTATATCCATGATTGACGAGATAAGAGCCAGACACCATTATGACCTTAAAACCATGTGTACGGTCCTTGGCGTGCCGAGAAGTACCTACTATCAATCCAAACAAAAAACAGAATCAAAAACAAAACGGAAAACCGGGAGCTGACAGACAGAATACGAAAAATCCATACGGAAAGCAAGCAGAGATACGGAGAACCGAAGATCCACCATATGCTTGAAAAAGAATGGCTCAAAGTCAGCCTGAAACGGGTTCAGCATTTGATGAAGGCTGCAGGCATTTATTCCATTATCAGAAAAAAGTATCGCCCCCATTCCAATAAGGGCAAGATGGAAGAACACGATAACCTGCTGAACCAGGACTTCTCAACGACAACCATCAACGAGAAATGGGTTACGGATATTACGTACATTCATACTTTGAGAGACGGTTGGTGCTACTTGGCTTCCGTAATGGATTTACATTCCAGAAAGATTGTTGGTTACGCTTTTGACCGTCACATGACGACTGAACTGGCTTTAAAGGCAGTAGAAAACGCTTATCAGGCACAACGTCCAGGTCCGGGATTGATCTTGCATTCTGATTTGGGATCCCAGTATACAAGCGAGAAATTTGTAGAATACATGGAAAAGAAGCAGTTCAAACACTCCTTCAGTAAAAAAAGGTTGCCCATACGATAACGCCTGCATTGAGTCTTTCCATGCAATTCTGAAAAAGGAAGAGATCTATAGAATCAACTATTTGAACTTTCAAGCTGCCAGAAGAGCCTTATTCGAATTTTTAGAAGGCTGGTACAATCGGAAACGGATTCATAGCTGCCTGGGCTATATGACGCCACAAGAAACAGTAGACAGTATCAAAGGGCAGCGTAGTGCTCTTCACAATTTTACAAGCATCCGCTTTACATGGAGTGGCGGGTGTGGTAGGCTTATTTGCCATGCGAAAGAATTCATTGCCCCTTTCCCCCTTCGCATAACACCACGCCCGCAGAGGCTCCATGTCAAGCGACAAGCGATGTCAATGAGATCAAAATTAAATTTCACTTATTGGTGTCCAAAATACTGACTTAAATCCAGTTTAATTCTTTCTACAGTACTAGGACTAATAATTTAAAAGAGAATGGACATCGTTCCCCTCTTTTGCAGCGTCTAATACGAATATAAATTCACGTAAAAATGTCCTTGGAAGTACAGTGATTTCCTGTTCAAAGGCAACAGTAAATGATTCAACATATTGCTTAATAAATGTATCATCAATAACTGTCTCTGGTATCCATTTGTGTACCATACCGTGGATTTCCCTAACTTTATATGAAACTTCTATTAATTGTTCAGTTGAGAAACGGTTTAATTTCATCAATGGGGTTGAAAGTACACCACTAACCCTTCCATTTTTTGTGAAGATAAAGGTTACCCGTGGTGCTAGATAAAATCAAACAAGCATAAAAAATAGCTCTTGCCTGGCGAATCTCCTGTAGAATGAAAGTGCGACCTACCATTCGAAAGGAGAATCCCCATGCAAGAGCACTTTCATTTTACTACAGATCGTGTCAAACTTCAAAAACAATATGCATCGATTTTGCTTTTTGTATCGGCTCAACTATCGAGTATCCAGATTCCTCTTCAACGTCGAAATCGTCATTTGTTGAAACAGAAAGACGAAGTCATCATCACCATCCATGTCCTTGGAAAGTTGTTGGGCTTCACTTCCGAACGGGCTTGGCATCGGTTTGTGATTGGGAATTTGTTTCCCAAGGACTTGTTCCCTGAGCGTTCTCGGTACAACCGTCGCTGCCGAGCGCTTAGCTTTGCGATCAAGTGGATTCGGCACCAGCTAGCCAAGCGTGGGCAACACCATGCGTATGCGGTCGTGGACAGCTTGCCGATCGAGCTGTGTCATTCAGCTCGAATGCATCGCGTCAAACGATTCCGTGGAATTGCCGATATTGGCTATTGTGCTTCCAAAAGGATCACTTTCTATGGGTGGAAACTTCACCTGCAGGTCACCGACCAAGGGCTTCCGATGGGATATGTTGTCACCGAAGCGTCTTGTCACGACCGGGTGGCCGCTGAAACCGTCATGACGCAAATTCCACATCCATATAACCTAGGTGACAAAGGGTACATCAGCCAAAAACTGCAAAAGAAGCTGTACGAAGAGCATCGAGTCGCTTTTTGGACGCCCGTTCGAAAAAATCAGCGAATTCTCCAATCCGACGCATGGAAACAGTGGATGAAACGAAAACGCAAAGTGATTGAAACCGTGTTTTCGATTTTAGTCGATTCGTATCGGATCACCGAGATTCGAGCGAACTCGGTTTCTGGATTTGAAACGGCACTGGATGGTATTTTACTGGCTTACTCGCTTGTTGTTCTTGGGCTAGTTGAGCGTTAAGACTCAACTAGCACCACGGGTAAAGGTTTAATTCTAGAATATAAAACATCATGTTCTTTAATTGATCGATCCTCGTTTTTAATTAAATCATCCGTTCCAGTAAATAACATATAACATCCTTTCCTTACATACGATTCACTTATTCCTAGCAATTTAGCTAATTTGTAATTCGAGAAATCAGGATTCAACTCAATTGCTTGTCTAAGTTTTTCTAAGTTCTTATCCGTTTTATTGCGCTGTTCTTTTAAATACTCCTCACGGCTTTTTACGCCCATTTCCCGGCGTTTTTGTTTCCTTCTCCGCTTTTCATTCGCATCTATAATCGTGCTTAAATGGCGTTGTTCGTCCTCTGTTATATCTAACCATTCAATTAATTTTTTATTGCTGATATTATATCCAGCGCCAGGATACCCTTTTTCTCTGGCTATTCGGTTTGCTTCTTCGTTATTCCGTGCATAATAGGCCTTTTCAGCGCTTCTGGTGGATCTTCTTAAAGGCTCATTAAACTGTAAATTAAACGTTAGCGTTTGTTTTAAGGCTTCTTCTGGATCATTCAAAAAGCAACATAACCAATAACGGTACAAGAAACAAATTGTCTCACGATAACCAGTAACGTTATAATTGCGTAATTCAACCAGTTTTTCTAAGTCTAGTAATCTAGCATGATGCGATCGGAAGACGTTAAAAAGATGTTGTACCTTCTTTTTTCGTCCTCTTTTTTTAGGCTTTCCTGTTTTGGCTCAACCTCAAGTTCCGGTAAATACCTCAAATTGTAAACTGCACCATTAAATAATTGTAGCATGCCATCAGAAAAATGTAAGCGAATTTGAATCGAATATGATGTAAAAAAGTGTTGACAGAGGGGAAGGATAGTGGCATAATCCAAGTAACCGAATAAGAATTATAAAGTTAATAATAAAACTCTTATCAAGAGCAGGTGGAGGGATGAGCCCAATGAAGCCCGGCAACCGACTCATATGATGAGCACGGTGCTAATTCTCCCAACAGAGATGTTGAAAGATAAGAAGTTGTTTTGACAAAAAACCTCTTCTTATTGAAGAGGTTTTATTTATATAAAAAAATCTGAATGAAGAGGATTGAAAAAATGGGTCACGTAACAGCAGTATACCAAATCATTGCGAAACGAGAAGATTTAGAAAAAAAAGCAGAAGGCATTGCTCTTGGATTAACGGTAGGTTCGTGGACTGACCTTCCTCTTTTAGTGCAAGAGCAGTTAAAAAAGCATAAAGGACAAGTGGTTGAAATAAAAGAAACAGGCGAGGATCCATCCTCCGGCAAAACGATTGCACAGCTTCACATTCGCTTTCCGGGAGAAAACTTTTCTAAAGACATTCCTGCCATCTTAACGACAACTTTTGGAAAATTATCACTAGATGGAGAAATAAAATTACTAGATTTGCAGTTTGACGATGAGATCTTTCGGTATTTTCCAGGTCCTCGCTTTGGAATTCAGGGGTTACGAGAAAAACTTGGCGTTTACGACAGACCGTTAGTGATGAGCATCTTTAAAGGTGTAATTGGACGTGATATGGATTACCTTCTTGCCCAATTGCGGGAGCAGGCTCTCGGGGGCGTCGACTTAGTAAAGGATGACGAAATACTTTTTGAAAATTCGCTCACATCATTTGAAACAAGAATAAAGGAAGGCAAAAAAGTTCTTGATAACGTGTATCAAGAAAAAGGGCACCGAACTTTGTATGCGGTCAATTTGACGGGAAAAACATTTGAATTGAAAGATAAGGCAAGAAAAGCAAAAGAATTAGGTGCCGATATTTTGCTATTTAATGTTTTTACATATGGCCTCGATGTGCTGCAAGCATTAAGGGAAGATGATGAAATCGCCCTCCCAATTATGGCTCATCCGGCGTTTAGCGGATCGTTTACTTCATCCGAAAAATATGGGCTCTCTCATTCCTTATTGCTTGGAAAATTGATAAGAATTGCTGGAGCAGATTTTTCGTTGTTCCCTTCACCATATGGCAGCGTTGCATTGGAGCGTGACAAAGTTTTAAAAGTGAAAGAAGAATTGGTGAAGGAATCAGTTTTAAAACCAGTTTTTCCTGTTCCATCTGCTGGCATTCACCCGGGTCTTGTTCCCATTTTAATTCATGATTTTGGAAAAGATTGTGTCATTAATGCAGGAGGCGGTGTTCACGGTCACCCGCAAGGTGCTAAAGGCGGAGGAAAAGCTTTCCGTCAGGCAGTTGACGCTGTTTCCCGGGGTGTTCCCCTTAATGAAGCAGCTGAAGACATAGAATTACAAGAAGCAATTCGGCTCTGGGGATGGAAGGAGGCACCGTCCAATTGAAGCCAGTAATATTTTGTGATTTTGATGGAACGGTGACAAAAAAAGATAACATCGTTAGCATCATGAAGCGTTTCGCTCCAAAAGAGTGGGAGCAATTGAAGGATGGCGTCCTTTCCCAGTCGATTAGTATTCAGGAAGGAGTCGGCAAGATGTTTGCACTTCTTCCATCTTCTTTAAAGGGTGACATCATTCACTATATTTTAGAAACTGCAGAAATAAGGGAAGGATTTCGCGACTTTGTTCATTATGCGAAAAACATGAACATTCCTTTATACATTGTCAGCGGCGGAATCGATTTTTTTATTAAACCGCTGTTGCAGCCTTTTGATTCTATTACCGCACTGTTTTGCAATAAAGCGGATTTTAGCGGAGAAACGATCACCATTCATTGGCCTTATACGTGTGATGAAAAATGTCCCAACCAAAATTGTGGGTGCTGCAAACCGTCAATTATTCGGCAAATTGCAAATGCTGACACTCATTCCATCATCATCGGGGATTCCGTCACAGATTTAGAAGCCGCGAAGATTGCAGATACAGTTATTGCACGTGATTATTTATCAAAAAAATGTCAAGAATTTTCTATTCCTTATCAATCTTTCGAAACATTTTACGACTGTATTGACATTTTAGAGAAGACAATAAACAAAACAAATTTCATAGAAGAAAAAGGTGACGCAAAATGAGTGTCGTTTTAACTCGTGTTCATGAGCTTGCGGAGATTAAAGAGGAGCTTGCTGCGAGGGATTGGTTTATGGGGACAAGCGGCAATTTAGCCATAAAAGTTCAAGATTCCCCTCTTCAGTTTCTTGTGACCGCAAGCGGCAAAGATAAACGAAAAAAAACGAAGGAAGATTTTTTGCTTGTTGATGGAGAAGGAAATCCTGTAGGCGCAACACATCTGAAGCCTTCGGCAGAAACGCTGTTGCATTGCGAAATATATAAAAGAAGCAAAGCCGGCTGCAGCCTGCATGTACATACGGTTGCAAATAATGTCATCTCTGAACTTTATGGTGACGCTGGGAAAATTGTATTTCAAGGACAAGAACTGATAAAAGCGTTTGACCGCTGGGAGGAAGATGCAGAATTACAGATTCCGATTATTTATAATTATGCCCATATTCCTACATTAGCAAGCACTTTGGGCGATTTCGTGAAGGAGGATAAAGGGGCAGTTCTTATTCGCAACCACGGAATTACTGTATGGGGAAAAGATGGCTTTGAAGCGAAGAAAATTTTAGAAGCTTGTGAATTTTTATTTCAGTATCAGCTTGCTCTTATTCAAGCAAAAGCCGGTCTCCTTGCGAGTACAGGAGCTTTAAATAATTAAACATTTTAAGGAGGTATTTCACATGACAACTATTAAAATTCAAGGAACAAACGAAGTTATCAGCAATCAAGAGGAAGTGATTTCATTTTTAAATCAACAAGGTGTTATTTACGAGCAATGGGATATTGCCAAATTACCAGAGCATTTAAAAGAGAAATATCTTTTAAATGATGAGGAAAAACAAACGATTTTACAATCTTTTGAAAATGAAATTAAAGATATTTCAGCAAGACGCGGCTACAAAGCTTGGGATGTCATTTCTTTAGCAGATCATACGCCAAACCTTGAAGAGCTGCTGAAAAATTTTCAGCGTGAACATCATCATACAGATGATGAAGTGCGCTTTATTGTTAGCGGCCATGGAATTTTTGTTATTCAAGGACAGGACGGAAAATTTTTTGAAGTGCATCTTAATCCGGGAGACCTTATTTCTGTTCCAGAGGGCAGACGCCACTATTTCACATTAGCTGATGACCGAAAAGTTGTTGCGATCCGCATCTTTGTGTCAGAAGAAGGCTGGGTGCCTGTTTACGAAAAAGAAGAAGTAAATTAAGTTTTTAAAGAATTTATGAAAAAGCGGCTTTAAACGTTCACAGCTGCAAGCTTAACATCATCTTTTTCATATAACTGGCTGCTCTTCGGATACACAATTCATCCAGCTCAGTGAACAATGTTCCTGAATGCAAAAAAACTATGAAAATACCACAGCGGCTGCTGACCCGGTTTTAATAGGTTTACACATTTTAGCGAAGAAGTTTGCAGCTGAAGAGCACCACAAAAATAGGCTTGTCTCATGTTACAAGAGGATATAGTTTCACTTGAAAACCAAGTAAACACAGATAAATTATCAAGTATTATGGCGGGATGGGGAAAATCAAGAATAAATGATGCAGATTTATATTTTTGGGAAGGGGCTGTCTTAGAAAGTCAAAATCTACTGAAAACGAAACATCATAAGCATTGATATATCAACGTTTCTAAAACATTAAAGGGGCGTCTATAAGCCGGAAAATCGACTTGTTAGACAGCCCCCTCTATTTAATGGATGCGGCGGCTGCTTTGGATCTAGAAATCCGAATCCATTTGGAGCATTTGCCGAAATCGCTTTTACAAGCAGGTGACGAAGTGGTCTTGTAATAATGTCGTCCCCATATTGTGAATGGATATTATGAAAGACTCTTTTTTCGCTTTATGACAAACAAAGATAGAGGAGGGAATTTTTTTGAAGGATTTTACAACATATTTTACGATGACTGAGAAAGATGTCATCGAATATGTACAGAAAAAACTCGATATTTTTGAACAAAACGCAGAATTGGAATGCCGAGAGATTGGCGATGGCAACTTAAATTATGTATTTCGTGTCGTTGATCAAAATAGCGGCCAGTCTGTCATTATTAAACAAGCTGGTCCGGTTGCACGTATTTCAGACGCCTTTAAAGTTTCGCCAGATCGCAACCGGATTGAAAGCGAAGCATTGAAGCTGCAAGGGGAATTAGCGCCTGGATTTGTACCTAAGGTTTATTCGTATGATCCGATTATGAATTGTTGTGTAATGGATGATCTATCTGACCATGAAATTATGAGGACAGCTCTTTTAAAACATAAAAAATTCCCTTTGTTTGCCGACCATATTACAACGTTTCTTGTCAACACCTTATTGCTTACTTCAGATGCCGTTATCGATCATAAAGAGAAGAAAGCATTGGTGCAAAAATTTACAAACTCAGAATTATGTGAAATAACAGAAGATCTCGTGTATACAGAACCTTTTTACGATTGTGAGCAAAATGATGTATTTCCAGAAACGAGAGAATTCATCCGCGAAGAAATTTGGAATGATTCAAAGCTTGCATTGGAAACAGCTAAACTGAAGTTTGATTTTATGACAAAAGCACAGTCCCTCCTCCACGGCGACCTTCATACCGGTTCCATTTTTATAAAGGAAGATTCAACAAAAATAATCGATCCTGAGTTTGCTTTTTATGGACCTGCTGGGTTCGATATTGGGAATGTGATTGCAAACCTTATTTTCGCCTATGTAAATGCAAGCTTTACAATTGAAGATCAAGAAACAAAGGAAGACTACTTGCAATATATTCAACAAACAATCTCAGACGTAATAGAGCTGTTTACAAAAAAATTTTTACATGCTTGGGATGAGAATATAAAAGAAAGAACTGCAAGTGCACCTAGTTTTAAAGAATGGTATTTAAATTCCATCCTTGAGGATGCCTCAGCCGCTGCCGGACTTGAATTATGCAGAAGAATTATTGGGATCGCCCATGTAAAAGACATCACGTCAATTGAAAATAAAGAATCCCGAGCTTTGGCTGAAAAAATTTGTTTAACAGCTGGTAAAACCTTTATTCTTGAACGTGCAAACATTCGTACAGGCGACGACTTTGTGAATGTTTTATTACAAAGTGTCCGCAAATTTATTGAAGGGGAAAAGTTTTATGACAGCAGTAAAAGCCATTCAATCCGTACAACTGGATGATGAAAACAATACGGTGATCATACTCGACCAAACGTTATTGCCGAATGAGAAAGTATTTCTGCATCTTTCTACTCCAGAAGAAATATGGGAGGCCATTTACCATCTGAAGGTTAGAGGAGCGCCTGCGATCGGAATTGCTGCTGCATTCGGTGTTTATTTAGGCACGAAGCAATCAAAAGCGTCGACTTATGAACAGCTTTTGGATGATTTTCAAAAAATCAAACAGTATTTGGCTTCATCGCGGCCGACTGCAGTGAATTTATTTTGGGCTTTAGATCGCATGGAGGATAGACTCAAAGTAGAAAAAGACAAAAGCATCGAGGAAATTAAAAACGCACTGAAGGAAGAAGCAGAACATATCCGTAATGAGGATGAGCAAGTCTGTTATTCGATCGGGGAGCATGCCCTGTCATTATTAAAACCCGGCTGGGGTCTTCTGACCCATTGCAATGCAGGAACAATTGCGACGGCGAGGTATGGGACTGCGTTAGCTCCCATCTACTTAGGCCAAGAAAGAGGCTACCATTTCAAAGTTTTTTCAGATGAAACAAGACCGCTTCTTCAAGGTGCACGTCTAACTGCATGGGAATTGCAGGAAGCTGGTGTGGATGTAACGTTAATTTGTGACAACATGGCATCCATTGTGATGAAGGAGGGAAAAGTACAAGCGGTTTTAGTCGGGTGTGATCGAGTTGCCGCAAACGGAGATACTGCGAATAAAATTGGAACTTCCGGAGTGGCAATCTTAGCAAAATATTATGGAATCCCGTTTTATGTTTGTGCTCCGCTTTCAACAATCGATTTAGATTGTCCGACAGGGGAACATATACCGATCGAAGTGAGAAAAGCAGAGGAGATCACGACAAAATGGTATGAAAAACCGATGGCGCCGGAAAATGTGCAAACATATAATCCGGCATTCGACGTGACCGATCATGAACTCATTACGGCAATTATTACAGAAAAAGGGATTGCCTATCCACCCTTTACCAAAAGTTTAAAACAAATGAAAAGCGTTTAATTGCCTTTTCATACAAAAACCCCTTAAAAGGGAATGCTTTCACATTCTTTTAAGGGGTGTAAAATTTTATTCGAAATATAATTCCGGACGTCTGTCTTGAAAAATAGGAATGGTTTTTCTTACACGGTCAATTTCTTGAAGATCCAGTTGGGCGTAAAAAATTCCTGCATCTGTTTGATCATGAACAAGAAGCTCGCCCCAAGGGGCAATGACCATTGAGTGTCCATTAAATTCATTATTTTGATCCGCTCCGACCCGGTTTACTGCTACAACAAACATTTGATTTTCAATTGCCCGTGCTTGGAGAAGCAATTGCCAATGGTCAATTCGCTTTTTCGGCCATTCGGCAGGAATGAACATAATGTTTGCACCTTTTAATGCATGGGTGCGAATCCATTCCGGAAAACGCAAATCATAACAAATAACACCACCGCAAGTGATGCCGTCCAGCTCAAATATATTTACTTTTTGGCCGGCACTCATAAATTTATGCTCATCCATCAATTTAAACAGATGGGCTTTGTCGTATTCAGCGGTGATATTTCCGAATCGGTCGACAACGTACATGGTATTAAAAAATTGTCCGTTTTTTTTCGTTGCAACTGAACCGCCGACAATATTGACATGATATGTTTTAGCAAGGGATGTCAGCAGCTCAATTGTTTTTTCTCCATTTTTGTCTGCAAGCTCATCAAGCTGATCAAGGGCGTATCCTGTATTCCACATTTCAGGCAAAACAATTGTATCCGCTTGATGGCTTGCTGCTTCTATTATATTTTTTTGAGCGATTTCATAGTTTTGGTCCGGTTCGCCTAAAATGATATTCATTTGTATACAAGCAACTTTCATGATTTTCAGCCCCTAGACATTTTTATATAAAGACTATAGAATTTTTATGATAATTTCAACTATTTTTATAAAAAAAGGTGGATTAGAGTGGAGATTTCAGAACGTTTAAAAAAGCTTCCAACACAATTTTTCTCTGCCCTTGTGAAAAAAGTGAATAACGCTGTAGCCGAAGGAAGAGATATTATTAATTTAGGACAAGGAAATCCTGACCAGCCGACTCCCCCGCATATCGTCAAAGCGCTGCAAACCGCAGCAGAAGACCCGAAAACACATAAATATTCACCATTTTCAGGTCTTATCGAGTTAAAACATGCGGCTAGTGAATATTATAAGAAACAATACGGAGTCGATATAGATCCGGAAAAAGAAGTGGCGATTTTATTCGGTACGAAAACTGGACTTGTTGAATTGCCGATGTGCCTATTAAATGAAGGAGATCTAATGCTATTGCCCGACCCGGGTTATCCAGACTATTTATCAGGCGTTGTTTTAGCCGGGGCTCAATTTAAAACGTTCCCGCTGTTGGCAGAAAATCGGTTTTTACCTGATTACAACGCCATTCCGTTGGAGGATAAAGAAGCGGCAAAATTGATGTATTTAAACTACCCGAACAATCCGACAGGAGCAACGGCCGATCTTAAGTTTTTTGAGGAAACGGTTACGTTTGCAAAGAAGCATCGAATTTCCGTTGTCCATGATTTTGCGTACGGTGCGATCGGCTTTGACGGCAAAAAACCGACCAGCCTTCTTGAAGCGGAAGGAGCCAAGGACATCGGCATTGAAATGTACACATTGTCGAAAACCTACAATATGGCCGGCTGGCGCGTTGGATTTGCTGTAGGGAACCAGAATATCATTGAAAGTATTAATCTTATTCAAGATCACTTATATTGCAGCCTTTTTCCAGCAATACAATTAGCAGCAGCTGCCGCATTAACAGGCGATCAGTCGTGTGTAGAGGAGCTTGTCTCCCTTTATGAAAACCGCCGAAATACGTTTATCAATGCTATTCAGCAAATTGGCTGGAACGCTCAAGCTCCGAAAGGGTCATTTTTTGCCTGGCTCCCTGTTCCGAAAGGTTTTACTAGCGAAGAGTTTGCCGATTATTTGCTTGAAAAAGCAGATGTCGCCGTTGCGCCAGGAAACGGCTTCGGGCAATATGGAGAAGGATACATACGCGTTGGTTTATTAGTTGATGAGAGCAGGCTTTTAGAAGCGGTTGATAGAATTCGCAAGCTGAACCTTTTTTAACTGCTGCAATGAATGTTGAAACACTCTCCTTATCCCCCTAAAAAATGATCAGCACGTGAATGCCTTTCCAATCAAAATTAAAAGAAGTATAATAAAAATTGTGTTAAGTGGGAGTTTTTTGACTGAATGTAAGGGGGATAAGCGGGATGGAAAAATTATATGAGAGTATGTATCAATTAATTGTGGAAACGTCTACAAAATTGCCGAAGGATGTCCGCCGCGCTATTTTGAAGGCGAAGCAGCGTGAAAATGCTGGTACAAGAGCTGCGATGTCGCTTGCCACGATAACCGAAAATATTAAAATGGCAGATGAAAATGTATCGCCGATCTGCCAAGATACCGGATTGCCGACATTTAAAATTAAAGTGCCAGTCGGTATCAATCAAATTCAAATAAAGGAAACAATAAAAAAAGCGATCGCTCAAGCGACGAAGGACGGGAAGCTTCGCCCGAACTCGGTCGATTCGCTCACTGGAGAAAATTCCGGCGATAACTTGGGCGAAGGGCTTCCAGTCGTAAAATTTGAACAATGGGAAAAAGATTATATCGATGTTCGCTTAATATTAAAAGGCGGCGGCTGCGAAAACAAAAATATTCAATACAGCCTGCCGTGCGAACTAGAAGGATTGGGAAGAGCCGGGAGAGATTTGGATGGAATCCGCAAATGTATTTTGCATGCGGTATATCAAGCACAAGGCCAAGGATGCAGCGCAGGATTCATTGGAGTTGGAATCGGTGGAGACCGTTCATCGGGGTACGATTTAGCGAAAGAACAATTATTCCGCGAAGTCGATGACGTAAATCCGAACGAAGAATTGCGGCAATTGGAAGAATATATTATGGAAAATGCGAACAAGCTTGGCATCGGAACGATGGGATTTGGCGGGGAAACCACTTTATTAGGCTGCAAAGTCGGCGCAATGCACAGAATCCCTGCAAGCTTTTTTGTTTCTGTCGCATACAACTGCTGGGCATTCCGCCGTTTAGGTGTGCATATCGATCCAAATACGGGTGAAATCATAAAATGGCTTTATCAAGATGGAGAAGATGTTGATTTTCAAGAAAATGCTGCACAAGAAGAACATTTAGCATCAACGGACTCTGAAAGACGTGTCATCACGCTGCAAGCGCCAATTACAGAAGAACAAATCCGCGAGCTGAAAGTCGGCGACGTTGTTCGCATCAACGGAATCATTTACACAGGAAGGGATGCCATCCATAAATATTTAATGGATCATGATGCGCCGGTTGATTTAAACGGTCAAATTATTTACCACTGCGGACCTGTCATGTTAAAAGATGAAAACGGCAATTGGGAAGTGAAAGCGGCTGGGCCGACAACTTCCATTCGCGAAGAGCCTTATCAAGGGGATATTATGAAAAAATTTGGCATCCGTGCGGTAATGGGCAAAGGCGGCATGGGGCAAAAAACGCTGCAAGCTTTAAAAGAGCATGGCGGAGTATACTTGAATGCGATTGGCGGTGCTGCTCAATATTATGCGGATTGCATCGAAGCGGTTGAAGGTGTTGACTTGCTGGAGTTTGGAATTCCAGAAGCTATGTGGCATTTGCGCGTAAAAGACTTCACGGCCGTTGTCACAATGGATTCACACGGCAACAGCCTGCATGAAGACATTGAAAAATCGTCATTAGAAAAGCTTTCTCAATTTAAAGAGCCGGTATTTAGCTAAATATTAAACTCAATGCCATAGCCAGATGATTGGCTATGGTATTTTTTTGAAATCAAGATGGAGCATAATTCCTAAAAACGGATAAAGACTAATAGTAAAAATAATGGAAAGGAGATTCACAGCTTGAATTATTTCCGGATTTTATATTGCTCTGTCTTGTTATTTTTTTCTTTTTTTAGCTGCGCCTCTGCTGCTGTCAGCAATCACCCGATTCATTGGGGTTTTCAAAAAAACAATAATCATCAGCCTCCTGATGCCGGGAAAGAATGGAATGAACTTTTAAATAAATATGGAGCGTTTTATTTAGGAGATCCCAGCAAAAAAGAGATTTATTTAACGTTTGATAATGGCTATGAAAACGGCTATACATCGAAAATTTTGGACGTACTGAAAAAGCACGATGTACATGCGACGTTTTTTGTAACAGGCCATTATTTAAAAACAGCCCCTGATCTTGTAAAGAGAATGGTGAAGGAAGGGCATATTGTCGGCAATCATTCATGGAGCCACCCTGATATGACGACAATAAGTGCTGATAAAATAAAGAAGGAGCTTGATGCCGTCAGCGACAAAGTAAAGGAGCTTACAGGCCAAGAAGGAACAGTATATGTGAGACCGCCAAGGGGCATTTTTAGCGAACGCACACTTGCATTGTCCGAAAAATACGGTTATCGCAATATTTTTTGGTCGCTTGCATTTGTCGACTGGAAGGTGAATGAACAAAAAGGCTGGCGATATGCATACGACAACATTATCAATCAAATTCATCCGGGCGCGATCATTTTGCTGCACACCGTATCAAAAGACAACGCTGATGCGCTTGATGAAGCGATTAAAACTTTAAAACAGCAAGGCTATACTTTTAAAAGCTTAGACGATCTAGTGATGGAGAAAATGTTTGAAAGTCCATTTCTTTATTAATAGAAGCGGATTATGTGATATAATAGCTCCGAAAAAATACGATAAAGGTCGGTAAAAACATGTGGAATGTGACGATAAAAGCGGCGCCGCCGTATGACTTCGACCGCGTGTTAGAGCGCCTTTCACTTGATCCGTTGAACAAGGTGGACGTGCACAAGCGAACCGTCCTTGTTCCTCTTTATAGTGAAAAAGAAGAACCTTTTGTTGCCGCTGTAAAAGCAATCGGAACGAAGGAAAACCCAGTATTTGAAATATCAGGGGAACAGGATGAACAAAAAGAACGAGCCATCCATGAGCTGACACGCATATTTCAATGGAAGAATTCGCTTAAAACCATTCAAGATCATTTCCTGCAAACCAACCTTGCTCCGCTTTTTCAAGAGCATGAAGGGACGCCGCTCGTGTTAGATTTTCATCCGTATGCTTGTTTAATGAAATGCATTATTCATCAGCAATTAAATTTATCATTTGCCTATCAGTTGACGACCGCTTTTGTGCAAACTTTTGGGTTTCAAGTAGATAATGTATGGTTTTATCCAAAACCGGAAACAGTAGCCAAATTGAATTATGAGGATTTGCGGGCGCTGAAATTCAGCATGAGAAAAGCGGAATATGTTATTGATACCTCCAGACTGATTGCAGAAGGAGCACTGCCGCTTCATGCCTTCCATGAATGGGGCGATGATGACATTATGAAAAAATTGGTTCAAGTGCGCGGCATCGGCCCGTGGACGGTGCAAAATTTTCTTTTATTTGGGCTGGGCAGGCCGAATCTGTTTCCTGCTGCTGATATCGGCTTGCAAAACGCGATCAAGCATTATTTTCAACTGGAAACGAAACCGACAAAAGAAGAAATGGAAAACTACAGCCGCGAGTGGGCTCCTTATTTAAGCTATGCAGCTTTTTATTTATGGCGAAGCATCGAAAAGAGACGGGGAGAAGCGAAATGAAGATAAAAAATAGATCGGCATCTGTGACGATTCAAAAGGGACAGCAATTTCCGCTGACCATTAAGCGGCTTGGCATTAACGGAGAAGGTGTCGGGTATTTTAAGAAACAAGTCGTCTTTGTCCCGGGAGCTTTGCCCGGGGAAGAAGTGGTCGTTCAAGCAGAGAATATTCAACCAAATTATGCAGAAGCCGTTATTAAAAAAATACGGAAAAAATCCCCTCATCGTGTGAAACCGCCCTGCATCTATTATGACCGATGCGGAGGCTGCCAATTGCAGCATTTGCAATATGAACAGCAGCTTGCTGCCAAACGGGACATTGTCATTCAAGCGCTTGAGCGCCATACGAACCTCGAGGTTGACGCCCTCGACATCCGTCCGACAATCGGTATGGACGACCCTTGGCATTACCGCAATAAAAGTCAATTTCAGCTCGGAAATGAAAAACAGCAAGTGATAGCAGGCCTGTATGGTGCGAATTCACACAAGCTTGTTCCAATTCACTCTTGCATGGTTCAGCACCCGCTGACAGATAAAATTACCCAAACGGTAAAACAAGTACTGGAGGATTTTCACATTCCGATTTACCATGAGCGAAAACGGACGGGCATCGTTCGCACAATCGTCGTACGCGCCGGCGTTCAAACGAACCATGTGCAAGTCGTCCTCATTACAAAAGCGGAAGAATTGCCGCGAAAAGAACTGATTGCAGCGGAGATCATGAAGCGCGCGCCGGAAGTAAAATCAGTCATGCAAAATATAAATGGAAGCAAAACATCGCTGATTTTCGGCGACAAAACGGTTTTGTTAAAAGGTGAAGAAGTCATCCAAGAAACATTGGGCGATCTTTCCTTTGAACTATCCGCCCGCGCTTTTTTCCAGCTTAACCCGGTGCAAACGGTCAAACTTTATGACGAAGTCAAAAAAGCAGCAGGTTTAACAGGAAGCGAAAAAATCGTAGATGCCTATTGCGGCGTCGGCACGATCGGCTTGTGGCTGGCAAAGGATGCAGCAGAAATCAGAGGAATGGATGTCATTGAAGAATCCATCCGTGACGCGAAAAAAAACGCCGAAAAACACGGGATCAAAAATGCAACATATGTCACAGGCAAAGCAGAAACATGGATGCCAAAATGGGCAAAAGAAGGCTGGCGCCCAGATGTTGTCGTCGTCGACCCTCCCCGCACCGGCTGCGACCGAGCGTTTCTCAAAACAATCAAAAAAGTGAAGCCAAAACGATTCGTTTACGTCTCATGCAATCCGTCCACCCTGGCAAAAGACATTCAATTTCTTTCCAGCTTGTACAAAGTCGAATACATCCAGCCCGTCGACATGTTCCCGCACACGGCGCATGTGGAGTGCTGCGCGTTGCTTATAAAAAAATAAATATTCGAAAAAGCGCGTTTCTGAAAATCAATGAAACGGGCTTTTCCTAATGGATAATACAACTGACAGATCCGATTAGTTCGAAACAAATCAAAGAAGGAATAATCCATCCAGACTTGCCCGATACAATGAATTTATTTTTTCCGTGAAATAGATTTTTGAATCTGTTCTAAAAAAACCGGAACAAATGGAACAACCAAAATGCGCTATAAATAAGGCTTTAGCGCGAGTTGTTCCCTTGTTCCTAAAATTTTTGCATAGTGCTATATAATTTTATGATGGAAATCGAAAAAGTTATTAATAGTTGGGTACTTAATTAATGGAACTTTGGAACACTGAATATTAAGTAGTCGAAAAATGCAATAATTGCAAGTCTTTGTTTTAATATAGGTGTTCCAAAACAAATAAGAGCTTAGAACATATTTGGAGCATTAGTTTTTCACAGAGAAACAAAGGTCTGGTAATAACTTTGTAGAATTACAAGGTTATGTGCGATCCCATTCTCCTTTACAATCCGGGCATTGCCACCTTACTACACGGTCTTCCTCTAAACTAGATATCCCGATTTTTCGACTAAAGTGTGTCGCATTGTAATGATGTTGTTTTTCCTTGGGGATGGGATCTCCTTGTAGACAGCTCCCACAAAATGGACAGTACTCTAAATTATCTTCCAAAATTATCATCCTTTCTTAATTTATTAAACATTAGATCTTGTGGAATTTTGATGTTAGTCTAAAAATTGGACACGTTTATGATACATTTTATGGTATAATCATTTTCAAATTCAAAAAAGGGTTTGATAAAAAATGGATTTAAATTCGGCTGATCGGGAACAGATACTGTCGTTTTTGAAAAAAATAATTGTTGAAACATTACATGATCAATCAGTAAAAGTCTATCTGTTTGGTTCGTGGGCTCGTAAAGAGGAAAAGAGGACATCCGATATTGACATCGCTCTTTCTGCAGATTCAGCTATTCCGATTTCTAAGTGGGTGGAACTTCGTGAACGAATAGAGGAATCGCCATTACCGTACAGAGTAGATCTTGTCGATTTATCTAAAGCCGATCAGGCTATGAAAGAAAAAGTGAAAAAGGAAGGAATTTTATGGAACGGTTAAAGGAACGTATTCAACTTGCTTTAAAAGCTCTTCGTGCTTTCCAAGAGGTTTTGCTCCTAGAGAATCCAACGGAAGTTGAACGGGATGCAGCTATTCAGCGATTTGAGTTTAGTTTTGAAGCTTGTTGGAAAGCAGTAAAACAATTTTTATATGATAAAGAAGGAATTGATGTCGGTTCACCTAAAGGAGTAATTCGTTCAAGCAGGGAAATTGGAATTTTATCTGATGAGGAAACGATCATTGCATTAAAAATGGTAGATGATCGGAATTTGACAGTTCATACATACAATGAAGAGCTAGCTGTTGAAATTTTTGGCAATCTCCATAAATATTATCAACTTCTCTATAACTGGATTATCCGTATAGAGAAGAGAGAATATTAAATATAGTTGGAAGAGTAAAATTCCGTTAACGATGTATCGTTGTTTTTTAAGATTGGCATTTGCAGTTCGCCCACTCAATTTTCTACGCCTGGAAAGAATTATGAACATCGTTTTATATTGAACAGATTTTCCCTATTTTTTCTCAAACAATCGATTGTTTATCGTCAATACCGAATACATGCATTCGGTATTGACTTGTGTAAATGAAATTTGCTTCATCGGTATCGACGGTATTCGGGAGAAAAGCGGAAAAACGGCTTTACCGGTCGGGTCTGAAGGATCGGCTGACAATAAGGATCCGGTTTTTGCTTTATTTTGTTTTTTGATTAAGCCAATTCCCGATTTCAGCCATCGGTTCCACATTCACTTTATCATTCCCCGGGGGCGCTTTAATAAAAAAATAACTGTGCCGGGTTGTGACCGTTGAGCATATTTAATGCCTGGGGTAGTTACATAGAAATCGCCTTTTTGAAAGGTGTACAGTTCTCCTGTTTCCACATCTAAATATTCCGTTTTTCCGCTGATAATGTATTGATATTCATAAGCTTGCGTGTGGTAATGCGGCAATTCACCCTTAAAATCACCGTATGAAGTGATTCCGATTTCCAGTTTGTCGCCTTCTATAAATGGAAGTGTTTGCGGGCGTGATAATTGGCCGACAAAATATTGCCTTGTCGTCTTTTCGGGCGATTTCTTAATTTGTTTGCTTATTTCCTTCACGAATTGACAAAGTTTTCGCCCTCGTTTTTGATAGTTCTAATGTTTCTTTTGTTTTTGGCGACTGTTTCTCAGTTTAAACTTCTTTCTTCGAATATGAAAAAAGGGACGAATGCAAAAATCTCGTCCAGTAGGAGTTGCTCTGATACACTTATTATTATCTTCAAAAAGCAAACAAAGATCCCCTTATGCCACTCGTAACTGGTTTTTTTAATGGAATCTAGTAGCATTCCTCATTTGGCTTCGTAATAAATAAACTCAATGAGATTGTGAATTTTTCTCGATCTCACACTCGCAAGACCGGTTGAAAAATCACTTGAATGTTCTGTCATGCAATAGATATACGTAAATTGTACGATGGCCCAAAATCGTTTAATGGCTCGCTCATGTCGGATTCGATATCGATCGAAACCTAATGTTTCTTTCGTTTGCCGAAAGTAGCTTTCGATCGACCAGCGTTTCGCATAGTATCCAAGAATAGCCTAATCGCTCAGTTTTTGTGTCTGTACTTAAAAAACAACGCAAATGCTCGCTCGTCATCGGTTGATCGGTTTTCCAACAAAACAATACCACCGCACTTGGAATGTCGTTCAATGCCCCTTCGTAGCGATACATTCGATACGTTTCGCCTCCCATGGTCACGAGGTGGGTATCGGAATTCGGTGTTTCGGATGATAAC
Organism: Aeribacillus sp. FSL K6-8210; assembly: GCF_037963925.1. Classification (NCBI taxonomy): domain Bacteria; kingdom Bacillati; phylum Bacillota; class Bacilli; order Caryophanales; family Bacillaceae; genus Aeribacillus; species Aeribacillus sp. FSL K6-8210. The sequence goes on along the minus strand of NZ_CP150172.1, from coordinate 3,375,488 downwards.
TCACTGATGGAGATCCGTCAGAGTACCAGAACATCCTTTTGTGAGCATTCCATCTATGAGGTGGACGAGATGGTTCATCACAGACTTGGAATAATAAAGTTTTAATCCGAGAGAAGATCATGTATTGTAAATTTCTTGATAATGTGCTAATCGTATCCATACGAGAGACATGAACCTCCTTGTTTGGGTAGTTTGATAGCACATCTATTCTAACCAAGGAATCGGTTCATGTCTCTTTTTATGTTTATTTGTAAATTTATGTTAGTAAATTTGCTCAAGTACAGTTTGAAAAAATATAAATTTCAAGTGAAGCGGAAGAAGATGGGGTTTTTCAAGAAAATAAATTCAATGTGAGTGTTCTTGAGTCTGAAGGAATTCTTTTATTGCAATATTCACCGATCTAAAGACAGGTGAACAATACGAATATAACACTACTAATTACAGGCTTCTGCTGTGCCGTATTTTGTTTACTTACTCGGAGGTGCTGTTTTAAGATATACTATTAAAAAAATAGGTAGTAAAACCGTTTTACAAATTGGAAAAAAGACTTTCCTGAAAAAGTCAAGCAGTGCAGCAAAAAACGCAGTGAAAACATTTAGGAACGTTTCTTATAACGTTGGTGGTGGAAAAAAAGTAATTTTTACAAAAGCCAAGATGGAACATATCCTGAAGAATCACCATCCAAGATATTGGACTGGAAAAAAGAATAAAGACTTTTTTGATCCGGATTTTACAGTTAATGATATTAAAAATATAGTAGCAAATGTTATAAATTCTAATAAATCAAAAATAAGTTCTGCACTTAAGAAAAAACGAGGAGTAAATGTTACAAAAAAATAAGGGGAGTAACATATGAAGTAAGAATAAATTCTAATGGCTATGTATCTACAGCATTTCCGAGAAAATGAGGTGAACAGGTATGATTGAAAATGACGTTATGATAAAAACTTTCGTATATAATTACAGCCATGAACTTGAGGAATATTATACGGTAAAAAAGACTAAATTTTTGTCGATTGATGACCCTCTGGCCGGGATTGCCGCCAAGAAAATATTGGAAGAGAATAACTTGGATTACCTGGCAGGCTATATATTTTTAAGTTATGATGGAAAGCCTGTTTTCACGGAGGAAAGAACGGAAACCGAATGTTTGTTAACAACGTGGCTGGATTTGGCAAGAATTTTAAGAGAGGAAGAAGATAAAGAATTTGAAATATGCTTCCTTGATAATGCCGATGGGAATGCCATAATCAAAAAAGAAGCCGGCAATTATGTAATTACATTACAAAAGAGAAAACAAGGACCGGCGGATACATTTACAATACCAGCGGAAAAATTAAAGGAGGCAGTCCGCAAAAATTTTGTCAAGTTTATCGGGTTTTGCCGGCAGTCGAATCTTGTTTTCTCAAAAGAAAGCCTATATTCAAACGCTTTGGAAGAATACGAAAAGATCAAAGGATGAAGGCAGGAAGTGTTTCTTCACTTTCCAAAAGACAACAGCATAAAAGTAAGGTTTTGAAAAAATCTATCCAAAAAGACATCGCTCCCAAAATAATACATGATTTTATGTATCATCAGAAGAATTGAAAAACCCTGAAATCCTTGCATACAATGGATCTCAGGGTTTTTAAAGTGTAATGGAACACTTGAGTATTTAAGCCCGGTGGAGTACAGAGAGAAACACCTCAAAAAAATTGTCTAGTTTAGTGTTGACATACCAATACAAAAAAGTTGACAATTATACATGTAAATGGTAAAACTATACTTGATAGGCAAACATTTTATTTACTACATCAAGATGCCGCTCATTAAGCAGGGCATTTTTTTTCGCGCACCATTGATAATGATTATCATTATTGAAACACAATCATAATCAATGGTGTTTTTTTACGTCATATATTGAGAATGATTATCGTTACCATTAAATGCCCTGGCATATAAAAACATAAAGGAGTAAGTAAACGCAATTGATTTAATAAGTAATGGCAGGGTTTATGAGAATGGATGTAATACCAAGAAATGAAGGAGAATGGTAGAGAATGATTCAAACTAATCTAAGCTATAAAAGAACTGTTGCGATGTTCATAAGTGTATTATTGCTATCCATAGCGATTGCTGTATCTGTATCTGCCGCAACATTAAATTATCAGTTTTTAGATTCTAATGGGAATTATTCTAGTCACGCGAGTTCGTTTATTGTTGGTGATGCCGTTATCGATGGTAATTCTGCAACTATTACATTGAAGGATGCTAGTTATATTGGTGATTTATTAGTATGGGATGGCAGTGATTATGTTTCCGCCAATCGGACAGTTGATGCGGATGGAAATGTTCAATTTACTTTTGACGTCTATGATTTCGATGTAAATTTAGCTGTTCAATTATATGTAAACGCTGGTCCGCATAGTGGATATATTCCTCTATTTATTCAATGGCTTTGATATTTTCAGAATATTTGGAGAGTGGCGGGGTTTTTCCATTCACTCTCCATTGGAAAAATTTTGTGATTAGGGAGAGATCAGCTTGAAGAGGAAAAGTAGGTTATTATGGATAGGTATTGCAATATTCCTGTTGACTTTATCACCTATCCTTCCAATATTTCATAATGTTCATGCGGAAGGGGCAGGATTGGTAAATGGAACATATGAAGGAGTTGATTATCGTTATTTAAAAGATGGAACTGCGGAAACATCAGCAGCTCATGGTTATTTGTATGTTGCTAATTCAGGAAGATTGATTATAGAAGATGATACGATAATATTTGAGCATGAAATTACAGCAGTAAACAAAGATTATTTACCTTATATTGGTTATCGACTGCCAGGTAAGCCAAAGGCTGTTATTTCAGGTGATAACATATCTGGTATGGATGGGTATCAGCAAGTTCAGCCAGAACGAAAAGATAATGGGAATTATGTGATTCGTTATAAAATGGAGGATGTAACAAAAGCTTTAGATATTTTAATGCATGTGCATATGGAAAATGTCCCTGGTATGCCTGGTGGCATATATGATAATTGGTACAATGTTCAATTACAATTAGATACAAGTACTCTACCGATTGATGTTGAAACGGATAAATCTGAATTGGAAAAAGTGCTTGAGGAGGCAAGACACCTCTTTAATACAGTGCATCCTAGAGGGACTTTGATTCCATATGTTTATTCTGAAGGAGAACATGGCTATGCTGTCCCCGAAATTCAAAGAAGGCTTGCCAACGCTGAAAACGTTTATAATAATCCAAATGCTACACAAACAGAGGTTGATGCAGCAATAGAAAGTCTAAAATTTGCAATGGATTCTGTAAAGAGGGATCAATTCTTTAAGATAGAGCCTTTAAGATTTAGAGTTTTAAACTCTATTGGTGATGATGCAGAACTGTCCGAGCATGCAGGTGATTTCGGCGAAGAAACAACAGCAGTATTAAAGCAATTTGGAACATATCAAACTGTTGCTAATATTCCTGTTCATTTACCAAAAGAAACTTTACAAATTTATAAAGCCGCAGATACTGCAAATGGCGGTTTTTCAAGTGCTATGTCTAAAGTGTATTTTGTAGAAGCGAAAAATGATACTAATATTTATCAAATAAACATTAGGCACAAGGATGCTGGAGACGATGTTTGGAAAGGCATTTCTTATGTGAAATATAATACGGATGGTGTGGAAAAAGAAGTATATTTAAACTTTAATGTCAATATCCAAGAAGACTTAAAAGATTTCGTTGAACTTGCAAAGAAAATCGATCCAAGTAAATTGGAAGCTGATGGGGAGCATGTGAATACTTTTCAAACGTCACTTAATGAAGCTGAGAAGGTTAGTAACAAATTAGCCGCAACAAGAGTGGAAATTTTATCTGCTACGCAAGCATTGAAAGAAGCAGTAACAAATATTCTAAAAACGAAACACTATGATGCAGGCACATATGTTCTCAGTTTAGCAGATTTTGGAGCGGATTTTGCGAATTTTGTTGAAAAAAGCCATTTAATTGTTGATGAAAATGGTCAATTAAGCTTACAAATCATTCCGAAAGCTAATGTCGAAGTTAGCTTACAAAATCAAGAAACGGGTGAGGAAATAGCAGCTGATTCTTCACATATTTTTAAAGATATTGATCCATCCATACCGTATACTATAGAGATTTCAAATAATGGGGAAACTGCTGCTTACTCTGTATATTTTGCGCTTATCACAGCCGAATTGTTAGCAGAGCCTGAACAGCCGGGAGAAAATCCTGAACAACCAGCAGAACCTGAACAGCCGGGAGAAAATCCTGAACAACCAGCAGAGCCTGAACAGCCGGGAGAAAATCCTGAGCAACCAGCAGAGCCTGAACAGCCGGGAGGAAATCCTGAGCAACCAGCAGAACCTGAACAGCCGGGAGGAAATCCTGAGCAACCAGCAGAACCTGAACAGCCGGAAGAAAAAATCGGACAACCAACAAAATCTGAACAGTTAGCAGAAGAAAAGAAGGAACTAGAAGGTAAAAAATTGCCAAATACAGCTACCAATCAATTTAATTTCCTACTGATTGGCATTATTTTACTTGGAATGGGGAGTATATGTTTTGCTGTTGTAAGAAAAAAATATAACTAAAAAGAGAATGCCAAGTGAAGATCCAAAAAATTGATAGCCTTGCCTTGCAATGGTCTAGTCCAAAAAAAGTAGAAATGAAGAAAAATCCCGGAAGTAATTGTCTTATTTAGAGGTAATTGCTTCCTTTTTTCTTGCCAATATAGGCAAGGGTATTAGATGTTATACGGGATTAACTGTTGTAAGCATACTTTTCCGCGTTTGCATCAAAGAACAGGTCCTTAGGGTTATCAAAATTCTAAAAAAAGACAGCATTTTTAACTACAATCGGCATCCTCCTAACAAAAAATCCTCAATTATGAAAGCGCAATATAAACAATTTCCATTACCTAGATTTTTTTACAAAAAATAAGTTATATGCACCATAAAATGTAACATAAAAACCACAAATAACCAATTTTAGAATTCCGAATTACTGGTTAAATGGAATTGTATGCCATCAATTGTTTTTAGAAAAAATCATAGGTTCGAGATAATTTTGGGCAAAAAGTACTGTGTGAAATTTGACATCTTTCATCGGGCGTTTGACTGTTTTTCCAACTATTGATAAATACATTTATAGGAAAATATTTATTAAGCATTCGATATTATTTAAAGAAACGAATGCCACAAAACTATTTTGAAGGAGATGGATATTTTGGCAGGACAAATTCGAATGACCCCAGAGGAGCTAAAAGCGAAGGCTCAGCGTTATGGGCAAGCTGGTTTGCAAATTGAGCAAATTTTAAGAGATTTAACAAATTTACAAAATGAACTTCGTGCTGAGTGGGAAGGCCGTGCTTTCCAAGGATTTGATGATCAATTTAATCAACTAAAACCGAAGGTGCAAAACTTTGCCCAGCTTATGCATGATATTAATACGCAATTGAATAGAACAGCGGAAGCAGTAGCTCAACATGATGAGCAGCTATCACGCAATTTTGGGCTTCAATAATCAATCCGCGTTGACTTCATGTCTAATACCAGGCTTAGATGGTTGGACGACTTCCGTGTTGTCAAAAAAGCCACGCGACGATGTTGTGTGGCTTTTTTCTTAATACATAAATATTTTCGGAATGGATGTGCAAGGAAAAATGAGGCGTTGGCAAGAAGGCAGTGCCTTTGAGGATGTTTGTCATGTTTGGTTTTCATCCCAACATATCTGTATGTCATTCACATAAAAGGGGGTGAATGGAATGAAGAAATTTGTGCTCAATTCTTTCTTGTTTCTTGGACTGGTGCTCATGCTTTCCTCAGGAAGTTCCTACTTAGCATTAAACCAAGTATCGAAAAGTACAAATGATGATGAGCAAAAAATGACTGTTGCTTTAGTAAATGAAGATCAAGGCGGCACCTTTAATGGCAAAAAATACGCATTTGGCAATGAATTTGTGAAAAGTATTGAAAAAGATAATGAACATGATTGGTATATTGTCAGCCGTGGTGTTGCTGAAAGCGGCTTTAAAAACAATTTGTACAACATGATTATTATCATTCCAAATGATTTTACAGAAAAAGCACTATCAATGAATGATAAAAATCCGGAGAAAATCACTTTAAACTATAAGATTAATGCATCGGGCAACAGCAGCATGAAAGCCCGGGCGGAAAAAACGGCTAGTTCAATTTTAGAGGATTTTAATCGTCGAATTATTGATGTTTACTTCGCTAGTGTAATAGGAAACTTACAAAAGGCCCAAGACAATGTTGCTGAACTTGTCAGGAAGGAACGGAATCATACCAATATATATAATCATGATATTCATCAACCATTATCTGGTTTCACTAATCAGTTTGCGACAGTAAAGGATCAAACAAAGGTATCAACCGATGCTTTCAAAGGTCTGGAGGATATCTTGCAAAATTACCAGAGCTCCTTTGTTGAAGGGGCAAAAGCAACAAATGCTTATCAAACAAATTTTTTAGATTTCCAACAAATGAAGAATGCTCATGAAACTTTGGCAAAAGGTTTTGCAGATCAGCTAACAGCATTCGACAGCAGTCTAAACGCTGCAGACGTTCAGCAAAATATTAACCGACTGGTTGAAACCAATCAAGCAATTTATAATCAGTTCCATTTCAATTCCATGGAGGACCAAAATATTTTCTTGAAGTCTGAAGCGCTGAAGATGTCGTTAAAATCAACATTGGAAACAATAGACAGCTATGAGCAAGAATTAACGAAAAAGCTAGAAAATGAAACAGAGGAAAATATTGCGAAAAAACTGGCAAAACAAATGAAAGATGGTGTCGGAAACAGTTACGTTTCGTTAAATCAAATATTTGATACTCCCGATAAAATTGTCCAAAAAACGATTAAAAGCCAAATTGATAAACTTCAAACGTTAAAACGGGAAGAAATTGATGATTTAAACATCGATGAGTCGGTGAAGAGCGATATCAAAATGGTTATCAAGGTGACAAACCAATTTAATCGGGAATTTCAATATCAGCCACAACCATCCAACGGTACGGGGCTTCCTTTAGCAAATTTAATAAACAAAGTGAAAAAGGATTTAACGGAATCAGGCATCATTTTGTCGGACAATGCAGCTATTCTAGGCGGAAATATTGAGAGTCAAAATATAAATGCGGCAGTTCCTGAACTTTTTCGTATTCATGAAGTGACATTGACTCTTCCTAATGGGCAAACAAATGTTTTTAAAGTGGATGGAGATCAGAACAACGTTACATTTGATCTTCCTGTCACTGAAAAAGGAAATATTACAGTCAACATAAAAATAAGCTTGAAGGACGAAAATGCGAAAATTGATTTATTTCAGCCTGTTGCATGGGAATGGAAGATTATTCAAAAGCATAAAAATACAGAGGCGCCAGAGCCGTCTGATCCATCTGATCCATTGCCGCCAGAAGAGCAACAGCCTGATCCTGAAGCTCTAAATATGAATGAAAACAGTAATTCCGAATCGACACAGGACGATTCAAATGATGAGAATACAAATGAACCTCCTGTTGAAAGAGAAGATATTAACAATGTTATCTATCATAAAGTAATGTCTCAGCTGATAAGTGATCCGGCTAATACTTTCATGAAAAGCCTTAATGAAAGTATCAGAGATTATCAAAAAACAGCGATGTTATATGAATTATATTTTGGGAAAAGTATTTCCGATTTAGCCAATGGATTGGAACAACGTAGCTTGGGGGATATGGCTGCAGAGGATTCTCTTTATTACCTGTTCCATAAACAAGATATTGTAGAAGCCATATCCGACTATATGGCCGGGAAAATAACTGAGGATGTCAGAGCTGAAACGGAAGACCTTAAAAATAAGATAGCAGGTTATAAGCAGCTAGTTCAGAAAACTCAAAATCATTCTGACGAAATGGCTTTATTAGTCCAACAAGCGACGATACAAGCAGAAGAATTGAATCATCGCATTACCAATACATTACAGCGGTTGGAAGCATGGCGGGAAGCCAGTTTGAAGCTGCAAAACGCAAATAGTGAGATACAAGCCGGTCAAAATAAAGAACAAAGCGCTGTTCTGTCCTTAGACGATCAACTTCAAACATTGCTGGCTACAAGCCAATCCTTGGCAGATCAATCTGAAAATGTATTGATTTCAACAGACAGCGTCTATAAAACTTTTGATGCGATTGATAAACAGGCTGACAATATTGTAAACAGCGGCGACACATTAGTGAAAAAGGCTCAAAAGCTTTCAAATGATTTGACTAATAAGCTGCTGAAGGATCAAGAGTTTGCTGATAACTTTGGACAAGTGTTAGCCAACAGCCGTATAGGCGACCGTCCAAATGAAAACTTGTTGAATTTTCTATCAAATCCGGTGCAGACAAAAAACAGCGAAGTGAAAGTAGTTAAAGATACTTTTATCCCTTATTATTTGGTGTTAATCTGTTTTATTTTGGCTTTATTTTCTGCATACGTCATTGCAACGTCTGAAAGAAAAAGATTGATAAAGGATGATTTCTCAGAAAACAGAACATTGGTTTGGAAAAATACTCCGATCACATGGGTGACAGCAGGAATTGGCGTTATCGAAGGAATCATCATCGGTTTGCTGTCAGGTTCTTTTATCGATATTCCACAAGAAAAATATTTTCAATGGATTGGCCTGATCTCCCTGATTATGTTCACCATGGTGCTGGCAGGAGCTTATTTGCTAAGACAGCTTAAAATGATCGGGATGTTTTTACTTCTTGGCATGTTAAGCCTTTATGTATTGTTGACAGAAACTCTTGGGCTGAATTTCGACAAACAGTCTTTAGCATCTACATTGCAAGAATTGTCGCCACTGCAATATATTGAGAAGCTGCTATTAGGTTTTGTTGACGATGCAAAGTACGATCCATTGATCATCACCATATTAGTGGGGACAGCATTTTTAAGTCTTGTCGGACATTTATTTGTGATAAATGGGTTTACACAAAGTAAGGAGGCAAGGGATGAAGCAGCTAATCCGAATTAGTATTTTAGTTGCTGCAGCTATAGGCGTCCAGCCTTTGCTTTCTGCACATTCGTTGGCAGATGAACATTTGGATCACAGTGGGAAGCTTGATTTACAAGTAGACCGTATCAGCGATGACATAAAATCACAAGAATCCCAAAGTGAGAGTGAAACTGAACTGGAAAAAATCGCGCCCGGTTTGTTTAAAAAACAAACTCGGGCTGCGGTCCAGAAAAAACAAAAAGAGCTGGATCATGCAGTGAATCATCTAAAAGAAGAAATTTTTGCCGATTCGGTGGCGAGCGATGCAAAAACAAGCTTTTACGATGCGAAAAAGACATTATTTTCACAACATTTTTTTACGCAGCATTCTTCTCCCGCTAGCCAAAGCACTGCGGATCATGCAGAGAAAAAGGAAAGGGTAAATCAGATAGCCATTGGATTTCTGAGCGGATTTGCTGTTATGTTGGTCGGCGGAATTTTGGCTCTTATAAGAAAAATAATGGAGTAAAGGGGAGATCAGGAATGCCCGTTGAAACGCATATCAATGTGACCGTTGATTTTAGTAAATGGGGGAAAGGTCGATATGATGTGAGGATACCGGCACATCAGCCGATAAAACAGCTGCTGTCGAACTTGAATGAATCTTTAAGGCTCGAACTCCCTAATTATTCCCTTTTTGCGGTAAAAATCCCGACTAAAGAACTTTTACTGGCGGATGACGACCAGATTAGCGAGTTCCCAGTGGCGAATGGAGATATTTTACTTGTTTTATAGAACAAGAACCATGCTTTTTATTATAGCCTGTGTAACGTTGAAAAGGAGTCAGAAATCATGAAGGAAAAAACAATTAAAATGGATTCCGTGTCTTATCATTTTTTTATTGAAAACAATCAATGGAAATTAGAACTGGCAAAATCGCAGACCCGCGTGAAAGATATTCGTGAATTGGCTCTGATGAAGGAGAATACAGACCAGTTTGTTCCGGTAGAAGTGGAGGACGGGGAAGAGGTTCTCACTTTCCAATTTCAAGTTGATTCCAATATGAACCATTGGGAAACCATTCAAAGCTTGGGGCGAAGTGACAAGTTGCGATTGCTGTGCAATCTGGCCCGTTTCAGAAAAATTTTAGATACGCGAATTACGTTCTTCCTGCATCCACATAATCTCATATTTGATGATAATCTTATACCTTTTTTGGTTTACAGAGGCATTCGACAGGTGCTACCCCCCTATGAGATCAACGACGAAACCTTCCTGCTGCAATATAAATGCTTGAGTATCGCCCTATTTTCAAAAAAATATAATTTCGATGAACTATATGCAGGTTCATGGAAAAATGCAAAAGATACCGAGTTTGAACGTCAAATCAGTGAAATTGATCATTTTGATGACTTTGTTGAATTTTTACACAATCAGTATCGCAAGGAAAAGCGCGAAACAGAGAAAAATATGCAAATCGTTCCAAAAAAAAGATTTCAGCTATTTAAACGTTTATCCATTGCCATGATCGCAGCTGCAGTCATTTTGGCTGTTCCTGTTGTATACTTCGGCTTTTTCAAGCTGCCGTTTCAGCAGCACCTTTTGGAAGCGCATAGGGCTTTTTTATCCAAGGATTATTCAGAAGTCATTTCAGATCTCGAAAGTGTCAATCCTGAAAAATTGCCAGATTCGGGAAAATATATATTGGCCTATTCATATGTTAAATCCGAAAATCTGGGCGATGAAGAAAAAGACACCATTATGAATAATATTAGCTTAAAAAGCGATCCTAACTACTTATTGTATTGGATTTACAATGGCCGCGGAGATTTGGATAAATCACTTGATTTAGCGATGTATCTCGATGATCCGGTGTTAATCATGTACAGCTATATTAAAAAAATTGAGAAGGCAAAAAATGATCCAAACTTAAGTGGAACCGAACGGCAAAACCAGGTGCAGCAATATGAAGAGAAGTTAAAATCGTATGGAGAAAAATATGGTCTGGAATCTTTGTTTGTGACGGATCCGGAGAAAGCCAATCCAACTGAAGAAACGGGTGGATCCGCGCCGGCAGCTGCAGAACAACAAGTAACCGATCAAGCAAAGGGGACACAGACAGATCGAACGGAGAAAAAGGTTCCTGAACAAAACCAAACAGAAGAAACGAAATGAGGGGATCTTGCCTGCATTTATGAGCGGCTATCATTTTAATAGTTCAGCTGATTTTTAGTTTTAAAGAATTAAACGTTACGATTCATGTACCCCAATCATTTCGCTTACTGGAAAAAAAGGCATGCGTCTTTCTTAATTGCATGTAGAGAGGGAGAAAGAGATGGCACAACGATTATTACTGGTGAGTTATGATAAACAATTGCATAAATGCCATTTACATGACCATGAACCGAAAAGAGTATCAATCGGCGGCCAATGGTCTGACACTATTACCTTTCGCGGTTTATCCGACACCATTTGGGTGGATTGGGATGGTGAAACATGCAAGGTTGAAAATAAATCATTGATAAATGGTGCCATTTCATTACAGATAAACAATATTCCGCTGGAAATATACCTTACGGAGCATAATGATTGGCACTACTATGACATTTCCAATAAATTGAACATTACCTTTGGCAAAAATACGTATGATGATGTGCAGATTCCCAATACTGCTATTGATTTCGTATTGTTCCGTGATCAATTGGGAGACTCTTTTCAAATGGCTGTCTATCAGGGCACTGTCTATCATAACTATACATTTGTGGATGGAGAAGAAGTGAAGATTGAAGCGGGGGATGAGCTTTTTTTTGCCGGTGTAATGGTCAGAGTGACCAGAGATCGTTTGGAGATATTGGCCTCCGAACCCTATATATCTAAATTGGTGCCATTATATAGCGCACAAAGCAAGTATAACGCGGATTATCCTGATTATCACCGTTCACCGCGCATTATTTACCGTGTTCCGGAAGATAAACGGAAAATTGCTAAACCATCCAGCAAGCCAAGCAAACCGAGTGAACAACTTGCCCGTGTCATTGTTCCGCCGCTAGTCATGATTGCAGCCTTCGTACTCGTTTCCTTTTTTCAGCGAAGCGGCATTTATTTAATTGTGATGCTGTCTATGACGATTGTCACAGTTATTTTTTCCATCACCTCTTATGTGAAAAGCTTGCGGCAATATCGATTGGATATGAAAGAACGGGAGGAGAGCTACCGGGATTATTTGAAGCAAAAAACACATGAATTGTATCAAGCAAGTGAAGAACAGCGCCATGCCTTAAACTATCACTACCCAAGTGTGGAGCAAATCCGTGATATGGCCTTAAGGGTGGACTCGCGGATTTACGAAAAGACGAGGTTTCACCATGACTTTTTAATGTATCGCGTTGGAACAGGGACAGTGGATGCCAGCTTTGACATCGAATTCAGCATGGAAGAATTTACACAGGATAAAGATGAACTTGTCGAGGAGGCGCGCAGCCTTCGATCACAATTTTTAAAATTGCATGATGTTCCGATTGTAACGTCCTTGTTAAATGGGCCAGTGGGATATATTGGTCAGCGCCGTCTTGTGTTGGAACAGCTGCAAATGCTCGTCATGCAAACAGCCTTATTTCACAGTTATCACGATGTTCAATTTGTGACGATATTCCCGGAGGAAGAAAAGCAACAATGGGCTTGGATGCGCTGGCTGCCGCATGCCAGTTTGCGTGATTTAAATATTAGAGGTTTTATATACCACGAGCGATCTCGCGACCAGGTTCTCAATTCGCTCTATCAAATTTTAAAAGAAAGAAAATTAACAATTGATGAGAAAGCGAACAAAAATGAGAATATCTATTTTTCACCGCATTTTGTCATTTTTATTACAGATGAAAAGCTGATTTTAGACCATACGATCATGGAGTTTTTTAATGAAGATCCAATCGAACTTGGTGTTTCGCTCGTGTTTGTGGAAGATGTCATGCAGTCATTGCCTGAGCATGTAAAAACGGTGATTGATATACGCGATGCCCACTATGGCAACATCATTATCGAAAACGGCGAATTGGTAAACAAACGGTTTGTTCCAGATCACTTCCCGGACGGTTTTAACAAAGAAGACATTTCCCGTGCTTTGGCTCCTTTAAACCACCTGCAAAACTTGAAAAATTCCATTCCGGAAAGCGTGACTTTCCTTGAAATGTACGGCGTGGAAAAGGTTGAGGAGCTCGGGATTGAAGAACGCTGGGCACGAAACGAAGCATATAAAAGCCTGGCAGTACCGATCGGACTGCGGGGAAAAGAGGATATTGTCCAGTTGAACCTCCATGAAAAAGCGCACGGACCGCACGGGCTGATCGCCGGGACGACGGGTTCGGGGAAATCTGAAATCATTCAATCTTATATTCTCTCGCTTGCCGTTAATTTCCATCCGCATGAAGTTGCATTTTTGCTGATCGACTATAAAGGCGGCGGGATGGCGAATCTGTTCCGGAAGCTGCCGCACCTGCTCGGCACCATCACAAACCTTGACGGTGTCCAGTCGATGCGCGCGCTTGCCTCGATCAAAGCCGAACTAAAGAAGCGCCAGCGCTTGTTTGGAGAGCATAACGTCAACCATATCAACCAATACCAGAAGTTATATAAAACGGGCGAAGCGAAAGAGCCGATGCCGCATTTATTCCTGATCTCAGACGAATTTGCCGAACTGAAAGCGGAGCAGCCGGATTTCATGAAAGAACTTGTCTCGACCGCCCGCATCGGTCGTTCGCTCGGCATCCATCTGATATTGGCAACGCAAAAACCGAGCGGGGTTGTCGACGATCAAATTTGGTCCAACTCGAAATTTAAACTGGCACTCAAAGTCCAAAACACAAGCGACTCGATGGAAATTTTAAAAACACCGGACGCCGCTGAAATCACCTTGCCGGGACGCGCCTACCTGCAAGTCGGCAACAATGAAATTTACGAACTATTTCAAAGCGCATGGAGCGGCGCAAATTATGTTCCGGATCAGGAGGACCAAGACCTTTTGGACACGACGATTTACGCGATAAACGAGCTTGGCCAATATGAGCCGATTTCTCAGGATTTAAGCGGCCTTTCCAACCGCAAAGAAATAGTAAAAGTCCCGACTGAACTCGAAGCTGTCGTCGACTGGATCAACGCCTACGCTGAAAAAATCGGTGTGGAAGAATTGCCAAGACCGTGGCTGCCGCCGTTAGAAGAGAAGATCTATTTAACGGAGCTGCATCAAGTAGAATATACAGAAGCTTGGTATCAAGAGAAGCAAGGGCTTGAAGCGACCATCGGCTTTTTAGATTTGCCGGAAATGCAAGAGCAAAAGCCATTAACCTTGAATTTGGAGAAGGATGGACATTTAGCTGTTTATTCCAGCCCAGGCTATGGGAAATCAACCTTTTTGCAGACTTTGGCAGTGGATATTGCCAGACAGTATAACCCCGAAAGAGTTCATATGTATTTAATCGATTTAGGAACTAACGGTTTGTTGCCATTGAAAGATTTGCCCCATGTCGCCGACACCATTATGGCAGATGACGAAGTGAAAATGGCTAAGCTTATTCGCCGCTTACGAAACGAGATGAAGGAGCGCAAGCAGAAATTAAGTAAATACGGAGTTGCCAACATTCGCATGTACGAAAAGGCAATCGGCGAAAACGTTCCGGCGATTCTACTCATAATCGATACGTATGATTCCGTTTTAGACTCTTCTTATAAGGATGATTTTGAGAATATGGTCGCGCAAGTTGCAAGGGAAGGCGTCAGCGTCGGTATACATCTTGCCATCAGCGCAGGAAGGCAAAGCGCGTTAAGAGCGCCTCTCCTCGCCAATATTAAACATCAGATTGCCTTGTTTATGATAGATGCTACAGAAGTTCGCAATATTGTAGGGAGAACGGATTTATCGATTGAGGAAATACCAGGCCGCGGCCTAATCAAATTGGATCAGCCAACTGCTTTTCAAACAGCTTTGCCTGTAAAAGGCGAAGATACGCTGCAAATCATTGAGGGAATCCAAACGGAGAGCAAAGGTATGCGTGAAGCGTGGAAAGGCAAAACGCCGGCTCCAATTCCAATGGTTCCAGAAGTGGTTGAATTTTCTGTATTCATTAAACATCCGAAGGCAAAAGATATGTTGGCGTCAGGAGGCATTCCATTTGCGGTGGATTTTGAAGAAGTAGAGCCTGTAGCACTACAGGTTGTTGAAGACCAAAATACATTAATTTTAGGAGAAATGGCTGATGCAGTGGAACAAACGTATTTAACTCTTCTATCCAGCATTTCGCTCAATGAGCACATTGATGTCGGTTTGTTGGATAATGCTGCAGCAGCATTCCAATTGTATCAAAACCATGTCAATTTGTATGCGGATAATGGAGCTTCAATGGATTTGTTTGTAGCCAAAATTCAAGAACTATACGAGGCAAGGGAAGACGCATTTCGCCAAATCCAGTTGGAAACAAACGGGCGAGCGACCATACGCGATTTTAAGAACCAAATCCGTCCGCTCGTTGTTTTAATCACCGATGCCTCCTTTGTCGTTGAAACGATGTCGGCGCTGTCGCAGTCAACGCTTGCAAAGCTGATGGAAACGGGAGCAAGACTTGGAATCTATTTCATTATTGGCGGAATCCCGGGAAGAATTGAAAGAATGTATGATGACATTTCCACTATGATCAAAAAACAAAAAACGGGTGTGTTGATTGGCAGGGTTGCCGACCAAAATATTTTGGAAGTGATGAATCGGCCGTATAAGGAAAAGAACCTGCCGCCTTACGAAGCTTATTATATCCGATATGGAAAAGCGGTAAAAATTAAAATCGCCGCGCCATATCGTACAAAGGAGGAAGTGAGCGAACATGTTTGATTGGTTCAAAACGGCGACGGAGAAAAAAAGAGATGATTACCATAAGCTTTACGAAAAACTTCATGATGCACTTTCGGATTATGATCAAAATGTTTCGGAAGCAGAAGGAATCTACGAAAGCTATGTAGGAAAAGCAGCTCATTTATCCAGCTCAGACATTCCATCAAACGACTTTGAACCTAAGCGGCAAGAACTCAATCAGAAGCTGAATAAATATTTCCAACTGGAAAAGCAGAAAAGAAGCTCTCTTGTGTCCGCCAAAAATAAGGCATACGAAAGATACATTTACTATAAAAACTTAGCCATTAAAGAAGCGAGGGAGAGAGCGGAAAGAGAGGAAAGAGAACGGAAAGAAAGGATGGAGCGGTTATATGGGAAGCGTTAAAATCAACGGTGCCAAAGTAAATGAAGCGAAAGAAACGGCAAAAGCGCTTGAAGAGTCGATTAGAAACACGAAGAACACATGCAGCCAATTAATTTCCTATATTCACTCGGCGGGGTGGAGTGGAAAATCACGAGACGCATTTCTTACCTATCTCGAGATTATACACAAATATCATCAAGAGATGGAAAAGGCTGCAGCGAAACAGACAAAAGCCCTGAATAATTTGGAAAGTTATTTCCATGACTTTTTGAACGATCCATCAGTTAAAGAAGTGAGAAACTTATGAACGCTGCTCGCGATGCTTTTAACGTACCGGAATTATATTTGTTGGCTGCGGCTTTTGGATGCAATACGATATTCGGCCTCCCGGATAAACAAATTTACCAATTAAAGGGAGAAGAAGTTTTTAAAGAAGCTCACGAACGCTTAAAAGAAAAACAAATATTAGATTCTGCCGGCAAAATCACAGAGGCGGGGGCCTTGGTCATTCAAGCACTGGAACATTATGCTCAAAGTGAAAAATATGTGCGAATTAATAATTTAATGTTTGCTTTCTTCGAGAAAACAAATGACAAGCTGATCGTTTTGGTGGAACTAGAAAATAACTTATACCAATTAAGGATCATAGCCAAAGCTTTTGTTCTCAAATTGCTAAGCGAACAGTTTCCGTTAATGTCAAGAGAACCGGCGCCGCTTGAAAAAACTTTTTTAAAGCGTGAACTAACCCATGAAGAAAGGCGAGAAGTAGAAAGTTTTGAACCGGAAAAAATGTTTATGAATCTTGAATTCTTTCATATGACTGAACGGCCGATGGAGCCTGACAATCCGAAATTCTATCAGCAGTGGATGATTTTTACGAAAGATCAAAATCTGATTATGGTGGATATCCCACAAAAGAAATACTACCATGCAAGCCAATATTGGTTTCTGAAACTGCTCTTTGACGAATTGGAATTTCCTTATAAGGAGGCAAAAGCGCATGGCTAACGCGAATATGGGCGGAGGAGGATCCGGCACCATTGATGTCAATCCGGATGAAATCACGACTGTTTTTAATTATTTGAACAGAATTCTTTCGGAATTAGAGGAAACGGCAATTCCCAATATAAAAAAACTAAGCAGCCTTGATTACTATACGGCGGGCAAAGCGATGAAAGCGATGGCTGTATACGATGAAGCGAATGAAAAGATCATGGATTTGTACGATCATTACAGTCGTGCAGCAACGTTAGTAATGGACATTTTATTAACCATGATGGAAGTGGACCAACAAATTGCGGAACAGATTATAGCAAAATTGGAGGTATAATCGGATGGATGTCAAATATATACCTTCCGAATGGGAAAGGACCAAGAAAGGCATTGGCGATCTGATCGGCCTTGGCGCATGGGGCAAAGGCATGATCGACAATTTGAAAGATATCAGTGATCTTTTGGAAGACGCCCAATCAGACATCGCCAAATATGATAGCGACGGTGTCATCTCTTTCACCCACACGGACCGCAAAAGCCAATATCAACAATTATATGAAGATTATCTCGTCCTGCACCGCTTTAGCGGCCGTGTCGGAGATATTGTCGACCGTACGATCGATGAGCCGTTTTATCAAGATATCGATGCTTTTGTCGAAGCGATGCGCAACTTATCGATATCAGAGATCAAGACGAAAAACCACATCGGTGTTAAAGAAATAATCGTCGTTCCAGGAACTTATGGCACACAAGAGACGATCGAAGTGCCAAAAGCCGAGGTCGGACTGGAAGATCTGTTCAGCGGCAGCAACTACTATGCCAGGCTGATGGAACGGGAATACGCCTCATGGAAAGAACTGAATCCCCAGCAAGATTTTTCGGAACAGGAATATATACAGGCAGCTTTGAATTCCCGGGCTTTTCAGTATGAATCGATCAAAGACGGGCAAATGAACAAAGAATTCTGGGGGCAAATAGCGGCGCTCGTCGTGATTGTCGGCGTCTCATTTATTTGTCCGCCAGCAGGGATGGCATTGGGCATGGCCTATGGTACACTGGAATTAAGCTCGGCCGTTTCCGGAAAAGACTGGATTTCAGGGAGGGAACTGGGAACAGGCGAAAGAGTATTCCGCGGTGCCCTCGCACCATTGGA
Source organism: Aeribacillus sp. FSL K6-8210 (assembly GCF_037963925.1). Taxonomy (NCBI): domain Bacteria; kingdom Bacillati; phylum Bacillota; class Bacilli; order Caryophanales; family Bacillaceae; genus Aeribacillus; species Aeribacillus sp. FSL K6-8210. The sequence continues at coordinate 3,357,120 of NZ_CP150172.1, read as the reverse complement.
TATCGTCCCTGGCGTCAGCGCGCTTTCTAGATTCAGCAGCGCTGCCCGCTTTTCACCTCTAAGAGAAGCAAGTGATCTTCAATTATTAACGGGGTTGAAAACGGACTTCCAGCAAAAATCACAACGTGCCTCCGACATGGTTGTCCATGCTGAAAAAGACATCGTTGCCCGCATTCGAAATGCGAAAGCATGGGCGAAGGAAATGCCTCAGCATTTGAAAACCGGCGCAGCAAACGGTGCGTTGCAAGTCGGCCGATTCGTAGACAACGCCATAACAAATCTGAAAAATGCGATCCCTGACCGGCAAATGGGATTCGCCATGGAAGGGGTTGGGGATGTTAAGGTTCCGGCGGAAAATACGCATGCGGTGGAGAATAAAATCCGGGCATACTTGAGTAAGGTCGATGGGGTGAATGTTGGGGGGAATAAAGTTAACAACGATGGCTTCGAATATAACATTAAGGATATGGGAACAGGCGAAAGTACTATAGATCCTAAATTAGAAAAATATGTTTGTGAATCATTTGAAGGTATAGGGAAAGAGGCACAAGATAATTTCAATAAATATCTCAGAGATAATGTTTGGTGTGATGAAACGTTATCTAATGCTGAAAAGATTGAAATTATGAAAGCTAACTTTAATAAGTTAACACCGGAACAAAAAATAAATTTTAATGTTTTAAATGATGTTAGAGTGATAAAAAATGCTGATTATTCTAATTGGGGAGAATGGCCAGATATTGACTGGCCAAGTTTTCCAGGTTTGAATAAAGATACTGCAATTGGTGTATTTAATAAAGAAACTGGAGAAATATTAATTCCAAGTGAATTAGATAGAATTGGAAGTCCTTTTGGTAACAATTTAGGTGTGGTAGAAAATGGTTATCATAGTACACAAAGTGAACGTTCTATTTGTTATATTGAAAATGAGTATGCGAGGAACACCTATTATTTTGATAAAACGTACTATAAAGATGCAATAGATGCTATTAAAAATTTTAGTATTGACCATCCAGAAGATTCTGTTAACAAAATAAATTCTATTATTGATAAATTAAATATAAAGAATGGAACAAATAATCCTCATATTACTGAAAATGTTATTGCCAATTGGTATTCTCAATATAAAGCTTTTCAATCAAATCCTGAATTGGTAGCTTTGTGTAAAGAAAAAGAAATAGACTCAACATATGGTGTTATGGGGGAAGCAGCTCCATGGGAAAAAAACGGTGAAATAATAACTACGGGTGGTGCGAAACAAATTAACACTCCAATAAATGTGAAAGCTTTAGAGGATATCGGTATATTACAAAATAAAGGAGGTTGGTAAAAAATGACACGAACTGAATATGAAAATAAAATAAAAGAGTTAGGCATAGATTTGGAAGAATTGAATATTGTTATTGGTAGAAAAACCAATGTACCATTTTCAACAGGTTGCTACTTAGAAGGTGATAATTGGATCTTATATAATGTGGATGAAAGACAAAATTTTTCAATTATCGAAAGGGGAAATGAGAATCAAATTTTCAAATTTTTATATATGATAACGATGGGAAAAATAGGTAGATAGAAAATAAACATTTTAATTTGACCGCACTACTTATCCAAAGCTTCTAAGCTATTCCATGTCGTTGAAATAAAATTAATAATTAATGGAAATTAAATTTGACCGTAATAAATGGTTCAGAGAAGAGGGGCTTTTGAATCCTTTTTATGTTATCCATGATAATAAAGAGCCAATATTGTAACAGGTTCGGAAGTAATATTTAATAATGAAAGTGATGCCCTTGATAACTTTATAAAAAGGCTTATAACAGTAAAGTTGTTATTTTAAGATTAGCAAGAACAATAAGGTATTTAAGTAATAGAAACATAAAATATTTTCTGTCAATAAATGTGGTAGAGCATAAAATTTTTTAATAGAGGGATCGACAGAATTTTTGAAGGGCTGTCCAGAAAGTCAAATCGCCATTGAAAACAAAAAATCATAAACACCGATATATCAACTTTTCTAAAACATTAATGGGGGTGTCAATAAGCCGTAAAAACGACTTATTAGACACCCCTTTTTTCCATAAATAGACAATCCTATCAAATTACCGAGGTGAATAAACATGATCAGAAAAGGCCGTTTCGCCACTTATAAGGGAAAAGAATATGAAATGACTCGTAATATGGATGGAAATCTAATAATAATAAGTAGGATCCAGAATCGTTAAAGTTGGGATTTGTGGATAAATGAGAGTTCCTGAATGGAAATTTAAAGGTTACTTTGCTCCAAAAGATGGGGCTGAATTGTATGAAGTAATCAATGGAGAAGAATTTTTACGCGCTATATATGACGAAGACGTTGGTAGATTTGTTCCGATAAAATAATTACTGGAGGGATTATTTTGAAAAAAGGATTATATGCCAAATATAAAGGTGAGGACTATAAGGCTAGATTAATAGAGAATAAAGTTAGGTTAATTAGCTATAATGCAACAGATTTAGATAAGGGGTTTAAAGAAAAAAAATATCCAGATAATTATGACATTAGTAATCTCCCTAGAGTGTATATTAATGAAGTTGAACAGAATGAGATAGAAGATATTTATGAAATAGAACTTATTGGAGTGATTGATGGACTAGAGGTGCAAATATTAAATGAAAATGTTAATGAATATCTTGTTGCTACATCTGATGTTGCAATAGGAGTTGAGTTAGATCTAGACAGAAAAGATCGAGATACATTTATGGATTGGGTGCCAAAAAGTAGGGTTAAAACTATAACACATAAGAAATCAATCATACTCTGATTTTCACAAGGTGGGAATTTACTAAACATCGAGTAGGAGGCTAATGAATTAGAAGTGCCGCAGCATTTGAAAATCGGCGCAGCAAACGGTGCGCCTAAAGTCGGCCGATTCGTAGACAACGCCATAACAAATCTGAAAAATGCGATCCCTGACCGGCAAATGGGATTCGCCATGGAAGGGGTTGGGGATGTTAAGGTTCCGGCGGAAAATACGCATGCGGTGGAAAACAAAATCCGGGCATACTTGAGCAAGGTCGATGGGGTGAATTTGGAGGACATAAAAGAAATTAAAGATAATTCAAAAGGTTTAAGTCCAGGTGATAAAGCGAAAATTGAAAAATGGATGTATCCACCCAGTGAGGAAAAGTACCTTAAATATAAAGATGTATATGATAATCCAAAATATTATAATCAAGAAACTGGAGAAGTAATATGGCCTCCAAATGATGGATTCGCAGAAGAACCGGTTGACACAATCCTGAAAGAAGGAATGTTAATAGATAGATATGGAGAACCAACTGGAGGCTTCTTTTCTCCAAAGGGTGTTCCGTATGAAGAGAGAGCGCTCGCATTGCATAGTGACGAAGCAAACTATTACGTTTATAGAGTATTGGAAGACTTTAGTGTTAAATCTGGTAAAGCTGCGCCTTGGTTTGGCAGACCAGGCGGGGGAACACAATTTGTAAAATACCATGAAAATGGGAAACCTTATACAATTAATGAATTAATTGAAGAAGATTTAATTGAACTTGTTTCTGTAAGGAAGTGGAGTCCATGATGAATGTGCTTGAACTCTTAAAGAAGGATCCTAATCTTTTTATCGTTGAAAATGATAACCAATCGTTAAAAGAAGTTTCTGTCTATCAAAAAAATTATGATAAAGACAATGTGTATTTCGATATGTCTATAAGATGTAAAACTGATATTGTCAACAAAAAAATGAGATTATATGAAGTCCAAAGAAATAAAGAATTTTTGATTGGACAATATGCCGATTCGGAATTTGGCCAATTGGCATTTTATATAGTTGTGTATAGTTACTTTAATCAAGATAAACCAAGTAATAGCGTAAGAAAAATGCTGCGAAATATAGGAGAAGATGTTAATAAAGCAAATAAAATCCTTGAAGATCATATAGGGAAAAATTATTTTTCTTTGTATAGAAAAGAAATTGGAAAAATAAATATTGATAAAATAAATGACGATCGTTGTGATGTTTTTTACTTGTCTCTTGAGAATAATATAATCCCAATTGTCCGAAACAAAAGATTGACAAGTGCATTTGTGATAATTTATAATTATGGCTTTTATTTAAAGCAATTTGACTCCTTAATGAAAAAGATCATTTCACATTACAATTTAAAATTAAAGAAAGAAGAAACAGAAGAATTAAAGAGATTGTATTTAAAAAAATAATTACAGCGGTGATAGTTACGAAACTGATTTAATTTATCATAAACACTAAAATATGAAGTCTTAATTCATAGAACCTCAGCTTTTTCTTTATTATCGCGGTATCTCGACATGGGCCGGTCCCAATCGGTCTAAGGGTTGATGACGGAATGAGCAACGAAAGACTTTGAAAAATAGCACTTCTTTGTAAAAAATGTTGGGGGGAATAAAGTTAACAACGATGGCTTCGAATATAACATTAAGGGTACGGGAAAAGGCGAAAGTACTATAGATCCTAAATTAGAAAAATATGTTTGTGAATCATTTGAAGGTATAGGGAAAGAGGCACAAGATAATTTCAATAAATATCTCAGAGATAATGTTTGGTGTAATGAAACGTTATCTAATGCTGAAAAGATTGAAATTATGAAAGCTAACTTCAATAAGTTAACACCGGAACAAAAAATAAATTTTAATGTTTTAAATGATGTTAGAGTGATAAAAAATGCTGATTATTCTAATTGGGGAGAATGGCCAGATATTGACTGGCCAAGTTTTCCAGATTTGAATAAAGATACTGCAATTGGTGTATTTAATAAAGAAACTGGAGAAATATTAATTCCAAGTGAACTAGATAGAATTGGAAGTCCTTTTGGCAACAATTTAGGTGTGGTAGAAAATGGTTATCATAGTACACAAAGTGAACGTTCTATTTGTTATATTGAAATGAGTATGCGAGGAACACCTATTATTTTGATAAAACGTACTATAAAGATGCAATAGATGCTATTAAAAATTTTAGTATTGACCATCCAGAATATTCTGTTAACAAAATAAATTCTATTATTGATAAATTAAATATAAAGAATGGAACAAATAATCCTCATATTACTGAAAATGTTATTGCCAATTGGTATTCTCAATATAAAGCTTTTCAATCAAATCCTAAATTGGTAGCTTTGTGTAAAGAAAAAGAAATAGACTCAACATATGGTGTTATGGGGGAAGCAGCTCCATGGGAAAAAAACGGTGAAATAATAACTACGGGTGGTGCGAAACAAATTAACACTCCAATAAATGTGAAAGCTTTAGAGGATATCGGTATATTACAAAATAAAGGAGGTTGGTAAAAAATGACACGAACTGAATATGAAAATAAAATAAAAGAGTTAGGCATAGATTTGGAAGAATTGAATATTGTTATTGGTAGAAAAACCAATGTACCATTTTCAACAGGTTGCTACTTAGAAGGTGATAATTGGATCTTATATAATGTGGATGAAAGACAAAATTTTTCAATTATCGAAAGGGGAAATGAGAATCAAATTTTCAAATTTTTATATATGATAACGATGGGAAAAATAGGTAGATAGAAAATAAACATTTTAATTTGACCGCACTACTTATCCAAAGCTTCTAAGCTATTCCATGTCGTTGAAATAAAATTAATAATTAATGGAAATTAAATTTGACCGTAATAAATGGTTCAGAGAAGAGGGGCTTTTGAATCCTTTTTATGTTATCCATGATAATAAAGAGCCAATATTGTAACAGGTTCGGAAGTAATATTTAATAATGAAAGTGATGCCCTTGATAACTTTATAAAAAGGCTTAGAACAGAAAAGCTGTTATTTTAGGATATATAATATTAGCTAAGAACAATAAGGTATTTAAGTAATAGAAACATAAAATATTTTCTGTCAATAAATGTGGTAGAGCATAAAATTTTTTAATAGAGGGATCGACAGAATTTTTGAAGGGCTGTCCAGAAAGTCAAATCGCCATTGAAAACAAAAAATCATAAACACCGATATATCAACTTTTCTAAAACATTAATGGGGGTGTCAATAAGCCGTAAAAACGACTTATTAGACACCCCTTTTTTCCATAAATAGACAATCCTATCAAATTACCGAGGTGAATAAACATGATCAGAAAAGGCCGTTTCGCCACTTATAAGGGAAAAGAATATGAAATGACTCGTAATATGGATGGAAATCTAATAATAATAAGTAGGATCCAGAATCGTTAAAGTTGGGATTTGTGGATAAATATAATAGAGAGTTCCTGAATGGAAATTTAAAGGTTACTTTGCTCCAAAAGATGGGGCTGAATTGTATGAAGTAATCAATGGAGAAGAATTTTTACGCGCTATATATGACGAAGACGTTGGTAGATTTGTTCCGATAAAATAATTACTGGAGGGATTATTTTGAAAAAAGGATTATATGCCAAATATAAAGGTGAGGACTATAAGGCTAGATTAATAGAGAATAAAGTTAGGTTAATTAGCTATAATGCAACAGATTTAGATAAGGGGTTTAAAGAAAAAAAATATCCAGATAATTATGACATTAGTAATCTCCCTAGAGTGTATATTAATGAAGTTGAACAGAATGAGATAGAAGATATTTATGAAATAGAACTTATTGGAGTGATTGATGGACTAGAGGTGCAAATATTAAATGAAAATGTTAATGAATATCTTGTTGCTACATCTGATGTTGCAATAGGAGTTGAGTTAGATCTAGACAGAAAAGATCGAGATACATTTATGGATTGGGTGCCAAAAAGTAGGGTTAAAACTATAACACATAAGAAATCAATCATACTCTGATTTTCACAAGGTGGGAATTTACTAAACATCGAGTAGGAGGCTAATGAATTAGAAGTGCCGCAGCATTTGAAAATCGGCGCAGCAAACGGTGCGCCTAAAGTCGGCCGATTCGTAGACAACGCCATAACAAATCTGAAAAATGCGATCCCTGACCGGCAAATGGGATTCGCCATGGAAGGGGTTGGGGATGTTAAGGTTCCGGCGGAAAATACGCATGCGGTGGAAAACAAAATCCGGGCATACTTGAGCAAGGTCGATGGGGTGAATGTTGGGGGGAATAAAGTTAACAACGATGGCTTCGAATATAACATTAAGGATATGGGAACAGGCGAAAGTACTATAGATCCTAAATTAGAAAAATATGTTTGTGAATCATTTGAAGGTATAGGGAAAGAGGCACAAGATAATTTCAATAAATATCTCAGAGATAATGTTTGGTGTAATGAAACGTTATCTAATGCTGAAAAGATTGAAATTATGAAAGCTAACTTCAATAAGTTAACACCGGAACAAAAAATAAATTTTAATGTTTTAAATGATGTTAGAGTGATAAAAAATGCTGATTATTCTAATTGGGGAGAATGGCCAGATATTGACTGGCCAAGTTTTCCAGATTTGAATAAAGATACTGCAATTGGTGTATTTAATAAAGAAACTGGAGAAATATTAATTCCAAGTGAACTAGATAGAATTGGAAGTCCTTTTGGCAACAATTTAGGTGTGGTAGAAAATGGTTATCATAGTACACAAAGTGAACGTTCTATTTGTTATATTGAAAATGAGTATGCGAGGAACACCTATTATTTTGATAAAACGTACTATAAAGATGCAATAGATGCTATTAAAAATTTTAGTATTGACCATCCAGAAGATTCTGTTAACAAAATAAATTCTATTATTGATAAATTAAATATAAAGATCGGAACTAATAATCCTCATATTACTGAAAATGTTATTGCCAATTGGTATTCTCAATATAAAGCTTTTCAATCAAATCCTGAATTGGTAGCTTTGTATAAAGAAAAAGAAATAGACTCAACATATGGTGTTATGGGGGAAGCAGCTCCATGGGAAAATAACTACGGGTGGTGTGAAACAAATTAACACTCCAATAAATGTGAAAGCTTTAGAGGATATCGGTATATTACAAAATAAAGGAGGTTGGTAAAAAATGACACGAACTGAATATGAAAATAAAATAAAAGAGTTAGGCATAGATTTGGAAGAATTGAATATTGTTATTGGTAGAAAAACCAATGTACCATTTTCAACAGGTTGCTACTTAGAAGGTGATAATTGGATCTTATATAATGTGGATGAAAGACAAAATTTTTCAATTATCGAAAGGGGAAATGAGAATCAAATTTTCAAATTTTTATATATGATAACGATGGGAAAAATAGGTAGATAGAAAATAAACATTTTAATTTGACCGCACTACTTATCCAAAGCTTCTAAGCTATTCCATGTCGATGAAATAAAATTAATAGTTAATGGAAATTAAATTTGACCGTAATAAATGGTTCAGAGAAGAGGGGTTTTTGAATCCTTTTTATGTTATCCATGATAATAAAGATCCAATATTGTAACAGGTTCGGAAGTAATATTTAATAATGAAAGTGATGCCATTGATAACTTTATAAAAAGGCTTAGAACAGAAAACTGTTATTTTAGGATATATAATATTAGCTAAGAACAATAAGGTATTTAAGTAATAGAAACATAAAATTGATGTTAGTCTAAAAATTAGACACGGAGAACAGGGAGATTATAATAAACTTAATTACAATAGGTTTGTTTTTTGAAAATAAAAGTGCAGAGAATTGCAAAATCCTTATGCAGTGATATGCAAAGGAGCTTTACATGGAGGAGGAGCCATGATAACCTTTTTTGGTTTTGCCAAAACTGTTGAAGCTGGCGCTTGGCTAAAGAATCATGGCTACAGAAGATCCATGTCAAGCCCTTGATGGATAGATCACATATATGTATATTTATACAAAATTTTGATAAAGATATACTGCGACACTCTGAATTTTCTTCTTGCAGAAAATACCTTGCATCATTTTACAGAAATATATTTGGAAAATGCACAAATGCTTGGTAAGAATGTGCATCATCTAGGGGATTCGCAAAATTTTTCGCGGTATTTCGGATGTTAGGATGAAATTGCCCTAATTTACAACATAGCATTTCAATATATACTCTCCCCTTTGTATTTCACCAGCTTCCCGCACAACTATTTTCTCAGTCTTTTCAGCGCTATTTGTAATAATAATTGGCGTTACGATTTCTTTATTATTTTTTTCAATAAATTCTATATCAACATTCATTATGGGATCTCCAATTTTTACTTTTTGCCCTTCACTCACAGTTACTTCATAACCTTCACCATTTAATTCAACCGTATCTAGTCCAACGTGAATTAATACTTCTAACCCATGTTTTGTTCGAATACCTATTGCGTGCTTAGTAGGAAATACTTGAATAATTTGTCCTTTTACAGGGGACACCACCTTTCCGTCTTTAGGAATAACCGCTATCCCATCCCCCATCATCTTTTGGGCAAACACGGGATCCGGTACTTCTGATAATGAAATTACTTCGCCATACATAGGTGAAAAAATTTCTTCTATAATAGTTTTGGGATTTTTCGCAAATATTTTTTTTAACATACTAATTCCTTCTTTCTATCTATAATAATTTTATGAAAATTGTATTTTAATAATAAAGACAAGACAAAGAACAGACAGCAATCCAACAATAATGGTACTTCCGACAAATCTTAAATTTGCTCCTTTTTCCTTCCGGTTCAACGTACTATTTTTTATGAATTCTTTATGTGCTTTCCGGTATTTGCTAATAGCTAAAAGAAGCAACATACTGCCAAATATATTTCAACCAGTAATAATGAAATCGCCAACCTTCCTATTTCTAACTGGATCTGTTTTATAAATCTGACAACACCATTCTTGTCAATACACCAAAAAAAGATTTAACATGGCAAACACAAACAAATTTTAATGAAAGGATCCTCTTTTACTTGAGCAAAAAAAGGTTGGTTTGCCTGCAGCGACATTATATATAAATAATTAAGAAAGAGAAATGGGACGTATAAAAAAGATGACCGATATTTTAAAAATGCGCAAACTTTGTAATATGGAAGGGGAATCATTCGAATGTTTTTGTTGGCACGTTGTATTATGCGTCTTCATCTTTTCCCGCCCTTTCAATTGTTTCTTTTTTCTCTTTCAGGTAGTCAACATAATGGCTAAAAATAGCTTCTCCAATAATAAAAAAAGGGGCAAATGTTTTCAATTTTGTTCCGTTATGGCTTGCGAGATTTGAACTCCTGGCATATAAATTATACGGAGTCATTCTAGCCAAACGATTATTTACTAAATTTGTTATAGAGATAAAAGGAATTCCTTTGGCAACTAAATTTTGCACTGCAGGAAAAATTGTTGGTGTATCTCCTGATAAAGAAAAAATGATCACAACATCGTTTTTCTGCAAATCCTTTACAATTATTTCAAACTCCAATTGAGAGTGGATAACATTCAAATACTTTTGAAGCGGCAGAAACATTCTTTGCAACTCTAATGCACAATGTAATTGGGCAGTGCCCGTCCCAAAAACAAATACTTGATTGGCATTATATATCAATTCACAAACATCCGAAAAATCTTTGGTTTGAATATATTTGATTGTTTCATGAAGATCTTCCTGCAAAATTTCTACACCGCTTTTTTCTTCTACCGGATCCTCTCGACCTTGCCATTTTAAGAACACTCGGAATTCACTATATCCACTAAATTCCAATTTCTGTGCCAACCGCAATATTGAAGAGCGGGAAACATTGCATTTTTCAGCTAGATTATTAATCCCTAACGAATAACAAGTATTTTTATTATTCATAATGTACTTTAAGATGTGTAAATCTGTCTCATTTAATTTTTTATAATGTTTATTAATAAGTTCTTCTAATCTCAAGCCATATCCCCTCCTTCAATAAATAATTTATGTTTGCTCTTGTCATCTCCAAATGGCCGTGCCGTTAACTGCGAATAAATTCGCTGGCAGAACTATATGGAACTGTACTGGATTATTATCCTTTACATTCCTTCGGAAGCAGCCAAATGTAATGCCAGAACACTACAATACTTAGTTTAAAGGAAAAAAAGGTGTAAGTCTGCTGCTTGGCAAAAAATAATTTTTCATTAACAGAAGGAGGAGTGAAACAAAAAAAGGGGGTGTCTAATAATTCGTTTTTACGGCTTATTGACGCCCCCATTAATGTTTTAGAAACGTTGATATATCGGTGTTTATGATTTTTTGTTTTCAATGGGGATCTGACTTTCTGGACAGCCCCTTTTTATTTGATAAAATCGATCATCTTAAAAAAATTCGCTCACTACCACATCATCTTTATGAAGTTCAGGCCAGAAATCTTTATTTGCTTCAATTAAATCATCCAATATTTCTTTAGCAACTTTTGCACTCGGTACTGTTTTTGATAATGTTATTGCTTGCCATAATTTTTGGTAAGACCTTGTTATCCATGCTTCTACCACTAGCTTTTCCACAGATACTTGTTGTTCCATTAATCCTTTTTGGAATTGCGGGATTTCCCCGATCGATAGCGGTTCAGGACCATTGCTGCCGACAATGCATGGAATTTCCACCATTGCGGTCGGATCAAAATTGGAAATAGCCCCTTTATTTTCTACAATAAGCAACATTCTTTCATGAGTGTTATAAGCAATGGCACGCGCCAAATCTACAATATATGCTGCATGTTCATCTATATGAAGTTTACTGCCTTCTGTGGATTGATTTTCAATTATTTTTCTACATTCGCCGAAAACAAATTTTTCACGGCCTTCCATTACTTCATTTGCTCTTGTATAATTCGGGTTAGAATTTGCCACTACTTCATCCGGGAATAAATAGTATTTTAAATATGTGTTTGGCAACGTATCTGGGTCTAATGCATATACGTCTCTCGCTTTTAAGAATGTATCTTGCCAGCTAGCATCAACATGCTGATTGTCTCCGCTATCATTGACAACATACCCGTACTTTGCAACATGCTCCTTTAATTTAGGCATTAAATCATTTCCTTCTTTGTCGCGAATATCCGTCCACCATCCAAAATGGTTCAATCCATAATATCTTACCGTCATTTCTTTGCGAGATTTTAACCCTAAAATTCGCGCCATACGTTCTTCAATCCCGACAGGCATATCACAAATGTTAAGTACTTTCGAATGAGGACGGAGACGGCGCGTCGCTTCAGCTACAATCGCTGCTGGGTTGGAATAATTGAGCATCCATGCATTAGGAGAGTATTTTTCCATATAATCAATTAATTCTAATACTCCTCCAATAGAACGCATTCCATATGCAATTCCACCTGGCCCGCATGTTTCTTGACCAACTACACCATGTTTCAAAGGTATTTTTTCATCTAATTCACGCATTGCATATTTTCCTACACGAATATGCGCCATGACAAAATCAACATCTGTAAAGGCTTCTTCAGGATTTGTTGTTGCCAAAAATTCTATTTCCGGAGCTCTTTCTTTGAGAATTATTTCGCAAGCTCCTGCAATTGTTGCTTGACGTTCCTCATCATTATCATAAAGTTTTAATTTCCGAATTGGAAACTTATATAAATTATCTAATAACATCAAAACAATCCCTGGAGTAAAAGTACTTCCCCCGCCTGCAATTAATACCGAGAATTTTTTCATTTTTAGGTTTCCTCCTTTAATGCAATATCCTCTTTCATCCAAGTTATAACAATTCATTTGTATGAAAACAATATTTCTTAACCATTCTGGTCGCTATCTCAAGTTCAGTTCTATTTCCCATAAGAAGGGAATTTTCCCGCTTGTCAAATAAACAACATTTTAGAATTTGCAAGTAAATGTGGAGCCTTTCAGTTTTCTTTATATTGTTTTTTGCTAGAATCACTCAATAAATTCTCAAATTGTTCCCTTACTTGTGGAACCGATAAACCGACTATCACTTGAATTGCTTTCCCATTCTTAACAATTCCGTGGGCTCCAGCTGATCTAAATCGGCTATCAGGCGCTATTTTTGATTCATCTACTACTGTTACGCGGAGTCTTGTAGCACAGTTTGTTACATCGGCAATATTAGAAGATCCGCCTAGAGCTTCTAAAAATTCACTAGCTTGAACAAAATAAGCATTTTCTTTATTTGCACTATTTTTATTTTCTGCTTGCTTTTTAGCTTTGTAGTCTGCTTTTGTATACAGTTTTACTTCTTTTTGGTCATCTGCTTCACGACCTGGGGTAGCTACATTTAGCTTTACAATTAAATAACGAAACGTGAAAAAATAGATAACCGTAAATGCCAATCCAATTATCCACTGAGTGATATAAGTGGAAGTATGGTATTTGAATAACGGAATCCAGTTGGAGCTGGCAATTTCTAACAATCCACCACCCATATTACCAACTGCACCAAACGCATACATCACCGCAGCCATAGAAGCTGCTAAAAATGCATGTACAGCAAATAGAAGAGGAGCAACAAATAAAAATGTGAACTCTATCGGTTCTGTGATCCCGGCTACAACAGATGTTAAAGTTGCTGCAATCAACATACCTGATACGATTTTCTTTTTCTCAGGTTTTGCTGTTACGTATATCGCTAATGCAATGCCAGGGATTCCAAAAATTTTGGGCATACCATGCAAAGCAAAACCGCCTTCCGGGAACATTTCTTTTAATGAATGAGCACTTGTTGCATATTCCGATAAATGCTCCATCCAATATTTTGCAATTCCGCCATCAACAACTGCCGGGCCGTAGATAAAAGGACCGTATATAAAATGGTGCAGCCCCGTTGGAATTAAGATTCTTTCAAGGAATGTATACAACCAAACCCCTAATACATCAGAGGAAGCCAAAAACCCTTGTAAAGAAGCAATTCCGTTCTGAATTATCGGCCATCCCCACGAGGTAAGCAAGGCAAGAGGCAACATAGCAAAAAAACAAACAATGACAACAAAGGATGTTCCTTGGAAGATACCTAGGAAATCTGGTAGTTTTTTGTCAAAATATCGATTGTGGATTAAAACAACAATGGAAGAAATAACAATCGCACCGATAATATTTGTATCTAAAGTTTTAATACCGGCAATTTCCGTTAACCCGCTCACTCCTCCAACTTCTTGGCTAAAATCGACACCAAAATTTTCCCCCCAAATCGTTAAAATAGCGTTTACAAAATAATTGAAAGTTAAATAGGTTACGAGTGCTGCTAAAACAGCTCTCGCGTGTGCTTTTTTCGCTAATCCAATAGGGATGCCGGCAACAAAAAGCAACGGGATTTGATTAAATACTGTCCATCCACCTTCCTCTATTACCGTCCAGAATTTATACCATGCTCCATCTGGATCAGCCAAAGAACCCATAATATCCCCGTTTTTAAATAAAATTGTGAGACCTACAAGTATCCCCGCAAATGGGAATAATAATACTGGCACAAACATCGCCCCACCGAACCGTTGGATTTTTTGCATCATCCTTGATCCACTCCTTTTCTAGCAATTAAATAACAATACTTAAGAAGAAATTTGTGGGATCTGTTATTTCATGCAAAAGATGATTGCCATAGCAAAAATGTCAAGGTGCTTATAGTTGCAACTATAAACTGTCAGCGCTTACAATTAATTTATATTAAAATCTAATTTTTAACAATAACTTGGCAAGATGTCGGGACTTATCCTTTCCATTTGAACATTTTCCCACAGTTTGAAAAATTTCACGAACTTTTCAAACTGGAAAAACATATAAAATTTCTTTCTCACGGTTATTCACTATGTAGCTTTAGCTTCCCTAAACATCGAGTAGGAGGCTAATGAATTAGAAGTGCCGCAGCATTTGAAAACCGGCGCAGCAAACGGTGCGCCTAAAGTCGGCCGATTCGTAGACAACGCCATAACAAATCTGAAAAATACGAACCCTGACCGGCAAATAGGATTCGCCATGGAAGGGGTTGGGGATGTTAAGGTTCCGGCGGAATTGAGGGGAATTTTGGTTACTCCATAATTAGTGGGGAAAGTAAAGAGCCTCAAGAAGTTATTAATACTGTATATGAAACGGTTTCTAGATTTAAAAGGGATCCGATAAAAAGAGATAATGCACAACGTGTAATAAATAAGGAAATTGGTTGCTTTTTAAGGTCTATTAATTCGCCTCAATTTATTGCAAATCAATTCACACGTTATCATTTCAATGGGACGAATTTATTTGACGTAAAAATATTAGAAAAATTAACCGAAAAGGACCTAGAAGAAGTACTACACTTACATTTTTCTGATGAATCGAGTTCGACACTAATCATTAAGTAAATGATACTTGTTATTTTTCTATAAATTTTTTTATTTAATGTAGTGTCAAGGTAGTATCCATCTATTAATTTAACATCAATCAATGGAAAAATACTATTTATTCTCTATATTATTTTCATAACCTTGGATGTACAAACAAAAATAAGTAAAAACATAGGCTCTTAGACCTAATAAAAAAACAAAACGATTCAAAAGCCCCTTTTAAAATGTATTATTCTACATTATTATTCTGAATAGAAAGATAATTTTTGAAAAAATAAATGATTTAACGGGTGTAAGTAGAATACATATATATACTAAGATAATATGTTGGAGTGAGAAAATGTCGTACTTATTAGATGTTCAAAATATTACAAAGCGATATGGCAATAAAGTTGTTTTAAAAAATGTTACATTCAATGTTCCGTCAGGATCAATAGTTGGCTTTATTGGTGATAATGGTGCAGGTAAATCTACTACATTTAAAACAATACTAGGTCTAGTTTCTCAGGATTCAGGTAGAATTAAAATCTTTGGCAAAGAAAATATACATAAACAGCCTAAGATGAAGGAAAAAATTGGAGTTGTGTTCGATGCTATGAATTTACCGGCGCACCTAACAATCAAACAACTAAATAAAGTTTTTTTGAGAATATTTAATACTTGGAATCAAGATGATTTTTTCCGATTGGTTAATTCTTTTTCTCTCCCCGAAGATAAACAAATATATAAATTTTCTCGTGGGATGTCAATGAAACTTTCTATAGCTGTTGCACTGTCACATAATGCAAAACTACTATTACTAGATGAGGCAACAGGAGGGCTTGATCCCTCATCAAGAGAACAAGTCTTAGGTGAGTTAAAAAGCTTTGTGAGAGAGAGTAGTGGTGGGATATTACTTTCTTCTCATATTATGAGTGATATTGAGAAAATTGCTAGTCATATTGTTTTTATCAAAAATGGTGAAATTTTATTAAATGAGAGAAAGGACAAGATTCTTGAAAAATTTGCAATTGTTGATATCAAAAAGGAACGATTATCTTTACTAAATAGAAATATAGTTGTTGCAAAAAGGGACTATGGTTCTTATTCTAGAATACTTGTATCAAATAAAATGGAATTGCCAAAGGACCTTAGCTCTAAAAAGATTTCAATGGAAGAACTTAGTCTCTTACTAACTAACAGGGAGTGAAATTTAAGTGAAAGGTCTATTATTGACAAACTATTACCTAGTTTATCGAAGTATTTTTGCATATGTAGGTCTCGCATTATTGATTTCTGGTGTACTTTTATTTTTTGCAGGGCCTATGGTAAGTGGTGTGGCCGCTATGTTAATTATATTATTAATGACTTTGCCTTCACTTGAAGTTATAAAAATAGAGAGTAAGTCTGGTTATGATAAATATGTACTTACCTTACCGGTTAGTAGGTCTAATATTGTCCGAAGTCACTATATTTTTTACTTATCGGTTGTGATTATCGGAGCATTTCTTTCATATATTGTTATTTATACATATGATCTAATTTTTGAAACACAAATAAATGGCATAATTAATATTATTTCTTCTGGAATTTTCGTAGTTCTTTTAGCAGGTGCGCTTATATACCCGTTCCTCTATATCTTTGGTGCAGACAAATCTGATGCATTTGTACTTGGAGGAGGATTTGTAGGTCTATTTGTTTATTATGGAATCAAATTCTTAGTAGAAGATTTAATAGACAAATTACCGTTATCCATAGATTCGTCTTTATTAGTTCCGATTTTATTTATAGTACTTGGTATTACTGTATTTACTCTCTCATATTTAATTGCTGTAATTATTTATCGAAAGAAAGAATTTTAGACTATGTGATTAGTACATCAAGTAGGCGCAAAAAATCGTGCCCGTAGAGGCTCCATGTCAAGCCTTTTTTGCACACGCACCACATTCATAGCGAAAGGAGAGAATGGATAACTTAAATATTATCAATTTGTGTCTTGACAAAGGGGTGCATTACAAAGTTTCTGTCTATCAAAAAAATTATGATAAAGACAATGTGTATTTCGATATGTCTATAAAATGTAAAACTAATATTGTCAACAAAAAAATGAGATTATATGAAGTCCAAAGAAATAAAGAATTTTTGATTGGACAATATGCCGATTCGGAATTTGGCCAATTGGCATTTTATATTGTTGTGTATAGTTACTTTAATCAAGATAAACCAAGTAATAGCGTAAGAAAAATGCTGCGAAATATAGGAGAAGATGTTAATAAAGCAAATAAAATCCTTGAAGATCATATAGGGAAAAATTATTTTTCTTTGTATAGGAAAGAAATTGGAAAAATAAATATTGATAAAATAAATGACGATCGTTGTGATGTTTTTTCTTGTCTTTTGAGAATAATATAATCCCAATTGTCCGAAACAAAAGATTGCCAAGTGCATTTGTGATAATTTACAATTATGGCTTTTATTTAAAGCAATTTGACTCCTTAATGAAAAAGATCATTTCACATTATAATTTTAAATTAAAGAAAGAAGAAACAGAAGAATTAAAGAGATTGTATTTAAAAAAATAATTACAGCGGTGATAGTTACGAAACTGATTTAATTTATCATAAACACTAAAATATGAAGTCTTAATTCATAGAACCTTAGCTTTCTTTATTATCGCGGTATCCCCCTATGCCACTCGTAACTGGCTTTTAATGGAATCAAAAAGATTAGCTTTTTAAACTAATCCCAGTTTGTCGACTTTGTCGATAAGCTGAAAGCACGTTTCTGGAAATCATGAAACGTGCTTTTCCTATATCTTTTATTCTTTTAAAACATCATTTTTGAAATGATAATAAATCTTTGGTGAAACATCTTCTTTTATTTCGATTCGATCAACCAAACGGTGAAGCATCTCAGAAGTTAGTTCATTGAAATGTCTATTAAATCATTTTGTAATCTTTCCTCATATTTCTTTCGTTCACGTTTGGATTGATAGTAGATTTTTCCAGCTTAAGCTTCAGTTTATTCGAAAGCAGATTATTGATTTCTTCAGTTATTAAGCGGTAATTTTCATTGCAAGCAATTTTCTGTTGGTTGAGCTTTTTCAATATTTTGCTCAACTTTTGTTAAAAAGTACAAAAACTTCCCCCTATCTTTTAACACGGATCAAATGAACAATTTATTTTTCTTGCAATAACATACGCCAGTAATTTTCAATTCGATTGAATGTGTCATCGGCACGCTGTGCAACAAAATCTCTTGCCAATTGGTAATCTATATCCCTTGGTGAGATGCCTTTCGTAGCAAATGAAAGCAGTTGTTCTTTTGCTTTTGCAAGCACTCCAGACAAATCTTCTTCATTTTGAATGCTCTCAAACATTTCTTGATAATTTTTGATGACTGATTCAATTTCTGCTTGTGTATATACCGTTTTCCCAAGTTTATTCGTCATGGACAGCTCACGGCTTTGTTGGTATGTTAAAGGAGCATTTAGTGACCTGATTTTGGCTCGTGCTGCGATGAATCGCTCCTCTACCGATTGGTGATTTATGGCTATTTTCGTATTGTGGCGGACATAATCTTGAATCAGTTGATCAAATCCTTTTTTTACATCACCGCTTAAAAACGTATCACTGAAGTATTGAAGTGCAGCTGTTGAAGAAGCCAATTCAAGATGGGCTTCATAAGAATGCTGTTGTTCTTTACTAATTCCAAAAAGGCTAATCCCTAGATATGGCGACAAACTATCTACTCCGTCCGTTATGTGTTGTAAGATGGATTCTACTTTTTTTACTTCTTCATTACTTAGCGAATCAAAGTATTTGGATTCATATAAATATTGGCTGAACACAAGCCATTGATCCTTTGGCCGATAAGAGAAAATATCAGAAGGGTCAGCGTTTTCTACGTGAAAAAACTTTTCCATCGGTATGGCCATCAAGCCTTGAACTTGTTTGATTTCATCCGAAATCGTAAGTTTATAGGCTTGTCCGTTTCGGATGACTTCCACTTGTTGTCCGGCCAATGGATTTTTGATTTCGTGTACGGGTGGCATTTTGGCTCTATTTCGAGCGACTATTGCTCCGATATATCCAAGATCAATTTTCACGGTTATTCCCTCCTATCTAATTAATGGAAGGCAATGGTTCCACTTTGCTTCCATAGTAAAAATTCAACGCACTAAAGAAATCGATTGATTTACCTGTTTTTAAATCGACGATTAAAATGTGATTGCCATAGTTAAAATCGCCAGTTTCCAGTCTGCGTTGTGTTGTTTTTTTAAAGTATCAACAAACGAACTATAGTAGTACGGGTTTGGGCCAGATTAATGCTATGTAAAAAGCGTACCTACTTCCAGATATCCCGTAATTGCAAAAATCGGAACTTGCAGAGTTCATGTTTGGTTGGTCTTCCGCAAAGCTTTTCTGCACACAATAGTCATCAAAGTGATAATTAAATTGAAAACCAAACAATTTCATTATTTATAATCGGCTTTTTAAATAAATAGTTAAATGATTATAAGGAAAAATTTAAATAATCTACCTAAAACTTTCTATTTTAAGTAAAATATCCTAGGGTTTGAGACACATCATCCAGAAATTGGATGGAATAAGTGGTCAATGAGGGATTGTTTGTTGCAAAGGGTAAAAAAGTTAAAAATATCATAAGTATATCGCCTGATTTTAAACATGTATTATCAATTAGAGTGGGGATGCCGTTTACTTGAGGTCTTATTACGGAATTCTGTCTCGTCCAAAAGAAAGGCTTCCCTATAAAACAGATGGGGAATTTTAAAGTGGAATAGTTAGCGAATGTTATTGCCGCCGTTACATATAAAACCGTTGATCATACGATTCAACAATTTATCTGGACTTATGGTGATCGCGGAAACGGAAGGTTCTATTATTATGTCGGGGCTGAAATCCATGGTCGATGGCAAGGAAATAACGTTGAGGTTGTGAGCCATTCAGAAGGAATTTCTGTTACTCATAAATGGTAAAAAGGAAATTATTTTACTGGGATCATATTACTCAGTTTGGTACTCTTGCTGTTGTTTTAATGAGACATAACGAAGAGATTTGGACTATATCATTAAATGAAAATTTTGTGGCTGATTCCGCAGACTCCGAACATACAACTGGTGAAATTAGTTTATATAAAGCAACAATGAAAAAAATAAGCCTATCATCCTGCATTATAAAGCTTCGCAATAACATCTGCCGCCGGTTGGTATACGAGAAAGTAATCGATTGCCTAGGTGAAAATGACCTGGCAACCACACCCTTATGATTGAGGATTTGGTAAATTAATCCTGTATCAGCTAATGAGAAATGGGCAGAGCGAAAGTTGCCAGGATTGGCCGAAGTACAAGCAGCCCTCGAGCAAATGTTTGAAGAACTAAATAATGCAAATCAAAAAAATAGGAGGATTCCCACTTTCCACATGGGGGTGTCTAATAAGTCGTTTTTACTACTTATTGACGCCCCCTTTGATGTTTTAGAAACGTTGATATATCGATGTTTATGATTTTTTGTTTTTTATGGGGATTTGATTTTCTGGACAGCCCCGTGTGGAGAAACATTCCAAATCCATTTCAGAGACCCCCTATCTATCTTGTATTACACAAAATTTTTGACGGTACCTGAAAGGTAGGGGATTATCTATTGTTTCTTTATCAAGTGCACCTAACAAATAAAAATTAAGTATTTGATCGGATACGTTTAAAAGTGTGCTGATTCAATATTTCTTTCAATGTATCTTTCGTTGCCATTCCGTTCACTGAGATTGTACCATTTTGAGAAATTCGAATTTCAATTTTATTTTGAAATTGATGAAAGTTCGTTTCTAAATGTTTATAAACATCCGTGAGGAAATGATAGTTTTGATTGGATGAACCAACCCAAGGACGGCTTAAATCTAATTTTTCTTCGATAAAAGGTCCATCGATTAGCAAATCTGTCACTGATAGCAGCTGTTGATTTTGTTTTTGTTTTTTCAAATCATCATATAAATACCCTGTAAATGTCATAACTGTTAAGCCGAGTTGTTTCACTTTTCTTCCTAGTTCCCCTAAGGCTTCAGCTTGATCAAACGGTTCTCCTCCAAGAAATGTGACGCCTTCAATCTCGTTTTGCTCTTTACTATCTTTAATGAATTCAAATAAATTCTCCACATTCATTTTTGTACCGTTTTCATTTACCCAAGTCCAAGGAACGGCACACCCTTTACAACGAATTGAACAACCTTGTACCCAAATTGCAAATCTTTTGCCTGGTCCTTCCACTTCAGTAACTGGAATATAACGATGTATGTACAGTTCCATCAAAAGTCCACAACTCTTCCTCGTTCCATTTTTTTCTTTTGATTTCCTTGATTATTATCGTCAGTATTAAACTGTAAATATGGTCTCATTTTTTCAGCTACATGAGGCTTAATCCCAAGAACTTGGATAAAGTGTTCGAAATTTTGAAAGAATCCTACCCTTTCTCTCTCTGCAAGTATTTTTTTCGCAAAAATCAATCCAACCCCAGGTACCTTTGCAATTTCATCTGCTGAAGCATGATTGACATCGATTCGTTTACTTACGCTTTCGTTTTCAATTGATGGCTGCATTGGGTTTATAAATTCTTCCTTTGGAGAAATCACTTGCTGTTCATCATTCGATTCAAGGATATGTTCTTTCGCAATAGCTTCTTTTAATTGCTTTAAATTTTTTTCTTGTACTTTTTGCTGTGATTCAAGACGGAGTAAATATTCAGGTCTAATTCTAAAAACATGAAAGATGGAAGAAACCCAACTAATAAGTGCTAATGCAAACGCGATATCAAATAAGAAATGTCCTTCTTCTGCAATTAAAAATATGATAAAAGGTAAAGTATATATGAGTCCTGCAAAAAACCATTTTCTTTGTCTTACTCTGAAAGCTGCATAGAAAAAAGAAATATAATTAAAAAAAGCAAAAGGGAAAAAGACCCATAGCATCCAGATGGAGTTACGTAATTCCCAACCTATCCCCTTCTCGGTTATACTCCGCATCATTCACTCCTCCTTTAGCTTCAATTTATTTTGTTCAGTTATAGTTTCTTCAAATTGAAAATATTCTTCTTTATAATTTGAATCAACTGTTTCCGATTCGAGTAGTTTCTCCAAAAGGTCAATATACTTGATGCATTCTTGTCCCTTCATGCCAATTGTTTCCGCAAAGATTTTACCGTCTTCTGTCAATTTGATCTGTATTTTTTTGGTTCCCATAGCATCACCTATTTAGAAATATTGTTGACATTAAAAGTTAAAACAATTGTTCGGTCTTCTTGCATAATTTCCGATTCCAGATGTAGGCCATGTTCTGCTGCTTGTTTAAGTAAATGTTGATAAGTTTCTTGTTGTATTAGATATTTGTATTCTGTCTGTAAATTTTCAATAAATTCCATGGCAGCTTGTGTGTCAACACTATTGTTAAATATCGCTTCAAAATACCCCTGTTCAGTTAGTTGAAAATAAATTTGAAGATCTTCAATTGTCGTTTGGTAATTTTGTTCAGTCAATTTTGTCACTTTGCAACCATACTGTTCAATCGATTTTTGAAGTAAATCTTCTTTCTTCATAATCGTTGGAATGATAAAGGAATCATTTTTTTGATTTGCAAAGGCTTTAATCGAACTAATTGTTGCAATACCAATTGGAACTAACAAAAGTTCAATGCTCAATTCATTCACCTACTTCTATTAAAAGTCAATCGCACGACCGCCACGAGTGGACTTAATATCCATATCCATGTTAGAGCTATTTGATTCGCAATACTCCGCTCGATCTTCTCTAGGCGTAGCCGCAACCGCTCTAACACTAGCCCATTCACGAATCTCTTTAATTTGTTCAGCCTGTGTCACCGCAAGTGGTACAATTAATTTCGAAACTTTTTCAAAATCACTAAATTGAACACTTCGTTCTTCATAAAATGCCTCAAATAATCCATTTATGACAACTTGTTCAATCTCTGCTCCTACAAACCCCTCCGTCATGTCAGCCAATTTTTCCAGGTTTTCAGTACTAATTTCAAAATTACCTTTTACGCTTGGGTTATTTAATCTTTTCTTTAAATGAACTCGGAAGATTTCAATACGTTCTCTATGTGTTGGTAAATCAACAAAGAAAATTTCATCAAATCGACCTTTTCGCAACATTTCAGGAGGAAGTGCCGATATATTGTTTGCAGTGGCAACTACAAATACGGATTTTTCTTTTTCTTGCATCCAAGTTAAAAAGTGTCCAAAAACACGAGAACTTGTCCCGCTATCTCCAGATGAACTAGTTCCGTTAAATCCTTTTTCGATTTCATCAATCCATAAGATGGAAGGAGCAATGGCTTCAGCTGTTTGAATCGCTTTTCTCATATTTTCTTCACTACTACCAACAATGCCGCTAAACACTTTTCCAATATCTAATCGCAGTAATGGAAGCTGCCACATTCCACTAATCGCTTTACTTATTAAACTTTTACCACAACCTGGAACACCTGTAATGAGCACACCCTTTGGAGCTGGTAAACCATATTGTTGCGCAGACTCTAACCAAGATTTATCTCTTTTTTTCAACCAACGTTTTAAATTTTCTAATCCACCGACTTCATCCATATTAAGATTACTCGATATAAATTCTAGTATCCCTGTTTTCTTAATGATTTGTTCTTTTTCTTGAAGGATCACTTCAACATCCTTGATTGATAATTTTCCATCATCAACCATTGCCCGTGCAAAGGCATTTTCGGCTTCCGAAAGTGTTAAACCCAATGATGCTTTTACGAGTTTTTCTTTTTCTTCTTCATTTAAGTTAATTTCAATTCTTCCTGTTTGTCGGTTTACTTCAATCATTTCATCAAGCAGTTGCTTCATTTCAGTAAAGGTTGGTAAAGGAAAATCAACAATTGTAATATCTTTCTCCAAATCTTGCGGTAATTTAAGAATTGGAGATAAAAATACAATATTCTTTGGATTAACACTTTGTTTTAAACTCATTACAATGTCACGTAGTTTTCTTATCACAAGAAGATCTGGTAATCTTCCTTGATCACCAAAATAAACATGGAAGTCTTGCAGTACAAAAATAGCGGGCTCATCATACTTTTCAATAAATTCTAATGCTTTTACAGGAACCTTCGTATCGTCTTTACGTATACCCTCTCCTACAATCCCTTCCGTAATCTTCCAAGTAAATAATTTTCTTGTTGTTTTAATCAACTGTTGATCATAGGCAATGTCATTAATAAGTGCTAGTGCTCTTTGCTCTTCCCAAGTTGGAATATATATAAATGGGAATCTAGCTTTAAACAAATTAGCTACAAATCTTTTTTGCTTTAATAAGTAATTCAATGCTTTCCCTTCTTCCTTTAGATTTTTGGGTTATTAAGAATTTTATAAGCAGTTGTAATGTTTAAAATATATCTTTACCCATATATCCTATAGATACCTGAATCCGTGATAAAAGGTAGCTTACCTAGATAATTTTGGAATGACTTTCTTTTACCTTAACTTTGGATATTTTTACTGGAATTAACCGTTTTTGGGTATATCAAATAAGTTTCCCATACTGATAAAAGCTAGCAGTCTAAATAAATCAAAGCTTTGTAATTAGTTTCTTGTTCAAGGCATTTAAGCAAGTGTATGAGTTTAGTATTGTAATTTTACCTTTCTCTTCATCATTAATATTACATTAATTTTGAACAATACTAAAAATAATAAATTGAATGAATTTTATAAATATTATTCATCCAGACTCAAAGATTTCTAAGCACTAAATAAGAAGTACTCCCGAAAATGTCGAAATAAGTAAGCGGCCAAACAATCTATCGACTTAAGGTTGACCCCCTATGCCTATTATAAGACAAGGAAGCTTTTTTGACATCAAGATTTATGCAGATTTACCAGTTGCAAAGTTAGATCGGAGTGGCTCAAAATTCAATTATCAAATACAATCGGATATTGGTTGATACAGGCTCTGATAGTAACAGTTATTTCAAGTGAATTGGCTGAGACAATATTGTTCTTGAGGAAAATGATACGATTTATAGAATAAGTGGCGTTGGCGACTCTGAATTTGTATTTTCGAAAAAAGTAGATTCTATTAAATAGGATTCGAAAGTGCAGCCGCATTCATATGGTTGGCTGTTCTTTTTTCTATATATTTGGAACGATTATAGATTGAAAGAGGCGTGAGGATAAAAAAATGAAGGATATTTCTTTCGTATCTCGAATTATTTAAAAGAGTTACTTTTTTGTTAAACGAAAAGAACTCTTCTCATCCTCGGTAATTTGTTTTCCATATAAGGATGTCATTCATTGTATAGGCTGCATTATTGAATATGAACCGGCCGATGCTCTCAGTAAACATTTAAAAAGATGACTTCAACAATAAAAGATAGCGGAGGAGTAGTCACTATATGTTACGTTTATTCATTATTTTTGTAGCTACAGCAAATGCGTTCATTGTTCTTTATGCACCACAGCCTCTACTCCCGTTGTGGACTCAAGAATTTAATATATCGATAGCAACGGCAAGCTCAGCTATTTCGATTACCATTATTTCATTAGCCGTGTCATCTTTTGTATTTGCTCAATTATTGGACCAATGGGATCGAAAAAAAGTTATTCTTTTTGCAAGTATATTATTAATTTTTCCGAGTATGATGATTTACATTAGTGAATCATTTTCATCAATTTTATTTTGGAGATGTATGTATGGTCTCATCATACCTGGCATCTTGGCTGTGATGATGGCATATGTATCTGAAGAATTTCCTCTAAATCAACGTGGAAGAGTGATGGGAGTATATGTAAGTGCTAATGTGGCGGGCGGATTGCTGGGACGGGTTATTTCTGGACCGATAGCCGACACATTTTCCTGGAGGACTGTTTTTTCAATAATCGCGGTGTATTCCATGGTCGTTGCTTTTTTAGTTTGGAAATATCTCCCTAAACCTAACTATCAAAGAGAAAGGAAGAAACAAAGTTTTGGCATACATTTTAAAAATCCTGCTCTGATAGGTACATTCACTATAGGTTTTTCGCAATTCTTCGCATTTATTAGCTTTTTCACATATATTCCTTTTTATGTTGCTCAACCTCCTTTTCAGTTAAGCAATACACAAATTTCGTTGCTTTATGCTACATATGCGTTCGGCATTTTCTCCGCTCCTATAGCCGGCATGATATCTGATAAGATTGGCCGGCGTTGGACAATGAGTATGGGGCATATTCTTGGCGGAATCGGTATTTTCATAACGCTTTGGCCAACGATTCCTGCGCTTGTTGTGGGATCATCATTGTTGACGCTCGGAAATTTTGCTTCTCAATCAGCAACAACAGCTTATGTGACAGATATGGCCGCCGATTCACGGGGAGCTGCTACGTCTTTATATTTGGTGTTTTTCTATTTAGGAGGAAGCCTTGGCGGTTGGATTCCCGGCCTTTTATGGGAAAATTACGGATGGCATGGTGTCGTTTTTTTAACAATTGGAACAATCATTTTGGCACTATTAAGTAATTTATTTCTCGCAGGAAGAACCCCAGGGAGATTGAAAGTTTCTGAATTATGATATGAACAAAACAGTATTATTTCCTTGCCGAATCATAGTGAATATTTATGACTAAAATAAGGATTCTTTTTCCACAATGGGATTGTCCCGAAAGTCATTGAAACTTGACTTGTATCGTCTCCTTAATGAATTAAGGTGAAGCAGACGGGAACATACTGCGATTTGATTTTGAGCCACTATGTATGCTTTTTTTGCTAGGAAGACAGTTAGCTAATTCAAACCACTCAACGTAAAGTTTTTCGTTTGATCGGTGGTGCATGAAAGATTTTTCCCCATGGTTTTCTTAACTTGATAAGAACTTCATTTTATTGTTCGATTAAGTGTAACTTTTCGAATAGGAACCACCTTTTCCAAGGGTTACTTTATCATTTTTGAACATTGTTAGTGTGGTGGAATCATCGGATTTATTTGCAATGGTAGCGATTTAAAATATAAATCTAACGATGATTCCTCCCAAAATAAATAAACTAAATATGAGATACCATATACTTTCGCTTCGGTTTTCTTTCCATCCCTTAATTGCGTAATAAAAGGCAAATGCAAAAAGTATAAAGAGAAGTATATCCCCAATATATTTGAACACATTCCTCATCCTTCCTCAGTTGAAAATACATTTAAATAATATTCCTCAAGACTGCTAGCTGTCTCTTTGATCTCGGAAATAGATATATTATTTATTAATATTTTCCCATTGGAAATTAAAATAATTGAATCACAATATCTTTCACAAACCTCTAGTTGGTGTGTAGACATAAAAATACTGCATCCATTTTGTGCGTATTGAATTAAGATGTTTTTAATATCTTTCATACTGACAGGGTCAATTCCTGATAAATACTCATCTAGCAAAAGCAGCTTCGGTTTTTTCATTAATAATGGAATAAGATTGAGTTTCTTTTTCATCCCAAGCGAATAATTGAAAATTTGCTTATTTAAGGAATTTAATAATCCCAATAACTGGAGCATTTCTTTAATTTCCGGACTGTCTATATCAAAATTTAATAACTCGCTCATGAATTTTAAATATTCTTTTCCGGTCAGCACGGAAAATAATAATGGGGCATCAGGAAGTAACATGATTTCTTTTCGATCCAGATCTGACAGTTTTACACCATTGACGTAAATTTCTCCATCATCGTAGCCGGTCAATTCAGATAAAATTCTAAAGGTTGTGGTTTTCCCCGCTCCATTTGGTCCGAGAAATCCGACAATTTTATTTTCAGCAATTTCAAACGTTGCTTGATCTAATATTTTTTTCCCATTTTCAATTTTGGTCAGATTATGGACTTTCAATAAATAATCAGAAGATGCTGCTCCCACTGGATTTTCACTCCTAATAAATAAATTGTTTTTTATTTAGCTTTCTTTTTACTAATAAAAGTGATATAAAGAGCATTCCGAATAGATAAATAGCAAGAAAAATAGGATTGATGAACAAATATTGTGATTTTGTTAAATAACCCATGATAAATAAAACCATGGGGATTGTCATACTAGGAAGTATGATAAATAAAGACATTGCATCTAAGATAGAATCGACCATTTTTTTATCGCCAAATTCATTCAATTCTTCAGCGTTTCGAAATTCAAAATGAGGATAGAAGGCGCTGGAAATATAATTTAAAGCGCCAAAAGCATTTAAAGCTAAAATTTGCATTGAGAGCAACCATATAATAGTAGTTAATGAAATGGGAGTGAGTATATAAACAATGAAATCACCTATTATGATTAAAGGAATTAACGTGATGATGTAAACAAAAAACTTTTGTTTAAATACATACCAAAGATTTTTTCCAGCATTTAAATAAATTAAGACATTGGTGCCATCACTTTCTAAGGCCATTCCCCCTATGAAATGCTGATAATGACGTTCCGCCAAAAAATAAATATGGTACAAAATAAAAAATGAAAATACTAATTGCTGCACTTTGTACTCATCATCTAAATTGGCGAGCAATCCGCTAAATATGCCAACAGAAAACCAATAAACGAAATCGCCAAACATATACGGAAGCCTCTTTTGAAAAAAGCTCGATCTAATAAATAAAAGAATCGTAAAAGCTTTTTTCTTTAAAAACGGCACTTTTAATAACGGGGAAGGCAGCCGATCAAAATACTCCGCTGATCGCCTGTTGGGGTTTTCTTTAAAAAGAATGATAAATAACAAGTAAAATACCATAGTAAACATACACATCAATATCGTGCCAATATATGTATATAGAGAATTAGCAGTGAAAATATCAAAAAAGCTTAAATTGATTTTGATCGTCGTTACACTGTCAAACAGAATTTCCCAACCTTTGTTAGACCATTTTTCAAATGACTCGGATGTGGGATTTTCTTTAATAAAGGGAATATCAATAAGCCATCCTGTAAACTTTGCAGCGAAAAAATAGCCTATAGAAAATATGATCATTCTTGATATGACAATTTTGGCTACTTTGTTTACGAAAGGTTTTTCTATTATAAACTTGTATACATAAAATGTGTGCGAAAAAGAGACAGCAATGCTGACAAACAAATATAAAGAAAAGCTGAGCAGTGTTAATCCAATTACCATAGATATGTTTAAACCGATTGCGTATGATAAGCTAAAAAGCAATGTTAAAATATGTATGATGAAACTTCTTATGTTCCAGCAGATTGTTTCGAAAATAAC
The DNA here is from genome assembly GCF_037963925.1 of Aeribacillus sp. FSL K6-8210. NCBI lineage: Bacteria > Bacillati > Bacillota > Bacilli > Caryophanales > Bacillaceae > Aeribacillus > Aeribacillus sp. FSL K6-8210. Next base: position 3,327,718 of record NZ_CP150172.1, on the reverse strand, counting down.
CATAGAGTTGGCTTTACTTAAACTCAATTTAAAATGTGACAGCAGCCACTCCTTGTCCATTGAGCTTAAATTCCACTTGGAAGCTTTTATGCCAGCAATAACAGAGAAAACTATTACATATACAAAATAAAACTGCCAGAGAATATAAACATTGTTGTTAATTTGGGAAATTTTTTGCAATAAAAAGTCCAAAAATGGCGCACCTGTCGTTGCTGTATGTAAAAATTCATTCATAATTACCAGTTTTAATACAGCATATGCAGAAAAAAAATAAAAAATAGCCTCTATGACATCAAGAAAAAAAGCTATGATCGCAAATATATATCCTGAATACCCTCTTCTATTTAAAAATTTACTCCATTGATTTTTCCATCTTATATAAATCTTCCATTTAATCCATGCTGCTCTCATTTTGACTCCCGACTTTCATAAATTTAATGTAATCAATCCCTCTACAATGGAAGCTAGAAGGATTCCTATAATTACCATTACGACATGTTTTAATAAAAATTTCAACCCATATTTTCTATTAAAATAAAATGTAAATCCTAAAAAGCCGATAGCTCCTGCTAATAAAAAAAAGGGGATTTCAAATATTCCATGAGGTATAACCTTTAAAAATATATTTAATAAAGGTTGATCAGATAAAATAAGATGAGTTAGACCTGCTCCGATAGATATGCCATTAAAGAGTAAATAAATAAACGTAGGAATCCCAAATGTAAATAAACCCAGCATTAAAACTAGACAAACAAGTATATTATTTAAAAAAATAGAATACACTGAGTACCAGCCAGCTTTATAAGTTCTTTGGAGCTCAGCTGCCTCCTCCATTTGAGGCGAAGTCGAAAAAATTATCATGACCCCAATAATTAAACCTATGCCAAATACAATGGCAGAAAGGATAAAAGTGTTTCGTAGACGGGAAAAATAGTTCAACATCACTCACTCGCTAACTTTTTCTTAAATTAAATAGAAGGTAGGATAGAGAAAGACTAACGGCTCTCTATCCTATCCTAAAAACATTATGCTACTACAGCTTTTTTGCCTCCGGCTCTTAGAGCTATCTGCAAGGCTTTTAATGTGAGACCTGCTCCGGTTATCAATGTCAAGAATGAAGCTATTCCTAAACCGGCGTCCAAAAATGCGGCAATAGTATTTGCAGTAGTTTCATTAATGCCATAAGCAACTAAAAGATCAAGTTCCAACATTATAATTCACCTCCCTCTATAAATGTTGATATATCAATGGTTGTAGCCATTTCAGGGGTGTCAAAAAAATTTTTTTCGACACGTTTTCTAACTTTGTTTCTCAAATCTGTATATATATGACATTGGATGGGTGCGCTTCGCTGCCACTACTGGTTTAATTTGGTTGTAATGGTGGTAAATGTATGTGATGCACCTTGGATCTCTGCATCGCTGATGATGACGAACCCTCCCATGTCTCTGGGCATCCTTGTGCCTACATTCCTTCGTTCGGTCTAGTCATCAGGCAGAGGCCGGCTAAGCTCCTTTAGGGACTCAAGGTCGAATGGATGATATCGTGCCAGCTTCTCCGTGTCATCCTTGTTGTCTAGGGAATCACAAGGCATGCAGGCATCAAGCCGCCGTTTCGAGACCAAAGATGTCCTGCATCATTCGCTTCGCATCGAACGCCTGGTGCTTCGTACACACAGCGTGCAGTACCTTCAGTAATTTCCCGCATAACACCACAATGGATTGCTTCTTGCGCAACGGATTATCGGGCCGTGTCGTGTAATATTCATGTAACTGTCGAAACGCTTCGTTGTGGCGGATCATCGGCATCATCACGCGGAAGAGGAGGGCGCGCAACCGCCTTCTTCCACGCTTCGAGATCCGTTTTTGCCCTTTGTGTTGGCCGGAGGAATGCTCCCGCAGTGTCAGGCCCGCAAGTTTCAATAATTGGCGCGGATCCTGATAGTGGGAAAAACTCCCGATTTCCGATAACAGTTCCACGATAGTCGCATCCCCTAAGCCCGGAACCGTTTTGAGCCATTCGTATTCCACGGATGTTTGCACAAGTTCCGTTAGTTGCTGGGTCAGTGCCTCGATTTCCTCCTCCAATTGGCGGTACCGGCGGACAAGTGTGGCGATTTCGATACGGGCCATCTGTTGTCCTTCCGTTACGCCAATGGAGTGTTGGGCCAGTTCCATCAGCTTCTTCGCTTTCGGCTTTTGTGGCGATTGTAATCCCTCGCTTTGCCGGTAAAGGGTGAGAACCTCTTCGATCTCTTTCCCTGCTAAATCCGACGGAAACGGCGTCTGTTCCAGCACAGCGAGCGCCATTTTCCCAAACGACGGAAAGACTTGCGTAAATTCCGGAAAATACCGATCGAGCCAGCGAATCATCTGATTTCGAACCGCCCCCTGCTCTTCCACGAGTTTGGATCGAAACGTCGCCCCTGTGCGCAGTTCGGCCTCCATCCCTTTCAGAATACGCGGATAGCTGAATCGGCCGTCTTTCACTAACCGGGCAATGACGAGCGCGTCTTTCGCATCATGCTTGGTTGGAAGATTGTCGTCCAGCTCTTTGGAGCGCTTCACGTGCATCGGGTTTGTCATGACGAGAGGAATGCCCTTCTCGTCAAGAAAGTAAGCGAGATTGAGCCAATAATGTCCCGTTGGCTCGATGCCAACGATCACTTCCGTTTTTTCAAATTCCTCCATCGCTTTCACGATGCACTGGTACAACCATTCCAACCCTTCTCTGGATTGCGGAACGGGAAACGATTTTTTTAGCACCCTCCCTCGCTCATCCACAAAGCAGGCATAATGCTTCTTTTTCGCGATATCCATGCCAACGACGAGCGTTTGATCGGTGACTTGATTAATCTTCTTGTTTGAGATAGAATTCATGTATAGTCCTCCTTGGTATCCAAATTAGGGGTCAATTCATCCGATTGACACCCCCGAATCATACCAAGAGGGCTTTTTTTATTCAAGTCCCCGAAAAAACTTCTAACAGGAATGCTCCTTTCAAATAAGTTCAATTAGTGTGTTAAATATAATTGTTACTGGAAATAATATGGAAACTATCTTTGTTAAAGACTGCTTTGTAACAATTGTTAAGCTTAAACAAATTAGAAATAATGACCACAAATTAAATAATTCAATTTTCGATAAAAATATTTGCACAAATTGATTCATGTTTAATCCTGAAAATAGGTAGGCCAAGCTGGTGACAGGAATATGATATTGAGACGGATCAGATAACATGTATTTTATACCGAGCCCCAAAACAACAGGGGATTGAGCGATGATGACAAATCTCAATAATTCCCTGAATTTTACTTTCAATTTTACGATGGAGAGAACTATTTTTATTAAGGCTGCAAGTAAAAGAATATTAACGAAAAATAAGAAGACTTGCATAATTGCAGCAAAAATAGTAAGAGCATTTTTAAACGATTGTGATGGATTGTTTCCTAAAAGATCTGCTATATATTCGGATTCCAATAAATTTTGACTTATAACAATACTTATTGCGGCAAACAATATAACTAATGTCAAAGTAGCTAGTATTCCTAGTTTTTTTTCATTATGTATGTTCAATAAAGTTTTTTGCGGCGAATAAATGATTTTAAATGGATAAAATATCCTTTTGATAAAAACATGACTAGGGTTTCTTACCAATTGCTCTTGCTCTTCAAGACGCATTATCAAATCACCTGCTTACATAATTTAATGAGTTTTAGATATTTATTTGCTAAAAAACAATGTCAATATTTCATATGATCACAATGCTCCGGCTTGTTGTTTAAAGTTTTAGAGAGAAGAGAAGAATTGATATATTTTTGGTAGAATTTACAATTTCTTCTTCTTAATTCAAAATATATTACAAATCTTCTAAAAAAACATCGGTATTTTCCACAAAAAATGATGTGGAAAATACCTATTTTTAGAAAAAACAATGAAAAAAACTGTCATTTATTGTAAAATTTTTACTATAAATACTAGTTGAAGGAGGGATAAAAAGCGAGAATCGATAGGATTCACTGAACTTTGCATTCGCAAAAGAAAAGATTGGATTTGGATGTGTTCTCTCACTTGTGTATATATGAAAAACAGACGGACAGTTAACGGAAAAGTAAATGAGTTTTTGGAAAAACACTTGTTTAGCTCTAAGCTTTAAAAAAGGCATCTTTAAACTGTTGCGCCTTTAGAGGAAAATGATTTGGAAACGAAGATTATTTTTTTCGAGATGTGTATACGCTTTTAGTCTATAATCGCTAATTGTTTATGCTGGTGCCAATGTACATCTGATTTTAGTGAAGCTAGTCTAAATACATTCTGTTCTAATTGAAATTCTTTTAATGGAAATTTTGTGAATTATTCTCACATCTGTTCTCTTCAATATTTTTTAGACTTATAAAATGCTTTAAAAATAAAAGGGTGTTTATATTGAGTTTTCCGAAAAAATCAATTAGGGTGAGTGACGATCTAAAATCTTCGAAGAAGATGGCTACGCTTAAATGCAGTCAGAACTGGGCATTGTAACTTCCTGATAACTTTGCCGAGATTAGGATGATTGAAATGAAAATTAAAGTACTACTGGTAGATGATCACTTACTAGTCTTGTTAGGAATCAAACAATTATTAGAACACGAATCAGATCTTGAAGTTGTAAATACCATTTGCGACCCTGCCGGCATCAATGCAGCAATATCAAAAAATCATCCGGATGTTGTGGTAATGGACATAAGAATGAAAGGCTACAATGGAATTGAGTTGACAAAGAAATTAATCGAAAGCTATCCGAATCTGAAGATTGTCATATTATCAGCTTATAACGATGATGAATATATTGACGCATCTTATCATGCCGGTGCTTATGCGTTCATTACGAAGGAAAACTCTGCTACAGAACTTGCAAATGCGATCAGACAAAGTTTTTTGGGCAACAATATCATTCCTAGAAAAAAAATAGAATATCAGATCACTATTTAACCAAAACTGAGTTAGAAATTTTAAAGCTGATTTCTGAAGATAAAACGAACGCAGAGATCAGTGATATTTTGATGGTAAGCAGAAGAACGGTCGAACACCATGTTTCATCAATTATTAAAAAGCTGAATGTGTACTCAAGAGTTGGTGCAGTGGTAAAAGGAATAAAACTAGGACTATTAAAAACTATTTAAAATCGATATATTTTGTCCAAATCGGAAGCCTACATTCCAGCATGTAGGTATTCAAGACATAGATATTGTGTCTGAACTCAATTGCGCTTTAAACAACAAAACCGCTGTACCGTGTGTGAGAGTGTCTATCAAACATAGTGATTCTCTTATTTTTTAAAGCCGAAATGTATAAACTTGACTTTTCTAGGTGGAGGATTTAGCAAAAAGACCTATTTGTTCTCTCAATTTCATTCTTAAGCACTATTCAGAATAGGACATTTTATCTATAGGAAGATAAAGGTAAATATGTTATTTTTAAACAGAAAATTTTTTAATATTTTGAATAGGAGGAATCAAAAATGAAAAAGAAATTGTTTATTGAAGAATTGGAAGTAAGGCAATCTAGCTCTCCGTTATTTGTGAGCCCTATTGTGGATCCGGGATATGCCACAACGTTAGCTTTAGGCGAAGAAGGAGGATATACAACTCAAGCTATCGGGGAAGAAGGCGGGCCAATTGTTACCACATATGCACTTGGCGAAGAAGGCGGTTTTATAAAATAGGTTTTGCAAAAGTTGGACAAGCGCCCCAGAGAATGTTTTCTGGGGCGCTAAAATTCGGAAAATTCTCATTTATTTCATCGGAGGTGCGAAATGGCGGAAGTATCTGTTGGTATTATCGGTTCACAATTTGAAAGGCATTGTCTTTATTTACAAAAGGAATTGGTTCGACAAGGCGCCCAAGCATTCATTTTAGATAATTCGCCGGATGTCCCCTACCCCTTAAGCTTTGGCGGTGAAGACAGCCATTATGAAAACCGTGATTTATCGGAAACGAACGTTTACTTTTTGAGAGCATTATTTGTTCCTACTCCTGCATTCGATACTTCTCAAATAAAGGAACAAATCAAGGAGAATGGATTTTTGGCATATGCGGCGGAGCGGGAGAGATATGCTGCTTGGCTGTCTTGGTTAAAATCTTCCTCTTACTTCGGCAGACTCATCGTCAATCCTGTTGATACACTGCTCATTCATTTTGCAAAGCCTTATCACCTTGAGTGTCTAAGAAGAGCAGGTATTCCCGTTCCTAAAACGTTAGTAACCAGCAATCCGGAAAAAGTTTTGGAATTCAGCCATAACTGCGATGTCATCTATAAACCCGTTGCTGGAGGAGCATTGTGCCGTCTATTGACAGAGGAAGATAAAAAACCTGAAAGATTAGAAGCATTGAGCACAGCACCGGTGCAATTCCAAGAATACATACAAGGCCAGGATGTACGTGTATTTGTCCTGGACGGAAAAGTCATCGCATCATTTATCATTGAGGGAGAAGGAATTGATTATCGTGAAGGCGCCCATCAAGTCAAACCCTTTGAGATAACGCCAGAGATCGCTCAGTTATGTATAGAGGCATGCGAAACATTAGGGCTTATTTTCAGCGGAATTGATTTAAAACTACGTCCAGACGGTTCTGTTATATGCATTGAATGTAATCCAAGCCCAATGTTCGAAGGATTCGATCGGGTTGCCCCTGTTTCAATTGTTTCCCAGCTGGCTTCATACTTGATCCAACAAGCCATTCTTAAAGAGGAAAATAAACTGAAAGTGAGAAACTGACGTTTGGAGAGGGAGTATTTGTGAATTACTCACAGTCATTTCAAAAACCGTTAGTATACAAAATAGGAAAGATAAAAGAAGATCGGTACTGGATTGAACGACCGGATGGACTTTTATTGCAAATAGATAACTATTCAAAAAAATTGTTGGAGCAGTTGGCAAACAAAGAGCCTATATCTTCTATTGCAGATAAAATGGAAGTATCGGAGAAGGAAATTTTACTATTTCTTGAAAAGTTAGGCATCGATAAGGATGCAGCCTTTTCCCTTATTGAAGAAAAACAATCTGATTTTGAGCCGGATCAAAAGCCGCTCATAACCTATTACAATCCTTGGCTGGAGCGTAAATGGTTTAACTGGATTACCGCAGGTGCTGTTTTGATTTCGATCATCAGCACCGTTTTGTTCATGATCAACACTCCATTTTTTCTCGTCACCGATCTAAAAGGTCAATGGATCATCGCCGGAGTTTTAACATTTTCAGTCCTCATCCATGAGCTTGGGCACTTATTAACAATGCCGCGTACAGGGAACATTTCCATTTCTGTTCAATGGTCCGGGCCTGTCCCGTTATTTAGCATTGTTTGCAATGAAGCTTGGAAGCTATCAAAATGGCAGCGCATGCGGATCAACATCGCGGGCTTTACGGCAGATTTGATTGTATGCGGATTAACATCAGTGATCGGCTTATGCTTTGCACAGCTTTCACCATGGATTTGGTCCTTTCTTATTGTTCATATGTTTAGAATGCTGTTTGCGATTTTCCCGCTGCTTCCTGGAGACGGCTACTGGATGATCGTTGATCTATTGAATGAGCCGAATTTGTGGAAAAATGCAATAGATCAACTAAAGAAATTGAAAATTAATTGGCTTTCCTTCTATGCTTTTGTGCGGATTGCCTTTCATATCTTTATTTGGATTTTATATACGTATTTCATTTTTTGGTGGTCAGCTATCATATTCACAAGGCCGTTTGAAGACGTTCTTTTATTCTTTTTACAGCCTGCGCCGTTGTTGTTATTCCTGAACCTTTTCTATCAGCTGATTTTCATTACTTCCCTCGGAATCAAGCATATAAGGCGGCTGGACAAGGCGGAACGGGCTCTGGAACGGTAACGATTTTTCGCCATTTTATGAAAATCATAACTTAATGATTCGCCATAAACGGCTCTCGAGTTGTTGAAAAGATTGCAAGAGTGGAATTTTTGAATGATTATTCCCGGAACGGAGCCAATCTTGAACATAATTTAATTGATTTTTTTTGAAAAAATATTGACAAAAAATTCAATCCATGGTAATCTTTAAACCGCAGTAAATCAATAGGAATAATTTAGGTTCGATCAGACAACTGAAGGGCCTTGCAATGCTTGGAAATAATATATTTTCAGGCGTGCAAGGCCTGTTTTTATTTAATTTAAAGAAATTGGTTGGACCATTGAATGTCTGAACCAAATGCGTTGTAAAAAAGGAAATGGAGGGGTGGTTCATAGTGTCACACAAGTTTTTAGTACATAATGTCGGCGATTCTGTGGGAGTCGCAATAGAAGACATTGAAGCAGGCGAGCAAATCCAAGGGGTCATCTTGGAAGACGATTCAGTTGTTTCAGTAAAGTCTAGAGATTTTATTCCTCTTGGTCATAAGATTGCTTTAGTGGATTTGGATGAAAACAGCAAAGTAATTGAATATCGCGTACCGATTGGTGTAACTACAAAAAAAATCTATAAAGGGAGCTATGTTCATACTCATAATTTAAAAACGGCGAGGTGGAAATATGGAGAATAAAATTTGGGGTTATCGCAGAGAGAACGGAAGAGTTGGTATTCGGAATCATGTAGTGATCATGCCTGTCGATGACATTTCTAATGCGGCAGCAGAAGCGGTTGCTAAAATTGTTCCTGGTACTTTAGCGATCCCGCATGCATACGGGCGATTACAATATGGGCCGGATTTAGACTTGTTTTTTAAAACGATTATCGGCAACTGTTCTAATCCAAATGTAGCAGCTGTTGTTGTGATTGGTATTGAGCCTAACTGGACAAATCGAATTGTTGAGGAGGTACAAAAAACAGGCAAGCCGGTAGCTGGATTTTCAATTGAACGTTATGGCGATTTGTCTACGATTGAAAAAGCAGCTCGAACAGCACAAAAATTTCTGCAGGATGCTTCTGAAATTCGCAGAGAGCCTGTGGAATTATCAGAAATTTTAGTGAGTATTAAATGCGGAGAGTCGGATACGACAACCGGGTTAGGATCATGCCCTACGGTAGGAAATGTAGTTGATCGTTTAATCGACGAAGGCGGAACTGTTTTGTTCGGTGAAACCTCCGAATTAACTGGCGGCGAGCATTTAATTGCAGAGCGTTGTGCCACTCCAGAAGTAAAACAAAAATTTTTAAGCCTTTATCAAAACTATGTTGAAGAAATCGCATCAAAAGGTGTTGATCTGCTTGGCAGCCAGCCGACAGAAGGAAATATAAGAGGCGGCCTCACAACAATTGAGGAAAAGGCGCTCGGCAATATCGAAAAAACAGGCACAAAACCGGTGGTTGATGCTTTAGGACCTGCGGAGGCTCCAGTAAAAGCGGGATTGAATTTTATGGATACCTCCTCTGCAGCAGCTGAATGCATTACTTTAATGGCAGCTGGAGGGGCGGTCGTACATTTCTTTCCTACCGGTCAAGGCAATATAATTGGTCATCCAATAGTACCCGTTATTAAGCTTTCGGCAAATCCAATTACAGTTTCTACTATGTCAGAGCATATCGATGTAGACGTTACAGGATTATTGAAACGGGAATATAATCTCCAGCAGGCTGGCGATTTGCTGCTTGATATTTTGATCCGAACAATAAACGGACGTTTAACTGCAGCGGAAACATTAGGGCATAGAGAATTTGTTTTGACGAAACTTTATCGCAGTGCATGAGCGGAGGAAAGTAATGAAAATACTAATCTCTGAATATATGCCTGAATCCGGGATTAACAGGATGAGGAAAATAGCGGAGGTCGAATACAATCCGGATTTATGGAGAAATAAACAGGAATTAATAAACAAAATAATAGATGCAGACGCATTAGTCGTTCGAAACCAGACAATTGTTGATCAGGAAATACTGGATGCAGGGAAAAAATTAAAGGTAATCGGCAGATTAGGAGTCGGGCTTGATAATATAAATTTACTTGCAGCAAAACAACGTAATGTAAAAATCGTCTCCGCCAAAAATGCCAATTCGGTTTCAGTAGCAGAATATGTTATGGCCGTTATTTTAACGGCATCGAGGCCTATCATACAAGCCGGAGAAGACGTTAAAAAAGGAAATTGGAATAGGAAATTATTTACGGGAAATGAGATATACGGGAAAACATTGGGATTAATCGGAACGGGAGAGATTGGCCACAGGCTTGCTAAAAGAGCCATTGCATTTGGAATGAAAGTGATCGGCTATGATCCTTATATAAGAGAATTCGATTATCCTTTTTCTGAAACGGGGATTACAAAGGTTGAATTAGCAGAGGTCTTAAAAGAGTCCGACTTTGTAAGCATTCATGTTCCGCTAACGAATGAAACAAGAAATTTACTTAGTACGAAAGAATTTAACTTAATGAAAAAAAATGCAATTATTATCAACACTTCTCGCGGGGGAATTGTTGATGAATCCGCCTTATTCAAGGCGGTGGAATCCGGGCAAATAGCTGGTGCTTACTTAGATGTACTTGAGAATGAGCCGGTCGAAAAAGACTATTTTCTATTAAACAGCAGCAAGATTACTGTAACTCCGCATATTGCTGGATTAACAGAAGAGTCCCAAGAACGAATCACTAACATTATTTCAGATGAAATTATGAAAGTACTTGAGGGAAAAGAATCACTATTTTTAGTTTCATCTGATTTTTAAAGGGTGAGTGAAGTTTGACTGTTTATGATGCGAAAGCTCTAAAAAAATTTGTTGAAGATGTTTTGGTGAAGCAAAACGTTAAAAAAGAGAATGCTGAAGTTGTAGCAGATTCATTAATAAGGGCAGATCTTGAAGGTATCACAAGCCACGGAATCAGCAGATTGCCGATCTATTCAAAACGTTTAAAAGAGGGGCGGATTAATCCGACCCCGTCCATAAAAATACAAAAAAAAGGGTTATCCATTTTAACTGTCGATGGAGATAACGGATTGGGCCAGATTGCATCATATTATGGCATTAAAGAGGGAATCAAAACAGCAAGAGAAACGGGAGTTGCTGCCATCGCCATTCGAAAAAGCAATCATTTTGGATGTGCATCATATTATTGCAAGGCAGCTTGCGATGAAAATCTTGCAGCAATTGTGATGACAAATTCTCCGCCTGGGATTCCGCCTTGGGGAGGCAAAAAAGCTTTCTTTGGAACGAATCCGATAGCATTTGGCTTTCCAGTCAAAAACGGACCGGATGTTATTATTGATATGTCTGCAAGCGTCGTTGCAAGAGGCAAAATTATAGAAGCGGCAAAGGAAGGAAAAGCCATTCCAAAAGGCTGGGCAATCGATCAAAGAGGCAATGATACGGAAGATCCTGCAGAAGCATTAAACGGAGCCGTTCTTCCTTCGGGAGGAGTAAAGGGGTATGGCTGGGCTTTGGCAGTGGAAATATTAACAGGGCTATTAACAGGTGCTGCTTACGGCCCACATGTCGAAAATATATATGACGATAACGGCCAAATAGCAAATGTAGGGCATTTTTTTATTTTAATCGATATAGAAAAATTTATGCCTGTCGATCAATTTACCTCTCTTCTGCAAAAAATGCTTTTGGAAATGAAAGCTGTTCCTAAAAAAGAAGAAGTCCATACAATTTTGTACCCTGGGGAACGAAGAGAACAATCTTATATTCATAAATTACATTGTGGTATTCATTTATCTCAGGAAGTGGAAAAGGATTTAGTGCAGCTGGCTAATCAGTTGCATTTGGAATTTCCTACCACAGGTGATCATTATGTTTGAAAATATTCGTTTTGATCGTTCCACTGTTCCGAATAAGATTGTTGAAGAATTGAAATCACTTATTCAAGAAAATAAGCTGAAACCCGGGGAAAAGCTGCCGTCAGAAAGAGAGCTTTCTCTTAAATTAAATGTGAGTCGAAATACAATAAGGGAAGCTTACAAAGTTCTCTCTACGCTCGGATTTATTGAAATTAAACAGGGGAATGGCGTTTTTGTAGCGGATGGAACGAATAATTTAGCTCAATTAGCCAATCATTACTTTGTCAAAAGCGACCAATTTGCAGATTTATTTGAAATAAGAATGCTCATTGAAACGCAAGCGGTAGTATGGACTGTTGAACGGGCATCCGATTCGGAAATTGACGTTTTGTATCAGTTTGTGAGAGAGACTGTACAATTAATCAGCGAAAATAAAGTGAATGAAAAGATATTGTCTGAACGAGATCACAAATTTCATATTAGAATTGCGGAGCTTTCCAAGAACGCAATTGCTTATCGGATAATGAACAGTCTCACTAGCCTTTTTAACAATATCAGGGTGGAGACATCTAAAATACCTGATCGGATGCACCATTCGTGGCTGGAGCACTTAGAAATTGTCGAAATGATCAAAAAACGCGACATAATTAGGTCAAGGAAAAGTATGGAGAAGCATTTGCAAAGTGTCGAGCAGACTTTAGAAAACGCCAAGAGGGATAACGGCTAACATATGACATTTAAGTTTATTTCCGAGAAAAAATCGACGGGTTCACCGCTGTATTGTTCGGCCTCTTATCGTTAAATGAAAAGCAAAACTCTATCACCCTTATATATGAACTGATGTGCCTTAGCGCCGACGCTTGCCGTTTCGCTGATTTTTATAGCAAAAATATATTGTCAGGCGCCATTTTTTCCGAGATTCATTGAGATTCTTCTTGTGCTATTTGGAATTGGCTGTTTTTTGAAAGGAAAAAGGCAGAGCTGCCAGCAGGAAAAATTCACCTCACCTTCATTTATTAAGCTTCTTAATTATAAGCATAGGCTGTGCAGCCAGTCCGTCAGCGGTATCCGTTCGCTGGATTTTTTTATGATGATGAGGAACTTATCCTAGAACCAGGCTATTTAAATTCTGAAGATTTTACGAAAGATGTACAAAATGAAACGGAAGTATAAACAAAATTAGCCGAAAAGACCAGAATCCGCAAATGACATGAAGGCCATTTTCTATTAAAATGATTTTAAGATTTAAAATAGATAGAAATGGTAAGCAAAAACAACAGAGGAAGTTTTCTGTGTTGGCAACACCAAATCGAATAGTTTAATGGGGAGTGTTTTCGAAAAGACGGGAGTCAGGATGCACTCCCCAACTATTTACTGTAGGGGGAATTTTTTGTGGCAGAAACAATTGCACCAATGACGGCAAAACATTTGGAACAATGTATTGAACTATATATGAAAGTTTTTAATCGTGACCCTTGGAATGAAAGCTGGACATATGAAACGGCTAAAGAAAGGCTTACAGATTTGCTGCATACTCCGAAATTCACAGGATTTTTTTGGGAAATCGATGGAACTCCCATTGGTTTTATAGCAGGGAACAGCAAGAAAACATATCAAGGAATAACTTTTTATTTAGCGGAATTATGCATCAATCATGAAATTCAAGGTAAAGGCTATGGCTCTAAGCTTCTCCAATATTTAGAGAAAGATTTACAAAAGAAACAAGTTAAAAGCATTTACCTCTTAACATCCACTGGAGGACTTGCAGAAAGCTTCTACAGAAAAAATGGTTATGCTGTGAATAACAATCGAATTGTGATGAAAAAAATTTGTTTTAGACAGTTTTTTCCTAGCTAAAATTTTATCCAGCCAATTTTCGGTCTCCACCAAAGAATCATGCAATCACTGTGCGCATATGAAACCGAATGAGATAATGTTTTAAAACGAGAAAGAATTCAGATTTTGTCAAGTGCTATTCCCCACGCTTATGTTTGGGGAAATTTTTTTTGTGATTGACAAAAAATAACGGTAAATAGTTAAATATATTTAATTAAATATATTTAACTATTTATTGGGGGATTTTATGGTTAAAGACAGCATTGCGTTTATTGCAAATTATTTGTGGAGGGAATCGATTAAAAATTTACATATGCATTTGACGGAGGCGGAGATTAAAAATTTCAGCAGCAATGACTACTATTATTTAACGACTATTTACTATATGGGGAAACCCAATTTTTCTCAGGTGGCAAAAGCTTTGAACCTGACGAAGCCGGCTGTTTCAGCGATGATTAGAAAGCTGTCAAAAATGGGCCTTATAGAAAAAATACAATCGCAGGAGGACAAACGAGTTTATTATGTAAGTGTTACAGAAAAAGGAAAGAACATTGTCGAAGGTGATGAAAAACTCTACAAGAAAATTGACTTGCAAATAAAAGAGTGTTTAGGAAGCGATCATAAATATGAATTTCTGGAAACTTTATTGGCAGAAATCGTTCGTTATTTGCAAAAAACAGATCGCTAATGCATCATATACATTTTTACATGGAGGAGCTGTTCATGAAAAGGAGTTTTGAGGGTAAATCCGTTATTGTCATAGGCGCTTCAGGGGGATTAGGTTCAAGCTTTGCAAAAGCTTTTGCCGATAAAGGTGCAAGGCTTCTTTTAGTTGGAAGGAATGAAGAAAAGGTTAAAAAGACAGCAGAGCAAATAACTGGAGATATAACAACAGCCGTTTTTGACATTACTGATTTACAATCGATTGAAGAACTGAAAAATATTGTAAAAAGGTGGTCGGCCCATATTGATATTGTCGTCAATGCTTCGGGTTATGACGTGAGAAAGTCTTTAGCTGAGCATAGTTATGAAGAAGCGAAGAACACGCTTGATATCAATCTTTTAGGAGCGATTCTTATAACGAAGGCATTCCTGCCGCATATGAGAGAACAAACAGGCAGCACGATTGTGCATATCGGGGGATTTGCAGATGGCCGCTTGGCTTTTCCTTATTATAGTGTCGATGCTGCATCACGTGCAGGGCTGTTCACATTTATTGAAGCTGTAAACCGTGAATTGGAGTTGGAAGGCAGTCAAGCAAGGGTTGCCTTTTTTTCGCCAAGTCCTGCAGATACTGAAGCTGAAAGACCATTTCATCCGCTTTGGAGGAAAATGGGTGTTTCCATTATGCCTGTTGAAAAAGTGGCAGAGGATTTGCTTAAAACAATTGAAAAAAAGAAGACAGTACGAATTATGGGAGGGATGTCCACGATCCTTTTTGCCAAGCTTAACTCCATATCGCCGAAGCTGGCTGATGCTATCATGATGAAAAATATGGAAAAATGCTTCAACAATTTTTTTACAGGACAGAGGATTGCGGACAGCAAAAGCCGAATAGGCATAAAAGAGGCTATCTCCGCAAGATTGCTGTCATTCTTATTATTGCCTCGTTTATTTTGTATGGACTAGCCGCCGTTGTCCCATTGCTTCCGCTCACTCTTACTCAAAAAGCGGCGGATGTTCCGGCGCTGATTGCAATTGGCGAAATCGTTTGGTGGGCCGGGCTGGCAATCGCAGGTCGGGAAGTCGCTGCCAAGTACAAAAAATATCTTAATCCGTGCACTTGGTTTTCCTGTAAAAGAAAAACAATTTAAAGATTAGAAAAGTGCCATCAGCTGGGATTCTAAACTTTATGCGAGAAGTGAGGAGCTTGGAATTTTTTTTGCCAGATTGGCATATTCTTATTGTTAGTTGTTGGAATAGGATTCACTTCAAAATTATTGGGTAAATATAGTTTGTATTTTTTGCTGGCTCTCACTTTTACAGCTTTAATTTTTGCTGTTCTAAATACGAATGATTTTAGTAATCGGCCTTCTTATATGTTGTTTTATTTGGGACAGTTTGTCTAGCTTCAATGATAAAATTGATGATCCAAACGTATAAGTTAAAATAAAAGGTTCTTCGGAGCTTTATCAGGTAGACGGCAGCTTATAAATAGCGTAAAAGGACATTTTGAAATTCTTTTTAATGAGAAAGACGTCCTCAACATCTATCTTGCTTTCTTCTAAATTTTGATTCGGTTATTAGGCAGGCGGCAGCATGGATTACTTAAATAAGGAAAAGAAAAGACTCACGTTTTGATAAGGTGAAATCCCTTTAAATTCGAACAGTCATACAATGCCCTAAAGGGGCTGTCTTAGAAAGTCAAATCGTCATTGATAACCACGATATATCAACGTTTCTAAACATTAATGGGGGCGTCAATAAGCCGTAAAAACGACTTATTAGCACCCCCGTTTTTTGTGATTGCATTTTAATTCATTCGGTTTTGAGCTTCTTTTTCATTAATTCATTTATTATGGCAGGTATTAATAAATACAATGCGTAGGCAAAAGACATCCATGCTGCAAAAGCGATAACCTGCGGCTCATCAAGCTTAGGAAAAATCAGCTGGTGGTTGGATAAAGAAAAAGTATCTAAAATTAAACCAACGATCGTGCCGATGAATCCAAATTTCAGCGGTGCATTTTCGGCTTTGTCAAACAATACATATAAATACGTGGCTCCTGCCAATAACACCCCTGTTCCAGCTATTAGCAAAGAGAGGCTGACAGCAAACTCCGCTGTACCCGGTCTGAAAAGAACGCTGTCCCCAAACATAACAAAAAACATTGTGGCAAAAAACCAAACAAAAACGCTCCAGCATGCTGTGTGCAAATATCCCTTCATTTGTTCTCCACCTCTTGTAAGCCGCTCAATGCTATAAATAATTTCTCAAGTTCTGCGTATGTTTTCTCTACCGGAAAATTTTTTGACAATAGAGCCTGTAAGGCGATTCCGTCTACAACAGCGTTTAAAATGATCGCCCATGTGTCAAGCGAAATTCCTTTAATTGGTGATAAAGGCCATATTTTTAATAAATTTTCCGCTAGAGCTTTATTTTCTTGTAAAATAATCCCCTCAAGCTGTTCCCTGATTTTATCATTATGAAAACCTGAAACGACGAGTGTTAAGAACAATTTATGAAAAAAAGAATCATGAGAACAACGGCTTTTCGCTGTCTCAATCGCTTGTTTAATGATGTTGCCGTCACTTTTCGATAATTCGTCCCAAGAACTGTCGCAAATATCTTTTACAATATCCAATAATAATTGTTCTTTTGTTCGAAAATGATAATAAACAGTCCCCTGCGTAACCCCTGCCGTTTCGGCGACTGCCCTCAATGTGAACTTTTCAATTCCGTTTTTGACTAAACACTTCTTCGCGGAACGAATTAATTCATTTTTACTAATAACATTCGGCTTTGCCATATGATCACTCCTTATTAGTTATTCATATAACTAACTTAACTCAAAAAAATTTACCGTTTATTCACTGATTCATTTTAGATTATACAAAATTCTTGACAGTACCACAATATAAAATGGTCATAATTACTATCTTTTCAAAAGTCATTTGAATTCTCTAATTTGAATATTGACAAGAAAAGAGTTTTCATGTGACTCTTTTTAAGAGAGAAAGGGCAGGTGAACAAAATGGATATCAATGAGTTTCAACAATGGGTGAAGGAGTATTATGACAGCAGGGGCTGGGCTGAATTAGATATTTTTGTCCGCATTGGATTTTTAGCCGAAGAAACAGGGGAAGTTGCCCGAGCTATAAGAGCGCTTGAAATTGGCAGAGACAGACCAGACGAATCAACAGGTTCAGTTGAGGAAAATAAACAGGCATTAATCGAAGAGCTGGGAGATGTGTTAGGAAACATCATAGTTATTGCAAACAAATACAATATTCCTTTGGAAGAAGTATTTCATTCACATAAAAAGAAGCTGTTAGATCGTTATTCTACTGTTTAAGTTTTATGTCTTAAAAATTCCGTAATAAGGTAAAATTGCGGCATCGCTGTTCCACGTGGTGAACGGATTCTTCCGTATTCTTTGATGCCGCAAACGATTGTTGAATAGATTGTGAAATCCATTTCTTTTTATGGTCGACCAATTGCAAATAAACTTTCTTTTCCGGGCAATAGGGGGGATGCCCAATTTTCAAAAGTCATTAGCGATAAAAACGATTCCAAGGTTATTAGATAAAAGGCAGTGTTCGCATCAGAGGATGACGATTCTGCGTAAAACGGTTCCGAACTTATATAGCTTGATATTACATAAGGGAGATGCCGTTTTTATTTGGTTATAAAAATTTTTGAAGTTTAACTGAAAGGCTTTTATAAATTATTGGTTAGAAAAATCCTGATGGGACTATTTTTCTATTTTTCGTGTAATGCTGCGGCGGCCGTCTATACTAACAGGAACATCTCCTGCAATTGTAATTCTTCTCACAACTCTTTGTTCGTCGCCATAGTCATTTATTGCATAATGCTGGGTTGCACGGTTATCCCAAATCACAACATCTCCTGCACTCCATTTCCAGCGAACTGTATTTTCTAATTGTATAATATGCTGCTGCAGGACAGTGAACAATTGGGCTGAATCGAAGGTGGAAAGTCCGACAAATTTTTTGACAAAATGACCAAGTAAAAGATTGCGTTCACCGGTTTCAGGATGTATATGGACAACGGGGTGCTCGGTTTCATATAAAGTGGAAGTGAATACTTCGTCATAGTGCTTTTTTGCTTCAGGAGATATATTATATCGCAGTGCTGCATAATCATAGGCATTTGTATGGATTGCCCACAATTGATCAGCAAGATTCCGCAGTTCTGTTGGCAGAGTTTCATAGGCAGCAGCTGTGTTCGCCCAAACAGTATCCCCTCCTGCTTCAGGGATCACAACCCCCCGTAAAATGGAGAATTTCGGAAATGCATCTACAAATGTAACATCTGTATGCCATGAATTGGCCCGGTCGCCACGATCAGAGTCTAGCTCAAAAATATAATTGGAGCCGTCTTTTGCTGGAACAGTTGGATGAACAACAGGATTGCCAAGCAGCTGTGCAAAGGCTTCCTGCCCCGCATCATCTAGATGATGCTGATTTCGGAAGAAAACTACCTTGTACTTTAAGATCGCTTCGCGAATAAATTGAATTGTTTCAGCATCTAGTTTATCGGAAAGTTTGATGCCTGATATTTCAGCGCCAATTCGTCCGGCAACTGGTTTGACAATAATCTCTGATTCATTTTGTACTTGTTTGACATCAGTCATAGAGATCGCCTCCTCAAGAAAGTTTATGATTCTACGGAATATTCATCTTTCTCAAAATTTCATCGGCACTTAATAGAAGCCCCACCTCCTTGCTCGTTGAGTGAGCCATTTTAATAAACCGATAATAAGCAAGAAAGCCAGAGCAGATGAGCTCCGGCTTCCAGATGGCTGGTCAGCTTTTTATTCCAGTTGTAAATCCGATGAATTCATATCGGTTTAGTAAAAATATTAGATTCACAAGAAAAAAATGTCAATATTAAATTTTAAAAATTTTTTATTTATAAAAAATTAATATTTTACAGTAAATTTTAGCTTGACTATTTTTCATTTGCTCAGTAACATTAAGGATAACTAATGTATACTAATTCAATAGGAAATATCGGTTAATTGATTGTTCCCACCGGTCAACCGGAGACATTGCTGCAAAATGTCTCCGGTATTTTTTTAATAGATGAATATGCCGACCAGTACACTGGAGGTCTTTACAGAAAATGTAAAGACCTTTTTTATGCGGGTTGGCATGGACTTAATTGAACTGCCGTATACCGAACGGTACGTACGGTTGTGTGAGAGGTCGGGGGTTAGTCACCTCTTCCTATTCAATTGAAATCAAAAGGGAGGAGTAAGATGAAGTTGTTGAAGAATTGCAGAGTGATAGGAATTTTATTGTTAGTAGGGACAGTTGTTTTATCTGCTGGCTGCCAGAACAAAACAGTTGCTGAAAAAGAAGGCAAAGCCGGAGGTGATGGCAAATATGAGACGCTGACACTGCGCTATCAAGGATCTCCTGGACAAGTCACTTTCCCGGAATTGGCGGAAGATTTAGGTTATTTAGATCCAATCAAACTTGAATGGGTTGGAAATACAACGAGTGGACCACAGGATATCCAAACAGCTGCAACAGGGGAAATTCATTTTGGCGGTGCATTTAATGGAGCAATTATTAAATTAAAAGCCAGCGGCGCCCCGATTAAAGCCGTGATCAGTTATTACGGCAGCGATGAAGATACGTTCAGTGGGTTTTATACATTAGAGGATAGTCCGATTAAAGAGGCGCGAGATTTAATTGGCAAAAAAGTCGGGATGAATACTCTCGGTGCACACCATGAATTCGTGTTAAAAGAATACTTGCGTCAAAATGGATTAACAGAGGAAGAAATTAAAAAAGTAACGATAGTGGTGATTCCGCCAGTCAATGCAGAACAAGCATTGCGTAGTAAACAAATTGATGTAGCTGTGTTAGGCGGAATGCTGCGGGACCGGGCATTAGAAAGGGGCGGGATTCGGAAGCTCTTTAGTGATTATGATTTGTTTGGTGCTTTTAATGCGGGCAGTTATGTTTTTACTGAGAAATTCATTAAAGAAAATCCGAATACTGTGAGAAAATTCGTTGAAGCAACAGCGAAAGCAATTGAATGGGCGCGTTCAACCCCTAGAGAAGAAGTCATTGCACGTTATGAAGCAATTATTGAAAAAAGAAAACGAAAAGAAGATGGTGAAACAGTTAAATTTTGGAAAAGTACAGGAATCGGCTCGAAAGGAGGTTATATACAGGAGAAAGATTTTCAAGTGTGGATCGATTGGCTAATAAAAAGCGGTGAGTTGAAAAAAGGCGAAATTGGGCTGGATGACTTATACACAAATGAATTCAACCCTTACTAAAGGAAGCTTGAGCAAAAATGTTTAGGAGGTGTTCAACAGGTGACAGATAAAATTCAATTTGACCATGTCACAAAAATTTTTAAAATTCGGGATGTTGAAAAGGGAAAAGGAAGCTTTAAAGAGTTTACCGCATTGAGGAACGTTCATTTTTCCGTTAAAAATGGAGAATTTCTAACGTTAGTCGGGCCGTCAGGATGCGGAAAATCAACTTTGCTTGATCTTCTCGGCGGATTGT
The DNA here is from genome assembly GCF_037963925.1 of Aeribacillus sp. FSL K6-8210. Lineage (NCBI taxonomy): Bacteria > Bacillati > Bacillota > Bacilli > Caryophanales > Bacillaceae > Aeribacillus > Aeribacillus sp. FSL K6-8210. The sequence continues at coordinate 3,306,960 of NZ_CP150172.1, read as the reverse complement.
CTCAACCAACATCTGGGAAAATTTTAATAGATGGGAAGCAAATCGACGGCCCCGGTTTAGATCGAGCAATTGTCTTTCAACAGTACGCCTTGTTTCCTTGGAAAACAGCTAAGGGAAATATTGAGTTTGGTTTAAAAGCGAAAGGTGTGCCAAAAAAGGAACGTTCGGAAATCGCCCGTCATTTTTTGGAGCTAGTCGGCTTGTCCGGCTTTGAAGAACGTTATCCCCACGAACTATCAGGCGGGATGAAGCAGCGTGTAGCTATTGCTAGAAGTTTGGCTTTTGACCCTGACGTTTTATTAATGGATGAACCGTTTGCGGCCTTGGATGCTCAAACACGCGAAACATTGCAAAACGAATTGCTTCGTATCTGGGAAAAAACAAAGAAGACGATCGTGTTCATTACTCATGGAATTGATGAAGCCGTGTACTTAGGACAGCGTATCGCTGTAATGACTTCACGTCCGGGGACGATAAAACAAATTATTACAAACTCAGCTCATTCCCAAGCAAAGGAAGACGATGCGCGTTCCACGCCGGAATTTGTAAAGACTCGCCATCAAATTTGGGATTTACTGCGGGATGAGGTCAGTAAATCGCAAAATGATCATAAAAAAGAGCATTCAGCTTAGGAAATTTAATAAAAGGAGTGATGACATTGGCTAGTGTTAGCAAATCCATTCAAACTACATATGAAACGAGAAAACATATCCGTTTTTCTTTTCACTGGATTCAAAAACTTGTGAAGCAAACAGCCGTTATTATTCTGCTGCTTTTATTTTGGGAAGTGGCGCCTCGCATTGGAGTGACCGATCCGACGTTCTTTCCGCCTTTTTCAAAAGTAGTTGGAGGCTGGTGGGGATTAGTTGTCTCAGGTGAATTATTGGCTCACTTTCAAGCGAGTATTGTACGTTCATTTATTGGATTTGGAATTGCGCTGCTTATTGCTATTCCTCTCGGATTATTGATTGGCTGGTACCCGATCGTTAGCGATTTGTTAAACCCGGTGCTGGAATTATTCCGAAACACAGCTGCATTAGCGTTATTGCCTGTATTTATATTAGTGTTTGGCATTGGTGAAACATCGAAAGTAGCGATTGTCTTATTCGCTTGTACATTTCCTGTTCTGCTAAATACTATTAGTGCCGTTCGAAATGTCGATCCGTTACTTATTAAATCGGCAAGATCAATGGGATTACCGCCATATAAATTGTTTTATCAAGTTATTTTGCCTGCATCTATTCCGACTATTTTTACCGGAATACGTATGGCGGGAACAGCTTCCATTCTCGTATTAATTGCTGCTGAAATGGTAGGGGCTAAAGAAGGATTAGGATACTTAATTAATTATACTCAAATGAATTTTCAAATTCCCGAAATGTATGCCGGTATTATTACCATTGCCATACTTGGCTTTGTATTAAATTATATTTTAGTATCTTTGGAAAAACGGTTCTCTGCTTGGAAGACAAATCAATAATAAAGGAAAGAGGGGAAAATTAAAATGATGGCAAATAAGCGCGAAATGAAATTAGGTGCATTTTTCATGATCCCGGGGCATCATGTCGCAGCTTGGCGGCATCCTGATGCAGAAGCTCATAATGTCATGAACTTTGATTTTATCAAAAGGCTTGCGCAAACGGCTGAACGAGGAAAGTTCGATATGATCTTTCTGGCGGACACGTATGCAGTAAGAACAGGCAATCACAAGGCATTTGAGCAGACAGTGAATACACTTTTTGAACCATTTACTCTGTTATCAGCCCTTTCATCTGTGACCGAACGCATTGGGCTTGCAGCTACCGTGTCGACCACATTTAATGAACCCTTTAATGTAGCGCGAAGATTTGCCTCGCTTGATCATTTGAGCAAAGGCCGGGCAGCATGGAATGTCGTCACATCCAATACGGAAGCAGAAGCTCATAACTTTAGCTTAGAGCAACATCTTCCGCATGAACAGCGTTATGATCGTGCTGAAGAATTTGTAGATATAGTGAAAAAGCTATGGGATAGTTGGGAAGATGACGCTTTAGTGATTAATAAGGAATCGGCTCAATTTGTGGACGGCTCAAAAATACAGGCCATTCATCATAAAGGAAAGTGGTTTTCTGTAGAAGGACCTTTAAACGTTTCCCGTCCTGTTCAAGGCCATCCGGTTGTGATCCAAGCAGGTTCGTCTGAAGCTGGAAAAGAGCTGGCCGCACGTACCGCGGAGGTTATTTTTACAGCGTGGCAGACGCTTGAAGAGGCTCAAGCTTTTTATGCTGATGTGAAAGGAAGAATGAAAAAATATGGGCGTTCACCAGATGAATTGAAGATTATGCCAGGTGTTTTTCCTGTTATCGGAAGTACTGAAGAAGTAGCTGAGAAGAATAAGAAGCTGCTGGAAGAACTTATTCCTGAAGAAGCAGGAGTTGCTCTTTTATCTGGAATGTTAAGTGTTGATTTATCAGGGTATCCTGTCGACGGTCCCTTGCCTGATTTGCCTCATTTGGAACAAATAAATGGAGGGAAAAGCCGTTTTAAGCTGTTAAAAGACCTTGCTGAGCGTGAAGGATTAACGATTCGTAAGCTATATCAACGGATAGCAGGAGCACGAGGGCATAGAGAAATTAAGGGAACACCTGAACAAATTGCCGATCAACTGCAAGAATGGTTTGAAAATGGGGCAGCTGATGGCTTCAATATTATGCCGCCATATTTGCCCGGAGGACTTGAAGACTTCGTTGACTTAGTGATACCTGAACTGCAAAAACGGGGATTGTTCCGCACGGAATATGAGGGCAATACTTTACGAGAACATTTAGGGCTAAAACGTCCTGAAAATACTTTAATTGCTAAAATAGGAGAGACACTGTAGATGAAGGGAAATATTGCATCTAAAAAAATAGTCATGCGAAAATGACAGTTTAATGGTCGAGTCAATTAGTTAGGGGTGTCCCAAAAAGTAAAACTTTAGGGCATCCTTTTTATTTTAGAAGTAAGAGCTGGCCGCTTCTTTATTGGAATTAGACTAAGATTCATTTATATAAATTATCTTTTTTATATAATTTAGAAATTAATAAATGTTTTAAATTGAAAAGTTCATACTCTATTTTTGTTGCATGGACTGGAAATTCGATAAAAAAAACTTTCTGAAACTTAGTATACGAGGAGTGAGAGGCTATGGAAATATTTCTAGCTTGGAAGGATAATTCTTGATTGAATGTTTCTTGCTGCTCGATGTGTTTCAATAATTTAGAAATGTGATCATCCGAATGAGGGAACGAACGATTTTCGTTTGGTTTTTCAGCTGGAACGTGGCCCGTTACTTCTTCGAACGCCCCTTTCCCAAACCGGTCAACGACAACGATCGCGGCGTTCTCTAACTGCATGTTGTGTTGTTGAACAAGGGTTTGGAAGTGTCTTAGTTTGACTAGGTCGCTTTCAATAAATAATCGCTGTGCTCGGTCATTTTTGATGAAGGTATAACCGTTCTTTTCCAAAGCTAGGTACCATTTTCGTAATGTACTATCACCAATTTCTAAGGTATGGCTCACTTCTTTGGTACTGTAAGCTCGTTCTTGCGATTTCATTCGTTCAACCTCCTAGTGGGATGGGACGGGATATAGAGCGTTCTCCTATCCGTTTTAGAAGCATTCGACAGATATAATTCATTTACCTGTTCTGTAAGGAGGAAAAGGGAGAGAAGGACTGCATAAAATCCGCCTTTTTTACGCAAGATTTAGAGCTTCATAAAAGGGGAAAACCCTTGATCCATCAAGGATGTATAAAATCCTGCATAAACGAGTCAAAACAGAAAACCGCCAATTCCTTGCGTATCAAGGGGTTGGCGGTTTTCATTACTTCCCATAGTTGGCTTTATGTTACCTAGATTTGTATAAAGCATTCACATATGTTTAATGATTTATTTTTTGGGTTTAAATTTATTATCTATTTCTTTAAATTCCTCACTATCAATATCTGGTGGTTCATCCTCATCTTTTCTTAATTTCCAACCAATAAATCCAGTAACCATCGCAAATATGAGTGAACCTTGCCATTCGATTTCAATATTTGCCATAAAATTATCTATTACTTCAATCAATAAAAAGGTAAGAGCTGTATTCAAAATAAATGGTAGCCATCCTTTACTCGTTTGAAGTATGCCAACAGATTTTAAAGCTTTTGGTATTGCATCTGTAATAAAAGCAAGAGGTATTTCAAGGAATAAATACAAAATAAAGAACAATACTAAATCCAATAATGAATTATATTGGAAACCTATTATTCTTAAAATGATGTATTCAAAAAAAGCAATAAAGAGTAATATTATCAGTACGATAGAAATAGAGATACCAACAGTTTTAAATTTATTGATATGAACTGCCTCCTTCAAATTATTTTTCTCAATATTTTAAATTAGAACGGGTAATTATCATTACCAATTATTAGTAAAAAATGATTTATATATATATAAAGAACCTGAGAAAGTCTCTTTTCTAATTTTTATTTATTTATCATCATTAAGGAACTATATGCATTCACTTTTCCTTCTCCAAAATAATTGTCTCTACCAGGCTTACCGATATCAGAACTTCCCTTCTCTAGATATTTAAGCACTTTATTAACAGAAGGCTTATTACCTGTTCGTTCTGTATACTCTGAAATAATAAGAGCTGCAGTAGCACTGACTTGTGCTACTGCATAACTTGTTCCTTCAGTTAGTGTGTATCCTTGAGGAATTCCAAGCCCCTTTACTTTCTGCATATTTTACAGCTTTTTTATATGCCTTAATCAGTAACTTATCTTCTTTTTCAGACTTAATAAAATAAGTACCGACGCTTAAGTTGATCACATCATTATCATTATTAGCTGCATCAATAATAGCTTCTATCACCCATACTGATTTCCCTACCTCATTTCCAATAACTTTGTAAGGAACAATTGTTGTCTCTGGAGCAATACTTGACATTATTCCAGCAATAGTTGTGCCGTGACCTAATTCATCAGTAATATCCATGTCATTTGTGACATAATTTTTTGCTAATGTTAAATCAATATTTTCTTTTATCAATGGGTGTTCTATATCTACTCCACTATCTATTAAAGCAATTGTGGAATGTTCCCCTGTATCAATAGATAAATTCTTATAATCACTTGTCACATCTTTTAAATACCAATTAAAAGGCGTAAATGTTTCAGAATTTAGTGATGGAAACTCGATATTAGTGTCAAATTGATTAGATTCTTTAAACTCATCGAGTGTTAATTGCTTCACTTCGTTTAGAATTCTATTTGGTGTAACGGCATCTTCGTAAGGGGAAATGAGATCTGGTAATTCCCCTTGTACATCTATATATTCTATTATTTTATTTTCAATTTTATTTACATCTATATTTTTAGAATTCTCTACATATATTAATCCAATATCTTCGATTGCTGTTACATTCAAAGACGGGTATTGGTTTTTCATTATTTCTAAAACTTCTTTAGCCTGTTTAGGACTTTTTAATAAATGAGCATTTTGCATATTTTTTGACCCAAGAGCCATAAGGATTTCAAAGACATAAAAAAGGACTTCACCCCTAAAATGTAGAATTTTTGAAGTGACGAAACCACAAAAATTCAAAAGGAGGAAGTCACTTTGTATATTCTACAAGAAAGCCTATTTTCCTTTGAAGAACTGCAAAAATTAGAGTCAAAAGAGAAATTACCTATCTTTTTTAGCTCGCTTGATTTACGCCCTTATGCTAAACAGTTGAGAAGTTCTTCACCCCGAGGGGCTGACGGTCATTCCAGAGAAGGGATTCTAAGGGCTCTCATCGCTGCCCCACTCGAAGGCATCGACACCTTTACCGCCCTTCATCATCGATTGGATAAAGACCTTCGTTTCCGTTATCAATGCGGTTTATCGATTGATCGCCCCGCACCGTCTATCTCCACTCTCAGCCGGGTTTTTGCGGCACTTACCAAAAAAAAGCTGGCTGAAAAGATCTTCCTTGACTTGGTACAGTTAGCTCAGGAGGAAGGAATAATTGACGGCAGCCACCAGGCCATCGACAGTGCCGCCATTGATGCCTATGAAAAGAAACAGCCCAAAAAGCGTAGTGAACAAACGGGTAATGCCAATTGGGGCGCAAAATATGATTCCTTCGGCAATAAAATTACCTGGTTTGGCTATAAGATGCATCTTTCAGTCGATACCGCAAGCGAACTGCCAATAGCCATAAAAGTAACCCCTGCCCATGTGAACGATGGAGAAGTCGCACCAGAATTAATAGAGCAAGTGGCAGAGCGTACCAAATCCAAAATTGAATTTCTGATCATGGATGGCGGATATGACCAACTAAAAAACTATGAATCAGCCAAAAACATTGGAGCGCAAGCCATTATCCCGCTCAATTTGCGCAACGAAAAAGAGCCTCCTGAAGGGATTTCTTCCAATGGAACTCCGCGTTGTTCCATGGGTTATGAAATGACTTATTGGGGAGCTGATAAGGACCAGCTCAAGTTCAGATGTCCTCACGCAACCGGCAAAGTGGATTGCCCATTAGGAATGGCAGCCTGTTCATCTTCCAACTATGGAATGGTGGTAAAAGTCGACATCAAAAAGGATGTGCGCCGATATTCCAATCCGCACCGTGATACAAAACGTTGGAAAGAGCTTTACAACGAGAGGACAAGTGTAGAACGCTGTAATTCAAGAATGAAAAGCTACCTTACGGCGAACTCCCTACATGTATGGGGAATTGAAAAAGTAAAGACCCATATTTACCTGAACGCTATTGTATTACTTGTTTCAGCGCTAGCGATGGCAAAGGAAAATAAAGGGAAGAAAGCCGCTTAAAAAAATTCAATGTGAAAAATTCTGTAGGTATGCCCGAAAACAAGATTATTGTAATATTTTGTAAAATAACATGCTGGTAGCTATTTGTCGAGTGCTTTATTTTTTATACTTTTATCCACTAGCATTGCAGTAATTAAATCTGATGATTCAAAATACTAAGAATGTTCAATTTTTTATTGATTTCGAAACAAAAAAATCCTTTACAATGGAAGTACAGGTGGTTCCTGTCCAAATCCAATCGTAAAGGATAACTATTATGGACAAGAATACACTAATTTCATCATTTGGTAAATGGGTTTCACCCATAAATATTCAAAAACTTAGCGAACAAGTCAAAGAATTGAAACAGGACTATTACACAAAAAAGCTGACAACAGAAGCCTATATTAAACTTTTATTGGTAGCCCAGCTGCTCGAATTTAAGAGCTTAGAGGAAATGAGTGATGCACTTGTAGACGAAGATCTTCAAAAAGCACTCGGATTTGAATCGATAAGTGCCTCTCAGCTATCCCGAAAAAACAATCAGATCAACCCACTAATTCTTGCAAATTTGTTCTTGGATCTTGTTTGGAAAATTCAACGGCACCATTATCAAAACGGAAAGAATATGCCACTGAAAATCATTGATTCAAGTACACTCCCGTTGAATTTGACCCATTATAAATGGGCAAAATTCCGTAAAACAAAAGCTGGTGTAAAGCTACACTTACGGCTCGTTTTCATGGATAAAGACACCGTCTATCCTGAAAAAGCAGTGATTACGACAGCAAAAGAACATGACCGAAATCAACTCGAAGTCCTAGTGGATGATCAAGAAGCCATGTATGTGTTTGACCGCGGTTATGTGGACTATGAACGTTTTGATCGGATGACAGATGATGGCTATTTCTTCGTTTCAAGACTGAAGAAAAACGCAGTCATTCGTGAAGTCTATACATTTTCACTTCCTGATGATTGTCACGTTCTATCCGATAAAATGGTCTACATTGGTACCACACAAAATCGTACTGAAAATGTCTATCGTCTACTAGAAGTTATGGACACAAAAGGGAACTTACTTCGTTTAATCACCAACCGATTTGATTTAAAACCAGAAGAGATAAGTGATATTTACCGATCTCGCTGGGCTATTGAACTCTTTTTCAAATGGCTCAAGCAACACGTAGAAATTAAGCACTTTTATGGAATGAGTGAAACAGCTATTCAAAATCAAATTTTCTTAGCCCTTATCACGTATTGCTTACATGTTCTCATTCAATTGGAGATGAAAAGTAAGAAATCCCTACTTCGAATTACTCGTTGGTTAAAGAGAGCTCTGTGGAAACCAGCTTATGTTTGGTTGCGAAAATTTGATGGGCGAGCCAGTCCATAATCTCCCTTTTGTCGTTGTCGCTCTGGTTTAACTGTATATATTTACCAAATGGGCAGTGCCACCTTTCTTTAGGTTTTGTCTTTTTGGCACAAATTCACAAAAAATAATTAACAGAAAATTCTAACTATATTTATGCAATGCTAATGACTTTTATCCAAAAAATCTAATTTTGCAAAATGCTCAAATATGTGTAGTTTTCTAGAGAATTATTTTTTCTACAGTATTGTTTGATTCGGCAGAACCATAAACCGGAAATGAGACTAATATTAAAGGAATACTTAGAAGAACAAACAAATACTTTTTACTTAAATTATTTTTCTACCCCACTTTATACAAATTCAAAATTTCCAAACATTCAGTAGTATATCACACTAAATCACACTATTATAAAAAATTCTAATATTTTCATATATTTTACAAATTTAAACTTCGATTATATTTTTCGTTTTTATTAATTTCGATTAGGAACTGAAAGCAGCAGGGATTTATCAAACATATCATCAATGATTTCGTTTTTACCATATAAGTATATGTTTTTCAGTATTTCTCGAAGCTCCTCATGAAAATTTAGTACATTATTGCGAAAATGGCAAAGAATTTAAAGGTAAAACAGCACAATTATTTGTATAATCAGAAAATAAAAATTGTTAAAATTATTCCATAAATTAAATCAAATATAAGGAGTGGTTGAAATGGCTATTATGCGGGTTGGCAAGGCTGAAATAAGAGTCATGGATCTTGAAGAATCAGTCAAGTATTACACAAATGTAATTGGTCTTGAAGAGATGAGAAGAAGTGAAGGGAGAGTTTATTTAAAGGCGTGGGATGAATTCGATCATCATAGCCTTATTCTTCAGGAGGCTGACTCTCCTGGCCTTGATCACATTGCTTTTAAAGTAGAAAACGAAGAAGATTTAGCCAAGTACGAAAAGAAGATTGAACAATTCGGGTGTACATTAAAACGGGTTTCAAAAGGAACAAGAATTGCGGAAGGAGAAGCAATTCGTTTTGAACTTCCAACAGGCCACCAAGTTGAATTGTATCATAAAATCGAGCGTGTCGGTACGAAAACAGGAGATTGGAATCCTCACCCATGGCCGGATGGACTGCGGGGAATTGCGCCGCATCGTCTCGATCACCTAGCATTAACAGGAGATGATATAGACACTGTAACGAGATTTTTCACTGAAGTCCTGGATATGTTCGTTAGTGAAAAAATTACAACAGTAGATGGAGAACAAATGGTGGGGAGCTTTATTTATGCTAGAAATGGAAAACCGCATGATGTTGCCTTTATTAAAGGACCGGACAAGAAGATGCACCATGTCGCGTTCTATGTTGACAATTGGTATGATGTGCTAAAGGCAGCAGATATTTTATCAAAAAATAATGTCCAATTCGATGTTACACCGACACGCCATGGCATTACGCGAGGACAAACAACTTATTTCTTTGATCCTTCAGGCAATCGCAATGAAGCTTTTGCGAGCGGTTACATTACTTATCCTGATTTTCCAACTATAACATGGACTGAAGACAAAATCGGTCAAGGAATTTTTTATCACAGAAGAGAGTTGACGGAGTCATTCGCCAAGGCATTGACGTAAGAAAAAGCAAAACTGATCATAAGCGAGGATAAAAACATGCCGATTATTCAAATTCAATTGTTTGGAAGTCTTACAGTAGAACAAAAAGAGGCGTTAATAAAAGAAACATCGGACGCAGCAGCCCATGCCTTAAATGTGCCATTGCCGATAAAAGCGATGTTGGCGTTGTACGGGCGCGCACAGCCGTTTGAGCACCCAGTCATGCGGACGGTGATGGTCTCGTCCGAGAGGCCAAGCTCATGAAACAGCTGCTCAAACTGTGGCAACAGATCGGGCAGAGCCCGCTCCGACTCGGCCAGCGCAAGTCCGCAGGTCGGCAGGGCTACACATGCCATTGTATTTTTTCGGACTGTTGATAGCTCATGTGGAAGCGGCACTCCCGCAGAGCGCAATCGCTCTTCAATCGCCGGTCGAAATTCGTCTGGAATGCCGCTCAGGATCACATTTTGCTGCGTGGTGAGGCGAACGGTCGGACGAAATTCGCGCACAATGTTTTGAAGTGGCGATTTCAATTTCATGGTTTCAGTATCTTTAATACGACCATATGGAACAAACAGGCCAAGGTAGCTTATCCCGTCACGCTCACGGTGCCAGCCGAGATGGTCGTGCCCGTTGTACCATTCCAGCTTTCTTGGTGGCTCTAAAGTACGCCCAAGCCTTGTCTCAACCTCTTGCCGGAACCAATCCAGTCCTCGCCGGTCGATTAAATATTTCATGCGGGCAAAACGGCGGTTTGAGCGATCTCCGAAGTCCCGTTCGATGGTCACAATGGCTACGCAAGTATCAAGGATTGTGTCTACGACATCCTTCCTGGGCACATAGCAAAGCGGACTCGCCAGCCTCGGATAAGTTGCCTGAACGACCGCCGTTCGTCCCATACCGCCGCCTACCAGCACAGTATAGCCAGCAACGTGTCCGTTCTCGATATGTGCCACAAGTCCGATGTCATTGTCGTACACATCGATGCAGTTATCTCCTTCCGGTACCATCGCAACCTTGAACTTGCGCGGGAGGTATACATCACCGTACAGCGGCTCCTCAGTCTCTCCATCAGAAAGCTGAACCGGTTCGCCGTCAAGCCAGATTTCGTGATACGCATTTGTCTTAGGACTCAGCCGATCAGTCAGTGCAAGCAGATCTTCCCGCATCTCGGCGCGGAACGGCTCATCGCCCGGCTTTGCGCAACAGATGATGTTCCGCCCCGAATCGCCGCAGGCGCCAAGTGTTGTGATTAGTGATTCGTTCAGCCTTTTTATGGTAGCCTTCAAGTTCCCTTTCAGTATGCCGTGAAGCTGGATGGTTTGACGCGTCGTAATGCGCAGCGTCCCGTATTCCGAATATTCATCGGCTAAGCGATCGAACACCAAATATTGATCCGGATTCAACACCCCGCCTGGTATTCGGGCACGCACCATCATCGAGTAATGCTTCTCTTTGCCTTCTTTCAAAAGCTTGTGCCGCAAATCCCGGTCGTCCTGCTGGTAAACACCGTGAAACTTCAATACCTGTACATTTTCTTCCGAAAACATCGGTTTGCCATCTTGAAGAGCTTCCTTGATTGTCCCCCGTAAATAGCGGCTTTGTCGCTTAATCACTTCGATTTTTGATTCTTTTTTGTTTTGAGTAGACAAATACAATCACTCCTCCCTGAATTCTGATTTGTTTACTATGATATAAAGAAAAAGACGAAAACACACCATCCAAAAGGACGTCAATTTGACCCATCCACTACAAAACTTGTTATATTTTTCAGCCGATCTATATAGTGAGCTGTTAGGAGCAGTCATCAAGAAAGGAGGCGTCTCCATACGGAAATGTGTGCGGATCAGATTCAGGATTTGTGAAATCTGCGTTTGCAGGATCAGGGAAAAAATCGTTCTAGAGGATACAGATTTAATTAACACGCAAAAAAGTAAACGAATGGAATTTCTTTTTTTGCTGTAAAAGTCAGGATAAACATGGTTCTTACGTTCTTTTGGTGAAAAATCGAGGTCATTGATAACACAGAGATAAAAATACTTATTTGTACACTCATTTTCTCCATTAACCTCCTTCCCATCACCAAGATTGAGTAAGAACCATAAACATGTACATTGTTGACTGTTTAAGAGTGTACATGTTTTTTTCTCTTTAAGTGATTTTGATATGTACAATATTAATCAAGGTCGCGCATGTTAAAATCTTGTCCAATCACTTTTGTGCATTCTTAAACTAGCATTTCATTTCTGCCGATTCACCCCGCACCTTTAAATGTAATGAAGGGGGGAATCAGTTTTTTTTATCATCCTGAATCCGTGACAAAACATCTTTACAATGGTCGCAAACCGTTGATACGATAAGGGAAAACGACGTTGACGATTCTTCATCAAGTAGGTGATGTGATGAAAGATTTCCCGATTCGGTTTGTATTGACAGATGAAGCGATTACCCCAAGTGCTGGGCTTGCTCTCGTTGGCTACTTACTCCATCGAACGAAACTGGATAAACGGGTAAACGCACTTCGGCTTCCAACGGTTCGTCGAGAAGTGCACATTTCCCATAGCGATGTCATTCGCTCGATGATTGGCTTGCTTGCCACAGGAAAAACGGATTTCGATCATATCGAAGCGTATCGTCAGGACGATATCTTTTCGGCATCGATGGGGATTCAGCACGTGCCTTCCTCTCCAACCTTGCGACAACGACTCGATCAGCTCGCTTGTCTTCCGATGACCGAAACGATTCTTTGGGAGGAGTCCATACGTCTGTTGATTCAACGACATGCCACTTTGTCCCCTTGTTGGACCAAAGGAAAGACGACATGGCTTCCCCTTGATATAGATGGTTCCCCATTTGACAACTCCGATACGAAAAAAGAAGGAGTCAGTCGAACGTATAAAGGATTTGACGGTTTTACACCGTTGTTTGCGTATGCAGGGAAGGAAGGGTATCTCGTTCATGCCGAGTTGCGTCCAGGGAAACAACATGTGCAAGACAACATGCCCTCGTTTTTAGTCACCGCTATCCGTCGAGCTCGTCAACTGACTTCATCTCGTCTGCTTGTTCGCATGGATGCAGGAAACGATGCAGAAGCGAATGTGCACGTATGCCTAAAGGAAGACGTGGACTTTGTCATCAAGCGAAACTTACGCCGAGAATCGAAAGCGCTTTGGTTCCAGATCGCTTCGCAAAAGGGCAAACGTGTCGATGATGGACAAAGCGAAGGAGTACAAACCTATGAGCTATGCCTTCCACAGAAGGCAGCGATCGATGGAAACACGTATACGTACGTTCAAGTCACCCAAGTGACGGAACGGACGATGGAACGCAATGGACAGCTGATGCTCGTTCCTGATTATGAAGTGGAAAGCTATTGGGTGCGGCTCAAAGGATACGAGCATGTTCGAATGAGCGATGTGCTCGCGTTGTATCATGACCATGCGACATGCGAACAGTTTCATAGCGAACTGAAGAGCGACTTAGATTTAGAGCGGCTTCCATCTGGGAAGATGAAAACGAATGCGCTCGTGTTGGTCATGGGAGCCTTCGTTTACAATCTTCTTCGTCTGATTGGACAAGATCTATTAAGCGATCCGAGACATCCGTTGCACCACAAAGTGAAACGCCGCCGCATCAAGACGATTATTCAGACGGTGATCACGATGGCAGGGCGACTCGTCCGTCGATCACGACAGATCTGGATGAAACTGACGCGAAGGAGTGGCTATAGCGAGCCCCTACTGAACGTCTATCAGAAATGGAGAGAGGCAAGATAACGAACGAATGTTCGGGCACTGATGTCCAACGTCACTCCCTGTGCTTTTTTGTCTATTTTTTTTGGTTCGTATACCTAAAAAAGAGATTTGTTCCATTTTCGGAAATAGAGATGACATAGGTCATAAGCATAAAAGGGGTTTTATGGATTATCAATCCATCAAAATTACAACAAAATCAAAGTCGATTTCAATTCATCACGGATTCAGGATCATGATATTCTTGAAATACCTTCCTATATTGTAATAAAATGAAAATAGATTCATAGAACTTTAGTTCTATCAGGAGGTGGGATGCGAAAAAACTTAGGACTTTTGTATATATGGTCAGGGAAATGAGAATTTCCTTTTTCAACCGGCATGATCCGGTAAGGAAGGGAATTTGCAAACCCTAAAACCTGTGAAAAATGTGCTTGCCCTCATAACAGTGTGTGCATGCTGCAGACAGCTGGCAGAAAACTATATGATTGATCAAATAGTCACTAAATTCAGGTAAAGAGGCATTTGGCAAATAGAACATTTGAAAGAAGAGGGCTGATTTTTATAATAAGATATTTTTGACATTTAAGGCTTAAGCTGACCTCATGATCATGGTAATTGCCGCATGACAAATATGCTCCTGTTCCATGAAGCTTGTACATATCATAGTTTGAAAAAGAGCCAATCACAAAATAAGCAATTTCTTTTATAAAATAATTTCGAATTTTTTCGATATGATAAAAATAGGACTAAAAAATGATACAATGAAAGCGATTATAAAATTGGGAGGGGAAATGAAATGAAAGCAGCAAGATGGCACAACGCTAGAGACATTCGAGTAGAGGAAGTAGAAGAACCGAAAGCAGGGAAAGGAAAAGTAAAAATTAAAGTAGAATGGGCAGGAATTTGCGGAAGCGATTTACACGAATATGCGGCAGGTCCAATTTTTGTTCCTGTTCAAGAGCCTCATCCTGTCAGTAAAGATGTGGCGCCAATTATCATGGGCCACGAATTTTCTGGTCAAGTAGTTGAAGTTGGAGAAGGCGTTACGAAAGTAAAGGTTGGGGATCCTGTCGTTGTAGAACCTATTCTTCGCTGTGGAGAATGCCCAGCTTGTAAAAAAGGTAAGTACAATCTTTGCGAATCTTTAGGATTCCACGGTTTATCCGGTGGCGGCGGCGGATTCTCTGAGTATACTGTCGTTGATGAGCATATGGTGCATAAAATGCCTGAAGGTCTTTCTTATGAACAAGGAGCATTGGTGGAGCCTGCGGCTGTAGCCTTGCATGCTGTTAGATTAAGCAAAATCAAACCTGGCGATAAAGCCGCTGTGTTTGGAACAGGTCCTATAGGTCTTCTTGTGATTGAAGCATTAAAAGCAGCTGGCGCTGCAGAAATTTATGCAGTAGAAGTTTCCAAAGAACGTTTGCAAAAAGCGAAAGAACTCGGTGCTACATCTGTCATCAATCCAATAGAGGAAGATCCGGTTCAAAAGCTTCATGAATTAACCGATGGCGGAGTCGACGTTGCGTTTGAAGTAACGGGAATACCGGCTGTTTTACAACAAGCTATTGACAGCACTGCATTTGAAGGAGAAACAGTCATCGTTAGCATATGGGAAAAAGAAGCGGGCATTCAGCCAAATAATATCGTATTAAAAGAAAGAAATGTAAAAGGAATTATTGCATACCGCGATATCTTCCCTGCTGTAATGGAATTAATGAAACGAGGCTACTTCCAAGCAGAAAAACTCGTTACGAAACGAATTAAGCTAGATGATATTGTAGCAGAAGGATTTGAAACGCTGATAAAAGAAAAAGACCAAGTGAAAATTTTGGTAAAACCAGAATAAACATTTAAGCAGAGTAGGGAGAAAACGGTGCGGACAAGCTGATGCTTCAATAGATGGATGCAATGTGAAAAACGCGGTGCACCGTTTGGCGAGCAGGGAGAAAGTTGCAGGGGATTTGCCGATGCTTAAAAATACATACAAACCAAATAAGTAAGGTTAAATCCCCTCTCTCTATCCAAATTTTTTTCGGGAGCCTTAATCATTCCATAAAAATTCCGTTGGTTCAAAAACATGTAAATACGTTAAGACATCGGTACTTGGGGGATAATTTTGCCTTCGATACGTTCAAAGATGTCATCTTTAGTCCATGGTTTTTAAGACCAATAATAGCTTTAGAAGGCTCTTTTGAAATTCGGACAAGTTCAGCCACTGTTTTTGCAAGTTCAATTGTTCCACAAGGATAGTTAATCTCTGTAGCCTTTATGCCGTCCATCCAAGCATGAACATGTACAATCGCTCCTACCTCCGGGTGTTCTTTATAAATCATCCAGTGCTCAATAGCGTCGACAGATGCCCTTTTTGGTGTTATATTCGGGGGAACGCTTACTTTCATGGCATTTTTATCAGGATCATATCCACTTATTAAGAGAAAATCTTCACCGACTGTTTTCATATCTGCTTTGTTAATTCCGCTTGCACTCATCCAAAAGCTTTCACTGTCCCGTCTGGCACTGAGGTTTCCATAGCTTAGTCCTCCTAATCCGTAAAGTTTTTTTAAATGGCGAAGACCACGAGGTGTAAGATATTCTTCCGATGGAAATGGAGCGGGAAGTAAATTCATGCGATCAAGCTTTTTTCCGTATTCGCTTAATGATCTCGTAATCTCATCTCCGTTCCACATCTCTTCCGGAAGATCATCATAAAAATTATTGTCAATGACTAACTGCGAAGCTGCGAGCGGTTCCAATCTTTCAAAAATTTGTTTAAAAAATGTTTCTTCTTCTCCTTTTCTATACTCCAATTTATAAATACCTTGTTTAGGTGTAAGAAAATAAATATCTGTTGTTTCATTATCGTTATCTAAGATATACATAAATGATTTGCTAAAGACCTGATTAAATACGGATAGGCTGATTTCCTGAAGGTAAAAGATGTAAAAACGGGAAAGTGTCAATCCGAAAAAAAGGGGTAGCTTTTTCGGGTTAAAAACAGGAGCGCCTGTTCTTCCGGTTGCGATTATTTGTCTAGATGCGAAAAAGTGGATTCGAAAGCCAGTAAAAAAAGTTGTTGTTGGGCCAATGATGTATTTAGATAAACTTGAAAGTTCCATTTATACTGCATTTGCTGAGGCTGTTATGAAACTTATGATGGTGTTGCAGCAATCAAAAAAGGTTAGTCTCCCATAGCTAGAACTGATTTAGCAGGAAAAAATCAAAAATTTCCTCGAAATCTAACAGGAGGAACGGCATAGAAGCTACCATCGAAACTCAGCGAATATGTTTGAAAATCGCTACAATTAACCATATTATATTAAAATAAGGGGAAAAGGGATTCTTCCTTTCCAAACAGGAGACTGTCCTATCTATCTTGCATTACACACAAAATTCTTGACGGTACCGTAAAGGACGTAAACGACATTTAGTTAGCAAATATTGATGATAACGATAACATCAAAATTTTTTTGTACTAAATAAAAATAGAATGCCAAGCCAATATTAGTGCAAAAACCACTCTCCGATCAGTACTTGAAGCAAATCCGTACTCTATTTCCACCGCTTAATCCTGTTAAGCGTAAATCCAAACAAAAGGCGGCAGATCAGAATAAAAATTGTTGCTTTGGAACAAGCCGCAAAACTTAACGGATGGATCAATGGAAATTATATGTGGTAGCAGGAAATTAAATTAAGGGGTGGACAATATTATCGCTTCAATATAAGAGGAACAAATTTTCAAGCAAAAAACGGGCAACTCTATAACGAAGCTGCCGACCACATAAATGTATTAATTAAGAAAACGGAAATGAAAAACGGCGAATCCTTGAAAACGGGAATCGGAATCTCCTAAATCTCCGAAAACGAAATGGGGAATGCCCAAACCCTCCAAATCCACCAAAAGGGCCTCCAAATCCACCAAAAGGACCTCCGAACCCACCAAAGCCAAATTGTCTTTCTTCTTCGTTATCTTCTTCTCGTTGGTCGCCAATAGGTACTAATAAATAGGCATGATCATTATCGGCTTTATCAATAATGCCATCATACATTTTTCCATCGTCCATTTCCAGCAAGACGTAATAATGCTTATGTCTTTTGCAAAAATCATGCTTGCTCACATGGTGATCATAATGATCCCGATCATGCATATTTTCTTCATACGGCTCCTGAGGATTCGCATATGGAACTTGATGATCTAGGTTATAAGTATAGTTCGAGTTATAATCATATTGCATGTTGATTTCTCCTTTCCTGAAATTCGATTATATTGTATTCACCTAATTTTTCTTTGCTACAAAAAATAACATTTGATTGGATATGTCAAGCAATCATCCCTTTTGCAACATAATACAACTCCTTCAATCTATGTCTCATTCATTTTTTCTGCAAAGATAGTAAAGAAGTTTTTTCTTTTGTCTTTTGTTACTCATCAAAAAATTTTTTAAAGGATTGCCAGTAAACTTAGGAAAAAACAAAGATCAATTCCTTGTATTTCAAGTGATAGCCGACGATCATTGGGGATTTTTCACATTGACAGCATAAATGGAGTTGTGTGAATAGATTCCTGCAAATAGGAGAAAATTGTAATAAAATAGATAGAGAATTTACAAAAAACTTGGCAAGACAGTGCATGGGAACATCTTTCATTTGAATGTGCAAACGAGATGAATGTATCAACGGATTGGTAACCAAGCAGGAAAGTGGTTGAACCGCTTAATCGGCAAACAAGCAGTTGTTGCTTTCTAATCCATCTAGAAAACTTCCGACAACCTTCTTCTGTACAAGAAGCTTCATCGAGAAACACCCACCTCTAAACGAAGTAAATGTGGAGATGATAAAACCATGCCAAATAAAACGGTTTTGGCATAATATATAAAACTTTCATATCTTTAATAAAGGAAAGATCTTTAGTATGTATTATTTTATCGTCAATAAAATCTCAGGAAACGGAAAAGGATTAAAAGTTTGGAAAAAGACTGAAAAGTTGCTGCAAGAAAAACAGATAAATTATCAAGTGCGCTTTACCAATCGTCCAAAACATGCAGCAGAAATTGCTAAGGAGTTGTCTTCTGAAAAATGTTATGCTGTTGTAGCCGTAGGAGGAGATGGTACAATCCATGATGTTGCTAACGGGTTAATCAATTCGAATATACCTTTGGGTGTTATTCCTGCAGGATCGGGAAACGATTTTGCAAGGGCTCTTGATATACCAAAGGACTATAAAAAGGCTTTAAAACGTATTTTAATGGGAAAACAAAGAAAAATTGATATTGGAAGAATTGGCAACGAATACTTCATTACTGTAATGGGGATCGGTTTTGACGGTAAAGTCGCCGAGATAAACAATGGCTCGAAATATAAAAATTGGCTGAATTTTATTAGATTAGGTAATCTTTCATATGGACTTAGCTTCTTGCATGTTTTATTAAAATATCGTCCTGTCAGCATTCAATTAATGGTTGATGGGGAGAAACTAGTTTTTTGTAATGTATGGTTAATTGCAATTGCCAATATCTCAAACTATGCGGAGGTATTAAAATATGTCCAAATGCTTGTTATAATGATGGACTATTTGACATTTGTATAGTACACGGCATGAATAAATGGGAGCTGTTGCGCACTTTTCCAAAGGCGTTTAAAGGCAAACATATACTACATCCTGGTGTAACCATGATAACAGGAAAACAAGTGGAAGTTATCTCCGAATTACCTGTTATTGTGCAAGGAGATGGCGAGATTCTCACTAAAACTCCGATGAGTGTGACGATTCAAAGAGGTGGGTTGCTTATCATTTAAATAGTGGCCGGTCATTGTAAAGATTAATGATCTTAGTGAGAACACGAATTAGGTATTTCTGTTTAGGAAGTCATTCATCATAATTAGTATAAAATGGAAAAACAATTTAATACACATGCATTCCAAGTCTTTTCTTGTTAACTTATAAGGGATGTAAATGTCTCTCAATAAAAAGATTTTCTTAAGATAGCTTTATTATCAATTTGAAAATTGGGGAATTATAAAATCGTTATTGGACTTTAAATGCAAAAGTTATTTACTGAATGTTTGTAAATATAATAAATTTTAATCTTTTCAACGTTGCAGATATATTAGTTTTAGGCCAAAAAAAAACAGTCAGGAAATTAAAATCTTTGGAAGATGTGGCGAGTTTCTGATATTTTTCGTACAAGTTTGTATTTTTTCTCAGAGTTCATGAGCGTTTGTACATTTGATTTCGCTAACGAACTGTTTGATGATTACAGCTTACTCATAACGCATTTTTTATGGATTTTAGTCTATTACTATATTAATCTGTGTCTCTTTTTTAATCTAACTTTATTTAGAACGAGAATATGTTCGTGGATCCAAAATAATGTTTTGCTCACTTCTCATTGTAAAATTGTTGCAATTTAAATTATTTGCCAATAAATAGTTTGAAGAGAAGGCTCTTGATCGTTCAATCAAAAAATAGGTGAAGTAAAAAAATGGTAAAACATTTTCATGGAAAAGGGCAATGAATCAATTCAGAGTTTTAACCCATTTTTTATTAGAAAATAAAGTACCTTAGTCAATTTTTAAACACTGCGATTCAAGTTGTGTCCTAGATGTTGGCAATGGAAAATTAGGATTGTTCGGTGCGAAAAACACATAAAGTTTCTCCGTAAATATCAAGCAATACAGTATCTAGTGAAACAAAACAAGAGCTGAGACGTATGAAAATGGTGCAATACCGTATTTACATCCTTAACGATTAATCAGCCATCCGAGACGAAGGAACTAGGTGATGCACTTGAGGGGAAAATTGGAGAAGAGATTTTTCTATTTATATACTGGGGAGGCAATGGCAGCAGTAATTTTTTTCATCATTAGTTTCATTTGGAATAAAGTCTTTGCCCATTTGCATTTATATTCGCTGTACTCTTTTTGGATTTCGTTTTTTCTGTTAGAGTTTCTCTTATTTCAGGGTAGTGTGTATTGGTTTGCAAAATGGAAGCGATTAAAAAAAGAAAATACTGTCATAACTCCTGCTTATATCGTCCAGCGATTAAAAAATATAAAGAAATGGAATACACTGTTTATCATCATTTCGCCTTTCATGTTTTTTGTCGATCTAGTCAGATGGTATCCGTCGGTACCTGCAACAGGATTGTACATAGCGGGATTTATTTATGTTTTTGCCATACTTGAGTATATAAACTATTTTCATATTCAGCTTTCATATGACAATTTTTCTGATATGAAGTACCTCTTAAAGTCGAAAAAGCTGAAAAATCGTGTTTACGTAAAGACTTTGAAAGATTAGGATAAAGTATAAGATAGCGGAAGGAAGATTATAAATGATACATATTCTGCTTGGCGCTTCACCTTCGGGGAGTTTAAAAATGGTCTTAAGGGATTTAGATGTGGAGAAAAAAGAGCGCGTCATTTCTTTTTGGGAAACATTCTCGGTAGGTCCGATCTGGAGACTGCATGAAGACATTGGAAAAGAAGCGAGATATAATTGGATAAAAAATAATTTGACGGATGCATACAATGAGTTTCATGAGTATGAACAAAACTTTCAAAAAACAGTCAATGAAATAACAGCAATTCCAGAAGGATCACCTATTATGATATGGATTTCTGACAACGCTCATGAACAGACCGGATTGCGATTTGTTTTATATCTATTGAAGAATAAAAATAATGACATCTTCCTCATCAACACGACAAAGGTATATGGCGAGCTTTTTAAGAAACGAAAAGAAAAATATACTGTTTTGGATACAGGTGAAATTCCTCCTGAAAAGCTCCGATTCATATATGAACAAAGTAAAAATGAACCGCCTCTTTCCCAGCATGAAAGAGAGAATTTTGAAAAGGAATGGCTCGTTCTTGCAAATACTCGCGAAGTATTGCGAATTTGGCAAAACGGAACGATACACAGCGTTTCGGAAGATTATTATGATCTTTTCATAATAAACAGAGCGAAAAAGCTGCATAACGAAATGAAGACGAAGGATTTTATAAAATCAGTTAGACTAATCGGTGAAGTACTGGGGCATCTAGACCAATATGTAGGAGATGAATTCTTGGAATATCGGCTAAGAAAGCTGATTGAAAAGAGAGCTTTTGAAATGGAAGGCAGTCTGGAAGCTATGGCCTTCTATAGTGTTAAATTGCGATAGGAAAGTGGTGAAATATGATTTACGCCATTATTTTATTTATTCTTGCTGGTTTAGCTGAAATTGGCGGAGGGTACTTAGTCTGGCTATGGATACGTGAAGGAAAACACTACTTGTACGGAGTTATTGGTAGTATGATCTTGGTTCTATATGGGCTGATCCCTACTTTGCAAAACTTTCCTACATTCGGTAGAGTATATGCCGCTTATGGCGGCGTGTTTATTATTCTTTCTGTTTTGTGGGGATGGTGGGTCGATAAAAAAACTCCTGATATTTACGATTGGATCGGAGCAGGCATTTGTTTAATTGGAGTTTCCATCATGCTTTGGGGTCCAAGACATTAGACTGTCCATTCTGATAGGGATTTTTAATAGAATAGCTGCAATTAAATAATGTGCGAGTGAGTAAGCTTTCTCGGAACATATCGAGCATGAGCAAGACAAATTCCGTATAGGGAGTATGGCATCCTAATTAATTGACAGTTTTAGCGTTATGCTGAATGACTTTTTTCCGGTGATGCCGATAATGTGCGATTTTTTAATAAAGGCTTCAGCTTGCCGTTACACTTCAGAGATATTACAGGCTCTGAATAATGGCAACAAGCGTGGCAGGAAGGTGCAATCAAAATGATTTTTTTGTTTTATTTGAATAACAGATCGCTCTCATTCCCGGCCAATCCAACGAGTCTTTAAAAAATGGACGAAAATCTCCTTAATGTCAAGCGATTGCATTTTTTTTAGTATATAAAAAGATTGCTCGCGATCTTAGGAAGCCCCTGCTGTTGAATTGGTGAAGCGAGGAATTCAATTTTTTAGAAACTTTTATAGGAAAAAAACGTTAATACATATGTAAGGAATATAAAAAAAACGGGGTGTGCTCATGATCTGGGCGTTGGTATTGATTATGCTTGGAGGAGTGTTAGCTGGTTTTTTGCATGTTTGGTTGAAAAAGCGGATATCCTTTTTTCCGTTATTGGTGATAGAAATCGTACTGTTATCTGTTCTTGCAGTCTATTTATTTATAGCATATGAATTAGGTTTTACAATTAGAGCGATGTCTAGCTTTGGATACTCTTTTCTTATGTGTTTAATCACGTTTTCCCATGAATCGGGTTACGATAAAATAAAAAATGAAGCAAACAGAGTGGAAATTGAAAAGATTGAACTCAATAAACATTCGAGTCGGGTTTGGGTTGATGCGGCATTTGCGATGACATTCATTGGTCTATCTGTCTTATATTTTGTTTTCAATTCATACGATTCTGTTTGGTCTCTCATTTTGTTATATACGAATGCTGTAATGATTTGTCAATTGTTAAAAAAAGCTGTTCTTTATCGAAACCTTGAAGTGTATTTCAGTAAAGAAACAAATTGTATTTACATATTATCGAACATCAAAGCGAAACGATATCCGCTTTCAGAACTTTCGGAAGCAAAGCTCGAGTCAAATGTTGATGTACTTAAATTATTCCCATTATTTACGATGTTTTCAACAAATGAAGATTTCACGACAAGTATGGGAAATACATTAAAGCTAGTATTTTCAGGCGAAACTGTCTATTTTAATGCTAAAAACACTTCTTGGCTTGCGACCATTGAAAGCCGGGAAGAAAAGGAACTACCGTCGGAAATTGCACAAGTTGAAGTGCTTCCATTTTATCATAAAAAAAATATAAAGAGACTTCTCGGCAAAATGTACTTTGCCATTTCCGTCAAAGGAGTCGGCGCCTACACGACATTGACTGTTATCTTATCACTGCTAAAGGTTCCTATTTGGGCGATCACGATTGCGGTCATTGTTTTTTGGATATTTAATCTTTACATTTCTGATCGATTATTAAAAATTGCATTAGACGTGAAAGAGATAGATGATCCAAATGTTTTAGCTGTTGCAGACAAAGTGCTAAGTCGGGCTGGAATTTCTGATGTGAAAGTTTTTCAAGCAGAGGCGAATGAATTAAACGGTTTTGCAGCTGGGGCAAACATCGGTCGATCAATGATCGTATTAACGTCGGAAACGTTAAAGCTTCCGTTGGAAGCAATCGAAGCGGTTTTTGCTCATGAAGCTGTGCATGTAAAAAAACGGGATGTCATGATCGGTCAAATTATACGTATACTTGCGCTTTTAGTAATTGCTTTGTTCATTTACTGGTTATACCATTCTTTTCTATTAAGAAATGAGTCTCTTCTTTTTTACATTGTTTTTGCTCTTATTTTCTTCTTTCCTCTTATCCAGTCTCTTCTTTTGCAATGGATGGAAGTGCGGGCAGATCATTTAGGGGCTATATGGCTTGACAACGGAAATGATCAAATGGCAGACGGTTTAACTGCTTTAGCTGTAAAACAAGATGAGTTGACATACAAAGCACAACGCTACAATTTAAGTAATGAAGAAAAAAATTCCTCGATCGAGCGGGATTCATGGTTTTTCAGATTTCTAGAATTTCAATTTATGATCCACCCGCCAATGTATTGGCGTATTCAATCTTTAAAGGAAACTGGAACGGAATGGAACATGAAAAAAATACGAAAGTGGTGGAAAGAGCGTTTTTACGAATCGCTTCCTGATAAAAAGAATAAAATGGAAAGCATGTGAATCATTTTTATCGTTTGAAATGCTTATTAAAAATTAAACGATAGAAACATAACCCCCATACGAGAAAATGTGACGAATTTTCATATTGAGTCGGCATTTTGAGTGCCGGCTTTTTGTATTTTATGGGTATCCGTTGATCATAATCTTTTTGTCTTTACCTTTTCCAAATGCCGGGAAAATCGTAATGAAAGACGAAAACCAATTTGGTCGCTAGCAGTCAGAGTGAGAAATAGAAGAGTATTTGTCAATCTTTTTTTCTGCAGATTTGACCACATAATTTAGGAAAATGAATGTGTTTTTTTCTACAATAAGTAGATAACAATTATGATAATGAGATGCTACAATCAACTTAAAGATAATTCAAAATATTAAGTAAAAGAGAGGTGTTTCAGATAAATTGCAAACGCTTACTTAAAATGTGAAATACAAAAAATTTTTGATGAGGAGGTCTATAATAATATGAAACGGATTAACCCAATGAACGTAATTGACAACAGCCGCATTCATTCATTCCATATTTGGCTGATTTTCTGGTTATTTATCGTTATTATGTTTGACGGATTTGATGTTGTCATTTACGGTGCTTCTGTCCCGCTGCTTATTAAGGAATGGGGAATTTCGGATGTCACTGCCGGGGCTATTGGCAGCTATACAGTTGTCGGAACAGCAATCGGTGCTGTTTTGTTTGGATTGCTATCGGATAAAATAGGGCGAAAAAATATTATTTTGTTGACTACGTTCTTGTTTAGCTTTTTCACGCTGCTCGCAGGTTTTGCAGCAAATCCTGTCTTATTTACGATCTTTCGTGTCATTGCAGGTGTTGGTCTGGGCGGAGTTATGCCTAATGTCGTTGCAATAGCAACTGAATATTCACCGCGACGGGTTCGCACAGCAATTGTTTCATTCATTTTTTGCGGTTATTCTGCAGGAGCTATTCTGGCAGCGCTTACAAGCAGGCAGCTCCTTCCTACAGTTGGATGGGAGTCAGTATATTGGGTAGGCGGAATTCCCTTATTGTTCATTCCTTTCTTGTTGAAAAGTGTTCCAGAATCCATCGACTTTCTTTTGGAAAAAGGAAAGGAAGAAGAAGCTAAAAAAATTCTTGCCAAAATTGAGCCGGGAATTAGCAGCGATGGGGAATTTGAAAAAAAGGAAAAAGTGAAAGAAGCGGGATCGCCTATTGTCAGTTTGTTTGAGGAAAAACGTGCATTCAGCACCGTTATGTTCTGGATTTCCTGCTTTAGCGCATTTGTATTAATTTATTCCATGAATACATGGCTGCCGCGCCTTATGATGGAAGTTGGCTATGATTTAAGCTCAAGCCTTGCATTTACTGCTGTCATGCAAATTGGAGCGATTGTCGGAACAGTTGTTTTCGGCCCTATAGTTGACCGGCTAGGCTTTAAAAAAGTGCTTGTTCCATTGTTTTTCTGTGGAGCCATTGCACTATCTTTAATCGGTTTTGCCAACAGTACATTCATCGCTTTTGCCCTGATTTCTGTTATTGGTGCAGCATCCGTCGGGGTTCAAAATATGGCGAACGCATTCGTTTCTCAATATTATCCTACTAATATGCGTTCAACAGCTGTAGGAAGTACAATGGCATTTGGCCGTTTAGGCGGAATAGTTGCCCCTACATTTGTCGGGATTTTACTTTCATTAAATTTACAGCCGCAATATAATTTTGCAGCTATTGCCAGTGCAGCAGTGCTTGGCGGTTTAGCAGTATTGTTCATTCAAGAGCAGCATTCAGTCTATTACAAAGAGAAAAAACAATCTGAGATAATCAATGAAGATGTAGCCGTCGAAAAATAATTTTTGTAAAATCCCGAGGAGATATTTTCTTCGGGATTTGAAATTATTCTTAGCGGTAAAGCGATTTGTAAAAAATAAAGTCGCTCAACTTTGGAAGGGGAAAGAAAAATGCCAATAAAAATAGAGCATCTGTTAACTGCCAGCATAAAGGTAGAAGAGCCGATTATTATTGGTGATGTTGGATTAGGGATAAGGAGGGTTATTCCGATTATTGGTGGAAGATTTGAAGGCCCTAACATAAAGGGAAGAGTACTTTCCGGAGGAGCCGATTACCAATTAATACGAAAAGATGGGCTGACGGAATTGTTAGCCCATTATACAATTGAAACAGACGACGGAGTGCCTATTTATGTAGTTAATAAAGGATATAGGCACGGACCGAAAGAAATTATGAATAAGTTGATTTGCGGCGAGGAAGTTCCACAAGACTCGTATTATTTTAAAACATCTCCCGTTTTTGAAGTAGGTAATAAAAAGTATGATTTCCTTAACAAGATGATATTTGTAGGAGAAGGAATTAGAAAACCGTCCGAAGTACAAGTAGCATTTTATCAAATTCTTTAATTCATATGTTATCGGCCTTTTATCGATTTGCAAAAACAGTGAAAACCGGAAATCTGGATGTATTTGGCGAAAAATTGAAAGAGATGGAAAAAGACTTAAAAAAACTAGCAGAAATGTATACTGAAAGAACAAAAAG
This sequence comes from Aeribacillus sp. FSL K6-8210, assembly GCF_037963925.1. Lineage (NCBI taxonomy): Bacteria > Bacillati > Bacillota > Bacilli > Caryophanales > Bacillaceae > Aeribacillus > Aeribacillus sp. FSL K6-8210. Next base: position 3,280,146 of record NZ_CP150172.1, on the reverse strand, counting down.
CCTGCTAGAATCCGTGACGAATGAGGATCTAGATCGCCAAGTCGATCTTTCCAAAATTTTTGGAGCGAAAATGTCTGGATCGCAATGATTGCAAACTGCGATGGATCATGAAATCCACCATAAAGGACAGCTGTTCGTCTATGTGCGGGAAATGGGGAATACGGCCCTTCTACGTTATGTGATGCGCGGTTGATGAAATGAACCAGATGATCATCGAACTGATGTCATCTGGTTTCTTTCAGAACTTTGTTTGTGCGGAAGGCAAAATAAACCGATGTCCCTAGTATGACAATTAAGAAAATATAAAGCGGGTAGACTCCAAGTCCATCTGCTTTTCCGAGTGCGACTTGAGCGGTTCGCCAGACCCCGAATAAAAAGAAATAAACTATTTCTGCTTGCAATAAACGGATGAAAATCCTTCCTTGATTATAAAGAAGCTTTTTTTGTTCTTTTGTAGCATTGTACTGATAATAAAATGCGTCGGGAATGCGGGACAATAATGTTGTCAAGACAAATATTCCTAGTCCTGTAAAAGGCAGAACAAGAATGAAGCCTTTTCCGCCGAATCCATCCGGTTCGCCTTTGAAATTGAAATGCCGTGGTATAGTATCCGGCAAATGCTCCCAAATGAAAATGACGTAAATGAACATTGCTGAAAGCCCAATAATTGAAAGTGTCAAAAGAACATTTTCAATTTTCTTTTTTTTCTCCACAGAGAAAACCTGGTATTATGTCAATAATATGGACACAAAAAATTAAGATTTTCACTTTGAACTCTACCGCGCTTTCGCTTGGTGGCCTCTAGATAAGATTGAGAGTTTCACTCGCAATCTTATCTAGAGGTTGTAATATCTTGATTCCTACTGTAATAGAGTTTTTCATACGCAATAGGAGACATATAATTATTAGAAGAATGAATCCGTTGATCATTATAAAAACTCACAATATATTCAAATATGCTTTGTTCCGCTTGCTTACGAGTTTGATAGTCTTGAAGAAAAACAAGTTCTTTCTTGATTACGCTATGAAACGATTCCATGCAAGCGTTATCGTAACAATTTCCTTTTCTGCTCATACTTGTCTTGATATGATGTTCACGTAATAACTTTTGATAATCTTTAGATGCATACTGGCTACCGCGATCTGAATGATGGACCAACCCTTCCTTAGGTGGTTGAGTTCTTATTGCTCGTTCTAATGCTGTTATTACTAACTCTTTGTTCATTCTTTTACTCATATACCAACCAATAATCCGCCTTGAAAACAAGTCCATTATCGTAGCTAAATACAGCCATCCTTCACGAGTCCAAATATACGTAATATCCCCAACCCACACTTTACCTGGTTTGTCTACTTCAAACTGTTGATTTAATAAGTTCGGATAAACTGGCAAGTTATGCTTCGAATTGGTTGTTGCTTTATACTTTTTCATAGTTTTTGAGCGAATATTGTTCTCACACATAATACGGCTGACCGTCTTTTGTGAGACCTTCGTTCCTTGTTCGTTAAGTACCTTTGTAATTTTAGGACTACCATATAGGCCTCTTGATTCTAAATGTGCACGTTTAATCTTAGCTGTTAGCTTTTCTTTTCGTTTCTTTTGTTGACTCTTTTCACGCTTTTTCCAAGCATAATATCCACTTTTTGCAACACCTAATACTTGGCACATCTTCGCTACACGAAACTCGTGTTGGTGTTTTTCAATGAAGTCATATATTACTTCTGGTTTTTGGCGAAGATGCCCATAGCCTTTTTTAAGATTGCGTTCTCTTCCTCCAAATCCTTTATACGCTTATTTAATTCACGCATAGCTGCATCCTCAGGTTTTAAGTTGCCACTCCCAACAAAACTATTTACTGGATCCTTTTTATAATCACTCACCCATCTATGTAAGGTTTTTGGTGAAATATCTAGTTGTCTAGCCGTTGCTGTAATTTGTTTTCCACCTTCTAAAACTAATTTTACTGCTCCTTCTTTAAATTCTTTATCAAATCGCTTTGCCATTATGGCCACACTCCCTTGAATTATTATATTAACTATAAACTTCTCAATTCTGTGTGTCCATAATTTAGACTAACACCAAACTCCGTTTTTCCATTATCGATGTTTTCATACGTATTCACCGTTTGTTGTGTTTCATTTAATCGCAGCTGCAGGATTCTATTACTCATTTACATCCCAAGTAACTGTAAAGCTTCCTTTCAGTTTGTCGCCTGTGACGATGATATGGTAGATGCTTTTTTCTGCCGCTTTGATTTGATATGTGCTTTCGTCGACTTCTTTCATGGCGACAACGTCACCGTCTTTGTTCAATACATGAAAACCATGTCCGCCTCCGTTATTGTTTTGAATTTTAACGGAAAACGTAATCGTTTGACCTTTTTCCGCATAAATCGGAATGGCGTGTTCTCCGTGGAAATAGTCGAAAAGTGCGATATAGCTTGAATTCCTTTTCCATTCGCGCCAATCTTTTTTTACAGTAAAATCCGTGTTTAAAATAATACACAAAATAAACGGAGCACAGATTGCAAAAATATATTTAAAAAATGCGTTTTTTCGCGCCATGTATGTTCCAAAATAAAAAACTAATGAACAAAGAGCTCCAACTGTTCCGCCAACAATCACCATCATCCATCCGAAAGGCAAAAAAAAGAGATATCCTGCCAAAACGTAAAAGGCAATTTTAATGGTTCCAGTGATTTTAGGAATTTTCACAGCCAGCAGGTCAATAAAAATAGAACAAATTATTCCGTATCCGTAAAAAATGCTCCAAAGAAAAGGGTTATTCAAATCTTTTGAAACTCCATACAATTCAAAATCAGCTGCAATGAAAAAAACAGTAAAAAAAATAAACAGCGAGAATCCGGCGCCGGTGAATTTGGGTTTAACATAAGAAATAGCATTGAGGATATTTTTTTGTAAAAACACTAAGTGATCACAGCCTTATTTTATTTTCTCAATATTATGTTTATTATAACATTAATTTTTCTCTGTACATTGACGTTGCGTAAAGGTTTATGATGATCTTGTCAGGAGGTGAAAGGATGGAATATACGGTAAAACAATTAGCAGAATTGACCGGAGTTACAACAAGGACATTGCGATATTACAATGAAATTGGGCTTCTTATGCCAGCGAAAATCAATTCATCCGGATATCGCATATATGGGGAAAAAGAGGTTGATAAACTGCAGCAAATTCTTTTTTATCGAGAGCTTGGAGTTGATTTAGATACAATTAAAAAAATCATCAATTCACCATCCTTCGACAGCATGAAAGCTTTAAAGGAACACCGCGAAAAGCTTCTTGCAAAACGCAGGCAGCTAGATTCATTAATCGCAAATGTGGAGAAAACAATAGCGGCAAAGGAAGGAAGGATCACGATGAGCGATAAAGAGAAATTTGAAGCTTTTAAACAAAAATTAATTGAAGAAAATGAAAGAAAATATGGGCATGAAGTTAGAGAAAAATATGGAGGCGAAGTCGTCGATCGATCTAATCAAAAACTGAAAAACATGACAAAAGAGCAGTTCGAACAGCTGAAACAGCTTGAGGAAGAGGTCTTGAATACACTGAATAAAGCATTTGTAACTGGAGATCCAGCGAGCGAGCTGGCACAGAAGGCAGCTGATTTGCATCGTCAATGGCTCTGCTATTTTTGGGATCATTATACGAAGGAAGCTCATAGAGGAGTAACAGAGATGTATGTAGCAGATGAAAGATTTAAAGCGTATTATGATAAAAAACATCTTGGAGCAGCGGAATTTTTAAGAGATGCAGTTCGAATTTATACCATGAATTGAAAAGAATTTTTTACAATTCGGTCTTTGGAATGCTTTCTTTGATGAACCATATTTTAATTCTGTGACATCAACTACCCATTTTTCATTTGGCTTTTCCGCTGTGAATTCACGATTCAATATATTTTCTGCAACATGTTGAGGAGTAGATCGCTTATAAGATTTCTTCTTTTTTCGAATAACAGATTGTATACCGGCAACTTTCATCAGTCTTTATGATTGAAGTTCTGACCAAGCTTTCGATTTATATTCAACGTCATCCGACGGTAACCATAGATGCCGTCAACTTGTTTTTTGCAAAATAAAAGTGCAGAGAATTGCAAAATCCTTATGCAGTGATTTGCAATGGGGCTTTACATGGAGGAGGAGCCATGATAACCTTTTTGGTTTTGCCAAAACTGTTGAATCTGGCGCTTGGCTAAAGAATCATGGCTACAGAGGATCCATGTCAAGCCCTTGATGGATAGATCACATATCTGTATATTTATTCAAAATTTTGAAAAAGATATACTGCAACACTCTGTATTTTTTTCTTGCAGAAAACAGTCAACTTTCTCATGGAGAACTTTCATCTCTTTTACGATTTCTTCATTCTGAAGTTCTCGGGAGGAAGGCGAACGTTTTAACCGCTTATAGTAAGCAGCTCGTGAAATACCGGCGATTTCACATAATAAGATTATGCTTAGGTTTTCTTTCTCATGAAGTTCCCGGATTGCGATATACTTGTCTTCAAAACGGATTTGGTTTACTTTCGCCTCCTTTCGATTTCCTCTAACTTTTTAAAAATAGATTCTCCGCACGTAAGCGTTCATTTTCTCTTTCTAACTTTTTCATCTCCAGTTTCATTTTTCCTTCTGGAGATAACTTTGCTTCTTCTTTTTTTCTTCCTCGTTTGTCTTTAAGCGCTTCTTCTCCACCATTTTCATACTTCTTCACCCATTGATATACTTGTTGATAAGAAACTTCATAAGTCTCTGCTGTTTTTTTTTATAATCTTTTCCGTTCCCTAAACAATTAAGCACAATTTGTATCCGTTCATTCCAAGTCGTTTTTCTTCCTTTAGTCATAGAGCTTGTCTTTCCTTTCGACGTAAGCGTCAAATACTCAGCACCTTCTAGTTGTGAATGTTACATGAGATAATCTCCATAGAAAAAATGCTGGAGGTTATGCTATGAATGATGCTGACAAAAGAATAGAATGGAAATCCAGGTATGATGCTTGGAAAACAAGTGGATTGAGTGCTTCTGAGTGGTCTCGCATCAATGATGTAAATATACATCAGATGTACTACTGGATTCGAAAGTTTCGAGAGGAAGAAATTTCTACGAACGAGCATCAATCAAAATGGTTGACGGTGGATGTCCAAGAAATCTCCTCCCATCATACGGGTCAGGAATCTGTCCTTATTCATTACGGTGCACTGTCCATCGAAGTACGTCCAGGCACCGATTTGAATCTACTTTCCGATGTAGTGCGTGTGATTCAAAATCGATGATATCTAACGCAAATTTTGAACGAGTGTACCTTGCACGTGGAAGCACCGATCTCCGGAAATCGATTGATGGTCTCGCAGTCATCGTCAAAGAATGCTTCGATTTGGATCCATTTTCCCCTTGTTTATTTGTTTTCTGTAATCGGAAAAGGGATAAACTTAAAATTCTACAGTGGGATAATAATGGGTTTTGGCTCCATTATCGAAGATTAGAAAGAGGAACTTTCAACTGGCCATCTGAACAAGAAGGAGTGCCGATGGATATCAGTCCTCGTCAGCTACGCTGGTTATTAGATGGCTTATCCATCGAACAAAAACAAGCCCATCCCACAGTGAAAGCACGCACGATTCTATGAAATTAAAAAACTTGAGAATCCGACTGGTCAAGCCGGATTCTTTTGCGTATACTGGAACTATGAAAAACACGGACACAAAAATTCAGGAAACAATTGAATACTATAAAGCGCGTAACGAAAAGCTTGAAATAGAAAAGGAAGCTTTGGAAGCGAAGCTAAAATGGTATGAGGAGCAATTTCGGTTAAGTCAACAACGTCGTTTTGGTTCTTCCAGTGAGAAGACCAATTCAGACCAACTGTCCCTTTTCAATGAAGCTGAAGCTACCGCAAATCCTGATGATGAAGAACCGACGATTGAAACCATTACATATACACGCAAGAAGGAGCGAAATCGTCGAGATGAAAAACTAGAAAACCTGCCTACTGAAACGGTGGAATACCGTTTGCCAGCTGAGGAACAGGTTTGTTCGTGTTGCGCTGGACCTCTACACGAAATGAGTACGCAAGTACGCAGAGAAATAGAAGTTATTCCAGCACAAGTAAAAGTGAAAAAGCATGTCCAATATGTTTATAGTTGCCGTCATTGTGAACGCCATGAAATAGAAACGCCTATTGTCACGGCGAAAATGCCGGCTCCTGTTTTTCCGGGAAGTCTGGCATCTCCATCGTCAATGGCTTATACGATGACGCAGAAATACGTTGAAAGTATGCCTTTGTATCGCCAGGAAAAACATCTGGAGCGATTTGGCATATTCATTTCCAGGCAAACTTTATCCAATTGGATTTTGTATGGAGCCGACACCTGGTTGAGTCCTGTTTACGACCGAATGCGTAACCATCTATTGAATCAGGATATCCTCCATGCGGATGAGACCACCTTACAGGTTCTTTCAGAACCTGACCGACGAGCGACTTCCAAATCATTTATGTGGCTTTATCGGACAGGACGAATGGGGCCTCCAATTGTTTTGTATGACTACCAGCGAACCCGTGCATCCAAACATCCTTTACGATTTTTGGAAGGTTTCCGTGGATATTTACATGTGGACGGGTATGCCGGTTATAACGGAATCCCTGATGTCAGTCTGGTCGGTTGTTGGGCTCATGCCAGACGTAAATTCACAGAAGCTTTGCAGGCTCTTCCTGAATCGGCTAAAACTACTCACGTTAAAGCCAAAGAAGGTCTTGCATTCTGTAACCAACTTTTCTCGATAGAACGGGATTTAAAGGACGTTAGTCCTGAAGAACGTTATAAGAAACGTTTAGAACGCAGCCAACCGGTATTGGAGGCTTTTTTGGCATGGCTTCATGAACAAGCCCCAAGAGTGTTGCCAAAAAGTGCACTTGGGCAAGCCATTAAATATTGTCGTAATCAATGGGACCGTTTAGTAGCTTTTTTAGAGGATGGTCGTTTAGAAATTGATAACAACCGCGCAGAACGATCCATTAAACCGTTTGTAATCGGGAGGAAAAACTGGCTGTTTAGCAATACCATAAAGGGGGCTAAATCCAGCGCAATCATTTATAGCATTGTGGAGACTGCGAAGGAAAACGGATTAAACCCATTCAATTACCTTAAATATTTATTTGAACAGCTTCCAAATATTAATCTGACTGACAAAGAAAAATTAGATCAACTCCTTCCTTGGTCCACAACAATTCCAGAAGAATGTCGTGTTCCTAATAAAGCTAAATAAATCATAACAATAGTCCACATCTAAAGGTAGGTGTGGACTATTTTACGCTTACCTTTCGACGTATCCTTTAAATCTCTATGGCTATTATACTTCTTCATCCATCGTTGAAGTACCGATCTACTTGAAATACCATATGTCCTGACAATCTCGTATTGTGAGAACTCACCAGATAAATAATCTTTTACAGTTGCTTCCTTAAAACCTTTCCAAGAATTTAAACGTTCTAAACCCTCTATTCCAAATTCCTCAAATTCATTTATCCATTGCCTTAAAGAATATTTAGTAATTTGATACCTTTTACAAAGCTCTTGAATAGTACATTCTCGGTTTTCATATGCAAGTAAAACTTCAAGTTTGAACTCTGTAGTATATTGCTTATACATAGAAAAACTCCCCCTAAGGTAAAACAGATGTTTTATATTTTAATCTGTCTACCTTAAGGGGAGCATATCATGAAAGATCAGCCTCTTTATTTTTTACTTAAAACGTATGCGCTAAATCTTTTGCTCTCGCAATTGCGTTTTGTTTAATTTCCTCTGCTTTTTCAGGTTGAGCAGCGTGTCCTTCTACAAACAAGCCTTCAAATGAAGGAACACCGAAAAATTGCATCACAACAGCCAAATAGCGGTGACCCATTTCCATTTGAGCTGCTGGACCTTCTGAATAAATGCCTCCACGCGCTTGAATATGCAGGGCTTTTTTATCAGTCAATAACCCAACAGATCCTTGTTCAGTGTATTTAAACGTTTTGCCTGCAACTGCAACTGCATCAATATATGCTTTCAAGACAGGCGGAAATGAAAAATTCCATAAAGGTGTAACAAAAACGTATTTATCCGCTTCAATAAATTGTTCACAAAGCTCTGAAAGACGTCCAACTTTCGCTTTTTCCTCGGAAGTAAGCTCATCTAAGCTTTTTCCGGATCTCAGTTTCCCCCAGCCATTTAATACATCAGCATCGATTTGGGGAATATGTTCTTTATATAAATCAAGGTGAATTACTTCATGGTCAGGATTCGCTTCTTTATAGGTTTCGATAAAAGCCTTTCCTGCTGCCAAACTGTAAGATTGGGTGTCATCAAGTGGATGTGCTGTAATGTACAATACTTTTGTCAACGTAAACCTTCCTCTCTTGGTGCAATTTTAGTTTTTTAGTGAAAAAATAAAATTTATAAATTTTTATTTTGAAAATATTTATTTCGAGATAATTTTATAGGAATTTGTTTTAGATTTCAAATGATTTGTTTGTAAAAAAATTTATCCAATTTTAGTAAAATAATTTGTTTTCAGCTGTCTAATTTGTTTTTCACGTCTTATCGGTCAATAAACATGGCTGATCTACGAATGAGACTTGATCAGTTATTTTTGATTTTGAACGCTTTCGTCGTGAAAACCGTTTTTCATCCATTTGTTTGGAATATAATTTATTATTCCCTGTAATGTGAAGCTTAGCTATTGCCATTTTCTCCTCAAATGATAAGGCAGTATTTTCTTTATGGAAAGGCGGAGTAAATGCCCGTTTCTTAAATTCTTTTCCAATAATCCCATCGTCCTTCATTTATTTCTTTTTCGATTGTTTTAATATATTTCTTTAGTTCAACGGGCATCTCGTCATTTTCCAGCTCATCCATTGTAAAAGTAATCATTTGCGCACCGCTGAAATCCATGACCTGTACAACTCTTTGCCGACCTTTAAAATATGTTAGCATAATGTGATATCTACCCATTTCGTTTCACCCTATTTTTCGTTTTTTTATGGGACCAATTGAAAGAATGTTGGATCGTTTAAACGTTCGGAAAGTTTTTCGAAAGTGGCAGTAAGCGCGAATGTATTTATCGTTAAAGTCTTTTACCGTAATCAATCTTTCAGTTATTACCCCTTGATCGGTCATGTAGATCATCTTTAAAGCAAAACCGTACTTTTTGGCATTCAGCAGCAAACCGTTCATGATTTTCACCTCACAAAAAAGAACATTTGTTCTATTTTTATTATATGCGAATATATGTTCTGATATGAAGAAGAAAATTTTGGAACGATTCATTTTTTTGGGCATCTTTCTTTAGAATGGAATGGCAAAGATTGAAATCACATGGAGAAGGGAATGCTGTTTTTTTCGAGAAGCGTGCAAGTGGGGAAGTTAAAATCATTTTAAATAAAAAATAGCTGTCAAGCGGGCCTCTATATCGATGATTTATTGACAACACATGCTGTCTTGGAGTGCGTATGTAAAACAAATCAGCTTAAATTTAAGAAGCGAGGCGGAGTGCTGTGTTGACATAACTCATCTGCTCCAAGGATGGGGAGAAACTAATCTTATTTACTATATAATACGGCAAAATTTACATCCCATTTAAATAGAACTGATGAAGTATCATAAGCTGCCAAAGCTTGTTCAGGTAGTGTGTTCAATAGTGATATTTAGAAATGATAGATATCGAGTGTTTCAAATTGCAAGATGTATGTTTAATAAAATCAAGATTTTTCTGCAAGCACTAGCTTCTAAAATGAAATGCATTTTTAATTGAGGCTGTACAGAGAGTCAAATCTCCATTGAAAACAAAAAATCATAAACTTTCAAAAAGATGAAAGGGGGCGTCAATAAGCCGATAAAACGGCTTATTAGACAGCCCCCCGCCATTGTCCGCACATTCCTTCATTAAATTTTTTGCAGAGCTTGTCTGACATCTTCTTTTAAATCTTCGATATGTTCTATGCCGACAGAGAAGCGCACGAAGTTTGCCGGGATTCCTGCGAGCTGCATTTGTTCTTCGTTCATTGTTCCTTCCCACATCGCTGCTGTATGTACAACGAGAGACTCGACTCCGCCAAGGCTTACAGCGTTAGGAGGAAGCTTTAATGCGGAAACAAAGCGCTGTGTTTCAGCATAACCGCCCTTAATGGAAAAGGCAATAACGGCACCAAAGCCTTTCATTTGCCGCTTAGCAAGCTCGTGCTGCGGATGGCTTGGCAGCCCCGGATAATATACCCGTTCAACTTGAGGCTGATTCTCAAGAAATTCGGCTAACGCCAAAGCGTTCGCGTTAATCCGTTCGATCCGCATAGGAAGCGTGCGCAAGCCTCTCAGCAATAGCCAACCATCCATTGGCGAAAGCACTGAACCGATGGAAATATGCGTATTCCAAATACGTTCAGCTAATTCCTCGTTTGTGCAAATTACGCCAGCTGTCAAATCATGATGGCCGCCCATGTATTTTGTTGCACTATGGACAACAACATCAACCCCAAAGTCATGTGGACGCTGATTGATAGGGGAAGCAAACGTATTATCTGCGACAACGATAATTCCATGTTGGCGGGCAAGATCACACACTGCAGCTAAATCTGTCAATACCAATGTAGGATTGGCAGGCGTCTCAACCATAATAAGTTTTGTATTCGGACGAATTGCCTTTTCAAACGCAGAAGTGTCGGATTGGTCAACGAACGTCACGTCAACACCAAATTTCGGCAGCAGCTCATCCATAATTTTCGTTGTGCTCATATAATGATTTTTTTGGGCAATCACATGATCGCCTGCTGCTACAAGCGATAAAATAGTTGTCGCTATCGCTCCCATACCAGAGCCGGTTACTAAGGCTGTTTCAGTTCCTTCAAGATCTGCTACAATTTTTTGAACCCGTTCATGCACTGGGTTTCCGTAACGTGTGTAATATCGCGGATGACGAGGTGTTCCAGCAATTTCAGAAAATTCGCTTGCACTATGTGCCTGGAATGTTGCGGAATAGTAAATAGCAGGATTGACTCCTTTTTCGTCCGTTATAGAATCGTCGCCATGGATGACAATTGTTTCATCTCTGAGTGCTTGAGGATTCCGTTGTTCTTGTTCATTTCTTTTCATTATTTATTTCTCCCTTAAATCAAAGTAATTTTATAGATATTATATATCTATTATTAAAAAAAATAAAACTAGTTTGAGAATTCATTTTTGTTCATTATATGATAAAACAGTATGAAACTTTTCGTTTTGATAAGAAAGGGTGCTTGAAAAATGAATTATACAAAACGTTTAAACGAGTATTACGCCGTGATTTTCACATCGGAAAGAACAGAAGGGGACAATGGTTATGAGGAAATGGCAAAGGAAATGGATCAATTGGTGTCCAAACAGCCCGGTTTTTTAGGAGCAGAGAGTGCAAGAAATGAGAATGGGTACGGAATTACAGTTTCATATTGGGAATCATTGGATGATATCAAACGCTGGAAAGAAAATGCTTTGCATAAAGCGGCGCAGGATAAAGGCAGGAAGGAATGGTATAAACGTTATACAATCAGAATTTGCAAAGTAGAAGAGGAAAGGGTTTTCCATATTTGATAGATACTATAGCCCAGAAGAATGGCCGCTTCCCTAAAAAACCAAGGGAAAAGCATGAGACTAGGTTCATAGTAACTTCGCAAAATGTTTTGACATAGCGCTGGATTGGTGAGAAAAAATTGCATATTATATAATGAAGTAAAGATTGTTCACTATTTGTGAACATTAGGATTGCGCAACTTTTCATTTTAGCTTAACACTGGAGAGAGAGAAAAATGTTAAAAAACATAAACAGCATAATGGAAAAGATGCTTCCTTTTTTAACCCCGTCAAGTGTTGTGATCGGGATTGTATTTTCAACTATATTTGACGATTTTTCTCAGCTTGTTCCGTGGATTTTTGCTTTTATTACGTTTGCGGGCAGTTTAAATCTTAGTTTTCATGCGTTTAAGCAGGCTCTTTTGCATCCGCTGCCGATTTTCGTCGTTCTTTTGCTGCTTCATCTTTTCATCCCGCTTTGGGCGTTTGCTGTCGGCCATCTTGCTTTTCAAGAAGACAGCTTCACAATCATTGGTTTAGTTTTGGCCGTGATCATTCCAACTGGTGTTACAAGCTTTATTTGGGTATCAATCCATAAAGGAAATTTGGCTTTAGCTCTTGCTGTTATATTAATAGATACGTTTATTTCTCCTTTTGTCGTTCCTGCCAGTTTATTAGTATTGGTGGAGAGAACGGTAGAAATCGACGTATGGAATATGATGTCTGGCTTATTTTTCATGATTATCCTGCCTTCCATTTTAGGAATGCTTGTAAATGAGTGGACGAAAAAAGAATTGAAACAGCGTATTGCAGCCGTTTTAAGTCCGTTTTCGAAAATAGCCTTATCGCTTGTAGTGATCATCAACAGCGCGATAGTAGCTCCTTATTTGGCGAACCCGAATAAAAAATTAATTTTGATTGGTTTTTTCGTTTTTTTGATTGCTACAAGCGGCTACTTTTTTTCATGGATGGCCGGGCGTCTATTAAAATTTCAACAGGATGATATCATCACTTTAACGTTTACGGGCGGAATGAGGAATATTAGCGCCGGTGCAGTGCTTGCGATCACTTATTTTCCGCCGCAAGTGGCGGTACCGGTTGTCTTAGGCATGCTTTTTCAGCAGGTTTTAGCTTCTTTTTATGGACGCATGCTTGAAAAAGTTTATCACCATGCGCTTACTGAAAAAAAGTATGCGGCAAATGCAAAATGAACGCTTTTATGCAAAAAAGCATTAATAAAACGTTATGTGAGCATCCCCTTCAATTAAGGCATTTCTGCCTATATTGAAGGGGTTTTTTAAGGGCAATTTCAGGCATTGATGTGTTAATTATTTTATTCGCCAATTGGACGCAGAACTGGTAAGGAGCATCAATAATGACGTTACATGAATCAGCATTTTTTAATAGTATTTTAGTAATATTCACAATTTTAACTATAAATTAACAAAAAAATTAACTTTTTTTTACAAGGAAAATAAAAGCAAATATAGAATTGCTTTGGTAAGCGTGCGCTAATAGATCCTAAAAATAAATTACAGAAGGTATTTAAACAATGTTTCGGCTACTAGTCTCTGACAAAGTGAACAATGAAGGACTGAAACCGTTGATAGAATCAGAAGCGGTTGAAGTTGTCCAAAAAAGTGTATCGGAAGCAGAAGATGAACTAAATCTTTTTGATGCTCTTTTGGTGAGGAGCAGCACAAAAGTAACGAAAGAGCTTTTAGGAAAGAGGACCTCTTTAAAAATTATCGGAAGAGTCGGAGTCGGTGTAGATAACATTGATATTGATGAGGCAACAAAGCAAGGAGTAATTGTCATTAATGCTCCCAATGGAAATACCATTTCGGTAGCCGAGCATACACTTGCGATGATTTCTTCTTTGATGAGGCACATTCCGCAAGCGAATATTTCAGTTAAAGCAAAAGAGTGGAATCGGTCAGCATTTGTTGGATCTGAACTTTACGGGAAGATCTTAGGCATTATCGGTTTTGGGCGCATTGGTATTGAAGTTGCCAAGCGGGCTAAAGCCTTTGGAATGAAAGTGCATGTATTTGATCCAATCCTAACTCCAGAGAGAGCAAATAATTTCGGTGTCGAAATGCTTTCTTTTGATGAAGTTCTTTCAAGTGCGGACATAATTACAGTTCATGCACCCCTGAACGAAAAAACGAGAGGATTGTTAAATAAAGATACATTGGCAAAAACAAGAAAAGGGGTAAGGATTATCAATTGTGCAAGAGGCGGAATTATTGAAGAAGAAGCTCTTTTAGAAGCTCTAGAAAATGGCCATGTCGCAGGTGCAGCGCTTGATGTTTTTGAAGTCGAACCGCCTATTCATTCAAAATTGGCTGATCATCCGTCAGTAATTGCGACGCCGCATATAGGAGCCTCGACAAAAGAAGCGCAGTTTAAGGTCGCTGCACAAATTGCCGAGGAAGTTTTGCGATTTATAAAAGGCATGCCTGTTAGGTTTTCTGTCAATTTTCCGCCCGTTGCACAGGAGGAGAATATTAACAAACAATTGATTTTACATTAAGAGTGCGGCTGAAAAACAAAAATTACAATTCCTTCTTGAATGGAATTTATATTTATTGGAGGATGATAGAGTTATGTATACAGAAATTCTCAGCGACAAGCTAAATTCGTTGAAGGAAAGAGGGCAATACCGTGAATTTATTACGATTAACCGCATATGCGGCCAGTATCCTTTGGCGAAGTTGAATGGCAAGGAAGATGAGCAGCCTGTTGTTGTTTGGTGCAGCAATGATTATCTGGGAATGTCCCAGCATCCTTTAGTAATTGAAGCGATGCAAGAAGCAATCCGGTTAAATGGAGCCGGTTCAGGCGGATCGCGGAACATAGGCGGCACACACTACCAATACACTTTGCTTGAATCATCATTGGCTGACTGGCACGGTAAAGAGGCAGCACTCGTTTTTCCGACCGGATACAGTTCAAATGATGCAACATTACAATGCTTATTGCGTCTGTTCCCTAATTGCATAGTGTTTTCCGACGAGCTTAATCATGCCTCCATTATCAATGGGATACGAAGTGCAAAAGCTGACCGCGCCATATTTAGGCATAATGATGTCGAACATTTGGAGGAATTACTAGCTTCCCAGCCGCATAATCGAGCCAAAATCATCGTATTCGAGTCAATATATTCGATGGACGGCGATATCGCACCGATTAAGGAAATTGTGAATCTTGCTAAAAAATATAATGCACTAACATTTCTCGATGAAGTTCATGCTATCGGTATGTACGGTCCTCGAGGAGCAGGAATAGCTGCAGAGCTTGGAGTTGCCAATCTCATTGACATTATACAAGGAACAATGGCGAAGGCGATAGGAGTGATAGGCGGGTATATTACTGCATCGGAATTGCTGATTGATGCTGTCCGCTCCTTTGCATCCGGCTTTATTTTTACTACCTCCCTGCCGCCGGCAATTGTTGCTGCATGCTATACAAGCATCGGGTATTTGAAATCTTCTGATAAAGAGAGAAATGAACTGCATAGAAAGACTAATCAGCTAAGAAAGATGCTCGTTCAGGCAGGTATACCGGTAATGCCATCGAGTGTAACACACATTCTTCCTGTAATGATTAGGGATGCAAAAAAATGTAAGGCAGCTGCTCAAAGAATGCTTGAAAAACATAAAATCTATCTGCAGCCTATTAACCCGCCGACAGTTCCTGTTGGTACAGAACGGTTTCGAGTCAATGTTACACCGAACCACACTGAAGAGCAGATGTTGCAGCTAACCGATGCATTAAATGAAGTTTTTTGCCACTTTAATATTCCATTTGCACAATCGGCCGATGTGTTCGCATAATTGGTTAGAGATAACCTATTACAATTCTGAGATAAGAGTAGTCCATAGTTTTTTGCCACCCTTAACGTATACAACAGAATAGGAGAGGATATTTATTCATGGATCATAATTTAAAAATTGTTGCTAGAAAGGCAACCATCAATGATGTTGACATGCTGATTGATTTAAGGAAGCTGTTGCTCAATGAAGGGGCAGGCCACTATGTTTCGAAATCACCCGAAGAACAAATGGCATGGCAGAAAAGCTATCGGAAATGGCTTATTCACAATATACCTGCAAATGAAAAAATGGTAATTGCTGTAGCCCACTATGATGGCGAAACCGAAATATCGGCCTGTGCTATAGGAATCATTGATGAACGTGCGCCGATGAAAGGATGTTTAAACGGACTTGTTGGGTGGGTGCAATCGGTTGTTGTTCACCCTGAACGGCGCCGTAGAGGGTTTGCAGAATGTTTAATGAACTATATTTTGGACTGGTTTCAGGCCAATAATGTTGAAAAAGTTATCTTACAAACAACACCGATTGCAAAAAATTTATATAAAAAGCTCGGATTTATTGATTCAGGCGAAAAGCTTTTAATAAAAGAAATTTAAATGTTAAAGGGAGGCAACTGATGAACGTCTTAATTTGTGGTTTGGGATATGCAGGGACAAGATTTCTTAAAGCTTTTTCCAATATGAATAAAGATATTGTTGGAGCTAGAAAAATCAATTTTGCATATGTTAATAGAAATCCTAAACGCAGGGATATTCAATACTTTAAAGAGGTGGATGCTGCTATTGAACAATTTGAGCCTCACATTATTGTAATTAGTGTAAATGATGAGTTCCACATGGATATAATTAAAAAGTTGGAAGGATACAAAGGCTTTGTTATTTGCGAGAAGCCCTTGGCGAATACGAACGATGATTTAGAGCTGCTGGAAGCGAAACTTAAAAGTGTATCTGGATTCTGTCTTAACCTTATAGAACGTTACTCTGATGCAACCATCGTCTTGAAAAAGTTTGTTGAAGAGCATAATTTGCAGCTTATTCGGGCCAATTTTTACTGGGGAAAGAACAGAATGAATGATTATAGGCCAACTGTAGGTGTGATCAGCGAAATAATCCATCCGCTAGATCTTATCCAATGGATTTGTGCATCCAATACTGATCTGGAGTTAAAGTCTATTCAAGGCACTCGATCAGACTTCTCCGTATCAGGTTCTGACGTACTTGACAGTGCAGCCGTAACTGCATGTTTAGGAAAAGCGGCAATAACCGGGTATAGCAGCTTCGTAAATATTGTCCGAAAGAGAGAAGTCGATCTTGTATTCGCTTCTCCACAAAACCGTCTAATCTTTGCCAATATGGTGTTTGATACACCTGTATGGGATGTTGACCATCTTCGTATATGGGAAAGAACTCCTTTCGGAGAACAGGTCATAATGGACATGAAAACGAATATTGATGACTCGAAGCCTGAACTAAAAACAATACGCAAATTGGTAAGATTGGTTAATGATGTTGGCGGGTATGTAGTAAACGGAGCAGCTCCTTCACAACCGTTTGCTAGCCTTCAAACAGCTTTGAAGCTCCAAAAATTATTAAATACAATAGAACGTGATGCTCAGACAATTGGACCGATAAATTATGTTGTTGGTTCACAACGGGAAATTTACAACGATGAAAATGATTGGGAGCGTCTAGGCTAAATGAATGCAAAATTTCAATTGATAATAATTGTAAATTTATCGGTTTTTTGAACCAATTTTTTAACGGCAAAATGATGTTAAAGACAAAAAAAGAGGAGACAGATACAAGAGTTCTTTCCCCAATCATCAAATCGGCTGCTAAAATGCATTGAAATTTACTTTGGCAGAGAGGGAAATGATTATTTTCATTGTACTCCTGCTTCTTTTTTTATTGCGGTTATTTCAATTATTCTCCTTGTTTAATTAAGGATTTGATAGAGAATTTTAATTGCCAGTATCATTTCATGAGATTATTTCTATTAAACTTGGTGAAAAAACGGAATGACAGATTTTCTCATTAAGTTAAGAAATGCATGAACAGTTGGAGACAAATTTCCACTTTTCCACGCAAAGGCAGTTGAAGTAGTAATTGGGTTGTTGTAAATGTCGCGATAGACAACTTTATTTTTTAATACATGCTGGATAGAGGATGGTACAATCGCTACGCCCATTCCTGATGAAACAAGGGATAGGACTGTAGGCAATTCTTGTGTTTCTTGAACTACTTTAGGATGGAATCCCGCTTGATAGCAACTGTTTATCACAGTATCATAGTGGCTTTGATTTGCCTTCCTTCCCGTCAAAATAAATGAATCGCCCGCCAATTCTTCAAGATGAATCGGGGAAGTGCCGGAAGCTAGCCGATGATCCTCTGGCAGAGCAATCATCATTCGTTCTTGCCGAATAACCTCGAAATGAATTCCGTCATTTTTTATGTTGGCGGGTTGGCAAAGGATTCCTATATCAATTGCGCCCTCATGCAAAGCTTTTAATTGCTCTCTAGTTGTCAATTGTTGCAAATCTATATGAATATTAGGATATGCTTTACGATAGTGCTCTATAATTGTTGGAAGAATATCATAGGCTGATGAGGAAATGAATCCTATCGCTATTTCTCCGACCTCTCCACGGTTCACCCTTTTTACTGATTCGACAGCTTCCTCCAGATCTTTGAAAATTTGATTAACTTTTTCCAAAAACAATTGGCCTTCTTTCGTCAGTTCTACTTTTCTTTTCGTTCGATGGAAAAGAGGCACGCCTATTTCTTCTTCTAATTGTCGGATTTGAAGGCTTAAAGGCGGCTGTGCCATATTTAAACGGGCTGCAGCTTTCCCAAAATGCAAATCTTCAGCAACTGTTAAGAAATATTTCAAGTGGCGCAGTTCCAATTAATCTCCTCCTTTATTAATATTTATAAGATATTAGTAGTTTTATAAATATATATTAGACATATTACATTCCGTCTTGTAAAGTGAAAAATAGATAAATCTTCCGTAAAGATAATTCCGTAAAAATGGAGGCTAAGTTATTATGCAAAAAGTTTTTCTCTTGACGATCGGTATGTTCGCTCTTGGGTTTGATGCTTATGTGATAGCTGGTTTGCTTCCGGATATCGGTGCAACTTTTCATATAACCCCTTCACAAACAGGGCAAGCCGTGAGCGTCTTTACGCTTTGTTATGCACTGGCCGCTCCGGTATTTGCAACACTGCTTGCTGGAAAACCGATGCGCAATATTTTATTGTTGGCGCTCGCAGTATTCTCGATAGGCAACGGGATAAGTGCACTAGCTTCAAATTTTTCCATGTTGCTGATTGCACGAGCAATTGCAGGCATCGGCGCCGGACTTTACTCTCCGCTAGCATCAGCAGCTGCAGCATCACTAGTGCCCGAACAGAAACGCGGCAGAGCACTTGGCATGACTCTTGGCGGCATGAGCACTGGAACAGTCATAGGAGTCCCTCTTGGACTGGTGATTGCGGAACATCTGAAGTGGAATGGAACTCTTTGGGTGATCACTGCACTAGGCTTAATTGCCATGATGGGAATTGCCATCTGGTTTCCACATTTTGCAGCTTCAGCTCCACCTTCACTCCGCCAGCGCGTCGCAATGATGACAAATAGACGGGTTGCAGCAATTGTTGGCATCACTTTTATGACCAGTGTTGCCAGCTTGGGTCTTTACACATATATTGCTGTTATTTTGAATAACTTGGCGGACATTTCCAACAACACGCCATATCTTTGGGCATGGGGAATTGGCGGCGTAGTTGGCAGTTTTTCCATCGGCGCTTTGATTGACCGGACAGGCAAACCGGGTTTGCTCATGGCAGGAATTTTGGCCATAATGGCTTTGTCCATGTTCAGTGTGCCATTCGCCCTTTCATTTCCGATCCTGTCATTTCTGCCTTTTATTCTATGGGGGGCGATGGGCTGGGCATCGCAAGCCCCGCAGCAGCATGAATTGCTTCACATACAGCCTAATCAAGGTGCAGCGGCCGTTGCTTTGAACAGTTCCGCAAATTATTTGGGCAGTGCAATAGGTTCTCTTCTTGGAGGGATAGTGATGCTGGCTGGATTGGCTCCTTCCCAACTTCCGTTTGCCGCCGGCGGCCTTGCATTAGTGACATTACTGGGACAATGGGGGATTTTATCAAGCAAAAGAAAGCATGGAAGTGAGAGAAAACAATCTATGCAACAATGACTATCTCCAGATTGAATAAACATATCATACTCATTTGTCAAATATCAAAGGGGTTGTTTATAAAATTTTATACAGCGAGCCATACTAAATAATGGTGATGGCTGAATGTACGAAAAAGAAGAATTGATCCGCTTTGTCCAAGAAGCGAAAAAGTATGGGCATCAGGGGAAAGTTGCCAGTTACATACCGGCTCTTGGCAAAGCAAATCCAAATGATTTATCTATTGCTATATATATGCCTGATGGGAGAATCATTGACGCGGGGGATGTAACGGTAAAAGTGACGCTTCAAAGCATTTCAAAAATTATCGCTTTAGCTCTTGTCATTATGGATCACGGTGAAAAGGAGGTATTCCAAAAAGTCGGGATGGAGCCGACGGGCGATCCGTTTCATTCCATTGCCAAGCTTGAGGAAACACAGCCTACAAAGCCGCTGAATCCGATGATCAATGCCGGTGCACTTGCCGTAACGCATATGATTTCGGGAAGAACGGTGAAAGAACGGCTGCAGAGACTCATTCGTTTTGTCCGCAAGCTAACAGGAAATCCAACCATTTCTTATTCGCAAGAAGTCGCTCAATCCGAATTTGAAACCGCGTTTTTAAACCGCTCCTTATGTTATTTTCTTCGACAGCATAATATTATAAACGAAGATGTCGAAGATCTGATGGAGCTTTACACGAAGCAATGTGCCATTGAAATGACATGCATCGATTTGGCGCGCATCGGCCTCGTTTTTGCGATGGATGGGCGCGATCCGTTTACAGAAGAGGAAATCATGCCCCTTGATGTAGCGCGTATTTGCAAAACGTTTATGGTCACCTGCGGCATGTATAATGCTTCGGGAGAATTTGCGATTAAAATCGGGATTCCGGCAAAAAGCGGCGTCTCAGGAGGCATACTCGCATCTGTTCCAAAAAGATGCGGCATCGGCATATTCGGTCCTGCATTGGATGACAAAGGCAATAGTCTGACCGGCATCAAACTGCTTGAATTTTTATCTAAAACATATTCATTAAGTATTTTCTAATATTTGAGGAGGAGACATACGATGCGTGAATTCACTGTTAAATTTCACCTTGAAGATGATATGGAAGAAATGAAAGTGCAAAAGCTGAGCCCGGATGATTTTGAAAGGGTGACAGAAGGAGGGACAAGACATTTGTTTGATCTCGATACAAACATTGGTTTTTTCGTCTTTTTTGACGCTGAGGACAGCGATGGCAATATGTCTTATCTTTCCCTTCGCTACGAGGAGGACGAGGAAGATCCGAGCGAATGCTACCGGTTTGAACTAAAAGACTTTTATGAATTTATAGCTCTTTATCTAAATGACTTAGAATTCGGTGATGAAGTGATGGCGGAGCAGGAGGAAGAGGAAATATACGGCCCCATTCAGCATCTTGCTCATCTTCTTTTCCATGTTGCTGAAGAAGGGAAAACAGTTGAAGTTTGAATACGTTGAATGAAATCCGGGGCATGCATACGAATTCAAATGCCAATTTTTCAGAAAGGCTTATTTTCAATCAACAACATCTATGTGTTTCAGAATTGCATTTTTTGTAATAAATGAAAGTACCGCGGGCGATCCGGATTGATGTTCACCGTTTCGTTAGGGCTTGGCAGGAGAAACGATTTTTGAAAAGTGCTTTTGAACTATGGATTTGGCGAAAAGGTAAGAGGCGCATAATATCGAGGGATTTGGCGAAAAGGTAAGAGGCGCATAATATCGAGCGGCGTCCGATCTTTTTTATATTTCAATGTTTTTTTACCTTTTGTTCATCGTTTCGTCATATTTTTTGCCTAGTATGTGAATAAGACAAACGATGAAGAAGAGGAGGGCTTTTGCTATGGGATATTATGATGAAATAGATCAAAACGATCGTGTGGAAAGAAAAAAGAACAGTTTGTTGAAGCCGGTTCTTTCTTCTTTAATCAGCGGTGTTTTGGGCGGAGCTGTTGTATACGGTGCGTTGACCTACTTGCCATTCCAAGATCATAACAAAGCTTCAAATGAAACAGAGCATGCAGCGGTCAGTCAAAATACAAACGATCAGGAAGCATCTGTTAATGTTGCGAAGATTTCCAATCAAGGCGATATTGCAGAAATTGCTGAAAAACTTTCACCAGCGATTGTCGGCATTTCTAATTTGCAGCAGCAAAGGACAGATTGGTTTGGATCGCGCCAAGGTTCTTCCAGCGAAGAAGTGGAAAGCGGAAGCGGAACAGGAATTATCTTTAAAAAGTCCGGCAATGATGTTTTTATTGTTACAAATAACCATGTTATTGAAGGGGCTTCTTCATTGGAGGTAACGCTTTCCAATGGCGATAAGG
This sequence comes from Aeribacillus sp. FSL K6-8210, assembly GCF_037963925.1. Taxonomy (NCBI): domain Bacteria; kingdom Bacillati; phylum Bacillota; class Bacilli; order Caryophanales; family Bacillaceae; genus Aeribacillus; species Aeribacillus sp. FSL K6-8210. Next base: position 3,258,157 of record NZ_CP150172.1, on the reverse strand, counting down.
AAAAAGCAGAGGTAGTCGGTGCTGACTCATTGACAGACTTGGCCGTCATAAAAATTAATAACAATAGTGTTAACACAGTAGCTGAGTTTGGTGATTCCGATAATATACGAGTCGGCGATCAGGTCATTGCAATCGGGAATCCGCTTGGCAGCGATCTTTCTAGAACTGTAACAGAAGGGATTATCAGCGGAGTCAATCGCACAGTGACGATTACAACTTCTGAAGGAGACTGGGCGCTTGATGTCATTCAAACTGATGCAGCGATCAATCCAGGAAACAGCGGAGGCCCTTTAATTAACATGGATGGGAAAGTCATCGGCGTCAGCAGTATGAAAATCAGCCAGGAAGGTGTGGAAGGGCTCGGATTTGCTATTCCAAGCAATGATGTTGTGAAGGCGATCAATCAATTAATGGAAAAAGGAAAAATTGACCGTCCGTTTCTTGGAGTTGCATTATTAAATGTAAGCGAGCTTCCTGAGTATTTCCTTAGAGACACACTCAATTTGCCATCTGACGTTAAAGAAGGTGCGGTAGTTGGAAGAGTTCAGGCAAATTCTCCCGCCGATCAGGCCGGATTGCAGGAAAAGGATGTGATCGTCGCATTGGATGGGCAAAGTATTCACAACACGAGTGAGTTAAGAAAATATTTGTACAGTGAAAAGAAATCAGGAGACTCAGTCAAAGTCAAATTATATCGGGACGGAAAAGAAAAGACCGTCACAGTTACCCTTTCAAGTCAAGACTTATCGCAAACCTGATCGGGAATAGTATTAAAAAGAAAGGGCCCGCAAAAAGTCAGTTCAATTAACTTTTTGCAAAGCCCTTTTTTCAATGGTTTTTCATCAATGTGAAAATGATCTATCTCTGATAAATGAATGATACTCGCCAATTAACAACAGCATCATTTGCTTAGAAAAATTTCATCGCTATACATAACTTGTTTACATATTTGCTTCGCTAGACGAGATAATTTTTGGTTGAGCAGATTGTACAGCTTTGCTTGAGATTGCTAAAACAAATAAACAACTAATACTAATTAAAACTCCGTCCAATATTAGCGGAGCTCCCCAGCTGCCTGTGCTGTCTCTTAAATATCCTGATACGACTGGCGACAATACGGCGCCAATTTCTGCTATCAGATTCAGCATGCCAAATGCCCCGCCTTGTTTGCCTTCCGGCGCCAATTCTGCATTTAATGCATGTGAAACCGGCTGCAATGCAAAAAAGAATAATCCTGATATAAATAAAATGATTGATGTAATAATCGGGCTGCTATTTTCCGTTTGAATATACCAAGCAAAAACAAATATTGAAACAGCTAAAAGAAAAGTTAAAAGCGCTAATACATTTCTGCGGCCGTTCGGTCTATCAGCTAACAGGTCAGAAATTTTTCCGCCAAGCGGGAACCCGATAACCCCTGCTACTGCGTTAAATGAAGCTACTGCTGCTGCGGCAACTAGTGCTCCGCCGCCAAATTCTTGGACAATTGCCGTAGACCAGAATCCATACAACCATAAATGCCATAAAATCGGCAGGAAAGATAGATAAAGGAAAAACAGGTTTTTATTCATAATCAAAGGGTGCACTTCTGATTTTTTTGTTACATAAAGATATATGATCAATATGGGGGCTAAACTAGCCAAAATAAAAGCTATGACAATCGATGAGAGCCCTAATTTTGTTGATGTGAAGTATATCGCCATGATGATAACCAAAAACACAAGTGAATAAATACTTAAGTGATATAACGATTTTCCGTAAAATTCCTTCACACCAGGTGAATTTGGATCTGCTGATTGTATCAATTTTTTATCAGGCTTCATAAATTTAAACATAAGAACAGCAACGATTAAAGTAATGAATCCCATGAATAGAAAAGGAACTCTCCAAGCTTCATTTCCCATTAGAGGAACAAAAGCTTCCAGAAGAAGAGGTGTACCGATTGTTGCCAACGTTAAGCCGATAGACAGGCCAGTAATAACAACTCCCATTCCTAAGCCCATTTTTTCCGGAGGAGTGTTGAAAGCAATATAGGATCTGTCATTTGAATAAAGGATTCCTTCACCTAATCCAAGTAATACACGGAATAAAACAAACATGACGAGTCCGCCTGATAAGCCTGTGAAAAAAGTGGCGACGGCTGCCCACAAAATACTTAATATAATAATAGGGCGGTATCCAAATTTATCTCCCAAGTTTCCTCCAGGAAATTGGTTTAACATAAATCCGGCAAAAAACAAACTGCCTATTAAGCCCCCAAATTCATGAGGATTCGGGACATCTGAAAAAAATGATATTTTATGTTCTATCATCCAAGTAACAATTGGGCCTGTCGCAGTTCTGTCGATATAAGAAACAACCCATCCTAGGAACAGCATTCCCCATATTGTATGGTACCTTTCCCATTTTTTCATTATCATTTTCACTCCTATCTAGATTTAAAATTTAACATAACCTTTAGATAGCGCTTACATAAAAGGGCAAAAAGAAATAGAAAATGCTGCTGGTTGAATATAAGATCATTGGCTGCTGGTTTTCTATATTTCGGACGATGTGCGATGAAAGGAATATAAAACTTTTTTAGCCTACATTCTTGATGATTCCATCTTGTTTTTGAACTTTCTCCGCAGCTTTAAAATTTTTGTACTTTCAACTATTCCAAATGAATTCAAATTTTAAATGCTTTTTGCTCCCGCTTTTTAAACTGTGGAATGGTTTTTTTCCTCTCTCATTTGGTTTTCTTGACTAATAGCGGGCAAATATACATCTAAAACAGCGGAACGGCCAGACTTGACAGTTTTTATTGCTTCATTCAGAGCCTCTTTCAGCTCATGAGGGTTTTCTACTTTTCTTGCATAGGCGCCACCTGCAGCTTCTGCAATTTTCGAAAGATCAGCATGAGGAGTGAAATCTACGAAAAATTGATTCGTTTCATTTGCGATACCATTCGGATGAACAGCTAAGGTTGACAGTTTCGGAGATTTCCAACCGCGATTATTATAAATTACGGTTAAAAATGGCGCGTCATATTTTTGCGATATCCAATGAACGCTCGAAGGGACGCTAAACAGATAAGATCCATCTCCAGTAAGGCTGATCACTGTTTTAGACGGGTCTGCCAGTTTTGCTCCTATCGCTGCTCCGCCGTTCCATCCAAGTCCGCCTCCGCCGCTGCCAAAAATAGAACCTGGTTTGGTCATTTGCAAATGGGTATATAATGTTTGGAAATTTGAAATGCCTTCATTGACAATAATCGTGTTTTCATCGCACACTTCCCGTATGCAGGCAGTTAAATACTCAGGCGTGATAATGTCGTCAAAAAATTGTTCAGCTTTTTTCCATTCTTCACGCTGAGCTTTATGATATTTTTCTATTTGTTTTCTCCTTTCATTTACTTGCAAGCTGTCAATGTCAGCGTTTTTAATCACTTCGTTCAACTGCCGCAAGGCCGTTTCGGCATCAGCTGCGAAAAAACGTTTTGATGGGATATACCATAATGTCATCCCTTCCTTCAGCGGATCTTCATCAATATAGTAAATCGTACAATTTGGCGATGGTTTATTATTCACTGGAATCCAAGGAACATCACTGTCAATGACCATTATAAAATCTGCTTTTTCGATTAAATCGTTTTGTGTTGAAGTATTCCACTGATATCCGCAATGAAGCGGGTGATCAGATGGAAAGTTCATATAGTTTGGCACTGACTCTAAAACAGGTATCGCAAGTTTTTCACAAAATTGAACGAGTTCTTTCACCGCTTGTTTGTTTTTGCCAATATATGACGTGACAATGAGCGGATTATTTGCTGCCAGTAAATCTTTCACTAAAGGATCTATTTCTTGCGGTGCCAGTGCACGCGCTGCAATTGGTCTCCATTGCTCAGGATGAATTTCTACTTTTTCTACTTCCTCCTCCAAAACTTCTCTAGCGCTCGTCAAATATACGGGTCCTTTCGGGCTGCTTTGAGCAATTTGCAGTGCACGATGGACAATTTGTTTTACATTTTTCCCGGTGCGAATCTCATGAGTATACTTCATGTAACCCCTTACAATTCCGGGCTGATCGGGAACATCCTGAATCCAGTGAATAAATTCGTTCCTGCTTCCCCGAAGCTCCCCTTCTTGAGTATATGGAGAAGTTCCGGCAAAAATGAGGACAGGCACCCGACCTTTCCAAGCATTGTGAATGGCAGCGCCAAGGTTTTGCGTGCCGCATTCAACATGCACTAAAACAGCTTGAGGTTTCCCGCTTACTTGAGCATATCCATGTGCAGCGCTTAAGGCAACCATTTCATGTGGACAAGTAATGATTTTCGGAAAATCAATTCCCTCTTTTTCAGCTTCGGCAAGGGCTTCAATAATGGCAGGGTGATCGCTTCCTAGATTTGAAAAAATAAAGGAAACATCAGCTTCTTGTAACGCTTCTAAAAGTGCCTTGCTTGTCGTATATCGGCTGGTCAAACAACACACACCCTTTCAATATAATTTAGATAATTAATACTAGTCAGATAATTCCGTAATCAGAATTGTACTTGAAAAGAAAAGATAGTACAATACTATAATAACTATCATAATAATAGAAAATATCTATAGAAAGGAGCTATAAAATGGAGTTCCGTCTTTTGCAATATTTTGCAATATTGAGTCAAGAGCTGCATTTTACGAAAGCTGCAGAAAAGCTGGGGATTACGCAACCAACATTAAGCCAGCAAATTCGCCTTCTTGAAAACAGTCTTGATACAGTTCTTTTTCGAAGAATGGGGAAAAAAATTGAATTAACGGAAAGCGGAGAGATTTTACTTGAACATGTGAAAAAAATTTTTTCTGAAATTGATCAAGCAAAAATTAAAATACATGAATTAAAAGGATTGAATCGCGGCCATTTAAAAATCGGATGTGTTGGCAATCATCTTCTTTATTCTTCCTTGCTTACGTTTCACTCACAGTTTCCAAATATAAAACTCTCTGTTTACGATCTAAAAACGGAAGAAACGTTAGAAAAAATAGTCAAGTCTGAGCTCGATATAGGGATTGTCTATTTACCAGTTCATCATCCGCAAGTAGAGGTTATTAAATGGTTTTCATTAGAGTTTTTTGCCATTGTATCCCTTGATCATCCTTTAGCTGAAAAAAATTTAATATATTTGGAAGAGCTTCAATCGTACCCGATCTTTTTATTGCCCGAGCAATATGTTCTTAGACAGACGATCGATTCATTTTGTAATAAAGAAGGCATTAAGTTAAACCCAATTGTGGAATTGTCGGATACGTATTCGTTGTTAAAGATGACGCTTTTACATAACGGAATTACGATCCTGCCAAAGCTTTATGTTGAAAACAGCCCGGAGTTTTCTGTCAAGCTTTTGAAAATTGCAGACGAACTTCCGCGTAAAGAGGTTGCAATTATTTATCGAAAAGGTCTTCTTTCTTCCACTGCCATTCGAACATTTATCCAGCAGCTGACAAGGAGATGACTCATTTTAATTTTTAAATAGGTAAAATATTGGATTTGCTTTCAAAGGAAGGTAGGGATAGAATCTATACGTATACATTTTTTAATAGAGGAGCGAATAACAATTGGATTTATTTTCAGTTGGCATATCTATTTCATCTGACGCCATCATTGCCTTATTAAAAATTATTGCAATCGATATTATTTTATCCGGCGATAACGCAGTTGTAATTGCAATGGCAACGAGAAATCTGCCGAAAGAACAGCAAAACAGAGCTATATTCTGGGGGACTGGAGGTGCGGTCGCATTACGGATTTTGTTTGCATCCGTCATTGTTGTCCTGTTGAAAATCCCATTTGTCAACATTGTCGGCGGATTTTTGCTGCTTTGGATTGCTTATAAAGTTTTGGTAGATGACGGAGAAGCTGCGCATGTCCAATCTCAAAGCAGTCTGCTTAAAGCTATTCAAACGATCATTCTTGCAGATGCCGTCATGAGTTTGGATAATGTGGTTGCAGTAGCAGGTGCGGCACACGGCCATATCGGCATGATTGCGGTTGGAGTTTTGATCAGTATTCCAATTATGATTTTTGGATCAAAAGCGATCGTAAAATTAATGAACAAATTTCAATGGATTGTATATGTTGGATCTGGAATTTTAGCTTGGACCGCCGGTGAGATGATCTTTAAGGATAAACATATTGAACAATGGTTTCACATCCAAAACTTGTGGATCGAATATTTACTTATCGGAATTATGACATTGATTGTGTTAGCGATCGGTTATGAGAAAAATAAGCGTGCAGAGAAAGAAAATAAATTGCAGCATAGTGCTTAGCAGGCGGCTGTTGAAACGGCGCCTGTTTTTTATGAAAAGAAATTCCACGTTTTAATAGATTTAGTTATGTCTAAAATTTTTGTTATCGGAAAATATGCACACTTCTGTAAAATGACGGTTTCTTTTGCAACAGCTCTAATTTGCTTGTAAATTCGAGAGATCGTTCTTTGTGTATAAGCATTCATCGTCCAGAGAAGGTGAGTGCTTTTTTATTTTATCCACAGATATTTCAGATAATTCACAACTTATACACATTATCCATACTGTTTTTGTGGATATTATGTAACTGTTGGAGCTTAAGAAGCTGGGCTTGTCTAAAAAGTCCATAAAAACAGAGCGAATGGAGAAAACAATGAGTTTTTCCATTCGCTCTGTTTCCTTATTTTTGAAATTGGTTTGGGAATTTGCGGCCCATTTCAGTATGTTGTGGGCCATTGCCACAATCCCGAATTCTGTTCGGACTTTATGAAGCCCCCGTAACAGAAATCGAGTGAAACGCAAATTGCCCTTGATGTTACCGAACACACTTTCGACATCCACTTTACGCTTCGCATAAAGAGCTGCCTTTTGTTCGTCACCAAGAGCTGCTTTGGCTTTCGCTTTCATTTCTTCATAAATCGTGTTCCAATATACTCGACGATTTCCTTTGGCTTTCGTACACCCATTCTTCAACGGGCAATCCGTACAATCTTCACACTCGTACACTTTCAAATCTTGTATGTATCCAGATGCATTTTTTCTTTTTTGATAATACTTGAATACGACTTTCCGATTGTTCGGACAGATAAAGCAATCGTCTTCTTCGATGTATTTCCAGTTTTGTACTTTTGATAAATCCTTTTTAAACTTTTTACTTTGTTCCTTCAAATAGGTTTGGTATGGGGCTAATAATTCAAAACGAGGTTCTTTTTCTTCGCCAATCGCATATAAATAGTTTTCTTCACTCGCATATCCTGCATCGGCAATGACATACTTGAGTTTCTTTTCCTTCGGCATCGATTCCAATAACTTTTCCATAAATGGTTGGAAACAGCGAGTATCTCCTGGATTTTGATAAATTTCAAATCCCACGATAAATTGATGTTGTGTGGCGAGTTGAACATTATAACCCGCCTTGAGTTGGCCGTTTTTCATATGGTCCTCTTTCATTCGCATAAAAGTGGCCTCATGGTCGGTTTTCGAGTAGCTATTTCGTTCACCTAGAATCTGTTTTTGTACTTTGTATTTTCGTAATCGTGGAAGATAATCCGTTTGAATCGTTTTCAGTTGTTTGGTGAGTTGGGATTTTTTAGAGCGAAGTTCTTTTTTTCTTTCTTTGTCTTCTTCCTGTTTATAATCTTTTTCCAAAGCTTCTATTCTCTCAGAAAGTTGTGCCGATGATTTTTCTAATTCTTCTTCTAATTGTTCTTCTTTTAATTCCTCCAAGGCGATTTGGTGCGCTTCTTGTAGAAACGATTGAATTTTGGCTCGTAGTTTCTGATCATATTTTTCTACGGATTTTCGCCATACAAACGTATATTTGTTGGCATTCGCTTCTATTTTCGTACCATCCACAAAAATATGGTCGAGGTCGATAAGTCCTTGTTCTACTAGTTGAAGGACAAATTGTTCAAATACAGAATCCATCATGTTTGACATACGAACACTACGAAAATCATTTATTGTGCGATGGTCAGGGGTTTGCAATCCCGCCAACCACATCATCGGAAGATTTTCTTTCACCATTTGCGCTATTTTCCGACTTGAATAAACATTTTGAGTGTACGCATATAAAATCACTTTCAATAACATTTTAGGGTGATAGGGTGCACGACCCCCACCAACATAATGAGTATACAACACTTCATCCGGAATCGATTCCACCATTTCATCCACTAAACGGGCGACATGATTTTCAGGAATATACATTTCGATATCTAAAATGCTCATGACTTGACGATTGCAATAAGGTTGGAAAACTAGTTTTTTGCGTTTCTTATTCTTTTGAACCTCTATTTTTTGAATACCCTCTAGAGTCATTTCTAATTGCGTGTTATAATTTTCTTGAATAGTCATTTGATTATTCATAAGAAATCGTCCTTTCTGTAGAATGTTTTTTGGTCAATTTCATTCTATAAAAAAGGACGATTTTTTTGTACCCTAAAAACAGAAAAAAGGGCTGAGCCCAAGGTCGATTCAATCGACTTTTCGGACAGCCCCTACTATGAATGTGGATAACTATAGTAATTGTTAACAATTTGTGAAATATTTCACAAATATATTGAAGTTAAATTCAGAAAATTATATATTGAAATTGAAGAGATTAGTGAAATATTTCACAAACTTCTTCGAAAAATAAAAGTGAAAAAACAAACAAAGGAGATGGTTGAAGATGGAATGGCTGAAAGGTCCAAAAATGGCGGTTGTCTGGGCGGCTCTTAGAATTTGGCTCGGTTATCAATGGTTTGTCGCGGGAGTCGAAAAGCTGGGTGGATTTGATGCGACAGGATTTTTAAAAGGGGCGATTGCTAAAGCAACCGGAGAACATCCGGCCGTTCAAGGATGGTATGCAGCGTTCCTTGAAAACTTTGCTCTTCCGAATGTAGAACTTTTTAATTTTATTATTCCAATTGGAGAAGTGTTAGTTGGCATCGGACTGATTTTGGGATTGTTTACAACTCCTGCATTAATTGCTGGTGCGTTTATGAACTTGAATTTTATGTTAGCTGGAACAACAAGCACGAATCCGATTATGTACACTGAAGCAATCATTTTAATGGCAGTAGGCGCAGCTGCGTATTATTGGGGAGCTGATCGGTTTATCCTGCCGTATTTGAGAGATAAATTTACAAACAAAAAATTCAATCAACAAGCAAATGTTTAAATGCAGCAATCATCTTGACTTTTAAAAATTTTTGAAACATAATTTTAAAAAAAGTATATTTTCGGCGTTGAAAGGGGCCAGTAAATAGACTTTAGGCGAAAAAGAGAGTGAAACCCTATGGCTGAAAGGTTTCATCGCTGATAAGCTATTGAACCTACCCCTGGAGCTGTCAGGCTCATAACCTGACCGTATCCTTCGTTACAGGCTAAAGGGAGCACTAAACTAGTGCTAAAAAAGGTGGTACCGCGGATATAGACTCATATTCGTCCTTTTTCGAAAGGATGATATGAGTCTTTTTTATGACTGTCAAGCAATGAAGAGGTGTTTTTTAGTGAGGAAAAAGCGAGTGGTCGTAAAAATAGGAAGCAGTTCTTTAACAGATGACAACGGGGGACTCAGCAAAGAAAAGCTGCACGAGCATGTTGAAGCGATTGCTAAATTGAAGGAAGCAGGGTATGAAGTAATTTTAATTTCGTCAGGAGCGGTATCTGCAGGGTATGGAGATCTTGGATATCCTTCCAGGCCTGTGACAATTAGAGGAAAACAGGCGGCTGCGGCAGTGGGCCAAGGGCTGCTTATCCAGGCTTATACAGAAGCATTTAAAAAATACGGCATTGTATGTGCCCAGCTTTTGATGACAAGGAGCAATTTTCAGCATAAAGAGCAATATCAAAACGCATACGCCACCTTATCGGAGCTTCTAAAGCGGCAAGTGCTCCCGATCATCAATGAAAATGATTCGGTTTCGATTGAGGAATTGACGTTTGGAGACAACGATATGCTGTCAGCTCTTGTGAGCGGATTATTGCATGCCGATTTTCTTATTATTTTGACGGATATTAACGGTTTATATGAAGAAGATCCTACCAAAAATCCGAATGCGAAACGATTTGATTTTTTGCCGGAAGTAACAGATGAATTAATTGAACAAACAGAGGCAACATCCGGTTCGAAAGTTGGAACAGGTGGCATGAAATCAAAGCTCATGGCGGCAAAAACGGCACTTGCCCTCGGTGTATCCGTATTTATCGGGAAAGGCCAAGGAAAAGAGAAATTAATCGAAATTTTAAATGGGAACGGTGACGGAACATATATTGGCAAAAACGATTTAAGTGCTGTTCGTAATTCAAAAGCATGGATTGCTCTTCATTCGATCATATCTGGTGATGTGGAAGTCGATGATGGAGCAGTAGCGGCTATTTTGAAGGAAGGGAAATCGCTTCTTCCTGCTGGCGTTAAGCGTGTCAGCGGCAACTTTCAATCCGGAGACGTGGTGCAAATTTTAAACAAGGAACAAAAGCTGATCGGAAAAGGCATAGTCAATTATTCATCTGAAGAATTAAAAGAAATTATGGGCATGCCGAGTCAAAAAGCGATGGAAATGACAAAGCGCATACATCCTGAAGTGGTTCACCGTGATCAATTTGTAGCGATAACGAGTAAGGAGATGATGATATGAGTGAAGTGTTGACAAAAGGGAAGCTGGCAAAAGAAGCTGCTGCCAAGCTGGTTGCAAAGACTACTGAAGAAAAAAACAACGCATTATCAATCATCGCTGAACAATTGCAAAAAGAAACGCCTTATATTTTAAAAGAAAATGAAAAAGACATTGAAAACGGGAAAGCGAATGGTTTATCCGACGCTCTTATTGACCGTCTTCTTTTAAACGAAGAACGAATTAACGGAATGATTGAATCGTTAAGACAATTGATTTATTTGCAAGATCCAGTTGGGGAAGTGCTGGAAAGCTGGACTCGTCCGAACGGTTTACAAATCGAAAAAGTTCGGGTGCCGCTCGGAGTTGTTGGGATGATTTACGAAGCCAGACCAAATGTGACAATTGATGCCTCAAGCCTTTGCTTAAAAACAGGGAACGCTGTTCTTCTTCGCGGCAGCTCATCCGCATTGCATTCAAATATGGCGATCGTAAAGGTGATACGAGAGGCGTTAGAAAAAGCGAATTTTCCTGCCGACAGTGTACAGCTTCTGGAAGATACCAGCAGGGAAACGGCAGCGGAAATGTTCAAATTAAATGATTATTTAGATGTGCTAATTCCTCGCGGAGGGAAAAATCTGATTAAAACAGTTGTTGAAAATTCATCTGTCCCTGTGTTAGAAACGGGCGCAGGCAATTGTCATGTGTTTATTGATGAATCAGCAGACAAAAAGATGGCGATTGATATAACTGTAAACGCAAAAACACAAAGACCTTCCGTCTGCAATGCAGCCGAAACTCTTCTCATCCATGAAAATTGGAATAAGGAGTATATTCGCGAGCTCATTGAAAAGCTCGAGGAGAAAAATGTGGAGTTGCGAGTCGATCAAGCATTGTACAATGAATTCCCGCATTTGAAATTAGCGACAGAAGAAGATTGGGAAACGGAATATTTAGATTATACAATGGCGGTGAAACTTGTTTCGAATGTAGATGAAGCAATCGAGCATATTAATCGTTACGGAACAAACCATTCTGAGGCAATTATCACAGAAAATGCCGCAAATGTAGAAAAGTTTTTCAAATTAGTTGATTCCGCAGCTCTTTACCACAACGCATCGACGCGCTTTACAGACGGATTTGAATTTGGGTTTGGCGCAGAAATCGGGATCAGCACGCAAAAGCTCCATGCCAGAGGACCGATGGGACTCCCTGCACTGACTTCTACAAAATACATTATTAAAGGAAGCGGACAGATTAGAGAATAAGAAATGATAAAAAAATGGAAGCAGACATCTTGATTCGTTCGGATGTCTTCTTCCAATTTTTTTATGCTTCCTTCAATCTGCTTTCTTCGTCTGTCATGAAACCGTTTCGTTTTGTATACAGTGTGTACATATCCTTTGAAATTTCAAAGATGTTGTATAAGTTTTTGTTTTCAATATGGGGAAGCTGACGAGATTCATCGGCAAGGGAGACATATGGAAGCTTCTGCGCGGCTTTCATGGAACGTTCATTGTCTTTCCGTATTTTCATAAAGATCGTTTGAATTCCAAATTCATAAAAAATCTCTTGAAAAAAAGCGTCCTTAGCAAGCTGATTATATCCTTTACCATGGTACGGCTTGCCGAGCCAAGTTCCGAGAAATCCCGTTTGATCAAAAATATCATACAAGCTGATTGTTCCAATAGGAGAGCCCCATTCATCCAAAATGGTGCGGGAAATTAATTCCCCTCGTTCCTCTGCTTCAATCAACTGTTTTGTTATAAACATGTATTCTTCAATCGACGTTGCTTTATGACGAACATAAGGGAAGACCTCTGGATGAACCATAAGTTCGAACAACTCTTGACAATCCGCTAGATCACGTTTTTTTAACATGCTCATCCTCCTCTATCAACGAGGGCGGTTACCACGAAATCTAACGGATCCCACCCTCGAAATTTTTATTTATCAAGTAAAAATTTCGGGGTGGGAATCGAACCCACTAGAACCGGTCAAAGACCGGTGGCGCACCATTTGCCTTCCCTTAAAAACAAGTAAATTTAATTGTCAGCATTTCTTCTAGTATCATACTTGATTTCTATGGAAAAGAAAACAAAAATTTTGTAAAAAGATTATTAAGAAAATTTTACTTTTTTCTTACTACTTTAAGAGTTTCTATAAGCAGTGAATAGGGCAAAATTACAATGTTTTCTTTGACGATATTTTTTTCCTATTGCTTTGATGCAATAACAGAGAGGACCGCATTTCCTGACTGAAGCAGATTTGCCTGATGCCAGCAAAATATTTAGAAATCATAATAAGAACGGTTGAATTTTGCTTCATAGTTTTATAGCATCAACGGCTAGAAAAGTCAGCAAAATGTTCCTTACAAGCTGAAAAATCTATTGTTACAGTATTCATACACTTTCATGCTTAAAACTTCCATTTATTTATTTTTTCTATGGTACTATAAAAATGAGGTGTCTGTACATGTTTATTGTAAAAATAGAAGTTCAACCTAAAAAGAAAAATCGTTTTAATATTTACGTCGATAGAGGAAACGGTGAAATATTTGCTTTTAGCGTCGGGGAAGATGTTTTAATTAAGCACGGGCTAAGAAAAGGGATGGAGCTTGATGAGCTGGATATAGATGCGATTTTGCACGAGGATCAAATAAAAGCAGCATTCAACAAAGCTTTAACTTTTCTTGGCTATCGAATGAGATCGGAAAAAGAGGTCCGTGACTATCTTGTAAGTCAAGGTATAGATGAGAGTGTTATTGAACGTGTAATGGTTGAGCTTCAATTAAAAAATTATGTAAATGACAAGGAGTTTGCGGAAGCCTTTGTAAGAACGCAAATGAAAACCACTTTGAAAGGGCCCGGCATAATAAAAGCAGAACTGGGACAAAAAGGGATTGAGAGCGATTTGATAGAAGCAGCTCTTGATCTTTTCACGAAAGAAAGACAAATAGAAGCAGCGTATAAATTAGCTGAAAAGCAATTGGGAAAAAAAGCGAACATATCTATGTCGCAGCTAAAGCAAAAAATAGAGCAGGCAATGTTTAGGAAAGGTTTTTCATCCGAAGTGATTCAAGCTGTTTTAGAGATGCTGCCTTTACATGAACGTCATGACCAAGAATGGGAAGCATTATTAATACAAGGCGAAAAAGGGAAAAAAAAGTATTCCCATCTAGATATGTACACATATCGTCAAAAGCTTGCGCAATTTTTATATCGAAAAGGTTTTTCGCAAGAACTTATTCAGCAATATTTGCAAAAACACTTAGAGAAAAGCGAGGAATAGGAATGGAAAAACGGTACAGTGAAATGACGGAATACGAGCTAAAAAATGAAATTGCCCGATTAAAAGAAAAAGCGCGCAAAGCGGAACAGCACGGAATGATCAACGAATATGCTGTTCTGGAAAGGAAAATTGCTATGGCAAAAGCATATATGTTGAATCCTGACGATTTTCCGCCAGGTGAGACGTATGAAATTGATGGAGCTCCTAGTGAATATTTCAAAGTTGAATATTTAAAAGGAGTTTTCGCTTGGGGGTATCGATTATCATCTCCTTTAAAGGAGGAAGCGCTGCCGATATCGATGTTGATTAAAAAAAGTAATATAAATGAGAAATAAGTTGAGAACGAAAAATGAAGGAAGTTGGGGAAAAGAGTGGCCGCTGATTTCTTTCAATCGTTTTTTATCTTCCAGTTTGTGGCTATGCTTCATCGCGCCTAACTTTGCATTATAGTTATCAAACTGAATACTCTCTCAATTGACCTTGAAAGGATACGGATTTCGTTTTTAGCTTGGAATCTTTTGTTAACAAATAGTATCGAAAAAATAAGTAAAATAATGGAAAATAGTTTACTCAAGCAATGTTGAAACTAAATATTTTCTTTATTAAATTTAATCGAGGAAATCATAGTTGAGTTTTGAATTTATGCGATTATTTTTTAAAATTAAAAAAGGTCTGTATAAACAAGATCATGCCAAATAATGGCATGATCTCGTATTATTTATTTATGAACGTTTTCGCATTTCGTTTTCCAAAATGATTAAGCTTTGGGTTTGCTGGGTTTCCCCGTTTACTTGACGGAATGAATGTTTCGGTTTTCCCCAAGCTCCTAAAAATTCGTTTTTCTGCTTTTTTGATAAGGATGATCGGTTTGTGTCCATTAGTAAACACCTCTTGAAAGGTCAATGGTTATGAAAAATTTTTATCGCGTTCTCCTGAAGCTTTCATCCTCTCTTGAGGGTGTGTGTTAATGGTTCCGTTCGCACGACGTGACGCGAATTCCGCTTTAGCACGTGGCTCACCGTCAAATTTTTCATGCTTCGGAAATCCTTTTGCTTTATTGCGCATCGCAGATCCTCCAAGGAGAAAAAAATTTGCGCTATTGGACGCGCATAAATAGTATTTGCTTATTAGAAGCCAATATAAAAGAAAATTAAGGAAATGTCATAATCAATCAATTAGCGGTTTAAGTTTTTTCTTCATTCTTTTTTTACTGAAAATCCAACCTGTGTACGAACGAACAATGTTGAGGTCTTTATCGAGCTGTGCAACTGCTACAAAGGGATAATGACCTTTGCTGAAATAACGCAAGTCAACCAAACGGATTTCGGTATAATCAAGCTGCTCTTTTATTTGCCAATGGAAAACAGGGGAAAAATGCAAAAATGCTGAAATATTCCGGTCTTTTTTTGCGGCTTCCATTGCAGGGTGATTCGGCAGCTCTTTGCGCTCAAATTGGTCGACGATTTGAATTTCGGTAAAATTTGAATATGCAACGTAATAATGTTCTTTTGTCACAATGACGAGCTGCCACTTGCGGAATTTCATTGTTGGGTTAAATATGACGTTTTCAACATTTTTCCATCTGTTTAAGATTTTTTTCTTAATCGATCTTTGCATTAGAAGTCTAACGACATAATATAAAGCGATTATGCAATAAATAATTAAAAAGGTATAGCCCCCATGGGCGCCGGAAAGCCAAATGCCAATGCCGACAATATGAGCGATGAAGATAAACGAATCAAACGTATTAATTGTGCCCAGCGCAATCCACTTTTCAGAAAAAGGTCTGAGAGCTTGAGTGCCGTAGCCGTTGAAAATGTCGACAACAACATGAAGAACAACAGCTAATAACGTCCAAATCCATACATGGATGAGGCTGCTGCTTGGCATAAGAAAATGAATTGCTCCAGTGATCAACAGCGACCATAATAAAACTGCGGGAATTGAATGAGTTATTCCGCGATGATTTTTTAAATAAGCTGCATTATTTTTAAATTTAAGAACCGTATCAAGATCTGGTGCTTGTGAACCGATAATCGTGCCAACAAGAACTGCCTCGCTTGTCAGAAAGGAACCGCCGACAGCCGGATCCAAAGTTGCTAAGCCTCCCAATGCGATTCCCATGACGAAATGTGTACCTGTATCCAAAGCCATCCTCCTTAGCTGAAAAAACAATCGTTATGATGATATTTGAATTTTTTCCATTGAACGCAAAAAACATAAATTCATTTTTTCTTTCATGCCAAAAAAAAATAATGTACGATAAATTCATAAGTTCTTTTTAGTGTAACATATTTTGAAGTGCATAATGGAGGAAATATTGAAAAATGGGTCAATCACTGCAAAAAATTGAGAATTTCGATATTAAAACATTTCAGGAGGACCTGATCGGCTGGTATATACGGGAAAAAAGAGATTTGCCCTGGAGAAAGGACCAAGATCCATACAAAGTATGGGTATCTGAAATAATGCTTCAGCAAACACGGGTGGAAACGGTTATACCGTACTTTAACAATTTTATTAAAAAATTCCCGAATGTTGAGGCGCTGGCAAATGCGGATGAAGAAGAGGTTTTAAAGGCATGGGAAGGCCTAGGCTATTATTCGCGCGCCCGAAATTTGCACAGTGCAGTGAAAGAGGTGGCAGCAAAATACGGAGGAAAACTTCCGGATGACCCGAAGCAGCTTGGAAAATTAAAAGGAATTGGGCCTTATACAAAAGGAGCAATATTAAGCATTGCTTATAACAAGCCTGAGCCTGCTGTTGACGGCAATGTGATGAGAGTGCTGTCAAGAATTTTACTGATTGAAGAAGATATAGCAAAGCCAAAAACAAGAAGAATATTTGAAGAAGCGGCTGCAAATCTTATTTCAAAAGAACGTCCTTCCGATTTTAATCAAGCATTAATGGAATTGGGAGCAATGGTTTGTACGCCGACTTCTCCGTCCTGTTTGCTTTGTCCTGTACAGGAGCATTGTCTTGCCTTTTCAGAAGGATTACAGGAAAAGCTGCCAGTAAAAACACGAAGCAAATCAACAAAGCAAGTTTCGATTGCTTGCGCGGTTTTAGTGCAAAACAACGATTTATATATTCATAAAAGACCTGACACAGGACTGCTTGCGAATTTGTGGGAATTTCCAAATTGCGAAGTTCGCACAAACAGAATTCCTAAAAGGATATATCTAGAAAATTTTTTGCGGGAAGAATACGGTGTTGAAGCGGAATTAAGCGAGCTAAAAGGAACGATTCAGCATGTTTTTTCCCATTTGACATGGAATATTAATGTTTATTTCGGCAAAGTTTGTAGCGATGAATCAATGAAAGAGCTTGAAAAAGTTTTCATTAAGGATATTGATCGATATGCTTTTCCTGTACCTCATCAAAAAATATTTGCTCTTTATAAGGAAAAAGCTGGCATACAAGTGGAACCGTAATTCCATTGGGAAGTGAATGAAAATGCAATCGGCATGTACCGATTGCATCCATTATGCCTCTAAAAATTGGTTTAATCAGTCTTTGTTAATACCGCCGCGCGCTTCAATTTCTTCTATAATTTCACGGTGAATGGTATGACCTTCTATATTCAGGTAAGGCATAATTTGTTGAAAGGCGCGGTGATAATACTGAAGCTCTTCACTGCTCCAAGCTTGCTTCGAGATCATGGAGAGCTCTGTCATATCACGTATAGGCAATTTACAAAAACTCCTTTTTATATGTTTTTCTATATCTATTCTTTGTTACGATAGAAATAACTATTCAATACATAAGGAGATGTAAAATATGAATGAAAAAGTAGCGCTTGTCACAGGATCTTCAAGAGGAATCGGCAAAGCTATTGCCTTGAGGCTTGCTGAAAAAGGGTATCACATCGTCATTAATTATGCTCGCAGCAAATCGAAGGCGATCGAAACCGCGGAAGAAATTGAACGTCTTGGTGTGAAAACGCTTGTGGTGAAGGCAAACGTCGGAAAACCTGAAAAAATAAAGGAAATGTTTGCAGAAATTGACAAAACGTTTGGACGGCTTGATATTTTAGTAAACAATGCAGCATCTGGAGTTTTACGCCCTCTAATGGAAATTGAAGAATCCCATTGGGATTGGACGATGGATATTAATGCAAAAGCACTTCTTTTTTGTGCGCAGGAAGCAGCAAAATTGATGGAAAAACACGGCGGCGGACACATCGTGAGCATCAGCTCTTTAGGGTCTATTCGCTATTTAAAAAATTACACGACAGTAGGGGTTTCTAAAGCAGCTCTTGAAGCTTTAACTAGATATTTAGCAGTTGAATTAGCACCGAAAAATATTGTAGTAAATGCGGTTTCCGGCGCAGCTGTCGATACGGATGCATTGACACATTTTCCGAACAGGGAGGAAATTTTAAACGAAGCAAAAGAAAAGACTCCGGCTGGAAGAATGATTGAAAAAGAGGATATCGTAAATGCAGTTGAATTTTTGCTCTCTGAAAAAGCTTTCATGATAAGAGGACAAACTTTGATCGTAGATGGAGGCATTTCCTTATTGCTGTAACTGCAAATTTTTTTGGATAAGTTTTTTCCCTCCTGGACATGATATATGACGTGGAGGTGAAAAATGATGGCAAAACAACAGCAAAACAAAACAAATGCTCAACAAGTGAGAAAGCAAAACCAACAATCAGCTCAAGGATTTGGAACAGAATTTGCTGCTGAAACAGATGCACAACAAGTAAGACAACAAAATCAACAATCTGAACAAAATAAACAACAAAATTCTTAACTATTAATTTTGAATGTTTCTTTTAAAAGAGCCAGGCAAAAAGCGGAGAACGTTTCAGCTCTCCGCTTTCTTTTATTAAAGGAAAAAAACATAGATGATGATCGCCAAAATGATCCGATAAATAGCAAATGGTGTAAGTTTAATGCGGTTGATCAGCTGCAAAAAGAATCTTATGGCCAAAAGCGCGAAAATAAACGCACTGATGAATCCGGCGATAAAAAACGGCAGGACGTCGATTGTGAAATGCTCCCAGTTTTTAATAAGAGAAAGACCGCTCGCCCCCGCCATTATCGGCACAGCCATAATAAACGTAAAATCGGAAGCTGCACGATGGCTTAAACCGGCTAAAACCCCGCCGGAAATCGTTGAACCGGAACGCGAAAAACCAGGCCAAAGGGAAATGCATTGGATGAGGCCGATGGTTAGCGCTTGTTTGTATGTAATTTGATCAACCGTTTCTGCTTTCGGTTTTCTTGGACCAAATAGGTCTGCTGCAATCATTAATAATGCCCCTAACACAAGGCCGACTAATACTCTATGAGCGGAAAACAAGTACGTATCAATATAGTCTTCAAATAAAAAACCTAAGACGGCAGCAGGAAGAAGTCCTGTGATGACAAGGCCAAGCGTTAATCTTTGACCGTTTTGATGCTGCATTTTCTTAATCTGTAATAAATCGAAAAAGCGATCTTTAAATACGATCACCGCTGCTAATATTGATCCAAGCTGAATGACGACTTTAAAAGAGTTGGCGACAGGCTCTGAATATAATTCTTTAGATTTTAGAAGAATGTCATCAACAAGAATCATATGTCCAGTAGAAGAAACAGGGGCAAATTCCGTTAACCCTTCAACAATGCCTAAAATGACTGCTGTGATGATTTCCCACACGATATAGTTACTTCCTTTCTCTCTAAAAAAATCAAAGTTTGTAATGATTCAATCTTGTCAGATTGTACATAATGAATGAATGGAGAGTCAATAATAATTTTGACCTAAGCGTTCATACGACAAAACTTCTTAATTGTCTACATAACTTGTCAAAGGAATCAAGTGAAATAGTTAGAATATGTATCCATAAACATTTTATGAGGGAGGGATTCATTTGAATACATATAACCGCTTTGATCTGCTAGTTGGCGAACAGCTTGAAACGATGGATAAGCTTGTATCGCTTCAATCTAAAATAGAGCATTATCAACAAATGGAATTGGAATTTTTGAGACAAAATGATGATAAGAAATTGCGTTCTGTGCAAAAAGAAATTGAAAAAATGAAAAATGAGTTGATAGACATTCAAAAAACGTTTGAAAAGCAAACGGAAGAAGTTATTAAAATGTACCAAATCGAAATGTATGACTCGAGTCAGCCATTTTAGCGGCATGGCTCTTTTATTTTCTTTTTGAATATCAAACGTTATAATAAAGAAAAATGATTTTTTCGGATTTGATGTGAACTGTTCATTAGAAAGTAGGGAACAAAATGGCGCTGCCAAAGGAAGGAGATATCATTCAAATACACAGTTATAAACATAATGGATGCATTCATCGTGTTTGGGAGGAAACGACCGTTTTAAAAGGATCGCAAAACTGTATTATTGGCGGCAACGATCGAACAACGGTTACCGAAGCTGACGGCAGAACTTGGATTACAAGGGAGCCGGCGATTTGTTATTTTCATGCACGTCATTGGTTTAATGTAATTGGAATGATTCGTGGTGACGGCATTTATTATTATTGCAACATCAGTTCTCCTTTTGTTTGGGATAATGAGGCATTAAAGTATATTGATTATGATTTGGATATTAAAGTGTTCCCGGATATGACCTATACACTGTTAGATGAAGATGAATATGAACGGCATAAGAAATCAATGAAATATCCGCAAGTCATTGACCGTATCTTAAAGAATAATGTGAACAAATTAATTTATTGGATACGCGGTAGAAAAGGTCCGTTTTCCCCTGAATTTATCGATCAGTGGTATGAAAGATATTTAACATATTTATGATGGAAAAGTCTGTTGGAATATCAACAGACTTTTCGCTTGTGCGCCCGGCATGGGTGTAATCTATAGGGTGAAAGTCCCGAGCTGCGAAGGCAGAAGTAGCAGTTAGCTTAACGCAAGGGTGTCCGTGGTGACGCGGAATCTGAAGGAAGCGAGCGGCAAACTTTGGGTCTCTCGGAACACGAACTTCATATGAGGCTAGGTATCACTGGGTGAGTTTGCAAGACAAAACAAAGCCCTTTCTGCCGAAGGTGATACAGAGTAAATGAAGCAGATGGATGGAAGGAAAGATTACACTCTTACCCGGGGAGGTCTGGCTGGCACGCCAAGTAACCTTGGTAACCTATCTAGTGATAGATAGCTGAACAGTCAGAAGTCAGCAGAGGTCATAGTATTAGTTGGTCTAGAACAACTAAGAAGGACCGAACAATTAAGAGAGAATAGCCCTTGGCATTCAGTGAGTCATGATGAACACAGAAAACGTAGTACCTCACTTGAGGGAGGAAGCGGTGAATCCCGTGGGAGATCTCTTGGAGGGTGGAGTGACCACTGGCATAAAGAGAACAGCTATTCACGGAAGTTATAAAGACTTGCGTCAATTATCTTAATTGAACCGCCGTATACGGAACCGTACGTACGGTGGTGTGAGAGGACGGGAGTTAATCGCTCCCTCCTACTCGATTGCATTGATCTGAAAGGAGAGAAATGGTTGGGTTCAATTAAACGCTATTTTCAATTTGTAAAACCATATAAAAAACAAATTTTTTTAACGATTTTCATCGGGATTATAAAGTTTGGCATTCCTTTGTTAATTCCTCTCGTATTGAAATATATCGTCGACAATATTTTAAACGGATCATTATCAAATGACGTAAAGATAGAGATGCTTCTTTTTTTAATGGGCATCATGTTGTTTATATTCCTCGTCATACGGCCGCCGATCGAGTATTATCGGCAATATTTTGCACAATGGACGGGAAGCAAAATTTTATATGATATTCGCGATCAATTGTTTACTCATCTTCAGCGGCTGAGCTTAAGATATTATTCAAACAATCGTGCGGGAGAAATTATTTCGCGGGTGATTAATGATGTTGAACAAACAAAGACGTTTGTTATTACGGGCCTTATGAATCTATGGCTTGACCTTTTTACTATTATATTTGCCATTGGGATTATGTTTACGATGGATGTCACGTTGACCATTGTATCGATTATGTTGCTTCCTATATACGGATTGTCAGTTAAATATTTTTACGGCAGGCTTCGTCATTTGACAAGAGTTAGGTCGCAGGCGCTGGCAGAGGTGCAGGGGCATTTGCATGAGAGGGTCAGCGGAATGGCTGTCATTCAAAGCTTTGCGAATGAAGAGTATGAACAAAAAGAATTTGATCGTGAAAATCGCAATTTTCTTGAAAGGGCGATTGATCATACAAAATGGAACGCAAAAACGTTTGCTGTTGTTAACACCGTTACTGACCTAGCGCCTCTTTTCGTCATTTTTTACGGGGCTTATGAAGTGATACAAGGGAATTTAACGATCGGGACGATGGTTGCCTTTACAGCCTATATTGATCGGTTGTACAATCCTCTTCGCCGTTTGATCAATTCATCAACTACTTTAACACAGGCTTTCGCTTCAATGGACAGAGTATTTGAGTTTCTTGACGAACCTTACGATATTGTTGATAAACAGGATGCAATAACAGCAGACAAACTTTCGGGGGAAATTATTTTTGACAAAGTATCCTTTCGCTATCATGACAACGAAGAATTTGTACTAAAGGATATTCATTTAACGATTCAAAAAGGGGAGACGGTCGCTTTTGTCGGGATGAGCGGAGGGGGAAAATCCACCCTTGTGAGTCTTGTTCCGAGGTTTTGGGATGTAACGGAAGGAAAAATTTTGTTGGACGGCATTGACGTTAGAGATTATAAAGTGCAAAGCGTCAGGGACCAGATCGGCATAGTTTTGCAGGATCCTTTTTTATTCAGTGAATCGATAAAAACGAATATTTTAATTGGCAAACCAAATGCAACGGATGAAGAGGTCATAAAAGCGGCCAAAGCAGCTAACGCTCACGAGTTTATTATGAGTTTGCCTGATGGCTATGATACGAAAGTGGGCGAAAGAGGCGTGAAGTTATCCGGCGGTCAAAAACAGCGAATTGCAATTGCCCGAGTATTTTTAAAAAATCCGCCGATTTTCATTTTGGATGAAGCTACGTCTGCTTTGGATTTAGAAAGTGAACAATTTATCCAAGAAGCCCTTGATAAACTGGCAAAAAACCGTACGACCTTAATTGTTGCCCATCGTCTGTCTACAATTACTCATGCAGATAAAATTGTACTAATTGAAAACGGGAAAATTGTTGAGACCGGAACTCATGAAGAACTAATGAAAAAACGTGGACATTACTATAAACTATTTCAAATTCAGCAATTGGGTGAATGGTAAAAAATACCGCAGCAAAATGGGTAATTAGCCATTTGCTTTGAAATCCATAATATACTTTAATTTTAGCAAGACTTTTGCCAGTCAAGTTTTTCATAAATTTTTGATTCAATCCCTTTTGAAAAAACGATTTTGGTAGAATAAAAGAAAAGACTAAATTCGTATAAGAACGGAGGTTGTCATGGCGGCGGAAAAGCAGTTAATTGAAAAAAACTTTTATCAAACATTATTAAAAGAAAATGAAACGAAACATCCGATCCAACTGCTTGGGGAGCTTTTTCAAGAAGAACAAAAAAAGGTCGCATATGATCTGTCTTATGTACGCTATGCTCAAGGAGAAGTATATTTCCACCACAAAGATTATGAAGCGGCGATTTTTAAATGGGAAAATATAGAGAATGAGCTGGCGCCATGGGCGAGAAAAAATATCGGAGATGCATATTTTGAATTAGGATTATTTTCATCTGCGGAAGAAATGTACCGTTCCATTGAAACGGATTCAAAAGTTCTTAAAGCAGAAGCATCGTTAAAGCTGTTTTCGCTTTACCGCCTTCAAGGAGAAAAAGAAAAGGCGTATGAGGCGATTCGTGATGCGGTATCGATCAACCCTGACCATGGTCAAGCATCCACCATCGCTATTCAATTTTATGAAGAACAGGAAGATTGGGACAAAGCTGTCCATCTTACGGTTGAAGAATTAATTCGGACTGAAAAAGCGGAATGGTTACAGCGTTTGATCAATTATGTTGAACAAGGTTTTGTCAAAGAAAAAGAGCCGGATTATTTCTTTAAAGCATTAACGGTTTTATACAGAACCGACGTAGAGCAATTCGAGAAGCTTGCTGTTTCGCTGTGGCGATGCTATAAACACGATCAAAAATATTTTATTCCATGGTTAAAGACGATAAACAATCTAATTTTCAATGTGAAAGTGGACGAATTTCAGCATTGGGATGAAATATCGCGCTTTTATGAAGAATCCTATAATAAGCTTCTTGGTGGATCATATTTACTAAAAGAGCTTCAAGATATTATGCCGGACATTTTAGCCAATTGGCTGAAACTATCGACAGGAAAACAACTATCGACCGCTGCAGCAGCTGTCGTTGCATGGAGTGAAATTTACCGTTCAAGCTTAGATGAGAAAGTGATTGAAGAAGCGGAGCACGTTTTGGCATCAGGTAGTCATGATCGTGCTGATGGTCATGAAGCCAAAAAACGGCTATTTGCGAAGCTGGCCGATTGGGCGGAAATAAATCAAGTAAATCTTGGGCAGAAATATCATTGGATATTAAAAAAGATTTTTGAACAGAACGAACATTATTTGCTCATTGTTGGAGAAAGCGGTTTTGCCCGATCGCTGCTTGGCCATTCTCTTCCAAGCATTCCTTCATCAAAAATTACTATTTACTGCCATGAAGACCGGACAGACATAAAGCAAATAAATAATGAAAGCATAACAGATGTAGAAGATGCGGCAGTTCGTGAAGATGGAACAATTGTTGCGGTATGTGCGCCTAATGATTTGTTAAACGATCATAAGCTAAGTTTAATAGAAGTACCTGACATAGAGCATGTTGATCAAGAGGAGCTAAAGGAATATATACAACTGGCTGATGGGTTGGTATATGTCCATCCAGAGCATCAACCTGCTTCAGTTGAGAAAATGGTAGAAAGCCTGGCATCGATTGCTTTAAAAAAGGAGCTTCCAATTTACTTTTTGCTTGAAGATAGCGGCATGCTTCATAATCATTTTAAAGAACAAATACTTGACTTTTTCCCGGAAGCTGAATTTTTCCCATTCCCTTCAAGAAATGAAGGAGAGAAGCGGAAACAGTCCTTCGCTGAATTTATTCATTCACGTTTTCCGTTTCATCAAGATAACAAAACGGAGAAGCTGTTGTTTTTCTTGAAAAAAGCTATTAAATATGCTTATAGCAAACGGATGGAATTAGAGCAGCATTTAGAAGAAAGCATCGAAAAAAATAAAGAAATCATGTCTCGATTAAAAGGATTAATACACAGCCTTGGCGATATGGAAAATGAAAAAGCGAAGGAATTGAGGCAGTCACTCCGCTCCACATTGGAAGAAATTAAAAAGGATCTTCATGATGAGTTAAGGACTATTTTGCGATCTGCATCGAAATTCATAACGGAAAACAGCGATTTCAGCCATTTACACATAGAATTGAACAAAAAAATGAACGATCAGGTGAAGGCGCATTTTGCTGAAACGCTGCTTCCAAAAATGTCGCAAAAAATGGGAGAATGGGTTTCATTTGCTGAAAGCGAGCTAAAACAATGCCAAGTCTATTTAGATGAAATGTGTGAATCGTTTAATTCATTGTACGGTCATGACCGTGTGAAGCTTATGTCTGATTTCAAAGTAGTGGATGATTGGCGGCGGGATATTGATCGTCTGACAACAGTGGTGAACATCGAAGAAGAAAATATTATGAACCGCTTTAAGCCTGCACAAGTTATATTAAAAGGAGCAGGAAAGCTGTTTTCGTCCATTGGGAAAAACAAGCTGTTTATCGCACAGCAATACAAAAAATACATTGAAACTGAAACATTCGATGATGCGATTCAATCGATGATCCGAAAATTTTTTGCTCAATTCGACTTATTTGAAAAAGGAATTGAACGAGATGTGAAAATGTTTTTCCGTGAACCTGTTCACAACCTTGAACAAATTGTGCAAGAAGGAGAGCAGCAAATTCGGACAGATCAACAACAATTGGACAGCTTGAAAACAAACCCAGAGATTTATTATGATCCGCTGACAGTTTTTGAATTAAACTTAAGACAATGTGAAATATTGAATGAATACCATTCCTTAAACAATAAAGCGGTCGAAACGAATATAAATAAGTTTTCAAGCGGAGATTAAAGCAATGCTTAGCACATTTTTAGATTAGGGGCTGTTCATAAAGTCAAATCCCCATTGAAAAACAAAAAAATCATAAACATCGATATATCAACGTTTCTAAAACATTAAAGGGGGCGTCAATAAGCCGAAAAAACGACTTATTAGACAGCTCCTATTTATTTTATTAGTAGAAGTGAAACGCAGGTCAAGACTGTCTGAGAGCTTTGAGCTCAAAAAGCTGACCGTGATTCTAAAGGAGCCTCCTTGTGATAACATCCAACAAAGCTTTGAGTTGGAAAGCTGAGAAAATACAGCTGTTCCAAATGATATAAAACTTGCCTGCGCTTGGATGATATAAGACGATTTCAATTTAACAAGATGAAGCGGTTTGGAAACAGCATTTCGGCGGGGATCAGTTGGATCTTGAAGACAAATTAAAACGCAGCCTTTATCCGCAAAGCTGCGTCCATGAAATTCCAGTTATCATTTGCAGCGGATAAAAATGAAATAAGATTTATTTCCAAGGCAGAAAAGCTACCGATACTTTTCTGAGAGAAGAGAGGTCATTCAGCTTCTCAAATAAATTAAATAGTCGTAGCCTTCGCCACGCCATGCCTACGATTCATAAACTTCGGCAATTTTATTACAAGCCGTGTTAAGGTGAACATTAACCGTATTCCTCGCGATTCCTAACACACGCGCGACTTCGTTTTCGCCCAAGCCGTCAACGTAAACCAACCGCAAACACTCGCGCTGTCGATCGGTTAAGTCGGCTAATTCGATTGCTGTCGCCAAGTCAGCGAGCAAAATAATTGCGTCATAATCGCCTTTAAATTGGCGTTCAGTTATTTTGTGATAATTTCGTAATAGTTCTCTAACGTAGTTTTCGATTGTTCTGCGCCTCCTTTGACTTTCGTGTTTGTTTGCGTTATAATGGCGTTAACAAACGTATGGGAGTGTTTTTAGTGCCGTTTGAACCAATCGTTATAAACAGTCGTTCTATGAGTTATATTTCGCTCGACAAATTCGGGCGACTTCGTATAAATAAGTTAGCGATGAAAGCGTTGAAGTTAGAACCACATCAATACATTGTGGCATCAGTCGACGTCGACTTGAAACGAATTGGCATAGCGAAACAGGAACTTTCGCGCGTTCCAAACGCATCTATTGCGAAACTAGATCGTCGCGGTCAGGTTTCCGGCATCGGCAAGCGAATTGCCGAAAAGCTTTCGCTAAACCTTAGTCAAGCGCCGTTCTTTTTTGTTGATATTGGATGGGTTGACGATGCGGGCGTTCGCTGGCGTGCGTTTGAACTAATGGAAGCAAACGATGTCCTATAGATAGAGATGAAAGACTACAGAATTCATGAATGAAATTCTGTAGTCTTTTACAATTTTTTGCTTTTTTCATCGCCTTCTGAAGGCTGTAAGACACGGAGATGAACTTGTTTACTCTTCATCCTCCACATGAATTTTATTTTCTTTTTTATGGAAATGTTGAAAGCTGTTAATCAATGTATCTAAATGCTCCAATTGATCGTGATAATCAACGATGGCGGAGACTAAAGATAGTATTTGGTAAAACGAATCGGAATCTTCCGCTTCTTTTTCAAATTTCAAAAACGCTTGAATGAATTCTTTTCGATTAAATTTGTCATATGGAAGCAGGTCTTCATCGTGATTATTTTTAATTTTTTTTGTTATTTTTAACAGCGCCTGCTCATGCAAAATTAATAAAAAGTCAAGCTCTGATATAAGCATTTCATGGAGCTTTCTAGGTATTTGCCGAAGTTCGTTTTCCAAGCAATGAATTTGGCGCAATGTGTAAAATGCCCTGTTCGTTGTGATAATCATCTGTCGATACAGGACAAGTTTTCTTGATTTTGGCAATACCTTCGCTTTAGAATAAGTTCGCTCTTCTTTGTAAAGCAAAAATAAATGATCAAGTTTTATCAGCTGATCTTTGATTTTGTCTATTTCCTCTTTAAGAGGGGCAAACTCAGATTTATTTCGAATATTGATCCGAATCCATTTCATAATCTCATGGGAAATTTCGGTGATTTTATGGTAAAGCTTTGTTTCGTATTTTGGTGGCATAAATATCAAATTAACAAAAAAAGCTGATAAAACCCCAAGTAAAATCGTTAAAAACCGTATGGTAGCAAACTGTACAAAATCGTCACCTGTTGTTTCAAGTATCGCAATAACCGTTACTAAAGCAATTGCAATTGTGTTTTCAATCTTTAATTTTAAACAAATAGCAATGGTAATCACTGCTGTAAGACCAATAATAAACGGGTTTGTTCCGAAAGAAATCCCGAATAAAACTGCGACAACAGCGCCGATTATATTTGCCTGAACTTGTTCAATGACGGTTAAATATGATCTATATATTGACGGCTGTATCGCAAAGATAGCTGCAATCCCTGCAAATGCTGGAGATGGAAAATGAAGCATCTCTGCCAGCATTAATGCCAGTGTAATTGCAATACCTGTTTTTAAGATACGGGCTCCAAGTTTCATGTTGAATAAAAATTTTTCCTTCCTTTCATCAAAAAGGTTGTAAGCTATTCAGACTATACATTGTTTAACACGAATATTCAAGGTTATTTTAAGAGAAAGGAAAAAATTAACACTCTTGTAATATGATATGATCCTTTAATATAGACAGACCAAATAGTTACGTTGTGATCGAGCGAACTTTTGCACTTTTTTCGTACAACTGAAGAGGCGGCAGTTTTACATCACCTCCATCGTTTCCAAAAGAAATAAACAACCTGAGTCCATAAATATCGGGCTCAGGCTGCTTAAAGATTTACTTTTTCATTCTGCCTGCTTGTGCAGTAGGCGCTTTAGTAAGACTCATTTTTTGTCATGTGAAAGCTGTTTAAACGATTGTTCGACTGCCGAAATGGTTTTTTTAATGTCCTCTTCTGTATGAGCGATTGTAATAAACCAGGCCTCATATTTAGACGGCGCCAAATTAATGCCTTGATGAAGCATCAGTTTAAAAAATTTAGCAAACATTTCTCCGTCTGTTTTTTCGGCTTGCTCATAATTCGTCACCTTTTCGCGTGTAAAATATACTGTTAATGCACCTTTTAAACGGTTGATGGTGATCGGTATATTATATGATCTTCCAGCGTTTAAAATGCCTTCTTCAAGCATCCTGCCGAGCTTATCAAGATAGTCATAAACTCCTTCTTCGCTCAGCACTTCCAAACAAGCAATTCCTGCTAAGATCGATGCAGGGTTTCCTGCCATCGTCCCTGCCTGATAAGCCGGTCCTAATGGTGCCACCTGCTCCATAATTTCTTTACGGCCGCCGTAAGCTCCGATCGGAAGGCCTCCGCCGATAATTTTTCCAAGTGCGGTTAAATCAGGCTCTACATGAAGCAGATTTTGGGCACCGCCGTACATAAATCGAAACGCTGTAATAACTTCGTCAAAAATAAGCAGCGCGCCTGCTTTGTGAGTAAGCTGTTTGACTGTTTCTAAAAATCCTTCCTTAGGTTCCACAATACCAAAGTTTCCGACAATTGGTTCAACTAAAACGGCTGCAACTTCATTTCCCCATCTATGAATAGCTTGTTCAAACGCCTCCACATCATTAAAAGGTACAGTGATAACTTCTTGAGCAATGCTTTTTGGTACCCCTGCGGAATCAGGCGTTCCAAGGGTAGATGGACCTGATCCTGCTGCGACAAGCACCAAATCGGAATGTCCATGGTAGCACCCGGCAAATTTAATGATTTTATCCCTTCCTGTGTATGCACGGGCAACTCGAATTGTTGTCATTACTGCTTCTGTTCCAGAATTGACGAAGCGGACCTTTTCTAGAGAAGGGATAGCTTCTTTTAACATTTTTGCAAATTTGATTTCATGAGGCGTCGGTGTTCCATATAGGACGCCTGTCTCGGCAGCGTGCTTGATTGCTTTTGTAATATGAGGGTGTGCATGGCCGGTGATGATCGGGCCATATGCTGCTAAGTAATCGATATATTTGTTGCCATCAACATCCCAAAAATAGGCGCCCTGCGCCCGCTCCATTACAACAGGTGCTCCTCCGCCGACAGCTTTATAAGAACGGGACGGGCTATTTACCCCTCCTACAATATGTTCGAGCGCTTCTTTATGCAGCTGTTCTGATTTTGTAAAATTCATTGTTTCACCTTCTTTTTTACTTAACTGTACAGCCAAAAATATTCAAGCATCCTCGTTTATTCTAGCACTTTTCATAAAAAAGAAAAAAGGTGCATACAAATTGTTAATTTCAAATAATTCGAGTAAACTAATGTTTGTGATTGATCGATGGAGGTTACAGCTATGAATGTCATTGAAGTAGAGAATTTGCGCAAAGAATTTAAGAGCTATTCAAGCCGCTCTGGATTAAAGGGGGCTTTTCGCGATTTATTCACTAGAAACTATAAAATCAACAGAGCTGTTAATGATATTTCCTTTACAGTGAAACAGGGAGAAATGGTGGGTTATATAGGCGAAAACGGCGCAGGGAAATCGACAACGATCAAAATGCTAACAGGGATTTTAACACCGACATCAGGGAAGGTCCTGGTGAACAATATGAATCCTCATAAGGAACGGGAAAAGTTTGTCCGGACAATCGGTGTTGTATTCGGACAGCGTTCACAGCTTTGGTGGGATATTGCTGTTCAAGAGTCATTCAGGCTTTTAAAAAAGGTATATAAAGTGTCCGATCAAGATTATAACGAACATATGGATCATGTCATTAAAACGCTGGATATCGGCCCTTTGTTAGATAAGCCGGTGCGAAAGCTGTCATTAGGGCAGCGGATGAGATGCGAGCTTGCCGCAGCATTAATTCATAATCCTCCTCTTTTATTTTTGGATGAGCCGACGATCGGCTTGGACGTTTTAGTCAAGCTGAAAATTCGTGAATTTTTGAAAGAGATAAATGCAAAATACAAAACAACGATTTTGCTGACGACACATGATATTGCGGATATAGAAGCATTGTGTGAACGCGTCATAATGCTTGATGAAGGAAAAATTATATATGACGGCTCTTTGGACCATTTGCGCGGGAATTGGGGAAAAGGGAAGCAAATTGAATTTCAATTTGCCTCTTCTGTTGATGAATCCCTTTTATTGCAATTAACGAATGGTTTTCACGTGCAATGGATGAAGGGAGATAAAAGCAATGTTTGGATCGCGCAAATTGCGAATCATGAGGAAATGCCGGAAATCATTAGCCGCGTCATGAAGGCTCAAACTATCGTGGATCTAAGCATTAAAGAAATATCAACGGAGGAGATTATACGCAACATTTATGAAAAAGGTGATGCGAACAGTAACTTAGAAAAGGTGATCATGAATGTCTAAATATTTGGAAATGATCCGCATCCGTTTTTTAATGATGCTCGCTTACAGGACAAACTATTATTCTGGAATTCTCATATACAGCATTAATATCGGTGCTTACTACTTTTTATGGACAGCCATTTATGGGGGAAAAGAAAGCATTCAAGGTTTAGATGCAGCGCAAATGGTGACATACGTGGCAATTTCATGGATGGCAAGAGCATTTTATTTTAACAACATCGACAGGGAAATCGCAATGGAAATTAGAGAAGGAAAAGTGGCAGTGGAGCTGATTCGTCCCTACAATTATCTTGGCATGAAAACGATGCAGGCGTTTGGAGAAGGCGTTTTTCGCCTTTTCTTTTTTTCCATGCCTGGAATGGTGATTGTAAGCTTTATTTTTCCGCTCGAATTACCGCTTGATTGGCAGGCGTGGTCTTTTTTTGCCATTTCCATATTTTTTAGTTTTGTTATTAATACAGAAATTAATTTATTGACAGGAATCTCAGCTTTTTTCTTATTTAACAACGACGGACTAATGAGAGCGAAACGCGTCATCATTGACTTGTTTTCCGGACTACTGCTCCCCATTAGCTTCTACCCAGTTTGGGCTCAAGAAATAATGGAATATTTGCCTTTTCAAGCAATCAGTTATATTCCAAGCATGATCTTTACAAAAGGATTCCAAGAAGCTGAAATTACAGACGCTATTCTTTTTCAATTGTTTTGGTCCATTTTATTGATCATTCCAATTTGTGCTATGTGGGCGGTTGCGAAAAGAAAAATGATTATTCAAGGGGGGTGAAAAGATGATTTATGTGTCAATGTTTTTTCAATATATCGCTCAATATTTAAAAACAAGGATGGAATACAGAGCGGATATGATTGTAGAGATATTGTCTGATCTATTGTTTCAGGCAGTAAATTTAGTTTTCATTCTCGTCGTATTTGGACATACAGAATCGCTTGGCGGCTGGCAAAGAGATGAAATTATTTTCATTTATGGCTTTTTCTTAGTTCCTTATGCTTTATTCAGCACCTTTTTTAACATTTGGGATTTTAATGAACGATATATTGTAAACGGTGAAATGGATCGCATTTTAACGAGACCGATCCACAGTTTGTTTCAGGTGATATTGGAGAGAATGGAGCTTGAATCGCTTTTTGGCGTTATTACAGGGCTTGTTGTCATGGGGTATGCAGCAGCCCGGCTGAATCTTACTTTTCATTGGTATGACATTTTTATTTTTATTCTATTTGTATTTGGCGGCACCCTTGTCTGCGGCAGTATTTTTGTTGCGCTTGCATCGATTGGGTTTTGGTCGGATGCAAAAACATCGATTATGCCAATGATGTATAACATTGGAAACTACGGCCGCTATCCAGTAAATATTTACAACGATGTGATACGTTTTATTTTAACGTGGATTTTGCCGTTTGCCTTTGTGGGAGTTTATCCGGCTTCCTATTTTTTACGAAAAACGGATTGGTATATTTACGCTTTTTTAACTCCTGTGATAGGCCTTCTGTTTTTTATTTTGTCGGTTATTATTTGGAATATTGGAGTGAAGCGATATCGAGGGGCAGGAAGCTGATCATAGTTTCCTTTCGTTAAGCGATAAAATTCAAAGAGGCTGTTGACATCAGTTTGGTTGACGAACAAGTTTCCTTTAGCTAGTGATAAAATTCAATAAGGCTGAATAACATGTACAAACAATAATTTTCGGGGGAAATTATGGCGATTGTCGTAGGAACAGGGATAATGTTCTGTTTGGTTATGAGCATTCGAACGATGTTTTCTGCTGTGAAAAGAGGTACGTTCCTTACGTTTGAAACTGTATATTTAATTGCTTTAGTATATGCCTCTTTTTTGTTAGGATTTGGTGTGATTTATTTAATTTTAACTCAATACGGCTTTCCGATTTTAGCTGAATCTGGGCGGCCTCTTTATGGGACGTATTTAGAAAATTTAACCACCTGCTTATACTTTAGTGCAGTTACGCTGTTTTCTGTAGGCTATGGGGATATCACTCCTTTCGGCATTGGAAGGTGGATTGCAATTGTACAGGCGATGATTGGCTACATATTGCCTACGGTTGTTGTTGCCAAAACAATGATTGATATTGAGAAGAAACAATAGTTGTAACATGAAGCGAAATTCGGTACGCTGAAGATAAAATGAACAACTGGAGGGATTAGATATGGCAGCTGAAGTGGGAAAGCCTGCACCAGATTTTGAGCTGACTGCTGACACTGGAGAAAAAGTAAAACTTTCTGATTTTAAAGGAAAATATGTAGTGCTGTATTTTTACCCGAAAGATATGACTCCGGGATGCACAACGGAAGCGTGCGATTTTCGCGATAAATATGAAAGCTTTCAAGAGCTTGATGCCGTCATTTTAGGAGTAAGCCCTGATCCGCAGGAACGACATCAAAAATTTAAAGAGAAGCACGGGCTCCCTTTTTTGCTTCTCGTTGATGAAGATCATAAAGTTGCGGAACAATACGGAGTATGGAAATTAAAGAAAAACTTTGGAAAAGAATACATGGGAATCGAACGATCTACTTTTATTATAGACAAACAAGGAATATTAGTGAAAGAATGGCGAAAAGTAAAAGTGAAAGGACATGTTGAAGAAGCCCTCACATTTATTCAAAATAGAGAAGAATGACAGCAAATGATTTGCTCTGTTCACCCTATGTTGTCAAGGCGGGCATTTGTGCCCGCTTTTTCCCGTGCAAAAGCGAAAATCTTTTTCTTAAATTGGTGCATTTTTTCAATGGATAGATAAAATGTTCTACTAAATTAAACGCTCCCATTGACAAAAGTCTTATAATCAATGTACACTAATTATAAATATTATAAAGTAATAATGATACAAAATAAGAATGTTTTCAAGAAATGAGGTGCATGGCGATGTCAGACAATACGTTAAAGGAAGCTCTTGAAATTTTAAAACAAACGGGAGTCCGCATCACTCCGCAGCGTCATGCGATTTTGGAGTATTTAGTTAATTCAATGAATCATCCAACTGCTGATGATATATATAAAGCGTTAGAAGGTAAGTTTCCAAACATGAGTGTTGCAACTGTTTATAACAACCTTCGGGTATTTCGTGAAGTTGGACTGGTAAAAGAATTAACGTATGGCGATGCATCTAGTCGATTCGATTTTGTGACAACGGAGCATTATCATGTCATTTGCGAGGAATGCGGAAAAATCGTTGATTTCCATTATCCAGGTTTAGACGAGGTGGAGGATCTTGCAGAGCATGTAACGAACTTTAAAGTTAGCCACCACCGAATGGAAATATACGGGAAATGCCCTGCATGTCAGCAAAAAGAAAAAAATATGCACTGAGAAAGCTGGTAGGAAAACAAACTATCAGCTTTCTCTTTTCCTTGATTTACGATTGTACTTTTCGTCGAATTCTTTGCCTTCAAGCTCTTTATCAAGAGTCAAAGGCTCTCTGCAATACATGCACATATCCACACGACCGAGCATTTTTGTCACTTTCCCGCATGAAGGACATACAACTTGAACAGCTCTCGTCGATAGCATCCCGATCCAGAAATAGACGACAGTACTTCCGATGATGGATAATAAACCAAGCAGCATGAAAATGGTCATGACCCATACATGTTCTCTGAAAAAGATGCCTATGTACATAATGATAAAACCAACAAATACTAAACTTAAGGCAAAAGTGCGGATTTTATTTATTTTGCTTGTATATTTTTTAGCCATTGTACAAACCTCCTGAACACTACTATAGCATATTTTCACTTTTTTTTCGTCACAGAACGGCCAATTGCTAACTGTATTTCGTTTTTTATTTATAGAAGCTTTTGTTTAATGTGTTTTATTCAGACAGCGGATGAATAAATGATTTGCAGAGAATCTATATACACTTAAAGAAAGGACTCGCCATCCAGATACATTAGCTGTATTATTTAATAGAAAAAGAATGCTGCTTCTCTGCAATCCGATTATTTGGCCTTTGCTTTGCTGCTGTTGTTTATACAAACCTCCGATAAACCTTTGATTATAAAATATTATGGATTACTTAATGAAAAGGCAGCACTCAATATAGCAACAAATTTTTTAGGCAGTAGCCGGAGAATTATCGACTGATGTTTAAATAATGGAAAAATATTGTTTGACTGGAACGAGTATCTTTCCGATCTGAATCGAGCGTTAAAATACATTACCATTTCGGGGCGGAAAAGTTACCATCGTCGAAGATAATCAGGAACTCAACCAGAAGAGAGAAAGTGGAAAAATTCAGTTGAATTTGCAAAATTAATTAGACAGTGTTGGCTAAAGGAAAAGCATTGTTGATGCAAAACGATATCTTTGAAGCATATAATCATATTGTTGCTGCACTGTATCACTTGTAAAGACCGGAAGTGATCGGTTTCTGGCTGCTATATGTGCTCAAGTAAACCAAGCTGTATAAATAATTAAATTAATTGAATATGATAAAGGGCAGTATAAAAACGTTTCAAATTATTTTTATATTGCGTTTGGCTGTTTAATCCGTTCAAAAGCTGATTTCTGTGCGGCTCAAAAAATGTTTTTTCCGAGTTATTTGAACATCTTAAAGTCAGACTGTATTTTGCGGATTAAGTGTGCTGCTGGAATATTTAATCGAGCGGATGCAGTTGTTTAGAATCAAAGGGAACAGGCGTTGGCAGTTTTTATTGATATTTTTAAAAAAAGTGTTGACACTAAAATTTTATGATGATATATTATAAAGCGTCGCTGTTGAAAAGATGAATAATCTTCGAAACAGCAAAATAATCTATAAATGTAAGTTTAAAAATTTTATTCCGATTGTTGACATAACTTCATTTATCTGCTAGAATAAAAAACCTGATCGGAAATGATCTTTGAAAACTGAACAAAACGAAAAGCGTGCCTGTTGATTCTAAAAGAGCATTTGGTGACAAACTTTTTTTGGAGAGTTTGATCCTGGCTCAGGACGAACGCTGGCGGCGTGCCTAATACATGCAAGTCGAGCGGACCGAAGGGAGCTTGCTCCTTTAGGTTAGCGGCGGACGGGTGAGTAACACGTGGGCAACCTGCCCTGCAGACTGGGATAACTTCGGGAAACCGGAGCTAATACCGGATAACACCGAAAACCGCATGGTTTTCGGTTGAAAGGCGGCTTTTAGCTGTCACTGCAGGATGGGCCCGCGGCGCATTAGCTAGTTGGTGAGGTAACGGCTCACCAAGGCGACGATGCGTAGCCGACCTGAGAGGGTGACCGGCCACACTGGGACTGAGACACGGCCCAGACTCCTACGGGAGGCAGCAGTAGGGAATCTTCCGCAATGGACGAAAGTCTGACGGAGCAACGCCGCGTGAGCGAAGAAGGTCTTCGGATCGTAAAGCTCTGTTGTCAGGGAAGAACAAGTGCCGTTCGAACAGGGCGGTACCTTGACGGTACCTGACGAGGAAGCCACGGCTAACTACGTGCCAGCAGCCGCGGTAATACGTAGGTGGCAAGCGTTGTCCGGAATTATTGGGCGTAAAGCGCGCGCAGGCGGTTCCTTAAGTCTGATGTGAAATCTCGCGGCTCAACCGCGAGCGGCCATTGGAAACTGGGGAACTTGAGTGCAGGAGAGGGGAGCGGAATTCCACGTGTAGCGGTGAAATGCGTAGAGATGTGGAGGAACACCAGTGGCGAAGGCGGCTCTCTGGCCTGTAACTGACGCTGAGGCGCGAAAGCGTGGGGAGCGAACAGGATTAGATACCCTGGTAGTCCACGCCGTAAACGATGAGTGCTAAGTGTTAGAGGGTATCCACCCTTTAGTGCTGCAGCAAACGCATTAAGCACTCCGCCTGGGGAGTACGGCCGCAAGGCTGAAACTCAAAGGAATTGACGGGGACCCGCACAAGCGGTGGAGCATGTGGTTTAATTCGAAGCAACGCGAAGAACCTTACCAGGTCTTGACATCCCCTGACAACCCTAGAGATAGGGCGTTCCCCTTTCGGGGACAGGGTGACAGGTGGTGCATGGTTGTCGTCAGCTCGTGTCGTGAGATGTTGGGTTAAGTCCCGCAACGAGCGCAACCCTTGACCTTAGTTGCCAGCATTCAGTTGGGCACTCTAAGGTGACTGCCGGCTAAAAGTCGGAGGAAGGTGGGGATGACGTCAAATCATCATGCCCCTTATGACCTGGGCTACACACGTGCTACAATGGGTGGTACAAAGGGCAGCGAAACCGCGAGGTGGAGCGAATCCCAAAAAACCACTCTCAGTTCGGATTGCAGGCTGCAACTCGCCTGCATGAAGCCGGAATCGCTAGTAATCGCGGATCAGCATGCCGCGGTGAATACGTTCCCGGGTCTTGTACACACCGCCCGTCACACCACGAGAGTTTGTAACACCCGAAGTCGGTGGGGTAACCCTTACGGGAGCCAGCCGCCGAAGGTGGGACAAATGATTGGGGTGAAGTCGTAACAAGGTAGCCGTATCGGAAGGTGCGGCTGGATCACCTCCTTTCTAAGGATATATACATTGAAATAGGGTGCGCTTTTCCGTTTTGTTTAGTTTTGAAGGATCATATCCTTCTTGATTGTTCTTTGAAAACTGGATAACGGAAAGACATTCACGAATAGATCGCTCATGTTAGGAAGAAACGGTTAAGTTAGAAAGGGCGCACGGTGGATGCCTTGGCACTAGGAGCCGATGAAGGACGGGACAAACACCGAAATGCTTCGGGGAGCTGTAAGTAAGCGTCGATCCGGAGATGTCCGAATGGGGGAACCCACTGCCCGTAATGGGGCAGTATCCATACCTGAATCCATAGGGTATGGAGGGCAACCCGGGGAACTGAAACATCTAAGTACCCGGAGGAAGAGAAAGCAACAGCGATTCCCTGAGTAGCGGCGAGCGAAACGGGAACAGCCCAAACCAAGAGGCGTGCCTCTTGGGGTTGTAGGACACTCGATTAAGGAGTGACAAAGGAACGGGGTAGACGAAGAGGTCTGGAAAGGCCCGTCAGAGAAGGTAACAACCCTGTAGTCGAAACTCCGTTCCCTCCCGAGTGGATCCTGAGTACGGCGGGACACGTGAAATCCCGTCGGAAGCAGGGAGGACCATCTCCCAAGGCTAAATACTCCCTAGTGACCGATAGTGAACCAGTACCGTGAGGGAAAGGTGAAAAGCACCCCGGGAGGGGAGTGAAAGAGAACCTGAAACCGTGTGCCTACAAGTAGTCAGAGCCCGTTAACGGGTGATGGCGTGCCTTTTGTAGAATGAACCGGCGAGTTGCGATTTCGTGCAAGGTTAAGCCGAAAGGCGGAGCCGCAGCGAAAGCGAGTCTGAAGAGGGCGAAATAGTACGAGGTCGCAGACCCGAAACCAGGTGATCTACCCATGTCCAGGGTGAAGGCAAGGTAACACTTGCTGGAGGCCCGAACCCACGCACGTTGAAAAGTGCGGGGATGAGGTGTGGGTAGGGGTGAAATGCCAATCGAACTTGGAGATAGCTGGTTCTCTCCGAAATAGCTTTAGGGCTAGCCTCAAGGGAAGAGTCTTGGAGGTAGAGCACTGATTGGACGAGGGGCCCCCATCGGGTTACCGAATTCAGTCAAACTCCGAATGCCAATGACTTATCCTTGGGAGTCAGACTGCGAGTGATAAGATCCGTGGTCAAAAGGGAAACAGCCCAGACCGCCAGC
Organism: Aeribacillus sp. FSL K6-8210; assembly: GCF_037963925.1. Taxonomy (NCBI): domain Bacteria; kingdom Bacillati; phylum Bacillota; class Bacilli; order Caryophanales; family Bacillaceae; genus Aeribacillus; species Aeribacillus sp. FSL K6-8210. The sequence continues at coordinate 3,219,153 of NZ_CP150172.1, read as the reverse complement.
TAAGGTCCCAAAGTATACGTTAAGTGGAAAAGGATGTGGAGCTGCTTAGACAACCAGGATGTTGGCTTAGAAGCAGCCACCATTTAAAGAGTGCGTAATAGCTCACTGGTCGAGTGGCTCTGCGCCGAAAATGTACCGGGGCTAAACGTATCACCGAAGCTGCGGGTTGACACCGTTGGTGTCAGCGGTAGGAGAGCGTTCTAAGGGCATCGAAGCCGGACCGGAAGGACCGGTGGAGCGCTTAGAAGTGAGAATGCCGGTATGAGTAGCGAAAGAGGGGTGAGAATCCCCTCCGCCGAAAGCCTAAGGTTTCCTGAGGAAGGCTCGTCCGCTCAGGGTTAGTCGGGACCTAAGCCGAGGCCGAAAGGCGTAGGTGATGGACAACAGGTTGATATTCCTGTACCACCTCCTCACCGTTTGAGCAATGGGGGGACGCAGGAGGATAGGGCAAGCGCGCGGCTGGATGTGCGCGTCCAAGCAGTTAGGCTGGCAAGCAGGCAAATCCGCTTGCCGTGTGCTTGAGCTGTGATGGCGAGGGAAAGGAAGTACCGAAGTTCCCGATTCCACACTGCCAAGAAAAGCCTCTAGCGAGGTGAGAGGTGCCCGTACCGCAAACCGACACAGGTAGGCGAGGAGAGAATCCTAAGGTGAGCGAGAGAACTCTCGTTAAGGAACTCGGCAAAATGACCCCGTAACTTCGGGAGAAGGGGTGCTCATCAAGGTGATAAGCCATGATGAGCCGCAGTGAAAAGGCCCAGGCGACTGTTTAGCAAAAACACAGGTCTCTGCGAAACCGTAAGGTGAAGTATAGGGGCTGACGCCTGCCCGGTGCTGGAAGGTTAAGGGGAGCGCTTAAGCTGTAGCTGAAGGTGCGAACCGAAGCCCCAGTAAACGGCGGCCGTAACTATAACGGTCCTAAGGTAGCGAAATTCCTTGTCGGGTAAGTTCCGACCCGCACGAAAGGCGTAACGATCTGGGCACTGTCTCAACGAGAGACTCGGTGAAATTATAGTACCTGTGAAGATGCAGGTTACCCGCGACAGGACGGAAAGACCCCGTGGAGCTTTACTGCAGCCTGATATTGAATGTGGGTACAGCTTGTACAGGATAGGTAGGAGCCAGAGACGCGTGAGCGCCAGCTTGCGCTGAGGCGACGGTGGGATACTACCCTGGCTGTACTGACATTCTAACCCGCGCCCCTGATCGGGGCGGGAGACAGTGTCAGGTGGGCAGTTTGACTGGGGCGGTCGCCTCCTAAAAGGTAACGGAGGCGCCCAAAGGTTCCCTCAGAATGGTTGGAAATCATTCGGAGAGTGCAAAGGCAGAAGGGAGCTTGACTGCGAGACCTACAAGTCGAGCAGGGACGAAAGTCGGGCTTAGTGATCCGGTGGTTCCGCATGGAAGGGCCATCGCTCAACGGATAAAAGCTACCCCGGGGATAACAGGCTGATCTCCCCCAAGAGTCCACATCGACGGGGAGGTTTGGCACCTCGATGTCGGCTCATCGCATCCTGGGGCTGTAGTCGGTCCCAAGGGTTGGGCTGTTCGCCCATTAAAGCGGTACGCGAGCTGGGTTCAGAACGTCGTGAGACAGTTCGGTCCCTATCCGTCGCGGGCGCAGGAAATTTGAGAGGAGCTGTCCTTAGTACGAGAGGACCGGGATGGACGCACCGCTGGTGTACCAGTTGTCCCGCCAGGGGCATCGCTGGGTAGCTATGTGCGGAAGGGATAAGCGCTGAAAGCATCTAAGCGTGAAGCCCCCCTCAAGATGAGATTTCCCATCGCTAAAAGCGAGTAAGATCCCTTGAAGATGACGAGGTAGATAGGTCCGAGGTGGAAGCGTGGTGACACGTGGAGCTGACGGATACTAATCGATCGAGGACTTAACCAAGTAGGAGCATCTATTCGTGAAGGAACCGTTATCTAGTTTTGAAAGAATCATGTTCAAAAAGGAATTGACAACTACGGTCAAAAAGTTATAATAGTAGTTGTCTATCCACTGAATGGAACAAATGAATACAATAATTTGCTTGGTGGCAATGGCGAAGAGGTCACACCCGTTCCCATCCCGAACACGGAAGTTAAGCTCTTCAGCGCCGATGGTAGTGAGGGTCTATCCCTTGTGAGAGTAGGACGCTGCCAGGCAATCACTTTACAATAGAAAAGAAGTTGTAAGTTTGTTTCTTTCAAATTTGATTCAGCCTATAGAAAATGAGGCATTCTACATAATAGTAACATCAGCTAGTCTTCTTTTACATTCCGCAGTAGCTCAGTGGTAGAGCATTCGGCTGTTAACCGAACGGTCGCAGGTTCGAATCCTGCCTGCGGAGCCATTTGGAGAGCTGTCCGAGTGGTCGAAGGAGCACGATTGGAAATCGTGTAGACGGTCAACGCCGTCTCAAGGGTTCGAATCCCTTGCTCTCCGCCAGAATGAAATTTTTGGCCCGTTGGTCAAGTGGTTAAGACACCGCCCTTTCACGGCGGTAACACGGGTTCGAATCCCGTACGGGTCACCATGGAGGATTAGCTCAGCTGGGAGAGCACTTGCCTTACAAGCAAGGGGTCGGCGGTTCGATCCCGTCATCCTCCACCATGTACATAGTAAATAAAATGAATATTAATGAATTTCGGCGCTAGGGCCACAGCATGTTATGATATGTATACATAATTTTTGTGTGAAGAGTGTTTATTGTTTTATCGGCGCGGGGTGGAGCAGTCCGGTAGCTCGTCGGGCTCATAACCCGAAGGTCGCAGGTTCAAATCCTGCCCCCGCAACCAATGGTCCCGTAGTGTAGCGGTTAACATGCCTGCCTGTCACGCAGGAGATCGCGGGTTCGATTCCCGTCGGGACCGCCATAAAAGGCTCGGTAGCTCAGTCGGTAGAGCAAAGGACTGAAAATCCTTGTGTCGGCGGTTCGATTCCGTCCCGAGCCACCATTATATGTATACATATGCCGGTGTAGCTCAATTGGTAGAGCAACTGACTTGTAATCAGTAGGTTGGGGGTTCGATTCCTCTCGCCGGCATTTTTTACAATCGGAGGGGTAGCGAAGTGGCTAAACGCGGCGGACTGTAAATCCGCTCCCTTAGGGTTCGGCGGTTCGAATCCGTCCCCCTCCACCATGATAGGGGCATAGTTTAACGGTAGAACAGAGGTCTCCAAAACCTCCGGTGTGGGTTCGATTCCTACTGCCCCTGCCATTTATAAGATGGCGACTGTGGCGAAGTGGTTAACGCACCAGATTGTGGCTCTGGCATTCGTGGGTTCGATTCCCATCAGTCGCCCCATATTAATATCATTGGGCTATAGCCAAGCGGTAAGGCAACGGACTTTGACTCCGTGATGCGCTGGTTCGAATCCAGCTAGCCCAGCCACCTTTTAAATTTAAGTGCGGAAGTAGTTCAGTGGTAGAACACCACCTTGCCAAGGTGGGGGTCGCGGGTTCGAATCCCGTCTTCCGCTCCAATAATGGCGGCATAGCCAAGTGGTAAGGCAGAGGTCTGCAAAACCTTTATCCCCGGTTCGAATCCGGGTGCCGCCTCCATTATTACAAGCCGGGGTGGCGGAATTGGCAGACGCACAGGACTTAAAATCCTGCGGTAGGTGACTACCGTACCGGTTCAAGTCCGGTCCTCGGCACCAGTGAGGAATTGCATCAATATCATTACGCCGATGTGGCGGAACTGGCAGACGCGCACGACTCAAAATCGTGTTCCCTTGCGGGAGTGTGGGTTCGACTCCCACCATCGGCATCATTAGTATCCGATATCTCACGATCAAAAATCGTGGAAGCTTTAATACGACTGCAAACGCAGTCGTTTTTCATTTTTTGGAAAACCGGAAGAATCCGATAGAATTCGAAAAAATTTTGCACGAATTTTGCACGGCTATTTTGTATGGTAGAGCTCCTCCATTGCACGGGATTCTTTTTGCTCCATCTCGTCCAAAATGTGTGAATACGTCTGAAATGTTGTCACAATGTCCTTATGACCAAGATGTCGAGAAACGTATTTAATATTCATCCCTTTATATAGGAGCATTGATGCGTGAGTGTGGCGAAGGCCATAACAAGTAATTGGCTTAATCCCGATCGTACCGCCTTTGTTTTTTGTCATGTAGACACCTCATTTTTTAGTCTATTATTACTATAATAATCTGTGTCTGCTTTTAGTCTAACATTACTTGTTACCTATTCTCTTCATCATACTCCAAAAATAGGTCTTGTAAATCTCCATTAATTGGTTCATTATTATTGTTAATTGTCACTTTAAACTCAATATCCTCTTCTCCTATTGATACTACCCCATCTAACACCCCTAAAATATTAGATACAGCATCCACTTCTACTTGTTCGATTATTTTAAATAATATTTCTTTATTTTTATCTGATAGTTCTGAATAAAACATCAACGCTTCTTTCCAATAAGGGTCTGTAACTTCATTAATATCAGTATTATTGAATATATCTCGATAAAAATTACGATTTTCTTTTATAATTGACTGATGTAAAAGTTTAACAAACTCTTCTTTATTCATATATCTCATCTCCTTCTCATCTCTGGATACAATTGTTTATTTAATTCAATTAATTTTCGAAGTTGAGAATTAGGAATGTCTGGATATACTCTTCTTAACTCCATTATATCTCTTGCTAATAATTGTCTTACACTCTCAATTCCTTTTGAACTTCTCAAAACTATTCCCCTAGGACCTTTTCTTGTATGTCCAGCTTTTGGTATTAATATTGCTGGTGCATTATTTGGATCATAATTTCGAATGAATTTTTTCATAATTGCTTTTTGTCCAACATGATGTGCATCTAACCTCGGTACACCTTTTATTTCTTTATATAATCCTACATCATACTTACTAAATTTACCCGTACCCTTACCGTCCACCTCATCCCCAGTTTTGCCAATCATGTTAATCGCAGTTTCTTTTACTTCTTCCTTAGCCTTGCTCATCCATACGCGGGACGCTGGACCAATTCCCGCCAAGGCTGGCTGCCATTGGACAGACGAAACGCTGGTAAGACGGTCATCCCATTGCTTCTTAAAATATCGCAGCGTTTTGGTAATCGGCGCTTTCACGACTTGGAGGTACGCCGCTTGAAAGACAGACATCATTTTATCATAGCGGAGAACATATTTCATTTGCGGGACCAATTTCGAAACATCCGCTGCTATCCCGGCCGCTTTCGCTCCTTTGATCCCCGCTTTTCCAGCGATTCCTGCCCCTTTGGCTGGAGGAATGACGGACAACAATAACATTCCTCCCGTAACCAGGCGGTCCCATCCGGATATCCGTTCTCCAGTAATCGGGTCGTATTCTCCAAACAACCGCTACAAGTCATACCAGCCAAGAAGCTCCAGACTGAATTCTTTTATGTTGTCGGCGAGCGTTTGGTCTGCCTGTCTGTGTCTGATGGACGCGGCCGTCTGATACAGCAGTTCCTCCGCTTCATTCAGCTTTTCTCCATAGCGGTCGAGCCAATGAATCAGTTCGTCTGTAAGCTCGCGGATGGCGGCGGAACCGATGCCGGGAATCTCCATGGCAAAAAGAGGGAATCTCCTGGGAAAGCAAGGTCCGCGCGCGTTGTATAGAGCATTGCTCTATATAGTTTATTCGAAGTGCTCCTTGAGGAATAAACAATCCGCTTGAACTTTTTGTTCAAGCGGATTGTTTATTTATCGATATATTAGGGAATCTTGCTTCACACACTATAACAAAATTACTTTACCGTAATACTAGGAGGATATATTGATAATATTTCAATTACATCATTAGAAGTTAAAAATACATAATGTTCTACCTCTCTTGACTCGTATATACCGCAACTTTCTTTATGAAACCATTTCAAATATTCTGAGTTTTTAACTTTAAATAAAGACCAATCACTATAAAAATCTGTACCGTAATATTGATCTAAATAATTTAGCGTTTCTAATAACGAACCTTCATCAGTATTTCTATACGATAATACTCCTTCTTTAAAATTCACTACAACTTTTTTTTCACCATTTTCATCACTAAATTCTAAAATAACACCATCTTTACCATCCAAAAGCATATCATTATAAATTGTTGAAGGTATATCATCTAGCGGTATCCATCTTTCCCATTGTTCCATAAAACTTCCTCCATATTTGTTTTCTAGTAACGAAACTTTATTCTCTTCTTGCCATCTTGAATTTCAAGTGTAGGACGGCCATCACTACTTCTCTTTCTAACAATAACTGTTCTTCCATCCTTTAAAATACCGACTTTGAGGTCAGGCGTATCCTTAGTAATTTTAGGTCCCAACGAGTGAAAGTCATTCATTGCTTCACTAAATCCACCAGATAACTCATACTGAATAGTTCTTCCTTTTGTTGCTCTTCCAGGCTTAGCAACTTTAATTAAATCATCAACTGTTTTGCCAGTACCCTTAGTGCCAAGTTCAACGCCATCGTTGCCTGCTTTACTTCCGCCTAAATTTACCCCCGTCTTCTCACTCAGATAAGCTCGAACTTTATTCTCCAATCCATTGGTGTTTTCGGGCGGAACTTTAACGTTCTCAATCCCTTCCATGGCAAATCCCATTTGCCGGTCAGGGATTGAATTTTTCAGATTGGTCAGGCTATGTCAATTGTTGGGGTGCACTGGATGAGAAATGCTTGATACAGCTGTTCTAAGTTAGACCTTGCATTACTTTGCGATATCCACTTCTTAAAAACTTTTTACATAATAAGCTTTCTTTAATATGATTTTTTGTATTTACGAATTTAAGAAATAACCGGTGCAAAGTTAAACTCCACCATTATCGAAAAAAATCCCCTCATAAGTAAACAGTAAATTGATGCATATTTACTGTCTCCTTATAGGGGGATGCTGTCAAAATTCGGCTACTTTTTCCTTTTCGTTCAAATAACCGGATAATAAAAGCCTTTGCTGTCAAATATATTTTGTCTATTATTGTTTTTCATCAACAGGCGTGACGGCGTCGTGCAGATATGTTTCTAATTCTTTGCGATAAAGGTTTTGCTCCTCTTCTGTCCACTCCAAGTTTTTCGCCATATATTGAATAACGGATTCCTTCCATTGGTGAACTGAATGAATTTCAAAAAATAACGATCCCGTTCTCCGGATAAAGAAGTCCTCCGGTTTTACGACCATCTCTTCTTCCAAACCATATTGAAGCTGGGCTAAAACATCAATCGGTAATTGAAACTCACCTCTTACTTTCTTTAATTCAACTGCCAGTTCAAACACCCGGTCTACATTCGTTCCATATAATCGGACCAATCTTTCCGATTGTTTTCTGCTAAATCCCAATTTTTCTCCCTGTTCAACTTTTTTAGTTACGAACGATTCAAAATTTGTTGAACCTCCGAAATCTCCTCCCGAAATCGGCAGGTTTTTCGTTCTGCAAGGGGAAAATGCTTCGTTTTCTTCCTCTTTTAATAATTTGGCAACAAGATCAACGATCGTTTCTGCCATTTTACGGTATCCTGTTAATTTTCCGCCGGCAATGGTAATAATACCTGAATCAGACGTCCAAATTTCATCTTTGCGTGATATTTCAGAAGGACTTTTTCCTTCTTCATGGATTAATGGTCTGAGCCCGGCCCAGCTTGATTCAATATCTTCCACGGTGATATGGACCGTTGGGAACATATAATTAATGGCCTTAATAAGATAATCTCGATCTTCAACAGTCATTTTAGGATGTGCAATATCCCCATCATAGAAAGTATCTGTTGTGCCAACGTAAGTTTTTCCATCACGCGGAATGGCAAACACCATTCGTCCATCAGGTGTATCAAAATAGATCGCTTGTTTTAATGGGAATCGGCTTTGGTCAAAAACAAGGTGAATTCCTTTTGACAAAATCAAATGTTTTCCTTTTAAAGAGTGATCTTTTTCCCGTAACGTATCGACCCAAGGGCCTGTTGCATTTATAATTTTCTTTGCGAACACTTGATATGATTCTCCTGTTAATTGGTCAACAACTTTTACACCTACGGCTTTGCCTTGTTCATAAATAAATTCGTCTACCTTTGCATAGTTAATCGCTTTTGCACCGCATTCGACTGCCTTTTTCATAACTTCAATTGTCAAGCGGGCATCGTCAGTTCGATATTCGACATAATATCCTCCGCCTAATAATCCATCTTGCTTTAATAAAGGTTCTTTATCAATAGTTTGCTTTGCATTCAACATCGTTCTTCGTTCGCTTTTCTTCACGTCAGCAAGGTAATCGTAAATTTTCAGTCCAATGGATGTGCTCCATTTACCGAATGTTCCTCCTTTATAAATCGGAAGAAGCATCCATTCAGGTGTAGTTACATGCGGGCCATTTTCATAGACGATCGCGCGTTCTTTCCCAACTTCAGCGACTAACTTCACTTCCAGCTGTTTTAAATAACGGAGGCCTCCGTGCACAAGCTTCGTGGAACGGCTTGAGGTTCCTGCGGCAAAATCCTGCATCTCAAATAAAACTGTTTTCATTCCACGTGTTGTTGCATCAAGTGCAATTCCTGCACCTGTAATACCACCGCCAATAATGATTACATCAAACTGTTTTCCATCGACGTCTTTTAATATTTCTTGTCTTTGATAAGCAAATACATTTTTGTTCATTTGTTATTCCTCCTGTGATCCGTCAAAAGTCCTAAAAAAAGAGACCACATACACACTACGCTTCTTCTACAGACGTAATGCTATGTGGTCTCTCCTTGTCTCCAACCGAATATTAACTTTGAATGTATTATAGCATATTCTTCATCTTCTGAAAATTCTTTTGTATGCGAATTTAAAATTCAAAGCTTTTCCCCATAATGAACTTTTCTTTATTCAGTTGATGAAGAATCAGTGTTTGAAAACGCTATTGACACCATCGCACAAGCCATTTTTTCTTCATTCAATTGATGAAGATGGCTTGCGTCTTTCATGTCTTCTACAGCGTTTCTGAAACTGAATGTCTAAAACTGCCGCCAAAACCTAAAGCATCGAAAAATTGGGTAGCCATTCAAAATAAATTATGACTGTTCAAATTCTTTCCATAATTGCTTATTGGATGTTGTCACGGCTGCAGCACCAGCTTGTAAAGCATTGTTGACATCGTCAATACTGCGGATAAATCCACCAGCAAAGATCGGGATTTGAATTCGTTGATGAATTTCAGCAATAATGTTCGGCATGGCGCCAGGTAAAACCTCAATCACATCGGGTTTTGTTTTTTCTAATAAGGAATAGCTTTTTTCTAAAGCGTTTGAGTCAATGAGAAAAACTCGTTGAATGGCCAATACGCCTTTTTGTTTCGCTTTCAAAACGACACTTGCTTTTGTCGAAAGCAGTCCATAGGGCTTGAAGGACTGGCATAAATATTCGGTTGCGTATTCATCATTTTTAAGACCATGTATTAAATCAACATGCAATAACAAGTTTTTACAATGCTGCTTAGAAATATTGACGATATTTTTCAACTGGGCAATATGGACATCTAATAACACACCATATGCATAGGAACTCTGAAGAAAAATTTCAAAATCCTTCATATTGCGAATCGCTGGAATAATTTTTTGATCTTTATATTCCATTGTTCGTTCCACCTTTTTTATTATTGGCAAAAAATCAGTGTGAATTCAGCTTTCAAACTTAATTGAAACAGAGAAGAGGTCTTTGCTTCAAGTCTCTAGAAAAAAAGAAATCCACAACAAAACACCCCTTCATCCAAACGACTAAAGGGAATTGATGTGGATCTCCTTTTCTCCGCTACAATTTATTAACTTATTAATATTGTACCATAAACAAAAGCGCTGTCAAAGCAATGAGAACATCCACGCATGATCGTTTACAGGGTGAAAAAATTTTTTTAATCGTGAGATTCATAACTACTATCTTTTTCAAAAAATTTTCCAGTAATCCTGTTAACAAGTATATTAAAATGGAAAAAGGAGGGGATTTCATGTTCATTAAATTAACAGTTTACAAAAAGAACGGTCTTCATGTCCGGATGGCAGCAGCTTTTATTTCGCTGCTTCAAAATCTCATACAAAATAAAGAGATATTAAAAAAGACGTACGTTCTCTATCAGGATAAAAAAGTTCAAGTGAATAATCTATTATCTTTAGTGTCCTTAAAGATTGGACAAGGAGAGGAATTTATCCTGCATTTTGAAGAAAAAATAGACGATCAAATCGTCCAGCAGATAAAAGATTTTTTTGAACAAACGGATCTTGAAGATTCCCAGCAAGCAGAAACAGATCGACTTCTCATGGAAAATTCCATTACCCTTCATGAGGCCATATCTGCTTTACCGAATGGAATCGTCGTTGTGAATAGCGACAATATCATCACTTATGTCAATGCAGCTGCAGCAAAACTTTTGGAAAAAGATCCTCATGAGCTTATCAATCAACGTGCTGACGAAGTGATTCCCCATTCAAGATTGCATGAAGTACTGAAGACAGGAAAAATGGAATTATCCAAAAAGCAAGAAATCAACCATCATACATTGTTAACAACCCGTTCGCCAATTATTTTTAATGGAAAAACGATTGGGGCTGTTGCTATTTTTCAAGATATATCTACCATTGAGAAAATCAGTAAAGAATTGAATGAAGTAAAAGAGCTGCAGCAGCGACTAAATCTTGTTTTAAAGTCCGTCTCAGATTTAATCGGATTAACAGATAAAAATGGAAATTTTATATACAAAAATGATGAAATGGATGTTTTGTTAAAAAATTTAAACAGTGTCCCAAACATTCAATCAATAATCGGGCAACATGAATGGGAAAATATTAAAAGCACTCAAAATCAGATTATGAAACTAATTCAAGTAAACCAACAATCTAGTTATATTACAAAAATAAATCCTATTTTCGTTGACGATGAATTTCGCGGAACAGTTGCCACCATGACTCCATTCGATGATATTAAAAAGCTCCTCGAAAAAATTGATCTAATGGAGCAAAGAACGAAATATTTGGAAATGGAGCTGTCCAAACATCAAGGATTTGATGAAGCATTTCATAAGATCATAGGAAACAGCGAGACATTAAAAGATTCCTTAACAATCGCCGCAAAGGTTGCAAAAACAAATTCGACAGTGATTATTACAGGAGAAAGCGGAACAGGGAAAGAACTTGTTGCTAAGGCTATTCATGAAGCAAGCGACAGAAAGAATAACCTATTTATTCGAGTGAATTGTGCAGCCATCCCTCCTCAATTAATGGAGAGCGAATTATTTGGTTATGAAAAGGGAGCCTTTACAGGAGCGTATAAAACACATCGAGGAAAATTTGAACTCGCTAATAAAGGTACGATTTTTTTAGATGAAATCGGTGATTTAAGTTTGGATTTACAAGCAAAAATTTTACGTGTGCTGCAGGAAAGGGAAGTGGAAAGAATTGGCGGATATGCGCCCATTCAGCTTGATGTTAGGGTAATTACCGCGACTCACCGTGATCTCAAAAAAATGGTAGATGAGGGCAGTTTTCGCGAGGACCTTTATTATCGGTTGAATGTTGTCCCAATTCATCTGCCGCCTTTAAGGGCAAGAAAAGAAGATATTCCCCTTTTGGTGGAGGCGTTTCGAAAACAATTGAATGCTAGATTGGGAAAAAATATCAAAGGGTATGAAAAAGGATTTATGGAAGCATTATGCAGTTACTATTGGCCAGGAAATATTAGAGAATTACAAAATGTGATTGAACGGTTATTTAATCTCGCAGATGAAGAAATTTTGCGATGCAAGGATTTACCTTACTACATCTCGAACCCTCAATGTCAAGAAAATAAAAAAATAATGCAGAAACAGAGTATCAATTTTGGCAACGAAGTGCTGACCTTCAAAGAATATGAAAAACAAATTTTTTCGTTTGCTTGTCAATATTACCCAAGCTATAACCAATTAGCGAAAGCGCTTGGGATCACTCATAAAACGGCAGCTAAAAAAATAAGAGAATATGGATTGGAGCATTTAGTTGGGAAAAAGTATCAAATGGATTGATATTTTTTCCCAATGAACTCGCCATAAAAATATGAAAACGCATCCGTAAAGCGCTTTCGTTGTTGGCATCATTTTTGCATTAATAAAAAGTGCAAAGTTAAGAGGAGGTATGTCTATGAAAAAATTAATCAATGATCCTAATCAAGTAGTTGAAGACATGTTAGCAGGGATGGTTGCGGCTCATTCTAATCGAATGAAGAGATTGCCAAATACAAACGTAATCGTAAGAAAAGATGCACCTATTCAAGGAAAAGTTGGCTTGGTTAGCGGTGGAGGAAGCGGTCATGAGCCTTCACATGCTGGTTATGTAGGTAAAGGAATGCTAGACGGAGCGGTATGTGGAGAAGTGTTCACTTCCCCAACCCCAGATCAAATTTTTGAGGCGATTCAAGCGGTTGATAGCGGAAATGGGGTGTTATTGATTATTAAAAATTACACTGGCGACATTATGAATTTTGAAATGGCTGCCGAAATGGCTGAAGCAGAAGGAATCAACGTAGCAAAAGTGGTTGTGAATGATGATGTAGCTGTGGAGGATAGTACATATACGACAGGCCGGCGGGGAATAGCAGGTACGGTTTTTGTTCATAAAATTGCCGGTGCATTAGCGGAAAAGGGTGCAACGCTAAAAGAAGTAGAAGCAGTAGCTAAGAAAGTTGTGGAAAATGTGCGGTCAATGGGAATGGCCTTAACTCCATGCACTGTTCCAGCAGCAGGAAAACCTGGCTTCGAGCTCGGAGAAAATGAAATCGAAATTGGAATGGGGATTCACGGAGAACCTGGCATTGAAAAAACACAAATCCAGCCAGCGGATGAAATCGCACAAATACTTCTTGAAAAAATTTTAGATGACTTAAAACTTGAGGAAAACGACAAGGTTGCGGTCATGATCAACGGTCTAGGTGCAACACCATTAATGGAATTATATATTATGAACAAAAAAGTCTCTGAGGTCCTAAAGGAAAAGAACATTTATATACATGAAACGTTTGTTGGTGAATTTATGACATCGCTTGAAATGGCTGGCTGCTCTATTTCGTTATTAAAATTAGACGATCAACTCATTGAGTTGTTAGACGCACAAGCGGATACAATCGCATTCAAAAAATAGCAATCTCGCTTTCTTGCAGTCTGTCTATAGAAGGAATATGAGGAGAGATGATCAATGACATTTGACGTTGAACAGGCTAAAAAATGGATCATAACTTTTAACGATAAAATTCAGGAAAATAAGGAGTATTTAACGGAGCTGGATCAAGCAATTGGCGATGGAGACCATGGATTAAATATGGCACGGGGATTTCAGGAAACCGTCAAGAAAATTACAGAAGGCAAATATGATGATCTTGGTTCTTTGTTTAAAGATGTTGGCATGACTTTAATTGCTAAAGTAGGCGGAGCTTCAGGTCCGTTATATGGAACAGCTTTCATGAAAGCTTCTCTTGCTTTAAAGGGTAAAAAAGAAGTTGATATAAAGGCTTTAGTTGAGGCATTAGCAGCATCATTGGATGGGTTAAAAGTTAGGGGAAAGGCACAAGTAGGAGATAAAACGATGATCGATGTTTGGGAGCCTGTCATTGAGTATATGAAAAATCGTGAAACGATTCATTCTAAAGAGCTTACTGATTTATCTAAAGAGAAAATGGACGACACAAAAGAGCTTGAGGCAAAGAAAGGCCGTGCGGCTTATTTAGGAAAGCGTTCTATTGGTCATATTGATCCTGGGGCAGCTTCATCGTATTTATTGTTTGCTTCCTTAGCTGAATTGCTCGAAGAAGGAGAGGTGGCCCAATGAAATATGTAAGTCTTGTCTTAATTTCACATAGCTATGAAATTGTAAGCGGCCTAAAAAAGCTTCTGAATCAAGTTCAACCTGAAGTATCTGTAGCCATCGCTGGAGGGGTTGAAGGAGATATCGGAACAAATGCATTAGACATTAAGGAAGCAATTGAATCAGTCTATTCTGAGAAAGGCGTTGTCGTTTTGTTTGATTTAGGGAGTGCACTCATTAATGCTGAAATGGCTATTGAGATGCTAGAGAACAATGAAAACATTATAATAGCCGATGCTCCTCTCGTAGAAGGAGCTTATGCAGCGGTCGTTGAGGCTGGTTTGGGAAGCTCGATTGAAGAGGTCGTTCGAGCTGGCGAGAGTGCAAAGGAGCTTGTCAAAATCAATGACTAGCGAGAAAAATTAGGAGTGAACTTAATGATCGAAAAAGAGATTACAGTGACCATTGAAAATGGTCTGCATGCTAGACCAGCAGCAGATTTTGTGAAAAAAGTAAACCAGTATAAAAGCAAGGTTGAGTTAATGATCGGCGACAGAAGGATTAACGCGAAAAGTATTCTTCAGCTTATGAGCGTTGCCATAATGGAGGGACAGACGATCAAAGTGATGACTGATGGAGAAGATGAGAAAGACGCATTAGCGTTTATTGATTCTTTTCTCCAATCAGGTAAAGAATCGTAATCAAGCCTTTGCTTTTGAATTGTTGCAAAATTCATATTAGGCTCATGGGTCCCATTTCCTTTAACTTACTTCAAAACAAATAATATCATAATTCAAAAAAAAAGTGATTGACAACGCTTTCTTTTTGTAATAATCTGAAATCAAGTTAATATTTGTGATGGAGAAATGGAGATCCACAGTAATTCCCTGTATGCAGCCTGCATACTAAGGGGGGAATTTGCTGCGGATCTTTTTTATTGACCAAAATTGTAGTCTTTTCGCAAGAGATAACAAATATATGAAAAGGGAGGAAACTTTGATGTCTGCATTTTTAGGTGAGTTAATTGGCACCATGATTTTGATTGTTTTTGGGGGTGGAGTTGTCGGCGGTGTTGTACTTAAAAAATCAAAAGCTGAAAATTCAGGCTGGATTGTTATTACGATGGGATGGGGTCTTGCCGTAGCGATGGCGGCATATGCTGTAGGTCAATTTAGCGGAGCCCATCTTAATCCGGCTGTAACCATCGGATTAGCTGCAATCGGTTCTTTCCCATGGAGTGATGTACCGACCTATATTATTGCCCAAATGATTGGCGCATTTATCGGTGCTGTGATCGTTTATTTGCACTATTTGCCCCACTGGAAAGCAACCGATGACCAAGGTGCAAAATTAGCCGTATTCTCAACAGATCCTGCAATCAAAAATCCTGCAGCGAATCTTTTAAGTGAAGTCATTGGTACATTCATTTTGTTGCTTGGATTGTTGGCACTTGGAGCGAATAAATTTGCAGAAGGAATGAACCCGTTCATCGTTGGATTTCTCATCGTTGCAATAGGTCTCTCCTTAGGCGGAACTACGGGTTACGCCATCAATCCTGCCCGTGATTTAGGTCCGAGAATTGCTCATTTTATTCTGCCGATTCCAGGTAAAGGAAGCTCTAACTGGGGTTATGCTTGGATTCCTGTTGTAGGGCCGATTATTGGGGGAACGTATGGAGCGTTATTTTATAAATGGGCTTTTGAAGGAGTCAGTACCTCTACTTTTTGGATTTTCACAATTGTTGTAGCAGTTATCGTTGTGGCAGCGCTAGTAAGCAATAAAGAACAAAGCTTGAATGTCTATAAGAAAACGAAAGCAACACTTTAAGTTTATAATTTTAATAAAAAAATGAGGTGAAGAAAATGGAAACATATGTTTTAGCTCTAGACCAAGGAACGACAAGTTCACGTGCGATCATTTTTAATAAAAAAGGGGAAATCGTTCATATTTCACAAAAAGAATTTGCGCAATATTTTCCTAAACCAGGCTGGGTAGAGCATAATGCCAATGAAATTTGGGGTTCCATCTTATCCGTCATCGCCACTTCCTTGTCTGAGTCAGGAATAAAACCTGAGCAAATTGCAGGCATCGGAATTACGAACCAACGCGAAACAACGGTTGTTTGGGATAAAAACACAGGTCAGCCGGTATATAATGCCATTGTTTGGCAATCACGGCAAACGGTAGATATTTGTGAGGAGTTAAAGGCGAAGGGATTAAATGATACATTTCGTGAAAAGACAGGTCTGTTAATTGATGCATACTTTTCAGGAACAAAAGTCAAATGGATATTAGATCATGTTGAAGGGGCTAGAGAAAAAGCGGAAAGAGGAGAGCTTTTATTCGGAACAATTGATACTTGGTTAATTTGGAAGCTCTCGGGTGGAAAGGCACATGTGACGGATTATTCAAATGCTTCAAGAACATTAATGTTCAATATTCATGAGCTGAAATGGGATGATGAACTGTTAGAAAATTTAACCGTGCCTAAATCCATGCTTCCGGAAGTACGTCCATCTTCAGAAATTTATGCACATACAGTTCCGTATCATTTCTTTGGGCAAGAAGTTCCGATTTCTGGAGCGGCTGGGGATCAGCAAGCAGCACTATTCGGTCAGGCTTGTTTTGAAGAAGGCATGGCGAAAAATACGTACGGTACGGGCTGCTTTATGCTTATGAACACGGGCGAAAAAGCTGTTGCTTCTAACCACGGACTATTAACAACGATTGCTTGGGGATTAAACGGAAAAGTGGAATATGCTTTAGAAGGAAGTATTTTTGTTGCAGGATCTGCCATTCAATGGTTAAGAGATGGACTTCGTATGTTAAAAAATGCTGCTGATAGCGAACAATATGCAGAACGTGTAGAATCCACAGACGGTGTATATGTAGTACCGGCGTTTGTCGGATTAGGAACACCGTATTGGGACAGCGATGTTAGAGGAGCTATATTTGGTCTGACACGGGGAACGCAAAAAGAACACTTTGTTCGTGCAACTTTAGAGTCCCTTGCCTATCAAACAAAAGATGTGCTGACTGCTATGGAAGCGGATTCGGGTATTTCCTTGAAAACCTTGCGTGTAGATGGCGGGGCAGTAAAAAATAATTTTCTAATGCAATTCCAGAGCGATTTGTTAGGTGTCCCTGTTGAACGTCCTGTTGTCAATGAAACTACTGCTCTTGGAGCGGCTTATTTAGCCGGCTTGGCAGTAGGATATTGGAAAGATCAATCAGAGATCGCGACACAATGGAACATTGACCGTACATTCGAACCATCTATGAATGAAGAAAAACGTAACAAATTATATGAAGGCTGGCAAAAAGCTGTAAAAGCTGCGATGGCTTTTAAATAAGGTTCTATGTCAATTGTTGGGGTGCACTTGATATGAAGTGCACCTCTTTTATATGTATGGAAGGTAGATCAGTGAGCATTATTCCTTATTTCTGAGACGATCAAAGTTGCGGAAAAACCATAAAAAATTTTTTCTCGGTATAAGTTATTCATCTCAAAGTGTATTCAGCTTACTCTAACTTACGGATATAATTTTATATGAAGTATAGTATAGTTATTCTAAATTCTTTAGTATACTTCAATGAAAAAGGAATCCAAAGTTAGAAAGATGATATTTAATGTTCAAATTGGTAAGAATGCTAAAATTGCGAGATCTAGAATTGTTTCGTATAGATAATCAAGATAATGAAACTATCTGTATGCTGTTGATTTTAGATTACAGAAGACCAAGTGTTTTGGATGATTTTCCAAATTTAAAGGAAATAGAGGATGAAAATTCATTTGAAGGCGCGGAGAATTATATCCACACTGTAATAATTTCAGAGGAAAAATTAGAAGAAAATATTGTCGGTCGAATTATTGAAGTAATTGAAGGATTAGTGGAGCATAAGCCAAATTGTGACAATAACAATTCATTTTATATTAGTAAATTTCCTGATCATTTTGAGGCTGGTGCACATTTAATAGAATATATTAAACCTATTTTAAATAAGATGAATTTTGGAATTGATCTAACATATATCACTGATAAACATTTCAATTATTTAACTCAAGAATAATTTTTTCATTAAAAGTAAAAGCGGTATCAAAAATGGAGATCTACTTTCAACTTCTGCTGAACTCGGGGGAACGAAAGTAAGGAATCCGGAGAAGCTAAAGGCAAAGCGATAACCCCGCCTTCTTGTACTAAAATTTAAGTTCGGCATTGGATGTATCAAGGATTCCTGCTGAATGTAGGAATCCCTTTTTGACACGATTCCGCACTAGAAAATCTGATTAAGTATTTCTCAAAGTATCCCTTGTGAAATAGTTGAACATGAGAAAATAAATTTGATGGCTAAAAAAGGATAAAACATGTGGTAAAATAGTGAAAATTAAAAATTAGAGGAGCGTTGTTTGTGATAAATTATAATGGCCGCAAGTTTGTTTCAATTGAAAATACAGATAATGGAGAAGTTTCTTCAGAAACGCTTTTTGAATATAAACAAGAAGGAAATATAATCTCAGCAACGTATAGCGGTGGAGAAATTATAAAAGGATTCTTAATTGGGATAGTAAAAGAAGATGGATGCTTAGAGTTTAGGTATAACCATGTGAATATCAAAAACGAGATTAGGGGCGGAAAATGTACTTCTACTCCAAAAATCTTACCAGATGGGCGAATTAGACTGTATGAGAATTGGAAATGGCTCGATGATAAGGAAACGGAAGGAAATTCAATTATTGAAGAAGTTGTTGAAAATCATTGATATATAAATTTGAGTTGAAAAATAAAGATTGCTGCGCTGCTGGTAGTATAGTGATGAAAAAGAAAAAAAAGAATTTAAAGTAGGTGCAACAGCTTTAGTGGAGGAGCAATAATGATTAGCATACAAAAAGATTCGGATGCTGCAATTATCTTGTTCACCCGATATCTGCCAAACGTATTTTCTTGTTCCTTTAAAGTAGTCCGATCCCAAACTTCGATAAACATTTGAATCCGCCTTACTACTAAATACGTTCCGTTCACGAGCCAATCAGGTCCGTCACCGGGCTGCACCCAAACGTATTGATTCATTTCAGCAGAATTTTTCACATTTGGATTCACTGTTCCATCCTTAAAGCCAAATAAATTTCGCGGCGTTTCCTTTTTCGGACTCGCTTGCTTTGTACGCTGGAAGCCGGCCTGTGCCCAACGAAGAACCGCTTTGCCGCGGGCAATTCTCGCTAAATTTCTAACCGCATGGAAGGCAACCTGCAAATCATCCGAGCATGCTTGAATACAAAGATCTCCGCCTGTCCACTGCTCTTCCAATGAATCAAGCGGAAACTTCGGCAGTTCTTTTAGTTCATCCGGCTGCTTTTTTTGCAAACCAAATCTATCCTTGTTGTTTTTTGTAAAAAGCGTCGGGCCGACGCCGAAAGTAATGGTTAAATTTGACGCATTAAGTTCTGCAGCTTCCCCCGTATCATCTGGAGGAAGGTATTTATTATTAGCTGGATCTCCAACCGATTTGCCTTCTGTCATAGCTGCGGCAGCCTTCGTCCATTCTTTAAAAAGCTGAATAAGCTCGTTTCTGTCTTCAGCCGTCACGTCAAAAGCAGCAAAATAAATGTGGTTTTGCACTTCAGTTGCAATGCCTGCCTGATGTTTTCCGTAAAACGGAACAACCGCATTTGTATTTTCTTTTTTTTGAGAGGTCGGCAACACGTCAGCCAATGCTAGCGCTCCACCAATGCCGGATGCACCGATTAGCACGCCGACTCCTCCGATGCCCGCAGCCTTCAACACATCTCGTCTTGATACGTTCTTGTTAAAGACAGATGTCGTTTCTTTTTTATCAGGTTCAGACATTGGCTATCCCTCCAGTACAACCCCTAGTTTAGAAAGAGGCTCTGCCAGTTCATTGATCGATTGGCTCAATTCTTTTACTTGATCCTTGGTTAGTTCAGTATATGAAATATACCCGTCGCCTTTTTTATATTTGTCAAGAAGTGCATAAACTGCTTGAAACCGCTGTTCGATTTCCTTAGCGAGCGCCTCATCCTTTTCCTTAAGGGCAGGGCTCATTAATTCATAAATCTTTTCAGCACCCTCAACATTGGCAACAAAATCGTATAAATCTGTATGGGAATAACGATCCTCTTCACCTGTAACTTTTGATGTTGAAACTTCATTTAAAAGGTCGACTGCGCCGGTGATCAAAAGATCGGGTGTCACATCAACAGTTTCAACTTTTGCGCGCAAAAGCTTCACATCTTTTATAAGCTGCTCAGCATATTTTTCATAGCCTTTCGTCGTATTTTCAACCCAGAGTCCCTTTTCAATCCGGTGATAACCTCCCCACTCTGCATCAGGGACATCACCTTCACGAGCGTCAATTTTCGGATCGAGTTCTGCAAACGCTTCAGCAATTGGTTCAGAACGCTCATAGTGCATGCGAGCCGGCGCATAAAGTTCTTTTGCTTTTTCCACATCCCCAGCGATCACTGCATTGGCAAACTCTTCTGTCTTTTTAACAAATTCATCTATTTCAGCGATCGCAAACGTGCGATAATCTGTAGATATTTGATTTAAATCAACTTGGGAGCTTTCTTTCGCTGTCTCTTTTTTTGCCGGTTCCGTTGTTGAACTTTCATTTGATTGGGAACAGCTAAACAACAAACTGCTTGATAAAAATAATATGACAGGCAATTTATAGCGTTTCATGCGATCAACAACCCCTCAAATTAATGATTTTCATTCTCAATTATATTGGGAATGAAAATCAACTTCAATAGTTTTCTTCCTGTTACTAGAACTTAAAGGTGAAAATTGTATGTCAATATTGCTCGCTAGATAAGCCTATACGTTTTACTGCATTATTGAATGACTAACATCCTCGAAATGCAAATGTTAAGATACTTCCAGAATTTCAGTCTTTCAGTTTCATATATTTGATTATGACGAAAAACCATTTAATCAATGTTTGGTCAACACAACGTTTCATTGTTTTCACCGCATCATAATAATCTGATTTTGACAATGAAAAGTTCCATGGCTGTCGCTTGGATCGTTTTCATTTTCACGATGACCTATGAAGCGTTTATCTAAAAAACTTTTCCAGACAAGTCGCTATCTAAAATAAAAAACTGTTCAGCAGTAAAAGCTTTAATTCAACGATTAGCGTATTTCAAAAGGAATTTTGCATAAAAAGTCGAATGTTCATATTGGTGGAAAATGTGGGAAGGAGGAGAAAAATGAGTATCGTTGATCCTTTGAAACACGAAATTTGGCGCCGTTTTGTTCGGGAGGGAGTATTGGATCATGGGAGGATGAATAAAAGAATTGAAGAGTCATGGTATATTTGCCGCCGACAAAATGTCGATCCTTACGATGGAAAAGGAAGGATTGTGCTCGATTCGCAGCTGTTGACGGAAAGAAGGAAAAAGAATCAAAGATTGCTTCAAATTGCTGCTCCGATATTAGAACATTTGGAAAAAGTGTTTCAAGAAACGAAATCAATTCTTCTTCTCGCTGATAGTAACGGATACGTTTTGTATATGAACGGCCATAAACAGGCCATGAACAAGGCAGAAACAATCAATTTTATTGAGGGGGTGAAGTGGACTGAAGATGAGGTGGGGACGAACGCAATTGGAACAACATTGAGGATTCGTGAACCTATTACGGTTACTGGGTTAGAGCATTACTCTCTTGCTTCTCAGCAGTGGGTATGTTCAGCCACGCCGATCTATGACGAAAAAAAAGAACTTGTCGGAATTATCGACTTATCTTACCCCATCGACTGCTCTCAATTTTCCAACCATGCCTTAGCCACTGTTGTCGCTGCAGCGTATACGATTGAACAACAATTTCACATGAGAAAAAAGGACGATATGTTGGAGTTGCTTAAATATTCATCGAAAGTGAAAAATCCTCATTTCCCTTCAATGATATGTGATGATCAAGGGAAGATTGTATGGATCAACCATTGTTTACGTTCTTTCTTCGCGAGCATGATGGATCAACCGCTTGAAGAAATTTGTGATAAAAATTGGCGAATCAAAACGAAGACTCCTATTTTTTCTTCCATTTACCATGATTTGATTGGCTATGAAGTTACCCTGCAGAAGACGAATTATCATGAAGCTTTTCCATTTCCTACAACAATTTATCACTTTGAAGGAGTAGTTGGAAAAAGCTTATCATTTCAAAATCTTTTAAAGATCTGTGAAAAAGTTGCAAAAACGGAGTCGACTGTTTGTATCATGGGAGAAACAGGAACAGGAAAAGAACTCATTGCTCGTTCGATTCATCAAAATAGTGTGAGAAAAAATAAGCCGTTTGTTGCAGTAAATTGCGGAGCTATTCCAAAGGAATTGATCGGCAGCGAGTTATTTGGTTACGTTGACGGGGCATTTACAGGAGCCAAACGGACGGGGCATAAAGGGAAATTTGTTCAGGCTGACGGCGGAACCATTTTTCTTGATGAAATCGGTGAAATACCGTCGGAAATGCAAGTAGCGCTTTTAAGAGTGCTTCAGGAAAAAGAAGTTGTACCGATTGGCGGGGAAAAGCCCGTTCCTGTTGATATAAGAGTCATAACTGCAACACATCGCAATTTATACAAATTAGTAAAGGAAGGAAAGCTGCGTGAAGATTTATTTTACCGCATTTATGTATGCACGCTTAACGTTCCGCCATTAAGAGAGCGTAAAGAAGATATCCCATTCTTTATTGAGTATTATTGTCAAAAAAATGATTGGCTCATTTCTTTTCCAGATGATGTCATACAGTTGTTTTCAGCTTATCACTGGCCCGGAAATATAAGGGAGCTGTTTAACGTGCTCGAGCGTATACGAGTGGAATATGGAGACCGTATTCCATCCATTTCCCACTTGAAATCCATGCTGATTGCTTGGGAGCAAGAACAGGAAAATTCCGAAACATTCCATAAAGGTAATTTGTCGTATCGGGATCAGCTAGAAAGAGAACGCATTCTAAATATGTTGAAGAAAACAAATGGAAATATTGGTGAGGCGGCTGCTGCGTTAAATATCTCTCGAAGTACACTGTATCGCAAATTAAAAAAATATAAATTGAGCTAATTTGCGACAAAACGATAAAAATTAGGACAAAATGAGATGAAAAAAATATTTTTTATAAAGCGCTTACAAAGAATGTTGATTTGTAAGCATTTTTTTATTGGCATGATAGTTGCAAATGAAAAAAGTGAAGCCAATCAAATAGGAGGTTATCTTTATGACGATTGCCAAATCAACATCTACTCCCATTACACAAGAAAAAGCAAAATGGATATTTCAGAAAATGCATGAAATTCGCCAGTTTGAGGACAAGGTTCATGAAATTTTCAGCAAAGGAGTGCTGCCTGGCTTTGTCCATTTATATGCTGGCGAGGAAGCGGTCGCTGTAGGAATTTGCGCGCATTTAGATGACAAAGATTATATCACAAGTACGCATCGCGGACATGGACATTGCATTGCCAAAGGCTGTGATTTGAACGGAATGATGTCTGAAATTTACGGAAAGGCAACAGGATTGTGCAACGGAAAAGGAGGATCGATGCATATTGCCGATGTTGAAAAAGGAATGCTTGGGGCCAACGGAATTGTCGGCGGGGGGTTCCCGCTAGCTGTTGGGGCAGGCCTGACAGCAAAATTGAAGAAGTCGGGAGCGGTTGCAGTTTGTTTTTTCGGAGACGGCGCGAACAATCATGGAACATTTCATGAAGGTATTAATCTTGCAGCTATATGGAAATTGCCTGTTGTTTTTGTGGCGGAAAACAACGGATATGCAGAAGCGACCCCATTTGAATATGCATCCAGCTGTAAAAACATTGCGGATCGGGCTCAAGCCTATAATATCCCGGGAGAAGTGGTCGACGGCAAAGATGTGGTAGCTGTATATGAGGCGGCAGAAAGAGCAGTTGCACGAGCTCGAAATGGAGAGGGCCCGACATTAATTGAATGTAAGACATATCGGAATTACGGACATTTTGAAGGTGACGCCCAGACTTACAAATCTGCGGAAGAAAAACAAAAGCATTTACAGGAGAATGATGCAATTGCAAAATTCCGCCATTACATTCTTTCCAATCAATTAGTATCCGAACAAGAATTATTAAATATCGAACAACAGGTAACAAAAGCGGTTGAGGAGGCGGTACATTTTGCTGAAAAAAGCCCGTTTCCGTCTGCTGAGGATCTTTTAAAGGACGTTTATGTATCTTATTAAATCAAAGGAGTTAGGAGGAACGAAAAATGGCAAGAAAAATTTCTTTTTCTGGTGCGGTCAATGAAGCTATGAAGCTGGCAATGCGCAAAGATCAAAATGTTATTTTGCTTGGAGAAGACGTCGCAGGAGGAGCGAATGTGGATCATTTGCAGGACGATGAAGCTTGGGGAGGAGTAATGGGGGTTACGAAAGGTCTTGTTCAAGAGTTTGGAAGAGAAAGAGTGTTGGATACGCCTATTGCGGAGGCCGGCTATATTGGTGCAGCAGTTACTGCCGCAGCAACAGGACTTAGACCGATTGCCGAATTAATGTTTAACGATTTTATCGGCAGCTGCTTAGATGAAGTTATGAACCAAGCGGCAAAACTTCGTTATATGTTCGGAGGCAAGGCGAAGGTGCCTGTAACGATACGAACAATGCACGGTGCCGGCTTTCGAGCGGCGGCGCAGCATTCCCAAAGCCTGTATGCCCTTTTTACCCATATACCCGGTTTAAAAGTCGTTGTTCCTTCTACACCGGCGGATGCGAAGGGACTGTTGCTTACCTCCATCTTTGACGATGATCCCGTTATCTTTTTTGAAGATAAAACACTTTATAACCTAAAAGGAGAAGTAGAGGAAGGATTTTATACGATCCCGTTTGGAAAAGCAGATATCAAACGGGAAGGCAGCGATTTGACCATCGTAGCGATAGGGAAGCAAGTGCACACGGCCTTGAAGGCTGCCGACATATTAAAAACGAGAGGAGTCGAAACGGAGGTAATTGATCCGAGAACACTGTCCCCGCTTGATGAAGAAACGATTTTATCTTCTGTATCGAAGACAGGCCGGTTAATTGTCATTGATGAGGCAAATCCTCGCTGCAGTGCAGCTGCTGACATTTCCGCTCTTGTAGCAGATAAAGGATTTGATTATCTGGATGGACCAATTAAGCTGATTACCGCTCCGCATTGTCCGGTTCCTTTTTCGCCTGCGCTGGAGGATCTTTACTTGCCGACACCGGAAAAAGTGCTTAAGGCAGCGGCTGAAATAATTGGAGACGAAGCGATCGTGACCGCATAAAAAAAGCTGTGCGTGTTGATGAATGGAGACATCAACACGCATAGCATTTCTAGTATTCATCAAAGGAGAGATGAAACATGACAGTTGAAATTATCATGCCAAAGCTGGGAATGAGCATGGAAGAAGGAACGGTAGTAGAGTGGTTAAAGAAAAAGGGCGATCCAGTAAAAAAAGGAGAACCAGTTGTGGTGATCAGCTCTGATAAGATTGAAAAGGATATCGAAGCACCGCAAGATGGCGTGTTATTAGAGATTGTTGCCGAGCAGGATGAAACAGTGGAAGTAGGAAAAGCCATTGGCTATATCGGTCAAGAAGGGGAGGTAATCAACAACATAACGAACGATGCTGCCCAAGAAGTGGCGACAACCATTTTGAAAGAAGAAAGCTTATCTTCTCAAACAACAATTCGCGTTTCACCTGCCGCCCGAAAACTAGCACGTGAAGCCGGGATTGATTTGAGCAGTATTTCGGGTTCAGGGCCAAAAGGAAGAATTACAAGAGCGGACGTTGAAAAAGCGATTCAATCGAAAAAAGCATCCCCCCATTTAGAACCTGAACAAGAAGTAGTAATCCCGACAAATAAGCCGGCGGAAGAGCAAGAAGATATTGCAGTAAAAACTGTCACTGGCATGCGTAAAGTGATTGCATCAAGGATGTTTACAAGTCTGCATCAGACAGCACAGCTGACGATTCATATGAAAGCCGATGTGACCTCTTTATTTGAGCTGCAAGAAAAGATTAAAAGCGAACTGCAGGATGAGCAGAATTTAAAATTGACTATTACTGACTTTGTAGCCAAGGCGGTCATTCTGTCGCTGCGAAATCAAAAGCAAATGAACAGTTTGTATGAAAATGGACAGATTCAAACGTATGATTCAGTGCATTTAGGCATTGCAGTTGCATTGGAGAACGGGCTCGTTGTGCCGGTTTTGCGCCATGCCGACAAGCTTTCCTTAAACGAAATTTCGAAAAATATCAAGGAACTAAGTAAGAAGGCAAGAGAAGGAAATTTAAGCAGCGAAGAAATGAGCGGCTCGACCTTTACGATCACCAGTTTAGGGGCTTACGGCGTTGAATTTTTCACCCCGATTTTGAATCCTCCGGAAGTGGGCATTCTCGGAGTAGGAACAGCTGCGGATACGGCAGTGTTTTCAGGAGATACCATTCAAAAGAGAAAAATTTTGCCGCTCAGCTTAACGTTTGACCATCAAGTGATTGATGGAGCTCCGGCAAGCCAATTTCTCGGGCTGGTGAAAAAATATTTAGAAAAACCGTATCAGCTTTTATGGCTGTGAGTTTTCGGCTTTCAAGTTTGCTTGATTTTTTCACTATAAAAGTAATGTGTTAATAAAACAAGCGGATCTTTCATGATCCGCTTGTTTTAGCTTACGGGCAGCATTTAATTCTCATTCACAATAATTTTTATTTATTAAGAAGTGCTTAATTTAAATTTTCCCTTTTTCATTAAGCAAATATCGTAGCTGCCGAGTTGTAATGTTTAGTGCTTCTGCTGTTTTTTTTCGATCTCCTGTATGTTTTTTTAGTGATTTGAGGACAAATGATCGGCCAATTTGTTTTTCTAATTCTTTAATGGAATCCAATACTTGTTCAAGGTCGATGTCATCTTGCTGCTTCCATAACGATAAAATATGTTTCGTCCAATTCGATAAATAAGCTTCTAAATCATCATGAACTGTGCTAGCTTTTGGAAATTTTGTTAGTTGGAAGCTGAAGCTGGTTTTTAATTTGTCGGGTAAATATTTTGGCGTAATTATGTTTGTCTCTCCATCTGCCAATGTTGCGGCTCTTTTGACAATGTTAAATAGCTCTCTGACATTTCCCGGCCAGTTATAGTTTTTCATTAGTTCAATGCTTTCATCTGAGAATGTAAGATGTGAAGCGTTTATCTTTTTTAGAAAATAATCCAAAAACAGCGGGAGATCTTCTATTCTGTTTCGCAGTGGGGGAATTCTTAATTTCACTACGTCTAAACGATACAATAAATCTTCTCGAAACGTTTTTTCTTGGACAGCCTCGGCCAAATTTTTATTCGTGGCCGCAATGATCCGTGTATTCGTTTTACGGATCGATTCACCGCCTACTCTGAAATATTCCCCCGTCTCTAGTACTCTTAGCAGCTGTACTTGAATGGCCTGGCTTGCTTCACCAATTTCATCTAAAAACAATGTACCGTTATTGGCTATTTCAAATATTCCTTTTTTCTGTTTAATGGCTCCAGTAAAAGCACCTTTTTCATGCCCGAATAATTCACTCTCCAATAACGTTTCGGAAACAGCTCCGCAATTTATTCGGACAAATGGTTGATCGTATCTTAAGCTCATGTTGTGAATAAAATGGGCAAGCACCTCTTTGCCTGTTCCTGTTTCTCCTTCAATTAATACATTTATGTTTTTCTTAGCAATTTTTTCCGCCAGCTTGACTAATTCATTCATCTTTTTATTGTTGCCGATAATAAATCCAATCGTATCGGCCAGTTTGTCGGTGTTTGCTGGTGAAGGAAATTTCTCGCTATTTAATAAATCTTCTAATGTTTTCTCTAATTGGCTTATATCATCGAACGGTTTTTCAATATAATCATTTGCACCATTCTTAATGGCCTCTACAGCCGTTTTCACTGTGCTGTATCCTGTCATGATGACAGCTTTACAGGAAGGATGAGTTGCTTTTAATTGCTTAAGCAAATGAAGACCATCTGTACCAGGCAACTTTACATCAATTAGTGCTAAATCAAAGGAATGGAGCGAAATTAAGTTGGAAAAATCTTCAGCATTCAAACCTACTTTTACATCATATCCTTTTTCTTCTAAAAGATGTCGAAAAAAGTTTCCTACTTCACGTTCGTCGTCTATTACTAGTACCTTTTTCATTGCAAATCATCTCCCTTTCTATTCGTGTCTAACTGGGAGCTTTAAAATAAATTCACTGCCTTCTCCGTATTTACTGTTCACGACAATTGTACCGCCGTGTGTTTCAGCGATCCCTAAACTAACGGACAACCCTAGTCCAGTGCCTTTTCCTGGACTTTTCGTGGTAAAAAAAGGATTAAATATTTCCTGCAAATGCTGGTTTTGAATTCCGATTCCATTATCTGTTATGGACAGTGTGATCCATTTTTTGTTGTTTTCAATTATTTCTTTTGTTTCAATCTTGATGATCTTCTTCGGTATATTTTTTTCTTCCAAGGCATCCTTTGCATTAATTAATAAGTTTAAAATGATCTGTCCGATTTGTTGAATATTTCCTTTCACATGATCTATATGCTCAGCCAGTTCTTTTTGAATGATGATATTTTGTTGCTTAAACTGGTCGCTAAAAATTCCTAATACTTGTTCCACCGCTTCATTGATAGAGCATTCTTCGAACACATATTCATCTTGACGCGAAAAAGTAAGTAAATTTTGGATAATGGATTTACACCTTTTTCCACATAAATATATGTCTGATAAAAGTTTGTAGGAGCGGTCGTCCTGTTTGAATGATCTTAATAAAAGCTGAGAATTGCCAAGGATAGCTGTTAAAGGACTGTTCAGTTCATGCGCGATTCCGGCTGCCATTTCTCCAATAGCCGCTAATTTTCCAGACTGAATTAGTTGAGCTTCCATCTTTCGTTTTTCTGTAATATCGATAATGTAGATGATATATGAATAAACCTCATGGCTCCTATTAAAGATCGGAAATGAGCGGAATTCAAAGACGTGATTTTTTAAATGAAACTCATCAATAATATTTTCTTTGACTGAGAGATATTTTTCCTGAGTAGCTTCCTTTTTATCAATTTCTAATAACTTGTGTATATTCTGTCCGATAAGATCGGTTTTAAAATATTCTTTTGCAGAATCATTCGATTTTAATATATTTCCTTCTAAATCTGTAATAAACATCATATCTGATACCGCACGAAACGTTTCTTCCCATTCTTTTTTGGCTGTTAGGACTTTATGATAAAGACGGACATTTTCGATGCAAACGGCAATTTGATCGGATAGCTGCTGAAAAAACGCAAGGTCCGATTCATCGAAATGATTGATTTTTTTGCTTCCAATGCTTAAAAGACCAATAGCAGCATCTTTGCTTACGAGGGGAATGACTAAGGCGCTTTGAATACCTAATGATTGATACGCCTTTTTTTCGATGAAATAATGAAGATCATTATTCATTTGGTAAAAAATTTTTTCTGACGACTCAATTGCCTGCCAATATAAAGAATCTTTTTT
This sequence comes from Aeribacillus sp. FSL K6-8210, assembly GCF_037963925.1. Classification (NCBI taxonomy): domain Bacteria; kingdom Bacillati; phylum Bacillota; class Bacilli; order Caryophanales; family Bacillaceae; genus Aeribacillus; species Aeribacillus sp. FSL K6-8210. Next base: position 3,189,861 of record NZ_CP150172.1, on the reverse strand, counting down.
TGGAAAAATAAATCCAATAGGAAAATATAAAGAATTGGGAGGATATACATTTGTTAGCGTCAGCTTATCATGTTCATATAAAGATAAACTGATTCGTTCAAGCGGAAAAAAAACTTTTAGCTTTTCAAATATATTTTTCAGCATTTCATCTATTGACATATCGATATTGAAGCTTCTATTTACCTCATTTATCACCTCTAGCTGCATGTTTTTCTTTTTGAGCTCTTCAACCATGATTTTCAATTCATTATAGTAGCTTTTTTTAGAAGACTGGACACCAGTCAGCTTGCTGATCATTTCTTCCCGCTCTTTTAGCAACATTTCTACCAAGCCTTTCTGAAAAGTTCTTCAATAATTTCGACAGTGACATCCCTTGGATTTGTGATCATACATGCATCATTTAAAGCAGTTAAGCTCATTTGAGGAATTTCTTCTTTTTTCACATGAATTTCAGAAAGCCTTTGCGGAGCTCCGACATCTTGAATTAATTCCTTCACAAGGTCAATCGCCTTTTTGGCAGCTTCCATTTTCGATATGTCGCAATCATTTAATCCAAGGAGATACGCAATATCTGCAAATTTTTGAGGATTTGCTAAATAATTAAATTCCATGACATGAGGCAATAAAATAGAATTCACATCGCCATGCAAAATAGGATATCTGCCACCAACTGCATGAGACATTGCATGAACGGCTCCTAAAATGGCATTGGAAAAAGCAATTCCAGCTTGTAAGCTTGCCATTGCCATATTGGTTTTCGCCTCTTTATTTAATTTAGAGGCGACAGAAGGCCGTAAATATTTAGCGACAAGCGATATGGAATTTTTGGCATGAACATCAGTTAGTGGTGTTGCGGCCAAACTAATATACGATTCAATTCCATGTGTTAAAACGTCGATTCCTGTTGAAGCAGTTAAATGGGAACTTTTTGTCACGAGTGTTTCAGGGTCAATTATAGCAATATCAGGTATTAACGATTTTGAAATGATGGTCATCTTTTTCTGTTTTTCTGTATTTAAAATAATAGAAAATTGTGAAACCTCTGATCCCGAGCCGGCTGTAGTAGGAATCATGATTTGAGGCGGGAGGGGATGCTTAATTTTGTCGACTCCTTCATAATCATGAATGCTTCCGCCATTTGTCGCTAGCAGTGCAATAGCTTTGGCTGCATCAATAGCGCTGCCTCCGCCAATCCCGATCACCGAATCGCATCCATATTTAAGATATATATTTCGCCCTTTATCCACTTCTGTATCCTTTGGATTAACCGTAATGTCAATGAATGTCTCGTATTTTAAACCGGCTTTCACGCAGCTATCAATGACTACATCCAGCCAGCCGGCCTCCGAAATACCGCGATCACTGACGATGAGCACATTGGATGCGCCCAAACGTAAACAGCAGTTGCCGACTTCAGAAATAGAACCGTTTCCAAATATTATCTCCGGCATGACAAATTTATGAATGTTCATTATGTCCCCCCTTTAACATTGACAGTTTTTCCATAAATACATAATTCCATATAAAAATAAAAAAATCCTTTTAATATGTAAAAGGTAAACAAAATATGTAAGTGGCAAGCAACAATTCATTGCTTACCACAACATATTGAAAGTAGCCGGCATCCGCCAGCTACTTTCAGACAAAAATACGAAATCAAGTAGAGAAAAACGATTTGTTTTTCTCTACTTGAATTATTTAGGGGCCTATCGAGCACTCCCCTATTTTGTATTAATTCTGGGCAATCCAGACGCTTTTCACTTCTGTATAGTTGTCTAATGCATAGGATCCCATTTCTCTTCCTATGCCGGATTCTTTATATCCGCCGAACGGACTTGCAGCGTCAAAGACGTTGTAACAGTTTACCCAAACTGTTCCAGCACGGAGCTTGTTAGCAATGTAATGAGCTTTTGTAACATCGCGCGTCCAAACGCCTGCTGCTAATCCATAATTTGTATCGTTTGCACGTTCAATCAACTCATCTATATCTTCATATGGCAAAGCGGCGATTACCGGTCCGAATATTTCTTCTTTTGAAATGGTCATAGAATCTTCAACGTTGGCAAAAATAGTCGGCTCTACAAAATACCCTTGTTCGGAAGGTTTTTGTCCTCCTGTTAAAAGTTCAGCACCTTCTTCCAGCCCTTTTTCAATATATCCAAGGACTCGGTTTTGCTGCTCGGAAGAAACAAGCGGTCCCATTTCTGTATCTGCTTTTAGTCCAAATCCTTGTTTAATAGATTTTGCATGGGATACCATATCAGCCACAACATTGTCATACTGTTTCTTCTGAATGAAGACGCGGCTGCCTGCACAACAAACTTGTCCTTGGTTGAACATGACGCCATTTAAAGCACCCGGAATTGCTTTTGAAAAATCAGCATCAGGCAAAATGATGTTCGGTGATTTACCGCCTAGTTCTAACGTAACGCGTTTAAGAGATTTCGAAGCGTTTGCCATAATTAATTTTCCGACTTCAGTTGAACCTGTGAAGGCAATTTTATCAACTTGTGGATGTTTGACTAATGCATCACCTGCTGTTTCACCAAATCCGGGAACAATATTGACAACACCGGCAGGAAAACCGGCTTCTTCAATAAGTTCAGCTAAATATAAAGCTGAAAGAGGTGTTTGTTCAGCTGGCTTTAATACAACTGTACAACCGGTTGCAAGCGCGGCGCCAAGCTTCCACATTGCCATGAGCAATGGAAAGTTCCAAGGAATAATTTGCCCTACGACGCCAACTGGTTCATGACGTGTATAGTTAAAATACGGTCCATTGACTGGAATTGTTTGTCCGACAATTTTCGTAGACCATCCAGCATAATAACGCATGTGTTCAATTGCCAACGGTACGTCGGCATTGATTGTTTCACGAATTGGTTTCCCATTATCCAATGTTTCTAGCTGAGCCAGTTCTTCTTTATTTTCCTCCATTAAATCCGCCAGTTTATACATGAGCCTGCTTCTTTCTGCTGCGCTCATTCTTGACCACGGTCCACGGTCAAACGCTTCTCTGGCTGCCTTCACAGCGCGGTCGATATCTTCAGCATCTCCTTCATAAACTGTTGCCAATCTTTCTCCCGTTGCAGGGTTAGGAGTGTCAAATGTTTTTCCTGAAGCGCTTTCAACAAAGCTGCCGTTTATATACATTTTTTTCTTACCGGATAAAAACTTTTCAACTTTTTCTTTTAATTTAGGGGCTGCAATTGAGCTCATCATCAATCCTCCTTCAATTTTAGTACGATACGACCGTTGATTTTTCCTTTTTCCATTCTTTCAAATACTTCATTTATTTCTTCTAATTCAGCGGTTTCAACAATTGGACGGACTTTTCCGCGAGCAGCAAAATCTAATGCTTCCTGCATGTCCTTTCTTGTACCGACGATGGAACCTTTAACGGAAACGCCGTTTAATACTGTATCGAAGATCGGAATAGGCAGATCAGCATTTGGCAGACCGACAACAACTAATGTGCCTCCCCGTTTCACTGACTGATAGGCCTGTTCAAATGCTTTTTTATTCACCGCTACACTAATAGCAGCATGAACACCGCCTACTTGATCATGTATCGCTTTGACAGGATCTTCTTTTAAACCGTTGATTGCAATATCTGCACCTAAATCTTTGGCTAATTTTGATTTTTCATCACTGATATCAACAGCTACCACATTAAGTCCCATCGCTTTGGCGTATTGTAATGCAATATGACCAAGTCCTCCAATACCGTAAATGGCCACCCATTCACCTGGCCGAGCACCTGATACTTTCAACGCTTTATATGTCGTTACGCCTGCACATAAAATTGGAGCTACTTCAACTGGATCTAAGTTATCAGGAATTTTCGCCACATAATCTGCGGGAGCTTTACAGTATTCCGCATATCCGCCATCAACGGAATATCCGCCATTCAATTGATGCGGGCAAAGTGTTTCTTGACCAGTTAAACAATATTCACATTCACCACATGCAGAATATAACCATGGGATGCCGACGCGATCTCCCACTTTTATTGATTTAACTCCCTTTGCGACTTCTACAACAATTCCGACTCCTTCATGCCCCGGAATTAACGGCAATTTCGGTTTAACCGGCCAGTCACCATGGGCTGCATGTAAATCCGTATGGCACACACCGCATGCTTCGATCTTAACTAAAACTTCACCTTCCTCTAGTTTGGGTCTTTCCACCTCTTTAATTTCAAGTGCTTTTTTAAATTCGTTAACTACTGCTGCTTTCACTCAAATCAACCCCTTTCATTTTTTTCGACTTTATATCATGCAAGAACCGTACCAAAATTGAAAGCGCTTAATTTGCGGAATATTAGAAAAATACAAAATAGATTTTTGCCGAATTTTTGGCAGACTTGAACAAAATATTGGCAGAATTGTTGCGTGAAAAGAAAAAGCAGGTTGTTCCAATGGGAAACCTGCTAAAAATATAGTGTTCAGTTTTTGCTCAAGCATGAATGATCATATTGCTTTCGGCACTGACGATATGCTTCCATGCAGATATTTTTTGGGGCGACATGTTCGGATTAAAGAGATTTTAAATCCTTCATCCAACTTTTTTTCGTAATTCCGAAATAATTGTGTAATTGCTGATATATTTGAAATAATTTTTTATATTTTTCTACATGGCTGAGAATTGGTTTGTAAGTTTTCAAAATTGGCTGTTTCATCTTTTCAACAGCCTCTTCTACGCTATCATATCCTCCATTTTCCTTGCCAGCTGCAACAGAGCCAAGAATGGCAGCGCCAACTGCAGGGGTATAATCGCTGGCTGAAACAATAATCTCTTTATTTAAAACGTCTGCATATATTTGCATGAGTAAATCATTTTTTTGGGGCAAACCACCGCAAGCAAATATTTCATTAATTTTTAATCCTGCTTGTTCATAATTTGAAATAATCATTTTTGCGCCAAATGCTGTAGCTTCCATATATGCTCTATAGATATCCTCAGGTTTGGAAGCTAGGGTCAGTCCTACAATCATTCCTGAAAGATCTGCATCTGAAAGTATAGATCGGTTTCCATTATGCCAATCTAATGCAATGAGACCAGATTGACCAGGCTCTAGGTGAGATGCCTTTTTTTCCAGTAAATCAAATACTGAAATTCCTTGTTCTTTCGCTTCTTTCATCAATGATTCCGGAACTTGTTTTGCAAACCAGCCAAATAAATCGCCTACAGCGGATTGTCCGGCTTCGTATGCATATAATCTTGGGATAATAGAATTTTTTACTACTCCCGAAATACCCGGTATATGAATTTCTTTTTTGCTCAGCATAATATGGCAAGTGGACGTCCCCATTACCATTGTCAATTGATGCGGTTTGGATGAACCGACTCCTAATACTGCGGAATGAGCATCGATAATGGCAACGGCGACAGGCAGATTTTTCGGCAATCCTAAAAGACTTGACATTTCATCAGTGAGGACCCCAGCTTTTTCACCAATATATCCAATTTTACCTTTTAACTTTGAAGAAACAATGTTTTTAAATTCAGGATGGAGCTTTTCGAAAAATTGCACGGGAAAACCGCTGTTTTCATTCCAAAAAGCTTTGAAGCCTAACGAGCAATTGCTTCTGACAACTTTCCCTGTTAACTGTGAAACAATCCAATCTCCTGCTTCCAAAAATAAGCTAGCTTTTTCATACACTTCACGATCTTTGCAAAAAACTTCATAGCATTTTGGGATAAACCATTCTGTTGAAATGTTGTAGCCGTAATTTTTTAGCCAGCTTTCTTTATGTGAAGAAGCTAATTTGAACATTTCTTCTGTTTCTTTTTTCGGCCCATGATGCTTCCATAATTTTACCCACGCATGGGGATTGTTTTGAAATTCCTTGTGAAAACATAATGGTTTTCCTTTTTCATCTACTGCGACCATAGTAGATGAGGTGAAATCAATGCCAATACCAATAATTTGTGAAGAGCTGATATTTGCATCTTTTATAGCATGAGGAATTCCTTTCATAATGACTTCTAAATAGTCGCCCGGATGCTGAAGAGCATAATCTCTGGGTAATCTCGTCCCATCGTTCGTCGGAAGCATCTCTGTAATCACTCCATGCGCATATGGAATGACACATTGTCCTTTAATAGATCCATCGTCAATGTTTACTATTAAAACTCTCCCAGATTCAGTACCGAAATCAATTCCAATAGTATATTTTTCCATACCAACCACTCCATGAAAATGCTTTCATTGTACTGATTATATTAAACTAATAAAATAAAATTTACAAGCATAAAATTAATATAATCGAGCAAAAATAAACATATTTTTGTTCATTTATATTGACAATTTAAACAGTATCGGATTATATTCATTATAAACAATCAAAAATAAGCAAGAAAGAACATAAATGAACATGGAGGATTAAGGATGACAGATGTGATTTATTCAAAGGCTTATAGGTTAATAGAGCCTGGAAAATTTAAAGAAACAGTTATTGAACATAAAGTAAAGGAAGGTGAAGTTGTCGTCCAGCCTATTTTAGCCAGTATTTGTCATGCAGACTTAAGATACTATACCGGCAAAAGAAGAAAAGAAGCTCTTAACCAAAAGCTTCCGATGGCATTATTTCATGAAGGGATTGGAGAAGTAGTCATTTCAAAAGATGAGTTTATACAAGTTGGACAAAAGGTTGCAATTGTGCCAAGCATCCCTGGTTACAGACTAGAGCAAAAGAAAAAAGAAGATTGTTGTGAATCCTGCAGGAGAAATGTCGCAGATAACTATTGTAAAACTGGAGTGTTTTTAGGAAGCGGATATGACGGCATTGGTCAGGAGTTTTTAGTATTGCCAAGCGAAAATGTTGTACCAATTCCAGAAAAGCTGAAAGATGAGATTGCTGTATTAGCAGAGTTATGCTCAGTTTCACTGCATGCACTGAATCATTTGAAAGAAGAAGATTTTCATAAAGGGAAAATTGCTGTGTTCGGCGATGGACCAGTAGGATATTTAACAGCCGCAATGCTATATCATTATTTTCATATTCCTAAAAGCCAGCTATTAGTGTTTGGAGCAGTGGAAGAAAAACTGAATCAGTTTGATTTTGCCACTGTACACTTAGTTAACGATTTTCCTTTTTTAGAAGCTAAAGGGGTGACAGTTGCAATTGAATGCACAGGTGGCAAGTTTAGCGAAAGCGCTATCAACCAAGCGATTGATTTATTGGAGCCTGAAGGCAAATTGATTTTAATGGGGGTGACAGAGCAGCGTGTACCAATTAATACAAGAGATGTATTAGAAAAAGGGTTGCAGCTTTACGGAAGTTCCAGAAGTTCAAGTGAAGATTTTAAAACTTTGATGCAAGCATTTCTAAATGAAGATTATCAGAAAACTCTCTCTAAGTTGATACCGGAAAAAAGCATAGCAATCCGAAACGCAGAAGATTTAAAAAAGGCAATGGATGAAGCTGCTGAACATAAAGGGTGGAAAAAAACATATTTATCTTTTTCATGGAACTAAATAAAAGGGGTGTAAAATAATGACACAAGTAACTGGAGTGAAATGGACTGAAAAATTAGGTATACCTTCTTCGATTGCATGGGGTTATTTAGGGATTTTAATTTTCATGATGGGAGATGGACTGGAAATTGGCTGGCTAAGTCCTTGGTTAATTGATCAAGGATTTACAGTTCAGCAAACTAGCCTATTGTTTTCGGCTTATGGGGTGACAGTCGCTGTTTCTTCGTGGCTGTCCGGAGTATTAGTTGAAGCGCTTGGTACAAAAAGAACGATGTGGCTAGGGGTGTTATTTTATATACTGGGAACAATTGGATTTTTAAGTTTTGGGCTGCCGAATTTTAATATTTGGTGGATGGTTCCGTTTTATGCATTAAGGGGCTTGGGATACCCGCTGTTTGCATACTCTTTCCTAGTATGGATTGCTTACCGTGCCGATCAGGAGCGTCTCGGAACAGCAGTCGGCTGGTTTTGGTTTGTATTTACAGGAGGTTTAAATGTTTTAGGGGCTTATTATTCCGTAGTTGCAATCAAATTATTTGGGCACTATACTACGTTGTGGTCATCAATCTTTTGGGTCGTATTAGGGGCGATAATCGCATTAATAATTAATAAAGACAAATTAGAACCAAAACAAGGAAGTTCTGCAAAAGAAAAATTATATGAGCTAATAAAAGGTGTCACAATTGTCAAGGAAGAGCCGAAAGTATTATTAGGCGGCATTGTTCGTGTCATTAATACTACTGCGCAGTTTGCATTTCCTGTTTTTTTGCCTACTTATCTTGCTGGACACGGAATTCCAACATCTACATGGTTGGCTATTTGGGGGACAATTTTTACAAGCAATATTTTATTTAATCTATTTTTTGGATATATAGGGGATAAAATTGGCTGGCGCAATACCATCATGTATTTTGGCGGTATTGGCTGCGGAGTTACTACTTTAGCTATATATTATTTTCCAGAGTGGTTTAATGGTAATATTTGGATTGTTGGCTTAGTAGCCATTTTATGGGGCGGATTGTTAGCGGGATATGTTCCGTTGTCTGCTTTAGTACCTTCGTTGGTGAAAGAGGACAAAGGAGCTGCAATGTCTGTTCTAAATTTAGGCGCTGGCTTGCCTGTTTTTGTTGGTCCTGCTATCGTTGGCCTGTTAATTGGTTCAATAGGAAATGCAGGAGTTATTTGGGTGCTGGCAATACTTTATTTTGTAAGCGCTCTATTAACCAAATTTATTACATTGCCTGAAGAAACGAAATAACAAGAGCTGAAAAAACATAGTCGATTGAATTCCTAATGAAAAGAGAATAATATAAGAATAGAAAAATTTAAATTGTTAGGAAGTTCGACTATGTTAGCTCTTGAAAGGCAAAAAAAAATAGTAGAATACGTAAAGGAAAAGAAAATTGCTACTGTGGCTGAATTGGCTGTATATTTTAATGTTCATGAGGCAACGATTCGAAGAGATTTGTCGCTATTAGAATCAGAGGGGAAATTGAGAAGAACCCATGGCGGCGTTGTCATTGAGGAAGATAAAGTAAAATCGGAGCCGTCTTTTCAGGATCGGGAAACCGTTCAGTTCGAGGAAAAACGAAGAATTGGCATGCGTGCTGCACAGTTTATACAAGATGGCGAAAATATTATACTAGACTCAGGAACAACGACCGTTCATATTGCTGAAGCGATATTAGATAGAAAAAACATAACAGTGATTACAAACGATATAAATGTTGCGGCAAAGTTGCGTTTTTCAAATGGGATTAAAGTTATTGTAACAGGTGGCACGCTATATCCGGAAAGCTATATGTTAAATGGACTCATTGCTGATGAAGTGTTAGGTAATCTCCATGTGGACAAAGCATTCATCGGAACGCCAGCCCTTCATCACAAATTTGGCCTTACTCATTTTGATGAACAGATTGCTGCAACGAAGCGTTCTATGATAAAAGCTGCGAAGAGCGTCTATGTTGTAACGGATCATACGAAAGTAGGAAGGATTGCTTTGCATACTGTTGCCAGTCCAAATCAAATTGATGCAGTTATTATAGGCTCTGAATTAAGTGAGATTGAAATCAAAAAATGGGAAAATAGTGGCGTTAATCTTCATCTTGTATAAAGAAAAATTCAATATTTTACTCAAAATGCTTTCATTTTTTATTAACAATAATAATGAAAAAAGCAGATTGCACCGTACGGGCAGTCTGCTTTTAATTTACTAGCGGCAATTTTGCGAAATCAAGTACGAACAAAAAAACCTTTGAGTTTTGATTAGGAGCTGATCATGCTTTTTGTCCATTTAAAGCATTCGCAAATTCCTCTACTGCTGCGTCCAATCTTTGCACCAGCTCTTCAGACAAGCTGTATTGTTCATTTTCTTCTCTGGTTACCCAGGCATCAACGGCATAAACGCCTCCTAGAATATATCTGCTTCCCATTGTGGATAACACTGGTTTTAGCGCATAATCTATAGATAGAAGGTGAGCCAATGTGCCACCAATAAACAACGGAAGTATTGTTTTACCCAAAAGCCCTTTTTGCGGAAGTAGGTCAAGGTATGTTTTCAATACGCCTGTATAAGCTGCTTTATACACTGGGCTTGCGATGATAATTCCGTCAGCTTGTTCTACTTTTTGGTTGGCGTTCAGAATCGCCTCGCTGTCGAATTTTGCTTTGATTAAATCTTCCGCAGGCAGCTGTACTACTTGAATGTAATCAATCTCAATTCCTTTTTGCTGCAATTGCTGTTCAGCATATTGGATTAATCCATTTAATCTTGATGATGGAAACGGACTTCCATTGATAATTACAACTTTGCTCATTTACTACTATGCTCCTTTCTACGATTCTAAAAAAACATATAAATCTTATTGAAATAGTTCGCTTTATGCTATCATCATTTTTATATTCTGTCAATATATGGAGGCTCTTAGCTGTTATTCTAATAGCCTTCAATTTGAGCATAAATCAAGAGAAAATAAGAAGCAACTTTAAGCTCTTGGAGATTTAGCTTTTTCCAAAATTTTTTTGAGAAAGTTACATATTGTTCACTTTCTTTTAGATTCAACAATTCGCGAAGATATGAGACGCCTCTTTACGTGCTATTCTTTAATCCCGATGACGCGAATTCGCTTATAATCGGCAAACCAGATGCCATTTTTATATATGACGTTTTTCAAGTTGTTTTCCACGTTTGTGAAGATAAGATTTTTTGTTTCGTTTGTCAAACTGTTAAACAGACTGCCAGCGAACATTTCTATCCAATTTTTTACCCCATTCTCCCCATGTAATGGCGTTGGACGGTCAAAATGCTGGGCGAACACGACACGGAACCCCACTTCTTCCATCAACGATGAATATTCACCAATGCTTGGGAAATACCAAGGAAATTGGTCTGCTAATTCCTCCATGCCCAATTTATTCAATTCATTTCGGATGGCATCGGTAATCGTTTTGACATTGCCTTTGCCGCCGAATTCCGCTACAAAACGGCCGTTCTCCTTTAAGGCCTGGTATATATTGATTAAGGCCTGTTTTGGCGGCTTGATCCAGTGAAGAACTGCATTGGAGAAAACAGCATCAAACTCGTTGCGGTATCCAAGATTTAGAACATCCTTCACCTCAAAGGTTAAACCGGGGTATTTTGCTTTAGCCTGATTAATCATATTTTCTGATTTATCAATTCCGACGACGTCAACTCCTAATTCGTAAAGCTTCCAGGCTAAATCTCCCGTACCGCAGCCGAGGTCAAGAATACGTTCACCTTTTTTTGGCTCCAACAGATCAAGCAAATGCTCTCCAAATTTGGAAACAAATGAATGTTTTGCATCATACAAAGCTGCATTCCAACTGTCTTTTTTCATGTGATAGGATCCCTTCTTTCATTTGTAGTAAAAATATGGGGGAATTTTGCAAAATGCATTTCAATGGAACATTCGCTTATTTTTGGCCATTTCTAAACGGTTCCAGTACTTCATCCACCCATTGACGAAATTTTTCATACGCTTCCTCATTTGTTTGAACATTTTCTATAAATACACCTTTAAATTTATCATAATAATGCTCTTTATTTGCAAATAATTGTTGAAATTCTTCCTCTTTTAAATCGTCAAAAAATAAATCCATTGTGCCATCAGTTCTTTCCCAGGCAATTCCTTCGATAAAAGGGGAAAATTCATCTTTAAAGTTGTCTACATGTAAATGATTCCCGGTGTAATTTTTCGAATGAAAGTAGTCATTCTTCTTCATGAATGTGTCCTCCAAATTGATTTTTACATAATTTGAATTTTTTGCTAAGTATCTCGTTAAGAAAGATTACACAATATAACAAGATGTTTCTTGTTTACCAATTTGAAAACTATTTTCGGAGCAGGTAACCTGCATCACGCTGCGCTTTTTAACTTCATTTTATATTTTAGAATATTTCAATTGTTTCTAGTAATGCTCTATTTCATAAAGATTTTAGTTTGGACAAAAGAAAAAGCTTTGAATCATTTAACCCGTTTATTTTTATATAAAACAAGGTGTCATTCCCTTATGATAAAATGGACGAGAAGAATGTTTATCCCTACAATCTGGCAAAGGCGGGTAAAAAAGATGAAAAAAATAATCCCTCATATTTATTTGCATAACTGTAAGGAAGCGTTGCAATATTATCAGCAAGTATTTGGAGGAGAACTCAAAAATGTAGAGACATCCGATGGAAAAGAAATGTTTAAAGGCCACGAAGGAAAATATATTCATGCCGAGCTGCATATTAACGAATCATGTGTACTTTATTTTGCCGATGTTTTCTCACCGGTGACGAAGGGGAACAATATATGGCTGACATTGGATTTGGAGTCAGAAGATGAAATAAATTCAATTTTTACAACATTAGCGAAAGACGGACAGGTCAAAATGGAATTGCAAGATACTTTTTGGAATTCAAAATATGGTGTGGTAATCGATAAATTCGGTGTAGTTTGGGAGCTAAACTATGCAAAATAATAAGCGGCAGAAATTCTAAAAATAAGTGTTTGATTTGAACATGTTTTGCTATAATTGAATAAAAGCTTAGAGGAGATGAGTAAGATGAGTCAGCAAACAGTTGAGAAGGGTTATTTTGGCCAATTTGGAGGAAGCTTTGTTCCAAAGGATTTGCAAAGAGCATTGGACATACTGGAAGAGAATTTCGAAAAATTTAAAAACGATTCAACGTTTAATGAAGAATTGGCATATTATTTAAGAGAATATGTTGGTAGAGAAAATCCGCTGACATATGCGAAAAATTTCACAGAAGCGCTCGGGGGCGCGAAAGTTTATTTAAAACGTGAAGATTTAAATCATACCGGAGCACATAAAATCAATAATGCAATTGGACAGATCTTGCTTGCCAAACGGATGGGGGCTACTAGAATCATTGCAGAAACAGGTGCTGGACAGCACGGTGTTGCAACAGCAACCGCGTGTGCGATGTTTGGAATGGAATGCACCATCTATATGGGCAAGCTCGATACAGAGCGGCAGGCATTAAATGTGTTTCGGATGGAGCTGCTTGGTGCAAAGGTAGTACCGGTTGAAAAAGGACAAGGACGTTTGAAGGATGCGGTGGATGCAGCTTTAGCTGATTATGTGGAAAATTACCAAAACACGTTTTACTTGCTTGGATCTGCTGTCGGCCCGCATCCGTATCCAACAATTGTCAAGCATTTTCAATCGGTTATTAGTGAAGAGTCGAAAAAGCAGATTCTTGAAAAAGAAGGGAAGCTTCCAACAGCAGTGATTGCTTGTGCAGGAGGAGGAAGCAATGCAATCGGAGCTTTTGCGCATTATCTGGACGAACCAAACGTAAGATTAATAGGAGTGGAGCCGGAAGAGGCACCAACGCTTACGAAAGGTGTTCCAGCTGTTATTCACGGATTTAAATGCTTAACTTTGCTTGACGAAAATAATGATCCAATGCCGACTTACTCTATTGCAGCAGGGCTTGATTATCCTGGAATTGGTCCAGAGCACAGCTATTTGAAGGAAACCGGAAGGGCAGAATATGTTACGGTGTCTGGAAAAGAGGCTTTGGAAGCTTTTCAGCAATTATCTAAGTTGGAAGGAATCATCCCTGCCCTTGAAAGTTCACATGCTGTAGCATATGCGATGAAACTTGCCCCGCAGCTAAGCAAGGAGGATATTGTGATCGTTAATCTCTCTGGCAGAGGAGATAAGGATGTCGAGCAAGTGTTTGAAATGTTGAAAAAATAAGGTGAAAATCGGCGTTTTTGAACGTCGATTTTTTACTTGTGCGCCCGGCATGGGTGTAATCTATAGGGTGAAAGTCCCGAGCTGCGAAGGCAGAAGTAGCAGTTAGCTTAACGCAAGGGTGTCCGTGGTGACGCGGAATCTGAAGGAAGCGAGCGGCAAACTTTGGGTCTCTCGGAACACGAACTTCATATGAGGCTAGGTATCACTGGGTGAGTTTGCAAGACAAAACAAAGCCCTTTCTGCCGAAGGTGATACAGAGTAAATGAAGCAGATGGATGGAAGGAAAGATTACACTCTTACCCGGGGAGGTCTGGCTGGCACGCCAAGTAACCTTGGTAACCTATCTAGTGATAGATAGCTGAACAGTCAGAAGTCAGCAGAGGTCATAGTATTAGTTGGTCTAGAACAACTAAGAAGGACCGAACAATTAAGAGAGAATAGCCCTTGGCATTCAGTGAGTCATGATGAACACAGAAAACGTAGTACCTCACTTGAGGGAGGAAGCGGTGAATCCCGTGGGAGATCTCTTGGAGGGTGGAGTGACCACTGGCATAAAGAGAACAGCTATTCACGGAAGTTATAAAGACTTGCGTCAATTATCTTAATTGAACCGCCGTATACGGAACCGTACGTACGGTGGTGTGAGAGGACGGGAGTTAATCGCTCCCTCCTACTCGATTCTTTTAACGATTCATCAGCTGAATTTTTAGAAGAGCAAGTTGTTTATAGTAATATAAAAAAGGCAGATTTTTGATCCACCGGATAAATGTATATTTATCTTTGAAAAAATTCTTGACAGCTCTGAAATGGGCAAGGTATGGGAGCTGTAGTCACGAAAGTGCTATAGAAAGTTAAAAGATATGGGATAAGTGCGTTCATCACATTTTTTCAATGAATCAAAATGGTGTAGCTTTTGAGGTATAGTTATCATTTGGTCTTAACTTTACTCTGATTTTATAGGAATCTTCTCAGCTCTTAGTATTTTATGTTGGTTGATAAATTTAGTTTGCGAAGGAATGACTGAGGGGGTCAATCTAACTGTTATCTAAGCTTGCCATGTTTTCGGAGTTTACATTTAAACGCCGGACATTTACCACCAGCTTTGTAAATATATGAACGAAATAAGAAAAACTTGTTGATTTAATGCTTTTTTCAGTGGTATAGGGTGTTAAATGGACAGCTTGGTATCTATTTTGTTCACAATTTCGACAAAAACATAAAAAAATGTCGTTTTTTTTACATTTTTCCGTTGCACCGTCATTTTCGCTTTGCTATAATAAAACCCGTCATTGCATTACGGCTACCACGAGCGATGCTTCGATGAATAAGCATCGAGTTGCCTCGACGCATCTCCTTCTTCGAATAAGCTGGAAGAGGAAGAGGCATGGCAAGTGCGTGTTTTTCGTCTTGATAGAAAAGAAATAATGTATGCGGGTGTAGTTTAGTGGTAAAACCTCAGCCACGAGCGATGCTTCAATGAATAAGCATCGAGTTGCCTCGACGCATCTCCTTCTTCGAATAAGCTGGAAGAGGAAGAGGCATGGCAAGTGCGTGTTTTTCGTCTTGATAGAAAAGAAATAATGTATGCGGGTGTAGTTTAGTGGTAAAACCTCAGCCACGAGCGATGCTTCGATGAATAAGCATCGAGTTGCCTCGACGCATCTCCTTCTTCGAATAAGCTGGAAGAGGAAGAGGCATGACAAATGCGTGTTTTTCGTCTTGATAGAAAAGAAATAATGTATGCGGGTGTAGTTTAGTGGTAAAACCTCAGCCACGAGCGATGCTTCAATGAATAAGCATCGAGTTGCCTCGACGCATCTACTTCCTCGAATAAGCTGGAAGAGGAAGAGGCATGGCAAGTGCGTGTTTTTCGTCTTGATAGAAAAGAAATAATGTATGCGGGTGTAGTTTAGTGGTAAAACCTCAGCCTTCCAAGCTGATGTCGTGGGTTCGATTCCCATCACCCGCTCCATACATATCATTCATCAACGCAGTGTTTCGTTTTTATAAGCAAACGAAGCATTGCGTTTTTTCATTATAGAAATTTTGTATATGGCTGCCATGCCATTAAAAGAAAGAAAAGGGAGAGGCTTAAGCGAAAATTTGTTGGCGAGCATCTCCACTGTGAATTTGAACAAACATGTTTGCCATCGCTTCAAGTAATTTTTTTGCTTCTTCTGTCCGCATCGATGGCTTTAAATAAACGATATGTAAAGCGCTTGTTGTCGAAAGCTGTACTGCTGTTCGCTTAGAATCAACATAGGGGCTTCCGAAAGGTCCGTTTGCATCACAGGTTACTAGTTTATTTTCCAAATTCACTTGGCGGCCGTTGATGGCATCATATGAATCGCCATTTTTACCGATTTTTAACGTAATAGGTCCTTTTATTTTGTTTCGGTCGTAGATGCCTAACGGAATTTCATATTTCAAGGAGAAAAAATTATTTAAGTCAACGGCTGAATGGATAGACTGTAAGTATTGCTGTTTTTGAACGCGGCGAAAAAGAGCCTCATTGGATGGGCGGTATCGATTAGGATCAGTGCCAACACGCTTAAAGACTTCCCGCCATTCTCGAATGCCGTCTAATTCAGCTGCATTTTTATTTTCTAGATCGAAAAAAATAGATTCTTGAAAGAAACGAAGTCTCCCTTTTAACATTTGGGGGGATTCGGATACTTGAATATGATCATACTCAATTAAGCCTATTTTAAAGTGAGGAATTCGTTGTTTGACCTCTTCAGCAATAAAAAATTCCATTGATTTCCCTCCTATTTTCAGCCATTTTATCTTAACATAGTTTATATATTTTTTGAAATAAAAATAAAGGGGGTGGAGCGGTGTGGATTTCGCAGTTCTCAAACAAGAAATTATTGAATACAGCAAGCAAATTGGAATCGATAAAATCGGTTTTGCGAGTGCTGATGTTTTTGAAACATTGAAGGAGCGGCTAATTGTACAGCAGCAGTTAGGATATCAGTCAGGATTCGAGGAGCCTGATATCGAAAAGCGGACAAATCCTGAGCTGCTCCTTCCAAAAGCAAAATCGATTATCTCTATAGCGTTGGCATATCCTTCAAAAATGAAAAATGCTCCCAGAAGTACAAAAAAAGAGCGGCGCGGTTTATTTTGCAGGGCTTCATGGGGGACAGACTATCACGTGATTCTAAAAGATCGGTTGAAAAAGCTGGAAAGCTTTATTTTAGAAAAAGTGGACGGAGCACAGGTTAAATCGATGGTCGATACGGGGGAGCTGTCGGATCGGGCCGTAGCAGAGCGAGCCGGTATCGGATGGAGCGGAAAAAACTGCATGATTATTACACCGGAATTCGGCTCTTATGTATATTTGGGCGAAATGATTACAAATATTCCTTTTCCTCCCGACAGCCCCATTGAAGACCGATGCGGATCCTGCAACATATGTGTCGATTCATGTCCGACTGGTGCGCTCGTACAAGGCGGGCAGCTCGATTCAAAGAAATGTATTGCTTTTTTAACGCAAACAAAAGGGTTTCTGCCTGATGAATATCGTGGGAAAATCGGAAACAGGCTTTACGGCTGT
The DNA here is from genome assembly GCF_037963925.1 of Aeribacillus sp. FSL K6-8210. Taxonomy (NCBI): domain Bacteria; kingdom Bacillati; phylum Bacillota; class Bacilli; order Caryophanales; family Bacillaceae; genus Aeribacillus; species Aeribacillus sp. FSL K6-8210. The sequence goes on along the minus strand of NZ_CP150172.1, from coordinate 3,172,588 downwards.
GACACTTGTCAGCTTGTTTGTCCGGAAAATAAAGGAAAGGATTTCCATATCCATTCTGAAATGGAACCGGATCCTGAAATTGCAAAGCCAAAATTAAAGCCGCTTCTTCATATTTCAAACCGCGAGTTTAAAGAAAAATTCGGCCATATAGCTGGTTCATGGAGAGGAAAAAAACCGATTCAGCGAAATGCGATCATCGCTTTAGCCCATTATAAAGATAGAACGGCTTTGCCTGACTTAATTAAACTGATGCACGAAGATTCAAGACCGATTATTCGGGGAACCGCCGCATGGGCGATTGGAAGGATAGGAGATCAATCAGTGCTTTTTGAATTGGAAAAAGCTCTGGAAAAAGAACAAGATGAAGAAGTAAAGAATGAAATTGTCAAAGGAATTGAAATGTTGAAAGCATGATTTTAATTGTCACCATCATACGTATATAGAAGAAACGAAAATGGTGGTGACAAATGTGGACGTACAGGCTGTTTATCGAAAAATAAATGAAAAGCTGCAATTTTTAGTGAACAAATCTGTCAATCACAATCGGCAGCAATCTTCAGAGCTTGAATGGTGTGAAAAGAAAAAAGAGCTGGCAGCAAAACGAAAAGCGGAAATAGTGAAAGCGACTTGTCTCATAAAATGGCCGAAACAGATCGAAGATGAGGCAACCGTTGTAGATTATTTATGTGATTACAGGCTTCTTTATAAGCAGGGTGATTTTTTATATATAGAAGAAATTGGGGAAGAGCGGGTAGCGAAGTTTTCCAATAAAGGTCATTTAATATCTGATGAAGTTAAACTAAAAGACTGTTTTCATAAAGATGAAGAGGATGATTGGACAAACGAAAAATGGCAAGAAAAAGATGAACGGGTTTCTTTTCAATATGATCGGTTGAAAAGCGTCCAATATGCGGAACGGTGGTGGAACAGCAGAAATCCGAATTATCCTTATTTTGACGTAAATTGTACAAATTATGTTTCCCAATGTTTACGTGCCGGTGATGCGCCGATGAGAGGCTACCCGAACCGGTCATCAGGATGGTGGCTTGCGAATAATAATTGGAGCTACAGCTGGTCTGTAGCTCATGCGCTGATGCTGTATTTGTCCACATCGAAAACAGGACTTAGAGCGAAAGAAGTTTCGTCTCCTGAGCTGCTTAAGCCCGGGGATGTGATTTGTTATGATTTTCAAGGCGACGGCAGATTTGACCATTCAACATTTGTTGTTGCAAAAGATAAAAGCGATATGCCGCTTGTCAATGCCCAAACATCCAACAGCCGAATGAGATATTGGTCGTACGAAGACTCAACTGCCTATACAGAAAACATTCAATATAAATTTTTTCATATCATTGATGATAATGAGGATTCTTAAAAATGTTATAATAGTTTTCGAGGTGAATCATTGTGGCATTACACGTTGTTTTATATCAACCAGAAATCCCTGCAAATACTGGAAATATTGCTAGAACTTGTGCGGCGACTAATACAGCCCTTCATTTAATTCGTCCTTTAGGTTTTTCAACGGATGATAAAATGCTTCGACGCGCAGGGCTTGATTATTGGGAATTTGTAAACATTCATTATTATGATTCTCTTGACCATTTTTTTCAGCAAAACCAGAACGGGGATTTCTACTATATAACTAAATTTGGAAAACGATATTATACGAGCTATGATTTTAGTGATCCTTCCAAAGAGATTTTCTTCATTTTTGGACGTGAAACAACAGGACTTCCAAAAGAATTGCTTGCAGAAAATGAAGATCGGTGTTTGCGCATTCCAATGACGGAAAACGTTCGGGCATTAAATTTGTCGAACACTGCCGCTATTTTAGTGTATGAGGCGCTAAGACAGCAAAGCTTTCATGGATTATCTTAAACACTTTTAGTTTTGGGCTTCTTTCGGATTGTAAATATACATTATTTTTGGCGGTTATTCTGTTCAAATATAAAGGAAGTATGAGAAGGAGCGGACTACCATAAGGTTAAAAAAGCAAATACAAAGGCCAGAGCTGTCAAAGCGCCTGGCCTTTTTTGCAGTCAACAAGGTATCCCATGAAGAAATGCCAATTCAAAACGTTATTTGCGGTGTTTTTCTTTATATGCTTTCGCATATTGATCAGCAGCAAAAATCGCATCTGCTACATCATCAGCTGTCACATTGAATGCATTATGGATTGTTTCCCCTTCTGCGGTTGCTGCTTTAGCGACTTTTAGTATATCTTCGCGTGAAGCATCTTTTAATTTAATGTCCTCCAACGTGACTGGCAAATCAAGGCTCAAATAAAGCTCAATATAGCGTTCAATTTCTTGTTGTGAATGTTCTTCGAGAGCGAGCTGGACAAGAGTACCAAATGCCACTTTCTCTCCGTGTGTCAAATGATGTATTTCGCCTTCTAACGCGGTAAATCCGTTATGAATAGCATGAGCCGCTGCCAAACCGCCGCTTTCAAAACCTAGTCCGCTAAGGAGCGTGTTTGCTTCGACGACCGCTTCTAACGCAGGGGTGACCACTTTTGCTTTTACTGATTCATAGGCAAGCTTCCCGTACTTGAATAAAGTTTGTTCACATTTTTCTGCAATTGCTTCAGCTGCAATTGTAGGGATACCGCCCGCCATCGTTTTTCCTCCGGATTTTATAACACTGCGTGCTTCCACCCAAGTTGCAAGTGCATCAGCGATTCCAGAGGCAAGTAAACGTGGCGGAGCATTAGCGATAATTTTCGTATCGACAAGTACAAGATCTGGATTCTTTTTATAAAAACGGTAGCTTTCAAATACGCCGTCATCAGAATATATAACAGAAAGAGCACTAGTTGGAGCATCAGTTGAAGCAGCTGTCGGCACAATCACTATATAAGCATCTAATTCATCCGCTACCGCTTTTGCGGTATCTAACGTTTTTCCTCCACCAACGCCGATTACAATAGTAGCTTCTGCTTTTCTTGCAATATTCGCGATTCTTTCTACCTCGTTTCTCGAAGCTTCTCCGCTAAAAACTACTTCTTCGGCTGCAATATTTCCTTTTTTTAATTCGTTTACAATTGTATGCCCAGCAATTTTCCAAACTATTTCATCAGCTATCACGACTGTCTTGTTTCCAATTCCTTCAAGATAATTCGCGATTTTTGTAATGACATTTTTACCTTGAACATATTTTGCAGGGCTGATAAATACTCTTTCTACCGCCATAATTAGCACCCCTTTTATGTTTTTGGAGTTATTTTCATGGAACTAAAACAAGCCGCAATTCCCTACCTGCTTTATCGCTTCACAAAATTATCGGGAGGACTACTTGTGAACAAATCATCAATATGCACAAAATTATTTTTTGTTGACACCAGGTTTATCGTTGTATCCTGCAGTGAAAATAGCAATTAAAAATGTGATGCAGACACCTAAAACTAAAGCAGTTTTCATGAAAAAGATCCCTCCTTCATATGTACAACGTAATCAAAAATTACTAGTTTTATTATACATTAACATTCCCAAAGAGTGAAAGAATTTCCCTAAGGTTTGTCATTTTGTCAAAATTTTTTAACTCATTTTCAAATATTAAGCTAATCAAAAAGCATCTTTAAGGACATCCTCGCATAAATTGTATTAATCTGGTGCTCAAACCAACGATGGAGGAGGTCCCTGATGGATATTTTGAAAAAAATCGAAAAGCATAGAGAAATGGAAGAGCGCTTAAAATGGGAAGGCACCTTCGCTGAATATTTGGAAATATTAAAAGAAAAACCATGGATAGCCCAATCCGCCCATTCTCGCGTTTATAATATGATAAAAGATGCAGGGATTGAGGAGATTAATGGCCGAAAACGATATAAATTTTTCAACCAGGAAATTTTTGGACTGGACGAAGCATTGGAACGTCTTGTGGAAGAATATTTTCATCCCGCTGCTAAGCGGCTGGATGTAAGAAAAAGAATTCTGTTGTTAATGGGTCCTGTCAGCGGCGGGAAATCTACACTTGTCACTTTGTTAAAAAAGGGATTAGAAGAATATTCGAAAACGGATAGAGGTGCAGTTTATGCAATTAAAGGCTGCCCGATGCATGAAGATCCTTTGCACTTAATTCCGCACCATCTTCGCGACGACTTTTATAAAGAATACGGCATTCGAATTGAAGGCAATTTATCTCCGCTTAATATGATGCGCCTTGAAGAAGAATACGGCGGAAGAATTGAGGATGTTTTAGTTGAACGAATTTTTTTCTCAGAAGACAAACGGGTAGGAATCGGCACATTCAGTCCGTCTGATCCAAAATCGCAGGATATTGCCGATTTAACGGGAAGTATAGATTTTTCTACAATTGCTGAATACGGCTCAGAATCCGATCCGAGGGCTTATCGATTTGATGGAGAGCTTAACAAGGCAAACAGAGGAATGATGGAATTTCAAGAGATGTTGAAATGTGATGAAAAATTTTTATGGCATCTGCTATCTCTAACTCAGGAAGGAAATTTTAAAGCGGGCCGATTCGCGCTCATTTCAGCTGATGAGCTCATAGTCGCTCACACGAATGAAACAGAATATCGTTCATTTATTTCAAACAAAAAAAATGAGGCTCTCCATTCGCGAATTATCGTCATGCCGATCCCGTATAATTTAAAGGTTTCCGATGAAGAAAGAATTTACGAAAAAATGATTAAAGAAAGCGATGTATCCGATGTTCATATCGCTCCGCATACATTGAGAGTAGCGGCAATGTTTACTATTTTAACCCGTTTAAAGGAGCCGAAGAGATCGGATATCGATCTTGTGAAAAAGATGCGGCTTTACGACGGAGAATTGGTTGAAGGGTTTAATGCTGTAGATGTGGAAGAGCTAAAAAAAGAATATCCGGAAGAAGGAATGAGCGGCATCGATCCTCGTTACGTCATCAATCGGATTTCTTCTACCATTATTCGGAAAGAAGTGCCTTCTATTAATGCGTTAGATGTACTTCGTTCGTTAAAAGAAGGTTTATATCAGCATCCTTCGATTTCAGAAGAAGACCGTGAGCGTTATTTGAATTTCATTTCCATCGCGCGGAAAGAATACGATGAAATTGCGAAAAAAGAGGTTCAAAAGGCGTTTGTCTATTCATATGAAGAATCGGCAAAAACTTTAATGGACAACTATTTAGATAATGTTGAAGCGTATTGCAATAAAAGCAAAATCCGCGATCCGCTGACAGGCGAGGAAATGAATCCGGATGAAAAATTGATGCGTTCAATTGAGGAGCAAATCGGCATCTCAGAAAATGCAAAAAAAGCTTTCCGAGAAGAAATTTTGATTCGCATTTCAGCATATGCAAGAAAAGGGAAACGTTTTGACTACAATTCCCATGAGCGGTTGCGCGAAGCTATTCAGAAAAAATTGTTTGCTGATTTGAAGGACGTTGTGAAAATTACAACGTCAACTAAAACGCCTGACGAACAGCAATTAAAGAAAATTAACGAGGTTGTAGCGAGACTCATTGATGAATATGGATACAATTCAACATCTGCCAATGAACTTCTTCGCTATGTAGGCAGTTTACTAAATCGTTGACAATTGAAGCTGGTTTCGTTCATGATTCGCCCAATGGGCGCTATTTTTTTCAAAATTTCTAATCAAAAAAGGTGTGCAACAGCATGTCAATTTTGGAAGGTTCGAGCATATGATAGAATAATCTTTTATTTGTCCAAACGAACTCATTCGTTTGAATATAATAAAAGAATTGCCAAGTTTTTTAAGGGAGGGAAAAAAATGACATCCAAAGGGAACCATCACTTTGTTGTTTCTAGAGAGGATTGGTCCCTCCATCGTAAAGGCCATGATGACCAAGTTCGCCATCAAGAAAAAGTGCAAGAAGCGATTCGCAATAATCTCCCTGATCTTATTTCAGAAGAAAGCATCATCATGTCAAACGGAAAAAATGTAGTAAAAATTCCGATACGGTCGCTTGATGAATATAAAATTCGATATAACTATGACAAAAACAAACATGTCGGCCAAGGAAAGGGAGACAGTAAAATTGGCGATGTTGTTGCGAGGGATGGCACAAATGATGCACAAGCAGCTGGGAAAGGCGATGGCGCTGGAGATTTGCCTGGAGAGGACTATTATGAAGCTGAAGTGTCGATTATGGACTTGGAAAAAGCGTTCTTTCAGGAACTTGAACTTCCAGATTTACAGCAAAAAGAAATGGATGAGAATATTGCTGAAAAAATAGAATTTAACGATGTTCGCCGTACAGGCCTTATGGGAAACATTGATAAAAAACGGACAATGCTTTCGGCATTTAAACGAAATGCGATGGCAGGAAAACGAAGTTTTTATCCGATATATCCGGAAGATTTGAAATTTAAGACTTGGAACGAAGTGGAAAAACCAGAGTCAAAAGCTGTTGTGCTTGCAATGATGGATACGAGCGGTTCTATGGGAATATGGGAAAAATATATGGCGAGAAGTTTCTTCTTTTGGATGATTAGATTTTTAAGATCGAAATACGAAACGGTAGATATTGAATTTATTGCCCATCATACGGAGGCAAAGGTTGTCACTGAGGATGAATTTTTTTCAAAAGGTGAAAGTGGAGGCACCATTTGTTCTTCTGCCTATCGAAAAGCATTAGCACTTATTGAAGAAAAATACTCGCCTTCCCGGTACAATATTTATCCGTTCCATTTTTCCGATGGAGATAATTTAACTTCAGATAACAGCCGATGCGTGAAGCTTGTCGAAGAACTAATGAAAATTTGCAACATCTTTTGTTACGGCGAGGTCAACCAGTACAACAGATACTCCACCTTAATGTCTGCTTATAAAAACATCAACAATCCAAAATTCCGCTATTTTGTGTTAAAGCAAAAAGCAGATGTGTTTCATGCGATGAAAACTTTTTTTAAAAAACAAGAAAGTAAAACCAGCTAAATGTGAAAAGGGGCCTGACATAGGTCCCTTCTTTTGTTTGGCAGTTTCTAGTAACAGCTGTTCAAAAAGATTTTTTGAAGGAAAAATTTCAGCAGATTCATTTGAATGTTGGAGAGAAGATAAGCACGAAGATTTTCACAGTCCCTTTCAACCAAAAAAATTTCCTCCTGCGCTAGACAGGTTATTTTACTGTCTAACGCAAGAGGAAAGATCAATTCGCTAATTTATTCATATTGTTCGCAAAAGGTATTTTTGTACGGCTACTGATTCTACTGTTCAGAGTTCTGGCCTTTTTCTTTTTCTATTGGTTTATAGTAGAGCTTTTGCGCAAGTAATGTTTGCAGAATAAGGAATGATCCGCTCACTGTCCAGTAAAGAGGCAAGGCAGCGGGTGAAGCAAAAGAAGCTGTTCCTATCATTAGCGGCGACAGCATTCCCATCATTTTCATCGGTCCTTGCAATTGATCTTCAGGTACCGTTCTAATGGAAACTTTAAATTGCACATAATAAATAGCTGCAGCACAAAGCGTCAAAATAAGGTCAGGTGTTCCGAGATTAAACCATAAAAATGAATGTGTTGCAATTTCTTTCGAACCGCGAATGGCATAATACAGCCCCATGATGATCGGCATTTGAATAATAATGGGAAGGCAGCCCATTTTCAATGGATTGATGTCGTGCTTTCGATAGAAATCCATCATTTCCTTTTGAATTTTTTGTTGTTCTGCTTGATCCTTCGCCTTTTTAAACCTTTCTTGCAGCTCCTTCATCTCCGGCATAACTTTCTCCATTTTCAATTTCATATTTTGCTGGTCTTTATATTGGCGAAGCATTAACGGCATAAGAATCAACCGAATCAAGACCGTAATTAAAATAATCGCGATTCCATAGCTGCCATGAAACCAGTCCGCAAAAGTTTTAATAATAATTGAAAAAGGTTCAACGAATGTTTGCTGGAAAAAGCCTGATTGATTTGAGCTGCCAGCGCTGCATCCAGTTAGTGCAACAAAAGTGATCATGACTACGATATACAAAATATTCCGCATCTTTTTCCTCCTTATAAATAAACAAAATGTGTCTCCAACAGGGAAGGAAAAAGATGATCCTCCTTATCGTCCGGTCCCTCTTTCCGCTTTCTTTTCTTTATAAGAAATGAAAGAAAAAGGAAAGTGAAATACGGGATCTCTCTTGAAATGCTGTCAAAAAAGCTGTTTTTGAACTGTTCAAATTTCGCTTTGGCAGAAATTTGATAACCAGTACGGACATAACGATGAAAAAAGTTTAGCCCGATCTGTATGCAGATCTGCAGTGAAAGGGCGATGATTAATGTATCAAAAGTCAGCTCTAGTTCGGGCACAAGAGTCACCTCAATAGCAATTATAAAAATATTGTATCGTGAACAAGCCTAATTGTCATTTCTTTATGAAAAAACATTTTAATGTAAACTTAAATAAATTTCAGGTTTACAAAAATCGTTATTTCAACTATTATGTGATTATAAAATTTTTTCGAAAGGAGTTATTTGTATGAAGTTATATGATATGGTATTAGTATCAATGTTCGCGGCTGTTGTTGCTGTGCTCGGCCTCATACCGCCGATTGCGCTTCCGTTCACGCCAGTGCCAATCACCGCTCAAACATTGGGTGTGATGCTGGCAGGGGCAATGTTAGGATCCAAACGAGGATTTATCAGTTTATTGTTGTTTGTATTACTTGTAGGAGCCGGAGCACCGATTCTTGCTGGCGGAAGAGGCGGGCTGGCAGTATTATTTGGTCCGAGCGGTGGATATATTTTATCTTGGCCTTTTGCATCCTTTATAATAGGTTTTTTAGTTGAAAAGAATTTTGAAAAATTAGCATTTTGGAAAGTGTTAGTATTTAATATAATTGGTGGTATTTTATTTGTTTATTTATGCGGCATTTCTTATTTGTCTTGGATTGCCAATATGAATTGGATAAGTGCGAGCATATCGGCGTTGGCTTATATTCCAGGAGATTTAACAAAAGCGGTGATTTCAGCATTTTTGGCAGTAAGAATTCAAAAATCGTATCCATTGATTAAAGCTCGTAATAAACAGGCTGCTTAAGGGGTGAGCTGATGGGGATCGGGAGAAACATTAGCCAATTTGCATACGAACATCCTCAAAAACCGGCAATTCAACAAATAAATGGACGGACGGTTACATATTATGAACTGTACGAAAATATAAAAAAAATACAAACAGCTTTCATTCGATTGACAAACAAAAAAAATATAAAAGTTGGCATATTAATGGGAAACACTTCAGAATTTTTAGAAGTGTTTTTTGCCGTTATTACACTTGGCGGGATTGCTGTTCCTTTTGATCCAAAATGGAAAAAGCGCGATATCCGGCATGTATTGGAAAGCTGCCAGCTGGATATATGCATTGGAAGCCGCAATTTTTTGGAGAGGACCGGAATAAAGCATGAGAACGTCATGTTAATTGATGAAATAAAAAAAGATGTCCAAACGGATCATCACGAGAAGTGGGAAGAGTTTGATGAAGAATTGTTTTATCTCGGCTTTACTTCAGGTTCAACTGGAAAACCGAAAGGATATATGAGAAATCATAAATCCTGGCTGGAAAGCTTTAATGTAGGAGAACAAATTTTTGGATATGGAAAAAATGATGTCATCATTGCTCCCGGCCCTTTATGTCATTCGTTGTCCTTGTTTGCGGCTGTTCACGCCTTACATATCGGGGCGACTTTTTATTTGCTCCCGGCTTTTTCTCAAAAGGAAACATTCAATATTTTGTTAAAGAGAGAGGCAACTGTATTTTATGGCGTTCCAACGATGATTCAAGCTTTGCTTCAAATGATGAAAAATGAAGAGAAATGCATAATGAACAATGTAACAATCATTTCGTCTGGTGCAAAGCTTTCTTATGAAGCTAGAAAGCAGTTAAAAGAAAAGTTTCCGAACGGACAGTTGTTTGAGTTTTATGGCGCATCGGAATTAAGCTTTGTCAGTTATGTCGATGATGAAATTTTTAAAATAGCGCCAAAAAGTGTCGGCATTCCTTTTCCAGGTGTGGAAGTAGCAATCAGAAAAAAAGATGGGTCGGAAGCATCCTTTAATGAAGTTGGGGAAGTAGTCGTACGCAGCAATTTATTATTTTCAGGGTATTTCAACAACCCGATTGAAACAAAAAATGTATTGAAGGATGACGGCGCATCAATTGGTGATTTAGGGTACTTAGACGAGAACGGTTTTCTAACGATCGTTGGACGCGAGAAAAATATGTTCATCAGCGGCGGTTTAAATATTTATCCGGAAGAAATTGAAAAAGTTTTGAAGGAACGGGATGAGGTTGAGGAAGCGGTTGTTATTGGAGTAGAGGACGATTATTGGGGGCAAAAGCCGGTTGCATTTATTAAATGGAAAGAGACAGCTCAGCATAGAAGCTTCAATGCATTAAAGCGCTATTGCCGATCTGAGCTCCCGTTATATAAATGCCCGCGAACGTTTTATGAAGTGGACGAGTTCCCTTATACATCCAGCGGAAAGATTGCGCGAAAAGAACTTGAATTCATTGTGAAAGGGGAAGAAAAATGACGATCCCTGTCATTGTTATGGCAAAAAGAACGGCTATTGGAAAAATGGGGGGAATGTTTAAAAACGTCCGCCCTGAACAACTGGCTGCTGCAGTCATCAAAGCGGTTGTAGACGAGAGCGGAATTGATCCGCAGGAAATTGATGAAGTTATTTTAGGAAATGCGGTCGGTCCAGGAGGAAATATCGCTAGACTCTCACTCCTTTTAGCGGGGCTTCCCGATCAAGTTCCGGGTATTACTGTTGATCGCCAATGCGGATCAGGATTGGAAGCGGTGAATCTCGCTTGCCGGCTTGTCCAATCAGGAGCCGGCGACATTTATATTGCCGGAGGAGTCGAAAGTACAAGCCTTGCCCCTTGGAGAATTGAAAAACCTTTATCTTTATATGAAATGAAGCCACCTAAGATCTATACGAGAGCACGGTTTTCGCCGGAGTCGTTCGGTGATCCTGAAATGGGGGAAGCGGCGGAAAATGTTGCGGAAGCGTTTCAAATTTCAAGGGAAGAGCAGGACTTGTTTGCATACAGCAGCCATCAAAAAGCGGTTCAAGCGATGGAGAATGACAGATTCAGCAGTGAAATTGTCCCTGTAAATGGCATGGATCGTGATGAATGTCCAAGGAAAAGGTTGAGCTTGGAAAGGCTTCGTGCCATGAAGCCGATATTTAAAGAAAATGGCACAGTCACTGTTGGCAATTCTTGTCCATTGAATGACGGGGCTTGTGCCGTCCTTGTCATGTCTGAAAAAAAATGCCGAGAGCTTGGGCTTCTGCCCGTTCTGAAATTTGTCGATTGTACAAGTGCAGGTGTCGATCCGAACCTTTTAGGCATTGGTCCTGTTCCAGCAGTGCAACAGCTGCTGAAACGAACCGGCTTCCAAATGGAGGATATCGATTTAATCGAATTTAATGAAGCTTTTGCCTCTCAAGTATTGGCTTCTGTTAAGCAATTAAACATACCATTGGAAAAGCTGAATGTGGGAGGAGGGGCTATTGCCATCGGACATCCTTATGGTGCTTCAGGCGCTATTCTTGTTGCAAGGCTTTGCACAGAAATGAAAAGATTGAGAGGCAAACGGGCAATCGCAACATTAGGAATCGCAGGTGGTCTGGGCCTCGCTACATTGTTTGAATTGTATGACGCATAAAACAAATCATTGGAAAGCGCGTTTTCGAAGCAGCTTTCCAATATCCTTTCATTCGGCCAGGCAAGTGGAAATAATCGCTTATCAGCGATGAATGGAATAGCTAAGCCTCAATCATCATTGCGAGCGGTATTTGTTTGATTGAGGCGAGCTAAAAGTATAAAAAACGTGCATATATTATTTTTCAGCGCTTCAGGCAAAGCGTTATGATTTGGAGCGTCGGAATCGAAAAAAATACCAAATGATGATTGCAGCAAATACAAGAACGGCGATCACAGCATAAATGATTTTTGAATAAATGTCTATGTATTCGGTAATGAGAGGCCAAGCTTCTCCTAATCCCGCGCCAACCGATACGAGAAATATATTCCATACGAGAGAACCGATCGTAGTGAAAATCAAAAATAAAACGAAATTCATGTTGGACATTCCAGCAGGAATGGAAATTAAGCTTCGCAATAACGGAATAACTCGGCAAAATAACACAGTCCATATGCCGTAACGGTCAAACCAATTGTCTGCTTTATGTATATCCTCTTTTGAAATTTTCAATATGTATCCCCAACGGTCAACAATTTTTTCCAACCTCTCAACATCTAGCAACAGACCGACGCCGTATAAAATGATTGCACCGACAACGGAGCCGCAAGTTGCCGCCAAAATAACTCCTGGAACTGTCAAGTTCGAATAAGTGGTCATAAAACCGCCAAAAGGAAGGACAATTTCGGACGGAATCGGTGGAAAAATGTTTTCTAGCGCAATAATTAAAAAAATTCCGAGGTAGCCATATTGCTCCATAAATTCTGTAATCCAGTTTTCCATTCAAGTTCCTCCTAATAAAGAACAAATTCTCTATATATTATACTAAAGAAATTGTCCAAAAAATGATCAAAAATAAAATCTAGCCAATTGACTGGATGTCCCTAAAGAAGTATATAAAGCTCGTAAAGTGCAAATAAAACGGTGGACACAATGAAAATGTTTTTGGCTACTATTTGTTTTTTCTGTTTGTCGATGATTTTCAATTCTTTTTTATTTACTTTCGAGTGATTGGCTGCAATCCATTGTTTTACTTCCCATTTGTTTTGACAGGTCGCTAAATACGTTTCTCCATTTTTTCCAGTTGCATGAATAATAAAACGGCAAGTTTTTTTTGTACTCAAATAGTATTCCCAACCTTTTCAAAAAAAGATTTAGATTACTGTTATTTTATCAATTTCCAACTAACTTTCAACCTTATTTTATAATTATTTTCCATTTCAAAAATTATGAAAAATGAAAGGGGATTCATTATTTTCTGTCGTGCATGAAGTTTAACAAGAACTTTCATACTAAAAGTAACATCGTCTGGAGGTAGTTTTATGAATTCACTGATTATTTACGCCCATCCAAATCCAAACAGTTTTAATTACGCGATCTTGCAGACTACTGTACAAAAACTTCAGCAAAAGCAGCATGAAATTAGAATTCGGGATTTATATGAAATGAACTTTAATCCTGTCTTAAAAGAGGATTACTTTACAAAACACAATCCAGCCGTATCCAAAGCGATACAAGAAGAGCAAATGCATTTTTCGTGGGCAAAACAATTAATTTTTATTTATCCGACATGGTGGAACGGCATGCCCGCTATTTTAAAAGGATATATCGAAAAAATATTCACGAATGGCTTCGCTTTTACGTTTACGGATGAAGGGGCAAAAGGGCTTTTGCAAAATAAAAGAGCGATTATTTTTCAAACAACATCTCATCCGGAAAATTATTTAAAGCCGTATCAGTTAATTGCATCAATGGAGACAATCGTTGATGTCGGTATTTTAAATTTTTGCGGGATTGAAACAATCACTCATAAGTTTTTTTATTCAGTTCCTTATGTCGATGAAAATACGAAAAAGGCGATGCTAAAGGAAGTAGAAGATATAGTTGAAATGATTTAATTTTTTCGAAATATTCACTTTTTGACAGGGATCATGCATAATAGAAGTGATGCACCATAACTAGAAAGGGAGTGGAGTTGGTTGGTCAAAAGCTTGCAAGATACGGTGACTTTACATAATGGTGTTAAAATGCCGTGGTTTGGTTTAGGCGTATATAAAGTCAATGAAGGGGAAGAAGTAATTCAAGCTGTAAAATCAGCAATTAAAGCGGGCTACCGCAGCATAGATACGGCGGCATATTATAAAAATGAAGAGGGAGTCGGAATTGCGATAAAAGAATCGGGAATACCGAGAGAAGAACTATTTATCACAACAAAAGTTTGGAATGACGATCAAGGCTACGACTCTACATTAAAAGCGTTTGATGACAGCCTAAATCGATTAGGATTAGACTATTTGGATCTATATTTAATCCACTGGCCAGTTTCAGGAAAATATAAAGAAACATGGAAGGCATTAGAACGGTTGTATAAAGACGGAAGAGTTCGGGCGATTGGAGTCTGCAACTTCCATGTTCACCATTTAGAGGATTTATTGCAAAGTGCGGAGATTAAACCGATGGTTAATCAGGTGGAATTTCATCCAAGATTAACACAGGAGGAACTTAGAAAATATTGCAAAGAGCAAAACATTCAATTTGAAGCTTGGTCTCCGCTTATGAGAGGCGGGCTTCTCGATAATGAAACTTTAGCCGAGATTGCTGAAAAATACAATAAAACGATCGCACAGGTGATTCTCCGTTGGGATCTTCAACATGAGGTCGTGACAATTCCAAAATCGACAAAAGAGCATCGAATTATTGAAAATGCTTCTATTTTCGATTTTGAACTATCTCAAGAAGATATGGAAAAAATCGATTCCCTCAATAAAAATGAGCGGATAGGTCCTGATCCTGATACTTTTTAAAAGGTAAGAAATAAGAAATCGGTAATACTACAAGCCTTTCCTATATGCTGTTCAGCAGCTTTTGAAAGGTGAAAAAATGCTTCAGCTTCAATGGAAATACATTTGTGAGCTTGAAGAAGAAATATGTTTGGAAATCTTTCCGGATAAATTGATTATTTTGCGATAGTGATTTGCAAATCATTCATCATTTTGCTGGAGCCAAGCGTATGAAGACGATTTATTGCAGTGTGAACAAAATTTCTAAATATTGGAGATACGGATATTCTGTCCGCTTTTCCTGTTAAGATTGACAAAATTTGATTATTCAAAAAGCCGCTTTTGAAATAAAAGCGGCTTTAACTTTCGTGCGCCCGGCATGTACATGAACTATAGGGTGTAAGTCCCGAACCCCGAAGACAGAAGTAGAGGTTAGCCAAGAGCAAGGGTGTCCGTGGTGACGCGGAATCTGAAGGAAGCTGGAGGCAAAACACCGGTCCGAGGAACACGAACCTCATATAAGGCTAGGTATGATTGAGTGAGTTTGCGAAACAAAACAAAGCTCTTTCTGTCGAAGGTCATATCGAGTAAATGAGGCGGATAGATGGTGTGAAAGTGCATGTACTTACCCGGGGAGATCTGGCTGGCACGCCAAGTAACCTTGGTAACCTATCTAGTGATAGATAACTGAACAGTCAGAAGTCAGCAGAAGTCATAGTACTCTTTCAAGCTCGAGATGGAAGAGGAAGGACTGAACAATTAAGGAGAACGAATCGCTAGGCGTTCACCTTCTGTGTGGAAGCAGACAATCCGATAGGACTTACTTGAAGGAGGAAGTGGTGAATCCCACGGGGGACTTCAAGAGGGTGGAGCAGAAGATGGCACAAATAGAAGAATTCGTTCACGTGGAGAGGATATCAATGTTGATGGAAATGATTTTGTCACGGGAAAATCTCCTGGCGGCACTGAAACGAGTCGAACAGAATAAAGGAGGTCACGGAGTAGATGGCATGTCCGTAAAAGACCTACGAAGACACCTCTACGAAAATTGGGACTCCATTCGACAGTCGTTGAGAGAAGGAACCTACAAGCCCTTACCCGTCCGTCGAGTCGAAATCCCGAAACCGAACGGTGGAGTAAGACTTCTAGGGATCCCTACCGTGACGGATCGTTTCATCCAACAAGCGATTGCCCAAGTGTTGACGAAAATCTTTGATCCGACCTTCTCGAACCATAGCTATGGTTTCCGACCAGGTAGAAGGGGACATGATGCGGTTAGGGAAGCAAAGGGTTATATCAAAGAAGGATATCGTTGGGTAGTCGATATAGACCTAGAGAAATTCTTTGACAAGGTGAATCACGACAAACTGATGGGGATCTTGGCGAAAACGATCAAAGATCGAATTCTACTGAAGGTAATTCGCCGGTATCTTCAATCAGGCGTGATGATCAATGGAGTGGTAATGGAAACGGACATGGGAACGCCTCAAGGCGGCCCGCTTAGTCCACTTTTATCAAACATCATGCTTCATGAATTGGATAAAGAGCTTGAGAAACGTGGACATAAGTTTGTTCGGTATGCGGATGACTGTAACATCTATGTGAAAACAAAGAAAGCAGGAATTCGTGTCATGAACTCCATTACGAACTTTATAGAGAAGGAGTTAAAGCTCAAGGTAAATAAAGAGAAATCGGCGGTAGACCGTCCTTGGAAACGGAAGTTTCTCGGTTTCAGCTTCACACTCAATAAGACTCCAAAGGTACGGATTGCGAACGAAAGTGTGAAACGTTTGAAGAACAAGATCCGTGAAATTACATCAAGGTCGAAACCGTATCCAATGGAGAAAAGGATTGAGAAACTGAATAAGTATTTAATGGGATGGTGCGGATATTTTGCCTTGGCAGAAACACCAAGTAAGTTCAAAGAATTTGATGAATGGATTAGACGAAGGCTTCGGATGTGTTTGTGGAAAGAATGGAAAACCCCGAAAACAAGAATTCGGAAACTCAGAGGATTAGAAGTTCCAAGCCATAAAGCATTCGAATGGGGCAATACACGCAAGAAATATTGGCGGATTGCCTGCAGTCCCATCCTACACAAAACCCTCGACAACTCCTATTGGAAGCGTCGAGGGTTAAGAAGTCTATTCGAAAGATATCAAGCACTACGTCATACTTAATTGAACCGCCGTATACCGAACGGTACGTACGGTGGTGTGAGAGGTCGGGGGTTAGTCACCCCCTCCTACTCGATTTGTGCAAGTTTTTGTTTTTCTCCGACAGACAATTGTTCCATATTGCCAAGCAGGCATTTACAGCTTCCATGTTTGTCATGAAAAGACAGGTTTTCCTTATTCTGATTTTGTCCAATTTTCCAGCGCTTCCCGAAAAACGCTTTTTTCCTGTGAACCGACGATACGATCGGTTTCTTTTCCGTTTACATAATGGACAAGCGTTGGAGTTGCATCAATTTTATACTCGTCCCAGCCCTCTTCAAACTCAAGAAGGTTGTATTGGTAGATATCCACATTTAATTCTTTTGCCAAAGGCATTAAGATCGGTGTTGTGTTTTTACAGTGCGGGCAGGTAGAACTGAAAAAATAGACAATGACATCTTCTTGATTATTTAATTTTGTTTCTAGCTCATCCGGAAGTATGATGTTTTGATAATTTGGATCATCCAGCAGCTTGACGGTTTCAGGATGCAGGCTCGACTTTTTGTACGGATTTCCTTCCGCCTTTTGCTTATTTTGCAAATTTGTTACAATTGCCAGTGCCGCGAACAGTACAATAATGATTCCGCCGAATATAAGCAGTTTTTTCATATAATTTGGCGAGAAGACCCCGTAATTTTAAAAATTTTGGGGAAAGTATCGCCGTTATTCACTCCTTTCGTTCCTTTGCACTAAAAAATGTAAACCGATTTTCATAAATGACGGGAATGACGGCAACCGCAAAAAATAAATGTTTATCTTTCTAAGACCTCATGAACTTGCCGGATTGCGATTAAGTCTTAATATGGGTAAAAAAACATAATTGAAAGCTATAAATCCAAAGGTTTTGTTTGCTGGTCTATAGAATTTGCATCATTCGCCTCTTGAAAAATCTGAAAATAACGGAAACGTTATCCTTTCTGCCGTAAAATGAAAAAGCTTGTGAGGAAAATAATTGAAAAGCCAATTAAAGCCAAGAAAGGAATTGTAACGAATCCAAACCAATTAATGTAGTCGCTTGTACAAGGAACTCTTCCGCATGCGAGGCTATGTTCCCCCAAAAAAGGAATTTTTTGTATAGAATAATGGTAAATGGAAATCATTCCTCCCATAATGGACAAAGTTAAGGAATAGCTTGCAATTTTGTAATCCTTTTTTACTACAGCTATTCCAAGTATAACAACGAGCGGGTACATAAATATCCTTTGAAACCAGCACAATTTACATGGTTCGAAATGCATGATCTCAGAAAAATACAGGCTTCCTAAGGTAGAAATTAAAGAAGCGATCCAGCCTATCAACAGCAAATTGTCTTTTCGCTTATCATCCATCCAACTAACCTCTCTGTTTTCTTTCTAAAGGCATTATAATACATTTCCCCTGAATTAAAAATGATTTTGCGATGAAATCAATAAAACATCAGCTAAGAATTATTATCATTCATAAATTTTTACATATTGTTCAAACTATCAACGAAAGGAGTGAGACTATGGATAAAATTCGCGATATCATGTCTTCTAATGTCATTTCCGTTTCATCAAATCAAACTGTTCAGGAAGCTGCTCAGTTAATGAGACAGCATAATGTTGGTGCGATCCCTGTTGCAGATAATGGACAATTAAAAGGAATTATTACAGACCGTGATATTACGCTTCGCTCAACAGCTCAGGGCAAAAACGAAAGCACAACCGTTGCAGAAGTTATGTCGACAAACCCTGTATGCTGTAGTCCAGACGCGAGTCTGCAAGAAGCTGCCCAAATCATGGCACAAAATCAAATTCGCCGGTTGCCTGTAGTGGAAAATAATCAAGTTGTCGGCATGGTCGCATTAGGAGATTTAGCAACAAATAAGACTTCTGATGAAGCGGCAGGAGAAGCATTAACAAACATTTCTGAAAAAGATCTTCAATAACCCCTCTTGCAATCCCGGGATGGGAGTGCCTTGCTGAAAAAAGAGCGTCCGTTTGGCGCTCTTTTTTCCGTTCAGTGGCAAAGAGCTTTGTCGCTCGGTTTGTTTTTTTTTCAAATGATACAAATAATACATAAATTTATAAATAACTCGAGAAATGGAAAGACGATCATTTGCGAAAAATATGTAAAAGCTGTTTCGAATAGTTCTAAAAATAGGGATGATCATCTCATTTCCATAAAATTTGTGATAAAATATTTCAGGAGAGAAAAAGAAGGGGAACTGGAGGGGTGTTAAGTTATGGCAAAGTGGAAAGAAAATTATCAACGATGGATATCGAAAGAAGATATAGATCAAGAGCTAAAACAGCAATTACTAGAAAAAGCAGACAATGAACTCGAATTAGAGGACTGCTTTTATAAAAGCTTAGAGTTTGGTACAGGAGGAATGCGGGGAGAAATTGGCCCAGGCACAAATCGGATGAACATTTATACAATCCGCAAGGCTTCTGAGGGATTGGCAAGATATATTGAATCTTTTGGAGAAGAAGCCAAAAGACGCGGCGTGGTAATTGCTTACGATTCCCGCCACAAATCGCCGCAATTTGCTATGGAAGCGGCAAAAACTATCGCAACGCATGGTATTCAAACTTATGTATTTGATGAATTAAGGCCAACTCCTGAATTATCTTTTGCTGTCCGTTATTTAAACGCATTTTCAGGTGTTGTAATAACGGCAAGCCATAACCCGCCGGAATATAATGGATTTAAAGTTTACGGAGAGGATGGAGGTCAGATTCCTCCAAAAATAGCTGATGAAATCATCAAAAAAGTGAATGAAGTTGAAAATGAATTAGAAGTTGCTGTTGAAAATGAAGATATTTTAAAACAAAAAGGCTTGATTAAAATCATTGGAGCGGAAATAGACGAAGCATATAATGAAAAGATCAAAACGATTTCACTGAATCCTAATTTGGCAAAAGAAGTAGATGTAAAGGTCGTTTTTACGCCGCTTCATGGTACAGCCAATAAACCGGTTCGACGAGCTCTTCAATCATTAGGCTATCAAAATGTAACCGTCGTCAAAGAGCAGGAGCTTCCAGATCCAAATTTTTCGACAGTGGCTTCGCCGAATCCTGAGGAGCATGCAGCGTTTGAGCTAGCGATAAGAGAAGGGAAACGCATTGATGCTGATATTTTAATCGGAACTGACCCTGATGCTGACCGTTTAGGAGTTGCTGTCAAAAATGACAAAGGCGAATACATTGTGTTAACAGGAAACCAAACGGGTGCGATTTTGCTCAACTATATCCTTTCTGAGAAAAAGAAAAAAGGATTGCTGCCTGAAAATGGCGTTGTTCTAAAAACGATTGTTACATCGGAAATAGGACGCGCAATAGCGGAGGAATATGGACTAAAAACAATTGATACGCTTACCGGGTTTAAATTTATCGGGGAAAAAATTAAAGAATTTGAACAAACGAAACAATACAAATTTCAATTCGGTTATGAGGAAAGCTACGGATATTTAATTGGCGATTTTGCCAGAGACAAAGATGCCGTTCAAGCGGCCGTTTTAGCTGTTGAAGTATGTGCATTTTATAAGAAAAAAGGGCTCACACTTTATGACGGATTAATGGAAATTTTTAATCGATACGGGTATTACAGAGAAGGGTTAAAATCGTTAACCTTAAAAGGTAAGGACGGAGCAGAACAGATTAAGCGAATTTTAGAATCTTTCCGCCAAAATCCGCTTGCTGAAATTGCAGGTAAAACGGTTACGATTATCGAGGATTATTTAACAAGTGAACGTACATTGCTTCAATCGAACAAAAAGGAAACAATTGATTTGCCAAAATCAAATGTATTGAAATATTTCCTTGAAGACGGATCTTGGTTCTGTTTGCGGCCTTCGGGAACCGAGCCGAAAGTGAAATTTTATTTTGCTGTTCAGGCCGATTCACTGAATAATAGTGAAAAGGCATTGGAAGAATTAATAAATGCCGTAATGGAAAAAGTAAATGATATTCTGACAGTTAAAAAAGCTTAACTCCATTTCGATTGAGATCCCTTCAGTCTGTCCAATAAGTCTTAAAAATAAGAGCGAGGGAGAAAAACAAGACGTTTTTCCACCCTCGCTTTTTCGTTTACGCTCTTAAAAAAGCGGGCTAAGTCCCGAGTTTTGGCAAAGTTGATAGCCGATTATAGCAGCGGATCAATAGCCATGAAAAAAGGCTCCTGAAAAAACGGGCTTTCGGCAAAAACGATCGCCGCTTTCAGCATTGAAGCAATAACTTAAACGACTAAAACAGAAAGAAAAAGCAACCCCATTTTTCAGAAATAACTTTTCTGAAAAAAGGTTGCTTAAACTATTGAGTCACCTTTCTGGAAACTATTTCAGCGCGATTTCCGGTTCAACCTCTGTTACGTTTTCTAATGCATGGTCAATATAACGAAGTAAAGCATATAGTTTATGCTCAATAATTTGATAATCGTGTTCAAAATTATAAGCGTGTAAAAAATGCTCAATTTTTTTGGAAAGAAAATCGTCGTTTGTGCGCACCATTAAAATAATCAAATTGTCCCATTGCGAACGGTGCGTGTAATATAATGCTTTGTCGTAATCCATTTTATTCATAATAAACATCCCTCCCTAAAAGGAGTTATGTTTATTGTATGAATAAATCGGTTTTTTGTACCGTTGCAAATGTTGGACATAACAACAGCCGTTTCTTTCAAAACAAATGTATAAATGCCTCATTCAAAAAACGAAAGACCATTTAAGGCTTTTTTCTACTTCACATTAAACAAATGCTTCAATTCGTTTTGATTTATGATTAAATCAGCGAGTGTGTACTGATCCAGCACTTGTAAATAAGCTTGCAAGGCTTGCTGGAAAACATGGCGCAGCCTGCAGGCGGATGTGATCACACATTCGCTGTTTTTTTCATTAAAACATTCGACAAGATGGAAATCTTCTTCAGTTTTTCTGACCACATCGCCAATATTTATTTCGGATGCAGGACGTGCTAAACGGAAACCGCCATTTCGTCCTCGAATCGTTTCAATATACCCGTTTTTCCCAAGCTGGTAAATGACCTTCATTAAATGGTTTTTTGAAATGCCGTACACATCCGCAATTTCTTTAATATTGGATAATTCCTCTCGGTTTTTCGTGCCAATGTAAATGAGCACACGGAGCGAATAGTCAGTATAGTTTGTAAGACGCATTGGCCTCCCTCTCTTTGTCCGTACTAGCTCCATTATACACTGATGGATAATTTAGGTTCAAAAATGTGACATCTTTTCAAAAGATGTATTTAAAATATTGCTTTTAAGACGAAGATCAACTATTTTAAAGATATATATAAAATACATCTTTTTTTAAAAACAAAGGAGTGCAAATTTATGTTATCCGAACGTACTATTGAAATTATAAAGTCCACCGTGCCAGTTTTAGCTAAGCAAGGAACAGAAATCACAAGTCATTTTTATAAACGAATGCTTTCCAATCATCCGGAGTTATTAAATATTTTTAATCATACAAACCAACAGAAAGGAAGACAGCAAACAGCGCTAGCAACCACACTTTATGCTGCTGCCGAGCGCATTGATCAATTGGAGACGATTTTGCCAGCTGTGAAGCAAATTGCTCATAAACACAGAAGCTTAGGGGTTAAAAAAGAACACTATCCAATTGTCGGCGAAAATTTATTAGCAGCTATGAAAGAAGTGTTAGGCGATTTAGCAACAGATGAAATTATTTCTGCGTGGGAAGAAGCTTATAACGAAATTGCAAACGTATTTATCGAATTGGAGCAACGAATGTATGCTGACGCTGAAAATATGGAAGGTGGCTGGAAAGACTTTAAGCCGTTTGTTGTTGTAGATAAAGTAAAAGAAAGCTCTGTTATTACATCGTTTTACCTAAAACCGAAAGATAATGCTGTATTGCCATCATTCCTGCCCGGACAATATGTTACCGTAAAAGTAAAAATAGACGGCCATCAATATTTGCTGAATCGTCAATACAGCTTATCAGACGCTCCTGGCAAAGAATATTTTCGAATTTCTGTTAAACGTGAGGCAGAACCGGATCAACCAAAAGGGGTCGTATCGAATTACCTGCACGATGATGTTCAAATTGGAGATGAGCTTAATATTAGCGTGCCTGCTGGCGATTTTACATTGGATGTCACGCAAAACTCGCCGGTTGTTTTCATCAGCGGCGGTGTTGGAGTAACGCCAATTATGAGCATGCTGAATACAATAGCAAAAGAAAATCCTTCTAGACCGGTTCGTTTTGTTCACTCTGCTAAAAATGAAGATGTTCATGCTTTTCGTTTGGAAGTAAAAGAGTTAATGAACAGGTTGCCAAATGGAACATCCTTTATTTGTTATACGGAGCCGTCACGTCAAGAAAGCGCCAATCATACAGGTTATATGACTAAAGACATTCTTAAGCAATTCATATCTGAAAATGCAGATTATTTTATTTGCGGCCCTGTGCCATTTATGAAAGCAGTCATTAATTATTTAAAGGAGCTGGGGGTTGCTTTTGAAAATATTCATTACGAATTTTTTGGACCAGCTCTACAAATTGCGCAGCCTGAAGGTTCGACCATTTAATGTAGTTTTTCCAAAAAAGTTTTTAATATTTGGTGCCGTGAGAAGGCACCATTTTTTTTATAAGATTGTGTATTTTTGAACAGGAATGTCTCCCTTTTTTGCTTTTCGTTTGGTGACAGGCAGTTCAAGATGTGAAATGGAAATAGTGCAATCTGACACAACGTTCAAAATGTTTTTCATCATCTCCCGTTTGTTTTCATAAATTGTTGTAAGGAAAAAGAAGGGGGATGAACAATGAACAAGGAGGATCATAAAGTTCTTCAATATGCAATTGAAGAAATAACAGAAATCGCAAAGGGGTTTGGTCTTGATTTTTATCCGATGAGATATGAAATTTGTCCAGCTGATATTATTTATACATTTGGTGCATATGGAATGCCGACTCGTTTCTCCCATTGGAGCTTTGGAAAGCAATTTTATAAAATGAAGCTCCATTATGATTTAGGTCTTAGTAAAATTTATGAACTGGTGATTAACTCAAATCCTTGTTATGCCTTTTTGCTTGATACTAATTCTCTTATTCAAAATAAACTAATTGTTGCACATGTCCTCGCGCATTGTGATTTTTTTAAAAACAATATTCGCTTTAGTAATACGAAACGGGATATGGTCGAAAGCATGGCGGCAACAGCGGAAAGAATCAAGAAATATGAACTTTTATATGGAAAAAGAGAAGTGGAAAAATTTTTAGACGCGGTTTTATCCATCCAAGAACATATTGATCCGTCTTTAGTTCGGACAAAACTTTCTTGGAGCTTGGATGATGTTGATGAGGAAGAAGAGCTTAAGACATACAAAACACCGTATGATGATCTCTGGTCTTTAGGAGAAAAAAAAGAAAAAAGTGAACAGACAATCAAGAAAAAGAAAAAATTCCCTCCCAAACCGGAGAAAGACGTGCTTTTGTTTATCGAAGAGTATAGCCGGGAGCTTGAAGACTGGCAGCGTGATATTTTAACAATGATGAGAGAGGAAATGCTTTACTTTTGGCCTCAGCTTGAAACAAAAATAATGAATGAAGGCTGGGCGACGTATTGGCACCAGCGGATCATGAGAGAGCTGGATTTGACCTCTGATGAAGCAATTGAATATGCTAAATTAAATGCGGGTGTCGTACAGCCGTCAAGAACGAGCATTAACCCTTATTATTTAGGTTTAAAAATATTTGAGGATATCGAAGAAAGGTATAACAATCCGACCGAGGAAATGAAAAAGCGGGGAATTCAACCCGGTTCGGGCAGGGAAAAGCTGTTTGAGGTGCGGGAAATTGAATCGGATATTTCATTTCTTCGCAACTATTTAACAAAAGATCTTGTTATGCGGGAAGACATGTACTTATTTCAAAAACAAGGCAAAGACTATAAAATTGTTGATAAAGATTGGGAAAAAGTGCGGGATCAGCTCGTAAGCATGCGGGTGAATGGCGGTTTTCCGTACATTACGGTAATGGATGGGGATTATATGAAAAACGGCGAACTATATTTAAAACATTGGTATGAAGGGATTGAACTTGATATTAAGTACCTTGAAAAGGTGCTTCCATACATTTATCAGCTTTGGGGGAGAGGTGTCCATTTAGAAACGATTATTGAGGATAAACCTGTTTTATTTAATTTTGACGGCCGGAATGTCCATCGAAAATATTTGTAATGATGGAGCTGTCCAGAAAGTCAAAATCCATTGAAAACGAAACATCATAAACATTGATATATCAACATTGCTAAAACATTAAAGGGACGTCTATAAGCCGGAAAATCGACTTATTAGACAGCCCCACGGAATTTGTTTTTAGGCTTTAGGAAAAACGGTATCAGCATCATTTTTTAAGATGCTTCTTCTTTTGCTTCCACAGGGGAAGCTTTTTTCTTTTTTAAATATCCGGCAAAAATAACGCCTGCAACAAGAATAATGGTTAAGCCCCATTTTAGAAGCGGGTTTTCTTCAAAGAAGCCTTTTAGAAATTTTTCATCTACGATCATTTTGGCTGCTGTAAAGGCAATAACGGCAGCCCCAATTGTCACGATAACTGGGAACCGTTCAATCCATTTGATGATGAGCGTGCTGCCCCACACAACGATTGGAATGGAAATTAACAATCCGATTATGACTAAAAGGAACGATCCGTGCGCGGCACCGGCAACCGCTAAAACATTATCAAGCCCCATTAAAGCGTCTGCTACAATGATCGTTTTCATAGCGGACCAAAAGCTATTCCCGGTATCGACGTTATGTTCTTTTTTATCGATGAGAAGTTTATAGGCGATCCAAAGGAGAAGAATTCCGCCGACTAATAGCAGTCCAGGGATTTTTAAAAGCCAAACAACCGCAAGCGTCGCAATTGCCCGGATAAAAATCGCTCCAAATGTCCCCCATATAATGACCTTTGTTTGTTGGTGTTTCGGCACATTTCTAGCTGCTAAACCGATTAGAATGGCATTATCACCAGCTAAAACAAGGTCAATGATAACAATCGAAAGTAATGCTGAAAAAAACTCAGGTGAGAATAGTTCCAATATTTATCACTCCTCAAATATTTTATACTCATTTCGATGTTTTTATCCTTTGTTATGCAAGACAATATTTTTCCTGTAATTCCTTCGGAGCCATTTTGATCATTTGCTGCATGATAAAAGTAAATATAACGACATCATCCACAATTCCAATTAAGGACAGGAAATCTGGGATTGCATCGAACGGCAACAGGAAATATCCAATTATAAAAGCGATCGAGAATAGCTTTTTTTTCCTATTCACCTCCTTCGATAAGAAAAATTCAAATATAAAAGGGAAAAATGAACGAAAGTTATAAATGAACCGAATTCTTTTCCATATTTTTCTCATCGTTTTCCCCTCCACTAGGTTTATTTTTTAAAATTTGTATTGTGTCATGATCCAGACTATCGATTCCTTCTTCAAACACTAATGTTGTTTTAAAACGGTATGTTAAACTGTCTGTTGTTGCGGGAAGATGCTTTGGTAAAACAAATTCAAAAGGAATTTTTGCGCAATCAGCTGGATCGATTATGTCAGGAGCGAATAACGTAATGGAGGCGATTGATTGCTGATCAGCCTGATTGTTTATTTTCATAAGATCACATTGCAGCTGCTTAATCTTTTGGGTTATAGTGCCTCCTTTAATGTAGAGCGTGCCTGTTACTTTTTCTCCTGGAGAATACGTTTCTTTATCCAGTACAAGATCGACTGTTGCAGAGCCTATTCCGATTTTGGACATATATTTTCTAAGCAGCAACTCAAATCATCCTCCCAAAAATTGTTTTAAGATACAAAAAGACCTTTGCCATTTTTATGGCAAAGGTCTCGCTAACAACATCCAGTTGTTCAATAAAGCCGGTGGATAGCTCCACGAAATGACGACTTTATTGTTAAGCTACTCCCCTTTGGGAATTTTTACTTTATTCCGTTTTTCTAATTTGATTATATTGGTCAAATTGCGATTTGTCTAGTATTTTTTTTTGTCTGAAGTAAATGTGTTTTGCAAAATGTCGGAACAAATAACAATTTATAAAAATAATAAGGAATTTCAATAGTTCAAATGGAAAATCCGCGATATAATAAGGATAACATGATGATTTTGAGTATAGAATAGATAGGAGAATGATGTATTGAAAATGAAAAAGTATCTGCCGCTTATCATCATTGGTATTGCCATTCTTATACTAATACCGTTCAGCATCCCGATATTGCTTGCGCTGCTTACAGCTCTTGTACTTGAAAAGCCTATCAGCATTCTCCAAAGTCGATTTAAAATAAAAAGACCTTATGCAGTTTTGCTCATTTTTGTTGTTTTTTTACTCTTATTATGTATTCTAGGCTTTGGTTTGATAAACTTTATATATACAAACTTTGTGAGTTTTATAGAAAATATCCCTTTATATGTTAGAAAATTCAATCATGATTTTATTAATCCTCTTCTTGATACGTGGGAAAATTATTCCGCTTCCCTTCCAGAAGGTGTCATGACGTCTATTGAAATTTCCATTAATAATTCTGTCAATGCAGTTGACGGTCTTGTGAAGCAATTGATGGAATCGCTCATATTATTTGTTTCCGGCATTCCCGGCTTTTTCATTGAAGCGCTGATTTACTTGATTGCTCTTTATTTAATCAGTTTGGATCTGCCGAAAATATGGGCTTCGCTCGAGACCATGCTGACAGAAAAAACGAGAAATAAAATAAAATATGTTGTGAATGATCTTTATAAAGCAGGCTTCGGCTTTATTAAGGCGCAAGTTATTTTAAGTTTACTGACATTTATACTAGCTTATATTGGGTTGGTGCTGCTTCGTGTGGATTATAGCTTGATTTTGGCGATCATTATCGTGGTTGTTGACATCCTTCCAATATTGGGAACAGGATCGGTGCTGGTTCCTTGGGCTATTTATGCATTTAGCCAGGGGCAAACCAATCTCGGAATAGGATTAGTCGTCTTATTTCTTGTGATCACTGTCGTCAGACGTGCTGTCGAACCGAAAATTATGTCAACCAACATGGGAATAAGCCCTCTAGCCGCCTTGATCAGCATGTTCATTGGACTAAAGATGCTCGGTATATTAGGTTTATTTTTAGGTCCAGTTGTTGTGATTTTGTTTGAAACATTGCGAAGAGCAAACATCATAAAGCTTAACATAAAAATTTAAAAAGGTTTTCCTTAAATTTGAGCGGAAAATTTGGATTAGAAGCAATAGGAGGATTGAAAAAAATTGCTTAGAATATGTAAATACATGATATTCTAAATATTGGAATGAATGTTGCAAAATTGGATGCGGGAGGCAAGCATTTTGTTTAAATCAAAACTTCATTTTTGGACGTTAGAAATACTTTTGATCATTTTGATCTTATATTTCAGCACAAAAATATCTTTTCTTTTTGAGCCCATTGTGATCTTTATAACTACTTTGTTTTTTCCCATAATTATTTCCGGTTTTCTTTACTTTTTGTTTGCTCCGATTATTGGCTTTCTTGAAAAGCGAAAAATTCCAAGAGTGCTGGCCATTTTGATTTTGTATATCGTGTTTATCGGCGGAATTTCGATCGCCATCGGATTGGTAGGGCCTACGATTGTTAAGCAGTTTAATGATTTAATTCGAAACATTCCTTTTTATATAACAAAAACGAGAGAAATCATTGAAAACCTGTATCAAACAAGCTGGTTCCAATGGGTATTGACGCAAGATTATTTTTCCATTGAAAAAATTGAGAGCACCATTACGCAATATGCATCGAGAATTACAAATAATATTACGAATGGCGTTCAGTCCGTTTTCAGCGTTATCACAAATATAACACTCATTATTGTCACGGTGCCGTTCATTTTATTTTATATGATCAAGGACGGACATAAGCTGCCGCATCAGGTCGTAAAGTTTTTTCCGAGTGATTTCCGCGATGAAGTTATGATTATCTTAAAGGAAACAGGCGAAACCTTATCTACCTATATTCAAGGACAAATGCTTGTTTCCATGTTTGTCGGGCTCTTTACGTTTATCGGATACTTAATCATTGATCTGCCGTATGCTTTGCTGCTTGGAATAACTGTGGCAATCACCAATATTATTCCGTATTTAGGTCCGTTTATTGGGGCTGCTCCGGCCGTTATTGTCGGCTTGCTCGATTCACCTTTTAAAGCACTTCTTGCGATTATTGTCGTGACAATTGTTCAGCAAATTGATGGGAATGTGATTTCTCCGTTTATTATCGGCAAGAGGCTTGATACACATCCGTTGACCATTATTATTTTGTTGCTTGTTGCAGGAAATATCGCGGGAATTTTGGGGATGATTTTGGCTGTTCCAACATATGCTGTAACCAAAACGGTTGTGATTAACTTATATAAATTAATTAAACTGAGGAAAGGGATTAAAAAGACGTAATTCAAAATATAAGCCGCTTGAAAAAGCTCAAGCGGCGTTTTTGGTTTTAAATGATGATTTAGGAGGTTTACAGAGTCGGGATGACAGGATTCGAACCTGCGACCCCCAGCACCCCATGCTGGTGCTCTACCAAGCTGAGCTACATCCCGCTGGACAATCTGTATTATAAAGAAAAAATCAAACCATGACAATATGATTCAAATAAGTTTTTAAAATATAGCGCCTAGTTGGAAGCCGAGAAAGGCAAACAAAAGACCGAACGCATAGCTTGAAAGAAAATAGCAAATGGACACTGTTTTTTGTTTTTCTGTTAACAGCTGTTTATTTTCAAGCTGAAACGTAGAAAAGGTGGTAAAGGCTCCTAAACATCCCGTTCCAAATAACAGTAGATATGCTTCTGAAATATTCATGCCGATCAAAAGGCCGAGCAGGAAAGATCCGCTGACATTGATAATAAATGTCGCGACAGGGAACTTCATATTGCTTTTCTTTTTAATCCAATTGGTGACGATCAAGCGGGCATTAGCTCCTAAAAAACCTCCGATTCCTACAACGATAAAGTTGAAAAGCATTACTCTTCACTCCTATTCATGATCGGCCGTTCGTGCGTTGTGCTGGGAAAGCATTTTTCGGCCAAGATGATAACCAGACGAAACAAATAAATAACCGCCTATTAAGCTTGACAATGTATACATAATGGCTGTTTCCCATTTATCGGCAATCATCAATTGAATGTTCTCAAAACTAAAAGTTGAAAATGTAGTGAATGCCCCGATTAAGCCAGTACCGATCGCTGCGGCAAAATGGGGAGGAAATCCTTTTATTTTAAATACATATTCAGTCAACCATCCCAAAAGAAAACTTCCAGCCAAATTGGCTAAAAGTGTCGCTGCTGGGAAAGATCCTGTCCAAAAGCTGGAAGTCCATAGGCCGACACTGTATCGAAGGCAGGCACCTGCTATCCCGCCCAAACCGACTAATAAATAAATCATTATCTTCACCTCGCAATGGTGGAAAACAACATAGCTCTTTTTAGCCAATATGATTTTCTTAATCTTCGTGAAAACTATATTTCTTTTTTAGGGCATCGCCTTTGTAATTGCTTCTATAATGAACGCAATACAAGCTAAAAAGATGGTCAGTAAAGTTGAACATAACAATATGTTTCTGATGACGACAGCAGCTTTGTCGTATCTGCTGAAAGTTTGAAAAGCAAAATATACAAAGATGCCTAATAGAATCGAGGCAAACCAACTTATAAAGCCTGTTTTTGTAGCTAATTTTTGCCAATCAAACATCCAAAAATATAGAATAGCGAAATGAATTGTTACTAACAAAATTGACATTATGATCAAGGTTGATTTTAACATAAGATCCCCTCCGCACATATTATACCATGGCATGGAAAAATGGGATGCTTAGGTTCCCAAAAAGATAAGCTCTTTTAAAAGAAAGTAGTTGCTTATCGAACAATTCTTTCATAGCATTCCTTTTGGTTTGGCAGCAGATAAAAAAACGGGCAGTCTCTGCTGCCCGTTATCATGAGAACGTAAATTTTTACAACTCATCAAAGCCGTTATCAATCGTGTTGACTTTTGTATATTGTCTCGATTTTTGTTCAAAGAAGTCTGATTTTCCTAAGTCCACTTCTTCGTAAGCCCGTATCCATTTCAAAGGATTTGTCCGATAGCCTTCAAAAGGACGTTCGAATCCCAGCTGATTGGCACGGAAATTCGCATAAAATTTAATATAGCTCTCCACATCTTTTAAATGCAGGCCTTCAATGTCATTGCCGATAATTACACCGGCCCATTCGATTTCCAGCTCGGCTGCTTTCATAAATGTTTTCGAAACGAATTGTTTCAGTTCATCTGTATCATATTCAGGATATTGCTTCAGCACCGCTTTGAAAATTTTTTCAAACAAACCTACGTGTATTTGTTCATCACGGTTAATGTAGTTAATCATCGTGCTAGTGGCTACCATCTTTTGGTTTCTGGCTAAATTATAAAAGAATGCGAAACCGGAATAGAAAAATAAACCTTCCAGTATGACATCAAAGACGATCGATTTTAACAAATTCTCCACATTCGGATTTTCTGCAAATGCTTTATACCCGTTGGTGACAAATTCATTTCGCTTCCTTAAAACCGGTTCGTTCCGCCAATATTCAAATACTTCATCCTGTACGTTTTTAGGCACGATGCTTGAAAGAATATACGAATATGAATGGTTATGAATCACTTCCTGCTGAGCGAGCAAAATCATTAAGGCGTTTATGCTCGAGTCTGTAATATAATCAGCAACTTTTCCGGCATAATCGGTTTGAATGCTGTCTAATAAAGCTAAGAGGCCGATAATTTTTAAAAATGCGTCCTGTTCTCTTTCTGAAAGCTCAGGAAATTGCTTCACATCTTGAGCCATATTAATTTCAAAAGGTGTCCAAAAGTTTGCGAGCATCCGTTTATATTTTGGATATGCCCACGGGTAGGCGACATCATCCCAATTGAGCACGTTGGAACATTTTCCGTTCACTATTGCTGTTGAACGGTTTGGTGCATCAGGATCCATAATAACTCGTTTTGTTAATGTTTGCTCCATATTACTTCCTCCTTAACTTGCACATGATTCACATTCATAAATGTCGCTTGATGTCGAACGGACATAATACGTTGTTTTTAATCCGGATTTCCAAGCTGTCAAATGAAGCTCCAGCAATTCTTTCGCTTTAATCGTGTTTAGGACGTAAAAGTTGAAGGAAATGGACTGGTCAATATGTTTCTGGCGCACTGCATTTTGTTTGATGCTCCATGTTTGGTCGATCAAATAAGCGGATTTATAATACCAAGTCGTTTTCGCATTTAAGTCGGGAACGGTAACTGGAATTTTGTAGTCTTTCTTTTCCTCTGAATAAACTTTTTGGAAAATTGGATCGATGCTTGCTGTGCTTCCGGCTATAATGGAGGTCGATGCGTTCGGTGCGACCGCCATTAAATAGCTGTTGCGAATCCCAAAAGTCTGCACTTTTTCCTTTAATTCCTGCCATTTTTTTGACGTATAACCGCGGATTTCAAAATATCGCCCTGTATCCCACTCCGAGCCTTTAAAGAGAGGGTATGCGCCTTTTTCTTTTGCGAGCTCCATACTCGACTGAATGGTTAAATACGCAATTTTTTCATATAGTTGGTCGACAAATTGGACTGCCTCGTCGCTTTCCCATGTAATTTCCTTTAGTGCAAATAAATGATGCATGCCAAACGTTCCAAGACCGATTGCACGGTATTTTTCATTTGTAAGCTTTGCCTGTAATACCGGAATGTTATTTAAATCGATAACGTTGTCCAGCATCCGCACTTGAATAGGGATTAAACGTTCCAGAACGTTGTCTGGAACAGCCCGTGCCAAGTTGATGGAAGAAAGGTTGCAGACGACGAAATCGCCGGGCTTTTTCACAATGACAATTTTTCCATCTTCGACATATTGTTCTTCAACAGTAGTAGCACTTTGATTTTGCGCAATCTCTGTGCATAAATTGCTGCAATAAATCATGCCGGCATGCTTGTTTGCGTTTTTTCGATTCACTTCATCCCGATAAAACATAAAAGGCGTTCCCGTTTCAAGCTGGCTGATCATAATCCGTTTCATTATTTCAATCGCAGGCACTTTTTCTTTAGATAAGGAAGGATGATTCACGCACTCAAAATATTTTTCCCGAAAGCTGCCGTTACCTTTTTCTTCATCATAATAATCTTCCAGACTGAATCCCATGACTTTGCGAACTTCGTGGGGATCGAACAAATACCAGTCCCCGCGCTTTTCAACTTGCTCCATAAATAGGTCAGGAATGCATACACCTGTAAATAAATCATGGGTGCGCAGCCGTTCGTCTCCGTTATTTAATTTTGCATCTAGGAAGGCGAAAATATCTTTATGCCAAACATCCAAATAAACGGCAATTGCTCCTTTTCTTTGGCCGAGCTGGTCGACGCTCACTGCCGTATTATTTAATTGCTTCATCCAAGGAATGACACCTGATGAAACTCCTTTGAACCCCCGGATATCGCTTCCGCGGCTTCTGATTTTCCCTAAATAAACTCCAATGCCTCCGCCGCTTTTAGAAACATTGGCAATATCAGTGTTCGAATCATAAATGCCTTGAAGGCTGTCGTCTACCGTATCAATAAAGCAGCTTGAAAGCTGACCGACTGATTTTCCTGCATTAGCCAATGTAGGTGTTGCAACCGTCATATATAAATGGCTCAATGCCCAATACGCTTCCTTTACAAGATGCAAACGTTTGGACGGATGCTCGTTGATCATTAACGTCATAGCGATGATCATAAAACGTTCCTGTGGAAGCTCAAATGTTCGTTTATGAAAATCTTTAGCTAAATACCGGTCGTAAAGGGTCCTTAATCCGATGTATGTAAACAGCTTGTCCTTCTCAGGATCAATGGCATTTCCCAGCTCCATAATTTCCTCTTTTGAATAATGCTCTAGCAAAAGAGGGCTGTAGATTCCAAGATCGGTTAATGTTTCGATTAACAAATAAAAATCGCCGTAGCCCGGTTGGTTGTAATTTCTGTTTTGGCTCGCTTCATAGTAAATTTTTTCAAGAAATACGTGTGCAGCTAAAAAAGTCCAATCCGGCTCACTTTCCGAAATGTTTGCTAAAGCTTCAATAATCAGCAGGTTTGTAAATTTTTCAAGATCATCAATCTGCTGGTATTGTAGGGTTGTCGACACTCTCTCGCTGTATTCATGAAAGGAAAGGGATGGAAACTTTTTTTCAAGCTGTCTTAGATAAAGCTCCCAATCGCTCCTGTTAAAATGATTTTGAAAAACCTCGTATAGATTTAATGCTTTCGTAATATTCATCAAACATCCTCCTTATCAAAATAAAAAACCGCTCAGGAAGCTGAGCGGATCAAACGATGATTAAAAGGGAGGCAGTTTACAAGGCGAAACTACTCCATTCAAACCATCGTTTCATCTTCCCAACCCCCGAAGAATTAGAAACGTTCGGACAAAGGCAGGTCTCCTGACTCGTGCTTCATCCTACTTTGAATCCTTCCCATACGAAACGTACAGTGGATTATTCATTTCGTAGCACTCACAGTTGCGGGGACAGTTCCGGATTCTCACCGGATTCCCTTTTAAGCTGAAAACAGCACCTTTGTCGTTAGGTTTTCAATATATAGTATTTAATTGTTTTTGATTACACAATATATAGATTTTTGGTGTTATATATTCATCATAATCGTACTTGGCGAAAATTGCAATAAAAAAGTGAGGCTGATTGAAATTTTGCAACCTCACGAAACAATTAATGAAACTGAATATCAATTTTCTTTTTGTTGTTTTCGGTTTGTTTTGGAATACGGATTTCCAAAACGCCATTTTTATATGTCGCGCTCACTTCTTCTTCTTTTACATTTGCCGGCAATGCAACAGCGCGGTGAAACCGCCCGACAAACCGTTCGCGTCTATGCATTTCTTCTTCCTTTACTTCTTTGCTTCTTTGAATTGTGCCGCTGATCGTAAGAACGTTGCGATCAAGATGAATGTCAACGTCTTCCTTTTTTTCAAGGCCGGGCAAATCACAAGTAACAATTACTTCATTAGCAGTTTCATGAATATCAAGCCGGGGGGTATTCATAGTCTCAAAGTTTTCAAAAAAATGCGGGAAGCTTTCAGAAAAAACGCGATTCATGTTTCGTCTAAATTGGTTGATCTCAGAAAAAGGATCGTAAGGAATGAGAGCCATATGATTGTTCCTCCTTTGATTTTTTTACAGAAAATATTATTTGTGTTGGGAAGAGAAATATACATAAAGCAAAGTTTAAATTACTGTAGTTGAGCAATTTTCATTACAATAATTACCATGTAAAAAGAGACAAACGGAGTACCCCTTATGCCACATGAAGCTGTTTTTTAACGACATCAATGGGAATATCTTGTTTCGCTGCATCGTAAATAAACTCCACGAGGCTATGTCCTTTCTTCTTTCGAAGGAAGTCAAGCCCGGTAGAGAAATCGCTGTTGGATTCGACCATACTGTACACATAAGCGAGTTGCACCAAGATCCAATACCGTTTCACCGCCCGACGTTGACGAACGCGGTACCCATCGAGCTTCAGCTGGTCTTTCGCTTGTCGAAAAAAGCATTCGATCGACCAACGCTGGGCATAGTAGCGCAAGATCTCTTCATCGCTTAGCTCCCGGTCGGTGCTCAAGACGCAGTGAAGATGTTCAGGTGTCATCGGCTGATCGGCTTTCCAAGCCAACAACACAACGGCATCATCGAGACCTTTCAGCGCTCCCTCGTAGCGATACACGCGATAACGCTCTTCTCCCACCGTGACGAGATGGGTGTCGTTCGGTTCGATATAGCGGGCAAACTGTTTGGCTTGGATGGCGATGCCTTTTGGATAAAGAACCCGATTCGTCTTGAGCATCGCAATGACGTGGAATCCTTTTTTCAGGCAGGCTTCCACGAGTGTTTTCGATGGGTACCAAGAATCCATCAGCACATAAACAGAACCGTGCACATCCAAAGAAGAAAGCATCTCGATGGCCCATTGACCCTTGCTTTTCCCATCCGCCTTGTCGTAGAGGCGAAACGCAAAGGGAAAGGCTTGCGTCATCGTATGAACCATGAGCCAGACGAGAGAGTGTCCCCAAATCGACTTTTTGTCCGCGTGAGAATAATGCCAATTACACCCTTCAATAGCGTGTTTCGCCTGTGACGAAGGCTTCGTTTTTCGGCAGATCGTATCATCGATCGAAACAAAAAAATGGGGTGATTCTTTCGCTTGGCCGTTCGTTCCACATGACGAAGCATCCACTGCTGGAGTTTGCGAAGCAAGATTTCTTCATCCCAAGGGCTTTTCGTGAAAAAATGGCTCAGTGTCGTTCGATGGTTGGGATGAAAGCTCTCATGATGCAGATCGGTCAAGGTTCCCACAAATCCTTTCGTTGTCAGCGCATCGATAATATGAACGAGATGCTTCATGACCGGCTTAGAGAAATAAAGGGCCAGCCCCAACATTGCGAAAAACTTGTCGATTCCTTGGTGATGTGGTAGTCTATTCATGAGACATGAACCTCCTTGAGAATGGTTTGGTGACACATCTATTCTAATCAAGGAATCGGGTTCATGTCTCCTTTTTTGTTCGGATGTAAATTTATGTTAGTGAATTTGCTCATCTACAGTAAATTACTGTTTTTAATCATAAAAATATAAATAAGTCCGCTGCGTCCAAATCGTTTCGTGTTTGTTGCTTTTAAAAGCACAACCTAGCAAAACTTGGTGAACGAATGGATAGCATATTGTTGTTATTAAACAAGAGTTTACATACGAAGAAAATTAAGTAAGCTGCTTAATTGCAGCCATGCTGGGAATTAACAGATCAAGCTGGATAAATTCACAATGATTGGAAACCGCTGTGGACAACTTTATAAATTTAAAAATTATTCATTCGTTGCACATTCTGAAACAACGATGTTGTGAAGCCAATCTGCAGGCAATAATATAAAAAACAATAATAAAAAAATTTGGAATATTAAAAAATATAAAGAAGGGAGTGAAAAGCTTTTTAACCTTGCAATTCAAAAAATGAAAGCGTTTAACTAATGCTTTTAGGGGGGTATAAAATGGTGGGAAAAGGTAAATTTTGGAGTGTTCTTTTTATTACTATAATGTTGATTTTATCAGGTTGTTCAGGATCGGCTGTAAGCAATAGCAAGTCTAATTCCAGCGGTGAAAAAGATACAATCAAAATTGGCGTCATCCTTTCTTCAACTGGAACATTCGCTCCGCTTGCGGAAAGCATTAAAAACGGATTTAACCTTTATCTTGAAGAAAATGATAACAAGTTGGGCGGAAAAAAGGTGGAAATAAAATTTGAAGATGATGAAGCAAACCCGCAAGTTGCTTTAAGGAAATATCGCCAATTAGTCAAGAATGAAAAAGTAGATATACTTGTTGGACCAATTTCTTCAGCAGTCGCTTACGCATTGAGAGACGAGGTGGAGAAAGACAAAATTATATTAATTGATGCCAATGCTGCCGGAAACGATCTTTCCTGGAGCAAAAAAAGCGATTACATTTACCGCCTGTCATTTTCCAACTGGCAAAATGGCAGCAGTGCTGGAGAATATTTAGCAAAAAATGTTGGAAAAACAGCGGTAGCGATTGCACCCGACTACCCTGCAGGAAAGGAAGTTGTTTCCGCTTTTAAAGAAGCTTTTGAAGCTGCTGGCGGTAAGGTAGTAAAAGAAATATACCCTAAATTAGGAACGAATGATTTCGCAACGTATCTTACTGATGTAGCCCAAGTAAAGCCTGAACTAGTTTTTACATTCATGGCAGGCAGCGATGGAATTCGGTTTGTTCAGCAATACAATGATTTTGGCTTAAAGGGAAAAATTCCGCTGTCAGGTCCAATGGAATTTGGCGATCAACTGATCCTCGAACCTACTGGTGAAGCAGCAGAAGGAATCATTTCTGGCATCCTGTACTCGCCTTGGCTAGAAAATGAAGAAAACAAAAAGTTTGTAGAGGCATATCAGGAAAAATACGGAAAGCTGCCAAACACTTTTTCAGTGGGAGGCTATGACTCCGCAAAAGTCATAGATATAGCGATTAAAGAAGCAGGAAGCACAAATGCAGAGGATTTAATAAAAGTCCTTAAAGGGATTTCCTTTGACAGCCCACGCGGACCAATTACGATTGATCCAAAAACGAACAACCCAATACAGAATTTCTACATCGCAAAGAACACAAAAAAGGATAATCAAATTGTCCCTGAAGTACTGGAGACAGCCGAAAAAGTAACGATGCCTGAAAAAGCTCCTGCAAATTAGTCCATGTAACAGGATTGGGATCTGGGGCAAAGTTCTCCAGTCCCAATTTGTCGTTTCATAAATTGAGAAAGTGGGGGATCGTTTTGTCATTGTCTATATTTTCTGTACAGCTATTAACGGGATTAGCGTATGGGATGCTGTATTTTATGATAGCAGCAGGGTTGACGATTATTTTAGGAGTTATGAATATTGTTAACTTGGCGCACGGTACATTATTTTTACTTGGATCCTATATGGCCTTTACCTTTATGAATCAACAATTCAGTTTTTGGATTGCTTTATTGCTATCAGTTGCTGTTACGGCTGTGATCGGGATTATTATTGAAAAATTATTTATTCGGCAAATTTATGGGAAAGAGCTTGAGCAGGTGCTGCTCACATTTGGTTTAGCCTTCGTTATTGCGGATACCGCAAAGTGGATTTGGGGTACAGAGCCTCAAACGATGGCTGTCCCTGCTTTGCTCGATTCGTCGATCTCCATTGGACCGATGGTTTTCCCTTTTTATCGGTTGTTTGTTGTTTTAATTGGCTGTCTGCTAGCGCTGCTTCTTTGGTATTTTGAGAGCAAAACTAGAATCGGTGCGATTATTCGTGCAGGTGTGGATGACAGGGCAATGGTTTCAGCTCTTGGAATAAACGTTGGGGCTGTATTTACTGGAGTTTTTGCTTTCGGTGCAGGATTAGCTGCGTTGAGCGGAGTATTAGGAGGACCGTTAATCGGGATGTATACAGGTATGGAATCAGACATTCTCGTTACATCATTAATTGTTGTAGTGATCGGCGGCTTAGGTTCGTGGAAAGGCTCTTTCATTGGTGCAATTCTCATCGGATTGATTGAGACCTTCGGCAAGATTTGGTTTCCTTCATTATCAATGCTAATCGTATTTCTTCTCATGGTTGTAGTATTAATTATCCGTCCTCAAGGGCTATTTGGAAGGGAGGTGGCATAGTTGAAAAAGAATATTCTAATTTTCATTGTATTTCTGCTTATTGCTTTCGTTCTGCCCTTCGTTTTAAGTGTGTATGGGATCGATCTTGTTTCCGAAATCTTCATTATGGCTATTTTTGCCATGAGTCTTGGTTTAATAATGGGGTATGCAGGAATGGTTTCACTAGGTCATGCAGGATTTTTCGGAATTGGAGCCTATACCGTGGCACTTCTCGGACCGCATATTCCAAATTCCTACTTGTTACTATTTTTTTCTATCTGCATATCTGGTCTTCTTGCATTAGTTACTGGCGCGATATTTATACGCACTTCGAAATTTTACTTTTTAATGATTACTCTTGCTTTCGGACAATTGCTGTTTGCTCTGGCTTGGCAATTAAAGCAATGGACTGGCGGAGCAGACGGCATGAAAGTTTCCGCTCCTTTGAATCTCGGTTTTGGCGAAATTGTCAGTCCTATAGGGATTTATTCCGTAATGGCAGCAGCTTTTATTATTGTTTATTTACTGCTTAGATTTTTTGTTGAATCTCCAGTCGGTAAAGTTGTCAAAGGAATAATGGAAAACGAAGCACGAATGAGTGCATTGGGGTACGATGTACGCATTTATAAGCTTTTAACATATACATTTTCCGGAGCCCTAGCAGGATTTGCAGGATCTTTATACGGATTTTACAACCTTTTTGTAAGCCCAGATGTATCGAGTTGGATGTTTTCGGGTCAAGTTATGATGATGGTAATAATTGGAGGAGTTGGTACACTGATTGGTCCGGCAATCGGAGCTGGTCTATTCATTTTTTTACAGAACTTTATCAGCACGTACACAGAACGGTGGCCAATTATAATGGGAGCCCTGTTAGTGATTCTTGTGCTGGTTGGCAAAGGTGGAATTATCCATTGGTTTGCTTTATTGAAATCTAAGATTTTTTATAAAAAACGAAAAAATAGCGATGATTACGCTCCGCAGCATGTTGAAAAAGAGGAGGTAGTCAATTGAGTATATTAAAAGTAGAAAATATAAACAAATCATTCAAAACATTACAAGTTCTTCAAAACGTATCATTGGAAGTTCAGCCAGGAGAACGCCATGTTATCATCGGCCCTAACGGTGCGGGGAAAACAACTCTTTTTAATTGTATTACAAATGTCCTGCTAATTGACTCAGGAAAAATATTTTTGGAAGGGCAAGAAATAAGCAATATGCCTTCCAGTAAATTGGTTCATTTAGGAATGTCGCGAACGTTTCAAAAAAACAACTTGTTCGGAAATTTGACAGTCGAAGAAAATCTTCATCTTGCTTTAACAGCAACGAAACGATATCGCTACCAAATGTTTCATGCGTTGACAAAGCATATCGACCTCAAAAAAGAAACAGATGAAATCCTTGCACAATGGGAGATTTCTACACGCAGAAATGTCAAGGTGAACAATCTTTCCTATGGAGAGCAGCGGCTTCTTGAGATTCTGCTAGCGATGGCGTCTAAACCGAAGATCTTGCTTTTGGATGAACCGACATCAGGAATGTCTCCAGCAGAAACTGCACAGACAGCTGAAATGATTCAAAAGCTTCCTCGGACAGTATCTATACTAATTATTGAACATGATATGGATGTTGTATTTTCCATTGCTGACAGAATTACTGTTCTTCATCACGGAGAAGTGATATTAAGCGGCACTCCCGAAGAAGTTCGAAACAATGAAGAAGTAAGGAAAATTTACTTTGGGGGAGGTGCAAAAGCTCATGCTTGAGCTTCAAAATGTCCATTCTTACTACGGAACGAGTCATATTCTTCAAGGCGTTTCATTTTCAGTTCCAAGCAAGAAATGTGTTGCTCTTCTTGGGAGAAATGGAGCAGGTAAATCAACAACGATTCATACGATTGCCGGGCTGCTTAAACCGCGGAGGGGAAAAATTCAATTTAAGGAACGGCAGCTGAATAACCTGTTGCCTCATCAAATTTCGTGCCTTGGAATTGGATTCGTTCCACAAGGAAGGCGGATTTTCCCTTCTCTTACCATTCGTGAAAACTTGACAATGGCTGCCCGTAAAAATTTAATAGACCGAAATAATAATTGGGATTTGGAAAGGGTATATGAATTATTTCCTGTTTTAAAAGAAAGAGAAAAAAATATGGGTACTGAGCTTTCAGGCGGACAACAGCAGATGCTTGCAATCGGAAGAGCTTTGATGACAAATCCCAGCTTTTTATTAATGGATGAACCATCGGAAGGATTAGCCCCTGTCATTATCGATCAGGTCGGCGATATAGTTGTAAAACTGAAGCAGGAAGGACTTTCGATCTTAATGGTTGAGCAAAATATATCACTCGCATGCAAAGTAGCAGATGAAATTTTAATTATGAACAAAGGTACTATTGTATGGCAGGGCAGCCCAGATGAATTAATGAAAAATAATGAAATACAACATAAATATCTTGGGGTATAGAAAAACACCACATAACATTTGGAAGAATATGAGGATATATGTTCAATATACGAGCATATATCCTTATTTTTTTAATCTCCAAGCAAAACGATAACGATGTTAGAACTGCGCAAACAATTTTTATAGATCCTCGTACTATTAAATTTGTACAGAACCAAAGTACTTGTTCAGCTTTTTGTGATTCATCCAGAAAAAGAAGGAAAAACATTTGCAACAAGCGGATTTGCCGACGGTACAGGCGGTATGGTGATTTATGAAACAAACATCTCCCGGCCGCCCTCCTTTTCATCTATCTATTTTATGGTTCAGTACCAATAAAAACCCCATCTCTCCTAAGTTCGGAATGATGGGGCTCAAGCGTCTGAAAAAGAATTTATATATGATTGGCCAGCTTTTTTAAATGTTCTGAAGTCTCATTGATTTGCGCAATGAAATTTGTTATATCATCAATGATTTCAGCAAAGTTTTCGAGTTCATTTTTCGTCTTTTCAGTTTGTTCTTTATTTTTGTCGAAGGCATACAAAATATTGTCGAAGAATTGGTTCATCTCTTTCATTCTTTGCGAACCATTGCCTGTAAGCTCTGTTACTTCCACAATAGATGAAGCGATATCGTTAATTTTCGCTCTGATTTCCTCAATTAAATTGGAAACGCCAAGCACGGAATTTTTTGTTTCTTCCGCCAGCTTTCTCACTTCACTAGCAACAACAGCGAATCCTTTCCCGTATTCCCCTGCACGCGCTGATTCAATTGCGGCATTTAGAGCCAGCAAGTTAGTTTGTTCAGCAATAGAAGTAACAATCGAGACGACATGATTAATTTTTTCAGAAGTTTGTTCAAGCGACTTTATTTTTAAAGCAATATCATCTGTCCGTTCTTTTATATTGACCATTAAACCGGAGTGAAAATTCAAGTCTTCTCTCCTTGAACTGACTTCTGCTTCGGTTGATGCCGCTGTTTCAAAACGATCAACTGCAATTAAGGCAAATTGTTTGGATCGTTCGTTAATTTTTTGTATAGCTGAATTGGCTGATTCAATAAGATCAGCAAGACGAATGGAGGTTTGGGCGATGTTTTCATGAAGCTCCTGTTTTTCCTTTTCGATTTTTTGCCGTCTTTTTAAATACTCTTCATTATATGCTTCCAACACAATTTGCTGTTCAAAGTTTAACATTTTTGCAATGGTGACCACCGCTTTATGATAATCTTCCTTCGATGGACACGCTTTCGCAACAACGGAAAAAATTGATTTCTGTAATTGCTGGAATGAACTCATGTACCAGATCGTATCTAATCCAATGCGGACGTGGGCTACAGCAATCCGCTTCATTCTTGTTATATCTTCATCTGTTAAGGATCCGCTAAACATAAGCAGCACATGTTTTTTCAATCTTTCCTTCTGTTTTTCGATCGAGCTGTATTTATTAATTAAGTCAATCAAAAATTGTTCTTGATGGAGAGCATCATAAAATGCATCGATAATAAACTTTATGTTTTCTTCAATCGCATCTTTTAATATAAGAGTACAAATAAGATCATCCTTTGTTAGGCCAACCATCGCTAATTGTCTTTGATATTTTTCATCAGTCACTTCAAGTTTTA
Source organism: Aeribacillus sp. FSL K6-8210 (assembly GCF_037963925.1). Classification (NCBI taxonomy): domain Bacteria; kingdom Bacillati; phylum Bacillota; class Bacilli; order Caryophanales; family Bacillaceae; genus Aeribacillus; species Aeribacillus sp. FSL K6-8210. Next base: position 3,129,639 of record NZ_CP150172.1, on the reverse strand, counting down.
CTTGTTGAAGATCTACTTGTTTTTCAAAAAGTGATGGAACTTGTTTTCTTTTTTTAAACATTGGTTGATTTCCCCTTCAAAATTCATTATTAGTGTCCACTGTATATATCGGCAGCTAAATAATAATTTTTTCGATTATTTTTTAATTTCTCAACTTTCTCACAGTAAATTGGATTTCTAAGCCTTACGGTTAATGGGTTTGTTGGTTGTTTCGAATACTTCTTGACATAAAAATTTGCAAAAAAAACACCTCAACTTTTGGTATAGTTTAATTGTCCAGAAAAAACATTACCAAAAGCAGGTGAGGTGTCTCTTATTATGATAACGAATAACAGACTGAACAATCAACTACCAAAAGAAGTAAAAGCTATATTTGATGAACTTGAAATCTTAAAATATTTAAGGAAAGTGGGAATTAACAAGGGTTTCGGTTATTCCTGCGCCTATTTATTCCAGCTAGTTTTTAGTTTAGTTTTTGAAGGCAAAAATTTGTTTCGACTTCTTCAAAGTAAAAAAGCTAAAGATTTGCCGGAAAAAAACGCTATTTATCGCTTCTTAAATAACCCTCAATACAATTGGCGCAGGTTTTTACTTGTTTTGAGTACTTTCACCATTATGAAGGTAAGTAGTTTAACGAGACACGACCGTCCGAAAGTGCTGATCGTGGACGACTCATCTTATGAACGAAATCGCAGTAAAAAGGTTGAACTGCTTGCTCGCTGTTTCGATCATTCTTCTCAAAAAATGCGTTATTACAAAGGATTTCGTATGCTTACACTCGGCTGGTCAGATGGTGCTACATTTTTGCCTATTGATTTTGCTTTATTAAGCTCTACGAATTCCCAAATCAATGGGATTGATAACCGAATCGATAAGCGTACATCCGGTTATAAGCGGCGTGTCGAAGCTTTACAAAAAGCGCCGGAAGTTATTCCCAATATGATTAAACGGGCACTTTCTCAAGGAATCGATGCCTCATACGTTTTAATGGATACATGGTTTACCCAACAGCCTTTGATCAAGTCCATTGTGGATCAAGGGTTGGATGTTATTGGAATGGTGAAGGATACAAAACAAAGATATCAAGTGAACGGTGAATGGGTGAGCCTAAAAAAACTATACCAAACAGCTAAACCATCACAACATCAAAAGGGTATTTTGCGCTCTATTCACACAACGATGGCAAATGGCGTACCTGTTAAAGTGGTATTTGTCCGTAATCGTAATAAAAAGAGACAGTGGCTAGCTATTTTGAGTACAGACTGTACTTTATCGGATCAAGAAATCATTCGTATTTATGGGATACGTTGGGATATTGAAGTATTCTTCAAAACAGTCAAATCCTTATTGAAACTCCAAAAAGAGTTCCAAGGAAGATCTTATGATTCCATGATCAGCCATACCACTATTGTGTTTACAAGGTACATTGTTTTGTCTTGGCAAAACCGAGTAAGTACAGATTATCGAACATTAGGCGGCATTTTTATGAACTTTGTGATGAAATCGATGAACTAGATTGGGCCTTTGCACTTCAACTACTCATTGAAATTTTTGAAGATGCACTTCAAAATGTAAATTAAAAGATTAAAAAATTCATCGAAAGTCAATTACGTAAATGGATTGCAGTTTTGCCTAATTATATCAAGGCTTATTTACCAAAATTGAGCTGCGAAAGTTGAGTTAATTTTTATTCTAATTTGTTAAATTTTATATTCAAAAATGAATGATGTTTTATAAAGGCGAAGATTTTAGTATGGTGTAAAACTCATATTCGCCGAAAAGCACATTCCGAGCAAATAACCTGTAGATGATGTTGCAGCTGGCGGCATGAATCAAGAATTTTTTTATAATCGACAAAATGCGCGTGCAGTCAAGACTTCCATGATGACGCTTTCTTTAACAAAATGATCTTCAGTTTTTATTCCCTTCCCCCCAATATTTAGATATTTTAGCAAAAAGATGGAATATCTACCATAATTTTTTTGTTTTTTGAATATTAATTCGATTGTTTGGCAGTCTATCTCAATGTGATGATCTAACGGATATCTAAGGTTTTTATAGACGATTTATTACTGCAATTGTTTTTAGAAAGATCAGATTTTAAATGCTTATAACAACTGCTCGAACGAAAGGGGGAAACACGACACTTCGTGAGTGGATTTGAAAGTTGAAGAGAGGTGCGATTTTCCTGTAATGGAATGAAGCTTGGAAGGATTAGAATTAACAGAAATAGAAAGAGGAAGCTGAATTGGAAGGGTTCAAGCACAAAATGGGAAATATCAGGAGAGTGAATGGTCCTCTCCTGATTTATAGCTGTTTAAATTGCGGCTCTTCGTTTTGAATGTAATTTAGTCTCGCTTTTAAATGATCAAGCACTTCCTGTTGTTGTTTTGCAAGGTTTTGGTATAACTGCTTAGCTTGTTGATCTTCTGTTTCCAGTGCGAAGCTATGTAAGTTCGCAACCGCACTTTCACAGCTTGAAATAGTTTCCATCAATTTTGTACCAACTGTCATTTGAAAAACCTCCTTATTCTCAAATAAAAGGAGACACGGGTAGTGCCTCCATAGCCATGAATATTAATTTTTTAGTTATTGTTGTTGGAAACCGCCAATTTGTTGTTGAGCAAGTGCAACTAAACGCTTTGTGATTTCTCCACCAACAGATCCATTGGCACGGGAAGTTGTGTCTGGTCCGAGATTTACTCCGAATTCTGTTGCGATTTCGTATTTCATTTGTTCAAGCGCTTGTTGTGCACCAGGAACTAAAAGTTGGTTTGAGTTGTTGCTGCGGTTTTGTTGAGCCATAATTTTCAACTCCTTGTGAAATTTTTTTTGGCTGGGTTAGCTGGATTTGCACCAGCGTGAATCAAAAGATTCACTGCCAAACTCGGCTTAACCCACCGGGATGTATGGTGTTCATTAAGTAGTATGAGTAGGATGTAAAAATCTATTCGAAATGAGAAATGGTAATTTCTGTTTTGTGTCGTTACTCTGTAAATCAGACTAGAAAGGGAACATTATACATAAATCAACAACAAATAAAGGAGTTTTCACATGCGAGCCTGTCCGTTATGCAATGGATTTCAGCAACTTCATAAGTATTGTTCCAAATGCGGAGGCATTTTATTGGATGCAGGGAAAATAACTGATTATTTAGATGACTACAGTGCTTATATGGAAATGGACTTGATGAAGTTTTTAGATGGAAAAAGAGATTCACTAAAAAATCATCAGTGTATACATCTTTTATATTGCAGCCAATGCCATGAAGAAGAGCATGCAATCATTCAGGAAACATAACGAAAGGGGCTTTTAAGCTTTATGCTCTGAATTCTTTTACAGCTAAAATTTAAAAAACCTGATGTGTTTTTCAAACATCAGGCTTACTTTTCGTTAATTTTCTCTATGTCAAATGGCGGTTCTTCTTCCTCGAGGTCCCTTGCTTCTTCAATATTGGTCGCATTGTAACGGTAGTGAACAGATCCTCCTGAAAGACCTTCATTAATCATTCTGTCAATGTCCATAAACGATTGATCACGACCTTCATATAGCGAATCTTTTACTTCCTTATCCTTATCCATAACCGTATTACCCTCCTTATTCACTGGAATTATTCATTAGGTTGCTCAGGAAAAGGTAAAATTATAAAAAGAATGTATGATATCATGGATGATTACAAAAATTTGTGGCTTGTGCATCCGTTTTTATCAAGTTTTTTTGGAATCGATTTGATTTTTTGCTAAATGATGGAACAATTTGCTTAGCTGGACAATTCCGTTTTGGAATATGTCTTTTTCATCGAACACCATCGGTTTCGAATTAACCTCATAAATAAAAATATTTCCTTTTGTATCAATTCCTGCATCAATAGAAAATTCCCCAATGAATTGAAAACATTGAGAGAGTGTGCTGCCAATTTCATGGCAAATAGTTTCCATTTTTTTAGTATCGACACGGTTTTTGACAAAGGAGAAGGGAAGGATAGAGCCTCCATGTACTACATGTGTTGTGATGTTTTTAGATGCGCGCACGCCAATTCCCGAAATAACATATTTGTTTTGACTGTAATGAACGAGAATGCGCAAGTCGTATTTCTGACTGTTAATCTGATCGGAAACGATCTCCTGCTGCATCATATACGGCTCGTTTAGAATGTGTTTTATTTCTTTCCAAATATTTTCCAATGAAGATTCATTTTTTATAGAATTTACCGTTTTGATAATGTAGTTATGTTTGGATTCGGCTGTTATTTTAATGATTCCTTTCCCTTGGCTTTGTCCAACAGGCTTTAAATAAACGGAGGGGTATTTTTCAAAAAATGTATAAAAATCTTGTTTCGATGTTACTAATTGCGATTCAGGTATGACAGGAAGAAGGTGCTTATTTTTTTGCAAACAAGTAATGACATCCCATTTATTAAAAAAATGTCTGTTGAAATAAGGGATGTTTTTTTTGTTTAAAGAGCGGAAAACGAAATCTGTTTTTTGAACTGTATCGCGAAACGGATAGCGATTATAGACAACATCTGGATATAGAAACTTTTTTTTCAACCAGCGATTTTCGTTCGGTTCATATATATAGCCGACGATCGATTTTTCTTTCATGCCAGAAGGTGTAAAAACAAAGCTTGAACTGTTCTGCTCAGCCAAATGTCTTTGTATAGCTTTAAATAACGAAATGTTTCCATAAAAAGAACCGCTTCGATCGTTATCACCAGCTAAAATTCCGACGAGCATTTCATGGGGCATCATAGATCTCCTCAGTTGAAATTGTTTTTTTCATTAAATATTCGGCATATTGGAATGGAAAGCGCAATGTTAGCCGGTCTTCTTGCTGCAAATCTTTATGCATAAAAATGGAGCGGCCAGGCTTCGAGTTCGCTTCAAATAGCCATATGTTCCCGTTATTGTCGATGCCGAAATCAAAACCGATTTCTCCGATTTCACCGTCCATTTTGCGATCAATTGCCTTGCTAATAGAAAGAGCCGCGGTGGAAAGTGAACGGTAAATGTCCTCTTTATTCAGCGGCAATGATAATTCATGCAAAGATTTTATTGTTCCTCCGTTTTTTACGTGTGTTGTAGGATTTCCCTTTCCGGCCAATTTCGCAGCGATTGCACTGACAAGCCAGATTCCGTTTTCGTTCTTGTTTGTGTGCACGCGGAAATCGACAGGATTTCCACTCGATTGAAGAAGGGAAATGCCTTGTTGAGCAATATATTGATCTAATGATCGCTGTGCAAAAAAACGCTGCAAAAAGCCTTCAATAGAAGAGAACAGCTTCAACTGGCCTTTTCCGTTCTCATCATAATAGCAGCAAAGAATTGATCCATTTTTCCGATTTTTCACCAGCTTAAATATTCCTAGGCCAAGGCTTCCGTTTTCAGGTTTTAAATAAATCGTTTGAAAGCGGTTAATCAGCTGTTCAATTGTTTTTATAGACGGAGCATGATATGTCTCCGGCAAGTAATGCCTTACTGTCCCATCTTTGGATAAAATATGATGGACATCCCATTTGTTGAAAAAGCCTGAGTTGAAAAGCGGAATTGAGCGCATAAATAAGTTTTTTTTCGCAGACTGAAAGTAGTCTGAGTTTTCTACCTTCCGATTTGGAAGACGATCATAGATGACATTTGGAAATGGAACGGTTATTTTTACCCATCCGGATTCATTGAATGAATAGCCTTCAATCATCTCTAAATCCCAATGAATTTGATGTATCCCAAATACAAAACAAAAAGCGCCTGTTGAACAGCCGTTGACCACTAATTTTGAAAAAAATATCGATCTGTCGCCTAATGGGCGTAAAAGGGATTTATAAAAACCTGCTGTGAAAATGCCGACAACGGGGCCTAAAAATAGCGTTTCACTATGGACTAAAGCTTTGATCCTAATATTTTTAGGTAAAAGCAGAGATTCGGCAATATCTTTTGAAATATAAATGCTTTGGCTGTCTTCGTGATGGAGAATAGAACGGCACGCTATTTTCCGTTTGCCGAAAGAGATCGCTTCGATCGTTACATGGGAAAAAGAGCTAGGAAGCAAAACGGTTTGGTTTAGGTGGTCTGCCTGTTTAATTTGATAAATCATTTATTTCCACCCCGGTTTGTAGAGAGTGTTGCAAGTAGCGGGCATAGCGGACAGGAGCTTCGTACAGAACTGTTTTTCTCGCAGGATCTGTTTTTAAAACGACATTTCTCCCTGGTTTAGAATTAATATCTAGAATCCATATCGTTTCATTTTGCAAATCAATGCCGATGTCCACACCAAGCTCAAATAAAGGAGCAAAATTTTTTTCAATTTTTTGCGGAAGATGGTGAGCAAGCTGTTCGATTTGGTTATAAATATGGTTCAATCGCTGCCTTGGAATATCTTTTTCCCATTGTTCAAGGGAAACGACAGAACCGCCTTTTGACAAGTTGGATACATACGTATGTTTTTGACCGATTCGAATTCCTTTTCCTTGCATAATCCATTGACCGAACTCGTTTTTTTGAAATAAAATGCGCAAGTCAAATGGACGCTGCTGTTTGTCCTTTAAAGGGAGCAATCGTTGAAGAATGTATGAGTCAACTTGTCTCTTCGCAAGAAATGGTTTTAATTGATTGAAATGTTTCAAACGGACGATCCTTTGATTTGCTCCAATGAAAAAGTATAGAAATAGCGTTTCCTTTTCTTTTTTAATTACAAGCACTCCTTTTCCTGAACTGCCGTGAATTGGTTTTAAGATACATTCCTCATATGATTGCAAAAATGTATAAACTTGATCGGGATGTTGGAAATATTCTGTTTCAGGAAGATATTGATAAATGAATGGATCAGTTTTTAATGTTTTATATTGTTTCCATTTATCTGGGAATCCGTAGCCTAGAAAAGAAACATTTTGTTGTATTTTTAATTTTTGAACGGCTTTTTTGTTTTGAACGGAAGCAGCATCTTTGCCATAAAAACAGCGGTCATAAATATAATGTGGAAGTTGAAAAGTACTTCGCTCCCATTTATTAGATGTTAAATTGAATGTAAATCCCGTTAACGTACCATTTGCGAATTGTACGTCCAACGGGCGAAACATAATACATTTCATATTCAATTTTTTTGCCGCTTTTGAAATATTTTTAAAATAGGCTGCTTCATGAAAATATTTATTGACTAAAAATCCGAAAGACAAAAGAGGTTCTGCCACAAATATCCGCCTGCCTCCGTTTATCTATATTTACCCAATTATTATATGAATCGTTATGAAACATCATAACCGCTTATCAAGAAACAATAACGGATGATTGCTTTGGCAGACGGACGAATGGAAGGATTGAGAGAGTATTCAATATTTTTGGATGGCTTTGTATTGACTTCTAAAATCCATGGTTTCTGATCCTCACTTACAGCCATATCAATTCCAAATTCCCCGTATTCTCCCTCCACGTTCATTTCAACTGTTTTGGCGGCTTCCAGTGCTATTTCAGAAAGAATGCTGCAAAGATGTAAACAAGTGCTTTTGTCAAAAATGTCAGATAAGATTTTTTTAATTTTATACAGCTCTCCGCCTTTAGCTAAATTGCTAACAAATTGATCTTTAGCGGAAAGGCGGGCGACAGAAGAGGTTATTTTCCAGCCCTGATGATTGATTTTATGGCATAGAAACCTGAAATCAAGCGGTCGATTATCCAATTTGATTGTGTCGATTGTCTGCTGAATAATATGCGGTTCTCTTTTGAGATATGGAAAGAGATGTTTATACATTTCCTGAAAGGAATGAAAAATAATTGGCTGCTCGCTTTTACCGGGATGGGTAAAGTATATTTCGAAAAGATCGTTTTTATTTTTCAAGCGAATAATTCTTCTCCCTTGACTGCCGTTAATCGGTTTAATAAATACGTCTTGAAAATCATTTACAAACACTTGCAAATCTGATTTTTTTGTTAAAAGCATCGTTTTTGGAAGGTAGGGAAGAAGATGCTGGTTGGACGCAAAAATTTTATGAATTTCCCATTTGTTTAAGTAGCGGTGGTTAAACACCGGTATATCGTTTGCAGCTGCAAATTGCAAAAACTTCAAATATTTTTGAGAATACTCTAATTTTCTTGATCGAATCCGATTATAAATCACGTCAGGACAAGGAATGGTTTCCTTTTTCCAATTTTGATGAGATAAATGAAACCCTTTCTTCTGATTTTGCTGCAGATCAGTTAATGTTGAAATACAAAAAAATGCGCCAATTTCCGCACAGTAATTCGCCATCTCTTTACAAAAATCATCAATATTTCCAAACTGGATTTTTTCATCGTCCTGAATAGAATCAATCAATACACAAATGACCGGTCCAAGTTTGAAGGTGTTGGTGAATTTATCATACTGAAGACGAAGCGTTAAAGATTTTATAGGAAGATGAAGAGCGTTGTAAATCTCTTCACTGGCATAAAGAACGATTTTTTCGTTTCGGATGAAGGAGGCTTTTGTTTTAACTGTTTCTTGGCCGCAATGTAAGGAAAACGTTTGGATCAGTGGAAGGGTCAAAGCTTTTTGCAAAGAATCGCTTATTTCCATATAGAAACCGTTTTTTTCTTCGAGTGGAATCATTAAAATTTTTGTTTCTGCCATTTGAATTACCCCGTTTGCTTACAAATGTTAACCGATTTATAATATTAACTTAGGTAAATCATGCTATGATATCGTATGTCTGGCAGTTGATCTTGTGAATAAACAGTGAGGAAGATGCAAATGGAATTTATATTAACATCAGCTATAATGGTCGTAATTAGTGCATTTATTGGCGGTGTTACGAATTACATTGCCATTAAAATGCTTTTTCGCCCATATAGACCAATCTATTTGTTTGGAAAAAAGCTTCCCTTTACGCCAGGCCTTATTCCGAAACGCCGGGATGAGCTGGCTAGGCAGCTTGGAAAAATGGTGATCGAGCATTTAGTTACACCAGAAGGAATCAAAAAGAAAATGGAGGAGGTCTCCTTCCAGCAGAAAATACAATCATTCCTGCTTCAATCGATAGATGCTTGGCTTGCCAAACAAAAAACTTTAACGGAATTACTGGAAGAGTATGGAGTATCCAACAGCAAGGAAATGATTGCCACCCGACTTGAACGAGCGATTGAAAAAAGCATACTTCATTTTTTCAATACAGATCAAAAAGTCAGTCATTTTTTGCCGCAAGAATGGAAGAAGAACATCGAATTGCAAATTCCTAGTCTTGCAGAATGGATTGCAATGAAAGGCGTTCAATATGTTGAAAGTGATGAAGGGAAACAAGCGCTGCAAAGAATGATCGATGACTTTCTTCAACAAAAAGGAACGTTTGGCGGCATGATTCAAATGTTTTTAGGAAACTTGAATATCGCAGATAAAATTCAATTAGAAGCAGCAAAGTTTTTTCGTCATCAAGGGACGATTGATCTGATTTATTCCATTCTTTTTAAAGAATGGAGCCGATTGCTTGAAATGCCGGTTTCTGAGTTCACAAGCAGGATGGACAAAGAAAAGACAAGCTTGTCCATTGCAAAACTTATTTCGGAAAAAATACGTATCTACGAAACATTGGATAAACCAATTTCAGAGCTTATCCAGCCGTATAAACAAGCAATTATGGAAAAAATGCTGCCAGCTGTCATTTCCAGCTCTGTTCTTTATTTGCAAAACAGTGTGGAACAGATTATGAAAGCCTTCGATATCGATGAAATTGTGACGGCACAGGTAGAATCCTTCTCGGTTGAACGTCTCGAAGAAGTTGTACTGACTATTTCCAAAAGGGAATTTAAAATGATTACCTACTTAGGCGCTCTCCTTGGTGGTATAATCGGGTTCGTACAATCGATTATCATTCTGTTTATTTAATCCCATGAAAACAGGCAAACCGCCTGCTTCATGGGATTTTTTACATATTAAAAGAACAATTGGGCACTTTACAAGTAAAAGGTTCAAAAACGTTAGGGGGATTCGGCATGAGCTTTTTAAAATTTTTTAAGAAATCGATCGATAAAAAGTCATTTGAACAGCTATTAGCAGACAAGGAAAAGCAAGATAGCAGCGAGCAACCGCAAAGCAAAGAAACGATCAAACGCAGCTTGCATGAAAACTTAAAAAAAATTAGAGAAGCATTTGGCAACAGCAGCGACATTGTTACAAGGGAAATAAGAATAGGAAGACAAGGGGAAATCCGCGTCGGGATTATTTATACGGACGGTTTGATTAACAGTGAAGCGAATCATAATTTTGTTATGGAATCGTTAATGTTTGAATTGAGAAGAAATGAAGTGGATCTGAAAGATCTGGCAGGTTTGACGCTGCTCAATTATATAAAAGAAATGGTCTTGACCGTCGGTTCGATTGAAGATGTGCATGATTTCAACGTTATCACGAATGCTGTTCTGTCTGGAAAAGTTGTTTTATTATTCGATGGATACGAACAAGGCTTTGCCGTTGAAATGAAAGGCGGAAAGGAGAGGGGAGTCCAAGAGACAACAACTGAAACAACTATTCGCGGTCCTCGGGAAGGATTTACGGAAAATTTGCGTGTCAATACTTCCCTTATTCGCAGAAAGATAAAAGACCATCGTTTATGGATTGAATCAAAAAAAGTCGGAAAAGTAACAAAAACGGAAGTCAGCATTATGTATATTAAAGGGATTGTGAGAGAAGAAGTGGTGCAGGAGGTCAGAAGCAGAATTGAACAAATTGATATTGATGGAATATTAGAGAGCGGTTATATCGAAGAGCTGATTCAAGATGACTCATACACGCCATTTCCAACTATTTATAATACGGAACGTCCTGATATCGTGGCAGGACATCTTCTCGAAGGCCGCGTAGCCATTTTAGTGGACGGCACTCCTTTCGTTTTAACTGTACCGTCAATTTTTGTGCAATTTCTGCAATCCCCTGAAGATTATTATCAACGCGCAGATATAAGTTCATTAATTCGTTTTCTCCGTTTTTTCGGTTTTTTCACTGCGCTCCTTGCACCGTCTCTTTATGTTGCTATTACAACTTTTCATCAGGAAATGCTGCCGACACAGCTTTTGATCAGTCTTGCCGCCCAAAGGGAAGGCGTTCCGTTTCCCGCATTTATTGAAGCATTTCTAATGGAAATTATGCTTGAAATTTTAAGGGAAGCAGGACTTCGAATGCCAAGAGCTATCGGACAAGCCGTTTCAATTGTTGGAACATTAGTTGTCGGGACGGCAGCAGTAGACGCGGGAATTGTTTCCGCCGCAATGGTAATTGTTGTAGCATTTACAGCTATCTCAAGTTTTATGGTCAGCTCGTATGACCTAGCGATCACCGTGCGGATGTTACGATTTGTTTTTATGGGGCTTGCCGCATCTTTCGGTTTGTTCGGAATTATCCTTGGATTGGTGGCGCTAGTTCTTCATTTGAGCAGTCTTCGTTCATTTGGCGTCCCTTATTTAAGTCCAATGGCTCCGTTTACGCTGGCAGATCAAAAGGACGTTTTTATTCGTCTGCCCCGCCGTCTGCTTATTTTTCGACCACGAGTTTTTAGTTCACAGCAAAATACGAAAAGAGAGAAATCACTTTTTCAAAACGAAAATCAACGAAAGAAGAAATAGATTACCTAAAGGGGTATTAAATGAATGTGGAACATAATCGGCATTCTTTTCGTTTCTGCATGTATTTTTATAATCGAAGCTCTGCTGCTATTAAAACATAAGCTCTGGAAGGATTTTATTGTGTTTATCATTTTTCTTTTTTTAGGAACAGGATTAAGTATTGCCAGATGCATTAATTTTCCTATTCCAAATCCGATTGAATTGCTCACATGGATCTACCAGCCGCTAAGCGAAGCAGTGAACAAAATATTTCAATAAGAGGTTGGTGAAGGTATGTTAGACAACGGGAAAATAACAGCAAATCAATATAAAATGTTAGTTTTATTATTTACGATTGGAAGTTCAATTCTCGTTGCTCCTACTGCATTAGTGAATGATGCGAAACAGGATGCTTGGATAGCAACCATTTTTACGGTCATCATCTCCATTCTTTTAGTGCTTATGTACATTAAAATATATTCAATTTTTCCAAATATGACTCTTGTAGAAATATGCGAGCTTTTGCTCGGAAAATGGATTGGAAAATTCGCGGTTGCATTATTTCTCATGTATGCTTTTATTTTATCGGGTGCATTGCTCAGGGAAATCGGCGACTTTACAACTACTCAAATGATGCCTGATACACCGATCGATGCTATCCATATTGTTTTTATGGGAGTCGTTGTTATGGCAACCCTTTTAGGATTAGAAGTGATTGGACGTTCTTCAGAAATCATTTCATTATGGCTATTCATCCTTTTAGCAATCTATTTCATCGCGATTTTGCCTCAAATCAAAATAGGAAACCTGCAACCGATATTGGGAGAAGGAATGAAACCGATTTTATTTGGGTTTTATCATTTTATTAGTCTGTCGTATTTAGAATTAATCGTTTTTTTAATGATTGCTCCCTTTGTCAATCATCAAAAAGGAGCAGAAAAAGGATTTTTAGTAGGCGTTATAATTGGAGGAATCCTGCTTACATTTGTTGTCATGTTTTCTATTCTTGTTTTAGGTGTCGAAAATACAGCCAGACAAATATATCCGAGCTATGCCCTGGCAAGAAAAATTGAAATAGGAAAATTTTTTCAGCGTGTAGAGGTTATTATGGCGGGAATTTGGTTTTTATCTATTTTTTATAAGCTAACCATCAGTTTTTATGCTTTTGTTTTAGGTCTCTCTCAACTATTTAAAATAAAAGATTATCGTTCGATTACTCTTCCTATTTCTATGATGCTGATTGTGTATGCGATCGCCTTCCATCCGAACATCGTTCACTTTTTTGAGTTTGTACATAATATTTGGCCTTTGTACTCTTTAACGATCGGGTTTCTTTTTCCTCTCATCCTGTTGGGTACAGCTCTAATGAAAAAACGTCAGCGTCATGTGAGGGGAAATAAATGAATAAGCGGTTGACAAGTCTTTTATTCATATTGGCGTCCATCATGTTGCTGGCAGGCTGCTGGGATCGGAGGGAGTTAAATGACATCGCAATCGTTTCAGCATTAGGAATAGACAAAGTAGATGATGAATTACTTGTAACGATACAAGTGATCAACCCGGGACAGGTAGCAACTGTAAAACAAGGGGGAATAACAAAAGCTCCTGTTAGAACATTCCAGTCGAAAGCGCGTACATTGTCTGAGGCGATGAGAAAAGTGACAACTTTCTCGCCAAGAGCCGTTTATTCAAGTCATCTCCGCATGTTGATTATTGGAGAGGATTTAGCAAAAGAAGGAATGGGGGAAATTATTGATTATGTAGTAAGGGGGAAAGAATTTCGGACAGATTTTTATCTCTCTATCGCTAAAAACACTAGAGCTGAAAACATTTTAAAAGTACTTAGCCAGCTGGAGACAATTCCTGCACATAAATTAAGTTCTTCATTAAAGTTATCTGAAAAATCATGGGGGCCTATCGAAACAATAGAAATCAATCAATTTGTCAACGAGTTAGTTTATAAAGGCATTGAACCTCATGTGATAGGTGTAGAAATAATAGGCAATCCTGAAGCTGGAGAAAAAATAGAAAATGTTGAAAAAACAAAAGCTGATGCGTATCTCAAATTTGGTAGTGTAGCTATCATGAGGAAAGATAAGTTAGTTGACTGGTTAACGGAGAAGGAAAGCAATGGTCTCCATTATGCATTAGGAAAAGTGCAAAGAGCAGTCATTAATGTGCCATGCAAAGAGAAGAAGGTGGCAATTGAAACGATCCGAACAAACAGCAAGATTCAAACAAAAGTTGACGGTCATCAGTTTAAAGGCACCGTTCAGCTGCATATAGATGGGGCGGTAGCCGAGGTTCAATGCGAACGAATGGATTTGGAGAAAATAGAAACGATAAACCTTTTGCAGAAAAAAGCTGAGGAAAAGGTTAAAAAAGATATTCTGACAGCTATTCAAGCTTCCCAGAAAAAATATGAAGTAGATATTTTTGGATTTGGAGAAGCCCTTCATCGCAGCCATCCGTCGATTTGGCATAAAGTTAAAAAAGATTGGCATTCTCATTTTAAAGACATACCGGTTCATGTGGACGTTGACGTAAAGCTAAGGAGAATCGGCACAATTAATAACTCTCCTCTTCATGAAATGAAACCGTAGCTTCCCGAACTTCCGAAAAATTCCTCAGGGTGTAAGGGAATTTTAAAACTTTTTTGACAGGCGGCCTTGTCATCCTTTATATTAGCTAAAAGGGCTCGCGGAGCGAGGAGGGATTAGGAGTGTCTGATATTTTATATAATTCCGCGTACGATTTGAAAAAAGCATTGGAACAAAGCAAGGAATATATTCAATTAAAAAATTTGTATGATGATGTCCAACACGATGAATCAGCGAAAAACATTTTCCACAACTTTCGCAGCACTCAATTAAACCTGCATGAAAAACAAGTAACCGGAAAAGAAATTACTGAAGAAGAAATTATTCATGCAGAAAAATGCGTTCAATTAGTACAGCAAAACGGCAAGATTGCTGCATTGTTGAAAGCAGAGGAAAGCATGAATATGCTTTTACAGAGGATAACCAGCATTATTTTGGAGCCGCTTGATGAGCTTTATAAAACAAAGTGAATAGTAAAAGAAAAGAATATCAAATCAAGGATTTTATTGAAAAAAATAAAATATTTGGTAGTCTAGAGTGAGATGTACTTTTTGTGCATCTCTTTTTTCATTTTCAAAATTGGAGGGAACAGATCATGAACCAAAGACTCATTTTCCATTTTTTTATTAAAGAAAAAGGAGGTGGCATATTTTATGAGCCATAGTACGCTATCCAGCTTAAAAACGGCATTGCGAGAACAATTAACACTTTTTCAGAAACAACAAAATGACAGAACTTCTCCAATCGGCCGATTTTATATGAATAACCAAAAAAAGTTTTTGCAATATGTAAGGGAATTGGAACAGCTTTTTAATCAAGAAGATGAAGATATTTTCACAAAAGTTTTTATTGGGGCGACAGTG
This sequence comes from Aeribacillus sp. FSL K6-8210, assembly GCF_037963925.1. Lineage (NCBI taxonomy): Bacteria > Bacillati > Bacillota > Bacilli > Caryophanales > Bacillaceae > Aeribacillus > Aeribacillus sp. FSL K6-8210. The sequence goes on along the minus strand of NZ_CP150172.1, from coordinate 3,114,618 downwards.
AAAATTGTATATTTGGAAGAAGAGGATGAAGAAACATATACAATCTGTTTTCCTGAAGAAGCTGATCCTGATCAAGGGAAAATTTCATTTTTATCTCCCATCGGTAATCAGCTGCTGCTTGAAATGAGAGGAAATTCGATTGATTTAGACATACCTGGAGGAAAAACAGCTGTTAAAATTTCTGAAATCCATTATTAGAAAAATAAATTATGAAAAATGAAAGGGGAGAAATCCCCTTTCATACTCTATTCATTTCCTCTTTCAGCGTCGAGCTGTAGGAATTTCTAATAAAATATTACTTGCGAAAACCTTGATTCATTGAGATACTAAAATGTAAGGGTTTACATTACGAGCCTCTGTATATTTCGGGGTGGTTGTCATGAAAGATGAAAAAATTGTCGGCAGTTTCCAATTAATGAAATCATTGAATAAATCTTTAATTCTTAATACAATTCGGACACACGGATCGATTTCAAGATCTGACATTGCGAAAGAAACAAAATTAACACCTCCGACAGTCACAAATATTGTAAATGAATTGTTGGAAGAAGGATTGGTAAAAGAGTGGCAGACCGGATCTTCCAGCGGGGGAAGAAAACCCATTTTGCTGAAAATCAACTCATCAAATTTTTATGTTTTCGGTATTGATATCAGCCCGAGGGAAATCCGATTTGCCATCACGGATTTAAACGCTCAAACACTTTTATATAAAACAATCACGATGAAAGAAGAGATGACGAGTTCACGTTTATTCCAAATGATTGCCAAACAGCTTTACATTATGATGGATGAAGCTTGTATAGAATTAAAAAAATTCGTAGGAATTGGCATCGGTATTCATGGCAGGATTGACGCAGATGAAGGTTCAAGCGGTTTTGCTCCCCAATTGCAGCATCGAAATGTACCGTTAAAAAAAGAGCTTGAAAAAGAATTTCGTCTTCCTGTCAAAATTGAAAATGATGTTCGTGCCATGGCAATAGGCGAAAACTGGTTTGGCAGCGGGGTGGGAATTAGCAATCTTGTATGCATTAAGATCAGTCATGGGGTTGGGGCAGGTTTTATTTTAAATAAGAAGCTGTTTCATGGAACGAACGGACTAGCGGGTGAAATCGGCCATATGTTTATAGAAAGCAGCGGTTTGAAATGTTCGTGTGGGAATGACGGATGTTTAGAGGCACTTGTTGGGTCTGAAGGGATTAAACAGCGTACATTAAACAAAATATCCCTTGGGTATAAAACGAAATTAATAGAACGGACAAACGGAATGATAGAAAATGTGAACGGACAACTGATTTATGAGGCTGCATTAGAAGGAGACCTGCTTGCTAAAGACATATTAGAGGAGACTGGCAGGTATTTAGGAATTGCCATCATGAACATTATCCATTTATTCAATCCAGAGCGGATTATTATTGGGGGCGGATTGGCAAAGGCAAAGAATTTTATTTTAACTCCGATTCAAGAAGTGGTTGAACAAAGAGCTTTGACAGAGCAAGCGAAAAAAACAGAAATTGTGTTGTCAAAGCTGGGAGATCAAGCGACGGTCATTGGCGCTGTTGCCCTAGTACTAAATGAAATGTTTTCTGTTCAATATGAATCGGTGTCATAATGTTTCCCCTTCCTTTAGTACACAAAAGTTCTAATTTGTCTCACAAGGACATATTTTCATAATAGAATTTAACAACAAGAGAAGGGGGACAACACATGCTCTACCGCTTGCTTGCCTTAAATATCGACGGAACGCTCCTCCGTTCAAATGGACGCCTTCAGCATTCTACGAAGGATGCGATAGAATTTGTTCAAAAAAAGGATGTATATATTACTTTGGTGACGAACCGCCATTTTCAATCGGCAAAAAAAGTTGCAAAGGCGCTCAAAATAGACAGCCACTTAATTACTCATGGGGGAGCGTTCATCGGAAACCGTTTAGATGAACCTCTTTATGTGAAGCGAATTTCAGAAGAAAAAACATTTAATATTGTGCAAGTGCTCGAATATTTTAATTGTAATATTCGAATCATTCATGAGCGTTTTTCGATCGGCAACCGGAAAAAAATCTCTTCAAATCTTGTAAGCAAAATGCTATTGAATTCGTCAGATCCGCTTTTTTATCCAATTCAATTTGTAGAATCTCTTGCTGATGCGTTAATTGATGAGCCAGTAGCTGCCCCAAAAATTGATGTATATTTTGATACGAAGGAGGAATTGAAAGAGGCGGAAAAAACGATACTTGATTCTTTTTATGATGTAGATGTGATCGAGATTCATGACGGAAAAATTGAAATTGTTCCAAAGGGAATATCTAAACTGAATGGCTTGCAGGTACTTGGCAATCATTTAGGCATTAAGCTGGATGAAATGGTCGCAATCGGCGACGGCCTTGACGACTTGGATATGATCCAGCAGGCAGGTTTGGGGGTTGCGATGGGGAATGCTCCGTTTGAAGTAAAACGGGCAGCAGACTGGATCACGAGGTCGAATGATGAACAAGGCGTTTCATATATGGTAAAAGAGCATTTCCGAAAACAATACCCAATTAAATTTTTAAATAAAATTAAAAACAGATAAAAAACATCCGCTTCTTAGGATGTTTTTTTCGTATTGACTGAAAAAATCCCCTTTAGTACACTATAAGGAGTTTTATTCTATTCGACAAGGTGATCACATGCGCATTCAAATCAGCGGCATAAATGATGAACGTTTTATGCGGCCTCTTCAGTTAATATCTAATTTGTTTTTTGAAGAAGCCGAAATTTTTTTAAAACCTTCTGAACATGATATCGAAGCATTATTCAATTTCGAATTCAGACAGAGTGATTTTCGGTTGGCTTGCGAGCTAAAAGCAGAAGGAAAAACGTATGAAGCTTTTTTAGAAAAAAGCTTTACCGCAACAGATGAAAAAGAACAATTCAAACAAATGAAGCAGGCGGTATTGAATGTTTATGTAACAGCTCTTCAACAGTATACGGGAATTACGCAAAAATGGGGGATTTTAACAGGTGTTCGACCCACTAAGCTTTTTCATAAAAAGAAGCTTGAAGGAAGAAAAAATGAAGAAATTTATAAACAATTAAAAGAAGATTTGCTCGTATCAAATGAAAAAATTCGCATCATGGAACAAATTGTAGAAAAACAATTAACTGTTGTTCCTGATCTTTACAATTTGACAAAAGAAGTAAGTATATATATCGGCATTCCTTTTTGCCCGACAAAATGTGCATATTGTACCTTTCCTGCCTATGCTATTGGCGGCAAGCAAGGAAAAGTTGATTCTTTTCTCGGCGGTCTGCATTATGAAATGAGAATGATCGGCGAATGGTTAAAAGAACGAGGCATAAATATTACGACCGTTTATTACGGCGGAGGGACACCGACAAGCATTACGGCAGAAGAAATGGATATGCTTTATGAAGAAATGTATACATCTTTTCCAAATGTTGATCGCATTCGGGAAATCACAGTAGAAGCCGGCAGGCCGGATACAATTACAAGAGAGAAGCTGAATGTTTTAAAAAAATGGAACATAGACAGAATCAGCATTAATCCTCAATCATATATACAGGAAACATTGAAAGCAATCGGAAGACATCATACAGTTGAGGAGACGATTGAAAAATTTCATTTAGCTAGGGAAATGGGCATCAACAACATCAACATGGATTTAATTATTGGACTGCCGGGGGAAGGGTTAAAAGAATTTGAGTTCACCCTTGAGGAGACAGCCAAATTGATGCCTGAATCATTGACTGTCCACACGCTTTCCTTTAAGCGGGCATCGGAAATGACAAAAAACAAAGAAAAATATAAAGTAGCTGAACGAAGCGAAGTAGAAAAAATGATGAATAAAGCGGTTGAATGGACAAAGGCCAATCATTATGAGCCTTATTATTTGTACCGTCAAAAAAATATTTTAGGAAATTTAGAAAATGTCGGATATTCCCGGAAGGGTTATGAGAGTATATACAATATAATCATCATGGAAGAAATGCAAACGATTATCGGATTAGGCTGCGGGGCATCAAGCAAATTGATCGACCCGGTTTCCCGGGAAATCACTCATTTCGCCAATCCGAAAGATCCGAAATCGTATAACGATGGCTTTAAACATTATACAAATGAAAAAATCAAATTGCTAAACGCTCTTTATGGCGAAAATTGATAATTTTACGCTCCACAACGTATCGGGTCGTGTTGAAAGGAGGGCCCGATAGAAAACAGGAGCTTGGGAACGTCGAAAATGGAGAACGATTCCCGTATTTCCCTAAAAACACTTTAGAACAAATTTTAATAGATGAGATCGCGAGACTTAATCATAAAAGCGATTGCGCCATTAATCTGCAACAAACGTAGCCGGCAGACTTCAGACAAAACATACAAAAGCAAGTAGAGAAATACGAGCTCTTTCTCTACTTGCTTTTATTTTTAGGACTTCTTGGACAGCCTCTGATAAATCTGTTTCATCATGTTAGCCATAATGATTTTTTAAATTAATGGGATGATATTGAAGGGGGCTCTGTGAACAAAATGGGAGATAATAAGATGTTCATCATAATTGGAATAGTCGGTCTTTTAGCTATTACTTTTTCAAATTTAGTTCTTAAACATGATGTCGTCGCGACCATTATTAGCATTGTTGTGATCGGGATTTTAGTAAGCTCCAGAACCAAAATCATCCTAATTTTTGGGAGGCAGTTTTGGAAAGAAAAATGCCCCCCACAAAATGCAGGGGACTAGGAAAAAACTGATTTTAGATGCCCACTACAATTTTTCCACACGGGTAAATGGCTAAAAAGCGTCATATCCATTTAGATATTTTAAATTAGCCTCATAAAATTTTGGGAGCAGGATGAATATCGCGAGCGGCTTATGCCGCGCAGTATTTTTGTTGTGAAAGACTTCCCCTGTCATTCTTTTGTGGACTGTCAATCCTGTTAAGTTTTAGCGATGAAATAAAACAAGCCGGCCAGAAGAAGTAACTAAGCGATGCGCGGTATTTAAACATTGATGCTCCTTCAATATTTCTGAACCGATTTCTTTTGCCTCTTGTTCTGAATTTGCTTCAAACTTTTCATTTAAAAGCAGTTCTCCTTTGTTTGTAAACGCAGTTAAAAAATATGTCGGCATTTCAAACATCCTCCTTTTTTAAAAAATATATTTCTTTTTCCTGAAAAAAAATCCTTTCAGCTTTTTTTAAAATTTTTTGGCAGGGGGCCCGGGTACCGGGATGTATTTTTTCACATTAAAATGATATAATATGGAAAAGCAAACGTACGTTCCGGAAACAAGTGGAAAGAGGGAGACTATGACTCGCCGCATAACATTTATACATACGGCAGATTTGCATTTAGATAGTCCGTTCACAGGGCTTGAGCATTTGCCGGAAAGCATCTTTAAAAGAATTCAAGAAAGTACTTTTACGGCATTTGAACGTGTAATTGAACTGGCGGCAAAAGAAAAAGTCGATTTTATACTGATCGCAGGAGATTTGTATGATGACGAAGATCGCAGTTTGAAAGCCCAGTTGAGATTAAAGAAACAGTTTGAACGGCTCAATGAAGAAGGCATCCAAGTTTTTATTATTTTTGGAAATCATGATCATACAGGAGGTAATTGGGTTCATATTCAATGGCCTGAAAACGTTCATATTTTTTCCGATCGTGATGTAGAATGTATACCGTTTGTCCGCGACGGAAAGGTTTTAGCCAACATTTACGGCTACAGCTATCCGACTCGTTCGGTTACAGAAAATATTGTCTATAAATTTCAAAAAAGAAACGAAGCGCCGCTTCATATCGGTCTTCTTCACGGCACCGCGTCAGGGACGGAAGGACATGAGCCGTATTGTCCTTTTACGATTCAAAATTTATTGGAAAAAGATTTTGATTATTGGGCTTTAGGACATATACATAAACGGCAAATTTTACATCATTCCGACCCTCCGATTATTTATCCGGGAAATATCCAAGGCCGCCATAAAAAAGAAACGGGAGAAAAGGGAGTGTATCTTGTAGAATTAGCAGAAGGCGGGAAAAGCTCGTACCGATTTGTGCCGGTATTTGACATACTTTGGAATGAAATCAAGCTCTCTGTAAATGAAATAGCTGCTGTTGGCGAGCTATATGATCATATTCGAGCGGTAAAGGAACAGCAGAGACGAAATGGCTCGGCTCTTTTGACAATTATGCTAGATGGAGCTTCATCATTGTTTTGGGATCTTATGGATCAGGATCATTTGGATGAGCTTGCGCAAATATTGAATGAAGAGGAAGAAGGAAAGAACGAATTCGTTTGGATTGTTTCCATTCAGCATCAAATCGTGCCGAGCGACGACTTTTTCTCCTCCTCTTACATTTCGAAAGATTTTGAACAAATTTTGGATCATTTTCATCAATTTGACGAAGCGATGGAGCCTTTATATAAAAATCGTTTATTTCGGCGTTTCTTTCAATCTTTCACAGAAAATGAAAAAGAAGAATTGATAAAAGAAGCGAAAACAATGATTTATTATGAGCTGTTTAAGCAAGAATGGAAGCGGTCGTAAAAAAGGTGATAAGATGAAAATAAAAGAACTGCATATTTATGGCTACGGAAAATTTGCAGATAAAAAAATTTCATTTTCGGATCATGGCATACAAGTCATTTACGGTTTAAATGAAGCCGGAAAATCGACGCTGATGTCTTTTATCCATAGCATGCTGTTCGGATTTCCCGTTAAACAGCATCCGGATAAACGGTTCGAACCGAAAGCGGGCGGAAAATACGGCGGGGCATTAATCATTGAATGTGAAAATTTCGGAACAGTAAAAGTGGAGCGCGTAAAAGGGAGAGCCGCAGCGGGGGATGTAACTCTTTATTTCCAGGATGGACGGACAGGAGGGGATAAAGAGCTGGCTGAAATTTTAAAAGGAACCGACAGACCAACATATCAAGCGATTTTTTCCTTTGATTTATTCGGGCTGCAAAAAGTGTATGAGCTGAATCGTGAGAAGCTGGGAAAATATTTATTTTTAACAAGTGTATTCGGATCTGATCAGTTATATCGTTTAGAGGAGAAACTGCAGAGAGAGCAGGAGGATTTGTATAAACCGAACGGACGAAAACCGTTGCTGAACAGATCGTTAAATGAACTGAAGGAGGACTTTGCAGAACTGCAACATGCAAAAGAACAGCAGCGCGCTTACAATTTTTTGATCAAAGAAAGGGACAGCTTAGAGAAGCAGCTGAAGGACTGCCAGAACGAGAAGGTGATGCTGAAAACAGAACGGAAAAAAGTGGAAAAACAAATAGCAGTTCTTCCCCTTTTGGAAAGACGGAAAGAATGCTTGCAGCTGCTAAAAGATTTTCCTGACGGCATTCAATTCCCGGAGGACGGGTTTGTTCGGCTGGAAAAGCTTTCGGCAAGAAGAGACGAAGTTTTAGAACAGCTGGGAAGGGTGCAGGAAAAAGAAAAGGGGATCGAGGATTCCTTATCAGCCTTGAAGATCGACGGCCGTCCAGCTGACGAGACAATATTTGAGGAATTAAAAAGTCAATTTCCCCTCATCCAAAAACAATTAGAAGAACAAAAACTTTTCATTGTTCAACAACAAATGCTGGAAGGACAGATTCATGAGGAGCTCATCTATATTTTCGGCCATCAAGATGAAAATGCTATAAAAAAAATCGACACATCTGTTCGCATGAAGGAAAAAATAAAGGATGCTGCGAAGAAATATGAACAATTATTTCAAAGAAAAAAGCTTCTCGATGAACAATATGAGCGTGCCCAATATTCGCTGGAAGAATGTGAGCGCCGCATAAAAGAATACGAATCTTTTCTGCTTGATCCATCTGAAAGGGAAAGATTAATAGAGGAGCAGTCAGCCATAGAACAAGAAATGGCGCAAACGGCCGACAAACATTATTTAAAAGAGCAGATTGCCCAGTTAAAAGCAAAAATCAATGAAAGAGAAAAAAAGAATCGGGAAAAATTAAAAAAATGGAAAATTCTCACTGTATCTTTGCTATCTGTTTTTGCGTTTGCCATTGTTCTTTCGTTTGTTTATAAGAATTGGCTGTTTTTAACAGCGTTTCTTCCATTCATCATTGTTTTCTTTTTCTTCCGTCCACAGGATGATGAGCTGTTAAAGCATTTACAAAATGAGCATGAACAGCTTGTGAAAAAACTTGATAAACAAAATGATTCCCGAATCTTGGAAAGAACGTCGCGTTTGAAGCATATTAAGGAAATATTATGGAAGGATCAGCAAGTCCGCCAAAAAATTGAGATCGAGAAGATGAATTATAAAGGTAAAGAACAAGCTTATGAACGGATTCTTTCGTTATATGACGAATGGGAACATGAAAAGTATCAATTGCAACATTTAATTTTCCCGTTTTATGAACATTTTCATCTTCCGAAAGAAGCCGAAGGATCACAATTGCTTGAGCAGTTTGAACGCATCGCAAGCTGTCAAAAGCTGATAAGAGAAAAAAGAATGTTAGAGGAAAAAGTTCGTTTGTATGAAGAAAACTTAAATCAGTTTAGAAAAAAGTTTGATCCTTTGTGTGAATATTATAACATTCGTGCCGACTCAATTGAGAAACGCTATTCAGAACTGAGAAGAATAATGGAAGAAAATATAAAGAAACGATCGCAAAAAGAGGCATTGATGAAGCAGCTAAAAGAGGTTCAAGAGGAAAAAACAAAATTTCGTTTGACCTTTCAAAGCATTGAAAGAGAATTAGAGAAGCTGTTTCAGTCAGTCGGAGCAGCAAGCGAGGAAGAATATAGAAAAATAGGAATGCTCAAAAAAGAGAGAGAAAAAATCGAAACCGAATTAAACTGGATTGAAGGGCAGCTGCGAACGAAAGGATTATTGACATCAAGCGATATGAACGATTATCAAAATGAGAGGGCTTTGAAAGAGCGAGAAACATTTCTTGAGGAAAAAGAAGAAGAACTCGAAAAAATGGAGGATTCTATCCGGAAGAAATTAGCGGAAACAGAAATAGAGATTAGAAAAATAGAACTATCAGGTCTATATTCTGAGTTGAAATATTCGTTTGAAATGAAGCGTTCTGTAGCAAAAAAGCTTGCGAAAAAATGGGCGGCAATGGCAGTGGCAAGAGAGATGCTGAAACATACGACGAATTATGTTCGAAATGAAAAAATGCCGAAGTTGTTGCATAAAATGGAATATTTTTTCCGAATAGCAACGTCTGGGGAATACGAAAACATTTATCTGGCGGAGGGTTCGCCTTCTTTCTCAGTGAAAAGGAAAGACGGGCTTGTTTTTACGGCTGAAGAACTGAGTCAAGGAACAGCTGAACAACTGTACACGGCGATCCGGTTTGCGCTGGCAGAAAGCATGCAAAAGAGAATTCATCTTCCATTAATGATCGATGACAGCTTTGTGAATTTTGACCATTTGCGCATAAAAAATATTGTGAGTATTATGAGACAGCTGTCGGATCATCATCAAATGCTGCTGTTTACTTGCCATCAGCATATATTATCTTACTTTCAAGACGAAGAAATCATTTACTTATAAAATATATTTGTTAGACCGTCGCACATTTGGTTCGTATGCTATACTATAAGTTACGAGGCGGAAAGTGGAAGGAGAATACGATGGCTAAAGGAATTATTCATTACAATGTTGGGGAGCAGGTAGATCTTTTTTTGCTGATAAAATCAGTAACAAAAGGTATTGCAAGCAATGGAAAACCTTTTTTAACGTTAATTTTGCAAGACCGTTCCGGGGAAATTGAAGCAAAACTATGGGATGTGAGCAAAGAAGATGAAGAAAATTATCTGCCTCAACAGATTGTTAAAATATTTGGCGATATCCATCATTACAGGGGAAGAAATCAACTGAAAATCCGCAACATCCGATTGGCAGAGCCGCATGAAAATTTAAATGTACAGGATTTTGTAGAAAGAGCGCCATTATCTCAAGAAGAAATGGTTGAAAAAATTACGAAGTACATATTTGAAATGAAAAATCCAAACATTCAACGGATAACAAGATTCTTGATGAACAAGCATCAAAGCGCTTTTCTCTTATATCCGGCGGCGACGAAAAACCATCATGAATATGTATCAGGCCTTGCCTATCATGTTGTTTCCATGCTTGATCTTGCCAAAGCGATTGCTGACTTTTATCCGAGTTTAGACAAGGATTTATTATATGCCGGGGTCATACTTCATGATCTTGGCAAAGTAATTGAGCTGTCGGGCCCCATTTCCACTTCTTATACAGTTGAAGGGAATTTGCTTGGGCATATTTCCATCATGGTAAACGAAATTGGGGAAGCAGCGAAGGAACTTGGGATTTCCGGCGAAGAGGTCGTCATTTTGCAGCATATGGTATTGAGCCATCACGGGAAACCGGAATGGGGAAGTCCGAAAATGCCGATGGTTAAGGAAGCGGAAATTCTCCATCATATTGATAATATCGATGCAAAAATGAACATGCTGGACCGGGCGCTTGAACGAGTCAAGCCGGGAGAATTTACGGAACGGATTTTCGCTCTGGACAATCGCTCATTCTATAAACCGTCATTTCATCGATAGAGAATCATAATATAGAGCCCCTTGCATAAAATGAAATAAAAAAAGCTTGTCTATGCAAGGAGGAGATGGAATGACGTTTCTGCCGTGGTGGGTATATTTATGTATTGTTGGAATTATTTTTAGTGCATATATGGCATATAAAACAGCTAAAAAAGACAAAGAAATAGAAGAAATTTTTATTGAGCGGGAAGGAAATGTATATATCGAAAGAATGAAAAAAGAAAAAGAAAAGCGAGCGAAAGAAAAGATGACATCTGCAAATTAGAAACTAAATTGTGTCAGCTTTTCTACTATGCTTTCAATTTCCTCTATCCGACCAGCGGGAGCGCGACGATTTTCGGAAAAACATCATCAAACAGTCAAAAGACATCAGACAAAACGTGAGCTGCTTTAATCCGGATAAAAAGATCCATTGTCAACCCGGCAAAGCTGGTGCAGGTTGATAAAAAAACATTTATATACGCTCACATGTTTTGAATGCTAAAAAGGGGGGACGAAGCTTTGCTTTTAGTCCCCCTTTCTTCTATATGCCATATGTTAATTTTGGGTTTCAAACAAATCTTTTAGATCTTTGTCGTTTACTTTTACATCTGCGTTTTTAATTGCTTTGTCAATAGCTTCCTGCATCAATGACGGATCAGATATTTTCTGTTTTTTGACATCTTCTTTCAGGCTGTCTTTCATTTCTTCGAATGGTTTTACCGTCTGAGTGATTTTAATAATGTGGTAACCGTATTCTGTTTTAACAGGATCGCTGATTTCTCCTTCTTTTAATTTAAATGCCACATTTTCAAATTCTTTCACCATCTGGCCTTTGCCAAACCATCCAAGATCTCCGCCGTTGGAGGCAGATCCGTCGATCGAATATTCTTTTGCCAAATCCTCAAATTTTTCGCCTTTATCAAGTTTTTCTTTTACTTCTTTCGCTGTTTTTTCATCTTCCACTAAAATGTGGCTGGCGCGTACTTTTCCTTTCAATGAATCATAATATTCTTTTAAATCTTTATCTGTAATTTTAATATTCGCTTCTGTTGCCTTCTTGCGTAGCAAGTCGACCTTCACGATTTGTCTCAAAACCTTGTCTCCGTATTGCTGAGCAATTAAATCGTACTGGGAGCCGTACTGCTGTTTCATTTTTTCGAGCTCTTCATCAATTTCTTTGTCGGAGACTTTAAATTTTTCGCTTAATACTTTTTCATGCACAAGTTCTTGTAAAACATCTTTACCAAAACGGTTTTTCAATGCTTCATAAAATTCGTCCTTCGTAATATCTCCGGCTTTTGTTTCAACGACCGCATCATTTGCACCGTTTGAACATGCATTCAAAGCGAATAAGCTGGCCGTTGCGATAACCGCTAATGCAAATTTTTTCATACTTTACAACTCCTACCTTTTTTTGTCTATCTAAAACAAATATACTCACATTTTGACATGAAACTATATGATTTGCAACTGTTTGTCCAAGTAATGGAAAAATCGTTTCGAATTTGGGTTAAGAAAATTCCAGTAAGAAGGACAAATGCCTATGCGAAAAAAAGAACAGTGCATACGATAACGTAAAGACACAAAAAGGGGGTGTCGTGATGAGCGGAGGATATGGTGGAGGCTTTGCGTTAATCGTTGTATTGTTCATCTTACTAATTATTGTTGGTGCTGCTTGGATCTATTAATGGTTTCAAAAAAGTCGGCAGAAGAGGTTTTCTGCCGGCTTTTTTAATGAAGTAAAAAAACTTTTAAGTAAAGGAAATTTCTATGTATGATGAAATTAGTAAAATGGTAATTAAGACATTAATGGTGCGGAATACGTTTGACTGTTTTTCTTCAGGGAGTTCACGAATGGAACAAAGAGCAGTTGTCAGTTTGTTTATATAAAATAGAATGAAGACGGCAAAAATGATAAAATATAATAGCATTTGAAATCCCCCCTTCCATTCATACCTATTACAATATCAAAATAATGACAAAAAAGATAGGGTTATGGGAAATTTTTGGGGAGTTTTCAGCCCCCATTATGAACCGAAGAAAGATGTGATGGAATGAAAGATTTAGAAAGAAGACTGGAAACTCTAGAATATTATATGTCTTTGTTTATGAAAATGATGAATATTGAAATGTATCCTTTCTACAAGCTCGTGATGGAAAAAGGGCTTATGAAGGAGGAAATAGAAGAGGTTTTTCGCATATGCGATGAATTAGCAAAGGAGCATAAGGAGCAAAAAGCGCAAGGATTTGTATATTTTGAAAATCTCCTTACGCTTTTTGCCGGACAGCTGACGCCAAAGCTGGATGTCAATGAAACGATCGATGCCCTTTATTTACAAGGGCTGTATACTGAATTAATGAAAGACTTAAAACGAACTATTGATTCACTGTAGTTTTTAAATAAGAATGTTCCTCCACATCTTTCTTTTTCTTGATTTTTCCGTCTTCAATGACAAAGTCATTTTCGATATTATTGAATGAGCGTTCAAAAATTGTCATGAAATCGTCTCCGTAAATGTTTCGGATAATTGCTGTAATTTCGATCATTTCAGGAAATTTTCCGTATAGATTTTGCAGCGGAAGCGCGCCTTTCAGAACGGTGTTTTTGGATGGATCATAATCTTCAAGAAGCTTAAGCAGCACTTCCTCTCCTTTTTCTGTTAATTGTATGTAAGTATTTCTTTTATCATTTTCTTTTTTGGAAAATTTTAAATAACCGCGTTCTTCTAATTTTTTCGAAAAGTTGAATGCCGTCGATACGTGCATGACCCCAAATTTTGCGATTTCTGAGATCGAGGCTCCTTTTAAATGATAGGCGATCCATAATATATGATGTTCATTGATGTTTAAATCATATGGTTTAATCCAGCGCTGCCAATCCTTTTCAATGGATTTCCAAAGCGCTTTGCTTAGCTGAGCGACACGCTGGCTGAACAGAAGTGCATCTTTTATCGTATAGCTGTCGAGCGATCTCTTCAATTTTTCCACCTACTTTGTATAATACTAACATTTTTAATATCTTCTATTATGCCAATAAAATAAAGATTTATAAAGATGTAATTTACGAAATTTTTAAATAAATAGTGAAACACTAAAAATAGTACACATAGAAGCGGTAATAAATTTTGCGAAGAATGATGAGAACGATCAAGATTTTCTATACTGTAACAATTTTTCATGATTATAAATTATAGCAAAAAAGAATTGACACCCTGCCAATTCTTTGACATGCTTAATATTTTTAATTGTAAAAGGCTTCCGCAAACTTGAAGCGTCAGTTTCTTTCTTTTTTGATTTGATCTTCTAGCTCTGTTAATTTATCTTTAATCTCTTTTACATGCAGCTCCAAATTTTTTTTATTCGGATCAATTTCCATCTGCCATGCTTGAATGGACCGATTGACATCTGCAGCGACTTCTTTAGCAATTTGCAAGCCTTCTTTCGCTGATTGTGCGATTTGCTTTTTTAACGATTTCCCATCAGATTTCAAGTCTCCAAATATGTTTTCAAGCTTATGCAAATTGCATCTGGTTTTTTTTAAAACATTGCCGTTCCTCGCTTGAGCCGTAATCAGTGCAGCTGCTCCGGCAACAACACCGCCGACGAAAAATCCATATAGAAAAGATTTGCCTTTTGACATTTTTACCACTCCTATAGTTCCTTGTTTTCAAAATCCGTCAATAAAAACATAGCCTTAGTTGAAGATGCATAAACTAAAAGTAAGGGAGGGAAATTATGGCGGGTGTTATTTTTTTATTTTTTATCATTAGCATGTTGTTTCTTGTAGGAGCTTTTTATAATTTGAAGTTAGCCAATTCTGCGAGTTCATATCCTCCAAAACATCTTCTGAAAAAGAGGGCGTCAGTTTTAGCGATTGGCGGATTAACGTCACTTTTAATAGCTTTTCTTCTTTATTATATACAATAATAAAACCCGATCATAGATCGGGTCAATCTGTTTTATTTATTTTCTGATAGAACGTTAGAACGTTTAAGAATGCTTTCAACAATGGGATAAATAATCACCATTGCAATTGTATTGATAACTGTTGCCGGCAATACAACCGCAAGGAACAATGCAGTAAATCCGGCGCCTCCTGGGAGACCTACAAGTAAGAGCGCTGCTAAAAGAAACACTGTGCCGGAAATTAATGTTCCTATGACTGTTAAAATTCCCGCCCTTGCTATTGCTTGTTTGAGTGGTTTTAAGGCTAGAAATAGAAAATATATTAAAAATGCCGTCAAAATTTTATCAATAATATTCGGAACGAGTCCGCCGGGAAAACTGGTTGTCAATCCGGATAATATGCCAGTTGCAATGCCCAGCAGACCGGCGTTTGTCATCCCAGGAAACAGGAAAATTCCTAAAAACATCATCAACAGCATCATATCCGGCTTCATCCCGTTAAATATGGGCGGAACAATCGCATGAAGAGCAACGCCGATGGCGACAAATAAAGATAAAATGACTAATTCTTTCGTTCTCATCTCTAAACTCTCCTCTTCTGTTCTCATCTTTAATAAACTTTCCACTATTATAGCGTATGATCGTTAAAGTTAGGATAGGCTTTTAATGTTTTTTTCTGAATTCTTTCATAAACTGGGCGAGCTTTTCACATGCTTCAATCGTTACCGCATTATAAATGGATGCACGGCAGCCACCGACAGAACGATGACCGGATAGACCTATTAATCGATTTTCTTTTGCCTCTTGAACAAACGCTTTTGTCAATTCATCAGACGGCAGCGTAAATGTTACGTTCATGAATGAGCGGCTTTCTTTTTCTGCATGTCCTTTGTAAAAGCCATCGCTTTCGTCTATAGCGTTATATAATATTTGAGCTTTTTGTTTGTTTCTGCGTTCAATTTCAGCTACTCCGCCTTGTTCTTTTACCCATTCCAACACTAGAGAAAGCATGTAAATGGCAAAGGTCGGTGGAGTGTTATATAAAGAGTTTTTGCTTGCATGTGTTTGATAGCTCAAAATAGTTGGTACATTTTTATTTGCTTTTTCAATTAGATCTTTTTTAATGATGACAACAGTGACTCCGGAAGGTCCTAGATTTTTTTGCGCCCCTGCGTAAATGAGATCGAACTGTTCGATATTCAGCTCTCTGCTCAAAATATCGCTGGACATATCCGCAATCAGCGGTGCATTCGTGCTTGGGAACTCATGCCATTGCGTCCCAAAAATTGTGTTGTTTGACGTAATATGCAAATACGCAGCATTTTGGAGCGAATTTGCCTCGAATTGTTTTGGGATGTGTGTGTAATTTGACTCTTTGCTTGATGCCAACACATTTGTTTCACCAAATTTTTTTGCTTCGCTTAACGCTTTTTCAGACCATGCTCCGCTTAAAATATAATAGGCGATATTTTCATTATTCAAAAAATTCATCGGGATCATGGCAAATTGCAGACTTGCCCCGCCTTGTAAAAATAACACATCATACGAATCAGGGATATTAAGCAATTCTTTCAATAAGCTTTTGGCATTATTGTGAACCTCATCATACGCCTGGCTCCGATGGCTCAGCTCCATGACGGACATGCCTGTATGATTGAAATTCAACAGCTCGCCTTGAGCTTTTTGTAATACTTCGACTGGTATAGCTGCTGGTCCTGCATTAAAATTGTATACTCGATCCACGATTCGTCCTCCTTTTAACACATTTATAAAAACATCCTATCATGAAAAAAGGAGAGGGGAAATAAAAAATTTTGTGTCGGTTAGAAAACAGTAAGGATCCTGTTGTTAGGATCCTTTAGCCGTTTATTTTTTATTGCAATCCGCCTTTTATTGTTTCAGCAAGCTGTGCAAGATCTTCTGGAGTATAATCATTTTGATGGGATTTCCATACTATGCCTAAACCATCTTCTTTTCCGTGTCGAGGAATTATGTGCATATGGTAATGAAACACTGTTTGACCGGCTTCTTCGCCATTGTTATTGATTAAATTTAATCCTTTTGGATTCAATTGTTTTTTTACCGCCTTTGCGACCTTCGTAACAGCTTCAAAAAAGTTTCTTGAGATGTCAGGTGTGAGCTCGAAAACGTTTTCTTTATGTACTTTTGGGATGACGAGTGTATGTCCTTTCGTTACCTGCATAATATCCATAAAAGCTAAAACGTGTTCATCCTCGTATACTTTTGCACAAGGAATTTCTCCGTTAATAATTTTACAAAAAATGCAATCGCTCATAATGACACTCCCCGCAATTTTTTTCTTTATTTTACCACGTGTTGAAAATGAAAGAAAACATAAAAAGGAACGAACATAAGTCCGTTCCTTTGAAGAGGGGTTTCAATGCACATGTTAAAAAAGCGATTTAAAAGTGTCTTTCGTCAACACCCCATTTTCAAATAATGAATGGTATTCCTTTTTGACACTTTAAACTTTTGTTAGAACACGACATGAAAAAATTTTAATGACAAACATCTGTTTAAGTGTGTTGTCACCCTCTTCAGTCAATAGCATACCCACTAATTTATTTTTTATGTTGTGTAAAATAAAAAATTGAGCGTTTTTTGATGATAAATATGAAAAGGCGTTTAACGCCTCGGGAAGCTCTCAGCATTGTCATGAATTTTTTTAAAATTGGCGGCATAAGCAAAAAGCGTTAAGTCAAAAAAACGCTCGCTCTTAAAAAAACAATCCGGCTCCGTAAGGGAAATTTGGCTTTGTGAAATGTTTTTAGCATTCGCAGCCATCTGCCAAAACAGGTTGCTTGGAAAATGAACGCTTTTTCTCACGGTCCAAATGAAAAAGAGCTTCCTGTTGAAAATAAATTAGGACGCTTCCTTAAATGCCATAAAGTTTATTCAAACCGTCCATGAAAAACGATAAAAAACAGATGTCCAAGAAGATTCTTCCGTTCCATTCCTTTATCGTGCCAAAAACTTTCCCGAAAAGTACATATAAACAAAAATATATGCAAATAACGCATTGATTGCCAGCTGGACGCCGACAAATAAAATATTCGTTTGCGTTAATAAAACAATGGTAAGAACGGCTAGCTCAATGAAAAGAATGGTAAAAAGAAGGCGTAAAAAGCTTTTTTTCTTTATATTTTGTGGAACTGGATATAAGTCAGCGATAAAAAGAGCATCATAATGCTTGTATAAGCTCGTTAATTGAATTCCGGTTAGGAAGAGAACAGCTGCCGGCAAAATGATGCAAGATACAAGTGACAAAGGCAAAAAGATGCTGACAATAACGCCGATCATCAATAAGCGGATAAACAATCCGAAATAATCTCCTGAACGAATGAAGGATCTGGAAAACACATATAAAAATACATTTGATTGCTTGTAAGGGATGAAAGACAAAATCCAGTCCATCCATTTCCGTCTTTTTGCTTCAGCCTTCAGTTTCGGCACATCAGTAAACATATTGGCCAATCTATAAAATGATTGCAATTTGCGATTTTCCTGCAAAATTAAAAATTCCCACTGCAGCGTTTTGTTCCTCGTTATCTTGAAGAAATAAATGGTTACCAATGCCATCATGCCGTAAATAAACAGGGACAGCATGCTTTCCTTAACAGCCAAATAAATTACCGTGAAATTGACAGCATATCGGACAAACTTATCCATTATCTGGGATAACCGCTCCGGAAAATGCGTCATTTTCCATTGAATCCACAAATTCCAATATTTAATAACCGTAAGCTGGAAGATAAGGAATAAATAGTTGATCCCTTCACCTTCACCGCTTTGAAAATATAAAGGTGCAAGAATGATTAGGCATACGATCATTTGGACAGTCTGAAGGATATAGCTGTATATAAAAGCACGCTGAAAATAATGGTTTAATCCTTTTTCCATAGGCAGTAAAAAGATGATGTCAGGTTCTTTTAACAACGTGCGCACTTGCGAAAAAGTTACCGTTAATGCTAACAAGAGTGCCATTAAGAATGCTGATGGAAAATGAGGTGGGAGTTGATCAAGCCATTGCTGATACGCATAGGCTCCTCCGCCTAATAAAAACATAATCACTAAAAGCAGATGATCGTTCAGCATATAACGCAAGTATGTTTGTGTTTCTTTTATATGTGCTGCCAAACGGGCAGGCCAAATATCATTGATTGATCTCATCGTCTTGCTCCTTTGTCAGCCGAATATAAAGATCGTCCAATGTTGCACCAGGCATATTGAATTGCTCCTGCAGCTCAAGTTTAGTTCCTTGAGCCCGGACGGTTCCGTTGTGCAAAATCACAAAAGTGTCACAAAACCGTTCTGCATTTGCTAAAATGTGGGTTGACATTAAAATGCCAGCACCTTGTTTTTTCGCCTGATTCATGAGATCAAGCAGGGCGTGAATGGCTAACGGATCCAGCCCGACAAACGGTTCATCAATTATGTAAAGGGATGGCTGAACTAAAAAAGCGCACATAATCATGACCTTTTGTTTCATCCCTTTAGAAAAATGTGCCGGAAACCATTTCAACTGCTTTTCCATTCGAAATGTTTTTAAAAGAGGATCGAGCCGCTCGTTAAATGTCTCTTCACTGATCCCGTGCGCCATAGCCATCAATTGCAAATGCTCAAATAACGTCATTTCTTCGTATAAAATAGGGGTTTCAGGAACAAAACTAAATTGCTTTCGATATTGCACCGGATCTTCCTGAAATGTTTTGCCGTTAATTTTAATAGTCCCGTCACTTGGCTCCATCAGACCGATGATGTGCTTGATCGTTGTGCTTTTCCCCGCACCGTTTAATCCAATTAAACCGACCATTTCATTTTCGTTTACAGTGAATGAAACATTTTTTAAAACAGGCTTATTTGTGTACCCGCCGGTAATCTGATCTACTGATAATAAAGTCATATTTTCCGCCTCTCCCCTTTATTTTTTAAAATTAAATGAGGCTTGATGTATTTAGCCGTTTCAACGATTTTTGCATGTTTTGATCCATTCTTCTCTCTTTCCATTTTAAATCATTCCTTCTCATCTTTTACAATATAATATTTCTTTACTCGGGGTGGAGAAGGAAAAATGAGTTTATCGCTCATCCCTAAAGCTTTTTTAAAGTGGTTAGCAAAAGCTTCGTTTTGCTCCCATTTGTTAAAATCTTGTTCTGTCTCCCATAAAGTGAAAATGATATAAGTGTTTTTGAAAAGAGGGCGGAGAACTCTTAAGGCAACAAAGCCCGAATGGCTTTCAATGAATCGAGATAGCTCTTTAAATTGCTGTTCAAATAGAGGTTTTCCTTCATCTGTAACAGATATATAGGTAAACACGGCAAACCCTCCATCGCTGCAGATACTTCCTCTTTTATCAATAATTTTATATTTTTTGGGTTCTTTAAAAATTGTTGTTCCTTTTGTTTCATGCATAAGGACGGCGCTTTCACCGTCATGCATGAATAACATGCATTCTGCTAGATTATTTTTTTTGATTTTGCTTAAATATTCAATAGTGCCGAAAGCTATATAAACATTCATAACAGTCACCTCGCACGAAAATCACTTGACAATTTGAAAAAAAAGTTAAACATGTTACATACTGTATCCAAAATTATACAATACTAATTATGGGAGTTAAACAGAGGTGAAAACATTGTTGAAAAAAATAAAGATGATCTCGGGAATCGTTTTAGCTGCTGCTGTGTTAAGTATTATCGCATACTTTGCCATGATTTGGATAGGCGCTATCGTTGTGGATGAAAAAAAGCTTGTTTTGCATTCTGCGACCTCTTTGATCGATCAAGAAGGACGGCCCATTACGAAATTATATTTAGAAAACAGAGAGATCATCGATATTGATAAAGTTCCGAAGCATGTACAAAATGCTTTCATCGCTGTTGAAGATAAAAGGTTTTATGAGCATCACGGCATTGATTTTCGGGCAGTTTCAAGGGCGCTGTTCAAGGACATTGCTGCTTTCAAAAAAGTAGAGGGCGGCAGTACAATCACCCAACAGCTCGCCAAAAATGTTTTTTTAACAAACGATAAAACGGTTTTGAGAAAAATGACAGAAGCTATCATTGCCATTTATCTTGAACAGAAATATAGCAAAAGAAAAATTTTAGAGATGTATTTGAATCAAATCTATTTTGGACATGGCGTATACGGCATCCAGTCTGCATCAAAATTTTTTTTCAATAAAGATGCCTCTGAACTGACTATTGAAGAAGGGGCGCTGCTAGCCGGCCTGCCGAAGGCTCCAGCAGCCTATTCTCCGATTTTGCACCCAGAAAAAAGCTTAGAAAGAAGAAATGCGATATTAACCTTAATGGAGCGCGAAAACTATATTTCTCCGGAGCAAGCTGTCAGAAGCCAGGGGAAAACATTAGGTCTGAATATTCATAAAACGGAAGATAAGCCTTGGCTGTCCGCCTATATTGACATGGTATTTGAGGAAGCGGAAAATAAGTATCATCTTTCAAATGAAGAACTCCTAAAAGGCGGATATAAAATTACCGTTCCGATCAATATCGATGTTCAGGAAAAAGCATTCAAAGTTTTTAAAGAAAAGGCTTATTTTCAAGGTACGAAAGATGATGCTCAAGGCGCTTTTATTTTATTAGATAATAAAACAGGCGGTGTGCTTGCTGCGATCGGCGGACGAAATTATGTTTCCAAAGGATTTAATCGATTGACAGCGAAGCGCCAGCCGGGGTCAACGTTTAAGCCGATAGCTGTGTATGCTCCGGCAATGGAGGAAGGACTTTTTCAGCCTTATTCTCTTCTAAAAGATGAGAAATTGGATTATAAAGGATACTCTCCAAGCAATTACGATGGACGTTATGACGGACATGTAACCATGTATGATGCGCTAATCCATTCAAAAAATGCTCCTTCTGTATGGGTGCTCGATAAGCTTGGAATCGATAAAAGCAAAGAGTATTTAGAGAAAAACGGGATTTATATTGAGGATAAAGGACTGGCGATTGCTTTAGGAGGACTAAAGTACGGCGTGTCGCCGTTTGATTTGGCAAATGCATACAGAACTTTTGCCAATAATGGCCAATACAGCAAGCCGTATTTCATACAAAAAATTGTGAATGCCAACGGCGATGTAGTGGCAGAAGTAAAAAAACAAAAATATCAAGTTTTTTCTCCGCAAACCTCGTGGAATATGACGAGGATGCTGGAGCAGGTTGTTAAAGAAGGAACTGCCAAAGCGGGACAATATGAAGGAGCTTTAGCTGGAAAAACGGGTACGACATCATTTCCTGGAAAAAAGGGCGCCGTGATGGATGCATGGTTTGTCGGATATACTCCTGACGTGACGGGGGCAGTGTGGATCGGATATGACCGGACAGATGAAGAACATTTTTTAAAGGGTGGGAGCGATTATCCAACGAAAATGTTTAAAAATATTTTAAGCGGTTTGAAATTTGAGGAAAAAACATCCTTTACGATTCCGAAAAAAGCGAAAGATTTAGAAAAACCAATCAGGCTTTCACGAATCCCTTCGCTTTCCGCCACATATCAATTTCACGCACTTCAATTATTTAAAGTGACATTAAAATGGCCTGCCCAAGATGATGACCGGGTCGTATACCGAATTTATGAACGAAGCGGAGAAAGCAAGAAATTGGTCGGATCTGTAAAGGGAAAAGGAGAATATGAAATACCGTATATTAACATTTTTTCAGAGCATTTTTATCAAGTTGTCCCTTATAATCCGCAAACCCATCAGGAAGGGGAAGGTACTGATTTTGTCAGCCCGCGCTGGGAATAACAAAATGCTGGAAAGATCTTTCGTCGATTTTATGACATTTCCCTTATATTCCTATACAATCGGGCACGGGAAGAGGTATAGTTTAAAAAGAGTATTAGAAAGGAATCGTTTTTAAAGGGGGATTTACATGGATAGGAAGAAAAGCTTTAATGATACTTTTTTAAAAGCGTGCAGAGGCGAAGCGGCGGACTATGTTCCTGTTTGGTATATGAGGCAAGCCGGGAGATCCCAGCCTGAATACCGGGCGTTAAAAGAAAAATACAGCTTATTTGAAATTACTCATCAACCAGAGCTTTGTGCATATGTCACTAGACTTCCTGTCGAGCAGTACGGGGTTGATGCCGCAATTTTATATAAAGATATTATGACGCCGCTGCCTGCCCTTGGAGTTCAAGTTGAAATTAAAGCGGGAACAGGGCCTGTTATTGAAAATCCGATCAGGTCGCTGGAGGATGTAAAAAAACTTGGTGAAATTCATCCTGAGGAAGATGTTCCATATGTTTTAGATACGATTAAGCTTTTAGTCAATGAGCAACTGAACGTTCCGTTGATTGGATTTGCCGGAGCACCATTCACACTTG
Organism: Aeribacillus sp. FSL K6-8210; assembly: GCF_037963925.1. Lineage (NCBI taxonomy): Bacteria > Bacillati > Bacillota > Bacilli > Caryophanales > Bacillaceae > Aeribacillus > Aeribacillus sp. FSL K6-8210. The sequence goes on along the minus strand of NZ_CP150172.1, from coordinate 3,091,805 downwards.
CCAGCTACATGATTGAGGGAGGCCCTTCCAAAAATTATAACAAAACAAAGGCATTCATGTATGCTGAACCAGAAGCTTGGTTTCTTTTAATGGAAAAGCTTGCCGATATGACCATTGCTTACGTGAAAGCGCAAATTGACGCAGGGGTTAAAGCGGTGCAAATTTTTGATTCATGGGTCGGAGCATTAAATGCTTCTGATTATCGATATTATATTAAGCCGGTGATGAACCGCATCTTTTCGGAATTAAAGGAAAAAGAGGCGCCGCTTATTATGTTTGGAGTGGGTGCAGGACATTTAGTAGAAGAATGGAATGATTTGCCTTTAGACGTGATCGGTTTAGATTGGCGTCTGTCGATTTCTGCTGCCAGAGAAATGGGGATTTCCAAAACATTGCAGGGAAATCTTGATCCGGCAGTTTTGCTTGCGCCGTGGGATTTTGTAAAAGAACGGGTAGAGGCTATTTTAGATGAAGGAATGAAACAGCCAGGTTTTATTTTTAATCTTGGACATGGCGTCTTTCCACAAGTAAAACCGGAAACATTAAAAAAATTAACGGAATTTATTCATGATTATACGCAAAAATAGATCGAAATAAATGATCAACTTGAATTTTGGAGGTGCACGTAATGTCGAAGAAAAAAATGGGTTTGTTAGTGATGGCATATGGTACACCATATAAAGAAGAGGATATTGAACGCTATTACACCCACATTCGCCATGGAAGAAAGCCTGATCCAGAAAGTCTGGAAGATTTAAAAGAACGATATAAGGCGATTGGAGGCATTTCTCCTCTTGCTAAAATAACAGAAGAACAAGCGAAAGGCTTAGAAAAGCATTTAAATCACATTCAAAATGAAATAGAATTCCATATGTATTTAGGATTAAAACATATTGAGCCGTTTATTGAAGATGCAGTTGAACAAATGAATAAAGATGGAATCACTGAGGCGGTCAGCATCGTTTTAGCTCCGCACTATTCGACCTTCAGCATTAAGTCGTACAACGGCAGGGCAAAGGAAATTGCAAAAAAACTCGGAGGGCCTTCCATCACGTCTATCGAAAGCTGGTATAAAGAACCGAAATTTATTGAATATTGGGCTAAACAAATAAAAGAAACGTACGCGAAAATGACTGAAGAAGAACGGGAAAAAGCTGTATTAATTGTTTCAGCACACAGTCTGCCGGAAAAAATTGTTCAATTAGGGGATCCTTACCCAGATCAATTACAAGAAACAGCTGAATTAATTGCAAAAGAAGCCGGAGTGCAGCATTTTGCTGTTGGCTGGCAAAGTGAAGGCAATACTCCGGAGCCGTGGCTCGGACCAGATGTTCAAGATTTAACAAGAGATCTGTTTGAACAAAAAGGATACCGGACGTTTGTTTATGCTCCAGTAGGTTTTGTGGCTGATCACTTGGAAGTTCTATACGATAACGATGTCGAGTGCAAGGCAGTAACAGACGAGCTTGGAGCAGCTTATTATCGTCCAGAAATGCCGAATGCAAAACCTGAATTCATCGATTGTTTAGCTACAGTCGTGTTAAAACACTTAGGAATGTCAAAATAAGAAGGAGATTTTATGGGAAGAAAAAAGGTAGCAATTGTTGGCGGGGGAATAACTGGGCTTTCAGTTGCGTTCTACTTGCAGTCAGAAATTAAAAAAAATCATCTTCCAATAGATGTTGTGCTGATTGAAGCGAAGCCGCGATTAGGAGGAAAAATAGAAACGATAAAAAGGGACGGATTTATCATTGAAAGAGGTCCGGATTCCTTTTTGGAGCGAAAAAAAAGCGCTACGCAGCTTGCAAAGGACGTAGGGCTCGGAGATTATTTGGTGAACAATGACGTGGGGCAATCTTTTGTCCTTGTCGGCGACAAGCTCCATCCGATCCCGAAAGGAGCGGTTATGGGCGTGCCAACAAATATTGCTTCTTTCGCCACCTCCGGTTTGTTTTCGTTAACTGGCAAGCTGCGGGCTTCGTTTGACCTTTTCCTGCCGAAGAAAAAAGTGGACGGAGATCAGTCATTAGGCGGATTTTTTGGACGCAGGCTCGGCAGCGAAGTGGTTGAAAATTTGATTGAACCGCTTCTTTCCGGGATTTATGCAGGAGATATTTATAATTTAAGTTTATTAGCAATCTTTCCGCACTTTTATGAAATTGAACAAAAGCATCGCAGTTTAATTTTAGGAATGGCCAAGCAGGCGCAAAAGTCTAAACAAAAACAACAACAGGAGCAACATAAAGGGATTTTTCAAACCGTTTCAACTGGTTTGCAATCGATTGTTGAAGCTATAGAACGCCAATTGGATCATACGGTAGTGAAAAAAGGAATAAAAGTTTCGGAGATTAAAAAGGAAGATGATCTCTACCATTTGGAATTATCTGACGGAACTGTTGACAAGGCGGATGCGATAGTCATTACCGCTCAGCATGATGCTATTCCCTCTATGTTTCCGAATGAGCAGCAAACACTCGCTTATTTCAAAAAAATGCCTTCAACATCTGTTGCAACCGTTGCAATGGCTTTTCCGGAAGAAGCTGTTCAGCTGCCCGCAGATGGAACGGGGTTTGTTGTTTCGAGAAACAGCGGCTATACGATTACTGCTTGTACATGGACCAACAAAAAATGGCCGCATACTGCTCCGAAGGGCAAAACGCTGCTAAGAGCGTATGTTGGAAAAGCAGGAGATGAAGCGGTTGTTGACCAGCCGGATGATGTGATCATTCAAACCGTTTTGGATGACTTAAATCGATTGATGCCGGTAAAAGGAGAACCGATTTTTTCTATTGTTACAAGATTGAGGGAAGCAATGCCACAATACATTGTCGGACACCTTGACAACATAAGAAATATAAAAAGTATTATGGGGCAAAAATACCCCGGAATATATTTAACGGGTGCTTCTTTTGAAGGATTGGGGATCCCGGACTGCATTGATCAAGGTAAAAAAGCGGTGAAAGATGTTCTTCAATTTTTACATTTGGGACAAGCTTAAAAGGCAGGCTTGTCTCTTATTTTTCAGAGGAGGCATCCATTTTAGCAAGTTTTGACGCTTCCGACTTCTGATCTTTAAAACGCCTTGGTTGGTTCCCATTGTTTAAAGTCCGACAATTCAAATTGAAGAAAATATATATTTGTTGAACAAGTTAGCATTTCTGTTTTTTTAGAAAAAGCGATCTGGAAAGATATAAAAAATTCATTGCACATCTGTTGACCATTGATCTATAATCAAAAGAAAATCAAGGGATCCCAAAGTTTTTGGAGGAATGAAAGTGGCTACAATTGAAGATGTGGCAAAACTGGCTGGTTTATCGAAAACGACAGTCTCAAGGGTGATAAATAATCAGCCTTACGTATCGGAGGAAAAAAAACAGTTAGTGCTAGAAGCAATGAAGCAATTAGGGTATGTACCTAATTCTTCAGCTAGAAGTTTAAGAAATCAAAAAACTGAAATTATTGCTGTCATTATTCCTAGGGTTATGAACCCGTTTTTTGGACAATTTGTTGAATCGCTGGAAATCGTTGCGTCTCAATACCATTATCAATTGATTGTTTGTCAAACGTTATATTCAGCAAAAAAAGAATTAGACTATTTAAACTTGTTAAAAACGAAACAAGTAGATGGAGTGATTATGACGACATTGCTAAATGGCTGGGAGGCTGTTGAGCCGTTTTTAGAATACGGTCCGATTATTTTATGCAACGAATTCGATGAACAGGCAAATGTCCCGATGATTCATATGGATCAAAACTACGGAGGGTATGTTGCAACTAAGCATTTAATCGATCAAGGATACAATAAAATTGCTTTTTGCTGCGGAAATGTAAACAGTAATGTTTCGAGAGCTAGGGAAGAAGGTTTTCGAAAAGCACTTCGTGAAGCCGGATTGTACCTTCCTGAGCAATATATTTTCCGAAATGTATTTACATTTGAAGACGGAAAAGATGTCTTGAGGAAAATGATGGAGATGGTTGAAGCTCCAACGGCAGTCTTCACAGGTTCTGATGAAGTGGCAGCCGGGATGATTTCTGAGTCAAAGAGACTTGGCGTCCGTGTCCCGGAAGAATTAGCGGTCGTCGGGTTTGACAATCAGGCTATAACTGAACTGATGGAGCCTATGATTACGACGGTTAATCAGCCGGTGAAAGAAATGGGTCATTTAGCAATGGAAGTGATGATGGAAAAAATAAAAACGAGACGGTATAAAGAGAGAGAGGTGCATCTTTTGCCTCTTACATTAATTGTAAGGGATTCTTCAAAGCTAGCCAATTACAATGTGTATTAGTACAGGTTAAGAGAAGAGAAAAAATATTCAGGCAATTCTTTTTAGAATTGCCTGAATAAATTTATTTTACATGTAAGCAATGATTGCATTTGTTCCCGTAGCATTCGTGCTGTTCTTCAATTTCTTTTCCGCATTCAATACATTTTTTTCTTGGCAAGTTTCTAAAAAATTCAGTGATTTTTTGTCCTAACATTTTTTATCCCCCCGTGCTGTTGTTATTAACATTGTATTATAACAGAATGAAAAATGTCAATACTGTTTTAAAACATTTTTTCTTATTGAGGAGGATTAGGGTGATGAAAGTAACAGTTGTAGGGTTCTGGGGAGGCTATCCAGAAGCGAATGAGGCTACATCAGGCTATTTATTTCAGGAAAAGGGGTTTAACCTGTTAGTTGATTGCGGAAGTGCTGTATTATCACAACTGCAAAATTTTGTATCACTTTCAGATTTAGATGCTGTGATCCTTTCTCATTATCATCATGATCATATTGCAGATATTGGACCGCTGCAATATGCAAGACAAATTACCGGCATGCTGCAAAAATCAAACAAAATTTTGCCCATTTACGGACATAGCCTTGATACAAAAGAATTTGACAGACTCACACATTTGAGTGTGACAAAAGGAATTTCATACGATCCTGATCAATCGATTTCGATCGGTCCGTTTACGATTACATTTTTAAAAACAGATCATCCTGTTGACTGTTTTGCCATGAGATTTACTTCAGGACATAAAACGGTTGTATACACGGCAGATTCAAGCTTTAAAAATGAATTCATTCCATTCAGCCAAAATGCGGACTTGCTTATATGCGAATGCAATATGTATGCGAATGAAGACGGCAAAAAGTTTGGGCATATGAATTCCCACGAAGCTGCGACAATTGCTAAGGAAGCAAATGTAAAAGAGCTTTTGCTGACTCATTTGCCTCATAAAGGCAATCATGAAGAATTGATAGAAGAAGCTAAAACGATTTTTAATGGATCGATCAAGCTGGCTAAAACAGGGTTGTCGTTACATATTGATTAAAGAGAAATTATATTAGCAAAATTATGGGACAGCCTTTTGCCGAACATTTCATAAACTTAAAGCTACTTCCAAACTTCATTTTGATAGAATAGTGTTCCATTTTCTGTAAGGATGCAGTATGTTGGCATCCTTATTTTTTTGGAAAATTCGTCAGAAAATAATTGAAAATCAAAAATATATTGTTATAATTTAAAGCATAAAAGTAAAAAAGGGGGAAGAAAATTTTGAAAACTAGGATAGGAGCAATCGGAGGAATTTTTTTGATGGCGCTCCTCGTGCTGTCAGGTTGTGGAAGCAGCAAAGGGTCCAGCAGCGAAAGCAATAGTGAAGAAGGAAAGAAAGAAACATTTAAAATTGGTATCACTCAATTTGTAGCGCACCCGTCGCTGGATGAGGCATTGAAGGGATTTCAACAAGCAATTAAAGATAAAGGGTTAAATGTAGATTATGATATTCAAAACGCTCAAGGGGATCAATCGAATACCCAAACGATTGCGAATAACTTCGTCGGAGATAACGTCGATTTAATTTTTGCGAATGCAACGCCTAGTGCACTTGCTGCAGCAAATGCTACAAAGGATATTCCAATTGTATTTACATCCGTAACAGATCCTGTCGGCGCCGGGCTTGTGAAAGAGATGGAAAATCCAGGAGGGAATGTAACAGGAACAACTGATACCCATCCTGATGCCATACCGAAAACGGTGAAATTTATTGATCAATATTTAGATGGCAAAAGAATAGGAATGATCTATAATTCAGGCGAACAAAACTCTGTTGCACAAATTGACCTTGTTAAAAAAGCGACAGAAGGAACGGATTTGAAAATTGTCGAAGCTTCTGTTTCTACTTCAGCTGAAGTGAAACAAGCTGCTGAATCTCTTGTCGGCAAAGTCGATTGTTTTTACATTATCACTGACAATACCGTTGTTTCTGCGCTTGATTCGGTCATTTCCGTTGCAAATGAAAACGATATCCCGCTGTTTGTCGGTGAATTAGATTCAGTCAAAAAAGGCGGTTTTGCTGCGTACGGATTTGAATATTATGACATTGGCTATGAAGCAGGAGAAATGGCTGCAAAAATTTTAACAGAAGGGAAAAAGCCGTCTGAACTGCCTGTTCAATATCCGCAAAACTTAAAGCTTCTTATTAATAAAAAAGCAGCAGCTGAGATGAACGTTAAGATTTTAGACGAGTGGAGCAAAGAAGCAGAGTTTATTGAGTAATTTGGAAGGGTGTTTACATGCTGACAGCAGTATATGGCTCACTTGAGGCGGGACTTATTTACGCAATAATGGCTCTCGGAGTCTATTTATCTTTTAGAATATTAGATTTTCCAGATTTAACGGTTGACGGTAGCTTCGTTACTGGAGCTGCCGTCGCAGCCGTCATGATCATAGACGGAGCTCATCCTGTTATGGCGACGATTGCCGGAATGATTGTCGGCTTTCTAGCTGGGATCTTAACGGGAATTTTGCATTCGTATGGGAAAATTAATCCGTTGTTATCCGGTATATTAATGATGATCGCTCTTTATTCCATTAATTTGCGAATTATGGGAAAATCGAATGTTTCGCTTTTACAGGAGGAAACGCTTTTCTCAAAGCTGGCCGATGCGCTGGCACCGATCGATCAAGCCGTTAAGAGCGTCATTTCTTTTTCCCCGACCACATGGTCAGTCATCATTTCAATGGTGTTATTGGTCGCTTTTTTAAAGCTCATCCTTGATTACTTCTTAAAAACGGAAATCGGACTTGCTATAAGAGCTGTCGGAGATAACGAAGAAATGATTAAAAGTTTTTCGGCGAATACAAACTTTCTTAAAGTATTAGGATTAGGATTGTCAAATGGTTTGGTTGCTCTGTCAGGTGCGCTTGTCGCCCAATATAATGGCTTCAGCGATGCCAATATGGGAATTGGAATGATTGTGATCGGGCTTGCTTCCGTTATTATTGGAGAGGCAATTGTCGGCAGCAAGACGATTGTTCGGGCTACCTTAGCTGTTATAATCGGTGCTGTCATTTATCGTTTCATAGTCGCCTTTGCATTTAGATTTAACTTTTTTGAAACAGGCGATATAAAATTAATTACAGCTTGTATCGTCATTTTGGCGTTAATCATCCCGCGATATTTAGAAAAACGGCGTGAGAAAAAAAGAAAATTGGCTAGAAAGCGGGGTGAACAAGTTGCTTCAGCTAAAACACATTCATAAAGTGTTTAACGAAGGGTCATTGGATGAAAAAATCGCCTTAGATGGAATTCATTTAGAGGTCGAAAAAGGCGATTTTATTACGATTATTGGAAGCAACGGCGCAGGGAAATCGACTTTGCTGAACATCATAGCTGGAAAGCTGTTTCCCGATGAGGGGGAAGTCTGGCTTGACGGCGTAAATATAACAACACTTCCTGAGCATAAACGATCAAAATATATCGGCAGAGTGTTTCAAAATCCGTTGTCAGGCACATCGCCGACGTTGACTATTGAAGAAAATTTGGCGATCGCTTACGGCCGTGTTCATAAACGAACTTTGGCCAGAGGTGTAACGAATAAGCGGAAAAATTATTTTAAGGAGCAGCTGTCGCTTTTAGGGCTTGGATTAGAAAACCGTTTAAATGCGAAAGTAGGATTGCTGTCAGGCGGGGAAAGACAGGCGTTGTCGCTTTTGATGGCAACATTTACGAAACCGAAAATATTATTGCTTGATGAGCATACAGCCGCATTAGATCCCGCACGCGCAGAGGTCGTCCTGTCGCTTACGAAAAAATTTATTGAAGAATATAATTTAACAACGATTATGATTACACATAATATGCAGCAGGCGATTGATCTAGGAAACAGATTGCTGATGATGAATCGCGGAAAAATCATTTTTGAGGCATCTGCTGAAGAAAAAGTAAAACTGACCATTCCGAAATTAATGGACGAATTTGCCAAAATTCAAGATGCAGTATCTGACCGGGTGCTCTTAAGCTGATATTCACCTCTTTCCATTCAGGGGAGAGGTTTTTAAATGCAATTTTGTTCAATATATAAAACAAATGTATGATATAATAAACAAAACATAAAAAAGGAGGAAAACATGAAGCCGATTCAGCAAATTATTGGGGAAAATTTTTGTAAAATCCGAAAAAGGATGGCGCTAAGCCTTGACAAGGTGTCTGAAAAGACAGGTGTTTCCAAAGCGATTCTGGCACAAATTGAAAGAGGGGAAGCGAATCCGACTGTTACCACGCTGTGGAAAATAGCGAACGGACTTCATGTATCATTTTCCGCTTTGATGAAGGAGGAGGCGCCAAGCGTTCAAAAAATATCTTTATCAAACATACCGGCTATATCTGATGATGATGAAAGGTATAAAGTATACCCGATGTTTACGTTTGAAATCGGCAAGCCGTTTGAGGTGTTTGAAGCACATTTAGAGCCTGGACATGTCCATCAATCGGATGAACATGCGCGCGGGGTGCAAGAAATTTTGATCATTCAAAAGGGAGCTTTAGAAATTGTAATTGATGGATGTTCTTATGTTGTTCGCGAAGGGGAAGCGATCCGATTTGCAGCGGACAAAAAGCATGATTATAAAAATATAACGGATCAAAAAGTTAAATATTATGTGATCATTTATTATCCGGAAAACTAGAAATGGAGGTGATTCCGATTGCATTCGACAGCATTGGCAAAATATAAATCGGAATTAATCCAAGGCATTCAAGCAGGAATCAGCATTGCCATCGGCTATTTCCCCGTTGCCATCGCTTTCGGCCTTCTTGCTGAAAGAACGGGACTTTCGATTGCGGAAACGGTGATGATGAGCGCAATCGTTTTTGCAGGAGCGGCTCAATATATGTCATTAAGCCTAATTGCTGCGCATGTTGGTGCTTGGGAAATTATTATGACAACTTTCATTGTAAACATCCGCCATTTCCTTATGTCAGCATCATTAAATGAGAAAGTGGAGAAAGACTCCATTTGGATAAAAGCTCTGTACGGCTTTGGTGTAACAGATGAAACATATGCAGTTGCGGCTGTCAGACAGGAAATGGTCACAGCACCATATATGTTTGGACTATGCTTGATGGCATATAGCAGCTGGGTGATCAATTCTGGAATCGGTTATATAGTTGGAGAAAATTTGCCCGCTTTCTTACAGGAAAGCATGGGAATTGCTCTATATGCCCTATTCATCGGCTTATTGGTTCCTTCATTAAAAAAACATCGGAAAATTATCGTACTAGCTTTATTATCTGCAGTGATAAATTCCGTTTTATTGACGACCGGACGGCTGTCTATAGGCTGGTCTATTGCATTGTCGTCCTTATTTTCCTCCGTTGTTGTGGAATGTATCTTTAGAAAATTAGAGGTGCAGCAAGATGAATAGCCAAATATTTTGGTTGATTATCGGAATGGGCATTGTGACATACATACCGCGAATGCTTCCTTTTGTTATTTTCAGTCAATTACATCTCCCTCCGTTTTGGCAAAATGTATTAAAAAATGTACCATATGCAACATTAGGTGCATTGATCGTGCCCTCGGTCTTTTTTATTCACGAGGATTTCCTGTTTGGAGCAGTCGGTGCATTTACAGCGTTCATTGCTGCTTATTTCGGAGCCAACGTCTTTTTTGTAGTTATTTGTTCAATTGCCGTTTTATCTTTTTACAGCTTCTTTTTCTAAATATTTTGGAAAAGCAGTTCTATTACGATGTTTTTTTATCTAAACTACTAAAGGAGGGAGTTAAGCTCAAGGGGGTATTCGGCTTGAAAAAGAGTCTTCTAACGATCATTTTATTATATGCAGTTTACGGTTTGGTTTTATACTTCTATTTATTCTTCTGGACGGGTTATGAGCTGCCGAAGGGAATTGAAGGTACTGCTGCTGATCCGAAAACGTTTTTAACGGCAGAGGAGCTGCAGCTGTCAGAAAATTATTCGCAATTGAAAAATTTGGTATTTTTCATATCCATTCCGTTAGAGTGGATCATCTTTTTTATTGTGCTAAGCTTTGGGATTTCAAAAACATTTCAGCAATGGGCGGAAACAGCATCCCGTTTTTTTATAGTCCAAACAGCTTTATACTATTTTTGGCTGTCATTGCTTGTCACTTTACTAACATTACCTGTCAGCTGGCTGAACTACAAACTGTCAAAGGATTTTCAAATCTCGACCCAGACGTTGAACTCGTGGCTGAAGGATGAAGTGACCGATTTTCTTGTGAATTATGTTTTAATGGCGGTTGTCGTCACGTTTCTATACATCATTATTCGAAAATTTGAAAAGCGCTGGTGGCTTTGGGCATGGTTTGCATCGATACCATTCACATTGTTTATAATGTTTATTCAGCCGGTAATCATTGATCCGCTGTACAACGATTTTTACCCGTTGAAAAATAAAAAGCTGGAGGAAGAAATTTTACAGCTAGCTTCCAAAGCAGATATTCCCGCGGAGCATGTGTATGAAGTGGATATGTCCACCAAAACAAATGCGTTGAACGCCTATGTGACAGGAATAGGATCAAATTCGAGAATCGTTTTGTGGGATACGACGTTAAATAAATTAAGCGAAGATGAAATATTATTCATTATGGCTCATGAGATGGGACATTATGTGATGAAGCACATCTATATCGGAATAGCCGGGTATTTGCTTCTTTCCTTGGCAGGTTTATATATCATTCATCGGTTAATGATTTTTTGTACAAATCGATGGGGAAAAAGGCTGAACATTCAATCTATACGTGAATTGTCGTCGCTTCCTCTATTTCTTTTGCTGCTGGGGATGTTATCGTTCGCTTCAAGCCCTATATCCGGCATAGTATCAAGGTATCAAGAGAAACAGGCGGATTTATATGCAATTGAAATGACAAAAAACGAGGAAGCGGCTGTAAAAACATTTCAACATTTGGCGAAATTTAGCCGCAGCGAAATAAATCCGCCGAAAATAGTGAAATTTTTACGTTACGATCATCCGCCTCTGATTGAACGAATTATGTATATCGAAAATATAAAAAATAAAGAATAAACTCCTTGTTTATACAGGGAGTCTTATTTATTTTTAAATCTGTGATTTTAGCAATATAATATTAATGTTTGTCATTGCTTTTTAAACTTCCAAAAAGTATTTTTATTGATAAAATATAGGATGAGATTAGAATGAATGAAAGAGTGATCATAGATGAGCTGGTTGTCAAAACTGTTGCGGTTGTTTTTCGATAATCAGGAAGAAGAATATGAAAGAAAGATAGATAAAAACAATTCTACTGAAAAAATAAAAGATCAATCATTAACTGACGATAGATTAGAGATGCAAGCTAGAGTTACATATCAATATCCGAAAGGAAACTTTCGGTTTCCGCTAATATCCGATGATGAAACATTGCGAGAAACGAGACGCCCAGCGGATGCGGCAAAATCAAAAGCAAAAACATCTTCTGAACGCAAGCAGTCTCGACTGAATAGTGCACAAGGCGTACAAAAGGAAAGAAAATCTTTTCAGCCAACGGAAATCCCTTCACCGATTTTTGGATTTGGACCAAGGAATAGAGATGATTTATTTTTCAAAAAAATTGAAGAGCGATATCAGCAACAGACGGACATAGACGTACATGATATTTTCATCAATGATCTGGAAAAACAAAAAGAAGTGCAAAGGGAGTTTGCTGCAGCAGAAGAAATAGAAATAAATGAAATGATAGAATATGAAAACGATTATGAAAAAGAAATATCAAAAACACAAGATCACGAAGCTGAGGATTCATATTTTGAAATAACAGTACCGCCTTCGGAGGATAAACAGCGGGAAGCTGAGGAAGCTCAATCGGTCGAGGCTTCAAAGCTGGAGATGGATTCAAAGCAAGAGACGAATCTAAAACAGTGGACAGGTCTAAACCAGGAGACGGAATCAAAGCAAGAGACGAATCTAAAACAGTGGACGGATCTAAACCAGGAGATGGAATCAAAGCAAGAAACGAATCTAAAACAGTGGACGGATCTAAACCAGGAGACGGGATCAAAGCAAGAGACGAATCTAAAACAGTGGACAGGTCTAAATCAGGAGACGGATCTAAAACAAGAGACAGTTCTAAAGCAGGGGACGAATCTAAAACAGGAGACAGATCTAAAACAAGGAACAGATCTAAATCAGGAGGAGGGTCCAAAACAGGAGACGAGCCTAAAACAGGAAGCGGATCCAAAGCATTTAGAGAAAAAGTCCGATGACAGACGAAAGCCTGTTTCCAGAGGAAAGCTTTCATCAAATCAAAACGAAAAGACAATTATTCCATATAATGTCATTATGTTTGGGCAAGATAAACGAAAGCTTGAAGTAAAGGAAAAACGGCAAAATTATTTGTTTCCGCCGCTCACCCTCCTGAACGTTCAGCCGTTTGAGGAAGAAGCGGATGATCAGTGGATAGAAAAGCAAAAGAATTTGCTCGATCTTACGCTGCAAAATTTTCATGTCAATGCAAAAGTGGTCAATGTGTCACAAGGACCTTCCGTCACGAGGTTTGAGGTTCACCCTGAACCCGGCGTAAAAGTGAGCAAGATAACTAACTTGATAGACGATATTAAATTAAGCTTGTCTGCAAAAGACATCCGGATTGAGGCTCCGATACCGGGGAAAAACACAATAGGGATTGAGGTGCCAAACCGGAAAAGCAAAACGGTTTTTTTAAGAGAGATTTTACGGTCGAAAGCTTTTCAAGCCAACCGCTCTCCGTTAACGGTTGCTCTGGGCCTCAGCATTTCAGGGGAGCCGATTGTGACGGATTTGAAAAAAATGCCGCATGGTTTGATTGCGGGAGCTACAGGGTCAGGAAAAAGCGTTTGTATCAATACGATTTTAGTCAGCCTGCTCTATAAAGCAACTCCAAATGATGTGAAAATGCTCCTCATTGATCCAAAAATGGTGGAGCTTGCACCGTATAACCGCATACCTCATCTCGTCAGCCCTGTTATTACGGATGTAAAAGCAGCTACTGCTGCACTGAAATGGGCGGTAGATGAAATGGAAAGAAGGTATGAATTATTTGCCCATGTAGGCGTTCGAGATATCGAGAAATTTAATGAACGGGTCGGCGACAAGGAAAAGGAGAAACGATTGCCGTACATCGTGATTGTGATTGACGAGCTCGCTGATTTAATGATGGTTTCGCCGAACGATGTGGAGGAGGCGATTTGCCGGATTGCCCAAAAAGCGAGAGCTTGCGGCATCCATTTATTAATTGCCACACAAAGACCGTCTGTTGATGTTATAACCGGTTTAATAAAGGCGAATATTCCTACAAGAATAGCATTTTCCGTATCATCGCAAATAGATTCAAGAACGATTCTTGATACTTCCGGTGCAGAAAGACTCCTAGGAAGAGGAGACATGCTGTTTTTAGAAAACGGTTCTGCAAAACCGGTAAGAGTTCAAGGAACTTTTGTTTCTGATGATGAAATTGATCGCGTCGTTCACCATGTAAAAAACCAGATGGCGCCCAATTATTTGTTTAAACAAGAGGAATTGCTTGCGAAAACAAATTTCCAAGCAGAAGAAGATGATCTTTTTTATGAAGCCTGCGAGTTTGTTGTAGAGCAGGGGCATGCTTCGGCTTCAAGCCTTCAACGCCGTTTTCGAATCGGTTATAATAGAGCGGCCAGATTGATTGATTTAATGGAGGAGCAGGGGATCATTTCCCCGCCGAAAGGAAGCAAGCCGCGAGACGTGCTAGTGTCAGAAGAACAATTGAAAACAATAAAAGAGAGTAGTTGAGATGTACTGAACATGATATTATTAAAATGTTGGGCTGATTTTGGCAATGCCGATTTAAAACGATATACGTTGCTTTCAATTAGGAAACACTAAAAGTATACAATATTGCGTTATGAAGCTTGCAGGAAATAAATATTATAGTTGCAAAACTAGTCATTCGTCATATATTATTTTACAGATAGACGATTGTTGGAGGTTCTTATATGACTGCTTATCATTTTGTTGGCATAAAAGGAACAGGGATGAGTGCTTTAGCTCAAATCCTTCATGATATGAATGAAAATGTACAAGGATCTGATATTGAAAAATATATTTTTACACAAAAAGGCTTGGAGGAACGGGGAATTCAAATATTTCCTTTTTCGAAAAATAACATTCACCCTGGTTTAACTGTAATAGCTGGTAATGCTTTTCCAGATACACACGAGGAGATTGAAGAAGCAAAGAGACTTCAATTGCCGGTTTACCGCTATCACAAATTTTTAGGGGAATTGATGAACAAATTCACAAGCATAGCGGTAACTGGCGTGCACGGTAAAACATCTACAACCGGTTTACTGTCTCATGTTATGCAAGGTGCTTTTCCTACCTCATACTTGATTGGAGACGGAACGGGAAAAGGAGTTCAAAACAGCAAATATTTTGTCTTTGAAGCATGTGAATACCGGCGCCATTTTCTATCCTATCATCCGGATTATGCGATTATGACGAACATTGATTTTGACCACCCTGATTATTATCGTGATCTGGATGATGTTTTTTCAGCATTTCAGCAAATGGCTTTACAAGTGAAAAAAGGAATTATCGCTTGCGGAGATGATGAGCGTTTACAGGAAATACAAGCGAAAGTTCCGGTATTATATTACGGTTTTCATGAGGAAAACGATTTTCAAGCGAGAAATGTGGTGAAAAGCACAACGGGAACTGTATTTGATGTATATATTCGGAATACGTTTTACGGCACGTTTGAAATTCCTGCATTCGGGGATCACAACGTTCTAAATGCGCTGGCGGTTATTACGTTATGCCAATACGAAAATATTGGAATTGATGTTATTCAGGAGCGCGTCAAAACGTTTAAAGGCGTAAAAAGAAGATTCAGCGCCAAAAATTTCGGAGGACAAGTGCTGATTGACGATTACGCCCATCATCCTACGGAAATAAAAGCAACAATTGAAGCTGCGCGGCAAAAATATCCTGACCGGGAAATTGTTGCTGTTTTTCAGCCTCATACCTTTTCAAGAACACAGTCATTTCTTAATGAGTTTGCGGATAGTTTAAAAAGCGCCGACAAAGTATACTTATGCGAAATTTTTGGCTCTGCCCGTGAAAACATAGGGAACCTCACGATTAAAGATTTGCAGGCGCAAATTGAACATTCAGAGTTAATCGATGAGACGAACATTAAAGTTTTGAAAAAGCATGAAAGCAGCGTTATTTTATTCATGGGTGCAGGAGATATTCAAAAATATCAAGATGCCTATGAAAAGCTGTGTGTTTAAAACAAAACGACTGTAACAAAAAATGTTACAGTCGTTTTGTTTTTATAGCGAAGAATGCACTATTTTAAATTCTCAGGATTTAGCTGCTCCAATTCCGGAATGACAAACAGTCCGTCTTTTCGGATCAATACGTCGTCAAAATAAATTTCTCCGCCTCCATATTCCGGACGCTGAATGACGACCAAATCCCAGTGGATATTGGAATGGTTGCCATTATACGCTTCATCGTAGCATTGCCCTGGTGTAAAGTGGAAGCTTCCAGCGATTTTTTCGTCAAACAGAATGTCCTGCATCGGGTGAAGGATGTATGGATTGACACCGATGGCGAATTCACCGATATATCTTGCTCCTTCATCTGTATCCAAAATGCTGTTTAATCGTTTTGTATCATTAGCTGACGCATCAATGATTTTTCCGTCTTTAAATGTTAACCGAACATTTTCAAATGTAAATCCTTGGTACGGAGAAGGCGTATTAAACGTAATGGTACCGTTCACAGAATTTTTAACAGGCGCTGTAAATACTTCACCGTCAGGAATATTCATGCGTCCTGCACATTTAATCGCAGGAATATCTTTGATTGAAAAAGTCAAATCAGTGCCAGGACCTTTAATATGTACTTTGTCAGTTTTGTTCATCAGTTCAACAAGCGCATCCATCGCTTTATCCATTTTTTCGTAATCAAGAGTGCAGACATTAAAATAAAAGTCTTCAAACGCTTCTGTGCTCATTTTTGCAAGCTGTGCCATGGATTCATTCGGGTATCTGAGAACCACCCATTTTGTTTTCGGAACGCGGATTTCACGATGCACCTTTTGCCCGATTGTTCTGCCTTCCAGCTTCATTTTTTCTTCTGGAACGTCAGCAAATTCATTAATGTTTTTGCCTGATCTGAGGCCTATGTATGCGTCCATTTCTTTCATGACATTTGCTTCGAAATCAGCCATCATTTCGAATTGTTCTTCTTGTCCTCCAAGCAATAAAGCTCGGTTTATTTGATGATCTTTAATGGAAACAAACGGATGCCCGCCAGCTTTGTAAGCCTCGCGGATGAGAGCAATCACAAGCTCCTTCTCAAGACCAAAGTTTTCAATAAGCACTTTTTCGCCTTTTTGCAGTTGGCATGAATAATGAATTAAAATTTTTGCCAATTTTTCGATTCTTGGATCTTTCAACTTGCCGGCCTCCTTTTTTTTCGTTATACAATAATATTGTAGCGTTTCCTGATTGGATTTAAAACTTGTTCTATTTTTGATATGATCGAAAGGATTCAATTGACAAAATGTCGAATAGATAAATGATTGCAGATTTTATGTTTGCATTCCGAAAAATTAGGGAATTGTATTATTGGTTTTACTTGGAGGTGCAGCAGTTGGAATTCATATTATATGCAAGCATTGCGCTAATAGCCGTAGCTTTTACAGTGTTAGTTGTTTATTTAGCCAAAACATTAAAATCTCTGCGCATTACACTCGATCAAGTAGCCGGGACGCTTGCGGGCCTTGAAAAGCAGGTGGAGGGCATTACAAAAGAAACAACAGATTTGCTTCATAAAACAAACCAATTGGCGGAAGACATTCAGAAAAAATCTGAGAAGGTCAACTCAGTGGTGGATGCCGTAAAAGAGATTGGAACATCCATTCAACAATTTAATCGGTCTATGAAAAAAGTTTCAGCGAGTGTAACTGGACAATTGGAAAAAAATGAAGAAAAAGTTGCTCAAGCCATCCAGTGGACAAATGCTGTGATGGAATTGATTGATAAAGTAAAGCAGAGAAAACGATCAAAGAAGCAAACTGATTAATTAATTTTACTTAAAAAACAGGAGGCGCAAACATGTCAAAAAAAAGCACGAATAAAAAAGGGTTCATAATAGGTTCTATTATAGGCGCTGTTGTTGGGGCAGCTTCCGCATTATTGCTTACGCCAAAGTCAGGAAAAGAGCTTCGCGAAAATTTTAATGATCAGGCGGGAAAAGTGAAGGAAAAAACATCAAAAATTACAAGCGAAGCATATGAAAAAGGAGTACAGTTTATCAGCTTGGCAAAAGAAAAATCACAAAATATTCAACAGAAAATCCAAGAGCAGTCTGAGGGCTTGGTAAAAAAAATAAAGGAACGAAGCAATGAAAATGAAATTTCTGAAAAAGAAAATCCTTCAGATTCCGCTGACACCGAGCTTGACGACGAACAAAGTCAGAAAACAGAAAATTTGACTGACACTTCACAAGCCTCAGATGAAGAGCTTCAAAGCGAAAACAATAAAGAAACAAAGTCATAGGTTTGGCAAGACAATCATCATCGGCAAACAAGCCGATGATTTTCGTTTACAGGAAAATAGGCAGCGAATAGAGGAAAAGAGCGTGAAAATTTTCATGGGGAATATTTTTCGAACAGTGTTACAAGTCCATCAGCCGGCAAGGTTTTCAAGAATTTTAAGCTTTTGCTGCTGATTGCCAAAGCCCTAATCATTTAGTTTACATGTACAAGAATTGTCCGATTCCATAACTGAAACATAATATAAATGAAACATAAATCCCCCAAATATTGTATAATAATTTTATCTGGCATGATGATCTTTGGGAAATGACTTGTGAAGAACTAAAGAAAATATTTTGAAAAAAATAAACACTTTACCGCTTAAAAGCGTTTAATCGATAAAGAAATTTTTAGTGACATTTCAAGGAATATGGTTTATAATAAACCCTAATTAAAATCAAATGCTTAAAATTTTGACGGATGTGAAAGGGTGGAAAAAATGAGCAATACAGAATTAGAAGCGCTTAGGGAACGGGTTGATGAAATCAATTTGCAAATTTTAAAATTAATTAACGAGCGAGGCAAGCTTGTTCAAGAAATTGGGAAAGCGAAAGAAGCGCAAGGAGTTAACCGATATGATCCTGTCCGTGAACGAAAAATGCTCGATTTGATAAAAGAACATAATAATGGTCCATTTGAAGATTCCACTTTACAGCATATTTTTAAGGAAATATTTAAAGCGGCATTAGAGCTTCAAGAGGACGATCATCGCAAAGCATTGTTAGTATCAAGAAAGAAAAAGAAAGAGAATACAATCGTTGACGTCAAAGGCGAAAAAATCGGGGATGGCAGCCAATACTTTGTTGTCGGTCCTTGTGCGGTAGAAAGCTATGAGCAAGTAGCTGCTGTTGCGGAAGCAGCGAAGAAACAAGGCTTGAAGCTGCTAAGAGGCGGTGCATTTAAACCTAGAACATCACCATATGATTTCCAAGGTTTAGGTATTGAAGGCTTAAAAATTTTAAAAAGAATTGCTGATGAGTTTGATATGGCAGTTATTAGTGAAATTGTGTCGCCTCAAGATATTGATGTGGCCCTTGATTACATCGATGTCATCCAAATCGGGGCACGGAACATGCAAAACTTTGAATTGTTAAAAGCAGCAGGATCTGTTCGCAAGCCTGTATTGTTAAAACGCGGTCTTTCTGCAACGTTATCAGAATTTATGAATGCTGCGGAATACATTATTTCTCGAGGTAACGATCAAATCATTCTTTGTGAACGCGGAATTCGCACGTATGAACGCGCTACAAGAAACACGCTGGACATTACAGCAGTTCCGATTTTAAAACAGGAAACACATTTGCCTGTATTAGTTGATGTCACTCATTCAACAGGCCGGAAAGACCTTCTAATTCCTGCTGCAAAAGCTGCTCTTGCTATTGGGGCAGACGGTATTATGGCTGAAGTTCATCCGGATCCGGAAGTAGCTTTGTCAGATTCTGCGCAGCAAATGAATATTGAGCAATTCAATCAGTTTATTTCTGAATTAAGACCATTAGCGAAAGTAAATGCCTAATTGAATATCGTCTATTTTTTAAAAAAGGAGCCTTTTAAGGTTCCTTTTTTTGCGTAGATCGTTTACATTATTTAATGAAGGATATACTTTAATGAACATATTTTTTTAACGAAAAAGGTAAAAATATAAGAAAACACGCCAAGCACATTGCGGACGAATGCTTTGTATCGTATGATAAGAGTTATACGGAAGAGACTGTTATTTATTTGATATAGATCATTTAGATGAGGAGTGTTGATCATGAATAATGTGACGATATATGATGTTGCACGTGAAGCGAACGTTTCAATGGCGACAGTTTCACGAGTTGTAAACGGCAACCCGAATGTAAAGCCGACAACTAGAAAGAAAGTATTGGAAGCGATTGAGCGTCTCGGCTATCGGCCAAATGCTGTCGCAAGAGGGCTGGCTAGCAAAAAAACGACGACTGTAGGTGTTGTTATACCGGATGTATCAAGCACATTTTATTCAGAATTGGCTCGCGGGATTGAAGACATCGCAACGATGTATAAATATAATATTATTTTAAGCAATTCTGACCAAAATAAAGAAAAAGAATTGCATTTGCTTAACACCCTTTTAGGGAAACAAGTGGATGGAATTGTATTTATGAGCGGCAATATTACAGAGGAGCATGTGGAAGAATTTAAACGTTCACCGGTTCCTATTGTGCTTGCATCAACTTTTGATGAGAACAATGAACTGCCTTCTGTTAATATCAATTATGAACAGGCAGCCTATGATGCGGTTAAGTTTTTAATCGATAAAGGACACAAACATATTGCCTATGTATCCGGGCCGATGGAAGAGCCTGTGAATAAAGTGAAAAAGCTTAAAGGATACATACGTGCACTTGAAGAGGCAGGACTCCAATACGATGAACAATTTGTAGTAGAAGGAGATTATTCCTACGAATCCGGGATTGAAGCATTTGACAAAGTGTTGGAGCTGTCGCCAAAACCGACTGCAATCTTTGTTGGAACGGACGAAATGGCATTGGGCGTGATTCATGCCGCTCAAGATAAAGGCTATGAAATTCCGAAAGATTTTGATGTCATCGGCTTTGACAATACTCGTTTGGCGACTATGGTTCGTCCGCGATTAACAACCGTTGTCCAACCGTCTTACGATATCGGTGCGGTTGCGATGCGCCTGTTAACAAAATTGATGAACAAAGAGGAAGTAGATAATCATATTGTTGAACTCCCGCATCGCATTGAAATTCGGCAATCGACAAAATCATAATCTTTTTAAGCTGAAGAAAAAACGGCCAAGCTTTTTTAAAAAGTTTGGCCGTTAACATTTTTTTTGGCTTTATATACCCTTTGCTGGCGGATGAATTGCAGAGCCAATTCAAGAGTGTGATTGTTTTTTTCTTCAATTTCTTTTTTCCTTGGAATCGGTTGATATAACGGATCGGGATCTTCCCATGTTGGGATTAATTCAACGGGAGATTTCTCCTGCCATTTTTCCAGCCATTCTTTCGGAAGAGCCCCTTGTGCTTTGCAGCTTAAATTTTTCATCTCCAGCCAAATGAGCGACCAAGCTCTTGGAACAACCCGCCAAATATCGTAGCCTCCTCCGCCGACAGCTATCCATTTTCCATCGCAGTAGCTATGGGCAATTTCATGTGCAAGTTTCGGAATTTCCCGGTAAATATTGATGCTGGCGTGAAGATGAGTTAGTGGATCAAAATAGTGGGCATCAGCTCCGTTTTGAGTGACGATGACATCAGGCTTAAAGTACTCTGCAACTTCTGTAACGGCCTCTTTGTAAACTTTTAGCCATGATTCATCTTCGGTAAATGCATCTAACGGAATATTAAAGGCAAAACCGTATCCAGAACCTTGTCCCCGCTCATGAACTGTTCCTGTCCCAGGAAATAAATATCGCCCAGTTTCATGAATAGATAGTGTGCAAACGTTTGGCTCATCATAAAACGACCATTGAACACCGTCTCCGTGATGCGCATCCGTGTCAATGTACAGCACCCTTGCCCCATATTTTTCGATAATATATTTAATCGCCACTGCGCTGTCATTATATATACAAAATCCAGACGCTTTCCCCCTGAAGCCGTGATGAAGACCTCCGCCTAAATTTAAAGCATGCTTCGATTTTTCCATCATGACATGATCAACTGCTGTTAATGTCGCGCCAACAATAAGAGAACTGGCCTGATGCATGTTTTGAAAAATAGGTGTATCTTCCGTACCAAGTCCGTAGTTTAAAGCTTCATGCTCAGACAGCTTTCCTTCCCCTGCCTGTTTTACTGCACGAATATAGCCGGCATCATGAATAAGCTCCAGCTCCTCATCTGTTGCAAATCTTGGTTCAACTATTTCATCATCTTCAAGCGCTTTCAATTTTTTTAGCAAATCAACTGTTAATTCTACTCGCAGCTGGTTGAATGGGTGCTTATTACTAAATTTATAATTTAAAAATAAAGGGGAATAAATAAACACGCTGTCTTTCATGTTATTCCCCCATCATATGAGGCCATACAACGGTATAACCTTTTTTCTCAAGCTCAGTAATAAGCCCCATTGGATTCATCGTCTGCACCCGAAAAACTAGTGTTTTGAATTTTTCGTTTTCTTCCGGATACACAAAAACGCTGGAAATGTTTACTTTTCCTTTATGAAATACTGTTGCGACTTCTGAAAGCATTCCGGTTATATTGGGAACTCTTACTTCAATTCGGGAGCTGGGCTGATGGGCTCCAGTCAACTTTACAAACGTATTCAAAACATCTGTTTTGGTAATAATTCCGACAAGCTTTCCATTTGTAGTAATGGGGAGGCAGCTGATTTTATGCTCATAAAAAATCGTAGCAGCATCTTCAACAAAATCAAGAGGGTGTCCGGTTATGACATCGGTTTTCATAATGTTTTTAACTGGCTTGTTTAAAAGCGCATCCAATTTTTCATTTTTACTTAATATAGAGGGAGCAGCATCGCGAATATCTCTGTCTGATATAATGCCAATAAGGGTATTCTCTTCGCTGATGATCGGAATATGCTTGATTCTAGCTTTTTTAATTAAGTTTAAAGCATCTTGGATCGAGTGATCCGGAGAAAGCGTGAGTACGTTTTTTTGCATGATTTTTTCAATAATCATGTTATCCATCCCCTTTCCAAGAATAGCATGGCGATTAATACAAAAATCTGTTTGTAAACCTTAATTGGTCGAATTTCTGAATCGATTCGTTATCTACCCTTTTTCCAATACGAACCATTAGACAGTTTGCAGGATGAGAGCAAATTTCTGGATCATCTGTTGCATACCACTCAAGACCGCCTGCATTCATCATTTTTTCCATCATTTTTCTATACTCCCAAACATTTAAGCCAGTTCCCTTTAAATCCCAATGCCAATAATATTCCGTTGTAATAATGATGTAATCTTCCATTGCATCATCCATCATCGAAACAATCAATAAATTTTTTCCAATTTCACATCCGCGAAATTCTGGAATCACTTCAATGGCTCCTAGCTCAATTAAATTTTCCATCTTTCCTTCAGACCATCGTTCTAGAGGATCAGGGTATAAAAATGTAACATACCCGATGATTGTTTCGTCTTTTCTGGCAATAATAATCCGTCCTTCAGGAAGCTTGGCAATTTCTACAAGCGCTTTGTGCTGCCTTGGTGCAGGACGGAAAGCTGTTAAATCCTCATGAAATTTATAGCCTGCCAGTTTATCTGGGGGAATTGGCCCTTCGACAATCACCGTTCCATTTGGAGTTTCAATTTCTTTGGCATGATATGTTTTTTTATGTTCCATTCATTACACCGCCTACCAATCTAATAACCTATTCATATTATACAGGAATTGTCGAACATAATCGGATTTGTTTTGTGAAAAATTTTTACAAAATTGCGAAATGGAATAAAAAGTTATATAATGATAAACAAATATACTAATTTTTAGGGGGGTACTTCGATGAAAGTGGAAGCGCTACCAGCAATAAAAGGAAACCACAACTTAGCAAACTATGAGGAAGCATATGCGAGCTTTGACTGGAAAGCAGTAGAGGAGAATTTTTCATGGAGTAAAACTGGGAAAATCAATGCGGCTTATGAGGCGATTGACCGTCATGCAGATGGGGCCAAAAAAAATAAAGTCGCACTTTATTATCGCGATGCGAATCGTGACGAAAAGTATACGTTTGAAGAGATGAAAGAGCTCTCCAATAAAGCTGCGAATGTTTTAAAACAGCATACCGACCTTCAAAAAGGTGATCGGGTTTTCGTATTTATGCCTAGAAGTCCAGAGCTTTATTTTGTCATTTTGGGCGCAATTAAACTGGGAGCTATTGTAGGTCCTTTATTTGAAGCGTTTATGGAGAGCGCGGTAAAGGATCGTTTGGAAGATAGTGAGGCAAAAGTGATTGTAACAACAAAAGAGCTGCTGCCAAGAGTTCCAATTGATGAATTGCCTGCGCTCAAACATGTGGTGGTTGTTGGAGAAGATGTAAAAGAAGAAGGAAAAATAATCGATTTCTTTGCTCATTTTGAAAATGCAAGCAAAGATTTGGAAATTGAATGGGTGGATCGGAGAGACGGACTTCTTTTGCATTATACTTCCGGATCAACAGGAAAACCGAAAGGCGTTCTCCATGTCCATAATGCGATGATTCAGCATTATCAAACAGCAAAATGGGTTCTTGACTTGAAGGAAGAAGATATTTATTGGTGTACGGCAGACCCTGGATGGGTGACCGGAACAGTTTATGGTATTTTTGGTCCGTGGCTCCTAGGTGTTACAAATGTTATTGTTGGAGGCAGATTCAGCCCTGATTATTGGTATGAAACAATCGAAAAATACGGTGTCACTGTCTGGTACAGCGCTCCAACAGCGTTTCGGATGCTGATGAGTGCAGGAGACGAATTGGTGAAAAAATATAATTTAAGCTCTCTGCGCCATATTTTAAGTGTCGGAGAACCTTTAAATCCTGAAGTTATTCGCTGGGGAATGAAAGTATTTAATAAGCGCATTCATGATACTTGGTGGATGACGGAAACAGGCGGGCATCTTATTTGCAACTATCCGTGTATGGATATCCGGCCTGGATCAATGGGCAAGCCGATCCCCGGCGTAAAAGCAGCAATTATTGACGATCATGGAAATGAATTGCCTCCAAACCGAATGGGGAATCTAGCAATTAAAAAAGGCTGGCCTTCCATGATGCAAGCAATTTGGAATAATCCTGAAAAATATGAATCTTATTTTATCGGTGACTGGTATGTATCTGGAGACTCCGCTTATATGGATGAAGATGGATATTTTTGGTTCCAGGGACGGGTTGATGACGTCATTATGACTTCCGGCGAACGGGTCGGACCGTTCGAAGTAGAAAGCAAGCTTGTTGAACATCCTGCCGTAGCGGAAGCTGGAGTTATCGGCAAGCCGGACCCTGTTCGAGGAGAAATTATTAAAGCGTTCGTTGCATTGCGCAGCGGCTATGAAGCATCAGAAGATTTGAAAGAGGATATTCGCCAGTTTGTTAAAAAAGGGCTGGCAGCACATGCAGCGCCACGGGAAATAGAATTTTGCGAAAAACTGCCGAAAACTCGAAGCGGGAAAATTATGCGCCGCGTGTTGAAAGCATGGGAGCTTAACTTGCCAACAGGTGACTTGTCGACGTTGGAAGATTAAAAATAATAGAAGCCGTAAGTCTAGTAAATAGGCTTGCGGCTTTGTTATTGGCGGTTCAGGCATTAATAATAGATTGATAAAATAAACGCTAAAAATGGAAATAGGAGAGAAGCTTATGGAATCATCCCTTTTATTGAAAGAATTGCGAACGAAAGAGGAAATTTTAGAAGGATTTTCAGTGATGAAACATTTGCGGACTCATCTTGATGAACAATCATTTCTTGAATTGGTGCTTGAAGCTAAACAAAAGGAAGGATATCAATTAGTTGCTCTTTACGATCATAATAAAATGGTTGCCATCATCGGATTTATGCCAATGATCACTTTATACTACGGGCGTTTCATTTGGGTTTGTGATTTAGTGACATTGCCTGAAGAACGATCAAAAGGATACGGTGAAAAGCTTTTAACGTATGTTCATCAATATGCTGTAGAAAATGGCTATAATATTGTTTCTTTATCTTCCGGCTTGCAGCGCGTTGACGCACACCGCTTCTATGAAGAAAAAATGCGATACAATAAAGTAAGCTATGTTTTCTTAAAAAAGCTGCCGTCACACTAGCCAGTAAAAGATAAAAAGGACCACGTGCGGTCCTTTTTAAAATATTTATTAGGTGAAAGCAAGTTTTGCTGGGCTGTTTTTTCTGTTTCGTCTACTTTATTGATCGTTTAATGCATCTTTTCCATTCGCCTATTGTCTTGCATTTGCCGTCTGCTTCGGTTTTTGCTGCGGCTCTGTTTTTCCAGATTGCGCCGTTTTTACAATGGCTGAAGGAGGAGACGCTTTTCCTGCCACATCAACTGCAACGACGTAATAGGAGGCAGGAGATTTTCCGACTGAGATGCTTAAGTTATTTTTTGCAGGTATGCTGGCAATTTTTTTGAAACTATTTGAATTAGATGGAGCTGCATAAACTCTGTACCCGATAACATCATATTCACCGCTTTTGCTCCAGGATAATGTTGTTCCGCTAAGCTTTACAGCGGGCACTTTAGAAGGAGCTTTGCCATTATCCTGAAGAACCCTATTGCCGGTCAACGTCAAAGCCTCTATATTAACTCCGCTAGGCAGAAGTTTAGTCAATTGGGACACGTCTGAAATCCCAAGATTATTCAATACTTCTTTTTTCAGCAGAGGCCCTTCCTGGACAAATTCAGCCGGTGCATTTGCCGGCACTTGATAGGCTACGTTGTCTACTAAAACAAATTTGCCGTACGCCAAGCTTTTATCCACTTTATTCGGCAGAAATTTAGCGTTATACAAGTCAGTTTGAACGAGTCCAGCTTTCTTACATAATTCAGAAGGCAGATCCCCAGAGAGGGCGCAATACGATCTTGAAACAATTCCTTTAGGCATTTTAAAGGAAGTGTTAGGATCTATTAAGTCAGGTTTGACGCTGTATGCGGCGTTCATTAATTTTGCCCAAAGCAATATATTTCTATTGCTGTAGGTCAAACCTTTGTAGGTCGTTTCCAGCCTTTTCGGCGTGTCATAACCGATCCATGTGCCGAAGGATACATTAGGATTTACAGCAACAAACCATGCATCCCGATAATCCTGCCCAGTTCCTGTTTTTCCAGCCCAATCAGATTGAAATGATAGATACCTTTTTAAAGAGGAAGCCGTTCCGCTTTGAATGACATCCCGCATCATATCAATCATTAAATAGGCTGTTTGAGGGGAAAAGACCTTCTCTTTCTTGCTGTTATGTTGATATATAACTTTTCCGTCTTGTGTTTCAATTTTTTCAATCATGTAGGCGTCGACAAATTCACCGTTATTGGCAAATGTTGAAAAGGCGTTTACGTTTTCCTCCACGGTTACTCCGTAAGTCATTGCCCCAAGAGCGAGGGAGAATGAACTGTAATCTTCTTGAGCAAGTGAACTAAATCCCATTTTTTCTAAATAGGATACCGGATTTTGCGAAATAATTTTTGCATAGGTTTTTACCGCCGGAATGTTATATGAATGTTTCAATGCTGTTCGAATACTTGTTAATCCGTGATAGCCGCCTCCATAGTTTTTCGGCTGATATTTCCCGATTGAAAATGGAAGATCTGCCACAACAGTTCCCGGCTGGACGATGCCCATTTCCATCGCGGGTGCATAGACAGCGAGCGGTTTCATTGTTGAACCGTTTGGTCTTAATGCTCTTGTAGCATGGTTTGTCTGCTCCCTGTTATGATCACGGCCGCCAACAAAGGAGATAATTTTTCCAGTTTTGTTTTCGATTAAAACAGCGCCGACTTCAACCGGTTCCTCGATGGTTACGGTCTTGCCTGTTTCAGGATCTTTTTTCTTTTCAAGCTTTGGATTTCCGTAATACTCGTAGTTTTTGACAACCTCTTGCATTTTGTCATAAATTTTCTTGTCAATGGTCGTATGAATGTTGTAGCCGTTTTGTCTCATGTCTTGATCGGCCAGCGCCATGTATCGATTAAACAGCTCTTTATTATTTTTTCGGAGATCCTCCAGCTTGTGACCGTCTTTTTTCGCCAGCTGCTCAGCCAGTATATCCTTCACTCTTTTTTCAACTTCGTATATAATCCAAGGATATTGCTCAATATCAGGTTTTTTCTTTTTGGCTAAATGAGCCTTTAAATCAAACTTAAGTGCTTCTTCATATTCTTTTTTTGTAATATATCCTTCTGCAAACATTTTTCTTAGGACGGTTTTCATTCGGTTTATACCAGGCTGTAAATCTTCTTTTACTTCTCCGTCCTTTGTGAACGGTGTATAAGCAAAAGGATTTTGAGGGAGACCAGCGATAAAAGCTGCCTGCGGTATCGATAAGTCTTTCGCATCTTTGCCAAAAATCCCCTGCGCTGCAGCCTGCACGCCTGCAATGTTTCTTCCGGAGCTGTTTCGTCCAAATGAAGATACATTTAAATAGGCTTCTAATATTTGATCTTTCGTAAAATATTTTTCTAATCTCAATGCTAGCAGGATTTCTTTTGCTTTTCTTTCAAATGACACTTCGTTGGTCAATATTTGGTTTTTAATTAATTGCTGTGTGAGGGTGCTTCCGCCGGTTCTGACAGAAGAGTTTGAGAACTCCTGGAAAATCGCCCGCATGATCGCCTTTGGGACAATCCCTTTATGCTCGTAAAAATATTCGTCCTCCACTGCAACAATTGCATGTTTTAAATGCTCGGAAATTTGATCAATTTTGATTTTTTCACGTTCAAGATCTGTGCGAATTTTCCCTAAATAGACATTGTCTGCAAAGTACACTTTCGTTGTTTCAGAATAATCGTAAATGTCTTTTTCCAATTCTTTTTCGGAACGGATCGGCTCATCTTTTACAAGCGATGCAAAATAACCAGCTCCTAATCCTCCGATAAAGGAGAAGCCTATTAAACCGATAACTAATAGTAAAAGAAATAAGTTCCATGTTACGTTATAGGCAATGACCATTTTTTGCTGGTGCTTGTGATAAAAGGAGCTTACCTTCCTAAAAAATTCGTACCATTTCTCCATTTTTCATCATCCCTCTACAAAATCTAGTTTATTATAGCATATTTTTTTCTCCGGTTGACGCCCTCTGTTCTAATCTTAGTTGACAAAGGATGTCAATTATGCTAAAAATGTTTATTAATGAAAAAAATACTTGAGCGTTGATTGGAGAAAGTAGCAGGCATTTCCCTGTTTCAGAGAGCTGATGGCCGGTGCGAATCAGCACATAAATGCTTTGTGAATTACCTCCATGAGCATTCTTTGTGAAAGTGAAGTAGCAAAGGACGGTTTTAGCCGTTATCAGAATGAGTGAAGAACATGCAAATGTTCTTAAGCAGGGTGGTACCGCGTAATTATACGTCCCTTCATGAAGGGGCGTTTTTTATTTGGATAAAATTTGAAAAGGAGTGGGTTTGATGAATGCTTTGCTAGAAGATTTAAAATATCGCGGACTCATTAATCAAGTAACGGATGAAGAAGGATTAGATAAATTGTTGTCAGAGGAACAGGTGAAGCTGTACTGCGGTTTTGACCCGACGGCAGACAGCCTTCATATCGGGCATTTGCTGCCGATTTTAACGTTAAAAAGATTTCAAGAGGCAGGTCATCAACCGATTGCTCTTGTTGGCGGCGCAACAGGCTTGATCGGCGATCCAAGCGGAAAAAAACAGGAAAGAACATTAAATGAAAAAGAAACGGTGAAGCAGTGGTCAGAACGCATTAAGGAACAGCTTTCCCGCTTTTTGGATTTTGAAAAAGAAGGGAATCCGGCCATTTTGGCCAACAACTACGATTGGATCGGGCCATTGGATGTCATCACATTTTTGCGCGATATCGGCAAAAGCTTTGGCATAAACTATATGCTGGCGAAAGAAACCGTGCAGTCAAGAATTGAAACGGGCATTTCCTTTACGGAATTCAGCTACATGATTTTGCAATCGTACGATTTTTTAAAGCTGTACCAAACCTATGATTGCCGCTTGCAAATCGGCGGAAGCGACCAATGGGGAAATATTACGTCAGGACTTGAACTAATTCGAAAAACGGAAGAAAATGCGAAAGCATACGGTCTTACACTCCAGCTCGTCACGAAAGCCGACGGCACAAAATTCGGCAAAACGGAAGGAGGAGCCATCTGGCTCGATAAAGAAAAAACATCGCCTTACGAATTTTATCAATTTTGGATCAATACCGATGACCGGGATGTCATCAAATATTTAAAATATTTTACTTTCTTATCAAAAGAAGAAATTGAACAATTGGCAGAAGAAGTGAAAAATGCTCCTGAAAAACGGTCTGCGCAAAAAGCGTTAGCGGAAGAAGTGACAAAACTTGTCCATGGCGAAGAAGCACTCAAACAGGCAGTCAAAATTTCCGAAGCGCTGTTCAGCGGCAATATAAAAGCTTTAACAGCAGAAGAAATAAAACAAGGCTTTAAAGATGTGCCTTCGTATGAAACGACCGAAAAAGAAATCGGATTAGTCGATTTATTAGTTCAGGCGAAAATTTCTCCATCGAAACGGCAGGCAAGAGAAGACATCGGAAACGGTGCGATTTACATTAACGGCGAACGGGTGCAGGAGCTTGATTATATTGTGTCTGAAAAAGACACCATCGAAGGTCAATTTGCTGTGATCCGCCGGGGCAAAAAGAAATATTTCTTAATTCATTTCAAATAATCATAAGCCTCTGCTCACACTTTAGGGGCCTATTAAAATCAATTGGAAAATATACGGGCGAGTGATTCTAAACGACCACCGCTCATACCCGTATTCTATTAAATAGGTCAAAAGCATTCCCCCTTCAATTGAATGGATTAATTTATTCATTGAAGGGGGGTTTTTTCGTACAAAAGAAGCGAAATTTGTCGAAAAATACAGAATTTTGTATGTCAAAAAATGTACCTAAATCTAGCTTTTATAAAGTACAATCAATTTAACAAATTATTGAAAAGGAGGAATTATATGAAAATTAGTCGTTTAAAAATGGTTGATATGGGCAATTGTGAATCTGTTATTTTTCTCATCCGTTCCTTTAGACGTTTTCGCAGAAACCATTCATTCTAAAGACCACAACTCTACTGAAAGTCATTTACCGTCAAAAGTCCCGACCCCTAAAATTAACCTTAAACGAGGGGAAATCATTGAGGAACGGACAGAGAATACAAAAGTTTTTTACAATGGTGATGGCACATTTACCAAAAAGATTTATTTTGAGCCGATCCATATAAGGAAAAAGAAGGGGAAGCCATTTGAGGAAATTTCTCCAAATCTAACAGAAAGCACCGATCAGTCGAATTCTGTCGAAACAGAGAATACTATTATCGAGACAAACTTTCATAAAAAAATGGTCAAAGGAGAATATGCCACTTTCCATTATAATGGACATTCAATTTCCTTTTCCATTTTAGAAGCAGCCGGCAATGGTGTACAGCCAATAAAGGCGAAGGATGTTTCTGCTATTTATAAGAAAAAAGATAATAAAATTTTTCACAAAAATATCTTTCCTTTTATAGATTTACAGAATATTACATTCAATCAAGCGACAAAAGAAGATTTAGTTCTTCACTCATTTACCGGTTATCATATATTTAAATTTTATTTGAAAACGGATTTAAAGGCTGAAGTCCAAAATGATGGTTCAATACTGTTTATGAATCAAGAAAAAGAAAAGGTTTTTGAACTGCCGAAGCCGTTTATGGTAGATTCCAATGTCGATGAATACTCTGGTGAAGTAGAGCGTTCAGAAGATGTAACATACGAATTGCAAAAAGAAGCGCAAGGATATGTTTTAACGATAAAAGCTGATCCTGAATGGTTGAAAGATCCTAAACGCGTATATCCAGTTTATATTGATCCAAGCACTTCAATAAATGTGTCAACGGATACATTTGTGATGAGTGCATATCCAACGACTAATTACAGTTCTTCATCCAGTAAATGGGATTCAGTACAAGGACAGTATGTTTTAAAAGTTGGTTATTATGATAACACAACCGGCACTTGCTATGCTTTCTTAAATCACAATCTATCAAGTATACAGAATATGAATATTACGAATGCCACTTTTAATGTTTATGTAACCCATTCATACTCCTCTACCACCAAAACGGGGTTATGGTTAGATGCTGTGAATGGTTCATGGTCAGCTAGTGCATTGAATTGGAATAATAAGCCCTCTTCAACTAATATTGGGAAAGTTGATGTGGCCAGAGATCAATGGGCGGAATTTAATGTAACGAATACAGTTAAAGAATGGGCTTCTGGCAAGAAGCAACAGTATGGTTTCAAACTTCATACGAATGGAAATGGAAAAACCTATTGGAAAAAAGTCGTTTCTTCTACGAATAGTAATTATAAACCGTATTTGTCGGTGACGTATACGATCCCTGCTCCCCAAACTCCTAAAGGAACAGTTTTTAGCAATGGAGACGGCACAGGATATGTGAATGTATCATGGGATCCGGTTCCTGGGGCAAAGGGCTATAAAGTATGGATATATAACGGTAAATCATACGAAGCCTTTGAGGTAGGCAATGTTACCTCTTGGAGCACTAATGGAAAGAAAATTTGGCCGACTTCTTCTGAAATTAACGCCGGAAAATACGACCTGCACCAAGATCAGAAAGGAACGGAGCTGGCTGTCGATCCTTCCCCAGTCTATCGAAATTCAGGAGGAAGTTATCCGAATAACAAGAACTACTGGTTCCGAGTAAGCGCGATTTTTCCCCAAGGCGAAAGCGCCATGTCTGGAGCCTTTATGCCAACCATTCCTAATTTGAAGAAACCATCTGCACCAACGGGGGTTAGTTATACCAATGGCAACGGAACAGGATATATCGATTTCAAATGGAAACCGGTGAGCGGAGCGACGGGGTATAAAATTTGGCTTTTTAACGGTTCAAACTATGAATCGCTTGATGTCGGGAACGTCACTTCTTGGACAACGAAAAACAAAAAATATTGGCCAACTGCTGCAGAAATAAATACTGGCCGCTATAAACTCCATTTACATGATGGTCTTGGCGCAGAATTGGCCGTTGATCCTTCCCCAGTCTATGAAAATGCAGGAACAAAATATGCAACGGCGACCAACTACTGGATTCGTGTCAGTGCCTATAACGCTCAAGGGGAAACCGTCTACTCGGATGCGTATAAGCCGAGCATTTCGGATTTACCTGTGCCGTCAGCTCCTTCTGGATTTGCTTACGCCAACCAATTAGGAAGCAAATCCGGTTATGTTATGCTGGATTGGAAAAAAATTCCCGGTGCAACAGGCTACAAAGTGTGGATATTTAACGGCCAGTACTATGAAGCATTTGATGTAGGAGATGTGGACCATTGGACGACTCAAAATAAAGGAATCTGGCCTACTTCAGAGGAAATCCAAAAAGGGGCTTCCGGATCTTTAACGCTGCATCATGATGGAAAGGGAATGGAGCTTCCGAAGGATCCTTCCCCATTATATGCAAAAATGGGGACAAATTACGCGACAAGCACCAATTACTGGTTTAGACTCAGTGCATACGATGCAGATGGGGAAACAATATATTCCAATCAGGCGTTGACGGTAAAAATTCCGGAGGGGAATGAGTATTTAGGAAAGGAGGAATACTGGTCCATCATTGATGTTCCTTATGCAAGCGTGAATGCCGCTACCGGTAACCTCATCGTCGACGAAGATGATGTATCGATTTCTGGAAGAGGACCGGGGCTAGGAATGACAAGAACTTACAATAGTCTATCTACTTCGGATGGATTATTTGGAAAAGGATGGCAGAGTGATGCGGAAATAAGCATCATTGCTCAGGGTAAAGAAGCGAGATTTACAGATGAAGATGGTACGCTCCATATATTCACGAAGCTATCCGATGGTACTTATAAAGCTCCGACAGGTGTTTATTTGGAATTAAGCGAAACAGCCGATGAATATATATTGACCGACAAAGATCAAACGAAAATTCACTTCCGAAAAAGCGACGGAAAGTTAACCAAAATGGTCGACGGTCATGGAAATACAACGACTTATAGTTATGCGAATGGAAAGCTTGTGTCCATTATTGATGCATCAGGAAGAAAACTGACTATGGAGTATAACGCAAGCGGCAAAATTCAAAAAATTACCGATCCACTAAACCGTTCGATCACGTTTGAGTATCAGAATGGTTTGTTAACAAAAGTCACCAAGGCGGGCAAAGAAACCACGAGATACGAATATAATGAACATGGCCGTCTAGAGAAAGTATATGAACCGACGCATACAGAAGCTAAAGCTGTTGTCAATCAATTCATTTACAATGGAGACAGGATCAGTCAAGTAATAGATCCCGAGAACCGCATTTATAAGTTGAATTATGATCAAACGAAACGGCAGCTCGTCGTGATCCAGCCGAATGGCCGCAAAATTCAGTATACCTTTAATGAAGCAGCGAACCCCATTCAAATAATCGAAGATGCAGGCGGGTTAAACATTACGACAAGCTACGTGTATGAGGGAAATAATCTAGTAGAATCACGGGATCCGAATGATCAAAATGCTGTGAAACCTACTGAAACATATACGTATGATGCAAACGGGAATGTGTTATCGGTGAAAGATCAGTACGGTACAGAAACATACAAGTATAACAAAAATAATGATGTCATCTCCGAGACAGATACGGAAGGCGATACCACTACGATTGCCTACGATGGCTTAAATCCTGTATCCGAAACTGATCAATCCGGAAAAACATCTTCTATAGCAAAATACGATACCTATGGGAATATTATTGAAGAAAGCAATACATTAGGCAGTGCAGCGAACTTACTCTCAAATAGCGGCTTCGAACAGGGAATCACAGCTTGGAATCTTCTTCGTTCTAACGATTCCGGACAATTGTTTGAAGACACGAATCGTCATCATCGGTCGCTTGGAAGAAAAACTTTAAAAATCGTCACTGCCTCAAGTTCGCCTGGAACGGAACTTGGCTATGTGGCGGCTACCCAAGAAATTGCCGTGAAACCGAACACGACGTATACGTTAAGCGGGAAGATCAAAACGAATTTGACGAAGGCCAATGCGTTCTTTAATATCGAATTTTTAGACAGTCAAAATCGCCGGATTTCTTGGGCTGACAATCGCTACAGCCAACTAACCGGTACGAGACCATGGACAGAACGGCAAGTGACGTTTACTACTCCACCGAGTGCCGTCAAAATTCGCGTGTATTTAGAGGTCGATCATAAGTCTCCAGATGCTTCCGGAGAAGCCTGGTTTGATAGCATCCAATTGGAAGAGGCACAGGTTTCTTCGAGTTATAACCCAGTTATCAATAGCAGTTTTGAAGGGACCATTGCGAATTGGAACGGAACAGGAGGAAGTGTGGATTCTACGCAATCCTTTGACGGAGGATCCTCTTTAAAATTTTTAAGAACAAGCACCACGCAATCGGCCGGCGAATATAAACAGACGGTGATTGTTGGCCAAACATCAAATGATACACCGCTTCGTTTGACACTCACAGGTCTTTCGAAAGCGCAGGATGTCAAAGCAAACGGTACGGTGAGCCCGAGCGACTATTCCATAACGGCTAAAGCGTATTTTACAGACGGGGCAACTCAAACGTATGCTGCAGACTTTCCGATCGGAACCCAAGAATGGAACCGTGCCGCCGTTTCCATCAATCCTTCGAAGCCCATCGATAAAATCGATGTATCCGTTGTGTTTCGAGGCAATTACACGGGAACAGTGTGGTTTGACGCGATCCGTTTGATGGAAGGAAACGTCGTGACGAAAAATAAGTATGATTCTAGCGGAAACTATGTTATTCAAGAAACTGATGAAGCCGGATATGTTACGAAAAAGAATTATGATGCCGTTGGTAATATATTGAGCGAGTTCGATGAGAAAGGAAACAAGAAAGAATACACGTATGATTTATCGAATCGCTTAAAACAGCTGCTGTTAGCGAACGGCACTTCCGTCAATTATGATTATGACGCGAACGGAAATATGACATCAAAAGTCATTCGGACAAGCGGCGGCCGGTCGCAAACCTTTACCTACTCGTATGATGCAGCTGATAAACTCATTAAAACTGTTGGTCCGCTCAAAGATACGACGACGAATGAATATGATGCAAATGGAAATAAAACTAAAACAGTCCTTCCGAAGGGAAACACGATTCAATGGTCTTATGACGGAACGGAAAGAGTCAAAACAATTTCCTACAATAACGTCCCATATTACGAATTCAGCTACGATAAAAATGGAAACGAACTTTCCGTCCAATATCTAAAAGACGGCACGACGAAGACAAGAAAATTTGATTCGGCGAACCGTGTTATCGAACAATCCGATCGCGGTGGACTGCAAAAATGGCAATATCCAACGACATCGGATAAATTGCAGCAGTTTATGTTTTCCCATGGCTCCTTTAGCCAAACAGTGAATTTTCAATATAATGCCTTGGACCAAAATACAATTGTGACAGACGGGACGTATACGTACCGCTTTGACTACGACGAGAAAGGAAACATCCGCACCTTCACGACAGGAAACGGAGCCGGTTCAACCTTTATATATGATGATCGCGGCCTCGTCGAAAACGTATCGGTTGGTACAGCGGACGGAAAAGAAATACTGTCCGAAACGTACCGTTATGATGAAAACGGCAATCGGACGAAAGTGGAATTCCCAACAGGAAAAGCAATCGATTACCGTTATGATGAGCTGGATCAATTAGTGGAAGAAGAGCTTCCAGACGGAACGAAGATCGAGTATACGTATGATGGATTCGGCAACCGGACGAAAGTCGTGAAAACAAAGGGTGGGCAGTCGACGACGACAAATGCCGATTATAACGAGGCCAATCAGCTTATTCGGTTTGGCAGTGAAACGATCACGTACGATGCCAACGGCAATCGATTGGAAGACGGCCAGTATCGATATGAATGGAACGAAGCGGACCAATTGGTTTCGATTACAAGAAAAGGCGAAAGCACTCCGTTTGTCACCTACAAATACGATGAAGACGGCCGGCGCATTCAAAAGAAAGTAAATGGGATTGTGACCAACTACCATTATCAAAGCGACAGCCTCAACGTTCTGTATGAAACCGATGCAAGCGGAAATGTGGTAAGATCGTATATATACGGAGAAAACGGCCAGCTGTTGGCGATGAAAAAAGGTAGTGCCACCTACTTTTACCACTATAACGCCCATGGCGATGTCATTGCTTTGACGGATGCGCAAGGAAACATTGCCGCGCGCTATCAATACGATACGTGGGGGAATATTCTTTCCCAATCCGGCTCCTTGGCCGACGAAAACCCATACCGATATGCGGGATACCAATATGACCGAGAAACGGGTCTATACTACCTGATTGCCCGATACTACCACCCAGAGCATGGCGTGTTCTTGTCCATGGACCCTGATCCAGGAGATTCTGACGATATCCTTACACAGAACGGCTATACGTATGCGAACAACAATCCAGTGATGCTGGTCGATCCGGATGGGCACTTTGTTTGGATGGTCATCAATGCGGGATTTGCGGCGTATGAAGGATATAAAGCGTATAAAACCGGAAGAGGATGGAAATACGTAGCTAAAAAAGCGGCCTTAGGTGCGATTGGTGGAGGAAAATTAAAACTTGTCAGACATACAGGGAAAAGCCTTAAATTTGTGTGGCTTCTTGGTAAAAATGCTAAAAAACATCGGACTAGGATTAATACCGATTTGCCCGGTGGTAAAGCTGTAGCTAAAAGTATATTTAGGCACTTAACGAAAGGGAAAAAAGTCATTCAAAAAAGAGATGGAAATTCTGTGAGAAGGTATACCCCTGACAATAAATATCAAATTCGATATAAAAAGCGAAAAGACGGAACATGGAAGATTAATCTAGATTTAAAACGCGGCGGAGTTTATGAGGATATACATTTTTAAAAAGGAGGGGTTCAATTGTCATCGGTACCACATTACCTTATTCCGATCCAAACAAAGCTTGATGATTTACGTAGTATTTCTCAATCACAACATATAAGAGTATTCATAAGTTCTTCAGATTTGGATCCTGATTATCGGGAAGCTTTTAGCTGCATGCAAGTCGTATTACAGGTGAATCATCATGAATTTTATGTAGTGACGGCGGAACAAACGGAAATCGCTTATAAAGCAGAGATTGACCATCTTTTAATTGTAAAGGAAAAAGAAATGCCAAAATTACAATCGTTTAATCCTAAAGAGAAACTAGAGTTTATTCAAATAAAAGAAATGCAATCTCAAAATGGATTTCAGCTTATTACTTTTTTGGAGGATGCATACTATTGTAAAACGAACTCCAATGAGCTAGATTTTACTTTTGAGGCAGGGGCAGCCCTTATGTTAGCCAATAATGATGAAAAACTTTTAATTAGCCTTGGAAATACTCCGTATGTGCTCCTTACGACCTCAAACATCAAAGATATTGATAAGATTTTATTAAAAAGGGAGTTAAAACCTTATACATTAGAGATGAAGCCTATCATTTAAAAAGAGGAAGCGATCTTTTTGCTAAACTCGATGATAAAATCGTAAGGAGGGCTTCCAAGTGTTTCTCGGTCAAAAGGTTATCCCAGAGTTTCGGGGATAACCTCTTTTTGTTATATCAAAATACGACGAAGATGGCCGGCGCATTCAA
Organism: Aeribacillus sp. FSL K6-8210; assembly: GCF_037963925.1. Classification (NCBI taxonomy): domain Bacteria; kingdom Bacillati; phylum Bacillota; class Bacilli; order Caryophanales; family Bacillaceae; genus Aeribacillus; species Aeribacillus sp. FSL K6-8210. Next base: position 3,053,610 of record NZ_CP150172.1, on the reverse strand, counting down.
AAGAAAGTAAATGGGGTTGTGACCAACTACCATTATCAAGACGACAGCCTCAACGTCTTGTATGAAACCGATGCGAGTGGAAATGTGGTACAATATATGTATACGGAGAAAACGGACAACTCCTTTCCATGAAAAAAGGCAATGCGACGTATTTTTACCATTATAACGCGCATGGCGATGTCATCGCCTTAACGGATGAGCAAGGAAACATCGTGGCGCGCTATCAATACGATGCGTGGGGCAAGATTCTTTCCCAATCGGGGGATATGGCAGCGGAAAACCCATATCGCTACGCAGGATACCAATATGACGAAGAGACCGGACTGCACTATTTGATTGCCCGATACTATCACCCAGAGCATGGCGTGTTCTTATCTTTAGATCCCGACCCGGGGGATGACGATGATATCCTCACACAAAACGGTTATACGTACGCAAATAACAACCCGGTGATGCTGGTCGATCCGGATGGGCACAGGGCTAAATTATTTAAAGACATATTTCAAAAGATAAAGAAAACAGGCTTTAAAATTCACAAAATAGGACGGATAAAGGGGGCAAACGATTCGGGTAAAGGATATTGGGGAGTTCTTTATTCTACTAAAAATAATAAAGGTAAAAGGAAATATAGATCTATAGAACTCCATCCTCCGCATAATAACCATGGTTATCATTTACAAAGTAACAAGTTTACTAAAAATCATCCTCATTTTAAAGGTAAATTTTATAGAAGTGGAGAAGCCTGGAGGATTACAATATGGAAAGCGAAGAACAGGAAAAAATAGCTTATATATTTTGTAAAATGTTTATATGTGGAGGGAAAAATGAATTTTTTTAAAAAGATTTTCTTTAGCAAATATGAACAGTTTGCTAAAGAGCTTGGCTATCGTACATGGTCTGAGGCTAGTGATAATACATTCTTTATGTTTCATATTCCAGAAGACGGGGGATGGTATGTTACTGAATTGCCAAATAGAACTTGGGCAGTATGGAATAATGAAGGAGATCCACCTTATAGTTTTGTTACTTTTTTGACATGGAGTGAAACGATAAGGTATTTGAGGAAGTTGTTTAATGAATATGGTTATCCTGAAACTTATTGGGCTCCAGAAGGATATGACATTGATGATGATATGTTTTTAAATCCACCTCAAAAAGATAAGAAGTTGTAGACTATGTAAGAAATTTTATAAGAGAGAAAGGCAGGTTTCTTAGCTAGGGGAAATCTGCCTTTTCAATTACGAGGTATGGGGAAACCATCTTAGAATTCGGGAAACAGAAGAAAAAAACCTACCGCTATGCGGGATACCAAATATGACCATGAAACGGGTCTATACTACCTGATTGCCCGATACTATCATCCAACTCATGGCGTGTTTTTATCCATGGACCCTGATCCAGGAGATTCGGACGATATCCTTATACAAAACGGATATACGTACGCGAACAACAACCCGGTGATGTTGGTGGATCCGGATGGACATTTTGTCTGGATGGCCATCAATGCAGGATTTGCGGCGTATGATGGGTATAAGGCATTTAAAAAAGGTGGTTGGAAGGCTGCGGCGATTGCCGTTGGCGTAGGACTGGTTGGTGGTGCTGCGTTTAAAGGTGCCAAAATTGCGTATAGAGCATATAAAGCAGGTAAATTTTCAAGAACTTATCGTTTAGCGAAAAAAGTATCAAAAAAATTTGGTGGAACTTTAGGGAGAACTAAGGGAGATGGATGGAAGGTAACTATTGCAGATGGTAGAAAGCCCCTAGTTGTAAGAGTTATGAATAAGGGTGGAATACGTAATAAACCGTACTTTAGAATAAGTAAAGATGGTCGAGGCTCTTTGAAGCTAAACGGTGAATGGTCTAGTCATAGAGAACTTACACATATTAATGTATCAAGAAGATCCTATAAACAAATTGTGAGAGCGATTAGTAAATACAGGAGATAGATGAGGTGAGTAATGAATATGGATCTGAAAAAATTAATTGCTTTATTAAATGAAATGTGGGCTACCGTAGTCGAAAGCTTTCATATAGATATTTTATCTCATACGATTAGCCTAAACGTTAAATTAAGTGATAATAAGGAATATTATAAGATTGTATTTAAGGGTGTTTCTTCTTTTTATTTCGTAGAAAATTCCGGAGATTCCCGCTTAAATCCTATTAATCCAGAAGATGGGGATTACATTGAACTAACTTCAATTGACTATTATCAAAATGGCATAGGTAAAATTCATATTAGCTCGACAAAAGAACAATGGGTTGACGAATATTTTTCTTCGGCTAATTTTGTACTTGAGTTTTGGGAGGCACTATTATTTATTGAAGCGAAAAGTATAGTGATTAATGGGGAGGAGTTTCTAGTAGATTATCCACTTAAAAATCAAAGTTAAAAGCTTTTAATTGACTAATATTGGAAAAACGACGTCCTTCGTACTATAAACTAGTATTTGTCAAGTAAACCATATAAAAGAGTGACTTTTATGACCGAGAAACGGGTCTATACTACTTGATCGCCCGCTACTACCATCCCACGCATGGCGTGTTCTTATCGTTAGATCCAGATCCAGGAGATTCGGATGATATCCTCACACAAAACGGTTATACGTACGTAAATAACAACCCGGTGATGCTGGTCGATCCGGATGGGCATTTTGTGTGGATGGCGATTAATGCGGGATTTGCGGCGTATGATGGGTATAAGGCCTTTAAAAAAGGCGGTTGGAAAGCGGCGGCGATTGCAGTAGGCGTAGGGCTTGTTGGTGGTGCTGCGTTTAAAGGTGCCAAAATTGCGTATAGGGTGTATAAAGTTAGACGGGCTGGAAGGTTGGATTTACAGTTTTTTGCTAGTGGTAGAAGAGGTAAACAAGCACGTTTAAGAGAATTAGCAAATGATGATAAATTATCATCAGCTTTACGTGGTGAAATTCGACGTGATATTAATGAGATTAAAAGGGGAAAAGAAGAACTATAAGAGTGCCAAAGGGATATGAGTTAGCTCATAGACGTGGATATGAGGCAAGAAAAGGATACGGGTACGAACACAGTGATATACAAACAATAAGAAATCATAGAACTCAGCACAAGTATGATCGCTATGGAAGAAGGAGGTAAAAACATGATAAATGAAAAAGAATTTTACTCTGTTCTTAACTTACCAGCTAACAAAAGGTATGAATACTTTATAAAAAAAGTGGTCGATTGGGGAGAGGTATGGGGACTCTACGAAGACGGTTGGGCAATGACTGAGGATGATAATGGCAATCTACTAATTCCTTTTTGGCCTAAAAGAGAATTTGCTCAATATTGTGCCGCCAAAGAATGGGAAGGATATACTCCTGAACCAATTGAACTCGATGAGTTTATGAATGAATGGCTTCCTAGGATAAAAGAAGATGGATATAGACCATCGATTTTTTGGAATGGTTATGATTCCGCAGTAATGGAAGTTGAAGTTTTGTTAGGAGATTTAGAAGGTGAATTAGAAAATTATTAGACTTTTGATAGCAACGTTATCTATAGTAAAATTTTGGGGTAAAAGAGCGGCAGTTCAGTAACTGCCGCTCTTTTTGTAAATTCATTTTTAGAACCTCCCTCTATAAACTTTAATTTTCTTCAGATTTCTTACGTTTTTTTTAAATTTCGCAAACACATGATAGCTTTGCCACCTCATATAAATAAATATTACTTGAATTTATACAATATATTTACATGTTAAGACCTATCCTACGGAACATATTTACAATATCTATAATACTGCGTATGACCGTGCTAAAAGTCTCCACACTTCTCATGGTTGCTCACCCTCCCAAGTATCACTAGATGATGGTCCACACATTCCTTCGTCCTGCGTATCCATGAGGTGGAGGTTGAATATGCTCGATGGTGTTGCAAAACTAGAGTAAAAACTCGAAATTATGCATAAGAATGCAACATAACACATGCAGTAAATATCGATGAAATCCATATCATGGGGGGCTCCATCCCATTACTCTTTACTCGTTAAATACCCGTTCAATCTCCCGTCGAAGCCCAAACAGCCACAGCCATTGGCTGTTTTTAGCAAAGAAAAATACAGAGTTTTGCAAAGAAAAGTGCAGAGAATTGCAACTTGATATGAAGCCTCTGTGGGCGTGATTAAAAAGCCAGAAAGCCAGCAATATCAAGGGCTGGCTTCGCCTAACAAGGCTATCCCGCCCACCACTCCATGTAAAGTTGGCATAAGCCAAATTCTCTGCAAAGCTCTGCATTTTTATTATGCAATAAACATTTTAGAAGAAGACTATTATTTTAACTAGTGGACTAGTTTTCACTTTTGAAGCATGTTAGCGAAACTTTTCATCAGCCTTGGAAATACTCCGTATATGCTCCCTACGACCTCAAACATCGAGGATATTCATAAGATTTTATTAAAAGAGAGTTAAAACCTTATAAATTAGAGATGAAGCCTAGCATTTAAAAAAAGAGAAAGCGATCTTTTGGCTACACTCGATGATTCAATCGCAAGAACGGCATTAAAGTGTTTCTTGGTCAGAGGTTATACCGGAATTTCGGGTATAATCTCTTTTTGTTATAAAAATACGACGAAGACGGCCGGCGCATCCAAAAGAAAGTAAATGGGGTTGTGACCAACTACCATTATCAAGGCGACAGCCTCAACGTCTTGTATGAAACCGATGCGAGCGGAAATGTGGTAAGATCGTATGTATACGGAGAAAACGACCAGCTCTTGGCGATGAAAAAGGCAATGCCACCTACTTCTACCACTACAACGCGCATGGCGATGTCATTGCTTTGACGGATGCCCAAGGAAACCTTGCCGCGCGCTATCAATACGACACATGGGGCAAGCTTCTCTCCCAATCAGGTGGGATGGCAGAAGAAAACCCGTACCGCTATGCCGGATACCAATATGATGAAGAGACTGGACTCTACTACTTGATCGCCCGATACTACCATCCAACTCATGGCGTGTTCTTGTCCATGGACCCTGATCCAGGAGATTCGGACGATATCCTTACACAGAACGGCTTTATACGTATGCGAACAACAATCCGGTGATGCTGGTCGATCCGGATGGGCATTTTGTGTGGATGGCGATTAATGCGGGATTTGCGGCGTATGATGGGTATAAGGCATTTAAAAAAGGTGGTTGGAAGGCTGCGGCGATTGCCGTTGGTGTGAGATTGGTTGGCGGTGCGGCGTTTAAAGGTGCCAAAATTGCGTATAGGGTGTATAAAGCTAGACGGGCTCTAAATTTTGCTAAAGTTACTAGAAAGGCTGTAGCTGGAAAAATAACAAGATATACTAAACATGGTTTAGCACAGGCTATGCAAAGAGATGGTGGTAGAGGAGTGGCTCCTAAAGCTATTCTAGATGCAACTAGAAACCCAAAAAAAAGTGGTTCAACAGTCAGGAGGAAGAACGAAATATGTGGGTAAGAATGCGGTTGTAGTTCTAAATAAGAACGGAAAAATAATTACTACTTACGCAAAGGGCTCAAAAGGTATAAGGAGGAAGTAAATGTTAAAGCTAAGCGCAGATATGTTACTTTTATTAAGAGAATGCTTGGAATCCCGTAGACCCGACCTTCTGTGGGTTTTAAATAATGAAATTAATATAAATGAAACTTTAGGTAACGAATTGAGAGATATTGTAAATGAAGAGTTTTTGGAAAAAGGATTAAATGATGATGAACCAAATGAGCTGGGGATAAAATTAGAGAGATTAATAGACGAAATTGGAAGGTGTTTTATGTAAGTATGTCTGTTTAAAAGGTGAAATTTCTCAGATTTACGATTTATAGTCCCAATGGTAAAAAAGATACTTTAAAAATAAGGTTAGGGGCGAAATAATGGAATATAAAAATAAATTTATTGATAATATGAGGGAATTTGAGAATCTCAAAAATCTTATAAATACAATTTTTATTTCTAATAGTTCTTTACCAAACCAAGTATTTCATAAAGAGTTTACAAATTACTTGTTTAAAGAATTTGATTTCACTATGACAGACGAATTCTGGAGTGAAATCAGGGAATTAGCTAATAAAACAAATGATGATTTTATCATAATGGCTGTACTTGATCCTGATCCAATAACCTATTATTTTAAAGAGTTCGATTATTTTAATTGGGTTAAGTTAGAAATAAGTATTACCCCTGATCAATACTTGGATATTTTGAATTTCAGTCCAGAAGATAGTCCAGCCGACTCCATATTTGTTAATTCCTATACTGTAGTATGGGCTTCTCCTTCAATGAAGTGGGGAATATGGGCAGAAAGAGAAAAAGAGGTTTGCGTTATTGCATTCAGTGAAAAAATGTATAAGGACTCCTTAAATCCGATATTAAATAATTGGAGACCAATTGATAATGAGGTTACTGATTGGATTGGCCTTAATTATAAAAACTTCACTATTCCAAAAGACGTTAAAGACAAACTATTTTTAAATTATAAAAGTGGTTATTAAGTATTGTGAAAAAGTTATTATAGAGTTATTATCTTAATATTGCCTTAAGAGAATTATTCTCTTAAGGCTTTTTACATGGGCGGAGTACCGGATAAACCGATTGTTACAACCGGGTATTTTGTATCTTTGGTTTACAAATATTCTGTTTGTCCTTTTTTGGGCGTACTTGCAGAATTTTTCGCTTTAAAAATTTTTTAAGCGGTTTGTTGCTTTTTACTCTCTTTTGCCATTGCGAGAGCTGAAACCAGTAATACGATGGCGTTCAAGTAAATATGAGTTTTTACTTTATCGATTCCCCACACATGCAGGGAGTTCGCTGTAAGATAACTTTTCATTCTTGAATTGCACCGTTCTACACTGGTTCGCTCATTGTAAAGTTCTTTCCAACGTTTGGAATCGCGGTGTGGATTAGAGTACCGGCGAAGATCCTTATTCACGTTAATTTTTACTACCATTCCATAGTTGGAGGATGAACAGGCTGCCATTCCTAATGGGCAATCCACTTTTCCGGTTGCGTGTGGACATCTGAATTTGAGCTGATCCTTATTGGCTCCCCAATAAGTCATTTCGTACCCCATAGAACAGCGTGGGGTTCCATTGGAGGCAATTCCTTCGGGAGGCTCCTTTTCATTACGCAAATTGAGTGGAATAATAGCTTGAGCCCCAATGTTCTTGGCGGATTCGTAGTTTTTAAGCTGGTCGTACCCACCATCCATTATCAGGAAATCAATTTTAGAGTTTGTACAACTCTTTACTTGTTCAATTAATTGTGGTGCGACATCCCCATCGTTGATATGAGCAGGGGTTACTTCAATCGCCATTGGTAATTCACTTTTGGTGTCAACGGAAAGATGCATCTTATAGCCAAACCAAGTAATTTTATTACCGAAGGAATCAAACTTTGCCCCCCAATTGGCGTTGCCTGTTTGTTCACTTCGCTTCTTAGGCTGCTTCTTTTCGTAAGCATCAATGGCGGCACTGTCGATAGCCTGATGTTTTCCATCAATTACTCCTTCCTCTTGAGCTAACTGGACGAGATCTTGAAAGATTCTTTTCACGAGTCCAGTTTTGGTTAGTGAAGAAAATACTCGGCTAAGAGTAGAGATGGATGGTGCAGGCCTGCTAATATCTAAACCACATTGGTAACGAAAACGCAGGTCATTTTTCAATCGATTGTGAAGAGAAGTAAAAGTATCAATACCTTCTAATGGGGCAGCGATAAGAGCCCTTAATATCCCTTCTTTGGAATGTCCTTCAGCCCCTTGGGGTGAAGAACTTTTCAATTGTTTAGCATAAGGACGCAAATCTAGAGCACTAAAAAAGATCGGTAATTTCTCTTTTGACTCTAAAATTTGCAATTCTTCAAAGGAAAATAGACTTTCTTGTAGAATATACAAAGTGACTTCCTCCTTGTGGATTTTTGTGGTTTGGTCACTTCAAAATTCTACAAATAAGGGGTGAAGTCCTTTTTTATGCTTTAGAAAACCTTATGGCTCTTGGGTTGAAAAATGTGCAAAATGCTCACAACCAAAAAACATTATCCCCGAAACCCCTGCAATGATAATTTTTTGAGTTATCTTGTACGCACAAAATAAGTCTGAAAAAGATCCCTATGTTTAACTATACACAACTGAAAAATCACTAACTATCACCATTACCAAGTCGACAGCCTCAATGTCTTGTATGAAACCGATGCGAGCGGAACGGTGGTACAATCGTATGTATACGGAGAAAACGGCCAGCTCTTGGCGATGAAAAAGGCAATGCGACATACTTTTACCACTATAACGCCCATGGCGATGTCATCGCTTTAACAGATGCCCAAGGAAACATTGGGGCGCGCTATCAATACGATGCGTGGGGGAACCTTCTTTCCCAATCGGGGGATGTGGCAGCAGAAAACCCATATCGCTATGCAGGATATCAATATGACAACGAAACAGGTCTATACTACCTGATTGCCCGTTACTACCACCCAACGCATGGCGTGTTCTTATCGTTAGATCCAGATCCAGGAGATTCGGACGATATCCTCACACAGAACGGCTATACGTATGCGAACAACAATCCAGTGATGCTGGTCGATCCGGATGGGCATTGGGTATGGCTGGCCATCAATGCAGGGTTTGCGGTTTATGACGGGTATAAGGCATATAAGTCAGGAAAAGGATGGAAAGGTGTCGCGGCTGCTGCAGCTATTGGTTTTGTTGGTGGTCCTAAATTAAAGGCAGCAAAAAAAGCGAGAACCGCTGTTATTTATTTAAGAAAGAATTTAGATACTGGGGGTGTATATGTAGGAAGAGCAAAAAGTTGGAAAAGATACTTAAAAAGACAGTATGAACATGGGAAAAAAAGTGGAGCTAGATATCAATATTATGTTCTTCAAAGAACAAAGCCTGGTCGACAAGCAAGAAGGTATGAGCAAAAATGGATTAACCGATTGGGTGCTCCCGTAAGATATGGAGGACTGTTAGAAAATAAAAGACATGAAATAACTCCCAGAAAATGAAAAAAACACAAAATATAATCATAAAAATAGGTGTGGTGTTATTTTGGAAATGATAAACAGTAAAAGTTTTAATAAATTAGAAAACTATCTACAAGTGGGGTTAGTAAAGATTTTCCTACCAGACCATAACTCCAAAGAATTTTTTATCTTTGAAGATTTAGCAACGTTATTAGATATTGAATCTAATTTTGAGGCTGAGTTTTTTTTAAAAAAGAAGATTAAAGAAAGTGGTATCAAAGGGAAAATTACTTTAGATTCAGAAAGTGACTATGTTTCCTTAAGAACCAAAAATGCAAGTCTTATCTTGTCAGTTGCCCTTTTGATCAATAATTTAAAAAAATATTCTATAGAGGAAGAAGTTATTACAGAATATAATAAATTCTTGACTTCCTGGAAAACTCCTAAAAAACAAAAGTGGGGAATTGGTGATATTTTTTCAATTCCATTATCAGACGGCACGTATTACTTTGGTCAAATAGTGGAATTAGTAGAGGGATTAACACCAATTTGTATCTTATTCGATGTAAATAAAAATACGTTACCTGAATATACGGAGTTTGCTAAAGCAGAAATCTTAACTGCACTAAGTTTTATTCCTGATAAATTAAATGATTATTCTTTTAAAGTAATTAATAATTTACCACTATTTGCAAAAATTAAAGAAAATATTAGAAGAGACCCGGTTCGCAATATCCAGCACAGCAGTATAACATTAATATACTACTGTGAAGATATTAAATTTAATAAGGGTTCTTACAAGTTCGAGAGTATTACATCTAATAGGGAATTTGTAATTCCATTAGACTAAAGTTACTTATATCATATAGACTCAAAATCAGTTAAGATGGTTTGAGTATCAGACTGTTGTAGACAAAATAGGATTCAGACACTCAGTTTGAATCCTATTTTACTTTAATTAGGTAACCCATTTAAAGGAAAAACTTTCAAAGAGATAGAAGACATGTTTATAAAAAAAGGTTTTGAAAAACGAGGTTCAGACCCATTAAATGGTAAGGGTGGATATGTAAATCCTAAAACAAGACGTTCCTACTATCTAGATAAGGGGGACACTATAAAAAAGGTTATGAGCCTCCACACGTTGATGTCAATAGGTTAAAGGGTAGTAAAAGAAAAAAGAAAAAATACTTTTTAAAATAGCTTTGGAGGTATATAAATTGCAAAAACATCTATTATCCTTTGAATATGACAGTGATGGAGAAAAACTTGAAATCCATGCAAATGAAAAAGGCTTGAGATACTTAAAAGAACAAATTGAAATCCTTTTAGAGCATAAGCAAGGACTTCATTTAATGACACCAAGTTGGGGAGGAGAGGAGCTAACAGAAGAACAGCAAGGAAAGGATAATATTTTAATACATCATGTGAAAATCTTTCACTGGGGCGATTAATCGCATCATACCTTGAGAAAGTAAGTTCTTTTTTATGAAGTGTAGCACTGAATCAACTGGTACCGTCAAGAATTTTGTGTAATGCAAGATAGATGGAGTATCTCTGAAATGGATTTGGAATGAATAGGGGGATGTGTCCCATACCCGTCAAGTTTAGTGTTGTAAATTTTTAAGACCATACTTTTAAATTAGCACATGATTTCAAAATCCCTTTTTCAAATTATTTCGGACAGCTTCGGAAATCATGTGCAAATTTTTTGCGGAGTATTTCGGATTTTGTACAGTGTTTCTAACGTTTTGCACATTTTTTCGGATAACTATTTCTAGTACGCCTGATGAACGGATGAAAAGAAGAAACACCGAAGGAGCGGATTCGGCCTCTTCGGTGTTAATACTCCATTTCCCCCGCCATGCGCACCAATTTTTTGACTAAGGTGCTAGGCACGTGTCGAGTGATGAACTCGATCAGTTGGAGACCGAACAATGCCCGGATGGAACGACCATCGAGTATACGTATGATGGATTCGGGAACCGGACGAAAGTCGTGAAAACAAAGGATGGACAGTCGACGACGATCACGGCTGATTATAATGCGGTGAATCAGTAGATATTATGCACGAATTGTTAAGAGAAATATTTATGGAAGAGAGAATGCCCTAAAGTGGGAAAGAGGAAGAGCTTATGCAGTGAGAAAGGCTGGGGGCAACATGTATCTTCACGTCAGACCTTAACTGCATAAAAAAAGGAGGAAAGCTATGTTACTAAAAACATTTCTGTTATTAGGTGAAGAAGGGATAACTGATGTTAAAAAAAGCTTTTCCTTTCAAACTAGATGCATGACCAAATTGTATGAAAGAGTCTTTGATAAAAAATATAAAACTGTTGATTGTAGGCAATTAAATTTCCATTGTGGTAATTATCCCGAAATAAAACTATTAGAATGTTTTGATGGTTTCTGTCAAGTTTTAGTACCATATAATGTTGAAGAATTTCTCAAGTATCCAGATAACAAGAAGAAAGTAGAAATTTTAGAACTGTTAAAAAATAGCCTCGATTTCGTTATTAGGGAGAAAAATTGGGATCCTGATCCTTTTCAAGAAGCTTATGAGAGAGTAAAGGAGTTAAACTATATTAATGAAATTATATGGGATAAACCAAAATTTAGTCCAAATAGAAAATATAAAGCTGAGGTAATTTGCAATCACGATCTATATGATTTTACACTAAAGATAGTGATTAAAGATAGAAATGGTAAAGTATTGCATGAAAAAGAAATAGTATCAACTGAACCGGATGAACTTATTTATGATAGGTTTTTAGGTCATTTACAGTGGATAAGCGATGATGAGATAGCCCTTTACGAGAAATATTCAAAGCGATATGTCCCTGTAAAATTATCAGAAGTATTATAAAGAGTATTTTATGGATATAGTTAAGTAATATTTCACACTTGGGCAGTTAGAAATTTTTTTAGAAGGACATAATTCGTCCTTCTGATTTTTTACTCTTAGGAAAAAGGCAATGCGACATACTTTTGAATAAAGGTAGAAGGAAATGAAGAGATAGAAGATGAATCTTGAACAATTAATAGGGATTCTAAAGATAGGGCATGAAATAGAATTCACTTATAAGGGCGAACGTTATTCAATCACTGATACTCAAAGAGGCATTTGTCGTACACAGTACTATGATTTACAACATCAAGTATATAAAAATTTAGAGCATCTTATAAATAAGCACTAATCGGTAAAGAAAAATTAAAAGATATTATTTCTGAAATTCAAGTGATTAATATTTTTTAATTATCTAAAAAGATAAAGGATATTGTAATAATTACTATGTTGAGTGTTCGAAATTTATAATGATTTCTTTATAATACGTAGACAATTAAATTTTTATTAAAAAATAGAGAGACTTAAGCTAATGGATAAAAAACCGCCAAAATGATTATTGTATAAGTAAGTATAAATGATGGCTGCCTATGTTGTGATTGGACATTTCGGGCAGCCGTTTTCCTAAAGGAAGAGTTTGTGTAAAATAATTCCCGCTTGTTAATCAACTGGTACCTCATATGACAACGAAACAGGTCTATACTACCTGATCGCCCGATACTATCACCCAACGCATAGCGTGTTCCTATATTTAGATCCCGACCCGAGGGATGGCGATGACATCCTCACGCAAAACGGGTATACGTATGCGAACAACAATCCAGTGATGTTGGTGGATCCGGATGGGCATTTTGTGTTGATGGCGATTAATGCGGGATTTGCGGCGTATGATGGGTATAAAGCCTTTAAAAAAAGCGGTTGGAAAGCGGCGGCGATTGCGGTAGGTGTAGGGCTTGTTGGTGGTGCTGCATTTAAGGCATTTCGAGCAGCACAAGCAGCAAAGGGTCTCGCACGGTTTTGGTATAAAGGTACCTTTAAAAATAGTATAGAATCGCTAGCATATCATCATAACAAACATGTCGTTAGAAAGGGACGCTCCTATAGTCCAGAAAGATACACAAAACTAGCGAGAGCATTCTATCGTTCAAATAAACATTTGCGAGAAGAAGTGACACTATCTACAGGCAAAAAAGGATATAGAATTAATAAAGGAAAGGTTGGAGGTTATTATACCAAAAGAGGGAAAATAGTGACATTTTGGCATAACGTAAGCGTCAAATCTTGCACACCTTCTTGATGTGCTAATTTCATGAGATAATCTCCTCAAGATGAAATTGAAGGGGGTTTTTTTATGCCTAAGAATCCTGAATTACGAAAGGTTTGGGAACAACGAATCGCTGACTATCGTAAAAGCGGTCAAACTCAAGTAAACTGGTGCAAGGAAAATCAATGGAGTATTCACCAGTTTAAATACTGGTTAAGAAAAATTGAAAATCCAATAAAAAATCAAGGAAAGTCTACAAAATGGGCATCCGTTACCCTAGAAGATCATTCACAAACAGTTGAAAATTCATTACGGATTGAAATTAGTGGGATTTCAATTGAAGTAAAACCTGGTTTCGATCCGGCCTTTCTTTCAGAAGTGGTTAGGACGTTGAAATCAACATGTTAGTTGGTACAAGAGCTGAACGAGTTTACTTGGCAAAAGGAAGTACTGATTTGAGAAAATCCATTGATGGATTAGCTGCTTTGGTGAAAGAGGGATTTGATTTAGATCCCTTTTCATCAAGCTATTTTGTGTTCTGTAATCGAAAGCGAGATAAATTAAAAATTCTTCACTGGGACTATAATGGTTTTTGGCTTTATTATCGTCGATTGGAAAAAGGAAAATTTCAATGGCCAAATGAAAATGACACTGGAACGATACAAATTAGTTATCGGCAATTACGCTGGTTATTGGATGGTCTTGCAATGGAGCAAAAGAAAGCACACCCAGAAGTAAAGGCTAGAACAGTTATATGAATTTTTTACTTTTAACAAAAACCTTGGAGGAAAATAGCTAAAACCGTCGAATTATTACTACATGATGAAAAATTTAAAGAATCCTACCCAAAACCCATTTGAATTAATTGAAAAACTTCAACAGCAAATCGTTGAATTGACGGCGAAATTACAATGGTATGAAGAACAGTATCGTCTTAGTCAAAAACGAAAATTTGGCTCTTCAAGCGAAAAAACAAATCCTAATCAATTAGAACTACCTTTATTCAATGAAGCAGAGGTAGAGTCTAATGTAAAAGCCGAAGAGCCAACTGTTGAAACAATTACATATCGTCGTAAAAAGAAACGTGGTCAACGTCAAGCTACGTTTGAAAACCTGCCTATGGAAACGATTGAATATCGTTTACCCGAAGAAGAGCAGGTCTGTTCGTGTTGCGGTGAAAAAACACACGAAATGAGCACAGAAGTACGACAAGAATTAGTGATTATTCCGGCTCAAGTCAAAGTTTTAAAACACGTTCGATATGTCTATGGATGCCGTCATTGTGAGCGTAATGAAATAGAGACACCAATCGTTACAGCACCTGCCCCAAAATCTGTGTATCCAAAAAGTTTAGCTTCACCGTCAAGCATGGCATATATTATGAATCAAAAATATGTAGAGGGGCTACCTCTATATCGCCAAGAACAACAGTTCAAACGATTAGGTGTGATCTTATCCAGGCAAACCATGGCCAATTGGATGCTTTATGGTGCCGAAAAATGGCTTGCGCCAATTTATCAACGAATGAAAGAGCATCTCCTCTCTAAAGACATTCTACATGCGGATGAAACAACTGTTCAGGTTTTACATGAACCTGGAAGGTCAAGTACATCGAAATCTTACATGTGGCTTTATCGGACTGGAAGAGAGGATCCACCACTTGTCCTTTATGACTATCAGGAAACTAGAGCAGGAGAACATGCCAAAGAATTCCTAAAAGGGTTTAAAGGATACCTGCATGTCGATGGATATGCAGGATACCATAAGGTATCCGGCGTAACATTAGTTGGATGTTGGGCTCATGCCCGCAGAAAGTTCGATGAGGCTTTAAACGTACTTCCTGAATCCAAACGTCATTCAGCAGTCACAGCTCGGGAAGGACTCAATTTCTGTAATCAGCTATTTGCCATCGAGCGTGATTTGAAAGAATGTACACCAGAAGAACGATATAAAAAACGACTTAAACACAGCCAACCATTGTTGGAGGCTTTTTCAGCATGGCTAAAAACAGAGAAAAGCAATGTTTTACCAAAGAGTCTATTAGGTCAAGCCATTACATACTGCCTCAACCAATGGGAAAAACTCGTGGCATTTTTAGAGGATGGACGATTAGAAATCGATAATAATCGAAGTGAACGATCCATTAAACCATTTGTGATCGGAAGGAAGAACTGGATTTTTAGCAATACTCCGAAAGGAGCTAAGGCCAGCTCAATCATTTACAGTATTGTGGAGACAGCAAAAGAGAATAAATTAAATCCATTTTATTATCTTCGCTACTTATTTGAAAGGCTTCCCAATATGGATATAAGCAATATGGATGAGCTTGATCAACTACTTCCTTGGTCCAAAACAATTCCTTTGAATTGTCGGGTTTTTAATAACTTATCACAATAATAGTATTTAATCCCTATCATTAAAAGGTGGGGATTATTTTACGCTTACGGCATAACGGTTGGAAACTCAAGAAAAAGTAGAAATATGAATATTATCATTTTTAACATAGTTAAGGAGAGAAAGAGGTGAACAATTTATGAAGGTTAATCACGATGTAATATTAGAACTTGAAAAGATGAGTATATTATTAAACAATGATTTTCCCACAGAAGATATAGAAAGAATTGAAAATACCATTTTTAAAGATAATGATAAATACTGTTTGACAGGGGACTTTGACAGCTTTTGTTCATTAATAAGTGGAAGTTTAAGTTATGTCCTTGCTCATAAAAAGATACCTAGGTATCAAAGAAAATTGTTGTATAAAGATTTTTTTGCTTTGTATCCTTATTACGAACCTTTAAGGAAATATTTAAACAAATTCCCCCATTTTTCCGAAGAATTACAAGTTCACGAAAGGGTTCGGGAATTACTTTTAGAAGTATTACGCTAACCAGAGAAAAGTAGCTGCCTAAATTCAGCTATTTCTCTCTGTTTAACGTGTCCGTTTTCTTGACATAACACCATTATTACCTAATCGCCCGTTATTACCATCCAGAGCATGGCGTGTTCCTTTCCTTGGATCCAGACCCAGGGGATGCAGATGACATTCTCACGCAGAACGGATATACGTATGCGAACAACAATCCAGTGATGTTGGTCGATCCGGATGGGCATTGGGTGTGGATGGCAGTAGGAGCGTTAATCGGAGGAGTATCGTCGTATAAGTCTGCAAAAAGTAGAGGTCTCAAAGGTTGGAAGTTGTGGGGTTCTGTTGCAATAGGAGCTGGTTTAGGTGCTATCGGTGGAATAGGCTCAGGTGCTTACCGTGCAGCTAAGGTTACAAGAAATATTTACAATATTACTAAGGGTCCTACATATGTTAGAGGGAGAGCCGCGCACCAAGCATGGACAAAAGCTATGAAAAGAGTTGTTCCTGGAGGCAAATATGATAAACCATTAAGAGGTACTAAAAAACGTCCAGACCTTCAATTTTTTAGAGGAAGGGTTGTCGTTGAGTTAAAACCAAAAGGTTCTTGGAAAAGAAACTATGTAAAAAGGCAACTCAAGAATTATAAGAAAGCCGGCGTATGGATTATAATTAAGGCAAGTTATTAAAGATATTTTGGGACACACACTTAGAGTGTGTCCCTCTTTGATAGTTTTAGGGGTGAAAAATATGAATCAATATGAGGAGACGGTTAGAAATTTAGTTAATAATTTTAATGAGCATAATATAGATATAGTTGCTCAAGATTTAGCTAAGATGGGAAGGGACATAATGACTATCTTACAAAAATACTTTTATAAAGTAGATCCTAATGGCAAGATTGGAATATTAGAAACATTGAAATTATTAAATGACAGTAGTGTAATCCCTTTTCTGAAAGCTATTCTTGAAAATGAGACAGAGATATTTTTTGTTAAAGCTTATGCAGAAAGTGTATTGGATTTTTTAGAGGGTAAAGAAACTCAATTAAAAAGAAAAATTCACAATTTATCTAAAAAAAGTGGCACGGATTTAATCGCAGATATAGCTATGATAGGAACAATTGGCGATTACAATGCTATAAGAGAATTAGACAAAATCAAGACGAATAACAAAGAGGTACTGGAACAAATCAAGGTAGCAAAATTACAAATAATATGTGGACTAGAAGAAATAATTAAGGAGTACAGAAAACCAGATTCCAGTTATTCTCATAAAGCATTAGCAGAGGCTATTTATCATTCATTTGATCATCCAGAAGCATCAAAAGTTATAATAGAAGATCTCTTTAGTGAGGAATTTGAGCGTGTTTTTAGTGCCGTTACTCTACTTTCTTTCACGGAAAAATTTCCTAAGGACAAAGTTACTAGAGATGTAGTAAATAAGTTCTTTGAAATTTTAACGGGTGATTTTAATACAACACTAAAGAATCATGCCATTCTTGCAATAGGTAGATATGGAAATACTGATGATGCATCAAGACTTGAAAGAATAGTTGAGGAAAAAAAGTATTTAACAAAAGGTAAATTTTGGAAATGGTTAAGTGAAAGTGCACTGTTAGACGATATCAACATCACAATAAAGAAATTGAACGAAAGAAATAGACGATTCACACTCTAAATGAGCAACAAGAAAACATAGTGGCCCGTTACCAATACGATGCGTGGAGGAACCTTCTTTCCCAATCCGGCTCCTTGGCGAAAACCCATATCGCTATGCAGGATACCAATATGACAACGAAACGGGTCTATACTACCTGATCGCCCGATACTATCATCCAAAGCATGGCGTGCTCCTATCCCTAGATCCGGATCCGGGGGATGCGGACGATATCCTCACACAGAACGGCTATACGTATGCGAACAACAATCCAGTGATGTTGGTCGATCCGGATGGGCATTTTGTGTGGATGGCGATTAATGCGGGATTTGTGGTGTATGAAGGATATAAAGCGTATAAACCGGAAGAGGATGGAAATACGTAGCTAAAAAAGCGGCCTTAGGTGCGATTGGTGGAGGGAAATTAAAACTTGTCAGACATACAGGGAAAAGCCTTAAATTTGTGTGGCTTCTTGGTAAAAATGATAAAAAACATCGGACTAGGATTAATACCGATTTGCCCGGTGGTAAAGCTGTAGCTAAAAGTATATTTAGGCACTTAACGAAAGGGAAAAAAGTCATTCAAAAAAGAGATGGAAATTCTGTGAGAAGGTATACCCCTGACAATAAATATCAAATTCGATATAAAAAGCGAAAAGACGGAACATGGAAGATTAATCTAGATTTAAAACGCGGCGGAGTTTATGAGGATATACATTTTTAAAAAGGAGGGGTTCAATTGTCATCGGTACCACATTACCTTATTCCGATCCAAACAAAGCTTGATGATTTACGTAGTATTTCTCAATCACAACATATAAGAGTATTCATAAGTTCTTCAGATTTGGATCCTGATTATCGGGAAGCTTTTAGCTGCATGCAAGTCGTATTACAGGTGAATCATCATGAATTTTATGTAGTGACGGCGGAACAAACGGAAATCGCTTATAAAGCGGAGATTGACCATCTTTTAATTGTAAAGGAAAAAGAAATGCCAAAATTACAATCGTTTAATCCTAAAGAGAAACTAGAGTTTATTCAAATAAAAGAAATGCAATCTCAAAATGGATTTCAGCTTATTACTTTTTTAGAGGATGCATACTATTGTAAAACGAACTCTAATGAGCTAGATTTTACTTTTGAGGCAGGGACAGCCCTTATGTTAGCCAATAATGATGAAAAACTTTTAATTAGCCTTGGAAATACTCCGTATGTGCTCCTTACGACCTCAAACATCGAAGATATTGATAAGATTTTATTAAAAAGGGAGTTAAAACCTTATACATTAGTGATGAAGCCTATCATTTAAAAAGAGGAAGCGATCTTTTTGCTAAACTCGATGATAAAATCGTAAGGAGGGCTTCCAAGTGTTTCTCGGTCAGAGGTTATCCCAGTGTTTCGGGGGGATAACCTCTTTTTGTTATATCAAAATACGACGAAGACGGCCGCCGCATCCAAAAGAAAGTAAATGGGGTTGTGACCAACTACCATTATCAAGGCGACAGCCTCAACGTCTTATATGAAACCGATGCGAGCGGAACGGTGGTACAATCGTATGTATACGGAGAAAACGGCCAGCTGTTGGCGATGAAAAAAGGTAGTGCCACCTACTTCTACCACTACAACGCGCATGGCGATGTCATCACTTTAACAGATGCGCAAGGAAACATTGCCGCGCGCTATCAATACGATACATGGGGAAATATTCTTTCCCAATCCGGCTCCTTGGCCGACGAAAACCCATACCGATATGCGGGATACCAATATGACCGAGAAACGGGTCTATACTACCTGATTGCCCGTTACTACCACCCAACGCATGGCATGTTCTTATCTTTAGATCCCGACCCGGGGGATGACGATGATATCCTCACACAGAACGGCTATACGTATGCGAACAACAACCCAGTCATGTTGGTGGATCCGGATGAGCATTGGGTATGGCTGGCCATCAATGCAGGGTTTGCGGTTTATGACGGGTATAAGGCATACAAGTCAGGTAAAGGATGGAAAGGTGTCGCAACTGCTGCAGCTATTGGTTTTGTTGGTGGAGGAAGATTAAAAGCAGCTAGAGCAGCTGGATTTGCAACTGAGAAATATCTTGCTAGAAGATTAGGGGCTAAACCAGCCCATCTTCAAAGAATATTTAGTGTAGGAAAAATAACAAGACGAGCTGATATTGTAAAAAATGGTACATTGTATGAAGTTAAAGTGGGAAGGGTTTCAGCTTCTGCTTTCACGAGAGCACAGATTGCAAAGGATGCATGGTTATTAAAACATAGAAAAGTAAAAAGGGTGCACTGGAACTTCTACGTAAGCTCAAGAACAGGTAAAGTAGGACCAAGTAGAAATCTTAGAAAACTTTTAAAGAAACAAGGTATATCATATACATCGTGAAAGCTTTTAATGAGTAAAGGGGGATCTTTATGTTAACTAATAAGGATAAAATGGTCAGTGCTTTAAAGAAAATAGTTGTCCCAGAATTAAGAAACAGGGGATTTAAAGGGTCTTTTCCTCATTTTAGGAAGAAAGAAGGTCAGTTAGGTTATCTGCTATCGTTTCAATTTGATAAATGGGGAGGAGGATTTATATTAGAAGTTGGAGTAGCAAGGGTTAATGGGGAAGGAAACGTGATAGTTGATGGTATAGTTCGACCATTTCAAAAGATGAATGCTTTTCACTTAAACAATCGTTTTAGGATAATGAATAATAAAAATGGAGATAAGGATTGGTTTAAATTTGATAACGAAAACAAAAACTTAGAGAAAACAGAATTTATTCGAATAGCTAAGAATGTTTTACCATATTTAGATGTTGCAGAAAATTGGTTTGAAAAAATAAAACAAAAGCAAACAGTACGATAGAACAAATC
Organism: Aeribacillus sp. FSL K6-8210; assembly: GCF_037963925.1. Classification (NCBI taxonomy): domain Bacteria; kingdom Bacillati; phylum Bacillota; class Bacilli; order Caryophanales; family Bacillaceae; genus Aeribacillus; species Aeribacillus sp. FSL K6-8210. Next base: position 3,033,169 of record NZ_CP150172.1, on the reverse strand, counting down.
TAGGAGATCTGCTTGCTTTATAGCAGTGTCGTCTTTTTTATAACAATTTAGGTAAGCTATTGGCGTAAGAAAAAGTAGTAATAAGAAGATATGGTTGGTGATTGTATGTCACTCTGGGAAAGCATAAAGAACAAGGAAACAATTATTTTAAGTGATGATGCAATCGATTTGTTAAGTGATACGCTATTAGAAATCAAAAAAATTTATGACGAAGATTTAGAAAGAAAACCAACGGTGGCTGAATTAGAAGCATTGATTATGGAGGCTATACAACTTGATTCAAATATAGCCGAACAATTGGAGGAAATGGAAATCTCCGATGTAAAATTTAAGTTGAAAAAGAGAAAAAAGGTTCCTAACATTGAACCAGGCATTGTATTTGCAATCCCGCTTAAAGAAATTGAAAAATATGCTTATGGTTTAGTAGTAAAAGGAGAAGGTCTAAAGGATGACATTTATATACAATATTTTGATATCTTCACTAATGAAATATTAGATATAAAAAACTTTAGTAATCAATTTGAAAAACTTTTTGTTCTATATACTATTAACAGTGGAATATATGGAATCGTTAATAAAGAATGGAAAATTATTGGGAAATTGTCTAAAGCCTGAATCCGTGATGAATTGAAATCGACTTTGATTTTGTTGTAATTTTGATGGATTGATAATCCATAAAACCCCTTTTATGCTTATGACCTATGTCATCTCTATTTCCGAAAATGGAACAAATCTCTTTTTTAGGTATACGAACCAAAAAAAATAGACAAAAAAGCACAGGGAGTGACGTTGGACATCAGTGCCCGAACATTCGTTCGTTATCTTGCCTCTCTCCATTTCTGATAGACGTTCAGTAGGGGCTCGCTATAGCCACTCCTTCGCGTCAGTTTCATCCAGATCTGTCGTGATCGACGGACGAGTCGCCCTGCCATCGTGATCACCGTCTGAATAATCGTCTTGATGCGGCGGCGTTTCACTTTGTGGTGCAACGGATGTCTCGGATCGCTTAATAGATCTTGTCCAATCAGACGAAGAAGATTGTAAACGAAGGCTCCCATGACCAACACGAGCGCATTCGTTTTCATCTTCCCAGATGGAAGCCGCTCTAAATCTAAGTCGCTCTTCAGTTCGCTATGAAACTGTTCGCATGTCGCATGGTCATGATACAACGCGAGCACATCGCTCATTCGAACATGCTCGTATCCTTTGAGCCGCACCCAATAGCTTTCCACTTCATAATCAGGAACGAGCATCAGCTGTCCATTGCGTTCCATCGTCCGTTCCGTCACTTGGGTGACTTGAACGTACGTATACGTGTTTCCATCGATCGCTGCCTTCTGTGGAAGGCATAGCTCATAGGTTTGTACTCCTTCGCTTTGTCCATCATCGACACGTTTGCCCTTTTGCGAAGCGATCTGGAACCAAAGCGCTTTCGATTCTCGGCGTAAGTTTCGCTTGATGACAAAGTCCACGTCTTCCTTTAGGCATACGTGCACATTCGCTTCTGCATCGTTTCCTGCATCCATGCGAACAAGCAGACGAGATGAAGTCAGTTGACGAGCTCGACGGATAGCGGTGACTAAAAACGAGGGCATGTTGTCTTGCACATGTTGTTTCCCTGGACGCAACTCGGCATGAACGAGATACCCTTCCTTCCCTGCATACGCAAACAACGGTGTAAAACCGTCAAATCCTTTATACGTTCGACTGACTCCTTCTTTTTTCGTATCGGAGTTGTCAAATGGGGAACCATCTATATCAAGGGGAAGCCATGTCGTCTTTCCTTTGGTCCAACAAGGGGACAAAGTGGCATGTCGTTGAATCAACAGACGTATGGACTCCTCCCAAAGAATCGTTTCGGTCATCGGAAGACAAGCGAGCTGATCGAGTCGTTGTCGCAAGGTTGGAGAGGAAGGCACGTGCTGAATCCCCATCGATGCCGAAAAGATATCGTCCTGACGATACGCTTCGATATGATCGAAATCCGTTTTTCCTGTGGCAAGCAAGCCAATCATCGAGCGAATGACATCGCTATGGGAAATGTGCACTTCTCGACGAACCGTTGGAAGCCGAAGTGCGTTTACCCGTTTATCCAGTTTCGTTCGATGGAGTAAGTAGCCAACGAGAGCAAGCCCAGCACTTGGGGTAATCGCTTCATCTGTCAATACAAACCGAATCGGGAAATCTTTCATCACATCACCTACTTGATGAAGAATCGTCAACGTCGTTTTCCCTTATCGTATCAACGGTTTGCGACCATTGTAAAGATGTTTTGTCACGGATTCAGGTAAAGGAAAATTCAATCCTGAAGAATATGAGTTACCTGATTTTGTGTTTTACAATGGCAAGGAATATTTTGTGAGTCGAGGGGATGCGAATACACCAATAGCAGAATTAGAGCCTATTTCTAAAGAGGAAGGGGAAAAAATAAAAAATCCAATTGGTCTGATTGGTAGTAATAATATAGTGGAAATGCTTGTAAAATCTTACTATGAAAAGCAAACGAGAAAATAGTAATTAGCTTCTTTAAGGTTACCCCGTGATTTAAGGGATAACCTTTTTATTATACAGTGAAGATAGTTAACGAATTCAAAAGAACATTAATAGCGTAATTACAAACTACCATACCAAGGCGACAGCTTGAATGTTCTGTACGAAACGGATGAGAGCGGAAATGTGGTAAGATCGTATATATACGGAGAAAACGGCCAGCTCTTGGCGATGAAAAAGGCAATGCGACATACTTTTACCACTATAACGCCCATGGCGATGTCATTGCTTTGACGGATGCGCAAGGAAACATTGCCGCGCGCTATCAATACGATACGTGGGGAAATATCTTTCCCAATCGGGGGATATGGCAGCGGAAAACCCATACGATATGCAGGATATCAATATGACAACGAAACGGGTCTATACTACCTGATTGCCCGATACTACCACCCAACGCATGGCGTGTTCCTATCCCTAGATCCAGATCCGGGGGATGAGGACGACATTCTCACACAAAACGGGTATACGTACGTGAACAACAACCCGGTGATGCTGCTCGATCCGGATGGGCACTTTGTTTGGATGGCCATCAATGCGGGATTTGCGGCGTATGATGGGTATAAGGCCTTAAAAAAGGTGGTTGGAAAGCGGCGGCGATTGCGGTAGGTGTAGGGCTTGTTGGTGGTGCTGCGTTTAAAGGTGCCAAAATTGCATATAGAGCATATAAAGCAGGTAAATTTTCAAGAACTTATAGGCTAGCAAAAAAAGTTGCAAAAAAACATGGAGGTACTTTGGAAAGAGCTAAGGGCAATGGATGGAAAGTATCTATTCCTGATGGAAAGCACTCCTATCGGGTTAGAGTGATGAATGCTGGCTCTGGTAATAGAAAGAAAGCATATTATCGAATAAGTCATTCCAATATGGTTCATTCGATAGGTATGGCAACAAAAGTAGTGATAGGTTACACACACATATTAATCTTTCAAGGAAATCTTATAAAGAAATAAGCCATATTTTAAATAAAAAATATTAGAACAGAAAGAAGGAGTAATATGGGGAACGCTGATATACAGAAAATACTTGATAAGCTATGGGGCGCTGAAATTTTAGATACACACGTAGACTTACTAAATGACATTATAAAATTTAAGATTAAGATTACGGATGATAAGGTTGTAAAATTTCATGAAATAGCTTTTATTGATGTTTCTTCATTTTACTTTGTGAAGGATAGTGAAGAATTTAGATTTAATTTTTATGATAGGGAAAAAGTGGATTTTTTGGAGTTAACCTCCATCCATTATCAAAACGAACCTTTAGGTGAACTACATTTTTGCTTACCAAATGAGGAGGAATGGAGTAAACAATATCATTCTAAAGTAAATATTATAATAGAAATTTGGGATTCAATTTTGTTGATTGAGACAAGAAAAATTTCTCTAGATGGAAAAATAATAAATATAAAAAAATAATTTATTATTTGATTTTGAATTGAGGATGGCTATTTTGTTAGAAGGGCACAAAAAATTTTTTGTTGTACTCTACAAGAGTTAATCATTACTTCAACTTCAGATGGTATTGACAGAATTTTATTAGAAAGTAATTAAAACCTTAAATATGAGAGGGAAATTTATCGTTTAAAAGGGGGAATCACCCCCTTTTTTTATAGTTAAATTTTTGAGGATTATTTATAAACAACGTTTAGCCTAATTTTAGCTAGATTAACCTTTGAAGACATAGGTTCGTTTAAACAGTCTTTAGTTACAATGAACAACAACTATACTTATGACGGATTTAATTAGTTGAAAGAAAGTTGCGAAAACAAAGGATGGACAATCGACGACAACCACGGCCGATTATAATGCGGCGAATCAATTGGTTCGTTTCGGCGATGAAACGATCACGCACGATGCGAACGGCAACCGGACCGAAGACGGTGAGTACCAATATAAATGGAACGAAGCCGATCAACTCGTCTCCATCACCTGAAAAGGCGAAAGCACGCCGTTTGTGACCTACAAATACGACGAAGACGGCCGCCGCAGAACATTAATAGCGTAATTACAAACTACCACTATCAAGGCGACAGCCTCAACGTCTTGTATGAAACCGATGCGAGCGGAACGGTGGTACAATCGTATGTATACGGAGAAAACGGGCAGCTGTTGGCGATGAAAAAAGGTAGTGCCACCTACTTTTACCACTATAACGCCCATGACGATGTCATCGCCTTAACCAATGCCCAAGGAAACATTGCCGCGCGCTATCAATACGATACATGGGGCAAGATTCTTTCCCAATCAGGTGGGATGGCAGAAGAAAACCCGTATCGCTATGCCGGATACCAATATGATGAAGAGACCGGGCTATACTACTTGATCGCCCGTTACTATCATCCAACTCATGGCGTGTTCTTGTCGTTAGATCCAGATCTAGGAGATTCAGACGATATCCTGACACAAAACGGCTATACGTATGCGAACAACAACCCAGTCATGTTGGTGGATCCGGATGGGCATTTTGTGTGGATGGCGATTAATGCGGGATTTGCGGCGTATGATGGGTATAAGGCCTTTAAAAAAGGCGGTTGGAAAGCGGCGGCGATTGCAGTAGGCGTAGGGCTTGTTGGTGGTGCTGCTTTTAAAGCGTATAGAATTTATAAAGCAAAAGAAACAGCCAAGATTATGAAGATTTTACTGGCGGCTAAGCATGGAAAAGGTAACACTACTATAGAAGTAGGTAGAGTAAGTAAGAGACTAGCAAAAAAGGCTGGGAAAGCATGGGGTGGACCAGGGGCTAAGCCACTTTACAAAAATGGTAAATGGATAGGATATAGAAGTAAAGATAAATCTAAAGTATTTAGAATGCAGTATAAGAAAAAAAGAAGGGTATATCAAGCGAATTTTGAGGAATTTTATAAGAGTCCTATCAACAAAAAGACATATAAGTTACGAAATGCACACCTTAATTTTTAGCATGGAGGGAGACATATAAATGATAATTCCTGAATTATTTTGTTTAACGATAATGGATGAAGACTGGGGAGAGGAGGTTGATGATTTTTGGATAGAAATTGAAGCGGATATTGGTATCAAGGGGGACTCAGATTCTGCTGAAGTATTTACTATTTATGTTACAAGTCCAAAAAGGTTAGGGGATATGGTGGAAAAGTCAGGATTGGAGATAGCTAGAGGATTGTTTATAATGAAAGACTTTAATATAAAAAGTGTAGAGAATCGTCTCAAAAAAATACTTGCCCATTGTTCAAGAAAAACGTGGAACGAAACAGCTTTAGTTATTAGTCGGTACGCTATTTGGGAGTATGAAAACTAAAACGAAGTATAATTGGGAATTTTTTAGATATACAAATCCAATCTATTTTCCTAATATGTCGTCTTGTTAACGTAGGGGTACTTTAAAGATATCAAACCTATCTTGACAGAAACACAGAATATTGATGAAGCCTTTTTATGAAAAATTTTTGTTTAGAGCTCACGATGTTTTTTGCAAAATAAAAGTGCAGAGAATTGCAAAATCCTTATGCAGTGATATGCAATGGGGCTTTACATGGAGGAGGAGCCATGATAACCTTTTTTGGTTTTGCCAAAACTGTTGAAGCTGGCGCTTGGCTAAAGAATCATGGGTATAGAGGATCCATGTCAAGCCCTTGATGGATAGATCACATATATGTATATTTATTCAAAATTTTGATAAAGATATACTGCAACACTCTGTATTTTTTTCTTGCAGAAAACACCGTGGGCCATATGAGAAGGTTCTCCCGAATCTAAAAGTGAAGTCAAAGAAAATCGATGGCGAAACGTATGTACTCTGTTACAATCCGGACGCTGAAGAACGTGATCGAGCGAGTCGTCAAGTCGTGTTAGAAAACCTTCAATCGAAGCTTGATGAACTCGGTCCATCTGGACTCGTCAAAAACCGTGCGTATTCCAAGTTTTTAACGATAGAAAAAGCATCGGCCAAAATTGATGAAGAGAAGGTATCCAATGACGAAAAGTTTGACGGAAAGTACGCCATTCGTACCAACTCGTCATTAACGGATGGAGAGGCAGCACTTGCCTATAAAGAATGGTGGAGAGTGGAACAATTCTTTCGTAGCCTGAAGTCGAATCTAGAACTTCGCCCGATGTACCATCGAGTGGAATCTCGTATTCCGGATTAACCCCCGAGTTTTGGACATAGTTACTCTTAGTCTATCTTTTTCTTAAAATAGCTCTCTTTTTCTTGATTATGAACCCTGCGCTTCTTGTCCGCCACCATTGACCTTGCTTTTGTCCGTGTTGGGGGATCGGCGCAAGATCGCTAAAAAAACAGCCTTTAGGGCTCTTCATGCGCCCAATGCTAACACGGACAAACCGATTCTAAGTATTCGCTGGTGGGCCCCGACCCCTTCCATCGCCTCCTCACAATCGGGCGCTGCGGTCAATGGCAAGCAGCTGCGCTGTGGCTCTTTTCGCAGCCGGACAAGGGATTCCTGTCGGCCCTGACTCCTCATGAATCGATCATACGCGAACCTCTTCGATTTCCAATTTATTTTGCTTGTTTTGTTCGTAAAACTCCTGAGGTGACAGGTCCAAAATACTTGAATGCATCCGTCTTTCGTTGTAGAAGACCATAAAATCCGTGACGGCTTCATAGGCCTTCGCGTAGGTTTCAAACTGCCACCTTGAAAGGCAATCATCTTCAAAGATTCGATGAAAAGATTCAATATGGGCATTCATATTCGGTGTTCTCGGCGGAATCCTTTCATGTTCGATCTGGTATTTTTCGCAAAATTCCTCAAAAGTATGGGAAACAAACTGTGGCCCATTGTCTGTTCGAATCACTGGTTTGATCTCTGCGCTGAATTGTTGCCGTCTTAACAATGCCTGTTGAAGTGCTTGGACGGCATCTTTGGCTGTATAGCTGAATCCGTTGTGATAGGCGACAATTCCACGGTCATATACATCGATGATGGACATGACGAAGAAAAACCGGTCTTCCCCTTCGATGTAGCCGTATTTGATATCCGCTTCCCATAGCTGGTTTGAGTCTGTTACCGTACGGTTTCGTGCCAGCTTCCTAGGGGGTTGGGCCTTCTTTTTGCGCTGCGGCCGTAGAATACCCAGCTCTTTGCACAGACGGTTGACTTTCTTCTTGTTGAGGACAAGGTTATATTCGCGGCGAAGCCTCTTGGTCAGCTTGCGGTAGCCATAGTTGAAGCCATCGCCAGCAATTTCCTCCAACAGGAATTCTTTGATTTGTTCGTCTGATACTTTTCGCCCGTCTTCTGCGAAGGAATAACCTGGTGCCGGACGCCCCTCACTCACTTTTTTCTCTTCCACGCGGTAGCTCTTTTGATAATAGTAGGTGGAACGAGCAATCCCTATAATCTTTAGCACCTTGGAAATGGAATAGCCTTTTTGGATCCAGTTGTCGGCTACTTCAATTTTTTCAGCAAGTGAGGGTTTTTCTTTTTTATCATGTCGCGTAAAATCGCGATTTCAAGGTCTTTTTCACCAAGCAATATTTTGAGCTTTTCATTTTCCTTGGATATTTCTTTCGGGTCAAGGTCCGGCAAAACAGTGACATCAACATCACCATATTTACCATCTTTATATTCCCGCACCCAACGGGATACCATGTTGGAATTCAGTTCATAACGGCGGGCAACAAGGCTGTTATTGCCTGTCTCCTGTGCCTCTTTGATGACTTGTAATTTAAACTCCTTGGAGTGTTTGGTTCGTGTCATGTTGTTTAGCCTCCTTGGTACATTAAGCAGTATATTATTTTTTACTCTTATTGTCCAAGTTCATTTAGGGGCTAAATAGATTCGAGGCCATATCATGGTTTGTTTCCTTGCGCTTGTCATGGAATCCTTTTTGGCCTATAAGCTAAAAGAAATAGGATGCCAAACAAGTGTAAAGGATATTTTGCATGATGTAAGCCAGATGAAGGCCTCGAAAATACGCGTGAATGGTGAAGAGCAAATCGTTCGTACAGAATTACAAGGTCAAGCAAATCTAGCATTGAAGCACTTGTCACACAAGCGCCTCCTAGAGTATTAGAAAAAGACACGTGCCACTAACAAGTGTAGTGGTACGTGTTGTGGGTAAAGTCCAAAACACCAGTATTTTCGGGCTTTTTTTTAGTGTACTCTGTCAAACTTGAGTTAAACGCTAAGGAATTTAATCGATAAAAAACTTCTTGCATTAATGTAAGAAGCCTCCATTTTTTGTGTACTTGGAAAAATAAGTAAAGTAAAGTTGTCTAATTCCAATCTTTTTTTGTTATTATAAGATATTCTCTGTCCTCTATATTTAATTGCAAAGGTGAAATTAAATCCTTTAATTTTAACTCTGTATATTTTAATACAGGATCATTTTCTTCCCCGTACCATGTGGTATAAAGTTCCATATAAAAGGAGTGCTTAATTGCTTCTGTGATATAGTCAAAGAGTAATTTTAAGCATTTTATATCGGTATCAGAACCATTTTTAAATTGCCCTCCTTCAGGAGTGATGGTAACACAATAAGGGTTTTTGAGATGAACAGGCCTTTCAGCTTTTTTTATTTTTTTTACAATAATAGCTGTAAAATCCAAATCCGACCCAAAAAAATTAATGTTTTTCGTTACTTGTTTTTCTTTTCTACCGAATGTACCAGTAGGTAAAGGGTATTTCGATGAAAGAAAATACCGTTGAGTCATAAGTTCATTCCTTTCGAAATTAGGAGTATATACCATTTATATCTAAAAAATCAAGTTGTATACTGTTAAAATCAAAAACGCAACTAATTAAAGTTGCGTTTTTAATTTAATTACTGTAGATGAGCAAATTCACTAACATAAATTTACATCCGAACAAAAAAGGAGACATGAACCCGATTCCTTGGTTAGAATAGATGTGCCAACAAACCATTCACACAAGGAGGTTCATGTCTCATGAATAGATTAGCACATCATCAAGGAATCCACAAGTTTTTCACGATGTTGGGGTTGGCACTTTATTTTTCAAAACCTGTCATGAAGCATCTCGTTCATATCGTGGATGCGATGATCACGAAAGGCTTTTCTGGAACGTTGACCGATCTTCATCATTGGAGCTTTCACCCCAATCATCGAACGACACTCAGCCATTTTTTCACGAAAAGCCCTTGGGATGAAGAGACGCTGCTTGGCAAACTCCAGCAATGGATGCTTCATCGTGTCGAACGGATCGCCAAACAGAAAAATCAACCCCTTTTTGTTTCGATCGATGATACGATTTGCCAAAAAATCAAGCCTTCGTCACGGGCAACGCACGCCATTCAAGGGTGTGATTGGCACTATTCTCACACAGAGAAAAAGTCGATCTGGGGACATTCTCTTGTTTGGCTCATGGTTCATACGATGACCCAGGCTTTTCCCTTTGCGTTCCGCCTCTACGACAAGGCGGCTGGGAAAAGCAAGGGGGAACTCGCGATCGAGATGCTTTCTTCTTTGGATGTACGCCGTCCCGTTTATGTGCTGATGGATTCGTGGTATCCATCGCAAGCGCTCGTGGAAGCCTGTCTGAAAAAAGGATTTCACGTCATCGCGATGCTCAAAACGAACCGGATTCTCTATCCGAAAGGCATCGCCATCCAAGCCAAACAGTTTGCCCGCTATATCGAACCGAACGACACCCATCTCGTCACGGTGGGAGAAGAGCGTTATCGCGTGTATCGCTACGAGGGATCGCTGAAAGGTCTCGATGATGCCGTTGTGTTGTTGGCTTGGAAAGCCGATCAGCCGATGACACCTGAACATCTTCACTGCGTCTTGAGCACCGACCGGGAGCTAAGCGATGAAGAGATCTTGCGCTACTATGCCCAGCGTTGGTCGATCGAATGCTTTTTTCGACAAGCGAAAGACCAGCTGAAGCTCGATGGGTACCGCGTTCGTCAACGTCGTGCGGTGAAACGGTATTGGATCTTGGTGCAACTCGCTTATGTGTACAGTATGGTCGAGTCCAACAGGGATTTCTCTACTGGGCTTGATCTTCTCCGAACGAAGAAAGGGCATAGTCTCGTCGAGTTCATTTACCATGCAGCGAAGCAAGATATTCCCATTGATGTCGTTAAAAAACAGCTCCATGTGGCATAAGGGGTACTCCGTTTGTCTCTTTTTACATGGTAATTATTGTAATGAAAATTGCTCAACTACAGTTAATTAATTAATGTACCCTCCACGAACTAATGCTCTAAGGAAATATTCATATTCCTCATTTCCAAGAACGCAGTCCTCTTCATTAATACCTTTAAAAATGATGAATTCATTGAGTATTTGATTGGAACTACCTTGAATGGTAAAGTTACTTATAAATTTTTGATCATCCGATTCAATTATGATGTTAATAGCAGTTTCATCTTTTATGATTTGATTTTTTTCTTCTTGGCTAAGCTTTTGGTCATTTAATATTTGCTTTTTAATATAGTCTCTTTCTTCCTTTTCCTCCTGAGACAATATATTGTTCAACACTTCCTCATCGTCAATCGTATAACAATACACGATGTTTTGACGATTTACAAAGGGATCCGAGTTTAAGTCTTGAAAATCCTCTTGATCTCTTTTTTTAGCTTGATATTTCTTTTCTAATATATTGCTTACTTCATCTATGGAATACTTATACGGCAATCCCGATTCTATAAACCTTTGATGGATTTCCTTAAAATTCATATAAACTGTCACTCCCTCTATAAACTTTAATTTTCTTCAGAATTCTCACGTTTTCTTTAAATTTCACTAACTTCCATAGCTTCTTCACCTCATGTTAGTGGATATTAATTCAATATATTTACATGGTAGTGTCCGTCTTATCGAACAGATTTACAATATCTGTAATATACTGTATGACCGTGCTAGAAGTCTCCACACTTCTCATGGTCGCTACTCTCCCATGTATCACTGGATGATAAGTTCCATACATTCCTTTGTCCTGCGTATCCATGAGGTGGAAGTTGGATATGCTCCTATACAGGGTCAGGCCCGAATGGTGAAAATATACTCAAACTCTGCACTATTGGTGTTTGTCAGAATCATAAGTCGTTAGATAAAGGTTTTTAAGCAACCTGTAATGCGTTTAATTGAGGTAATCTTTGTAATAGCTTTGATCCATCAAACTCACACTGTTTCTTTCCTATGGCAAATAACACGCGTAATAGTTTACAACACAAGGCAATCAGTGACTGTTGTTTCTTTAATGGCCTGTCTGGTCGATTGGTATAGTAATGGTACAAGGATTTCAACACAGGATTATGGGCAACCAGTGGGCGAATGGCTAGGTATAATGCTTTTCGCAGCGACGGCGACCTCTTTTCGTTATTTTCGTCTGCCCTTTATACTTGCCCGAACTGTGTTCTTTTAACGAAAGCCCTGCCAGATTGACTAATTGTTGCGGATGATTGTACTTGGTCAAATCCCCTACTTCCGCAAAGAACAAAGCGATGGTCGTATGACTGAGTCCCGGGATATTCGTCATTTGCTTCGCACCTAGTATGCTTTCAACCATGCCTTCTAGTTCCTCGTCTAATTGGGCTAACTGTGTCTTGTAAAGTTGATATTGATCCAATAGACAATCCAATTCTCTTTTAGCGAACTGGATTCCGACCTCAATCCCAACGCTCTTGTTCGCTGCCTCTACGAGTCTGGTTGCTCTTTTAATCCCAACTCCACGCTGTACATGCGGTTTCCATTTTTGTAGTACTTCTTCTGGTGTCAACTTTTGAATATCAGAAGGAAATGGAAACATACACAAGGTATGAAAGGCGGCTTTCCCTTTCCAATCTCCAAACACATCGAAAAACTCTGGAAAATAACGTTGAATGACGTTTTCAATCCGCCCTGCAATCATCATGAGTTGTTTGATGAGCTGATCTCGTAATTTGACGCCTTCTCTTAGTTCAGCGTATACGACTTCTACTAGGTTCGGTACAGAGTATCGCCCATCTTTGATTAACTGCGCAATGACACGAGCGTCTTTTGTATCGTTTTTTGTAGGCGAATTGTCATCCAGTTCTTTACTTTTTTTAACATGCATAGGATTCACTAGCACTACATCATAACCTTTTGCCTTTAGAAAGTAGGCAAGATTTAGCCAATAATGACCGGTAGGCTCCATTCCAAACATCACGTGATCCTTATGATTGTCTTTTTGGTGACGATTGACACAATCTAACAAGGTTTGAAAGCCGTGTATACGATTTTCAAAGATCAATCTCTTGCCAAATTCTAAGCCTCGATCATCTTGAAAACGGGCTACGTGCTTTTCTTTCGCTACATCAATACCTACAATAAGAGTTGATGGTGTAATTTGAGAGATTTTTTGATTTTGTGTATAATTCATCTTGAGTCCTCCTTGGTTTATTTAATTTCGGGGTCAATGCGCATTGACACCCTGTACTATACCAAGGGGACTTTTTTTATCAAACCTCAAATTTCTTCATTACAGGAATGCTCCTATTTTAATAGAACGAATGTCCACCTATTCTTTTATTATAAGCATCTCTTGCATGATAATGCCAAAAGTAATTGCTCCCGGTACCATGTTTTTCTGCTTTAGTAGGTGCATAGTATCCTGCTTTATCTGCTATAGTCCAAGCAAGGGAACTACTTCGAGACCAAATATCTCCCCCAGCTCTTAAATGTGACGCAGCAGTTGATTGAGAAACACTGTTCCCAATATACAATTTCCCATTATACAATTTTGCTATATAGTGTTTTGGATCCTTTCTTTTTAAGGTGCTTACAACTTTAGTAGCTGCATAATAAGTCACTCCAGCTACAACTGTTGCAGCAGAAATAGCAATCAGATGAGAAACCAGGGACCCTCCTAAAACTACACCTATTGGGACCAAAAATGCTATTGATGCTTCAGTTTGAGTGGTATCAACGAAATACTTTTCATTTGTCTCTAAGTCAGTAAAAGTGGCGATAAGGACATCCTCTGTTAGAAAAATATATAGGTAATTAAAGTAGATGGGGGAATTGCAATGAATGAAAAAATACTTGAGTTGCATGAATTACTTACTTCTAAATTTAAAGAAATGAACGATGATTCGTTAAAGGAGATTGAAGAGACATTATTTAAAGCTTTAAATTTTGATCGGAGGAAAGCCCCCGAAAAAACAATATTAGAGGTAAAAATAAAATTCAAAAAAAATAACTTAAAATCTAACGTAATAAGTAAAGGGGATATTTTTGAAATTTATTTAGAAGATATTAGTAAATATGTATACGGTGTTGTTGTATCTGGAGAAATAAGTAGAAACAGAAACGAAGAAATTTTAATTGGCTATCTGAACAAGTTCTCTTCAACAAAGCTTCCAATAAATGAGATTTTCCAGATGATAAAAGCGAAACAATTTTTATTCATAGCCAATACAGGAATCACTGGGATTAAAAAGGGAAAATGGATATTAGTCACAAATTATACTAATAAAATATTTGATGATGAGGAATTACGTCAGTTGCCATATAAAATTTATTTTATGGATAAGTATTATAAAAGCGTTGGTGACAGTGTAAAGGAAATTTTAGAATGCGAGGTGATTTCTAAAGAAGAAGCAGATAAAATCCCTAACCCTCTTGGAATCGTTGGTGAAAAAGAAATTGAAAATATGTTAATTGAAACATTCAAAAGTACTATTTAAGAATTCTGACGCTCTGTTTGAAATTAAATTTTGCAAATACCGTATTCAAGCTTACTAGAGAACAAAACTCAATGGCTTCTCAGCTTGTTGTTAATAAGTTTAAGAAAAGTAAAATTTAAAAAAAATAGTTTTAGAGTATATAAAATGGAAGTTGAAGTTTTATTACAAAATTTAAAAAATTACTATAATCATGATAAGGGAAAAAGAAATGCTGAAACTTCATTCGTTTAATCCTAAAGATAAACCAGAATATATAAAAATTAAGCTCAAGTTTGACACCATTTCACTACATGTGGATAACTAAAGGTGATTATACCAATAGTTATCCACTTTTTTTATCGAAAATATAATCATTATGTAGTGTTATGTGGATAACTTTTGTATATCCAATAATATGTAATATATGTTATACTATTAGTGCTATGTATATTCGAATTAATAAGCAAAAAAATAAAAATGGTTCAGTTCGTCAATATCTACAAATATGTCGTACATTTCGTGTAGACAATAAAGTTCGGCAACAAACGCTTTGTAATCTAGGGAGGTTAGAACATTTATTAGAGAATGGCTCTGTCGATAACATAATCGAGGGATTAGCCAAATTTTCAGAGCGTTACTTTGACCGAATTCACGGGCAAGGCTCTTCCTCTTCTGTCTCCGTGCTTTGGACAAAAGAGTTTGGGCCGGTTTATCTGTTCCGAAAGGTATGGGAAAAGTTAGGGCTTGGTCGGCTATTACGTAAAATCATGGATGATTCCGAGGCTGCTTCTCAGTATGACGAAGCCATTTTTGCCATGGTGTTAAACCGTCTCATGGATCCCAATAGTAAGCATTATATCTTCAAACAATGGATCGACACGATTTATGCAGAAGGTCTTTCAGACATTCAACTCCATCACTACTATCGTGCATTAGACTTCTTAAGTGAACAAAAAGAAAAAATTGAGGAACAACTTTATGGACATTTAACCGATTTAACTTCATTAGAAGTAGATATCGTGTTTTACGACACGACAAGCACCTATTTCGAAGGAGAGGAAGCAGACGAACTGCTGGCTCACTATGGTTACTCCAAAGATCATCGTGGAGATCGAAAACAAGTCGTGATTGGCTTATTAATGACCAAAACAGGGATTCCGATTGGGCATCAAGTCTTCCCTGGAAACATGCATGATACGAAGACATTTGGCATGGTGGTTGGAGACCTGAAGAAGCGCTATCCTATTCAGAAAGTCATTCTAGTGGGAGACCGCGGAATGGTTAGTGAAGCCAACTTAGATCAAATTCGTGAACTGGGCATGGAATATATTGTGGGTGTCAAATTACGAAAGTCGAAGAAAGCCCAAGAGCTATTATCCATCCGTGGGCCATATAAGAAGGTTCTCCCGAATCTAAAAGTGAAGTCAAAGAAAATCGATGGCGAAACGTATGTACTCTGTTACAATCCGGACGCTGAAGAACGTGATCGAGCGAGTCGTCAAGTCGTGTTAGAAAACCTTCAATCGAAGCTTGATGAACTCGGTCCATCTGGACTCGTCAAAAACCGTGCGTATTCCAAGTTTTTAACGATAGAAAAAGCATCGGCCAAAATTGATGAAGAGAAGGTATCCAATGACGAAAAGTTTGACGGAAAGTACGCCATTCGGACCAACTCGTCATTAACGGATGAAGAGGCAGCACTTGCCTATAAAGAGTTGTGGAGAGTGGAACAAGCCTTTCGTAACCTGAAGTCGAATCTAGAACTTCGCCCGATGTACCATCGAGTGGAATCTCGTATTCGAGGCCATATCATGGTTTGTTTCCTTGCGCTTGTCATGGAATCCTTTTTGGCCTATAAGCTAAAAGAAATAGGATGCCAAACAAGTGTAAAGGATATTTTGCATGATGTAAGCCAGATGAAGGCCTCGAAAATACGCGTGAATGGTGAAGAGCAAATCGTTCGTACAGAATTACAAGGTCAAGCAAATCTAGCATTTGAAGCACTTGTCACACAAGCGCCTCCTAGAGTATTAGAAAAAAACACGTGCCACTAACAAGTGTAGTGGTACGTTTTGTGGGTAAAGTCCAAAACACCAGTATTTTCGGGCTTTTCTTTAGTGTACTCTGTCAAACTTGAGTTAAGAAGAAAATGAAGTCTCAAAATGGGTTTAAGTTGATTACATTTATAGAAGAGAATTATTATTGCAAAGCTAATTCAAATGCGCTCCAATTTACTTTTGAAGCAGGAATAGCGATGTTGTTAGAAGGAAAAACGAAAATTTTTAATCAGTTGTGGTCGTACTCCTGAAGAATTAATTATTACTTCGAATACAGATGATATTGCTAGAATTTTGTTAAAAAAGAGTTAATGCCTTATACATTTGAGGTGAATTCTATTATTTAAGTGGGGAACAAATCCTCACTTTTTCTTTTAGATCTAGGAAACATTGCCTCGAGCTATCAATACGATACGTGGGGGAATATTCTTTCCCAATCAGGGGATATGGCAGCGGAAAACCCATATCGCTACGCAGGATACCAATATGATGAAGAGACCGGGCTATACTACTTGATCGCCCGATACTACCACCCAACCCATGGCGTGTTCTTATCCATGGACCTTGATCCAGGAGATTCGGACGATATCTTGACGCAGAACGGCTATACGTATGCAAACAACAACCCGGTGATGTTGGTCGATCCGGATGGGCATTATGCTCATATTGTTATTATAGCTGGAATGGGGGCTTATAGAGCTTATAAGATTTATAAGGTCTACAAGAAGTATAAAAAAATTTCAAAAAAATATCGTTCGAATCGTAAAAGAAATTCTGCGATACATCATGGATATGAAATTTATGATAAAAAAACTAATAAAGTAGTTAAAGTTGGTATTAGTAGTGGAAGGATTTCTAAAAAGGGAAAATCATATCGCGCTGAAAGACAAGTTAGAAAGTGGAATAGGCAATACAGGACAGATCGGTATGCTTCACGAATAGTAAAAACTAACATACGTGGTAGGTATAATGCACTGAGATGGAAAAAAAGCATAAGGAATACATTAATAGAATCCAGCCTAACAACAAATTATCACCTCCATTTCACTATCGTCCATAAATTTAATAAAAGGAAGTGAAAAAATGACTGTTATAAGGGATATTCAACTTTCTATTCCAAGTGATATAAACTATTTTGATCATACTGTAATAGTTGACTATGATACTGGTGAGACAAGCCCATTTACCAATTATAGGCAAAGCAAGTCCGCCATCTTTCATTATGAAACAAGATGTATTACATCACTTTATACTTGTCTTTTGCCCGAAATTCATACAGATGGGGAAAAGGGGGTTATCATTCAATGCGTACCGGAGCTATCTAAATTAAGCGAGAAAGAAATTGAAATGGAAATGGTACCCGATTTTATTACTGTTTATGTTGAAATGGATTATAATCAATACTTCTCTCTTACGGATGACTTGGAAAAAAAGAAAATGGTATTAGAAGTGTTACAAGAGGGTATGGAAAAACTTGCTGATGAGCGAGGATGGGATAAGCAAATTTTTCGTGAAATATACAACAAGATAAAAGAATTAAATTACAAAAATACATTTATCTATAAGAAAAAAAGCAGCCCTAATCGTAGATATATATGTAGCATTATATGTGAACACGAAGTCTCTTATGTAGATATATATTTAGAAATAAAACGTCGAAAAGGAAATAAGGTTTTAAAAAAAGAAAGATTGGTAAGAGTAGACAGACCACACGAATCTTTTTATTGGAGATATTTAGGTGATTTAACATGGACACTAAATCATAAGGTGACATTTACTGATCGTTTACATCATTTCGGGTGGGTTGTAACTTTTTTAGAAAAAGAAACGCAGCTTATATGGAAAGTAAATAAAGTTTCGTATCTTTCTTCATAAATTCATATGTTAGTAAATATCCCGCCAAAAACGAGTGTTTCCTCGTTTGTGGGATATTTAAAAGAGAAAAGCAGTTTAATGATATTTGATAGACATGTACATTTAAAATATCGGTATGGCAACAGAAAATTTTGGTGCAGAGGTTTTTATGTGGATGCGGTAGGAAGAAATAAGAAAGTAATTGAAGAATATATACGGAATCAAATACAGGATGATATAGTTACAGATCAAATAAGATAGATCCGTTCACGGGGAAAGAGATAAAAAGTAACCATTTGAGGGCTGCCGGAAGAGAAGTGCGGTTGGCGAACCTTTCATAATGTAAAAGGAAAGAATAGAGGTGCAGAAAGAGTAGTTATAAATCAGCCTAATGGCAGGGTTTATTACACAAAAAATCATTACAAAACGTTCAGAAGGATAAGATAGAATGAAAATGATAAGTTATCAGAATTTATTGGAAAACAGTAAAAGAACATTTTTTTGGCATATTCTATGGAGAGAATTCGCATGATTCAAAATACTGCAAATCCTAATGTAAAGATTTTTTATTTAGAAGGAAAAGAATGAACAACTGAAACAAAGCTTTTGAAGGAATTGGTACGAAAAATGAGTTTTCCAGATTATTTTGGTTGTAATTGGCAGGCTTTAGATGAATGTATTAATGATTTGGATTGGATTAAGGAAAATGAATATTTACTAATAGTAAATAATGCACACTATATTCTTAATAGTCCCTTTGTTATTTTGAAAGAGCAACTGTTTTCATCATTTATTGAGCTATTAGAGAATGCAAAATTGGAATGGGAAAATGGTAGAAATTTTGATGATTTTCCCACATTGCCAACCCATTTTAATATTGTGTTCGTTACAAGAGAATCGGAAGAAAAATTTTTATTAAAGTTAAAAAAAAAGTAACTAGTTTCAGGATTGTTAAAATTTAAAGAACTCGAACCCTCTTTGATGAAAAGAGTTTTTTTTATAAGTACAAAACCTTCATCCATAGCATCCCACCCTCTTTGGGAGTGGGTTTTTAATAAAGAAAAGCTTGTCAAATTTTATTTTGATTGTAAAATACTAGTTATATAGGTAATTATATGAAAATTAAAAATATTTGTTTGGTTTCATTGCACTTTTTTGTCCTTATTTTTATACGAGTTTTCCAGTAAATGCACAAAGTAATTTTCAGACAATTATCATCGCCTGATTATATGACGAATTGCCCTGTGATTTAATTGAAGATTTAGAAACAGTTCCGACTGGTGGAGAAGGGGGAAGAGGTGATCTCTCGGCAAGATGGATTTGAAGTGAAAATTGGCATAGACGATCAAGAAGCGGGCTCGGAGCTATCGGTTCTGTCGATGCCCCAAACTTAGAGGATGATGGAGCACTTTTGTTTGTGAGAAGGAGTGTAGATGATTATGAATATTGAGCCAAGTGTTTATGAACCTACATATATATCCATCTTGTTGATCTTACTCGGTTTAGGTTATTTATTTTTAATAGGATTAGCTATTTCTAAATATCAATTTAAGATTTCCGGTAAAATTTTTTTGGTAATATCCATTGTAATTTATTTATTGGTCGGAGCTTATATGGTAGGAACAGGATATTATATCGATGAGGAGGCACCTGATGCGCTTGTTTTTCATAAATTTGGCTTTTTGGAATTAATCATCCTGTCCTATGCGTACATTTTTTTAGGACTTGCAGTAGGGTTTGGGAAAAGGAAAGAGAATTGAAATTGGAAATCCCCAAGGAATTTGGAGCCTTGGAGACGGGATATAAGGATGTAATCCATAATAAAAAGGAATCAAGGAGAGCGATAACAATGAAAATTAGTGAATTGGCTGTTTACGAGCCATATTATATTTCAATTTTTTTAGTCTTACTTGGATTAGGATATTGGATGATAATTGCGTTAGTTGTTTCTAAATTTCGTTTTACTATATTCGGTAAATTATTTTTGGCAATATCCATTGTGATCTATCTCTTGGTCGGGGTTTATATGGTTGGCAAGGGGGATTATATCGATGAAAAAGCTCCGGATTCACTTATTTTTCATAAATTTGGCTTTTTGGAATTAATCATCCTGTCCTATGCGTATATTTTTCTAGGACTTGCGGTAGGCTTTGGGAAAAGGAAAGACAATTGAATGTTAAATCTTGGATTTTTCAATATTCCACTTGTTTTTTCATAACACGGTTATGCAAAAAAGATTGGCCAAATTTTATGGTCAATCTTTGCATTTATCTATTCAAATACTTTTGTTGAAGAGGAAGATCTTATCGTTTTATTTTCTCTCCGCTCTTATTTCTTTTTTTAAGAAACCAGAACAGGACTGTAAGTGAAAATAATAAAATTGGTATATATCCAACTAACCGCCATGCGTTTAACGCACCGAGAAAATAATATGCAACTGGTAAAAATGTTACAGTACTAATAAGCATAAACAGCCAAGAACGATGGAGTAAACCAATTATAAATGTAAGTATTGAAATAACAAATGAAGTTCTCCATAAGAATATAATCAAATTAAAATCATCCAATATATCGTCCACCACCTGCGTGAAATACTGTAATATTTAAAGAAACAAGGAGCTGTCCAAAAGGTCAAGGTTAACTGACTTTTTCGAGCCCCTTCATTTTAGGGACTTATCGGGCAGACCATTTTTCTATCTTTTTATATCCTTCAGAAGTCTTATGAAGGACTTTTCTTATGCTCCCTCTTTCTGAATTGGTTCTTCAAAAGTTTTCTGACGGACATTCAGCACATATAATTGCTTCTTGTTGGGTTCATTGCCTCTTATGAAGGACATTTACAAATTTGATTCAATTATTTTTGTCCTTTACTGCAGTATTTCTCCCAAATCTTTCATTTTAGGAACTCATCAGGCAGCCCCTTTAAAAAATTGATTTCTTACTCATCATCAACTTTTAATTTTAAATTTGAGTAAAGAACTAAATTCCTACCTCAAATTTTGCTTTGTCACCGATGTATCAGCATCTATTTCATTAGA
Source organism: Aeribacillus sp. FSL K6-8210 (assembly GCF_037963925.1). Classification (NCBI taxonomy): domain Bacteria; kingdom Bacillati; phylum Bacillota; class Bacilli; order Caryophanales; family Bacillaceae; genus Aeribacillus; species Aeribacillus sp. FSL K6-8210. Next base: position 3,012,079 of record NZ_CP150172.1, on the reverse strand, counting down.
AGATCGTTAATCGATATTATTTCACCAGCTGTGAAAGCATTCGTTATTGGGATTTTACAAATAAATCTAATAGAATATTGCCGTATATAAATATTCTTCATTATGCACTCAATTCCTTTTTTTGTTTTAAGAAGTGAGTCTTCAAGCTTTTTTCTGCAACGATATGGCATGCAGGCACAAAACTAAACAATTTAAATTCAATAGAGCAAATGTCCCGTGTATTTTATGTGAGTAAAAAGAATTAGTTAAAAATAGGGAAAATTTTAAGTTCCTGAATCCGTGATGAATTGAAATCGACTTTGATTTTGTTGTAATTTTGATGGATTGATAATCCATAAAACCCTTTTTATGCTTATGACCTATGTCATCTCTATTTCCGAAAATGGAACAAATCTCTTTTTTAGGTATACGAACCAAAAAAATAGACAAAAAAGCACAGGGAGTGACGTTGGACATCAGTGCCCGAACATTCGTTCGTTATCTTGCCTCTCTCCATTTCTGATAGACGTTCAGTAGGGGCTCGCTATAGCCACTCCTTCGCGTCAGTTTCATCCAGATCTGTCGTGATCGACGGACGAGTCGCCCTGCCATCGTGATCACCGTCTGAATAATCGTCTTGATGCGGCGGCGTTTCACTTTGTGGTGCAACGGATGTCTCGGATCGCTTAATAGATCTTGTCCAATCAGACGAAGAAGATTGTAAACGAAGGCTCCCATGACCAACACGAGCGCATTCGTTTTCATCTTCCCAGATGGAAGCCGCTCTAAATCTAAGTCGCTCTTCAGTTCGCTATGAAACTGTTCGCATGTCGCATGGTCATGATACAACGCGAGCACATCGCTCATTCGAACATGCTCGTATCCTTTGAGCCGCACCCAATAGCTTTCCACTTCATAATCAGGAACGAGCATCAGCTGTCCATTGCGTTCCATCGTCCGTTCCGTCACTTGGGTGACTTGAACGTACGTATACGTGTTCCCATCGATCGCTGCCTTCTGTGGAAGGCATAGCTCATAGGTTTGTACTCCTTCGCTTTGTCCATCATCGACACGTTTGCCCTTTTGCGAAGCGATCTGGAACCAAAGCGCTTTCGATTCTCGGCGTAAGTTTCGCTTGATGACAAAGTCCACGTCTTCCTTTAGGCATACGTGCACATTCGCTTCTGCATCGTTTCCTGCATCCATGCGAACAAGCAGACGAGATGAAGTCAGTTGACGAGCTCGACGGATAGCGGTGACTAAAAACGAGGGCATGTTGTCTTGCACATGTTGTTTCCCTGGACGCAACTCGGCATGAACGAGATACCCTTCCTTCCCTGCATACGCAAACAACGGTGTAAAACCGTCAAATCCTTTATACGTTCGACTGACTCCTTCTTTTTTCGTATCGGAGTTGTCAAATGGGGAACCATCTATATCAAGGGGAAGCCATGTCGTCTTTCCTTTGGTCCAACAAGGGGACAAAGTGGCATGTCGTTGAATCAACAGACGTATGGACTCCTCCCAAAGAATCGTTTCGGTCATCGGAAGACAAGCGAGCTGATCGAGTCGTTGTCGCAAGGTTGGAGAGGAAGGCACGTGCTGAATCCCCATCGATGCCGAAAAGATATCGTCCTGACGATACGCTTCGATATGATCGAAATCCGTTTTTCCTGTGGCAAGCAAGCCAATCATCGAGCGAATGACATCGCTATGGGAAATGTGCACTTCTCGACGAACCGTTGGAAGCCGAAGTGCGTTTACCCGTTTATCCAGTTTCGTTCGATGGAGTAAGTAGCCAACGAGAGCAAGCCCAGCACTTGGGGTAATCGCTTCATCTGTCAATACAAACCGAATCGGGAAATCTTTCATCACATCACCTACTTGATGAAGAATCGTCAACGTCGTTTTCCCTTATCGTATCAACGGTTTGCGACCATTGTAAAGATGTTTTGTCACGGATTCAGGAAGTTATAAAAACGTTTTACTATGCACATACATTTTATGAATCGTGATAGATCTGAATGTACTGATACGATTTCAAGATTTCCACAGGCTCTAAATCTCATTTTGGCACTTTCGTGTATATAAAAATAATTCAGCATCTGTCCGCATTTTTATAAAAAGTAGCTCCAAAAGCTGCCCCACTTGCCCCAAAATAATACATTATGAAAACCTAAATTGAAACAAAAAAACCCTGAAATCCTTTCTTCTCAAGGGTTTCAGGGTTTTTAAATACTGAATTATACAATCTAATTTTATTAACGAGAGTAGAACTCGACGATGAGCGATTCGTTGATTTCCGCAGGCAATTCAGAGCGTTCAGGCAGACGAGTGTATGTTCCTTCAAGCTTTTCCGGATCAAATGTTAAATATTCAGGAACAAAGTTGTTTAATTCAACCGCTTCTTTAATGATTTGAAGGTTGCGGGATTTTTCACGGACAGAAATCGTTTGGCCTGGTTTTACTTGGTAAGACGGAATGTCCACGCGGCTTCCATCCACTAAAATATGGCCGTGGTTAACCAATTGGCGTGCTTGACGGCGAGTGCGAGCCAAGCCAAGACGATAAACAATGTTATCTAAACGAGACTCTAAAAGGATCATGAAGTTTTCACCGTGAATACCCGGCATTTTGCCCGCCTTTACGAAAGTATTGCGGAATTGACGTTCGTTAACTCCGTACATATGACGAAGCTTTTGTTTTTCTTGCAATTGTAAGCCGTATTCAGAAAGTTTTTTCCGTTGGCCTGGACCATGCTGACCAGGTGCATACGGGCGTTTTTCAAGCTCTTTGCCTGTGCCGCTCAAAGAAATGCCTAAACGGCGGGAAATTTTCCATGTAGGACCTGTATAACGAGACATATTGCTCCTCCTTTTGTATTTTCGATTGTAAAATACAAACAGACTGATTCTCTCAATTATGCACATTTTGTTTTCATGTACCTTCGCTCCAGCAGCAGAGAGTTACACGGTACACCTCAGATTTGAGGAACAAAATGTAATCATAATTGTCGAATCCTTAGGCTGCTATATTTTACACAACGATCATTATATGATTTTAAATGAGCGGTGTCAAGATTATTTCCTTTGCTGTCAGCGAAAAGGAATATTTAATCCGACGAACTTCACACATTTATTTCTATTTTTTGTGAAAAAAATACCAATTATTTCACAAAAAAAATTGTGCTTCATGTTATAATACTATTAAAGTAATAAGGTCTATTTTCCCGGTTATAGGTGGTGGAGTATGGATTGGGATCATTTTGAAAACTTATTTTTCCGATTACTTATGAATGATTCGGACAGACAGCATTTCGATGAATTTGTTAATGAAATGTTTGCAATTTTAATCAAAGCATTTAATCTTCAAAATGTGTCGATTTGGAAAGAGATCGGTTCGAATCTTTTTTTATGCCAATACTCGAGCAATGACGATGTAAAAGGTGCTTCGAAATCATTTAGCTTCAAAGACGATGAACAATTTGTAGTTTACAAAGAAAAAGGACGATTGTTTTTGCAGTATTCGGCAGAATCCTCTCCAAAAATGCTGTTGGAATTCAGAGGAGGCCGTGTACTTCACAAACTTTCTAATCAACAACTAGAAAAAATTTCTAAAATATGTTTTGCCATGTTTTTTCACGGAAAAAAATTATATTTGCAAAAAACGCTTAAAGAAAAATATTATCAATTGTTTTTATTAACTGATGAACTTTATTCCATTATGAAAGAAGAAGAAGTGTTAAACAAGCTTTATAACACTTTGAGGCAAATGTATCCCGACCTATTATGCCATTTCATTTTGCCAATGGATTATTCATTAGGACATGAAATTCCTGTGAAAAATTTGGAGCAGGAAATAGATCAGTATGAGGAAGCTATGACAGCCTTTTTGAAAGGCGATATGGTCGTAAGAAGCTCGTCAAACGGGCTCTATATTTATGTCCCGATTGCAGGAAGACAGGGTGTTTATGGATTAATTGATGTACATATCCCACTTCATATTGAACAAATCGATGACGTAATCGATATGATCGAAAAAGTGGCAAAGGCCGGCGGCAAAGCGCTGGAAAATGCCAAGCTGTATGAACAGTCGAAGCAGCATGTAAACGATTTGCAGCTCATTAATGATACGGCTCGAAAAATTAATAAAAACTTGCGGATTTCAGATACGATGAAATACATGGTTAAAAGAATGCTTCGTTCATTTTCTGCAGATGAGGCCGCTTTTTTTATTTTTGATGAAAATAAAAAATGGAACATGCTTTCAGAAAGTACATCGTTTTTCCATTCAGATGAATCGAAGGCTTACGTTGATTGGGTTGCACAAAATATATTGGAGCAAAATAGTGTATTCACTGGCGATATTTCCAATTCCATTCTCGGGGAAGCCGTTTATAAATCAATAATGGCTGTTCCGATGATCGACAGTGAAAAAATCATCGGATTTGCTGTTGTGCTGCGTAAAGAACCGTATTCCTTCACGTTTGATATGTACAAATTAATGGAATCGCTTGTGTCTCATTCTACACTCGCCTTTACGAACTCCATGCTTCGGGAAAAGCTGGAATTGCTCGTGATCACAGATCCGCTTACAAGTCTTTTTAATAGAAAATATTTTGACGAGGTTGTTCATCAATCGTTTAAAGAAGACCAAAGAGGCACATTAATTTTAATAGACGTAGACAATTTTAAACAAATCAATGATACGTATGGCCACCAAGTAGGCGATAAAGTGCTTATTCAAATTGCTAAAACTATAAGGAACAACATACGGGAGGAAGATGTAGGAGCTAGATGGGGCGGAGAAGAGCTGGCCATTTATCTTCCTAAAGTGGGTTTAAAAATCGGATGTGAAGTGGCAAACAGAATTGTTTCAGCTGTGCGGAAATCAACGAAACCGCCTGTAACAGTTTCATGCGGTGTTTCCTGTTGGGATGCAGCCCATAAAAATGATTCGCCTGCCCTTCTTTTTAAAAGAGCAGATGATGCCTTGTATCAGGCAAAGCGCAATGGAAAAAATCAAGTATCGGTTTTAGACCAAGAAAGAGCATAAAGGGTTCCTAGGTATTGCTCTGATTTGTTAAAATCGTTTGACAGATCGTAACTAGGGACCCTTTTTTATATCATTTGAAAGGGTTCAAAAGTTGAATGCTCATTTCCACCTGTTCACGACTTCCGGCGTTTGAAAAACAAGGCTATTAAAGGTATTCTGTAAGAATATTCGTGAATTTTTCTAAATATCTTTGGTCTATTTCATCAAATCGGTTTTTAATCGGGCTGTCAATATCTAACACACCGATTACCTCATCGTTCTTAATAAGCGGGACAACGATTTCCGATTGTGATCGCGCGTCGCAGGCGATGTGTCCAGGGAACTCATTTACATCAGCCACTCTCACCGTTCTTTTTTCGAAAGCAGCCGTTCCGCATACACCTTTGCCAATAGGAATTCGAACGCATGCCGGCAGCCCCTGAAAAGGTCCGAGAACAAGCTCATCTCCGTCTTTTACATAAAAACCAACCCAATTGATTTCTGACAAAAATTGATTCAACAAGGCGGATGCATTAGCTAAATTCGCTATGACATTTTTTTCCCCTTCAATCAATGCTGTAAGCTGTTTTAACACAAGCTCATAATTTTCTTCTTTTGTTCCATTATAGCTTTCGACGACAAACATGGAAATTCCTCACTTTCTTTTTCAAAATGACAAGTAAGTACGAACTTTGTCGAGAAATTATAGCAGGAAAATATCGTTGCGGGTAGAAAACTTCTAACAGCCATCAACAAAAGGAGTGATCCACTTGCAAACGAAAACGAACACTGTTACGAAAGAAAATATCGTTGATGCAGCAATTTTCCTTTTTAATACAAAAGGTTACACCGGAACATCGGTTAGGGAAATTGCCAAACGGGCCAATGCAAATATCGCCCATATTTCTTACTATTTTAAAGGAAAAAACGGATTATTGGAACATTTAGTGTCCAAGTTTTATGAAGGCTATTTAGACGTAATCGATCAATGCTATCAAAAATGTACAGAATCTCCAAAACTCTCTCTTATGGCAATCGTTGAAGAACTTCTCCGCTATCAATATGAAAATCGCCGGCTTGCCCGTTTTGTCCACCGAGAAGTAACGCTTGATTCGACTCTCATTCGCCAGGTGATGATGACTTATTTAGCGAAAGAAAAATATTATTTGCTTAACCTGCTTGAACGAGGGATGCGAGCGAACCAATTTAAACAAGTAGACATTCCCCATTTTTTAGTACAATTCAAAAGCTTAATAAATATGCCGTTTTTACAGCCTCAATACATGTATGAAGTTTTACATATTAATCCGTACGAAGATTATTTTGTCAAGCAATATAGTAAACAGCTGGTTTCATGGCTGGAACAAATACTTTTTCAGAAAAACGAAAAACAATCAAATGACTAAACCATTTTTTCAAAGAGTGAAAAATCGCTGCCTACATCCTTCGCGCTATGGGCATCAGAACCATAAACGAGAGGGATGCTTTGTTTTTTTGCCGCTTGTATAATATCCTCTGGCGGGTAAATTTCTCCGCAAAAGGCTTTTCGTAAACCGGAAGTGTTGACGTCCAGTTCCATCCCCCTTTTGTTCATTTCAGCAAAAATCTGTTCAATATAAGGCTTTTCATCAAATGTGGCTTGGAAAAGCTTTTGAAATTTGTGTATTAGCGTAATATGTCCAAGCCGCTTCGGCTTATACTTTCCAAGATCTGAAACAACCCCTTTTAATACTGTCGCATAATATAATTCGTATAAATGATTGATGCCGCCTGAAAGCTCCGCCATTTTTTGAAACGTATGTTCATCAAAATCTACACAATAATATTGTCCATTTAATTTTAAAAAATGTACGGACAAAATGCTGTCATCAAGAAAAGGACCGTATTTGTCCAAAAATTGCGCTGTTTCTCTTTCAAAACCGTTAATATAGTCTACTTCTAAACCGATATGAATATCGATATCGCGTTTATATTGTTTTTTTAAGTCTAGCAAAGTAGACAAGTAGCGGTCGATATCACTGAAGGGCATTGCGCTGTCCTTATCGGGAGTTGGATCAACAAACCCTTCCGGCAATGGAGCATGTTCTGTAAAGGTTATAGCAGAAAACCCTTTTTTTATGGCAGTTTCAATATACAATTCAAATGAATCGTCCGTACCGTGGGGACAAAAAGGGGTGTGAACATGTCCATCTTTTTTCATAGAAATCACCTCAAGTTTGTCGAGATTTATGTGAAAAAATTAAAAATTTTGCTCAAAAAATGTCGTTATCATGGTATCATAAATACATTGAGAACACATTATTTTCTTTTGAAAGTTTTTTCGACAACGTCGTTTAAAATATATATATACCCTTTAAGAAAGTGAAACGGACCGAGGGGGCTCATAATGGAAGTTGTGATCGTATTAATTTTATTGATTTTCCTTCTATTTGGAATCGGTTATGGATTTCGAAAAAATATTTATAAAGAAGTAGACCGTCTTGAAGCTTGGAAAATAGACATTATGAATCAGTCCATAACAGATGAACTGTCCAAAGTAAAAGAATTAATAATGAGTGGAGAAACAGAAGAATTGTTTGAACGCTGGCGAAAAGAATGGGATGATATCGTCACTAGCAGGCTTCCGAAGGTGGAAGAGCTTCTGTTTGAAGCGGAGGAATATGCTGAAAAATACCGCTTTAAAAAGTCAAAAGAAGTTTTATTACATATTGAATCGGTTTTAAAAGAAATAGAAGAACAAATAGCCGGCATTGTTCAGCACATTAACGATCTTGTTGCAACAGAAAGCAATAATAAGACAGAAGGTGAAGCAGTCAAACAACAGCTAAAAGAGTTGAAAAAAACACTGCTCTCCCATCGCCATACATTTGGAACTGCGTATGAACGGCTGGAAAAAGAGTTATATGAAATGTTACATACAATGGAAAAATTTGATGAGGAAATGAACTCAGGAAATTACGTAACAGCGAAGGAAATTTTGGATGAACAAAAGCAGAAGCTTGAAGCACTCCAATTAAAAGTAGAGGAGATTCCAAAGCTTTTAACTGAATGTCAAATGATTGTGCCGAACGAAATTTCCGAATTGAAAGAAGGGTATAAAAAACTGCTCGAGGATGGCTACAAGCTTGAGCATTTGGAAGTGGAAAAAGAAATTTCGCATATTGAGGAAAAAATGCAGGGCTTGAAAAAGAAGCTAAGTGAAGCAGAGACAGAAGACGTGAAAATGGGTCTTGATTCCATAAAAGAAACGATTGATAACATTTACGAAATGCTTGAGAAGGAAGTGTATGCGAGCCAATATGTAAGACAAGAAGCGGAAAAAACCGGGGAAAAGCTGCAATCTTTATTAGAGGAAAAAAATGATTTAAAAGAACAAGTCAGTCTTGTACAGCAAAGCTACCAGCTGTCAAATGATGATGTCGACAAGCTAAAAGAGTTGGATAAACTGATGAACCAACTGAAAAATCATTACAAGCATATTTTGGCAAGCATAGAGAACTCCAATATTGCGTATTCCGTTTTACAGGAGGAACTGGAAAGTTTTAATAAGCAAATTGATCAAGCAAAGGAAAAATACAACGAATGGCATTCGATGCTTCAGGCATTGAGAAAGGATGAATTAAACGCGCGCGACAAATTAGCAGAACTAAAGCGAATGATGGCTGAGATTAAACGGGCGATTCGAAAAAACAACATTCCCGGCCTTCCGGAAAGCTTCGTGGAGCAATTACAAACTGCTCAGCAATCGTTTGAAAAGGTCAGCAATGCGCTTGAAGAAATTCCGCTCGATATGGATCGAGTCCAAACGTATTTAAACGATGCTGTGAGCATCATCGAACAATTAAAAGAAAACACAGATGAGATCATTGCCCAAGTTTGTTTAGTCGAAAGATTAATACAATACGGTAATCGATACCGCAGCACGTATTCGGGCCTTGATAAAAAATTAAAAGAAGCTGAACAGTTGTTCAGAAATTATGAATACAGCAAATCTTTGGAGCAAGCGGCTGCTGCCATAGAGGAAATCGATTCGGAAGCGATGGAAAGAATACAGAAGCTTGTTGAAAATGAATTGAAAGATCTATGATTTATGCCTGTCTTCGTTTGAAAGACGGGCATTTTTATTGCCCATGCTTCCATATTGGACTATAGTCAGTAAGCATTTTTATATAACTATGAGGAGTTGAAGCAATAATGCTGTGCGAAATGTCGGTTTGGAGAGCATATTTTTTCACTTAACATGAGAAAACCTATAAGAAATTGAAACTCCACTCGTACAAACATGAACAATTGCAGAGCTTGTTATCTATAAGATAATGAAATTCCACAGCCGGATGATTTTGCAAATCGCCCTTTCCTTATTTTTATTTGTCCCTTCTAGGCGCTTGCCGCTGTGAAGGGCTTTTTTATTGTAATTCATTGCCACATTTGTTATAAAGGTGTAAAAGGGAAACAATAGCAATTAAACAAACACTAAAAACAAGTTTCGAAAGCACGTACATATTTTTGAAGTCGAAAAGGTATGAAAGCGGAATTTTATAGAATGGGAAATTCACAATATAACGGAAAGGGTCGAGAGTGGATGGGATTATTGGACAGTAATAAAATCATGGAAATAAGAAGTCATGTTGAAAAACGAGTAGTGAAGCTGCCTGATGGTACGACTGTTCCATGCATAGGTCAAGGAACATGGTACATGGGAGATAAGCCACAGGAGAAAGCTAAAGAAATAAAAGCCTTACAACTTGGAATAGAATTGGGCATGAAAGTAATTGACACTGCTGAGATGTACGGAAATGGCGCTTCTGAACGCTTAGTCGGCGAAGCAATCAAAGGGCGCAGAGATGATGTGTTTTTAGTCTCTAAAGTGTATCCGCATAATGCAGGACTAGACAAGATTTCCGTTGCATGTGAAAACAGCTTAAAACGGCTGGGGACGGACTATTTAGATTTATATCTTTTACATTGGCGAGGCCGCATTCCTTTAGAAGAAACAATCGAAGGTATGGAAAATCTGCGAAAAGAAGGAAAAATATTAAGATGGGGAGTCTCCAATTTTGACACAGACGATATGGAAGAGCTATGGAACACGCTCAACGGATCAAACTGTGCGACAAACCAAGTGTTATACCATATAGGTTCGAGAGGAATTGATTTTGATCTGCTGCCTTGGCACCGGGAACATCATATACCGATTATGGCGTACAGCCCCCTTGCCCAAGGAGGTGCGTTAAGAAAGCAGTTGTTGACGGATCCAACTGTTAATGAAATTGCCAAAAAATATAATGTAAAACCATTACAAATTGCACTTGCTTGGACGATACGCACAAATGATGTCATTGCCATTCCAAAAGCTGGGCAAGAGCAGCATGTTCTGGAGAATGCTGAAGCTGCTGCGATTGAATTGACCCAAGAAGACCTGGACAGACTTGATGAAGCATTTCCAAAACCTCGTAAAAAAGTGCCTTTGGATATCATTTAACATGTTGCTGAAGCAATATTCGGTAATACGCTGGAGTTGTCCAGAAAGTCAAGCTCCCATCGAAAACAAAAAATCATAAACACCGATATATCAAAGTTTCTAAAACATTAAAGGGGTCAATAACCCGAAAAAACGACTTATTAGACAGCCCCTTCATTAAAAGGAAATAGAAACGAAGGTCGTCATGAAAACTTTTTTTCAAGGATTGACGTTTCCCGAGTCTGGCAGGCAAGGAGCAAGAAAAAAGGGCAGCTAAAGGACATGATGATGAACGGATTCAAGAAACGAATCATCAGCAGCTTAAACTATTGCACCTGCTGGCAGCTGTGGCAGGATTCCGGCAGTCTTTTCTTGAACAACGTAACTTTTTGATCTATAGGCGTCTAATGAGTGGCTTATTTTTAGTTCTTCTTTGAAAAATAGAGCCGATGTCTCTTTTTATGGCATAATGAACAGCGGCGAAAATCAGCTTTTTCTCGTTTCTCTAAAGCAAAATGCTAGAGGAGTAACGAGTTTTTTTATTTCTTTACTCTGTGTTCTAAAAGTGATTGATAGGAATGAGGAAGAGATTGATCTCAAATTTTATTTGCGGTTCAAGAAATGGGGAACGACTGACGAAGAAAGGGGAAATCTTCCGTTTTGAGCGAGGTTAGTCGTGCTTGATGATGTCAGTTTTTAAGATTGAACGCGGGAAGTTTTACACGCTGCTTGGGATCGGCGGATGTGGGAAGACGACGATGATCGAAGATGACGTTGTTGAATTCACAAAAAAAGCGGCTTACGTGCGTGGACAAAGGCTTTCGTCTGAATGAGCCCGTTTATGTGATGATCTTTTCTTTTTCATTTCAATTTACTTATGTTAATATTGCATTGCAAAGTGTTAGAAAATATAATTCAAAGGGGTATACAACCGATGCTTTACTTGGATAATAGTGCAACTACAAAGCCTTACCCTGATGTACTTGATACGTACCGGCAAGTGGCGGAAAAGTTTTTCGGGAACCCATCATCTCTTCATCATTTGGGTGTTCAAGCGGAAAGACTTTTAACAAAAGCAAGAGAACAAGTAGCCGATTTGCTAGGTGTAAGCGGACAGGAAATCATATTTACGTCTGGAGCAACGGAAGGAAATAATTTGGCGATTAAAGGCGCGGCTTTTGCACAAAGACATAAAGGAAAGCATTTGATTACGACTGTAATTGAACACCCTTCTGTCAGCGAAGCATTTGAACAGCTTGAAAAAGAATTCGGGTTTGAAGTGACGTGGATTCCTGTAAATGAAAATGGCATTGTGTCTCCAGCTGACATACAAAAGGCTGTACGTAACGATACAATCTTAGTGTCCGTTATGCATGTCAACAATGAAATCGGAGCGATTCAGCCAATTGAAGAGATTGGCGAAATACTTAAAAACTATCCGAACATCGTTTATCATGTCGATCACGTGCAAGGAGTCGGGAAGGTTCCTTTAAATATAAAAAAAGCGGGAATTGATTTATGTACAATATCTGGCCATAAATTTCATGCCCTAAACGGTACAGGAGTGTTGTACATTAGAAAAAATACACCAATTCTCACTCTTTTATCAGGGGGTGGCCAGGAAGCAAGCATTAGATCAGGCACCGAAAATTTAGCGGGCAACGTGTCCCTAGCGAAAGGTTTAAGGCTGGCATTCAATGACTATGAAGAGAAGATCGATCGTCTGATTAATACGAAAAACTATCTTATAAATGAGCTTGAAAAAATAGATGGCATTATTATCAACACACCAAAGGAATCTTCCGCCCCTCATATTATCAACTTTTCTGTACCTGGTATAAAAGCGGAAGTTTTAGTTCATATGCTTGAAGAGGAGAATATTTATGTCTCCACTACTTCAGCTTGTTCTTCAAGGAAAAAGGGAGAAAGCAAAGTATTGAAGGCGATGGGCAAAAAAAGCAGCATCACCGAAAGCGCCATCCGCATAAGCCTTTCAATTGGGCAGACGATCGATGATGTCAAGCCGTTGATTGACGTCCTGCCATCATCTATACAAAAATTAAAAAATATAATGGGGTTATAAACATGCAATATGATCATATTTTAGTCAGATATGGTGAAATGTCTTTAAAGGGAAAAAATCGCAAACATTTTATTAACCATTTGAAGAACAATATAAAACTTGCATTGTCTTCCTTTTCGTCTTTAGAGTATACAGCGAACAGAGATCGTCTTTTCATCAAATTAAATGGAGAAGACGGGGAAAAGGTAGCGGAAAAATTGCAAACAGTTTTTGGCATACAGTCCTTCAGTTTGGCAATCAGAACGAAAAGCGACATCGAAGCCATAAAGGACACGGCTTTACAGGCAGTCAAGCAATTGTATAAAAACGGAGACACTTTTAAAGTGTCGGCCAAAAGAGCAGATAAATCGTTTCCGTTAACTTCAGACCAACTCAATTATGAAATTGGCCGGCATATACTTATTCATACTGACGGTTTGAAAGTAGATGTTCATCATCCGGACATAAACGTGCGCGTAGAGGTCCGTCCGCATGCCACATATATAATGTGCAAAGATTTTAAAGGGGCGGGAGGGCTTCCGGTTGGTTCAAGCGGAAAGGCGATGCTGATGCTTTCTGGAGGAATTGACAGCCCTGTCGCTGGGTATTTGTCAATGAAAAGAGGCTTGGAGATTGAAGCGATCCATTTCTTCAGCCCTCCATATACGAATGAAAGAGCGAAGCAAAAGGTTATGGATCTCGTAGAAAAATTAACCGAATTTGGCGGCAAAATCGTGCTTCACATCGTTCCGTTTACAGAAATTCAAGTGACCATTCAGCAAAAAATATTAGAAAATTATACAATGACATCGACTAGAAGAATGATGTTAAAAATTGCCGATGAAATTCGGAAAAACCGAGGCGCCTTAGCCATTGTAACAGGCGAAAGTCTAGGGCAGGTAGCAAGCCAAACGCTTGAGAGCATGTATGCTATTAATGAAGTGACGACAACTCCTATACTGAGACCTTTAATTTCAATGGATAAAAATGAAATCATTGAAATTGCCGAAAAAATTGATACGTTTGAGATTTCAAACAGACCTTATGAAGACTGCTGTACTATTTTTACACCAGCTTCACCGAAAACGAAGCCGAAAAGGGAGAAAATATTAAAGCTTGAAAGCTATGTAGATTTTCAACCTCTCATTCAGAAGGCGATTGAGGAAACAGTAACAATTGAATTTCCAAGAAAACATGATATACAAGAAAAAATAGAAGAGGATTTTGAAAATTTACTATAATATTCCACAAGTTCAAAACAATTACCATTTCGTTTTATGCATGAAGCCATGTGTTTTTTCACATTCTATATCCACAAGGAGGTGAATGACACATGGCTCAAAACAGATCTAGCAACTCTAACCAAATTTTAGTTCCTGGTGCTGAACAAGCACTTGAGCAATTAAAAACTGAAATCGCATCAGAATTCGGTGTAAACTTAGGTCCTGATACTACATCCCGCGCGAACGGCTCCGTTGGAGGAGAAATTACAAAGCGGCTTGTATCTTTTGCTCAGCAGCAACTATCTGGCGGTGGCGGAACATTTCAATAAATGAATATTTTGGCTTTTGAGCGAAAAGGTGATCCTTTTCGCTCATTTTCATTTTATAAAAAGGTTCTTTTCACTTTATCCCAGAAAGAATTATCTTTTAATTTAACAGTTTTAATTTTTTTCTTTCCTAATTCAATATCCAGCTGGTTGACATGACGAATGCTTAGAGCTTCGTTGTCCATTCCGATAATCGGATAATCGTTGCCGTCCTGCACTACTTTTAATGTAAGCTTTCGATTTCCGCTTAAAATAAAAGAGGATCCTAACGTCCGATATAGATTATTGTTCAAAGATGCAAGCTCACTTACTTGAAAACAGTCTATAAGCGGATCGACGACAGCTCCCTTCACAGATTTATTGTAGGCTGTGCTCCCTGTTGGAGTTGCAATAATCATTCCGTCGCCCCGAAACGTTTCAAAATGCATATCATCAATAAATACATCCAGAACAAATGTTTTAATAATTCCTGATCTGACACTGCATTCATTTAAGCAGGAAATCTTTACTTCATGGTCGACGGTGACATCGATGGTTGGATATCTTCTTACCTCAACCTTTTCCAGCTGAAAAGCTTCAACTAATTTGTCTTTTTGATCTATATGGAAATCACAATAAAAACTGATATGCCCTTCAGTTGCGATGCCTATGTACAGACAGTCGTCGCGAAATTGCGTTTTTCTAACCGCTTGCAAAAATGTTCCGTCTCCTCCGATTGCTACGATAATGTTCGCTTGTCTCCAATCTTCAACAGGACGAAAATCATACTGCTTCGCCAAGTCAATCAACGATGCTATTTTTTGTTCAAGGTGATCGCTATGTTTGTAAAAGAAGTAGATATTTCGGCGTGGATCCATCAAAAAAACCTCCTCTTTTTGGAAGATTCTCCACAATTATATAAATAAATGTTAAAATACACTATGATATATAGTTTAACATTTTTATAATGGAACATGTCAAAAAAGGTGAAATTGAATCAAGGAGGTAAACATCTTGAGTGGAAAAAGGTGGGCTGCGTTAGGAATTGCCGCAGCATTATTTGTTTTTTCGATGATCATTAGCTTTACTTCTATGGCTGTTTCAAATGCAGAAAAATTGTCTGAGAATTTTTTTGAATCGCAGTTTTCCGAGGAAGTCCTTGAAGAAGGAATGCCGGATGAAAAAATTGCGGTGCTGGAAGTAAATGGAGTGATTCAAGATACGGGAGAAGATGTTACATCGATTTTTGCCAGTGAAGGCTACAATCATAAAGAATTTTTGAAATTGATTGAAAAGGCCGGCGAGGATAAAAGCGTAAAAGGAATAATTTTGCGAGTCAACTCTCCTGGCGGGGGAGTAGTGGAAAGTGCAGAAATTCATAAAAAACTAATGGAAGTTAAAGAAAAGGCGAAAAAGCCGATTTATGTTTCGATGGGAACCATGGCAGCTTCAGGAGGATATTATATTTCAACTCCTGCCGATAAAATTATTGCAGCACCGGATACGATGACAGGCTCGCTAGGGGTCATTATGCAAGGAATAAACTACAGTGAATTGGCAAAAAACTTTGGGGTGAAAGTAGAAACGATCAAAAGCGGTCCATATAAAGACATTTTTTCTTCAACAAGAGATATGA
The DNA here is from genome assembly GCF_037963925.1 of Aeribacillus sp. FSL K6-8210. Classification (NCBI taxonomy): domain Bacteria; kingdom Bacillati; phylum Bacillota; class Bacilli; order Caryophanales; family Bacillaceae; genus Aeribacillus; species Aeribacillus sp. FSL K6-8210. The sequence continues at coordinate 2,996,379 of NZ_CP150172.1, read as the reverse complement.
CAAAAGAGGAAAGAGAAATTCTTCAAAAAATGGTGAATAACGCTTATGAAGGCTTTGTAGACGTAATCTCGCAAGGAAGAAAGATGGATGAAGGGGAAGTGCGGAAAATTGCCGATGGACGAATTTATGACGGCCGGCAGGCGAAGCAGCTCCATTTAGTTGACGAGCTAGGCTATTTTGATGATGCGGTGGAAATGATGAAAAAAGACTTAGACTTATCAGATCCATATGTATTCAAATATAAATCGAGCTTTGGATTTGAATCGTTCCTTTCCATGATGGCTGGGAAGGTGATCTCTAAAGATCTGGAAATGCAGGGACTATACAAATTGTTTTCACAACCGAATTCTCCCCGCCTGATGTATTTATATTCGGAGTAGGAGGTGCCAACATGGATGGAACATTTGAAGAAATAAATCAAATTGAACAAAAGCGTGAGGTTCAAACAGACATCTCTTATCACTTTGCGGGATTTTGGATGCGGTTTTGGGCATACTTGCTTGACCTCATTGTTGTTTCAAGCGTCATCCGAATTGTTGCCAATCCGCTTTTTTTACTGATCGGATTGGAAAAAAGCGATTTTATTTTTTCACCTTATCGAATTTTAAGCGCCTTGTTTTTCTTTTCCTACTTTATTCTTATGACGAAGTTTTTAGGACAAACGCTCGGGAAAATGGTTTTTGGCCTGCGTGTTATATCTTTAAAAAATGATAAGCTTACATGGACCGATGTTTTCTTCAGGGAATGGATCGGACGGTACATTTCCAAGGTTACGTGGATTGGATATTTGATCGTTGCTTTTACAAAAAAGAAACAAGGACTGCACGATTTATTCAGCGATACAACAGTTATTCATGATGAAAGGTTTTCAAGATGACCTGCCGAAAAGGCAGGTTTATTTTTTTATAGAGAGGTGATAATGGTTCACTGAAAGGATGTGAAATTATGCCATTTTGGCTTGCAATAGTCTTTTTCCTATTTTTGATATTTGTGCTTCTTGTTGCAATGACAAAATTAACGATTGTACTTTCATATAAACACGATAAATATGACGATCGGTTAAGAGTGACATTTCTATTGTTTTTTGGCCTTATTCGCTACACAATCAAAATCCCTTTTATAAAACTGGATCAAGAAGGTCCAAATATTGTTTATAAACAAGAAAAAGAAACGAAACATTCAACTCAAAAATCGTCCGAAACAGTGACTCCTGAAGAGCTGTTTGAGAAGCTGCAAAATTTTAAAGAAATATTGGAAAATGTTATCCATTTTTCCTTTATTATTCGGAAATTTTTGAAGAAGGTTCGGATTGTAAAATGGGAGTGGCGTACTGAAATCGGAACGGGAGAAGCTGCCTCAACAGGAATGTCGGCGGGTACACTATGGGGGATGAAAAGCTCTATTATTTATTTCGCTTCCCGATACTTTACATTAATAGGTTATCCAGTTGTTTCAATCTTTCCTAATTTCAACCGAATGGTTTTGAAAACGACATTTGTATGTATGATGCAATTCCGACTTGGGAATGCTATCATAGCAGGATTGCGTCTCGTAAAATGGTCGAGATCAAAAACAGCATTATGGCGAAACTTACCGTTTGCCAAGAAAAACAAGAAGAATGAACATAGTTTAGAGGAGGCAAAAGTATGAGCGATCATCCGATTCAAGGGTTAATGAAAACGGCAATGGAAAACTTGCAGCAAATGATCGATGTCAATACCATAATTGGCGATCCAGTTGAAACTCCTGATGGGAGTGTTATACTGACCGTTTCAAAAGTGGGATTCGGATTTGCGGCAGGTGGCAGTGAATTTTACGGACCGACAGGTGAAAAACATTCAAGCAGTCCTTATGGAAGCAGCACTACAGGTGAAAAAGGAAAACTTCCTTTCGGCGGAGGAAGCGGAGGCGGTGTATCGATTACGCCAATCGCATTTCTTATTGTTGGAACAAATGGAATCAAAATTCTTCATTTAGATGAAAATACCCATCTTTATGAAAAAATTTTAGATGCAACCCCTCAAACGGTAGAAAAAATTCAAGAACTGTTTCGAAAGAAAAAACATATACAAGACGATAACAATGAAAAAGAAAAAATTGATTTTGACATTTAAAGCTGCTTTGGCAGCTTTTTGAAATTTTCAAACACTTTTTCTTTGAAAAGTCTTCAAAAACAAGCTATAGTTAAACTATACATAGATTTGGAGGGGATAAAATGGCAAACGTAACATTTAAAGGAAATCCGGTAACTCTTTTAGGAAATGAAGTGAAGGTTGGAGATAAAGCGCCTGATTTCAAAGTGCTTGCGAATGATTTGTCGGAAGTTACTTTAGCTGATACAAAAGGGCAGGTCCGAATCATTTCTGTTGTTCCTTCGATCGATACTGGCGTATGTGATGCACAAACACGCCGCTTTAATGAAGAAGCTTCCAAGCTGGATAATGTTAAAATTTTAACAATCAGCATGGATCTTCCTTTTGCGCAAAAACGTTGGTGCGGTGCGAACGGAATTGAAAATGTACAATTGTTATCTGACCATCGCGACGCTTCTTTCGGACAGGCGTACGGAGTATTAATCAAAGAATTGCGTCTGCTTGCTCGCGCTGTTTTTGTTGTTGATTCAAACGATAATGTAACATATGTAGAATATGTCAGCGAGGCGACAAATCATCCAAACTATGAAGCGGCGATTGAAGCTGCAAAAGCAGCAAATTAAGGACCTGATGCAAGGTCCTTTTTTTCTTGCTTATAAAACAATGAAACGCTAAAATGAAAGGATGTGACGAGCTTAAAGGAGGAAGCCTTTATGCAAGGATTTTCAAATGTTGAAAAACTGTTTTCACTCATTAATGAGACGGCAGAAATCATTAAAAACGAGATGAATTGTACATACATTGAAGCGGTAGCGAACACAGGAGAAAACCTGTTTCACGGAACTGCAGTTCAAGATTCCATTAGCGAAATTACAAGTAAAAAACTGAACAATATATACCGGACGTTTCATTTGGATCACTACTCAAATGAAGAAATTCGGAGAGCTTTTCAGCTCGCTGTTTTAAAAGGATTAAAGGAAGATAATCAGCAAATCCACCAAATGACTCCTGACAGTGTTTGCATATTGCTCGGCTATCTTGTGCAAAAATTTTTTCAAGATGAAAAAAATTTAATGATTTTAGACCCTGCTGTAGGTTCGGGTAATTTACTCTCGGCTGTCTTAAACCAACTGGAAGCAAAGCAAGTTGAAAGCATTGGAATCGATATAAATGATTTGTTAGTTAAAATCGCTTATGTGAATGCAAATTTGCAGAAGCATTCTATTGACTTTTATAATCAGGACAGCTTAAAAAACCTTTTTATCGACCCTGTGGATGCGGTGGTGTGCGACTTGCCAGCCGGCTATTATCCCGATCATGACGTCGCAAAGTATTTTGAATTGAAGGCTGATGAAGGCCATTCTTACGCCCATCATCTTTTTATTGAGCAGAGCATCCGCTATACAAAAGAAGGCGGTTATTTGTTTTTCCTTATACCAAACCATCTTTTTGAGACGCCTGAAGCTCCAAAATTGAATCGATATCTAAAAGAAAATACAGTGATCCAAGGCCTGTTGCAGCTCCCGCGCTCCATGTTTAAATCGGAAAATAGTCGAAAAAGCATCTTTATTTTGCAAAAAAAGGGAGAAGGAATTGTACCGCCCAAACGGGTTATGCTTGTTGATCTACCGAAATTTTCGAATAAAAAAGCTCTTGCTTCGATTATGGATCAAATTGATGAGTGGGTCCGGACAAATAAATGAAAAGATGAAGACACTAAAAGGTGACAGCATGTCGCCTTTTTTTTTAGAATTCGGTTTATTTCTTCTATTTTTCATAAAAACTAAACTAGAGAAAAGAAATCTTCGGTTTTAGCGAATAGTGGCTTCCCGTTTCATTTAGGAAGTAGATGGAAGCGCTTTTTATTTTTAGAAATTTTTGTATACAGATAGACATTTATTTTTCACTTGAAATGTTGCTTTATCAATGTTTAAATGTATAGAGCGATCATCTCTCTTTTTAAAATTAGACAAGTCTGGTGTTTCACATATTTTGCTAATTTCTATGTCACATGCAGGAATTTTTAAAAAAGTTTCATCAACAAAAAGAAGGAGAGAATGAAAATACATGCCTAAGATTTTAGCTGTAAATGCTGGAAGCTCTTCATTAAAGTTTAAATTGTTTGAAATGCCGAATGAAGAAGTTTTAACAAAAGGGGTAGTTGAAAGGATTGGTTTGGACCAATCATTTTTTAAGATATATGTTAACGGAGAAGAAAAGAAAGAAAGTTGTCAAATTACCGATTTTTCAATAGCGGTACAGCTTGTGCTAAATAAATTAACTGAATATGGAATTATCCGGACGTTAAATGATATTGACGGAATCGGTCATAGGGTTGTACATGGAGGAGAGATCTTCAGTGACTCAGCGCTTATTACGGAAGAAACTTTAAAGAAAATTGAAGAACTCTCTCATTTGGCGCCTTTGCATAATCCAGTCAATGTGCTTGGCATTCGCGCCTTCCAAAAGGTGCTTCCGGACGTTCCAGCGGTAGCGGTGTTCGATACTGCCTTTCACCAATCGATGCCGGAACAATCTTACTTATACAGTTTGCCATATGATTATTATGAAAAATACGGAATTCGCAAATACGGCTTCCATGGAACGTCTCATAAATATGTAACGGAACGGGCAGCTCAATTGCTTGAAAGACCTTTAAAGCATTTGCGGCTTATTTCCTGCCATCTAGGAAATGGTGCCAGCATTGCAGCAGTTGAAGGCGGAAAATCAATCGATACATCGATGGGATTTACGCCTCTTGAAGGTGTTGCGATGGGAACTCGTTCCGGAAGTATTGATCCAGCGCTTATCCCATATATCATGGAAAAAACAGGTAAAACCGCTGATGAAGTTATTAATGTATTAAATAAAAAGAGTGGACTTTTAGGAATATCCGGTTTCTCAAGCGATTTGCGCGATATCGAAGATGCTGCAGCGAAGGGGAATGCTCGCGCCGAATTGGCATTGGCGGTTTTTGCTGACCGCATTCATAAATATATCGGATCTTATGCGGCGCGGATGTGCGGTGTGGATGCGATTATCTTTACCGCCGGCATTGGTGAAAACAGTGACGTTGTCCGCGAACGAGTGCTGCGGGGATTGGAATTTATGGGCGTTTATTGGGATCCTGCCTTAAACAAAGTACGTGGAAAAGAAGCGTTTATTAACTATCCACACTCACCAGTAAAAGTTCTAGTTATACCGACAAATGAAGAAGTGATGATTGCAAGAGATGTAATGAGAATAGCGAATTTATAAGGTTTTGCCGAGGGATAACAGCAAAACCTGAACTCGTAACCAACGCAACCTTTTTTCATATTCCGAAATGGATATGAAAGGAGGTTGTTTTTTTTACCAATAAAAAGTGGAAATAATCTATTTATATGATGAACGATGCAGGGGAACTAAAATGATTCATTCCCTCCAACATTTTTTATTTCAAAAATAAAGTAGTGATGATTGAAGGGTGATGAGAATGATAATAGCGTTTAATATTGCTCCGGTTAAAAAACCGGAGTTTTTTGCATGATTTTCACCTTCTAGACAAATTCTAATAGCAAATAAACGATGAGGATGGAACAAAATGGCTAAAAAAAATGTGATATTGTTGATTATCGATACTCTCATGCTCCCTTTTTTGAAAAAAGCAGTAGACAATAAAATGGCGCCGGCTTTCGCCTTTTTCATGAAGCATGGTACTGCTTCAGAAATTATCAGTCCTTTTCCGACGATGTCCGTCAATGTGGAAAGCAGTCTGCTTACCGGGCATTACTCAGATGTGCATCACGTTCCAGGATTAGTCTGGTTTCATGATGAAGAAAAGCGTCTTATTAATTATGGAACAAATGCATCTGAGCTTTTACAGCTGGGGCTCGCAACTTCATTAAAGGATCCGCTGTACAATATAAATCATGAGCATTTAAACAAAAAGGCCGCAACCATTTTTGAAGAACTGAGCAAAAAGGGGAAAAATTCCGCGTCTATTAATGGACTTCTCTATCGAGGAAGTCAGGAAAAAGTAATGCAGCTTCCGTTTTTATTATCTTTGCTGCCTACTTTTCATAGAAGCCTTACTGTTAAGGGACCGGATTTGTTAACTTACGGCTCCTTCATTAAACAAAACCCATTTGCAAAGTATGGACACTTCTGGCAAAGATTTGGCTTTAATAATCGATTTTCTGCTCAGGAGCTTATTTATCTTATTAAAAATCATTCTTTGCCTCCTTTTACAATGGTCTATTTTCCTGATATGGATCAAATTATACATAAAAAAGGAGTTGAGGATCTGTCAGGAATCGTAAAAACAGATCGTGAATTGCAAAAAGTGTTAGACAGCTTTCATTCATGGGAGGAAGCGCTGGAGAACAATGTTTGGATCATTATGGGCGATAACGGCCAAGCGGTTGTCCGCCCGAGAAATCAAAATCCTCTGATCCATTTAGAAAAGCTACTCAGCCCATATCGTATTACCAAGCTGTCAAAAGGTGTACGGAAGGATGATGATATCGTACTTGCGGTCAATCAACGCATGGCGTTCGTATATTTATTACAGCCGAACCATTCGCTTGAAGAAATTGCAAACATTTTGAAAACAGATGCACGCATCGATGTCATCGCTTGGCGGGAAGAAGAGGAAAAAATAAAAGTTGTTTCAGGGCGGCGGGAAGGAATGCTGATGTTTAAAAAAGGAGGTCAATGGGAAGATCCGTATGGAAGTATGTGGACTTTAAACGGAGACATTGAAGTGTTGGATATTTTCACGGAAGGAAGCCGAATTAAGTACGGGGAATATCCGGATGCGCTGGCAAGATTACATGCAGCCGCTTTGTCACATAAAGGACAATTTCTTATGATTAGCGCTTATCCTGGCTTTGAATTCAAGTACGGGTCATCTCCAGTGCATGTGGGCGGTGCGAGTCATGGCGGTTTACACCAGCATGACTCTTTAGCAGCAATCATCGTTTCAGGGACAGAGCGATTGCCGAAGTATAATCGGATGATAGATGTAAAGGATTGGATTTTATCAATGCTCGACTCTTAAGAGTTATATCAATTCCGTGATATAATATCATTGTATATTTGCGAGCATTTGTTTAAAAAGAAAGGCGGTGCATTTTTGGGGGCCATTTTGGAAGAAAGCTGGGTAAATCAAATGAAATGCTGGGAGGAAGAGTTGGAAAAATGTGCATGTAAATGCACGCTTCCATTTGACAAATGGCTGGAAACAAGATTGAATGACCTTCCTGAGCATATTCAAAAAGAAATGTTTGAGAAGGTCGATTACGTTTTGTTTCATATGCATTCGATTTTGCAAAGCTCGATCTTCTATTCAGAAACACGGAAGCGGATCCTCTCATTTGCACGTGTTATTTCCGATCAAGTTCAAACGATCACTGATTTAAAAAAGCTCCCTTTAGAAGAATGCTATCAATTGGCTGAGAAGGAAATGGCGAAGCAGCGGCTGTATTCCTTTATTCAAGGAGGAATCGCATCTTCCAGTGGTGTTTTTTCGCTAAGTGCAGATATTGTGCTGCAAATAATTTTTCATATGCGGGCTGTGCAAACATTATCTCTTGCGTATGGTTATGAAGTTTCGTCACCTTATGAAATGATGCTGTCTCTAAAGGTTTTTCACAGCTCTTTAATGCCGAAACATTTAAAATTTGAAGCGTGGAATCAACTAAAAGAGGAATTACAAAATGGAGATGATGCTTATTTTTATGAGCAGAACGAACCATTTGTCAACCATCAAACTGTAAACCAAATCTTAAAATGCATTGCCGTGCAAACATTCAAATATAAAACAATTCGGGGAAAACCGATTTTAAGCTTAATGATCGGAGGCGGCATTCGCTATCGTTCAATGAAAGTGGCCATTGAGTTTGCACATAAATTTTATCAATATAGACATCATTATGAAGGGATGAGCTTGAGATGAAAATATAATTTCTCAAGCTTTTGTTATATGCGGATCAATCCGGTACCAAAGCCATAAATCATTGATGATGGAAGCAATCTCACTGATTTCTTCATTTAGTCTGCACGAAAGATCAAAATCCTCTTCGTCATTCAACTGCTCTTGCTTTTTATTTATTATCGCTTCTAAATGTTTAATGCGGTCAGGGATTTGTCCACGTATACATTCCCAATCCGATAAAATTTGCTGTTGAACCTCATTTGGATATTCCTCCCAATGCTTGCTGAATGCAGGAAGAGGAATCCCCAATCTTTCGTTATATTCAAACATTTCCATTCCTCCATTTTTTATTATGCAAATTATATCATAAACAAATAATGCTTTTTTAAAAAAACTATTGAAAAAAGTCAGCAAAACTGTTACATTTTTAATTAATGATTGCATTTTTATGAATAAAAAAGTATTTTTATTCATTTTGTATACATCGGAGAGGAGAATGAACATGTCAAAACCAAAAGTAGTATTGGCCTATTCTGGAGGTTTAGATACATCTGTCGCCATCAAGTGGCTGCAAGAAAAAGGATACGACGTCGTTGCCTGCTGTCTGGACGTTGGGGAAGGGAAGGATTTAGAGTTTATTAAAGAAAAAGCACTAAAAGTCGGTGCTGTACAATCTTATATTATAGATGCGAAAAAAGAGTTTGCGGAAGAATATGCGTTGATCGCCCTTCAGGCACACACCCTTTATGAAGGTAAATATCCTCTTGTTTCCGCTCTTTCAAGACCGCTCATTGCCAAAAAATTAGTGGAAATAGCGGAAAAGACCGGCGCTGTCGCAGTTGCTCACGGTTGTACCGGAAAAGGAAACGACCAAGTGCGCTTTGAAGTTTCCATAAAAGCGTTAAATCCTGAGCTGGAGGTTTTGGCACCTGTTCGGGAATGGAAATGGTCGCGTGAAGAGGAAATTGAATATGCGAAACAGCATGACATTCCAATTCCGATTGATCTGGACAGCCCATATTCCATCGATCAAAACTTATGGGGAAGAAGCAATGAATGCGGAGTTTTAGAAGATCCATGGGCTGCACCGCCTGAGGATGCCTATGAACTGACTTCTTCCATTGAAAATGCACCGGATGAAGCGGACATCATTGAAATTGAATTTGAACAAGGCGTACCGGTAGCAGTGAACGGTCAAAGAATGCAGTTAGATGAACTAATTTTGAAGCTGAATGCGCTCGCTGGAAAACATGGCGTCGGCAGAATCGATCATGTGGAAAACAGACTTGTCGGCATTAAATCGCGCGAAGTGTACGAATGCCCTGCGGCTATGACATTGATCAAAGCGCATAAAGAATTGGAAGATTTAACACAGGTTAAAGAAGTAGCGCATTTTAAACCGCTGATCGAACAAAAGCTTGCCGAGCTTATTTACAACGGTCTTTGGTTCTCTCCGCTGAAAAGCGCATTGGAAGCATTTTTGAAAGAAACTCAAAAATATGTAACAGGGACAGTGCGCGTAAAATTGTATAAAGGGCACGCAATTGTAGAAGGAAGAAAATCTCCGTACTCGCTTTATGATGAAAAGCTGGCCACCTACACGCAAGAAGATTCATTTGATCATGAAGCAGCAGTCGGCTTTATTAAACTGTTCGGCCTTCCAACAGCGGTGAACAGCATCGTGAAAAACAAGAAGGTGACAATATGAAAAAACTTTGGGGCGGCCGTTTTCAAAAGACGCCCGAAGCATGGGTCGACGAATTCAATGCGTCGATCACGTTTGACAAACAGCTCGTAGAGGAAGACATTCAAGGGAGCCTCGCCCATGTTAAAATGCTTGCCAAGTGCGGCATTTTAACAAAAGAGGAAGGAGAAGCGATTGAAAAAGGGCTGCACCGTCTTTTGGAAAAAGCAAAAAATGGGGAGCTTGAATACTCCGTTCAATATGAAGATATTCATTTAAACATTGAAAAAATGTTAATAGATGAAATCGGACCGATCGGCGGAAAGCTGCATACATCAAGAAGCCGCAACGACCAAGTGGCGACCGATATGCATCTATACTTAAAAAAACATGTTGAAGCCATTGTGGAACTGATCAGAGAATTGCAAAAAGCGCTTGTAAACAAAGCTGAACAGCATATTGAGACGATTTTGCCGGGATATACACATTTGCAGCGGGCGCAGCCGGTTTCATTTGCCCATCATTTATTGGCTTATTTTTGGATGCTTGAGCGTGACAAATCTAGATTTACAGAATCTTTGAAACGGATTAATATCAGTCCGCTTGGCGCTGCCGCATTAGCTGGGACAACCTTTCCGATTGACCGGAAATATACGGCTGAGCTTTTAGGCTTCGATGAAGTTTATTTAAACAGCCTGGATGCGGTGAGCGACAGGGATTTTATTGTTGAATTTATGAGCAACAGCTCGCTGTTGATGATTCATCTCTCAAGATTTTGCGAAGAATTAATTTTATGGTGCTCGCAGGAATTCCAGTTCGTTGAAATGGATGACGCTTATTCGACCGGCAGCAGCATCATGCCACAAAAGAAAAATCCGGATATGGCGGAATTAATTCGAGGGAAGAGCGGTCGCGTCGTCGGCAATCTCGTCGGTTTGCTGACGGTTTTAAAAGGTCTCCCTCTTGCCTATAACAAAGACTTGCAGGAAGATAAAGAGGGCATGTTCGATACTGTAAAAACAGTAGAGGGCTGTTTGCAAATTATGACGGGAATGATCGAAACGCTGAAAGTAAATAAAGAGCAGATGGAAAAATCGGTGAAGCAGGATTTTTCAAACGCTACTGAACTCGCTGACTATTTGGCGAAAAAAGGTCTTCCTTTCCGCGAAGCTCATGAAGTAGTCGGGAAACTTGTATATAAATGCATTCAAAAAGGAATCTATTTACTTGACTTGCCATTAGAAGAGTATAAGGAAGCATCCTCTCTGTTTGAAAATGATGTATATGAAGTTCTGAACCCATACGAAGCGGTCAACAAACGAAACAGCTTAGGTGGAACCGGATTTAAGGAAGTAAAGGAGCAAATCAATAAAGCAAAGGCGATTATATAAATCCAACTCCATTTGTTTTAATTGAATAAAGACCTTCAATGAAAAATCAGTCTTCTGCGCATAAGCTGAAACAGGCGGGTACTCATTGTGCCCGCTTTTTTGTATGGAAAGGCCGCCTTGTACTTGCATTCCAACCTCTTGCTGATAAAAATCGTGGAAGCTATTCCGTTTTTGCATTTTAAAAAATTATTGTAAAATGATTGTAGTAAATAAAGGGAGGAATTGATGGGTGCGCCATGCAATTGTTACGGCAGGCTCAAGAGGTCTTGGACGAAAGGTGACCGAATTATTTTTGGAAAAGGGGTACAGCGTGACGGTCAGTTATCACAATAATCAAACAGGAGTTGAACAACTGCAGGAAAAATATGCTTCTATGCGCGACCGTTTGCTGTTTATACGATGTGATGTGACGAAAAAGGAAGATTTAATTCGGCTGATTGATCAAACTTATCAGTGCTTTGGCCGTATTGACTGTTTAGTTAATAATGCGGGTCCGTATATATTTGAGAGGAAAAAGCTTGCTGATTATTCTGATCAGGAATGGTATGAAATGATTGAAGGAAATTTAAGCTCGGTGTTTCATTTAGTGAAACGAACAATCCCGATTATGAGGAAACAAAAGTATGGCCGAATCATTACCTACGGCTTCCAAGGTGCCGGGGATGCTTCAGGTTGGCTTCACCGCTCGGCGTTCAGCGCGGCTAAGACCGGACTAGTCTCTTTGACAAAAACGATTGCTATTGAAGAGGCGGAAAACGGCATCACAGCGAATATGGTTTGTCCAGGAAACATTACGGCGGAAATGAAAGAGGCGACCATTGAAGAAGCTAGAAAGCATATTGACGTGAACACGCCGATTGGAAGATCAGGTACAGGGGAAGATATCGCAAGAATTATAACCTTTTTGTGCGATGAACAGTCAGATTTTATTACAGGCGCCATAATTGAAGCGACGGGAGCCGCTAATGTCATTCATCGATTTCATCAATAACGATAAAACGTTTTCAAAAGCATAAGTTTCCAGTAAAATGAAAGTAGATTCAAAAAGGAGGGTTTTTTTATGAAGGTTTCCTTTCACGGTCATTCCATCGTTCAAATTGAAACAAATGGGAAAAACATTATCATTGATCCGTTCATTAATGGGAACGGGCAAACTGATTTGAAGGTTGAAGATGTGAAAGCAGATGTCATTTTGTTGACACACGGCCATAATGATCATGTAGGGGATACGGTTGAGATTGCAAAAAGAAATGATTCGTTAGTCGTGGCGATTGCAGAGCTGGCTACATACTTGAGCTGGAAAGGGATTAAAACCCATGGAATGAGCATCGGGGGAGCATACGAGTTTGAGTTTGGAAAAGTAAAGCTGACTCAGGCTTTCCATGGCTCCAGCTATACGGAAGATAACCAAAACATTGTGTATACTGGCATGCCAGCAGGAATTTTGTTGACAGCTGAGGACAAAACGATTTATCATGCAGGCGATACAGCATTGTTTTCTGATATGAAATTAATTGGAGAACGCAATGAAATTGATTTAGCCTTTTTGCCGATTGGCGATAATTATACAATGGGGCCGGAGGATGCTCTTACAGCAGCAGAATGGATTCGAGCTAAAAAAGTCGTGCCGATTCATTACAACACGTTCCCAGTGATCCAGCAAAACCCTGAAGATTTTGTTTCCAAGCTTCCAGACGGTGTCGGTCTCCTATTGAAACCAGGAGAAACAATCGAACTGTGAGATTTTTGATGGACGGCTTTTAGCCGTTCATTTTACGTATTATGAGTTCCAAGCATTTGTTTGCTAAACAGTAAATTTTAGGAAAAAATAAGTAAATGTTTGAAGAATTCGCCAATCATGTAACTTAAAAGGAGGGAAGAAATTGGCGACAAAGCATGAACAAATTTTGAACTATATTGAGTCCCTGCCCGTCGGAGATAAAATTTCTGTCAGACAAATTGCCAAAGTTATGAATGTCAGTGAAGGAACTGCCTATCGTGCGATTAAAGATGCGGAAAATAAAGGCTTTGTCAGCACAATCGAAAGGGTCGGCACCATTCGAATTGAAAAAAAGAAAAAAGACAATATTGAAAAGCTCACATTTGCGGAGGTTGTCAATATTGTCGACGGACAAGTGTTAGGCGGCAGGGCCGGTCTTCATAAAACTTTAAATAAATTCGTTATCGGCGCCATGAAATTGGAAGCGATGATGAGATATACAGGTGCTGGAAACTTGCTCATTGTCGGCAACAGGACAAAAGCTCAGCAGTCGGCTTTGGAAGCGGGTGCCGCCGTTTTAATAACCGGGGGATTTGACACAGATGATTATGTAAAAAAACTGGCGGATGAGCTCGAGCTCCCGATAATATCCACTAGCTACGATACTTTTACAGTGGCTACGATGATAAATAGAGCGATATATGACCAGCTGATCAAAAAGGAAATCGTGTTAGTGGAGGACATTTTGACCCCATTAGAAAAAACTGTCACGTTAACCCCGAATGATCCGATTGAACGCTGGTTTGAATACAACCGGCAAACTGGACACGGACGATTCCCGGTCATTGATCAAGGTTTGAAGGTTGTTGGAATTGTCACGGCAAAGGATATTATGACGTCAGATCGAAAAACATCCATTGAAAAAGTGATGACAAAAAGCCCGATAACCGTTACAGGAAAAACATCTGTCGCTTCAGCTGCGCAAATAATGGTTTGGGAAGGAATTGAAGTATTGCCTGTTGTGGACGGAAACGGCCGCCTATCAGGTATGATTTCCAGACAGGACGTTTTAAAGGCTCTCCATTCAATTGAACGGCAGCCGCACACAGGTGAAAAAATTGATGACATCATCACGAGGCAGATGATCAATCTTTCTGATGAAGCAAAAGAATCAAACATTTTTAAATGTGAAGTAACACCGCAAATGACAAACCAGTTCGGTACCATTTCATACGGTGCCTTCACAACTCTAGTTACAGAAGCGGCCAATTATCATTTGAGACAAAAAAAGAAAGGCGAGCTTGTCGTTGAGAATATGACGATTTATTTTTTGAAACCTGTTCAAATGGAAAGCATGATTGAAATTCATCCGAAAATATTAGACGTGGGTCGAAAATTCGGGAAAATTGATGTGGAAGTATTCCACGAAAACACTTTAGTCGGCAAAGCTATGTTAATGGTGCAAATCATGGATCGTAATTAAAAAAAGACTGTCTGAAAAATAAGGACAGTCTCTCCTATATAATTTTCTTAGCGGGTATTTTCGCTTTCTTTGATTGCCAAAGGCAAATAATATTTGTAAGCTTTATATCCTGCCCAAATGCTCAGACAACCTGTTATAATAAAAACAACACCGACGATGAGCGCAACAGTGGATCGGTTTAAAAACATTTGGTTTAATCCGAAAAAGAAGACAAACAATCCTAGAGAAATGCTAGATTTAGATGAAATCCAGCTTTTTTCCATCGGACGTTTCGTGCGAAAATATTTGATTTTGTAAAAAACATAAAAAGATAAAGAAATGACCGTTAGGATAGCTAAAACAGGCATGATGTCAACCTCCATCTAAGTATCGATTATCATTTTACCATTAGTAAATGATGAAATAAAACATTTATGATGATAAAGGAGAGCTGAAATGAAACAACAGATTTTAAATGAAATAAAAGCATTCGATACGATTATTATACATAGACATGTCCGGCCGGATCCTGATGCATACGGTTCTCAGTGCGGGCTTGCGGAATTGTTAAAAGAATCGTTTCCTGAAAAAAACATATATGTAGTCGGCAACGATGAGCCTTCTTTAACGTTTTTGTACAAAATGGATGAAATTCAAGATGACGTCTATCAAGAAGCGCTCGTCATCGTATGTGACACAGCAAACCAAGAACGAATTTGCGATCAAAGATATGATAAAGGGAAAAAATTGATCAAAATCGATCATCATCCAAATGAAGATCCTTATGGAGATATAGTCTGGGTAGACACATCTGCCAGCTCTGTCAGCGAAATGATTTATGAATTTTATCTATTTGGCAAAGATCAAGGCTTAACATTATCGAAAAAAGCAGCCAGTCTCATTTATGCCGGAATTGTTGGGGATACAGGAAGATTTTTGTTTTCAAATACGACGAAAAAAACGTTCCAATATGCAAGCGAGATTATAGACTATGGGTTTTCATTTACGCAAATATACGACGAAATGTATAAAACGAAACTTAATGTGGCGAAGCTGAACGGTTACGTCCTGCAAAATTTCGTTTTGACTGATTCAGGGGCCGCTTATATAAAGCTTCCTAAAGAACTATTGGACGAATACCGCGTCACTCCTTCCGAAGCTTCACAGCTCGTCGGTGCTTTAGGAAATATTGAAGGGATCAAGGCGTGGGTGCTGTTTGTCGAGGAAAACAACGAAATTCGGGTCAGATTCCGCTCGAAGGGAATCGTGATCAATGAGCTTGCAAAACGCTTTAAAGGCGGAGGCCATCCGCTTGCGGCCGGAGCTACGATCGACAGCTGGGAAACTGCGGATCAAATCATTCAAGAGCTGGTCGCTTTATGTAAAACATCTTAAGGAGGGCGCTTTTTCCCTCCTCATAATAGGAGAAAAGTTGGCATTATTATTTGCTCAATTTCAATTCTACTTCAACAATAATGGTCGGTGTAATGACAAGCTCCACGACAGTAGCGTTGTATTCTTTGTCATCTATTTTATATTTTCTATTTTCAATCGTTTTGGCAATTAAATGCCTTGTTTTCACAACACTGTCAATATCTTTTGCAATTAAATCAGCTAAATCGTTTTTGATCGTATTTTCAATCGAATATTTCATTAATTCATCCAGCTTATATTTTTCCGCATTTTTAATTTCGATTTTGACATCCTGTACAGTCAATAATTCTAAGTTTCTCTTATTTAGCTCTTTGTAATCCCTCTGCCAAATTTGAATGTCGTTTTTTAATTGTTCGATCGTTTCTTGCTGTGTTGAAATGATTTTTACTTGTTTTTCTTGGTAATAGCCAAAGGAATATAGAAAAAACCCCCAGCTAATAAGAGCTCCTACGGCAACTCCGGCAAAAAAACGCTGCCATGAAGGCTTTTTATAATAAGGCGGGATTCTCATTGCGAAACATGCTCCTGTGTGAACCAAGAGATTAAGAGCCAGCCTGTTTGAGAACCGCCCATGGCGGAAATGATTAACAAAATCTGTTTCACAATGTCCTTTGTCGCTCCTTCAAAAATCCCTCGTTCAAAGCTGTAAAACGCATCAAACGTCCCTCCAATAGCTGCAACAAGAGCCCAAATTTTCAATTTGTTTGCCATTCTGAAAATGGAGGTGAGAGGAGCATCGCCTGTAATATATGCGCCAATACCGCCGATTAACGAGCCGCCGAAAATGACTCCTAACGCAATAAAATACACTTTAATAAAGGTTGCAATAAAAGTATCTGTTTCCATTGAGCTTCCACCATCCTTTCTTCCGTTCATTGGGGAAATATGATTATAATAAACTTGCTAAATAGCCGGTTTCAGCAAGCAGTGAAAAGGCTTGGTTTATTCTCTTTCTTTATATGTATATGGATGGGAAGATGAAAGTATGAAGTTTGTCTTTCATTGAAAACAATGACTATAATTGTTTTAAGAAATCATTGAAAAAAGGTGGGGTCTTCATTGCCTTTTGTTCACCTACAAGTGAAGAGCGCCTATAGTTTGCTGGCTAGTGCTGCTGGATTGGACAAGCTTGTCCGCTATGCGAAAAAAACTGGTCAAACAGCTCTAGCCTTGACAGACCATCATGTCATGTATGGAGCGATCTCTTTTTATAAAATTTGTAAAGAACACGGGATTAAACCGATTTTCGGTTTAACTGCTACCGTTATCATAAAAAACGAACCGTATCCTTTTGTTTTGCTTGCTAAAAATAACAGCGGATACCGCAATTTGCTTAAATTAAGCAGTTTGCTGCAAACAAAGTTTCCGAAAGGACTTCCGCTTTCTTTTTTTAAACAATACAGCAGGGATCTTTTTGTGATCACACCTGGCAGACAAGGCTTGATTGAGCAGTTGCTTATAAACGGACAGATTGCAGAGGCAGGAAAAGCGGTGGAGTTTTTTCAAAGCATGCTCGATCCCAATTCTTTTTACATATCCGTACAAAATCACGGCTTGCCGGAAGAGCAGCAATTAAATGAAAAAATTGCGGAGCTGAGAGAAACGATCAAAGTTCCGATTGTCGCAACGAACGATGTTTTATATGTTGAAAAGGATGATGCATTTGCACACCGCTGTTTGCTGGCGATTAAAGACGGAACGACTGTAGAAGAACAAGACGCAGCGTTTGCTTCCGAATATTATTTAAAATCCCCGGCGGAAATGATAAACAATTTCGCGAACTTTCCTGATTCCATTGAGAATACTGTTCGGATCGCCTCCGAATGCCATGTTGAAATAGAATTAGGCAAAACAAAATTGCCCAAATACCCCTTTTCTGGAGGATTGAGCAGCGATGATTTTCTTGAACAACTGTGCTTTGAAGGATTAAGAAAAAAAGTAACATCCCCTTCGGACGAGTATGTCAAAAGGCTTTCGTATGAGCTGTCTGTTATAAAAAAAATGAATTTTAGCGATTATTTTTTAATCGTTTGGGATTTTATGAAATACGCGCATGAAAAAGGTATTGTAACCGGTCCAGGCCGCGGTTCAGCAGCCGGCTCTTTAGTGGCATATGTACTAGATATTACGAATGTAGATCCAATTCGCTATAATCTATTGTTTGAGCGTTTTTTAAATCCTGAACGTGTTTCTATGCCAGATATCGATATTGATTTTCCGGATACAAGACGGGATGAAATGATTGAATATGTTGCGCGAAAATACGGAAAAGGGCATGTGGCTCAAATCATCACTTTCGGTACTTTTGCGGCCAAAGCTGCTATTCGAGATGTGGCAAAAGCGCTTGGAGCTTCGAATAAAGAGGTGGATGTGCTCGCAAAGCACATACCTTCAAAGCTTGGAATTACTTTAAGAGAAGCATTTGAACAATCGGCAGCATTTCGAAACATCCTTCATTCAATGGAAAAAGGAAAGGAAATTTTTGAAACGGCTTTAAAGCTGGAAGGCTTACCGCGCCATGTATCGACGCATGCTGCGGGAGTGGTGCTAAGCGATTATCCGCTGACTGAAGTCATTCCGATTCAAAATGGTCATCACAATATATATTTAACACAATATTCAATGGATTTTTTAGAAGAAATCGGGCTGTTGAAAATCGATTTTTTAGGTCTGCGAAATTTAACGTTAATAGAAGATATCAAACGTTTAATTGAACGTTACGAGGGAACAAAGCTCTCTGTTCACTTTACAAATTATGATGATGAAAAAACGTTTTCCCTTTTATCGGAAGGAAATACGACAGGTGTGTTCCAATTTGAGTCAGAAGGAATGAGGAAAGTTTTACAAAAGCTAAAACCTACTAATTTGGAAGATTTGGTTGCGGTTAATGCTTTGTATCGTCCAGGACCGATGGAAAACATTCCTGTCTATATCGAACGGAAGCACGGCCGGATGCCGGTAGAATATTTGCATAAAGATTTGCAGCCTATTTTAGAAAAAACATACGGAGTCATTGTGTATCAAGAGCAAATAATGGAAATCGCAGCGAAAATGGCCGGTTTTTCGTTAGGGGAAGCAGACCTGTTGAGACGGGCCGTCGGCAAAAAAATTAAAACGATTTTGGATGAAAACAGAAATCGCTTTATTATAGGTTGTTTAAAAAAAGGATACGACGAAAAAACCGCGAATAAAGTATACGATCTCATTGTTAAATTTGCCAACTACGGTTTTAACCGCAGCCACGCTGTTGCCTACAGCATGATTGCCTATCAGCTTGCTTATTTAAAAGCCCACTATCCTTTATATTTTATGGCTGCGTTAATGTCGAGCATCGGAGGAAATCAAGAAAAATTAGCGCAATATGTTCGAGAAGCTTCAGAAATGGGAATTACAATCCTGCCACCGTCCATTCATAAAAGCGGTTTTTCTTTTTTAGTGGAAAACGGATCTATCCGATTCGGACTTGCCTCGATTAAAAATGTTGGCATTGCCGCCATGAAAGAAATTGCAAAAGAAAGAAAAAAGAAGCCTTTTGAAGATTTGTTTGATTTTTGTATCAGGATGTCTTCAAAGGCAGTCAATCGCCGAACAATAGAAGCGCTCATTTTTTCTGGTGCGATGGATGATTTTGGGCAAGATCGGGCAACGTTGCTTGCTAGTATTGATGTTGCGCTCGAGCATGCAGAATTGTTCAAAATGGATGAAAAAGAGCAAATCGTTTTTCCGCTTGACGATCTTGCTGCGATTAAACCAAAGTATGTGGAAGTGGAACCGTTCACCATTGAAGAAAAATTAAAATTCGAAAAGGAAACATTAGGATTTTATTTATCAAGCCATCCGATTCAGCCTTACGATTCGGTTTTGAAGCAGCTGGGGGCAGTTCGATTAATGGATTTATCGCAATGGATTGAAAAAAAAGTTCATGTGGGCGCGTATGTGACGAACGTAAAGGCAATTCGCACAAAAAGCGGCCAGGCGATGGCTTTTCTCAATATAAGCGATCAAAGCGGGGATGTAGAAGCGGTCTTGTTTCCTAATGAATACGCAAAGTTCAGCGGAAAAATAAAGAAAGGGAATGTATATTTGTTGACCGGAAAACCGGAAATTAGAAATGAACATGTTCAATATATAATTCAAGACGTAAAAGACATCTCGGAATTTAAACGGCAGCGTGCTTTATTTTTAAAAATTGCAGATGAAGCATCAGAGAAACAAAAGCTTCTCGAAATAAAAAAAGTATTGCAGGATTATCCAGGCAGCATACCTGTATTTATTTACCATGAACGAAAAAAGAAAGCGGTCAAACTTCCCGAAACATTTGGTGTACAACCGTCTGAACAATGTTTGAATCGATTGCGGGCATTGCTCGGAGAAAGGAATGTCGCCTTGAGAGAATAAACATGTCTTTTTCTTTACAACGGATTGCATGTATAATATTTTAGAAATATCTAAAAAGTGGTCTTTCCATTTTGACGATTATCCATGTTGTTAAGGAGTGATAAAGGTTGTCATTAAGAGAAGAAGCATTACATATTCATAGTGTTCAGAAGGGAAAACTTGAAACAAAATCAAAAATTCCGGTACGAAATGCAAAAGATTTAAGTTTAGCATACTCTCCTGGAGTGGCTGAGCCGTGCAAGGCAATTTATGATGATAAAAGCAAAGTGTATGAGTATACGATGAAAGGGAATATGGTGGCGGTTGTCTCTGATGGAACAGCCGTTTTAGGGCTTGGAAACATCGGACCGGAGGCAGCTCTCCCTGTCATGGAAGGAAAAGCTGTTTTATTTAAAAGCTTTGCAGGTGTCGATGCGTTCCCGATTTGTATAGATACGACAGATGTGGAAAAAATTATTGAGACAGTAAAGCTTCTTGAGCCGACTTTTGGCGGCATAAACTTGGAAGATATTGCCGCACCAAATTGCTTCGAAATTGAAGAGCGTTTAAAAAAGGAAACGAACATTCCGATTTTCCATGACGATCAACACGGAACCGCCATTGTAACTGTCGCTGGTTTATTAAATGCGTTGAAGCTGGTCGGCAAAGAGATGTCAAATATTAAAGTTGTCGCAAACGGAGCAGGAGCGGCTGGAATAGCTATTATAAAATTATTATATCGCTATGGTGTTCGTGACATTATTTTGTGCGATTCAAAAGGAGCCATTTTCGATGGACGCCCTTACGGAATGAACAGCATAAAAGCTGAAGTGGCTAAATATACAAATCATGATCGCTTAGAGGGCTCTTTGGCCGATGTAATCGAAGGAGCGGATGTTTTTATCGGTGTGTCAGTCGCAGGAGCACTAACAAAAGAAATGGTAAAATTAATGGCGGATAATCCGATCATTTTCGCTATGGCCAATCCAGATCCGGAAATTATGCCTGACGATGCGAAAGAAGCTGGAGCAAAAGTCATTGGAACAGGACGTTCAGATTTCCCTAACCAGGTGAATAACGTTTTAGCATTTCCAGGGATTTTCCGTGGAGCATTGGATGTAAGAGCAACACATATAAATGAACAGATGAAAATGGCTGCTGCTGAAGCGATTGCTTCTCTTATTAAGGAAGATGAGCTTCGTCCTGATTATGTTATTCCGGCGCCGTTTGATCCAAGGGTTGCACCATGTGTTGCTGCAGCTGTTGCGAAAACGGCAATGGAAACAGGTGTTGCACGCATAAAAGTAGATCCGGAAGAAGTTGCGGAAAAAACAAGAAAGCTTGCTATTATTGGAAAATAAAAGCGGCTACAAATGGCGAAAGAATGAGAAACCTCTCTTCTCTGCTGTTGGGAGAAAGAAAAATATGATATATTTATAATATTTGAATACCTCTCAAAAGATATAGGAAGAAGATCCGGAAGATTTAAGATTGATTGAAGGTGTCATCCCTTGCAATGAAGACATTATTCAGCCAAAAAGGGAGGTTCTATTTTGATAAAAAACATTTTTTCAAAAAAGAAAAAATATGCATCGATCCCTTCCGGACATGCAAAATATGATGTTCCTGAAGGTATTATGACAAAATGTCCAAAATGTAAAAAGATTATGTACTCAAAAGAAATTGAAAAAAATTTAAAAGTGTGCAACAACTGCGGCTACCATTTTCAAATGGGAGCGAGAGAAAGAATTGCCAGCCTTTTAGATCATGGCAGCTTTTTAGAATATGACAGCGATATGCGTTCTGAAAACCCTCTTAATTTTGAAGGGTATTTAGAAAAGCTAGAAAAAGACAAAGAGAAAACGAAGCTAAATGAAGCTGTCGTGACAGGCGAAGGAACAATCGGCGGATTTCCAGTAGTGATTGCCGTTATGGATGCGAGTTTTCGCATGGGGAGCATGGGTTCGGTAGTTGGAGAAAAAATTACAAGGGCAATTGAAAAAGCGAAGAAAAAAAACATCCCCTTTATTATTTTCACAGCTTCAGGCGGTGCTCGTATGCAAGAAGGCGTCCTCAGTTTAATGCAGATGGCGAAAACTAGCGCTGCTTTAAAATTATTCAGCGATGAAGGCGGACTCATTATTTCGGTTATGACCCATCCGACTACAGGGGGAGTATCGGCTAGCTTCGCTTCTTTAGGTGACTACAATTTTGCCGAGCCTGGTGCATTAATCGGTTTTGCAGGGCGCAGAATCATAGAACAAACGATCAGAGAAGAGCTTCCGGAAGATTTCCAAACTGCTGAATTTCTGCTGAAGCATGGGCAGCTTGATTCTGTATTGCACCGCCACCAACTGCGGGATACGTTAATCAACCTCTTGGATATACACCAAGCAAAGGGGGATGTAGATTGGTAGGAGAACTGGAATTTGAAAAGCCGATTATAGAATTAAAGAAAAAAATTCATGAATTAAAGGAATTTACAAAAACAGCGGATGTAGATTTGTCGGCTGAAATTGAAAAGCTGGAAACAAGACTAAAAAATTTAGAAAAGGAAATATATGATCACCTCTCCCCGTGGAATCGCGTCCAAATCGCACGCCATCCGAATCGCCCTACAACGCTTGATTATATTGAGCTGTTGTTTGAAAATTTTTTCGAATGCCACGGAGACAGATATTTTGGAGATGACGAAGCGATTGTAGGAGGCGTTGCAAAATTTCATGGGATCCCTGTAACGGTAATCGGGCAGCAAAGAGGAAAAGATACGAAAGACAATATCCGAAGAAATTTTGGTATGCCGCATCCTGAAGGTTACCGTAAAGCATTGCGCCTTATGAAACAGGCGAACAAGTTTAACCGCCCTATTATTACATTTATCGATACAAAAGGAGCTTACCCAGGAAAAGCTGCAGAAGAGCGGGGACAAAGTGAAGCAATTGCCAGAAATTTGTTTGAAATGGCCGGTTTTTCTGTTCCAATTATATGTATTGTCATTGGAGAAGGGGGAAGCGGCGGCGCATTAGCATTAGGAGTAGGAAATCATATATATATGTTGGAAAATTCTACTTATTCAGTTATTTCTCCCGAAGGGGCTGCCGCCCTATTATGGAAGGATGCCGGCTTAGCTAAAAAAGCGGCAGAAACAATGAAGATCACTGCCCAAGATTTAAAAGAGCTTGGTGTCATTGATGATATCATTCCGGAAGTAAAAGGCGGGGCACATAGGGATGTCCAATTGCAAGCTAAACACATTGAACAGGCTTTAAAACGATCATTAAAAGAATTGACCAATATGAGCGGAGAAGAGCTGATCAGGCATCGGTACGAAAAATTTAAAAGTATTGGGGCCGTTATTGACGAACAAGTGACAAATACGCAGTAACGTGCGCTCCTTGATGGAGCCGCACGTTATTTTTTTATTTTTATCTTTCGCATCGCTTCTTTTTGTGTATAATAATAAAGAATTTAACTATTCTAAGCTTACTATGCTCAACGATTATCAGATAATATGATCATTATTTTATGTAAGCTTTGTTTGAGCAGTCCAAGAGAGGTGAAATTATGAAAAAAATCGGCGTTTTAACGAGCGGCGGCGATTCTCCTGGTATGAACGCTGCAATTCGTGCCGTTGTCCGCAAAGGAATTTTTCATGGATTAGAAGTTTATGGAATTTATAATGGTTACTCAGGTCTTATTTCGGGAAAAATTCAAAAGCTTGAACTTGGTTCAGTAGGTGACATCATTCATCGCGGTGGAACGATGCTCTATACGGCACGGTGCGAAGAATTTAAAACAATCGAAGGACAAAAAAAAGGAATTGAACAATTGAAGAAATTCGGGATTGAAGGTCTTGTCGTTATTGGCGGAAACGGCTCCTACATGGGCGCAAAAAAGTTGACTGAACATGGATATCCATGCGTTGGGGTGCCGGGCACCATCGACAATGACATACCTGGAACTGACTATACGATCGGTTTTGATACAGCACTTAATACGGTGATACAAGCAATTGATAAAATTCGTGATACAGCTACCTCCCATGAGCGTACATACGTAATAGAAGTAATGGGTCGGGATGCCGGTGACATCGCTTTATGGTCCGGGCTTGCCGGAGGTGCGGAAACCATTTTAATTCCGGAAGCAGATTTCAAAATAGAGGAAATCATCGATCGATTAAAACGAGGCCATGAAAGAGGGAAAAAACATAGTATTATTATTGTCGCTGAAGGTGTGGGAAGCGGCGTCGAAATAGGCCAAAAGATCAAAGAGATGACAAACTTTGAAACGCGTGTTTCTGTATTAGGCC
Source organism: Aeribacillus sp. FSL K6-8210 (assembly GCF_037963925.1). NCBI lineage: Bacteria > Bacillati > Bacillota > Bacilli > Caryophanales > Bacillaceae > Aeribacillus > Aeribacillus sp. FSL K6-8210. Next base: position 2,971,992 of record NZ_CP150172.1, on the reverse strand, counting down.
ACATTCAACGCGGCGGATCGCCTACCGCATTTGATAGAGTATTGGCAAGCAGACTAGGCGCTTATGCGGTGGAACTGCTTCTTAATGGTAAAGGCGGACGATGTGTAGGCATCCAAAATAATCAGCTTGTGGATCATGACATTTTAGAAATTTTGGATCAGCCTCATACGGTTGATAAGTCAATGTACAAGCTTTCAAAAGAACTTTCTATATAAAGTATGAACATGGGATCGTTTTCATAATGTTTAGGAGGTATGCCAATTTATGCGAAAAACGAAAATTGTTTGTACAATAGGTCCTGCAAGCGAGAGCATCGAAATGTTGGAAAAACTAATAAAAGCCGGCATGAATGTGGCTCGGCTCAATTTTTCGCATGGAAATCATGAGGAGCATAAAGCGAGAATTCAAAACATTCGGGAGGCAGCGAAGCGTTTGGGCAAAAGTGTTGCAATATTATTGGACACAAAAGGCCCTGAGATTCGAACGCATACAATGGAAAACGGGGAGATACAATTAGAAGCAGGATCCCGCCTTCTTATTTCAATGGAAGAGGTTGTCGGCACGAAAGAAAAAATTTCGGTTACATATAAAGGATTAATAAATGATGTTTCCGTTGGTTCTAAAATATTGCTTGATGACGGATTAATTGGATTAGAAGTTACAAAGATTGATAAAGAAAAACAGGAAATTGAAACGAAGGTATTAAACAGCGGAATTTTGAAAAATAAAAAAGGAGTCAATGTTCCTGGAGTTAGTGTCAATCTTCCTGGAATTACGGAGAAAGATGCAAAAGATATTTTGTTTGGCATTGAGCAGGGAGTCGATTTTATCGCTGCATCATTTGTTCGCCGCGCTTCCGACGTATTGGAAATTCGTCAACTGCTGGAGGAACACCAAGCTGACGATATTCAAATTATCCCGAAAATAGAAAATCAAGAAGGCGTTGACAATATTGATCAAATTTTGGAAGTTTCCGACGGGCTAATGGTTGCTCGAGGAGATTTAGGAGTGGAAATTCCCGCTGAAGATGTTCCGCTTGTCCAAAAGGAACTGATTCGCAAATGCAATCAATTAGGAAAACCTGTTATCACTGCTACTCAAATGCTTGATTCGATGCAGCGAAACCCAAGACCTACCCGTGCGGAAGCCAGCGATGTAGCAAACGCTATTTTTGATGGAACCGATGCAATTATGCTTTCAGGCGAGACAGCTGCCGGTTTATATCCGGTAGAAGCAGTGGAGACGATGCATAAAATTGCTTCCCGCGTTGAACAAGCTTTAGATTATCGCCAAGCCTTAACGAAACATACGAAAGTTGCTGATTCAACGATCACAAATGCAATTGGACAATCAGTAGCTTATACGGCGATAAATTTGGACGTTTCGGCCATTATCACGCCAACAGTCAGCGGCTATACGGCCAAAATGATTTCGAAATATCGGCCAAAAGCGCCGATTATTGCAGTAACATCCAGCAGTAAAGTATGCCGTAAGCTTGCCCTTGTATGGGGTGTGCATCCAACAATAGGACAAATTGCTACAACAACAGATGAAATGCTTGACATAGCTGTGCGTGAATCTATAAACACTGGAATTATTACACATGGAGATCGAGTGATTATTACAGCCGGAGTACCTGTTGGAGAAACAGGTTCCACAAATCTGATGAAAGTCCATGTTGTTGGCGATGTTTTAGGAAAAGGTCAAGGGATTGGACGAGCATCGGCATTTGGAAAGGTTATCGTTGCAAAGAATAGTAAAGAAGCTGTTGAGAAAATGGTGAAAGGTTCAATTCTCGTTACGAATGGGACCGACATAGACATGATGGAAGCGATTGAAAAAGCAGCTGCACTTGTTACGGAAGAAGGCGGCTTAACGTGCCATGCGGCCGTAGTCGGTTTGAGCCTTGGCATTCCAGTCATTGTCGGGGTAGAAAATGCAACAGAAATTTTGAAGGATGGTATGGAAGTCACTGTGGATGCAATCCAAGGGATGATTTATAAAGGACATGCGAGCGTTCTATAATTTTGATTGAAAGGAGAAGGATTTCAGTTCCTTCTCTTTTTTTGTATAGTAAAGATTAAGAAACGAGCATTTTACATCTCCCTTTTGTATAGTAAAGAGTAGGGAACGGGTATTTTATATATGGAGGAGATAGCATATGCGAGCATTATTGATTTTTTTTATTGTTGCACCGGCTTGTGAAATAGGGGTTTTGCTTTTATCTGGAAAGACGATCGGGGTGCTTCCGACTGTGCTATTGATTATCTTAACAGGCTTTGTTGGGGCTTATTTGGCGAAAAAACAAGGAATTCAGGCAGTGCGAAATCTTCAAAAGGAAATTCAATATGGGCGCATTCCAAGCAATGCCATTTTGGATGCAATGGCTATTTTTGTCGGAGGAATCATGCTATTGACGCCGGGATTTATTTCGGATATCGTCGGTTTGTTTCTTTTATTTCCAATCACAAGAAATTGGATAAAGCCTTTTCTTATTCAATTCATAAAAAAATGGATTGATAAACATACGATCCATATTATTCGGCCATAATTCAATAAAAGATTTATTATGCTGAAATAAGTAATTCTTATTCAATTCTATAAGATTTTTTTATTAAAAAAAAGAATTCCGTAAAAAATATCTTATTTATCTGATTCACAAAAGTCTGATAATTGTTTATAATAGAGGTGTATTTTTTAATTCATATGTTTGGTGATCATTTCACTGATAAAAAATATTTCACAAAAGAAATGAAAGCATTTTCTTTTTGTGAAAAAATGAAAGTTTTATGAATTTCGTTTATTTCTATTTGAATTGCAGTTGAAAATTTTATGTAAAGGGGAGATAGCCATGACAGCAACGCGTGGACTAGAAGGCGTGGTAGCCACAACTTCATCAATAAGTTCTATTATTGATGATACATTGACATATGTTGGTTACAATATTGACGATTTAGCTCAAAACGCAAGCTTTGAAGAAGTTGTTTACCTGCTTTGGCATCGAAAGCTTCCGAATAAGGAGCAATTAGAGGAATTAAGAAAGCAGCTTGCTGAGAATGCGTCGATACCGAATGAAATATTAGAACATTTTAAAACTTATCCGATTGATAAAGTACATCCGATGGCAGCTTTGAGAACAGCTGTATCTTTGCTTGGATTGTATGACGAAGAAGCGGACAACATGTCTGATGAGGCAAATTATCGAAAAGCAATTCGATTGCAGGCGAAAATTTCTACAATTGTCGCTGCTTTTGCCCGCATCCGCAAAGGATTGGAGCCTGTTCAACCGAGAACAGATTTAGGCTTTGCCGCTAATTTCTTATATATGTTAAAAGGTGAAGAACCTGATCAAACTTCCATTGAAGCCTTCAACAAAGCGCTCGTCCTTCATGCAGACCATGAATTGAATGCTTCGACATTTACTGCAAGAGTATGTGTGGCAACGCTTTCGGACATTTATTCCGGAATTACTGCGGCAATTGGAGCATTGAAAGGACCGTTGCATGGCGGTGCGAACGAACGCGTTATGCGAATGTTAACAGAAATTGGTGAACCTGAAAATGTAGAATCTTACATTCGCGAAAAATTAGCAAACAAAGAAAAAATTATGGGATTTGGTCATCGAGTTTATCGCAAAGGGGATCCTCGTGCCAAACATTTAAAAGAAATGTCCCGCAGACTAACAGAAATCACCGGTGAAACGAAATGGTATGAAATGTCAACTAAAATTGAGGAAATCGTAACATCTGAAAAATCTTTACCGCCGAATGTTGATTTTTATTCAGCGTCTGTATACCATTGCTTAGGTATTGATCATGATTTATTTACGCCGATTTTTGCAATAAGCCGCACATCTGGATGGTTAGCCCATATTTTAGAGCAATATGAAAACAATCGATTGATTCGTCCTCGTGCGGAATATACAGGACCAGAAAAACAAGTATTTATCCCTATCGAAAAGCGCAGCTAACAGGTAAAATAGAAAAGGGATTCCTTTTTCTTCCCTGTTAAGCATGGCCATGCTTTTATACACAAATAGAGAATACATATTTAGGAGGTAATGATTGTGGCAGAAGGTCAAAAAATTACAATGACAAATGGTACTTTAAACGTTCCAAATGATCCTATAATTCCGTTTATTGAAGGAGACGGCACTGGTCCTGATATTTGGAGAGCTGCGTCAAAAGTGCTGGAAGCAGCTGTAGAAAAAGCATACAATGGCGAAAAGAAAATCGTTTGGAAAGAAGTGCTTGCTGGTGAAAAAGCTTTTAAAGAGACTGGGGAATGGCTTCCTCAAGAAACGCTTGATGTTATACGCGAGTATATGATTGCGATCAAAGGTCCGTTAACAACTCCTGTAGGTGGAGGAATCCGTTCTTTAAACGTTGCTCTTCGCCAAGAGCTGGATTTATTTGTGTGCTTAAGACCTGTCCGTTATTTCAATGGAGTTCCTTCCCCTGTAAAACGTCCTCAAGATACAGACATGGTAATTTTCCGTGAAAATACCGAAGACATCTATGCCGGCATAGAGTATGCAAAAGGGACAGAAGAAGTAAAAAAAGTCATTGAATTTTTACAAAAAGAGCTGGGAGTAAACAAAATCCGTTTCCCTGAAACGTCCGGAATCGGCATTAAGCCTATTTCTGAAGAAGGAACGAAACGGCTTGTCCGTGCGGCCATTAACTATGCAATTGAACACGGAAGAAAATCTGTCACCCTTGTTCATAAAGGGAACATTATGAAATTTACAGAAGGCGCGTTTAAAAATTGGGGATATGAATTGGCTGAGCAAGAGTTTGGCGATAAAGTATTCACATGGGCTGAGTATGACCGCATTGTTGAAAAAGAAGGAAAAGAAGCGGCTAACAAAGCGCAAGAAGAAGCAGAAAAAGCTGGAAAAATTATTATTAAAGATGCAATTGCAGATATTTTCCTACAGCAAATTCTTACTCGTCCGCGCGAGTTTGATGTAGTTGCAACGATGAATTTAAATGGAGACTACATTTCGGATGCTTTGGCTGCACAAGTAGGTGGAATCGGTATTGCTCCAGGAGCAAACATTAACTACGAGACAGGGCATGCGATTTTTGAAGCAACACACGGTACAGCACCAAAATACGCCGGACTTGATAAAGTGAATCCATCTTCCGTAATTCTTTCTGGAGTGCTTATGCTCGAACATTTAGGCTGGAAAGAAGCAGCTGATTTAATCATTCAAGCAATGGAAAAAACGATCGCTTCAAAAGTTGTCACCTATGACTTTGCACGCCTCATGGACGGAGCTACGGAAGTAAAATGCTCTGAATTCGGCAATGAATTGATTAAAAACATGGGTTAAACAAAGAACTGAGAGCTGCTTCTTTACGAAGTAGCTCTCCATTTAGATTCATTTTTGAAAAATCACTTACATAAAAGAGAGGATGGATGCTTGAAATGGCGATTAAAAGAAAGAAAATTTCTGTCATTGGTGCTGGATTTACTGGTGCGACAACAGCTTTTTTGCTAGCAAAAAAAGAGCTGGGAGATGTTGTGCTCGTTGACATTCCGCAAGCAGAGAATCCGACAAAAGGGAAAGCGTTGGACATGCTTGAATCAAGCCCTGTTCTTGGATTTGATGCGAACATTATCGGAACATCAAACTATGAGGAAACGGCTGATTCCGATATTGTTGTGATCACGGCAGGAATTGCAAGAAAACCTGGAATGAGTCGAGACGATTTAGTGCAGACCAACCAAAAAGTAATGAAAAGCGTCACAAAAGAAGTTGTAAAATATTCCCCAAACTCCATTATCATTGTGCTGACAAATCCGGTTGATGCAATGACTTACACTGTTTATAAAGAATCCGGATTTCCAAAACACCGCGTCATCGGTCAATCTGGAGTTTTAGATACCGCAAGATTCCGCACATTTGTTGCTCAAGAATTGAATTTATCAGTCAAAGACATTACAGGATTTGTGTTAGGCGGCCACGGAGATGATATGGTGCCATTAGTTCGCTATTCATACGCAGGGGGCATTCCGTTAGAAAAATTAATTCCGAAAGAGCGCTTGGATGCGATTGTTGAAAGAACTAGAAAAGGCGGGGGAGAAATTGTTAACCTGCTTGGAAACGGAAGCGCATACTACGCACCAGCCGCATCTCTTGTAGAGATGGTGGAAGCGATTGTTAAAGATCAGCGCCGCGTATTGCCTGCCATTGCATATTTAGAAGGAGAATACGGTTTTGAAGGTATTTATTTAGGCGTTCCAACAATTCTTGGAGGCAATGGCTTAGAGCAAATTATTGAGCTTGAACTGACGGATGAAGAAAAAGCAGCTTTGGAAAAATCTGCTGAATCTGTAAGAAATGTTATGAAAGCATTAATATAGTGCATGATAGAAAAAGGAGGACATGTTATGTTCCTCCTTTTTCTTATAAAAGAAAAAAGAGAGTTTGCACAGAAAATTCGTCCGCTTTTTCAATTTTCCGCTTCAAAACCGCTCCATCATGTTTCTATCGATTCTTTAAAATCTTCTGAAAGCAGCTTTTCTTGTATTGGTTCTTTCTGCTTCGTGGACTATAATAATAATAAAGAATAATAAGAACAGTAGGAGAAAATTATTGGAGGATTTTATGAGTAAAAAAATATTAGTAGTGGATGATGAACAATCGATTGTCACTCTTCTTCAGTATAATCTTGAACAAGCAGGCTATGAAGTCATTACTGCTCAGGATGGAAGCGAAGGATTTGAAAAAGCAATTACAGATGCACCGGATTTAATTGTGCTTGATTTAATGCTCCCGAGTATAGATGGTATGGAAATTTGTAAACAGCTTAGACAGCGCAAAGTGATGACGCCCATTTTAATGCTTACGGCAAAAGATGATGAATTTGATAAGGTGCTTGGGCTTGAGTTAGGTGCGGACGATTACATGACAAAACCGTTCAGTCCAAGAGAAATTATCGCTCGGGTAAAAGCAATCCTGCGGCGTGTCAGATCAGAAGATGCTCACATGCATGTAAAAAAAGAAGCGGAAGAAAACAACATTATTATCGGTGATTTAAAAATTATGCCTGAACGATATGAAGCTTATTTTGAACAAGAAAGACTTGACTTTACACCGAAAGAGTTTGAACTGCTTCTTTATCTTGCAAAACATAAAGGCCGAGTTTTAACAAGGGATCAGTTATTAAGCGCTGTTTGGAATTATGATTTTGCCGGTGATACAAGAATAGTGGATGTTCATATCAGCCATTTAAGAGAAAAAATTGAACGGAATACGAAAAAGCCTGAATATATTAAAACGATCAGAGGTCTAGGCTACAAACTGGAGGATCCAAAGCTAAATGAGTAAGTTCCGTTCAAAACTGCTTCTTGCGTTTACAGCATTAATTATTACTGTTCTGCTTGGTTTTGGATTTATTTTAGGACAATTATTTCAATCGTTTTACTTCATCAATTATGAGAAGCAATTTAAAAAAGAAGCCGAGTTGATCAAGCTGGTCATTGAGAATGAAAAGATCGGTTCTACCGAAATGAAGCATAAAATGGAGGAAATGAGCGAAAAGTTAAACTCACTCCTTCTTTTTATGGATATGGACGGAAACATCGTTTTTAAAACAGGTCCTAGCTTTCATCAAAGCGACGAAAGATTATCAGAACTGATCTTGACCAACCACCGAAATGCAAAGGAAGGATTTCGCCTAGATCTCGATCAAGCTGATTTGTTATTTTACGGTATTCCCATCTTTCAACAAGATGAACGAAAGGGATTTTTAGTTTTCGGGACTTCCATCAAATATTTCGAAGCGATGAATAAAGAAATTTGGTTTTTCATTATAGGGAGTCTTATTGCGGCATTAACGATCATTTTAATTTTTGGCACCCGCATTATGAAGCAATATACGAAACCGATCGAATCGGCGACAGAAGTGGCGATGGAGCTTGCAAAAGGAAATTACAAAGCGAGAACATATGAAAATTCATCAGGCGACGAAACGAGTATGTTGAGCAAATCCATCAACATTTTGGCACGCAACCTTCAAGACATGACAAGAACCCAGGAATTGCACCAGGAAAGGCTGCAAACATTGATTGAAAACATGGGAAGCGGTCTTCTTTTCATTGATGAACGTGGCTATATTAGCCTGATGAATAAAGCCTTTAAAGAAATTTTTCAAATTAATCAAGAGGATTATTTATATAAATCTTACCAAGAAGCGATCGCATATAAAGAAATTATTCAAATGGTCGAAGAAATTTTTTTGACGGAATCAAATATAAGAAAGCATATTATGCTTCCTGTTAACATCGAAAGAAAGCATTTTGAAGTTTACGGTGCTCCGATCATTGGAAAAAGCGAAGTATGGAAAGGCGTCGTTCTTGTTTTTCACGATATTACCGAATTGAAAAAGCTTGAACAAATACGAAAAGATTTTGTAGCAAATGTATCTCATGAATTAAAAACACCGATCACCTCCATCAAAGGGTTTTCTGAAACATTGCTGGATGGCGCCATGAAAGATGAACAAACATTGCATTTTTTTTTATCCATCATTTTAAAAGAAAGCGAACGAATGCAATCTTTAATTCAAGATTTATTAGATTTATCAAAAATCGAGCAGCAGGGCTTTCAGCTGGAGCTTAGAAAATGCAATGTAAACGAGTTTTTAAAAGAAATTCATCATTTGCTAGATAGAAAAGCGAAAGAAAAAAATATTGATTTTATATTGGATGTTCCAGACGAGCCTGTTTTTATTGAAGGCGATCCTCATCGGCTGAAGCAAATTTTTATAAACTTAGCCAGCAACGGAATTATGTATACGCCAGCTGGCGGAAAAGTGACCCTTTCTGTTAAGGCTGGACATGATGAAGTAGCCATTTCTGTTCAAGACACCGGAATTGGAATTAGAGAAGAGGAAATTCCTAGAATTTTTGAGCGTTTTTATAGAGTTGATAAAGCTAGAAGCAGAAACTCAGGTGGAACTGGTTTAGGGCTTGCGATCGTAAAACATTTAGTAGAAGCCCACCAAGCAAATTTGACAGTCAAAAGCACCGTTGGTGTTGGAACGACTTTTACTGTGACTTTTCAAAGATACAATGAATAGTTTAACATAAGATTTACATCCAATTTATGCTAAGTTAACATTTGATTGTTAAAATGGCATTCGAAAACCCCTTCATCCAAGGAGCCCATTTGCAGATGGAAACAATTACGTTTCCGTCTTTTTTTTATGGCTGCGTTTTTTAAATGAAACAAAATCGTACTTTTTTCGTATGAAATAATAAATAGAGAGAGATGGGGGGATATAATGGTAAGCATAAGAAGATTATTAACAATTATTGGATTTATTTTTCTGATCAGCATTCTCGGTCTTGCTGCGATTACTTCCTGGTATACTGTAGACGAGTCGGAACAAGCGGTTATTACTACATTTGGAAAAGTGGAAGAGGGTATAACTGAGCCTGGGCTTCATTTTAAATGGCCATGGCCGATTCAATCGGTAAAAAAACTATCCAAAGAAACATTCAGTTTACAATTTGGATATAAAGAGAAAGATGGAAAAGTTGAGTCTTTTCCAAAGGAAACAAAAATGATTACAGGCGATGAAAACATTGTGTTAGCAGATATGGTCGTTCAATGGAAAATAACGAATCCGGCAAAATATTTGTTCAATGCTGAAAATCCAAAGGAAATTTTGCGGGATGCAACATCTGCTTCGTTAAGAAGCATTATTGGAAGCACAAAAATTGACAATGCTTTAACGAGCGGAAAAGTGGAAATTGAAGCTCAAGTGCAAGAATTATTAAGCTCGTTGATGAAAAAGTATGATATTGGCATTTCAATCATTGCGGTCAAATTGCAGGATGTTGATTTGCCGAACGAAGAAGTTCGAAAGGCGTTTACAAACGTTACGGATGCAAGAGAAATGATGAATACGAAAATAAACGAAGCCAATAAATATAGGAATAAACGAACAAAAGAGGCAGAAGGAGAGCGCGATGCAATCATCTCCAAAGCTGAAGGGGACAGAGCATCCAGGATTGAACAAGCGAAAGGGGAAGTCGCACTATTTAATTCTTTATACAATGAATACAAAAATTCAAAAGAAATCACAGAAAAACGTCTAATTTTAGAAACGATAGACAGCGTGCTGCCAAATGCGCAAATTTACATTATGAAGGATGATGGAAATACAATGAAGTATTTTCCTGTTCAGCCTATGCAGCAAGTGCTGCCTAATGATCAGCAAAGTCAGCAAAAAGCTGATCAATCGAGTGAGAACACGCAAAAAAGAGGTGAAAACAATGGACAAGAATGAAAAGAAAATTAATTTTGAATGGAAGAAATACATACGCCTAGGGTCTGTTATAGCCGGTTTATTTGCGTGTTTGCTATTTTTATTCAGCAACGTTTTTGTTGTGAAAGAAAATGAATATAAAGTCGTTCGTCAATTTGGCGAAGTTGTAAAAATTATAGAGAAGCCCGGCCTCCATTTAAAAATTCCTTTCATACAAACAGTTGAAAGTCTTCCAAAGCATCAATTAACGTATGATGTGGAGGAAGCGGAAATCAATACAAAGGATAAAAAACGAATATTAATTGACAACTATGCGGTTTGGAGAATCGAAGATCCGAAAGAAATGATCGCCAATGCAAGAACAGTTGTCAATGTAGAGGCAAAAATGTCGGAATTTATCTTTTCCACTGTGAGATCGGAGCTTGGAAAACTGAATTATGATGAAATTATTAATGATGAAAAGTCTTCCCGCGGGAGCCTTAATGACAAAATCACAAATATTGTTAATAACCTGCTTGAACAAAATCATTTCGGCATTAAGGTGGTTGATGTAAGAATTAAACGGACGGATTTGCCGGAAGCAAATGAAAAATCGGTATTTACTAGGATGATATCAGAGCGGGAATCAAAAGCCCAAGAATATTTATCGATGGGGGATGCAGAAAAAAATCGAATTGTTGCTGAAACGGACAGACAAGTAAAAGAAATGCTGGCAAAAGCTGAAGCTCAAGCTGAAACCATCCGCGGTCATGGAGAGGCGGAGGCAGCGAAGCTCTATAACCAGGCTTATTCAAAAGATCCTAAATTTTATGAATTATATAGAACACTTCAATCCTACAAGAAAACAATCGACGGTGAAACAGTCATCGTTCTCCCGTTCGATTCTCCATACGCCAAAATATTAATGGGAGAAACAGAATAAAATCGATAAGCCATGTTTTTTCTTCTGCTGAAAGTAATGGTAGAATAGAAGGAAGGCATGGCTTTTTTAGTTGAAGGAGGCTAGTAGTAGTGACAAAGAAGCTAGTTTTAATTGATGGAAACAGTATTGCTTACAGAGCGTTTTTCGCTTTGCCGCTTTTAAATAATGATAAGGGGATTTATACGAATGCAATTTACGGCTTTACAAATATGCTGTTAAAAGTACTGGAGGAAGAAAAACCGACACATATTCTTGTTGCATTTGATGCAGGGAAAACAACGTTCCGGCATAAAACTTTTAAAGAATATAAAGGAACTCGGCAAAAAACCCCGCCTGAATTGTCGGAGCAGCTACCATTTATACGGGATTTGCTTGATGCCTACAAAATTACAACATATGAACTCGAAAATTATGAGGCTGATGATATTATTGGAACAGTTGCGAGACAAGCTGAGAAGCAAGATTTTGAAGTGAAAATTATTTCCGGAGATAAGGATTTAACACAGCTGGCAACTGAAAAAACGACCGTTTCCATCACGAAAAAAGGAATTACGGATGTTGAACCGCACACGCCTGAATCGATTCAAGAGAAGTATGGGCTAAGCCCGGCACAAATTATTGATTTGAAAGGATTGATGGGCGATCAATCAGATAATATCCCAGGTGTGCCCGGCGTTGGAGAGAAAACCGCGATTAAATTGCTGAAACAGTTTGAGACAGTCGAAAATATTTTAAATTCGATTGAAGAAGTAAATGGAAAAAAATTAAAGGAAAACTTACAAAACTATAAAGAGCAAGCATTAATGAGCAAACAGCTTGCGACAATTCATTGTGAAGCTCCTGTCGAAATAAAAATTCAAGACCTTGAGTATAAAGGCTATGACAAAGAAAAAGTAGTGAAAATTTTTAAGGAACTAGGCTTCCAATCGCTCCTAGACAAAATGGGAGAGCATGAGAATGAAGAAGTGGATGAAATGCCGACGATTAAGTTCGAAAAAGTTGAAAAGCTGTCAGACAAGGTTTTATCAGAGAAGGCAGCTCTTTTAGTGGAAATCATTGATGAAAATTATCATACTGGAGAAATCATCGGGTTTTCTATCGCAAACGAAAATGGATGTTTTTATATTCCAGCCGAAATTGCGCTACATTCAAAAGAGTTCATAGAATGGGTGAAGGATGAAACAAAGCGGAAAGTGGTGTATGATGCGAAAAAATCAATTGTGGCGCTGCGCTGGCGAAACATTGATTTAGCAGGTATTGAGTTTGATGTTCTCATTGCCTCATACATTTTAAACCCGTCTGAATCGATTGACGACATAGCCGAGCTTGCCAAGACAAAAAATAAACATTTAGTTCAAAAGGATGAAGTGATTTACGGAAAAGGCGCTAAACGTCATATCCCTGATGAAGACATTTTAGGCGAACATCTTGCCAGAAAAGCGTTAGCCATTTATGAGCTGGAAGAATTATTAATACAAGAATTAGAAGAAAATGAACAATTTCATTTATTCAGCGAATTGGAGCTTCCGCTGTCAGCCATTTTATCTGACATGGAAACAACAGGAGTAAAGATAGACGTCAACCGTCTGAAAGAAATGGGAAAAGAGCTTGATGAACAGCTGAAGCAATTAGAAAAGGATATTCATCGTCTAGCTGGAGTGTCATTTAACATTAATTCTCCGAAGCAGCTTGGGCCGATTTTATTTGAAAAGCTCAATCTACCGGTTTTGAAAAAGACCAAAACGGGGTATTCGACCTCTGCGGACGTTTTAGAAAAATTGAGAGGACAACACGAAATTGTGGAGAAAATTTTGCATTACCGGCAGCTCGGAAAGCTTCAATCGACGTATATTGAAGGGTTGCTGAAGGTTGTCCATCGTGATACGCATAAAATCCACACCCGATTTAATCAAGCATTAACGCAAACCGGAAGATTAAGCTCCACAGACCCGAATTTGCAAAACATTCCGATTCGCCTTGAGGAAGGCCGCAAAATTCGTCAAGCATTTATCCCTTCTGAAAAAGATTGGGTCATTTTTGCTGCGGACTATTCCCAGATTGAACTGCGAGTGCTTGCGCATATATCTGGAGATGAAAAATTGATTGAAGCGTTTCAACAAGATCTTGATATTCATACAAAAACGGCGATCGATGTGTTCCATGTCGAAGAAGATAAAGTGACCTCCAACATGAGAAGACAGGCAAAAGCAGTTAATTTCGGGATTGTTTACGGAATCAGCGATTACGGATTGTCGCAAAACTTAGGAATTACCCGAAAAGAAGCTGGTGAATTTATTAAAAAATATTTTGAAATTTATAAAGGTGTTAAAGAATATATGGATGGCATAATCCAAGAGGCGAAGCAAAAAGGCTATGTAACGACACTAATGCAGCGTCGGAGATATATTCCGGAAATTACGAGCAGAAATTTCAATATCAGAAGCTTTGCCGAGCGAACAGCCATGAATACTCCGATTCAAGGAAGTGCAGCGGATATTATCAAAAAAGCGATGATCGATATGGCGCAAGAAATTGAAAAACGAAATTTGCAAACGAGGCTGCTGCTTCAAGTTCATGACGAATTGGTGTTTGAAGCGCCAAAGGATGAAATTGAAATTTTAGAAAAGCTTGTTCCGGAAGTAATGGAAAATGCCATTCAGCTAAAAGTGCCGTTAAAGGTTGATTATTCTTACGGTTCTACGTGGTATGAAGCGAAATAATTTGAAAAAGGCGGAAAGGGAAGCTCCCCCGCCTTTTTCGAGTGTAGATAAGGGGTGAACATAATGCCTGAGCTTCCTGAAGTAGAAACGATTCGAAAAACATTAAGGGAGCTTGTCATAGGAAAAGTCATCGATGAAGTTATCGTATCATGGCCGAAAATCATCAAACGTCCCGAAGACGCAGAGCAGTTTTGCCGCGTTTTGAGAGGGGAAACAATCAATGAAATCGGAAGAAGAGGGAAATTTTTAAAATTTTATTTAGATCGATATGTTCTTGTATCACATTTACGAATGGAAGGAAGATATGGACTGTATCCAAAAATAAAGCCCATTGAACCTCACACACATGTCATTTTTCGCTTTCAAGATGAAACGGAATTAAGATATCGGGATGTTCGCAAATTTGGCACTATGCATCTGTATCAAAAGGGCGAGGAGGAGAAGCATCCTCCTTTGTCCCAGTTAGGGATGGAGCCTTTTTCGGAACAATTTACTGCTGAAAGACTTATGAGCAAGCTTCAGTCTACCTCTAGAAACATCAAGACGGTTTTGCTTGACCAAAAAATAGTGGCGGGATTAGGAAACATTTACGTTGATGAAGTATTGTTTCGATCAGGCATTCATCCGGAGCGGCTGGCAAAAGATTTGACAGCGGAAAAAGTGAAAATATTGCATCGGGAAATTATTCAAACGCTGAAGGAAGCAGTTGAAAAAGGAGGAAGTACTGTCCGATCCTACGTCAATTCACAAGGGCAAATCGGGATGTTTCAACTGGACTTATTTGTCTATGCAAGAGAAAAAGAACAATGTAAAATTTGCGGAAGCCCTATCCAAAAAATAAAAATTGGGGGAAGAGGCACACATTTTTGTTCATCTTGCCAAGTGTAGAAAGATTTATGCCACCTTCTTTAAGCGAACACATTTTAGTCGGTTTTCATATTACTATGTTAGCAATAAAAGGAAAGAAGGGGCATTTGATAAAATGACGGAAATCGGATCGGTTTTAATATTGGCGTTGGCAGTCAGTCTTGATAGTTTTTCTGTTGGCTTAGCGTTCGGTTTGCGTAAAGTAAAAATTCCAATTAAATCGATTATCACTATTTCATGCTGTTCGGCGATTGTGTTGCTCGCTGCGATGATGGCCGGACAAATAGCTCAAAGTGTTCTTCCTCCCTATTTTACGGATAGGCTTGGCGGAGCTATTTTTATTTTGCTTGGCATGTTTGTGTTATATTCCTTTTTCCGCAACAATGAATCAGAGGATGAGAAAGATGAGGAAAAGAGTGAAAAAACGATTTTAAATATGGAATTAAAATCGTTAGGCATTGTCATTCATATATTGAAAAAGCCTGCTGCAGTTGATATGGATCGATCTGGCGAGATTACAGGCGTGGAAGCTTTGCTGCTTGGGATCGCTCTTTCGCTCGATTCATTCGGAGCAGGAATCGGTGCGGCTTTAGCAGGGTATGAACCTTTTTTAACAGCTATTTTCGTCACTTGTATGAGCACGATGTTTGTTTATATTGGAATGAAATCCGGCCGATTTGCTTCATCCTATTCGTTTTTTGAAAAGTTTTCATTTATCCCGGGTTTATTATTAATAATGATCGGTGTTTGGGCCATGTAAGGATAAAGGAGAATGATGATATGACAATGATTATTGGATTAACTGGAGGCATAGCAAGCGGAAAAAGCACTGTGTCTGAAATGCTTAAAAAAAGAGGCATTCCAGTTATTGACGCAGATCTAATTGCAAGAGAAGTGGTAGAAGTCGGCAAAAAAGCATATACAGAGATCGTAAATGCTTTCGGAAAGGAAATATTAAACGAAGACTTAACGATCAACCGAGCTCGATTAGGCTACATTGTATTTCAAAACGAAGATAAGCGGGAGAAGCTAAACAGTATTGTACATCCTGAGGTCAGGCTGGAAATGAAAAGGCGACAGGAACAATTGATCTCAGAAGGTGCGAAAGCAGTAGTTCTTGATATTCCCCTTCTATTTGAAAGCAATTTGAAGCATTTAGTGGATAAAGTGATTGTTGTTTATACGGGAGAAAAAAATCAACTGGAACGATTAATGAAAAGGAATAATTTTTCGAAGAAAGAAGCTTTATCACGCATCAATGCACAAATGCCTTTGAAAGAAAAAGTAAAATTTGCCGATGCAGTGATCAACAATGATGGAACATTAGAAGAAACGGAACAGCAATTGGAAAACATTCTCATGAATTGGGGAATTGGTTAATCCGCTCGCAAATAGAGCGGTTTTTTTTATTTTTAGTATATATTTTTTTAAGAAACGATTAAAATAATTGTTTCGTTATTTTATAAATATGATATACTAATTAACAGAATAGGAGATAAAAAGTGTAACATAATGCCGGAAGGGGATATTCACATGAGTGCTAAGGTTGCCATTAACGGTTTCGGCCGAATTGGCCGAATGGTATTCAGAAAAGCAATTTTAGAAGGAGATTTGAATATCGTAGCAATCAATGCAAGCTATCCAGCAGAAACATTGGCTCATTTAATTAAATACGATACAAACCATGGGAAATTTGAAGGAGAAGTCATTCCAAAAGAAGATCATTTAATTGTAAATGGCCATAAAGTGCTTCTTTTGAACAATCGAAATCCTATTGAACTTCCCTGGAAAGATCTAGATGTGGACATAGTGATTGAAGCGACAGGAAAATTCAACTCCCGTGAAAAAGCGATGATGCATGTTGAGGCAGGGGCGAAGAAAGTTATTTTAACAGCACCTGGAAAAAATGAAGATGTAACGATTGTTATCGGTGTAAACGAAGAACAATATGATCCTGACAACCATGTCATTATTTCGAATGCTTCTTGCACAACAAACTGTCTAGCGCCTGTTGCAAAAGTTCTTGATGAACAGTTTGGCATTGAATATGGTTTAATGACTACTGTCCACGCATATACGAACGATCAAAGAAATATTGATAATCCGCATAAAGATTTAAGAAGAGCGCGAGCGTGCGCCCAATCAATCATTCCGACAACTACCGGTGCAGCAAAAGCGATCGGTTTAGTTTTACCGCAATTAAAAGGAAAATTGCACGGTCTTGCATTAAGAGTGCCTACACCAAACGTCTCCCTCGTAGACTTTGTTGTAGATCTAAAACGCGATGTGACCGTTGAAGAGGTAAATGAAGCGTTTATCCAAGCTTCTCAAGGAAAGCTGAAGGGGATATTAGATTTTTCTTCAGAACCGCTCGTATCGGTTGACTACAACACAAACCCGCACTCTGCTATTGTCGACGGTTTAACGACAATGGTTATGGGAACAAGAAAGGTAAAAGTGCTTGCATGGTATGATAATGAATGGGGCTACTCTTGCCGCGTTGTGGATTTAGCAAAACTTGTAGCAAGCAAATTGAATAAATTGGCCGCAGCTGTATAAAATGATGGGAGGGTTGATCTTTACAAAGATTGACCCTCTTCTTCTTTTTGTTTGGATACTTTTTTCAGCGCAAAATTTTTGACAAAGTATGTTGCAAAAACAAATCAAACCATATATACTATTTTTCGTGAACTTCTTAAACGCAAGGTAATGTGGCTACTTAAAGGGTTAGGACCTCTTTGGACTAACTTTCCCCCGTGGTAGTTAAACATACCAGAGTGCGAAGAATTCATAAAAATTTATAAAGGGGGATCCATGGCTATGGAAACAATGGGACGTCACGTTATCTCTGAGCTGTGGGGATGCGACTTTGATAAGTTGAATGACTTGGAATTTATTGAAAAAACGTTTGTAAATGCAGCATTAAAATCAGGTGCTGAAATCCGGGAGGTTGCGTTTCATAAGTTTGCGCCTCAGGGTGTAAGCGGAGTTGTGATCATTTCAGAGTCACACCTAACAATTCATAGTTTTCCAGAGCATGGATATGCTAGCATTGATGTGTACACTTGCGGTGATTTAAATCCAAATATTGCAGCGGATTACATTTCTGAAGCTTTAGGTGCTCAAACGCGCGAAAATATTGAAATTCCTCGCGGTATGGGTCCTGTTCAAATCAAACAGGGTCAAGCAAAAGCACTTTAAAGTGAAAACAGAATAAAATTTGAATGGAAATGCAAAGAGGTGTCAGCTTTTTACTGCACCTCTTTTTATATTATAATAAAGAATAATATTTCATATTGAATGGTATTTAGAGGCATCTTATTTGCGGCCTCAAAGTACCGAGTTATTCTACCCCCTTCAAAGCCGTTATGAAAAAGAGGCTTTGATGTTTTTAAAATCATTCATTGTAGTGATGTAAAAATAAAAAAGCTTTTATTGGCATGGCTACATGGCTGCCATCACTGTTTGGCGGTTCGAACATCATTTGATTGGACCGGACTGACAGAAATCCATTTCATTCAGTCGAATTATCTATAACAAAAATACAAGAACTTGAAAGTTTCTTGTCTGATCCAATGCTATTTAATAAGATGTAGGTAGAGCTTTTTTGATTTAGTTAAAAAGATTGGAGCTGGTGATATGAAATGCCCTTCCTGCCACCATTTTGGAACACGTGTTTTAGATTCGCGTCCAGTCGATGAAGGGAGATCAATTCGGAGGCGAAGGGAATGTGAGGAATGTCAATATCGGTTCACAACGTTTGAAAAAGTAGAAGAAATTCCGCTCATCGTTGTGAAAAAGGAAGGAACACGAGAAGAGTTCAGCAGGGAAAAAGTTTTGCGCGGGATGATTAAAGCTTGTGAGAAAAGACCGGTTTCTTTAAAAAAATTGGAAGATGCTGCGCATGATATTGAAAAAGAACTAAGAAATCTAGGTACATCGGAAATATCAAGCGAAACGATCGGCGAAATGGTGATGGACAGACTAGCCGAAATTGATGAAGTCGCATACGTTCGATTTGCTTCTGTTTACAGGCAATTTAAAGATATAAATGTCTTTATTGAGGAATTGAAAGAACTGATCAAAAAAGAACGTTCATAAAAGAGCTGCGAGATTATGACATGCTATTTGGGAAGGTTTTGAAAAAATGATTGGACATCATCACTGGAAAGAGCTGCTGCCTGTTGATCGCTACGTTGTGAAATGTACGAGCAGTTTGATTCATGAATTTGACCGAAAAGTTCTTACATTACTGTACCAGCCCTTAATCGGGCCAAGAACGTTAAACTTATACATGACGCTTTGGAGCGAGCTTGAACAAAACCGTCTTTGGGGGACGGAATCGACCCACCATTTTTTAATGGCTGTTACTCAATCCCCATTAAATGAAATTTATCATGACCGTTTGAAATTAGAAGGAATAGGTCTTTTAAAAACATACCTTGTCGATGAAAGCGAACCGAAAAAATATATTTATGAACTTCAACGACCTCTTTCCCCCAAACAATTTTTTTATGATGGAATGTTGAACATATATTTATATAACAGAGTTGGAAAAACGGTGTACCAAAGATTGAAAAGCTATTTTTCCGATAAATCGGTTGATAGCAACGCCAAAGATGTGACAAGATCATTTCATGAAGTATACCAATCGATCCACCCATCTGAGCTTTCAGCCAATATTGCAATGGAACCCGAGGAAAACGATCAGGAGCTTTTTGATCATGCGCCTGGAGAACCGATTTCGATTCAAAACCAGTCCTTTGATTTTCAATTGTTTTATGCCGGTTTATCAGAGCATATTGTGCCCAAAAAAGCGATCACGCCTGCGGTTAAGGAAGCTGTTGAGAAATTAGCATATGTTTATGGAATTGATCCAATTGAAATGAAAAATCTGGTCATCCGTTCTTTGGATCATGATGAGCAAATTAATTTAGACGAGCTGCGAAAATGGGCGAGGGATTGGTATAAGCTGAATCACGGCAACCGTCTTCCAGAGCTTGTTGATAGGCTTCAGCCTTTGAATCAGCGGGTGAAAGACGAAGAAATTGAACAGTCAAAAGATAAGGAATTAATTCGACAGCTTGAATCCATCTCTCCAAGACAGTTTCTAAAAGATATTTCAGGCGGTATTGAACCGTCCGCAGCGGATTTGAAAATTATTGAAGATGTCATGTTTCAGCAAAAGCTGCTTCCCGGAGTTGTCAACGTTTTAATTTATTATGTCCTGCTAAAAACAAATATGAGATTGTCAAGAGCGTATGTTGAGAAAATTGCCAGCCACTGGGCTCGATTAGGAATTAAAACTGTGAAGGATGCAGTGGATGTGGCGAAAAAAGAACATAAGAAATATTTAACTTGGGCGGAAACAAAGGATAAGAAGACTGTCAGCAAAAAAATCGTTCGAAAAGAAAAACTCCCTTCATGGCTTTTGGAAAACGAAAATCAACAGGTAGAAAACATCGATCCGGAAGCGTTTGAAAAAGAAAAACAAAAGCTACAGGAGCGGATTAAAAAATATAAAAATAAACAGAAGGACTAGGTGAAAGGAGGGAGGAAGATGGAATCCCTGCAAAATCATTTAAAACAATTCATGAACAGCAAAGGGTTTCGGGAAACGTATTTGAACTTGAAACAGCAAATAAAATCGGACAAAGATGTCAGGTTATTTTTAGAAAAGCATAAAAATCAAATCGATGAACATATGATTGACCGCAGCTTAGGCAAACTGTATGAATTTGTAACGCAGAGCAAGTTTTGCCGTGAATGCCGAAATTTAGATGAGTGCAAAAATATTTTAAAAGGATATCACCCTACATTAATTATTGAAAGAAAAACAATCGACCTGAAATATGATAAATGCCCGAGAAAAGAAGCATATGATGCTCGAAAAAAACAAGAATCGCTCATTAAATGCATGTATGTACCAAAGGAAATCCTCAATGCACACCTAGAGGATATTGATTTAAACGAACCAAACCGTCTGAAGGCAGTGTCTCTCGTGCAAGATTTTGTTGAGCAATACGGTCAAAATGATCGGTTAAAAGGATTGTATTTATACGGTTCCTTCGGCGTGGGAAAGACATTTATTCTTGGAGCGATCGCGAATGAGCTGGCGGAAAAAGGCGTTCCTTCCATGCTTGTATATGTTCCGGAGTTTGTCAGGGAGTTAAAAAGCGCTCTTCAAGATCATTCACTGAATGAAAAGATTGATGCGGTTAAAAAAATTCCGGTATTAATGCTTGATGATATTGGTGCTGAATCGATGTCGAGCTGGATGAGAGACGACATTTTAGGCTCGATTCTCCAATTCCGCATGCTTGAAAATTTACCGACCTTTTTTACATCCAACTTTAATTTTAGCGAATTGGAACACCACCTGACTTATTCACAAAAAGGCGAAATAGAACAGCTAAAGGCAAAAAGAATTATGGAAAGGATTCGTTTTTTGGCCATTCCCGTGGAATTGAAAGGAAAAAATCGCAGACAAGAATAACCGCTGGACAGCAAACACTTCTAAATAATGCCATCCCCCCATATATATAGAAACAGGACTTGCTATATAAAGGGGGGGATCTTTTTTTGCTGGAAATAACTTTTCAAACGGAAAAAGAAGCTTCTTATCTGCATCAATTGCTTAATACAGAGAAGGAAAACTTTGATTTCCAAGCAGCCTTGCTGAACGGCACAGTATTAACATGTGAAACAGATGATTGGGAAACATTTATATCTGATGTGCTCGTACCATCATTTGTTGATTTTTTTCTAAATGTGAAAGAGCCCCGTCTCCTTCTTTTTATAATTGAAAAACAATTTTATTTTGAGGATGAAGATGAAAAACAGCAAATTTTACATATTGCTCAATCGATCTTGGAAGGAGAGCGGGCGGAAATTCCAATGATCAAACATTTTGAGCCGAGGGAAAACTTAATTATTTCTGCTTTAACGAATTTCCTTCGGCCAAACCAATCTTTTTCTATAGAATCATTTATTCAGTTCCGCTTGTCTGATTATTTATCAAGACTTTCGGAATATGTCGGTCTCTCCATTGAAGAGTATAAAATGGAGCAGGAATACCAAAATTTTATTCAAAGCTTGCGGGAATATGTTCTCAATAAAAAACCGAAATTATCAACGATTCATATTTTGCATGATACTTCCTTTCAAGTGTTTAATGAAAAGTTCATCGAAATAAAAGAGCTGGAATTGAAAAAGTGGATTGATCGGGAATTTATTTATCGCCACCCGATGTATATTGATTCCCATTTGCTGGCCCCGCTTGTATCCATTGCTCCTTTAGAAATTTATATATACTCCGATCAACAGGAGGAAGCAATGATTCAAACGATCCAAAACATCTTTCAGGAACGGGTTCGATTTTTTTCAAGGGCTAGCTTTCAAAAACGATAAGTTTCTTTCAGTACTCCTTGATTTTTGGTGGCGAATCAGTCTATAATACGGTTGAAATCATTCATCACGAAAAGGTTATGATGAGGACACGGGAGTATTATCACAGTTCAAAGAGAGGGAAGGCACAGGCTGAAACCTTCCTAACTCGTGTAATGCTCTTACCACCTCTAAACTTCAGCTGTGAACGGCTTTTGCCAAGTAATAGCTGGCGGATTGTTCCGTTATCAAAATGAGCCGCGCAAAGTTTTGAGCGGGAACTAGGGTGGAACCACGGGTTTTACATACAACACTCGTCCCTTCTTTTAGGGACGGGTGTTTATTTTTGCAAGAAAAAACAAAGGAGGAAAGAAGATGAAAGAAGCCATTAAAATTACTTTTCCAGACGGTTCTGTAAAAGAATTTCCGCACGGAACAACAACGGAAGAAATCGCTGCATCCATCAGCCCTGGATTAAAGAAAAAAGCCATTGCAGGTAAAATAAATGGAAAGCTTATTGACTTAAAAACCCCGATTGAACAAGACGGCCATATTGAAATTTTGACGCCTGATACAAAAGAAGCGTTAGAAATTTTACGACATAGTACAGCACATTTAATGGCGCAAGCGATTAAACGGCTTTACCCAAATGTAAAATTGGGAGTTGGTCCCGTCATTGAAAACGGTTTTTATTATGATATCGATATGGATGAAACGATCTCACACGAAGATTTGCCTAAAATCGAAAAAGAAATGAAAAAAATTGTCGGCGAAAATTTGCCGGTTATTCGTAAAGAAGTAAGCCGCGATGAAGCAAAAAAAATGTATGAGGAAATCGGCGACCATTTAAAGCTTGAGCTTATCGATGATATTCCGGAAGGCGAAATCATTTCCATATATGAGCAAGGAGAATTTTTCGATCTATGCCGAGGAGTCCACGTTCCTTCTACCGGAAAAATAAAGGAATTTAAATTGCTCAGCGTAGCCGGCGCCTACTGGCGTGGAGACAGCAAAAACAAAATGCTTCAACGCATATACGGTACAGCATTTTTTACAAAAGAAGAGCTTAAAGAACATCTCCGCATGCTTGAAGAAGCGAAAGAGCGGGATCATCGCAAGCTTGGAAAAGAATTAAACCTGTTTACCACTTCTCAAAAGGTTGGACAAGGCTTGCCGCTTTGGCTGCCAAAAGGTGCAACTATCCGCCGGATTATCGAACGCTATATTGTTGATAAAGAAATTAAACTCGGATACCAGCATGTATACACACCTGTTCTCGGCAGCGTCGATCTTTATAAAGCTTCCGGCCATTGGGACCATTATCAAGATGATATGTTTCCGCCAATGAAGATGGATAACGAAGAGCTTGTATTGCGTCCGATGAACTGCCCGCATCATATGATGATTTACAAAAATGAAATTCACAGCTATCGGGAATTGCCGATCCGCATTGCAGAACTTGGAACAATGCACAGATACGAAATGTCAGGGGCATTGACAGGGCTGCAGCGTGTTCGCGGGATGACGTTGAACGATGCGCATATTTTCGTGCGACCGGATCAAATTAAAGACGAATTCATCCGAGTTGTCCGCCTTATTGAAGAGGTATACGAGGATTTTGGTATAAAAGATTATTCGTTCCGATTATCTTACCGCGATCCTGAGGATAAAGAAAAATATTATGATGATGATGAAATGTGGGAAAAGGCCCAGTCGATGCTGAAAGCCGCAATGGACGAACTCGGGCTGGATTATTATGAAGCGGAAGGTGAAGCGGCATTTTACGGACCGAAATTGGATGTACAAGTGCGGACGGCTTTAGGAAAAGATGAAACATTATCGACTGTTCAGCTAGATTTTCTCCTTCCGGAACGGCTTGATTTAACATATGTTGGCGAAGACGGCAAACATCATCGGCCAGTTGTTATTCACCGCGGAGTTGTTTCAACGATGGAACGGTTTGTTGCCTTCTTAATTGAGGAATTTAAAGGTGCCTTCCCAACTTGGCTTGCACCTGTGCAAGTGAAAGTCATCCCTGTTTCGCCGGAAGTGCATCTTGATTATGCCAAAACAGTAGAACAGCGTCTTCAGCAAGAAGGCTTGCGTGTTGAAGTCGATATTCGGGATGAAAAAATCGGCTATAAAATTCGTGAGGCACAAATGCAAAAAATCCCGTACATGGTCGTTGTCGGTGATCAAGAAGCAGAAAATGAGACGGTCAATGTCAGAAAGTATGGAGAACAAAAATCAGAATCCATGCCGCTGGAGACATTTGCTGTATCTGTTGGAAAAGAAGGGAGAAAATAAGGAAATCGGCGTTTGCTGATTTCCTTTTTTTAAAGCATAAGCGAGGGGTGTGCGGATGGAAATAGTAGGAATTGATACAGGGGGAAGTTTATTAAAAATTGCTTATGTTGAACATGGACGATATCGGTATAAATGGTTTCCAATTGATGAAACGGATCAAGCTCTTTCTTGGATGAAGAGATTGAAGCCGGCTGCCCGCTATAGAATAACAGGAGGCAAAGCTGCAAAAGTAAAAGAAAAATTGACCGGCGCTGATGTGACCTTTATTCCAGAATTTGATTCAGTTTGTATAGGAACAAGAGAGCTTTTAGTAGAAGAAGGAAAGGAGCCAAAGAGCGATTTTTTAATCGTCAGCATTGGAACGGGAACATCTTTTTTCCTTATGAAGGGCGAGCGTTATGAGCGTTTGCTTGGTAGCGGTATCGGCGGCGGTGTTATTTCCGGTTTAAGCCGGCTCATTTTGCAGGAGAGCAATTTTTATCAAATCGTTGATTTGGCGAAAAAAGGTGATCGAAGCCATGTTGATTTGTTGGTAAAAGATTTGTATGGAGAAGAGGCTCCTCCAATTTTAGGAGATTTAACCGCTGCTAATTTTGGCAATCCGGATTTATCGAGAGCACGGAAAAAAGATGCTGCTGCAGCGTTATTTCAATTGATTGGTGAAACGATCGTTCTTTTGGCAAAGCAATGTGCCGAGCTTCATAAAGTGGACACGTGTGTCTATGTTGGAGCTGCAATTTCGCAAAACCCTCCTTTACAACAAATCATCCAAAGCTTTGATTCCATGACAGGTCTGCAAAGCATATTTTTATCAAACGGTTCTTTTACCGGAGCATTGGGAGCTATTTTATATCAATAATGTTTAAAACAATGGAGGAATTATTTTTCTTCAAGCTCAGAAATATTTACAACCGTACGTTCTTTAAACGGACCTCTTACATGAACGGTTGCTGTTTTTCCATCTTCATTTAGCTGATCAATCCAAACGGAAGCTCCGTTATAGAGAACTTCAATATCAGCCGGCGAGGATAAAATTTGTTTTACGCGGTTTGCATCCATTTCGATCACTCCAATAGTTATATGATATATTGATTATCATGTCCACTCCATTCCGATTTATGTATGTTCATTCAAATATAGACTCTTGCATTTTCTGTTTGAATAGTTTAAAATGGTATCGTTTTTGAAGAAATGTTGTTTTGACAAAGCTGCTTTGCCATGATAGAATATTATAGTCAAGGAGAACAAGCAGAAGCACCCGCTTCTCACCTGATTGACGCACATCGTTGCTGTTGACAGGTTTATACATTGGACAAAAAGTTCGTGTATTCAACGTGTGGGTGCAGTGTGCGTCTACGCGTTTTTTATTTGCATAAACGAATGTATAAGCTCTGTCAAGGCGAACGTGCACTTTGTTTATAAAATCTTGGAGGTGGCTCATTATTAGCAAAGACATGTTAGTAAACGAGGGCATCCGCGCTCGTGAAGTTCGACTGGTCGATCAAAACGGTAATCAATTAGGCATTAAATCACGGCAAGAAGCGCTTGATATTGCCGCAAATGCCAATTTGGATCTCGTTCTTGTTGCTCCGAATGCAAAACCGCCGGTTGCTCGCATCATGGATTACGGAAAATACCGCTTCGAGCAGCAAAAGAAAGAAAAAGAGGCGCGTAAAAAGCAGAAAGTTATTAATGTGAAGGAAGTCCGCCTAAGCCCAACAATTGAAGAGCATGACTTTAATACAAAGCTTCGCAATGCTCGGAAATTTTTGGAGAAGGGTGACAAGGTGAAAGCATCGATCCGCTTTAAAGGAAGAGCGATTACCCATAAAGAAATCGGCCAACGAGTTCTAGAAAGATTTTCTGAAGCATGCGCTGACATCAGTTCTGTTGAAACGAAGCCGAAAATGGATGGGCGCAGCATGTTTCTAGTGCTAGCACCGAAAAACGAAAAGAAATAGAAGGAGGATCCTTTTATGCCTAAAATGAAAACTCATCGCGGCTCTGCGAAAAGATTTAAAAAAACTGGGAACGGAAATTTGAAACGGTCTCATGCATTTACTAGTCATTTATTCGCTAACAAAACTCAAAAGCAAAAACGCAAACTTCGCAAACCAGCATTAGTAAGCAAAGGTGACTTTAAACGTATTCATCAAATGCTTGACAATATAAAATAATTTTTAACTTCGATTTTTTAGGAGGGAATGCATTATGGCACGTGTTAAAGGCGGTACAGTGACACGCAGACGCCGCAAAAAAATTATTAAGCTTGCAAAAGGTTATTACGGTTCGAAGCATCGTTTATATAAAGTTGCTAACCAGCAAGTAATGAAATCTTTAATGTATGCATACCGTGACCGTCGCCAAAGAAAACGCGATTTCCGTAAGCTTTGGATTACGAGAATCAATGCTGCTGCGCGCATTCACGGTCTTTCCTACAACCGGTTCATGCACGGTTTAAAGCTTGCTGGCATTGAAGTAAACAGAAAAATGCTTGCTGACTTAGCAGTAAATGATGAAAAAGGATTTGCACAACTCGCCGAAACAGCTAAAGCTGAATTAAATAAGTAATCGAAAAAGCAAGCCACCTATAAACGTACATTGCCCTTTGGGCTGGACATAATTGAACAGCATATTATTGATCCCCTTTAAGTAGACGTGTAAAAAATCTGCGCAATGACTCGCGGATGCTGCACTTCTATTTGGAGGGGATTTTTATATGGCTGAAAAGGTAAACGATTATGGCTTTACGTTTCTCAACAGTGAAAAAAGTCAAAAGTTCAAGGGTTTTTTAGGCCGATGCAAAAAATTTAGGTTCTATACTAAATGTTGGGATCAAGAATATCATCAAAATGAAAAAAGCATTTACGAAGCACTCTGTTTTATAATGAAAGTGACCAAACCCAATTAAAAAGGAGACTTCGAAAAATTATAATCAATTACCGAGCTGTTTTACAAAATTTCATAGAGGAAGAGAAAAGGTAATGGGATAAAAATAGAAATGGAAGCTAACAGCAGCTCCCGCAATGGGAACTGCCTTCAGAATGCTTATTTTCTTTTTAAATCAGAAATGTTGCATAGATTGATCAAAAAAGCGACACCATGATCGTCCAGTCATGAACCGCATAGTCTTTTAACGCTGTCAATTTTGAACGGGAATGTCAAGCTGCTCTTTCTTTTTTGCTGTCTTAAGATAGTGTCGGGAATTCCGATTCGTTCCGATTCAAAAACTCTTTAATTGGACTTTTCCAGTCGATTTTGGCGTAAGGATATGCTTCTTTTATTTTCGATTCTATAAATTGAAAATCTTCTTTTGTAAACCCCCTTAACTTATTTGGAGTAGATGTCCAAATAAAAACGGTGATAACTTCAAAAGAAGTTTCAGTCGTGCCTAAATATTTTTCCCCTTCAAATAAAACTCCTTTATGCGTTAACAAAAAATTTTTGTGGACATTTTCTTTATCATCAAGAAAGAAAAATTTTTTTTGCTCATGAGCCAATTCTAACTTTCGCTTCGGGTTCAATAAATATTTAATGAATGAATAAATTAGGAAAATAATCGCAGCAATTATGAAAAGACGAAGAAGGATGACAATCATTTACTTTAAACCTCCCCGAAGGTCATATTCATACATATACATTACGAAAAAGGAATTGAAGGGGTTTCATTAATGATCACTTTTGCTATAATTTTTTTAGATATATTTTAGGGGTTGAGAAAATGGATTTTGAACAGTTATATAAAATGCAAAAAGAATTGGATGAAAAAATTGAAAAGAAACACGGTTTGGAGGAAGAAAGGCTGATCGAGAGAAAAGTTTTAGCCTTGCTTGTCGAAATTGGCGAATTGGCTAATGAAACGCGCTGCTTTAAATTTTGGAGCGTTAAGCCGCCTTCCGACAGAGAGGTTATTTTGGAAGAGTATGTAGACGGCCTTCATTTTTTATTGTCGATCGGCCATGAATTGTATATTGAAAAACTGCCGGAAATGAAAGCAAGAAAAATCGATAAAAGCCTGACCGATCTTTTTTTAAACGTTTATCAAAAAACGGCAAAATTCAGTGAATATTTGTCTGTCCAAGCGTATATCGATTTATTTAACGACTATGTTACACTCGGCTCTGCGCTGGGCTTTTCAGAGGAAGATATTATTTCAGCATACATGGCGAAAAATGAAGTCAATCATGCTAGACAAAATCAAGGATATTAACAATTCCGTTTGGAAAAAATGAAGAATATAAATTAAAGTCCTGCGGTAATATGTCAAGGTGAAAAATCATAGAAATTGGAAATTCCCTTGTCCGATGATCCGAAAAAAGGCAATACTGAAGAAACCCAGTATTGGTACATGTAATAAACTGGGTCTAAAGGTTGATATTGGTATACCAGATCGATCCTCTTATCGATCTTCCCCCTTTCTTGGCGTGTAGATTTGACCGTTGCGTAGCAGCGCATCGATCACACGCACGAGTTTTCTAGCGGTGAGGACGAGGGCTCGTTTATGTTGGTGTTTGGGCACTTCCTCATACTTCTTCCGGTAGTACGCACGAAACGTCGCATCATGCCGTTGCACCGAGTTGGCAGCCTCCACTAGGTAGTAACGGAGATAGCGATTGCCGGAACGAATGAGGGAGGTGTCCTCGGCTTGAAAACGGCCCGATTGGTGCTTGGACCATGTCAAGCCGGCATATTTTGCCAAGGCGGCCTGGTTGTGAAACCGCTCGATTTGCCCGATTTCGGCCAGGATGCCTGCGGTATAAACCGGTCCGATGCCTGGGATGGTTTGCAGTGTGTTCGGAATGCCTTCAAGATGGCGGGTAATGGCTTTATCGAGCTCTTTGAGCTGCGATTGCAGGCTGCGGATTGATTGAATCGACAGCCCTAACAGCAAGTCGATGGAATCCTCGACACACTTGGACAACCGATACGACGAACGGGCCGCCTTTTGAATCGACTTGGCGATGCATTCCGGATCGGCAAAGCGATTGCGCCCTTTTTGGCGCAGGAAGTCGGCCAACTGCTTGACATCCATTTGGCAGATGTCATCGAGGCTCCACGACTCAAGCAGCAGTTCGAGAATGGCATGTCCGAAGATCGAACTGTCCACCTCTTGGGTAAAGGAACTGCATTTGTAAAACAAGTGCTGGAGAAAATACTGTTTCTCACGGGTTAACTGGTGGACGAGATGATATCGCATGCGTGTCAGTCGCTGAAGCGCGAGAAACTGCTCCTTGAGGACAGCCGTCATCTTCAGACGGCCGAAGCGAAGCCGATCCGCAATGATCCAAGCATCGATGTCATCCGTTTTCTCCAAGTCGACATAGGCTTCTTTAAACTTGCGAATGAGCTTTGGATTGATCGTAAACACCTTGACGTTCCAAGCCTGCAAGGCCTCCTGCTGGTGGAAAAACATAGCTGGATGCCAACTGTAGACCGAGGTGGCTTCCATCCCGATCAGAATTTCGGTTGGCTTTCGCTTGTTAGCCCACAGGAGGATTTGATCCCGAAGGAAGGTGGCGCCCAGAAGATGATTATCCACTTTGAAGCGTGCGCACGTATTTCCTTCATGATCCATAATGCAGGTGGCTAAGTCGCGTGAGCTCACGTCGATCCCGACGTAGAGTTTCATGAGATCACCTCCTATTGTTGTAGGATCGAGGGGTAGGACTCTTCGGGATGCCCCCGGATCGCGCCTGTTGACCAGTCACCCTCGCATATGAGAACTCACGTTGGACCATGGGCTGCCCTGGAAGCTGCTCCTTCCAGCATGGGGAAAACCAACGGGAACAGCCTGCGGGTTAGACGTCCAAACAGGGGCCGAGGAGACAGACTTTACAAGTAGTCAAAGCTACAGGAGTGAGAAGAGTATCCCCGATGATCCTAAGACCATTATCCAGGAACATTGCGAAAAGTCCAACCCCGGTACGCTCAACCCTTTGTGGGAGGGGCGCGCCCCTCCCACAAAGGCAACCACCCAAGATATGCGATTGTCAAGGAGCGTATCGGACTGGAAATTCGATAAAAAAACTTTCTGAAACTTAGTATACGAGGAGGTTTCAGTGTGGAGAAATGGGATGAAACATTGAAAATGTTAAAAGATTTAACAGACGCGAAAGGCATCGCCGGCAATGAACGGGAAGTCAGAGAAGTAATGAGAGGGTACATAAAAGATTATGCGGATGATATCCAAACGGATGGACTCGGCAGTTTAATTGCCAAAAAAGAAGGAGAATCAGGCGGACCCAAAATTATGATCGCGGGCCATCTTGATGAGGTCGGCTTTATGGTTACGCAAATTGATGATAAAGGGTTCATTCGCTTTCAGCCTGTTGGTGGCTGGTGGAATCAAGTTATGCTCGCACAAAGAGTGACGATTGTCACCCAAAAAGGAGATGTGACCGGCATCATCGGTTCCAAGCCGCCGCATATTTTGCCGGCAGAAGCACGAAAAAAGCCTGTAGAGATCAAAGACATGTTTATTGATATTGGCGCCAGCAGCCGAGAAGAAGCGATGGAATTTGGTGTTCGTCCCGGCGACCAAATTGTGCCTTATTTTGAGTTCACCGTTATGAAAAATGATAAAATCCTTTTGGCGAAAGCTTGGGATAACCGCATCGGTTGTGCAATAGCGATCGAAGTTTTGAAAAAGCTGAAAGAGGTAAACCATCCGAACGTCGTTTACGGTGTAGGAACCGTTCAGGAGGAAGTAGGATTAAGAGGAGCCCGCACATCAGCCCATTATATTGAGCCTGATATTGCTTTCGGCGTAGACGTCGGAATAGCCGGCGACACTCCAGGCATTTCCGAAAAAGAAGCGATGGGAAAAATGGGGAAAGGTCCGCAAATTATTTTATATGATGCTTCTATGGTCTCCCATAAAGGGCTTCGCGATTTTGTCGTAGGGGTCGCTGAAGAATGCGGCATTCCATATCAGTATGATGCTATGCCGGGTGGCGGTACAGACTCCGGATCGATTCATTTAACAGGAAATGGTGTTCCAACGCTTTCCATTACGATTGCAACGCGCTACATTCATACACACGCTGCGATGATTCATCGCGAAGACTTTGAACATACGGTTCAATTATTGACAGAAGTCATTAAACGCCTCGACAAAAAAACGGTTGAAAACATTACGTACAACTAAAAAGCAGGAGCTGGTTATTTCCCAGCTCCAGTCTCTTTTAATCCTTGTTCAAGTGTTTCAACCATTTCCTGCTGATCACGCTGACTTGAATGGTTCCAGATAATTTCAAATAACACGCCTAACCCTGGAAGCATTTTTTCTTCCTTGCTATTGATGGCATCAACGATCGTTTCTCTCAGCTCGTCTTTTGAATTTTGCGATATGTTGGCAATGACTGCATTGCGCAAATCAAAATTCATATCCTTCACCTCGTTTTTCTTCATTCTTCTTTATTTTTTCTTTTGTTTTCTATAATATGTATATGAAATGAACTATCAGTTGAAGGAGACACCATCATTGAAACGGATTGCGTCAACTAAAAATGAAAGAGTAAAAGAATGGAAAAAGCTGCAATCAAGAAAAAAACGGGAAGAGCGCGGGCTGTTTTTAATTGAAGGCTTGCATTTAATCGAGGAAGCTCTCAAATACAAATCAATTGTTCAAGAGTTAATTGTTTTAGACGGAGCGAAGCTGCCAAATCATTTTTTCGAAGGTACTATTCCGACAACGATTGTTTCCAAAGAGGTGTTTTCGCTTCTGTCTGAAACGGATTCCCCGCAAGGTGTCATGGCTGTTTGTAAGCAGCTTAGGTGGGAAATCGATTTGAACGCCAAAAAATGGCTGTTAATAGATGCGGTTCAAGACCCAGGAAATCTCGGTACGATCATTCGTACTGCAGATGCGGCTGGAATGGATGTTGTGATTTTAGGTGAAGGGACGGTTGATTTGTACAATAGTAAAACGATCCGGGCGACACAAGGATCAATTTTTCATTTGCCTGTGGTCAATTCGTCATTAAAACAGATTATAAGCAAATTGAAGGAAGAGGAAATTCCTGTATTTGGAACTTCAACAAAAAATGCTGTTTTCTATAAAGAGATCCCTCCATCTGAAACATTTGCCCTCCTTGTAGGAAATGAGGGAAATGGGGTCTCAAAAGATCTGCTGGATATGACAGATCAAAATTTACACATTCCGATTTATGGAAAAGCGGAGTCATTAAATGTTGCCGTTGCTTCAGCTATTTTCATGTACCATCTTCGCAAATAGTGTTGCGCCTTTAATTTCTTTTTTTTATAATTAAAAGCAATTGAATAAAGGAATAACGATGACGGAGAAGAGTAGTTTGCAGGTCGCCATTTAGGGAGAAAATGCCGTAGACTGGAAGCATTTTTATGGTAGAGGCAAACGAATTCACCTCCAGAGTTGACGCCAGGACCATGCGGAAGCATGTAAAGGCGCTCCGGCTGTGCCGTTATGATAATGAAGTGAACAAAGATTCTTTCTTTGTTAATAAGGGTGGTACCGCGAAATTCAACTCGTCCCTTTTTTGGGATGGGTTTTTTTATTTATTTTCAGTAGCATTGCATTAAGTTAATTTTAATTTGTCAAGCCCAATTTTATGTTAAATTTCATCTTTTTGGATATAAAAAAACTCCTTATAATTAGGATTGGCAGTCCTATCCAAATCCTAAGAATAAGGAGAAACCATTATGGATAAGAATACCACAGAATCCACAATAAATGAACTATTTAAAGAGATCGATCCAATAACTTTTTCAAAACTAATTAATGTGATTGACGTTGACAAATACATTAAAAAATTAACGGCGTATAAGTTTTTACAACTTTGTATCATCGCTCAGTTAAACGAATTGGAAAGCTTAACAAAATTGGCCAAACATTTGAAAGACAAGGAAGAGTTGCAGACATATCTGGAATTTGATGCAATTAGTACTTCGCAACTTTCTCGCAAATTAGGCCAATTATCCCCTCAACTGTTTGAAAAAGTATTTAAATATCTGGTCTTAAAGATCCAAGGGCAAATGAAAAATGCCCCGATCATCCGAAACATTGGTCGTCTTCTGGTCATTGATTCTACCACGATGAGCATGAGTTTGAGCCAATATCCATGGGCAACTTTTCGTAAGACAAAGGCTGGTGTTCGACTCCATTTAAAGGTTGTTGTAACGAAGGATATCACTGTTCCGGATCAAGGGATTATCTTACCCGCGAAACATGCCGATCGCACACAGATGGACGAACTCATTGAAATCGATCCAAATGCGATTTACTTGTTTGATCGAGGGTATGTCGATTACAAACAGTTCGACCGCTTATGCCGAGAAGGGGTGCGATTCATTACCCGGCTTAAAAAGAACGCAGAGATTGAAGTTTTATCGGAACGGATTCCCAATCCAGAACGTTTGATTTATAGGGATCAGATTGTCATTTTAGGAAATGACCGTAATCATACCAAAATGACTCATCCTCTCCGATTGATCGAAACGGTCGACAGCGAAGGGAATCCCGTGATCATCATAACCAATTGCTTTGATCTTTCTGCGGAAGAGATTGCAGATTTATACCGATATCGCTGGAAGATAGAGACCTTCTTTAAATGGATGAAACAGCACCTTAAGATAAAAAGATTTTATGGAAAAAGTCAAAATGCCGTTTACAATCAAATTTGGATCGCCCTAATCACCTATTGCTTACAGGCCATGCTCCAATTAAAAGTGAATCACGATGGTCCTTTATTAGAGATCAAGCGAACTTTACAGAATCTGCTTTTTAAAGGTTTTGACTGTTTTGTTCGCTCCCTTTTTAAAAAGCCAATTCGAACGTCCAACGGTCGGAAAAAATACCATTGGGAAAAAGATTTTGAAACCATCGTGTACCAATTTGAAGAAGGGGAGGTGGAACACCTAGACGATTTAGTTTATGATCCAATGTTTCTGTAATATATTACCAAATTGTGGAAATGGACTGCCGATTAAGACGTCATTGTCCTTTTAAGCTTGCTTAGAAAGATTGTATGTCTGAATATTCAGTTACATGAAATAACTGGAATTTTTATTGAGCTTGACAAACATTAAATTTTTTTATGCAACGCTACTGATTTATTTTAAAAAAAGGAGGAATTTACATGCAGGAAGAATTAACAAAGCTTCGCGATGAAGCGTTGCAAAAGGTACGGGAAGCAACGGATTTAAAACAATTGCAAAATATTCGCGTTCAATATCTTGGAAAAAAAGGACCGATTACCGAAGTTCTTCGCGGAATGGGAAAGCTTTCGAAAGAAGAACGGCCGAAAATAGGTGCGTTAGCAAATGAAATTCGGGAAGTGATTGCCGGGGAAATAACAAGTAAGCAAGAACAACTCGAAAAAGCAGAAATCGAGAAAAAATTACAGCAAGAAACGATTGACGTTACCCTTCCAGGCAGACCGGTTCGAACAGGAAACCATCATCCTCTCCAAGCGGTCATTGAAGAAATTGAAGATTTGTTTATCGGCATGGGATACACAGTGGAGGAAGGTCCAGAAGTTGAAACAGATTATTACAATTTTGAAGCGCTCAATTTGCCGAAAGGCCATCCGGCAAGGGATATGCAAGATTCCTTTTACATAACTGATGAAATTTTGCTGCGCACACACACATCTCCAGTTCAGGCGAGAACGTTAGAAAAATATAAAGGGAAAGGTCCTGTAAAAATCATTTGTCCAGGGAAAGTATACAGACGTGATACAGATGATGCAACGCACTCCCATCAATTTACGCAAATTGAAGGGCTCGTTGTGGATGAAAACATTCGCATGAGCGATTTAAAAGGAACGCTCGAAGTGTTTGCGAAAAAACTGTTCGGAGAAGACAGGCAAATTCGTCTGCGTCCGAGCTTTTTCCCGTTTACTGAACCGTCGGTGGAAGTCGATGTATCCTGCTTTAAATGCTCCATGAAAGGCTGTCATGTATGCAAAGGAACAGGCTGGATTGAAATTTTAGGAGCGGGGATGGTTCATCCAAACGTTTTGGAAATGGCGGGATTCGATTCGAAAAAATACCGTGGTTTTGCATTTGGAATGGGACCGGAACGGATTGCCATGTTGAAATATGGAATTGATGATATTCGTCATTTTTATACAAACGATGTGCGTTTTTTGAAACAGTTTAAACAAGCTTAAAAGGAGGTTTTCTCATGTTCGTTTCATACAAATGGCTCTCTGAATATGTCGATCTAGACATTTCCCCTGAGGAGCTGGCTGAAAAAATAACGAAGAGCGGCATTGAAGTTGAAAATGTTCAAGCTGTTAATGAAGGAATAAAAGATGTTGTAGTTGGACAGGTGCTTGAAAAAGAACAGCATTCAAATGCAGAAAAATTAAGCAAATGTTTAGTTGACATCGGTGAAGGAGAACCAGTGCAAATTATATGTGGCGCCAAAAACGTTGAAAAAGGGCAAAAAGTGCCGGTAGCCAAAGTTGGTGCGGTTTTGCCGGGCAATTTCAAAATTAAACGGGCAAAGCTGCGCGGTGAAGAATCTAACGGTATGATTTGTTCTTTGCAAGAGCTGGGCATTGAAGGAAAGCTTGTCCCAAAAGAGTTTTCTGACGGCATTTTTGTTTTCCCTAGTGATGCTGAAGTTGGAAAAAATGCGATGGAACAGCTGTTTATGGACGATTATGTACTTGAATTAGGTCTTACACCAAACCGTTCTGACTGTTTAAGCATGATCGGTGTTGCCTATGAAGTTGCAGCAATTTTAAAGAAAGAGGTTCGAAAGCCGGAAGTTCATTATGAGGCTGCCGAAGAAAAAGCAACTGATTATATTACTGTGAATGTCGAAGCAAAAGAAGATAATCCATTCTATGTAGCTAAAATTATTAAAAATGTCAAAATTGCTCCTTCCCCGTTATGGATGCAAATGCGCTTAATAAAAGCCGGAATCAGACCGCATAACAACGTCGTCGATATTACAAACTATTGTTTATTAGAATACGGCCAGCCGCTTCATGCGTTTGACTATGACCGGTTCGGATCAAAGGAAATACTCGTTCGCCGCGCACATGACGGAGAGACGATCGTGACCCTTGATGATCAAGAACGAAAGCTTACAAGCGATCACCTTGTGATCACAAATGGCAAAGTACCTGTTGCATTAGCTGGTGTAATGGGAGGGGCTGATTCTGAAGTAAGAGACGATACGACGACCGTTTTGCTTGAGGCCGCCTATTTTAAAGGCAGTGTTGTCCGAAAAGCGTCGAAGGATTTCGGACTTAGAAGTGAAGCGAGCTTGAGATTTGAAAAGGGAGTTGACCCGAACAGGGTAAAAGCTGCAGCAGAGCGGGCAGCACAATTGATCGCAAAATACGCCTCCGGAACTGTTTTAGAAGGTGAAGCAGAATTTCATGATTTTTCAATCGAGAAAAAAGTGATCACCATTTCCGCTGAGAAAATTAACAACGTTTTAGGGACAAACATTGCAGTAGATGAAATAAAAGAAATTTTTGACCGCTTGCAATTTGAAACCGTTGAAGAAAACGGTCTGTTTACAGTAACCGTTCCGACAAGAAGAGGCGATATTGCGATTGAAGAAGATTTAATTGAAGAAGTAGCCCGCCTTTACGGATATGACTATATTCCGTCAACATTGCCTGAAGGATCTTCAACATCCGGAGCATTAACAGACTATCAATTGAAAAGAAGAAAAGTGCGAAGATTTTTGGAAGGCGCCGGGCTTTATCAAGCGATCACATATTCATTAACGAGCAAAGAAAAGGCGGGACAATTTACGCTGGAGACGTCAAGCTTTACTCAATTAGCATTGCCGATGAGTGAAGAGCGGAGTGTTTTGCGTTTAAGCCTGCTTCCTCATTTGCTTGAGTCCGTAAAATATAATAAAGCGCGGCAAATCGATGATATTCATCTTTATGAAATTGGTTCTGTTTTCATTTCGGACGATGCTTTAGAAAAGCCTTTGGAAAAAGAACGTTTATCAGGCGTCATGACGGGTCACTACGTTTATCACCCATGGCAAGGGGAAAAAACAAAAGTTGATTTTTATGTTGTGAAAGGAATTTTAGACGGTTTATTTGATCTGCTTGGATTGTTGGATGAAATTGAGTATAAACAGGCAAAACGTGAAGGGCTGCATCCCGGCAGAACGGCAGATATTTATTTAAACGGATCATTCATCGGATTTGTCGGCGAATTAAATCCGGAAGTTGAAAAAGAGTATGATTTAGATGAAACATATGTTTTTGAGCTGAAGCTAGCCGATCTCATTCAATATGAAGCTAAGCCAGTCATATATACGCCGATTCCAAGGTTCCCATCTATTACAAGGGATATCGCCTTAGTCGTTGATCAGCATGTGCATGCTGGCGAGCTTCAAGAAACGATCCGGGAAGCGGGCGGAAAACTGTTAAAAGAGATTTCCATTTTCGATGTGTATGAAGGAGAACGTTTGGGAGCAGGGAAAAAATCGATCGCATTTTCACTCCGCTACTACGATCCTGAACGAACATTGACGGATGAGGAAGCAGCAAAAGCTCATGAAAAAGTAATTAAGGCGGTAGAGGAAAAATTTTCAGCAGTTCTTCGCAGCTAACGCAGGACGATAAATCCCTAAAATAATTCCAGCTAACAAATGAAGGTGCAGATAGCACCTTCATTTTTATTGAAATCATAAATTGGTCCTGCTAACCTCCGAAAATAAGATTTCCGGATTCGTCATTTCAATTCAATAGATTCAAAGCTTTTTCGGTGTTGGCAAAATGAAGCTTTGCCATTTTGCCAAGTGAGTTTTTCCCTTTTTCCTTTATTAATTTGGCAGCAGCTTCATCAACAGTATGGCTGGCTCCTTTTGGCAAATAAAATCCGGCTGCGTTGGATAAGCTGTTTAATTCTTTTAAAAAAGCATATCTTGCGATAATGGATGCTGCAGCGACAGATATGTGTATATGCTCCGCCTTCGGTTTAAAGATGGTTATGTCTTTAAACGGAACATCCCGGTCTTTAAGATATTGAAAGTAAACATCCGGCTCTGCAAACTGATCGATCAACACAGCTTCTGGTTTATCAGGAGAAATTTTCTTGAGTAAATGATGAATCGCTTGATTATGAAGGATAGCTTTCAATTTCCCTTGGTTCATTCCAGATTTTTGCAATTGATTGTATTTTTCATTGCGCAAAATTAAGAGGCTGTACGGAACTTTCTCTATTAAAGTGTTGGCGATTGAAAAAACTTGTTTGTCTGTCAAAGCCTTTGAATCTTTTACTCCAAGCTGCTGAACCAGTTTTCTTTTTTCTTTAGGGACAAATACTGCAGCAACCGTGATCGGTCCAAAATAATCCCCCGTTCCCGCTTCATCAGAGCCGATGACTGACATCTGTTGAAGCTGTTGAAGCTCATCCTCTGTTTGAGAAGGGGCTGTTTTTGCTGTTTTTTCCCATCTGTTTGCTTCCTGCTGAGCGGCAGATCCTTGAAAAAGCACTTTTCCCGACTTGTAAGCAGTGATCGTACAGTTTGTCAATTTGGCAGAAAAGACGGCACCTGGAGGGGTTCTGTCTATAATGAAAGGATTATAAAAATCTTTCAAAGTTTGAATTCCCCCATGATCAACTTTTATGACGATATTGGACAATAAAAAACGCCTCGCTTTCCTAAAATGGATGCTATATTATTGTACCCTTTCTTTTGTTCTTCTTTCCATCTTTTCGACAAACATGTTATGATTATGATTAGGATTTTGAATCATTTTGCGATATTTTTTCATAGAGGATGGAGGATTCGCTTTGTCTGATCAACCTAAAAATAAAGCGACTGTTTATATATATGGACAGCAGTATTCGATTGTTGGAAATGAGAGCGTAAATCATATGAAGCTTGTCGCTTCAATTGTTGACGAAAAAATGCGGGAAATCAGTCAAAAAAACCCATCTCTAGATTTAAACAAGCTGGCAGTACTAACTGCGGTTAATGCTGTTCATGATTATCTCAAATTAAAGGAGAAATTTGAAGAACTAGAAAAGCAACTTCAAGAAAAGGATTGAAATTTAAAATGCTTGACTTGATCATTTTATTTTTCTTAGTATTCGGATTGCTCACTGGCCTTAAAAGGGGATTTATTCTCCAAGTAGTTTATTTATCAAGTGTTATAGTGTCTTTCATAATTGCCAGAACATATTTTGACGATCTTGCTCCTAAACTGGAATTATGGGTACCGTATCCAAATATAGGAGATTCAAATGCTGCTCTATCTATATTGACAGGGGGCCATTTGGAGGAAGCTTACTATCGCGGAGTTGCATTCGTGCTTTTGTTTATCGGATCAAAAATAGCGCTTCACATCATCGGATCTATGTTTGATTTTGTTGCGATGCTTCCAATACTTAAGCAAATCAACCGCTTGCTGGGTGCGGTTTTAGGTTTTGCGGAAACTTACCTCATTTTATTCATTCTGCTTTTTTTGGCAGCGCTCATTCCAGCCGAGCAAATTCAAAATCTTATCGATAAATCGCTGCTGGCTGATTTAATTGTCAATCATACCCCTGTCTTATCTGATAAAATTCACGATCTTTGGATCGGCTATTTCGGTAAAGGAAGTTAGACGTAAAGGGA
Source organism: Aeribacillus sp. FSL K6-8210 (assembly GCF_037963925.1). Lineage (NCBI taxonomy): Bacteria > Bacillati > Bacillota > Bacilli > Caryophanales > Bacillaceae > Aeribacillus > Aeribacillus sp. FSL K6-8210. The sequence continues at coordinate 2,931,915 of NZ_CP150172.1, read as the reverse complement.
CGATGGAAACATCTTTATTTAGACCCCCATCGTCCTTCTCTGTTTCTATTAAATAGTTCAATAGCTGGTGATTTTTATATTGTTTAAGATTCAAGAGGTGACGTAAAACATGACGGTTCACAAAAAGGATGTTGTCAGCCTGTTAAAGAAAATTGCAGTATATATGGAGTTAAAAGGCGAAAACCCTTTTAAAATCTCCGCGTTTTATAAAGCTGCCAATGCCCTTGAAAGGGATGCGAGAAGCCTATCAGACATCCACGATTTTACTTTAATCAGTGGGATTGGGAAAGGAACGAGTGCAGTCATCGAAGAATTCATAAAAACCGGCGAGTCAAAAACGCTGCAAACCTTGCAAAAGGAAGTTCCTGAAGGGTTAATCCCTCTTCTTCAATTGCCAGGGCTGGGCGGAAAGAAGATTGCAAAATTGTACAAGGATTTAGGTGTTGTGGACATCGATTCTTTAAAAAAAGCTTGTGAAGAACATAAAGTGCAAAGTTTACAAGGTTTTGGAAAAGTAACGGAAGAAAAAATATTGGCTGCGATCGATGAAATGAATAAAAAACCGGGCCGACTGCCTCTTGCTTATATGCTGCCGATTGCAGAAAAAATAGAGAAATTTTTAGAAAAAGGACAAGGAAACGGAATAGTTCGCTTTTCTCGCGCAGGAAGCTTAAGAAGAATGAAAGAAACGATAAAAGACCTTGACTTTATTATTGCGGCGGAAAATAAAGAAGCTGTGCGAGATTACATTTTAACAATGCCGAATATAACTGAAATCATTGCGAAAGGCGATACGAAAATATCGATTGAACTCAAGTTTGATGTCAAGGTTCAGGTCGATTTTCGCATCGTGCACCCAAAGGAATTCATTTCGGCTTTGCACCATTTTACAGGCTCAAAAGAGCATAATGTAAAAATGCGCCAGCTAGCGAAGGAAAGAGGAGAAAAAATAAGCGAATACGGCGTAGAAATAATAGAATCCGGAGAAGTGCTCACATTTGAGTCAGAAAAAGAGCTGTATGCACACTTTCAGCTTCCCTACATTCCGCCAGAGGTTCGGGAAGATGGGGAGGAAGTGGAAAAATACAAAGGAAATCTTATTTCGCTCGAGGAAATAAAGGGAGATCTCCATATGCATTCAACATGGAGCGACGGCGCTCATTCAATCAAGGAAATGGCTGAGGCTGCTAAAAGAAAAGGCTACAAGTACATCGCGATTACAGATCACTCGCAATTTTTAAAAGTAGCCAACGGCTTGACTCCTGAGCAGCTGAAAGAACAAAAAGAAGAAATTGACATGTTGAATGAACAATATTCTGATTTTACGATTTTCAGAGGAATCGAGATGGATATTTTGCCGGACGGTACACTTGATTATGACGACGATTGTCTAAAAGAGCTAGATATAGTTATTGCATCGATCCATTCGAACTTTTCCCAGCCGCAGAGTGTAATTATGAAAAGGCTGAAAGCAGCCCTATATAATTACCATGTTGATATTATCGCTCATCCGACTGGAAGGTTAATTGGGCGAAGAGAAGGATACGATGTTGATATAGAAATGCTTTTAGAACTTGCAAAGGAAACAGATACTATTTTAGAATTGAACGCAAATCCGAACAGGCTTGACTTATGTGTAGAACATTTGAAAAAAGCGAAGGAATACGGTGTAAAGGTTGTGATTAATACAGATGCCCACAGCATAAACATGCTAGAACATATGGGGATAGGGGTTGCGTATGCGCGAAAAGCTTTCATTCAGCCGGATGACGTTGTGAATACGTGGGATGTTGAACAATTAAAGCAATTTTTAAAAAAGAAAGACTGACCATTCAACTGTCAGGAGGTTTTGAGAAGTTGCAGGAACGAGTGTTACATGTTTTGGAATTTAATAAAATAAGAGAACAGCTGAAAGAGCATGCTTCTTCTTCTTTAGGAAAAGAGAAAGCGTTAAAGCTTATGCCGTCAGGAGACATCAACGAAGTACTGAAGAGGCAGGAGCAGACAGATGAAGCACTAACAGTGCTCCGATTGAAAGGCTCTGCCCCTTTCGGAGGATTAAGCGACATACGGCCGAGTGTAAAGCGTGCGCAAATAGGCGGAACTTTAGGTCCGCAAGAGCTTGTGGCTGTTTCTGCCGTGTTATATGCTTCAAGACAAATGAAGCAATTTATTGAAAAGTTGACTCAAGAAGAGGAGGTTTCACTTCCTCATTTAGATCAATTGGTCAGCGAAATCGGAATTTATTTAAAAGAAGAAAAAGAAATTCAACGTTGCATACGCGATGACGGGGAAATTGTTGATGATGCGAGCGATAAATTAAAAGCGATAAGAGGTCAAATCCGTACACTGGAGGCTCGTATTCGCGAAAAGCTGGAATCGATCATTCGCTCCCCATCTGCACAAAAAAATCTTTCGGATGCCATTATTACGATTCGAAATGACCGCTATTGCATTCCTGTCAAACAAGAATATAGAGGAGTTTACGGAGGAATCGTCCATGATCAATCTTCCTCAGGAGCAACTCTGTTTATTGAGCCGCAGGCTATCGTAGAAGCGAACAACTCTTTAAATGAAGCGCGGATTAAGGAAAGGCGCGAAATTGAACGGATCTTAACGGAATTGTCGAAAATGGTTGCTGACATAAGCAAGGGAATCATTCATAATATCACTGTAATGGGTGAAATCGATTTTATGTTTGCCAAGGCATTGTATGCTAAAAAATTAAAGGCTACAAAGCCAAATATAAATGATCGTGGCATTATGAAGCTGTATAAAGCCCGCCATCCTCTTATTGACCCTGAAACCGTTGTGCCAAATACAATTGAACTTGGGGAAGATTTTCAATCGATTGTCATTACCGGTCCAAACACCGGCGGTAAAACGGTGACGCTGAAGACAATTGGACTGCTCGCACTAATGGCGCAATCAGGTCTGCAAATCCCTGCTGAAGAAGGATCTACAATGCCGGTATTTGAGGCAGTTTACGCAGATATTGGGGATGAACAGTCAATTGAACAAAATTTGAGTACATTTTCTTCTCATATGGTGAACATCGTCAAAATTTTACAGGAACTTAATGATCGCTCACTCGTACTATTTGATGAACTTGGGGCAGGTACAGATCCTGGGGAAGGTGCCGCTCTAGCCATTGCAATTTTGGATGAAGCTTTAAACAGAGGAGCGCAAGTTGTTGCAACCACCCACTATCCCGAATTGAAAGCATACGGATTTAACCGTAAGGGCGTGATCAATGCAAGCGTTGAGTTTGATGTCGACACATTATCGCCGACGTATAAATTGTTGATCGGTGTACCTGGCCGAAGCAATGCGTTTGAAATATCAAAAAGGCTTGGATTGAGCAAAGAAATTATTGAGCGCGCCAAATCGTTCATGAGCGTTGACAGATCCAAAACGGATGCAATGATTGCCTCCCTTGAGGAAAGCAAAAAACGTGCTGAAGAGGATTGGATGGAAGCTGAAAAAACGCTGAAAGAAGCAGAAAAACTTCATAAAGAACTACAAGAACAAATCATTGAATTTAATAAGCAGAAAGACCGCCTATATCAAGAAGCTGAGGAAATGGTGAAAAAAAGGCTGGAAGAAGCGCAAAAAGAAGCAGATCAGATTATTCAAAAATTGAAAAACATGCAAAAAGAGCACAGTTCAGCTATTAAAGAGCATGAATTAATAGAAGCAAAAAAGCGGCTTGAATATGCAGCGCCTGAATTTATAAATACTGAACAAAAATCTGAAAAACAAAAAAGCAAAAAGCAGCTGCGCCCCGGCGATGAGGTAAAAGTGATCAACTTAAATCAAAAAGGACATCTGCTTGAAAAAGCAAATGAAAGTGAATGGCTTGTACAAATTGGAATATTGAAAATGAAAGTAAAAGAAGAAGATCTTGAATATATTGGCAGCCCGAAACAAGAGGGAGAAAAAACGCTCGCAACAGTAAAAGGGAAGGATTTTCATGTTTCATTAGAACTTGATTTGCGGGGAGAGCGATATGAAGATGCGCTCATCCGTCTTGAAAAATATATTGACGATTGTCTTCTCGCAGGATATCCGCGGGCGCACATTATTCATGGCAAAGGGACGGGCGCTTTAAGAAAAGGGGTGCGGGAATTTTTGCAAAACCACCGCGCTGTTAAAAACGTCCGTTTCGGTGAAGCAAATGAAGGCGGAACAGGTGTTACGATTGTGGAGTTCAAATAAACTTTTCTTTAAGGAGAGTAAACATGAATCTGTTTTGGGAAAACGTATATGTTCAAACTGCTGCTAATTATAGTGTTGTCATATTGTGCGGGGTTTTATTTTTAGTCATTTTTGAATTGGTGACGAAATATAAAAACTGGGAAGAAATCCAAAAAGGCAATGTGGCTGTTGCAATGGCAACAGGCGGCAAAATTTTCGGGATTTCAAACGTTTTCCGCTTCTCAATTGAACAGCATGACGGTCTTTTTGAAATGATTGGCTGGGGCTTTTACGGATTTGCCTTGCTCTTAATCGGATATTTTATTTTTGAATTTCTGACTCCTAAATTTAATATTGATGATGAAATTCAAAAGGATAACCGTGCAGTTGGCTTTATCTCAATGGTCATATCCATAGGCTTGTCCTTTGTAATCGGAGCAGGAATTACAAATTAGGAGAGGGGAACATGGAAACGCTGGCTAAAATTTTATTTGGTTTGTGCGGTCTGTTTATTGCGATCGGTATTATTTATATGGTGTTTTTTGCTTGAAAAAGCGGAGAAAAGAAAAGGTCTCCGCTTTTTCCTGTTTAAAATTCTAAAAATAATTATATTTCTGAATTTTATTTTGATATAATGAAATAAAATCATCATTATTTTTCAAAGGAGAGGAGATAAATGGAATGTCAAAAACCTTGGCTCAATTTTTATCCCTCGGAAATTCCGCATAATATCTCTTGGGAGAATAAGCCGCTTTCCAAATATTTTCAAGATACGGCTAATCAGTTTCCGAATCATACAGCCGTTTCATTTCTTGGAAAGAACATTACGTACCGCAAGCTATACGAACAGATGCTTCAATTGGCTAATTATTTGGAGCAAACAGGGTTTGAAAAAGGGGATCGGGCAGCGATTATGCTTCCAAATTGTCCACAGGCAGTTATTGCTTATTATGCAGTTCTGGAGGCAGGCGGAATAGTCGTTCAATTGAACCCTCTTTATACAGAATCAGAGCTGGAGTACCAGTTGAATGACAGCAGTGCTACACATCTCATTACATTAGATCTTTTCTATCCAAAAGCCTCGAAATTGAAATCTCTCACAAATATCAAACATATCATAATAACAAAGATCCAAGAGTATTTGCCTTTCCCAAAAAATCTTCTATACCCGCTCATTCAAAAGAAGGAGCAAAATCTTTTAATAAAGGTAAACGCAGCAAATGGTGTTCATGTATGGACAGAGATCTTAAAAACATCGCCTGCTAAAGAATTGACAGTAAATATTGATCCGAAAGAAGATATTGCCCTTTTGCAATATACAGGAGGGACGACAGGGACGCCTAAAGGGGTGATGTTGACGCATGAAAACTTAATTTCCAATACGAAAATGTGTGCTGCCTGGATGTATAAATGCAGGAAAGGAGAAGAGTCCATACTAGGAGTTTTGCCTTTTTTTCACGTATATGGCATGACGACTGTAATGAATTTATCGATCATGGAAGGTTTTAAAATGATTTTAATCCCCAAATTTGATTCAACCGAAATTTTGAAAGCGATTGAAAAAGAAAAGCCAACGCTTTTTCCAGGAGTGCCAACGATTTATGTTGCTCTTTTAAATCATAAAGATTTGCGAAAATACGACTTGTCCTCGGTTAAATATTGTATCAGCGGTTCGGCTCCTCTTCCGGTAGAAATTCAGGAGCGCTTTGAAAAAGAAACAGGCGGGAAGCTTGTTGAAGGATATGGACTCTCGGAAGCTTCTCCCGTTACGCATGCAAACTTATTTTATTCAGATGTCAAGAAAAAAGGAAGCATTGGCATCCCTTGGCCCAATACGCATGCAGCCATTTATTCGGCTGAAAAAGAAGGATTTGCAGATGTCAACGAATTCGGCGAGCTTATTGTAAAAGGACCGCAGGTGATGAAAGGCTACTGGAACAACCGAGAGGAAACGGAAGCGGTTTTCAAAGACGGATGGCTTTTTACAGGAGATATCGGCTATATGGATGAAGACGGATTCTTTTATATTGTCGATCGTAAAAAAGATATGATTATTGCTGGCGGGTACAATATTTATCCCCGCGAGATAGAAGAAGTGTTGTATGCTAATGAAAAGGTTAAAGAGGTTGTCGTTGCAGGTGTTCCGGATCCTTACAGAGGCGAGACCGTGAAAGCTTATGTTGTACCAAAGGGAGGAGCACAGCTTACGGAGCAAGAGCTTGACCAATTCGCCCGAAAACATCTTGCCCCGTACAAAGTGCCGAAAAAATACGAATTTCGCGACGAGCTTCCGAAAACAGCAGTAGGAAAAATTTTAAGAAGAAAACTAGTAGAGGAAGAAAGAAAAATATAAAACGGACATCTATCGGTTTTGAACGAGAATAAAAACTTCCCTCAATGCTTGACAAAAAGGCTTAATCTAAATATCATATAAATGAATGACCATTCATTCATTTTGAAGGGAAGATACACGTTGAAAGAAAAAAAGGCAAAATATAAACAAATCATTGATGCAGCTATTGTCGTCATTGCGGAGAACGGCTATCATTCCGCTCAGGTTTCGAAAATTGCCAAACAGGCGGGCGTAGCAGATGGAACGATTTATTTGTATTTTAAAAACAAGGAGGATATTTTAATCTCCCTTTTTCGAGAAAGATTGATGAATCATATCGCTGAAGTGAAAAAAAGCATTGATGCAAAGCAGACTGCTGCAGAAAAATTGTTTGCGTTGATCGAAAAGCATTTTCAAATGCTAGTTCATGATCGGAATTTGGCAGTGGTTCTTCAATTGGAATTGCGGCAAGTAAACAAAGAATTGCGCCGGCGCATAAATGAAATTTTTAAAGAATATTTGAAAGTAATAGACGAAGTGATCGAATTCGGAAAAAAAACGGGAGAGTTTCGACAAGATTTGGATTTAAGGCTGGCAAGACAAATGATTTTTGGGACGATGGACGAAACGGCGACAACGTGGGTAATGAAAGATCAAAAATACGATCTCCTCACAATTGCAGAAAAAATTCCTGAGCTGTTAATCAACGGATTTAAAAGCAATCATTCATAAAAAGAGAATGATCAATTTTTAAAAAGGGGATGGGAAAGGTGAATATTTTTGTCCTTATGAAAAGAACTTTTGACACAGAAGAAAAAATTTTAATTGAAAATGGATCAATCTCCGAGGATGATGCAGAATTCATCATAAACCCTTATGATGAATATGCCATTGAAGAAGCGCTGCAGCTTAAGGAGGCTCATGGCGGAGAAGTAACTGTTGTTACAGTAGGATCAGAAGAAAGCGAAAAAGAGCTGAGAACGGCTCTTGCGATGGGATGCGATAAAGCTGTCTTAATAAATATTGAGGAAGATTTGGAAGATGGAGATCAATTTACAACAGCAAAAATTCTATATGAATTTTTGAAGGATAAAGAAGCGGACATTATATTAGCTGGAAACGTTGCCATTGACGGAGGATCTGGCCAAGTAGGCCCCCGTTTGGCGGAGCTTCTTGACATTCCGTATGTCACAACGATCACAAATATTGAAATAGATGGAAAAAACGTGAAAATTGTGAGAGATGTTGAAGGGGATTCGGAAATCATTGAAACAACACTCCCTCTTTTAGTAACTGCCCAACAAGGTTTAAACGAACCGAGATACCCGTCTTTGCCGGGAATTATGAAGGCAAAGAAAAAACCGCTTGAAGAGTTGGAGCTCGATGATTTAGATCTTGAAGAAGAAGATGTCATGCCGAAAACAAAAACGTTAGAAATTTATTTGCCGCCTAAAAAAGAAGCAGGAAAAATATTGCAAGGGGAACTGCAGGATCAAGTGAAGGAACTTGTTTCTTTATTGAGATCAGAAGCAAAAGTTATTTAGTGGAGACGAATATAGCAGGGGGATGAAAAAATGGCTCGAAAAGTGTTCGTATTGGGAGAAATAAGGGATCAATTTTTAAGGAACGTATCATTTGAAGCGCTTGCAGCCGGCAAGATAATATCCGAAGGCGGAGAGGTGGTCGCCGGATTAATTGGAGAGAACGTTAGAACGCTTGCAAATGACATGATTTATTATGGAGCGGATAGGGTTGTCATCGTGGAAGATGAAAAATTGAAATATTATAGTCCGGACGGGTATTCACAAGCTGTCATGGCGATCATTGACAGTGAAAAGCCTGACGCTATTATTTTCGGACATACGGCATTAGGCAAAGATTTATCTCCAAAAATAGCGGCTAAATTAAACGCAGGTCTTATTTCTGATGCTACCGCTGTAGAAATAGTGGGCGGTAACGTTGTTTTCACAAGACCGATCTATTCAGGAAAAGCTTTTGAGAAAAAAATCATTACGGATGGGATTATTTTTGCGACCGTTCGTCCGAACAATATTCCACCTCTCGAAAAAAATGAATCAAGGAGCGGAGAAGTTGCTTCCATATCGGTAGAAATAAAAGATCTGCGCACGATCGTGCGTGAGGTTGTCCAAAATGCAGCGGAAGGCGTTGACTTATCTGAAGCAAAGGTGATCGTTGCCGGAGGGAGAGGGGTAAAAAGTGCAGAAGGGTTTGAACCGTTAAAAGAATTGGCATCTGTGCTCGGAGGAGCAGTAGGGGCGTCACGCGGTGCCTGTGATGCAAACTATTGTGACTACTCGCTGCAAATCGGACAAACGGGAAAAGTCGTTACACCGGATTTATATATTGCCTGCGGAATTTCTGGAGCCATTCAGCATTTAGCGGGAATGTCGAATTCTAAAGTAATTGTTGCAATCAATAAAGATCCGGAAGCGAACATTTTCAACGTCGCAGACTACGGTATTGTCGGAGATTTATTTGAAGTTGTGCCAATGCTTACGGAAGAATTTAAAAAATTAAAAATCCATTCCTCTTAACGTGTCCTGAATGGACTCGTATTTTTTTGAACAAATCCATTCCTCCTAGTATAAGTGGAGACGGGTCACGACGTACATAAAATACAAAAAATATGAAAAAATAGTTGCAGATCAAAACATTCGCTTCAAGCGAAAGAACATGGTATACTTCACATAGAAAAAGTGAATTAGGAGGAATTAAGATGGCAATTGTAAACGTTACTGACCAGAATTTTTCCCAAGAAACAAGCGAGGGTGTAGTATTGGCAGATTTCTGGGCGCCTTGGTGCGGTCCATGTAAAATGATTGCCCCAGTCCTTGAAGAATTGGATCAAGAACTTGGTGACAAAGTAAAAATTGTTAAGCTTAACGTGGATGAAAATCAAGAAACTGCCGGTCAATACGGAGTCATGAGCATTCCGACGTTAATCGTCTTTAAAAATGGTGAAGCAGTGGATAAAGCGATCGGTTACCAGCCGAAAGAAGCTTTAGCGCAATTGCTTAACAAACATTTGTAATATAAAATATAAAAAGAGGCGCTCACGAAAGTTACCTTTTGGAGCGCCTTCTTGCTTTTAAATGAAAACGGCTGAATAAATCCAGCACAGATTAGAATAAGTTGGAGTGTTTTACCGATGTATGAGCATTTAAAAGAAAAACTTTCGCTTCTTCCGAATAAGCCTGGCTGTTATTTAATGAAGGACAAAAACGGAACCGTCATTTATGTTGGAAAGGCAAAAGTATTGAAAAACCGGGTTCGTTCCTACTTTACTGGATCACATGACGGAAAAACGTTAAGACTCGTTCAAGAAATTGCCGATTTTGAATATATCGTAACATCCTCGAATATTGAGGCGCTTCTATTAGAAATGAATTTAATTAAAAAACATGAACCGAAATACAATGTCAATCTAAAAGATGATAAAAGCTATCCGTATATTAAAATTACTTCCGAGCGCCATCCGCGGCTGATCGTCACACGAAAAGTAAAAAAAGATAAGGGAAAATACTTTGGACCGTATGCAAACGTCCAAGCTGCGAGAGAGACAAAAAAGCTGCTTGACCGCATGTATCCTTTGAGAAAATGCAATTCGCTTCCAGACCGGGTTTGCATCTATTATCATATGGGCCAGTGTCTTGCGCCTTGTGTTCACGAAGTTTCCGAAGAAACGAACAAACAAATGGTGGAAAGCATCATCCGTTTTTTAAATGGCGGATATAAGGAGATCAAAAAAGAATTAACAGAAAAAATGCTGAAATGTGCAGAAAATCTTGAATTTGAAAGGGCAAAAGAATATCGGGACCAAATCGCGCATATCGAAGCAACAATGGAAAAGCAAAAAATGGTTCTCAATGATTTTATTGATCGCGATGTATTTGCTTATTATTACGATAAAGGATGGATGTGCGTCCAAGTATTTTTTATCAGGCAAGGAAAACTGATAGAACGGGATGTGTCCATTTTCCCTCTGTACCAAGAGCCAGAGGAGGAATTTTTAACATTTATTGGTCAATTTTACGCAAAGAACGACCATTTTCTTCCGAAAGAAATAGTCATTCCGGAAGATGTCAATGAGGAAATGGTTCGAGCTTTAGTACAAGTACAGGTCAGCAAACCAAAGAAAGGAAAAAAGAAAGATCTCGTACAGCTAGCTTATCAAAATGCAAAAATTTCGTTAAAAGAGAAGTTTTCACTCATTGAACGAGATGAAGAAAGGACGATCAAAGCAATTGAAAATTTAGGAAAGCAGTTGAATATTCCTACACCACATCGGATTGAAGCTTTTGACAATTCCAATATTCAAGGCGCGGACGCTGTTTCGGCTATGGTTGTTTTCATAGATGGAAAACCTGCGAGAAAAGAGTATCGAAAGTTTAAAATAAAAACAGTCAGCGGGCCTGATGATTATGAATCGATGAGGGAAGTAATTCGCAGGCGATATACTAGAGTGCTGAAGGAGGAGCTGCCGTTGCCGGACCTTATTATTGTTGATGGAGGAAAAGGACAGGTACAAGCAGCTATGGATGTATTAGAAAACGAACTGGGACTTGACGTTCCTGTTGCCGGGCTTGTGAAAGATGACAAGCACAAAACGAGCGATTTGCTTCTCGGCAACCGGGAAGCTGCTGTTCAATTGTCAAGAAGCAGCCAAGAATTTTATTTGCTTCAGCGCATTCAAGATGAAGTGCACCGCTTTGCCATTACGTTTCATCGACAAGTCCGCCAAAAGAATACGTTTAAGTCTGTATTAGATGAAATCCCCGGCATAGGACCTAAGCGTAAAAAACAACTGTTAAAATCGTTCGGTTCCGTTGAAAATATTAAAAAGGCATCGCTTGAAGAGCTAAAACAGGCAGGAATGCCTGAAAAAACAGCACAAAACATTTTACAATATTTCAGCGAATAGCGATGTAATAAAACAAATAGGAGGAAGCTTTTAAATCCTCCTACTGCCCTTTCATTCTGTTAAATTTTATCTTTTTCATCCCATTTTACAATGAAAATAACTTTGTTTAAGCGTTTGTTTATCTGTTCATACGCTTCTGTGACGACACCGTTCATACATTCGATTTGCTGCGCGATAAATCCTGCTTCTAGTTGGAAGGATAAATCTTTGAAAAGCTTCATCCTTTTTTCGATCAATTGGCCTGTTAATTCAAATTCCATTTCGTTTTTTTTCTGGCGAATAATATGAAGATCGCCCCATCCGGCTGATGAAAAAAAAGATATAAGTTCTTCTAACGTAGATAATTGAATTTTTCGAGCTAGCTGTTTGCCTGCCCAATACAAAATGGAATGATGCTCTTTTCCTAGAAGTTCAGGAAGTAAATAGTCGCGAAGCAGCAAAACGCTAAAAGGATGTAAGGTTATTTCTTCTAATTCTTTTAATTGATCGTGATATGACAGCTCTTTCAATCGTTTCCCCTCTTTCTAGCGAACAATTATATTATATCAGCTTTCACATAAGATGAAAGAGTTTATAAAATCAATTTCGGATACGGGAAATATTCTATTTTCCGATCAGAAAAAATGATTTTACTGAATAATACTTTGTAGACGTTTTCTTGACGGTACTACTTTATGGGAGTACAATGAATTTGTCCTATTATTTTAAGATTTCGTCATATTTTGTCGGCGGATTTTTACATGCCAAGCAGGGGGAGCAGGAGATTTTAAGAAATCTTTTAATTTATTAAGATTAGGGGGTAAACGCATATGTCTGGTAACAGAGAATTTGCAAACCGCAGACTACATTCACTTTTAGGTGTTGTACCGATTGGCGTATTTTTAATTCAACACCTGACTGTCAACCATTTCGCCACAAGGGGCGAAGAAGCATTTAACAACGCAGCGCATTTTATGGAAAATTTACCATTCCGCTATTTTCTGGAAATTTTCGTTATTTTCCTTCCTCTGTTATACCACGCCATTTATGGGATTTATATTGCTTTCACAGCAAAAAGCAATGTAGGTCGCTTTGGCTATTTCCGCAATTGGATGTTCCTGCTTCAACGTGTAACTGGTATTATTACCCTTGTTTTTATTGCATGGCATGTATGGGAAACTCGTATTGCCGCGATGTTTGGGGCTGAAGTTAATTTTGATATGATGGAATCCATTTTAAGCAATCCTGTTAGTTTAGTGCTTTACATAGTAGGCGTTCTTTCAGCGATTTTCCATTTTTCCAACGGTCTATGGTCTTTTGCAGTCAGCTGGGGAATTACGGTTACTCCAAAATCTCAGCTAGTCTCAACTTATGTGACAATAGGTATTTTTGTGTTGCTTTCAATCGTAGGTCTTCGTGCCATTTTTGCGTTTGTCTAATCTAACTAAATTGCGTTCAAGGGAGTGGGCGAAAAAATGAGTAAAGGAAAATTAATTGTTGTCGGCGGCGGCTTGGCTGGCTTAATGGCAACTATAAAGGCTGCGGAAGCCGGGGTGTCTGTTGACTTATTCTCGTTAGTACCTGTAAAACGTTCCCATTCAGTATGTGCTCAAGGAGGGATCAACGGGGCGGTAAATACAAAAGGAGAAGGAGACTCTCCGTGGATCCATTTTGATGATACGATTTATGGCGGAGACTTTTTGGCTAACCAGCCACCGGTTAAAGCGATGTGTGAAGCAGCACCGGGAATTATTAACCTTTTAGATCGCATGGGTGTTATGTTTAACCGTACACCAGAAGGATTGTTGGATTTCCGTCGTTTTGGAGGAACACAGCATCACCGGACAGCGTTTGCCGGAGCAACAACTGGACAACAGCTTTTATATGCATTGGACGAGCAAGTTCGACGTCACGAAGTAGCAGGTCTTGTGACGAAATATGAAGGCTGGGAGTTTTTAGGAATCATACAAGATGATGAAGGACGCTGCCGCGGCATCGTTGCTCAAGATTTAAAATCAATGGAGATTCAAGCTTTCCGTTCGAATGCCGTAATAATGGCGACAGGAGGACCTGGAATTATCTTTGGTAAATCAACAAACTCTGTGATTAATACGGGATCGGCTGCTTCTATCGTTTATCAGCAAGGAGCTTATTATGCAAACGGGGAATTTATACAAATTCATCCGACAGCCATCCCTGGAGATGACAAGCTTCGATTAATGAGCGAGTCTGCACGCGGCGAAGGCGGAAGAATTTGGACATATAAAGACGGAAAACCATGGTATTTCCTTGAAGAAAAATATCCGGCATATGGAAACCTTGTTCCTCGTGATATTGCAACGAGAGAAATATTCCATGTATGTGTAGACTTGAAATTAGGCATTAATGGCGAAAACATGGTATATCTTGATCTTTCTCATAAAGATCCAAAAGAGCTTGATATTAAACTAGGCGGTATTATCGAAATTTATGAAAAATTCATGGGTGAAGATCCAAGAAAAGTGCCGATGAAAATTTTCCCTGCCGTCCATTATTCTATGGGAGGTCTATGGATCGATTACGATCAAATGACAAACATCCCTGGTTTGTTTGCAGCTGGTGAATGCGATTACTCTCAGCATGGTGCGAACCGGCTTGGAGCAAACTCATTGCTTTCTGCAATTTACGGTGGTATGGTTGCAGGACCAAAAGCTGTTGAATATATGAATGGATTGGAAAAATCAGCTGACGATTTACCATCCACATTATATGATGCACGCGTAAAAGAAGAACAAAGCAAATGGGACGAAATCCTGAAAATGGATGGAAACGAAAATGCTTACGTTCTTCATAAAGAGCTTGGTGAATGGATGACGGATAATGTTACAGTCGTGCGCTACAATGATAAACTTCTAAAAACAGATGAAAAAATTCAAGAGCTTATGGAACGTTGGGAAAGAATTAATATTAACGATACTGCGAAATGGAGCAACCAAGGCGCAAGCTTTACTCGCCAGTTGAGAAACATGCTTGTGTTGGCTCGGGTTATTACGCTTGGAGCTTATAACCGTAATGAAAGCCGAGGTGCTCACTATAAACCAGAATTTCCAGAACGAAATGATGAAGAGTGGCTCAAAACAACTATGGCAACGTTTGCCGGCCTGAAGGAAGCTCCTAAGTTCCACTATGAAGATGTTGATGTATCACTCATTAAGCCTCGTGTGCGTGACTATACGAAGAAACATTAAAAAAGCTGGGAGAAAAGGGGGAGTAAACAATGAGTGAAAAAACAGTGCGGTTTATTATCACCAGACAGGATCGACCAGACACAGAACCATATCAAGAAGAATTTGAAGTGCCATATCGTCCGAATATGAACGTTATTTCGGCCTTAATGGAAATTCGCCGTAACCCTGTTAATGCCAAAGGAGAAAAAACAACGCCAGTAACATGGGATATGAACTGTTTAGAGGAAGTATGCGGTGCTTGTTCAATGGTCATTAACGGGAAACCGCGTCAATCATGTACAGCGCTGATTGATCAGCTGGAACAGCCTATTCGTCTCGAGCCGATGCGCACATTCCCGGTTATTCGCGATCTTCAAGTAGACCGCAGCCGCATGTTCGACTCTTTGAAAAAAGTAAAAGCATGGATACCAATTGACGGTACGTATGACTTAGGACCAGGACCAAGAATGCCTGAGAAAAAACGCCAATGGGCATATGAGCTTTCAAAATGTATGACGTGCGGCGTATGTCTTGAAGCTTGTCCAAACGTAAACAGCAAATCGAACTTCATCGGTCCAGCGCCATTATCACAAGTGCGTTTGTTTAACGCTCATCCGACAGGCGCGATGCATAAATCAGAACGCTTGGAAGCCATCATGGGCGACGGCGGACTTGCGAACTGCGGAAATTCCCAAAACTGCGTTCAATCGTGTCCAAAAGGAATTCCGCTTACAACATCGATTGCGGCATTAAATAGAGAAACAACTGTCCATGCATTTCGTAAAATGTTCGGAAGCGACTATATTGACAGCTGATGTATATTGTGAAAAAGGAACACCTTGCTATGTCAAGGTGTTCCTAATTTTAGAAACGGTTGAATCTTTCTCGAACATTTCCTCCTTCAAACGAGTCCCTTTAACGTAAAAAAGCTTCTTTTCGCCTAAAATGCACCTTTCTTTTATGAATCTTGTCACGGTCATCTTTTTGCGATCATACTATATGGTGACAATTTTTAAATCCATCCTGTCGACTGGCTCTCATCTGCAAGGAGGGTTACAATACTTGAATGAGAAGGATTTTCAGCCAAAACCGCTGCTAACTAAGAGAGAGAGAGAAGTATTTGAGTTATTAGTGCAAGATAAGACTACAAGAGAAATAGCCAGTGAACTTTTTATAAGCGAAAAGACGGTGCGGAACCATATTTCAAATGCTATGCAAAAATTAGGTGTGAAAGGGCGCTCACAAGCAGTCGTAGAACTTCTTCGTATGGGAGAACTAAAGCTTTAAACTAAAGAGGCAGCCTTAATGGAACTTCATCGTCGGCTGCCTTTTTAGATTGAAATGAAAGAATTTGTTTCAATCTTTATCTTTTGTACCATTTGCTTCTAAAAAAAGCGTGTGACTTTTTGAAAAAATTCGTCTTTCCACATTTTGAAAATACGGCTATGCTTGAAATTTTACATAAAAAAATGGAAAATAGATTTGATCTTATTTGTTAATCTTGAAAGAAAGGGTTCCCCGTTATGACGTACGTTTTCAATACTGTTGAAGAAATAGAAAAATCCCTCCGCTGCATAGCTACGAACTTAAAAAAGAAGGGCCGTGATATTTTAAGCAATTACTCGATTACTCCTCCGCAATTTGATGCGCTTCTGCTATTGAATGAATCAGGAAACATGACAATTGGAGAGCTTTCAAATAAAATGTATCTTGCATGCAGCACGATTACGGATTTAATTGATCGAATGGAAAAAAACAACCTTGTTAAACGGGTGAAGGACGAAAAGGATCGTCGGTTAGTCAGGATTCAATTGCTTGAAAATGGACAACGCGTTATTGAGGCTGCATTAGCGAAGCGGCAAGAATATTTAAGAGAAGTTTTGAAAAATTTCTCGGATCAAGAAATTGTTCAATTGGAAAAGCTATTAGCAAAATTGCAACAAGAAATGAAAGAATAGAGGCGATTTTTTGAATAGACCAATTGGAGTTATTGATTCAGGTGTTGGTGGATTAACTGTTGTTAAAGAGTTGATGAGGCAGCTTCCAAAAGAAGAATTAATTTATTTGGGTGATACCGCCCGATGTCCGTACGGCCCGAGGCCGAAAACGGAAATTCGACAATTTACATGGGAGCTGACCAACTATTTAATTTCAAACTTTCATATCAAGATGCTTGTCATTGCTTGTAATACTGCAACAGCAGTTGTATTAAAAGAAATTCAAGAACAACTTGAGATACCTGTGATTGGCGTGATTCAACCAGGGGCAAGAGCTGCCATAAATGCTACACGCTCAGGCCATATTGGTGTAATCGGGACAAAAGGGACTATATCGAGCGGTGCGTACGTTCGTGCGCTCAAAACGATTAACAGCTCTGTTATTGTGGAAAGTCTCGCTTGCCCTGAGTTTGTGCCGTTAGTAGAAAGCGGCGAATTTGAAGGTGAACGGGCGGAATATATTGTTGCAGAATCTTTACTTCCTTTTAAAGGAAAGAGAATTGATACGCTTATTTTAGGATGCACACATTATCCTCTATTACGGCCTTTAATTCAAAAATATATCGGGAAAGACGTAAAAATAATCACCTCGGGAGATGAAACAGCCCGGGAAGTGAGCGCTATTTTATCCTTTCATCATTGTTTAAACCAAGAGGATGGCAATAAAAACCACAAATTTTTAACTACTGGGTCGAAACAAATGTTTCAAAAGATTGCTTCAAAATGGTTCGGTCATCACATTGATCATGTAGAAAGTATAACTTTAACGAAAACAGTTTGCTCTAAATGAGCAAGCTGTTTTTTTGTCCATTGAATTTTTGGTTGGAGCTGGTCTATTTTTTTTCAATGCTCGTATACATAGTAGTACAAACTGCCTTAGGAGGGATTGTTATGCCAAAAAACAGATGGGTGAATGTGACAGCAGCAGTTTTGGCTACTTTTGTTTTGCTTTCAGGGTGTTCTTCATTTGGAAGCAAGAGTTCAAAACAAGAAATAGATCCGCCGCAGGATATTACCTATTTGGAGGACGGGGATCAGCTTGATCAACAATTAGACTCAGCGAAATCAACGTCCGACAAAGAGGAATCCTCAAAGGAAACGGTGAAAAGAGTTCTGTATTTAATTGACAAAAACGGAATGGTCGTTCCACAAACATTGGAGCTGCCTAACACGAAGGAAGTAGCCAAACAAGCCGTTGAATATTTAGTGGCTGGAGGGCCCGTTTCAAACATTCTCCCGAACGGGTTCCGTGCGGTATTGCCGGAAGATACAGTTGTTAAAGGAGTAGATATTAAAGACGGAACGGCTATTGTAGATTTCTCAAATGAATTTACTAACTACAAGCCGGAAGATGAAGAAAAAATTTTGCAGGCAATTACATGGACATTAACCCAATTTAAAAATATTAATAAAGTAAAGCTCTGGGTGAACGGCCATGAACTGAAAGAAATGCCAGTAAACGGAACCCCAATCGGCGAAGGAACGACTAGAAAAGACGGCATCAATATTGATACGAGCGATGCTGTTGATATTACGGATACTCATCCTCTAACCGTGTATTATATTGGGGAAGAAGGGGATAACGTATATTATGTTCCCGTGACAAAGAGGATCAGCAATGAAGAAAAAGACGAAGTCGTAGCTGCTGTTAACGCATTAGTTGAAGGTCCAGACCGTTCAAGCGGATTATTAAGCGAGTTTCAGTCTGAAGTGAAGCTGATTGAAAAGCCAAAATATGAAGACGGTCAAGTCACTTTAAACTTCAACGAAGCGATTTATGGAAGCTATGATGAGGAGAAAAAGATCGTTTCCAATCATGTTATAAACTCCCTTGTGCTTACATTGACGGAGCAGGAAGGAATAGAAAAAGTAGCACTAAAAGTGAACGGCAAGCAAGACCTTGTGAATGAAGATGGAAAAAGTTTGTCAGAGCCAGTGTCAAGACCTGAAAATGTAAACACAGGTAGTTTTTAAACATCTATTTTTGATATACTATAAGAATGAGACTTTAGAGGCGAGCATGATAGCTGCCTCTTCTTTCATGTTTTCGTACATTGCAGTTGGTAGGAGGGAAAACAATGCGCCTTGATGGCAGAAATCAAGATGAGTTAAGAGAAGTCACAATAGTAACGGATTATTTGAAGCATCCGGAAGGGTCTGTTTTAATAACGGTTGGAGATACAAAAGTGATATGCAGCGCAAGTGTAGAAGACCGTGTCCCTCCTTTTATGAGAGGTGAAGGGAAAGGATGGATTACCGCAGAATACTCCATGCTTCCGCGTGCAACGGCTCAAAGAACGGTCCGGGAGGCATCAAAAGGAAAAATCTCCGGAAGGACAATGGAAATTCAACGGCTGATTGGAAGAAGCTTGCGTGCAGTAGTTGATTTGGAGAAACTGGGTGAAAGAACATTATGGATTGATTGCGATGTAATTCAAGCGGACGGGGGAACGAGAACGGCTTCCATAACAGGTTCTTATGTTGCAATAAATCTCGCTCTCGGTAAATTATTCAATGACGGTGTACTAGATACATATCCTGTAACAGATTTTTTAGCAGCTACGTCTGTAGGGATCGTTCCTGAACACGGAGTCATTTTAGATTTGAATTATGAAGAGGACTCAGCGGCAAAAGTTGATATGAATGTTGTTATGACATCAAGCCGCCATTTTGTTGAATTGCAGGGAACTGGAGAAGAATCCACGTTTTCAAAAGAAGAGCTGAACTTACTGTTGGAATATGCTGAAAAAGGAATTTTGGAACTAATCGAAAAACAAAAAGCGGCATTAGGGGAATGGACTGCAAAAATTATCAATAACAGGGATCAGCGGGAAGAGGGATGCTCATGAAAGAATTGGTGATCGCCACCAAAAACAAAGGGAAAATCGAAGAATTTCGCGCGATGTTAGAAAAAAAAGGAATACAGGTCAAGTCACTGTTGGATTATCCGAATTTGCCAGATGTTGAAGAAACCGGCCAAACTTTTTATGAAAATGCTGTTCTAAAAGCGGAGACAATCAGCCAATTGCTCAATAAACCCGTTGTTGCAGATGATTCCGGGCTTTCGATTGATGCTTTAAATGGCGAACCAGGGGTTTATTCTGCCCGATATGCCGGAAATGAAAAAGATGATCAAAAAAATATTCAAAAGGTTTTAAAAAAAATGGAAGGCGTTGAAAATCGAAAAGCAAGGTTCATATGTGTTTTGACGTTTGCTGCTCCAGACCGTGAAACGATGACGGTGGAAGGTGTGTGTGAAGGACAAATTACAACTGAACCTCGCGGTGACAATGGCTTTGGATATGATCCTATTTTTCTTGTGGACGGCAAAGAAAAAACGATGGCTCAACTAGAGCAGTTCGAAAAAAACGAAATCAGCCATCGTGCAAAAGCTTTGAAGAAACTAGAAAAATTAATAGGCGATTGGGGAGAGGCTAATCGTGAAAGTTTTAATTATAAGTGATAGTCACGGTCTTACGGATGAGCTTGTGGAAATTAAGAAAAGGCATATAAACGAAGTAGAAGCAATCATCCATTGCGGTGATTCAGAGCTGAATGATGGAGCGGAACAAATTCAAGATATGTTGATCGTGAAAGGAAATTGCGATTTCCTTGGAAACTTCCCGAATGAAATCATTGAAACAATCGGAACCTATCGCTTTTTTATCACCCATGGCCATTTATATTCTGTCAAAACGACTTTAATGAAATTAAAATATCGTGCAGAGGAAGCGCAAGCGAACATTGTTTGTTTCGGCCATTCGCATATAGCAGGAGCCGAGCTTGTAGACGGGAAATTGTTTATTAATCCAGGAAGTATTTTCCTTCCGAGGATGAGAAATGAAAAAACTTATGCTATACTAGAATTGATGAATGGCCAAGCAATTGTAGATTTTTACAATCTTCATGGAGAGAAAATTTCAAACTTGTCCACTAAATTCCAATTTGCTTAACCACTCTTCCTTGAGGGAGAATTTTTCTCCCTCAAAAAATTTTTTTAAAAAAGTAGTTGACATACTTTTAGCATGAAATTATAATAAACATTGTCTTTCGAAAAAATAATAAAAAATTATCCAATGTCCCAGTAGCTCAGCTGGATAGAGCAGCGGCCTTCTAAGCCGTCGGTCGGGAGTTCGAATCTCTCCTGGGACGCCATTTATGTTAATTTTGAATAGGATGAATTTATTACATAATGCTCATAAATATTGATATGTCAATATTTATGAGCTTTTAATTTTTGCTTTTCTGATAAAGAGTTTGAACATTTTATCGGGTTTGATATTGTAGATCTTAATAAATACAATGAACATGCTTTAGAACAATTAGTAATTTAAGGTTCTATACTAAATGTTGGGGTAAAGAATTTCATAAAATAAAAAAGCATTTACGAAGTGCTCTCTTTTATAATGAAAGTGACCAAACCTCATTTAAAAGGAGACTTCGTAAATGCAAGACTATTGTATCACAAAACTGATTGGATTAGAAAATGTCATTGTGTCAAATATTGTAGAAACGGATACGCACCTAGAAATTTTTATCGAAACCAAACCTTGTCATCAAAGTTGTCCTCAGTGCGGGGAAAGGACAAGATCTATTCATGATTATCGCCTGCAGAAGATTCGAGATGTCAAATTTCGCGAAATGTATACGTATCTCATTCTAAAAAAGCGTCGCTATAAATGTACATCCTGTGGAAAGCGTTTCTATGAACGATATCCCTTCTTAGAGCGCTATCAACGTCATACGATACGTGTCCTTCAAGCCCTTCTTATCAAAGTGAGAACGGCCAATTTTAAGGAAGTGGCGAAAGAGCTTGGATTGGGACACTCAACGGTGATTCGATGGTTTGACCGTTATTATACTTATGAGAACCACTCATTACCACAAATTTTAGCCATTGATGAGTTTAAGGGGACAACCGAAAAAGGAAAATATCAATGTGTCATCGGAGACCCTCGAGGCTTCAAGGTATTTGATGTGATTCAAGACCGTAAGTTGTCCACGCTAAAAGATTATTTTCGTTCTTTACCGACTCATCGTGTTCAAATGGTGGTCATGGATATGTGGCAGCCGTATAAAATATTGGCTCAACAACTCTTTCAAAATCCAATTATCATCGTGGACAAATTCCATTACCTCGTCATAACTTCTGGGCACTTGAACGAGTACGAAAGAGAGTACAAAAGTCGTTCCAAGACAAAGATCGAAAATCGATGAAAAAGTTACGTTTTCTCTTACATAAACCGAAAGAGAAGTTAACCACAAGAGAACAGGAGCTCCTGCAATATTATTTAGAGTTGTCCCCCGATTTAAAGAAAGCTTACCAAGTGAAAGAAGTCTTTAAAAAATGGATGACACAAAGCAATGAACGCAATGTAAGGTTGAACTTAGAACAACTGTATCAAGCGATTGACGAATCAGGACTGGACGAATATCAGTACATGAAACGAACCTTTAAAAGCTGGGAGAAAGAAATCATCAATTCGTTTATGTATCCCTACACTAACGGTTATTTAGAAGGGATTAACAATAAAATGAAAGTCATTAAACGAATGTCTTATGGTATTCGCAACTTTCAACGACTTAGAAATAAGGTATTATGCTCACTTATTTAACTTTCATACGTATAAAAGAGGTGCACTTCACATCAAGTGCACCCCAACAATTGACATAGAACCATTGTAAATAAAGGATGAAGAAACCATTTTTTATTTTAAAATCTGATTAATCATGAACGAAATCACTAAAAACACGATTCCTAGAATAAGAAATAAGGAAGAGGAACTCAGAAAGCTAATTCCGACAATTCCTGCTCCTATTGCCATTCCACAATATCGTACAAAATTAAATATTCCTAATGCCAATCCTTTTTCATTTGTATATTGACTACTAATGATTGTTGAAAATAATGGTGGAGAGAATCCTAGTAAAACACCATAAATGAATAAAATAATACTTAATATGATAATGTTCTTTTTCATCATTAAACCAAATAATATAATGAAAAATGGCATTAAGTATAAAATTGCACGATATAACTTTTCTAAATTAAATCTTCTTTGTAACTTTTTAAATAGGGTACTACCTATAATCATACTAATTGTCAAAGGCAAATATAATAATCCGATAATCTGTAAAGATATTTGATAGTGATCGTGCAATAAAACAGGTAAATATGTCAATATTGAAAAATATACCAGAAAGACGAAAAAACCAATTCCGATAACACTCATGCCTTTTTTATTTGCCCATAAAATTTGATATTTTAGAAGTGTTTGAGCTTTATTTTTATTATCGGATAATTGTTTACTATTTAATGTTGGAAGTTTGTATCCTAAAAAAATCAACAATGTCATTGAAATGACAAATAGAAATAAAAATACACCTGAATAATTGTAGTATTGTCCAATGAATCCTCCCAAGATCGGCGCAAGTGCGGGGGCTAATGTCAATAAGATTTGATATGTTCCCATTGCATCGCCCCGTTCTGCCCCTTCAAATAAATATGCAATGACATTCACTGCAATCAACGGAATCATTCCTGTACCGATGGCTTGAAACATTCGTGCAACAAAAAATACCATAAAATTTGTTGTAAATGCACAAAATAAGGTTGAGATACTTGTAATCAAAAGACTAGTGATCATTAACTTTTTTTGATTAGCAGAATCAATAAATGTTCCTAATATTACTTGCATGATAGAAATAATAAAGATAAAACCACTAACTGTTAAATCCACCCAAAAAATCGTTGTGTCAAAAGTATCTCGAATAAGAGGAATCAAAGGGGAATAAATATTTTGATTTAATGACGCAAAAAAAGCTGAAATACTTAGGAGAAGAACCAGAACTTTGCTTTTTTGTTGAAGGGCTTTATCCAAAGCTCTTCCCTCCTACTTCATATTTTCATTTTTCAAATGATTAGTAAGCGTATTTAAAAATAATATGATTGTTTCAAGTTGTTCCTTATTGAAGTTATCTAAAAGTGATAAATATTGTTCTTCAGCCTCCTTATGCAGCTTCTCATGAATTGCGGCCATTGTTTCCCCTTTTTCAGTTAAAACATAGAAAATTTCTTTTTTATTTCCTTCATTTTGTTTTTCCTTAATAATACCTTTCTCCAGTAATTTTTTTGTTGCTTTAGTTACCGCTGGTTTAGATATATTAAGTTCTTTAGCTAAGGTTGTATTATTCATTAATTCATTTTCTTTCAGAAGGGCAACAATGTGAAATTGTGTCAATGTCCATGAAACACCGAACAATACGTTCTTATTATTACTCGATTCAGTTCTTCTGATCGATTCTCTAGTTGTGATGAATTCTTGTAATGCTTTTAGAACTTTCTTTTTAGTGCTTTCCATTTTTATCCTCCTTACGATAGTTAACCAGTTAACAATAATGGTAAGGGAATTTTTACGTGTTGTCAAGAAATAAAGGAAAAATCATTAGCATTGCATAAATATAGTTAGAATTTTCTGTTAATTAGCTTTTGTGAATTTGTGCCAAAAAGACAAAACCTAAAGAAAGGTGGCACTGCCCATTTGGTAAATATATACAGTTAAACCAGAGCGACAACGACAAAAGGGAGATTATGGACTGGCTCGCCCATCAAATTTTCGCAACCAAACATAAGCTGGTTTCCACAGAGCTCTCTTTAACCAACGAGTAATTCGAAGTAGGGATTTCTTACTTTTCATCTCCAATTGAATGAGAACATGTAAGCAATACGTGATCAGGGCTAAGAAAATTTGATTTTGAATAGCTGTTTCACTCATTCCATAAAAGTGCTTAATTTCTACGTGTTGCTTGAGCCATTTGAAAAAGAGTTCAATAGCCCAGCGAGATCGGTAAATATCACTTATCTCTTCTGGTTTTAAATCAAATCGGTTGGTGATGAAACGAAGTAAGTTCCCTTTTGTGTCCATAACTTCTAGTAGACGATAGACATTTTCAGTACGATTTTGTGTGGTACCAATGTAGACCATTTTATCGGATAGAACGTGACAATCATCAGGAAGTGAAAATGTATAGACTTCACGAATGACTGCGTTTTTCTTCAGTCTTGAAACGAAGAAATAGCCATCATCTGTCATCCGATCAAAACGTTCATAGTCCACATAACCGCGGTCAAACACATACATGGCTTCTTGATCATCCACTAGGACTTCGAGTTGATTTCGGTCATGTTCTTTTGCTGTCGTAATCACTGCTTTTTCAGGATAGACGGTGTCTTTATCCATGAAAACGAGCCGTAAGTGTAGCTTTACACCAGCTTTTGTTTTACGGAATTTTGCCCATTTATAATTGGTCAAGTTCAACGGGAGTGTACTTGAATCAATGATTTTCAGTGGCATATTCTTTCCGTTTTTATAATGGTACCGTTGAATTTTCCAAACAAGATCCAAGAACAAATTTGCAAGAATTAGTGGGTGGATCTGATTGTTTTTTCGGGATAGCTGAGAGGCACTTATCGATTCAAATCCGAGTGCTTTTTGAAGATCTTCGTCTACAAGTGCATCACTCATTTCCTCTAAGCTCTTAAATTCGAGCAGCTGGGCTACCAATAAAAGTTTAATATAGGCTTCTGTTGTCAGCTTTTTTGTGTAATAGTCCTGTTTCAATTCTTTGACTTGTTCGCTAAGTTTTTGAATATTTATGGGTGAAACCCATTTACCAAATGATGAAATTAGTGTATTCTTGTCCATAACGCTTATCCTTTACGATTGGATTTGGACAGGAACCACCTGTACTTCCATTGTAAAGGATTTTTTTGTTTCGAAATCAATAAAAAATTGAACATTCTTAGTATTTTGAATCATCAGATTTAATTACTGCAATGCTAGTGAGGAAAAATATTTAAATGATAATTCGCATAACTCAATAATGTTTTTGAGTTGTGTTATATTATGTTAAATGTTTAATGTTAACTTATTAATCATAGTTAGGGAAAGGAGTTTTTTTAATGCAACAAGTTATTAAAAGATTTGTTCTATGTTGTTCCACTATCTAGAAATTGTGAGAAAATTTATAAGAATAAGACTCACATACTTTTAGGTATCAGTCCCTTTAACAGTAAGTTTTCACAAAACTATATTCACCAACTTATTGATTGGTCATCAAAAAATTTCAAAAATGTGACCGTTTTATTAGCTGGAGATGAAGCTAAGAACTTACTTGAAGCCCTCGGAACTCCTACAACAAAAGCGGAAAGAAAAGTCAGAAAGGAAATCAGACGTCATTTCCGTTTTAGCGAAGAAGCATTAAGGAAAAATGGTAGAGAGATTGATATATATACTTTTTCAGATTTTAAAAACAACAAAATTTATAATGAAGTTTATCAAAACGTAATTTATTACTTTTTGTATTTTCTTCGGCAATTTTTGAAAAACAAGTTCGTAGGAACGAAAAATCAGGTTTTCCAAAATTTCCTCCGGGATGTTCGTGTTAAAATATATTGAGATCCAATGATTTTTGTTCATATAGTAGCCTGGAATGACGCCGTCGTAATTTTCTCTTAATTGTTCAGAATGATGCGGATCACATTTTAACGTGATGATTGGCTTTCCTTCAGAATCACATCCTATAATCGCAAATATTTTGCCTCCCACTTTATATCGGTCTGCTTCCCAATCAATTTGGTAATCATGAACAGAACCGGGAAGTTTGAGACAGAAAGATTCAAGCTTTTGTTTGTTCATCATATAATCTCCTCCACCATATATTGTTCCAAATATTTTTTATACAACATACTTTGTCTTTTTTCCTTCTTCCGAAATTGCTCGTTTCAAGTGAAGGGCTTTTATTTAAAATCGAATAACGTTCAAGGTTTTAGAACATACATATGCTGCATTACTGTTTAAAACAGATTACAGCCCTCTTTCTGAAGTGTTCGGGTTGCCGAGCCTTTAAGAAAAACTGGTGTAATTTCGAATAAAATGGATGTTTTTTCTTTTGCCGCATTTGTTGAAAACGTTGGCTATTCAAATTAATTTCATAAAATATTACGCACATTTTGCAAAATGGTTTGGAATCGTTATTTATTTCAATTTAGAGCATAAAAAATTTTCATTGTATTATAAAATGTTGAAATAATAAGTTTGTAAACGTTGCCAAAAAACTGTTTCATAAAAATAATCAAATAATTCATAAAAATGGTGTTGACACTTTTGAAAAATCAGCGTATTATAAGGCTCAAACATAAATTTTCGTATAAGGATTGAATGTAAAAATTTATAGATGAAAACGATGAAGAGGATTAGTAATCTTTGGTTAAGATAACTCCAGAGAGCCGGGGGAGCTGAAAACCGGCGTTATCACCAAGGATGAACTCGCCTCCGAGTGCCTTTTCGAAAGCGGACAGCGAGTAGGATTGGCCGGGTGCATCCCAATGCACTCGTTAGGAAAAGAACGGATATTCCGTTCATGAGGTGATCGATTGATCACGAAGAAGGGTGGTACCGCGGGAATTCAACCTTCTCGCCCCTTTGGCCTGCTATAAGTGGGTTTCATAGGGGCGGGAAGGTTTTTCATTATCTAAAAATTCTATCACATCTGTTTAAAAGGAGGATATATTCATGACTGCGAATGTACAGTTGGATGAGTTGAAAACCAAATGTACAACAACAACCATGACGGGGTCGGAAATGCTCATCGAAGCCTTAAAAAGGGAAAATGTAGAAGTCATTTTCGGCTATCCCGGTGGAGCCGTTTTGCCAATATATGATAAGCTATATAATTCTGGAGTCTTTCACGTCTTAACAAGACACGAGCAAGGAGGAATCCATGCTGCTGAAGGATATGCACGTATATCCGGAAAACCGGGTGTCGTCATTGCCACTTCAGGACCTGGTGCAACCAACTTAGTGACAGGGCTTGCGGATGCATTAATTGATTCTTTGCCGCTCGTCGTCTTTACAGGGCAAGTAGCAACAACTGTGATCGGTTCTGATGCTTTCCAAGAAGCAGATGTGATCGGAATTACCATGCCCGTTACAAAACATAATTATCAAGTTCGGGATATAAATGATTTACCGAGAATTGTTAAAGAAGCGTTTCATATCGCAACAACTGGAAGACCAGGACCTGTATTGATCGATATTCCAAAAGATATTTCACAGGCGGAAGGCAATTTCGAATATGATATGGAATTGTCATTGCCCGGCTACCAGCCGAAATTAGAGCCGAATTACTTGCAAATCCGCAGGCTGGTGGAATCGGTCAGCAGTGCAAAAAAACCGGTGATTTTAGCTGGTGCCGGCGTTCTCCATGCCAATGCTGCGAATGAACTGAGAGAATATGTTGAACAGCAGCAAATTCCGATCACAAACACTCTACTTGGATTAGGAAGTTTCCCAGCGGATCATCCTCTATTTTTAGGAATGGCAGGAATGCATGGAACATACGCGGCTAACATGGCTCTTTATGAATGCGACTTATTGATTAGCATCGGAGCCCGCTTTGATGACAGAGTAACAGGAAATCTTAAACATTTTGCGCCTAATGCAACTGTAGCACATATTGACATTGATCCTGCCGAAATTGGTAAAAATGTTCCCACACAAATTCCGATTGTCGGCGATGCGAAACAAGTATTGAAGCTTTTGATCGAGCAGGAAGGAAATAAAGGCGATCATCAAGAGTGGATTCAGCATCTTGCTGAATATAAAAAAGAATATCCATTATGGTATGAAAAATCTGAAAATGAAATCAAACCTCAAGAAGTGATCGAAGAAATTTATAAACAAACAAAAGGAGAAGCAATTGTTACAACAGATGTAGGCCAGCATCAAATGTGGGCTGCGCAATATTATCGCTTTAATTCGCCAAACAGATGGGTGACATCGGGCGGACTTGGAACGATGGGCTTTGGACTCCCTTCAGCTATCGGCGCGCAATTTGCTGACCGCAACAGAACGGTTGTCGCGATATTGGGAGATGGAGGGTTCCAAATGACCTTCCAAGAGCTTGCGGTAATCAAAGAGCACAATTTGCCAATCAAAGTAATCGTTTTGAACAACAATTCGCTCGGTATGGTTCGCCAATGGCAAGAGCTCTTTTATGAAAAACGTTATTCTCATTCCGTCTTTCAAACGCAGCCTGATTTTATTAAATTGGCAGAAGCGTTTGGAATAAAAGGAGTAAGAATCCAAAATCATCAAAATCTTAAGACAGTGTTGGAAAAAAGCTTTGCAAACAGAGAGCCGGAGCTGATTGAAATCGTCGTAGCACCGGAAGAAAACGTATATCCAATGATTGCTCCTGGCAAAGGACTGAATGAAATGGTGGGGATAAAGAAATGAAGCGAATCATTACGCTGACTGTCATGAATAGATCAGGAGTTTTAAACCGAATTACTGGCCTGTTTACGAAAAGACACTATAATATCGAAAGCATTTCTGTCGGCCATTCGGAAATAGAAGGCGTTTCGCGAATTACATTTGTTGTAAATGTTAAAGAAGAAAAAGAAATTGAACAAATTACAAAGCAATTAAATAAGCAAATTGATGTGTTGAAAGTGATGGATATCACAAATCAATCAATTGTTGCAAGAGAACTAGCATTAATTAAAGTTGTTGCAAATCCATCGACAAGAATGGAAATATACGGTGTGATCGAACCGTTTCGCGCATCGATCATTGATGTTAGCAGAGACAGCGTTGTCGTACAGGTAACAGGTGAGCCGAACAAAATTGAAGCGCTGATTGACTTATTGAAACCGTACGGCATCAAGGAAATAGCAAGAACAGGACTGACAGCTTTTCCTCGCGGTACACAAAAGCTGCAGCAGTCCGAAAAAACTTTTTCAATCGTCTAATACATTTTTAAATATAGTAAAACATTTAAGAAAGGGAGATGTACAAATGACAAAAGTATACTATAACGGAGATATTAACGGAGCTGTATTAGAAGGGAAGAAAGTAGCGATTTTAGGATATGGTTCTCAAGGTCACGCGCATGCTTTAAATTTAAAAGAAAGCGGCGTAGATGTAGTAGTTGGCGTTAGAAAAGGTAAATCATTTGAAAAAGCTCAAGAGGATGGATTGGAAGTTAAAACAGTTCGTGAAGCTGTTGAAGAAGCAGACATTATTATGGTGCTTGTTCCGGATGAAAAGCAAAGAGAGCTTTATGAAAATGAAGTGAAGCCGGGACTAAAAGCAGGAAATGCTCTCGTATTTGCCCATGGATTTAACGTTCATTTTAATCAAATTGTTCCGCCAAGCGATGTGGATGTATTTTTAGTTGCACCTAAAGGCCCAGGTCATCTTGTGCGAAGAACTTACACTGAAGGAGCTGGGGTTCCGGCATTGATTGCTGTTGAGCAAAATGTAACAGGTCAAGCGAAAGAATTGGCTTTAGCATATGCAAAAGCAATCGGATCCGCACGTGCCGGCGTTCTTGAAACAACGTTTAAAGAAGAAACAGAAACGGATCTTTTCGGTGAGCAAGCAGTTCTTTGCGGCGGGTTAACATCCCTTGTGAAAGCTGGATTTGAAACGCTTGTTGAAGCAGGTTACAAGCCTGAAGTTGCATATTTTGAATGTTTGCACGAACTAAAATTAATTGTGGATTTACTGTATGAAGGCGGACTTTCCAACATGAGATACTCCATTTCCGATACAGCTCAATGGGGTGATTTCGTATCTGGACCGCGCGTAATCGATGCGCATGTAAAAGAAAACATGAAAGCTGTATTGAATGATATTCAAACTGGAAAATTTGCGAAAGAATGGATTTTGGAAAACCAAGTAGGAAGACCACAGTTTAACGCGATCAACAATCGTGAAAATGAGCATCAAATTGAACAGGTCGGAAGAGTGTTAAGAGACATGATGCCGTTTGTAAAGCCTAAAAATAAGGAAGCGGTGGTAACTGGTGCGAAAAATTAACTTTTTTGACACAACCTTAAGAGATGGCGAGCAATCCGCTGGAGTAAACCTAAACTTAAAAGAAAAATTAGAAATCGCAAAACAGCTGGAACGAGTTGGAATGGACATTATTGAGGCAGGCTTTCCTGCCTCCTCTCCAGGAGATTTTCGCTCAGTACAGGAAATTGCCAGAACAATCAAAAATTCTTCTGTTACAGGATTGGCGAGATCTGTTAAAGGAGATATCGATGCGGCGTGGGAAGCATTGAAAGACGGGGCGGAGCCAAGACTTCATACGTTTATTGCAACATCGCCTGTTCATCGGGAATATAAATTGAAAATGACGAAGGAGCAAGTGATCGAGCGTGCAGTAGAATCCGTCAAATATGCAGCGAAATTTTTCCCTATTATACAATGGTCTGCAGAGGATGCCTGCCGCACTGAACTCGATTTTTTGGCGGAAATTGTTGAAAAAGTGATTGAAGCCGGCGCGAAAGTCATCAATATTCCTGATACTGTAGGCTATATCACTCCGATTGAATATGGCAAAATATTTGAATATTTAAAACAAAATGTGAAAAACATTGATCAAGTCATTTTGTCCGCTCATTGCCACGACGATTTAGGAATGGCAGTAGCGAACGCTCTCAGCGCTGTAGAACATGGAGCAGGGCAAATTGAAGGTACGATTAACGGAATTGGAGAGCGTGCGGGCAATTCAGCTTTAGAGGAAGTGGCTGTCGCTCTGTACATTCGAAAAGACTATTACAAAGTTGAAACAAACATCCGCTTAAATGAAATTAAGAGAACAAGTGATTTAGTGAGCAAATTGACAGGAATGATAGTTCCGCCAAACAAAGCGATCGTCGGGAAAAACGCTTTTGCCCATGAATCTGGCATACATCAAGACGGTGTGCTGAAAGAAAAAACAACATATGAGATCATATCTCCTGAACTTGTTGGGGTACAGTCCAACAGTTTAGTATTAGGAAAACATTCTGGTCGTCACGCATTTCGGGTAAAGCTCAAGGAATTAGGCTTTACAATGGATGAAGAAGCGACAAATCGTTTATTCACTGCTTTTAAGGAACTTTCTGAAAAGAAAAAAGAATTGACGGAAGATGATCTTGTAGCTCTTGTATTAGAAGAACAATTAACAGGTGAAGAAGGAACATATGAACTTGCGGCGCTGCAGGTAACATATGGTACGACTGGAGTCCCGTCTGCCACTGTGACGCTGAAAAC
Organism: Aeribacillus sp. FSL K6-8210; assembly: GCF_037963925.1. Taxonomy (NCBI): domain Bacteria; kingdom Bacillati; phylum Bacillota; class Bacilli; order Caryophanales; family Bacillaceae; genus Aeribacillus; species Aeribacillus sp. FSL K6-8210. Next base: position 2,900,152 of record NZ_CP150172.1, on the reverse strand, counting down.
GAAAGAAAACGAGGAAATTCAAGAGGCTGCGACAGGAAATGGAAGCGTAGAAGCTATTTACAATACGTTAGAGCGCTGTTTGAAGCAGTCCGTCACTTTGCTGGACTACCGAATCCAATCTAATTCAGGAGGACGCGATGCGTTAGCGCAAGTATATGTAAAAGTTAACGTGGACGGAATTGAAATGGGAGGACGCGGCATTGCCCAGGATGTGCTTGAAGCATCTGCCAAAGCCTATCTAAATGCTGTCAACAGGGCGATATTACTCAAACATACAGCGAAGGAAAAACATCAGGCGACTGTATAAAATCATGAAAGGGGTGGAACGTGATGAAGAAAAAAATCGCTGTTTTGCCGGGAGACGGCATTGGAAAAGAAGTAGCGAACGGAGCTATTGAGGTTTTAAAGGCTATTGGACAATATTACAAACATGATTTTGAATTTGAATTCGGCTTAATTGGCGGAGAAGCGATAGATAAGTGCGGGACACCTCTTCCTGAAGAAACGATTGAATTATGTCGTTCAAGCGATGCGGTTTTATTAGGAGCTGTAGGCGGTCCGAAATGGGATAAAAATCTTCCTGAACTCCGTCCGGAAAAAGGATTGCTAGGCATTCGAAAAGAGTTGGACTTATTTGCAAATATCCGCCCTGTTCAAACTTATAAAGCCCTTCAAGAAATATCTCCGTTAAAGGGAGAAAAAATAGAAGATGTTGACTTGGTGATTGTACGCGAATTGACAAGCGGACTTTATTTCGGGAAACCGAGTGAAAGAATCGTTTCAGACGGAGAAGAAGCAGCGGTTGACACGCTTTTTTATAAACGGAAAGAAATTGAACGCATTTTGGAAACAGCTTTTCAAATGGCGCAAAAACGCCGAGGAAAAGTAACGTCTGTTGATAAGGCAAACGTGCTTACAACTAGCAAGCTTTGGCGTGAAATTGCCGAAGAATTGGCTTCAAAATACCCTGATGTCACATTGGAGCATATGCTTGTTGATAATGCGGCCATGCAATTGATCCGCATGCCAAGCCAGTTTGATGTGATTGTAACGGAAAATATGTTCGGTGACATTTTAAGCGATGAAGCATCTATGATCACTGGATCGTTGGGCATGCTTCCTTCAGCAAGCTTATCAAACAGTGGATTGCACTTATATGAACCGGTGCATGGATCAGCTCCTGACATTGCTGGCCAAAACCTGGCAAACCCTGTCGGAATGATCTTATCTGGTGCGCTCATGCTCCGCTATTCCTTTGATCTTCATGAAGAAGCTAGAGCCATTGAAAAAGCGGTTAAACATGTGTTGGATTCCGGAAAGTGCACGAGAGATTTAACAAATAATGAAGGTGCATTTATTCATACAACTGAAATGGTGGAAGAAATCAAAGAAGTGCTTGCGAACGATTATGCACTATTAAATATTATCGATTCCTACGAATAAAATGGGGGGGTGTGGGCTTTTCCGGCAGGAGAAGCTCACCGTTTTCTTAATAGATACAAAACAGGAAATAGGGGGAAAAAGAAAATGAAGCCTCGAAACATAATAGAAAAAATCTGGGATGATCATGTGGTCGTGAGGGAAGAGGGAAAACCGGATCTGCTTTATATTGACCTTCATCTCATACATGAAGTTACATCACCGCAAGCTTTTGAAGGATTGAGACAAAACGGACGGAAAGTGAGACGTCCTGATCTAACCTTTGCCACAATGGATCATAATATCCCAACCGTGAACCGCTTTGTCATTGAAGATGATGTAGCTAAAAACCAAATAAGTGCTTTAGAAAGAAACTGCCAAGAATTTGGAATTACTCTGGCAGGACTAGACAGCGATGATCAAGGAATTGTCCATGTTATCGGTCCGGAATTAGGGCTTACTCTTCCAGGAAAGACTATTGTATGCGGAGACAGCCATACATCGACACACGGCGCTTTTGGGGCGCTGGCATTTGGAATCGGAACAAGTGAAGTAGAACACGTTTTGGCCACTCAAACATTATGGCAGCACCGTCCGAAAACTTTGCAAGTGAAAGTGACAGGATCTTTGTCAGAAGGAGTCACGGCCAAAGACGTCATCCTTTACATTATTGGAAAATTTGGTGTTGATTTCGGTACAGGCTATGTTATTGAATATTCGGGTGAAGTGATTGAAAGCTTATCAATGGATGAACGGATGACCATTTGCAATATGTCAATCGAAGCAGGTGCCCGCGCCGGTTTAATAGCTCCGGATGAAACAACCTTTAATTATATAAAAGGAAGAAAATATGCTCCGAAAGGGGAAGAGTTCGAAAAAGCAGTTGCTTACTGGAAATCTTTAAGATCTGATCCAGGAGCTACATTTGATAAAACGATTGAAATCCGCGGGGAAGACATCGCACCGATGGTTACCTGGGGTACAAATCCAAGCATGGTGCTGCCTGTTGACCATTCGATTCCGACACTTGAGGATGCACGCAATGAAAATGAAGCAGCTTCCTTCAAACGGGCGTATGAGTACATGGGACTTGAACCGGGAACGAACATTCAAGACATTGAAATCGATTATGTATTCATTGGATCATGTACAAACTCAAGACTAACTGATTTGCGTGCAGCGGCGAATGTAATTAAAGGACGAAAGGTTGCTCCAAATGTGAAAGCGATCGTAGTTCCAGGCTCCCAAAAAGTAAAACAAGCAGCAGAACAAGAAGGATTGCATGAAATTTTCATCAATGCTGGTTTTGAATGGAGAGATTCTGGATGCAGCATGTGTTTAAGCATGAATAACGATGTCGTGCCTCCTGGAAAACGATGTGCGTCTACTTCCAACCGCAACTTTGAAGGACGTCAAGGGAAAGGGGCAAGAACTCACTTAGTGAGTCCTGCAATGGCAGCAGTGGCAGCAATTTATGGTAAGTTTGTTGATATTCGGACAGAGAAGCTTGAAGCAGTAAAATGAGGAGGGAAGAAGCAGCATGCAGCCTTTTACAACATTAACTAGCCATATTGCAGTATTAAATAGAACAAATGTGGATACGGACCAAATCATTCCGAAACAATTTTTAAAACGAATTGAACGGACAGGTTATGGAAGATTTGCTTTTTTTGATTGGAGATATTTAGATAATGGTGAGGAAAATCCACAATTCGAGTTAAATCAGCCAGTCTACAAAGGCGCACAAATTTTGCTGGCTGGCGAAAATTTTGGTTGCGGTTCATCAAGAGAGCATGCTCCATGGGCTTTAGCAGACTTTGGTTTCCGCGCAATTATCGCGCCTAGCTTCGCAGATATTTTTTATCAAAACTGTTTAAAAAATGGAATCCTGCCGATACGGGTCAATGAAGAAGTGTTTGAAACATTGCTCAAAAAAGCGGAAGGAAATGTGTACGAATGCACGATTGATTTAGAGCAGCAAAAAGTATTTGATCAAGAAGGATTTGAGTTTCATTTTGACATTAATGAGCATTGGAAGGAAATGCTTTTAAATGGACGCGACGAAATAGGATTTACATTATTATATGAAGAGCAGATCAGCCAATTTGAACAAAAGGCAAAAGCGTGGGGATGATGATTGCATCCTCCGCTTTTTCTTGTGCGCCCGGCATGGGTGTAATCTATAGGGTGAAAGTCCCGAGCTGCGAAGGCAGAAGTAGCAGTTAGCTTAACGCAAGGGTGTCCGTGGTGACGCGGAATCTGAAGGAAGCGAGCGGCAAACTTCCGGTCTGAGGAACACGAACTTCATATGAGGCTAGGTATCACTGGGTGAGTTTGCAAGACAAAACAAAGCCCTTTCTGCCGAAGGTGATACAGAGTAAATGAAGCAGATGGATGGAAGGAAAGATTACACTCTTACCCGGGGAGGTCTGGCTGGCACGCCAAGTAACCTTGGTAACCTATCTAGTGATAGATAGCTGAACAGTCAGAAGTCAGCAGAGGTCATAGTATTAGTTGGTCTAGAACAACTAAGAAGGACCGAACAATTAAGAGAGAATAGCCCTTGGCATTCAGTGAGTCATGATGAACACAGAAAACGTAGTACCTCACTTGAGGGAGGAAGCGGTGAATCCCGTGGGAGATCTCTTGGAGGGTGGAGTGACCACTGGCATAAAGAGAACAGCTATTCACGGAAGTTATAAAGACTTGCGTCAATTATCTTAATTGAACCGCCGTATACGGAACCGTACGTACGGTGGTGTGAGAGGACGGGAGTTAATCGCTCCCTCCTACTCGATTTGATTCTTGTTTTCTCGTTGCTCAGCTGGTAAACTTGTAGCAAAATCATAAAGAGGTTTTCTACAATGAAAAAAGCGAATGGAAAAATCATTCCCTTTCCCCGACTTAATGAACGATTGATTGAAAAAGGAATGAATGCGTTACATAATAAACAATTTGAACAAGCGCTCGACCTTTTTTTAGAGGCGAGATCTTGGAATTCAAATCACCCTGATATTGAAATAGGAATTGCTTTATGCTTAATGGAGCTTGGAGAATATCAGGAAGCAAAACAAATTTGTAAAAAAATGCTTCACGAAGCAAAAGGAAATTATTTTGAAATATTGCAGATGTATTTAACGATTTTAGTACAGCTTGGACAATATGATGAGGTAAAAACGACGATTGAAGCGGTTTTGGAAGAAAATAAACTTCCGGCAGCACATGCAGAACAGTTTTACAAGCTGCTTCATTTTAGCCGGAGGATGAGCGAAGAGCAAATCAGTCCAGAACCGAATGACGATGATCTTTTCAGCAGGCTGGACAAGCAAATTTCCTACATACATTCGATCAAAAATAATAATAATGTTAAAAAAAATTTACATACGATTGAAGAGATGCTTCAGTCAAAAACGGTCCATCCGGTTGTGAAAACAATGCTGCTGCAAATATTGCGAGATCATGAAATAGCACGAATAATGACCGTTGAGAAATTCGGGGAAACTACCGCTGTAAATCCTATCCATCTTCAAGATTTATTAGAAATGACGTTTGCCAAAAAAGTGCTCAATCTTTTGGACGATTTTTTAGGAAATGAAAATCCAACCCTTTTCGAAGCTGTAAAAGATATATGGATTCGTCATTTATATGTCATGTATCCTTTTCATCCTAAACCGGAAAATGCAAATATTTGGGCAGCAGCGCTTCATTACGTTGGCTACGAAATTTTTGGGATCGTCATCAAGCTGACGGAAGTTGAGCGGATTTACAACATAAAAAGTGCTGAGTTTATTTCAGTTTGCGATAAAATTAGACAAATTGAAGAAATTTCAAACATTAGATGGTAGAGTCCTATTGAAAGGATTGAATCCTATGGTATAATAAAATGGTTGTAAAATGTATATTTTTTGTATGCACCTTTCTTGCTATTGGTGCCGGTTATCCTTTTTTGACATATTTATTTTATGGCTTGTTTCTTTACGGACAAGGCATATAAAAAATTTTTATCGTGTACTCACGAATAATATTTATAGATTGTTGGAGGGAAACAAATGTCAGTTAAATGGGAAAAATTAGAGAAAAACGAAGGAGTCTTAACCGTTGAAGTAGATGCACAAACATTTAAAGAAGCGCTGGATCGAGCATTTAAAAAAGTTGTAAAAAATGTAGCTGTTCCAGGATTCCGCAAAGGAAGAGTGCCGCGCCCTATTTTTGAAAAGAGATTCGGTGTTGAGGCGCTATATCAAGATGCGCTTGATATTTTGCTTCCAGAAGTTTACCCAAAAGCGGTTGAAGAAGCTGGAATTGAACCGGTAGACCGTCCTGAAATTGATATTGAACAAATTGAAAAAGATAAACCGCTTATTTTTACGGCTAAAGTAACGGTCAAACCAGAAGTGAAACTTGGCGAATATAAAGGTTTGGATGTCCAAAAAGAAGATACAACCGTTACGGATGAAGATGTGGAAAACGAATTAAAACAGCTTCAAGAACGGCATGCTGAATTGGTTGTGAAAGAAGAAGGAAAAGTGGAAGAGGGAGATACAGTCGTCCTCGACTTCGAAGGTTTTGTTGACGGCGAAGCGTTTGAAGGCGGAAAAGCTGAGAATTATTCTTTGGAAGTCGGCTCCGGCACATTTATCCCTGGTTTTGAAGATCAGTTGATCGGGCTTGAAGCAGGCGAAGAAAAGGATGTAGAAGTAACGTTCCCTGAAGAATATCATGAGGAAAAGCTTGCTGGAAAACCGGCTGTCTTTAAAGTGAAAATTCATGAAATCAAAACGAAAGAACTCCCTGCATTGGATGATGAATTTGCAAAAGATGTAAACGATGAGGTTGAAACACTTGAAGAATTAAAGGCGAAAATTAGAGAGCGTTTAGAAGAGCAAAAGAACACACAAGCTGAAAATAAACTTCGTGATGAACTTGTTGAAAAAGCTGCAGAAAATGTTGAAGTGGACATTCCGCAAGTGATGATTGACAATGAACTTGAAAGAATGATGAATGAATTTCAACAACGCTTGCAATTGCAAGGCTTGAACTTAGAACTGTATTACCAATTCTCTGGCCAAAGCGAAGAAGAATTGCGTGAACAAATGAGAAAAGACGCTGAAAAGCGCGTGAAATATAACTTAACATTAGAAGCAATTGCGAAAGCTGAAAACATTGATGTGACAGAAGAAGAAGTAAATGAAGAGCTGCAAAAAATGGCTGACATGTACAATATGCCAGTTGAAAGCGTTAAGAGAGCACTCGGTTCAACAGAAGGAATAAAAGAAGATTTAAAAATTAAAAAAGCGGTCGATTTTCTTGTAGAAAATAGAAAAGATGTTGCATAATATAGTTACAGGAACATCATGATCTTTGATAAAGTTGATAACAAGGCGCGATTTGATCGTGCCTTGTTTTATAAAATGAAAAGCGTTAAATCGTTCGAAACTGTACATAATAATTGTCACATAACTATACATACTTTTCATTACCGCTTTTCTTTTGTTTTATGATAAAATGCGATACATACTTTTCTTTTGTTTGAAAAGCATTGTTCCCCGATTCATGCGTGCGGTTTATATATGGGTGGGGAGGCAATGAAGGAAATTAAGGGGTGATATCATGTTTAAGTTTAACGATGAAAAGGGACAGTTAAAATGTTCGTTTTGCGGAAAAACTCAAGATCAAGTGAGAAAGCTGGTTGCTGGTCCTGGCGTCTATATATGCGATGAATGTATTGAACTTTGCACAGAAATTGTAGAAGAGGAGCTTGGCACAGAAGAAGAGGCTGAATTTAAGGATGTTCCGAAACCGAAAGAAATTCTCAGCATCCTAGATGAATATGTAATCGGGCAGGAGCAGGCAAAAAAATCTTTGGCGGTTGCAGTTTACAACCATTATAAGCGGATTAATTCAAACAATAAAATTGATGATGTTGAGCTGTCCAAAAGTAATATTGTGTTAATCGGGCCGACAGGAAGCGGAAAAACGCTGCTTGCACAAACGCTTGCACGCATTTTGAATGTTCCATTTGCAATTGCTGACGCAACGTCGCTAACGGAAGCTGGATACGTTGGGGAAGATGTTGAAAATATTTTGCTGAAGCTAATCCAAGCTGCTGATTACGATGTGGAAAAAGCGGAAAAAGGAATTATTTACATCGATGAGATTGACAAAATTGCTAGAAAATCAGAAAATCCATCCATTACAAGAGATGTGTCTGGTGAAGGCGTCCAACAAGCACTTCTGAAAATTTTGGAAGGAACTGTAGCAAGTGTTCCTCCACAAGGCGGAAGAAAACATCCGCATCAAGAATTTATCCAAATCGATACGACTAATATATTATTTATTTGCGGCGGAGCATTTGACGGCATAGAGCAAATCATCAAGCGCAGATTAGGGCAAAAGGTCATTGGATTTGGAGCAGATAGCCGAAACAAAGAGCTTGATCAAAAGCAGCTGCTTTCAAAGGTGCTACCTGAGGATTTATTAAAATTCGGGTTAATTCCGGAATTTATCGGGCGTTTGCCTGTCATTGCCAGCCTTGAACCGCTTGATGAAGCAGCACTTGTCGAAATATTAACAAAACCGAAAAACGCGCTTGTTAAACAATATCAAAAAATGCTCGAGCTAGATGGCGTTGAGCTGGAATTTGAAGAAGAAGCATTATCAGAAATTGCGAAAAAAGCAATTGAACGAAAAACAGGTGCGCGCGGCCTTCGTTCTATCATTGAAGGCATTATGCTTGATGTGATGTTTGAATTGCCGTCTCGTGATGATATTACAAAATGTGTCATCACGGCAAACACTGTAAGAGAAAAAATTCCTCCGAAGCTGATTGCAAATGATGGAACCATTATAAATGAAGATACGAAAACTTCCGCATAAGACACGTTTTGACGGGCTTTTTAGTCTGAATTTGCAGCAGTTTGGTTTTGTAAAAGGATAGTTGTTCTCATAAAAATAAGAAGGATCGAGTTCATACAACTCGATCCTTCTTTTCATGAAAATCCGTCCTCAACATATGTTTAATCCGTATATGCAAAGGAGATAATAGGGGATAAACATTTGTTGAGGAGGAAACTCAGGATGAACTGGACAGGGATTGCCCTTTTCATACAATTAATTTTCGGAGTCATTGTCGGTCTTTATTTTTGGAATTTATTGCGGAATCAGCGGACGCAAAAAATTTCCATTGACCGCGAGTCGAAAAAAGAAATGGAACAATTGAGAAAAATGAGAGCTATCCAATTATCAAAGCCGCTTTCAGAACGAATTCGTCCAAAAAGCTTTTCTGACATCGTCGGACAGGAGGATGGCATCAAAGCATTAAAAGCGGCTTTATGCGGGCCGAATCCCCAGCATGTTATTATTTACGGACCTCCCGGTGTAGGAAAAACGGCTGCTGCAAGGCTCGTTCTTGAAGAAGCGAAAAGAAATAAAAAGTCTCCTTTTCAACATAATGCTGTTTTTGTTGAATTGGATGCAACAACAGCGAGATTTGATGAACGGGGAATAGCTGATCCTTTAATAGGTTCTGTTCATGATCCCATTTATCAAGGTGCTGGGGCAATGGGACAAGCCGGAATTCCACAGCCGAAACAAGGAGCAGTGACTCATGCACACGGCGGCGTGTTGTTTATTGATGAAATTGGCGAACTCCATCCCATTCAAATGAATAAACTGTTAAAAGTACTTGAAGACCGAAAAGTTTTTTTAGAAAGCGCCTATTATAGTGAAGAAAATTCTCAAATTCCAAGTCATATTCATGATATTTTCCAAAACGGTCTCCCGGCTGATTTTCGCTTGATCGGGGCAACTACAAGAACACCATCTGAAATACCGCCCGCCATTCGCTCGCGCTGCCTTGAAGTATTTTTTAGAGATTTAACGGCCGATGAACTCGCGGTCGTTGCTCGGAAAGCGGCTGAAAAAGTAAATGTAAAAATTTCAGAAAAAGGAATATCCATTTTAACTTCTTATGCCCGCAATGGAAGAGAAATTGCCAATATGATGCAAATTGCTGCTGGAATTGCCATCACCGAGGACCGAAATGAAGTGAAAGTCGAAGATATTGAATGGATTGTCCATTCCAGCCAGCTTACACCAAAATATGAAAAGAAAATTGGAAATGAACCTAAAGTTGGACTGGTGAACGGTCTTGCTGTTTACGGACCAAACAGCGGCTCTTTATTAGAGGTGGAAGTGACGGTTATTCCGGCAAAAGAAAAAGGAACGATCAACATTACAGGTATTGTAGAAGAAGAAAACATTGGCGACCGCGGAAAATCCATCAAAAGAAAAAGCATGGCCAAAGGCTCCGTTGAAAATGTCATAACAGTGTTACGATCAATGGGAGTTAATGCCCATGATTATGATATTCATGTAAACTTTCCCGGCGGGGCACCTGTTGATGGACCGAGTGCAGGAATAGCGATGGCAACCGGCATTTTTTCTGCCATCCACAAAATTCCTGTTGATAATACCGTTGCGATGACTGGAGAGATCAGCATTCATGGGAATGTAAAACCGATTGGCGGAATTATTCCAAAAATAAAAGCTGCCAAGATGGCAGGTGCAAAAAAAGTGATCATACCAGAGGAGAATATGCAGTCAATTTTAAAAACGATTGAAGACATTGAAATTATTCCTGTTCGAAGCTTTCAGGAAGTGTTAGATTGTGCGCTCATCAATCCTCCAACGGAGCAAATTTATCCAGAGACAATCATAGAGAAAAAATCGGTTTAAAGCAGCGTCTTTATTCCAAATGCCTAACAGGGTTCAGGCCGTGGCACTGAACCTTTATTTTTATTGAGGCAGTTATTTATTCCTTTCAATAAAGATAAGTTTGAAAATAGACAGTGCAGAAAGAATAGGATAGAATTGAACAAGGACGCTGTATAATCTATTTTTCACATGATGGAGGTGTAAAAATATGGCGAAAAAAGAGAATAGAATCGTCCCCCTCCTACCGCTTCGAGGTTTGTTAGTTTATCCATCGATGGTGCTACATTTAGATGTAGGACGCGATAAATCTGTACAGGCGCTTGAGAAGGCGATGATGGATGATCATATGATATTTTTAACAACACAAAAGGAAGTTTCAATAGATGATCCAAAAGAGGATGATTTATACCATATTGGAACGCTGACGAAAATTAAGCAAATGCTCAAACTGCCGAACGGCACCATTCGCGTGCTTGTCGAGGGACAAAAAAGAGGCGAAATCAAAAGTTTTGAAAGCAAGGAACCATATATTTCTGTACAAGTTGATACTTATGAAGAACCGCTTCAAAAAGATGTTGAAGAAGAAGCTTTGATGCGAACTGCGCTTGAATATTTTGAGCAATACATAAAAATGTCTAAAAAAATTTCAAGTGAGACGTTTGCAACCGTTTTGGATATAGATGAACCGGGAAGATTGGCCGATATTATTGCTTCCCACTTGCCGATCAAGCTGAAAGATAAGCAAGAAATATTAGAAACATTTGATGTGAAAGAAAGATTAAATAAAATTATTCAAATGCTCCATAATGAGAAGGAAGTTCTGCAGCTTGAAAAGAAAATAGGCCAGCGGGTCCGTCAATCAATGGAACGGACGCAAAAAGAATATTATTTGCGCGAACAAATGAAGGCCATTCAAAAAGAGCTCGGAGAAAAGGAAGGGAAAACGGGCGAAATAGAAGATTTGACTGAAAAAATTGAAAAATCGGGAATGCCGGAACATGTTTATAAAACGGCTATGAAAGAGCTAAGCCGATATGAAAAAATCCCTTCAACATCCGCTGAAAGTGCGGTGATCCGCAATTATTTAGACTGGCTCATTTCCTTGCCGTGGAACAAGGCAACAGAGGACAGACTGGATATAAAGCTGGCGGAAGTGATCTTAAATGAAGAGCATTACGGACTAGATAAAGTAAAGGAACGGGTGCTTGAATATTTAGCAGTGCAAAAATTAACAAATTCGCTTAAAGGCCCTATTTTATGTTTAGTGGGACCGCCTGGCGTTGGGAAAACATCTCTTGCCCGTTCTGTTGCAAAATCATTAAATAGAAAGTTCGTTCGAATTTCTCTTGGCGGCGTTCGAGATGAATCGGAAATAAGAGGCCATAGAAGAACATATGTCGGTGCGATGCCGGGTCGGATCATTCAAGGGATGAAAAAAGCGGGAACGATTAATCCGGTATTTTTGCTGGATGAAATTGATAAAATGTCCAGCGATTTTCGCGGTGATCCTTCAGCTGCTCTTCTTGAAGTGCTGGATCCGGAGCAAAACCATAATTTCAGCGATCATTATATTGAAGAGCCGTATGATTTATCAAAAGTCATGTTTATTGCGACAGCTAATAATTTAGCAACTATTCCAGGTCCGCTGCGCGACAGAATGGAAATTATCACAATTGCCGGTTATACCGAATTAGAAAAAGTTCATATCGCCAAAGATCATCTTCTTCCAAAACAATTAAAAGAGCATGGACTGAAAAAAGGTCACTTGCAAATAAGAGAAGAAGCAATTTTAAATATAATTCGTTATTATACGCGCGAAGCAGGGGTAAGAGGGTTAGAACGCCAAATCGCAGCAATATGCCGAAAAGCAGCGAAAACGATTGTAACAGGTGAAAGAAAAAGAATTGTTGTAACCGCTAAAACTCTTGAAGACTTTTTGGGCAAAAAATTGTTTCGATACGGTCAGGCAGAATTGCAGGATCAAATCGGTGTGGCGACCGGTCTCGCATATACGACGGTCGGCGGCGATACGCTGTCCATTGAAGTGTCCATCTCTCCGGGTAAAGGCAAGCTGATTTTAACCGGAAAGCTCGGAGATGTCATGAAGGAATCGGCTCAAGCCGCTTTCAGCTATATTCGATCTAGAACAAAAGAACTAAAGATAGATCCAGATTTCCACGAACAATATGATATCCATATTCATGTGCCTGAAGGAGCTGTTCCAAAAGATGGACCGTCTGCAGGCATTACGATGGCAACGGCGCTTATTTCAGCATTAACTGGAAGACCGGTTCGAAAAGAAGTCGGAATGACAGGTGAAATTACTTTAAGAGGCCGCGTTCTGCCGATAGGCGGTTTAAAAGAAAAAACATTAAGCGCCCATCGTGCCGGTTTAAAGAAAATTATTTTGCCGAAGGAAAATGAAAAGGATTTAGATGATATTCCGGAAAGCGTAAGAAAAGAATTGACTTTTGTTCTTGTCTCACATATGGATGAAGTATTAAAACATGCATTGGCAGGAGAAAAAGAATGAAGGTAACAAAAGCAGAAATTGTCATAAGTGCGGTTAAATCTGATCAATATCCATCAACCGATTTTCCAGAAATCGCTCTGGCAGGAAGGTCTAACGTCGGGAAATCTTCGTTTATTAATAAAATGATCAATAGAAAAAATTTGGCGAGAACCTCTTCAAAGCCTGGGAAAACGCAAACGTTAAACTTTTATTTAATTAACGATCAATTTTATTTCGTTGATGTTCCCGGATATGGATTTGCCAAAGTGTCGAAAAGGGAGCGGGAAAAATGGGGGAAAATGATCGAAGCGTATTTGCTCAAAAGAGAACAGCTTAAAGCATGTATTCTTATCATTGACATCCGCCATGCACCTACATCTGATGATGTCATGATGTACGAATTTTTAAAATATCATGGAATTCCTGCTGTAATTGTCGCAACAAAGGCGGATAAAATTCCTAAAGGAAAATGGCAAAAACACTTAAAAGTAGTGAAGGAAACGCTAAAAATGGAAAAAAATGATCCGCTTATTCTTTTTTCAGCAGAAACTGGCTACGGAAAAGAGGATGCATGGTCAGCCATTTATCCATTCCTATCATAAAACGAAATTGCTTTAGGCTGAATGCAGAAGGAAAAGCTCGAGAAGCTTTACCGCTTCGAGCTGTTTCCTTTTATTTTTTTCTGAAAAACAATAAATACAAACCTGCAATAACAAAAAGAATCGGCCAAAAGGCTTGCCAATTGGAAACGCTCTTTTGAATAAAAGATGTCAAAGCGGACGGAAAATAGTAAAGGAAACTTCCGATCAAAAGAAGGATAAATCCTTGTGCAAACCCGCTTTTTGTTTGAGCAGACCGAATGATGAAAGCAAGGGCAATGATCCAGATCATTGCGGTTAAATCATCAGGCCAGAACGGGAATGATTTTCCCCATAAAAAATGGATGCCAAGGCCAAGCAGCAGAACGGCAGGAACGATTGCTTGGTCATCCTTTTCCGCTTTTGCCTGAACCATAAAGGCGATGCCAAACATGATAAAAAAGAAAGGCAAAGTGTTCATGTTCATATTGAAAAAGAGATCGAAATTTTTCAACAAGAAATAAAGCCCGATCTCCAGCATAATCATAGCAACAAACGTCCAACGCACTTAACGATCACCTCTGTTTTGATGACTTGATTCCGGCCCTCTTTTTTGATAATATTTTTAATGTAATAATTAATATAATTTATATCTGTTTCTTACTTAATTCATCATATCATACAGTTTCATATACTGTTCACATTTTTTTGTCGATATTTTGTTATAATAAAGTCAGTATGTATTTGCTTTTGGGGGGTCGGAGATGCATATTTTAGCTGTTGGGTTAAATTATAAAACAGCCCCTGTTGAAATTCGCGAAAGGTTGAGTTTTAGCAGCAATGATTTAGCTTCTGCAATGAAACGGTTGAAGAATGAAAAAAGCATTTTGGAAAACGTGATCGTTTCCACCTGCAACCGGACAGAAATCTATGCAGTTGTTGATCAGCTTCATACAGGGCGTTATTATATAAAAGCATTTTTAGCTGAATGGTTCAATATGGACATTGAGGAGTTCGATTCGTATCTAAAATACTTTGAAAATGAACAGGCTGTCCAGCACTTGTTTCGGGTGGCATGCGGCCTGGATTCTATGATTTTAGGCGAAACGCAAATTTTAGGACAAGTCCGTTCAAGCTTTTTATTAGCTCAAGAACATAACACGATCGGAACGATTTTTAATCAACTGTTTAAACAGGCAGTAACATTGGCTAAAGAAGCCCATTCGGAAACGGAAATCGGTTCAAATGCTGTTTCCGTCAGCTATGCTGCCGTAGAATTGGCAAAAAAAATTTTCGGCGACCTATCCAGCAAGCATGTGCTTATTTTAGGCGCAGGAAAAATGGGAGAGCTTGCCGTACAAAATTTACATGGCAGCGGAGTCAAACAAATTACGGTTATGAACCGCACATTTGAAAAGGCGAATGAATTGGCGAAGCGTTTTTCCGGACAAGCAAAAATGATGTCTGAGCTTCAGTGTGCGCTTATTGAGGCAGATATTTTAATTAGTTCAACAGGTGCAAAGAGTTTTGTGATTTCGAAAGACATGATGTTAGATGTTGAAAAGTTAAGAAAAGGCCGCCCGTTTCTGATGGTGGATATTGCGGTTCCACGCGATTTAGATCCTGCATTGAGTGAAATAGACAGCATTTTTTTATATGACATCGATGATTTGGAAGGAATTGTCGAAGCGAATTTGCAGGAAAGAAAAGAAGCGGCTGAACAAATTGAAATCATGATCGAGCGAGAGGTCTTGGAGTTTTCGAAATGGCTGAATACATTAGGGGTTGTTCCGGTTATTGCTGCATTGAGGGAAAAAGCTCTTCTTATCCAATCGGAAACAATGAAAAGTATTGAACGGAAGCTGCCGAATTTGACAGAACGCGAAAGAAAAATATTAAATAAACATACGAAAAGCATTGTCAATCAAATGTTGAGAGATCCGATTTTAAAAGTGAAAGAGCTGGCTGCTCTTCCAAATGGCGAACAATCTTTGGAATTATTTAAAGAGATTTTTAATTTAGATTTAGATGAAGAATTAATAGAACAAACTCCTTCCGTTCAATTAAAAACGCATTCAAAAAATGTTTCACTTGAAATGTAAGTGAAAGGAAAAACTACTATATGTTTGATTGGAATATCATTAGATTAAACGAATTGATGATTGTTTTATATGCATTGAGCGTTTTCTTATATTTTATAGATTTTTTGCATCATAACCGGAAGGCAAACAAAATAGCCTTCTGGTTACTTTCTATTGTCTGGGTTTTACAATCCTTTTTTTTATTTTCGCAAATGGCGCAAACGGGCAGATTTCCGGTTTTAAACATAGCGGAAGGTCTTTATTTTTATGCATGGGTATTGGTCACTCTTTCTCTTGTGATCAATCGGCTGCTTCGAGTCGATTTTATTGTCTTCTTTACGAATGTCATTGGTTTTATCATTATGGCCATCCGGACGTTTGCTCCTTCAGAGGCAGTATCGACTGAAGTATCCAGCAGGTTAATTTCAGAACTGTTATTGATCCATATCACGATGGCGATACTATCATACGGAGCGTTTTCGCTTTCATTTGTTTTTTCCATTCTTTATTTGATACAGCACAACTTATTAAAAAAGAAAAAATGGGGGAAAAGGCTTCATCGCATTCAAGATTTGGCAAAACTGGATTATATGACATATGTTTTAAATATGATCGGTGTACCTATATTGCTATTAGCTCTCATTTTAGGAATAATATGGGCTTATTTAAAGGTGCCAAATTTGAACTGGTATGATGCAAAAGTGATCGGCTCATTTTCTGTTTTAGGCATATACAGTTTTTATTTGTATGCCAGAGTAGTAAAAGAGTGGCAATGGAAAAGAATTGCCTTTTTAAACGTTGCCTCATTTTTAGTGCTGTTAGTTAATTTCTTTTTATTTGGAAGCTTATCGAATTTCCATTAATGCATGTGCTCAGGAGGATGTTTATGCGAAAAATTATTGTCGGGTCAAGGCGAAGTCGGTTAGCAATCGCCCAAACAAATTGGGTGATCGAGAGATTAAAAGAGCTTGGAGCCCCATTTGAATTCGAAATAAAAGAAATTGTCACAAAAGGTGATAAAATAGTTGATGTCACTCTTTCAAAAGTAGGCGGGAAAGGCCTTTTTGTAAAAGAAATTGAGCAGGCTATGCTAAACGGTGATATTGATATGGCCGTGCACAGCATGAAGGATGTGCCGTCTGTCTTGCCGAATGGCTTGACGATCGGCTGCATTCCTAAACGAGAAGATTACCGCGATGTTTTGATTTCGAAGGATTACCAAACTTTAAGAGATTTGAAAGCTGGCGCTGTTGTTGGAACGAGCAGCTTAAGAAGGAGCGCCCAAATTTTAGCCGTCCGCCCCGATGTAACCGTCCGTTGGATTCGCGGAAATATTGATACGCGTCTAAAGAAGCTGCGGGAAGGCAACGATTATGATGCAATCATTTTAGCAGCAGCAGGTCTTAAACGAATGGGCTGGAAAGACGAATTGGAAAAAGCGTACTTTTTACCGCCTGATATGTGCGTTCCGGCAGTCGGTCAGGGAGCTTTGGCGATAGAATGCCGAGAAGATGATCATGAACTGCTTGCAGCTTTAAGAAAACTAAATGACGAACGGACGGAGAAAGCCGTTTTGACAGAGCGGGCTTTTTTGCATGATATGGAAGGAAGCTGTCAAGTGCCTATTGCCGGTTTAGCTCAAGTTGATGAAAATGAAGAAATTGTGTTAACAGCACTTGTTGCATCTCCGAATGGAAAAACGGTATATAAAGAGACGAAAACTGGAAAAGATCCGAATTTACTTGGAAAGGATATGGCAGCACTTCTATCGTCTCAAGGCGCCAAAGAGCTGGTCGAACAAGTGAGAAAGGAGCTAAACCATGAATGAGTGCTAAAAAACCATTGAATGGTTTTAATGTGTTAGTGACGAGAGCGAACAGCCAGGCTGCCGAATTCTCAAAGAAAATTCAAGCGGCAGGAGGCTGTCCTATAGAAGTTCCGTTAATTGCAACGAGGAAAACAGAAACGGATTTCAATGCCCTCCCCGTTTTAAAACAGTTAACATCTAAAGACTGGATTGTTTTTACTAGTGCAAACGGCGTTCAATATTTTTCCGAACATGTAAAAGACTTGTCATTGGAATTAGAAGATCTGAAAAACGTCAACGTTGCTTGTGTCGGTATAAAGACAAAAAAAGCTGCGGAGAAAATAGGATGGAAGGTATCTTTATGTCCTGAAGAGTTTCGTGCCGAAAGCTTAGCGGAAGAATTAATCGATCATGTTCGGCAAGACAGCAAAATAGTAATTGCCCGCGGGAATTTGGCACGCACTTATTTACGTGAAGTATTAACAGAAAAAAAGATTTTTTTCTTTGATTTTGTTGTTTATGAAACAATACAATTGTTGGAAAATGAAAAAGAAGTGTTGCATTTGCTTGAAAATAAAACGATTGATTTTATTACGCTGACGAGTTCTTCCACAGCTTCTGCATTTATGAAAATTGTCAAAAGAAACGGGCTGGAAAACAGGGTTCGGGATATTGTGTTTGTTTGCATCGGACCGATAACAAGAGATAAATTGCTGTCTTATAAAATAAAGTGTACTTGCATTATGCCGGAAAAATATACAATTGATGGAATGCTGGAAAAAATGTGTACATACGCAGAAAAAAGGGAGGAATAGATCATGCTGAATTTTGCACGGCACAGACGATTGCGGCATACAGCTAATCTGCGGGCTATGGTCAGGGAAACCCGCCTTCATAAAGAAGATTTAATATATCCGATTTTTGTTGTCGAAGGAGAAAATCAAAAAAATCCAGTGCAATCGATGCCGGGAGTTTTTCAAGTTTCATTGGACCTGTTAAATGAAGAAATTGAAGAAGTTGTCAAGCTGGGAATTAAATCAGTTATTTTATTCGGCATTCCTCATGAAAAGGATGAAGTCGGTTCAGGAGCATACCATGATCATGGCATCGTGCAGCGGGCTATCGCTCAAATTAAACAGCAGCATTCTGATCTTGTCGTTATCGCAGATACTTGTCTATGCGAATATACTGATCACGGTCATTGCGGAGTTGTGGAAAACGGGCAAATTGTAAATGATGCTTCGTTAAAATTATTAGCCAAAACAGCTGTCAGCCAGGCAAAAGCCGGGGCGGATATAATTGCTCCATCCAATATGATGGACGGATTTGTCGCAGCCATTCGGGAAGCGCTTGATGAAGAAGGATTTGTTCATATTCCAATTATGTCATATGCGGTCAAATATGCCAGTGCTTTTTACGGACCGTTCCGGGAAGCAGCTGAAAGCACGCCGAAATTCGGTGATCGGAAGACGTACCAGATGGATCCGGCTAACAGGCTGGAGGCATTAAGGGAAGCAGAAGCAGATGTTGAACAAGGATGCGATTTTTTAATTGTGAAACCGGCGCTTTCTTATTTAGACATTGTCCGTGATGTTAAAAATCATTTTAACCTTCCTGTCGTTGCTTATAATGTAAGCGGCGAGTACTCAATGATTAAAGCGGCAGCTGAAAATGGATGGATTGATGAAAAAGGCACTGTCCTTGAAATGCTTACAAGCATGAAAAGAGCCGGCGCGGATTTAATGATTACGTACCATGCAAAAGATGTTGCCCGTTGGTTAGATGAACAGTCTGATTATTGAAAAGGGGGCTCATTTCATGAAATATGAACGTTCGAAAAAAGCATTTGAAAAAGCGAAGACATTGATGCCCGGCGGGGTCAACAGCCCTGTGCGCGCGTTTAAATCCGTTCAAATGAATCCGATCTTTATTGAGCGCGGAAAAGGTTCTAAAGTGTATGACATTGATGGCAACGAATATATTGATTATGTTCTTTCATGGGGACCGTTAATTTTAGGACATGCCAATGACAGAGTTGTTGAAGCATTAAAGAAAATAGCGGAGCAAGGAACGAGCTTTGGGGCGCCGACCTTGATTGAAAATAAGCTGGCGGAGCTTGTTGTGGAGAGGGTTCCTTCCGTTGAAATTGTGCGGATGGTGAACTCTGGTACGGAAGCGACAATGAGCGCATTGCGCCTTGCCCGCGGATATACGGGAAGAAATAAAATTTTAAAATTTGAAGGATGTTATCATGGCCATGGAGATTCGCTGCTCATTAAGGCTGGATCAGGAGTGGCCACATTAGGGCTTCCGGATAGTCCAGGGGTGCCGGAAGGAATTGCCCAGCATACGATTACTGTTCCATATAATGATTTAGAGAGCGTCCGCTTTGCTTTTGAAAAATTTGGCGAAGACATAGCTGCCGTGATCGTCGAGCCAGTAGCCGGAAATATGGGTGTTGTACCGCCTAAAGAAGGCTTTTTAGAAGGCTTGCGCGAGATCACCAAACAATACGAATCGCTTCTGATTTTTGACGAAGTGATGACCGGTTTTCGCGTTGACTATCATTGCGCCCAAGGATACTTTGGAGTGACTCCGGATTTGACATGTTTAGGAAAAGTCATTGGAGGAGGACTTCCAGTCGGCGCCTATGGCGGACGGGCGGACATCATGGAAAAAATCGCTCCTGTCGGTCCTATTTATCAAGCGGGGACACTTTCAGGAAATCCGCTTGCGATGACAGCCGGATATGAAACACTCATTCAGCTTACACCAGACACATATAAAGAATTTAAAAGAAAAGCGGATAAATTAGAGGAAGGATTGCGCAAAGCTGCTCAAAAATATGAAATCCCTCATACAATTAATAGAGCGGGATCAATGATCGGATTTTTCTTTACAAATGAAGATGTTGTCAATTACGAAAAAGCAAAAACATCAAACCTTGATTTTTTTGCAAAGTATTATCGTGTTATGGCGGATGAAGGCATTTACTTGCCTCCTTCCCAATTTGAAGGAATGTTTCTGTCAACAGAGCATTCGGATGAAGATATTGAAAAAACAATAGAAGCATGTGAAAAAGCTTTTTCGGTTTTGAGATAACGAGCTAAAAGGACTAGCTTCTGATTGAAGCTGGTCCTTTTATTTTTGTTTCCCGTGCATATTTTGTCATCCTCCTTCATACATCTTTAATGGCACGATAAATTAGATTGATTGGAGAAAGGAGGAAGTCCGCATGTCCATTGAAGAAACGTCCGTTTTACGATTTTCGGTAGAGGAATCGGTCTTGTTTCGCCATCATTTTCAACCTTCTGAACTATTGTCCATTTCACTGGAACCTGACATCTCAATTGAAGAACATGATGGATATGTAACGATAAAAGGTGCTCTAGAGCTTTCCGGAGAATACAAATTCGATGGAGAGGAGCAACAGAATGATAAACTTCTTCAAACCTCCTCCATCGCCCGTTATATACAAAATGTAGAAGCGAGAAATGACGGTGTAATGGAATTTAGACACGAGCTTCCGGTCGATATTACAATACCGAAAAAAAGAATTGCCAATTTAGAAGAGGTGTTTGTGGCGATTGAATCATTTGATTATGATTTTCCGGAAGCAAATGGTTTAAAGCTTATAGCTGATCTATCCATTTACGGAATTCGAGAAGAGCAGGCGGAAGAAACTGCTGCAAATGAAGTGGACGAGATCATAGATGCTGAAGCGGAAATCTCATCCGATCGACAGTCTGATGAAAGGGAAGAAGATGAAACCGAATCAACGCTCAAAGAAAATCGTTTCAATGATGAACCAATCAACAAAGCGGAAAATATTGAAAAAGATAATGAACAGAAAAGTCTTAATGAATATTTCGAATTCGATACAGCCGAACGCGATCAAAATGAGCAAATCGAACATGATCGTGATGCTGTTCAAAAGGATGACAATGAAGAGACGGCAGACATTGTTTTTATGATGCCATTAAAGAGAGAAGAAGAAACGGAAACGGATTACGATACATTCACTGTTGAAGCGAAGAAAAATCAAGTCAGTTTGGAAGAGAAAGGCCGCATTGAAGAAGAAAAGCCAGTGATCAATAAAATTTCCAATTATGTCGAAAAAGACGATGAAGAAAAAGAATCTGTAAGGAAAAATGATAACACCTTATATTTAACAAAATTGTTTACGAAAAATGAGGAAGAAGAATTTTCTAAATTAAGAATGTACATTGTCCAGCAGGGAGACTCGCTCGAAAATATTTGCGAACGCTACAACATTACGCTCCAGCAGCTCAATCGAGTAAATCAATTTCACCATGATAAAGAGATTAGTGAAGGAGACATTTTATATATCCCGGTTCTTGAAACACAACAAACGTAATTTTTGCAAGCGGCTTGAGTGGGATCAAACCAGCTCAAGCTTTTCTTTATTTTCTTTAAAGGCGTGTGGGAAGATGAGCGATGATCTGAAAACGGCCATGAGGATTTTGCAGCATTATCCAATCAAACCGATTTATTTAGAGAAAAAAACAAAAAATGTCTTGAAAATTCATTGTGAAAAAAGAACATATGCTTTAAAACGAACAACGATTAAAAAGCAAAGAAACATTCTAAAATTATATTCAATTTTTCACGACTTTCCATCTTTAGGAATCGTGCCGATTTATAGGACAACGAACGGAAATGTGTTTGTTAATGACTCAACGAAATCGTTTTATTTAATGCCTTGGATGGAAGGTTCAATCGTTGATGAAAAAAATGCCTCAATCCTTTTTTACCACTTAGCGAAACTCCATAAAAAAACAAAACAGGAAATCAACATACCTCTAGTTCAGCTCGAAAATGTGTATCAACAGATTCAGAACAAGTGGAAGAGAAATTTCAACCTGCTGGAAGCATTTATGGAACAAATCGAAAAAAAATGGTATATGTCGCCTTTTGAATTGGCGGTCTTCAGCTATTATTTTGAAACGAGGCAAGCCATCTTATTTGCTGAAGCAAAGCTTGATGAGTGGTATAACGAAATAAAGCAATCCCCTCACATGCGAATTGCACTGAACAAAGTAAATGTCTCCTTATCTCATTTTCTGTTAGATCCAAAAGGGAAAATTTATTTTATTAATATGGAAGATGCAGCATTTGCTACTCCAATTTATGACCTTTTCTTAATGTTTATGAACCTCTCCGAAGCAGAACCAACCGTTAGTGATGAAAATGTGCAATATATATCAGAGTACGAAAAAGTGCTTCCTTTAACAAAAACTGAGAGATTGCTGTTGATAAGCTATTTATCTTATCCAGCCAAATTATTAAAGCTTGTCCGGCAATATCAAAAAAAGAAAAGCGAAAAGGGAGAATTAGAATATTGCAAACAGCTGTTAAGAGCATACTGGCAAATGAAAAATACCGGGTACATTGCTTTAAAATGGAATGAAAAACTAGAAAACGATTCATTGGCATCAGAATGAATGGGGGATCTGTCAGCTTTAACCCCGTTCCATATACAACGCGGCTGCTAGAAATAGTAAAATGGCTAATAAAATAATATCAAACATAGTTGGTAAAAGGATTGTTCGAATTCCCTGAAAAATCGTTAAAGGAACGATGAACTGTTCAAGAGTAGATCGGAATTGTTTAATAAACGATTGAATATAGTATGGTTTTATTTTTTTTCTCATGTTGATCACCTTCAACTTTGTTAATTTATATTATGAAATAAAGAACATTTTGTGATTTTTGTTTAAAGGTTAAGGAAGATGGGGAAAATATTGACGAAAAAAACAATTTTTTAGTACTATTAAATATAGAAATTTATATAGTTTGTGAAAATGTGTTGAAGGGGAGTAGTACAACGAACGACTCCTTCCAGAGAGGGAAATCGCAGGCTGGAAGATTTCCTAGGAGATCCCGTTGGAAAGTCGCCCTGGAGCAGCTTCCTTGAAAGCTATTAGTAAAGGGAGCCGGCATTAGCCGTTACCTGAAAGAAGTGCACAGACGTATCTGTGAAAAAAGGTGGTACCGCGAAAACATCTCCTTTCGTCCTTTTAGGATGGAAGGAGTTTTTATATTTTAGAATGAAAATAAGGAGGTTTTCATAAATATGTCGAATTCAGAAATCACTCTTTCCCCAAAATACGATCCGAAAACGGTTGAAGAGGATCGGTATGCATTTTGGCTCGAGGGAAAATTTTTTGAAGCAAAAGATGATGAGGGGAAAACTCCTTTCACGATCGTTATTCCTCCGCCAAACGTCACCGGTAAGCTTCACCTTGGACATGCATGGGATACAACTCTTCAAGATATTATTACCCGAATGAAGCGAATGCAAGGGTACGATGTTTTGTGGCTGCCAGGGATGGATCATGCGGGAATCGCCACACAAGCCAAGGTGGAAGCAAAGCTGCGCGAAGAAGGGAAAAGTCGGTATGATCTCGGGCGGGAAAAATTTGTAGAAGAAACATGGAAATGGAAGGAAGAATATGCAGACCATATTCGCAAACAATGGGCAAAATTAGGCCTAGGTCTTGACTACACAAGAGAGAGGTTCACCCTTGATGAAGGTCTTTCAAAAGCTGTAAGAGAGGTTTTTGTATCGCTTTATAAAAAAGGTCTTATTTACCGAGGAGAGTACATTATTAACTGGGATCCGGTGACAAAAACAGCCCTTTCCGATATCGAAGTCATTTATAAAGAAGTGAAAGGGGCACTTTATCATTTAAAATATCCGCTGGCTGATGGATCCGGATATATTGAAGTCGCGACCACTCGCCCGGAAACGATGCTTGGGGATACAGCAGTGGCAGTTCATCCTGATGATGATAGGTATAAGCATTTAATCGGAAAAACAGTGAAGCTGCCAATAACAGGACGGGAAATTCCGATCGTCGCAGATGAATATGTCGATATGGAATTCGGTTCAGGAGCAGTAAAAATAACTCCTGCACACGATCCGAACGACTTTGAAATCGGAAACCGCCACAATTTAGAAAGAATATTAGTCATGAATGAAGACGGGACAATGAATGAAAAAGCGGGAAAATATGAAGGAATGGATCGCTTTGAATGCCGGAAGCAGTTGGTGAAAGACCTGCAGGAGGAAGGAATTTTATTTAAAATTGAAGAGCATATCCATTCCGTAGGCCATAGTGAACGAAGCGGAGCAGTTATCGAGCCGTATTTATCAACTCAATGGTTTGTGAAAATGAAGCCTTTGGCCGAAGCTGCTTTGAACCTTCAGAAAACAGAAGGGAAAGTTCATTTTATTCCTGAACGATTTGAAAAAACGTATTTGCATTGGCTGGAAAACATTCGCGACTGGTGTATTTCCCGTCAGTTATGGTGGGGACATCGCATTCCAGCTTGGTATCATAAGGAAACAGGCGAAGTTTATGTTGATCATGAGCCGCCTAAAGATATTGAAAATTGGGAGCAGGATCCAGATGTGTTAGATACATGGTTCAGCTCTGCTTTATGGCCGTTTTCAACAATGGGCTGGCCTGATAAAGAGGCAAAAGATTATAAACGCTATTATCCGACAGATGTCCTTGTTACCGGGTATGACATTATTTTCTTTTGGGTTTCGCGGATGATTTTCCAAGGATTGGAGTTTACTGGGAAAAGACCGTTTAAAGATGTTTTGATTCATGGACTTGTGCGCGATTCAGAAGGAAGAAAAATGAGCAAATCATTAGGCAATGGCGTCGATCCGATGGATGTTATTGACAAATACGGTGCGGACTCTTTGCGCTACTTTTTAGCTACCGGCTCAAGCCCAGGACAGGATTTAAGATTTAGCTTTGAAAAAGTAGAAGCCGTGTGGAATTTTGCCAATAAAATATGGAACGCCTCCCGCTTTGTACTGATGAATTTGAACGGTTTAACATATGAAGAAATTGATTTAAACGGAAAAAAATCAGTGGTAGATAAATGGATTCTCACACGGTTAAATGAAACGATTGAGCTTGTCACAAGACTTGCGGAAAAATATGAATTTGGCGAAGCCGGTCGGGTGCTGTACAATTTTATTTGGGATGATTTTTGCGACTGGTATATTGAAATGGCAAAAATTCCGCTGTACGGAAATGATGAGGAAGCGAAAAAGACAACTCGTTCCGTTTTGGCATATGTGTTAGATCAAACATTGCGACTCCTTCATCCTTTTATGCCGTTTATAACAGAAGAAATTTGGCAGCACCTTCCTCATCAGGGAGAATCGATTACAATTGCTTCATGGCCGGTTGTACGTCAGGAGCTTTCTGATGAAAAAGCTGCAAACGAAATGAAGCTTCTAGTTGATGTGATTCGCTCAGTCCGTAATATTCGCGCTGAAGTGAACACACCGATGAAGAAGCAGGTGGATATGATCATTCATGCTCATAGTGAAGAAGTTAAAAACCAGTTGGAGAAAAACCGCAGCTATTTAGAGAGATTTTGCAATCCTAGCTCATTAACAATTGATACAAACATTGATGCTCCTGACAAGGCTATGACAGCTGTTGTGAGCGGGGCAGAAGTATTTCTTCCTCTTGAAGGACTCATTAATGTGGAAGAAGAAATCAAACGGCTTGAAAAAGAATTAGAGAAATGGAATAAAGAAGTCGAGCGCGTTCAGAAAAAGCTTGCCAATGAAGGATTTATTAAAAAAGCACCGAAAGAAGTCGTAGAAGAAGAGCGGGCAAAAGAAAAGGACTATTTAGAAAAACAGCAGGCGGTGTTAAAACGACTTCAGGAGCTGAAAGGCTAAAACAAATCCGGGTATGCCCCGGATTTTCTTCCATCAAAACGTTTATGATACATCCGGTCATTCAAATTCATTGAAAATGTTCGAGAGTTCAAGGAGGGGAATTTATATGTTTCAAACATATGAAGAAGCACTCAAGTGGATACATTCCCGCCTAACCTTTGGAATAAAGCCTGGTCTCCAGCGAATGGAATGGATGATGGAAAAGCTTGATCATCCGGAAAGAAGATGCCGCTTCATTCATGTAGCCGGAACAAACGGGAAAGGATCAACGATTGCTTTTATGCAAGAGGTGTTAAAAGCCGCTGAATATAAAGTAGGTGCTTTCACCTCGCCTTATTTGGAATCATTCAATGAACGAATTACGATAGATGGCAATCCCATTTCTGAAGAGGAAATATTGCAGCTATCCAATGTGATCAAACCGGTTGTTGACGAGCTTGAGAAAACGGAGCTTGGAGCACCGACAGAGTTTGAAGTCATTACTGCGATGATGTTTTATTATTTTGGTAAAATCAACGTGCCGGATGTTGTTTTATTAGAAACAGGACTCGGGGGAAAATGGGATTCTACGAATATTGCGAATCCTATTCTTTCAGTGATTACAATGATTGGACATGATCATTTAAACATCCTTGGCTCAACGATAGAAGAGATTGCAGAGCAAAAGGCAGGCATTATTAAAAACGGAGTTCCTGTCATTACAGCTGTGGAACAAAAGGAAGCCCTTGATGTCATTGAGCGTGTTGCAAAAGAAAAAAAAGCAAAGCATTATTGGCTCACTAGGGATTTTCACGCAGGAGATTTTGATGAATTTTTTGTACAAACCCCCTTTAAACGATATAACAGCCTTTCATTACAGATGAAAGGAAACCATCAAGCGATCAATGCTGCACTGAGTGTCATGACGCTTGATTATTTAAGAGTTTATTATTCGTTTATCATTGAGGAAGAGCATATACAGGAAGGACTGAAGCGCACTTTTTGGAAAGGGCGGTTTGAAGAAGTAAAGGAAAAACCGAGAGTCATTTTGGACGGAGCACATAATCCGGAAGGAATGGCAGCGTTGAAAGAAACTGTACAAAAGTTTTACCCTGATAAGAAAATCATCATGTTATTTTCGTGTGTGAAGGACAAGCAATATAAAGAAATGATCAAGCAGGCTGCACAAACGGCAAATCGAATCATTTTTACAACCTTTCATTTCCCGAAAGCAGCTGATGCGAAAGAATTATACGAGGCTTGCGACATGAAGGATAAAGAGTATGAAGACAATTGGGAGCTTGCCTATGAAAAGATTATCAACACAATGGATGACGAAACGGTTCTCATTATTACAGGTTCCCTTTATTTTATCGGTGAAGTGAGAAAACATATAAAACATAGCTCATGAGTACGAGGATGTCGAAAAATAACGACAACAATTATGAACGAGGCGACAAATGTCTCGTTCTTTTTTATTTTACATATGTTAGCATAAAAAAAAGTTTGTCCAGCAAAAAAGGGCGGTGATCATTTTGGACAAGCCATCATCGAAAATAACCATTAAAATCAACGGTCAGGAAAACAATTTTTCCAACGATACGAATGTTTCTGCTGAAACAAGTGAAACTGGCAAACAATTAAAAGTATCCAGCTGGGAGGAAAAGGTGAAGGCTGAAAAAGAAATGGCAGCATCAGAGGATAAGAACGAAGAGGAGACATCTTTTCCTTGGATTTTGCCGGATGATGAGGAGGATAAGAAAGAAAACCCGAAAATAGCCTTCTCAAAGAACCATAGCAGAACGCTGCCTCCTAAAATAAAAAATTATGTGATATCGATCATATTTGCTGTTATTCTTGGACTGAGTTTTGGGGTTTTAGCCCTGCAATTTATTTCAAACGATTCAATGCCTGTATCATCTGAATTGAGGGATGTGTCAAAGTCTCCTCACAGACAGAACGTTAGCAATGCTTCAGCGCCAAGCGGTGCGGAAAACATCGTTTTTGAAGTTTATATGGTACAAGCCGGAAAATTTACAAAAAAAGAAGGGGCGGAAACCGTCAGCGGGCAGATAAAGGCTAAAGGATTGCCTTCTGTTATCGTTTCACAAGGCGGCGATCATTACGTATTCATTGGGGCAGCGTTGGATAAAAAGACAGCAGAAGAGTTGAAAAACATGGCTGAATCACATCAAATTGAAACGTTTGTGAAAAAGATGAAATGGGAAGGAAAGGTGGAAAACGAAAAAACAAAAACGGTCGTTGAGGAGATGCTGAAGCTGTCTTCGTCTTTTGTGAATGGAACCGCCCCGGAACAAGAGAAAGTAGAGTCATTATTAAATGAGGCTGGTCAAATAAAAGACGATTCAATTTTGGCAGCAGTAAAAAAACTGCAAACAGAAAAATCGGCAAATGAACAGCTATGGAGCCTGCAGCAGTCGCTGCTAGATTTTTTTGAAAAACTTTCTTGATAACGGGAAAGCGTTTGCTCGAGCATACGTTTTCTTTTTTTATTTTCACAAGCAGTTTTCCTTAGATAATGTAGTTTTTTCTGTAAATTGAATAAATGTTTTTATTAATGGCGATTAGATAATTCCTTTTTGAAAAATTGTTTGCAAAAGCCTTTTTTGATAACATACGGATAGTATTGGTTGAAAGGATGAAATAAAAATGGAACGCCTCATACTTGCATCAAGCTCTCCGCGAAGAAAAGAACTCCTCAAGCTGTTAGGAATACCATTTGCTGTGATTGAAAGCAATTTGGAAGAGAGGCTGGACGAAGAAGCTGAACCCGAAAAAGCCATTCAAAAACTTGCCTTTCAAAAAGCCTTTCATGTAGCTGAAAGGTATAAAGATGCATATGTTATCGGAGCAGATACGGCGGTGATCCTCGAAAATCGAATACTAGGAAAGCCAAAAGACCACCGTGACGCCTATTACATGTTAAAATCACTTTCTGGGAAAACACATACTGTTTTAACAGCAGTTTCGATTATTCATGGTGAAAAGCATACGACATTTTCTGAATCAACAAAAGTTACTTTTTGGCCGCTTTCAGACGATGAAATCCTAGAATACATTGAGACAAACGAACCGATGGACAAGGCGGGTGCTTATGGAATTCAACATTTCGGCTCATTGCTAGTGAAAAAAATTGATGGCGATTATTTTACAGTTGTCGGTCTTCCTGTTTCAAGACTGTACAGAGAATTAAAAAATTTTGGATTTCACTGGTAACAAACAAGGGGGAAAGATATGCTCGCTATTCGAGATTTTCCAGAAGAAGAAAGACCAAGGGAACGATTGATACACAACGGACCAAAAGGCCTTTCCAACCATGAGCTGCTGGCAATTTTATTGAGAACAGGGACAAAGGGAGAATCAGTGCTTGAACTGGCGAATAAGCTTTTAAAAACTTTCGGGGGTCTTAGAATGTTAAAAGAGGCGTCAGTTCAGGAAATTATGGGCATACCCGGCATTGGAAAAGCAAAAGCGGTGCAAATTATAGCAGCATTAGAATTGGGAAAAAGAATTCATCAGCTCGCATACAAAGATCGGTATGTCATTCGTTCTCCACAAGATGCCTCCAATTATGTCATGGAAGAAATGCGCTTTTTAAAACAAGAGCATTTCGTAGGTTTATATTTAAACACTAAAAACCAAGTGCTGCATAAGCAAACGATTTTCATCGGCAGTTTAAATACATCAATTGTTCACCCAAGAGAAGTCTTCAAGGAGGCATTGAAATGTTCAGCTGCATCTTTTATTTGTATCCATAATCATCCATCAGGAGATCCCTCCCCAAGCAAAGAGGATATCGAAGTCACGAGGCGCTTGTCCGAATGCGGAAAGCTGATCGGGATTGAACTTTTAGATCATATCATAATCGGAGAGCGTAAATACGTCAGTTTAAAAGAAAAGGGATATTTATAACGTTTTTTTAAAAGGTTTTATGTCAATTGTTGGGGTGCACTGGATATGAAGTGCACCTCTTTTTATGATGTGTGAAGATTAGATCTATGAAATTATTGTTAAATGAATTCCATATTTTTTGAGCTTAAAAATGACATTCGCAGTTTTATGAATTTTTATCTTTGAATATCTATTGCTGATGGAGAATGGCTTGATATATAATCAATAGCATCCCTTTACTTTATTGGAAAACTTCCATATATAAGGTTCTATTTTATATTACTCATATGATGCTCCTGTCTTTTATAATGAATTGTGAGGAAGCATGTTTTCATTTAAGATTACAGACTTCTGAAGTTAAGATCCTCGTCGCACTGCTGCCTAAGTGATTGTGCACTTGAATTTGTATTGATGTTCTTTTTTTGGCAACTGCATCAGACCAGCTAACTTATTATTGAAAAATAACAATTCATTTTACTCTAGTCATTCTACCTCAGTTCCAGCAACAAAGTTTTATGAAAACCACTTATATGTATAATCATTACATTTCACCCAAAATTTTGTCATTGCGAAAAAGGAGTTATTTTTACACACTTTATATGATTAAAAAACTCATTTTCCCGAGTTATAAATGGGTGAAAAAGTATGCCTTCATTTAAAATCAATCCTAACACGTATTACAGTTAATAGCTTTGGATTCTGAACTGCTAGCGCTTTTTCGGACAGATTTTTGCGCTTCTAGACACGTAATGCGAACAACCACCGTTTTGCTGAATTTGCAGGGGGACTGATGGGAGACAGCACAACGGTATATAACATACTGACCAGCCTCGCAAAGCACGATAAAAAGCTGCTTGAAGCAGGGCAGTAACGTTATTACAACACATAAGTGCATGATAGAAGGAATTTCAAAAAAACATTTGCACGGCCTCGCGAGCTCCAAATGATGTCCGCATTTACAAAGGGTTTGCGACTTAAGAAGAGCCAAAGTTGGAGAAAAATCTCATATTTCAATAATAGATGAACTTGAAACTTCGGCAGAATTGTTATGTAATACTTTATTGGAGTCATTTGAATTGAAACACAATCAACTGAAAAAACCATTATTTTTTATGACATTCTAAACCATTGCTAATAAAGAGTGCAAAGGGGGGATTTGTAAACATAAAATAATATTTTTTGTATGGACTTGTAATATTTTTAAGTTATTATTCTCAATGGATAAATTAAATCAAGGCTTTCATACGGGCGGTATTTGCTGTGACATCTATTTTTCATCCTCTATTCTCCACTAGGAAAATTTTTTAGTAAAAATTTTTGAGGCGTCCAACACAATGATCAGCTTTTCATCAAGTTTCATGAAAAATACCTCGCAAATTTTTATTTTACGCAGGGTATTGATAGCACTTTTTTTTTTGAAAAATTACGTTATAATATAATTTATGGGTTTTTTCAATAATGATTAGACATTTACATGAATATAAAAACGTATTTATTTTGGAAGAAAGGGAGATACAACAGATATGTTTGGAATTGGTACGAGAGACCTTGGAATAGATTTAGGGACAGCCAATACGTTAGTGTTTGTGAAAGGAAAAGGTATTGTAGTGCGTGAACCATCTGTTGTTGCTTTGCAAACTGATACAAAGCAAATTGTTGCAGTTGGTAATGATGCAAAAAATATGATCGGGCGTACGCCTGGAAATGTTGTAGCACTTCGACCAATGAAAGACGGAGTGATTGCTGATTATGAAACGACTGCTACGATGATGAAATACTACATAAAACAGGCAACAAAAAATGCAGGTATTTTTTCGCGAAAACCTTATGTGATGGTTTGTGTTCCTTCGGGAATAACTGCGGTTGAAGAACGTGCGGTCATTGATGCAACGAGACAAGCAGGCGCTAGAGATGCGTATACGATCGAAGAGCCATTTGCGGCTGCTATTGGAGCCAACCTTCCAGTTTGGGAACCGACCGGAAGCATGGTTGTAGACATCGGCGGGGGAACAACGGAAGTTGCCATCATTTCTCTCGGCGGAATTGTGACAAGCCAATCTATCCGTGTTGCCGGTGATGAAATGGATGAAGCCATCATTAACTATATCCGTAAAACCTACAACTTAATGATTGGTGATCGGACAGCGGAAGCGGTGAAGCTTGAAATCGGTTCTGCAAGCGCTCCGGAAGGTGTTGAAAACATGGAAATTCGCGGAAGAGATTTGTTAACAGGCCTTCCGAAAACGATTGAAATTACTGCGACAGAAATTTCAGAGGCATTACGCGATACTGTCTATGCGATCGTAGATGCTGTAAAAATTACTTTGGAAAAAACTCCGCCTGAACTTGCGGCGGATATTATGGATCGAGGAATTGTTTTAACTGGTGGGGGCGCCCTTCTTCGCAATTTAGACAAAGTTATAAGCGACGAAACGAAAATGCCTGTAATCATTGCGGAAAATCCTCTTGATTGTGTAGCGGTCGGAACAGGAAAAGCTCTTGAACATATCCACCTATTCAAAAATCGTACAAAAGACCACAGATAAGTTAGAGGTGTAAATCATGCCACAATTTTTTCTAAATAAACGATTAATTGTGCTCCTTGTCGGGATCATTATTTTGGTGGCATTGATTGGTTTTTCCCTAAAGGAAGACCGCAATCTTTCGTGGCAGGAGAAGTTTATTCAAGATTCGGTTGGACTAGTCCAGAAGGTATTTCATCAGCCCGCACAATATATTGCGGGCTTCTTTGAGAATTTGAATCATTTAAAAAATACATACGAAGAAAACGAGCTGCTTCGCAAACAACTGAATAATTATATTCAATTGGAGGAAAAGCTGCAGGAATTAGAACAGGAAAACAAACAATTAAAAGAAGAATTAAAATTATCTGCTGATAACGATATAAGAAAATATAAGTCGATCCAAGGGACAGTCATCGCAAGAAATCCTGATCGTTGGCATGATTATATCAAAATTGATAAAGGCGAACAGCACGGAATCAAAAAAGACATGGCGGTTATAACGGCAAAAGGATTGATCGGGAAAGTGAAAAATACTTCTGAATTTACGTCCACCGTTCAGCTTTTAAGTGCTTCCGACAGAAAAAACCGGATTTCAGCAATGGTTCATACGAATAACGGAAAGGTATTCGGCCTCATTGTCGGCTACAGTGAGCAGGAAAATGCTCTTGAAATGAACATCATTGAATCAAATGCCCAAATAAAAGAAAATCAAATTGTAGCGACTTCTGGCCTTGGCGGAGTGTTTCCTGAAGGTTTAGTGATCGGAAAAGTAAAAAAAGTCGAACTTGATTCGTACGGATTAACAAAGATAGCTTATATAACCCCATCAGCTGACTTTTATGATATAGATCGTGTCATGATCATCGAGCGGGTTCTTCCAACAGTTGATATCAATCAATTGGAAGAGGAGGAAGACTCTTGAGAACATTTTTCCTCCCCGTAATGGTTATGTTTATTTTCGTATTGGAAAGCATCATCGTTGATCTTGTTCCGATCCCTTTTCTTTCAGATCATCAAGTGGCAGTTCCCCATCTTTTACTATTGATGATTGTCATCTTGGCGGCGTACGGCTCTCGGAAAATTGCCGTCATTTATGGAATTGTTTTCGGTTTATTGTTCGATGTTGTTTACACGCAAGTTATCGGCATATATGCTTTCGCATTTCCGACCTTGGCATATTTAGTGATACAAGCTTTGCGGGTGCTCAATCCCAATATTTTTGTTTTAATTTTTTTAACTGAGCTTTCCGTTGCATTGCTTGAATTTTTCACATACGGTATTTATTTACTAATCGGGATGACAGCTGTTCCTCTGCAATTGTTTACAATTGAACGCCTGCTACCGACACTTGCTCTGAATTTTGTATTAGCTTGTGTGTTAATCTATCCTTTAAAGAAATTCGTTTTGGGCTTGAAAATAGGTGAACACAACGATTAGGTTTTAAAGTTTGATAGAGGAGTTTTTGTTATTGCTGTCGAAATAGATTTTTGTTGGGGTGAACTTCGTGAAAGCTCAAAGACCATATTATGTAACGATAAAAGGCACAAAGGATGGATTGACATTATATTTAGATGATTCCTGTTCGTTTCATGATATTGTGAATGAACTGGATTCGATGCTCTCCAAAAGGCAGTATGTTCAGGAAAATGAACCGATGATCAGGGTGACGATAAAGGCTGGAAATCGTTTTTTGACGGAGGAACAAGAGGAGAAAATAAAAGACGTAATAAGAAAAAAAAGAAATTTAATTGTCGATGCAATTGATTCAAATGTCATCTCAAAGGAAGAGGCGTTGAAGTGGAAAGAGGAAGCAGATGTTATCTCAGTTGCTAAAGTCGTCCGTTCTGGGCAAGTGTTGAAAATTAGAGGGGATTTGTTGCTGATAGGAGATGTCAATCCTGGCGGGACAGTCATGGCAACGGGCAATATTTTTGTCATGGGGGCTTTAAAAGGCATAGCTCATGCTGGTTTTGAAGGGAATCGAAATGCAGTGATTGCCGCCTCCTTGATGAAGCCGACACAGCTGAGGATCTCCGATATTTTAAGTAGGCCACCCGATCAGAAGGAGCCATCATTTCGAAATGATATGGAATGCGCATATATTGATGAAAATGGGACAATCATTATTGAACGGATTCAACAATTAGCTCATCTGAGACCCAATTTAACTAGGCTTGAAGGGGGAATAATGAATGGGTGAGGCAATTGTGGTCACTTCTGGCAAGGGCGGGGTCGGCAAAACAACAACGTCTGCAAATGTTGGTACAGCCCTTGCCATTATGGGAAAGAAAGTTTGTCTAGTTGATACAGATATCGGCTTGCGGAACCTCGATGTTGTCATGGGATTGGAAAACAGGATTATTTATGATTTAGTTGATGTTGTCCAAGAACGATGCAAAATTCATCAAGCTCTCGTAAAAGATAAACGCTTTAATGATTTTCTTTATTTGCTGCCTGCAGCGCAAACTAGCGATAAAACTGCCGTAACACCTGAGCAGATGAAAAAATTAATTGACCAGCTAAAACAAGATTTTGATTATATTATTATCGACTGTCCTGCCGGGATTGAACAAGGATATAAAAATGCCGTATCCGGTGCGGATCAAGCGATTGTCGTGACAACACCAGAAGTTTCCGCTGTGAGAGATGCGGATCGAATTATCGGTTTGCTGGAGAAGGAAGATATTGAGCCGCCACGATTAATTATTAATCGGATCCGAAATCATTTAATGAAAAACGGTGATATGCTGGATGTCGATGAAATTGTCAGCCATCTTTCTATTGATTTGGTGGGGATTGTAATTGATGATGATGAGGTAATAAAAGCGTCTAATAATGGTGAACCGATTGTAATGAACCCTGACAATCGTGCTTCCATTGCCTACCGCAATATTGCGAGAAGAATTTTAGGTGAAGCGGTTCCGCTTCAATCATTAGATGAGCCTGAAAAAGGTGTTATCGCAAAAATCAAAAAATTTTTTGGAGTACGTGCTTAATCCTAATCAATTTAAAAATCACACTTCCTTGAATAAGGCATTAGCTTTTTTCTTTGCACACATTAGAATCACTGCCATCACACTGATATATCTCCCACCTGCTGATCGGTTTTTTCTTCTATCTCTTGAGGTGGGAGATTTTTTGAAGGCTGTACAAAATATTTCCTCTTGAATCTTTTCCCTTTCAATATGATTCAATAATCGTCAATTTTTCTTCTGCGTTTGTCCGCTGTTTTGGGTCTGGGATTGAGGCAGGATAGCCAATATGTAGAAGGCCGACAATTTTTTCTCCTGGTTCTACTCCAACTTTTTGTCGGAAAGATGGTGAATAAATATAAGCACCTGTTTTCCATATAACGCCAATACCTTTTTCCCATGCAGCTAGTTGAAAATTTTGGATTAATGCACTTGTCGCTTTTAAATCCTCCTCCCACTGCTTTTGACGCGGATCCTCTTTCATGATTACCAATAAATGTGCTGGAATCGGCAGCAGCTTTTCTCGTAATCGATCGATATTTTTTCCATTGTTCGTTTCTTGTGCAATAGCAGCAACTAATTTTTCTTTTCCTTCATTCATAAACAGCACGAACCGCCATGGCTCTCTTAATCCATGATTAGGAGCCCAAACAGCCGTATTTAATAATTCACATATTACTTCTTTAGGGATTGGATCTTTCTTAAATTCTTTAATCGATCGACGCTCTTTAATTATATTGGCTACTTTGTATGTTTCCATTGGTATTTCTGATGCCTCCTTAATAATAATGATTTTCAATTAGAATTATTTCAAAATTGAGGCGATATGTAAATGTTTATTTTTACAGTCGTAATCGTTTACAAAGGGAAGGAGACAGGTGCGAGAAATCATTTCAAACAGCTGATACAAGAGCAATGAAAACGATCGACTTAAAAATACAGAATATTCAATTAATAAAATATGAATTCTTTACATAAGAACTATAAATGAGAAAGTTTCGCATGGATGAACAATTGCTAAAACTAGATATAACAGCATGATGCGAAAATATGTTCATCCAGCAATTGATTCATGCACATTTATATTCCCTAATGAGAAAGATCATTCATAAGAAATATTAGATGACTCATTTCTACGTTCAAATCTCAGATGGAAGGTGACAGTGATGGAACATGGCAAATCCACAAAAAAGTGGCCGGCCGTTGGTCCGGGGTTAATTGTCGCAGCAACGGGCGTCGGAGCCGGTGATCTAGTTGCTGCCTTAGTTGCCGGTACAAATTTTGGGCTTGTCTTTTTATGGGCAATCATTATCGGGGCTATTTTAAAATTTGCCTTAAATGAGGGTGTTGGCCGATATCATTTGCTGACTGGAAAAACTATTTTAGAAGGCTGGCATTCTATGGGATTATGGGCAACAAGCTATTTTGGCGTTTATTCGGTTATTTGGGGATTTGTTTATGGAGCGGCTGCGACTTCATCTTGTGCATTGGCTCTGTCTGCATTATTTCCTGTCTTGCCTTTATGGGTATGGGCGGTTATAAGCGGTTTGTTAGGTTTTTTATTAACATGGATGGGGCAATATAAGCTATTTGAAAAAGTTATGAATCTTTTAATTCTACTTATGTTTATTTCGGTTGTCGGCTCAGCTGTTATTGTTTTGCCGGAACTTTCTGATATCATGGACACTGCTGTTCCGGCGTTGCCGAAAGGGTCACTGCTTTACGCACTCGGATTAATTGGGGGAGTTGGCGGATCCATTACCATGGCGTCTTATGGCTATTGGCTGCAGGAAAACAATTGGAAGGATCGATCCTACCTCCGCTACGTTAGATTTGACTCCATGATTGCCTATATTACTACAGCAGTTTTTACAATTTCTTTATTAATTTTGGGTGCTGCATTACTATATGGAACGAATACAAACATTAACGGTGAGCAAGGTCTCGTATCATTTGCTACCATTTTAGGAAACGAGCTGTCCCCAACTGTACGTATCTTATTTCTCATCGGTTTTTGGTCAGCTTCCTTTACATCAGTATTAGGTGTTTGGAATGGCGTCTCTTATTTATTTGCTGATTTTGTCTATACAGTTAAAAAACATGATGTGAATAAAGAACAATTAAGTAAGACAAAAGCTTATAAATTTTTTGTTTTTTGGTTAACATTCCCGCCAATGCTCTTGCATTTTATAGGAAAACCTGTGAGCCTCATTATTTTGTATGGTGCCCTTGGTGCGCTATTTATGCCCTTTCTGGCGCTGACCCTTATCTATTTGCTTAATAGTAAAAAGCATCTTCCTCATAAGGAAGATCGAAATAAATGGTTTTTCAATGTACTTTTGAGTTTAAATATTGTTTTATTTTTCATTTTATCGATCAATGAACTAGTCAACCTATTTCGTTAAGCGGCTTCAAATAAAAGGCAGTCTAGCTTTTGTGTTAATTCACCATATACTACTATTTCAAAAAGAAGACGACAAAAGCATTTTGTGGTCTTCTTTTTGATTTCAAAATTTTGCTTTTCTCGGATAGCGCCATATTTTATTTTGCTTCATCCAGTATTCCTTTGAACCAGAAAACAGTGAAGAACCTACTTACTAGGTTGTAGGTAAAAGTTCTTTATCAAGGTCAAAGATAAACATTTGCCTAGATATCGCTTTAAGAAATGCAAAATGGCTTTATTGTCATAAACGGTAAGGACAGGGCATAAACTTGTACAAAATTGCAAAAGGATGATGGATGATGAATCGTCGAGCAAAAGAAATAAAAAAACGAATAGCAAAGCGTAAACGAAAAAGAATGAACAGCATGCTTTCGAGCAGTTCAAGCAGCAGTGATGATATATCTGTTCCATTTATCAATCAAATCACACAAGAAAACGTGCAAGTTGACGCGGACTCCCCTCTTTATGTAGAGGCAGAAGGAAGTAAAAATTTTCATCCATTGTTCCGTTCGGACGTTTTTATAACAAAATTGCTAATCTCTGCCTGCATCGTCCTGATGATCGGTATTATTTTTAAAAATGACCGGGCAGAATTTCTGAAAGCTAGAGATTTCGTCAGCCATGTGATGGAAAAGGAGTTTAACTTTGCATATGTTTCCAAATGGTACGAAGAACAATTTGGGAATCCATTAGCGTTTTTGAAAAAACAATCGAAAGAAGAAAGTGGATCTAAAGAAAGTCAATATGCGGTTCCGGCATCAGGAAAGGTGCTTCAGAGCTTTAAAGATACCGGGCAAGGCGTGATGATCGAAACAAATAATAAAACGGTAGAGGCCATGAATGAAGGAATTGTTATTGAAGCTGGAAAGAAGGAGGATACTGGTCTGACTGTGGTGATTCAACATGCTGATGGAATAGAAACCTGGTATGGGAACCTGGAAGAGCTAAATGTAGCGCTGTATGACTTTGTCGAAACAGGAAAACCTGTAGGCAAAGTAAAGCAAAGCCAAAACCAGCATGGAACATACTATTTTGCCATAAAAAAGGGCGACACATTTATTGACCCGAGTCAGGTGATCTCATTTGAATAAATATTTTTCCTTATTGTCGAAAATACATATTCATCCTATCTTTTGGGTGTTGATTGCAATCGGAGCAATGACAGCGCAATTTAAAGCTCTTTGCATCCTTTTCTCAATAGTTTTTATTCATGAAATGGGGCATGCTGTTTGCGCCAGTTTTTTTTCATGGAGGATCAAGTCCATTCAGCTTCTTCCTTTTGGCGGTGTAGTGGAAATGGAGGAGCATGGAAATCGTCCCTTGAAAGAAGATCTGTTTGTTGTTATATCTGGACCGATTCAGCATTTATGGATGCAAATAGCTGCATGGATTTTTTGGGAAGCGAATTTCATAAACGACTCTACATATGAAATGTTTATTTTTTTTAATATGTCTATTTTCCTTTTTAATCTTGTTCCCATTTGGCCCCTTGATGGAGGAAAGCTTCTTTTTATTTTGCTGAGCAAACAAAAACCTTTTTCAGTTGCTCATAAGGAAATGCTTCGCATATCTGCAGTTGTTTTTTCATGTTTGTTCCTTTTTTTGCTTTTTTTTAACCCTACTCTTTTAAGCGGGTGGATTATCGCAGCCTTTATCGTCCACTCCATTTATACGGAATATAAACAAAGACAATTTGTATATATTCGCTTCTTGATGGAAAGGTATTATGGAAATCATCAAGCGTTTACAGTGTTAAAGCCGATCATTGTTGATCGCGATGATTTGATTTACCACGTGCTGCTGAAATTTCAGCGGGGTTGCAAGCACCCTATTATTGTGGAGGACGATGGAAAAAAACTTTTTCAGCTTGATGAAAATGAGCTGCTGCACAGTTTTTTTTCGGAAAAAAAGACGGACAGAAAAATGGGCGATTTACAGTACGTTTATTGACGCCTGCAGGAAAACATGATATTGAAATAGGAAACAATACATGAAAAGAGGTTGTTGGGTTGCGGCAATTAATTATAAATAAAAAAACGGATGATGAACGCATTGCATTGTTGGAAAACGGACGACTGGCGGAAGTATGGATAAAAGAAAAAAACACGATTGTCGGCAACATTTATAAAGGAAAAGTAACAAAAGTCCTTCCTGGTATGGAGGCTGTTTTTGTTGATTTAGGTCAGGGAAGAAACGGCTATCTTCACCGGAATGACATTATGTCATATTTTGAGACGTCCCGAACGAATGAGGCATTAAAAAATAAAAATGTCCGACATTTTATTTCTCAAGGTGAAGAGGTAATCGTTCAAGTTGTAAAAGAATCAGGAGAATTTAAAGGCCCTAAAGTCACAATGAATATTGAATTGCGATCCCCTTTTTTTGTATATCAGCCCTTTGGCCGCACGGTGGCAATTTCCAAAAAAATTATTTCCCAGGAAGAAAGAAAAAGATTGCAGCTTCTCGGGGAAACGTTATGCTCAAACAAAGGGGGCATCGTTTTCCGAACTGCTGCTGAAAGAGCGGATGACCAAACAATAAAAAAATGGTTCGATGACATGCTGAGCAGTTTTGAACAACAGCTGAAAAGCAAAAAAGTGCCAAGCTTATTATTCGGTTCAGAAAGTTTTGTAGAGCAAATTATCGCTGAAATTTCACCGCATGTATTGGATGAAATTGTCATTGATGACATAAGCACTGTAAAAGAATTGAAAAAAAATTACGGAGATTTGTTCCCATTTTCCATTGATTTTTATTCCGAAAACGAAAATATTTTTTCTTATTATGCAATCGAACATGAAATCGAAAAGGCGCTGAAAAAAATTGTTTGGCTAAAAAACGGCGCGTTTATCGTAATTGAAGAAACGGAAGCAATGATTGTCATTGATGTTAATACAGGGAAATTTTCGGGGAAAAATACGTACCGAGATACGGTTTTAAAAACCAATGAGGAAGCGGCAAAAGAAATTGCCCGGCAGTTAAGATTAAGAAATTTGAGCGGAATCATTTTGATCGATTTTATTGATATGGAGAAGGAAGATCGAAGCCGGATTTTGAGATTGTTTCAAAAAGAATTGGAAAAGGACCGCATTTTCACAAAAGTCATCGGTTTTACCGAATTAAATATATTGCAATTAACAAGGAAAAAAACTCGAAAATCTCTTTCCGAGCTTTTGCTCGAACCATGTCCAGCATGCGGCGGAACAGGAAGAAAAAGGACGGTTGAAAGCATTGCTTTTGAACTTGAAAGAACCCTTCTTGAACATGCTGGATCAGATGACGAAGCCGTCCTTGTAGAAGCGGCCCCAGAAGTTTGCGATTTTTTTACATGTGAATATGAGAAACATTTAAAAAAGCTTGAAGAACTAATAGGCATGAAGATTTTCTTCAGTCCTTCCGATCATGTAAAAGGATTCGAAATTCGCCAATGGGGAACAAAAGAGGAAGTGGCTTTACGGATCTCCAAAATGTATTGACATATACATTCATATTTTGTTAAGATCAATTTGTTATTGTTTTTTGTAGCACCCGTGCTACAACCGCTCAGTTTGGGTTAGAAGCTCGGTTATCCGACACCCTAATCTGGCGAGTCTTAGTTAAATAGGAGGTGCAGAATATGTACGCAATCATTGAAACTGGCGGGAAACAAGTGAAAGTTGAAGAGGGTCAAGCCATTTATGTGGAAAAATTAGACGCTCAAGAAGGTGAAACAGTTACTTTTGACAAGGTGCTTTTCGTTGGAGGAGACAACGTAAAGGTAGGTAACCCGCTGGTAGAAGGAGCTACGGTTACGGCAAAAGTTGAAAAGCATGGCCGAGGTAAGAAAATTATCGTTTTTAAATATAAACCGAAAAAAAATTACCGTAGAAAACAAGGTCATCGCCAACCGTACACAAAAGTTGTCATTGAAAAAATTAATGCATAATAAAGGCTGTTTCATATGATACATGTGACCATCCATCGTTCGAAAGAAGGATTCATCCGGTCGTTTACAATGAAAGGGCATGCGGACTTCGCAGAGCACGGGAAGGACATCGTATGTGCAGGCGCTTCAGCTGTTTCTTTTGGAGCAGTAAATGCGATCAAAGCTTTAGCCAATGTCGATATGAATGTTGAACAATCGGAAGAAGGCGGATTTTTGCACGTACAGGTTCCTGATCAAGTTGACACGGATTCATTTGAAAAAATCCAATTATTGCTTGAAGGAATGCTTGTTTCATTACAAACGATCGAGCGAGGGTATGGAAAGTTTATTCGAATCGTTACAAAAAAAGATTAGGAGGTGGCACTCATGCTAAAATTGGATCTTCAATTTTTCGCATCGAAAAAAGGAGTTGGGTCCACGAAAAACGGACGTGATTCCATCGCAAAACGATTAGGTGCAAAACGTGCGGACGGCCAATTTGTTACAGGCGGCTCCATTCTTTATCGTCAAAGAGGTACAAAAGTTTATCCTGGTTTGAATGTTGGCCGCGGCGGGGATGATACGCTTTATGCGAAAGTAGACGGCATCGTCCGTTTTGAACGATATGGACGCGACAAGAAAAAAGTCAGCGTGTATCCGATAGCAAAAGAAGCATAAGCAAACACTTGAAAAACTCTAGCCTTTTTGGTTAGAGTTTTCTTTTTCGGTGTTTTTTTAATGGAAAGTTGATATAATTTTTGTACATGTTTAAAAAGATAGCTTGATGGGAGTGGAACCATGGCTGATCAAAGAGAGAGATGGAGTATTGTTGACGCATTAAGCCACTCCAGACATGATTGGATGAATAAATTGCAATTAATTAAAGGCCATTTATCATTAAAAAAATACGATCGGGTGAAGGAAATTATTGATGAAATTGTCGTGGAAGCAAAGCAAGAATCAAAACTTTGCAATTTAAACATGCCCAGTTTTGCAGAGCTGCTTTTAACATATAACTGGAAAGGACACCTTCTCATTTTGGATTATGAAGTGCTAGGGGAAGCGATGGATTGTTCTAGTCTAGATGAGGAAATGTTCCATTTTACAACAGATCTTTTTCAAATCCTTAATCAAAATATTGATAAAAAACAAGAAAATCATATAACCATTACATTAGAACTCTTTAAAACAGAAAACAATGTCCGGTTCTTTTATGATTTTAATGGTATACTAACGGATGATAAGACTCTTTTAACATTTTTAGAGCAGTACCAATCAGATGCAATCACCATTCAACAAATACATTTTGATACATATGAATTTACATTGATGGTCAGTAAGTCGTGATGAAACAATGAAAGGAGGCTGAAGCTCAATGTTTGTCGATCAAGTGAAGGTATATGTGAAGGGCGGAGATGGCGGGAACGGCATGGTTGCTTTCCGCCGTGAAAAATATGTTCCGAAAGGAGGCCCTGCAGGGGGAGACGGCGGAAAGGGCGGAGATGTGATTTTTGAAGTGGATGAAGGTCTTCGGACGTTAATGGATTTTCGCTATAAAAAACATTTTAAAGCTCCAAAAGGCGAAAACGGGATGTCTAAAAATCAGCACGGGAAAAATGCCGAACCCCTTGTTGTGAAAGTTCCTCCCGGTACTGTTGTAATAGATGATGATACAAAAGAAGTGATCGCAGATTTAACCGAGCACGGGCAAAGAAGCGTGATTGCCAAAGGAGGACGGGGCGGCAGAGGAAACACCCGATTTGCCTCGCCAACGAATCCGGCGCCCGAAATATGCGAAAAAGGAGAGCCGGGCGAAGAACGATATGTAACATTGGAATTAAAGCTTTTGGCTGATGTCGGGCTTGTCGGATTTCCGAGCGTTGGAAAGTCCACTCTTTTATCAGTTGTATCAAGTGCTAAACCAAAAATCGCTGCCTACCATTTTACAACGATAGTGCCGAATTTAGGTGTTGTTGAGACCGAAGACGGACGC
Source organism: Aeribacillus sp. FSL K6-8210 (assembly GCF_037963925.1). Taxonomy (NCBI): domain Bacteria; kingdom Bacillati; phylum Bacillota; class Bacilli; order Caryophanales; family Bacillaceae; genus Aeribacillus; species Aeribacillus sp. FSL K6-8210. The sequence goes on along the minus strand of NZ_CP150172.1, from coordinate 2,856,572 downwards.
AGTTTTGTGATGGCAGATTTACCGGGTCTTATTGAAGGCGCTCATCAAGGAGTAGGTCTTGGACATCAATTTTTGCGTCATATTGAAAGAACAAGAGTCATCGTTCATGTCATTGATATGTCCGCAATGGAAGGCCGTGATCCGTATGAGGATTACCTGACGATCAATGAAGAATTAAAACAATATAATTTAAGGCTGACGGAGCGGCCGCAAATTGTTGTCGCCAACAAAATGGATATGCCAAATGCTGCTGAAAATCTTTCACAATTTAAAAGAAAGCTGCAAGACAAAAATGTCAGCATTTTTCCAATATCAGCCGTTACACGCCAAGGAATTCGCGAGCTGTTATTTGCTATTGCCGATTTATTGGAAAAAACGCCGGAATTCCCTCTTTACTTTGACGAAACGGAAACATCTGCTCCGAATCGTGTCGTGTATACATTAAAGGATGAAAAGCCGAGCTTTACCATCAGCCGTGACAGCGATGGAGCGTTTATTTTATCAGGTGAAAAGGTTGAAAAGCTGTTTAAAATGACCGATTTTTCAAGAGACGAATCCGTTCGCCGTTTTGCAAGACAGCTTCGCAAAATGGGGGTAGACGACGCATTAAGAGAGCGCGGTGCAAAAGATGGGGATACAGTAAGGCTGCTGGAATTTGAATTTGAATTCATTGAATAAAACATTTTGCACATAAAATCTGTGTCCTTCATGCTTCATCGCATATGGGTGGGAAAGGAGACGGTAGATGAAAGACGAAATTTTTTATTTGGTAAGGGAAGATGTGCTGCCGGAAGCAATGAAAAAAACGCTCGAAGTGAAAAAGCTTCTTGAACGAGGCAAAGTCTCGTCCGTTCAAGAAGCAGTGCAGCTCGTTGACTTGAGCCGAAGTGCGTTTTATAAATACAGAGACGCGGTTTTTCCTTTTCATACTGTTGTCAAAGAAAAAATCATTACGTTGTTTTTCCATTTAGAAGATCGTTCCGGAACGCTGTCGCATTTGCTTAAAGTTGTGGCTGAAGCAGGCTGCAATGTGCTGACAATTCACCAAACCATTCCAATTCAAGGAAGAGCCAATGTGACTTTATCATTAAACACGAACGGAATGAAAGAAGATATGAACGTTTTATTATTAAAATTGCGGAAGCTAGAATTTGTAGAAAAGGTCGAACTATTAAGTTCAGGTGCATAGAATTAGGAAGGAAGATATACAGATGAAAATCAGCTATTTGGGACCGAAAGCAACATTTACTCATTTGGCCGTCTCAAAATTTTTTGAAAACGATGTAAAACTAGTCCCTTACCGAACGATTCCACATGTCATGGATGCAGTCGTCAAGCAAGAAACAAACATTGCCGTTGTTCCGCTTGAAAACGCGCTTGAGGGGTCGGTCAATCTTACAATTGATTATTTAATTCATGAAAATACACTGCATATTGTCGGTGAAATTGTTGTTCCAATCAAGCAGCATTTAATGGTTCATCCTTGCAGGAAGGATGATTGGAAAAAAATCGAAAAAGTATTTTCTCATTCACATGCTATTGCACAATGCCATAAATTTTTACATGAGCATATGCCGGATGTTTCGATCGAATATGCCACATCGACAGGAGCCGCTGCAGAATATATCCATCAACATCCGGAAGAAAATATGGCTGTCATTGCCAATGAGTTGGCGGCAAAAGAGTATGATTTAGCTATTGTGAAATATAATATTCACGATTATGATTACAACCATACACGATTTGTTATTTTACATCCGGATCAAGATTTTCAAATAGAAAATAACCACCATAATAAAGTCGGTGAAAAGACGACATTAGTTGTAACGTTGCCGACAGACCATGTAGGCGCCCTGCATCAAGTATTGTCTGCATTTGCATGGAGAAAACTGAATTTATCAAAAATTGAATCTCGTCCAATGAAAACGGGATTAGGAGATTACTTGTTTATTATAGATATAGAATCAAAAATGGATGATGTTTTAATACCCGGGGCAATCCAAGAACTGGAGGCTTTAGGCTGCGGCGTCAAGATTCTCGGAAGCTTTCCGGCTTATAAACTATAAAAAAAGCCGAGCATCCATTGCAGGATGCCTGGCTTGATTAATCAATGATCGTCACGAATTAAAAATCCTGCTTGATCAAGAGCTGCACAAACTTCATTTAAAGTTTTTTCATTGTCGGCAAGAATGGTGTGCAAATGAATGCCGTTCGTTAATTCCGACAAATAAGAGGCGTTTGTTGTTTCGATTTTTTTTATGAACTCATCTACTTCTTTTCGATTGCTTACCATAATCGATGCGGTCAAGTCCCCGTACACTGGATGTTCAACGATTACATCTTTTACGGTCGCTCCGTAATCAACAATAATGTTCAATTCCTCCTTTGTTTTTTCCGGAGCGTGCTTGCAGGCAATAAGACGTTTCGCTTTTTTTGCCTCATTCGTTCTTTCTTTTAAATACATATATCCCTGACTTGTGGCTAAAATCGGTTCTCCGAGTGCTTTTAAAAGAGAAATATCTTGAACGATGACTTGACGGCTGACATTCGTCCGTGAGGCCAATTCCCCTCCCGTGATCGGCCGATTTTCATTTTTTAACCATTCGAGAATCACTTCCCTCCGCTTGTCCCCTAATATTTTTTCCATAAACACCAACCTTTCAAAACTCTTATCGAACGATGGATAGAATCGCATTGATAAGCTCATCGACTTCCGAGATTGTATTTGTAATTCCAAAGGAAATACGAATAAATTGATGAGCGGAATCTTTGTCAAAGCCGATTGAAAGAAGGGTTTTAGAAGGATGACTATTTCCAGCTTGACAGGCGCTTCCAGTTGAGACCGCAAATCCTTTTCGGTTCAATTCGAGCATTACAAATTGACCTTCTAAACTGTTTGTGACAACACCAACAATATTTGGGAGAACCTCTTTTTTCGTTTCATTGACAATCGTTATCGTGGGCAGCTGTGTCTTTAATTGGCTGATCAAATGCTGCTTGAGCTTGATGAAATGGTTAAAATGCTTCTCTCTTTGATTATAAAACTCATTTGCGGCAGTGACAAAGGAAAAAATGCCTGGAACGTTGACAGTGCCTGGACGAAATCCGTCCTCATGTGTTGTTCCGGGAATCACTGGCGACCAGCTTGCTGCTGGATGAATATACACTGCTCCTACGCCCTTTGGACCGTAAATTTTATGTGAAGAAAATGTATAGGCATCAGCATTCATCTCATCGACGGGAATCAACAGTTTTCCAAACGTTTGCACACAATCGGTATGAAAGTATATTTTCCTCTTTTTTAAAAACAAGCCAATTTCCTTTATATTTTGAATTGTTCCGATTTCGGAATTGCCGTGCTGGATGGTGACAAGGGCCGTATCTTCACGGATTTCTTCTTCAAGATGCTCCATTAAAATATTTCCATTTTGATCATGCTTTAAAAATGTAATGTCATATCCTTTCGCACGCAATAAAGACAAATAATGGTCAATGGATGCATGTTCAAGTGAAGAAGCAATAATATGCTTTTTGTTTGGCGTGCTATTTAATAATGATTGGATGGCCAGTATGTTGCCTTCAGAACCGCCGCTAGTAAAATAAACACCGTTTGGATCTCCTCCTAATAACGCTGCAAATGCTTTCCTTGACGCTGTCAATAGTTCATACGCTTTGCCGCCGATATCATGCAGACTGCTTGAGTTTCCGTAAGCAAATTTTGCCGCTTCGGTGTATGAAGCAATCGCTTTTTCACTCATGGGGGTCGTTGCTGCAAAATCAAAGTATATCAATTGTTTTCGCCCCTCTCTATTCAAGCCTTAAAAATTTTGTGAAAAATTCCTCTTGTCAATATTGTATTTTTGTGTAAATATATGTGTCAAGACATGTGTAAATTTACAAGGGGGGTTGTTGATGACCCATTATGATGTCATCATCGTCGGAAGCGGTATTGCCGCATTAACGGTTGCAAGCGAATTATGTGAAAAAATGAACATATTAATGATTACAAAAACGATGAAAACTAGTTCTAATTCTCATTTAGCTCAAGGTGGAATTGCATGTGCCATACATGAAAATGATCATAGCTGCCTTCATTATGAAGATACATTATATGCTGGGCGCTACCACAATAAAAAGGAAGCAGTTGAGCTGCTCGTACAAGAAGGAAAGGAAATTATTTCATCCCTTATGGATGAGGGCTTTCCATTTGACAAGGACGAGCAAGGAAATGTGGATTTAGGAAATGAAGGGGCGCACTCCTTTCGCCGCATTCTCCATGCAGGAGGAGATGCGACGGGAAGGAAAATGGTAGAGCATTTTTTGAAAAAAATAACAAACCGGATAACAATCAATGAATATCAGTTTGTTTGTGATGTCGTTGTAAAGGACGGAAGGGCAGTTGGCATTATTACCAAAACAGCAGATGAAAATATACATGTCTATACAGCCCCCCATATTATTTTGGCAACCGGCGGCTGCGGTCAAGCTTATGAATGGACATCCAATCATCCGAACGCAACGGGAGACGGACTTGCCATTGCTTTTCGGGCTGGATGCAGGCTGATCGATATGGAGTTTACACAGTTTCATCCAACAATGCTTTATATAAACGGGACATGCAGAGGATTGATTTCTGAAGCGGTCAGGGGTGAAGGCGCTGTATTGATCGATGAAACGGGGCAAAGATTTATGAGCGAAATTCACCCATTAGGTGATTTGGCTCCTCGAGATGTTGTTGCCCGCGCAATTTATCGTAAATATCGGGATGGACATCAAGTGTATTTGGATATTTCAGAAATTCAATTTTTTTCCGAACGTTTTCCGACGATTGCTGAGATGTGTCGGCAAAATCGGGTAAATTTGAGCGAGAAGAAAATTCCTGTAGTGCCTGGCATGCATTTTTTAATGGGCGGAATTGAAACCGATTTAGTCGGCAGAACGAATATCGATCGGCTTTATGCTGTAGGCGAATTGGCGTGTACCGGTGTCCACGGGGCAAATCGTCTAGCATCAAATTCTCTTTTAGAAGGTCTTGTATTCGGAAAAAGGATTGCAAAATTTATACTGGATCAGCGGCTGTCTTCACAGGAGAGTTTTGGGGATTTCCATTGGAACGAACATGAAAAAACAGAGGTTCCAGAAAAAGGAGAAATACGCAAAATATTGACAAAATGGGTTGGAATCGAACGGACGCATGGAGAACTGGCATGGGCTGTTTCATGGCTGAAGCGATATGTCAAATATTTTCCATTAAATGCTATAAGTTATTCAATTGAAGAAATCGAACGGATTAACATGATCACAGCCGGATATTTAATAGCTAAAGGAGCTCTTTTACGAAAGGAAAGCCGCGGCGGCCATTTCAGGATCGATTATCCAGGGGAAAAACCTGAATGGCTGGAAAAACGAATTGTACAAACAAACGAGCAAAGGATAGGGGCGGTTGAAACATGAATCAAATAAAACTCGAGCAGGCATTGAAGCAATTTTTTATGGAAGACATAGGAGACAATGATTTGTCCAGCGATGCGATTTTCTCAGAAAACGACCGAGGATCGGGCGTCATAAAAGCAAAACAAAGCGGAGTTTTTTGTGGAGAAAACGTGGTGAAAACCGCTTTTTCGATGTTAAACCCCAACCTTGAAGTTCACATGTTTGTAAAAGATGGACATGAGCTGACAGCGGGGGAAGAGATTGCCGTCATAAAAGGTTCTATTCGTTCCATCTTACAAGGAGAGCGCGTAGTGTTAAATTTGCTGCAGCGAATGAGCGGGATCGCAACTTTGACAAAACAAGCGGTGCTGACGTTAAATTCAACGCATACAAAAATTTGTGATACAAGAAAAACAACACCTGGGCTTAGAATGTTTGAAAAGTATGCTGTCCGCATAGGGGGAGGATATAATCACAGATTTGGTTTATATGACGGGGTGATGATTAAAGACAACCATATTGCCTTTTGCGGTTCGATTACAAAAGCAGTTGAAAGGGTAAGAAATCGAGTCGGCCACATGGTAAAAATTGAGGTGGAGGTTGAAACGGAAGAGCAATTGAAAGAAGCAATTTCAGTACATCCCGATATTATCATGTTTGACAATTGCCCGCCTGAACAAGTGAAAAAATTTGTTGATATGACTCCGCCTGACATTATTACAGAAGCTTCAGGCGGAATTACGTTAAAAAATTTAGCGGATTACAAAGATACAAATGTTGATTTCATATCGCTTGGGTTTATTACCCATTCAGCACCTTCAATAGACATTAGTTTATCTTTTTCGGGGAGGAATGAGCTATGAATCTTTTTGAATTGTTGGATGCTTCAAAAACAGAAATGATGCCTGAAGATTATAAACATCGATCTGTGGAAGAATTGGAAAACCGTGTGATAGAAATTAAAAAGAAATTCGGAACAAGACTGATGATCCCAGGTCATCATTATCAAAAAGACGAAGTGATCCAATTTGCAGATGTAACAGGAGATTCGTTAAAGCTGGCACAAATAGCGCAAGAAACAAAAGATGCCGAATATATTGTCTTTTGTGGTGTTCATTTTATGGCAGAAACAGCAGACATGCTGACATCGCCTTATCAAAAGGTGATTCTTCCGGATATGAGAGCTGGCTGTTCGATGGCGGATATGGCAAATATCAAACAAACAGAAGCCGCTTGGAGCAAGCTGCAAGAGCTTTTTGACGACACGATTTTGCCATTAACATATGTCAATTCATCAGCAGAGATTAAAGCTTTTGTCGGTAAAAATGGCGGAGCAACGGTAACCTCCTCAAATGCTGAAACGATGCTGGCTTGGGCGCTGAAGCAAAAAAAGAGAATTTTGTTTTTACCTGATCAGCACTTAGGGAGAAATACTGCCTTTAAACTGGGTATTCCCCTTAATAAGATGGCTGTCTGGGATCCGATTGAACAAAAGCTGCATTATGATGGAACAAGGGAAGATGTCGCCATCATCTTATGGAAAGGCCATTGCTCAGTGCATGAGAAATTTACAGTAAAAAATATTGAACATATTCGCAGCAAATATCCCGATATGAAAATTATCGTTCATCCTGAATGTACATTTGAGGTTGTTCAGATGGCCGATTATTCGGGATCCACGAAATATATTATTGATACGATTCAAAACTCCCCGAAAGGAAGCAAGTGGGCAATCGGAACAGAAATGAATCTAGTGAATCGGTTAATACAAAATAATCCCGACAAAGAGATCGTTTCTTTAAATCCATATATGTGTCCGTGTTTAACAATGAATCGAATTGATCTGCCCCACTTAGTTTGGGCGCTGGAATCAATCGATAAAGGAAAAATAATTAATCAAATCATTGTGGATGAAGCAATTAAAGAGTATGCAGTTCTTGCATTAAATCGCATGCTGGATCATAGCTCATAAAAAGGAAAAATATTGAAATCGCCCATATGCATGCGGGATAGCAAAAGTACGAAGAACAATTTGAATGCCTGGGGTCCCTCCCCGGGTTTTTTTATTTTTGTAATTTTTGCAGCATAAATCAGCAGCTGTGTACTGATATCGATATCAATTGGCTTTTAAAAAAGAGGATCGTTTTTCTTAGCCTTCATTTTTAAATCATAATCCCACTAAAATTTGCATAAGTTGTGATGAAGAAGATTTATGAATGTTTTGATTCGAAAGTTGTATAGGCAGTACGTTTTCACAGGAGGGGGAAACAGTGAAAATCCACATTGTTCAAAAAGGCGATACACTATGGAAAATTGCTCAAAAATATGGAGTCGATTTCCAGGAGTTAAAAAAGTTGAATTCCCAATTGAGCAATCCTGATCTTATTATGCCAGGAATGAAAATAAAAATTCCAACTGGCGATGTGCCAATTAAAAAGGAAGTGAAACATGAATTAAAGAAAGAAGTGCCAAAAGTAGCTTTTAAAAAGGAAGCAAAGGAACATCCTTTTGCAGAGGAAAAACCTGTTGCTCCTATTGAGACTGAGGAACCGGAAGCAAAGGAGAAGCCGTCTAAGCCATATGTGCCTCCCGTTCCAAAAGTTTATCAGCCTTACTATCCGAAAAAAACTGATGTAAGCAATTATTTTATGCTCAATATGCCGATGATGAATATCCATGAAGAAGCGGAAAAGGCTCCAACGCATCCCTATGCTTCAAAAGATTCCAAACCGCAGCTTCCGAAAAAGCCTGAAAATGTGTTTCATGAAGTTTTGGGTAAAGGAGAAGAAAATAAAGAGGAGGACAACAAAGATATGACGAATCCGCAATTTTCGAATGTCAATCCATATTATGGAGCCCAATGGCAGCCTTATTACGCGCCTGTCTGGCCAAATATTCCGAACCCTGCCCCGAATCAATTTGTAAGCCCACAACAATATGGCGAAGATTTTGATGATGATGAATATGATGAAGCGTATGGTTACGAAAACGTTGCACCTAATATTCCGCCCAATATTCCGCCTAATGTTGCACCTAACATTCCGCCAAACGTTTCACCAATACAATACAGTCCGCAACCCGTAGTTCCATATGTACCATATCCTGTTCTTTGTCCACCGTTTCCATTCTTAGGATGCCATCCGGTATCTCCTGTATATCCAGGATCAGGATTGGCGCCGACACCTTATGCTGCACCTTATGGAATGCCGCACGGTCAATGGGTAAGCCCGGAGGCGGCGGAAAATCAAGAATTTGCAGAGAATATACCTCATACTGGAGCTTTTCCGAGTCATCAGGATGACTGCGGCTGCGGAGGTCCTGTACCTTATGGATATCGAGCGGCTCCATTTGTACCATATGGAATACCGCATTACCCTTATGCTGTGCCTTACTATGATTATAACCAGTTCGTTGCACCGCAAGATGAAGAAGATGAAGATTAATTTTATTGGAGACGATGATAAAAATCGTCTCTTTTTTCTTTGAAAATTTCATGACATGATTTATTTTTCGTAAAACACAATATGATACAATGGATAATAAAAAGAAATGATGCTAAGGAAGGTGCATGACATAATGCAGGAAAAAATTGCAAAATTAATCGAATGGCTTCAAAATCAAGTAAAAAACGCAGGATTAAACGGTGCAATTGTCGGAATAAGCGGGGGAATAGATTCCGCCGTAGTTGCTCATCTCATTAAGCGAGCGTTTCCTGAGCATTCGCTTGGCCTAATCATGCCATGTAAAAGCAATCCGAAAGATCAAGAAGATGCTTTAAAAGTAGTAAAAAGCTGCAACATTGATTATATGGTGATCGACTTGACCGAAACTCATGAAACGCTTTTTCACGCCATTCAAAAAAATATTCAAGCTAAAAACGATTGGAATGAAGAAGCAGCAAGATTAGGCGACGCGAATACGCGCGCGCGGCTCAGAATGACAACATTATACGCTGTGGCAAACAATTATCGTTACATGGTTGTTGGCACAGATAATGCAGCTGAATGGTATACGGGCTATTTTACGAAATACGGAGACGGCGGTGTAGACCTTGTTCCTCTTGTACATTTTACAAAAGGCGAAGTAAGGGAAATGGCAAAAATTTTAGGAGTTCCGGATGAAATTATTAATAAAGCTCCAAGCGCCGGTTTGTGGGAAGGACAAACGGATGAAAACGAAATGGGAACAACATATGATATGATTGACAGATTTTTAAAGGGAGAGGAAATTCCTGAGAAAGATAAAGAAATCATTGAAGCGCTGCATAGACGTTCTGAGCATAAACGAAATTTAGCGGCAGCACCGCCAAAATTTTAATTAATTGCCGGGAACTAACAGCAATAAACCTCCCCTGATAGAACAAGCTATTGATGAGCTATTATGCTCAAATTGTTTTTCAGGGGGTTTTTTCATTGAGAAAATCAGTTTCCGCAGCTATTGCCCTTTCTTTTATGACAATTGGTCTTGCGGCGTGCAACAACAATAATGGTGCATTGGATGACCGTGATCGAAATGGTGCAGCACCAATTGGCTACTATTCAGCTGATCGGGATCGCAATTTTGATTACGTTGATAATGATGGACCGATCACTGAAATGTTTGACGGCGGAATGGATGACAATGATATGCTCCGCGATGCAAATGACCGCAATAGAGACCGCTCGCTGACAGTCAACGATAGAAGAAACAACGGCTTCCAAAGAAGCGATGTCAATTATCATAATCATTTACGAGATGTGGGCTCGAATAATGCTCAATTAGCCGAACGAATTTCTGATCAGGTAAGCCGGCTGAAAAACGTGCAGGATGTTGATACGCTCGTAACAAATGACAGGGTTGTAGTAGCGATCAATACAACTGATCGAAACGAACAGAACGTAAAAAATCGAGCCAAACGAGTTGTATCAAGACTGGCTGGAAATAAAAGCATCCATATTGTAACAGACGAGGAAACTTTTACTCGCGTGCGAAACATTAATAATAACTTGAATAACGGTACGGATGTAGGGGAAGATATCCAACGTCTATTCAATGATATTGGAGAAGCAGTAACAGAGCCTTTTGACGGAAATAACCGCTAACGAGACAGGGAGAACTCCTCCCTGTTTCTTTTGTGAAGAACAATTTTTCCCGCTAAATAAAATATGTTATATTAAAAATCGAGATTTGTTTATGAGAGGGGATTTTTAGAATGGCAGGACATTCTAAATGGAAAAATATTCAAAGAAGAAAAAATGCCCAAGATGCGAAGCGGGGCAAAATTTTTATGAAATTGGCAAAAGAAATTTATGTTGCGGCTAAACAAGGCGGAGGAGATCCTGACGCGAATCCTAGCCTCAGACTTGCCATTGACAAGGCTAAAGCTGCCAACATGCCGAACGATAATATAGAACGAGCAATTAAAAAAGCGACCGGCAGCCAAGATGGAGCCAACTATGAAGAAATTACATATGAAGGATATGGCCCCGGCGGTGTCGCTGTAATGGTAAAATGTCTGACGGACAATAAAAACCGTACAGCAACAAGTGTTCGCACTGCCTTTAATAAAAACGGAGGAAACTTAGGAGAAACTGGTTGTGTATCCTATATGTTCGAACGAAAGGGATATATTGTTATTGATGGTAACGGAATTGAAGAGGATGACTTGTTTCTTGAAGCAATTGACGCTGGAGCAGAAGAATTAGAAGCGTCTGGTGAGGCGTTTGAAATTTATACCGCTCCTGAAAATTTGAATAATGTAAAAACCGCTTTAGAAGAAAAAGGATATAAACTGGAAACAGCGGAAATCACATGGATTCCTCAAACGTACACGCAACTAGATGAAACAACAGCTGAAAAAATGTACAAATTAATCGATGTCCTTGAAGATGACGACGATGTCCAAGAAGTCTTCCATAATATGCAGGAAGATGAGTGATTGAAAATTTATTGATATTAACGATTAAAAAATCTAACAGCCGAAAAAATGAAATTGTTAAGTTATCCATTTTACTTTTTCTAATTGAAACGTATTAATATACAAGCATGCCATGATATACAAGGTAGTTGCCATAATATGTAATAAGATGAAGAATCAGGACTAAGGGTTAAAACTTCTCATGATGGCTACAATAAATAAAAACAAATGTGTTATAAGTTCAGGAGTGGTGGCATGTGAAAAAGGTATTTTGCCTCTTTTGTTATACTTTGATGATCTTAGCTTTTTGTCATTTCCATCCTGAAGCATCTTTCGCAAATGCGAATCATCATTCCTCGACAGTTGAAGTCATCTTGAGAAGAGTTTATCTTGATGGCGAAGTGAGCGAAGAGGTCAAAACAGAACATCATCATTCTATCGCAGATGTAATTGCGAAATATCAAGATTGGCAGGTTGTTCGTCAGGATGGCGACGAAATTGTCTTTCAAAAGCAAATTGATGACCTCTCTCCTTTATTAAAAACAAATGGTTTTTTCGGTATTATGGAAGACGGGACTTTGTCGATTTTTAACGGGAAGCCTGACGCAGACAATGAAGTCATTCAGTCTTTTTTCCAGATCGATATAAAAAAACTGGAAAGCTATCGCCACCTGCAACTAAAAAGAGGAATTCCCGTAAAAAATAAAGAGAATTATTTAAATGTCATCAATACCTTTAAAGCTTATTCTGCTGATGAATTCAAATAAAAGGACCGATGCTTTTTGCATCGGTTTATTTTTGCAGTTCTATCCCTGACGGAGCGAGTTCTTTATGTTAAAATAGGTTAAGTGATGAGAGGTGAACGCAGTGATTGAGTTTATCCGCGGAGTTGTAGATCATATATCAATAGATTCAATTGTGATCGATCGGAACGGAATCGGCTTTCAAATTTTCACTCCCAATCCTTTCAGCTATCAAAAACATATAAAAAAAGAAGTGACAGTTTATACATATCAATATGTAAGGGAGGATCTCCTCGCTCTGTACGGATTTTCAAGCCGTGAAGAAAAGACTCTCTTTTCCAAGCTTTTAAACGTAACAGGAATCGGTCCGAAGGGTGCTCTGGCGATCCTGGCTTATGGGGATGCAAAGCAAGTAGTGGAGGCCATTGAAAATGAAGATGAAGCATTTTTAGTAAAATTTCCTGGTGTCGGAAAGAAAACAGCGAGGCAAATCATCTTAGATTTAAAAGGGAAGCTCGTCGAATTCGTTTCAGAACCGTCTTCCAACATGTTAGCTAATCAGGTGCAAACAGACCAAAAACATAGCAATCATTCGCTTATGGAAGCGATCGATGCTCTGAAAGTTTTAGGATACAGTGAGAAAGAGATAGCAAAAATCAAGCCGTCATTGGAAGGTGAATCGCTCTCAACTGATCAATATGTGAAAAAAGCATTGAAACTGCTTTTGAAATAAGGTGATAGCAATGGAGGAAAGAATTGTTGCAGGCGAAGCTGAAGCGGGAGAAAAAGATTTTGAATTCAGCCTTCGTCCTCAATCTTTCGATCAATATATCGGTCAATCAAAGATTAAGGAAAACTTAAAAATATTTATTGAAGCGGCAAAGCTTAGAGAAGAAACGTTGGATCATGTTCTTTTATATGGACCTCCAGGGCTCGGGAAAACAACACTTGCAACGATTATCGCAAATGAGATGGGGACGAATATCCGCCATACTTCAGGGCCCGCGATTGAACGGCCGGGAGAATTAGCGGCTATTCTCACTTCTTTAGAACCGGGGGATGTTTTATTTATTGATGAAATTCACCGGCTGCATCGTTCGATCGAAGAAGTCTTGTACCCAGCGATGGAAGATTTTTGTATAGATATCGTCATTGGAAAAGGATCAAGCGCCCGCACGCTCAGGTTGGATCTGCCACCGTTTACACTTGTTGGTGCAACAACTAGAGTTGGCTTATTAACTGCTCCTTTAAGGGATCGATTTGGTGTGTTAAGCCGCTTGGAATATTATCAAGAGCACGAGCTCTCAAAGATAGTCAAACGAACGGCCAATCTGTTAAATATCGAGATTGAAGAGGAGGCAGCCGTTGAAATAGCCAGAAGATCGCGGGGAACGCCAAGAATTGCGAACAGACTTCTTAAAAGGGTCAGGGATTTTGCGCAAGTGCTCGGATTTGAAAAAATCAGCGCCCATCTTGCTGAAGACGCCTTGGAGCGTTTGCAAGTGGATAAACTTGGATTGGATCATATCGATCATAAACTTCTTTTAGGGATCATTGAAAAATTCCAAGGAGGACCCGTTGGAATTGAGACCATTTCAGCGACAATCGGTGAAGAAGCGCACACAATTGAAGATGTTTATGAACCGTATTTATTGCAAATCGGTTTTATTCGGCGAACACCGAGGGGAAGAATAGTAACAGATCTTGTGTATAAACATTTTCAAATGGAGGTGCCGAAAAGATGACGGAATTTCCAAAGCTATTGATGGTGCTTGGCGGTATTTTGCTTTTTATCGGCTTATTTATGCAAGTTGTCGGAAGACTGCCAGGAGATATCGTAGTAAAAAAAGGAAATTTCACCTTCTTCTTTCCGATTGTCACATGCATTGTCATTAGTTTGCTTTTAACGTTCATTTTTTCTTTTTTAGGACGGTTTAAATAATGGACAGAAGCTAGGTGAACAGGATGAATATCGAATTATTTGACTTCGAATTGCCAGAGGAACTGATTGCTCAAACTCCGTTGAAGGAGAGGGATGCTTCAAGATTAATGATTGTTGATAAAAAAAGCGGAGATATTACGCACAGCAGATTTAAAAGCTTAATTGAGTATGTATCTCCGGGTGATTGCCTTGTTTTAAATGATACGCGGGTCATGCCGGCCAGATTGTACGGGGTGAAAGAAGAAACCGGGGCCAAAGTGGAAGTTTTATTGCTAAAAGAAAAAGAAGGGAATGTTTGGGAAACCCTTGTAAAACCTTCAAAGCGAGTCAAAGTAGGGACAACATTAAATTTCGGAAACGGCCTTTTAAAAGGAACATGTGTAGGAACTCTTGAACACGGCGGTAGAATCATTGAATTTCAATATGAAGGCATTTTTTTGGAAATTTTGGATCAGCTTGGGGAAATGCCATTGCCGCCATACATTAAAGAGCAGCTTGATAATAAAGAACGATATCAAACCGTTTATTCCCGAGAAATTGGTTCAGCAGCTGCACCGACTGCAGGTTTGCATTTCACGGATGAAATACTCGAAAATATAAAAAATAAAGGGATTCATATCGCTTTTATAACGCTGCATGTTGGGCTTGGGACATTTCGTCCAGTCAGCAGCACAAACATTACAGAACATAAAATGCATGCGGAATTTTATCAAATGACAGAGGGAACGGCCCGCTTATTAAATGAAGTAAGAGAAAAGGGAGGACGTATTATCGCAGTCGGTACGACTTCAACAAGAACGCTGGAAACAATTGCTGGAAAACATGGAGGCAAATTTGTCGAAGAAAGCGGTTGGACAGACATTTTTATTTATCCGGGCTACAATTTTAAAGGAATAGACGGACTCGTTACAAATTTTCATCTTCCTAAGTCTTCTCTGATCATGCTTGTCAGTGCGCTGGCTGGAAGAGAAACAATTCTTCGCGCGTATGAGGAGGCTATAAAGGAAAAATACCGTTTTTTCAGCTTTGGAGATGCCATGCTGATTATTTGAAACAGAATAGAGGTACACTGAATAAAGGAGGGGCTATCATTGAATAAGCCACCTATTCGATATGAATTGATCAAAACATGCAAACAAACAGGCGCCCGCCTTGGAATCGTACATACACCTCACGGTTCGTTTGAAACTCCGGTGTTTATGCCTGTGGGAACATTGGCGACCGTCAAAACTATGTCACCGGAGGAATTAAAAGAAATTGGCGCAAAAATCATTTTGAGCAATACATACCATTTATGGCTCAGACCAGGGGAAGATATCGTTAAGGAGGCAGGAGGTCTCCATTCTTTTATGAATTGGGATGGAGCGATTTTAACCGACTCCGGCGGATTTCAAGTGTTCAGCTTAAGCGAATTCCGGCGAATTGAAGAAGAGGGAGTATATTTTCGCAATCATTTAAACGGGGACAAGCTGTTTTTATCTCCAGAAAAAGCAACTGAAATCCAAAATGCTCTCGGATCAGATATTATAATGGCATTTGACGAATGCCCGCCTTACCCGGCATCATTTGATTATATGAAACAATCTGTAGAACGAACCTCCAGATGGGCTGAACGCTGTCTAGCAGCTCATAAAAGAGAAAATGAACAAGGGATGTTTGGAATTGTACAAGGCGGCGAATATGAAAACTTGCGGAAGCAAAGCGCACGCGATCTTGTCTCGCTTGATTTTTCGGGATATGCGGTTGGTGGTCTTTCTGTCGGTGAACCGAAAGAAGTGATGAATCGTGTGCTAGAATTTACCGTGCCTTTATTGCCAAGTGACAAACCTCGTTATTTGATGGGGGTCGGTTCTCCAGATTCACTGATAGATGGAGCGATTCGGGGCATTGATATGTTTGATTGCGTGCTTCCTACTAGAATTGCGCGCAACGGCACCTTAATGACATCAACAGGTCGGCTTGTCGTAAAAAATGCGAAATATGCGCGCGATTTCGGTCCATTGGATGAATCTTGTGATTGCTACGTTTGCCGAAATTATTCACGTGCTTATATCAGACATTTAATTAAAAGCAATGAAACATTTGGGATTCGATTAACATCTTACCATAATCTCTATTTTTTGATAAAATTAATGGAGCAGATTAGGGAATCAATCCGTGAAGACCGTTTAGGAGATTTCCGAGAAGAATTTTTTGAACGGTACGGATTCAATAAACCAAATGCGAAAAACTTTTAATGCTTAGAAAGGGGTGAAGAAATGTCGGAGAATTTTGTAGCAACAGTGCTGCCTTTTGTGCTGATGATTGCTATTTTTTACTTTTTGTTGATCAGACCTCAGCAAAAAAGGCAAAAGCAAATCCGTGACATGCAGGCAAACTTGAAGAAGGGTGATAAAATCGTAACGATTGGCGGTTTGCATGGGACGGTTGATTCATTGGATGAAGATAAAATCGTCATCCGTACGGGAGACGGCTCCCGCTTAACTTTTGACCGAAATGCTGTGAGAGAAGTCGTAGAACAATCATAGTTCTACAAAAAACAGGGCTGACTTAAATGTCAGCCTTTTTCTTTTTAAGCCTGCCGTTTTGGCGACGAAATATTGACTCCCAGCATTCCTCCAACTATTGAAGTGATTAAAAATCCACCGTGATATAATAGCGATTCTAGCGAAAGCGTTTTTCCGTAACCTAAAAATTGAAACAACAACACAATTCCCGTGTAAGCAACCGCTGTCGCACCGCCTAAAAGCCACCCTTTTTCTTTACCTTTTCCGCCAGCTATAAAACCTCCGATAAAAACGGCTAAAAAACTTATAGATGTGATGACCCAAAAGAGCGAATCTTCTGTTAAACTAGTAAATCGTAATAAAATAGATAAAAGAAAACTGGAAATCAAAGCAATGATCAAAATGGTAAAAACACCGTAAAATACAGCTTTCCCCCACCGCTTTGCTTCAATCATCCATTCATCTCCTCCCATGTTCACCCGTACAAGGGTAATCACTTTTATACAAGCATATTCATAAAAAAAAGATTTAGAATTAAAATTGCCAGATCAGGGTGAAAGGAATGAAACGGATAGATTTTAACGATTTTTCTGCATCGGAATAAAGATTGCTATATACGGACCGATTAGGGGAATTCGCTTTACTTCTTCCTTTTCGACTAGTCGAAAGATGATAAGAAACAGACTGTAAATAACTGTTGTGATCATGCATGCATACATTAACTTTGGCAGCAAATGCAGTTGTTCCAATAAGATATCGTAAATATGATAGGAGATCCAACCTGTTAAGAAAATGGCTGCAAAAGATAGAACATAGTCTCTTAAATAAATTGTGAACTTAAACACTTTCAGCACCGTTGCATAATGAAGAAGAGTAACGATCATAAACCCGCTTATAATGGCAAGAGCTGCGCCGATAATGCCGAGCTGCGGCCTAGTTGCGAAAACAAAAATGAGCGCTGTTTTTAAAATGGAACCAATTAAACTGTTGGTCATCGCTGCTTTTGCTAAATTTAATGCTTGCAATGCTGCTTGCAGTGGACCTTGGAAATAATAAAAGATGAAAAAAGGAGCCATAACTTTCACATAGATGGCAGATTGAGCATTTCCATACATAAAGATCATGATCGGTTCAGCGTACACGTATAAAATAACAACTGCTAGTCCGCCTGTAACAAGCGAGAGCCTTAAAGCTTGCCTCAGCCGATATTCTGCTAATCGAATCCTTTTTTGGGCAATCGCTTCGCTTAATGCGGGCACTAATGATGTTGACAGCGAAAAAGTGATGAAAGAGGGAAGCATTAATAAAGGAAGCGCATACCCCGTCAATTCCCCATATTGTTTTGTAGCTAAAGATGAATGAACGCCGGCGATCAGTAAACTGTGTGAAACAACGATCGGTTCGAGAAACCATGAAATGTTGCCGATAAATCGGCTGCCGGTTGTCGGCAGGGCAATTTTCATGAGCTGACTGAATGTTTCTTTTCCCTTTTTTAACGAACGGAAAAACGATTTTCTCACTCGAATTTGCTTTTTGAAACGGAACGCTATTAGTAAGTAAAGTAAGGAAGCAAGTTCTCCAATTGCTGCCGCAACAAAGGCGCCAGCGGCTGCATATTCGATTCCGTAAGGCAGCATAGCTTTTGTACAAACGGCAATAAAGGCGATTCTGACCGCTTGCTCAAGCACCTGGGAGAATGCCGCAGGCGTCATGTTTTGTTTTCCTTGAAAGTAGCCTCTCAAAACAGAGGATACAGCAATAATAGGAATTACAGGAGTGATGGAAATCAAAGGAAAGAATGTTCTTGGGTCTGTAAGCAATGTTTCAGAAATATATGAGGCGGAAAACAACACAAGCGGTGCGATGATAATGCTTAAACTGCACGTAATTGTTAAAGATACAACCAGTATTTTTTTTTCCTTTTTGCTGTCTCCTTTTGCATCCGCTTCCGCGACCAGCTTGGAGATGGCAACCGGCAAACCGAGCTGTGTAGCTGCTGCGACAAGGCCAAACGTAGGCATCGCCATCATGTAGAGGCCAACCCCTTCTTCTCCAATCATTCTGGCTATGACAATTCGATTAATAAAACCGAGAATTCTTGTGATGAGGCCTGCCGTCATTAAAATGAGCATTCCTTTTAAAAAGGTTTGCTTCGGCATTTTTCTCCCTGCCTTCTCAAAAAACTTGATATCATATACAATTACTATATGCAGACTCGAAGTACAGGCATGACAACCTTTTAAGAAAGGAGCATAAAAGTGGAGAACTATTCGGTAGATGCCTATCGCAAGTATTTAAGGCCGTTTTTGAAAAGCAAGCTCGAAGAATTCCGGCTGTATGGATACGATAAAATGACAGAGGATGAATTGTGGGCTTTTTTGAAAAGAAAAAAATGGAAAAAAATTGAGGGTGTCAGAGTACATCGGTTAGTAGAAGGGATTATGTCAGTGAAAGTGTCCGATTTCATGAATTATACGACCATTGAGTTTATGAAAGATGCAAAATGGTTAGATAGTAAAGAAGGACAAGAAATATTAAAAGAATTAACCTAAAGATGATAAGGCGATGTTTCGCATATAAGCTTGAGGAGGATCAACATGGCAAAAAAAGGCCGAATTATATCATTTTTTATCATTGTTTTCGCCCTTTTAGGTTTGACTGGCGCAACGACAAAACCAATCGTAGAAGGCATTACGCTTGGTCTTGATTTAAAAGGCGGCTTTGAAGTTTTATATGAAGTGAAGCCGGTAAATAAAGGAGATAAAATTGACCGTCAAGCCCTTTTAAGTGCAGTTGAAGCGCTGGACAAAAGGGCGAATGCTCTTGGAGTGAGCGAACCAAATATCCAAATAGAAGGGAATGACCGAATTCGCGTTCAGCTTGCAGGCGTGACGGATCAGACTGAAGCTCGGAAAATTTTGTCGACGCAGGCAGAGCTGACCTTTCGTGATGTCAATGACAAAGAATTACTAAACGGTTCAGACTTAGTGCAAGGCGGTGCCAAGCAATCATTTGACCAAAACGGTAAACCGAACGTTGTCGTTGAGCTAAAGGATGCGAAAAAATTTAAAGAAGTGACAGAGAAAATAGTAAAAATGGCGCCTGAAAATAAGCTGATCATATGGCTTGATTGGGAAGAAGGCGACTCGTATAAAAAAGAAGCAGCAAAAGCGAATCCGAAATTTTTGTCCGATCCGTACGTAAATGAAGTGTTTGATACGACTACCGTCACGATTGAAGGACAATTTACGGTAGAAGAAGCGCAGCAATTAGCAAGTTTGCTGAATGCTGGTGCATTGCCAGTGAAGCTGCACGAAATTTATTCAACTTCTGTCGGGGCAAAATATGGGGAAGAAGCGATGCAATCAACCATTTATGCGGGTTACGTCGGCGTAGGCCTCATTATGCTGTTCATGATCTTTTACTATCGCTTGCCGGGATTGATCGCATCTATCACGCTTGTTTCATACATATACCTCATTTTAGTTGTGTACAATTGGATGCATGCGGTGCTTACATTGCCGGGGATCGCCGCCCTTATTTTAGGGGTTGGGATGGCAGTTGACGCGAACATTATTACAGACGAACGAATAAAGGATGAATTAAAGCTTGGAAAAAGTGTCCGATCTGCTTTTAAAGCAGGAAACAAAAGATCGCTTTTAACCATTTTTGATGCCAATGTTACGACAATACTCGCAGCTGTTGTTTTGTTTATTTTTGGAACAAGCTCTGTAAAAGGCTTTGCGACAATGCTCATTGTCAGCATTATTATATCCTTCCTTACGGCGATTTATTTAAGCAGATTGCTGCTCGGATTGCTCGTGGAGAGCCGGGCATTTGACAAAAAGCCGCATTGGTTTGGCGTGAGGAAAAGCGATATTTTGGATATTACGAAAACGAATAAAGATACCGATGTCCCAACTCGCTTTGATCATATTGATTTTGTTAAACATCGGAAAAAGTTTTTCGTTTTATCAAGTGTATTAATTGTCGCAGGCATCATCATCCTCTTTGTTGCTAAATTGAATCTAAGCATCGATTTTACGAGTGGAACGCGGGTCGAGCTAGCGACAAATGAGCCGCTATCGGCTGATACAATCGAAAAAGAATTCAAATCAATCGGGCTTAAGCCGGATGAAATTGTATTATCTGGTAATGATAAAAGCACAGCAGTTGTACGATTTGTAGGCGCATTTGATAAAGAAACGATTTCAAATGTAAAAGAACATTTCACAGAGCTGTATGGGATAGAGCCAAATATAAGCACGGTTTCGCCAACAGTCGGAAAAGAGCTGGCGCGAAATGCTCTCATCGGTGTTGCAATTGCTTCCATTGGGATTATCATATATGTATCCATCCGCTTTGAATTTTATATGGCGCTTGCAGCTGTGCTTGCCCTATTGCACGATGCCTTTTTTATCGTTTCCTTTTTCAGCATTACCCGTCTTGAAGTAGACATTACATTTATCGCGGCCGTGTTGACGATTATTGGTTACTCGATCAACGATACGATTGTTACGTTTGACCGTATAAAAGAAAACATGGGAAAAGCGAAAAAAATAAAAACATTTGAGCAGCTTGCGGAAATTGTCAACAAAAGCTTGCGGCAAACCTTTACAAGATCGATTAACACCGTTTTAACCGTGATCTTTGCTGTTGTCGCTCTCATTTTATTCGGAAGCTCGTCCATTTTAAATTTCTCGATTGCTTTGTTGGTTGGATTGATCGCAGGCGTTTATTCCTCTTTGTTTATCGCCAGCCAGCTTTGGCTCGTTTGGAAATGGAAGCAAATTGAAAAACGTTCTGTAAAAGAAAACTAGTGAACAGCCGCTGTAAAAGTTCGAAGGGGCTGTCCAAAAAGTCAGGGTTAACTGACTTTTTGGGGCTCCTTCATTTTAGGGATTTATCGGACAGACTATTTTTCCTATCTTGTGTTTAGGGGCTGTCTTTGAAAGTCAAATCGCCATTGAAAACAAAAAATCATAAACACCGATATATCAACATTTCTAAAACATTAATGGGAGCGTCAATAAGCCGTAAAAACGACTTATTAGACATCCCCCTTCTTATGCTCTCTTTCTTCATTACGTTCTCCAAAAGTTTTATGATGGACATTCAGCGCATACAATTTATTCCAGTTGGACTTCATTGCTTCTATGAAGGACATTTACAAATTTTATTCGATTATTTTTGTCCTTCACAATGTATTTCTCCAAACTCCTTCATTTTAGGAACTCATCGGACAGCCCCTCTCTTTCTTATGAAGAAACATAACCTTAAAAATAGTGTTTGAAAACATTTCATTTCGTTCTGTATAATAGGAGAAGTTGAGGGGTGAAATCATGCTGAGATCTAAATTTCGTTGGAATCGTTTATATAGGGATGAGTCCAACGAAGAGGCTGTTCGAGCATTAATCGACTCTTTGAATATTACATATTTGACTGCTCGATTACTTGTGAATCGCGGCATTCAAAATGTTGAAGAAGCAAAAGAGTTTTTACATATAAAGGAACCTTCATTTCATGATCCTTTTTTGTTGGATGGGATGGAGCGGGCATGTGAGCGTATTTTTGCAGCAATCCGCGCTGGTGAAAAGATTGTCGTATACGGTGATTATGATGCGGACGGCGTTTCCAGCACTGCCGTCCTGTTGACGGCATTAAAGGAATTGGGGGCAAACGTCGATTTTTACATACCGAATCGATTTTCAGAAGGATACGGGCCAAACGAACATGCTTTCCGAATGATTCATGAAAAAGGATGCAGGCTGATTATAACAGTTGATACCGGCATCGCGGCAATCAATGAAGCGGATTTAGCCAAAAGGCTTGGAATCGACCTCATTATCACAGACCATCATGAACCGGGGCCTGTTTTGCCTGATGCGTATGCGATCATTCATCCGAAATTGCCAAATTCAACATATCCTTTTAAGGAGCTGGCAGGTGTAGGCGTTGCTTTTAAAATGGCCCATGCCCTTTATGGAAAGGTTCCAGAATCTCTGATAGAGATCGCAGCCATTGGAACAATTGCTGATTTAGTACCTCTATACGGAGAAAATCGGCTTCTTGCGAAAAAAGGGATTGAAAAATTAAAAACGACGACAAGACCTGGCATAAATTCGCTTCTTTCCATTGCTGGAGTGGACAAATCTTCCGTAAATGAGGAAACGATAGGATTTGTTTTAGGACCGAGAATCAATGCGGCAGGGAGGCTGAAAGAAGCCGATCCTGCCGTTGAATTGTTGTTGACAGATGATGAAGAAAAAGCTGATATGCTTGCTAAGGAAATCGATCAATTAAATAAACAAAGGCAGAAGCTTGTACAAGAGATAACGGACGAAGCGATTAAGGAAATTGAAAAAAATTTTCCAATCGAAGACAATCCTGTTTTAGTCGTCGCAAAAGAAAACTGGAATTCTGGAGTGATCGGAATCGTTGCTTCCAGATTGGTCGAAAAATTTTACCGTCCTGCCATCGTGTTGAGCATTGATCGTGAGACAGGTCTTGCCAAAGGGTCTGCGCGAAGCATTCAAGGGTTTGATCTATTTAAAAACTTATCGGAATGCAGGGAGCTTCTCCCTCATTTTGGAGGCCATACGATGGCTGCTGGCATGACGCTGAAAGCAGAGCATATTGACGAGTTGCGCCAAAAAATGATCGATCTTGCAAATAGTCAGCTTTCAGATGAAGATTTTATTCCTGTAAAAAACATTGAATGTGCCTGTTCATTGGAGCATGTCACAATAAAAGCAGTCGAAGAGCTGGAGAAGCTTGCCCCTTTCGGAGTCGATAATCCGAAGCCGCTCTTTTTACTAGAGAATGTCAATGCGGCAGATGTTAGAAAAATTGGGGTAAACGGAAATCATTTGAAAATGAAGATTGAGGAGAAGGAATTTGAATTAGATGTCGTCGGCTTTGGACAGGGAGAATTGGCAGAAGAAATATCTCCTTTCGCAAACGTTTCTATTGTCGGTGAGCTTGCGATCAACGAATGGAATTATGTAAAAAAGCCGCAGCTATTGCTTCAAGACCTTGCCGTGCCAGCGTGGCAGCTTTTTGATTGGCGAGGTTCAAGAGGAACGGAGGCTTTGCTCTCTAAACTTCCTGCTGAAAAACGATTGCTGATCGCCTTTCATGAAGAATCTATAAAATTATATAAAGATCAACCGTACATTCATGAAATTCATATAATATCAGAAATAAAGGATTACAAAAATATAGATGTTTCCAATAAGTATGTTGTATTTCTCGATATGCCCCCGGCAATCGAATTTCTTGTTTCAGCATTTGAGCAAGGAATGCCTGAAAGAATTTATGCTATTTTTTATCAGCACGCAGACCACTTTTTTCAAACAATGCCGACAAGAGAGCATTTTAAATGGTATTACGCATTCTTAACGAAAAAAAATTCTTTCGATTACAAAAAATATGGGGAAGATTTAGCCAAATACCGTGGCTGGACAAAAGAAACGATC
The DNA here is from genome assembly GCF_037963925.1 of Aeribacillus sp. FSL K6-8210. NCBI lineage: Bacteria > Bacillati > Bacillota > Bacilli > Caryophanales > Bacillaceae > Aeribacillus > Aeribacillus sp. FSL K6-8210. The sequence goes on along the minus strand of NZ_CP150172.1, from coordinate 2,832,573 downwards.
TTTTTTATGACAAAGGTGTTTTTTGAACTTGAATTTGTTACAATAAACAATGGTGTGATTACATTAAACAAAAAGGTGAAAAAACGGGATTTATCAGAATCCGGAACATATCAGCAGAAGCTGGATCAAATGAAACTGGAACAGCAGCTTCTCTATTCTTCTTATCAAGAACTGAAGGAATGGTTTGAAAAGGCAGTCTTGAAACGAGATGCCGATAAATTTTTACAAGTTCATGAATGGTAAACAACCGAGGAGGACGAGTGATGGATTTAAAAAAATACGTGACAATTGTTGAAGATTTTCCAAAACCGGGCATTTCTTTTAAAGATATCACAACATTAATGGACAACGGGGAAGCATTTAAATATGCAACAGACCAAATTGTTCAATATGCGCGTGAAAAGAAGATTGATATTGTTGTCGGTCCAGAAGCAAGAGGGTTTATCATCGGCTGCCCAGTTGCTTACTCTCTCGGAGTTGGTTTTGCACCTGTTCGAAAAGAAGGCAAGCTTCCGCGCGAAACGATCAAGGTGGAATACGGGCTTGAGTACGGAAAAGATGCATTAACCATTCATAAAGATGCGATTAAGCCTGGCCAGCGAGTGTTAATAACCGATGATTTGCTGGCGACTGGAGGAACGATTGAAGCTACCATTAAATTAGTGGAACAGCTTGGCGGAGAGGTTGCCGGCATTGCCTTTTTAATTGAATTGTCTTATCTTGAGGGCAGAAAAAGGCTTGAAGGCTATGATATATTAGCATTGATTAAATATTAATCGGCGCAAATCTATAAATGAAGCACTCTTAATGGGTGCTTTTTTTTTAAACAATAAAATGAAAAACTTTAGAAGTTGTAATATTTTCCATCCACTCGTAAAATAGCCGCAGCAGCTCTATTTTTTTTACCCCTTTTCAAAAGGATCGTATTCTTCTCTTTACATGTTTGTTAATTTTATTTAATAATAAAAACAATAACGTATATACAATTAAAGGTGATCCCATGGCAAACGAACAAATGTTGACAGCTGAACAGATCTTCGAAAAAGCGGAAAAGTATCTTCCGCCTGACGATATAGAGTTTATAAAAAAAGCATACGAGTTTGCAAAAAACGCCCATCATGGGCAATATCGCAAATCAGGCGAACCATATATTATGCATCCGGTGCAGGTTGCCGGGATTCTAGTAGACTTGGAGCTGGATCCTACAACGATTGCTGGCGGCTTTTTACATGATGTTGTGGAAGATACGGATGTGACATTAGACGAGCTTCGACAAGAATTTAACGATGAAGTCGCTATGCTTGTGGATGGAGTAACAAAGCTGGGAAAAATTAAATATAAATCAAAAGAAGAGCAGCAGGCGGAGAATCACCGGAAAATGTTTGTCGCTATGGCGAAGGACATTCGGGTCATTTTAATTAAACTGGCAGACCGTCTTCACAATATGCGTACGTTAAAACATTTGCCGCAGGAAAAGCAGCGAAGAATCGCCAATGAAACGTTGGAAATATTTGCTCCTCTCGCCCATCGCCTCGGAATCTCAAAAATCAAATGGGAACTTGAAGATACAGCCTTGCGGTATTTAAATCCGCAGCAATACTACCGAATTGTCAATTTGATGAAAAAGAAACGTGCAGAACGGGAAAAGTATGTTGAAGAGGTAATTGAAGATTTAAAGAAGCGAATTGAAGAAGTAAAGATAAAGGCAGAGCTGTACGGTCGGCCGAAGCATATTTATTCCATTTATCGTAAAATGGTTCTCCAAAATAAACAATTTAACGAAATTTATGATTTGCTGGCTGTGCGAATTATTGTGAACAGCATAAAAGACTGCTACGCAGTGCTTGGCATCATTCACACATGCTGGAAGCCGATGCCTGGCAGATTTAAAGATTATATTGCAATGCCGAAAACAAACATGTATCAATCCATTCACACGACTGTCATCGGTCCGAAGGGGGATCCCCTTGAGGTTCAAATTCGCACATACGAAATGCATGCGATCGCTGAATACGGGATTGCCGCCCATTGGGCTTATAAAGAAGGAAAAAGCATTACATCTTTTGATAAAAAACTGAGCTGGTTTAGAGAAATATTGGAGTTTCAAAACGATTCTTCCAACGCCGAAGAATTTATGGAGGCATTGAAAGTTGATCTGTTCTCTGACATGGTGTTTGTATTTACTCCAAAAGGAGATGTCATTGAGCTTCCCGCCGGGTCGATTCCGATTGATTTCGCCTACAGAATTCATTCTGAAATAGGCAATAAGACGATCGGAGCAAAAGTAAACGGAAAAATAGTGCCTCTTGATTATAAATTAAAAACCGGAGATATAGTGGAAATATTGACGTCGAAGCATTCTTACGGTCCGAGCCAAGATTGGCTTAAATTGACGCAGACCTCTCAAGCGAAAAATAAAATTCGCCAATTTTTCAAAAAGCAGCGCCGAGAGGAGAATGTTGAAAAAGGAAAAGAATTAATTGAAAAAGAAATTAAAGCGATGGATTTTGATGTGAAAGAAGTCCTTACTCAGGAAAATATAAAACGTGTCGCGGAAAAATTTAATTTTTCAAATGAGGACGATATGTATGCGGCGGTTGGCTTCAACGGCATTACTGCTTTACAGGTTGCAAACCGCCTAGTCGAAAAAATTCGCAAACAGCGGGATATAGAAGAGCAGGAAAAATTGATGGAAAAGGTGGTTCAACAAGGTGCAAGGCGGCCGAAGCGCCGTGATGCAGGAGTGTCTGTAAAGGGTATTGATAATTTGTTAATCAGGCTTTCCCGCTGCTGCAACCCAGTCCCTGGCGATGATATTGTCGGATTTATTACAAAAGGAAGAGGGGTATCTGTTCACCGGTCTGATTGTCCAAATGTCAATAAAGAGGATGCAAAAGACAGGTTAATTGAAGTGGAATGGGAAAATCAGCTGGACGGCCGGAAGGAATACAATGTGGAAATTGAGATTTTAGGTTTTGACCGGCGCGGCTTATTAAATGAAGTGCTCCAGTCTGTAACAGAGACGAAGACAAACATTACGACAATTTCGGGAAGAACGGACCGTAACAAAGTAGCGAACATCCATTTAGGAATTTCGATTCAAAATGTCAGCCATCTTCAAAAAGTTGTGGATCGGATCAAGCAAATACCGGATGTATATTCAGTGCGGAGAATTATGAATTAAGAAAGGAAATACATGATGAAAGTTGTAGTACAACGAGCAAGGAATGCAAATGTCAAAGTAGATGGACAAGTTGTTGGTTCGATTGAGTTCGGTTTAATGGTGCTAGTCGGTGTTACACACGAGGATACGGAAAAAGATGCAGAGTTTTTAGCGGATAAAGTGGCCAATTTGCGCATATTTGAGGATGAAGAAGGGAAAATGAATTTATCTCTTTTAGATGTTGGGGGCGAAGTTTTATCCGTCTCCCAATTTACTCTGTACGGCGATTGCCGGAAAGGAAGAAGGCCAAATTTTATGCAAGCAGCCAAACCGGATATTGCTGAAAAACTATATGAATCTTTCAACGACAAACTGAGAGAAAAAGGCGTACGTGTTGAAACGGGTTCTTTCGGAGCGATGATGGCTGTTGAATTTACAAACGTTGGCCCAGTAACATTGATTATCGAAAGCAAATAAAAAAATCGTGAGCGAGCTGCTCACGATTTTTTTATGAGTTTACATATTTGACGACCGCTTTATAAATCGCTTGTGAGATTTTTTCTTGGTAAGCGTTTGTGCTGACTGTCCACTCTTCCATAGGATTGCTCAAAAAACCTAGTTCAAGCAAAGCAGCAGGACGTTTATTTTCACGCAGCACAAAATAATTTCCAAATTGAACACCGCGGTTTCTTAAATTGACATGCCTCACCATCTCTTTGTGAATTACATTTGCTAATGCTTTATCCTTTGCAGAATTGTAATAAAAAGTTGTGATTCCATTTGCGCTTGGAATGATTGAGCTATTATAATGGATGCTCACAAAGGCGTTTGCGTTGTTTTTTACAGAAATTCCTACACGGGATTGCAGGCTGATATATGTATCGTCGCTTCTAGTTAAAACTGCATTTACACCTGCTCTTTTTAATTTGTTGTACACAAGTTTAGCTGTTTTTAAGGTTAAATGTTTTTCCAGCGTCCCTCTGACACCGATCGTCCCGCTGTCATAGCCTCCGTGGCCCGGATCGATAATGACTTTTTTACCGTTTGACGGTATGCTTGTCCCTTTATTGGAATTGTTTTCGCTTGTTGTTGTGACGACCCAGCTTGCTACATAAGCTGTTTGACCGTTTCGGAGCTGAATTTTATACCAATTATTATAAATCCCTACAATTGGAAAAGTCTGCCCTTTGTTTCCTCTTTGAACAATTTTTGCAGAAGTGGAAGGTGCACTGCGCAAATTTGTTCCGTCGTATAAAAGGACAACTGATTGAGCGCCGTTTGTTTTCTTTGAGCCAGCTTCGATATATCTTTTGGATGCCCAGCCTGTTTTGTTTTTCGCATATCTAATTTGATACCAATCTCCGTTTGCACCTATGATTTCTACCTCTGTTCCTTTTTTAATGGTACCGACAATTTTTGAGTGTAAAGACGGACCGCTTCTAACATTTAACGAACTGGCTGTAATCCTTCCTTTTTGCGGGGAAGTGCTGCTGCTTTTAGCTGCTGCTTTGGTAATATATTGCTTCGACACCCACCCCGTCACATTGTTGTAGCGAATGTTATACCAATTGCCTTGTTCCGAAATGATTTCAACTTTCATGTTTTTTGTCAGCTTGCCGGTAATTGATGATTGTGCATTTGGTTTTGAACGAACATTTAATATAGTGGCTGTAACCGTACCGAGGCTATGCTTCTGATTCGAAGGAGTTTTGCTTGCTGCTGGAGCTACATATGCAGAAGAGACCCATCCTTGCCGGCCATTATAGGAAATTTTCACCCATTTTCCCTGTTTCATCAACACATGCGCTTTTTCCCCTTTAGGAAACTGTCCAACAACTTTATAGTTTGTCCCGGGGCCAGAACGGATTCTTAACCCGGTAGTCGTAGAAACGACATAATCCTTTTTTTGAAGCTCGGTTTCTACTGAAAGAAGCCAATCGGCTACCCACCCGGAAGAGCCCTGTTTTAATTGAATTTTCACCCAATCTCCTTTCCTTGCGACAATCGGGTATTTTTCACCGTACCGAACGCTTTTCATTACGGGATAGCTTAAACCGGGACCTGTCCGGACATTTACTTTATCTTGCTTAATGACTGCATTTTGCGTATCCGCTTGGGCTGAATGAAAAACTGGAGCGGTAGAAGTAAAAAGCAGTGAAAGCAACAGAACGATTAAAAAGCATTTTTTTCGCAATGGCCATGCTCCTTTCACATTCATGCAAAAAACTATTTCTATTTTATTTCGGCATTTCCTTTTTTACATTGAGTATTTTTTCATTTTTTTGCGGGAAGACTAAGACGCAAATTCTGATGAAAAAGAAAGGGGAAAAATATGCGGTCCAGTGAAAAACATTCTTTCTCCGCATCAATTTTTCATGACCAGTTTGGTATTTCTTTCAGTGATCGTACGATGCAGGATATTTTAATAGAGGTTTCGTTTGAGCATGGTTTAAATCAAGAGGAGGCGAAAAAGCTCCGTGATCGGCTCAGCCGTTCTTGACATGACACAGTATTGTTCGTATGATAATATAAAATTCTAGATTTAAAAATAACGTACATAAACAACCGATGACGGAGACAAGTAGCTGGGATGCACATGGACAGAGAGGAAAGGCCTTAGGCTGAAAGCCTTTCCCCATGATCGCTTAGTGAAGAACACTCCGGAGGTTTTCCTCTGAAAGGTGTAAAAGTAGGAGGAAACGTAAATAGGCGTTAACTTTTAAGTGGAAGCATTGCTTCAATTAGGGTGGCACCACGGGAGACTCTCCCGTCCCTACGGGAATCGTCAGGGGACGGGTTTTTTTATGGAATTTATTTTATAAGTGGAGGAGAATCGACAATGGCTTTTCAAATCCCGCGAGGTACACAGGATATTTTGCCGTCGGAGGCTTCAAGATGGCAATATGTTGAGAAAAAAGCTAGGGAAATATGCCGTCTTTATCGCTTTCAAGAAATTCGAACCCCCATTTTTGAACATACGGAATTATTTCAAAGGGGTGTAGGCGAATCAACCGATATTGTCCAAAAAGAAATGTACACTTTTTCCGACAGGAAAGGAAGAAGTTTAACATTAAGACCGGAAGGAACTGCAGCAGTCGTCCGCGCTTTTGTTGAAAAGAAAATGTACGCCGATCCGAACCAGCCTGTAAAGCTTTTTTACATCGGTCCGATGTTTCGGTATGAAAGACCGCAATCAGGGCGTTTTCGGCAATTTGTTCAATTCGGTGTGGAGGCTCTCGGCTCGGACGACCCTGCGCTGGATGCTGAAGTTATTTCTTTGGCGATGGCGTTTTATCAATCGCTCGGCTTAAAAAAATTGAAGCTTGCCATTAACAGTTTGGGAGATCAAGAGAGCAGAGCTGCACATCGTGCTGCTTTAGTCAACCATTTTAAGCCGAGAATTGGAGAATTTTGCTCTGATTGCCAAAAGCGGCTTGAGCAAAATCCGTTAAGAATACTTGATTGTAAACAAGACCGCGAGCATGAATTGATGAAAAGCGCCCCTTCCATCATTGACTTTTTAAACGATGAATCAAAGCAATATTTTGATCAAGTGTTAAAATATTTAACGGAGCTTGGCATTGAGTATGAAATCGATCCAAATCTCGTCCGCGGATTGGATTATTATAACCATACAGCATTTGAAATCATGAGCAATGCGGAAGGGTTTGGGGCGATTACGACTTTATGCGGCGGCGGAAGATATAACGGCTTGGTCGAAGAAGCCGGAGGGCCAAGCACGCCGGGGATCGGCTTTGCTTTAAGCATTGAACGCCTGTTAGCAGCAATTGATGCTGAAAACATCGCTCTTCCGATTGAAAAAGGTCTAGATTGTTATATTGTGGCACTGGGAGATCGGGCGAAGGAACGGTCGGTATCTCTATTGCAGGAAATGCGGAAAGCCGGCATTTCTGCAGACAAAGATTATGAAAATAAGAAAATGAAAGCACAACTGAAGCAAGCGGACAGGCTTCAAGCCAAATTTGTCATCATCATAGGTGATGAGGAATTAGAAAAAGGCGTGGCGAACGTAAAAAACATGGCAACAGGCGAACAAGATGCGGTGGCATTTGAACGACTTGCAGAGTATATAAAAGAGAGAAAGTAAAGGAGAGTATGTAGGATGTTTGGACGTTCGTATTATTGTGGAGAAATTTCCGAAAAAGCAATCGGCGAAAAGGTCGTTTTAAAAGGATGGGTGCAAAGACGCCGCGATTTAGGAGGACTTATTTTTATCGACTTGCGCGACCGGACAGGAGTTGTCCAAATTGTTTTTAATCCTGAAGTTTCAAAGGAAGCGTTAGAAATAGCTGAAAAAATCCGCAGCGAGTATGTATTGGACATTGAAGGCGAAGTGGTGAAAAGATCGGAAGAGACGATTAATCCGAACATTCGAACAGGAAAAGTGGAAGTGGTTGTTCAATCGGTAACCATTTTAAACAGCGCCAAAACTCCTCCTTTTTCACTTGCGGATCAAAAAGCGGACATTTCGGAAGAGGTTCGTTTAAAATACCGTTATTTAGATTTGCGCCGTCCAGTCATGTTTGAAACGTTAAAAATGCGGCATCAAATTACGAGAGCGATTCGCAACTTTTTGGATGAAAATGGATTTATTGATGTGGAAACCCCCATTTTAACAAAAAGCACACCGGAAGGAGCACGGGACTATCTTGTCCCTTCTCGCGTCCATGAGGGGGAATTTTATGCGCTCCCGCAATCGCCGCAAATATTCAAACAGCTTCTAATGGTTTCAGGATTTGATAAATATTATCAAATTGCAAGATGCTTCCGCGATGAGGATTTGCGCGCAGACAGACAGCCGGAATTTACCCAAATAGATATAGAAACTTCTTTTATGAGCCAAGAAGATATTATGAATCTAACCGAAAAGATGATGGCTCATGTGTTAAAAGAAGTGAAAGGAATCGAGCTTACTCTTCCATTCCAACGCATGCCATATGATGAGGCGATGGCGCGCTTTGGGTCGGACAAGCCGGACGTTCGATTCGGCCTGGAGCTTGTTGATGTATCTGAAATTGTGAAAAACTCCGCTTTCAAAGTTTTCAGTCAAGCAGTTGCAGGTGGAGGGCAAGTAAAGCTAATCAATGTAAAAGGAAAAAAAGACGAATTTTCACGCAAAGATCTAGATGCTCTCCAAGAGTATGTTCACAATTATGGAGCGAAAGGTTTGGCTTGGCTTAAAGTAGAAGAAAATGAAGTAAAAGGCCCAATTGCAAAATTTCTATCAGAAAATGAACAAAATAGTATTTTGCAAGCAGCTGAAGGACAGAATGGAGACTTGCTTCTGTTTGTTGCCGACAAGCCGAATGTTGTTGCTGATTCGTTGGGGGCTCTCAGATTAAAACTAGGAAAAGATTTAGGGCTGATCGAAGAAGATAAACTTGAATTTTTATGGATTACGGATTGGCCGCTCGTTGAATATAATGAAGAAGACGGCCGCTATTATGCATTGCATCATCCGTTTACTATGCCGTTTCGTGAGGACTTGGAGTACTTTGAGAAAGACCCTCTCAAAATGCGGGCTCAAGCATATGACTTAGTGTTAAATGGATATGAACTTGGCGGAGGGTCGATTCGGATTTTTGAAAAAGACGTTCAAGAAAAGATGTTCAAACTTCTTGGTTTTACAGAGGAACAAGCAAGAGAACAGTTCGGATTTTTGCTGGAAGCCTTCGAATACGGTACGCCGCCGCATGGTGGAATTGCACTAGGATTGGATCGGATTGTAATGCTTTTGGCAGGAAGAACAAATTTACGGGATACGATTGCCTTTCCGAAAACAGCAAGTGCGAGCTGTTTGTTAACGGAGGCACCAAGCCAAGTAAGCAAAGAGCAATTGGATGAACTGCATCTTGAAGTGAAACATAGCTCAAGGTAATAATTTCCATTATTTGTTTTTTATCTTGAAATCTCATGCTAATTATGATATTCTTTATTCAAAATTTAAGTCCTGATGTGTGCGTCGTACACCTAGTTTTGACCGAACAACGATTTAAATGGGAGCCCGGAGTTTCTAAAGTGAGTAAATGCCTCATATGCATATGGCACGAGGACTTACAAAGCTTTAGAACAGGGCACCCACCTGCTGAGAGCGGGTTCAAAACGAAGGAAACGGCGACGGCACAATTGGGACTTTTTTAGTTTGTACACTGAATTTTGACAAATTGGAGTGATTTTTTTTGCTTCATCAGTTTTCCCGAAATGAACTAGCGATTGGAAAAGAAGGTTTACATAAATTGAAAAACAGCTCCGTAGCCGTTTTAGGGGTTGGCGGAGTTGGATCTTTTGCCGTCGAAGCTCTTGCACGATCAGGCATCGGGCGATTGATTTTGATCGATAAAGATGATGTCGATATTACGAATATTAACCGGCAAATCCATGCGCTTTTGTCGACAGTTGGAAAACCGAAAGTGGATTTAATGAAAGCAAGAATTGCTGACATTAATCCGGATTGTGAAGTAATTGCATTAAAAATGTTTTACACGGAAGAGACGTATGAAGACTTTTTTAAGCTAAACCCTGACTATGTGATTGACGCCAGCGATACGATCAGCTATAAAATTCATTTAATGAAGGAATGCCTGAAACGGAATATTCCTATTATTTCAAGCATGGGGGCAGCCAACAAAACGGATCCAACCCGTTTCCGAGTAGCAGATATTTCAAAAACACATACAGATCCGATTGCCAAAGTGATTCGAACGAAACTGCGAAAAGAAGGGATCCGAAAGGGAATTCAAGTCGTATTTTCTGATGAACGCCCTGTTGTTATTAGAGAAGATGTCAGAAAAGAAGTCGGCAATAACGAATCAACGATCCGCAAAGCAAAAATGCCCCCGTCATCAAATGCCTTTGTGCCATCCGTAGCCGGATTGATTATGGCTGGTCATGTGATTAATGAATTGCTGAAGGATATAAAAATTTATCGTGTCGGCGACGACGATTAAAAAATGGGGGTGTCAAATAAGCCGTTTTTCGGCTTATTGACGCCCCCTTTTATTTACGTTTTCCATGGGGTTTTGACATTTTGGACAATCCTATTTATATTTCCAAGATGACGCGGACATGACCGCAGCTTCCTATTCGTCCTTTTCTTTTTTCTTTTTCTCGATATTTTCATATATTTGCGCTAAAGCCTGCTCGAATTTGCCCGTTCTTTTTGGCTTGTAATATTTTTTATGCTTGATGGGGTCAGGCAAATATTGCTGGTTTACCCAGCCTGATTCATAATCGTGCGGATATAAATAGTTCACTCCTCTGCCAAGCTGCTTTGCTCCTTTATAATGAGCATCCCGCAAGTGGGAAGGGACCTCGCCTGTCACGCCTGAGCGAATGTCGGCTAAAGCTGCATCAATCGCTTTATAAGCAGAGTTTGATTTAGGGGATAAACATAGTTCAATCACCGCATTGGCCAAAGGGATGCGTGCTTCGGGAAAACCGATGCGCTCAGCTGCTTCTATAGCCGAAAGAGTTCTAGGTCCCGCTTGCGGATTTGCAAGGCCAATATCTTCATAGGCGATGACCGTTAAACGCCTTGCAATCGAAGAAAGATCCCCTGCCTCAATTAATCTGGCCAAATAGTGAAGCGCTGCGTTTACATCGGACCCGCGAATAGACTTTTGAAAAGCAGATAAAACATCGTAATGATGATCTCCGTCTTTATCGTGGGAAAAGCTCTTTTTTTGCATGCACTCTTCAGCAATTTCAACCGTAATGCAAATGTTCCCATTCTCATCTTCCTTTGTTGATAAAACGGCGAGTTCTAATCCATTTAACGCCGCACGCACATCTCCGCCGGAGCTTTCGGCAAAATGTCTTAGAGCTTCGTCGCTGATTTGAACAGGAAAGTCGCTCAGTCCTCTTGGGTCTGTAAGAGCTCTTTTCAGGGCAATCATAATGTCATCTGGAGAAAGAGGGTGCAATTCGAAAATTTGACAGCGGCTCCGAATCGCCGGGTTAATGGCATGATACGGATTGCTTGTCGTTGCACCGATTAAAATAATCATGCCGTTTTCTAAATATGGAAGCAAAAAATCTTGTTTCCCTTTATCAAGTCTGTGCACTTCATCTAAAATGAGAATGATTTGCCCTGACATTTTTGCTTCTTCTACAACAATTTCCATATCTTTTTTATTGTGGACAACCGCATTCAGCTTTCGAAAAGGCGTGTTAGTGCTGCCTGCTATTGCTGTTGCAATAGATGTTTTTCCGATTCCAGGAGGTCCGTATAAAATCATCGAGCTTAAATATTTAGCTCGCACCATTCGTTCAATAATCTTTCCTTTTCCAACTAAATGTTCTTGTCCAATAATATCTTCTATTTTGGTTGGACGCATTCTATACGCTAAAGGTTCCATTTTATCGCTCCCAAATAAAAATCATATCATCTCATTTACCCACTAATAAAATAATATGCTATAATGTCTAAAGTTTAAAGTAGAACCAAGATGGTGAAAATCTTGAAAAAAACTAAAAAATAGGAGTGTAGAAACGTGAGAATTTCAACGAAAGGACGCTATGGTTTAACGATTATGATTGAATTGGCGCGAAAGTACGGAGAAGGACCGACATCTTTGAAAAGTATTGCACAATCTCATGATTTATCAGAGCATTATTTGGAACAATTAATTGCTCCTCTCCGCAATGCCGGACTTGTCAAAAGCATTCGCGGAGCTTATGGCGGATATATTTTAGCGAACGATCCGTCCAAAATAACGGCTGGTGACGTTATCCGTGTGTTGGAAGGACCGATCACCCCTGTTGAAGGAATTGAAGATGAACCGCCTGCTCAAAGGCATCTATGGTTAAAAATCCGCGATGCGGTGAAGGACGTTCTTGACAACACGACACTTGATGATTTAGCAAGCCATACAGGAGATAATGAGCAGGACGCTTACATGTTTTACATTTAAAGTCGGGAGGAATTAACTTTGGAACGGATATATTTGGATCATGCGGCAACATCGCCAGTCCATCCCGCAGTTTTGGATAAAATGACAACCTTTATGAAGGATTATTTCGGCAATCCGTCTAGCATCCATTCTTTTGGCAGAGAAAGCAGACGAGAAGTGGATGAGGCTCGAGAGCTCCTTGCCAAAAGTATTCATGCCGATCCAAAAGAAATCATATTTACAAGCGGAGGAACAGAAGCAGATAATTTAGCGGTGATTGGAACAGCGCTTGCTAATAAAGAAAAAGGAAACCATATTATCACAACAGAAATTGAGCATCCGGCTGTCCTCCAATCTTGCCGCTATCTAGAAAAAAACGGATTTCACGTTACGTATTTGCCTGTCAATCAATCGGGAGTTATTTCTGTCGATGATCTTAAAAAAGCTTTAAAAGATGAAACGATTCTTGTCACAGTCATGTATGGAAATAATGAAGTAGGTGCCTTACAGCCTATTTCAGAAATAGGAAGCTTATTACAAAACCATCAAGCGTATTTTCATACCGATGCAGTTCAAGCATACGGACTCGTTCCAATTGATGTTCGCGAGCTGAATGTCGATCTGCTGTCGGTTTCCGGTCATAAAATAAATGGGCCGAAAGGGATCGGTTTTTTATATGCAAAAGCTGGGGTGAAATTCACTCCGCGCATGCATGGCGGTGAGCAGGAATTGAAGAGAAGAGCCGGAACGGAAAATGTTCCAGCGATTATCGGGTTTGCGGAAAGCGCAAAAATTGCAGAACAAACAAGAAAGGAAAAAACAGAGCAATATGTGCATTTTAAACAAATAATGATCGATGTGTTTGAACAAGAGGGCATTTCCTTCGCTGTGAACGGCTCGATTGACAACAGCCTGCCTCATATATTAAACGTTTTCTTTCCGGGAACAAATGTTGAATCGCTTCTTGTCAACCTCGATTTGGCGGGAATTGCGGCATCAAGCGGCTCAGCTTGTACAGCAGGATCAGTTGAACCGTCGCATGTGCTCGTTTCAATGTTTGGCAAAAATTCAAAAGAAATAACTTCATCGGTTCGATTCAGCTTCGGCTTAGGAAATACGGAGGCACAAATTGAATCGGCTGCCAAAAAAACAGCCGAGATTGTTAAAAGGTTAACGTCAAAATAGAAAGAGGTGAGAGAGATGGAAAAGGCGCCGCATGAAACAAGAGTCGTAGTCGGGATGTCTGGCGGAGTAGATTCATCTGTAACTGCTTTGCTCCTAAAAGAACAAGGGTACGAAGTCATCGGGGTCTTTATGAAAAATTGGGATGATACGGATGAAAATGGCGTATGTACGGCAACGCAAGATTATGATGATGTAATCCGTGTATGCAATCAGCTTGGGATTCCTTATTATGCAGTGAATTTCGAAAAAGAGTATTGGGATAAAGTGTTCACTTACTTTTTAGAGGAATATAAAGCTGGAAGAACGCCAAATCCCGATGTCATGTGCAATAAAGAAATTAAATTTAAAGCTTTTTTGGAGCATGCAGCTGACTTAGGCGCGGACTATATCGCAACAGGTCATTATGCACGGGTAAAATACCGCGATGGTGTGTACAAATTGCTCAGAGGAAAGGATCCAAACAAAGATCAAACGTATTTTTTGAATCAGCTGAATCAGAAGCAGCTGTCAAAGGTCATGTTCCCCATCGGGCATCTTGAAAAAAAAGAAGTTAGAGAAATTGCGAAAAAAGCAAACTTGGCAACAGCAAAGAAAAAAGATTCAACAGGCATCTGCTTTATTGGCGAGCGGAACTTTAAAGAATTTTTAAGCCAGTATTTACCTGCTCAACCCGGCAAAATGGAGACGTTGTCTGGTGAGGTAAAAGGGAAGCATGACGGGCTTATGTATTATACGATCGGTCAACGCCATGGACTCGGAATAGGAGGAAATGGCGATCCTTGGTTTGTGGTTGGAAAAAATTTAAAAAATAATATTTTATATGTTGAACAAGGATTTCATAATGAACATTTATATTCAGACTCCATTATCGCAACAAATGTAAACTGGATAACCGGTGTAAAACCAACAGATGAGCTTGTTTGCACCGCAAAATTTCGCTACCGCCAGCCTGATCAGCCAGTAAAAGTGAAAATGATCGGTGATCAAACTGCACAAATTTCGTTTGAACAGCCGGTCCGTGCCGTTACACCAGGACAAGCTGTCGTTTTTTATAATGGAGAGGAATGTCTGGGAGGCGGCATTATCGATAAAGTATTTCGCAACGGCGAAAAACTGTGGTATGTCGGTTAAAGAGTTAAGCTGTACCGATCGGAATGAGATTTGTTAACTTGGCGCAGCCTCTTTGCCTTTGGATGTGAAAGGATGAAATGGATGCATAAAAATCAACTGGCTTTAGAAGCAATAAAAGAAGGGAAATGGGAAGAAGCAGCGAAATATTTTGCAGAAGCATTGGAAGAAAATCCAAACGACCCTGTGTTATACGTAAATTTTGGGAATTTGCTTGCCTCTTCAGGTGATGCAGAAAGAGCATTGAAATTTTATGAAAAGGCGATTGAGATTGATAAAGGGACGGCTACTGCGTATTACGGCATTGGAACCGTTCATTATAATGCGGGAGATTATCATAAAGCGAAAACATTTTTTGATCAGGCGGAAAAGTATGGGCTTGCTCATAAAGATGTCTATTTTATGCTTGGAATGTCTCTTTACCAGCTTGAACAGCCCCGTCTTGCACTTCCATATTTTTTGCGGGCGGTTGAGCTGGATGAACAAGACGCCAGCGCTCACTTTCAATATGGTTTATGTTTAGCACAAGCAGGCCACATTCAAGAAGCAAAAAAAGAGTTTGAAAAAACGATCGACCTCGATCAACATCACGCAGATGCTTATTATAATTTAGGTGTTGCGTACGCATTTGAAGAAAATAGAGAAGAAGCTTTAAAAATGTTTGATATGGCGCTTTCCATTCAACCGGATCATTTGCTTGCGGGCAACGGGAAAAGGCTGTTAGAAGAAATGATTTAAACGAAATTAGGAGGAAAGAGGATGGGCGGTCAACAGGAGAGTTTGTTTCATGAGGAAAGTACTCCTTTTGTTCGCGGAGTCATTAAACATATTGTGTTCCAGAATGAGCAAAATTTTTATACTGTTATTAAAGTGAAAATTGAAGAGACGAATGAACAGTTTGAGCAAGATCAAGTGACCGTGACGGGTTTTTTTCCTCTTCTCCAATTACATGACAGCTATACGTTTTTTGGCGCGAAAAAATACCATCCAAAATTCGGCGTACAATTTCAAGCCGAGCGTTTTCAAAAGGAGCTTCCAACTACGAAAGAAGGAGTTATTCAATATTTATCAAGCGGGCTTTTTAAAGGAATCGGCAAAAAAACAGCGGAAGCGATCGTGAATGAACTGGGCGAACATGCGATTTCGATTATTTTGGAGGATCCCGATTCATTAAAAAGAGTGAAGAAGCTTTCAAAGGAAAAAGCCAAAATACTGGCTGAAACTCTGAAGGAACATCAAGGTTTAGAAGGGGTTTTAATCGGATTAAATCAGCTTGGCATTGGGCCTGCACTTGGGATGAAAATTTATCAGCTGTATCGGGAGGATACGCTTAAAATCATTCAAAAAAACCCATATCAATTGGTGGAAGATATTGAAGGGATCGGCTTTATTCGAGCGGATGAAATTGGGAGAGAGCTTGGGATCTCCGGCAATCATCCCGACCGGCTGAAGGCGGCTTGTTTGTTCACTATTGAACAAGATGCTGTAAAAGAAGGACATGTATATGTTACAAAAGTTCAGCTGATGGAAAAAGCGAAAAAATTGCTCACCCAAAATGGAGAAGACATATCTGATCAGGATATTGAAAGAATCATTCTTGAATTGGAAGAAGATCGAAAAATTATCGTCGAGGAAGATCGAATTTATTTACCCTCTCTTTACTATGCTGAAGTGGGACTTGCCAATAACATTGAAGAAATTTTAACCCAAAACCAATTTCAAGATATGTTTCCTGAATCAGAATTTTTGCTGGAGTTAGGAAAACTGGAAGAAAAAATGAATGTTCAGTATGCCCCCTCTCAAAAAGAAGCCATTCAGCGGGCTATTCATTCGCCGATTCTTTTGCTGACCGGCGGGCCTGGAACGGGAAAAACAACCGTTATCAAAGGCATCGTTGAAATTTATGCGAACCTCCACGGCCTTTCATTGAACCCAAAAGAATATCAAAAGAAGGAAGAGCCGTTTCCCATTGTACTGGTGGCACCTACCGGACGAGCTGCAAAAAGAATGGCAGAAGCAACCGGTCTTCCTGCCGTCACAATCCACCGCCTTTTAGGATGGAATGGTTCAGAAGGATTTGAACACAATGAGGATCATCCGATTTCTGGAAAGCTTCTGATTGTTGATGAAGTATCAATGGTTGATATTTGGCTCATGCATCAATTGTTTAAATCGCTTCCTTCGGACATACAAATTGTTCTTGTCGGAGACGAACACCAGCTTCCGTCCGTTGGACCCGGCCAAGTGCTTCGCGATTTGATTCAATCCGGACGAATCCCAGTTGTTACGCTGACAGATATTTATAGACAAGCAGAAGGATCTACAATTATTGATTTGGCCCATTCAATCCGCCAAGGAACTCTTCCAGCGAACCTTTTGCAAACGACACAAGACAGATCGTTTATTCCTTGTACAACATCACAAATAAAAGAAGTTATAACGAGAGTAATTGAGAACGCTTTGAAAAAAGGATATTCTGCGAAGGATATACAGGTGTTGGCACCGATGTACAGAGGGATTGCCGGCATTGATCAGTTGAATGAAATGCTTCAGGAAATGTTAAACCCCCCTTCAAAAGAAAAAAGAGAGATCAAGCATGGTAACGTTATTTACCGAATCGGGGACAAAGTGCTGCAGCTCGTCAATCAGCCTGATCAAAACGTGTTTAATGGCGATATTGGGGAGATTGTTTCTATTTTTTACGCAAAAGAAAATGTCGAAAAAGAAGATATGGTGGTCATTTCTTACGACGGTATCGAAGTAACCTATACGAAGCAAGATTTTAATCAGTTTACTCATGCTTACTGCTGCTCCATCCATAAAGCGCAGGGAAGCGAATTTCCGATTGTCATTTTGCCGGTAGTAAAAGGCTACTTTCGGATGTTGAGAAGAAATTTGATTTATACAGCGGTTACAAGGAGCAAGCAATTTTTAATTATGTGCGGAGAATGGGAAGCGTTAAAAATGGGAGTATACAACAATCAGGAGTCGATGAGGCAGACAACCTTAAAAGAGAGGCTGAAAACGTCTGAACTTGCCGAGCTGAAAGAGGAGCTTCCTTTTCCACTAGAAGATGCCAACATTGGGATGGAGAACATCACTCCATATGATTTTATGGAAGAGGGCGAAGGATAATAAATTTGTTCCTTTCCATAAGATCGATAACGATTGACAGATGATGCTGCAAACAGGGGACAAATTGTTTAAGCATAAAAAAGCATGCTTTATAGAGACGTATAATTTTTTGGAAAATGGTAACAAATAGTAGTGTGCATAGCGAAAACATACCGGATTAATAAATAATTAAATAAATGAATAAAGAAGGTGTCCCTGTTTGTTAACATGTCCGAATTGTAAAAGCAAAGATATTGGAAAAATCGGAGTCAATCAGTATTATTGTTGGCATTGTTTTATTGAGCTTACCGTTACAAAAGGCATTATTCACACACATCAAGTAGAAGAAGACGGAACACTAAGTTCTTTAGATGACTTGTTTCCTGAAGAAGATCGTGCGATTTGAGGCGCCTAAAATGGGCGCCTTCATGCATATTTTCGTGAGCATTCCTCAAAATAAAAAGAGGAGGGATGCGGGATGAATGAGCGAGAGCGGAAATGGCTTTTCCGAATCATTTTTTTTCTCATTTTATCATTGTTTGTATATATGGTTCTTCAGCTAAAAGTCATTTGGTTTCCTATTTTCAAAATGTTAAAAGCTGTTTTAATTCCTTTTATGCTTTCCGGCTTCATTACCTACTTGCTTCATCCCGTAGTGGAAAAACTTTACCGTTCAGGTGTTCCAAGAACATGTTCGATTCTCATCATCTATTTTATTTTTTTCGGAGGAGTCGGTTTTAGCTTTTATAAAGGTGTCCCAATTTTTGTTGAACAAATGAAAGACCTTTCCGAAAATATCCCTATGTTTACAAAATATTACCAAAGCTGGACGGATAAAATTCATGACGGAACAACCAATTTACCTGGAGAAATTCATCATCGAATTGAATCTTTTATTGCTGGAATGGAAACATCTGTCGCTGCCTTTCTTGAACGGATGCTTTCAAGCATGAAGTCAATTATTGATTATGCTGTTATTATTGGTGTCATCCCCTTTCTCGTTTTTTATATGTTGAAAGATTATGAGAAAATGAAAAAAGCCATTTGGTACTTCACCCCGAAGAAATGGAGACGTGAAGGGAGACGTTTTTTAGAAAACGTCGATGAGTCGCTCGGAAGTTATTTGCGGGGGCAACTATTTGTTTGTTTTCTGATCGGGCTGGCGGCTTCGATTTTGTTTTGGCTGTTTAAAATTAAATATCCGTTAATTTTAGGGACGATTATCGGAATGACCAATATTATTCCTTATTTCGGTCCATTTATCGGTGCGGTTCCTGCTTTGATGGTCGCTGCAACGCTCTCCATTAACAAAATAATTGTAGTGCTTTTCATCATTTTTGGGCTGCAATTTATTGAAAGTAATATTCTTGGCCCTTTCATCGTTGGGAAAAGCCTGCATATGCATCCGATGGTGATTATTATGGCGCTCTTGGCGGGCGGAGAAATCGGCGGAGTGATCGGTTTAATTTTAGCTGTGCCTTTTATCACTGTTCTGAAAGAGATATTGCTGCATATCATCCGTCTAAGGAAAGCGCATTGACAAGCGATTTTTCGTTGTCTATAATTCGTGATAGACATGGAATAAGTGCATGAAAGCGATGACGAATCGAGTATGTTGCAGTCCATCTTAAAAGAGAGGGGCTTCCGAGGCTGAAAGAAGCTCTAGATGAAGGGCAACAGAACGCTAATTCTGAGTGCAGGCAAAACCTGACGAAAATGCCACGTTACGGCAAATGAAGGTGATGAGCAATTGGCTCATAATCAGGGTGGTACCGCGAGTAACTCTCGTCCCTGTGTAAATCAGAGCATTTACATAGGCGAGAGTTTTTATTTTGCGAGAAAAATGAAGACATTTTAGGAGGAATGCCATGAAAAAGCTCACTTCAGCACAAGTTCGTCAAATGTTTTTAGATTTTTTTAAGGAAAAAGGACATTCGGTTGAACCGAGCGCTTCTTTAATTCCGGTTGATGATCCGTCACTATTGTGGATCAACAGCGGTGTCGCAACATTGAAAAAATATTTTGACGGAAGGGTTGTTCCTGAAAATCCGAGAATTACTAACGCACAAAAATCAATCCGAACAAACGATATTGAAAATGTCGGAAAAACAGCGCGCCATCATACATTTTTCGAAATGCTCGGAAATTTCTCAATCGGCGACTATTTTAAAGAAGAAGCGATTGAATGGGCATGGGAATTTTTAACAAGCGAAAAATGGATTGGCTTCGACCCAAATAGATTATCAGTTACTATTCATCCGGAAGATGAAGAGGCGTATGACATTTGGAAAAATAAAATCGGGTTGCCGGAAGAACGAATTATCCGTTTGGAAGGAAATTTTTGGGATATTGGTGAAGGGCCAAGCGGACCAAATACTGAAATATTTTATGATCGTGGAGAAGAATTTGGAAACGATCCAAATGATCCGGAACTTTATCCCGGCGGTGAAAACGAACGCTATTTGGAAGTTTGGAATCTTGTTTTTTCTCAATTTAATCATAATCCTGATGGAACTTACACTCCGCTTCCAAAAAAGAATATTGATACAGGCATGGGCTTAGAGCGAATGGTTTCTGTCATTCAAAATGCGCCGACCAACTTTGACACAGATCTCTTTTTACCGATCATTCAAGCTACCGAAAAGATTTCGGGGGAAGCTTATCGAACCGACAAAGAGAAAGATGTCGCTTTTAAAGTGATTGCCGACCATATCCGCACGGTTACATTTGCTGTTGCAGACGGCGCGCTACCTTCTAATGAAGGAAGAGGGTATGTACTTCGCCGTCTTATCCGCAGAGCGGTTCGGTATGCAAAAACGATCAACATAGACCGCCCGTTTATGTATGAATTAGTTCCGGTTGTAGCGGAAATTATGAACGATTACTATCCGGAAGTAAAAGAAAAAGCATCCTTTGTTCAAAGGGTAATTAAAAATGAGGAAGAGCGTTTCCATGAGACTCTCCATGAAGGGCTTGCTATTTTAGCGGATGTAATCAAAAAGCAGAAAGAACAGGGTAGCCGAATAATTCCAGGCGAAGATGTGTTTCGGCTTTACGACACATATGGTTTTCCAGTGGAATTGACGGAGGAATACGCACAAGATGAAGGCATGGAGCTGGATTATGAAGGCTTTGAACGAGAAATGGAGCATCAAAAAGAACGTGCAAGAAAAGCCAGACAGGATGTCGACTCGATGCAAGTGCAAAGCGGAATTCTTGTGGAATTAAAAGAGGAAAGCAAATTTGTCGGCTACAATACCCTAGAAGCAAATGCACGGGTGCTTGTGATCATAAAAGATGGGGAATTAGTCGATCAAGCCGAGAGCGGGGAAGAGGTCCAAATTATATTGGACGAGACGCCTTTTTATGCTGAAAGCGGAGGTCAAATTGCTGACAAAGGAATCATCAAAAATGATGATGTGGTCTTAAACGTAAAAGATGTGCAAAAAGCGCCGAACGGCCAACACTTGCACCGGGCTGTCATCGAAAAAGGCGTTTTGACAAAAGGAGCAGCAGTTTACGCTTCCGTTTGTGCAGAGTCTAGAAAATCAATCGTGAAAAATCATACAGCGACACATTTGCTGCACCAAGCGCTGAAGGACGTGCTGGGCGTACATGTCAACCAAGCTGGATCGCTTGTTGCTTCCGACCGTCTCCGTTTTGACTTTTCACATTTTGGACAAGTTTTAACAGAAGAGCTGGAAGAAATTGAACGAATTGTAAATGAAAAAATTTGGGAAAGCATTCCAGTCTCTATCGAGCACATGCCTCTTGACGAAGCGAAAGCGATGGGCGCGATGGCTTTATTTGGAGAAAAATACGGGAAAATTGTTCGCGTTGTTCAAGTAGGCGATTATTCGCTTGAGCTTTGCGGCGGATGCCATGTAACAAATACAGCGGAAATCGGACTGTTTAAGATTGTTTCCGAAACTGGAATTGGTGCAGGAACCCGCCGAATTGAAGCGGTGACAGGAAAAGAAGCGTACCGGTTTATGAATGAACAATATTTATTGTTAAAGGAAATTGGGGCAAAACTGAAAGCGAATGTAAAAAATCTGCCGGAGAGAATTGACAGTCTGCAGCAAGAAATAAAAGAACTACAGCGGGAAAATGAATCTCTTACGATGAAGCTTAGCAATCTGGAAGCGGAGAACATCGCTGAAAAAGCGGTAACGATCAACGGTGTAACAGTTCTTGCGGAAAAAGTTCAAGTGAAAGATATGAACAGATTGCGCGGCATGGTCGATGAACTGAAGCAAAAGCTCGGCTCGGCTATTGTTGTGCTAGCAACGGTATCAGACGGAAAAGTAAATTTAGCAGCCGGCATCACAAAAGACTTAGTTGACAAAGGGTTCCATGCTGGAAAATTAATTAAGGAAATTGCAAGCCGCTGTGGAGGCGGCGGCGGCGGAAGACCTGACATGGCTCAAGCGGGAGGAAAAAATCCTGAACGGTTAGCTGAAGCTCTTCGTTTTGTCGAAGACTGGGTGAAATCCGTTTCATAAATTCCATTCATAGTGTAAAATGGATGTAGACAAGCAGATTCGCTTTTTAGTCTAGGAAAGAGGTGCAAAAATTGAGTTCCTTCGATAAAACGATGAAGTTTAATTTTTCAGAAGAACCTGTTGAGACAAATGTCAAGGAAGTTCTAAGTGCCGTATACAATGCACTGGAAGAAAAGGGTTATAATCCGATCAATCAAATCGTCGGCTATTTGTTGTCCGGAGATCCTGCTTACATTCCTAGACATAACGGCGCACGCAATCTGATTAGAAAAATTGAACGAGATGAATTAATTGAAGAGCTTGTAAAATTTTATTTGAAAAACAACCGTGAGGAATAAAATGCGAATCATTGGGTTAGACTTAGGTTCAAAAACATTAGGAGTTGCGGTAAGCGATGAGCTGGGATGGACTGCTCAAGGTGTGGAAACGATCAGCATAAATGAAGATGAAGGCGAGTTCGGGATTCAAAGACTCTCTGAACTGATAAAGAAATACGAGGTAGAAAAAATAGTAGTCGGGTATCCGAAAAATATGAACGGCACCGTTGGACCAAGGGGAGAAGCAAGCGAGCGCTTTGCCGCGCTTTTGAAGGAGCAGTTTCAGCTTCCGGTCATTTTATGGGATGAGCGCCTTTCGACGATGGAAGCCGAAAGATTTCTCATTGAGGCGGATGTAAGCCGGCGAAAAAGACGGCAAGTCATTGATAAAATGGCTGCGGTGATTATTTTGCAAAGTTATTTGGACAGTCAACAATAAATTGAGGTGAAATAAGTGGAAGGTGAAAAACATATTACCGTTATTGATGAAAACGGTAATGAACAACTATACGAAATTTTGTTTACGTTTAATTCGGACGAATTTGACAAATCTTACGTTCTTTATTATCCGATCGGCATCGATGATGAGGAAGACGAAGATGGAATAGAAATTCATGCAGCAAGCTACATTCCCAATGAAGACGGTGAAGGTGGAAAGCTGGAGCCTGTGGAAACCGATGAAGAATGGGAAATGATCGAGGCCGTTTTAAATACATTTTTAGAAGAGGAATAAGCACCGTTTTGCGGTGCTTTTTTTGTTGAGGTGATTTACATCCAAATGAAAAAAACAATTTCTTCCTATAAAAAAATGGAGATTTTTGACGAATAAATGCGTGTATGTAGTATAATAATCGGGACGGAAGGAGGATGAATTGATGGCGGATTCGGATTCGAATAAGGAATTTTTGGATAAGAAACTCCAAGAAAAACTGCATATAGCGAAAATTGTTCGAAAAACTGTGTTAACTGTCCTGATTGCCTTTGTTGTTATATTTGCTGGAGTGATTGGCGGCGGGTATTTATATGTGCGATCTGCATTAAAGCCTGTTGATCCGGATAATAAGGAACCTGTAAAGGTACAAATTCCGATTGGATCTTCCGTATCGCAAATTGCTTCTATTTTAGAAAAAAATGACATCATTAAAAGTGCGATCGTGTTTAAATATTACGTGAAATTTAAAAATGAATCAGGGTTTCAAGCAGGAAATTATCAATTTAATCAATCGATGACGATTCAAGAAATCGTTGAACGCTTAAAAAAAGGCGAATTAATGGGAGAAGCAGCTATTAAATTGACGATCCCGGAAGGATTGCAACTATCAGAAATTGCTGACATCATCGCCAAACATACTCCCTATTCAAAAAAAGAAATTATGAACCAATTAACAAACCAACAGTTTATCAAACAAATGCAAAAAAAGTATCCTAATACAATAACAGATGACATTTTCAACAGACGTATAAAATATGCATTGGAAGGATATTTGTATCCGGCTACTTATTCGTTTTATGAGGAATCTCCTCCTTTGTCGGAAATCATTGAAACAATGATTAAAAAGACAGATGAAATGCTTGTTCCTTATAGAAACAAAATGAAAGAGCTGAGTCTTTCCACTCATCAATTTTTAACATTAGCGTCTTTAGTGGAGGAGGAAGCGACGGAAAAAGCCGACAGGGAAAAAATAGCCAGCGTTTTTTACAATCGTTTAGAAAAGAACATGCCTCTCCAGACAGATCCAACCGTTTTATATTCATTAGGAAAGCATAAGGAGCGCGTATACTATAAAGATTTAGAAGTCAATTCTCCCTATAACACATATAAAAATAAAGGACTTCCGCCGGGGCCGATTGCCAATGCTGGCAAGCAGTCACTAGATGCTGTAGCAAATCCTGCCGATACAAACTATTTTTATTTTCTCGCAACGAAAGAAGGGGAAGTTATATTTACGAAGACGTTGGATGAGCATAACAAAGAAAAAGCTAAGCATATTACGGAAAAGGATTAAAGGTTTGCGATTCGCATTCCTTTTTCTTTTATGTTAAAATATATCGAGCTAAAAAAACAAACTTGAAGAGTTCGAACAGAACTCTTCTTTGATTAAGGGAGTTTTTTAGGAGTGTCCATTTTGCCAAACAAAAAAATCGAGGAATATTTAGCAAATTTTTCTACTAACAAAGATGAAAAATTAGTTCAATTAGAAGCATATGCAAAAGAGCAGAAGGTGCCGATTATGGAAGAGCGGGCGCTGTCTGTCATGCTTCATATTTTAAAGCTCCATCAGCCGAACAAAATATTGGAAATTGGGGCGGCGATCGGCTATTCGGCGATTCGGATGGCAAAAGCGTTGCCGAACACAAAAATTGTAACGACTGAAATAGATCCTAATCGATTTGAACTAGCGGAACAAAATATTCGAGCTTGCGGTCTTGAAAATCAAATTACCATTTATCACGGTGATGCTCTAGAAATCGTACAGGAAGTCAAGCTTGACGGTCCGTTTGATGCGCTCTTTATCGATGCGAGCAAAGGGCAATATAAACGTTTTTTTCAAGCATATGAACCTTTGCTGTCAAAAAGAGCGGTCGTTTTTTCGGATAATGTTCTTTTTAAAGGACTAGTCGCTGAAGAAATGATAGAATCAAAAAGGTTAAAATCTTTAGCGAAGAAAATTAAAGAATATAATGAATGGCTAATGAATCAGTCCGAATGGGATACCGTTATTATTCCGATAGGCGACGGATTAGCCTTCAGTATAAAAAGGGGTGAAGGGGAATGAAAAAACCCGAACTGCTCGTCACACCTGTAAATGTCAAAAATATTGAGAGCCTTTGCAAAGCTGGCGCAGATGCTTTTATCATCGGCGAACAGCGTTATGGCTTAAGGCTTGCAGGGGAATTTCATCGAAAAGATGTATTAGATGCGATTGACCTTGCCCATCAATATGGAAAAAAAGTATACGTTGCAATGAATGCAATTTTTCATAATGATAAAGTAGACGAGCTTGCAGATTATGTAAAATTTGTTCATAATGCGAAGGCAGATGCGATTGTATTCGGTGATCCAGCTGTGTTAATGACTGTTAGGGAAGTTGCTCCGGAGATGAAGCTCCATTGGAATACGGAAACAACCGCGACCAACTGGTATGCATGCAACTATTGGGGAAGGAAAGGCGCCAAGCGTGCAGTACTAGCTCGGGAGTTAAGCATGGAAGCTGTCATTGAAACGAAAGAGCATGCAGAAGTGGAAATAGAAGTCCAAGTCCACGGAATGACGTGCATGTTTCAGTCCAAAAGATCTCTTATCGGCAATTATTTTGAATATCGTGGGAAAGCGATGGAAATTCACAATTATAAATACGGCAAAAATATGTTTTTGCATGATAAAGAGAGAAATAACAAATATCCAATTTTTGAGGATGAAAATGGAACCCATATTATGAGTCCGAATGATATTTGCATCATTGACGAGCTGGAGGAACTGGTTGATGCAGGAATTGATTCTTTTAAAATAGATGGCGTGCTGAAAACTCCGGAATATATTGTAGAAGTGACGAAAAAGTATCGAAAGGCGATCGATTTATGCGCTGAGGATCGAGAGCAATATGAAAATGTTAAAGACAAGCTGTACGCTGAAATTGAGGAAATACAGCCGCCAAACCGCCCGTTGGATACAGGATTTTTCTTTAAAGAGACCGTTTATTAAAAAAACGTTAAAGGAGGAGTTCGCATGCCGGTTGTGAAAGATAAAATTTCAACAATTATCAACGGTAAAAGGGTCATAACGAAAAAACCTGAACTTCTTGCACCTGCCGGAAATTTGGAGAAATTAAAAATCGCCGTCATGTACGGTGCTGACGCCGTCTTCATTGGCGGACAAGAGTACGGCTTGCGTTCCAATGCCGATAATTTCTCCATTGAGGAAATTAAAGAAGGAGTTCAATTTGCTAATCAGTACGGGGCAAAAATATATGTGACGACAAACATTTATGCACATAATGAAAACATTCCTGGACTCGATCAATATTTAAAAGCGCTAGAAGACGCGGGAGTGGCAGGGGTCATTGTCGCAGATCCCCTCATTATTGAAACGTGCAGAAAGGTAGCTCCAAAATTGGAAGTCCACTTAAGCACTCAGCAATCCCTTTCGAATTGGAAAGCTGTCCAATTTTGGAAGGAGGAAGGTTTGGAGCGGGTCGTTCTAGCACGGGAAACGAGCGCTGAAGAAATTAGAGAAATAAAAGAAAAAGTAGATATTGAAATCGAAACGTTTATTCACGGTGCGATGTGCATTGCCTATTCAGGCCGCTGCACATTAAGCAATCATATGACAGCGCGAGATTCAAACAGAGGAGGATGCTGTCAGTCCTGCCGGTGGGATTATGATTTATATGAATATTATAAAGGCAAAGAAGTGCCTATGTTTGATGAGCAAGACTCTCCATTTGCAATGAGCGCTAAAGACTTAAAATTGGTTGAGTCGATTCCGAAAATGATTGAAATGGGGATCGACAGCTTGAAAATTGAAGGCCGCATGAAATCCATTCACTATGTTGCAACTGTTGTCAGTGTATATCGCAAAGTCATTGATGCATACTGCGCCGATCCCGATCATTTTGTCATGAAACAGGAATGGCTGGAAGAATTGGATAAATGCGCGAACAGAGAAACGGCTCCTGCCTTTTTTGAAGGAGTGCCTGGTTATCAAGAGCAATTATTTGGCACTCACAGCAAAAAAACAGCATACGACTTTGTCGGGCTTGTGCTTGACTGGAATCCAGAAACGAAAATGGTGACATTGCAGCAAAGAAACCATTTCAGACCTGGTGACGAAGTAGAATTTTTCGGTCCGCAAATTGACAATTTTCGCATTGTCATCGATAAAATTTGGGATGAAGATGGAAATGAATTGGATGCAGCAAG
The DNA here is from genome assembly GCF_037963925.1 of Aeribacillus sp. FSL K6-8210. Lineage (NCBI taxonomy): Bacteria > Bacillati > Bacillota > Bacilli > Caryophanales > Bacillaceae > Aeribacillus > Aeribacillus sp. FSL K6-8210. Next base: position 2,805,329 of record NZ_CP150172.1, on the reverse strand, counting down.
ACATCCTTTGCAAATAATCCGCTTCAAGTGCGAGCATCCGCTATATCCGTATAATATGATGAGAAAAGAGACAAGATAGGGGAAGAATCTGGATTTTTTTATAAAAAAGCAAAACGTTTCTTGAACTGCCGATTATTTTGTAATAACATATCATAGATAAATATTTCCTTCTATAACTATGTTATAAAAGATTCTTTTCTGTCGAAAGAACGGCAGAAAAGTTCTTTCATTTTTTAGGAACCATTAGGGGGATATAAAGAAAAGGAGGACTATTATGGCGGAAGAAAAGGTATTTCCTATGACGAAAGCTGGGAAAGAAAAACTTGAACAAGAACTTGAGTATTTAAAAACGGTAAAGCGAAAAGAAGTTGTAGAACGAATAAAAGTGGCAAGATCATTTGGCGACCTATCAGAAAACTCTGAATATGATTCAGCAAAAGAAGAGCAAGCTTTTGTAGAAGGACGCATTACAACGCTCGAAAATATGATTCGCAATGCGAAAATTATTGAAGAAGACACAGAAAATAAAACAACTGTTTCACTTGGAAAATCTGTTACGTTTATTGAATTGCCTGATGGAGAAGAAGAAACTTATACAATTGTCGGAAGTGCAGAAGCAGATCCTTTCGAAGGGAAAATTTCCAATGATTCTCCGATGGCTAAAAGCCTGCTCGGCCGTCAAGTAGGGGAAGAAGTTGTAGTTCAGACGCCTGGCGGCGATATGACAGTCAAAATTGTACGTGTTGATTAATGTTGATAGCCTTTAATATAGTTTAAGATGTGCGCACCTCGTCGAAAATATAAGACGAGGTGTTTTTTTATGAATAAGCGAATAAAATATATAGGCGTCTTCATCATTTTGTTAATGGGTGTTCTCATATATAGACTTGCGCAAATTCAACTGCTTGAAACCGAGTCATTTTCAGAACAAGATGTCAATTTGATGAAAGAAAGCGTCAAACAGAGGACACAAGAAGTAATTATAGATGATGGGCGGGGTCGATTTATTGATCGTGAAAATAAACCTTTGAACGAAACATATTTGCCTACGCTCGTTTTATTTCCATTTCTGAAAAATTATCAATGGCCGATCGATCAATTGGCGGCAGCCATTTCTGTTCGCAAGGATGAAATCGAACAATTATTGAAAGGAACGAAAAATGAACCTATTTTGTTGAATAAAGAAAAAGGATTTCAACTTGATGAACAGGATATAAAAGCCATCAATAAGTTAAAAATTCCGGGAGTATTCGGCATCTTTATGAAAACAGAGCAATCAGACAATATTGCTTCCCATCTTATTGGGATGACAAGCGAAAATGAAACAGAATGGAAAAAAAGATACCCTGACAAAGAGATCACGTCATTAAGTCCTGAAGTAGGCGTGACTGGACTGGAGGAGGCGTTTGATGAATTTTTGCAGCCGGAAGATGCGTCAAGACTTTTATATCATGTTGATGGTCTCGGCAGGCCTCTTTTCGGCGTCAATGTAAAATATATTGCCGATTCCAATCCATTTTACCCAATTGCCGTTCAAACAACGATTGACAAACATTTGCAAGAAAAAGCTGAACAAATTTTAACAAAACATCAAATAAATGAAGGCGGCCTCGTTCTGTTAGACATTGAAAACAGCGAAGTAGTTGCAATGGCCTCCAAACCGGATCTGGACCGGAATGATCCAAAAACATATGAAAATAAAATGCTTTCGGCAATGTTTCCTGGTTCTGTTTTTAAAACCGTTATCGCTGCAGCAGCGATCGACACAAACATGATCAAACCGGAAAGAACATTTAATTGTGACCGGAATGTCTACGGCCAAACAGAAAAAGAGGAAGAAAAGCGGGCTGGAACGCTTACGTTTGAAGAAAGCTTTGCGAAAAGCTGCAATTATGCGTTTGCTACGATAGGTCAGGAATTAATACAAAAAAAGAGCAATATAATTGAAGAATACGCAGAAAAGCTTGGCCTTCTCAGCTTCTCAGGCTGGTCGGGAAAAGTATACCATTACGATCAATTTAAACAATTTCCAAGGGAGCAAAGAGGAACGATTTGGGGAGATGACAGCGACAAAAAGTCAGCAAAGGCCATCGCACAAACCTCCATCGGACAAAAAAATGTAAAGGTTACTCCTCTAGCTGTCGCGAATATGATGGCTACAATTGCACGCGGAGGAGAAAAAAGAGAAGTGAAAGTCGTGGATAAAATTTTATATAAAAACGGAGAAACGATGTATACATTCAAGAACCATTTGATGAAAGGAGAAAAAATTTCCCCTGCAACATCATCAAAATTAACGGATCTCCTGCTTCAAGTAGTCGCTCATCCTGATGGAACCGGCAGAGTGTTTCAAAGCTTGCCTGTTAAAGTAGCCGGCAAATCGGGCACTGCCGAAACGGGAACATTGAACGACAATGGAAAAAAATTATATCATAAATGGTTTGCCGGTTTTTTTCCTGCGGAACATCCGAAATATGCTTTAGTTGTTGTTGATATGAACAAAACGAGCGGTAGAGCAAAGACAAATGATGTTTTTTACGAAATGGTTGAACAGATTTATAATGTTAATGAAGAATAAAGTATGTTAAAATAATAACTCAAAGATTGGAGAAACAAAGGAGTTGACGGGGAATGGCGGGTTCTCGTTATGAAATTCGGGATAAAAAACGAAAAACGAATTTGATTTTAAATATTTTAATTGGAATTGTCGCCTTACTCATCCTCGTTATTGCTTCTCAGCTTTTTTTGGGAGGCGGTACTGAACAAGCGAATTCCAACAGTGAACAACAAAAAGAGCAATCAAGCTCATCTAAAAATATCGAAGAAGAGACAGTTGAACAATCTAACGATCAGCAGGAAGAAGAAAAAGCAGCTGAACGGAATGAAAGTAATGAAATTAAGGAGGAAGAGGACGAAAATACACAATCAGCAAATGAAGAAAAGGAATCGAGCGATGATCCTTTTGAAGGTGCAACAGTAACTGAAGGAGAAGCGGGTTCCGATGTTGAACAAATCATTGAAAATCCAAATTGGAAGCCGATCGGAACAGTCCAGACAGGTAAGCACGTTACGACTTATAAAAAGTCATCTGTAGATTGGAAGGAAATGGAAAAAGCATTAAGCTATGCAACAGGTGTTTCTCTTGAAAATATGCAGACCCTTTGGATCGGCAATAACGGAAGCCCGAATGATGCGAAAGGAACGATTCAAAACAAAGCAGACGGAAAAAAATATAGAGTATCCATTACATGGATAGACGGAGAGGGCTGGAAACCGACTAGAGTTGAAGTATTAAAATAGACTGAAAAACAAAAAAGACCCTCATGTGTAAAAAGCTGACTGTCAAACACTTGAGGGATCTTTTTTTATGATTTTTATAGCTATTCATGATAGAAAGGAATGTTGGAATATGAAAATTGCAATCATTGGTGCAATGGAAGAAGAAGTTCGCATCCTGCGCGAGAAATTGGATTGTACAAAAGAAGAGGAGATTGCAGGCTGCAGTTTTATGATTGGAAAATACAATCAAACTGATACGATTTTATTAAAATCAGGAATTGGAAAAGTGAATGCAGCCGTAAGCACCACTTTGCTGCTGGAGCGATATCAGCCGGATTATGTGATCAATACCGGCTCCGCCGGAGGATTTCATGAGTCTTTAAACGTAGGGGATGTTGTCATATCCACAGAGGTTCGCCATCATGATGTAGATGTGACGGCTTTTGGGTATGAATATGGTCAAGTTCCAGGACTTCCTCCATCCTTTAAGGCCGATGAAAAACTGATTGAAATCGCTGAAAGAAAAGCAAAAGACATTTCAGGAATTCAGACGGTAAAAGGGGCGATCGCAACGGGGGATTCTTTTATGAACGACCCCGATAAAGTAGCTTTTGTCCGGTCTAAATTCAGCCATTTGTACGCTGTTGAGATGGAAGCTGCTGCTGTCGCGCAAGTGTGCTACAAATTTCAAACGCCTTTTGTCATCATCCGGGCGCTCTCAGATATCGCCGGAAAAGAGTCGAACATTTCCTTTGAACAATTTTTAGACAAAGCGGCTTTCAATTCATCGGAATTGGTTCTGAAAATGATTGAAGAACTAAGTTGAATGTAAATGGAAACTATTACAAGCCTATTAGCCCGAATCGATATGTTATTCTTTTATAATATAGAATAACTAATTCGATTAGGTGATATCATGGAGGAGAAAAAATTAAAAGAATTAATAGAAGACTATAAACATTTTGCTCTCGTTCTGCTAGCTGTCGGAACCTTTTTATACATCGGAATATGGATTCCTAATCATTCACCTCGGACCAATATACAAGAAATAATGCTAATCGGAACTTCAACGATGATGTTAGCCAGCTCTATTCTATTTTTTAAATTGTCATCGAAATATCAAAAAAAGCTTGATAAGTTGCAATCTTAATCATTTCTTGAAAAAGGGCTCCAAAAAGTCAGTATAGCTGACTCTTTTGAGCCCCTCTTTTTTGATAAAACATTAGGTGAATGAAGGCGGCATTGCTCTGTTTCATATGAAAACAGCAACTAGCGCTGCAATAAAGGCTGCCTTTTTACAGATTGAAAGCAGTTGTAATGGGCTCTCAACCGTAACGTTCGCATCCTGTCAAATCATGTTACCACCATTTTACGTCAAACAGCGGATTCGCTTTCTGCGATTTTTATTAATCGGTCAATTTTGAGATTCGTTTTTATATCTCGATTTGCGCCAATGCGCTGGAAAACCTGTAGCAAGGTTAATTTTGAGTTTTATGGGATGTCACATATCGGAAAGCCACTTTAAAATGAATTTTGCAGATATACGCGAGTAAATCATTCAGGAACTCTCGCAAATTTCGCACAAAATCTCGTTGAAAATGCTTTTCCTTTTATTCTTTTGACATCTTTTTTTCTTTTTCATTTCGGTAAAACTCATGAAACATTTTCATAAGTGCCCTTTTTTCGATTCTGGAAACATAACTTCTCGAAATGCCGAGCTCTTTTGCAATTTCACGCTGCGTTTTTTCCTGCTGCGTATTCAATCCAAACCGCCCGATAATGACTTCTTTTTCTCTTTCGTCTAGAATCGATAAATATTTCTTAATTTTTTCCAGCTCCATATTCAATTGAATCGTGTCGATAATATCTTCATTTTCTGATTTTAGCACATCTATTAAACTGATTTCGTTTCCTTCTTTATCTTGGCCAATAGGATCGTGTAGGGAAACATCTTTTTTTGTTTTTTTTAAGGAACGGAGATGCATTAAAATTTCATTTTCAATGCATCTTGCGGCATATGTAGCAAGCTTTGTCCCTTTGTTTTCGGAATAGCTTTCAATCGCTTTAATTAAACCAATTGTGCCGATGGATATGAGATCTTCCGAGTCTTCACCTGTATTTTCAAATTTTTTGACAATATGAGCGACAAGGCGCAAATTATGTTCAATTAATATATTTCTTGCTTCGTCATTTCCTTCGGCCATCAGGCGGAGATATTTTTTTTCTTCATTTGGGGAAAGCGGTTGAGGGAAAGCATTGTTTTTTACATATGAAACGAGAAAAACCAATTCTTTTATAAAATAGCTTAGTGCAGTCAAAATTCCAGACATGTTTTTCACCCCCGCATTACGTATTATTAAATTGTATGTGATTGCGGCTTTGTCCTTGTATGTCCTTCATGAAAAAGGGGAAAGAGTATGGAAAACAGCTGAGTTTTAGTTATAATGAGACAGTGAAGAAAAATGGATTGGTATCGGAGATCATCAGTTGAAAGGTATTAAGTCATTGTGGATTGACATCAACGATTATCTGTTAAAGGAGTTTAGCGGCTGTGGAACATGCAGCCATGCGCCGGGGGTAGGTTTTTAAGCAAAAAAAAAGACACCGCTAAGACGATGCTTTTAATAAGTGAGAGAGCGAGCGGCGCTTTATTTCCAATTCTATTAATTCGATGAATTCTTTGCTAAGCCTCATTTCGGTTGCTTTATAGTAAGATTCAATTAAAAATTCGTCCGATAAATTTTTCATAGAAGCGATCATGTTATGGAGAAAGCACCTCCTTTATTTATTACCATAAATTTACCATGTTTTTTAATAGAGAACAACCGTTCTGTTATCCACAGCCTTCGGTGGAAAAGCTGTGGGTAGTTTGTTTATATACTTTACTAAAGATTGATATGAATAGGTGGATATTGTGTATAAAATTATCCACAGCTGTTGAATATGTTAAAAAATTGTCGAATTTTTTTTGTGAAAACAATATTGTTTTGAAAGTAAACTCGAAATTCGGTATGATGAAAAATAGTTTAACAGTAGTCTATTTATTGAATTAAGAGGTGTTCAATTTGCTGAAAAGGTTTTTGCCCGGAGAATATGCGAAAAGCGTTTTTCATATTTATCCTCATTTTTTAAAGGAAAAAGGTATAAAAGGTATTATTACCGATTTAGATAATACTTTAGTAGAATGGGACAGGCCGAACGCAACTCCGAAATTGAAAAATTGGTTTGAAATGATGGAACAGAACGGGATTAAAGTGACAATTGTTTCAAATAATAACGAAAAACGCGTCCGTTCGTTTTCTGAACCGCTGAATATTCCGTTCATTTCGAAAGCGGGAAAACCCCGTGCAAAAGCGTTTAAAAAAGCGGCTGAGCAGATGGGGCTGAAAAAAGAAGAAGTTGTTGTGATCGGCGACCAGCTGCTGACAGATGTTCTCGGAGGGAATCTCTGCGGTTTTCATACGATTTTAGTTGTGCCTGTATCGTCTACTGACGGCTTTTGGACCCGGATCAACAGGAAAATTGAAAGGAAAATTTTAAAATTGTTAAAACAGAAAGGCATGCTGCATTGGGAGGAATGATGAGTTTGGATGAGAAGGTTTGCGTCGGGTGCGGAGTAAAAATTCAAACGGAAGATCCATCTGAAATTGGATATGCTCCAAAAGCTGCTCTTGAGAAAGAACAGCCGATCTGCCAAAGGTGTTTTCGGCTGAAACATTATAACGAAATTCAAGATGTCTCGTTAACAAATGAGGACTTTTTAAAAATTTTGCACGGCATTGGCAATACGAAAGCTCTTGTTGTGAAGGTTGTCGACATTTTTGATTTTAACGGAAGCTGGATCAACGGCATACAGCGTTTTATCGGCTACAATCCAGTCATTTTAATCGGCAATAAAGCAGATCTCATTCCAAAATCGGTGAAAAAAGAAAAGGTTATTCGTTGGATGAAGAGAGAAGCAAAAGAGTATGGATTAACGCCATTGGATGTGCTTTTAATCAGCTCAGAAAAGGGACATGGCATTAAAGAAGCGGCAGAGCAAATAGATCATTATCGCAACGGAGAAAACGTGTATGTTGTTGGATGTACAAATGTTGGGAAATCAACTTTTATTAATCGAATCTTGAAGGAGGTTGCGGGAGAAGGGGATATCATTACAACTTCCCATTATCCCGGCACAACGCTCAATCTAATTGAAATTCCGTTAGATGACGGCGCAGTTTTATACGATACACCAGGCATTATCAATGATCATCAGATGGCGCACTTTATTGATAAGCGCGACCTAAAGCTTCTATCGCCGAAAAAAGAAATTAAGCCTAGAGTGTTCCAGTTAAATGAAAGGCAAACTTTATACTTCGGCGGATTGGCAAGACTGGATTATATAAAGGGAGGACGTTCCTCCATTGTGTGCTATATTCCGAACAGCATTGACATTCATCGAACAAAACTGGAGAAGGCGGATCATTTATATGCAGCACATTTAGGGGAGCTTTTAACCCCTCCTAGAAAAGAAGCAGTCGAATCCTTTCCAGAACTTGTCCCGCACGAATTCACTATAAATGGAAAAAAGAAAGATATCGTGTTTTCAGGTCTTGGATGGGTAACGATCCACGATGGACCGAAAAGAGTTGTTGCTTATGCACCTAAAGATGTACATGTGGGCGTCCGTCATTCATTAATATAAAAACAAAAAGGTGGAGAGGATTTCAAATGGAGCAAGTTTACGGAGTAATAGGCGACCCGATCGGTCATTCGCTTTCCCCTCTCATTCATAACGATGCTTTCGATTACTTAAATATGAATGCCCGCTATCACGCATTTCAAGTAAAAGGGGAAGAGCTTGAACAAGCGGTAAAAGGGATGAAGGCTCTTGGCATAAAGGGGTTTAATGTAACGGTTCCACATAAAGTGTCAATCATTCCTTTTCTTGATGAATTGGATGAATCGGCTCAATTGCTTCACGCGGTAAATACAGTAAAAAACGAAGACGGGAGATTAATCGGTTTTAACACAGACGGATACGGATTTTACCTGTCATTGAAAGAGCATATTGACAATACCAATCCCCGAGATTTAAAAGTGCTGCTGATCGGGGCGGGCGGAGCCGCTCGGGCGATCTATACAACGCTGGCGAAAGAAGGCTTTGCGTTCATTGATATTGTAAACAGAACAGCAGAGCGGGCTCATCTGTTAAAGGAAAACTGCAGCTATGAGACAAAAGGAAACGTTTATTCATTCCAACAACTCGATCAAACGTCCAATGAATATGATGTCATCATTCAAACGACATCCATCGGGATGAAGCCGAATATCGAAGAAAAGCCGATTGAATTAACCGGACGCGTTCACGGCGGAACTGTCGTTGCTGATATCATTTATAATCCGCTGAAAACGATGTTATTAAAAGAGGCTGAAAAGCTGGGCCTTAAAGCTGTTGACGGAGTAGGAATGTTTGTTTATCAAGGGGCATGTGCGTTTCAAATATGGACGAATGTGGAACCTGATGTCAGTCGAATGAAAAAGCTCGTATATGAAAAATTAGGAGGAAAATCATGACTTTAACTGGAAAACAAAAACGTTTTTTACGCTCTCTTGCACATCATCTGAACCCGATTTTCCAAATTGGAAAGGGCGGAGTAAATTCAAATTTGCTTCAGCAGGTGAACGATTGTTTAGAAGCAAGAGAGCTCATAAAAGTGAACGTGCTGAAAAATTGTGATGAAGACAAAGCAGCAGTTGCTCAAGCACTTGTTGATGGGACAAATGCCCATCTCGTCCAAATCATCGGAAATGTCATTGTTTTATATAAAGAATCAAAAGAAAAAAAACAAATCATTTTGCCTGAATAAACGAACGGATGGTGCGGAAAAATTGGGTAAAATCGGAATTTTTGGGGGGACATTTGACCCGCCCCATAACGGACATTTATTAATGGCCAATGAGGTTCTTCATTCTCTTAATCTGGACAAAATATGGTTTATGCCGAACAATATTCCACCCCATAAACAAAAGGAGCCGGTGACAGAAACACACCACCGGGTAAATATGCTGAAAAGAGCAATTGAAGGAAATCCATTTTTTCAAGTCCAATTAATTGAACTTGAAAGAGAGGGTCCGTCTTTTACGTATGACACAGTGAAAATATTGAAAGAAAGATATCCAAACGAAGAATTTTATTTTATTATTGGATCAGATATGATTGAAAATTTGCCTCATTGGCATCGAATAGAGGAATTGATGGATATGGTGCAATTTGTCGGCGTGAAACGTAACGGATACTCGAATGAGAGCACATTTTTCGTAAAAGAGGTGGAAGTTCCTCAGTTTGATGTTTCCTCTACAATGATCAGAGAGCGATTGAAAAACGGACAAGCGGTGGACTATCTTCTGCCCAAAAAAGTTATTCAATATATAGGGGAGAATCGATTATATGGAACGTGAAAAAGCGTTAGCAGTTGTGGAAAAGGCGATAACGAAACAGCGTTATCAACATACTTTAGGCGTAATGGAGACAGCCATCAGTTTGGCAAAGCGGTACGGCGCCGATGTGAAAAAGGCAGAATTAGCAGCTATTTTTCATGATTATGCCAAATTTCGGCCAAAAGATGAAATGAGAAAAATTATTATTGAACAAAATATGCCGAAGGACTTGCTGGAATATAATACAGAACTTTGGCATGCACCTGTTGGCGCCTATTTAGTCGAGAAGGAAGTCGGCATTTCTGATAAAGAAATTTTAGATGCGATCCGCTACCATACATCCGGAAGAGAAAACATGACTCTTCTTGAAAAAGTGATTTATTTAGCTGATTATATTGAACCGGGTAGAAGCTTCCCCGGAGTCGATGAAGTCAGGGAATTGGCACAAAAAGATTTAAATGAAGCGCTCGTTCAGTCGATATCCAATACGATTGCATTTTTAATGAAGAAAAAGCAGCCGATTTACCCTGAAACGTTTAAAACTTATAATGCGCTCGTAATGAAAAATTGAAGGAGTGAAGTGGATGAATTCGCGTGATATTCTAGCTTTAACTGTTAAAGCAGGCAGCGATAAAAAAGCAGAAGATATCGTAGTATTAAACATGCAAGGAATCTCTCTAATAGCTGATTATTTTATGATATGCCATGCGAATAACGAAAAAAATGTGCAAGCAATTGCCAGAGAAATGAAAGAGAAAGCAGAGGAAAACGGAATTCCCGTCAAGCGTCTCGAAGGGTTTGACGAGGCAAAATGGGTTCTCATTGATTTAGGAGATGTCGTTGCTCATGTTTTCCATAGGGATGAAAGAAGCTATTATAATTTAGAAAAATTATGGGGAGATGCTCCGCGCGAAGAAGTGAGCGAGTGGTTAGCTTGATTTATAAGCATTTTGCATCTGTGTACGACCGATTAATGAAAGATGTTCCTTATGATGAATGGGCGCAATTTTTGCATCAAGCGATTCAACGATATGGAAACGGCGGGAACCGGGTGCTAGATTTAGCTTGTGGAACAGGAGAAATATCGTATAGGATGGCTGAGCTTGGGTATGAGCTAACAGGTGTCGATCTCTCCGGAGAAATGCTCGCCGTTGCCCAGGAAAAGATGATGAAAAAAGGGTTTGATGCGCTCTTTATTGAACAAGATATGAGGGAGCTTAAAGGCTACAAGCCTTTTGATGCGGTGTTATTAAATTGCGATTCCATCAACTACTTGCTGAAGGAAGAGGATGTGGTCAAAACGTTTCAAGCCGTATACGACCACTTGAACCGAAACGGCTTATTTCTGTTTGATGCCCATTCTGTTCATAAAATGGAGAAAATATTTAAACATGCTGTATTCGCTGATAATGATGAGGATGTCAGCTATATTTGGAAATGCTTTGACGGTGAATATCCAAACAGTGTCATTCATGAATTAACCTTCTTTGTGAACAATGGAACGGATTATGTACGGTTGGATGAAGACCATTATCAAAGAACTTTTTCAATTTCTGAGTACCGACATATGTTGGAAAAGTGCGGCTTTACGATCGTTGACATAACGGATGGAATTTTTCAAAGCCCGGACATCGAGCAGGCGGAACGAATATTTTATATTGCGAAAAAAAGTTGAAACCATCGAATGTAATTTTTTTTCGATGGTTTTTTTCATTTTAGCAGGAATTTTCATGAGCCCTGCAGAATATTATTCATTGTCAAATTGATGCCTCACTTTTTGTAAATCTTCATCAAATTTTGCATGGGTGCTTTGAAATAAATGATGAAACATGTCGCCTAGTTCATTTTCAAGCACTTTAATCCCCTCTCCGGTAACTCCCCCTTTTACGTGCACTTTTTCCTGCAATGTCGGAAGCGTGTAATACCCGCTTTCAAGCAGCTTGCCTATGCCGATCATCATCTCGTTTGCTAATTGAACCGCATCCTCTTTCGAAATGTCTGTTTCCGCCGCAGCAGCTTCAATAAATTTTTGTAGCAAAAAGCTGAAAAAAGCCGGTCCGCAGCTGACGATATCAGATGCAACACGGGTAATGTTATTTTCTATTAAGATTGGCTTTGATATTTTTTCAAACATGGAAAGAATGATATTTCTTGTATGTTCGCTGCATCTATTTCCAAATGTCAGCAAAGCAGCTCCCGCTTTAGCCCTGTTTGTTATGCTTGGTATGACTCGGGCTACTTGGCATGGAACAGCCGATTCGATTTGCTCGACTGAAATCGGGCTCGTAATGGAAATTAAACATTGATGTCCTTGTAAACCAGTTTTCAGTTCCTTTAAAAGGGGGTGTATATCTAAAGGCTTAACGCATAGAAATATGAAATCGCTTTGATGAACGACCTCTATACTTGATGTACAAACATGTATTTCAGGATATTTCCGTTTGATGGCATATGCCTTTTGAATCGTTCTATTCGTTATAAACAACGATGAGGGTGTTGATACTTTTGCCTCGCAAAAAGCTTCAATGAGAATACGCCCCATATTGCCGGTTCCTATAAACCCTATTTTCACTTTTCACCCCTCCTTTTTTTAACATTGTTCTCCTACACGATATGTTCTGCTGCCTTATTTTATGAATGAATATTTAGAAAGGGGAATTCATGTGCATGAACCATTTCCTTTTTATAAAAAAGTATGGGGTTTTTTTGTTAATCATTTTCGCTGCCATTTTGTTTTTTATCATCAACAACTGGCGTGATTCAAACGAGATCGAAGTTTCCGATGAACCATTGCTGGAAACGGATGAACGAACGCCGATGCAAAAAAGCAGAGAAGATGATGACGAAGAAGAGAATGAGCACCGTAACGAACAGACGACGATGATTTATATTGATGTAAAGGGGGCAGTTCGTAAGCCTGGTGTTTATGAATTGCCGTCATCCAGCAGGGTGTTTGAAGCAATCGAAAAAGCTGGAGGAATGAATGACCAGGCAGACGGAAATCGTGTGAATCTGGCCAGAAAGCTAACAGACGGTATGGTTGTTTATGTGCCAAAGCTAGGCGAAAAAATTGACGAAAATGCTCTTATGGATGAAAGCGGCGCAAATGCTGATGCTTTACAAAGACCGCAAGAGAAAGAAAAAATCAATATTAATACGGCGACAAAGGAAGAGCTGCAAAAATTAACGGGAATCGGCCCTGCAAAAGCGGAAGCAATTATCGCACACCGTGAAGAAAACGGGCCGTTTCAAAAAGAAGAGGATTTACTGGAGGTTACCGGTATAGGAGAAAAAACGTTTGAAAAGATCAAAAATGAGATTAGCGTTGACGAACATGAAGACTTGTCGATAAACTGAAAAAGAATGTTTACAAAATTCGGAGGGGTAAAAGTGGATCGAATTTCTTGGAATCATTATTTCATGGCGCAAAGCCATTTGCTTGCGCTGAGAAGCACATGTACAAGACTTGCTGTCGGTGCTACGATTGCCCGCGATAAACGGATTATTGCGGGGGGATATAACGGCTCGATCGCAGGAGGAGTCCACTGTATTGATGAAGGCTGCTATGTGATTGATAACCATTGTGTTCGAACGATCCATGCGGAGATGAATGCGATATTGCAATGCGCCAAATTTGGAGTGGCAACAGCAGGAGCGGAAATTTACGTCACGCATTTTCCATGCTTAGCTTGCACAAAAGCGATTATTCAAGCGGGTATTCAAAGTGTATATTATGCAAAAGATTACAAAAATCATCCATATGCAATGGAATTATTTGAACAAGCAGGTGTTCATATAGAAAAAGTCGCATTCGATGAAACGACTTTGGATTTAAAAAATGAAGAAAAGCGCGAATATGTTGAGCAGCTTTTAAATGCTTTAAAACATCTCGGCGTATCAGAAACGGACTTGAAAAAATGGAATGAACAAGCCCGTCAACTTTTCGGCTGATCTAATCGAAAAGGAGGTTATTTTTTTGAGAGGCCAGTGGGCATATGTCGCGATTTCCGCATTGTTGGCGATTGTTTCCGCTACCTCTTTTCCTTCCCTTCTTCCTTTTTTCATTTTTGCTGCACTTCTTTTTTTCTTATGGCTTCAACATAAAAGGAAATTAGCTTTCATCGTTGCTTGCTCGTTTTTGTTCATGCTTCCATATTTTCATTGGTATGATCAACAAAATAAAACAAATTATCACGAAGGCATGTTATCAGCAAAAGGAAAGGTAATCTCCTCTCCTGAAATCGACGGGGATCTGATGACATTTGCGGTCGAGACGAATCAGGGAGAAAAGCTGACGGCCCGTTATACATTGAAAACAAAACAAGAGATGAAAAATACAAATAATATACGGCCAGGTGATATATGCAATTTTTCAGGAAAGCTTGAAAAACCGAAAAATAACACAAATGAAAATGCGTTTAATTATAAGCGCTATTTGTATTTTCAGCAAATTCACTGGCTGTATAAGCTCGACAAAATCGGGCATTGTACATATAAGCCGTCATGGAAAGATCATTTGGAAAATTACCGGCAAAAAATGATTGAATGGATTCATCATAAATTTCCAGAAAAAACAGCCGGCTTCGTCCTTGCTTTGACGGTAGGCTATCAGAACAATATTCCAGAAGAAGATCTTGCCGCTTATCGAAAGCTAGGGATTGTTCATATTCTTTCGATTTCAGGTCTTCACGTAAGCATATTAATCGCCTCACTTTACTTCTTCCTTTTGCGGCTGGGCATTTCAAAAGAACAAACCATTATGATTTTGATTTGCTTCCTCCCCTTTTATGCATTGTTAACAGGAGGAGCTCCGCCTGTCGTCCGCGCCTCTCTTATGGCAGCACTGATCATGGGAGGAACACTTTTTAAACAAAATATGCCCCTTTCTGATTCAATCTCATTCAGCTTTCTTCTCATGACATTTCTTGACCCGTATGAAGTTTTTCATCTTGGATTTCAGCTTTCTTACGCAGTCACATTTTCACTAATTTTATCAAGACAAATCTTTCAAAAATGCAGGAATTCATTGCAATTGTTGGCAGCAGTTTCATTTGTTGCCCAAACTGCTTCACTGCCGATTATATGCTACTATTTTTATCAATTTTCTCTATTGAGCTTTATCATGAATATTATGTTTGTGCCGCTATACACGTTCTTTTTGCTGCCGCTTACCATGATCACTCTCATTTTAACCGTAATTTCTTCTTCCATCGGTTCAATATTTGTTTCCCTTCTTCACACTTCTTTTACTTTGTCGTCCAAAACAGCATTATTTTTCAGTAATTTGCCTTTTTTCATGATAACAACTGGAAAACCGACTGTTTATTTATTTTTGCTGCAATGCGTCATTTTTATTGCTGTTTTCTTTCAAATGGAGCATAAGCCGATGAAAAAATGGGGAAAACCGATATTGTGCAGCAGCTTGCTCACTGCATTGCTTTTGATAGCAGGAAAAATGACCATGCCGGGAGAAGTAACAGTTCTTGATGTCGGACAAGGAGACAGCATTTTTATTAGAGAGCCCGGCTTAGGTAACAGTTATTTAATTGATACAGGAGGAATGGCTGTATTTGAAAAAGAAAGCTGGCAGATGCGAAAAAAACCGTTTTCCATCGCATTGGACGTCCTGATCCCTTATTTTCAGTCGAAAGGGGTAGAGGAAATTGAAATTTTGTTTTTAACTCATGGAGACTATGACCATATCGGCGAGTCATTAACCTTAATCAAACAATTTCGAGTAAACAAATTGGTTATTCCAAAATATTTTTCCAGAGAAGAGCTTGAAAAGCAAATAGTAAAAGAAGCGAAAAATCGAGGAATTGAAATATTTGAATTAGAAGCAGGAGATCGGATCACAGGCAGAACAGCTTTCCACGTTCTCTCTCCTTTCACAAAATCGGATTCTAAAAATAATGATTCTCTCGTCCTAATGGCAAAAATAGGCGGGTTGCGCTGGCTGTTTACCGGTGATCTTGAAGAAAGTGGAGAGCGGCACATGATTAAACAATATCCAAAAATGACTGCGGATGTGGTCAAAATCGGGCATCATGGAAGCAGAACTTCGACTAGCGATATATTTTTACAAACAATTGATCCGAAGATCGGGGTCATTTCAGCAGGAAGAAACAATCGTTTCGGACATCCTCATCAAGAAGTATTGAATCGATTAAAAAAACAAAACGTATCCATTTTTCGTACAGATCAACTGGGTGCTGTCCAATACAAATATCGAAAGTCTCAAGGAACCTTTTTATTCTACCCGCCATACGATACATTAACAAAATAGGGCAGTTTTGACAGCTTGAAAATGGAGAGATGATTGGACGGCTGGGTCCGGATTGTACAAGGAGCAAAAAGAAAGAGACTGCCGTTTGCAGCCTCTCTCTTTACGAGCCGATCAATTTAATCGCTGTTGCAATGATAAACAATGTGGCAAAAAAGCCAAAAGAAACAATAAAACCGACGGCAGAATCAACAGCATCATTACGTTTGCTTACATTTTGTTCAAATTCGTTCATCTATACCCCTCCTCATCGTCATAAGTAGTATAAGCGATTTCAGCAAAAAAATCTACATTCTTAAAAATGATTCATGTTAACGATTAACAACTATATTCTTTTTCGAAAGGGAGAATATATGAATGGGTAATCGTTTTTTTGTAAGTGTCCCGGGGCTTACAAAAAAACGTTCATATAAATCGGAGGATTGGCTTCGCTACCAATTCTCCATTATGTTGAAGTGTTGCGAAAAAATTTTTTTCCATATATGATGAATGAAGCACACTTCATTTTTTAGGGGAATCTTAAGATGATTGTCGATTTATGGAATTCATTTAAAAAGAAACAATTTCAGTCTCTTTATTTATTTTATGGAAAAGAATCATTTTTATTAAATGAAACAATTCGCAAATTGTTAACCGAGGCAATTAGTGAAGACGAACGGGAATTTAATTATTCCGTCTATGATATGGAAGAAACAAATATAGAAACGGCTGTTGAAGATGGGGAAACGATGCCGTTTTTAGGTGAACGCAGGATGGTTGTTGTGAAAAATCCTTATTTTTTGACGAGCGAAAAGAAAAAAGAAAAAGTGGAGCATAATCTTAAAAAACTTGAACAATATGTAGAAAATCCTGCCCCGTTTACTGTTTTTGTCTTTTTGCTTCCACATGAAAAAATTGATGAAAGAAAAAAGCTGACAAAACAAATAAAGAAAGCGGCAACAGTAGTTGAAATGAATTCCTTTTCAGAAGAGGAAACAGTCAAATGGATAAAGGAAAAAGCGGAAGCAGAAAATGTGGCGATGGAAAAAGAAGCGATCGATGAGCTTATGGAAAAAACATCTGGTAACTTAATGATCATAGATAAAGAGATGGAAAAATTATGTGCATATGTTGGAAGCGGAAATAAGTTGACTGCAGAAATGGTCAAGCAGCTCGTTGCACGCTCGCTTGAACAAAATGTTTTTGATTTAATTGATGCCGTCGTCAAAAAGAAAACAGAAGAAGCCTTTAAAATTTTTTATGATTTGTTAAAAATAAACGAAGAACCGATTAAAATTTTAAGCCTCCTTACACAACAATTCCGTCTATTATATCAAGTGAAGCAGCTTTCGAAATCCGGTTACGGACAGGATCGGATGGCGTCATCCTTAAAGGTTCATCCGTTTCGCATTAAGCTGGCTTTAAAACAGGAGAAGCAGTTTTCTGCCAGTGAATTGCAGAGCATCATAAAAGCTCTTGCGGAGACAGATTTTGAAATAAAAACAGGAAAAAAAGATAGACAATTAGCGTTAGAGTTTTTGCTGCTGAAGCTGTTTCAGCAAGAAAAAAAGCAATCAACAAGCGGGATAAAAGCTTGATGATTGCTTTTATTTTTATGCTGATAAGCTGTTTAATTTTTTAGCTAAGCGTGATTTGAAACGAGCGGCTGCATTTTTATGAATGATTCCTTTGGAAGCAGCTTTATCAATTTTTTTCGCAGCTACTTTAAACGCTTCTTTTGCTTGTTCAACATCTTTATTTACAACGTACGCTTCAAACTTTTTAATTGCTGTACGCATAGCCGATTTCATTGATGTATTGCGGGCACGGCGTGTTTCATTTGTTTTCATTCGTTTAATAGCGGATTTAATGTTAGCCATTGTTTCACCTCCTACTGACTATATAAAATCAAAGCTGCCGCATTCTTTTTTGGATATAGAACAAAAGTTATTCTATCAAACGGTTTTTTCTTTTGCAATACTAATGTAAATGAAATCCCCCTTTGAAGCTAAGAAATGGGATGAAATAAAATGACTTTGGAAAAAATAGATAAAAATGAACTTGGGGTGACAATGATGAACAACGCGCTTGATTTAAGCAAATATTCAATCAGAACCGATTTGGCGCTTGAAGCGAGAGATTTGGCTCTTGAAAAAAAGAAAGAAATGGAAGGGGTCATCGTTCAAGAAGAAGAGGAAGACGGTATGAAAATTGTCCATATGGACATTACGGATAAAGGTGCTGAGACAATCGGCAAAAAGAAAGGTAAATATTTAACGCTGGAAGTGCAGGGAATCCGCAATAAAGATACCGAACTGCAGGAAAAAGTAATCAAAATGTTTGCAAAGCATTTCAGTTCTTTTTTGGAACAGCTGCAAATTTCTAAAGATGCAAGCTGCTTAGTGGTCGGTCTTGGCAATTGGAATGTCACTCCAGATGCTTTAGGCCCTTTAACATGTGAAAATTTATTGGTCACAAGACATTTGTTTCAACTTGAACCAGAAAACGTCAAAGAAGGCTATCGACCTGTCAGCGCCCTTGCACCAGGAGTGATGGGGCTAACGGGAATTGAAACATCTGATATTATAACGGGAGTTGTAAAACAATCAAAACCTGACTTCATTATTGCCGTTGATGCATTAGCTGCAAGATCAATAGAGCGTGTAAACAGCACAATACAAATTGCCGATTCCGGCATCCATCCTGGATCCGGCGTAGGAAACAAAAGAAAAGAATTGAGTGTGGACACGATAGGCGTTCCGGTTATATCAATCGGAATTCCGACAGTAGTTGATGCTGTAACGATAACCAGTGATACGATTGATTTTATATTAAAGCATCTCGGCAGAGAAATGCGGGAAGGAAATCGCCCAAAAAATGCGTTGGCTCCGTCTTGGTTTAGCTTTGCTGAAAAAAAGAAGCTGACGGATGAAGATTTGCCTGAGGAAAAAGAGAGAAAGCAGTTTTTAGGGATAATCGGTACCCTGGAAGAAAATGAAAAGAGAATGCTGATTCATGAAGTGCTGAGTCCACTTGGACATAATTTAATGGTAACACCGAAAGAAGTAGATATGTTTATTGAAGATATGGCGAATGTGCTTGCGAGCGGTTTAAACATGGCGCTCCATTCCGCGGTGAATGAAGAAAATACCGGGGCTTACACACATTAAAAACAAAGTAAAAGTTCTATTCCTCCCAGTGCTGTCATACATATTTTGTAGACAAGCCTTGGAGGAGGATTTTCATGAAGCATCGCAGAATGGTCGTAACAGTTGATAGGACAAGCTTAAAAAAAATCATCTTAGCGGGATTTTTTTTAATCATTTTTATGTTTTTCATTACAGGGCTTTTGACGTCGATTAAGATTGAATATCGTCCCGCCTCTAGTTCTATTCATGAAATCACGGGAAATATAAACGGCAGAATGTTTCTTCATTTATTAAACTTTGAAAACCATTATTTTTCTCAAGGATTAGAAGAAAGTAAACCGGATTTTTCAGTTTCTTCCGTCCTTTTTCAATTAACGACAAGCATAAATCCTGATGATCCGCGCAGCTTGCTCGGAAGGGAGCTTCCAGGGTTTACTTTGTTCGATGGCGACATCATTGTGGCTGGAGAAGGGACGAATTATACGAACATGCCGATTGAATCCGCTCCCCCGACAGAAGTGCTTTTAGAGGAAAGGGAAGCTTCGATTGACAAGCTTGAAGATGTGGAAGGCGAGGAAAAGCCAAAACAGTCTCCTAACTTAACAACAAATGGAAAAAAAGTCGTATTTATTTATCATACTCACACGACCGAATCTTATTATCCTTTATTAAATGGGGCAAAATCTCCTTTTCATTCAAAGGCGAATGTCACATTAGTCGGAGAAAAGTTTGGACAGGAGCTTGAAGAAAGAGGAATAGGAGCGGTTGTGGACAAAACGAATTTTCAAACTGTATTAAATGAGAAAAAATGGAAATATTACAAATCATATGATGCATCAAGACCTGTTGTTCAAGAAGCATTGGCATCGAATCGAGATCTTCAATACATTTTCGACATCCACCGTGATTCACAAAAAAGGGATAAAACAACCATTACGATTAATGGAAAGAGTTATGCCAAAATTGCATTTGTGATTGGTGGGAATAATCCAAATGCTGATAAAAATAAAAAAATTGCACAAAATTTGCACAAATTGTTTGAAAAGAAATATCCGGGCTTAAGCCGTGGTGTGTTTTCCAAAAAAGGCGAAGGAGTTAACGGCGTTTACAATCAAGACTTATCAGAGAATTCGCTGCTGATTGAATTCGGGGGAGTTGATAATAACATGGAAGAACTCAGCAGAACTGTCGAAGCTGTTGCAAACATATTTAGCGAATATTATTGGCAGGCAGAAAAGGTGAGCGGGAGCGTTCAGAACGAGTGACGGCTTGAAAGGAGGAATGTTTGATGGCGAAGTTTATGGCCAAAAGTCTGCTTCTAACCTTCATTATGTTTTTAGGAGTAATAATTGGCATACAGCAAGCGAGCCATGGCATTCAACAAATGAGAGGCTATGAGACGGAAGAGACAGTCGAAGCCGTTCAACTAAAGCAAAAGGACGACGGAAAACTGGAAGCCACGATTTTGGGAAATCAAGTGACAAGCCACGATTTACAAAAAAAGCAGGAGCAGCTTGAAAAAATAGAGGCATTCAATTTCTTCTCTCAAATTGGAAAATCGCTTGCGAATCTAGTGCAAAAAGGAACATCAGCGATCATTGAAGGAATATTGGAGCTGATTGAAGCATACACCTAAACAAATTTAAAAGAAAGACTTGAAGCAATCCGCAGGTCTAGTCTATTTCAAAACAGGGTTCAGACAGTCATTCTGATCCCTGTTTTGCGTATTCAATCACAGAATAAATTTTCATTGAATCTCCAATTTTCTACTGATATAATCAAAGCTAGTGTAGTTGGCTAGTAGGAGTGGTGACAAAAATATGAAAAGGGAAGAAAAATTAGAACGCCAGAAGAGAATTCGCAATTTTTCCATCATTGCTCATATAGATCACGGGAAATCAACACTAGCTGACCGGATTCTGGAAAAAACAGCTGCTGTTACCCAAAGGGAAATGAAAGAGCAGCTGCTCGATTCGATGGATCTTGAACGCGAAAGAGGTATAACAATTAAACTGAATGCGGTTCAGTTATCATATAAAGCGAAAGACGGGAATGAATATATTTTTCATTTAATTGATACCCCTGGACATGTTGATTTTACGTATGAGGTTTCGAGAAGCTTGGCTGCCTGTGAAGGCGCCATTTTAGTTGTGGATGCGGCGCAAGGGATCGAAGCGCAAACGCTGGCGAACGTCTATTTAGCGATTGACAACGACTTAGAAATTTTGCCTGTTATTAATAAGATTGACTTGCCGAGCGCTGAGCCTGAACGAGTGCGACAAGAAATTGAAGACGTGATTGGGCTTGATGCTTCTGAGGCTGTGTTGGCATCAGCAAAAGCAGGAATCGGCATCGAAGAAATTTTAGAACAAATTGTTCAAAAAGTCCCAGCTCCGCAAGGTGACCCAGACGCACCGCTCAAAGCGCTTATATTTGATTCTCTGTATGATGCATACCGTGGAGTTGTTGCTTATATACGCATTTTTGATGGTACGGTAAAAGTCGGAGACCGTATAAAAATGATGGCGACGGGGAAAGAATTTGAAGTAACGGAAGTCGGTGTTTTCAAGCCAAAAGCGCATCCTGTACAGGAGCTCACGGTTGGCGACGTCGGTTATTTAACGGCTTCCATTAAAAATGTCAGTGACACACGAGTTGGTGATACGATCACTAGCGCTGTCAATCCGGCTGCCGAGCCTCTGCCGGGGTACCGAAAATTAAATCCGATGGTCTTTTGCGGGATGTATCCAATAGATACGGCAAAATACAACGATTTACGTGATGCTCTTGAAAAATTGCAGCTGAATGACTCCGCATTGCAATTTGAACCTGAAACATCGCAAGCGCTGGGCTTTGGATTTCGCTGCGGCTTTTTAGGTCTGCTGCATATGGAAATCATCCAAGAGAGAATTGAAAGGGAATTTCATATTGATTTAATTACGACGGCTCCTAGCGTTATTTATCATGTTTATTTAACAGACGGCAGCATGGTTCAAGTTGATAACCCTTCGAACATGCCGGATCCGCAAAAAATTGACCGAATAGAAGAGCCTTATGTGAAAGCCGGGATTATGGCTCCAAACGACTATGTTGGTGCGGTGATGGAGCTTTGCCAAGGAAAACGCGGCCAATTCATAGATATGCAATATTTGGATGAAACGAGAGTCAATATTGTTTATGAAATCCCCCTTTCGGAAATCGTTTATGATTTTTTTGATCAGTTGAAATCAAGCACAAAAGGGTATGCATCGTTTGACTACGAACTCATTGGCTACAAACCTTCAAAACTTGTGAAAATGGATATTCTTTTAAACGGGGAGAAAATCGATGCTTTATCCTTCATTGTTCATCGTGACAGCGCCTATGAACGCGGCAAAGCTATCGTTGAAAAATTAAAAGAGCTTATTCCAAGGCAGCAATTTGAAGTTCCTGTTCAGGCTGCAATTGGAAACAAGGTCATCGCACGTTCAACGATTAAAGCTTTACGTAAAAATGTGTTGTCAAAATGTTACGGTGGAGATGTGTCGCGTAAACGGAAGCTTCTTGAAAAACAAAAAGAAGGAAAAAAACGAATGAAACAAGTCGGCTCTGTCGAAGTGCCGCAAGAAGCCTTCATGGCTGTGCTGAAAATGGATGAAAACCAAAAATGATGTTGACGAGTGCCGCAGCCATTGCTGCGGCATTAGCGCTTTGGAAAGGCAGGAGAATGAAAAATGGCTGAAGCCGCGTATATTCATATCCCGTTTTGCGAACAAATATGCCACTACTGTGATTTCAATAAATTTTTTTTACAAAACCAGCCTGTTGATGACTATTTGCAAGCACTGCGTTTGGAAATGATAAAGGCAATGGAGGATCAAGTATTAAATGAAGAATTAAAAACGATATTTATCGGCGGCGGTACGCCTACTTCCCTGTCAGCCAAACAGCTCGATCATTTAATGGAGAGCATACATCAAACTTTGCCGATGCAATCCGTAGTTGAATTTACAGTTGAATGCAATCCAGATCAATTAACGATGGAAAAGCTGTCTGTATTGAAAAACGCCGGAGTCAATCGCCTATCCATCGGAGTGCAAGCCTTTCAAGATTCATTACTGAAAAAAATTGGAAGGACTCATAATAAAGAAACAGTTTTTCAAGCAGTTGAACGGGCAAGATCGCTAGGCTTTGAAAATATTAGCATAGATCTTATGTACGGTCTACCCGGCCAAATGATAGAAGAATGGAAAGAAACTCTTTCCGTTGCATTTTCATTAGAGGTCCAGCATATGTCTGCTTATTCCCTAATCGTAGAACCGAAAACGGTGTTTTATAATTTAATGCGAAAAGGAAAGCTTTTGCTTCCTTCTCAAGAGGAAGAGGCGTTTATGTATGAGACCGTTATGAATGAAATGGAACGGCACGGATACCATCAGTATGAATTAAGCAATTTCGCACGCAAAGGCTTTGAAAGCAAACATAATTTAACGTATTGGCATAATAACCATTACTATGGATTTGGAGCTGGAGCACACAGCTATTTGGACGGGATCCGGCGGGAAAACGCTCGACCGCTGAAGAAATATATTGAAATGATTTATAAAAATAATGGAACGGCTTTTGTTTCGGAGAATATGCTAACAAAAGAAGAAATGATGGAGGAAGAAATGTTTCTTGGATTGCGGACGATCAGAGGGGTTTCCAAAAAACGGTTCCGAGATAAATACGGATTAGATGTTGGGGAAGTATTTGGCCCGCAAATTGAAGAACAATTAAGAAAAGGTCTTTTATCTGAAAGTGCATCACATCTTTTTTTAACAAGAAAAGGAATGCTTTTAGGCAATGAAGTATTTCAAGCATTTCTCGCAGTTAGTTAATTGACAATTCTTCTTTCATTTGATAACTTTATCATAGAATTAGCACTCGAGTAATATGAGTGCTAACAGAGGTGATGTTCCTTGCTGACAGATCGTCAATTATTAATTTTGCAAATTATAATTGATGATTTTATTCAATATGCTCAGCCGGTTGGCTCCCGTTCTTTATCGAAAAAGGAATCGATTACGTTCAGCTCGGCTACAATCCGAAATGAAATGGCGGACTTGGAAGAATTAGGATTGATTGAAAAGACCCATACGTCATCAGGCAGAGTGCCGTCCGAAAAAGGGTATAGATACTATGTCGACCATTTATTGTCACCAAAAAAATTAACGAAAAAAGAAATTATGGCGATAAGATCCATTTTCGCCGAGAAAATATATGAATTAGAAACGCTTGTTCAAAAATCAGCTCAAATTTTATCTGAGCTTACAAGCTATACAGCGATTGTTTTAGGTCCGAAAGTTTCGGAGAACCGACTCAAACGTTTGCAAATCGTTCCAATTAACGAAGATAAGGCGGTTGCCATATTTGTAACGAACACAGGCCATGTTGAGAATAAAATGATTACTTTTCCAGAAAAAATAGACATGAGTGAACTGGAAAAAATTGTAAATATTTTAAATGAAAAGCTTGCTGGCGTGCCTCTAAGCGAATTAAAGGATAAAATATACAAGGAAATTGCAAACATTTTACGGAAGCATATTAGAAATTATGATATTTTATTAAAATTGATTACTGGCACGCTGAATGTAGGTCACGAAAAAATATATTTCGGAGGAAAAACGAATATTTTGAGCCAGCCGGAGTTCCGCGATGTCTCTCAA
Organism: Aeribacillus sp. FSL K6-8210; assembly: GCF_037963925.1. NCBI lineage: Bacteria > Bacillati > Bacillota > Bacilli > Caryophanales > Bacillaceae > Aeribacillus > Aeribacillus sp. FSL K6-8210. Next base: position 2,780,529 of record NZ_CP150172.1, on the reverse strand, counting down.
ATTCAAACATTTTTAGATTTCATAGAACAAGAAGATGAACTGTATGATTTGCTAAAGACAAACCCGTCAGGCATTACGGTGAAAATTGGCACGGAAAATAAAATATCTGCTATGGAAAACTGCAGCTTAATTACTGCCACCTATTCAATTGGCGAGAAGCAAATCGGCACAGTCGCGGTGCTCGGCCCGAAACGAATGGATTATTCAAGGGTCATCAGCCTTTTAAAATTTTTCTCGAAAGATTTATCACAAGTTTTAACAAAGCTATATCAAGGATAGGATGGGGGAATTCTCCATCCCTTTTCCTTTGCACTTTAAGGGAGGTGAAATGATGGCAAACGATCAGACTGAAAAAGAACAAACAATCCAAGAAGAAGTTGAATACAATAACGAGAAAGCCGAAAACGAGAAAGAAGAAATGCCTGATCAAGAAGAATTGCGCCAAGAGGGCAGCCAAGAGGAAAAAGGTGAAGACCAATCTTCTTCAAATGCTGAAGAGGAATTGGTGAAAGCGAATGAAAAGATCGCTGAGCTTGAGGCAAAGCTGGAGGAAATGGAAAATCGCATGCTCAGAGCTCAGGCCGATTTTGAAAATTTTCGCCGGCGCAGCAGGCTTGATATGGAAGCACAGCAAAAATATCGTGCGCAAAGTTTAATATCAGATCTTTTGCCTGCTATTGATAACTTTGAACGGGCGTTGAAAATTGAGGCAGAGGATGAAAAAACAAAATCCGTTTTGCAGGGCATGGAAATGGTTTACCGTCAGATCCTTCAAGCACTTGAAAATGAAGGAGTTGAAGTGATCGAAGCGGTTGGGAAACCGTTTGATCCGCACCTTCATCAAGCGGTAATGCAAGTGAAAGACGAAAATTTCGAATCCAATGTTGTTGTGGAAGAGCTGCAAAAAGGCTACAAACTGAAAGACCGGGTTATTCGACCGTCTATGGTAAAGGTTAATGAGTAATTACATATGATAATTAGCAGGAGGTTGTGATATATGGGTAAAATCATCGGTATTGACTTAGGAACAACGAACTCTTGTGTAGCGGTTCTAGAGGGCGGCGAACCGAAGGTGATTCCAAACCCAGAAGGAAACCGGACGACACCGTCGGTTGTTGCATTTAAAAACGGCGAGCGTCAAGTAGGTGAAATTGCAAAACGCCAAGCGATCACGAATCCAAATACAATTATTTCTATTAAACGCCACATGGGAACTGACTACAAAGTGGAGATTGACGGAAAAAAATATACGCCGCAGGAAATTTCTGCTATTATTTTGCAGCATTTAAAATCGTATGCAGAAGATTATTTAGGGGAAAAAGTAGAAAAAGCTGTCATTACTGTTCCTGCCTATTTTAACGATGCTCAGCGCCAAGCAACAAAAGATGCAGGAAGAATAGCCGGTCTTGAAGTTGAACGGATTATCAATGAGCCGACTGCAGCTGCTTTAGCTTACGGTCTTGACAAAATGGATGAAGATCAAACCATTTTAGTTTATGACTTGGGCGGCGGTACATTTGATGTGTCCATTCTTGAACTTGGGGACGGTGTTTTTGAAGTAAGAGCAACAGCGGGCGACAACCATCTCGGCGGTGATGACTTTGACCAAGTCATTATTGACTATTTAGTAGATCAATTTAAAAAAGAAAATGGCATTGATCTTTCCAAAGACAAAATGGCTCTGCAAAGATTGAAGGATGCTGCGGAAAAGGCGAAAAAAGACTTATCAGGCGTAACATCAACACAAATTTCTTTGCCGTTTATTACTGCAGGTGAACAAGGACCGCTTCATCTGGAAGTGACATTAACGCGGGCAAAATTTGAAGAATTGTCTGCGCATCTTGTAGAAAAAACTATGGGTCCTGTTCGCCAAGCATTGAGCGACGCTGGTTTAACGAAAAACGATATCGATAAAGTAATTTTAGTCGGAGGCTCCACTCGGATTCCTGCTGTTCAAGAAGCGATTAAAAAGGAAATTGGCAAAGAGCCTCATAAAGGCGTTAACCCGGACGAAGTCGTTGCGTTAGGTGCTGCAATTCAAGGCGGTGTCATCACAGGTGATGTGAAGGACGTTGTGCTCCTAGACGTTACTCCATTATCGCTTGGAATTGAAACGATGGGCGGAGTGTTTACAAAACTGATTGAACGGAACACTACGATCCCAACGAGCAAGTCGCAAATCTTTTCAACTGCTGCTGACAACCAAACTGCGGTCGATATTCACGTTCTGCAAGGGGAACGTCCGATGGCTGCTGACAATAAAACATTAGGACGCTTCCAATTAACAGATATCCCGCCTGCGCCGCGAGGAGTGCCGCAAATCGAGGTAACGTTTGATATCGACAAAAACGGAATTGTAAACGTAAGTGCTAAGGATTTAGGAACTGGAAAAGAACAAAAAATTACAATTAAATCATCCACGGGATTATCCGAAGAAGAAATTGAGCGCATGATTAAGGAAGCGGAAGAAAACGCTGAAGCTGACAAAAAACGAAAAGAACAGGCAGAATTGAGAAATGAAGCTGACCAGCTTGTCTTTACGACAGAAAAAACATTAAAAGAGCTGCAAGGAAAAGTTGACGAAGCAGAAGTGAAAAAAGCAAACGAAATAAAAGACGCATTAAAAGAAGCGATTGATAAAAATGATTTCGATCAAATAAAAGCGAAAAAAGAAGAACTTCAAGAAATCGTTCAGAACCTTTCTGTAAAACTTTATGAGGAAGCGGCTAAACAAGCACAGACAAATAATCAACAAAATAATTCTGAAAACAAAAATAAAAATGACGATGATGTGATTGACGCTGAATACAAAGAAGTAGATGACAAATAAAATGTTTTATTCTGAAAATGGATAAGTCAAAGTCAGGCATGTCTTGACTTTGACTTTTTTCAGTAAAGGCGGTTAACAGTTGCTTTCTTCCGTTTGTCAATGTTAAAATTTACTCTATGTGAGAAATCGGGAGTGTGAATATATGGCGAAGCGTGATTACTATGAGGTGCTTGGAGTTAGTAAGAACGCAACAAAAGAGGAGATTAAAAAAGCCTATCGCAAGCTGTCCAAAAAATATCATCCGGATATTAACAAAGACCCAGACGCGCCCGAAAAATTCAAAGAAGTAAAAGAAGCGTATGAAGTGTTAAGCGACGACACAAAAAGAGCCCAATATGACCGCTACGGTCATGCAGGTGCTACTCAAGGCTTCGGCGGCTTTAACGGTGAAGAATTTGAAGCGGATTTCGGGGGATTTGGATTTGATGACTTATTCAGTTCGATCTTTGGCGGAGGAAGAAGAAGAGATCCGAATGCTCCTCGAGCAGGTGCAGATATTCAATATACGATGACGATTTCATTTGAAGAAGCTGCGTTCGGAAAGGAAACGACAATTGAAATTCCTAGCGAAGAAACATGTGATACTTGCCACGGTTCAGGAGCGAAACCTGGTACTACTCCGGAAACTTGTCCGCATTGCGGAGGTTCGGGTCAAATCAGCTCAGAGCAGCGAACAGCTTTTGGTGTTTTTGTGAATCGGCGCGTTTGTTATCAATGTAACGGAACAGGTAAATTTATCAGACATCGCTGTACAACTTGTGGCGGCAGCGGAAAAGTGAAGAAACGCAGAAAAATCCAAGTGAAAATTCCAGCTGGTGTAGATGACGGTCAGCAGCTCCGCATACAAGGGAAAGGAGAGCCGGGAATTAACGGCGGTCCATCAGGTGATTTATATATTGTTTTCCACGTACAGGAACACGAATTTTTCGTCCGCGATGGTGATGACATCTATTGTGAAATGCCGCTGACATTCGCACAAGCTGCGCTAGGAGATGAGATTGAAGTTCCTACTTTATACGGTAAAGTGAAATTAAAAATACCTGCAGGCACGCAGACAGGCCGAAAATTCAGACTGTCTGGAAAAGGGATCAAAAATGTTCACGGCCATGGCATAGGAGATCAATATGTAACTGTTCGCGTCGTTACACCAACTAACCTTACGGAAAAACAAAAAGAATTGCTGCGGGAATTTGCGGCTATCAGCGGGAATCAACCTGATGTACAGGAAGAAAGTTTTTTTGATAAAGTGAAGCGGGCGTTTAAAGGAGATTAAAGGATTGGGGTTACTAAAATGAAGTGGTCAGAGATTAGCATCCATACAACGGAAGAAGCGGTTGAACCTATCTCTAATATTTTACATGAAGCGGGTGCTGGTGGAGTAGTTATTGAAGATCCGTATGATCTTATAAAAGAAAGAGAAGATCAATATGGAGAAATATATCAGCTTGATCCTGAAGACTATCCTGATGAAGGTGTCATCATTAAAGCGTACCTTCCTGTGAATAGCTTTTTAGGCGAGACGGTGGAAGGGATAAAAGAACGGATAAATAACCTGCTGTTGTATGATATTGATTTGGGGCGGAACCATATTACAATTAGTGAAGTTAATGAGGAAGAATGGGCTACCGCTTGGAAGAAATATTACCGTCCTGTGAAGGTTTCAAAAAAATTTACGATTGTCCCCACATGGGAGCTGTATGAACCTGCTCACACCGATGAACTGATCATTGAATTGGATCCTGGTATGGCGTTTGGAACTGGAACCCATCCAACAACAGTTCTCTGCATACAAGCACTTGAAAAAAAGGTGCAAAAGGGAAATATTGTAATTGATGTCGGTACAGGGTCAGGCGTATTGAGCATCGCGAGTGCTTTGCTGGGGGCCGATAAAGTCATCGCACTTGATTTGGATCCAGTTGCAGTGGACAGCGCGCGATTAAATGTTAAATTGAATAAAGTGCAGCATCTTGTTCAAGTCAAGCAAAACAATTTGTTGGACGATATCGATGTTAAAGCGAACGTAATTGTTGCAAACATATTAGCTGAAGTCATATTGCGATTTGTTCGTGATGCGCATGAGCGTTTAGAAAACGGCGGTTATTTTATTACTTCCGGAATTATTCAAAACAAAAAACACGAAGTGGAGCAAGCTTTAATCGAAGCTGGTTTTACGATTGAAGAGACGATGACGATGGAAGATTGGGTCGCCTTTATCGCAAAAAAATAGAGGGATTGAAGATGCAGCGTTATTTTATTCATTATGCAAAAAAAGAATTAACTGATATTATTGACATCACCGGGGAAGATGTCCACCACATTTCCCGGGTGATGCGGATGAAACAGAATGATCAAATTATATGTGTAACAAAGGATGGATATTCAGCCCTTTGCCAAATTGTTCAAATATCTGCCGATAAAGTATGCTGTTCCATTTTAGAGTGGATCGAGAACAATTCAGAGCTTCCGGTAAAAGTGATATTAGCGAATGGGCTGCCTAAAGGGGATAAATTGGAGCTCGTCATTCAAAAAGGGACGGAGCTTGGTGCTTCCAAGTTTATCCCTTTTAATGCTGCTCGTTCAATTGTAAAATTAAATGAAGGTAAAATAAATAAAAAATTAGAGCGGTGGAATAAAATTGCAAAAGAAGCTGCGGAACAGTCACATCGGATCATAATTCCTGAGGTGACGAAGCCAGCTTCATTAAAGGATGTCATTTCTTATGCTGCATCAGCCGATGTAAAAATTGTCGCTTATGAAGAGCATGCAAAAAAAGGTGAAACGAGCAATTTATTTCGTGCTTTAAATTCTTTGCAGCGGCGAGGATCATTATTCGCTGTTTTTGGACCAGAAGGAGGTTTTACAGCCGAGGAGATTAAGCAGTTATCCGATAACGGCTTTCTTTTATGCGGGCTAGGTCCGAGAATATTGCGGGCGGAAACGGCTCCTCTTTATTTATTATCTGCAGTATCCTATCATTTTGAACTGTCGAGGTGAAAAACATGCCGACTGTTGCTTTTCATACATTAGGATGTAAGGTAAATCATTATGAAACAGAAGCTATTTGGCAGCTATTTAAAGAAGCGGGATATGAGCGCCGGGATTTTGAAGCGATTGCGGATGTATATGTCATTAACACTTGTACGGTGACGAATACAGGTGATAAAAAAAGCCGCCAAGTAATACGGAGAGCGATCCGCAAAAACCCTGACAGTGTTATTTGCGTTACAGGTTGTTATGCGCAAACGGCACCCGCAGAAGTCATGGCTATTCCTGGGGTTGATATCGTTGTCGGTACACAAGATCGAAAAAAAATGCTCGATTATATTGAGCAGTTTAAGAAGGAGCGCCAGCCGATCAACGGTGTGACAAACATTATGAAAGCTCGGGTATTCGAGGAGATGGACGTACCTTCCTTTACAGATCGGACGCGGGCGTCTTTAAAAATACAAGAAGGCTGCAATAATTTTTGCACGTTTTGTATTATTCCTTGGGCACGCGGTCTCATGCGGAGCCGGGATCCAAAAGAAGTGATTAAACAGGCTCAAAAGCTGGTGGATGCTGGATATAAAGAAATTGTTTTAACCGGCATCCATACAGGAGGATATGGGGAAGATTTAAAAGATTATAATTTTGCGCAGCTTCTTCGCGATATTGATGCTGAAGTGAAAGGATTAAAGCGGCTTAGAATTTCTTCAATTGAAGCGAGCCAAATAACTGATGAAGTAATTGAAGTGCTGAAAACGTCCGATAAAATTGTCCGCCATTTGCATATACCGCTTCAATCAGGATCAAACAGCGTCTTAAAGCGGATGCGCCGTAAATATACGACGGAATTTTATGCTGAGCGTCTGAAACGGCTGCGGGAAGCTTTGCCTGGGCTTGCGGTAACTTCTGATGTGATTGTAGGTTTCCCGGGTGAAACGGAAGAAGAATTTATGGAAACATACAACTTTGTTAAAGAACACCGTTATTCTGAGCTTCATGTTTTCCCTTATTCGAAGCGGACAGGAACACCAGCTGCCCGAATGGAAAATCAAGTTGACGAAGACATAAAAAACGAACGCGTACACCGGCTGATCGCATTAAGCGATCAACTAGCAAAAGAATATGCCTCAAAATTTGAGGGACAAGTACTGGAGGTTATTCCAGAAGAACCTTATAAAGAAGCTCCAGACAGCGGCAAATATGAAGGATATACGGACAATTATTTAAAAGTTGTTTTTCCGGCGACGAAAGAGATGGTTGGGAAAATTGTGAAGGTGAAATTAACTAAGGCTGGCTATCCATATAATGAAGGACAAGTAGTCCGTATAGTCGATGAAGACTATTTACAGAAGTCTTCTTAATCTAGCTTTTTCTTGCGTAAAACAGACTTTGATGTAAGCTGTACCACTTTTTATGAAGGGAGCCTTCTCATGAAAAGGGATATTGCGAAGTATATTGACCATACTGTTTTAAAGCCGGATGTCACGCAGGCAGATATTGAAAAGCTTTGTTTTGAGGCGAAGGAGTACGGATTTGCATCTGTCTGTGTTAACCCCGTATGGGTGGAAACAGCAGCTAATTTGCTGCAAAAATCAGATGTGAAAGTTTGCTCAGTGATTGGTTTTCCGCTTGGAGCAACAACTACTGAAGTAAAGGCATATGAAACGACAGAGTTGGTTCAAAAAGGTGCAGCGGAATTAGATATGGTGATAAACATCAGCGCATTAAAGGATCAGCGTTATCATGCAGTTGAAGAAGATATTCGTGCTGTCGTTGAAGCGGCAAACGGAAAAGCTTTGATAAAGGTGATTATTGAAACATGTCTATTAAATGTTGATGAGAAAAGAAAAGCGTGTGAGCTAGCTGTAAAAGCCGGAGCAGATTTTGTCAAAACATCGACAGGATTTTCTACCGGTGGTGCAACAGTTGACGATGTGAAGCTTATGCGTGCAGTAGTAGGTCCGAAATTCGGCGTGAAAGCATCTGGCGGAATCCGCGATTATAAAACTGCGATCATGATGATAGAAGCCGGTGCGACAAGAATTGGTACTAGTTCTGGAGTGGCGATTATAAAAGGAAGTGAACGTTAATCTATTATAATCACAGAATTGCTGGATTTTTTACATTTAGTTTAAAAAAGTTTTCCCGCAGTTTGTTGCGGGATTATTTTTTTATCCATGCTGAAATAGTTTTTGTCCACCATAATACAAAATTTGCATATTGATTCGCAAACGGGAGAATGATTAAAGAAGTTATCAAGTTAAAAATCAGACTAAAGTGAGCGATTTGGAAATCTGGTTCATTTGTTAACAATTTTAAATTATTTGCGAAAAAAGGAATAAGCGGAACGAACAGGATCACTCCAAACACATTCAGCCAAAGATGGGCAAAAGCAGTATATTTCGCTTCTTGTTTAGAGCCGATCGAGGCCAATAAAGCTGTAATGCAGGTGCCGATATTTGCGCCGAGAACAAAAGCTAATCCTGTTTCTAATGGCAGCAGCTGTTCGTTCATAAAGCTCATGACAATTCCGATTAATGCAGTTGATGATTGAATAATTCCGGTGAAGACCGCGCTTATTCCGACAGAAAAAAGCAAATGGTCACTCGATTTGGAAAGCAGATCAGACATAACCTGCAGGTCAGACAAAAGAAAAGCAGCTTTTTCAAACCCGTTCAAAGCTAAAAAAATACACGATATGCCGAAGCATGAACAGCCTAATGAAAATAAAATTCTGTTTTTAAAAAGCATGAGAAGAAGAGAAATTGCAAACATCATCCCTAAATAGTCATCTATTTCAACGGCTAGAAATTCGGTCGTAAAGGTCGTCCCGACATTGGAACCTAAAATAATTCCAATTGCATCTTTAAACTTTAACAAACCAGCGGAAACAAAACTAACTGTAATCACCATCACTAGAGAACTGCTATGAACAAGAGCTGTTGCAATCATGCCGGTTAGAAAGGATTTGATTGGGGCATTCGTGCAGTTGTACAGCCATTTCTCCAGCTGCCTATGGGACATTTGCTGAAATCCGTATTTCATCATTGCCATTCCGCAAAAAAATAAAAGGAAACAAGAAAAACATAATAACAGCAATTGCATTCCCATGAAAACCACCTCATCAACAGTCTATGGACAAGGTGTCACAATAAGACCTTATGAACGAGTAATTTTTTTCAATCGAACTAGTTATATTTTTTCAGACAGCTGTTTAGCGGCTTTCAAACGATCTTGAATCATTTCCTCATATACATGATGAATTTGGAAATTCTTCCATACAAAAGCTGATATAAAACAGTCTTGTAAACCTGTCCGATAAAAAAAAGTCATAAGGAATAGGAAAGATGTTTTGAACATTGACCAAATAAATCGATTATATTATACTAACTTAGTAAATGTTCTTTTTGATAAGGAACATGAACTGGCTTTGTTCGGAGGGAGGGAAAAAGGATGTCTAAAACGATCGTACGTAAAAACGAATCGCTTGAGGATGCTCTTCGCCGCTTCAGACGCCAAGTATCAAAAACTGGTACTTTGCAGGAATATAGAAAGCGCGAATTTTATGAGAAGCCTAGCGTAAGACGCAAGAAAAAATCTGAAGCTGCAAGAAAGCGTAAATATTAAAAGAGGGTGTATATTAATTATGGGTCTTCTTGAGCGTTTAAATCAAGATATGAAGCAAGCGATGAAAAATAAAGAGAAAGATCGCCTTTCAGTCATTCGCATGGTAAAAGCATCCTTGCAAAATGAAGCGATTAAACTCGGAAAAAGTGAGTTGACTGAAGAAGAGGAATTAACGGTACTTTCTCGAGAATTAAAGCAACGTAAAGACTCCCTCCAAGAATTTGAAAATGCAGGTCGTTCAGATTTAGTTGAAAAAGTGAAAGCTGAAATTGCAGTAATAACTGAATATATGCCTGAGCAATTATCTGAAGAGGAATTAATACAAATTATTAAAACAACAATTTCGGAAGTGAACGCAACGTCCAAATCCGATATGGGGAAAGTAATGGGAGCCGTTATGCCAAAAGTAAAAGGAAAAGCAGATGGCTCGCTTGTTAATAAATTGGTTCAGGGTTTGCTTTCATAATTCGAGTAAAAAGCTTGCCGCTTTCTATGTGCGGCAAGCTTTTAAGTTTTTGCAGCGGATTCATCCTATGGACTGCGGCAGTCGATTAATGAATGTAGCTGCCTTGCAATTCATCAATAGTGGTTCAGTTGTTGATAGCAAGCTTGTCGGCGAAAGAATATAGCTGCTATGCAAATGTCCGCAAAAAATTGAGCAGAGGGCAACAATGAAGGAAAACATTCGGAAAGATCGCTGATCTCAATGAAGATTATCGGGAAAATACGGCGGCAATAAAGGAAAACCTATCGAAAAGAGCACACGTCTATCTAGCTGTGAGAACAGGGAAAAACGACAGCACTATTTGCTCTGAAAGGGAAAGGATTTATTTCGGAGTTAACCCAAATATTTTCATTGAAACCTCAATGGGATCAACATGACGGAGCGTATAAGCGGCGCCTGAGCTGTTCATACGCTCTTTTTTGATGAAGGGAAAACCGTTCTATCCATATAGTTTGAGCAGTTTTTCTTTTGACATCATTAAATATTTCGGCGGCCGCTTCAAGCTATCGAAACGATATTGAATGATGAAATACATAGGGGTAAATGTCAAAAGCTTATACCATTTATAAAATGGATTTTGAATGGAAAACGTTTCAAAGCCCAGCCGTTCAGAGCCTTTATTTAAAATAGTTATTCCAATAATCCCTTTCACATTGTGAAATTGTGAATGATTCCGCAAGTATTGAACGATATTTGGCAGCCCTTTTTCTGTTTTAGAGTAAATGTATCTTCCTTTTTGAATTTCGCTCTTAAAATGATTCAGTTCCTTCATTAAATAGACGTTATGAAGATGTATTTTTAACAGAAGATCATTTTTTTTAATTTTTGTACCGTCTGAAAGAATTATTTCCCTTCCTTTATATTTTGTCAATCGAACCCGGAAAATGTCACGATTATTCTCCTTGTCCCTCACATACTCAAGCCGCGAACAAAGGTAATAAATGGGATCCAATAGGCACCAAAACTTAAAAAAACAATATCTCAACCTTCCCATTTGCAACACCTTTCACTTTTTTTCTTACAGTTTATTTTTTAGCATACGAATTGTTTTTATTTATAAGAAATTTTTTTCGAATAGCCATGCGAAATTAAGAAAAAACTTTTAAAGAACTCCATCAATAACAATGGTGAGCGATATGAAAAAAATTTTATATCTTCCTTTTTTGACCATACCTTCAGGCCATCATCAAACAGCTGATGCCCTAATGGAAGGGTTGTTACGGCTTGATCCTGACATTCATTGCGAAAAAATGGACCTTTTGTCATCGAAATTTGGAAAAATAGAAAGGCTGATATCTTCCTTTTATTTGCAATGGATTGGCCGTTTTCCTAAATCATACAGCCATATGTACCACAGGTCAGTGCTCGCGGAACAAAAGAGCGGCAAAAGGTTTTTCCATTATGAGGCACTTTTTCTCCGGCATTTAAAAAAGATCATTGATGAATTGAATCCGAAAATGATTGTTTGTACTCATGCTCTTCCTTCCTACTTGCTTGCCAGGCTGAAAGCCTTTTCTCAAATCAACATCCCTGTTATCAATGTATACACAGATTTTTTTATTCATCATCTTTGGGGAAAAAGAGAAATTGACTATCATTTTGTCGGTCACTCATATATGAAAGATTATTTGCTCGAAAAAGGTATAAATAAAGAACAGATTTTTGTTACAGGGATTCCTATTCACCCAACTTTTACAAAAAGGAAAGATGAACATGTACATAGCATGCGTTTTTATCGAGGATTAATTTCGGGAGGAAGTTCAGGCGTCGGTTCAATAGAGAAGATAACGGAAAAAATCAGCCGCGATGATGATATCCATTATATGGTGTTATGCGGAAAAAACAGAAAGCTTTATGATCGATTAATAAAACAAAACCATCCACGAATTACTCCTTTACCTTACATCTCTTCAAGAGAACAAATGAACGATCTGTACAATCGCGTCGATTTTATCATGACAAAGCCCGGGGGTGTGACAATCAGCGAATGTTTATACAAAAAAATTCCTATATTTGTATACCACACTCTTCCAGGACAGGAAGAAATAAATTTGGAGAAATTAACGAAATTCGGGATGGTGTTTGATTTTCGAAATTGGCAAGAGGAAACAAATATTTCGGCCTCCATTATTCGAGCGCTGCAATCTAAGCAGCTATCAAAATTTTTATCGAAAGTGGATGAATATCATAAAAGTTTAGCTCCGATTGAACCAGCGGGATTGATCAAACGTTTAATGAATGAATAGCTCCTGGAAGCCATTAAAGCTTCTAGGAGCATTAGTTTGAAAATTATTTATCGATAAAGGGATGACCCGCCCTCTATAAATTCTTTTGCTTTTTGCCTCAAACCTTCCTGAACGAAATCAGAATCACTTGAACCGGCCATTTTTCTTAAATTGTGGGAAATTTTCATCGAGCAAAATTTTGGACCGCACATAGAACAAAAATGGGCAATTTTCGCTCCTTCTGCCGGCAAAGTTTCGTCATGATATTCGCGTGCCCGTTCAGGATCGAGAGAAAGATTAAATTGGTCGTTCCAGCGAAATTCAAAACGGGCTTTTGATAAAGCATCATCCCTTATTTGGGCGCCTGGATGCCCTTTTGCCAAATCTGCGGCATGGGCTGCAATTTTATAAGCAACAACACCTTGGCGCACATCCTCTTTATTGGGAAGGCCTAAATGCTCTTTCGGAGTTACATAACATAGCATGGCCGTTCCGTACCAGCCGATCATGGCTGCTCCAATGGCTGACGTAATATGATCATAGCCGGGAGCAATATCGGTCGTTAATGGACCGAGGGTATAAAAAGGAGCCCCTTTGCAAATTTCATTTTCTAAATCAACATTTTCTTTAATTTTATGCATCGGAATGTGCCCAGGGCCTTCGATCATGACTTGGACATCATGTTTCCAGGCGATTTCCGTCAATTCACCGAGCGTTTTCAATTCGGCAAATTGCGCTTCATCATTGGCATCTCGAATAGATCCGGGACGCAAGCCGTCACCTAATGAAACGGCAATATCATATGTTTTTAAAATTTCGCAAATCTCTTCAAAATGAGTGTATAAAAAGTTTTCTTGATGATGCGCCATACACCACTGCGCCATGATCGAACCGCCGCGGGATACGATTCCGGTCGTCCGTTTGACGGTCAAAGGGATATAGCGAAGCAGCACGCCGGCATGTATAGTAAAATAATCGACCCCTTGTTCTGCTTGCTCAATTAATGTATCACGGTAAATTTCCCATGTTAACTCTTCAGCAACGCCATTTACTTTTTCGAGCGCTTGGTAAATCGGGACGGTTCCAACCGGCACGGGCGAGTTGCGGATGATAAATTCTCTTGTTGCATGAATATTTTTTCCTGTTGACAGGTCCATAATTGTGTCAGCGCCCCAGCGGATGGCCCAAAGCATCTTCTCAACTTCTTCTTCGATTGACGATGTTACAGCTGAATTGCCAATGTTGGCATTAATTTTTACATGAAAGTTCCGGCCGATGATCATCGGTTCACTTTCCGGGTGATTAATGTTGGACGGAATAATGGCCCTGCCGGCAGCGACTTCTTGACGAACGAATTCAGGATTTATGTTTTCACGAATCGCCACAAACTCCATCTCTGGGGTGATGATCCCCTTTTTTGCATAGTGCATTTGTGTAACGACAGCACCTTTTTTTGCTTTGAAAGGCTTTCGATGAAAAGGTGTGGCAATATTGTGATCTTCCCAATTGCGAAATCCATTATCTTCAGGCTTTACCTGGCGCCCGTCATATTCTACAACATCATGACGGTCTAAAATCCACTGTTTGCGTACAGCCGGCAAACCTTTATGAATATCTGCCTGAAAATCAGGATCTGTATAGGGACCGCTCGTGTCATAAACCTTTACAGGTTCATTTTCAAACGTTCCCGCTTCCGTTTTCGTGGGAGTTAATTGAATTTCCCTCATCGGAACCCGAATATCGGGTCTTGACCCAGTCACATAAATTTTTTTGCTTGCTGGAAACTGCATGTTTTCGAAATAATGTTTCATTTTTCTCCTCCTCCATTTTTTTATCTGAAGATGTGCATAGAAAAATAGGAGGGGAGATGGGACGTGAAAAATAAAAACGGGTTCGCTTTAGCACGAACCCGATCAATTCAATATAGAAAAAGAAGGCAATAAAATACTCCCGCTACCTACTTCCCTACGCTGGCATCATCCAGATCAGGTTCAAAGGGTTGAAGAACTTCAGGCGCGTTCTTCTCTCAGTCCAGCTAATTGGACACCCCTAGTAGATGGTTATATATTTTTTTTAATAGTAACATAATATGAAAAATAATGAAAATATTTTTTCGTTTCATGTTTGTTTGCAGAATTGTTGATTTTTGAAACTTTCTGCACAATTGTCCGTAATAATATTAGGCAAAAAATAAGGGGGGAGAGGCCTGAAATCAAACAATAAGTTTTTCGCTATTTGCGCTCTGCTGCTCATCTTGTCGATTATTTGTGCGTCTTTTGATGCCAAATCAGCTGAAGGGAAAACTGTTTATTTTATTCCGATTGAAAATACAATTGAAAAAGGGTTGGTGCATTTTATTAAACGATCCATTCAGGAGGCGGAAAAAGAGAAGGCGGATGTCATTGTTTTTGAATTGAACACTCCTGGCGGTGCTTTAGAGGCAGCGATAGAAATAGGCAAAATGATTATGGATACAGATATCAAAACAATCGCTTATGTAAATAAACATGCGATTTCTGCAGGGGCTTATATAGCATTAAGGGCTGATCAAATATATTACCATCCTGGCGGTACCATTGGGTCAGCGGCTGTCATTGACTCCAATGGCAATGCTGCAGAAGTAAAAGTGCAATCGTTTTGGAAAGCAGAGATGAGAAATGCTGCTGAGGTTCATGGCAGAGACCCTATGTTCGCTGAGGCGATGGTAGACAGCAGCTTGGATATGCCCGAATATGGTGCAGAAAAAGGAGAATTACTAACATTAACAGCAAAACAAGCGATGGAAGTCGGGTATGGTGAAGGCATCGCCAAAAGCCGGGCAGAGCTTTTGAAATCGATCGGAATGGAAGGTGCAAAAGTCCAGGAGACTGAGGAGACGTTTGCTGAAAAAATAGCCCGTTTTGTAACAAACATGTATACCATTCCGATATTATTAACGATTAGCGGTTTAGGGTTTGTGTTAGAATTGTACACTCCTGGGTTTGGCATTCCTGGTTTTATTGGACTATTGGCACTGTTTTTGTTTTTCTTCGGTCATTTTATTGCAGGGCTTGCGGGATTGGAAACGGTTGTTTTGTTCGTGCTTGGGGTTCTGCTTATAATTGCAGAGTTGTTTGTTCCAGGAGGAATTATTGGAGCAATCGGTTTTCTTTCAGTCCTTTTAAGTTTATTTTTAGCAGCTGATCATATAGGACATATGGCGGTTTCTCTTTTTATTGCCGGTTCCATTTCGATATTCACAATATTCATCATGTCAAAGGTGATTGGTAAGCGTATGAAATGGTTTAAAAAAATTATTTTAAATGATTCAATCAGCACGGAGAAAGGTTATGTATCCAATCAAAATCGTACAGATTTAATTGGGAAAACGGGTGTAACTGTGACTGCTTTACGACCGGCAGGAACAGTAATGACCGATGGAGAGGAAAGATTGGATGTTGTGACAGAAGGAACGTATATTGAGAAAGGAAGAAAAGTGAAAATTGTTAAAGTAGAAGGCTCACGAATTGTTGTAAGAGCTATTAATGAAAATGAATAGGAGGTAGGTATATCACATGGATGTATCATTTTTTCTTTTACTAGGTCTTATCGTATTAGGTCTTATTTTGCTTGGCATCTTGTTCTCTTTTGTGCCGATTATGCTCTGGATTTCCGCTCTGGCAGCTGGCGTTCGCATCAGTATTTTGACTCTTATTGGAATGAGGCTGCGCAGAGTCATTCCAAGTCGAGTGATCAATCCGTTAATTAAAGCGCATAAAGCCGGCCTTGATGTCACAACAAATCAATTGGAAAGCCATTATTTGGCAGGAGGAAATGTCGATCGAGTTGTCAACGCATTAATTGCAGCTGAAAGAGCTAATATTGAATTGAGCTTTGAACGTTGTGCTGCGATTGATTTAGCGGGAAGAGACGTGCTTGAAGCCGTTCAAATGAGCGTAAATCCGAAAGTAATCGAAACCCCGTTTATTGCAGGGGTTGCCATGGACGGAATTGAAGTGAAAGCAAAAGCCCGCATCACGGTGCGAGCCAATATCGACCGGCTTGTTGGCGGTGCCGGGGAAGAAACGATTATCGCACGTGTAGGTGAAGGAATTGTCAGCACCATTGGTTCTTCTGATGATCATAAAAAAGTGCTGGAAAACCCTGATATGATTTCGCAAACAGTTTTAAACAAAGGACTCGATTCAGGAACAGCCTTTGAAATTTTATCCATCGACATCGCGGACGTTGACATCGGCAAAAACATCGGTGCGATCCTGCAGACAGATCAAGCGGAAGCAGACAAAAACATCGCGCAAGCTAAAGCGGAGGAACGCAGGGCGATGGCGGTGGCAAGAGAGCAGGAAATGCGCGCTAAAGTTGAAGAAATGCGGGCAAAAGTTGTTGAGGCGGAAGCGCAAGTTCCGCTTGCAATGGCGGAAGCTTTAAAATCAGGAAATATTGGAGTTATGGATTATATGAACATCAAAAACATTACCGCTGATACAAATATGCGTGATTCTATCGGAAAAATGACAAAAAACTCTGCTGGTGATGAAGAAGAATGATCTTTCTGTCCATCAAAGGAGGTGTCATATGGAAATATTTGAAAATCCGCTGTTCATTGTTATTTTAATCGGGATTATTTCTTCTTTGTTTGGCAGAAATAAAAAAGATCAAGAGCAGCAGAAAAAAAGGAAACAAGCTGCAAAACAAATAAAACAAAGGGTTAAAAATGTTTCGACAAGCCCTCCAAATGAATGGAATCAAATTCAAAATGTACACACAGGCCTATCCAGCCAACTAAAAAAAGCTGAAAAAGACAAATCGAATATGAAATCTTTTCATAATAAAAATAAAAAACAGAAACCATCAGCTTTACACATGCATTCAGCTGCAAAAGGAGTCATTTGGAGCGTCATTTTAGATGAACCCCGATCCAAAAAGCCCCATCGGTCGAATTTCATAAAATAAATGAATTAATGGTGTTAATCCCCTTTTGTCTCTCATAAATATGAGGATGAAGGGGGTTCTTTTATGGGCAAAAAATGGCATCAGCGAATAAAAAGCATATTGACAGAAGGATTGCAAATACCAGCTGACGTCATGATGGATCTTCCCCGTGTTACGATGATCGGTACATTGCATATATATATAGAAAATCATAAAGGACTGCTTTCCTTTACAGATAAAGAGATTCGAGTTTTGCTGCAGCAAGGCCAGATGCTCATTAAAGGAAGCGATTTTGTGATGAAAGCGATATTGCCAGAAGAGCTCCTTGTAGAAGGGAAAATTGAACAAGTATTATATATTGATCAGTAGGGGGATCGGGATGCGGAACAATTGGTTGTTATATTTTACAGGCTTCGTTCAGGTAATAGCGGAAGGAACCGGCTCAGAAAGAATGTTGAACGATTGCACGCGGCTTGGCATTGTCACAATAAATGTAAAGCGGCTGGAAAACGGTGCAATTTCTTTTTTTATACGCCTTAAAGATGTACAGGCTTTACGAAAAGTAGTTCGTAAACATGAATGTAAGTGCACCTTTCACCAAAGGATAGGATTTCCATTTTTATTAAAAAAATCATGGA
This sequence comes from Aeribacillus sp. FSL K6-8210, assembly GCF_037963925.1. Taxonomy (NCBI): domain Bacteria; kingdom Bacillati; phylum Bacillota; class Bacilli; order Caryophanales; family Bacillaceae; genus Aeribacillus; species Aeribacillus sp. FSL K6-8210. The sequence continues at coordinate 2,762,787 of NZ_CP150172.1, read as the reverse complement.
GAAATTTTGGATTTGTTATTGGAATTGTTCTGTTCATTGCCACTACATTTCTTTTATCCAACATGATTTGGCATATTGAAATAAAAGGGGCTAGTCCGAAAACAGAGCATTTAATACAAAAAGAATTGGACAAAATAGGAATTAAAAGAGGGACGTTTCAGTTTTTGACATCGAGCAATCAAACAGTTCAAAATCGTTTGATGAGCCAAATAGATGATATAACATGGATCGGTGTCAAATTAAAAGGAACGACATATTCTCTGGAAGTAGCCGAAAAGAAAAAAGAGCAAAAAAGCAAAGTGGAGAGTCCGAGGCATTTAGTGGCCGCGAAGGAAGCTGTTATAGCAAAAATGTATGTTGAAAAAGGACAACCTTTAGTAGACGTTCATGATTTTGTTAGAAAAGGACAAATATTAGTTTCCGGTGTAGTTGGAGAAGGTGATAAAATACGAAAAGTGGCAGCAGACGGAGAAATATTAGGCGAAACTTGGTATATTTCAACAGTGGAGGTGCCGCTTCAAACAACTTTCCAGTTATTTTCAGGAAAGTCAGTCACGAAGCATTTTCTCTCCTTTCGTTCTTTTTCCCTTCCTATTTGGGGGATGTTTCGCAATGATGAATCGGAATATCCGCAATATGCGGTGGAGCGAGACGAGCGTCCATTAAAATTTTTAAAATGGGATCTTCCAGTTAACTATAAGAAAGAAACGATTCGTGAGACGGAAACCTTTCACAGAAAATATTCTGTGGATGAAGCGAAACGGCAAGCGATTGCTGCCGGGAAAAATGACTTATTTCGAAAACTTGGAAAAGATGTGAAAATTGTTGGCGAAAAAGTTTTGCACGAAGACGTCGAGAATGGTAAAGTAAGATTGAAAATACACTTCCAAGTTATTGAAAACATTGTAAAAATAAAACGGGTTCAGGGAGATTAGAGAATGACAGAAGATTTAGTCACAATCAGCCAGAGTTTAGAAAATCCGAATGAAGCCATTAATTTATTTGGGATTCATGATGTTCATTTAAAAAGAATTGAAGAAGAGTTAAACGTATCGATCATTTCGCGCGGTGAAGCGGTATATGTTTCAGGAGATAAAGAAAAAGCTGAACTGGTTGAAGACATCTTGAAATCCCTTCTTTCGGTTATTCGAAAAGGAATTTCGATTAACGAACAAGACGTGCTTTATGCAACAAAAATGGCGAAAAGTGGGAAGATCGATGAATTTGAATCCCTTTACGATGAAGAAGTTGCGAAAAATGCAAAAGGAAAAACCATTCGTGTAAAAACACTAGGTCAACGAAAGTATTTTCAAGCAATTAAAACGCATGATTTAGTATTTGGAATCGGTCCAGCAGGAACAGGAAAAACGTTTCTCGCTGTTGTCATGGCCGTCCATTGCTTGAAAAATGGGCTTGTAAATAAAATCATATTAACGCGGCCGGCCGTTGAAGCTGGTGAAAATTTAGGTTTTTTGCCCGGCGATTTAAAAGAAAAGGTAGATCCTTATTTAAGGCCTTTGTATGATGCTCTACACGATATTTTAGGCGTGGACCATACGGAGCGCTTGTTAGAAAGAGGAGTTATTGAAATTGCTCCATTGGCGTATATGCGCGGAAGAACACTTGAGGATGCGTTCGTTATTTTAGATGAAGCGCAAAATACAACAACTCAGCAAATGAAAATGTTTCTAACCCGTTTAGGCTTTGGATCCAAAATGGTCATTACAGGCGACCTGACACAAGTGGATTTGCCAAAAGGAGTAAAATCAGGACTGCTTGAAGCGAATGAAAAATTATCAGGCATTCGGGGCATTTCATTCGTATATTTAAAGGAAACTGATGTCGTGCGGCACCCGCTCGTTTCAAAAATTATTGAGGCTTATGAAAAAGATGATCAGTAAGACCCGCTCATCATGACCGGGTCATTTTTGCATAGAATTGATCGGAGGTGCTGTGACAAATGAAAAGAAAAATGGATCGCAAAGACAGGAAACAGCCGATATTCCATTTTTTGAAAAAAATGAAATCCCTTCATCTTTTCTTATATCCCGTTATTGGAGTAATTTTGTTTACCGTTTTATACAGCAATGTAGAACCGGACACGTTTGATGCCAAATTATTTTCAGTATCCGACCAAACGATTTACGCACCTGTTACCGTTGTCGATAAGGAAATGACGGAAAAGAGAAGAGAAGAAGCTGCTGAAAGCGTGGAAGATCAATATGTGCTAAAAAAAGAATATGCGGACAACAGTGTGGATTTGGTCGAATCTTTATTTGATGCCATCATGGAGGCTTCATCTAATGCCGAAATGAGCAGCAAAGAGAAGCTTGACAGGCTTAAAAGCAGTTTAGGAGATATGTATGATAAATATCCTGAAAGCGTATATACATCGTTGTTAAGTGCAAATGAAGGACAGCTTACGCTGGCGAAAGATGCGGTTGTTACGGCTGTCAATGAAACGATGAGCGAGCCGATTTCGGCTGAAAAATTAGAAGAAGCGAGAAACAAAGTGAAAGAACGGCTTCAAAACGTGAATTTGCCGGATAAGATACGCTCAGCAGCTGAAGAGATTGGACGCAGCGCAATTATTTCCAATTATGTATTTGACCCTAAATCAACAGATGAAAAGCGGGAAGAAGCAAAAGAAAAAGTGCAGGAGGTTCAAATTAAGCAAGGTCAAATTATAGTCGAAGAGGGCCAATTAATTGACAGGGAAGTATATAGAAAGCTGGAATTGTTGGGCCTTTTAGATAATAAGTACACATTTCAGCCGATCATTGGTCTTTTCATTTTAGTCTTATTAGTGATGATCTATCTTGCATATTTTTTTGAAAAAGAAAAGAACTCGTTCTTTACGAGTAAAAACCAGTCATTGCTTCTCTTTACCATCATCCTAGCGATAACGTTAACGGTCATGAAGATTATCAGCTTATTTCAAAAAATGGACTATTCTCATATCGGCTTTATTGTCCCGGTGCTGATGGGAGTCATGTTGACAAAGCTTTTGATTAATGACCGCCTTGCGTTCGTGACAAGCATTATATATGCTTTTTGCGGAAGCTTGATTTTTAATGATGGAGTCACTGGCACATTTAATTTTACAATTGGTCTTTACTACTTATGCGGGTGCATCGCAGCCATTCTGTTTCTAGGGGAACATAACGTCCGTTCGAAAATTTTACAAGCTGGTCTTTTCGTTTCGGCTGTTAATATTGTTGTGATCACCGCTATTTTATTCATTCAAAATGGAATTTATTCGAATCTAGAGATCGGTTCTTATTTTCTTATGGCGATTGTATCAGGTGTTATCTCTTCCGTCTTGACAATCGGTTTAATGCCTTTTTTTGAATCAGGTTTTGGCATTTTATCGACGATGAAGCTGATTGAACTGTCGAATCCGAATCATCCTTTATTAAGGAAAATATTAACGGAGGCGCCTGGTACTTATCATCACAGTGTAATGGTGGCCAATCTAGCCGAGGCTGCTTGCGAAGCGATCGGTGCGAATGGATTGTTGGCAAGAGTTGGAAGCTACTATCACGATATCGGCAAGACGAAACGGCCGCGCTATTTTATTGAAAACCAAATGAACATGGAAAATCCGCATGATAAATTGTCCCCTCAGCTAAGCAAAAACATTATTATTGCTCATGCTGAAGAGGGAGCAGAAATGTTAAGGAAGCATAAAATGCCGAAAGAATTTATCGATATTGCTCTGCAGCATCATGGAACATCGCTTTTAAAATTTTTCTACCATAAAGCCCAAGAAAATAGTGATCAGCCTATTTTGGAAAGTGAGTTTAGATATCCGGGTCCGAAGCCGCAAACGCGGGAGATTGCCGTTATTTGTATCGCTGACAGTGTAGAAGCAGCTGTTCGTTCAATGAAAAATCCGATGCCCGAAAAAATTGAAAAGCTTGTTCGTTCCATCATAAAAGATAAACTTCAAGACGGGCAATTCGACGAATGTGATATAACGTTTAAAGAGCTTGAAACGGTGGCAAAAATATTGTGTGAAACATTGAAGGGGATTTTTCATTCAAGAATTGAATATCCGGAATTTCATGAAAAGAAGGTGAAGAAAACATGACATTATCCATTGACATTTTCGACCAGACGGAAACACTCTCTTCTGAGGAAATAGAAACGATCGAAAATTTGCTGCAATTTGCTGCTTTAGAAGAACGTGTTCCCAAAGATTCGGAAGTATCTATAACCTTTGTTACTAATAAAGACATTCAAGAGATCAATCGGGATTACCGGGGAAAAGATCAGCCGACAGATGTGATTTCATTTGCGCTTGAAGAAACAGGAGAAGATGAAGTGGAGATCCAAGGTGCTGATCTCCCCCCTCATTTAGGGGATATCATTATCTCAATAGAAAAAGCGAAAGAGCAAGCAGAAGAATACGGCCACTCATTTATGAGAGAGCTCGGATTTTTATCTGTTCATGGCTTTTTGCATTTATTAGGTTATGATCATATGACAAAAGAAGAAGAAGAAAAAATGTTTTCAAGGCAAAAGGAAATTTTAGAGAAATTTGGATTGAAAAGAACAGGATAAACATGAAGACTTTGTTGAAAAGCTTTTATTTTGCCGTACAAGGAATAGCTGCAGCCTTCCAATCCGAGCGGAACTTTAGAATTCATGTGACAGTTGCGATCATCGTGATCGCAGCCGGATTATTTTTCAACATTAGCTTAATTGAATGGATTGTCATTCTCCTATTAATTGGCGGAATGTTAGCTTTAGAGCTGGTCAATACTGCCATTGAGCGAATCGCTGATGCTGTGTCGAAAGAATCTCATCCTCTGCTTAAAACTGCAAAAGATGCAGCTGCAGGAGCAGTATTGGTTTATGCAGCCGTTTCGGTTGTCATCGGATTCATCATTTTTGCCCCCAAAATAATTGAAGTTTTTTCGTGAAAAATGTAGAATTTTCTGAAAAAATAAACGTGAAATTAAATGAAAAATGATGTAAAATAATGAGTATAAGCTGCAACGTAAACGAAAGGAAGGAAGCTATGGACTCCCATCAACTGATTGAAGAAGCAAAAAGAGCAAGAGAATTTGCTTATGCACCTTACTCTCGATTTAAAGTAGGTGCAGCACTTCTGACAAAGGATGGAAAAGTATACAAAGGATGCAATATTGAAAACGCAGCTTATTCCATGTGCAATTGTGCCGAGCGCACTGCTATATATAAAGCGGTTTCAGAAGGTGAAAATGAATTCGCAGCTATTGCCATAGTTGCGGATACAAAGCGCCCTGTATCGCCATGCGGCGCTTGCAGGCAAGTCATAGCAGAGCTCTGTCCTAAAAATATGAAGGTGATTTTGGCGAATCTTAACGGAGACTATAACGAGCTAACAGTTGAACAACTATTACCAGAAGCATTTACATCGGAGGATTTACATGAATAAGACAAAATTTAAATCAGGATTTGTATCAATCATCGGCCGTCCGAATGTCGGCAAATCGACTTTTATTAACCGTGTAATCGGTCAAAAAATTGCGATTATGAGCGATAAACCTCAAACAACGAGAAACAAAATACAAGGGGTTTATACGACGGAAAACTCACAAATTATTTTTATCGACACTCCCGGTATTCATAAACCAAAGCATAAATTGGGCGATTTTATGATGAAAGTCGCTCAAAATACGCTCAAAGAAGTGGATCTAATTCTGTTTATGATTAATGCTGAAGAAGGATTAGGCCGCGGTGATGAATATATCATGGAACGATTGAAGGAAACCGATACTCCTGTATTTTTAGTTGTCAATAAAATCGATCGGGTTCATCCTGATGATTTATTGCCGCTTATTGACCAATACAGGGAAAAGTTCGAGTTTCAGGAAATTGTTCCAATTTCTGCCCTGCAAGGAAACAACATTGAAACGTTGCTAGGGCAAATTGAAGCGTATTTGCCGGAAGGTCCGCAATATTATCCTAGTGATCAGGTGACAGATCACCCGGAACGTTTTATCATTTCTGAACTAGTTCGCGAAAAAGTATTGCATTTGACAAGAGAAGAGATCCCGCATTCTGTCGCAGTTGTTGTTGATTCTATTGAAAAAAGAGAAAACCATGCAGTATATATAGCTGCAACAATTGTTGTGGAACGCAACTCTCAAAAAGGTATTATCATTGGGAAGCAAGGAAGAATGTTGAAAGAAATTGGGAAAAGGGCAAGGGTTGACATTGAAAACTTGCTCGGATCAAAAGTCTTTTTAGAGCTGTGGGTCAAAGTGCAAAAAGATTGGAGAAATCGCCTGTCGCAATTGCGAGATTTTGGATTTAGGGAAGACGAATATTAATTGACTTGAAGGAAGTTAGAAATATTTTCAAAACATGAAAATGAGTCAAAAAGGCTATGATAACAATGAATTGGATATAGCTTAGGAACAACGACAGAAAGGTGGGGACAATATGTTAGATTTTACCTGGAAAGTATTCACGTTTACAGGTAATATTGACACATATCTCCTTTTTAAAGAGCTTGAAAAGGAGCGGACGAAAGATTGTCAAATGAAGGAAGAAGAGCGGACTGAGGTTGATCTCCCTGTTTAGTAGTGCTGTATCCAATAGGATGGTGGAGAAATGCTTGTAAAGACGGAAGGAATTGTCATTCGTACAACGGAATATGGTGAGACCAATAAAGTTGTTACAATATATACAAGGGAGTTGGGGAAAGTTGGTGTAATGGCACGGGGCGCAAATAAACCGAACAGCCGCCTCGCAGCTGTTACCCAACTTTTTACGTATGGAAATTTTTTGTATCATCAATCTTCTGGATTGGGTAATTTAAGCCAAGGAGAAATCATTTCCGCTTTTAGAGAGATTAAGGAAAATATTTTTTTGACTGCATATGCTTCATATATTGTAGAGCTCCTTGATAAAGGAACAGATGAAAAAGACAGAAACCCTTTTTTGTTTGAGCTCTTATTTCAAACACTTCATCTGCTGAATGAAGAAAAGGATGCGGAAATTTTGACCAATATATTTGAAATAAAGATGCTCAACGTTCTCGGTTTATATCCCGAATTAAACAAATGTGCAGTAAGCGGCGAAACAAACGGACCGTTTCATTTTTCATTAAAAGAAAACGGATTGATTTGCAGCCGCTGTTTTGAAAAAGATCCTTACAGGCTCAATATTTCTCAGAAGACAGTGAAGCTGTTGCGGCTGTTTTATTCTATTGACTTAAACCGCATTGGTCAAATATCCGTCTCCCCTGAGACAAAAAAAGAACTGAGATTTGTTCTTGATCAATATTATCAGGAATATGCAGGTTTATCGCTGAAATCGAAAAAATTTTTAAATCAGCTTGACAGTTTAAAAGAAATGTTGTAAACCATATACATGGATGTGAAACCTTTCAAATGAAGGATTTATCCCCCCCTCATGCTGTTAGAAAAAGCGATTTAATGTCATGTAATGAGCGGAAATGTACGTGTCAAATTGAATAATAAAATGCGATGAAGGAAAAGAGTACCTGCAATCTTCATAGAAAGCGACCTTAGGATGGTGCGAGCTAAGGTATGAGGATGCAGGGAACGGCGTTCCAGAGCAATAACGGTTTACGAGAGGCTGAAACGTTTTTCAGCAAATAGGGTGGAACCGCGGGTCATCCCGTCCCTATGCAACTTTGTTGCATTAGGGACGGTTTTTATTTTGTTCGAACATAACTTAATTGTGGAGGTGCATGATGAATGAACATTCAAGAAATGATTTTGACGCTGCAAAAGCATTGGGCCGATCATGGATGTATTTTGATGCAGGCATATGATGTAGAAAAAGGTGCCGGAACCATGAGCCCATACACATTTCTTCGCTCCATCGGGCCAGAACCGTGGAATGTTGCTTACGTGGAGCCGTCAAGAAGACCTGCTGACGGAAGGTATGGGGAAAATCCGAACCGCCTTTATCAACACCATCAATTCCAAGTCATTATGAAGCCGTCTCCGAAAAACATACAAGAAATTTATTTAGATTCATTAAAGGCTCTTGGAATTGATCCGCTTGAACATGACATCCGCTTTGTGGAAGATAACTGGGAAAATCCTTCTCTCGGCTGCGCAGGGCTTGGCTGGGAAGTTTGGCTTGACGGAATGGAAATTACTCAATTCACGTATTTTCAGCAGGTCGGAGGACTGGAATGCAAACCGATTTCTGTTGAAATTACTTATGGAATAGAGCGTTTGGCGTCTTATATTCAAGAAAAAGAAAATGTATTTGACCTTGAATGGACAAACGGATTTACATACCGGGACATTTTTTATCAGCCTGAATATGAGCATTCCAAGTATACGTTCGAAACATCCGATACAAACATGCTATTTGAACTGTTTAATACGTATGAAAAAGAAGCGCACAGACAGATGGAATTAGGTCTCGTTCATCCAGCGTACGACTACGTTTTAAAATGCTCGCACACATTTAATTTGCTTGACGCAAAAGGAGCTATTTCTGTTACAGAACGAACCGGATATATTGGCAGAGTGAGAAAGCTGGCAAGAAAAGTTGCCAAAACGTTTTATGAAGAACGGGAAAAACTCGGTTTTCCAATGCTGAAAAACAAGGGGGCCGAAAATCATGAATAAACGGGATTTACTTATCGAAATCGGGCTTGAAGAAATGCCTGCCGGCGTCATCCTGTCTTCGATTGATCAGCTGGCTGACAAAGTAGGAGCTTGGCTGGATGAACATCGCATTTCTTACGCCAAAATAAAAAAATATTCAACTCCTAGACGTCTTGCCGTCCTTGTAGAGGATGTAAATGAAAAACAGGAAGATTTGCTTGGCGAAGCAAAAGGACCGGCAAAAAAGATTGCGGTTGATGAGAATGGAAATTGGACAAAAGCAGCGTTAGGCTTTGCACGGAGCCAAGGAGCTTCCACAAACGACATATCCTTTAAAGAAGTAAACGGTGTTGAGTACGCTTTTGTTCAAACATTTCAAAAAGGGAAAGAAACGAAAGAACTGCTCCCAGGGTTAGAAGAGATTATTCAAACCATCCATTTTCCGAAAAATATGCGTTGGGGAAATTGGAATCTTCGCTATATCCGTCCGATACAATGGTTAGTTGTCTTATTTGGACAAGACATCATTCCGTTTTCCATTACCGATGTTCCGACAGGAAATGTTACGTATGGCCATCGCTTTTTAGGAACGAAAGCGGAAATTTCCACTCCACGCGATTATGAAAATACTTTGTTGAACCAGTTTGTTGTCGCCGATTATGAAAAACGAAAACAAATGATCATTCAACAGCTGGAGGAACTGGAAAGAAAGGAAAACTGGATCATCCCTGTTGATGAAGATTTGCTCGAGGAAGTTACAAACTTGGTGGAATATCCGACCGCCCTGTACGGTTCATTCGAAGACCGGTTTTTAACATTGCCTGAAGAAGTGTTAGTGACGACGATGAAGGAGCATCAGCGATATTTTCCTGTCAAAAATAAAGATGGAAAGCTGCTTCCGTTTTTTGTTACCGTAAAAAACGGGAATGATCAAAACATTGAAACGATTGCCAAGGGGAATGAAAAGGTCCTTCGGGCAAGACTTTCCGATGCAAATTTCTTTTACGAAGAAGACAAAAAGCTTGCCATCGATACCGCACTGGAGAAGCTTGAAAAAATTGTTTTTCATGAAGAACTGGGCTCCATCGGTGACAAGGTTCGCCGAATTGTAAAATTATCAGAAAAGCTTAGCGAAAAGCTTGAATGCTCCAATGAGGAGAAAGCTTATATTAAACGGACTGCTTCCATTTGCAAATTTGACATTGTTACGCAAATGGTTTATGAATTTCCTGAGCTTCAAGGAATTATGGGAGAAAAATACGCTCTTTTAAAGGGTGAACAGGAAGAGGTTGCAAAAGGAATAAATGAGCATTATATGCCGCGGCATGCTTCCGACAAGACGCCTGAAACGTTGAGCGGAGCCATTGTAGGGCTTGCGGACAAGCTGGATACAATTGCAGGATTTTTTTCGATCGGTTTGATTCCAACTGGCTCACAAGATCCGTATGCATTAAGAAGACAAGCAAGCGGCATTGTTCAAATTCTTCGAGCAAAACAATGGCGGCTTGAATTGGAGGAATTGTTCGACCTTGCTATAAATGTATATGGTTTAGAAAATAAAGACAATTTGAGAAAAGAATTGCTGTCGTTCTTCCAAATGAGAGTCAAATTTGCGCTTCATGAAGAAAATGTCCGCCATGATATAATTGAATCGGTATTACAATCCAATTACCATGAAGTTAATGCATATTTTGAGCGGGCTGCCGTTCTGTCAGAAGAAAGCCAAAAGGGTGACTTTAAAGAAGTAATTGAATCGCTGTCTCGTGTTGTCAACATCTCGTCTAAGGGCCAAGAGGGCAATATTAAAGAAGAGCTGTTCGAGAAGGAAGAAGAAAAAACATTGTATCAAGCGTATTTACGGCTTGAAGAAAATTTTGTAAAATTGCAAAAAGAGGGTAATTTTAAAGAAGCATTTTTGGAAATGAAAGCTTTAAAGCCGGTGATTGATCGTTATTTTGATAATATTATGGTAATGGCAGAGGATGAATCGGTTAAACAAAACAGGCTGTCCCAAATGGTACAATTAACAAAGATAATCACATCTTTTGCCAAAGTGAATGAAATTATCGTAAAATAAATGCAAATAGACGATTATCCCGAGGATAATCGTCTTTCCTTGTGCGCCCGGCATGGGTGTAATCTATAGGGTGAAAGTCCCGAGCTGCGAAGGCAGAAGTAGCAGTTAGCTTAACGCAAGGGTGTCCGTGGTGACGCGGAATCTGAAGGAAGCGAGCGGCAAACTTCCGGTCTGAGGAACACGAACTTCATATGAGGCTAGGTATCACTGGGTGAGTTTGCAAGACAAAACAAAGCCCTTTCTGCCGAAGGTGATACAGAGTAAATGAAGCAGATGGATGGAAGGAAAGATTACACTCTTACCCGGGGAGGTCTGGCTGGCACGCCAAGTAACCTTGGTAACCTATCTAGTGATAGATAGCTGAACAGTCAGAAGTCAGCAGAGGTCATAGTATTAGTTGGTCTAGAACAACTAAGAAGGACCGAACAATTAAGAGAGAATAGCCCTTGGCATTCAGTGAGTCATGATGAACACAGAAAACGTAGTACCTCACTTGAGGGAGGAAGCGGTGAATCCCGTGGGAGATCTCTTGGAGGGTGGAGTGACCACTGGCATAAAGAGAACAGCTATTCACGGAAGTTATAAAGACTTGCGTCAATTATCTTAATTGAACCGCCGTATACGGAACCGTACGTACGGTGGTGTGAGAGGACGGGAGTTAATCGCTCCCTCCTACTCGATTCGCCGTAATGAGCAATAGAAAACCTTTTCAAAATATTGAAATCATATATAATATTTTTATAATGCAGCCTCTTTTTCAAGGTGGTGAGGACAATAGAGCTTAATAAACGGCAAGAACAAATATTGCAAATCGTTAAGGAGCATGGGCCAATTACAGGTGAACATATTGCAGATCGTTTAAACTTGACAAGAGCTACGCTAAGACCTGATTTAGCAATTTTAACAATGGCTGGATACCTTGACGCAAGGCCGCGAGTCGGCTATTTTTATACAGGGAAATCAGGCGCCAATTTGCTTGTAGAGAAATTAAAAAAGCTCCAAGTAAAAGATTTTCAGTCGATCCCAGTCGTTGTCAACGATAATGTTTCTGTTTATGATGCAATTTGTACAATGTTTTTGGAAGATGTCGGGACATTATTTGTGGTAGATAATCAATCGTTGCTAGTGGGAGTGCTGTCGAGAAAAGATCTTCTCCGGGCAAGCATCGGCAAACAGGAATTAACCCAAATCCCCGTCAATATTATTATGACTAGAATGCCAAATATAACCGTATGCAAAAAGGAAGATCTTATTATTGATGTAGCAAGGATTTTAATTGAAAAGCAAATCGATGCACTGCCCGTAGTAAAAGAAGTGGACGGCGGTTTTGAAGTGATTGGAAGGATTACGAAAACAAACATTACAAAAATATTGGTAAGATTAGTTGATGACGATATTATGTAAGAATGGGGGATCCGAATGAATAATCGTACGATCTATATTGTTTCAGATTCAGTCGGGGAAACAGCAGATCTCGTTGTAAAAGCAGCTATCAGTCAATTTAACGGCTCTCAATATGAAACGAATGTGAAAAGGGTGCCTTATGTGGAGGATGCAAATACAATCAAAGAAGTTGTCGCATTGGCGAAAATGGATAATGCGATCATTTGCTTCACAATCGTTGTCCCCGAACTCAGGAATCTTCTTATTCAAGAAGCGGAAAAAGAAGGTGTGATCTACCACGATATCATTGGTCCTTTAATTGATAAAATGGAAACGTCATATGGAATTAAAGCGAAATATGAGCCCGGAAGAGTTCGGAAGCTTGATGAAGACTATTTCAAAAAAGTAGAAGCAATTGAGTTTGCTGTTAAATATGATGACGGCCGCGATCCGAGAGGAATTTTGAAAGCCGATATTGTTTTGATCGGTGTATCGCGCACTTCCAAAACGCCTTTATCGCAATATTTGGCGCTAAAACGATTAAAAGTAGCTAATGTTCCTATTGTTCCAGAAGTAGAACCCCCTGAAGAACTTTTTAAAGTTTCCAAAGAGAAATGCGTCGGTCTAAAAATCAGTCCGGAAAAGCTGAATTATATCCGAAAGGAAAGATTAAAGCAGCTCGGGCTTAATGATCAGGCTATATATGCCAATATAGACAGAATTAAAGAAGAATTAGCTTATTTTGAAAAAATTGTTCAAAAAATCGGCTGTCCAGTTATAGATGTATCGAACAAAGCAGTTGAAGAAACAGCCAATCATATCCAAAATTTATTCTTAAAAAAATAACATGTGATAAAACCTGCTTATTCCGATCTTAAGAATATAGTAGGTTTTTTTCATGGTGAAAGATAAAATGATGGAATAATGCAGTGTATTGTATTATAATAAAAAATTGTGATAAAATTACGCTTTTTAGGTTTAGACTAAAAAAAATACGAATAAACTATTTACAGGAAGATGTCAAGGGGGTTGGAGAAAGAAAATTCGACAAATCACTTTTTGTAAAAAGTTTAAATTGCTGGCAGGATTCTTTGAGGTGATGAAGAATAGAGAAATATGATGGAAAAAATATCACTATTTTTGTCGATGCTGATGCATGCCCCGTCAAAGAAGAAATTGCATCAGTCGCAAAAAAATATAAAGTCCCGGTTTGTTTCATTGCATCATATGCTCATGTAGGTAAAAAGGATGACGGGAATAGCTGGGTATTTGTCGATCAAGAAAAGGAATCTGTCGACTTATACATTTTTAACAACTCAAAAAAACATGACATCATCATTACACAAGATATCGGACTAGCCGGTATGCTGCTTAAGAAATGCACACATGTTCTCTCTCCAAGAGGAATGCTGTTTACAGAAGATACAATCGACTCTGTTCTCCATCTCCGGTATATTTCGGCAAGGGAAAGAAGAAACGGCAATTATATCAAAGGGCCAAAAAAATTCCAAGATAAAGATCGTCATCATTTTATCACAGCACTTGAAAAAATATTGTCGAATTATGCAGGAAATTTTAAAATTCATATTGAATAAATTTTAAGGCACGGAGTTGTTCATATGGGGAAAATGCTTCCCGAGGAATTTATAGAAAAAGTGCAACATGCTGTTGATATAGTAGATGTTGTGAGTGAATATGTTCAATTAAAGAAGCAGGGTCGAAACTTTTTTGGACTATGTCCTTTTCACGGCGAAAATACACCTTCATTTTCTGTTTCACCTGAAAAACAAATTTTCCACTGCTTTGGCTGCGGTTCTGGCGGAAATGTTTTTACCTTTCTCATGCAAATTGAAGGATGCAGCTTTACAGAAGCTGTACAAATGACAGCAAAAAAAGCTGGTTTGGACATTCCAGGGGGCTCGGCACTTTCTCAAGAGTCGACATACCCAAACAACAGCGAAGCAGAGAAAATGATAAAAGTGCATGAACTGCTGAAAAAAATGTATCATCATTTATTACTAAATACAAAAGAAGGGCAAAACGCGTTAAATTATTTGCTTCATCGGGGTTTTACGAAAGAATTAATCGATCAATTTGAGATTGGCTACGCTTTAGATTCTTGGGACTTTTCTTTAAAATATTTGCTGAAAAAAGGTTTTGAACTTCCGTTGTTGGAAAAAACAGGGTTAATTATCCGAAGCGAATCTAACGGTTCTTTTTTTGATCGGTTTCGCAATCGGATCATGTTTCCGGTTAAAGATGCACAAGGCCGTACAGTCGCTTTTTCCGGAAGGTCGCTAGGAAACAAACAGCCAAAATATTTAAACAGCCCTGAGACAAAAATATTTAACAAAGGACGGATTCTTTATAATTTCCACCAAGCAAGACCTTTCATTAGACGAAAACAGGAAGCGGTGTTGTTTGAAGGGTTTGCGGATGTTATATCGTCCGTTCACGCAGGAATCGAGCATAGTGTAGCAACAATGGGAACAGCGCTGACGGAAGAACAGGTCAAGCTCTTAGCCAGAAGCGGAGGAACAGTTGTCATTTGCTACGATTCCGATTCCGCTGGAATTGAAGCTGCCTTCAGAGCTTCTAAATTGCTTGTTGAAGCAGGATGTAATGTAAGGATTGCTAAAATGCCTGAAGGGTTAGACCCTGATGACTACATTCGGACATACGGAAAGGAAAAATTCAAAAACGATGTAATAGGGGCAAGTCTCTCATTAATGGCATTTAAGATGGAATATTTTCGAAAGGGGAAAAATCTCCAGGATGAAGGGGATCGAGCGAGATACATTCAAGAAGTGCTTAACGAATTAAGCGGCCTTCCGAGCGGGATCGAACAAGAGCTGTATATCACGCAGCTTTCTGAAGAATTTTCCGTATCAAAAGAAACGTTAATGGCAGAGCTTCGGAATATAAATAAGCGGAAAAGAAGAAGACCTGAAAAGACGAGCCTCAAGACTGATGCATTACAACGGAATGCACTGATGCCTGCTTATCAAAAGGCAGAACGCCTTCTAATTGCTCATATGTTGAAAAGCAGGGAAGTGGCAGAAAAGGTTCTTCATGCGATTGGTGGAAATTTTAACGTGGAGGAGCATCGGGCTATTTCATCCTATTTATACGCTTATTATGAGGAAGGGAACGATCCAGACATAAGCCACTTTTTGACAAAGCTCAAAGATCCTTCATTAAGCCGAATTGTATCGGAAATTGCCATGATGACAATTGGCGAACAATTGACTGAGCAAGAGCTTCAAGACTATGTAAAACATATCTTGAACCATCAAAAAATGCTCATCCTAAAGGAAAAGGAAGCTGAGAAGAAAGAGGCTGAAAAACGAAAAGATTATGTAAAAGCTGCCGAAATTGCAATGGAAGTAATTCAGCTGAAAAAAAGATTAATGTGAAAGCTTGTATAACTCTGGAAGGAGGGGATCCAATGGCTGAAAAACAAGCCCATTCAAAAGATTTAGAAGCTGATGGAACTGTTGAGGAAGTGAAAAATCAGCTTATTCAATTAGGAAAGAAACGCGGAGTATTAACATATGAAGAAATTGCTGAGAAAATGGCAAATTTCGATATTGATTCAGATCAAATGGATGAGTTTTATGAATACGTTAATGAGCAAGGAATCGAATTAATTAGCGAAAACGAAGATGTTGATTCCAATTTGCCGGATTTAGACAAAGAAGATGAAGAAGAATTTGATCTAAATGATCTTAGTGTACCGCCGGGTGTGAAAATAAATGATCCGGTTCGAATGTATTTAAAAGAAATCGGCCGGGTTGATCTCTTATCGGCTGATGAAGAAATCGAACTTGCCAAGCGTATTGAACAAGGGGACGAAGAAGCGAAAAGAAGGCTTGCAGAAGCCAACCTGCGCCTAGTCGTCAGCATTGCAAAACGCTACGTCGGCCGCGGAATGCTCTTCCTCGATCTCATACAGGAAGGCAACATGGGGCTGATGAAAGCTGTTGAAAAATTTGATTATCGAAAAGGATACAAATTCAGCACATATGCAACATGGTGGATTCGCCAGGCAATTACACGGGCAATTGCAGATCAGGCGAGAACGATCCGCATCCCTGTCCATATGGTTGAGACAATCAATAAGTTAATTCGAGTCCAACGTCAATTGCTTCAAGATTTGGGTCGTGAACCGACACCAGAAGAGATCGCTGAAGATATGGATTTGACTCCTGAAAAAGTTAGAGAAATCTTAAAAATTGCCCAAGAACCTGTATCATTAGAAACGCCGATTGGCGAAGAAGACGATTCGCACTTAGGTGATTTTATTGAAGACCAAGAGGCTACTTCTCCATCAGAGCATGCTGCATATGAATTATTAAAGGAGCAGCTTGAAGATGTTCTCGATACCCTTACAGACAGGGAAGAAAACGTTCTGCGCCTTCGTTTTGGACTGGACGATGGAAGAACTCGGACTCTGGAAGAAGTAGGAAAAGTTTTCGGTGTCACTCGAGAACGCATTCGGCAAATTGAAGCGAAGGCTCTGCGAAAATTGCGCCATCCAAGCCGAAGCAAGCGGCTGAAAGACTTTTTGGAATAAAAATAAAAATGTCTTTTTCTTTCCTTGGGCAGACTTATTCGTCTGCCTTCCCTTCAATATATGTAAACGCTAACAACAATAACTATTTGTACTATATTTTACTGAATCTTCTTTCATTTTGCAAATGACATTTGTTGAAAAAACATAAGATCTTTTTAAATTGTTTTTTTGTCTAATTCGTGAACATCACAAGGAACTTATATAGAAAGACTTTTCCTTCAAAGAAAATTCAAGTACAATAGAGATTGTTTAGGTTAGTTTCAGCTCGTCCATGTTGAGCGAAAAAAGCAAATGTACGGTTATACATAAGGGAGGTTACAAAATGAATCGTAATCCGCTTATTCCATTTGCATTAATCATTGTGTTTGGAATTGGACTAATGGTTGCATTTTCTTTCATCGGACTGGATAATATGAAAGAGATGGCTGAAGAAAAAGAGGGGGGCGGACAAAAAACGGAAGACGTCGCTAATGCAAAGCCGGAGGATATATTCAAGCAAAGCTGTGCAAGCTGCCACGGTCAAAACTTTGAAGGCGGAGCAGGTCCTTCATTAAAAGGTGTTGGCGACAAATTGTCTGTTGATGAAATTAAAGAAACAATTAAAAACGGCCGCGGTGCGATGCCTGGCGGGCTAGTACCTGAAGAAAAGCTTGATGAAATGGCCGAATGGGTTTCTAAAATTAAATAATAAAAAACATATTGGTTGAAAAGTCTTCCTTTTGGGGGACTTTTTTCGTATTTTCATGTTTACCAAATTGGAATAAAGGGTGAAATAAATTGAACAGTGTCCAACTTTCAAAAAGACTGTCGGCTGTGGCAGAATTTGTTCCGAATAATCAGGTGACAGCAGATATTGGATCAGATCATGCATATTTGCCATGTTATTTAGTGCTTGCCAAAAAAACAGTGAAAGCGATTGCCGGTGAAATCAATGAAGGCCCTTTTCAAGCGGCAAAAAAACAAGTGGAAAAAAACGGGCTCCAGCATGTAATTTCCGTTCGGAAAGGGGACGGATTGTCCGTATTACAAAAGGATGAGGCAACATGCATCACGATCGCTGGCATGGGCGGCTCGCTTATTAAAACGATTTTGGAGGAAGGAAAAGAGAAGCTCGGGAAGGTTGAACGGCTTGTACTTCAGCCGAATATTCATGCAATTGAAGTTCGAAAATGGCTGATTGACAATGGTTGGGAGCTCGAAGGAGAAACAATTCTAGAAGAGAGCGGAAAAATATATGAGGTGCTGTCCGCTAAGCGTGGAAATGCAATGAAACCGTACGAAGATTTGCCATTTGAAGCAGCTTTGTTAATGGGTCCATTTTTGTTAAAAGAAAAGAACAACGTTTTTTTTAAAAAATGGAAACACGAGCTTTCTCATCGGAAGGACATTCTACGGCAGCTGGAGCAATCCAACGGAAATGAACAGCTTATGCAAAAAAAAGAAGAAATAAAAAAGGTGATCGAGATCATTGAGGAGGTCATAAAATAAATGAAGAAAATCGCTAACGGCCAACATATTATTCAATTATTTGAACGGTTTTCTCCAAAGCATTATGCATTGGAAGGAGACAAGATCGGGCTGCAAATCGGCACATTAAACAAGCCTGTCCGAAAAATTATGGTCGCTCTGGATGTTTTGGAGGAAGTCGTTGATGAAGCAATCAATCAAAAGGTTGATTTAATTATCGCTCATCATCCTCCCATTTTTCATCCTTTAAAGCATATTAGAACAGATGATCCGGCAGGGCGTATTATAGAAAAATGCATCAAGCATGAAATTGCCGTTTATGCAGCCCATACAAATTTGGATGTGGCTCCAGGCGGAGTGAGTGATCTTTTGGCCGACCGCTTACAACTGGTGAATCAAAAAATACTTGTCCCAACTTATCAAGACCCATTAAAAAAGCTTGCTGTATTTGTACCAAAAGACTATGAGGGGGACGTTCGGGAGGCGCTTGGCAAAGCGGGTGCTGGATTTATCGGCAACTACAGTTATTGCACTTTTTCCTCGGCAGGAATAGGAACATTTTTACCTTTGGAAAATGCAAATCCCTTTATCGGAGATACTGGAAAGCTTGAAATGGTTGAAGAAGTCAAAATTGAAACGATCTTCCCGCAGTCAATCCAAAAGAAAGTCATTCAAGCGATGTTGAAGGCTCATCCTTATGAAGAAGTTGCTTATGACATCTATTCATTAGAAAACGAAGGGAAACAGCTTGGATTAGGGAAAATTGGAGAGCTTGAAAAAGAAATGACATTGAAGGAATTTGCAGAGCATGTTAAGAAAGCTTTAGAAGTGGAAAAAGTAAGAGTAGTAGGGGATTTACAGGCAACTATAAAAAAAGTAGCCGTTTTAGGCGGAGACGGAAATAAATACATTTATCAGGCAAAAATGAGAGGCGCAGATGTTTATGTAACTGGTGATGTATATTACCACACAGCTCACGATGCTATGATGCTCGGCTTACATGTAGTTGATCCAGGTCACAACATTGAAAAGGTGATGAAAGAGGGAGTGGCGGAAAAACTAACAAAGCTGTGTGCTGAAGAAAATCTGGAAGTAGAAATTATTCCTTCCCGCGTCCATACAGATCCGTTCAAGTTTCTATAATTAAAAGGGGGATCAGTTCTTTTTAGTGGACCGATCCCCTTTAATCATTAAAAAGGTTTTGTCTATGATTTTTTGACTTTTACCTTTGGCAATATTTTTTCAAGAGGGACATTTGAAGTTAAATCCCATGTTTCTGGATTTTCTGGATCATAATTCTCCAAAAATCGAATGACCTCTTTGACAATCGGCGTTGGGGTTGATGCACCGGCTGTAACGGCAACTTTTTTAACGTCTTTAAGCCATTCCAGTTTGATTTCACTTACATTCGCCACGCGATAAGCTTTCGTGCCCGCAATCTCTTCAGATACTTGCGCAAGCCGGTTTGAATTGTTGCTGCGCGGATCGCCGACGACAATGGTTAAATCAGCTTCTTTTGCCTGTTCGGCCACAGCTTCCTGGCGAACTTGTGTTGCGAGGCAAATTTCTTTATGAAACTCGACATGCGGATATTTTTCCTTCACTTTTTCCATTATATCAGCTACGTCCCATTGGCTCATTGTTGTTTGGTTCGTAACAATGATTTTGTCGTTGGAAATATCGAGCTCTTCAACATCGTTGACAGTCTCGACTAAATGAACGATATCCGGCGCTACACCTACTGCTCCTTCCGGTTCCGGATGCCCTTTTTTTCCAATATAAATGACGTCATACCCTTCTTCTTTTTTTTGCTTAATAAGTTCATGAGTTTTTGTGACGTCAGGGCATGTAGCATCGATCGTGACAAGCCCTTTTTCCTTCGCTATTTTGCGCACTTCTGGCGAAACGCCGTGAGCAGTGAAAATAACGGTTCCTTTATCGACTTTTTTCAAAATCTCAAGTCGATTTTTTCCGTCTAACGTAATAATCCCTTCTTTTTCAAAGGCATCTGTTACATGTTTATTATGAACGATCATTCCTAAAATATAGATCGGTCTAGGCAGTGATTTATCCATTGCTGCATTTTTGGCTATCACCATTGCATCAACAACACCATAGCAGTATCCTCGAGGGGAAATTTTAATAACCTCCATGTTTTTTCCTCCTGATATTTAGTAAAGGAAAATAAAAAAGCCGTCAAGCGGCTTGACTATCTAACATCATTATACCTAACATGGAGGAAGAAAACAAAACACAATTAAATATAAAGCTTAGGTTTTGATTCGCCCGACGTATTTTCATCTGAAGGGCTGTCATCGGCTGTCTGTTCCTTCAATCTTTTAGATGACGAATTTTCTTTTATATCATCTTCTTCGCTACTGTCTGTATCAGCATTTTTCAATTCTCTATAAATTTTGAACATTGCCGGGAGATTACGAATCAGAGGACCGTATTGCTGAACCATCGGTGTGACTTGCTGAGCGACACCGAGAACTTTTTGGACATTCGTCAACATGTTTGAAAGATTGGCAGGGTTTGTTAAACTTTGAACAGCACCGCTTGACGGTATACTTCCTGCATGCATTGTGCTCGATGGAAGAAAACGCGAAAAAAGCGATTGTAATCCTCCCCTAGGCGGAACCGGCCATTGCTGAACAGGTGGCTGCCCCCAAAAAGGATGGTAGCCTCCGCCAAAAAAAGGGCGGATCAATGGCTGCTGCCGGAAGGGAGGAAAAGCTCGATAAGGATGCATAAACTTTTCCCCTTTCTTTTGCTGTTTTACCTACATTAAACTATGCGGCGTTTTAGGAAAATGTTTTATTAAAATTGGAGTTTTTCCATTATATTGTTTATAATCAAAAAATGGGTTGATTGATTATGAAGGAGTTGTTTTGCAATGGCAGCTGACTTTAAAGATTTTCCATTTCAAGATTTTATTATAGATGCCGTTCAGTCGTTAGGTTTTAAAGAACCGACTGAAATTCAAGCACAAATGATCCCAATCATATTAAGAGGAGCAAGTGCCATCGGCCAATCACAAACAGGTACAGGCAAAACACATGCTTATTTGCTACCGTTAATCAACAGTATTTGCGGAGAGGAAAAGCGTGTTCAAGTTGTTGTTTTAGCACCGACGAGAGAGCTCGCGACTCAAATTTACGAAGAAGCGTTAAAAATCATAAAATTCGCCCCGCCGGAAAAAGAATTACATGCAAAACTTTTTATTGGCGGTACAGATAAAATGCGGGCGATCGAAAAGCTAAAAACTCAGCCCCATCTTGTGATCGGAACACCTGGCAGAATTCTTGATCTTGTCAAGGAAGGGGCGCTAGATTTATATTCGACCAAAAGCATAGTTGTGGATGAAGCCGATTTAATGCTTGATTTAGGCTTTATTTATGAGGTCGACCAAATAGCTAGCCGCATGAAAAAAGAACTGCAAATGCTTGTGTTTTCTGCCACCATTCCTGAAAAATTAAAGCCTTTTTTAAAAAAATATATGGAAAATCCTGAGTATGTTCATGTATCTCCAAAACAAGTACATGCCAAAAACATCACGCATGTTCTTGTTCCGCTGCGGCATCGAAACAAAATAGATCTTTTATACAATATGGTAGTTTCCTTAAACCCTTATTTAGCGTTAATTTTTGTGAATACAAAAGCGAATGCCCAAGATGTGGCATACGGTCTTGCCGAAAAGGGATTAAAGGTTGGGCAAATCCACGGCGGTCTTACCCCGCGTGAACGGAAAAAAGAAATGCGTCAAATAAAGGATCTTGCCTATCAAGTTGTAGTAGCAACTGATTTAGCTGCAAGAGGAATTGATATTGAAGGTGTTTCCCATGTAATCAATGCCGAGCTGCCGACTGATTTAGATTTTTATATTCACCGAACCGGAAGAACGGCTCGGGCTGGCTTTTCAGGATTTGCCTATACAATCTATGAAGACGATAACGAACAAATGCTGCAAAAGCTTGAAAAAATGGGGATAATCTTTGAAAATCGAGATATTGAAAACGGAATATGGAAAGCGCTCGATGACCGAAATCGCAGACAAAAAAGAAAAAAACAACCAATGGAAACAAACGCGATTATCGGAATCATCAAAAAGCCAAAATCGGTAAAACCAGGATACAAAAAAAAGATGAAAGAACAAATTGAAAAGCTAAAGAAAAAGCAAGCAAGAAAAAATAAATAAAAGGTTGTAAGGAGAGGAAAAACATGTTAAAAATTGGCTCGCATGTATCGATGAGCGGCAAGAAAATGTTGCTTGCGGCAAGTGAAGAGGCAGTTTCATACGGCGCTAATACGTTTATGATTTATACAGGAGCCCCGCAAAACACGAGAAGAAAAAAAATTGAAGATTTAAATATCGAAGCAGGTTTGGCGCATATGAAAGAGCATGGCATCGAAGAAATTGTCGTTCACGCACCATATATTATTAACATTGGCAATACAACAAATTTAGCGACCTTCCAGCTTGGCGTTGATTTTTTAAAATCGGAAATTGAACGCACGGAAGCAATCGGTGCAAAACAAATCGTGCTCCATCCGGGAGCTCACGTTGGAGCCGGTGCAGAAGCCGGAATCAAAAAAATTATTGAAGGTTTAAATGAAGTGCTGGAGAGGGGGCAAAAAGTGCAAATCGCCCTTGAAACGATGGCCGGCAAAGGTTCAGAATGCGGAAGAACGTTTGAGGAGCTTGCGATGATCATTGATGGTGTTACCTACAATGAACATTTGTCCGTTTGTTTCGACACTTGCCATACTCATGATGCCGGTTATGATATTGTCAATGATTTTGATGGGGTTTTAAATCAATTTGATAAAATCATCGGCATCGACCGTTTAAAAGTTGTTCATATAAACGACAGCAAAAATCCGCGCGGGGCCCAAAAAGACCGTCATGAAAATATCGGATTCGGCCACATAGGATTTAAAGCAATCAATTATATCGTCCACCATCCGCAATTAAAAGACTTGCCAAAAATTTTAGAAACTCCGTATGTCGGTGACGACAAAAAAAATAAAAAGCCGCCTTATAAATTTGAAATTGACATGCTGAAGAATAAGACGTTTGATGAAAATGTTTTGGAAAAAATAGCGAATCAATAAAAAAGAACAAGCTCCCTTTTTTAGGGAACTTGCCTTTTTTATTTCCAATTGCCATTGAAGAATTGCAAAAATAATTGATTTGCTTTTTTGGCTGTTTCCGGCGAAGTGATTTTGGCAATTTGTTTTAACAAAGCAATTCTTTCTTCTTCATGAAACACGTTGATTTTTTTTCCCTGTACGAGTTGAAGCAGCTGTTTTGCTTCGTTAATCGAAATGGATATATCATATTGCTTTGCATATGACACAAGTTCTTCAGGTTTTAAACTGTTAATTTTTTGTTGAATAATTTTTTCAAATAAAATCAAAGATCTCGCCTCCCCTCTTATTCGTATGAACAGAGGGGAAGATAGTTGCCTTTTTTTAAAAAAAATGGGTGGAGAAAATGACATAAATATCGTCTCAGCAAAATTTTTATAATACAATATGATTAAAAAAAAAACTAGGAGGACGAGATGAGTAAAAAACATCATAAAAAAGAAAGCTTAAGACACATCATTTATCGATTGTTAATGATTGTGATCGGAGCTGTTCTGGCAGCCGTAAGCATCGAGCTGTTTTTAGTCCCAAATCATATGATTGATGGCGGTATCATCGGCATTTCGCTTATTTTAGACCACATATTTTCGAATCATATTAAAATCATCAATTTCGCTACATTAGTTATTGTGTTAAACCTTCCTTTTATGTATTCCGGTTATAAGCAGATTGGGAAGACATTTATGTTTTCGTCCATATTTGGCATCATTTGTTTGGCCATTGCGGAAAGGCTGGCCCATGATTTTGAGGCCTTTACTACAGAGCCTTTGCTAGCCACTGTATTTGGTGGTTTTTTGCTCGGTGCAGGAGTGGGACTTGTCATCCGACACGGAGGATCTCTGGACGGGACAGAAATTTTAGGAATTCTTTTAACGAAAAAAATTCCCTTTTCCGTTGGTGAAATCGTGATGTTTTTGAATATTTTCATTTTTGGAAGCGCTGCGTTTGTCTTCGGGATAGAACAAGCCATGTATTCCATCTTTACATATTATATTGCCTTTAAAACAATTGATGCGGTTGTTCAAGGTCTTGATGAAACAAAGGCCGCCATCATTATATCTGATCATTACGATGAAGTGTCTGATGCTATATTGTCACGCTTAGGACGCGGAACGACAAAATTAAAGGGAAAAGGCGGATACACGGATACGGAAAAAGACGTCATTTATGCAGTTGTTACAAGGCTTGAAGTGGCAAAATTAAAATCGATTGTACATGAGATTGACCCGAACGCGTTTATTACCATTATGAATACACAAGAAACGAAGGGCGGAAAATTTAAATCTGCCATCCATTAATCAACACATTGAAGTAGAGGGAGAACACATTTTTCTTTACAAATGTGCTCTTCTCCTGTATACTTTAATGATAAAAATAAATCGTAATGATTCCTAATTAAATAGGTGAGAAGCATGGGGGAAAAAATAGTAGAAGTAAAGAACCTTTTTTTTCAATATGAGAGAAAATATGTGCTCGAAAATATCAATATTTCCATTGAAAAAGGAGCATTTTTAGGTTTAGTTGGGCCGAACGGCTCCGGAAAATCGACATTATTGAAATGTCTGCTTGGGCTTTTAAAGCCTCAGAAAGGGACGATTCATTTATTTGGTGAAGATATTCATCAATTTAACGATTGGCATAAAATTGGCTACGTTTCTCAAAAGGCAAACAGCTTTAACTCTTCGTTCCCAGCTACTGTTTTTGAAGTAGTAGCGAGCGGCTTGACTCCCAAACTCGGTTTGTTTAAAAAAATGAAAAAAGCTGATCGGGAAAAGGTAATGGAAGCGATCCGGGCAGTTGGAATGGAAAAGGCAGTTCACCAAAATATCGGTGAGCTTTCAGGAGGACAGCAGCAAAGGGTATTTATTGCTCGCGCACTTGTCAGTGAACCTAAATTATTGATTTTAGATGAACCAACTGTAGGTGTAGATAGTCAGACAGTCAATCATTTTTATCAGCTTTTGCATCATTTGAATAAAGAATTGGAAATCACATTAATACTTGTTACCCATGATATTGGAGCTATTACAGATAAAGTTACGCATGTTGCTTGCTTGAACAAACAACTTTATTTCCATGGAAATAAAGACGAATTTGAACGCCTGAAAGAAACGGAATTGACCTCATTGTACGGGCATCCAGTTCAGTTAATAACGCATGATCATGAGTAGATGGAGGAAATGAAGATGTTTAGCAGTATTTTACAATTTGAGTTTTTGCAAAATGCATTTCTTTCAGGTATTTTAATCGGTTTTATCGCACCTCTTTTAGGTGTTTTTGTGGTGGTCAGACGATTATCACTAATTGCAGATGCACTGAGTCATGTGACCTTGGCTGGAATTGCGGGCGGTCTTTTTTTATCTTCAAAAATATCCTTCTTTTCTTCATTGAATCCAATTTATGTAGGAATGGGTTTTTCTGTTTTAGGCTCACTTGTGATTGAAAAGCTGCGAGCTTTTTATAAATTTTATGCGGAATTGGCCATTCCGATAATCATGTCGGCTGGGATCGGTTTTAGCGTTGTATTTATCTCTTTAGCAGATGGGTTTAATACAGATCTTTTTAATTACTTATTTGGAAGTGTTAGTGCGGTTTCCAGGACGGATTTATATATTATTACTGGTGTTGCAGCATTGGTTATTTTATTGATCGTATTGTTTTATAAAGAATTGTTTTTACTGTCGTTTGATGAAGAATATGCATCTGCTTTAGGGCTGCCGGCAAAAGGCTTGCATCTTTTGTTTATTTTAACAGTTGCCCTAGTGATAAGCGTTTCCATGAGAGTTGTTGGAATTTTGTTAGTTTCCTCGCTTATGACCCTTCCTGTTGCTGCAAGTATTAGAATAGCAACCGGTTTTAAAAAGACAATTTTTCTTTCCGTTATAATAGGAGAAGCTTCCGTTTTAATCGGTTTAGTATTATCTTATTATTTAGATATTGCTCCGGGAGGAACAATTGTCATTTTAGAGGTATTGGCTTTGATTTTTTCCATTATTTTGTCAAAAGCTAGGAGGGGCAAAATATGAATGTCGAACAAGCTTTACAATATTTAAAAGAAAAGGGATATAAATATACATCCAAAAGGAAAGAAATGCTTCAACTAATTGCCGATTCTGATAAATATTTGACAGCTAAAGATGTTTTGGAAAAAATGAATAAGCGCTATCCCGGTTTAAGTTTTGATACGATTTATCGGAATTTATCATTGTTTGCAGAGTTGGGTATATTGGAAACGACAGAGCTTTCAGGTGAAAAGCACTTTCGCTTTCATTGTGACTTAGGACATCATCACCACCATTTTATTTGTATGGAATGCGGAAAAACGAAAGAGATCGAATCATGCCCAATGAATACGATAGAGGAGTATTTGGACGGATATAAAATTAATGGACATAAATTTGAAATTTATGGGTTATGCCCGAATTGCCATGAACGAACCTTGTGAAATTTGATCACAAGGTTTGTTTTTTTATGGGAATTCGTGATAAGAAGGGATGAACTCGAGTTTTGTCATTTCTTAAAAAAAGAATAAAATTTCACAAATAGTAAAAAAATAAAGGATCAACATATTGCTTCCCGTCCTCTGATCCAACATTAGATCCTATTTGAAAACATTTCCATAATAATGGGAATTGATTTGCTTATACTATAAATGCTCCTATCTTTTGAAAGCGAGGGATATGGCAATGGCAAACAAAAATTTCCCACATGCCGGCAAATCAACTGAAATAAATGCCATTCAGGAAAACCGAAATTTTGAAAACCGGAATAATGAAAACCGAGATTATCTAGAAGAAACCGCAGCAGAAGCTGGAGCAGTTGAATCTAGAAATACAAATGAAACATATAATTATAATAATGACGCCGATGAAGCTGGCGGCCGCAATTTAGGATGGCTGGCGCTGGCACTATCGATTATTTCTTTATTTGTTTTGCCCGTTTTATTAGGAGCATCGGGTATCATTATAGGGTTTATCGCCCGTCGGCGCGGTGCGGAAAATCTGGGAGCATGGGCGATCGGAATAGGTATCGTTTCCTTGCTGCTTGGAATTTTCGTATTACCGTTTTTTTAACAAAAACAAAAAGCTTGGGGCATCTGCTCCAAGCTTTAAACTTTTTCCTTTTCTTGTTTTTTGAAATATTCTTCAGCGATTAAATCCACTTCTTTTTTTAATTCTTCGACCATTGTTTCTTCCGGAACTTTCCGAACAATTTTTCCTTTTCTAAAAAGCAATCCTTCGCCTCGTGCACCAGCAATTCCAATATCGGCTTCTCTCGCTTCGCCTGGACCGTTTACTGCGCATCCTAAAACAGCTACTTTGATTGGCGCACGAATTTTTGAAATATATTCTTCGACTTCATTCGCGATTTTAATGAGATCTATTTCAATTCTTCCGCATGTAGGGCATGAAATAAGTGTTGCTGCATTGGCAGCCAGGCCGAATGATTTCAGCAATTCCCGGGCAACCTTCACCTCTTCGACGGGATCAGCGCTTAATGATATACGCAAAGTATTGCCGATGCCTTTGCTTAAAATGGCTCCAAGGCCGGCAGCGCTTTTGATTGTCCCCGCAAACAAAGTGCCAGATTCGGTAATCCCTAAATGGAGAGGATAATCAAACGCCTTTGCAGCTTTTTCATATGCTTCGATTGAAAGCCGTACATCAGACGCTTTTAAAGAAACGATAATATCGTGAAAATCAAGATCCTCTAAAATTTTTATGTGATGCAATGCACTTTCAACCATTCCGTCAGCAGTAGGATAGCCGTACTTTTCTAAAATCCTTTTTTCAAGTGAACCGGCGTTTACTCCAATTCTGATTGGAATGTTTCTTTCTTTCGCAGCCTTCACAACGGCTTCTACTTTTTCCCTTCGCCCGATGTTCCCCGGGTTAATCCGTATTTTATCTGCTCCGCCTTCAATCGCTTTTAAAGCGAGCCGGTAATCGAAATGTATATCGACAACTAGAGGAATGTTAATGCGTTTTTTGATTTCTGGAATTGCATTTGCAGCCCGTTCATCAGGACAAGCAACACGAACGATTTGACAACCTGCTTCTTCCAGTCTGTGAATTTCTTTTACTGTGGCTTCAACATCATGCGTTTTCGTTGTGGTCATGCTTTGAATGACTACTTCATTATTTCCGCCAATTTGGATGTTGCCTACTTTGACTGGACGTGTTTTCGTACGATGTGTGATTTCGCCCACGTTTATCGCTCCTTAAATATAAATACGTTTGATGGAACATTTGCCATCCTATGATATTGTACCAATCATAGCCAAGCAATGACAAGAATTAAAAACTTTAACTAATTGTTATATAAGGGGAATTTGTATGTTTTTCCTGCTTGTATACTGTACACATCTTCATTTGAATTTAATTCCCCAAAATCTTTAATAATCTCTTCAATGCTTGCTGGAACAGGCTTATTGTGTATTTTTTCAACAATGGAAAGAACCGTATCTCCTTCCTTCACTTTTACCTCCATAAATTGTTCTTCAGCATGCTGTTCATTTTGTATGGAAGATACAGGTAATGTACCGTTTTTTAAATCATAATAAATAACAAAACTGAAAAAGATAACTAGTAAAGCGGAAAATAAACGTTTCATCTCTATGTTCCCCCGTTTTGTTCTTTATTAACATATATGTTTTTTTATGTACAAACATACCAATTATGTCTTTGCTGGCATACACAAGTGAAAAGTTAGCAAGTTCGGAGGACCTGGGGAGAAATCAACATCTCTTTTCTCGCTTGAGACAAGCTGCTGAAGCTGTTGCAAAGCGAGTTCGCTGCTTTTTTCGATCTTTCTTCCTTCTCAAATGGAAAATTTATACAGATTAAAGCTTTCAGGCAATGCGGGCTCAAATTTATGAATTCAGATCCTTTCCAGCTATTCTTTCCGAAAATATGTTCAAGCTGCAGCCAGTGCCTGAATTAATGCGAGAGGGAAGCTCAGTTAAACCTAAAGGGTAGAAGGGGCTGCTTTACGATCGAAGAGCATTTTGAAAACGTCCAAAATATTCTTCGGTTTAACGCATTCCCTGCTGTCAACAATGAATTCATGCATCAATTCGAAATTCGAGTAAACGAAGGGAGATAAATATGAGAGAGCATATCATAATTATGTTATTAGGGATGCTTCCGTTTATGATGGTGCTAGGAAATTCGATGCTGATCCCGATATTGCCGGAGTTTGGACAAGCGCTTGAAATTACAGCTGCACAGACGAGCTTTATTTTAAGCATATTTAATATACCTGCAGCGATCATCATCCCAATCGTAGGTTTCCTTTCCGACCGTTACGGCCGAAAAACATTTATTTTATGGTCGCTTTTATTGCTGATCATAGGGGGGGCTATCTGTTTTTTCAGCGGTTTTGTCAACAAATCTATTGCTTTTTGGACATTGTTAGCTGGACGTTTGGTGCAAGGGCTTGGCACAGGAGGAATATCGTCTCTAGCCATGTCATTAGCAGGAGACATGTTTACGGCCGAAAAACGGGATCGAGCTCTTGCCGTTTTAGAAGTGTTCAACGGAACTGCAAAAGTAGCCGCTCCCATTTTAGGAGCTTTGTTAGCCCTTGTAACATGGTATTTTCCATTCATTCTTTTCCCTATTATTGGAACTCTCTTGCTTTTTTTCATTCTTTTTTTTATAAAGACTTCTCCATCAGGCGAGGAAAAAATATCGCTTCACGAATATGTGCAAAGAATAGCTGATGTGTTAAAGGTGCAAAAAGTGCGATTGTTATCTCTTTACCTGTATGGCGGTACAAGTATGTTTTTGCTTTTTGGGCTGCTGTATTACTTAGCCTATTTAATTGAAGAGTTATATCATATCGATGGATTCTTTAAAGGATTTGTATACTCTTTTCCGTTAGGCGCATTATCTATATCGTCTTATTGGACAGGAAAGCGATTGGACTATGTAAAAAACCGTTTTCTTTTTTTATTGGTAGGGATGTTCATGACGTTTTTATCATTTTTCAGTTTTTTGATTTTTCAACAGTTTTCGCTATTTTTGTTTTTTATCACTATTTCATTTGGCGGCTTAGGTTTTGTGCTGCCGGTTATTAATTCGTTGATTATATCAAGTGTTGATGATGCAGAAAGAGGGATTGTAGTTAGCTTATACGGGATGGCGCGCTTTTTAGGGGTTGCGCTCGGACCGGTTGTTTTTAGCTTGTGGATTGGCAATGAACAGTTGTTGTTTAAGCTTTTATTTTTTATGTTGTCGCTCGTTCAATGTTTACTCCTATACGTATTTAAAAATAATTGGAAAATAGTATGTAGCAAAATGTGGAGGAATTTACAATAAAAATAAAAAAACTTTAAATTCCCTTAATAATCTTTTGTCATAATGCTGTTAAGCTTATAAAGGGGGAAATCATAATAGTGAAAAAGAAGAGAAAGAACATGTCGATAGGAGAGCGAATACCTCTATCTGTAAGATTGATTTTGTTTGCGCTCATACTTCTTATTAGTTCGATAACTGTTGTCGGTTATACTGCTTACCAAAAAGCAAGTGAAACAACTTTTAATTTGATAGAGGATCGATTAAAAAGGGAAGTATATATGACAGAGATTGCTGCCAGCAATCTTCTGTATGCTTATGTAAATAGCTCTGATGATTTTTTCGAAAGATTTGATAAAGAAGTCGTTCAAAGGCAATCCTCCCAGCTGATTCAGGACGGTTTAAATGCTGACTTTTTTTTCGTTCGAAATGAAAAGGCCACACCATTTTCGGTTAGCGTTAAAACAAAAACTCAAATCCCAACTGCAATTGTAAAGGAAATAACGAAAAAAAATAGTGGAATTATTCATAAATCTTTCAATGGACAAGATTATACGTTGGCCTTTAAAGAAATGCAGGAATTGAAAGGAATTTTTTTGCTTGCCGTTCCGACAGAAAGTTTTATAAAGCCTGTGCATGAACTAGCTTACAATACAATCTGGATTGGAATAATCAGCGTCCTTTTTATGATGGGAATATTGTTTTTAGCTGTCAGAAGTATGACAAAACCGTTGACGATTTTGAGGGAAAAAATGAGAAAAATGCGTGAAGGAGATATTCAGCTTGATTTAAACATAAATACAAATCTTCCAGAAATCCTTTCGCTCATCAAAAGCTTTAAGCAATTGGCAGGCTATTTGGGGATGATGATTCAAAGGATTAATACCACAACAGAAAATTTGTTTTCGACAGGCCGGAAGCTTAAACACTCTTCTGATGACGTATTAACATTACATACGAATCTTGTTGAAGCGATTGAAATGGTGAAAAACGGTGCGCAGCAAACAGCTTCAAGCTCTGAAGAAAGCGCAAAAGTATTTCATTCCATGAAAAATACAGTTCAAACTGTGCTGGAGAGAATAGAGCGCCTTTTCTCAAGCGCACAAGGCATGAACCGATCAGCCAACACGGGAGAACAAAACATGAGACAGATGATCGAATCGTTAAATCGCTTTGAAAAAGAGTGCAAAACTATGTCTAAAACGATCCAAAGTGTTCGAGATCATTCGACGGCGATTGAAAAGGTTGTGGAAATGATATATGCAATATCTGAGAAAACAAAGCTATTGTCATTAAATGCAACAATTGAAGCAGCAAGAGCTGGAGAAGAAGGCAAAGGATTTGCTATCGTTGCTGAGGAAGTCCGAAAATTGGCTGAACAGTCATCCAAAGCGACGGAAGACATTGCACAGTCTGTAAAAATGATGCATGATATTTCTCAGAGCGCTTATCAGCAGTTTAAGCTAATTTTGGAGCTTGTGCAAAACCATTTAGAAGTTGCAGGTAAATCGCGGCTTTCATTTGATCAACTAGTAGATGAGATTGGAAAAGTGAATGAAATATTGTCTGAAACAAGACACAGCTTACATACTTTAGATGATTGGCTCCCTAAAATGGAGCAATCTGCTGAAAATTTTTTATCAGTCTCTCAAGAAACGTTCGCCAGTGCAGAGCAAATGCAATCTGTCGCAAAAGTACAGATGGAACAAATTCGCGAAACCCATGCTATTGGACTAACTTTAATGGAACTGTCCAAATCTCTAAAGTCCACTACAAACAAATTTCAGTTTAAATCATAGTGTTAATAACCCCTTAAGGCAGAGTTGGAAATTCTGCCTTAAGGGGTTTTTTATGCAGCTTTTATTGGTTGTTTCGGGCTCGGGATTTCTTTTAATACAAGATATAAAACAGTTATATGTACAAACCAGTTTATATAAAGAGCAAAGGATATATCGATGAGAAAAAAGTTCATAATGGCAAAAAACACGGTTGCAAGCGTGACGCTGTAGGCTGAAATAGTCCAAAGCTGTTTAAAATTTAATCTTTTTCCCATCCTCTTTTTAAACAACAGCCCGACAATAGCTAAAAACGTAATTTCCACAAATTTAGAAGTGGCTGACATCGCAAATAGTGTGACAGATATCACGGGAATGATAATCGGAGCAACTTCAGACAGCTGTTTGATGGCAGCTGTCAAATCCTCTTTTGTTATCTCTGTTTCCTGAAAAAAGTTATACTCGAGCTGCTGCATTGTGCCATTGGAAACGAAAACAAATTCATTCGATAAGATGCCGATGACGTTTTCCTGCCATTTCAAGTCATCCCTTGTGAAAGTTCCTTTTGGGTCAAAAATAATTGTATATTGATCATGCTTTGCTTTCACAACCGCATTTTCCTCGGATTTTAAAGTTCCGTTATGAATGGTGAATTCAGGGATTTTTTCATTTATCGTTTGGTCAAGCCCGTTTATAGCATTTACAATAGCTAAGTTTAAATATATGCAATTGGGCAGGGCGGCAAGAAAGGCTAATAAAAATCCATAAAGAATGGGTTTGCCGATTTTTTGAAATCTAGTAAGAGCGATTGTTTTTGGAGAGTATATGCTTTTAAAAAGGAGGACAAATAAATTCATTGATCGAAACACTTCCTTTTATAACATTTCTATTTGATTGTACCAATGAAACAAAAATAATGAAAATAAGTTATATAGGCGATTCGGCAATAAGAATAACAATTGTGAACAAAATGTAAAATTTTTTTGTTAAATTTAAAATATAAAAGTAACATGTGTGGGAGGAACATGTTAAAAATTAATTTTATTTGCGGGGCATATCGGTTTCGTCCATTATTATAGACAGAAGCTGCAGGAGCCTGCACCGATTGCAAAATAAAAAAATTGGATTTGAAGGAATTTGGTAATGGGAAATGTAAACGTTTCTTTTTCAAAAATGATTTAACCGTTAATATATTTGGAAAAATAAGGAGGTGAAACGAGTGGATGTAGATGTTCAAAAAATATTATTTGAATTTCTTGGCGGGATTGGAATTTTTTTATTTGCGATTAAAAGTATGGGAGAAGGTATGCAAAAATTCTCCGGAGATAAATTACGAGATATTTTGGATAAGTTTACGACAAACCCTATTATGGGTATTTTTGCTGGGATGTTTGTGACAATGTTAATTCAATCAAGCAGCGGTACAACTGTTTTAACGGTTGGTCTCGTTTCTGCCGGCTTCATGAGCTTAAAGCAAGCAATAGGCGTGATCATGGGAGCAAATATCGGAACGACTGTTACGGCATTTATTATCGGATTCGATATCGAAGCGTATGCCTTGCCAATTTTATTTATAGGTTCTGTTCTTTTATTTTTTTCTAAAAACAAAAAAATAAACAGCATCGGGCAGGTGATCTTTGGATTTGGCGCTTTGTTTTTTGGGCTTGAATTGATGGGAGACGGCATGAAGCCGTTAAGATCATTAGAAATTTTTCATGACTTGACTGTCAGCATAAGTGCAAATCCGCTGCTTGGCGTTGTAATTGGAACCGTTTTTACAATCATCGTTCAAAGTTCAAGTGCGACGATTGGGATTTTGCAAATGATGTTTTCACAAGGGTTAATTGATCTCAACGCTGCGCTGCCTTTATTATTCGGTGATAATATCGGAACAACCATCACAGCAGTTTTGGCATCAATTGGAGCATCGATTGCTGCCAAACGGGCTGCTTTGACGCATGTAATGTTTAATTTAATCGGAACGGCAATTTTTCTAATTATTTTACCAATTTTCAAATATTTTATCGAATCATTGCAAGCCCATTTGTATTTAAATCCTGAAATGACCATTGCCTTTGCTCATGGAATATTTAATGTTGTCAATACGATCGTTCAAGCGCCGTTCATCGGTGCACTTGCACTGCTTGTCACAAAAGTTATACCTGGTGAAGATTTAGCGATAGAGTATAAAGCGAAGCATTTGGATCCAATTTTTATTGAACAGTCACCAACCATTGCTTTAGGGCAAGCGAAGGAAGAAGTGATTCGGATGGGTCAATATGCATCATTAGGGTTAGAGGAAACGAGACAATTTTTGATGACAAATCAGCAGAAGCACGCACAAATGGCGATGCAGCTTGAAGAGGCGATCAATAATTTAGATAGGAAAATAACAGATTATCTCGTATTGATTTCTGGAAAAGATATGTCGCAAAATGATTCACGCCGACATTCCATTTTAATGGATACTGTTCGAGATATTGAACGAATCGGCGACCATTTTGAAAATATAGTGGAGCTTATTGATTATAAAAATAATAATAAAGTCACCATTACTGAGCAGGCATTGGAAGATTTATTGGAAATGTTTGAAATTACCTTGCAAAATGTGAAGGATGCGATCGACGCTTTAGATGATAACGATGTTGTATTAGCAAAAAAAGTATTGAGATCTGAAGAAAAAATCGATAGAATGGAACGCACTTTACGCAAAAAACATATTATCCGCATTAATGAAGGGATTTGTACCGGACAAGGCGGAATAGTATATGTAGATATTATCAGCAACTTAGAACGAATTGGCGACCACTCGGTGAATATTGCGGAAGCTGTTTTAGGATACCGTCAATAATCGTTTCAAGTGAATTAAATTGTTCATTGATTTCTAATTTCTAGGAGGATAAGCAAATGGATGTAATCATTTGGATTTTGATCATTGCTCTTTTTATCTTATCTTTTGTCGGGCTGCTTTTCCCCATTTTACCATCAGCGTTATTGATTGTAGCAGCCTTTTTTATCTATGGGATTTGTTTTAGCTTCAGCCAGTTAACCATTTCATTTTGGGTTGTTGAAAGTATGTTCATCATTCTTTTATTCCTATCGGATTATTTGGCAAATATGGTAGGAGTTAAACGGTTTGGTGGAAGTAAAGCAGCCGGATGGGGAAGTACGATTGGTTTAATTGCCGGGCCATTTATCATCCCGTTTGTTGGCATTATTTTAGGACCTTTTTTAGGGGCTGTTGCGGCAGAGCTTCTCGTACACCGCAAAACATTTAGCGAGGCTGTAAAGGTTGGAGTCGGTTCTTTATTGGGGTTGTTGGCGAGCACAGTAGCAAAAGGGCTGATTCAGCTGTTGATGATCATTCATTTTCTTTATACAATATTCTAAATTAGCCATTGACTTCAATAGCTATTTAGTGATAATTTACTTATGTGTTTGAAAAAGGACCCTTAGCTCAGCTGGTTAGAGCAGACGGCTCATAACCGTCCGGTCGCAGGTTCGAATCCTGCAGGGTCCATAAAATTAGTCGAATAATGTAACCGCTTTTTTAATTGCACATTAATTGCATCATTTTAATAAGTTTGGTAATCTGAATATGAAAGCTTCAAGGAAGAAAGCATTTAGTACATATTAATCATTAAGGAGGAGATTCATTATGGCTTATGAATTACCTAAATTGCCATACGACTATGATGCATTGGAACCTCATATTGACAAAGAAACAATGACGATTCACCACACAAAACATCATAACACATATGTGACGAACTTGAACGCTGCTTTGGAAGGTCAAACTGAACTTTTATCTAAAAGTGTAGAAGACTTAATCTCTAATTTAGACGCTGTTCCTGAATCTGTTCGTACAGCTGTTCGAAATAATGGCGGAGGGCATGCAAATCACAGCTTGTTCTGGACCATCCTCTCACCGAATGGAGGCGGCGAGCCAACTGGAGAATTAGCAGAAGCAATTAACAAAAAATTTGGAAGTTTTGAAGCTTTTAAAGAAGAATTTGCTAAAGCTGCTGCTGGTCGTTTTGGCTCCGGCTGGGCATGGTTGGTTGTAAACAACGGCGAGCTTGAAATTACAAGCACTCCAAACCAAGACAATCCTCTTATGGAAGGGAAAACTCCAATTTTAGGCCTTGATGTTTGGGAGCATGCTTATTACTTAAAATACCAAAACCGTCGTCCTGAATATATTGCAGCGTTTTGGAATGTTGTGAATTGGGACGAAGTGGCAAAACGCTACAGCGCTGCAAAATAAACTGTTACAAGAGGCTGAGATATTCGAATCTCAGCCTTTTTTATTTGGCGCGCCCAGCTAAGCTGTTATCTGCTAGTTGGTGTAAGTCCAACCCAAGTAAATGGCAGGACGCTCGGTAGCTGACAGGCAACTGGTGGAGAAACTAGACCTTGAAATCAACACAGAGATCCAAACTGGTCAACCTATGGGACGACACAAACGGATTTGACTTTCTGGACAGCCCCTTGAAATCAGTTTTCTACTCTACTATTTTTTGGAAATGACTGACATAATTCGCGTTTCAGCGGTTTCTGTGCATTTTTTTTGAGTCTGATCACTGAAAGGTAACGAAAACACCTTTCTTTATACATAACTCCCCTTTAGCTAGGAAAAATAGTAGTAGCAAGTAAAGGGGAGTTTTATATGATAAACGTCAAAAAATGGATTGGATCAAGAAAAACAGACCATGATTTCATGCTGCTGTTGATGATCGGCGGTTTTTATTCATTAAGCATTGCACTTTCGAATACGTTCGTAAATGTTTATTTATGGAAACAGTCAGGGGAATTGATTGATTTAGGATTATACAATTTATTTATTGTCATTTTTCAGCCGCTTGCTTTCATTATTGCTGGGAAAGTATCCAAAAAAATTGATCGAGTCGTTGTACTTCGCCTAGGAGTGTCATTTTTAGCCGCATTTTTTCTAACCGTTTTAGTTTTAAAAGATCAAGCTGTCAACTACATGTATTTGTTAGGTGCAATCATTGGCATCGGCTACGGTTTTTATTGGCTAGCCTTTAATGTGTTGACATTTGAAATTACTGAACCGGAAACACGGGACTTTTTTAATGGCTTTCTTGGGATATTAACTTCCCTTTCAGGGATGATTGGACCGATGTTAGCCGGTCTGATTATTTCAAGACTTACAAATACTATTGGGTATAAAGTGATTTTTGCAGTTTCGTTAATGTTATTTACTGTTGCTGTCATGTTGAGCTTCTTTTTTACGTCTAGAAAAGCTCACGGAGATTACATTTTATTGAAAATCATTCAAGAAAGAAAAAGAAACAAAAATTGGAGATTAATTACAAACGCTCATTTGTTTCAAGGATTGCGTGAAGGAACATTTACATTTTTCATTAATGTGTTTGTATACATCGTGACCAAAAGTGAGATGGCTTTAGGTACATTTAGTTTTCTAAATTCTTTCGTAGCCTTTTTCACTTATATTGTGGCTTCTCGGTGGATCACGAAAAAAATGAGGAAAAAAGCTATTCTAGCCGGCGGGCTTATGCTATACTTTTCCTTGTTTCTCATTTTATTTCAAATTTCCTATGAAAGATTGTTAATATATGCTATTGCAATCGGAATTGCCTATCCAATTTTGCTTGTTCCGTACTCTTCGATCACGTATGATGTGATTGGAAAAGGGTGGAATATTGCGCAAGCAAGGATCGAATATATTGTTGTTCGAGAAATTTTTTTAAATGCAGGAAGAATCCTATCGATCCTCTTTTTTATTTTTACAGTTGCTTTGACAAATGAAACAAAAACCATTCCTTTTTTATTGCTCTTAATAGGTTCAGGCCATGCGTTCATATATCTGTTTGTTAAACAAATTAGGCTGAAAGAAAGCAACCGCCCGTTAAAACAAGAAAAGCGCATACACAGGCCAAATCTAGCGGATGGAGAGAAGGGATAAAATAAATGCGGAATGCCGTTTACGCAGCATCAGCTGTTCTTTATACACACAAAAAACAAGCTTTACAAAAGCTTTACATTCTATTAAAACTTGTTTAATACTTGAAAGTTAATCTTATATACGTAAGATGAGATCACGAAATAATAGGGGGAAGTAACCGAATGAAAAATTTTAAATTTTTGGCGTCATCCATTATGATCAGTTCTGTATTAGCTTTTACAGCAGCCTGCGGTAATTCGGATGATGCAAACACAAATGGTTCAAACTCCGGACAGCAATCATCTTCAGAAAGCGGATCAAGCGAGCAAAAATTAGAAGGTGAAATCGCTATTGATGGATCATCAACTGTTGGTCCGATAATGGAAGCTGTTTCTGAAGAATTTGCTGCAGAACATCCTGATGTAAAAGCTCCAATTGGAATTTCAGGAACAGGCGGAGGCTTTGAAAAATTTACAGCTGGTGAAACTGATATTTCTAACGCATCTCGCCCAATTAAAGACGAAGAGAAAAAAGTTGCTGAAGAAAATGGTATTGAATATACAGAATTCAAAATTGCTTTTGACGGTTTATCCGTTGTTGTAAACAAAGAAAATGACTGGGTCGATAAACTTACGATCGAAGATTTAGCAAAAATTTGGAAAGGCGAGCCGAAAAAATGGTCTGACATCAACCCTGAGTGGCCGGATGAAAAAATTAAATACTTCTCGCCTGGTACAGATTCCGGTACGTATGATTATTTTGATGAAGTTGTTTTAGGCGGTGAGCCGATTGTAAAAGATGCGACATTGTCCGAAGACGATAACGTACTTGTAAAAGGAGTCGCTAACGATAAAAATGCAATAGGTTATTTCGGCTATGCATACTATTTAGAAAATAAAGACCAGTTGAAAGTTGTACCGATTGTAAACTCTAAAGGGGAAGCAGTCGAGCCGACAAATGAAACGATTGAAAAAGGAACTTATGAACCGCTTTCCCGTCCGCTATTCTTTTATGTGAACAACAAATCATTAAAAGAAAAGCCGCAAGTGTATGAATACGTGAAGTTTGCCTTGGAAAACGCTGGGCAATTGGCAGAGGAAGTTGGCTATGTAAAACTTCCGCAAGAGCAATATGATGAACAGTTAAAAACGCTTGAAGGTTTAAAATAAAAATAAATAGACTGGTTGGATGAGAAGCATCCTTGCTTCTCATCTTCCTATGGGCATGAAAGGGGTTTTCATGATGGCTTTATCTGCAGGAAAATCGGTTCGGGAAATGATCAAAGAGAAAAAAACAAAAAAATCCACGCGCGATTTTATGGAAAAAATGGTCCCAGCCGTTTTATTTGTTGCAGCAGCTATTTCCATCTTAACAACTATCGGAATCATTGCTACTCTTGCTACAGAAACAATCATGTTTTTTTCACGAGTTTCTTTTTTTGAATTTATCACTGAAAAAGAATGGTATCCGTTTTTAAAAGATGATGCC
Source organism: Aeribacillus sp. FSL K6-8210 (assembly GCF_037963925.1). Taxonomy (NCBI): domain Bacteria; kingdom Bacillati; phylum Bacillota; class Bacilli; order Caryophanales; family Bacillaceae; genus Aeribacillus; species Aeribacillus sp. FSL K6-8210. The sequence goes on along the minus strand of NZ_CP150172.1, from coordinate 2,723,055 downwards.
TCATATGGAATCATGGCTCTTGTTTCTGGCACGCTTTTAGTAACGGTTATTGCCATGATTGTTGCGCTTCCAGTCGGTCTTGCATCTGCTATTTTTTTGAGTGAGTATGCGTCAGATCGGACAAGAAGGATTATCAAACCGATTTTAGAGGTTTTGGCAGGAATTCCAACTATTGTATATGGTTTTTTTGCTCTGACGTTTGTTACTCCTCTCTTGCAAAAATTGATCCCTGATATTGGCTTTTTCAATGCATTAAGCCCGGGCATTGTTGTTGGAATTATGATTATTCCGATGATTGCTTCCCTTTCAGAAGATGCGATGAGCTCTGTTCCGAATTCCATTCGAGAAGGCGCACTTGCTTTAGGTGCGACAAAATTTGAGGTGGCTTTAAAAGTAGTACTTCCTGCTGCCACATCGGGAGTCGTTGCCTCGTTCGTACTAGGAATTTCCCGTGCGATTGGCGAAACAATGATTGTCACATTGGCTGGAGGAGCCACTCCAAAATTAACGTTTGATCCAACTGAATCTATTCAAACGATGACGGCTTATATCGTTCAAGTCAGCACGGGCGATGCGGGATACGGAACAACAATCTATTACAGCATTTATGCTGTCGGGGCCACGCTTTTTGTCTTTACAATGCTGATGAATTTATTAGCTCAATTTATCTCGCGCCGATTCAGGGAGGAATATTAACATGAAGTACATTGATCAAACGGTTGTTCGAAAAATGATGGGCAAAAGAGCCATGAAAAATCGTTTTTTTCAAACACTGTTTTTTGTATCTACCATCTTCGCTTTAGTAGTCCTTGCTATTCTGTTATACCGAATATTCACTCAAGGAATTAGTTATGTAACACCGGAGTTTTTCCAAAATTTTGCCTCAAGAAGAGCTTCTGCATCAGGAATAAAAGCAGCCCTGGTCGGCTCAATTTGGGTTATGGGAGTGGTCATTCCAATTTCCCTCCTGCTTGGTGTAGGAACAGCTATCTATTTAGAGGAATATGCGAAAAAAAATAAACTTACAAATTTTATTCAGGCGAATATTTCGAATTTGGCGGGTGTCCCATCTATTGTTTTTGGTTTGTTGGGGCTTACAGTATTTGTTCGGGGAATGGATTTAGGCAGAAGCATTTTGGCAGGCGGTTTAACGATGAGTTTATTAATATTGCCAGTTATTGTCGTGGCGGCACAAGAAGCGATCCGTTCGGTTCCGAAAGAGTTACGTGAAGCTTCTTATGGAATGGGAGCAACGAAATGGCAAACAATTTATCGAATTGTTCTTCCAGCTGCAATTCCTGGAATTCTTACCGGAAGCATTTTAGCTTTTTCACGAGCTATTGGAGAAACAGCCCCTCTTCTTGTGGCGGGTGCATTTGTATTTGTTAACTATTTACCAGAGAATTTATTAAGCTCCTATACGGTTATGCCGATTCAAATTTACAATTGGGCGTCGCGACCTCAAGCAGAATTTCAAAATGTAGCAGCTGCCGGAATCATTGTGTTGTTTATTTTCTTAATAGTAATGAATTCGGTTGCGGTGTTGATTCGAAACAAATTTCAAAAGCGTTATTAAATGGGTTTTCCTAAAAGGATGAAGGAGGTTTTTATTTTGGCAATTACTGAATTGAAAAAAACTGAACTGAAAAAAAAACAAGAAATTGTTTATGAACAAAATAGCGAAGACAAGAATGAAAAGAAAATTGTCTATAAAACGAACGGCTTAAATTTATGGTACGGTGATGATCAAGCTCTAAAAAACATTGATTTAGACATTTATGAAAATGAAGTAACTGCAATCATCGGTCCTTCTGGGTGCGGAAAGTCGACTTATATCAAAACATTGAATCGAATGGTCGAGCTGATTCCATCCGTTCGAATCAACGGTGAAATATTATATCGCGGAAAAAATATATTTGATAAATCTTATCGTGTTGAAGAACTGCGCACTCAAGTCGGCATGGTTTTCCAAAAGCCGAACCCGTTTCCGAAATCTATTTATGACAATATTGCGTATGGACCGAGAATACACGGCATCCGTGATAAAAAAATATTGGATGAAATCGTCGAAAAAAGTTTAAGAGGCGCGGCTATATGGGATGAAGTAAAAGATCGGTTGAAGGAAAACGCGTATGGCCTGTCAGGAGGACAACAGCAGCGTTTATGTATTGCGCGTTGTTTAGCAATTGAACCTGATGTGATTTTGATGGACGAACCAACGTCAGCGCTTGATCCGATTTCTACGTTGAAAATTGAGGAATTGGTTCAAGAATTAAAGAAAGATTACAGCATTATTATTGTAACGCATAACATGCAGCAAGCTGCACGTATATCTGATAAAACTGCCTTTTTCTTAAACGGAGAAGTTATCGAATTTGGCGAAACCGACCAAATCTTTTCTAATCCGTCAGATAAGCGGACGGAAGATTATATTACAGGACGCTTCGGATAATAATTGTTTTGAATAACACGGTTCATGTTGGAGGAAAAAAAATGAGAGAAAAATTCGAACTTGACTTGAACACGTTACACACCAAGTTAATTGAAATCGGCAGTTTGACGGAAGTTGCATTAGGCAAATCAATCCGCGCATTAGAAAAGCAGGATATCGATTTGGCTATTGAAGTATTAGAGCAAGATGTGAATGTCGATCAGCTCGAAGAGGAAATTAATGACTTTGCAATTCTTTTAATTGCAAAGCAGCAGCCCGTTGCGATTGATCTAAGAAGAATCATTGTTTCCATTAAAATAGCTGCTGATATCGAACGAATGGCAGATAACGCAGTCAACATCGCAAAATCAGCAATTCGAATTGGAAATGAACCGCTTATAAAACCGCTTGAACAAATCACAAAAATGCACAAGCTGGCATCGGAAATGCTGTCTTTATCGCTGAAAGCTTACCATGAGGAAGATGTTGCATTAGCAAGAAAAATAGCCGAAATAGACGATGAAGTAGATGATTTATATGGTGAAGCAATTAAGGAGCTTTTGCAAATTATTCCTGAGAACTTAGAGTATATGAATCAAATTACCCAGCTCTCTCTTGTAGCAAGATTTATTGAACGTACTGCTGACCATGCAACGAATATCGCGGAAAATGTTTTATATTTAGTTAAAGGCCGCCATTATGCTTTAAATGATTAAAGGTTTGCCGTTTTCAGGCAAACCTTTTTTATATAAATAAAATCGCTATGTTATTCGTAAATGGTTCCGCGATACTAAAAAGCCCCTCCTAGTGCTAAAATAAATTTTGGTTCGCCGCCCAAATTTATCTAAATAGGAAGGGAACTTTTTATGTCTTTCGATTTAAATAGTTTATCGCATATAAAATGGAATTGTAAGTATTATATCGTGTCTATGTCTGAAATATAAGAGACAAGTGTTATGGAAAAATTTCGGGCAGACCATAAGGCAATTTTGTGAAAGAAAAGGCATGGAATTTTGGTGGGCTTTTATAAGTACTATTGATTAAAAAAGACAATTTAAAAGCCGAGAAAAGCACAAAATTGAGGCAATGATCTTGGAATGACAATAATCAACACGGTCGGGAATGGGAGAAAAATGATAAGGGCAATCTTTTTGTGGTTCTGAACTTCACCATTTTGAGTTTTGAAAAACTTCCTTTTTTTGCAAACGGCTGGTTTCAAACCTTATTTATAAAAAAACGGATCGCAGCCCCTTTTATCTTGTAAGGGCTTCTGCGATCTCGTAGTAGCTCATCCCTTTTTTTACTTCAAAAGTTCCAATTTGTACACGCTTATGATAATCGTGTTTAATTAAGTATTGATTAAATTTGGAGGCGGAATCAATAATGCCCGATTGTTCAAGTATTTTTGATACGTCGCTTGTCGTCATGCCTTCTTTAATATTTACTTTTACAGGTTTTACCTCAGTTTGTTGGTTATTGTTCTTTTGTTCTTGGTTTTGATTTTGTGCATTTTGGTTTTGTGCATTTTGATTTTGCTGCTTCTGCTGCTGTTCATTTTGTTGAGGTGTTTTATTCAGATTTTTCACTTTTGTATCTTTGTAAGAAAGAAATTCTTCATATTCTTTATTGGATACAGCAATTTTATTATTTTGAGCTAAATACTCGTTAACTGATTTGTCCGTCAACTCTTTTTCAGCCACAACCTTTTGATCATAGTTCCCTAAATAAAAAGTGAGGGTCAAAATTGAGGTGGAAACGATCATCCCTGCTGAGAATGCTTGTAAAATTCGTTTATTCATGATAGTTCCCTCTTATTTTGTTCGATTATTAGCTTTACTTCATCGGTTGTGGCATTTTCCGATTTTGCAATTTCAGCAATTGACATGCCTTGCTGATATTTTGATAAAATTTTGTTTTTCGTGTAATAATCAAAGTGTATAACGGACTGTGTGTCTTGCGAAACAGGCTTTGTGTTTGTTCCTTGCAGCAATTCTTCTTCCAATACCCTCATTTTCTTTTTCATTTTGTATATTTCTTGCATCGCAGAAACGGATAAATGCTCAACTTCTTGTTCCAACTCTTTTATATCGTCACGCTGAGTATAAGCAATTCCTAATAAAGCAATGCTGACAAGGAAAAGAATAATAATCACAATTTCCATGCATCTCACCTTCCATTAGTTGTCCCTTTATTGTTATATCATATATTTTAATAGAACAAAACGGCTTTTAACGAAATTTCATGTTAACTTAAAAAAAATGTAATTTGAAACGACTTGAAACTTTGTGTTCAAAAATAAACATAATGTAGATTTTACAATGCAAAAATGATATTATATAAAAGTCTGAATTTGAACATGAAATAGTTTGGAGGAAAAGATATGCGCGTAAATATTACTCTTGCTTGCACAGAATGCGGCGATAGAAATTATATCTCTACAAAAAATAAACGTACAAACACAGAACGCATCGAATTGAAAAAATATTGTCCAAGATGCAAAAGTCATGCTTTGCATCGTGAAACGAAGTAAAAGCAGTGGGAAGATATTTCCTGCTGTTTTTTTATTATAAAAAAGGTAAATGGGAGGAATTTTTAAGTTGGAAAAAAAATTTGAAATCAGAAATGAAGTGAAACGGATGTTAAAAAACATGGGGCATGAATTGCATGCGGACTGGTCAAATAAAATTGCTGAAACTCTTTTTGAAACAGACTATTGGCAGGAGGCGAATACCATTGGCCTTACAGTATCCAAAGGCTTCGAGGTCGATACAAAAAGTTTATTTTTTCGCTGCTGGCAGGAAAAGAAAAAAACAGCTGTGCCTAAATGCGACCCAAATATAAAAGAAATGGAGTTCAGGGAAATAAAATCGTTTGATCAATTAGAGAATGTTTATTTAGATTTACAGGAGCCGATCTTTGAGCAAACAACACTCATAACGCCAAAAGAAATTGACTTGCTCATCGTCCCTGGCATCTGCTTCGACCGGCGTGGGCACAGGATCGGATATGGCGGGGGTTATTTTGATCGTTATTTACATAAATACGCAAATGTAACTATTGCGCTTGCTTTTTCCTTTCAAATAGTTGAGGAAGTGCCGATTGAATCCCATGATATTCCGGTTGATATCATCATTACTGAAAAAGAATTGGTGGAGTGCAGGAAATGATCATTCCTTTATTGTTCATTATTTTTATTGCGACTATCGCTTATATTTCCTATAAGTCAAAAGCTTTGTCGATTTCTGGAGCAATAAGCTCCGTATTTGTCGGCGCTAGCATCTATTTTAGTTTTGGTTTTCCAGGGCTGGTCCCCCTTGGATTATTTTTTGCGTCATCAAGCATGATCAGTAAATGGAAGAAGGAACGAAAAGCGCAAATGGCATCAATTCTTGAAAAAGGGGAAAGACGCGACTATGTTCAAGTGCTGGCAAATGGCGGGATTCCAGTATTGATCAGCATTTTCAATATAGTGGATCATGATGACCGCAATTTTTGGTTCATTCTTTTAACCATTTCATTCGCTTGCGCCAACGCGGACACATGGGCTTCCGAAATTGGCAGCTTAAGCCGAATAAAACCGATTCTTTTATTTCCTCCAAAATTTGTCGAAAAAGGAACATCAGGTGCTGTTACCGTTCTCGGAACTTTTGCTTCCATCCTCGGTTCTTCGTTTGTTGCGCTGGGGAGTTCTTTTTTTATAAAAAATGATGCTCAAATTTTACCTTTCATTATATTATTTGGATTTATTGGAGCTTTGATTGACACGCTGTTCGGATGCTTTTTTCAACGAAAAAATAAATGTCTCGTCTGCCATGCTGAAACGGAAAAAAGAATACATTGCGGGGAATATACGGTAAAGACGAAAGGTTTTGTCTGGATGAATAATGACGCAGTTAATTTTTTATCAATTTTCATTTCAACAGTAATTGCGTATTTTATTTTGGATAAAAATTGAGCAAAAAGTTTATTTTAATTAATGGAGGGATTAAATTATGAAGCGATTAAAAAGAATTCTTCTAGTATTCGGCATTTTCTTCATATATTCAAATCGATACAAAATTATGAACGTATGCCTAAAAAGCAAATGGATGCGTGAGAAATTTATTCAACTGACAATGCAGATACCGCTAATTGGCAGGAAATTTCTCCAAGGTGCTTTTAAATAGGTGGAAATGGAAAGCTGAATCGTTTTTGATTCAGCTTTTTTCTTCAAACTGCCCTTCCACATTGGTATAATAAAGGAAAAACATGCGGAGAGATTTTAAATGGGGACTCAGCTAGATTTTATTTTTTGGAAAATTTTGCGAAGTCTTGTGGTGGAGCATAATTACAGGCTAATCAATATATCCGGCGATCATTCGGAGGTTTGGCTTGAGCCGTTTCGCAACAAATATTTTCAGCTTGTACGATTTGTCAGAAAAGATATTGACTGGGGAAATTGGATCTCTCAAGACATTGAACATACGGCGCATATTTTTGAAACGATCCGAAAACAATCTATGAGAAGGGACTTAAATATTCTTAACATTTATGTGACCACATTTCCTCCTGTTGATGATTGGGAATTTCGGATTAAAGAACCTTTTGCGCATGGGAAAACAGTCGTCAAAACAATGCTGCTGGATCAAGAGCATATAATGGAAAAAACAGGTGATTTGGAAGATGCTCTTTCGGCTTCGTTGAAAAAACTTGATTATGCAGCAGAAGAATCAAATTTTGAATCAGTTGAACGAATAAAAGAAGAAATATTTTCTTATATAAAAAGGCAGGAAAGGCTGGAACGCTCCTTTTTTGAAAATGGCAGGCCTTTCTTTACATATGTTTTTTTAACAGCACAAATTGTGATGTTTTTTCTTCTTGAATGGTACGGGGGAAGCACAAATTCTGATACTCTTATAAAATTTGGAGCGAAATACAATCCTGCCATTTACGATGGCGAATGGTGGAGATTTTTTTCACCAATTTTATTGCATATCGGTTTTTTGCATTTGATTATGAACTCTTTAGCCCTTTATTATATTGGAATGACTGTTGAAAAAATGTATGGTTCGATTCGATTTTTGCTTATATACTTGTTTGCCGGATTTACTGGTTCGCTTGCAAGCTTTGCTTTCAGCCCCTTTTTGTCCGCAGGTGCATCAGGTGCGATATTCGGCTTGTTCGGTGCGCTCTTGTTTTTAGGAGTGTTAAACCCTAAATTGTTTTTCCGTACAATAGGACCCAACATCTTGATTGTAGTTTTAATTAACTTAATGCTTGGCTGGACGATTCCGAATGTGGACAACGCTGGTCATATAGGCGGTTTAATTGGCGGATTTCTGGCAGCTTTTGTTCTTCAGATTCCAAGGATGTCCAAATTTTTCACGAGAGCAGTGGGGCTTATTTTATCGATCATCTTCGTTTTCGGTCTTGGGTATTATGGATATGAAATAGCCCCTAAGCGCAATTCGGAAATGGCTTTAGCAAGGGCGCAGGCACTAATTGAGAACAAGGAGTTCCAAAAGGCTTCCGAAGTGCTTTCGGAAGCGAAGGAGCTTGATGATGCAAAAGTTGAAATCATCTATTTACTTGCTTATACGGAATATCGTTTGAACAATGTGGCAAGCTCAATTGAATATTTAAACAATGTATTGGAAAAAGATCCGACATTTCATCAAGCTTATTATGTACTTAGCCTAATATATGCGGAACAGAATGATGTTGTGAAAGCACAAGAAGCGATTGATAAGGCATTGAAGCTTGATCCGGGAAAAGCGGAATATCAGCAGCTAAAACAACAGCTTGACAATCTATAGCTCGATGACTTGTTCGGAAGTTTTCAAAAAAAGAACTTTAGCAATATGTGCAGCTTATCCGCATTTTTATTTAGAAGGTGATGTTTTTGAAAACGATTTACGACATACAACAGCTTTTAAAACGTTTCGGTACTATCATATACATCGGAGATCGTGTGGCTGATCTTGAATTAATGGAGGAGGAGGTCAAGCAGCTGTTTGAGTCGCAGCTGATTGACGCAAAAGAATTTGAAATGGCCATGCTATTGTTAAGACGAGAAATAATGATAGAAAAAGATAAGAGAAAAAGAGTAAAGGGTGAAAAATATGATCGATAATTGGCTAGTTGGTGTGGACTTAGGGGGAACTACGATAAAAATTGCATTTATCAATATAAATGGAGAGATTATTGAAAAATGGGAAATCCCTACCGATAAATCAGGAAAAAATATTGTTAGTGATATTTCTCAATCTATATACGAAAAGTTGAAAGAACTTGGTGAATCGAAGCAAAAGCTGATTGGAATCGGCATGGGGGCGCCTGGCCCTGTCGATTTAACAGAGGGAATCATTTCTAGAACTGTCAATATTGGATGGGAAAATAATTATCCGCTTAAGAAAAATCTTGAAAAAGAAACTGGTTTGCAAGTAATCGTTGATAATGATGCCAACCTTGCAGCTCTTGGTGAAATGTGGAAAGGAGCGGGGAATGGAGAAAGGGATTTAATATGCGTCACACTCGGAACGGGAGTCGGCGGAGGAATCATTGCAAATGGAGAAATAATCCATGGGAAAAATAGCGCAGGCGGAGAAATCGGCCATATAACTTCCGTTTTGCATGGAGGTTTTCCGTGCAACTGCGGAAAAACGGGCTGCCTGGAAACGGTCGCCTCTGCAACTGGAATAGTTCGAATGGCTATAGCCAAAATGGAAGAGTTTAATGGGAGATCAACGCTGAATCGAGAATTGGAAAGAAAAGGATCGATCACTGCAAAAGATGTGTTTGATGCTGCGAAAAACGGCGATGAGATGGCATTGCAGGTTGTCGACGACATGACGATGCATCTTGGTCTTGCTCTTGCCAACTTGGCTACTGCTTTAAATCCTTCCAAAATTATCATTGGCGGTGGAGTATCAAAGGCTGGGGAATTTTTAATAAAAAGAGTTAAAAATGTTTTTCAACAGTTCGTTTTTCATGAAGCTTCCGCAGCAGATATTGCTCTTGCAACGCTTGGCAATGATGCAGGTGTAATTGGCGGCGCATGGCTGGTTAAAACGTACATACTTGAAAATTGAGAAAGACTAAAAAGGAATTGTCCGATAAGTCCCTAAAATGAAGTAAGTGGAGAAAAACAATGTGTTTCTCTCCACTTGCTTGTGCGCCCGGCATGGGTGTAATCTATAGGGTGAAAGTCCCGAGCTGCGAAGGCAGAAGTAGCAGTTAGCTTAACGCAAGGGTGTCCGTGGTGACGCGGAATCTGAAGGAAGCGAGCGGCAAACTTCCGGTCTGAGGAACACGAACTTCATATGAGGCTAGGTATCACTGGGTGAGTTTGCAAGACAAAACAAAGCCCTTTCTGCCGAAGGTGATACAGAGTAAATGAAGCAGATGGATGGAAGGAAAGATTACACTCTTACCCGGGGAGGTCTGGCTGGCACGCCAAGTAACCTTGGTAACCTATCTAGTGATAGATAGCTGAACAGTCAGAAGTCAGCAGAGGTCATAGTATTAGTTGGTCTAGAACAACTAAGAAGGACCGAACAATTAAGAGAGAATAGCCCTTGGCATTCAGTGAGTCATGATGAACACAGAAAACGTAGTACCTCACTTGAGGGAGGAAGCGGTGAATCCCGTGGGAGATCTCTTGGAGGGTGGAGTGACCACTGGCATAAAGAGAACAGCTATTCACGGAAGTTATGAAAACTTGCGTCAATTATCTTAATTGAACCGCCGTATACGGAACCGTACGTACGGTGGTGTGAGAGGACGGGAGTTAATCGCTCCCTCCTACTCGATGTGCGCCCGGCATGGGTGTAATCTATAGGGTGAAAGTCCCGAGCTGCGAAGGCAGAAGTAGCAGTTAGCTTAACGCAAGGGTGTCCGTGGTGACGCGGAATCTGAAGGAAGCGAGCGGCAAACTTTGGGTCTCTCGGAACACGAACTTCATATGAGGCTAGGTATCACTGGGTGAGTTTGCAAGACAAAACAAAGCCCTTTCTGCCGAAGGTGATACAGAGTAAATGAAGCAGATGGATGGAAGGAAAGATTACACTCTTACCCGGGGAGGTCTGGCTGGCACGCCAAGTAACCTTGGTAACCTATCTAGTGATAGATAGCTGAACAGTCAGAAGTCAGCAGAGGTCATAGTATTAGTTGGTCTAGAACAACTAAGAAGGACCGAACAATTAAGAGAGAATAGCCCTTGGCATTCAGTGAGTCATGATGAACACAGAAAACGTAGTACCTCACTTGAGGGAGGAAGCGGTGAATCCCGTGGGAGATCTCTTGGAGGGTGGAGTGACCACTGGCATAAAGAGAACAGCTATTCACGGAAGTTATAAAGACTTGCGTCAATTATCTTAATTGAACCGCCGTATACGGAACCGTACGTACGGTGGTGTGAGAGGACGGGAGTTAATCGCTCCCTCCTACTCGATTTATATTTGTTCGATTTTCATCTGAAAGTAGCTGGCGGATGCCGGCTACTTTCAGTATGTGTGCGCTAAAGCCACAATCCCAAACTCGACATGTACCTTGTCGAGGTCCAGCAAAGAAAATCTGATAGCGCTTTTAAAAAAGGCGCTATTTTTTTGGCAGCCAAATTTGGATTATAACAAATTCTGTTTATATGAAACTTTTTTAATTTTTGTCCGTCTAAACATAATAGGTACTGAGATAAAATAATATATAAAAAGCTAGCATCTTATTGTAAATATATTGTAAAAAAACATTGATTTTTTTTGGAAGAAGTATTAAGATAATCTTTAGTTATTCACTAAGATGCCTAAAAAATGGAAAAAAACACTTAAGTGTAGAAATGCGCAGGTCCACCGTTTGAGGAGGTAAAAAAATGCGTAAAAGCACATTTTCAAAAATTTCTTTTTTGTTATTAGCGACATTTTTTATGTGGATTAAAACGTACATTGTCTACAAAACTAGCTTTGATATAAAAATAGAAAATTTCAAGCAAGAGATTATTTTATTCATCAATCCGCTGAGCTTTTTGCTGTTTGTTTTTGGTATTGGATTATTTATGAAAGACAAAAACCGGAATCGCTGGGTGATCGGTGCCAGCATTGTGATGACCTTTCTCTTATTAGCTAATGTTGTTTTTTATCGGTTTTATAACGACTTTTTGACTATTCCCGTGCTCTTCCAAGCTAGCAATATGGGAGATTTGGGAAGCAGCATAACCGAGCTGATTCAACCTGTCGATATATTAATGTTTGTTGATATAGCCATTTTAATTTGGCTTTCACGGAGACCTGTTTTCCGCAAACAGGAAAAATTAATGCGCAAAGAAAAAACAGCATATTATTTAATGGTTGCAGCTGTGTTTTTCTTTAATCTTGGATTGGCTGAAACAGAGCGTCCGCAGCTTTTAACAAGAACGTTTGACAGGGAGATGCTCGTCAAAAATATTGGTGTATACAATTTTCATATTTACGATTCTTTGCTGCAGTCCAAAACGTCTGCACAACGTGCGTTAGCTGACAGCAATAACTTGGTCGAAATTCAAAATTATTTAAATGCGAACAAAAAAGAACCTAGTAAAGAAATGAATGGAATTGCAAAAGGTAGAAATGTCATTATCGTCTCTATGGAGTCGTTCCAAAACTTTGTTATCAATCAGAAATTGAACGGACAAGAAATTACTCCGTTTTTAAATGATTTTATTAAACAAAGCTACTATTTTGATAATTTTTACCATCAAACAGGACAAGGCAAAACGTCAGATTCAGAATTTTTATTGGAAAATTCTTTGTATCCGTTGGGAAGAGGCTCAGTCTTCTTTACAAATGCGAACAATGAGTACAATGCAACTCCGGAAATTTTAAAGGATTACGGTTATTACACAGCTGTATTTCATGCAAATAACCGCACATTCTGGAATCGCGATGTGATGTATAATTCTCTTGGATACGACCGTTTCTTTGATGTCAGAGATTATAATGTGACGGAAGAAAATTCGGTAGGATGGGGATTGAAGGATATTGACTTCTTTAAGCAGTCGGTACAATTATTGAAAAATGTTCCTCAGCCTTTTTATACGAAATATATTACATTAACGAACCATTTTCCGTTTGAGTTGGGTGAAGAAGATAAATTGATTGATGAATTTGATTCTGAAGATGGAGTCGTGAATCGCTATTTTACGACGGTTCGTTATACAGATGAAGCCTTGAAAGTGTTCATCGAAGATCTAAAAAAAGCTGGACTATATGAAAATTCAATTATTATATTGTACGGCGACCATTACGGTATTTCCGAAAACCATAACAAAGCGATGGCACAATTTTTAGGAAAAGAGGAAATTACGCCGCTTGATACGATTCAGCTGCAAAAAGTTCCGTTAATTATCCATATTCCAGGGGTTACCGATAAAAATCCGAAAGTGTTCCATCAAGTCGCCGGGCAAATTGACTTGAAGCCAACTATTTTAAACATGCTAGGCATTGATACGAAAAACGATATCGAATTTGGCACAGATATTTTTTCAAAAGACCGTATTCCGTTTGCTGTGTTAAGGGACGGCAGCTTTATTACGGATCAATATGTGTATACAAGAGGAATATGCTATGACAAATCAACAGGCGAAGCTGTTGAGGATAAAAATGCATGTGAACCATATATGGAAAAAGCGAAAAATGAGCTTGATTATTCGGATGAAATTATTTATGGTGACCTGCTGCGGTTTTTTGACAAAGAGGATGAACCATCTCCGAATTCAACCGAGCAGCAAGCTGCAAAAAAACAGTAAAAGGCTCTGGCCATTAGGTCAGAGCTTTTTTATACGTTTTATTAATGAAACATGATGTCGTTCATATAATATGTTATGTACTGAATAAAAAGGGGAGAGGGGTTTTTTTATGGAAATCTGTATGAATGAAACAGCGGATTTGGAGTACTTGGGAAAAAAATATCAACTTTCAAAACGATTGTTGTTGGATTCAAATCCCTTCTTCGAAAACGAAAAAATCTTTAAAGGGGAAAAAATCGTCATTCCCGGATGGGGTTTCGTACAAAATAATCCGTTTCATCCTTCACCAAGCTTGACTAAAAATACATACAATGCTGTCCCAATTTCATGGCCTGTAATTGATCCAAAACGGCCCTATCATTTTTTTGCTTTGACAAGCGATATTGCGGTGTTAAAAAAAAATTATCCATTTATTAAAGAGAGGATTATCGGCCGCAGTGTTCTAGGGAATCCTTTAGTTGAACTTCTTATCGGTTCCGGAACGAAAAAAGTTCATATGAACGGTTCGTTTCATGCAAATGAGTGGATTACGACAGCCATTATGATGAAATGGCTCAATGAGTATGTTCGGAAACTTATTTTAAACGAATCGATTAATGGAATTTCTGTAAGACAGCTTTATGAGCAGATAACTTTATCGTTTGTTCCGATGGTGAATCCGGATGGAGTGAATCTTGTTTTAGCAGCCGAATCGTTTGATCCTCAAGTGAAAGAACAGGCCGTCAAGTTAAATAATAACTGTGAAGATTTTTCCGATTGGAAAGCAAATATTCGCGGCGTTGATCTGAACAATCAATTTCCTGCCTTTTGGGAAATTGAAAAAGAAAGAAAAAGCCCAAAATCCCCGGCTCCTCGTGATTATCCAGGTGATTATCCTCTCTCAGAGCCGGAAGCAATTGCTATGAGTGAACTAGTCAAGCAGTCTCAATTTGATCTCATCGTAGCCTTCCACACACAAGGAGAAGAAATATATTGGGGGTATTTAAATTATGAACCAGAGGAGTCGGAAGAAATCGTAAAAGAGTATGAGTTGTTAAGCGGATATAAAGGAATCCGAATGATTGATAGTCATGCCGGCTTTCGCGATTGGTTTATTAAAGAATACAGAAAGCCGGGATTTACCGTTGAATTAGGCAGAGGAAGGAACCCTTTGCCGCTTGACCAATTTGATGAAATTTATCGGAAAGCAAAGGGAATATTTTGGGCGTCGCTATATTTGCTGTGCAAATAATTTTTTTTTAAAATTCGTAAATTATAAGTGAAAATTGGATGAGAAGGATGAGGGTGATGAGGGCAGCATTTTTTTTCGTCATGTGCTTTCCGATTCTCTTTTTGTCGTCTTGTGAATTTCATCAGCTAACGGATGAAAAGAAACAAGTGACAAAAGAGAAAAAAATGGAAACCGAGTTTGATAACTTTAAAGCAGAACAGAATCTTTTAGAGAACATTCAACCGATTGAAGCAGAGGAAAATACCTTTCAAAATATTACTGGATGGTTTCATGAAACGGCTGTGCTTTACATTAAAAATCTTGAAGACCGTTCGGAAGTTATTTGTCACGATCTTCAAAGCGGAAAAGATGAACTATTTTTTCAGACAAAGCATCCGATTATTCAAACAGTGCCCAATGATCGCCGAACAATTTTTCTCATTCATTCAAGCCATGAAACCAATCAAGCCATCCTGACATTTGTAAACACCGAAGGAGAGGAATTATTTCATTGGGAAATCAATGCGTTTGAACTTCAATACACATGGAATCCCTATAATGAAAACGAGCTGATGGTTACAGCATTTGCTGAAGATTGGTCATATAAGACTTATTTGCTTGATTTGAAAGAGAAAAAAGTTGTGGATAGTCCCTATCAAATACCTTTTTTTCAATGGACAGATGAAGATCGCATTACATATGTAAAATGGAATAACGATGAGCCTGAGTTAAGCGCTCCGCTTTATGAAGCAAACTTAATGAAACATCACGAAAAAAAAATCGCTGATCATGTCATCGGAAATGGAAATTTTTCATCGATTGTCATGTATTTGCAGGAAAATCAACAGGAAAAAGGATTCGGTCAATATGTTTTTATAAATTCTTCATCAAAAAAAGTGTTGTCTACATTTCGTGTCCCTTTGGCTTCCGATTACTCTCAATGGATTTTTCCCTACTATGACTTCAATGCTCAAAATCAGCAGTTTTATACATTTGTGCCCGTTGCCAAATCCCAGGACGGTTCCTTTGAACTGCAGAGATTTAACCTTATCACTAAGAAAAAAGAAACCATCTTCAAAAACGTGACAAACGATCCTATCCTCATTTCGCCATCCGGTCATTATGCTTTGTATGGGCCGAGATTGGAAAAAATCATGGATTTAAGTAAGGAAAAGATTCAGGAGATTGTAAAATAAACAGGAGTGAAAGCATCTTTTTTGGCAATATGAAGCGGAGGTTAAAAGACGGGTGTGTGACAACGGAATGTTTATTTATTCATAAAAAAAAGAATGGCCCCGCCATTCTTTCTTTTTTAGTGTGGCACTGGTATACCGTGGTGAACAATCGTTTTATAGGTAAACCATCCAAAAACAGCGACTGTTCCAAGCGCAAACAAAATTCCCAATATGTTTTTTTGTTTTAAAGAACGGAAAATAGCATAGATACCAAGCAAAGTTACTAAAGTAAAGATAATGACAGTACCCATTGTATAGCCCCCAATCTTTTATACGTTGAAGTGCGGCAAATATCTTCCCCTTCATATTTTAATCTCTTTTACTAGATTTGTCGAGGTAGGAACGGTACGTTTGCATAAAATGACTATGTCAATTTTATGAACGGTATGTCCTGCACATTTTAGGTTTGGCCAAAAATTTTCTAACTATTCCTTTTGCGCCAAAAAAGAATGTTTTGTATGATGGAAATGGAAAAGAAATTGACCTGAGGTGAGAGCATGAAATGGATGAGAATCCCGCTCGGATTGCTGCAAACAAATGCGTATATTTTAACAAATGACAAAAATGAGTGTATTTTATTTGATCCAGGCGATGAAGGAGAAAAGCTAATTGAAGTATTGCGCAAACATCAGTTGACTCCCCTTGCCATTTTGTTGACACATGCACATTTTGATCACATCGGAGCGATTGATGATGTTCGAAAAGTTTGGAATATTCCAGTATATGTCCACGAAAAAGAACAAAAATGGCTTGGCGATCCTTCTTTAAATGGATCTGGTCATTTTATGAATGGAAAAAATGTAACGGTAGAGGAAGCGGACGAAATCATTCGGGAAGAAGGAAGCTTGACAATTGGTTCTTTCCAGTTCTCTTTATTTGAAACACCGGGGCATTCTCCTGGAAGCATCTCCTACTATTTAGAAGAAGCAAATGCTGTTTTTTCAGGCGACGTATTATTTAAAGGAAGCATTGGCCGTACGGATTTGCTTGGAGGGAATCATGAAGAACTGCTGAAAAGCATTCATGAAAAACTGCTAGTGCTGCCGGAAGAAACCATTGTGTTGCCTGGCCACGGTTCAGAAACAACCATTATAGAAGAAATGGAAACAAATCCTTTTTTAAATGGATTTTCGCTTTCGTAAAAATTGAAGAAGGTCAAAAAACAGGCAATTCCATTGCGGAATTGCCTGTTTTTATTAATGGCCGCCTTGTCCAGGAACCATCATAAACGTCGTCCAATATGTAAACCCGACGAAGAAAATGGTCAAATATGCTCCGAAAATATAAATATACATACGTTCAGTTAATTTTAAATAAGATAGTAAAACAAAAAATCCAGTTTGACCAAAGAAAAGTAAAGACGTCGTCTTCATATCGCCTAAATAAAACATAATAGCAAAAATACCTGTCCAAAAACCGAGTACACGGAACATGCGATCCATTGTGTTTCCCTCCTTTTCCCTCAATCGGTCGCTTTTTATATTATAATGTACAGCTTGATACATTGTAAATATACCGTTTCCAATTGTTATTGTATCCACTTTGTTTTCAAACATGTTGTAAAAAAATGTTCAAAAATTATGAGTTTATAGCAAAAAATTGTTTTCTAAACAGTCTTTGCAAACAATTGTTATTTTTCGGTTATGTTCAATTAAATTTTGCAAAAGGAAAGGGAAAAGAAAAATCCATTATCGACGTTCGCATTTTTCTCTTCAATTCGTTAAGATGAATCCTAAGAAAAGAAAAGGGGGATATGGAATGATTGAAATTGAAAAGCTTAGCGAAAAACTGATTGAACTGGCGTGTTCATTTAGTGCCTCAGACATCCATATTGTTCCGAAAAAGAAAAAAGCAGTTATTCAATTTCGAATTGACGATGACATCAAAGAAATATTTCATCTGCCAAAAGCTATTTGTGAACGCTTAATTTCTCATTTTAAATTTATGGCCCAAATGGATATTGGCGAAAAAAGGCGTCCGCAAAACGGTGCTTACTCCTTCCATACGATTTACGGAGAGGTGCATCTTCGTTTATCGACATTGCCTACAGTATTCGATGAAAGTCTAGTCATCCGAATATTGCTAGAGCAATCGATTCAAACGCCTGAAAAACTTTCATTGTTCCCGTCAGAATCCAAAAAAATGCTTTCATTTTTAAAGCATTCTCACGGTCTCCTGATCCTTACCGGTCCGACCGGTTCGGGAAAAACGACCACTCTTTATTCGCTTCTCCATTATGCAAAAAAACATTTTAAAAGAAACATCATCACACTTGAAGATCCTGTGGAAACGAAAAGCGATGAAATGCTTCAAGTGCAGATCAATGAAAAAGCTGGAATTACGTATGCAAATGGGTTAAAAGCAATATTAAGACATGATCCGGATGTCATTATGGTCGGTGAAATTCGAGATCATGAGACAGCAAGGATTGCGGTCCGGGCTGGGCTTAGCGGACATTTAGTACTGACCACCATGCATACGCGGGATGCAAAGGGAGCTATTTATCGATTATTAGAATTTGGTGTAACCTTTTCCGAAATTGAGCAAACTTTGATCGCTGTTGCTGCGCAGCGTCTCGTTCATTTAATATGCCCGTTTTGCAAAGGGAATTGCCCGCCTTATTGCAAAAAATTAAAGGAAATTAGGAGAATTGGGGTCTATGAACTTCTTTACGGCAAAAATTTAACCGCCGCTATTCGGGAAGCAAAAGGAGAGGAGCAGAGTGAGTTAGATTATATGAAGTTAAAAGATGTAATTAAAAAAGGAATCGCTCTTGGGTATTTATATCCGGACATATATGATCGTTGGGTGTTTGAATATGAATAGGCATCGATGGAACAAAAAGATGCAGGCACAATTTTTGAAGAAAGTGAGTGAGCTGCTTTCAGAAGGATATGCATTAAATGAAGCTATTCGCTTTATGAGTTTTCATGTAAAAGAAAAATACCGACAAGATATTGAGACTTGTATACAGATGTTGACGAAAGGAAATTCACTATACACGGCTTTTGAGAAGCTTGGATTTCATCGAGATGTACTAAGCTATCTTTTCTTTGCTGAAAAGCATGGTGATATACATTTTGCTTTAAAAGAAAGCTCAGTAATGCTGGAAAAACAACTCCTCCATTTGGAAAAATTTATTCAAGTTCTCCGCTATCCGCTCTTTTTAATTGCTCTTCTTTTAATTATTTTATTTGTCATCCAAGCAGTTGTTACCCCGCAATTTTCGTATATGTATGAAGCAGTTGATTTGAACGCCTCCTTCTTTCTGACATTTGTCATGTTTACCATTAAAGGCATCAAAACGTTTTTTTTCATTTTGTTTAGTTTCTTATTGCTCCTTTTTTTCTACTATTGGGTCTCTTTCCGAAAAAAGCCTCCGCTTGAAAAACAGAAGCTGCTTATGAAAATTCCGATCGTGTCAAAAGGTTTGCGGTTATTTCACAGCTACTATTTTTCTTTGCAAATGAGCAATTTGTTGAAGGGAGGATTGTCCGTTTTTGAATGCTTTACTCTGTTTCAAGAACAACATTTTCTCCATTTTTATAGGGAAGAGGCCAATCTCTTTATCGAGAAATTAAAGAAAGGAGAATCGCTAGAGATCATATTTGCTGAAAGTCCATTTTTTGAACAGGAACTTTCCTCTGTTGTTCAACATGGACAAGCCGTCGGTCAATTGTCTAAAGAGTTGTATATGTACAGCCGGTTCGTATTGGAGCGGATGGAACAAAAAATAATGAGAATCATTAGTTATATTCAGCCGGTCGTTTTTCTGATGATCGGGGTCTTCGTATTGATCATTTATTTATCGATTTTGCTTCCAATGTACCAAATGATGGGTCAAGTATAGGAGGATGAAAATAGTGAAAAATGAACATGGATTTACATTAGTGGAAATGCTGGTTGTACTGTTAGTGATCTCGATTTTGCTTATTATAACGATTCCGAATGTTATGGCTCATAATAAAAATATTCAAAATAAAGGGTGCGAAGGTTTAATTGATATGGTGCAGGGTCAAGTCGTCGCATATGAAATGGAGTTTCATCAAACACCAACAATTAATGATTTAATCACTAAAGGGTACTTGCCGAATAATTCTGGAAAATGTCCAAATGGTGATGAGATTGAAATTGATGCAAATGGAAACGTCATTAAGAGCAACTAGGCAAAGTGGTTTTACTGTTCTGGAGATGCTTCTTGTTCTTTCGATCTTTTTATTGATCAGCTCTTTTATATGGATTGGAGCAGTAAATATTTACAGAGAAAAAGTCATCGATCAATTTTTCGTTCAACTGGAAAAAGATTTGCTATATGTACAACAGCACGCATTCGTTAATAAAGAAAAAATTTATTTGTTTTGGTATCCTGACAAACATTACTACGAAGCTGAACGATCCGGCTTTAAAGGGGAACTGTTTGAAAGAGCATACGATCAAAACATAAAAGTCGAATCAGGAAACATAAAATTTCCAATCGAGTACTCTCCTTCCGGCTATTTTTATCAAGCTGGAACAATCTTCATTTCGTATGATAAAAAAACGTACAAAATCATTTTTAATTTAGGGAGAGGAAGGTTCCGTGTGGAAAAATTATAGCGGATATACGATCACAGAAATATTAATAGCATTTTCCATATGGTGTTTGCTTTCGCTGACGCTGGTCCCTGTGTCAACAGCCTTATTGAAACAGCAAAAAGAAGCAGCAGCATCTGTGCTGGCTTATCAACTGCTCAAAGAAGAACTTGAACGTTTTGTATTTGAAAAGAAAAAAACAAATGGCCAAGTTGAGCGGCAAGGGATGATGTTCGAACTGGTGTGGGGAAAGGAGGGGCAATTTGCTGAATTATGTGTTCTTTCGGATGAAAATGCAGAACAAAAGGTTTGCGGCTACATTTATGAACAATAAAGGATATACGGCAGCAAACATGCTGATAGCCTTTCTAGCGACAACCATCATCATCTCTTCCTTTGCACCCATGCTCTCATTTTTTCTCAAATTGAATACGAGACAGCAAGATTTACATCCAAGCGAGTGGAATTTATTTCTAATTGAGCTTCATCGTGAAATCAAAACATCTCAACAAATAATGGTGAAGCAAAATGTTTTACAATATAAAAATCAAAAAGGAGAAGTAGTCACACTCAGTCAATATAATGATTTGCTGCGCTATCAGGTTGACGGAAAAGGACATGTTATTGTGCTGCGCGGTGTTCAAGCCTCTCATTTTATTCCAATAACACATGGTGTGAAAATTGAAATCACAAGCTTAGAAGGTAAGCGGTTTGAAGGAACCATTCGCGATGTGAAAGGAGTGATTCCTGATTGAAAAATGAAGATGGTCATATTTTCCCAATGACGATCGGCATATTTCTGCTTTGCATAATGATTCTTACCGCATATGCTTCCTCATATATTCAAGAGCAAAGATTTCGGCATGATGCGAAAGAGTTTTATTTGCAGGAAACGTTAATGCTTGCCGGTGTTCAATATTCGCTGAAAAAAGCTGACTATTCTGATACCCAGGAAATACTTGAACTCCCAAATGGAACCATTTCGTATAAACGAACGAAAAAAGAAAAAGGAATCGTCAATATTTCCATTACATGCAAGACGATAAAAGGAACGGAGTATACGGCAAACTTTCATTATGATTTGAACAATCAACAGATTATGAACTGGAATGAATATTCATAGCTTTCATCGTTCAGCGCCTTATCAAAGCTTCAACCAATCGTTTATTTGCCAGAATGTCTGTTTAAATGAACAGAGTTTAGGAAATAATATAAAAAAATTTTATTTCGAGGTGCCCGCTTATGTCTGGTAATGATTATGTGAAATATGTAACCGAACAGTTTGTAAAGTTTATCGACACCCCAAAAGAAGCAAGGAAACAAAGGCGTGAGGAACGGAAAAAAGATCGTCTTCCATTATCAATGAGATGGTTTGGATTTTTGCCGATGGCGTTTTTAATTTTGATCAAGAAAAAGAAATAAAGGAAAAGGAGCCGTTCACCAGCTCCTTTTTTATTGAAAAGTGATGAGATCATTCAATTTCGAGCGTATTTTCTGCGTCTTGATTTTATTTTAATGAATTATAGAATCCGATGATAAATAAAAAATTCCTCCATTGTGGACTTCTATTTCAATGCGCGGTTCATACAGCTCTTGAATCGCCTTCTTTTCTGTCCAATAAACAGAAGGTTTTTCATCTAGATCTTCATAAAAATGCTCCAACAATGCTAAATCGGCATTCATTCGTTCTCTCGCTTCTTCCGCCCACCGATGGTCATCTTCTTCAATTTTTTTTATCACGTAATGCTTCAATCGAGTTAATCCGCTTTTTGGTGTAATTAATGGCGTAATGGTAAAACAAAAATCAGGAATTTTCGGTGTCAAATGAATTTTTTCTAGCTGCTCCTGAAAATTTTCAACAATCCTTCCGTTGATTAAATGCAGTCCTAATGAATAAGTTTGATCCTTCTTTTTGTCACAAATATACGAAATCGTTACATTCATCCCAATCCAAGGGTGCAGCGGTACGTTTGCTTTGGAAGCTGCTGTCTGTTCATATAACCGAATATAAGAAGACATTTTCTTCGTTGCCGCAAAAATTTGGTGCAGTCTCGGCGATCCGAAATGAATCCATTCACCTTTTACATCTTCCGGAGCCTCCTTTGAATCCGTGATGAAAGTAAGTTTCATCGGATTTGGAGTTCCGCCGGTTTTTTCTAAATAATGCCAGTAAAAAGGCCGGTTCATTAATTCTTTATCCATTTCAACAGTTAATTGAACGGTAAAATATCCGTTTTTTTCTTCAATAATTGGACAATTGGTCGCCTGAAAAAAGCGTTTTAAAAATGTGGAAATTTGAGCCTGCTGCATCATTCCGCCTCCTATTTAAAAATTTTGCAAGCAGCTATGAAAATAAAGAAATCAGTTATTCTCGGCCTGTTGTAATTGTTCACCAAAGTTAAGAATAGCCGCTAAATTTTCCATTTTAATTTTCATTTCTCCTTCCGAACTCGACTGAATCATAATATCTTCTATATGTTCATGAATATTGCGGAGGTCAAGTTTTGCTAAAATACTGTCCAATTCCCCAATGACACGTTCAAACAGATTTATTTTTTCATATAATAGCTTTAAGATATGCTCCTCTACTGTATTTTTTGTCGCCATGTTATAAATGAACACATCTCGTTCTTGTCCGAGACGGTGGATGCGCCCGATTCGCTGCTCCAAACGCATCGGGTTCCAAGGCAGATCATAATTAATGATATGATTGCAAAACTGCAAATTTATCCCTTCCCCTCCTGCCTCTGTCGCGATCAGTACTTGCGCTCTATTTTTAAATAAATCCTTCATCCAATCCTTTTTGCCGCGTTTAAATCCGCCGCGGAACGGAACAGATGTTATGCCGTGCTGTTTTAAAAACCATTGTAAATATAATTGTGTTGCCCGGTATTCGGTAAAAATAATCACTTTATCGTTAATGTTTTGAATGAGTTCGACCGTTTTTTCTGCTTTCGAATTTTTTGTTACTTGATCGATATAGCCCATTAGATTGCGAATGATCTTTTCAGGCAATTGTGGAGCTTCATCCTTTTTATCAAGCATTTTTTTTAATGTTATGTACACTGCTTCTCTGCTCGAACATGCTTCACGCTGAAGCGTTAAAATGGAGAAACTGCTTGTCGGAATAGAGAATGACGACCGAATTTGACTGATGGCATCATATAAAGCCTGTTCAGCTTCCGAAAATTGAATCCAAATCGTTTCCACATGTCTTTTTGACCATTCAATTCCTGTATCAATGCGGCGGTTTCGTATCATAACTTTATTGACAAGTTCTCGTAAATGCTCATCGTCACGAATATTCCGTCCTTTTTTCTTAAACATATCGTGAAAGAGCTGTTCATTGCCGAGATGTCCAGGTTTTAAAAGAGAAACAAGGTTGAAAATTTCTTCAATGCGATTTTGAATAGGCGTTGCCGTCAATAATAAACAAAATTTTTTCTTTAAATTTTGAACAAACTCATAGTTTTTTGTTTTGTTATTTTTTAATTTATGCGCTTCATCAATAATGACCATGTCATAATCCAATCCGTGAATAATTTCTTTATGGGGGCTTCTTTTTGCTGTATCAAGGGAAGATACGACAACATCGCATTGCTCCCAAACATAGCTTTTCTTTTGCTCAACGGCAGGAATGTAAAATTTTTCATTTAATTCCCTCACCCATTGGGAGACGAGTGAAGCTGGAACTAAGATGAGCACTTTTTTGACAAGTCCGCGAATCATATATTCTTTTAATATTAATCCGGCTTCAATTGTTTTGCCGAGACCGACTTCATCAGCTAATATTGCTTTTCCGTTTAATTTTTCTACTACTGTTTGTGCGACCTCCAATTGGTGGGGAAGAGGGGTTACATGATCAAGATGCAAAGGAGCTACTAAACCTTCAAATGATGGAATGGACAAATAATTCGTAACTTCATAAGCTAATTTGTATAATTCCCAGTTTGCCCACGGACCGTCTTCCTTTAATCTTTGCAAAAATTCTTCTTCCCATGTTGTTTTATAGCGGATGTTTATATTCATTGCCCACACCCTATCCTTTATTTTTATATTCAAAGTGAAATGTTCATTTTTTTTATCGCTAATTCAAAAACCGTCCCGTTTTTTGATTATAAATTTTTATAAACACGAACAATTAACAATGATTTTTTAAAATTATTTGGGAAAGGTATTGCTGAAACCGTTTAAAGATGATACCATTAAAATACGTTTGAAGTCTTTTTCTTTTGTTTTCTACTCATCTTTTTCCTTTTTGTCGAATATGTCATTTGTTATTTTTTCACAATTTACAAGAAAATATGTGCGGATGAGAGCAAGGGGAGAGACCTCCTTTGTGAGGCGCCGAAGGAGCAAGCATATGTGAATCTCTCAGGCAAAAAGACTCTTGTTTGACGCAGCTCTGGAGAGTGTTTGCATATTGTGCAAACCACCAAAGGGGAAAGCCTTTATAAGGTAAACTTTCAGGTGCAAGGACAGAGACGGTGTAGCAAAATCTTGTCGATTGGAATAGACAAGACGATACTAGGCCGTTTTCTGTCCTTTTTTCTGCTTTTTAAGCTGAAAAATTTTGAGAGAAATTAGATGCAAAAAATAGATCAGGAGGGGAAATGATGAATGAATTAAAACGCACTCCTCTTTTTGAAGTGTATAAACAATATCGAGCAAAGACGATCAATTTTGGAGGATGGGAATTACCTGTGCAATTTACTTCCATTAAAGAGGAGCATTACGCTGTCCGCACAAATGCAGGTCTATTTGATGTTTCTCATATGGGAGAAATCATTGTAAAAGGGAAAGATAGTCTTCAGTTTTTGCAAAAGGTATTAACTAATGATGTTTCAAAGCTTCGGGATGGAAAGGCTCAATACACAATTATGTGTTATGAAGATGGAGGCTGTGTAGACGATTTAATCGTTTATCGGCTAAACGAGGAAAAATATCTTTTAGTAGTCAATGCAGCGAATATTCAAAAAGATTTTCAATGGCTCATGTCTCAAAAACACGGAGATGTTGAATTGCAAAATATTTCTGAAAGCTGTGCTCTCCTTGCATTGCAAGGCCAGAAAGCGGAAAAGGTGCTGCAAACTTTAACAGACGTACACTTATCTGAGTTGAAATTTTTTGAATTTATTGAAAGTGCTGAGATCGCAGGTAAAAAAGCGCTCATTGCCCGAACTGGTTATACCGGGGAAGACGGCTTTGAAATCTATTGCCAAAGTGAGGACGCCGTTTATTTATGGGAGAAGATTTTGCAAGCAGGAGATAAAGAAAAAGTTGTTCCATGCGGATTGGGCGCTCGTGATACTTTGCGGCTGGAAGCAGCTTTGCCGTTGTACGGTCAAGATCTTTCGGAAGACATTACTCCGATAGAAGCAGGAGTCGGATTTGCAGTGAAGCTTACGAAAAAAGAGAATTTTATCGGAAAAGATGTATTGCAAATACAAAAAGAACAAGGGGTATCGAGGCTGGCGGTCGGCTTGGAAATGATCGAAAAAGGCATTCCCCGTTCAGGCTATAAATTGTTTTCTGGAAATCAACAAATTGGAGTTGTTACATCAGGGACGCACTCTCCTACTTTGAATAAAAGCATCGGGATCGCTCTCGTCAAGAAAGAATTTTCGGAGATCGGGAATGAAATCGAGGTGGAAGTTCGGACAAAACGATTAAAAGCAAGAGTAGTACCAACTCCATTTTATAAACGACCAACAAAAAATGGAAAATAAAGAAAGGAGAAGCTTTCGATGAAGCATCGCTATTTACCGATGACAGAAACTGATCGAAAAGAGATGTTGGAGGCGATCGGAGTCGAATCGATCGATGACCTGTTTGCCGACATTCCAGAAAGTGTACGGTATAAAGGAAAATACAACATAAAGGCTCAGAAACCGGAAACCGAGCTGTTTCGCGAGCTATCTCAACTTGCTGCCAAAAATAAAGATGTAAAAACAAACGTTTCCTTTTTGGGAGCTGGAGTGTATGACCATTATATTCCGGCAATTGTCGATCATGTCATTTCCCGATCAGAGTTTTATACGGCTTATACGCCATACCAGCCAGAAATTTCTCAAGGCGAGCTCCAAGCAATATTCGAATTTCAAACAATGATTTGTGAATTGACAGGAATGGATGTCGCCAACTCGTCGATGTACGACGGAGGGACAGCTTTAGCAGAAGCTGCATTATTAGCTGCAGGTCAAACAAAAAAGAAAAAGGTGCTCGTTTCGCAAACGGTGCATCCTGAAATGAGAGATGTGCTAAAAACTTATGCAAAAGGACAAAACGTTGAGGTAGTGGAAATCCCTTACCGAAACGGAGTGACCGATGTAGAGGCATTAAAAGAAATGATGAACGCCGAAGTAGCATCAGTCATTGTACAGCATCCAAATTTTTTCGGCCAACTTGAACCGCTTCACCAAATCGAAGAGATCTCCCATTCCGAGAAAAGCTTATTGATCGTTTCAAGCAATCCTCTTGCTTTAGGTGTGCTTTCACCGCCTGGTTCATTTGGTGCGGATATCGTAGTAGGCGATGTTCAACCGTTTGGAATTCCAATGTCTTTTGGCGGTCCAACTTGTGGATATTTCGCCGTAAAAAAAGAGCTGATGAGAAAAATTCCTGGGCGACTCGTCGGTCAAACAGTAGATGAAGAGGGGAAACGAGGCTTTGTTCTCACTCTGCAGGCAAGGGAGCAGCATATCAGAAGGGATAAAGCTACATCAAACATTTGCTCCAACCAAGCGTTAAATGCTCTTGCCTCTTCTGTTGCCATGACTGCTCTTGGAAAAACAGGTGTAAAAGAAATGGCTTATCAAAATATCCAAAAAGCAAACTATGCGAAAAAGATGTTTGAGAAGAAAGGTTTTTCCATTCCGTTTCAAGGTCCAATGTTTAATGAGTTTGTCGTGAAGCTGTCCAAACCAGTTTCTTTGGCCAATAAAAAGCTGCTCGAAAAGGGAATCATCGGCGGCTACGACCTTGGCAGAACGTATCCGGAACTTGAAAAACATATGCTTGTAGCGGTAACAGAGCTTCGTTCGAAAGAAGAAATCGATTTATTTGTGAACGAGTTGGAGGGATGGCAATGAAGGATCAACCGTTAATTTTTGAAATATCAAAACCGGGACGGATCGGATACAGCCTGCCTGATTTAGACGTACCGGAGGAAAATATTGATCAGCTGATTCCTAGTGACTATTTGCGGGCAGAAGATGCCGAGCTGCCGGAAGTATCAGAACTTGACATTATGCGCCATTATACTGCTTTGTCGAAGCGGAACCACGGTGTGGATTCCGGTTTTTATCCGCTTGGTTCCTGTACAATGAAATATAATCCGAAAATAAATGAAAATGTGGCAAGATTAACTGGCTTTTCTTATATTCATCCATTACAGGATGAAGCGACGGTTCAAGGAGCAATGGAATTAATGTATGATTTATCAGAACATTTAAAAGAAATTACAGGTATGGATGCTGTTACATTGCAGCCGTCTGCAGGGGCGCACGGAGAGTGGACGGGGCTCATGATGATTCGCGCCTACCATGAGGCAAATGGAGAAAAACATCGAACACAAGTGATTGTACCTGATTCAGCCCATGGAACAAATCCTGCTTCAGCGACCGTTGCCGGTTTTGAAACTGTCACGGTGCGATCTGATCAAAACGGACTTGTCGACTTAGACGACTTAAAGAGAGTGGTAGGAGAAAATACAGCTGCTCTTATGTTAACAAACCCCAATACGCTCGGTTTGTTTGAAGAGTATATTGTAGAGATGGCGGAGATTGTTCATTCAGTTGGAGGAAAATTGTATTATGACGGAGCGAATTTAAATGCAATTTTAGGCAAAGCGAGACCAGGGGATATGGGCTTTGATGTCGTTCATTTAAATCTTCATAAAACGTTTACAGGCCCCCACGGGGGAGGGGGTCCCGGTTCAGGACCTGTCGGTGTGAAAAAAGAGTTAATTCCTTTTTTGCCGAAGCCTGTGCTCGTCAAGGATGAAAATGGATTTCGTTTCGACGAAGACAGGCCGCAATCGATCGGACGAGTAAAATCATTTTATGGAAATTTTGGAATCAATGTGCGGGCATACACATACATCCGCTCCATGGGTCCGGACGGTTTAAAGGCGGTTTCTGAAAATGCGGTATTAAATGCGAATTATATGCTGAAAAAATTAGCGCCTTATTACGAAATGCCGTATGACCGCATTTGTAAACACGAATTTGTCTTATCTGCGAAACGGCAAAAGAAGCTCGGTGTCCGTGCGCTTGATATTGCAAAAAGGCTTCTCGATTTCGGGTATCATCCGCCGACAATTTATTTTCCGCTCAATGTTGAAGAATGCATGATGATTGAACCGACTGAAACGGAATCGAAGGAAACATTGGATGCCTTTATCGAAGCGATGATTCAAATTGCTAAAGAAGCGGAGGAAGAACCGGAAATCGTTCAAGAAGCTCCTCATACAACAGTCGTCAAAAGGCTCGATGAAACACTCGCAGCAAGAAATCCGATATTAAAATATGAAAAAAAGTAAGGATTCGCGTTTTGCGAATCCTTATCTTTTATACTTGATTTTATTTCCCTTTTTTAATTTTTCCAGTCCACTTTTTAAAGCCGCCCTTTAAATAATAGAGCTCCTGATAGCCTTTTTTCTTCAGCATTTGTGCGGCTCGCCCGCTTCTTGCACTTGACTGGCAATATAAATAAACCGGTTTGTCTGGGCGGATTTCTTTATAGCGCTGTCTCAATTGGGAAAGGGGAATATTTCTTGCTCCTAAAATGTGGCCACCTTCAAATTCATTCGGCTCCCGCACATCGATGAGCTGCGCTTTCCGATAGCCGGCTTTAAATTCTTCCTCCGTTAATCCTTTCATAATCTTTTTTTGATATAAAAATGTGGCCAAAAAATAAATGATAATAGCTGCAAGAATGAGCAATGACCATTCCACGCTTGTTCGACTCCTTTTTATTTGTTTGAATTTATTTGTTTGAAGTTCATGTGAACATACATACGAATGTTGGACAACATTTATTATATAAAACAAGAATGGAAATGTCATTTCTTTTCGGGCGTTTTATTTAACAATATCCTCTTCATTTGATAGACTAAAAAAGCAAATATAAAATAAAGAGGGTTGCGATATGGGAAAAGAATTATGGAATTATATTGATTCTGGCTTTTCATCCCCTTTTTACAATATGGCTCTTGATGAAGCTTTATTGGACTGGCACAGTGAAGGAAAAATCGCTCCGACGATTCGTTTTTACGGATGGAATCCGCCGACATTATCCATCGGCTATTTTCAAAAGGTTGAAAAAGAAATTGATATGGATGCTGTAAGACGACACGGCCTTGGCTTTGTACGAAGACCAACAGGCGGAAGGGGCGTGCTGCATGACAAGGAGCTTACATATAGCGTCATCGTATCCGAAGATCATCCGCGAATGCCCAAAACCGTGACAGAGGCTTATCGTGTAATTTCGGAAGGAATTTTGCATGGATTTCGCTTGTTAGGCTTAGACGCTCATTTTGCAATTCCAAGAACGGATGAAGAAAAACAGCATTTGAAAAATCCGCGGTCATCTGTATGCTTTGATGCACCGTCTTGGTATGAGCTGGTAGTTGAAGGAAGAAAAGTTGCCGGGAGTGCCCAAACTCGCCAGAAAGGCGTTATCCTGCAGCACGGCTCGATATTGCTAGATTTAGATGAAAAGCTGCTGTTCGACTTGTTTAAATATCCTAATGAGCGAGTCAGGGAAAGATTAGAGAAAAACTTTAAAAATAAAGCGGTGGCGATCAACGACCTTAGAGAAACTCCAGTCACAATGGAAGAGGCATGGAGCGCCTTTAAAAAAGGGTTTGAATACGGGCTTGATATTGAGTTGAGACCGTACCAATTGTCTAGCGAACAAGAAGAGTATGTGAAAAAACTGGCTAAAGAGAAATATGAAACAGAAGAATGGAATTTTAGAAGATGAAGCGGCGAACATGCCGTTTTTTGTATGATCAAAATGAAATGGATCGTTGCTTGTAAATCAAGGTGCCGATGTGTTTTCAAAAACTGCAACTGACAAATTTCTTCAAATACCGCCGGAATGATTCTAAGATCATTAAATTTCTTTTCCTTGCTTCTTTTTTTGGTTAGTTTTACATTTGACATTTTCATAATGTAGCGTATATCATACAATATATAGAGCAAACAAATGTTCTTTAGCACAATATATTGTTATTTTTTCGTTGATAATATCATCTAAATGTGGTAACGTATATCAAGTACGATATTTTTAAGGGAGTTGTGAATATGACAGTGGCGCTGAATGAGAAAATGAAAATTGATGTGGAGAAGCTGAATAAAGATATCAGCCTTTTCCCGCAGGTGCATCCGATTACGGAAGATATGAAAATCACGCACAAAGGTGTTTCGCGCCTTGTAATGCTGGACAGGTATTCATTTAAAGACACTGAAAAAATTACGCTATCTGAAGGCGATTTTGTAGTGCTGACGATCAAGGAAGATCCAAAATTTCCTGCAAGAGGGCTAGGCTACATTAAAGAAATTGATTGGGAAAATAAAAAGGCAAAGGTTCAGGTCGAAGAAGAGTTTCGTCATACTCTTGAAAAGCCTGAAGAACGGGAGACGGGAATCATCGTTCGCTCTTTAGATGTCATCGAAAAACCGCTTGAAATTTTTTATGAACAAATTGCCAAAAGAAATGCAACAGGTCTTGCTGCTGTTGAAAAAACAGAAGAAAAAAGAAAAGAATGGTTTGAAAAATTTTATCAAGAGCTCGTCAATCTGCATTTTATTCCGGCTGGCCGGGTTCTTTACGGCGCAGGAGCAGGAACCGAAGTGACGTATTTTAACTGCTATGTCATGCCCTTTGTAAAAGATTCCCGTGAAGGGATCTCTGAACACCGCAAACAAGTAATGGAAATTATGAGCCGCGGAGGCGGTGTCGGCACGAACGGTTCAACATTGAGACCAAGAAACACATTAGCTCGTGGTGTAAACGGCAAATCATCAGGATCTGTGTCGTGGCTGGATGACATTGCAAAATTAACCCATCTTGTTGAACAAGGTGGCTCACGGCGAGGAGCCCAAATGATTATGCTGGCCGACTGGCATCCTGACATCATTGAATTTATCGTTTCCAAAATGCAAAACCCGCGCATTTTGCGCTACTTAATTGAAAATACAAATGATGAAGGAATTAAGAAGGCGGCTGAAGACAAGCTCAAATTTGTTCCTCTTACACAGCAAGAGCGCGACATGTATCAAGGAATTGTCAACTTTAAAAATGTTCCGGGCAAAGGAGGCTTTTCAGACGCTGTTATTAGAGAGGCGGAATTAAAGCTTCGAGTCGGAGGAACATATACTGTTCATAATCCGGAATTTTTAACAGGCGCTAACATTTCTGTCTGCTTGACGAAAGAGTTTATGGAAGCAGTGGAAGAAGATCGGGAGTATGAGCTTCGCTTCCCAGATGTAGAAAGCTACAATGATGAAGAAATGAAGATTTACAATGAAGAATGGCATAAAGTTGGCGATGTGCGCGAGTGGGAGAAAATGGGGCATCGCGTGCGCGTGTACCGCAAAATTCGCGCAAGAGAGCTTTGGAAGCTGATTAACATTTGTGCAACCTATTCAGCGGAGCCAGGTATTTTCTTCATTGACAATGCCAATGATATGACGAACGCAAGAGCATACGGTCAAAAGGTTGTTGCAACAAATCCGTGCGGTGAACAGCCTCTTGCACCATATTCCGTCTGCAACTTAGCAGCAGTAAACTTGGCGAAGATGGTCGACAAGGAAAAGAAAGCTGTTGACTATGAAAAGCTCAAACGAACTGTGGAAATCGGCGTCAGAATGCAAGATAATGTCATTGATGCTACGCCTTATTTTCTCGAAGAAAACAAAAAGCAAGCGCTGGGTGAACGGCGCATCGGCTTAGGCGTTATGGGTTTGGCGGACTTGCTTATCTACTGCGAAAAAGAATATGGAGCAGAGGACGGCAACAAGCTTGTTGATGAAGTGTTTAAGGTAATTGCAACGACCGCATACCGGGCATCAATAGAACTGGCAAAAGAAAAAGGCAGCTTCCCGTTCCTAGTCGGCGAAACGGAGGAAGAGACGCAAAAATTAAGACAAGCCTTCATTAATACAGGATATATGAAAAAAATGCCGGAAGATATTCGCGAAAACATTTTAAAATATGGTATTCGCAACTCGCATTTGCTGACGGTAGCACCGACAGGATCAACTGGCACTATGGTTGGCGTTTCTACAGGTCTTGAGCCATATTTCTCCTTCTCGTACTACCGAAGCGGGCGTCTTGGCAAATTTATTGAAGTAAAAGCGGATATCGTTCAAGAATATTTAAACGAACATCCGGAAGCTGATCCGAATCATTTACCGCATTGGTTTGTGTCAGCGATGGACTTGTCGCCTGAAGCTCATGCCGATGTGCAATGCATCATTCAACGATGGGTCGATTCAAGCCTTTCCAAAACAGTAAATGCGCCGAAAGGCTATACAGTTGATCAAGTGCAAAAAGTATATGAGCGCCTATGGAAGGGTGGAGCAAAAGGCGGAACTGTTTATGTAGACGGAAGCCGTGATACCCAAGTCCTGACATTAAAAGCGGAAGAAAATGTATTGAATGACGACATTCCGGAATCGACGAAAGAAAATGAAGGTAAAGTTGTGTTAATGAACACTGTTCAAGATTTGCGCTCAACTGATGTCACATATGGCAACGAAGTCGGCAATACATGTCCTGTTTGCCGGGAAGGAAAGGTTCAAGAAATCGGCGGCTGCAATACTTGTACAAAATGCGGTGCCCAATTGAAATGTGGATTATAATAAAGCGGCAGACTTGTTCTGCTGCTTTATTCTTGTGCGCCCGGCATGGGTGTAATCTATAGGGTGAAAGTCCCGAGCTGCGAAGGCAGAAGTAGCAGTTAGCTTAACGCAAGGGTGTCCGTGGTGACGCGGAATCTGAAGGAAGCGAGCGGCAAACTTCCGGTCTGAGGAACACGAACTTCATATGAGGCTAGGTATCACTGGGTGAGTTTGCAAGACAAAACAAAGCCCTTTCTGCCGAAGGTGATACAGAGTAAATGAAGCAGATGGATGGAAGGAAAGATTACACTCTTACCCGGGGAGGTCTGGCTGGCACGCCAAGTAACCTTGGTAACCTATCTAGTGATAGATAGCTGAACAGTCAGAAGTCAGCAGAGGTCATAGTATTAGTTGGTCTAGAACAACTAAGAAGGACCGAACAATTAAGAGAGAATAGCCCTTGGCATTCAGTGAGTCATGATGAACACAGAAAACGTAGTACCTCACTTGAGGGAGGAAGCGGTGAATCCCGTGGGAGATCTCTTGGAGGGTGGAGTGACCACTGGCATAAAGAGAACAGCTATTCACGGAAGTTATAAAGACTTGCGTCAATTATCTTAATTGAACCGCCGTATACGGAACCGTACGTACGGTGGTGTGAGAGGACGGGAGTTAATCGCTCCCTCCTACTCGATTTATTGAAAACAAACTTCTAAACATCGTTTTCCCTTCTT
This sequence comes from Aeribacillus sp. FSL K6-8210, assembly GCF_037963925.1. Taxonomy (NCBI): domain Bacteria; kingdom Bacillati; phylum Bacillota; class Bacilli; order Caryophanales; family Bacillaceae; genus Aeribacillus; species Aeribacillus sp. FSL K6-8210. The sequence goes on along the minus strand of NZ_CP150172.1, from coordinate 2,689,266 downwards.
AAAATGTAGTAACGGAATAGTAAGGAGGGAATGCTTTGAAAATTGACGGTGTTTTTTCTGGTGGAGGGATCAAAGGCTTCGCTTTTATTGGAGCATACAAGGCCTTGGAGGAAAAAGGATTTGAATTCGCCAGGGTTGCTGGCACGAGCGCCGGTTCGATCATTGCCGCTCTCATTGCAGCCGGCTACAAAAGTGATGAAATCCTTTCTTTGATGGACAGCTTAGAGCTGCGAAAGTTTTTAGATAAAAGAAAAGGAATTATGTCATTTATGCTCATGAAATGGATCAGTGTTTATTGGCGGATGGGACTATATAAAGGACAATTTTTAGAAGAATGGATGGAAGAAAAATTAAAAGCAAAAGGAGTTTCAACATTTGCAGATTTGCCGAAAGGAAAGCTTCGTGTGATTGCCTCCGACCTTACGAACGGAAAAATTGTTGTATTGCCGGACGATTTAAGCAAATATGGAATCAATCCTAATAGATTTTCTGTTGCAAAGGCAGTCAGAATGAGCTCATGCCTCCCGTATTTTTTTGAACCTGTCAAACTATGGACGAAGGATGGCGTCAGTATTGTTGTCGATGGAGGAGTGCTCAGCAATTTCCCGATTTGGCTTTTTGATGGAAAAATAAAAAAAAGACCGATCCTCGGTTTTCAGCTTAGCGCGCATATAGAGGAAAGGCCAAGAAATGAAATAAAAAACGCTTTATCAATGTTTCACGCGTTATTTGAAACGATGAAGGAAGCGCACGATGCAAGGCATATTGCCACAAGGCATGAACGCAGCATCGTTTTTATTCCGGTTGAAAATATTTTAACGACGGAATTTAAAATTACGAATGAGAAGAAACAGGAATTAATTCAGCTCGGCAAAGAAAAAACGGAAACCTTTTTAAAAAAGTGGTCCTATTAGAAAAGAGCTCTATTTTTCTTTTTTCCTTTTTTACCTTCGATGACTGTCAAATGATTGTTTTCTCTCCGCCTTTTAGCAGAGATAGCCGTTTTGTTTTTTTTGTGGAGTACGTGCTTTTGAGCATAATGTATCTTTTTATCTTTAAATCTTTTTTTCGATCTTTTCGCAGCTTTTAAAAACTGTGAATACTCATTATTTGTACGTTTTTTCATCACTAAGCGATAAATGAGGATGATGATCCCGATGACAACCGCCCAAATAAACAATTTGAAAAAAGTCTTTGGATTGAAAAAGAGCATATAAATAAGCCCTAAACCTCCTAAAGTAGCGATAACGGCGAATACGGGATGGACGGGAAAACGGTTCATCTAAAGGCCACCTCCATCAGTCGTTTTCAAGAAAAAGAAAAGCTCTCGTTTATCAAATCAACCAATACGCTCCATTTTTTCCGTCTCTTCTTCCAATAAAAGCAGCTTTTGAAAGCTTGCAATCGCTACTTCCACTTGATCGTCTGTAGGTTCTTTTGTCGTCAGCAGCTGAAGCCATAGTCCTGGATAACCAAGATATTTTAAAACAGGCTTATGCCGCAGCTTATTTGTAAACTGCAATACTTCAAATGAAATGCCGAGAACAACCGGTATAAGAGCGATTCGGTCAACAACGCGAAGCCAAAGCGGGTCTGTCGGAACGAGCAGATACACAAATACTCCAACAATAACCGTAAACAAAATGAAACTGGAACCGCATCGATAATGAAGTCTTGATTGTTTTTGTACATTTTCAACAGTTAAAGCGAGCCCGTTTTCATAGGCGTTAATCACTTTATGCTCAGCCCCATGGTATTGAAAAACACGCTTTACTAAAGGAGTCATCGAGATGAAATAAATATAAGCAAGCAACAGCAAAAGCTTAAAAAAGCCTTCGAGCAAAATTTGCCCCACATCCGATGAGATGATCGGCCTGAACCATTCTGCGATAAACACTGGAATTAAAGTAAAGATAAATTTGCCAAGCAAAAATGACAGCACTCCGACAGCAGCAGCTCCTAAAATGAGTGAAAGCTTCGACTCTTTTTTTTCTTCTGACAATAATTTTTCATCATCGGCTGGATCAACATCGTATCGATCTGAAGAATAGCTTAAATGCTTGGAGCCGTTTGCGCTTGCTTCAATAATGGCGGCAATTCCGCGAATAAAAGGAATTTTTTTGAAGCGGGATAATATAGGATGTTTTTTTCGCGGCAATTGAAAAAAATCAATTGAATTGTCTTTTCTCCTGATCGCTGTGACGAAATGATGCTTCCCTCCAAACATAACTCCTTCAATTACCGCTTGCCCGCCATACATAGTCTTTTCGTTTTTCATGACGCACCAACCTGCCTATCTATATAATAAAAAAGCTATTGAAAAGTTTTATTTATTACTATTCTACAAAAAATTAGATGAAACCTCTAGGTTGGATGTGTCTTTTTTCCAATAGGACGGCGTGAAAAACTTTATCATTATTTAGTATGAATGAAATAAATTTTTTTATACAAAAAATAAACTTTTCATGAAAAATTCATCAAGAAAAGAAAAGTGGACATATTAAAAAAGGGAGGTGGACGGATGCTTAACAGCGAAAAAAAGAATTCTACTGGTAAGGAAAAGAAAAAAGAACCATTCCGATCCTTTTTTCTGAAAATTGTTGTCATTGGTTTTACTGGCGGAGTATTATGGAGTTTGATAGGATATTTAGCGTATGTGTTGAACTTTACGAAAATCGGGCCAAATCGAGCTCTCATGTTATTTGCCTTTGATAATTGGAAGAACGGAGTCGCTGGGCATTTTGCGGGAGCTGCCTTCATAGGCATCATTTCTATACTTACTGCATTTTTATATTATGTTCTGTTCAAAAAAGTTCGGTCAATATGGGGAGGCATTGTTTTCGGAGTCGCGCTGTGGGCCGTTGTTTTTTGCTGGCTGGGACCGGCTTTTCTAAAAATCGATCCGCTCGGTCGGCTTGGTACAAATACCATTGTCACCTCCATCTGCTTGTATGTGCTGTTTGGCGTTTTTGTCGGGTATTCCATTTCCTACGAATATGGGGAGCGTCAATCATAAACTAAATGATGAGATTATAGAACTGTGTCAGGGTCACAAGATCCAATCATAAACTAAATGATGAGAGATCAAGAATCTTATGGTAGAATGTTCATAATACTGGACATTCTTTTTTAATACATGATAGAAAGGTGTAATCGATGGAGAGAATACTTGTGATCAATGGCCCGAATTTAAATTATTTAGGCGTGAGGGAGCCTCATATTTACGGAAAAAAAACATTGGCAGATTTGGAAAATGAATTAAAATCTCTCGGTGAAAAAAAACAAGTTCAATTTTCTTTTTTTCAATCGAATCATGAAGGAGAGATTATCGATAAGCTTTATGAAGCCGATCAACAATTTGATGGAGTGATTTTAAATCCAGGAGCTTTTACTCATTACAGCTATGCGATACGGGATGCAATTGCCAGCATTTCAAAACCGGTAATTGAAGTCCATATCTCCAATACAAATCAACGGGAACCGTTCCGGCATCATTCTGTCACAGCGCCGGTGACACAAGGGCAAATAATTGGCTTAGGGTTTTACGGCTATCAATTGGCAGCTTTATCTTTACTACATTTGATCAGGGAGGAAACACATGAAGCTTGAAAAAGTTCGTTCACAAATGGAACAGTTAAATATTGACGGCATGCTCATTACAAACGAATATAACCGCCGCTATTTGACGGGATTTACAGGTACGGCCGGGGTCGCACTAGTGGCAAAAGAGGATGCATGCTTTATTACCGATTTCCGGTATGTAGAACAGTCAAAAAAACAAGTAAAGCATTTTAGAATTGTGCAGCATTCAGGATCGATTTTTGAAGAAGTCGCTGCGCAGGCGAAGAAAATGGGGATCAAAACGCTCGGGTTTGAGCAGGATCATCTTTCTTATTCAACATACACATCGTACAAGGATGTTTTAAAAGGGATTGAATTCGTTCCTGTCTCAAATATTGTGGAAAAGTTGCGCTTGATAAAGACTGATGAAGAGATTAAGATATTAAAGGAAGCCGCTGAAATCGTTGATGCTGCCTTTACACACATTTTACATATGATCCGTCCAGGTGTGAGAGAGATTGAACTAGCGAATGAGCTCGAATTTTTTATGCGAAAAAAAGGAGCAGCTTCCTCATCTTTCGATACGATTGTCGCGTCAGGCTATCGGTCAGCCCTTCCCCATGGTGTAGCAAGTGAAAAACCAATTGAAAAGGGAGAGCTTGTAACGTTTGACTTTGGCGCCTATTATAAAGGATACTGTTCAGATATGACGCGGACAATTGCTGTTGGAGATCCTGGAGATGAAATGAAAGAAATTTATAACATCGTGCTTGAAGCGCAAAAGAAAGGCGTGCGCGAAATCAAGTCTGGAATGACTGGAAGGGAAGCGGATGCTGTTACACGTACCTACATTGAGGATAAAGGGTACGGCGAATATTTCGGTCATTCAACTGGACATGGAATCGGACTTGAAATCCATGAAGGGCCGACACTATCAGCTCGCTCTGATACCGTTCTTCAGCCAGGCATGGTGGTCACGGTTGAACCTGGTATATACCTTCCAGGAAAAGGCGGGGTAAGAATTGAGGATGATATTTTGATCACTGAGCACGGAAATGAAGTGTTGACTCATTCGAAGAAAGAGCTCATCATTCTCTAGCGAGTGCCCCAATCAATGTTGTTAAAGAAAATGTAATAGGAGGACCAAATATGATTTCTGTAAATGATTTTCGTACAGGTTTAACGATTGAAGTCGATGGGGGGATTTGGCGCGTTCTTGAATTCCAGCATGTAAAGCCTGGTAAAGGGGCGGCGTTCGTTCGTTCAAAATTGCGCAACCTTCGGACAGGTGCCATCCAAGAAAAAACGTTTCGGGCTGGCGAAAAAGTAGCACGTGCTCAAATTGACACCCGGAAAATGCAATATTTGTATGCAAATGGCGATCAGCACGTTTTCATGGACACAGAATCGTATGAACAAATTGAGCTTACTTCAAAACAAATTGAATATGAGTTGAAGTTTTTGAAAGAAAATATGGAAGTATACATCATGATGTATCAAGGCGAAACAATCGGAATTGAGCTTCCGAACACGGTTGAATTAACTGTTACGGAAACAGAACCTGGCATTAAAGGGGACACTGCATCAGGCGGCTCTAAACCGGCTACGCTTGAAACAGGGCTTGTCGTGCAAGTGCCGTTTTTCGTTAATGAAGGGGACGTTATTATCGTCAATACTTCTGACGGTTCTTATGTTTCCCGTGCGTAATTATTCTTAAAAAAATAATGAAAAAAGTCAAAGAAAACGAAAAGACCCGCAGAATTCATAACTGATTTCTGTGGGTTATTTTTTTGAAAAGAAAGATTTTATAGCTATTTTCGCAATCGTTTATAAAAGACCAGAATACACAAGCTTTCCAACCTGGCCTTTTTTTGAACAGGATTCAATTACAGCTTGTCCACCTTTAATGATCCATCCACGCTTTTTTCTTTTTCCTCAATTCACTGAAAACGGCAAAAGGTATAACAATATAAATAAAAGCCGCAAGAAGCCATACAAGTCCATCATAAATTTGAACCAACATTCACTCACCACCCCCTAACTCCATTATAACTGTTAAAATCAGAAAATTCTATCAAATTCTATTGAAATGATAAATGCAAAAAAAGGAATAAGAGAAACGGTAGTCATAAAGTGGCCAAGCTTGCATACATTGAAAATAAATAAGGTATTAAAGGGGGAAGGAAGATTGAAAGAAATCATCTCAATTTTTCCCGAAACAATTGCAAATGAATTAAAGCAGCTTCCTTCTTCTTTTTTTGAACAGATGGAAGAAATTCGCATACGTTTGTACAAGCCGATTGAAATCATCGTTTTCGGCAAACCGCACTTTCTTCACTACGAGGCGACAAAAGAAGACGGGATGATGATTTTAAACAAGATCAGCCAATATTCGATTTACACACTGGAGGAAGAATTAAAGAGAGGTTTTATTACGATTGGAGGAGGGCACCGGATCGGCCTTGCTGGAAAAGTGATTACAGAAAACGGCAATGTCAAAGCCATACGGCACGTTACATCTTTTAATATCCGGATAGCAAGGGAGAAAATAGGCCTAGCTGAGCAATATATTCCTTATGTATATGAAAAAAAATGGTTAAATACGCTTATTTTTGGACCTCCCCAATCAGGAAAAACGACTCTGCTGCGCGATTTTGCCCGGATCATAAGTACTGGGGTTAAAACGATCCCGCCTCAAAAGGTCGGCATTGTGGATGAAAGATCAGAAATAGCCGGCAGTGTAAAAGGAATTCCGCAATTTACTTTTGGTCTTCGCATTGATGTATTGGACGGATGCCCGAAAGCAGAAGGGATGATGATGTTGATCCGTTCGATGAGCCCTGACATCATTATTGCTGATGAAATAGGGCGTAAGGAAGATACCGATGCATTAATGGAAGCTGTGAACAGCGGTGTTCAGCTGTTTGTGAGCGCTCATGGCGAATGCTTTGAAGATTTGCTGCACCGTCCGACCTTAAGAGAACTTATTCAATTAGGCATTTTTGACCGATACATGGAATTGGAGAAAAAAGGTACTCCAGGGACGGTTTCCCGTATATTTGGAAAAAAAGAAAAAGAGATTGTGTATAAAGCAGGTGTGAAATAGCGATGAAATTGCTAGGGTCTTTATTCATCTTATTAGCAACAACATGGATTGGGTTTGATTCGGCTAAAAGATTGACAGAGCGGACAAGACAATTGCGGCAATTAAAGGTTTCTTTGCAAAGCTTGGAAGCTGAGATCATGTACGGCCACACACCATTGCAGGATGCATCGCTTCATATTGCCAAACAGGCAGCCCCTCCGCTTTCTAATCTATTTACATTATTTTCTGAGAAATTATCGCAAGGCGACATGGATGTGAAAAGCGCATGGGAAAGCAGTCTGCTTGAAATATGGCCTTATACATCGCTGAAGGAAGGGGAATTGGAAGTTTTAAAGCAATTTGGAGAAACATTGGGGCAGCATGATTTAATCAGCCAGCAAAAGCATATTAAATTGACAATGGCTCATTTGGAAAAAGAAGAAAAAGAAGCGCTGTTTAATCAAGAGCATTACGGAAAAATGACGAAAAGCTTAGGATTTTTAGCGGGATTGCTCATTATCATTCTTTTGATGTAGCGATATAAGCTGGGAGGAGAAAGGGACATGGGTGTTGACGTCAACACAATTTTCCAAATCGCTGGAATCGGAATTATCGTTGCGTTTCTTCATACCATTTTAGATCAAATGGGGAAGAAAGAGTACGCCCAATGGGTTACGTTGTTGGGATTTATTTACATACTTTTTATGGTTGCTTCCATTGTCAACGATTTGTTCCAAAAAATTAAAGCGGTTTTTCTTTTTCAAGGATAGGAGGTTTTGGAGATTGAAATTTTTCAAATTGTCGGGCTAGGATTGATTGCAACTTTGCTCGCTCTTGTCATAAAAGAACAAAAGCCGACCTTTGCCTTTCTATTAATCGTCTTTACCGGTGTCTCCATTTTTCTTTTTTTAGTGGATCAAATTTATGAATTGATTCGAATGGTCGAAAGAATTGCGAATGAAGCAAGCATTGATTTGATTTATGTCGAAACCATTTTAAAAATCATCGGAATTGCCTATATTGCTGAATTTGGTGCGCAAATTACGAAAGATGCCGGACAAGGCTCCATTGCATCCAAAATTGAATTGGCAGGGAAAATTTTAATCTTATCTATGGCAATTCCGATCATGACGGTGATTATACAAACGATGATTAAGCTTCTCCCAAATATATAAGTTTAAGGGGGTGATGGGGATTCAGTCATCATTTTTTCGCGGCATCCTTTTTTTGGCGTTTTTTGCTTTCGCTGTGCCAAACATGGTACAAGCCTCTCAAGAGCAAAATTCATCGGCAGATCCTCCAAAAGAAGAAGCGATTCAACAAGAATATATGGCAGAACAAATGGACGAGCTTGGGATTGAGGAAATTAAAAATTTTTGGAATGACATTATGACGACATACGGAGGACTTCTTCCGGAAAGCCAGAAGGGAAGCTTGATGGATTTTATTAAAGGTGAAAAACAATTTTCTATAAAAGAGTGGGCCGTTGGCATTTTGAAATTTCTTTTACATGAAATCTTGGCAAACGGAAAGCTTCTTGGAACCATTATCATTTTAACGATATTTAGCGTTCTTCTCCAGCATTTACAAAACGCCTTTGAAGAAAAAAATGTAAGCAAAGTTGCTTATTCCATTGTTTATATGGTGCTTGTCATTTTAGCTTTAAACAGTTTTCACGTAGCCATTTCCTATGCAACGAATGCGATTAACGGGATGACAAGCTTTCTTCTAGCCTTAATTCCGATGTTAATAGCTTTAATGGCGTCATCTGGAGGAGTTGCTTCGGCTGCATTTTTTCACCCCATTACCATTTTCTTGATGAACGGAAGCGGTTTGTTGATTGAAAAAATTGTTCTCCCTCTGCTGTTTTTGTCTTCTTTGTTATTTTTAATCAGCACGATGACGGATCAATATAAAGTTACTCAGCTTGCTCAGCTGTTCAGAAGCATTAGCATCTGGCTTTTAGGCATTTTCTTAACCATTTTTTTAGGAGTGATTTCTGTCCAGGGGGCGACGGCAGCTGTGACAGACGGGATCGCCTTGCGGACGACAAAGTTTATAACGGGAAACTTTATACCTGTGCTTGGAAAAATGTTTACGGAAGCGGCTGATACGCTCTTCAGCGCATCGATGCTGTTAAAAAACACAATTGGCGTCATTGGTGTTGCCATTCTCTTTTTGATCACCATTTTTCCGGCAATGAAAGTACTGGCGATTGCCTTCATCTATAAATTTGCCGCAGCCGTTTTGCAGCCTTTAGGGCCGGGAGAGATTATCTCCTGTTTAGACATCATCTCCAAGAGCATCATCTATATACTAGCGGCACTGATCCTTGTATCGTTCATGTTTTTTTTAAGCATTACAGTTATTATCGCAGCGAGCAATGTCACCATGATGGTTCGATAGGAGTGGTGGTATATGTCATTCATCACCGAATGGGTCACTAATATCATATTATTTATTTTTATTGCCATTATTTTAGATATGCTGCTGCCGAGATCCGCAATGCAAAAATATGTAAAAGTCGTTGTTAGTTTATTATTAGTGTCTGTCATTCTTACGCCGATTTTAAAAATATTTTCCTATGATTTTCCGAACTTGTTATCCGAGGAGCTGCTGAACTCGGAAGCAAAAGAAGATTCAATAAAAAAATCAATAGAATTTAAGAAAAATGAAATACAAGCTAACAACCGTGCATATATTTTAGAACAAATGGCTGTCCAAATGAAAAATTTAGCGGAAGAGGAGCTGGTAGAAAACTATGGTTTAAAGGTTCAAAAAATTCATCTTTCGGTTGATGAAACAAAAGAGAAGATTGAATCAGAAAACGATTTAAAGCAAGTTACAGTTTTCGTGGAAGAAAAAGATCTTCCCCACACGGTTGAAACGGTTAAACCGGTTGAAATCAACATGAACGAAGAAGACAAAAAAATGCTCGCAAATGAAAACGAAATAATTGCCCAGCTTGCTGAAACATGGGGAGTATCGAAAGAAAAAATTTCGATTGAAATGGAAGGAGGCGGCCTAAGTGAATGATAGGAAAAATTTTTTGCAGCGACTAGCCTCTCTTCTTCCCGGACGAAATATGCTCAAAAAATCAGCCACCTATCCATTCATGCTTATACTTTTGACGCTTGGAATCGCTTTTATGCTGATCGGCAGTTTTTTATCCGGCGAAAGCAAAACAGTAGAAACGATAAACACCGCTGCAGAAGAAGAGGATGTTGAGCCCGCATTTAAACAAACAACAAGTGAAAAAGGAACAATTGAACGTTATGAACAGCAGTATGCAAATGAGCTAAAAGGAGCGCTTCAGTCCATTTCAGGCGTAGGTGAGGTAGAAGTTATTGTCAATGTTGACTCTTCATCTGAAAGTGTGTTGGAAAAAAATCGCTCGATTCAAAACCAAACGACAGATGAGACGGACCGTGAAGGCGGAAAGCGGCAGGTGGAAGATAAATCTGTTGACGAACAAGTGGTAATCATTCGAAAAGGGGATCAAGAATCGCCCATCGTTGTAAAAACCGAAAAGCCGAAAATACGCGGGGTGTTAGTAGTAGCAAAAGGTGCTGAAAACGTTCAAATTAAAAAAATGATCACCGATGCAGTTACAAGGGTGCTTGATGTCGATAGTCATAGAGTAGCCGTATTGCCAAAAAAGTAAAGGAGGATGCTTGACATGTTAAAAAAACAAACTGTTTGGTTATTAACCATGTTAAGTTTAGTTGTTGTGCTGTCCGTTTATTACATTACATCTCCTGAAGGAGGATCTTCCCCTGATGTGGTGTTGACGGATACAGAGACGAATTCGAATGAAAAAGAAAGCGGAAATGACAATAATAAAGAACAAACAGAGCAACAAAAAACTGATGCGAAGCAGCAAGAAAAAGAACAATCGAGCAAGCAGTCCAGCTCAGAAGATGGATCGGTAGTCTCCACAATAACGGACGATGATTTATTTACTGCGCTGAGAATGGAAGTGGAAGATGAAAGAAGTGAACGCAAGCAGGAGCTGGAGACAATTATTGGGTCCAATGATGTCTCATCTGAGGAAAAAAACAATGCATATGAGGAGATGCGCGAATTATCCAAGCTGTCAGAGAAAGAGAAGGTATTAGAAACACTTATCAAAACAAAAGGCTACGAGGATGCATTAGTTCGCGCTGATGGAGACAAGGTGAGAATTACCGTAAAAGCGAAAGAACACTCCCCGCAGCAAGCAAACGAACTGATTCAATTGGTGAAGGATGAAATCCAGTCCATGCAAGATGTTGCCGTAACATTTGAAATAGCAAAGTAACATGACTCCCCGAAAAAAATCGGGGATTTTTTCATGTGAAGAAAAAGCTGCTTTGAATTGTTTGCTCATATTTTTAATAGTTATTGAATTTTAGCAAAAAGTTATCGTATCATAAATGATAGCTACTTTTAATACTTGATGATAATATCTAGCAAATTGGAATTCATTTTAAGGAGTGTTTTTTCATGTTAAATTTTAAAGAAATAAAGGAAATCATCAAATTGATCGATGATTCATCCATTGATGAATTTACATATGAAAGCGAAGGGGCAAAGGTCCAATTAAAAAAAACTGCGGCTCGCGCTAATCAGCATGTTGTCTATAACAATGCTTCTGAAATTCAAGCTTTGCCAAAGCAGCCAGCTGCTGAATCTTTAGAACAGCCGAAAAAAGAGGTGCATTTGCCGAAAGAAGAAAGCGAGCAGAAAACAGAAAATTTACATAAAATTACTTCACCGATGGTCGGCACATTTTATGCTGCTCCAAACCCAGATGCAGATCCTTATGTTACAATAGGATCAAAAGTAAAAGAGAATACCGTTGTTTGCATTGTAGAGGCAATGAAATTATTTAATGAGATTGAAGCGGAAGTAAAAGGCGAAATTGTCGACATTTTAGTTGAGAACGGTCAGCTTGTTGAATACGGACAACCATTATTCCTTGTAAAACCAGAGTGAGGGAAAGAAAATGTTTAAAAAATTGCTGATAGCAAACAGAGGAGAAATTGCAGTAAGAATCATACGCGCCTGCAAGGAATTAGGGATCGAAACAGTCGCCATATATTCTGAGGCGGATAAAGACTCCTTGCATGTTCAGCTTGCAGATGAAGCGTATTGCATAGGACCGACTGCATCTAAAGACAGCTATTTAAACTTTACGAACATCGTGAGTGTAGCGACGCTGACTGGATCAGAAGCCATTCATCCAGGCTACGGATTTTTGGCAGAAAACGCTGATTTCGCCGAGCTTTGCAATGATTGCAACATTGTTTTTGTAGGCCCTAGTCCAGAAGCAATCACAAAAATGGGAAAAAAAGATGTTGCTAGGGAAACAATGCGGCAGGCGGGTGTTCCGATTGTGCCTGGGTCAAAAGGGATCATTAAAAGCGAAGAGGAAGCAGTTGAGATCGCAAATCAAATCGGTTATCCAGTCATTATTAAAGCAGCCGCCGGAGGCGGAGGAAAAGGAATACGCGTTGCGAATGACGAAGAAAGCTTGCGGAAAGGGATCCAAATTACTCAGCAGGAAGCGCAAACAGCATTTGGAAACCCAGGCGTTTACATTGAAAAATGTATTGAAGATTTCCGCCATGTTGAAATCCAAATTCTTGCCGATCACCATGGAAACGTCGTTCATTTAGGTGAAAGGGACTGCAGCATTCAAAGGCGCTTACAAAAGCTGGTGGAAGAAACTCCTTCTCCTGCACTATCTGATAAAATGCGACATAAAATGGGGGAAGCGGCTGTAAAAGCAGCCAAAGCGGTGCGTTATTCCGGTGCAGGTACAGTGGAATTCATTTTTGATTATAAAAATGAGCAATTTTATTTCATGGAAATGAATACCCGCATTCAAGTTGAGCATCCTGTTACTGAAATGGTCACAGGCATTGACCTGATCAAAGAGCAGATCAAGATTGCAGCAAACGAACCACTAAGCTTTGAACAGAAAGACATTACATTTAACGGCTGGGCGATCGAATGTAGAATTAACGCAGAAAACCCGGAAAAGAATTTTATGCCTTCAGCTGGTAAAATCGAAATGTACCTGCCTCCGGGCGGACCGGGTGTCCGCATTGATTCTGCCTGCTACCCTGGCTATTCCATTCCGCCATATTATGATTCAATGGTCGCAAAGCTGATTACACACGGAGCGACAAGGGAAGAAGCGATAGCCAAAATGAAAAGAGCTTTAAGTGAATTTGTTATAGAAGGAGTGCATACAACCATACCTTTCCACCTGAAATTAATGGATCATGAAAAATTTATCAGCGGGGAGTTCAACACTAGATTTCTTGAAAATTATAAAATCATGTCATAATTTTGGAGGTGTACTATTTGAAAGATACAGGATTGGAAATGAATCATGAAGCAAGCTTTGGAAAAGTGGAAATCGCTCCGGAAGTCATTGAAGTCATCGCCGGAATTGCCGCATCTGAAATAGAAGGGGTAGCCCAAATGCGCGGCAATTTCGCTTCAGGAGTCGCTGAACGCTTTGGCAAAAAAAATCATGGTAAAGGCGTAAAAGTAGACTTAGGTGAAGAAGGCATTGTCATTGATGTATATTGTGTCATGAATTTCGGGGTTTCCATTCCGGCTGTTGCACAGAAAGTACAAGAAAACATTCGTCAAACGCTTTTAACGATGACGGCGCTTGAAATCAACGAAATCAACATTCATGTAGTGGGCATTCAGTTTGAAACGAAGACGGAAGAGCCTGAAATTCAAGAGGAAATGTAAAGGCGGAGGATATCCTCCCCTTTTTTGTTTAAAATAAAGAATAATAAGAAAGATTCTGAAATTTCTTTTCGGATGAACTTTCATATGTGATACAAGAGGCAGTTATGATATGATTCATATATGACATTTCGACATAGTTTGAAAAAAGGAGCAAAAAGATGAAACGGAGAACAGCTAGGAAAAAGGCATTGCAGGCACTGTTTCAAATTGACTTGGCTGAAGCGCTTCCTGAGGAAGCCATCAATCATGTTTTGGACGGTAATGAACATGATCCATTTTTAAATAAGCTTGTACTCGGAACGGTTGAACATCAAAACGAAATTGACGAATTGATAAAAAGGAATTTAACCAATTGGAAATTGGAAAGATTGGCTAACATTGACCGTGCCATTTTGCGTTTAGCTGTATATGAGATGAAATATGAACCGGATATTCCGTTCAATGTAACAATTGATGAAGCGATTGAACTTGCTAAAATGTTCGGAGATGTTCAGTCGAGCAAATTTGTAAATGGTGTCCTCTCAAGTATAAAAGAAGAGTTAGAAAAAAAAGCTTAGGAGGAAAAAGATGGTGGCGACGATTATTGACGGAAAAGAATTGGCAAAAGAAATGCGAAGCGAGTTAAAAAAAGAAGTGGAACAATTAAAGGAAAAAGGGGTAACACCCGGCCTTGCCATTATTTTAGTTGGGAATAATCCTGCTTCCCTTTCTTACATTAAGGGGAAGCAAAAAGCTTCGGAGGAAATCGGCGTTTCTTTTAAGCTGGAACATTTGGAGGAGTCGATTTCACAAGAAGAACTGCTTGAAGTGATAGAAAAATATAATCAGGACGATCGTTATGACGGAATTCTTGTTCAGCTTCCGTTACCTGACCATATTGATGAAACAGCAGTCATTGAAAAAATTTCTCCAGAAAAAGATGTGGATGGCTTTCATCCGATTAATGTTGGACGCATGATGACGGGACAGGATGCGTTTTTGCCGTGCACACCGGCCGGAATTGTTGAAATGATCAAATCTGCAAATATCGAAATTGCCGGAAAGCATGTTGTCGTTGTTGGCAGAAGCAATATTGTCGGAAAACCGGTCGGACAATTGCTTCTAAACGAAAATGCAACGGTTACATATTGCCATTCGAAAACGAAAAATTTGCGGGAGCATACGATCCAAGGAGATATTTTAATCGTTGCTGTCGGGCGTCCTCATTTCATAGGTGCTGATCATATTAAAGAAGGTGCAGTCGTAATAGATGTTGGCGTCAATAGACTTGAGAACGGAAAACTTGTAGGCGATGTAAAATTTGATGAGGCAAAAGAAAAAGCAAGCGCCATTACTCCTGTTCCCGGCGGAGTAGGTCCAATGACGATTACGATGCTGGTTTATAATACGGTTAAATCCGCAAAGAAGCGGGTACGTCCATAAACTTGCTTTAAAGGAGTTGTTCATGAGTAACAAAAAATTTGTAACCGTTTCGGCGTTAACAAAATACCTTAAGCGAAAATTTGATGTTGATCCACATTTGCGCGATATTTGGGTAAAAGGCGAATTATCAAACGTAAAAATTCATGACAGCGGACATATTTATTTTACGTTAAAGGACGAGCATGCCAGAATACAGGCGGTTATGTTTTCAAGTTTTAACCGTTCTCTTCCATTTCGCCCAGAGGACGGGATGAACGTATTGGTACGCGGTGAAATTACCATTTACCAGCCCGGAGGAATATACCAAATTTATGCAAAGGAAATGGAGCCTGATGGAGTAGGAGGGCTTTATCTTGCATTCGAGCAGCTGAAAAAAAAATTGGAGCAAGAAGGGCTGTTCGATGTCAAGCATAAAAAAACGATTCCTGCCTTTCCAAAGACGATCGGTGTGATCACATCGCCGACAGGTGCAGCCGTCAGGGATATCATCACAACGATCAAACGAAGATACCCTGTGGCAAAAGTGGTGGTTATTCCCGCAATTGTTCAAGGTGTACAAGCGGGAAAATCGATTGTGAATAAAATACAGCTTGCCAACTCCCTCGGTTATTTCGATGTCCTCATTGTTGGAAGAGGAGGCGGGTCGATTGAAGAGTTGTGGGCTTTCAATGAAGAGGTGGTGGCAAGGGAAATTTTTAAATCAAAAATACCCGTTATATCTGCTGTAGGCCATGAAACAGATTATACAATCGCAGATTTTGTCGCCGATCTTCGGGCGCCGACTCCAACCGGAGCAGCAGAGCTGGCTGTTCCTAATATAACGGATTTAATCGAAAAGATCCGGGAACGGAACATTAGAATGACGAACGCTTTAAAGGAACGGATCAAAAAGGAAAAGCTCAAGCTTTTCCGCTTAACCAACTCATATGCATTCAAATATCCGAAAAAGCTTTATATGCAAAAAGAACAGGAGCTGGACATTTTATTCGAACGTTTTAAAAAAGCAGGAAAACGTTACTTAAACGATCAAACGAACCGATACTTGTTATTGACGAATCGTCTTAAAAACGAACTTCCATATGACCAAATTGAGCGGGCGAAGACAAGAATGAAGGATCTGGACAAAAAAATGCTGCGCGAGATGACAGCTTTATATCAACAGAAGCTGAATCGCTTTCAAGCATTGGCTTCTAAACTTGATGCGCTCAGCCCATTAAAGATTATGGAACGTGGATACAGCCTTGTGTATAAACAAGATAAGCTGGTAAAGAGCGTAAAACAAACGGCTGAAGGGGATTTTATTCAAATTAAATTGCAGGACGGGACCATCCATTGTGAAGTATCTGAAATTGAGGAGAGAAGATCATGAATGATCAAAAAGAATTAACGTTTGAAGAAGCGATGAAAGAGCTGGAAGCAATTGTTTTAAAATTAGAAGACGGAGATGTTCCATTAGAACAGGCGATCCAATATTTTCAAGAAGGAATGAAGCTTTCAAAGCTTTGCCATGAAAAATTAACGCAAGCTGAAAAGCAATTGGATTTTATTCTTGATGAAGATGGAACGATCAAACCTTTCCAAGCACAGGAGGAAGAACAAAAGTGATGTCTTTTCCGGAATACTTAAAAACGCGCAAAGCTGCCATTGATTCCGTTCTTCCCACATATATTGAAAGATTAAATGCCCCGAAAATTATTAAAGAATCGATGATTTATTCCTTAAATGCCGGCGGGAAACGTCTGCGCCCTATGCTCTTGCTTGCCGTTCTCCATTCGTATGGAAAAGAAGAGAAAATTGGCTACCCGGTCGCATGTGCGGTGGAATTGATTCATACGTATTCGCTCATTCATGATGACCTTCCATGCATGGACAATGATGATTTTAGAAGAGGAAAGCCGACCAATCATAAAGTATATGGAGAAGCCATAGCCGTGCTGGCAGGTGACGGATTACTGACTGAAAGCTTTCGGCTGATTGCTGATGCTGAAGAGCTTTCAGATCGCGTAAAATTGACGCTCATTTCAGAGCTTTCAAAGGCGGCTGGTGCAGAAGGAATGGTTGGCGGACAAGTTGCCGACATGGAAGGAGAAAACAAACAATTAACTTTAAAACAGCTTGAATATATTCATGAGCATAAAACAGCAAAGCTTCTGGCTTTCAGTATTATTGCAGGTGCCATCATTGCTGAGGCGTCGATTGAAGAAATAAATAAATTAAAGGAATTCGCATACCATATAGGCATTGCCTTCCAAATTAAAGATGACATATTAGATGTTGAAGGAGACGAAGAAAAGATCGGAAAGCCTGTTGGTTCCGATGAAGAGAATAAAAAAACAACGTATTTGTCCGTACTGTCTTTGGAAGGCGCAAAGAAAAAATTGTCGGAGCATATTGAAACATCAAAGGCTATTTTGCAAACATGCTCCATAAACAATGAGCTTCTATTATCGTTTTGTGATTTAATTGGTGAGCGCGAACATTAAACGATGAAAATTCAGTGCACCTCCAACGGGTCGACAAAATGAGGAACGGGATTCGCATTTGAATGTGTGCATTCTCCAACAAGTTGAGGAAAACACTCTTATATGATATAATTCTGTCAGAAAACATGATGGAGTGGTGCAGTATTCTAGTCAGCCCTCCGGTTCTGAAGGCGGGCCTAAAAATCCGCTAAAGGGCACATCGATGAAGTTCCTGGTGTTGGCTTGAGGCGCCCAGCCTTGGGTTGATGCTGGGGGTTAAGGTTAGAGGGCGATCCACAATGGCATGTGGGCGTTGACCCTCTTTCCGCGGAGGCCCATTTTATGTGCAAAATGGGTATGAACCTGTCTACGCGCTTCATAGTGCAATGAGGCGCGGACAGCGTAGCCTGCCTTGAGTGGAGGCCGAGGGGATTATGGAAACAAGGAACTTTTTCATATGGCCAATGAAAGAGTTTCTTATTTGACATATGAAATCGGCTCTGCAAAAGAGGCTAGGAACCGGCTAAAGGCTGTTTGAGGAAAACTCCTAGACTGTTCACATGACATATATAGAGGATTGTAGTACGGACTAAGTGGCAATCCAGTCTAGCGTTTGGCGACAGCGCTAAGTCAGGTTTAAAGGGAAACCGCCGGGGCGGCAACGCCTGGTACTTGACTGGGAAAACCTACTGGACCTAAGCCGTAATGTTTACTCTATATATGACCACTCCATTTCGTTATATATAGTTTTTACATAGAAATCAGGTGTTATGCATTTCATGATGAAAGAGCTAATTCGATATTCAATACGATGGAGTTTAGGAATTGCCGTTATCACATTCGTGTTAGCGGCTCTTTTTTCAATTGTATCAACTGTTCTCCTGGAAGGCGTCGGATGGGCTGCCGGTATGATGATCGTTTTTGTGATCGTTTTAATCGGCATTTTTTTTGATATGCTCGGCATTGCTGCCACATCAGCAGATGAGGTTCCGTTTCATGCGATGGCGTCAAAGCGTGTGAGCGGTGCCAAGCATGCCATTCAAATTATCCGAAATGCCGATCGCTTTTCGAACTTTTGCAACGATGTTATTGGCGATATTTCCGGCATAATCAGCGGAACAGCCTCGGCTGTTGTCGTAGTGCAGCTGGCGGTGACGTTTGCCGACCGTCAAACTTCGGCGCTTGAGTTTACGATTTCAATCGTATTCACAAGCATTGTAGCCGCTCTTACTGTCGGAGGAAAAGCGTTTGGAAAGGCGTTTGCAATCCGTTTTTCAACTCCGATTATTTTTTATGTCGGAAAGATATTTTATTTTTTTGAAAAAAGATTTAATATTGTTTTGATGAAAGAGAAAAAAGGAAAGAATCATAAAAAAGCAAGCATATCTAAAAAGCGAAAGTGAGTGATCCGTTTTGGATCTATTGTCCATCGAAAATCCAAAATTTCTGAAAAAGTTTTCAATAAAAGAACTGGAGCAATTGAGCGCGGAAATTCGCCAATTTTTAATTGAAAAGCTGTCAGTGACCGGCGGACATATTGGACCAAATTTAGGAGTAGTTGAGCTGACAATATCTTTACATAAAATGTTTGACAGCCCGAAAGATAAATTTATTTGGGATGTAGGTCACCAGGCGTACGTTCATAAAATTTTGACAGGCAGGGCGAAAGAGTTTGATACGTTGAGGCAGTATAAAGGATTGTCCGGTTTTCCGAAGCGTTCAGAAAGCGAGCACGATGTTTGGGAAACGGGGCACAGTTCAACTTCACTTTCTGCGGCAATGGGAATGGTTATTGCCCGCGATTTAAAAGGAACGGATGAATATATTGTGCCGATTATCGGCGACGGTGCTTTAACCGGAGGCATGGCGCTTGAAGCATTGAATCACATCGGCCATGAACAAAAGGATATTATTGTTGTGTTAAACGATAATGAAATGTCTATTGCTCCAAACGTCGGTGCTCTTCATCATATACTTGGAAGATTAAGAACAACAGGCAAATATCACTGGGTAAAAGAAGAGTTGGAATACTTGTTGAAAAAAATTCCAGCTGTCGGAGGAAAGCTTGCCTCAACAGCAGAACGGCTTAAAGACAGTCTGAAATATTTATTCGTTTCGGGCATGTTTTTTGAGGAGCTTGGCTTTACCTATTTTGGACCGATTGACGGACATGATTTTCAGGCATTGATGGAAAACATTAGTTATGCCAAAAAAACAAAAGGCCCTGTTTTGCTGCATGTTATCACGAAAAAAGGAAAGGGCTATTTGCCTGCCGAAAAAGACAAGGTTGGAACATGGCATGGAACAGGCCCGTATAAAATTGAAACAGGCGATTTTGTTAAACCGAAAATATCGGCTCCGTCTTGGAGTGAATTAGTAAGTGAAACAGTTCGAAAATTAGCGAGAAACGATGAAAGAATTGTTGCAATTACACCAGCCATGCCGGTTGGTTCGAAACTTGAAAAATTCCGAGAAGAATTTCCGGACAGAATGTTTGATGTCGGTATTGCCGAGCAGCATGCGGTGACGCTTGCAGGAGGACTTGCTGCTGCCAATATGAAGCCGTTTTTGGCAATCTATTCAACCTTTTTGCAGCGCGGTTATGACCAAATGGTTCATGACATTTGCCGACAAAACTTAAATGTGTTTTTCGGAATTGACCGCGCAGGACTCGTCGGAGCTGACGGAGAAACCCATCAGGGAGTATTTGACATCGCTTTTTTGCGCCATATACCAAACATTGTATTAATGATGGCGAAAGACGAAAATGAAGGACAGCATATGGTTTATACGGCTCTGAAGTACGATGAAGGGCCGATCGCTCTTCGCTATCCGAGAGGAACAGGATTGGGTGTGCCTCTTGATCCTGAGCTGAAAGAAATTCCGATCGGTACGTGGGAAGTTCTTTTACAAGGTAAAGATGCTGTCATTTTAACATTTGGAACGACGATTAAAATGGCATTGGATGCAGCGAAAGCACTTGCCAAAAATAATGTTTCCGTTCGAGTCGTCAATGCCCGCTTTTTAAAGCCGCTTGATGAGAAAATGCTTCTTGAGATTTTCAACGAAGGAATACCGATTTTAACAGTAGAGGAAGCAGTTCTTGAAGGCGGTTTTGGCAGCTCGGTATTAGAATTTGCTGAAAAGCATGGCTTTACAAATCTTACAATGAAAAGAATGGGAATTCCAGATCGCTTTATCGAGCATGGAAGCGTGGAAAAACTGTTAGAAGAGATTGGATTAACAAAAGAAGGAATAATCAAAAATGTGCTCGAAGTAATACCAAAAAAAGAAAAAGGAATCAAATATGGGTAAAAAGGAACGTTTAGATGTATTGCTTGTAGAAAGAGGACTTGCAGAAACGAGAGAAAAAGCAAAAAGGGCCGTTATGGCCGGGCTTGTTTATTCAAATGAAAAACGATTGGATAAGCCTGGCGAAAAAATTGATCGCGACATCCCGTTAACTGTAAAGGGAGATGCGATCCCTTATGTTTCAAGAGGCGGTTTAAAGCTGGAAAAGGCGTTGAAACAATTTGAAATCAGTGTGGCAGGAAAAATTATGGTAGATGTCGGCTCTTCTACGGGAGGATTTACCGACTGCGCCTTGCAGAACGGCGCAAAATTATGTTATGCGGTGGATGTCGGGTATAATCAATTGGATTGGAAGCTGCGTCAAGATGAACGTGTCATCGTGATGGAACGGACAAACTTCCGTTATGTAAAGCCGGAGGATTTTCAAAAGGGGCTTCCGGAATTTGCTACCATTGATGTATCGTTTATCTCTTTAAAATTGATCCTCCCTGTTTTAAAAACCATTTTGGTGCCCACTGGTGAATGCGTAGCGCTAATTAAGCCGCAATTTGAAGCAGGAAAAGAAAAAGTCGGGAAAAAAGGAATTGTGAAGGATGCTCGGGTTCATGAGGAAGTTTTGCATGACATAACGGCCTTTGCAATCAGTGAAGGATTTGATTGCTTACATTTATCGTACTCTCCGATCACTGGCAGCAACGGGAATATAGAGTTTTTGCTCCATTTGTATTGGGGAGGGGCAAAAGAAAAAGGTGACATAAAATTTACGGAAACAATTGAAGAAATTGTGAAAAACGCTCATTCGACGTTAAAAATAAAGAGACAGGGATAACGAATACAAGTTATTCCTGTTTTTCTATGAGATATCATAACAGGAAAGAGAATAGGGGTGGTCGCTAATGACAAAAGGACAGCGTCTTATTAAAATTAGAGAGCTTGTCACAAATTACGAAATCGAAACGCAGGATGAACTAGTTGAAATGCTGAAAAATTTAGGTTTTAATGTCACCCAAGCAACCGTATCCCGCGACATCAAAGAGCTCCATTTAGTGAAGGTTCCGACATCTGATGGACGTTATAAATACAGCCTGCCCGCAGATCAGCGCTTCAATCCCCATCAAAAGCTGAAAAGAGCATTGATGGATGCATTTGTTAAAATCGATTCTGCCGGACATTTGCTTGTGATGAAAACAATGCCGGGAAATGCTCATGCAATCGGTGCATTAATTGATAATTTGGACTGGGAAGAAATATTAGGGACAATTTGCGGCGATGACACGATTTTAATTATATGCAGGAAGAATGAAGACACCAAAACGTTGACGGAAAAATTTTTGGACATGCTTTAACAAGTTTGGGGTGAAAATGCGATGTTAGCGGAATTGTCGATTAAAAATTTTGCCATTATTGAATCCCTATCTCTTTCTTTTGAAAAAGGGCTGACAGTGCTGACGGGAGAAACAGGTGCTGGGAAATCGATCATTATTGATGCAATATCTCTTCTTGTAGGAGGACGCGGTTCTTCTGAATTTGTCCGAGCCGGTGAAAAGCGCGCTGAATTGGAAGGGTTGTTTATATTGGAAGAAGAGGACCATCCGTGCTTGAAAAAGTGCCATGAATTAGGAATAGATGCTAGTGAAGGCATGATTGTTTTAAACCGGAATATCTCCGCTAACGGAAAAAGCATTTGCAGAATTAATGGAAAGCTTGTCACAATCGGAATTCTCCGGGATATTGGGAGCACATTAGTCGATATACATGGACAGCACGATCATCAAGAGCTGATGGACGAGCAAAAGCATCTTCATCTTCTCGACGAATATGGCGGCGAAGAAGTGAAAAAAGCAAAGGATGCATACGTAAAGTTTTATAAAAAATACACGGACTTAACAAAGCGGTTAAAAGCCCTTTCAGAAAATGAGCAGCAGATGGCGCATCGATTGGATTTATTGAAGTTTCAATTAAAGGAAATTGACGATGCCGATTTAAAAATGGATGAAGATATAAAGCTTCAGGAAGAACGGCAGGAAATGTTAAATTTTGAAAAAATTTATGAAGCCTTGAAAAATAGCTATGAATCGCTGCAGGGAGAGCAGCGCGGGCTTGATTTTTTACGACTTGCCATGAATCATTTAGAAGAAGCAGCAGAATTTAATAAACAGTTAAAAGAAATGTCCGAAACGCTGTCGAACAGTTTTTACGTTGTAGAGGATTTAACGTTTCAGCTTAGAAATGAATTAGAACGCATGGAATTTAATCCTGATCGGTTAAATATGATAGAGGACCGCCTCCATGTCATTCATCGGTTAAAACGAAAGTACGGGCAAACAATCAAAGACATTTTGCAATATAGAGATGAAATTGAAAAAGAGATCGATACGATTGAAAACCGTGATAGCCATATTCAAACGCTTAGAAATGAGCTTAAATCTGTCGTCGAAGAACTGCTGACAAAATCCCAACATTTAACAGCAATAAGAAAAAAATACGCAAACAAGCTAACTGCTCAAATCACATCTGAATTAAAACAGCTGTACATGGATAAAACTACATTTAAGGTTCAATTTTCGCAGAAAGAGGCCCAAGATTCCGCTTTGATCGATGGAATTCCAGCGAAATTTGGAAGTGACGGCATGGATTTTGTGGAATTTTACATTTCCACCAATCCAGGCGAACCTCTTAAGCCTCTTGCGAAAATTGCTTCCGGCGGGGAATTATCAAGAATCATGCTTGCCTTAAAAACGATTTTTTCCAAGCATCAAGGAATTACTTCCATCATATTTGACGAGGTGGATACTGGTGTAAGCGGCCGTGTCGCCCAAGCGATCGGAGAAAAAATTTATCAGGTGTCGATTAACTCTCAAGTGCTATGCATCACGCATCTTCCTCAAGTTGCAGCGATGGCTGACAACCATCTATTAATTGCTAAGGAAGTAAGCAAAGAGGGAAGAACGAAAACAAAGGTTATTCCGCTTTCTGAAAAAGAAAAAATTGCAGAAATCGGCCGGATGATTGCTGGAGCAGAAGTGACGGAATTGTCGAAGCAGCATGCAAAAGAGCTGTTGGATCTGGCTATATCGGTGAAATCCTCCTAGCGGAAATAATTTCTTTAAGAAAAAGTTATAAATGACCTCGCTCAAGGAAAAATTATTAGATGTAGCCATGTGAAATAGTCATATGGTGTGGGTTAGGAGCGAGGAGAGTGAAGAAATGACTTTAGAATACATCAGAAAAATAATTGGTACGATTCTCCTTGTTTCTTTAATCAGTTTAGGCTTTTCAAAAGAGGTGCGACAATATTTACACATTCCGAAAACAATCACCATTTTTGAACATGACGTTTATACAATAGAAAAAAATGTTATTCCAGCTCAAGCTCAAGTTCAGGATGTTCAAAACGCTTTCAAAGTGTCGGAAAGCGGGGACGAATTGCAGCTAAAAGGCACGAAATCTGGAGATGGACAAATTCTCTATGAAATAAAAGGCATGCCGGTTAAAAACGTGAATGTCAAAGTTCTCCCGGAATTAAAGGTAATTCCTGGAGGCCAATCGATCGGTGTTAAGTTAAATACACTTGGTGTTTTAGTAGTCGGCTTTCACCAAATTGAAACTGAAGCCGGAAAAAAATCACCGGGTGAATCGGCAGGTGTAGAAGTCGGCGATATGATAACAAAAATTAATGGGACAAAAATAGAAAAAATGAGTGATATTATTCCATTTATACAAGAAGCAGGAAGAACAGGCCGCCCTTTAGCGATCGAAGTAAAACGCAACAACAAAGTTCTCAACACGAAATTGACACCAGTCAAAGACAAAAGCGACAAAACGTATCGTATCGGTCTCTATATACGGGATTCTGCAGCAGGCATTGGAACGATGACGTTTTATGATCCGAAATCAAAAAAATACGGTGCTCTTGGGCACGTTATATCAGATATGGATACAAAAAAACCGATTGTGGTTGAAAACGGAAAAATTGTCCGGTCTACGGTAACGTCGATTGAAAAAGGAAGAGGCGGAAGTCCAGGTGAAAAATTAGCAAGATTTTCAGAAAAACATGAAGTGATCGGCTCTATTTCAAAAAACAGTCCATTCGGCATATTTGGCAGGCTGAATCAAGAAGTGAAAAACGGAATTATGGACAAACCGATACCAGTTGCTTTTTCACATCAAGTGAAAGAAGGTCCTGCACAAATTTTAACAGTGGTAGATCAAAATAAAGTGGAAGCATTTGATGTAGAAATTGTCAGTACCGTTAATCAAAAGTTTCCTGCAACAAAAGGCATGGTCATAAAAGTGACAGATAAGGAATTGCTTAAGAAAACAGGAGGCATTGTTCAAGGAATGAGCGGCAGTCCAATCATTCAAGATGGAAAACTGGTTGGCGCTGTGACTCATGTATTTGTCAATGATCCGACATCTGGTTACGGTGTTCACATTGAATGGATGCTGCAAGACGCAGGGATTAGTATGGACGAAAAGCAGCAAAAAGCGAGTTAACACACTCGCTTTTTCTTATTACATGATGCAGCGATCTGACATAAATCCTTTTGCGAAAAACGTCACGTTCACATAAAGGAATTTTGTGAAGTGGGCTGTTTGCTTTAAAAGCAAGGGAAGTGTACTGGCTCAATCAAGCGAAAATTTATGTATAAACTTATTTAATTCGACATACATATTTATTACAAAAACGCTGTTTATGTTTGTTAGAGGAGAATTTTGCTTGAAATCGAAAACTTTATTCATAATAAGAAGAACTTTGAAAAAACACATAATTTTTCACTTTTTTTAAAAAAGGAAAAGGATTCTCTGTAAAGTTGTCGAAAATATCTTGTAGATCAAACAATGTATAATTTTGTAAAGAGGATTGGGAGGAGTGCGTGTGGAAAAAATTAAAGTATGTATCGTTGATGATAATCGAGAGCTTGTTGCCCTTTTGGATGAATATTTATCCAGCCAGGAGGATATGGAAGTAATCGGCGTTGCTTACAATGGTCAGGAATGTTTAAATATTTTGAATGAAAAAAGCCCGGACGTCCTTGTTTTGGATATCATTATGCCCCATTTAGATGGATTAGCAGTACTGCAAAAGCTCAAGGAGCTAAACAAAGCGAAAAAGCCGAACGTAATCATGTTAACTGCTTTTGGCCAGGAGGATGTAACGAAAAAAGCGGTCGACCTAGGGGCTGCTTATTTTATTTTAAAACCGTTCGATATGGAACAGCTGGCTGGAAATATTCGTCAAGTGAGTGGAAAGCCTTCGCCTCTAATGAAAAATATATCTTTACATAAATCTGGCTCTGCTGTTTCTGAAAATAAAAATGACAATCTAGACGCTAGTATTACAAGCATTATTCATGAAATCGGGGTTCCTGCGCACATCAAAGGATATTTATATTTAAGAGAAGCGATTTCCATGGTTTATAATGATATCGAGCTGTTAGGATCGATTACAAAAGTGCTTTATCCAGATATTGCGAAAAAATTTAACACAACGGCAAGCCGTGTGGAACGTGCTATCCGCCATGCTATTGAAGTAGCATGGAGCCGCGGCAACATTGAATCTATCTCATCGCTGTTTGGCTACACAGTCAGCATGTCAAAAGCCAAACCGACGAACTCGGAATTTATTGCAATGGTGGCAGATAAATTGAGATTGGAGCATAAGGCGAGTTGAGAGTAAGTGTATCAAGGGTTTGAAGGTATAGTAAAAATATTCCATACTGATGGCACTGACCAATAAATTTCTTAACTATACCTATAAATTCAGAATTAAATATCAACTAATAAAAACACTTTCAGATTTTATTGACCAACAATAAAATCTGGAGGTGTTTTTTATTTTGAATGATCTTCAAATGCATTTAGATAATTTCCTACTGTATTGTGATTCAAAAAATTTATCTCGAAAAACACTTGCCAGTTATCAGCAAACTTTACAACTGTTCCTTATTTTCCTTGAACGTGAATGTAAAATCACGAGTATTGACAAGGTGAAGTCGGTTCATATTCGGCAATACATTAGATATTTACGGGAGCGTGGAAAATATACGGTTGTCGCAAATGAAAAAAGCAAAGAAATCAATTATCCCGACAGACGAAATGATGCAGGGAAAAAAATTAGTGATACAACCATTGCGAATTATTTAAGAAATATCAAAGTATTTTTCAACTTTTTGTATCGAGAACGTGAAATAAAAGTTAATCCGTGCGAAAACATCGAGAATATTAAACCGCAGCGGAAGAAAAAGCCTTTGCTGACAAGAGAAGAGATAAAAAAGGTACTTAACGCAATGGACATTACAACATTTCACGGCTATCGTACATGGATTCAAACAAGGTTAATACTTGACACAGGAATTCGTGCAAGCGAATGCTGTGCATTGCGCCCTGAACATGTTGATTTTGATACAAAATCAATACTAATCGAAAATCCAAAGAACAAGCAACAACGGTACGTGTATTTTTCATACAAAATGTCTACAGATTTAAAACGTTGGATGAAATATCGAGATCGTTTTTCTGATAGTCCATATCTTTTTCCAACAACAAGAGGAACTCAACTAGACGTCAGAAATTTTGAACGTGCGCTACGTGAAGCTGGAAGAAAAGTTAGCGTTGAAATACATCCGCATCAGCTAAGAAATAATTTTTCTAAATATTACCTATTAAATGGTGGAGACTGGGTTTCGCTATCTCGGATTTTGGGACATTCAAGTGTTGAAGTTACGCAAAAGGCTTATCTGGATTTCACAGATCAAGAAATTGGAAGAAAATATCAAAAACATTCACCGCTAAACAATTTAGATATTTAAGGAGGTAATCAAAAATAATGGATACTCTTAGCGATCACATAAAACAAACTGTCCGCAAAATTGACGCATTTCTTGATAATTACACGCTCGGCACATTAATCATCGAAAATGGACAAGCATTTCTTGAATTAGAAATCGGGGAATTAATTGAGCTCAATGATTCATTCATTATTCAAGTTTTTGCAGGCGGTCAATATCAAACAATCACATATGATCAAGTAATTAATACATTTTGTTCTGATGCTCCAGATTGGCATCTTTATGCAGGAGCAGAATGCAGAATTAAAAGAAAGGCGGTAGCGTGATGAAAACAATCAAAATCAATGAAAATGAACTTATCACAATTAAAAATGCACTGTTTTCGCATATGCAGCACATTCGCAAAGACATTAAACAAGCAAAGCGTGAAGGGAAAGATACATCATTTCAAGAGCAAATACTTCAAGATGCACAACAGGCATTTGAAGCATTAAACTTTGCTGAATAATCTAATCTAAGGAGGAATCTTTATATGAATCAATTTCAAGTTTTTGGAGAAGTGAAATTGTCAGTGTCTGTTAATGTCAAAGCGAAAAATGAAGATGAAGCAAAAAGAATGGCGGAAAATCAATTGCATGAATTGCTTTTTGTTGATGCACAATTAAAACTTGTTAAGTCTGATGGGGAAATAATCGAACCAGAAGTCCATGATTGGACAACTGAAACAAAAGTAGCATGTGAGGACTAATAAGTATAAACCCCTATTTTAAGCCGAGTTTTGCCTGTTTTTAATTAAAAAAATAGGGTTACTACCCTTCGAGTAGTAACCCATTACCAAAACAAAAAAGGACGCTTTTCCAACGTCCATCAACCAAATTATAAGCTAATTACATATTAATTCAAAATCTCGAAAAAATCAAGCGTTTCGAGGTGTATTTCGTATTGTCTTTTTTAGATGTT
Source organism: Aeribacillus sp. FSL K6-8210 (assembly GCF_037963925.1). NCBI lineage: Bacteria > Bacillati > Bacillota > Bacilli > Caryophanales > Bacillaceae > Aeribacillus > Aeribacillus sp. FSL K6-8210. The sequence goes on along the minus strand of NZ_CP150172.1, from coordinate 2,660,917 downwards.
GGAATTGTGTCCCCAAAAGAAAGGGAGACGAGAAATGAAAAATCAATTTAGCTATGATTTGATCAAACAATATCAATCATTTAAATCTGTTGAAGAAATGAACAAGCATGTCAGAGCCTTTTTGTATCACAACAAATCAAAGCTATCTGAATCGACTGTAAACGTCTTAAAAACGCTATACACGCATTCTGTTAAGGTTATAGGGGTTTCTTTTGCAAAATACGATTACATCGCTGAAATAGCAAATATAAGTCGTAGAACAGTCATTAGAGCCATGAACCAACTTGAAGAAATGGGAATTATTAAAAGAATTCCGACTACTAGACCAAATGGGAAGCGTGGTATCAATATCATTGTCATTCAGAAAACAGATTTATCTATACCAAGTGAAAAAACGTTAAATAACAACATGTCACCGCAGCTTGTCACTGCTGATGTCACCACTGAAAACAAGAAGAATCAAGATCACTCTGTTATGAGAAATACTAAACGTACTAACGTACATACAGAAAGTCAACAAGCAGATAATCAACCAAAAGAACTAGACGCAACATTTGTACCAGCAAGCGTTTCAAAAGAATTCGTAGATACAGTCAAGCCGTTCTTCAATTCAGCAAAGCATATATACGATCTATTTCAACGTGTTCAAATTGCATATAAAAAATGCAAATTTGATAGACCGTTAGATGAATTGATTGATATAGCTGTCGAATCATTTAAAACAACCATATTTGCGAAAAAGATGGGAAAAATAAAGAAAACGTTTGAAGGTTATTTCTACACTGTGCTATATAGCAATTTTGTAGTTGAAAAGAGAAGGGAAAATAGGCATTTGTTGTATGATTTTTTGAATGATGAAATTTGATTAAAATTTTTTGAAAAAATTAAAAATAGTATTGATTTACCGTAAACCATATTGTAAGATAAAGGTACAGTGATTTACCGTAAACCGAAATGAGGGATATCCATGTATACTGGGTTGGAGTTCATTATTGATTTTTTTAATGTAGAGAAAACACTATTTGCTGAAGAGCTTGGAGTATCCAAACAGCAATTAAATTCGTGGCTTAAAGGTCAGAGACCTATACCGAAAAAATGGTTAAAAGTTCTTTCCGAAAAATATCAATTGGATGAAGAAATATTTACAAAAGATTTGGATCATGAATCACAAATGGATTTATATCGCCATCTATTGAAATTGCAAAATGAAACAGAGGAACAAATTGAAGAGAAAGTTAGAGTTTTAGAACTTGTTAATAAAAGGACGGAATTACATTTAAAAAATTTAGAACGTTTAGAAGGTATGTTAATGCAAATACATCAAAGAGAAGTTGAACGATATAAAAATTGCGAAAATGTCTTTGAAAAGGTTGAAAAGGTCTCTAAAGAGGAAGAAAAGTTTATCTTCAGGACAGATAAATTTTTGAAATTAATTGAAGAAAATAATGAACTGAAACTGGAACTGCTTGATAAATTTTTCGATGCTTTATTAACTGGTAAGTTCAATGAAAATAAACTCAAAAAATATATATCATTCCTTGACAACTAAATTGTTTTTTTGAAATTTTAAAAAATCACTTGAAGGTCAAATAATAATGCGATTAGATCTAAACGTCAAATATGGTCAAACTTTAAGGAGGTGTTGCCATTGATTGTATGAGCTTAGGAGGTTGGTGGTTTGATTTGGTAAAAAATAAATTGAGGAGGAAGCGATTTAATGCAATCAGATAACCTTTTTCTAATCGCATGGGATGATATTGACGAGTATGTGGAATTTTTAAAACAACATGCCGGACAAGCATTGATTGATGAGTATAAACGAAAAAAGAAAATGGGGGAATCTAAATGAACTCTATTCAATTGAAAAATGAGCTTTTAACTATCCAATCAAAAATTCAAGACGATATTACGAACTTTCATCAGCATGTACTTCACGGAAACAAAACAATCCTTGCATGGGAAGAAACCATTTACGAAAAAATGATGACATACCTTTTGTTAATGAACAAAAAGGAAATGTCACCGAAAGGATTTAATGAACTGCTTGAACAAACAATGCAGGGACGAGATCAAAAATGGCATATGGTTCGATATTACGCTGAAAATACAGATTCTTATTCTATCTTCAATGTGATTGTTTATTTGAAACGGATATGGTCGCAATATAAGAAGCTACATAGACAATTTAAGCGATTGCGTGTCAAGCTGATTGACGATCTCGGGGAATTGAAAACACTTATTGAGCAAATCAAAGCAAAGCCGAAGAAAAATAAACGCACTATGCAAGCACTCGAAACGCTTCATGATCTCCATTATCAGGCACTTGAAGCATTGACAGTGGAACTTTGCACAATTGATTTTCGCAAATATCTCGAATACATGTTCATTAGCGATGCAACTATCTCAAAGAATGAATTCTTGAGCCTTTTAACGCTAGACCATTCAAAACGGAGTCAAGATACTATTCGCAATCTTCCAGAACGTATTGACCGTGATACATTTTTAGATGCTGTTTTTGTAGACAAAATTGAAGATGAATGGAACGATACGTTCGGGGAAATGATATTCGATTCAGTGATGATTGCAAAAGACCGTGATCCTGAACTTAGACAACGAATGCTGGATAAGATTGACGAGATTTTTGAAGGAAAATTACCGATGGTGAAAGCAACATATGATGAGTATCTGCAACCAGTTAAAATTGAGCGAATGAAACCGAAATTACGACTTGTGAAAAAATAAAAAAGACACGTTCTTTAAACGCATCTCTTAATATATAAATATAGAAAACTATTGACATAGATTCAATAAAATGTTAAGATGGAAACGACACCTTCATGTCTTTTTTTGCATAAATACCCATTTTAAATTGAATTTTTAATCTAACTAAATGATACATCATTAAAATGAAGGTGTCAACAATAATTTTTTAAAAAATGAAAGGGGGAATGTAATGAATCAAACGTACTGGGAGAATTCGATCAGACTATTTTTTAATGAATGGAAAAATATGAAAACTCCATTGCAACACCCAGAACACTTCAAGAAACCGCAACTAGAAAAGAAATTACTCACCATTGACGATCTTATACATAAGACGAATCAACAGCCACTAAAGAAAAAGAAACGTGGCAGACCAAAGAAAAAAGCAATTTAATACATATACTTTGACTTTAACTATATTTGACCTTCGTTTCGAGGGTAACTCTTTTTTGCCCTCGAAAGGCTTAATTTATTAATCAAAAGGAGGAATGAACCGTGAACATCAAACAACGCCATTTATACATGCTCAGGAGAAAGGAAAAGAAAATAAGAATTAAAGAAATTGCTTCGGCAATCGGAATTACGAGTGCTGCCATTAGCCAATACGAAAATGGAAAGATGAATTTGTCAAAGGAAAATCTAATAGCTTATCGTCAGTATATCGAAACGCACGATAACCGCATTAAAAACTGAATTTTATTTAAAGAATAAGGGGGAATTATATGACATTTGAATTAGAAGATTTAAAGCCTTTTATTGATTCGAGTCAACTTAATAATTTACATCCAGAAGCGTTTCTTGAAACATTTAATCATATATACGATTTTGTGCAGCAATCCCAAGCAATTTATACATACTTACAGAAACATCCTGAATCCGAAATAAAATACATAAAACGGGTGCTTAATTCACCACCCGGACAAGGAAAAACGACGGCTTTACAAGCGATCATAAAGATGAATATTACAGATGCGTATCAAAAACATCCGTTCTTGCTGGTATTCAATAATGGTGATACGATGAACGCTTTTGTTCAGAACATCTATACATATACCGATATTCCAAAGACCATTCTTACGGTCGATGATGAAAATATACAGACCGTCAAACCCGTGATTCAAGAGTATCAAATGCTTTGCATTACACAGCAACGTTTTAGGGATCTTGCATTAGATTACGGAAATCGTGAACTCTTCACTAAATATGCACAAAAAGCATATTGGGGTAGATTACCGTCAGACATAAAACTGAAGCGTAAATACATACCTAGAACCATTATTGCAGACGAAATGCCTATTTTCTTTGACACGGCAGTATTTGATATATCGTCTGAAAATAATTCGGTGGATTGGTTTGATGCGCTTGCAGAAAACACCGACAATGGGAAACTGATTTCCTTTTACAAAGCGAAGGGAAGAGGGCTCATCAACGAATTAATTAACTACGAACTACTCCATTCAGTCGGCAAAACAACAAAAAAACTAATCCGCAAATACGAAGGGACAGATACTGAAAACGTCTTACGATATATTTTAGACTCACTTAATACTCATGGTGTAGAAATAGAGCATTTAAATAAATTCAAATGGTTCAAGCGTTTATTGTTTGAAGATGATATTGGGGCAATTGATCGGAATGGTAAGAAAACAGTCATCCTTTGCTCAAAATACATAGATTACGGTTCATTTGGAAACATACTTGTGTTAGATGGAACGGCAATACATACAAATGAAGTTTATCGTCATGGAGGATATGACATTGTAGAGGTTAAAAATTATCACAATTACAAAGATCGGTTGACAATCGAATGGTGCAAAATTAATACTTCTAGTTCAGCAAGAAACGATAAAGATAAGGAAATCAAAGAAAAAATCGCATCTGATATCATATCGAAAAGAAAAAATGGAATAGACGTTTTGCCTATTCCATCCAAAGAAGATACGAATTTTTACATACAATCCGGTGCCATTACATCAGAACAATATGAACGGTTTTTCAAAGAGAAAATCAATGAAAATGATCAGTTAGCCATTAACATACGCAATCTTATAGGAAAAAATGATTTAAACAAATACAATCACATAGCCCTTTTGAATTTACCTATATTACCACCGCAACAATATAAATTGCAAGCTATTGCACTGTATGGAACAGATATTGATTTACGATTAGTTCGTGATGTGACTGATAAAGAAGAAGAGAAACTCTACAAAGAACAATGGTTTGTTGATTCAAGATTGCAAAGGCTATTTGAACAGCAAATTAAAGCCGATCTTTCGCAAATTATACATAGAACAAGCATTCGAAACATTAATGCGGACACAAAAGTAACAGTTACATTATATCATAATAAACCAAAAACAAACAAGCTGCTACAAGAAGTATTTCATATACCAAATAAAAACATTATTGAAGTTCCGTTGCAACAGAATGAAAAGTTAAAGGAAAAATGTTACAAGTGGGCTGAACGGGTATATGAATATTTACGGAGTGAGCCGAACAGAGAATTTACAGCAAAAAAGGTAGGAGGTCAACCTTTTAAGGACTTTATTAATAAAAACTGGGAACAGCATAAAACAGAATTTATAACCATATTTTCAAAGTTTAATATAAAAATCATTCTCAAAAAGAATGGATACAAATATTTCATGTTAGTTGATGATGGAGTTTTTGAGAATGTAGCCGAGAAAAAGTGAAGAATTTTTCTATATAGAATTATATATAGAAATTTTCTTCACTTTGACAGATTGTTTGCAAATCATTTACAGTAAATGGGTTTCTGGATTAATTCTTAAAGTTAATAATTGCCGATGTGAGGGGGTGTGGGGGTGGTGCATCGGCAGGTTCTACAACTTTTGTGGAGTGACGTAAGGAACGAAACAAAAGTTGTAGAAGATGGTTAGGTAGCACCCCCACAACAATAAACTTGAAAGGAGGTGATGGGCTATGAGGGTAAATAATTCGCTTTCTTCTTGTCGTTGAAACAGGATAACGCAAAGTTGCGTTATGACAATGCAAAATGAACAATAACATTAACGTACTTTTCAAAATGAAAGTATGTTCAAGAAACAATCAGTCACAAAGAAAATAAAAGGAAAACAATAGACAATGTGAACAAAAGGAGAAGATGAACAATGACAATGACAAATGCAATCAGAATGGCAATGATAACGACAAGAAGAAAGCAAAAATCGGTTGATGTTGTTGTTTGGGCTTTTGGGGTGAGAAAAATTATAAGAAAATGGAGGAATGTGTATGACAGCAAAATTAGAAAAATTGGTGCGTATCTATTCAGTTGATACTTCTGCGTTTTATAATGATAACGAGATTAAAATACATAAGAAGCTTTTGAAATTATATCGACATAGGGATGTTTTGAAAAAAAGGCTTTCTGATAAAAAATATAAGAATAATGAAGAAAGATATAAATACTATAAAAAATACATAAGTCAACGCATTGCAAAGTTAAAAAACGAATTACATAAATCTTTTGTAGAAAATAAAAATATCCGCCACCTAAGAAAAGACGCACTCAAAGAAAACAAAGTAATTGGTCTATTTGAATCCGTATTAACAAGAACACTAGGCATTAAAGAAAATGAATTATCAGAAGATATCATAGTGGTACAAGTCTACTATTTTCAAATATTAGAAGACTTAATCAAAAATGGATTTTTACATAACAATGAAAAATACATATATTTTAGTAGCTCCGCAGGTCAGATTAGAACGAAGAGAGCAGTATTTCTTCGTGAATCCTTATGGGAAAAACATAAGAATTCGCTCACTTGTGGCTTGAGTGTAGAAGAAATTAATTCAAAAGGCGGAGTTAACATTAATAAATACCAAGCATATTTAGCTTTAACAAACAGTGCTACAGAGGAATGGAAAGGTTTTAACATACATAAGTCAATTGTTGTTGATGATTTAGAAACAACAGTACATAGTATAGTAGATTTTATTGATCGTGATACATATGAAATTACAAGAAAAGAAATGGGCATCCCCATTGAACACACAGATGGTTGTGGAATGATTTTACCTAAGAAAAGTAAAAAATCATTCATGGTTAGATTACCTTGGATTAAGGGGCTATTAGTCCCCTTCCCTTTTGATAAGTTTGCAAAAGAACATGGCTCATTTGTTGTAAAAGATATTTACGGTAAGGAATGGGATATTATTAAAGATGATATACAAATAATTTTCACTAAAAGCCAATTTAAAATGTGGAAGTATTACAACGATTGGCAAGAGTATAAAGATAAATTTATTAAATACAATTGCCAAGCAGCAAAGCTAAATGAAGAAGATACATCTGGCGAAGGGAAATTAAATTATCAAATGTTGCAGACTCTAACTGATATTACTGATGAGGAGTTAAAAAAGATTGCTGAAGATACAATTCAAGACATTTTGAATGTGGGTAGCGATAAAGAAACAATGCTGAGAGTATTGGGTGCAACAAAAGAAAATAAAAAGAAAAATTGGTTTCAACAAGCATTATTAATTTACCCTGAATTATTGAATGATCCACATTCAAGACAAGTTATTAAAGATAAAAAGAGAAAGTTAGTTAAAGAAGCTAGAGCCGGAAAACTTAATGTGAATGGTAAATACACTTTTCTTTGCCCAGATTTATATGCATTTTGTGAGAGACTGTTTTTAGGAAAAGAAAATCCAAAAGGCTTGCTTGCTAACGGTGAAGTTTATTGCAGATTATTTGATAAAGGTAAAGTTGATGTGCTGCGCTCCCCTCACCTTTATCGTGAACATGCTATTAGAAACAATGTAATTGATGATGAAAAGAAAAAATGGTTTATTACGGAAGGAATTTACACAAGCATTCATGATCCAATTAGCAAAATGCTGCAATTTGATAATGATGGTGATAAAGCTCTTGTGATTCAAGATGAGACATTGGTAAAAGTTGCAGAAAGAAATATGCAAGGCATTGTTCCTTTGTATTATGAAATGGCTAAAGCAGGTGCAGAAGAGATCAATTCAGAGAATATTTATAAAAGTTTAATATTAGCTTATAAGGCTAATATTGGAGTTATTAGCAATGACATAACTAAGATTTGGAACAGTGAAAAAGTGGATTTAGATGCGATTAAGTGGCTAACAATGTATAACAATTTTGTGATTGATTATGCAAAAACTTTATTTATGCCTGAACCACCTGAAGATGTAAGACAAACACTGAAATCCTATGCTAAGAGTAAGATGCCACATTTCTTTAAATATGTAAAAGAAGAAACAAAAAAAGTTCAAATAACGAAGGACGGCAAAAAAAGAACGCTCACATTCAAGAAGAAAAAGGAAGTTGAACCAATCAATAATAGTACGGTGAACAGATTGCATGAAATTATCCGCGACAAGAGAATTAATTTTACGAAGATTGCAAGTAAGTTTGATTACAAAATGCTAATGAAGAATAAAAGAGTTAAATTAGATGAAGAGATTATTAGCAAATATGAGGAATTAAACAAAAACAAAAAGCAGTTGATGAACGATCAAGAAGAACATGAATCTTATAAAATGCCGTACGTTTATCAGCGTATTAGAGAAGAATTATTGAAAGTTAATGACGATGTGCAATATGTAACAGATGTGTTAGTGAAACATTTGAAAGATAGTCCGTTTAAAACAACTCTTTGGGCAAGTTTTGGAGATATAATATTGAAAAACTTAGAACGTAACTTAAAGGGAACGAAACAATGTGAAATGTGTGGCGAACGGATTGAGAAGAAACGAGCGAAAAAGTACTGTGAAAAGTGTGCCAAGAAGCGTGAACGTGAGAGGGTAAAACGATTGAGACAGAAACAGAAAAAAGTTGAACGAAAATAAAAGTGCAAAAAATCATTATTTTTCAATAGTTTTTGTAACTTTGTGCAAAGGTAAATAAATCATTATACCCTAAATTCCTTATAGTAGCAAGGGATTTGGGGTTATTTTTTATGAAATACGATAATAGTCTTTAAGGGTAACGGAAGCACGACAGGTTATATTTTATAACTTGTATGTGCTTTTTGTTCCACCAACTTTTTGTTTAACAATTTCATCAGCAATTTAATCAAGGTATTTAATTGTATCAATAAATATTAATTAATTCTTGTTTTGCTTTTGCCAATCCACGAATAGCAGAAGCGACAGTAACGATGTCGTTTAATTCCTCCATTTTCCTTTTAAGACAGTCGGAGCGTTCGACTGTCTTGTTTTTTTGGTTATATTCTATAACTTTACGATAAATACACGGGTAGGTGAGAGGTGATGTCAAGAATAAAGAAAATAAGAATTTTGCTAGAGATGACGCAAAAAGATGTAGCAGAAAGGATTGGAGTTACACAAGCAATGTATTCAATGATTGAGAACGGAAAACGAAAGCCATCAAAGATTGTTGCAAAGAAAATCGAGGAACTGTTCGGTGTGTCGTTGTTTTTCATGGATTAATTACTTGACCGCATCACTATTAAATAGTGCCTCGTCTATTCACGGTCAATAAATATATGGATAGACATTTGAGACATCAGAAGTGTCCTCAATAACTGTAGTCTCATATTTTGTTTCCTCCTACGCATGAGCAGCAGACTTCAATTGTTGAGGTCTGCTTTTTTGTTCGTGCGTTAAAAAAATATTGATGAGGTGAAGTAAATGGATAAGAAAGTAAGTGAAATGACTAAAGAAGAGTTCTTGGAGTTAATTGACTATATCACATATCAAAAAAGTAGAAGAGCAAATGACCAGCTTTTTAAAGGGTTGTTTAAATTTATCAATCAATTGCTTGAAGACAATCGAATGATTCTCGAAGAATTAGAAAATATTAAAGCGTTGTTGAAAGTTCGAAATGCCATAGATGTGAATGAAGTTAGCGAGAAAGTTGAAGAAGAAAATGAAAGTAATGTTATTGAAGAAAATGAGTTTTTAGGGGATGGCAAAAATGGTTTTGATATTTATTCAAAACTAGATGATGAGACGAAAGAAAAGTTAAAAAATGTATTAACAACTGGTCAGTATGTTAATCGGGTTCAAGTGCAGAAACCGAAAATCCCAAAATTAAAAGATTAAAAGAGTAAATGGAATAGGAGGAATTAAATGAAACTGTATAAAGCGTATTATGTTGATATATATGATGAAAAAGATGTTTTAGTGTTTTTCGCTGAAAATGAAGAGAAAGCATTTGAATATATATGTGAACAGAATGTTGAAGATTTTGTTCAATATTTGATTGACGATACATGTTTTGGAGAGTTGCTTGAAGAAATTGAACCTTTCTATAATGAAGCAATTCAGTACATTGCTAAGAAAGATTTCGTAAAATTTGCGAGATTATATTGGATGAATATACAAAAGCCACTATGGACATTAGAAGAGATTGATGTTCCAGAAGAAATGGATGTATATGCTTGTTATCCAAAGGATGTTTTAGAGAAAAATGATGTTGAGATTGTTTTTGTTGAAAAGGATTTAACAGATGAAGATGAAATCAAAGAATTCGTTTTGAATAATATAGCAAATAGAGAGAGTACAAAAGAACAATTTAGAGATTTTGTTAATGATAAAGCAATCAATATGAGTTTCAACGAAAGATTCTATTGCGATGAAAAAGGATTTATATTTGCAGAAGGATTGCCAATTCGATTAAGAGAAGATGTTTTTGAGAAATTTGAATATGATGAATCTAAATTGTCTGAGTTCTGGTTGAGTAACGTTAATGAGTTTTTTGAAGACAATGATACATATAGAGATTTATATATTGAATACATAATCACTAAAAAAGAACCCGATTTTGATGATGGGTTCTATTTTTATGTGGCTAAAAAGCTACTTGAAAAAGGCGAGTGGATTCAGTACGACATCAAAAAGGTTGTGATATCTCAATGAGCATAAAGATTCCGCACTGTTTCAAGTGCAACAAATGTGGATTAGAAATTGAGTATGAGAAGGCTTTAGAGGTGGAATGTGGTCAATGTGAAGCTGAATGGGAAGCGATATATGAAGATGAAAATGAGAAAGGGGAATGGTTGAATGGTGAATATTGAGAAAGAATTCAAAACGGTGAAAGAGTTAGTTGAATATTGCTTAGAGAAATTCGAGGAAACAAGGCATAGCGATACTTTGTTGTTCTTGAAATGTTGCGAAATGCTTGGGGCTGAAACGATTCAGCAAATAAAGGATTTGAAATTGAATATGATTAGTGTTCACAAGATTAGGCAAGTGATACAGAACAAAGAGAAAAAATGGCTGCCGAGTGAAAGTGTTAAAAGAATTAGGAAGGAAAGAGAAAAAGAGATAAAGAAATTTATGGGCAAGGTTGGGTAATGGTTAAAAATTTGTAATATAATACATAATTTAGAAGGAATTCGTCTCCTTCTGCCGAATTATGGTAGGTGGGAGGAGGTGAAATATCTTGGAAATTAAAGGGTTTAGAAATTTAGAAAAAACATTAAATAAAATGCAAAAAAATCTTGAAGAATATGAGTCAGGTAAGGAAATAGGTTTTTCTGAGCTGTTTAATCCTTCATTTATGAAGAAGTACACAAAATTTAGTACAATTGAAGAGTTTTTTGAAAAAAGTCCTTTTAAAGTTGAAAATCAAGAAGATTTTAAAAATTTAGATGAAAAGGAATTTAACAAATATATCTCAGAGACAACTCAATTTACTTCATGGGAAGAAATGAAAGGAAAAGCTGGAGAAATTCACATTTTAAAAAAGATGGGATTATAACCAACTAAAAGCATCCTCTGGGGTGCTTTTTATCTATGGGAACATGGAGGGAATAATGATGAATATTAAAAAAATGAATAATGAGATTAAATATAAAGTTATTGAGATGGAAGATATCTCTCAAAGTGCAAAGAGGTTAAGTGTAAAAATACTTGTTGATAGTACTAAAAAAGATGAATTGAAGAATTTGATAGAAACTTTGACCGAAGAACTAAAATATATTGACTATGCAAAAGAAAAAACAATAATTAAATTTGGTAATAAGCCATATGAAGTTATATATCTATTGTTGTACAGTAATATACGTCAAGTAAATTTTGGTTTTCCATTATGTAGAGTTCAATGGATTGATGATAATTGTAAATATAAGCCTATGAAAATACAATACGATGAAATTGTTGGTGATAGCATATTAATCGAGTGGCAAGATGAATTCAAATTCTTTGATCAAATAATTAAAGAAAATGAAATAGGTAAAGAGGAGTTTTTGAAATATTCAGATGAAAAGTTTGATTTTATCAAAGATACTTATGAAAATTTTGCGAAATTATTCACAGAATTAATTTCTAATAAAATTGAATTCAATATATACGTATCAGAGATACTTAGATTAGAAGATGCTTTAAATGGTAGCTTTTTTGATTTTTACGGTTTCCCTGATAGTAGTGTTGAAGGTTTAGCTGAATTACATAATCATTTGCAATCTGCTATTACAGATGTTCATAATGTTTTAGTTGTTGCCAAGAACAAAGATTACAGCTTTAAAAATGTTGTTATTTTAACTAAAATTTACTTACAAGATGCAAAAAAGAATATCGAACAGTATTTTGAATTACGAAAGTCGCTTCAATAAAAAGATAATTTATGGAAATTTAAAAACTAACACACTCATCATTACGATGGGTGTGTTTTATTTTTAGGAGGGAAATTATATGTTAGAGAATAGATTGAAGATATTGAAATATATTTACACAGTTGCAAGAAAACACGGTTTGTGGAGCTGTAGATTGTTTGATATATCCTTTTATGATGAAAACAGATTTGATTTTGATGTATTAGAAGCTGACGGAATGATTGAAGTTGTCGGAGAATCAGACAATGAACTGGCAATTGGATTGACCTTAAAAGGTGTTCACTTTTTAGAAAGCAATTTATTAGAAAATGAAAAAGAAGAATATGTAGAAATTGTTAATTCAGATGGAGAAGTTTGCTTGTTTAGATTTAATGTAAATTCAATGAAATTTTAGGAGGGGAATTGTAGTGGATAATGTAAAATTCTTTTATTGTTATAACAAAAAATTAAGTCAGTATTTGAACTTAAAAGGATTTAGATACATAACTAAAGCACGTTCAATTAGAAATTTGAAGGTGTTCTATCTTTATATATTAACTGATGAATTAAAAAAGACTGTTGATGAATATTATCAAGAAATGGGGAAAAAGAAAAATAATGAAAATGTAGAAGCATCTTGATATTTACGTCAAGGTGCTTTTTTAATGGGGTGAAAATATGGAAATTAAACAATGGGAATTTAGACATGCAATATTAAATCAAAATGAAGAATGTTTGACGGTTGCTCATTTTATTAGAGAGAAAAATAGCAATAATGATTGGGAATATGCTGGAACAGTTAGTTATTATTCAGATGGGGATATTCAATTAGATGATAAGCCTGATTAAATGATGATATGGGGGAATAAATGATGATGTTAGCGTTTCAGATAGTATTAATTTTTCTGATGATAATTGGACTAATGGGATTAATCGGTGAAACATTGAGTAAGAACAAAGTGCATTATACATCAATTGTTTTGGCTAGTATTGTTGCAATGTGTGTGACTTTTTGGGTTGATTAGGGGAGTGAAAGAGAGTGGGTGAAATAATGGGTAAAAATTATAATTTTTATTTAGAACGAATAGAAATGCTCAATGATGAGATAAAAAAACTTTAATAACGCTTTTGGTTTAAAAGGAAATGTTGAAATAGATGGAAAGACGAAATATTTTGGTATGGTATTTGATAATGATTGTTTAGACAAAAGCATTAATGAGTTAATGGAAATTGCAAGAAAAGAATTAGAAGATATTATGGAAAATAACTAAAAATCTGTCCACGATGTTACACATGTGTAAGGGGGTGTAATAAATGCTTGATGAACGTGAAATGAAGGCAATTCAATTGTATTATCAAGGCGGTAAATCCGTTGAGGAAATCGCTCATGAGTGTGGATGGAAAAATAGATCATCTATATATAAATTGTTAAAGCGTCAAGAAGCTCAAGAATATATAGATCAATTGGCGAATGAATCACTAAAAGAAGCATTAAGAACACTAAGAATTAATTCAAGAGAGTTATCTAAAGTTATTGTTGATATTGCGAAAGGTAATATTAGCAATACTAAGACCGTTTATGCACAATTGAATGCTTTGCAGAATGTCTTAGAAAAAGCTGGTCTTAACAGTAAAACGCTTGTTATTGAAGAAAATAAAGCGAATGATGAGGATTACAATGAATTGCTTGAAATGTTAAAAGAAAAGCAAGAAGAAATAAAAGAAGATAAAGGGAATGAGTAAATTTTTTTTGGTTTATTGGTGTCATAACTTTTAAGTATTGACACCGATTCATGAGTGTAGTAATATCAGTATATAAAGAAGTGTCATAACTTAGTGTCATAAATTGGACTGATAGGAGGCTACACTCATGAAATATGGCTATGCGAGGGTATCAACTGTTTATCAAGATTTAGAATCACAAATTAAGTTATTGGAAAGAGAAGGTTGTGAGAAAATATATTCTGAAAAGTTCACCGGAACAAAAGCAGATAGACCGAAGTTTCAAGAATTATTATCCATCTTAAAAGAAGGAGATACTTTAGTTGTAACTAAGCTAGATAGGTTTGCAAGATCTACTACAGATGCTATTCAAACAGTTAAAGAACTGTTTGATAAAGGAGTTAAAGTTCATGTATTAAACATGGGCTTGGTAGAGAATACACCAACAGGAAGATTGATATTTAATGTGATGAGTGCTTTTGCTGAATTTGAAAGAGATTTAATTGTTGAGCGTACTCAAGAAGGAAAAGCAATTGCGAGACAACGTGAAGACTTTAGAGAAGGTAGACCAAATAAATACAGTAAAAAACAAATAGAACATGCTCTAAAGTTATTAGAGAATCATTCATATAAACAAGTAGAAGGAATGACTGGTATTAGCAAAAGCACATTAATCAGAGCAAAAAAGAAATTGAAATTAAAGGGGCTGTCCGAAAAGTCGATTGAATCGACCTTGGGCTCAGCCCTTTTTTCTGTTTTTAGGGTACAAAAAAATCGTCCTTTTTTATAGAATGAAATTGACCAAAAAACATTCTACAGAAAGGACGATTTCTTATGAATAATCAAATGACTATTCAAGAAAATTATAACACGCAATTAGAAATGACTCTAGAGGGTATTCAAAAAATAGAGGTTCAAAAGAATAAGAAACGCAAAAAACTAGTTTTCCAACCTTATTGCAATCGTCAAGTCATGAGCATTTTAGATATCGAAATGTATATTCCTGAAAATCATGTCGCCCGTTTAGTGGATGAAATGGTGGAATCGATTCCGGATGAAGTGTTGTATACTCATTATGTTGGTGGGGGTCGTGCACCCTATCACCCTAAAATGTTATTGAAAGTGATTTTATATGCGTACACTCAAAATGTTTATTCAAGTCGGAAAATAGCGCAAATGGTGAAAGAAAATCTTCCGATGATGTGGTTGGCGGGATTGCAAACCCCTGACCATCGCACAATAAATGATTTTCGTAGTGTTCGTATGTCAAACATGATGGATTCTGTATTTGAACAATTTGTCCTTCAACTAGTAGAACAAGGACTTATCGACCTCGACCATATTTTTGTGGATGGTACGAAAATAGAAGCGAATGCCAACAAATATACGTTTGTATGGCGAAAATCCGTAGAAAAATATGATCAGAAACTACGAGCCAAAATTCAATCGTTTCTACAAGAAGCGCACCAAATCGCCTTGGAGGAATTAAAAGAAGAACAATTAGAAGAAGAATTAGAAAAATCATCGGCACAACTTTCTGAGAGAATAGAAGCTTTGGAAAAAGATTATAAACAGGAAGAAGACAAAGAAAGAAAAAAAGAACTTCGCTCTAAAAAATCCCAACTCACCAAACAACTGAAAACGATTCAAACGGATTATCTTCCACGATTACGAAAATACAAAGTACAAAAACAGATTCTAGGTGAACGAAATAGCTACTCGAAAACCGACCATGAGGCCACTTTTATGCGAATGAAAGAGGACCATATGAAAAACGGCCAACTCAAGGCGGGTTATAATGTTCAACTCGCCACACAACATCAATTTATCGTGGGATTTGAAATTTATCAAAATCCAGGAGATACTCGCTGTTTCCAACCATTTATGGAAAAGTTATTGGAATCGATGCCGAAGGAAAAGAAACTCAAGTATGTCATTGCCGATGCAGGATATGCGAGTGAAGAAAACTATTTATATGCGATTGGCGAAGAAAAAGAACCTCGTTTTGAATTATTAGCCCCATACCAAACCTATTTGAAGGAACAAAGTAAAAAGTTTAAAAAGGATTTATCAAAAGTACAAAACTGGAAATACATCGAAGAAGACGATTGCTTTATCTGTCCGAACAATCGGAAAGTCGTATTCAAGTATTATCAAAAAAGAAAAAATGCATCTGGATACATACAAGATTTGAAAGTGTACGAGTGTGAAGATTGTACGGATTGCCCGTTGAAGAATGGGTGTACGAAAGCCAAAGGAAATCGTCGAGTATATTGGAACACGATTTATGAAGAAATGAAAGCGAAAGCCAAAGCAGCTCTTGGTGACGAACAAAAGGCAGCTCTTTATGCGAAGCGTAAAGTGGATGTCGAAAGTGTGTTCGGTAACATCAAGGGCAATTTGCGTTTCACTCGATTTCTGTTACGGGGGCTTCATAAAGTCCGAACAGAATTCGGGATTGTGGCAATGGCCCACAACATACTGAAATGGGCCGCAAATTCCCAAACCAATTTCAAAAATAAGGAAACAGAGCGAATGGAAAAACTCATTGTTTTCTCCATTCGCTCTGTTTTTATGGACTTTTTAGACAAGCCCTTTTTCTTTTGTGTTGATTAATAGGGGTAGGGGTACCTTCTAATTCTGAACAAAAGTCCCTGCAACATGTGCTTTAAAAAAATTTGTGGTATTTTTAGACCCTTAAAAATAGGAGGTGAGATTTTGAATAAAAAAGAAAAAGAACTGCTACTCAAATATTTGAAAAAACATTTCAATGATGATGAAATAAAGCAATTGTTACTTAAACATAAGCATAATTTGACTGGTCAAAATGGTTTACGGAAGAAACTCGCTGAAATTAATGCAGAATATTTTGCTTTAGCTTACTTTCCGAAAATATTTTGGCGTGAATTCGGTGATTTTCAACGTGAACTATTAAAAGAATTAGATGAATTATTGAAAAAAGAAGGACAGCGATTAATCAATGCTGTTCCTCGAAATCACGGTAAATCGACAATTGTATCATTTTTAACTCCACTACATTTAATTCTCTTTAAGCGTATCCAATTCATTCTTATATTATCTGCATCAGATGATTTAGCAGTTTCGTTAATGAATGATATAAAAGCTGAATTAACAAATAATGAAGCCATCATTGAAGATTTTGGTGAATTAAAATCATCTGAAAAATGGTCATCACAAGAAATTTGGTTAAAAAACAATTCATGTATTATGGCTCGTGGTATTTTGGGAACTTTGCGTGGTATCAAATGGAAGGGAATTCGTCCACAATTAGTTCTATGTGATGATTTGCTGACTGATGCAATGGTTGAATCTGAATCGAAAAATGAAAAAGTGAAGAATTTGTTTAAAGAATCGGTATTAAACTTGGGAGATTCATATTCTAATTATCTTGTAGTCGGTACAACTTTGAGTGAAAATTGTTTAATTTCGGAGTTATTGAGCGATGAAACAACTGGTTGGAAGAAAATCAGGAAACAAGCGGTTGTGAAATTTAGCAATCGAGTTGATCTATGGTCAGAATGGGAGTCAATATATACAAATCGAAAAGATCCAGATAGAGAAAATACAGCTCTATCTTTCTTTAATGAACATAAAGAAGAAATGTTGGAAGGAACTGAAGTCCTTTGGGAAGAGCGTTGGTCTTATTATGATTTGATGAAAAAGAAGATTAACGATGGTGAAGTTGCATTTTGGAAGGAATTAATGAACGAACCAAAATCAGCAGGAGAATATATTTTCCAAAAGATGAAGTTTTGGGATACGTTACCTAATTTCAATGAATTAGATATTGTGATGTATGTTGACCCTGCCATAAAAACAGGAAAGAGAAACGACTATTCAGCCATCACTATTTTAGGAGAGCATAAGAAAACTAAACAGAAATATGTCATTGATGGTTCAATGCATAAGGTGTTGCCTGATGAACTGTTTAAGATTTCAGCAGAGAAAATAAAGAAATATCCTATTGATCGTGTTGGATTTGAAACAATCCAAGCTCAGTCGTATATGAAACAAAAATTTGAAGAGTATCTTTGGAATGAAAAAATATATCTACCAGTTAGCGGAATTCAAACGAAAGGTAATAAACATGCTCGTATTGAATCGTTACAACCTGAGGTCAATTCAGGTGAAATATTATTCAATCAAGACAACCATGCTTACAACTTGCAAATTAAAGATTATTCAGCAAAGGCAAAACATGATGATTGCCCAGACTCTTTATTTGGAGCGGTTCAGATGCTTAAAAAGAATAAACGTATTAAAACGTTTGATCGAAAAATTTTAGGAATTTAAAAAACGGAGGTGATAACATGCTTACAGCCCAACAAATTCAAGAAGCAATTAATAATCATAAGAAAGAATTAGCAAGATATGATAAATTGTTCGATTACTATACTGGAAATCATAAAATATTAAATCGTAGTTTACCTGATCCGAAAAAACCGAACAATAAAATTGTAACTGGGTATCCAGCATTAATTACGGATACGATAGTAGGTTATTTTGCATCGAAGCCACTTTCTTATTTAAGTACAACGAATGATGATAAGTTTATTAATGAGTTAAGAACCATTTTTTACTTAAATGACGAAGAGGATCAAAACGCAGAGATTGTGAAATCGTGTAGTATCTATGGAAAAACTTATGAATTGCATTGGATTGATGAAAATGGTCAATTAAAATTCAAACACTTTTCTCCAAGAGAGATGTATGTTGAAAAAGATAGTGTTGGAAAAGTTAAATTTGGTGTTCGCCCCTGGTATGAAACAATCGGTAATGAAAAAATATTAAAAGTTGAAGCATACGATCATGAAGGTGTTTATTATTTTTCAGGAGATCCATTAGTTTTAGAAGAGATGAAAGAACATTATTTTGGAGAAACACCAATTGTTGTATTTCAGAATTCAGAAGAAGAACTCGGTGACTTTGAACCATTAATCCCAATGATTGATGCCTTAGAAATTATGTTGTCTGATACATCTAACGAGATTGAATCTTGGGTGAATGCTTATTTAGCACTTGGAGGTATGAATGGTACAACTAGTGACGACTTAGAAAAAATGCGTCAAGATGGAGCTTTGTTACTTGATGATGTAAATCAGGCTAAATTTTTAACAAAAGACGTGAATCCAGAATTCCAAAAAAATTTCTTTGAAACGATAGATAAATTACTACATAAGTTTAGTGGAATTCCAGACTTAACTTCAGAATCGTTCGCTAGTAATTTGTCAGGAGTAGCACTCGGGTATAAGCTCTTCAGCATGGAGTCGAGAGCATCAACAAAAGAACGAAAAATGGAAAAAGCATTGCGGAAACGCATTCGATTGATTTGTAACATTTTAAATAAACAAGGAAAAGATTACGACCCTTATACCATTAAATTTAACTTTAGTCGAAATATTCCACAGAATAAGGCAGAAATAAGTGATATGATTACGAAATTGGCTCCATTTGTTGATCTGAAAACATTATTATCATGGCATCCTGACATTGCAGATGTTGATTTGGTTTTAAAACGACTTAAAGAACAAGAAGATTCTATGAATTTAGATAACATTCCTCAATTTGAAAGTAGTGAACTAAATGAATGAGTTTCAAAAAGAATTACTTTCAATTGTTGAAGAAATGTATAAATTGACCGACAAAGAATTTAATCAAATAATTTTTCAATATAAAAACAGTAAAGATCAAATCAAACAATATCTTGCTGAATTGTTCATGCAATATGGTAAAGATGGATTACTTGATTATTTTCAATTAAATCAAAATGGTGCTTTAAAAGAATTTGAAAGAAAAGTAGAACAAGAATTGCAAAAAATCGGTGCATTAGAGATTACTGTTTTGACAGCCATTCTAGGCACTGTTTTTGCTCATGTGTATTACAAAACTGCTTTTAAGTTAGAGCAATCATTAGAAATTGCTATTGATTTTAAAAGATTAAATCCTGCCATCATAAAAGAATTTGTGGATTTTGACTGGAGTGGACAACATTTTAGCGAAAGAATTTGGAATAATCAAACAGCATTGAAAAACGCTTTAAAAACGATACTTGTAAGAGGAATGCAAGATGGAGAATCTATTGATAAAATGGCTAGAAAAATTACAAAGCAATTTGAATCAAAAGCGTATCAATCAAAAAAATTAGTAGTTAGTGAAACTGCTAGAATAATTGGTCAAGCAAGAGAGAATATATATGCTGATAGTGGTGTTCAAAAAGTGGAATGGTTAGCTACTTTGGAACAAAATACATGTGAAATTTGTGCGAAACTTGATGGAAAAGTATTTGATTTAGATGATCCCAAAAAACCCAAAATTCCACGACATCCCAATTGTCGTTGCGATTTAATTCCGTACATTTCAAATGAAAAGAAATTCAGAAAAGATAATGAAACAAAGCAATACATACCATACAAAACTTATGAGGAATGGTCTAAAGCTAATGGAATCTAGTCGCTAATTCTAGCGGCTTTTTTATATATCTAAAAAAATAAAAAATTGCACTTCTAGGGCTTTAAAAAGTGTTAGAAGGGCATAGGGAGGTTTTAATTATGGAATTAACTTTAGAACAAGTGAAAGAGTTTATTGAGAAAAATAAGGAATCTGATGAAGTAAAAGAATATCTTCAGGGCTTCAAAAAAGTAAGTGTTGAAGAGATTCAAGAGTTACTTCAATCAGACAAAGATTTAGCAAAATGGTTAGAATCAGAAAAGGATCGTCATGCAACTAAAGCAATCAATACGTTTAAAGAAAAAACAATGCCGAGAATCATTGAAGAAGAGATTGTAAAGAGAACAAGCGGAAAAGATGAAAAAGACTTACAAATGGAACAACTTAAACGTGAAATTGAAAAAATCAAACGTGATAAATTACGTGAATCTTTAAAAAATGAAGCATTTAAATTTATGTCAGACAATAAATTACCTGCCGATTTAATTGACTTCTTCATCAAAATTGAATCGGATGATGATGAACAAGGTACAAAAAGTAAAGAAGTTACTCAAGCGAATTTAAATCGTTTAAAAGAAGTGTGGACTAATTATTTACAGCAATCTGTAAATGAGCGAATGAAATCGAATGGTTTCACTCCAAAAGAAGGCGGAGAAAAGCCGAAAACATTAACGAGAGAACAATTGATGTCAATGTCATCTGATGAGATTGCAAAACTTGATCAAAAATTAGTCAATGAAGCGTTAAAAAATAGTTAAAAATTAGTCATGCGTTAAAGCATGGCTTTTTATATTGTCTTGTTTCTATGCTTTAAGACGTTAAAGAAAAAAGCAAATAAATAAAAAATAATTTTTGAAAGGATTGATGTTTAAATGGCAATTACTTCATTTATTCCAAGCGTTTGGGAAGGTAAACTTTTAGCGAATTTTCACAAGGCATCTGTAGCGGATTTAGTAACAACTTCACCTACACGTGTAGAAGGGAACAAAGTTGTTTTTAACCGTATCGGTGCATCTACTTTAAAAGATTATGCAGGATCAATCACTTGGGATGACGTGTCAACTACTCCGATTGAACTAAACTTAGACCAAAAGAAATACTTTGCAATTAAAGTTGATGATGTAGATGCTGTTCAAGCTGCTGGTGATGTTTTAGACACAGTAACAGAAGATGAGGCAATGGCAGCTAAAGAAGTGATGGATTCTTATATTTTAGGTCTATATACTGGTGTTCACGCTGATAACACAATCGGTGATGATACAACTCCAATTGCATTGGATAAAACAAATGTCTATGATTACATTGTTGACTTAGGTACAAAACTTTCTAAAAAGAAAGTACCTAATTCCAATCGTTTTGTTGTGATCAACGCTGACGTTCTAGGATTACTTTCAAAAGATGATCGTTTTACAAGCAATCCTAACGTACTTGAAAATGGCGTGGTTGAAGGTCAGAAAATCAATGGTATGCAAGTGGTTGTTTCTGAAGAAATCCCAAATGTAACAGGTAAGTTAAAAATTATGGCTCTTCATAAATCAGCTGTAGGTTTTGCTAAACAAATCGAGAAAACTGAAGCGATTCGCCTTGAATCTTCATTTTCTGATGGGGTAAGAGGTCTATTCGTTTATGGTGCTGAAGTATTAAGACCTGAAGCGATGGCTGTTTTAACTGCGACAGTATCCTAATACATAACTAAGAGATAGGGGATTTTCCTCTATCTCTTTTTTAAAGGAGTTGATGTGAAGGTATGAAATTTAAAAATAAAGAAACTGGTCTAGTTTGGGAAGTTGTTCATCCAGACCACATTAAACGATGTAAAAATGATCCAACATATGAGGAAGTAAAAGAAGAAAAAGAATCGGTAAAGAAAACTGTTTCACGTACGAATGTACGGAAAAAAACGACAAAGTAGAGGTGATCTAAATTGTCATCACCTTCCATTGAAAATATGAAAATTCCACTAGGAATTAATGATACAAGTCAAGATTCTGTACTTAACTTCTATCTTTCAAGAGCAACAAATTTTGTTAAAGAATATTGCAATATTAAAGAAATTACTTCCCCAATTGGCGAAATTGTCGAAGATATTGCAATTTTTTTATATAAAAATAAAGGTGTAGAAAATATTCAATCAGAAACTAAGGGAAGTTTAACTGAATCATATCGAGAAAATTTGCCTCCATATTTAGTAAACAGACTAAATAGCTATAGAAGGATGAAATTCATATGAGACTCACCAAAACAGCTTATATTTTTACTGAAGGTGAAATTATTGGCTACAACGCTTTTGATGAGCCGATTTTTGGAGAAGCCATAACCGATCCATTTTTAATGGAATGGGAACCTTTTTCCACTAAATTAGCTGAGTCCTCATATGGAGTTACGGTTGATGTTCAGTATCGAATGTTTACATATCCAAATGAAAAACTAAAAATCAATCAAGATATTGTTTATCAAAACAAAAAATACAAGATTACCGAAGTGAAAGATTTTGATAAGCATTATGAAGTCTTAGTACGTTACGAAGGTGAATATCAGTGAGTAAATTTCAAAAAGCTATTCAAGATATGAAAAAGAAACGTCAAAATGTTGCGAATGATTTAGCGATGTATCTAACAAGAGAAGTAAAATTAAGATCCGCAGTTAAATCGGGACATTTGAGAAGAAATTCGGGTGCTGAAGCAGAACATGAAGAATCAAAAAGTAAAGTGTTTGTTGGGGCTAATGGGGTAGAGTATGCACCAATCGTGCATGAAGGCTCAACCGTTAAAAATATAAAGCCACAACCATACATAAGAGATTCAATTGAACAAAATTTAGGGGAAATTAAAAAAATGATCAGTGAAGG
Source organism: Aeribacillus sp. FSL K6-8210 (assembly GCF_037963925.1). NCBI lineage: Bacteria > Bacillati > Bacillota > Bacilli > Caryophanales > Bacillaceae > Aeribacillus > Aeribacillus sp. FSL K6-8210. Next base: position 2,637,559 of record NZ_CP150172.1, on the reverse strand, counting down.
ACTGAAAGTTGATGATTAGTGAAATATATCAATATTTGAAATCAGATACGAAACTAGTCCAACTGTTGAATCACAGTCAATCCAACAAGAAAATTTTTGACGGTGTACCTAAAACTTATGGCGACACAACTAAATTGAATGAAGATGGTAGTTTTATTGACTTCCCTTATATTGTCTATGATATTTTTCCATACTCAGTAGCGGTACATGGGAAAATAAAAGAATATCGTTTGAAAATCACGATTGTATCAAAAAGGGATATGTTAGATTCAATATCTGATCGGTTAATTGAAATGTTTCATATGGGAAATCAACCAAGTTTTCAACTAAATAGTAAAACAATTTTTCACTCTCGCTTAATGATTGGCGGGAGTATTTTGTTTCACGAAGATTTAGATGTTTATGAACAAATTATGTATTTTCATTTAAAAGTTAAATAGAAAGGAATGAACTTTATGTCAGAAATTTTGTTTGGTTCAGGTGAGTTATTTGTTGTTGAAGAAACTGTAGACGAATTGGGGAATCCCGTTGAAATTGAAACGAAAGTAGGAGAATCAAACGGGGAAGCCACATTAGGAATTGAATATGAAACTGTCGATGTGAGAGGTGGTGTTAACAATCAGATTTTAAAGACTTTCATGACTTCTCAGACTGTAACTTTTAATGCTGGTATTATCACTTTTGATTTAAGTGTAATCAATAAATTTATTGCGAGTAAGTTTTCAGAAGATACAACAGCAGGTATTCGAACATTAACAATCAACGATAAACGAACTATTCCTACGAATAAACTTAAATTTGTTCATACAAAAGAGGATGGAAAGAAAATTACACTATTAATGTATAATGCACAAAACAAATCAGGTCTTGAGTGGACATTTAATAATGAAGAAGCTACAGCGTTTTCATGGGAATTTACACTAGCTATGGATGAAAATAGTGGAAATATCGTTGAAATCATAGAAGAGATTTAATTTGTTTTACTAATGAATATACATAACAGTTACAAGGAAGGGTAATTCCCTTCCATTTTTTTATTTATGAAAATAGAAAGGAGAGTATCTATGTCTAACGTTTATGATTTAGATTTATTTTTAGATGAAACATATGAAATCAAAATTGGTAAAGATGTTTTTAAATTACCGAAGCAGCCGAAAACAGGTTTGAGAAAAAAAGTGACAGCATTACAAATGAAAATTGCTGAAATTGTAAAAAAAGATGGTGAAAATGCTGATCCAGTGAAAATTTCCGAGTTATTAAGTCAATCAGTTATTTTGATTTTATCTCAAGACGAATCAAAAAGCAAAAAAATCACTCAAAAATATATTGATGAAAATTTTAGCGATCAACAAATAAATCAAATTATAAAAATCTTTTTTAACGAATTGAAGGAGATTGAAGAAAAAAACTAATATTTCCGACTTTACCGGAAAACTTTTTCGGTAAGTCGGAAAAGAAATCTTCTATTTTTTCAAAATCAATAATGAACGATATTACATATTTGATGGAAAAATCAAAGATGTCATACGAAGAAGTTTTAAATCTTCCATATGGCATCTTTTTGTCTTTGACTGAGCAATTTATTGTCCGTGATTTAATGGAAACTGAAGAAGGAAGAGAAATGTTAGACAAAATAAGCAGATTTAAAAATCCTCGAAGACATGCTGATTTAGACGCTATTAGATCGTTCGGTGGATACAAAGTTGAATCTAAAGGAGGTGAAAACTAATGGCAGAATACGATCTAGGTAAATACGGTGCAACGATTGAATTAGATTCTTCTCAATTTGAAAAGGCAATGAGTAATGCAGAAAATAAAATAGATAGCACTGACAAGAAAAGCAAATTATTTGGGAAGAATTTAGGTGCATTAGCAACAGGTGCTTTAGCTGGACTTGGTACAGCTTTAGCTGGAGCGGGGGTAGCAGGAATTAAAATGGCAAGTGATATAGACGGATCATTAAAGCAGTTGCAAGCACAAACAGGTGCAACAGACAATGAAATGAAAAGTATGGAACAAAGTCTTAAAAATATCTATTCTCAGGGATATGGGGAAAGCTTTGCAGATGTTGCGGATGCAATGGCATTAGTCAAACAAAATACTGGACTAGCAGGAAAAGAATTGGAAAAAACAACACAAAATGCAATAGCTTTAAGAGATACGTTTGGATTAGATATTGCTGAAACAACAAATGCAGCTAATTCATTGATGAAGCAATTCGGAATTACTGCAGATCAAGCATACAATTTGATCGCACAAGGAGCACAAAATGGTGCAAATAAAAATGGTGATATGCTTGATGTTTTAAATGAATACGCCCCTCAATTTAAAGCACTTGGATTTTCAGCAGAGGAGTTTACAAATGTATTAATTGATGGGGCAAAAAATGGACAGTTCTCTATTGACAAAGTAGCAGATGCAATGAAAGAGTTTAATATCCGAGCAAAAGATGGATCAAAAACAACTATTGATGCTTTTCAATCGCTGGGACTTAATGCAAATGACATGATGTCTAAGTTTGCAGCAGGAGGAGAATCCGCACAACAAGCATTTACTCAAGTCATGACTGAATTAAATAATGTAAAAGACCCACTGGAAAAGAATAGAATTGGAGTTCAGCTTTTCGGTACCATGTTTGAAGATTTGGAAGCATCGGGAATATCAGCACTAGCTAACATCGGAAATACAGCGTCATTATCAAAAGATGCACTTGGTCAAATAAATCAAGTAAAATATGATACGCTTGGTTCAGCGTTACAGGGAATTTGGCGCAGTTTACAAGTGGCATTAATTACACCTATTCAGCAACATGTTCTCCCGTTACTTAATCAATTTGCAAATTGGATACAATCACAAATGCCGACAATACAAACAATTATTTCCACAGTTTTTAGTGCTATCGGTACTGTTTTCAGTGGATTTATTAATGTTGTTCAATCAGTAATCGGAACATTTTCGGGATTTTATTCCAATACGAACACAACATTTACAGGAATCAAAACAATTATTCAAACCGCAATGTCAACAATTCAAACAATTATTCAAACTGTTTTAACAGTAATTACAAATTTGTGGAATACATATGGATCAACTATTGTTTCATTTCTTACATCTACATTTTTAAATGTTCAAACGATCATTCAAGGTGCATTAAATGTTGTTCAAGGCATTTTTAAGACAGTCCTTTCCATATTAACTGGCGACTGGAAAGGTGCATGGAATGGGATACAAAAAATACTAGATGGAGTATTAAAGATTATCTCTGGGGTCGTAAAGCAAGTATTTAATTCTATTAAACTTGTCATAAATACAATCTTAAATACAATAAAGGGTATATTTTCAGGTATTTGGAATAGTATTAAATCATTAGTAGTTACTGTTGTAACGTCAATCTACAATTCAATTAGCAGTAAGTTTAATTCAGTTAAATCGTTTATTTCAAATCTTTTATCATCTGTAAAAAGTATATTTTCTAATATATGGAATTCTATTAAATCAACAGTCGTTTCACTCATTACAGGCATTTATAATAGTATTAGTAGTAAGTTTAATAGTGTAAAGTCGTTTATTTCAGTAATACTTTCTTCAATTAAAAGTGTGTTTTCAAATATATGGAATTCAATTAGATCAACAGTTTCTTCAGTGACTTCGAGTATATACAGTAATACAGTCGGTCGATTTAATTCGTTAAGATCCTCAATGTCTAGTATTTTTTCCGGAATTTTATCAAAGGCTAGAAGTATCTTTAATAGTGTCAAGTCAGCAATAACCTCACCTATAAACTCAGCCAAAAGCATCGTAATGGGTATCATAAATTCAATAAGATCGGCTTTTTCAAGATTAAAAATAAGTATCCCAAAACCGAAGCTTCCTCATATAAACGTAAATTGGAAAAAATTTGGAGTTGGTGATTTATCTGTAAAAATTCCAACTTTTTCTTTAAAATGGTACAAAACAGGTGGATTTTTCGATCAACCCAGCATTGTAGGTTTAGGGGAAGATGGAAGAGAAGCTATCTTACCGTTAGAAAATAAACGTTACATGGCTCCGTTTGCTGATGCTGTCTTTGAAAGATTAAGAGATCGTATGTTAAATAAATCTGTACATAATTCAACAAATAACCACCAAAATATTATAAATAATACTTTCCATTTTGATGTGAAACATAAAATTGATGATAGTGAAATGAATAAAATCGCTAAATATGTTATTAAAAAGCAAACAAATGGTTTAAAAGGTGCTGGTGTTAGAATGCCAATAAGATAAAACCTCTCCAATTACGGAGAGGTTATTTTTTATTTTTTGGAGTTTTTGGAGGTGTTCAAATGACAGAAGTTTGGAAAATGGATAATGATTTTTATTGCCTATACACAGAAAATCGAGACATCATGAAACGTATTAGACGATACTACACAGACTTTGAAATAATGGCTGAATACTTTAAATTTGATAAGTTAATAGGTATTCAATATAAAGTCCCCATTAAACGCAAACGGTCTGCATTCCGATTGGCAAAGGTTGCACAGTTTTAGGATTTTTGTTGTACGTTTTAATGAAAATTAGCCGATTTGATAAGAGGGATAGGATTATATAGGGATTGTATTTACCACCTAAAAAACTCATTTAAAATCGGCTAATTTTTAAAAAATTGAGCAGAATACACACTGTTTTATTCGGCTGTGTATAGATTATGCAAATTGTATTATTTTTGAATTAATTTTGACATTATTTTTGGTAAAATATACTTAAATATCTTAATGGTAGGTGTGAGTATATGGAACAACAAAATAACACTACATATGTAGAATTAGAACAACCTCAAAAAAGCAGAAAAAAACGAATTACCATTTTGCTAATTTTGTATTTTGTATTAGCATGTGCTTTAGGATGGGGTGGTTATTACTTATATCAACAAAAGAAAGAAAAAGAAGCAGAAGAATTTGGAGAAAATCTGAATTTCTTAATAATGAACATGTTGAATACAGGTGCCGATGCAGAAGAAATGGTTAATACATACATTGATGTATGGCATGATGCGATTTTTAATGACACATTTGGTGTTGAAGTTGGTGGCGAACGGTATTATGATTTCGACAGTGCAGTTGCAGCTCAAAAAAGTGAATTTGAACAAGATGGAAAAATTGAAGAACTACAGAGATCTTTAGATAAAACAGAAAGGGATCTAAAAAAACTCAAAAATCCTCCAGATGAATATAAAGAAGTATATGAACTTGCGGTTGATATGTATAAGGCTCATAAAGAATTTGTAGAATACGCAATTTCTCCGAGTGGATCATTACAATCGTATTCTGATGATGCAAGAAAATTATCTCAAGAATTTATTAGCTTATACGATGAGTATAACATTAAAGTTCCGAAAACATATCTTGATAATCTAAAAGAAGATTTAGAAAAGGACTTAGAAAAAGTTAAAAAGGAAAATGAATAGTTCGATTAAATTACATAATAATACATATAATTAATAAGCTGCCAAGAATGAGGTAGCTTAATTTTTTGCACTAGTTGCTTTTAATTCACTGGAAATGCTATCGTTTTCTTTAATTTGAACTCCATTAATAACAATTAAATTAATATTCCTTCTCATCTACCTCAACCAGCTCCGCAAGATCGTCCACTTTACACCCTACAATTTTCGCTAAAATAAAGGCTTTCTCCAAAGTCGGGAAACTTACTCCATTTTTTCAATTCCAAAGCTGTTTTTGTTGCACATTTACGTGTTTTTATGTAATCAATCCACTCTTTTCAATTAGTTCCCCAATATTGCTTTTCAGTTTGTATTTTTTCATCACTCATCACCATTTAAAATAATTCCACTCGTTTCATTTTTTTCTTCGTCCAAAATAAATAATACAGTTATAAATAAAAAGAGTTAATGTAAAAAGATTATCCATTTCGTATTGTCCAAGTAAATGGACTAAAATTACGCTCATAAGGGACGGTAAGTTACCGTTCCTTTTTTGGTTCACATAGTAATGTTATAATTAGTAGGAAAATTTCGTAAAGAGGTGATTAAGTTTGAAAAAAAATTTGCTTTTAACAATATTTTGTTTGGTATTTATGAGTATGATAGGTTGCAGTTCAGAAAAAACTGTTGAAGAAAATAAAACAAAGGAAGAGCAACAAGTGCAAAGTAAAATTGAAAACAAGGCAAAGTACGATATAGATAAAATTATTGTTCCCGTTCAGACAGAATGGACAAACGATTTAAAAGTATATCGAGACTTTAATATCGCAGTAATAAAAGAAATGGCTCAATCAAATAATATTCCAGTTGAACTAAGAGAATTTCCTACATTTGACGATGTGATTATTGCTTTAAAACGTGGAGATGTTGATGTTGTGCCGGGTATTGATAACCTCGTAGAAACAGATTTAACTAAGACGTATACATATTTTACGGGAGCTATATATCTCCCTAATGGAGAAGAGTTTGTACCGAAGAAAAGCTATGCAATGGCAGTAAGAAAAAAAGATACAGAACTTTTAAACTTTTTCAATGATATGATCTTAAATTTTAAAGAAACAGGTAAATTAGAAAAAATCCAACAGGAATATCTAGGAGATCGAAATTAAAGAGAATTTCGTTCAAAAAGGTAACCGTTTACGAATATTAACATGGACAATAGCGTTAATAATTAAGACCACTCATTTCGAGTGGTCTTTTTCATCGACAATTTCCAGTAAATCGCTTATATCACATTCTAAAGCTCTGCATAATTTCTCTAAAGTATCAAACTTAATTCCATCAGTTTCCTCATTGTATAGTTTCGTAATACCATTTCGGTGCAATCCTGTCATTCTAGCCACATCGGCAATCTTCAGTTTCTTTTCGCCCATAATCCGTGAAAGGTGTACTTTAATCATTTTCAATCCTCCTTAACTCTAATATAAATTGTAATGTGCAAAATTTCAATTTAAGTATTGACAATACACACTGAAGTGTTTATTATTAAATCAACACTACAGTATTAAAAATATACACTACAGTTAATATTTTATGTACAAGGTGGTGAAAAAATGATTATCAAAGAAGGTGAATGGTTACAAATGTCTGATCGGTAAAAAATTTACTTGCTTGCAGGAATTTTTTTCGTACAACAGCAGAAGAAACAGGAAATGTAGAAATTTCTGTCGAATTTATATGACAAATGGCATAGGAGAGGGGATGGGATGACGATTAATCAGTTTCGGAAGTTTCTTTACTCGTTGCTAAGTTTCTTGGGGATGTAAATGCGGTGCAAAAAGGGACGATTGGCAAGCGTATCGGTCGCAGAGTTGCTGGGAAGATAACTGGAAGATTGTTGCGAAAAATATTTAAATAAAATGGGGAGAGAAAAATATGAACGAATATTTACCATTTGGAAGTATTGTTCTAGATGTATCAACAAAAGTGCTGGCAGCGAATGAAGAAGAGGCATTATTAAAAGCTAATGAACTTATTAATGAATTAAATGCTGACATTGACAGTATTGAAATTAAAACGATTGATGGAAAAGTGCATAAATTAGAAGTGCATAATTACCATATCGAATGGGAAGAGGCTTTAGAATAAGATGAATGAAACTGCACTCGTTTGAGTGCGGTTTTTAATAAAAAAGAGCTTGTCCAGAGTAATATGAAATGATACGATAATGTTAGTGACACTATTGGTCAATAAATATCTGAAAGTGATACCTATAAATATAGTTGATATTTAATTATCTGAAAATTTTCCAACCCTTGATACATAAAGGATTTACACAGTCAGCATGTCAAAAGCCAAACCGACGAACTCGGAATTTATTGCAATGGTGGCAGATAAATTGAGATTGGAGCATAAGGCCTCCTGAAAAAAAAGTAACCGCTGAGCCTAACGGCGGTTACTTTTTTTCTGAAAACGCGGCTGAACTCGATTGCGTTTTCTATCTCTATGCAAAATAAATCCTCCTATAAAGAACAATCCTGCTAGGAAAAATAATAAACCCATTAAAAATTGCAGCCATAAGTAAGGAAACGGGGGCTGTAAAATGCCAAAAAGCATGTCTCTCATTAATTTAATTCCGTAAACCGCCAGGATCCCTGGAATCACCATAATCAACAATGCAATAAGCCTTATCATTTGACTTTATATCCCTTTCTGTTAAAATAGAGCGAATCAATTTCATTTTTACGATCATATTACAATTTGTCAATACAAATAAACATGTTATGATGAAGATATGCCATTTTATTAACGATGAATGGACAAGGAGCATACGTCTTTTCTATATAAATATTTTTAAAAATCGGTTTTTTAGCATACATAGAAGAGATGAAGGAAGGAGAGTTTCATGGCCAAAGAATATGATGTAGTGATTTTAGGAGGAGGAACGGCAGGATATGTTACAGCGATCCGGGCATCCCAGCTCGGAATGAAAACAGCTATTGTTGAAAAATCAAAGCTTGGAGGGACCTGTTTGCATTCGGGCTGCATCCCGAGCAAAGTTTTATTGCGAAGCGCTGAAATATTTGCTCAATCAAAAAAAAGCAGCGACTTTGGAATCGAGCTGTCCAATGTTCAAGTCAATTTTGATAAAGTGCAGGAGCGGAAGGAAAAGATAGTTTCTCAACTTTATCAAGGGGTCAGGCAATTAGTCAAAAAGGGAAAGATCGATGTGTTTCATGGCATCGGACGAATTTTAGGTGCGTCCATCTTTTCTCCGCAGCCGGGAACAGTTTCTGTAGAGATGGAAAACGGGGAGGAAAACCAAATTTTACTTCCGAAATACGTTATTATTGCAACTGGATCGCGCCCTCGTGAATTGCCTGGATTAACGATTGACGGCGAGACTATTTTGACGTCAGATGAAGCATTGCAATTACAACGCCTTCCTTCATCTATTATCATTGTGGGCGGCGGAGTGATTGGAATGGAATGGGCATCTATGCTCTCTGATTTCGGAGTTGAAGTCACGATCCTTGAAATGGCGGATCGAATTTTGCCGTCAGAAGATATTGAAATAAGTAAAGAAATGGAACGGCTAATGAGGAAAAAAGGAGTCCGCATTTTTACGAATATATCGATTTTGCCTGAAAAAACAGAAATACAAAACGGAATCACAGTGTTCATCGAACAGGATGGACAAGAAATCAGTTTGCACAGTGAAAAACTGCTGTTGTCAATAGGGAGAAAAGGGAACACAGAAGGAATTGGATTGGAAAATACCGAAATTGAAATCCATAATGGCTATATTGTGACAAACGAGTTTTATCAAACAAAGGAATCAAACATCTATGCAGTCGGTGATGTCATCGGCGGTCTTCAGCTTGCCCATGTCGCATCGCAAGAAGGAATACGTGCCGTAGAACATATTGCAGGAGAGAATGTTTTGCCAATTGACTACAAAAAAGTCCCTAAATGTATTTATTCGAATCCTGCAGCTGCAAGTATCGGTTTAACAGAACAAGAAGCGAGGGAAAAAGGCTATACCGTCAAAATCGGAAAATTTCCTTTTCAAGGAGTTGGAAAAGCGCTCATTTATGGAGAACCGCAAGGGTTTGTCAAAATTGTCGCAGATGAAAAGACCGATGATCTTTTAGGAATTCATATTATCGGACCAAATGCAACAGAGCTGATTTCTGAAGGAAGTTTAGCAAGCTTTCTCGATGCAAGCTCCTGGGAACTCTCCCGTACGATTCATGCCCATCCAACATTGTCAGAAGGGATAATGGAAGCGGCTCTTGCGGTAAATGGCAAAGCAATACATATATAAGCTAGGGAGGTCTTGTCATGCCCAAAAATCGTCATCAGTCTTTAGGTTTAACGGATCAGGACGTATTAAACATGTATGAAACGATGCTTCTTGCAAGAAAAGTGGACGAACGGATGTGGCTTTTAAACCGAGCAGGAAAAATCCCATTTGTCATCTCATGTCAAGGGCATGAAGGCGCTCAAGTTGGTGCAGCCTTTGCCTTGGACAAAACAAAGGATTATATCTTGCCTTACTACCGTGATGTAGGCGTTGTCCTGCACTTTGGAATGACCGTGAAAGAATTAATGCTATCAGCATTTGCAAAAGCGGAAGACCCGAATTCCGGGGGCAGGCAAATGCCAGGACATTTCGGCCAAAAGAAAAATCGGATTGTAACTGGTTCATCCCCTGTTACAACTCAAGTTCCTCATGCAGCTGGAATCGCCTTAGCAGGAAAAATCGATAAAAAGGATTTTGTCACATTTGTTTCCTTTGGGGAAGGATCTTCGAACCAAGGAGATTTTCATGAAGGGGCGAATTTTGCTGGAGTACATAAATTACCTGTCATTTTGATGTGTGAAAATAACCAATACGCCATCAGCGTTCCGATTCAAAAGCAATTAGCTTGCGAAAAAGTGTCAGACAGAGCAGCAGGGTACGGCATGCACGGGGTGACTGTAGATGGAAACGATCCTCTTGAAGTGTATAAAGTTGTGAAGGAAGCGAGAGAAAGAGCTGTCCGAGGAGAGGGACCGACATTGGTTGAAGCGCTTGTGCACCGCCTTACACCCCATTCGAGCGATGATGATGATCGGAGCTACCGGACAAAAGAAGAAATCGAAGAAGCTAAGAAAAAAGATCCGATTTATACGTTTGCATCCTATTTAAAAGAAATTGGATTGTTAACAGAGGAATTGGAACAAAATATGCAGACGAAAATTGCAAGCGTAATCGATGAAGCAACTGATTATGCAGAAAATGCGCCTTATGCGGCTCCGGAACATGCACTGAAACATGTGTATGGAAACTGAAGGAGGAAAAAAGATGCCAATTATGTCATATATCGAAGCAGTTACAGCTGCACTTCGTGAAGAAATGGAGCGAGATGAAAAAGTATTTCTACTAGGAGAAGATGTCGGGAAAAAAGGAGGAGTTTTTAAAGCGACTCAAGGGTTATATGAACAGTTTGGAGAAGAGAGGGTAATCGATGCTCCCCTTGCTGAATCTGCTATCGCTGGCGTTGGAATAGGAGCGGCCATGTACGGAATGCGCCCTGTTTGTGAAATACAATTTGCTGATTTTATTATGCCGGCTGTCAATCAAATTATTTCAGAAGCAGCGAAAATACGGTATCGCTCCAACAATGACTGGAACTGTCCGATTACGATTCGGGCGCCGTTTGGCGGAGGAGTGCACGGTGCTTTATACCATTCTCAGTCTGTTGAGGCGGTATTTGCCAACCAGCCTGGTTTGAAAATTGTCATACCTTCTACGCCGTATGACGTAAAAGGATTATTAAAAGCAGCGATACGCGATGATGATCCTGTCTTATTTTTTGAACATAAGCGGGCATACAGGCTCATTAAAGGGGAAGTTCCGGCAGATGATTATGTTTTGCCGATTGGAAAGGCGGATGTCAAGCTGGAAGGGGATGACATTACCGTTATTACATATGGATTGTGCGTTCATTTTGCTCTGCAGGCAGCTGAACGATTAGAAAAAGATGGAATTTCTGTCCACCTTTTAGATTTAAGAACGGTATATCCGCTTGATCAGGAGGCTATTATTGAGGCCGCTTCAAAAACCGGCAAGGTGCTTCTCGTGATTGAGGATAATAAAGAAGGCAGTGTAATGAGCGAGGTATCCGCCATTATTGCAGAGCATTGTTTGTTTGATCTTGATGCACCAATTAAACGGCTTGCAGGCCCGGATGTACCTGCGATGCCATTTGCACCGACAATGGAAAAATTTTTTATGATGAATGCAGAAAAAATTGAAAAAGCGATGAGAGAATTGGCAGAGTTTTAAAGTTGACCCTAATCTCAAGGAGGAATCAACGTGCTAATCGAAGAAATGAAAATGCCTCAATTAGGAGAAAGCGTGACAGAAGGAACAATCAGCAAGTGGCTCGTCTCCATCGGCGATAAGGTCAACAAATATGATCCCATTGCAGAAGTTATGACGGATAAAGTAAATGCAGAAGTTCCTTCATCATATACAGGTGTAATTAAAGAGCTTTTAGCTGAGGAGGGAGATACTCTCCAAGTTGGCGAAGTTATTTGCAGAATTGAAGTGGAGGCTGTGGCGGTTGAACAAGAAAAAAACATTCAGCCAAAAGACAGTCTTTATGCTAATGACCATCAGCCGGCTGAAAAAGAAGAAACGGAAAAGAAGACTATGAAAAACAGGTATTCTCCGGCAGTGCTCCGGCTAGCTCAAGAACATGATATTGATTTAGAAAAAGTCAACGGAACGGGAGCTTTCGGAAGAATTACCCGAAAAGATGTGTTGAAGCTGATTGAAGCAGGTAATATACCGAAAAAGGGCTCCTTGATCCAAGAAACGAAATCCTATAAATCACCTAAAACAGCCGGTGATACTGAAATTCCTGTTTCTGGGGTGCGCAAAGCCATTGCTCAAAATATGGCGCGAAGCAAAACAGAAATTCCCCATGCTTGGATGATGATTGAGGTCGATGTAACTGGGTTAGTTGAATTAAGAAATTCGATCAAGGAAGAATTTAAAGCAAAAGAAGGTTTTCCTTTAACATTTTTCCCGTTTTTTGTGAAAAGCGTTGCAGAAGCGTTGAAAGAATATCCGCAAATGAATTCGACTTGGGCGGGGGATAAAATTATTCAAAAGAAAGACATTAATATTTCGATCGCTGTTGCAACAGATGATGCGCTTTATGTACCAGTTATTAAACACGCTGATGAAAAATCCATTAAAGGAATTGCTCGAGAAATTAACGAGCTTGCTTTAAAGGTTAGAACGGGAACGATAGAAGCGAAGGAAATGGAAGGCGGTACATTTACCGTTAACAACACAGGTTCATTTGGCTCTATTCAATCAATGGGAATTATTAACTATCCACAAGCGGCTTTGCTGCAAGTAGAAACGATTGTGAAAAGATTAGTTGTCATGAAAAACGGAATGATCGCCGTGCGCGATATGGTGAATCTCTGCCTTTCTCTCGATCATAGAGTATTAGATGGGGTAGTATGCGGAAGATTTTTGCAAAGAGTAAAACAAATATTAGAAGGTATTTCGAAAGAAACGACATCCGTATATTAGTCCTTTGAGTTATTAGAAATAATGCTTAAGCAACATTGGTTAACATTTGCTTCAAAGATTGCTGTTATTGTAAGATAACAATATAATGGTGAAAAAAAGGGAAAGGGGTGCGAATGAATGAGCATCGATTTTAATTTCTTCATGAACGACATAGTTCGCCAAGCGCGTGAGGAAATCGTTGCCGCTGGCTATACGGAATTGAAAACACCGGAAGAAGTGGATGAAGCTTTAACGAAAAAAGGAACCACTTTAGTAATGGTTAATTCTGTTTGCGGCTGTGCAGGAGGAATCGCAAGACCGGCTGCATATCATGCGCTTCATTATGATAAACGTCCTGATCAATTAGTGACTGTATTTGCAGGTCAAGATAAAGAAGCTACGGAACGAGCTAGATCTTATTTTACCGGTTATCCGCCGTCTTCTCCATCTTTTGCGCTGCTCAAGGATGGAAAGCTCGTTACCATGATTGAACGCCATGAAATCGAAGGACATGAGCCGATGTCTGTTGTCCAAAAATTACAAGAGGCATTCGAGCAATATTGTGACGAAGTATAAAAAGAAAAGGCTGCCATTTTTAGATGTGGCGCCTTTTTTATTTCGAAAAGAGAATAGGAAAATGATGGTGATGAGTAATGAGAAAATTTAAAATCGGTTATCGTACGTTAAAAACAGCGATAGGTGCTCCTCTAGCGATATTTTTAGCACAGCTGATGGATTTAAACCATTTTGTTTCCACCGGCATCATCGCGATTCTTTGTATTCAAGTAACAAAAAAGAAATCATTGAAAAGCGCTTGGTCCAGGTTTTTTGCTTGTATAACGGGAATGATGTTTTCTTTTCTTTTTTTTGAAATTTTTGGTTACCATCCAATTGTCATTGGATTTCTGTTGCTTTTTTTCATACCGACAATGGTGCTTTTTAAAACGACAGAAGGCATTGTAACGAGCTCTGTTATTATTTTGCACTTATATGAAGCAGGTCAAATAACGCTGGATATTGTTCAAAACGAACTTTTGATTATTGTGACAGGGATCGGAGTAGCGCTCTTAATGAATCTGTATATGCCGAGCCTGGAAAATGACCTTAATGTTTATCGAAAAGAAGTAGAAAAAAACTTTGCGGTTATTTTTGAAAAAATTGTAGCTTTTTTAAGAGAAGGCGACTATACGTGGGATGGAAAAGAAATTCCTGAGACAGCCGATCTCATTGAAAAAGGGAAAGGATTGGCGCTCCGAAATGTAGAAAATCGTTTGCTAAGACATGAAGACCAATATTATGCATATTTTAAAATGAGAGAAAAACAATTAGAAATCATTGAACGAGTGCTGCCGACGTTCACGATGATCACCGCAAACGTAGAACAAGCGCACCTTATTGCACAGTTTATTGAAGAGTTAAAAGACAACATTCATTCCGGAAATACAGCAAAGAAATTTTTAAAAAAGCTAGATGACATCAAAAAAGAGATGGAAAGGGCACCGCTTCCGAAAACAAGAAAGGAATTTGAAACGAGAGCAAGGCTTTATCATTTTTTATATGAAATGGAGCAATATTTAATTATTAAAAGCCAGTTTAAAGGTCTTGCCGACGCCAAAAAAGGAAAAGGATGAAGCTCTTGTCATTGAGCACAATAAAACGAGAGATCGTGTCAATGCTTTTTTCATACATATGTTTAGAAGAAACGCCTTTACGAGCTGCACTTTTCAAAATACAAACAGAAGAATGGACCGTGTCTGCTGAAAAAAATCGGCTAAGAATGTTCACCATATCGGTTCGCATGATCTGAAAATATTCGTGAACAGCTATGGAATAAATCAGCGTGATCTGTAAAAAAATTCGCGGCAACGATGCCAAAAGTCCGCAGCGGACGAGATTGATTTTGCGAAAATGAATGTGCGGAATTCATGGACTTTATCGGAAAATATGTAACAAAAGGTAGTATGAGGACGAGCAATCGAGAGGAGGAAGCACCGATTTGAAAGAAATTGTTTTTCACCAAACAGCCTATGTGGTGTAAAAAGTGCATGTTGAATTTTTAAAGCCACATAGTGATGCCTGTTAAAATTGAGGTGATCAGCAATGAACCTAACATAATATAAACAACCCACTTTTGCATTTTTTTGCTTGTCATCATGATTCCCTCCACATACATGATTTATAAAACATTGTACAACGATTTTTTAGAGGGGACAACCTTCATCGACAGCTTCTTTTTGATTTCACAAGCGGAATCAAAATCGGTTACACTAAACATGAATACATAATTAGGAGGAAAGACAAAATGGTTCAGGAAAACCGGCTAGTGAATGAATTTTTAGAACTCGTGAAAATTGATTCAGAAACAAAATTTGAACGGGAAATAGCAAATGTATTAAAGCAAAAATTTACCGAGCTTGGACTACAAGTAATAGAAGACGAATCAATTGAAAAAACAGGACATGGAGCAGGAAATTTAATTTGTACGCTAGAGGCGACGAAAGAAGGCGTTGATACGATTTATTTTACCTCTCATATGGATACGGTCGTACCTGGAAAAGGGGTAAAACCTTCTATACAAAACGGATATATTGTGACGGACGGAACAACGATTTTAGGCGCTGATGATAAAGCGGGCCTTGCCGCAATGCTGGAAGCGGTGCGTGTATTAAAAGAAAATAACATTCCTCACGGGAAAATCGAGTTTGTCATTACGGTTGGAGAAGAATCAGGTTTAATTGGGGCAAAAGCGCTTGATTCAAAACTGATTACCGCGCAATACGGGTATGCATTGGACAGTGACGGAAAAGTTGGAGACATTATTGTTTCGGCGCCGACACATGCAAAAATTAAAGCGACGATTCACGGAAAAACCGCTCATGCCGGGGTTGCGCCAGAAAAAGGAATTTCCGCTATTACGGTTGCAGCAAAAGCAGTTGCCAATATGCCTTTAGGCCGAATCGATGAAGAAACAACGGCAAATATCGGCCGTTTTGAAGGGGGAACGCAAACAAATATCGTATGCGACCGCGTTGAAATTTTAGCTGAAGCGCGTTCACTTGTACCTGAAAAATTGGAGCAGCAAGTACAAAAAATGAAGGAAGCTTTTGAAACAGCAGCTGCCGAAATGGGAGCAAAAGCAGAAGTGGATATTAACGTAATGTATCCCGGATTTACGTTTACCGATGAAGATAAGGTCGTTCAAATTGCTAAAAAAGCTATCAAAACAATCGGCAGAGAGAGCAGATTGTTAAAAAGCGGGGGCGGAAGCGATGCGAATATTATCGCTGGCTTCGGCATTCCGACTGTTAATCTTGCTGTTGGTTATGAGGAAATTCATACAACAAATGAAAAAATGCCGATCGAGGAGCTTGTCAAAACAGCAGAATTAGTTGTCGCCATTATAAAAGAGGTAGCAAACCAATAGAGCTTTGAAAATTTGAAGCCGGAAGCTTGTCACTCAGCAAACGATCCGATGTGCCAGGCCTTAGGCTTCATAATAAGAATTGACAGCTCTAAAACATCTGCAAGACCTCTGATAGTTTTTACAACCTCCGGCTTCTATAATAAGAATTGACAGCCGTTCCGCTCTTCCAGCGTCGTGTTGGAAGAGCATCTTTTTTATTGATATTTTTCTAGTACTGAGAAAAACTCTTTAGCAAATTGATAAAACACTTTAACGGACGGGGCCAGCTCGTAATTTTTCGATATAATAATGCCGACATTTCTGCTTACACGAGGCATTTCAATCGGAATTTTTACCGTAAAACGAGGCATTGTTTCATAAAAAGTGCTTTCAGGCAGCAATGTTACGCCAATTTCTGCCGATACGAGCCCTTTGATGGCATCTAAATCTTCCCCTTCCGATGAAATAATTGGGGAAAATCCAGCCTGTTGACACGCTTCATGCACGATTTTATGCAAAATATAACCTTCTGGAAACGTCACAAACGGTTCATTACGCAATTCAGTCAGCACTAAGCTTTTTTTGTGCGCAAGCGGATGATTGTGCGGCAAAAGGGCTGCAAAGGATTCCGTAAATAAAATATCCCCTTTCACATCGTTGTCATCCGTCGGAATAGGACCGAGAAAAGCTAAATCGATTTCTCTTTTTTTGACGGCTTCAATTAAATATTTATAAGAACCTTGTCGCAAATGAAAGGAAACGTTCGGGTGTTTTGCTTTAAAAGCGGAAATAACAGTCGGCATTGTATGGCTTGCCAAGCTGGTCGGAAAGCCGATTTTAACTGTTCCTCTTTCCGGATCCAAAAATTCTTCAATTTGCTGTTTGGCGTGTTCGATCGCTTTTAAAGCCGTCTCGACATGGGGCAAAAAATGACGTCCAATTGGAGTAAGCTTAACATTCCTTCCTTCCCTTTCAAAAAGCTCCACTCCGAGCTCCGCCTCTAAATTTGCTATTTGCCTGCTGATAGCCGACTGTGCGACATGAAGGGCTTCAGCAGCTTCTGAAACATGCTCCCGCTTCGCAACCTCCCAAAAATATATAAGCTGTCTCAGTTCCATTTGACTCACCCCCAAGCAATTTATATCAAAATGAGATTATTATTATCTAAATTATATATTGTTAATATTATTTTTGAAAACTACAATTATACATACAGACTTATCGGCATGAGAATGGGGGAGAAGAGATGAAACAGATAGGATTACCAAAGGCACAAGGTCTCTATCGTCCTGAATTTGAACATGATGCATGTGGGATCGGTTTATATGCTCATCTGAAGGGGAAACCTTCTCATGATATTGTCAAAAAAGGCCTTCACATGCTTTGTCAATTGGAGCACCGCGGCGGACAAGGAAGCGATCCGAAAACTGGAGACGGTGCAGGCATTATGGTTCAAATTCCGCACAATTATTTTAAAGTTGCTTGCGGACGAATGAATCTTCCAGAAAAAGGACGATATGGAGTCGGAATGGTCTTTTTGCCGAGTCGTGAACATGATCGGATACATTATGAAACAGAAATCAACAAAATCATTGAAAAAGAAGGACAAATATTATTAGGTTGGAGAACTGTGCCGGTAAATTCTGAAAAGATCGGTTGGCTTGCAAAAGAGAGCAAACCTTTCATCAGACAAGTATTTATTGGGGCGAGCGATGATATTCAAGACGAGCTTACTTTTGAGAGAAAGCTGTATGTTATTCGGAAACAAGCAGAACGTCTTGTTCAAAATAATGAATTTTATTTTGCAAGTTTATCAAGCCGGACAATTGTTTATAAAGGTCTCTTGACGCCTGAACAATTAGATGAATTTTATGTAGACTTGCAGGACGAGAGATTTCAATCAGCTTTTGCTCTAGTCCACTCCCGATTCAGCACCAATACGTTCCCAAGCTGGGAAAGAGCGCATCCAAACAGATATTTAATCCATAATGGCGAGATCAACACATTGCGCGGCAATGTGAATTGGATGGCTGCAAGGGAAAAGCTGTTTGTTTCAGACGTTTTCGGGGATGATTTGACAAAAATCACACCTATTTTAGATATGAACGGAAGCGATTCATCCATTTTAGACAACGCTTTTGAATTTTTTGTGTTGGCAGGGAAAAAGCTGGCGCATGCGGCGATGATGCTTATTCCTGAACCATGGTTTTGGGATGATGAAATGGATGATGATAAGAAAGCATTTTATGAGTTTCACAGCTGTTTTATGGAGCCGTGGGACGGTCCAACGGCCATCTCGTTTACAGACGGAAAGCAGATCGGAGCTATTTTGGACCGCAATGGACTTAGACCAGCCCGCTACTATGTGACGAAAGATGATTACATTATTTTCTCATCAGAAGTCGGTGTGATTGATGTTGAACCGGAAAATGTGCTTTATAAAGACCGGCTGAGTCCAGGAAAAATGCTGTTGATTGACTTGGAAGAAGGAAGAATCATTTCTGATCAGGAAATCAAAGAAGAAATCGCCAAAGAAAAACCGTATCGCCAGTGGATCAATGATCAGATGATTTCTATTTTCGACATCAATGTTCCTGAAGATGTTGAAAAGGTTGACGATCTAACCAAACTCCAAAAAGCGTTTGGTTATACGTATGAAGATGTTGAAAAAACAATTGCAGCAATGGTGATCGATGGAAAAGATCCGATCGGCGCAATGGGAAATGATACTCCTCTTGCAGTGCTGTCAGATCGCCCGCAAAGCTTGTTTAATTATTTTAAACAATTGTTTGCCCAAGTAACGAATCCTCCGATTGATGCGATTCGTGAATCGATCGTCACTTCTACGATGACACTGTTAGGAAAAGAAGGAAATATTCTCGATCCTGATCCATCAGCAGCACGACGCATTCGCTTAGAATCTCCAATTCTTTCGAATGAAGAACTCGCTGCTTTGAAAAATAATCCGTATCCTGAATTTAAATGCGTCACTTTGCCGGCTTTGTTTAAAGATGATTTGAAAAATGCATTGGATCAGCTCTTTCAAGCTGCAGATGAAGCGGTGGAAAACGGCGCTACACTTCTAGTTTTATCAGATCGCGGAGTAAACGAAGAATATGCAGCAATTCCAGCACTGCTTGCCGGAAGCGCTCTGCATCAATATATGGTGAAAAAAGGAACCCGCACGAAAGCAAGCATTATTGTTGAATGCGGAGAAGCGAGAGAAGTGCACCATTTTGCGGCTCTAATAGGATATGGTGTAGATGCGGTCAATCCTTATTTAGCTTTAGAAACAGTGCGAAATGCTGTTCAAAAGGGAACGATTCCATATTCATATAAAGAAGCAGTAAAAAGATTTAAAAAAGCGGTGACAGACGGGGTCGTCAAAGTCATGTCAAAAATGGGAATTTCTACGATTCAAAGCTACCGCGGAGCCCAAATTTTTGAAGCGGTCGGCATTGGAGAAGAAGTCATCGAGGAATACTTCACTGGAACAGCCTCGCAAATTGGCGGAATCGGATTAAAAGAAATTGAAAAAGAAGCGAAAATGCGTCATGCTCAAGGATTTAAAACAACTTATCGAGATGAAACGCTCGATCCAGGCAGTGAATTTCAATGGAGAAGAAACGGAGAACACCATGCATTCAATCCGAAAACGATCCATACGCTGCAATGGGCATGCCGGAAAAACGATTATAAGTTATTTAAAGAATACTCGAAGATGGCCAATGAAGAGCAAGTGACGTTTTTGCGCAACTTGTTTGAATTCAATGAATCTAGAAAACCGATTCCTATTGAAGAAGTTGAGCCGGTGGAATCGATCGTACGCCGCTTTAAAACAGGAGCAATGTCCTTCGGTTCCTTAAGCAAGGAAGCGCATGAAGCATTGGCGGTTGCGATGAACCGCATCGGTGGAAAAAGCAACAGCGGTGAAGGTGGAGAAGATCCGAACCGCTATGTTCCAGATGAAAATGGAGATTTGAAGCGAAGTGCCATAAAACAAGTAGCTTCCGGCCGCTTCGGCGTGAAAATCCATTATTTAGTCAATGCTGACGAGCTGCAAATTAAAATGGCTCAAGGAGCAAAGCCAGGTGAGGGCGGACAGCTGCCAAGCAAAAAGGTGTATCCTTGGATCGGAAAAGTTCGCGGCTCTACACCGGGTGTGGAATTGATTTCACCGCCTCCGCACCATGACATTTATTCAATTGAAGACTTGGCGCAGCTTATTCATGATTTGAAAAACGCGAATAGAGATGCCCGAATCAGCGTCAAGCTTGTTTCAAAAGCTGGAGTAGGAACGATTGCTGCTGGAGTTGCGAAAGGTGCAGCGGACGTTATTACAATCAGCGGCTATGACGGCGGTACCGGGGCATCTCCAAAGACGAGCATTAAGCATGCCGGACTTCCGTGGGAGCTCGGCCTTAGTGAAACACATCAAACGCTTATGCTCAACGGATTGCGTGACCGAGTCGTTCTTGAAACAGACGGCAAGCTGATGACAGGCCGTGATGTTGTGATGGCGGCATTGTTCGGGGCAGAAGAATTTGGTTTTGCAACCGCTCCTCTAGTCGTTCTAGGATGTGTCATGATGCGTGTATGTCATCTTGATACATGTCCAGTCGGAGTGGCAACGCAAAATCCTGAACTTCGTGAAAAATTTATGGGCAAGCCAGAGCATGTTGTTAATTTCATGTATTTCATCGCGCAGGAAGTTCGCGAAATCATGGCAAGCCTCGGATTCCGAACTATTGATGAAATGGTTGGAAGAGTAGATGTATTGAAGGTTAGCGACCGTGCAAAAAAACATTGGAAAGCAAAGCATCTTGACCTATCCCGCTTGCTTTATCAAGTGGAGGGTCCGCGAACATTTGCACGTCCGCAAAACCATAAAATCGACCAGTCATTAGACGTGAACGAAGTATTGCCGAAAGTTGAAGAGGCAATTAAACGGAAAGAAAAAGTTGAACTCCATTTGAACATTAAAAATGTGAACCGCGTCGTTGGAACCATTACAGGCAGCGAAATTGCAAAACAATATGGCGAAGAGGGGCTGCCGGAAGATACGATCAATCTTCATTTCTACGGCTCAGCAGGTCAAAGCTTTGCAGCGTTTGTACCGAAAGGAATGACGATGACGCTTACTGGCGACGCCAATGATTACATTGGAAAAGGCTTATCCGGCGGAAAAGTAATTGTCCGTCACCCGAAAGAAGCATCTTTTGCATCAAGTGACAATGTCATTATTGGAAATGTGGCGTTCTACGGTGCAACGAGCGGTGAAGCATATATTCAAGGGCGAGCCGGCGAAAGATTTTGTGTAAGAAACAGCGGTGTGAATGCTGTTGTTGAAGGTGTCGGCGATCACGGTTGTGAATATATGACCGGAGGACGTGTTGTCATTCTCGGATCTGTCGGCAAAAACTTTGCAGCTGGTATGTCCGGAGGCATTGCTTACGTATTGGCGGATGATCAGGAGAAATTCAAACGAACAGCCAATAAGGAATTAGTGTTATTTGAATCTCTTGAAGATGAAGAAGAAATCCGCACTGTATATGACATGATTTCGAAGCATTTCCAATATACAGAAAGTCCAAAGGCCCGGCATATATTAGATCATTGGGAAGAGTATGTCGGAAGATTTATTAAAGTGATACCTAGAAACTACAAACTAATGATCAGCACGATTGAAAAAATGGAAAATTCAGGTCTTACGAAAGAAGAAGCTGTACTTGCAGCATTTGAAGCGGTTGCGAATGAGAAAACAACCGCCGGTGAACCATTCGCTTTACAGGCTGTTGCAAATTAACCTCATTGCACACCTAGTGAATGGATGAAAAGGAGGGGGAGACTCGTGGGAAAAGCAACAGGTTTTATGGAGTATGTACGAGAAGAAGAGAAAAAACGTGATCCGCTTTCCCGCCTTGATGATTGGAAGGAATATTCATTCCCGTTTTCAAATGAAACACTTGCCAGACAAGGTGCCCGCTGCATGGACTGCGGGACTCCTTTCTGTCATATGGGAATGGAGATTAACGGCTTAACATCAGGTTGTCCGATTCATAATTTAATCCCTGAATGGAATGATCTTGTTTATAGAGGTAAATGGAAGGAAGCGCTGGACCGTCTTTTAAAAACAAATAATTTTCCTGAATTTACCGGAAGGGTTTGCCCTGCACCGTGTGAAGGATCTTGTACGGTTGCGATTTCAGATCCTGCTGTTGCCATTAAAGGCATCGAGCGCGCAATAATCGATAAGGGCTTTGACGAAGGATGGGTTCAGCCGAGAATTCCTGAAAAGCGCACAGGTAAAAAAGTCGCTATTGTTGGGTCAGGTCCTGCCGGTCTGGCATGTGCGGATCAATTGAACCAAGCGGGACATTCCGTTACGGTTTATGAGCGGGCTGATCGAATCGGCGGGTTATTAATGTACGGTATTCCGAATATGAAGCTTGAGAAGGAAATTGTTGAAAGAAGAGTGCGTCTTTTAGAAGAAGAAGGAATTACGTTTATAACTAATACGGAAGTAGGCAAAGACATCACCGCTGATGAGCTTCGCTCCCAATATGATGCTGTTGTTTTATGCACAGGAGCGCAAAAGCAGCGTGATCTTGTGATTGAAGGAAGAGAATTAAACGGCGTGCACTTTGCGATGGATTATTTAACAGAAACGACGAAAAGCCTGCTCAATTCTAATTTTGCAGACAAAAAGTTTATTGATGCAAAAGATAAGCATGTCATCGTCATTGGCGGCGGTGATACAGGTGCTGACTGTGTAGCGACAGCATTGCGGCAAAAGTGTAAAAGCGTTGTGCAATTTGGTAAACATCCAGCCTTGCCGAAGGAGCGGGCGGAAGGCAATCCATGGCCTCAAGCTCCGCTGGTCTTTACGTTAGATTATGCATATGAGGAAGCCAAAAGCAAATTCGGACAGGATCCTCGTCAATTTTGCATCCAAACAAAGAAAATTGTCGGCGATGAAAATGGCAATGTAAAAGAATTGCATACGATTCAAATGGAAAAATCATTTGATGAAAACGGCAATGCGGTGTTTAAAGAAATACCCGGCACAGAAAAAGTATGGCCGTGCGATTTAGTCTTTATCGCAATCGGCTTTGAAGGGCCGGAACAGCCTGTTCTGAAGCAATTTGGCGTTGAAACGGTAAACAGGAAAGTGAACGCTCCGTACGGCAAATTTACAACAAATGTAGAAGGCGTATTTGCCGCAGGTGACGCAAGAAGAGGACAGAGCTTGATTGTCTGGGCGATTCATGAGGGAAGAGGTGCCGCAAGGGAAGTGGATCGCTTCTTAATGGGAGCGACGAATTTACCTTAAAATTATATTTTGAAATCCCGGGGCTGTCTAGAAAGTCCAATCGCCATTGAAAATAAAAAATCATAAACACCGATATATCAACGTTTCTAAAACATTAATGGGGGTGTCAATAAGCCGTAAAAACGACTTATTAGACACCCCCTTTCCTTTATTTTTAAAGCATTTGCATAGCAGGCAGCAAGAAATGCCAGCTTCATTCAGCTCTGTCCGCCCATTCAAAAGAACAAGGGAGCCTCTTTTATTTATGTATGGTACAATGATATTGGGTGATGTGTATGAGCCGCGTTATTTTGCATATTGATATGAATAGTTTTTACGCATCTGTTGAGGCTGCCTTTGATCCGTCGTTAAAAGGGCTGCCGCTTGCGATAGCCGGCAACCCGGAGGAGAGGAAAGGAATTGTTGTGACTTGCAGCTATGAAGCTAGAGCGTTTGGGGTAAAGACGACCATGCCAGTATGGGAGGCAAAGAAGCTTTGCCCGAATTTAATTGTCAAAAAGCCCCGTTTTGATCGTTATCGAAAAGCATCGAAAGCAATGTTTGCGATTTTATGTTCATACACACCGATTGTAGAGCCGGTTTCTATAGACGAAGGATATATGGATGTCACAGACGTCGCAAGACATCCGCTCGATCTGGCAAAAGAAATTCAACAGCGGCTTCTTGATGAGTTGGAGCTGCCGTCCAGCATCGGAATTGCCCCGAATAAATTTTTGGCTAAAACAGCTTCTGATATGAAAAAGCCTTTAGGCATAACGGTTTTAAGGAAGAGGGATATTAAAGAGAAATTGTGGCCTCTTGATGTAGAAGAGATGCATGGCGTAGGGGCGAAAACAGCTGAAAAATTAAAGAAGATCGGAATTCGGACAATCGGTGACCTTGCAAGAGGAAACGACGTTCAACTAGAAAAAATAATTGGTATTAATGGATTAAGGTTAAAAGAAAAAGCAAACGGCATTGACCATCGCCCGGTTGATCCATCGTCCGTTTATGATTTTAAAAGCGTCGGAAATCAGATGACGCTGCCCGAAGATGAAACAAATGAAGAAGAGTTAAAGAATGCCCTAAAAAGTTTGGCGAAATCGGTAAGTCTCCGATTGAAGAAAAAAGAGGCGGTAGCGACAAAAGTTGCAGTGATGCTTCGCTATAAAGACCGGACGACTGTAACAAAAAGTATGAAATTAGAAAACCCAACCGATGATGAAAGAACAATTTTCCAGCATGCTTTGATTGTTTTTCAAAAGCTGTGGAAAAACGAGCCTGTGCGCCTGCTCGGCATAACAGGGCAGGATGTGATGCACAAAAAAAATGCTTTTAAACAGCTTGATCTATTTACTTTTGAAGAAGAAGCGAAAAATGAACCGCTCCATCAGGCGATAGAAAAATTGTCTGAAAAATATGGAGAAGGAATTATCAAAAAAGGATTGAGCATGCATAAAGAGATTGATTCTTTCGGCTCGAGCTTCGGGAAAGATTTTTTCTTTAAATAAGTTTTTTAAACTTGTACTTTGTATATGGCTTTGACTTGAAAACAATCTATTAATTATGGTATTTTCAGTTCTGTAGAATAGTTATTCGAAATAGAAAGGGACGTATTCATATGTCAAAACAGCAAATAGGTGTTATCGGATTAGCAGTAATGGGAAAAAATTTAGCATTGAATATTGAAAGCAGAGGCTACAGCGTTTCTGTCTACAACCGTTCTTCAGAAAAAACAGACGAAATGCTAAAAGAAGCAGCAGGAAAAAAAATCGTCGGAACGTATAGTATAGAGGAATTTGTCAATTCTCTTGAAAAGCCTCGAAAAATTTTACTAATGGTTAAAGCGGGTGCTGCGACTGATGCAACTATTGAACAGCTTCTTCCATATCTCGATGAAGGAGATATTTTAATTGACGGCGGAAATACATATTATAAAGATACTCAACGCCGCAGCAAACAGCTCGCTGAACGCGGCATCCATTTTATTGGCACAGGGGTTTCCGGCGGGGAAGAAGGAGCTTTAAAAGGCCCTTCCATCATGCCGGGAGGACAAAAAGAGGCTCATGAGCTTGTGCGTCCAATTTTTGAAGCGATCGCCGCTAAGGTAAATGGTGAGCCGTGCACCACCTACATTGGTCCAGATGGAGCAGGACATTACGTAAAAATGGTGCATAACGGCATTGAATACGGAGATATGCAATTAATTTCCGAAGCTTACTTCATTTTAAAACATGTTCTTGGGTTAAATGCTCAAGAGCTTCATGAAGTGTTTGCTGAATGGAATAAAGGAGAGCTCGACAGCTATTTAATTGAAATTACAGCAGATATTTTCACAAAAATCGATGAAGAAACAGGAAAACCGCTTGTCGATGTCATTCTTGACACCGCCGGGCAAAAAGGAACAGGAAAATGGACAAGCCAAGACGCGCTCGATTTAGGAATCCCTCTTCCGATCATTACTGAATCAGTATTTGCCCGTTTTATTTCCGCCATGAAGGAAGAGCGTGTTAAAGCAAGCAAACTGTTGAGCGGACCGAATGTACGGCCTTATGAAGGAAGCAAGGAAGAACTCATTGAAGCCGTTCGAAAAGCGCTGTACATGAGTAAAATTTGTTCTTATGCTCAAGGGTTTGCGCAAATGAAAGCAGCAAGCGAAGAATATAATTGGAATTTAAAATACGGCGATATTGCCATGATCTTCCGCGGCGGCTGCATCATCCGCGCAGCGTTTTTGCAAAAAATCAAAGACGCTTACGATCGCGACCCTGATCTTCCAAACCTACTGTTGGACCCTTATTTTAAAGAAATTGTTGAAAGCTATCAGGGAGCTTTACGACAAGTTATTGCGATTGCCATCGAAAGAGGAATTCCAGTGCCGTGCTTCTCTGCCGCTCTTGCTTATTATGACAGCTACCGCACTGAAACATTGCCGGCAAACTTAATTCAAGCACAGCGCGATTATTTCGGCGCTCATACGTATCAGCGTGTTGACAAAGAAGGCATCTTCCATACAGATTGGCTGAATAAATAACGATAAAAAGCATCGGTTTTAACCGATGCTTTTTCATTTCGCCATGATTTTCCTTTCTCGTGAGCACCGTTCTGCTATTTTTCATTTTGAAAAAGAAAAATACAAAATTTTTCTTGATAAAAATTTCAACATAAATTACTATAAATTCAAATAAAGGTTATATATTCCATTAAGATATAAAACTAGACTTATAATTCATTTGCTAAAAAGCGAGATGAGTGATAAAAAATGATCCAATGGATAAAGGATAATAAATTTTCCAGCTATGTATTGTTTTTTATTGCTTTTACATTGTCGTTCATTTCGATCATTCTGTCCATCTATATATCGATGGGCTCAGAGGCGGAAAATATTCCAATCATGCTGAAAAAAGAAGGGGCGCCGGCTTATGCAATTTTCGGAATTGTCCTCGTGTTTATTATATTATCAGTCATAATGCAATTATTTGTAGGAGCTTCCATTACTCATTTTTTCGTAAAATTTCTATTTAGAATTCCTTTACAATTTTCTTTATTTTATAGAGTTTATCTTATTTTCACTTCTTTTTTAGCGCTATCGATTATTTGGCAATTGTTTATGTTCCGAGATACTTCGAATATTTTTTTCATTGTAGCCAATCCGTTTTTACTCTCAGGTCTTTTTGCTCTTTTTATTCTATTGAAAAGAATGGCGAATTTAAGCTGGAAAAAGCCGCTCCTTTTCACCATTTTTTCTTTATTCGTCTATTTGGCTTTTACATTTTTAGGAGGTTACGTATTTGATGAAGAATACATTATGTGACGTGATCTTTTCTAATATGGCATCAGGATGAAGTTATGCAGTTTATTATAAAGGGTGCACTAAAAGCGGCTTTTAAAATTTAGTACTCTTAAAATATCACATGATTCATCCTTATTCACGAGAAAACCGATCTAAACTTGTGTAAGCGAGTATGATAAGACATGTATTTAAAATTATGCTATTTATTAACGAATAAAATCATCAAAGTATTTATAAACAGGCTTTTTTATTTAAGCGATGGAATTGGATTGAAGTCTAATATTTTTAATCCGATCCTTCAAATACTGAAAAGATATGCTGTTTTTGTATGTTTGGCTGCTTATATATTCTGGTTTGTACTTGCGGTCTTATTCCAAATCTTGTTTCACCATATTTCCTTGCCCATAAAAACATTGAATTTATTGATTATCTTATATATTTTGCAGCTGTGTATAATTCAGGCTGGAAGCGGTGTTAGCGATGAAATTCGCAATTTTGCAATTGAAAGCAGATTTTCAGCAGACATAAAGAAGAAATTGATCATCACTAATGAATTTTTAGGCTTCTTTTTAATATGGCTGTTTCTTTTGCTCGTGTCATTGCCTTTTTTTATCGTACAGACATATTACAACTCCTATGCAGGCTTTGTTTTTCTTCTGCAAATCTTTTCATTTTTGTTCTTCTATGGGTTTGTGCTGGCATTTATAAAATTTTTATTATTTGTGTTCAAGCGAAGCTACCCCTTTGGAAGCAATCGGTTCATTATTTCTTTCATTTATTTGCTTCTCTGTTTATTCATCAATGGAAAAAAAGAAGATCTTGAATTTTTTGTTGGTTCTGCCGTTCGTTATTTTATTCACGGAGATTTTGCGGATTTTGTAATAAAATTTGTCCCTACCGAAGTCAATTTATATGAGTTGAGAATACATGGATGGCTGTTTTGGCTGGGCATTGTTTTAATAGGAATTTGCTTGTTTTTCTTTCATAAAGCCTGCGATTATTTATTCATTGAAAAGCAAATAATCCGATCTTTTTCTAAATACCATTTGCCTAAAAAGAAGTCATTATATATTTTTTTCAATTATATAAGATCAAACGGGATCATCAACAGCCATTTTTTCGTGACGTATACATTAACTGTTCTGCTGTTTCTATTTGTCGAATCTCTTCCTATAAAGGTGAATGATATATCCCTTTTTACAGTTTTTCTATTTATTTCACTATTCATGAATCATAATCATTCGAATATCATTTTGCTTTGTAAAAGACATAAACTTTCGATCATTCAAACGTCTGTTATGTTTTCGTATATTTTATGGGTTCAATACTTCATTGTGGTGATTTTACTAATTTCTGCGAAGTTGATATCTGCTGATCTGGCAGCATTATCCTTTATTTTATTAGGATTTGCCTTTATATTTTCCAGTCTAATCATTTATTGTACGTTTATTTATCAATTTGAAAAATATTTTATTGACGAAAAAGCGTTTGAAAAATTAGGCGGGATTTTAATCGTTCTCTTTTTTGCCTTCGTTGCTGCTATAAAATCCTTGCTGCGTCTAATAGGTTTAAACAATTTATTTTTAGGAGAAATGCTAAGTCTCATTTGTGTTTGTACAATTTTATTTTTAATTTTTCATAAAATCGATCGAATAAGAGGCTTCTTTTATGAGCGATTTCATTGATTTTTGAATGATGGCGTGCTTGGAATTTACCTAAACAATCGGCTTCTACGAAAATTTATTAATAAAACGCACCATTTTTGTCACATTATTCACTATGCTAATTTTTGCTGCTTTTTCAACAGCGATCGGTCATGGACAGCTTATCAACATTTCGCTTCATTTTATATAGGCTGGGAAGACAGCGGTCGCGTTGGCTTGCAGTCAGCTTCAATTAAGAATCAACAATGGGATTATGTTGTCTCCTCTTTAAATATAGAGGGAAATGTTAAAAATTAACATAAGTTAGGGTTGAAAAAGATGATTCAAGTTGCGGATTTAAAAAAGTCGTATCTGGCGAAAATGGAAATATTAAAAGGAGTTCAATTTACATTAGAACCAAATAATATCTATTGTCTATTAGGGAGGAATGGTGCGGGAAAAACGACATTGATGAAAATTTTGTCCGGCATTCTAGCTTATGATTCCGGCACGATTATAATAAAAGATAACAAAAAGCTTAATGAGCTTGTTCATTATGTTTCAGAGAAGCCAATTTTTCTAGATTTTTTATCTGGCTTTGACAACTTAGATTTTATTCAAAAAATCTATCATTTGAATATGTCGAAAGATGAATTGGAAAGGTTTTGTGAAGAACAAGGAATTCAGTCGTTTATCCACGAACTGGTCATCAATTATTCGCATGGAATGAAGCACCAGCTGGCTTTAGCCGTTGCTTTTTTAACGGATTTCCGAAAGAAGTCTCCCATCCTCAAGGAATGTGCAGGGCGTAGCCCAATGAGTAGGTGGGAGATGAATTTCGGTTGGCTTTAGCCAAAGGTTTTGATATAATCAGTCTTATATATAAAAAAGGATTGATATATCAATGAAATTGGATAGTAATAATCATTCAGTGTTCCTATTACATTATCATCTTGTATTAGTTGTAAAGTATCGCAGAGAAGTGTTCACCGATGAAATATCTGATTTTGCAAAAGATATGTTCATTGAGATCGGAAAAAAATACAACATTACTTTGACAGAGTGGAATCATGATAAGGATCATATCCACATCCTATTCAAAGCACATCCTAATTCTGAATTATCGAAGTTCATCAATACTTATAAGAGTGCAAGTTCTCGACTGATAAAGAAAAACTTTCCTCATATCCGAAAAAGACTATGGAAAGAGATGTTTTGGTCAAGAAGCTTTTGCCTGCTTACAACAGGCGGTGCACCAATAGAAGTCATAAAAAAATACATTGAAAATCAAGGTCAGAAGTGAGGTGATTTGATATGGCCAAACAAAACAAAGCCTTCAAATTTCGTTTGTATCCGAATAAAGAACAGAAAATCCAATTAGCCAAAACATTTGGTTGTGTTCGCTTTGTCTACAATAAGATGCTGGAAGAACGTAAGGAAACGTATGAGAAATTCAAAAACGATAAAGAAACGCTTAAACAACAAGCATTCCCGACACCAGCGAAATACAAAGATGAATTTCCATTCCTAAAAGAAGTGGATTCTTTAGCTTTAGCAAACGCACAGATCAATTTGCAAAATGCTTATAAGAACTTTTTTGAAGGTCGTGCGGAGTTTCCTAAATTCAAAAGCAAGAAAAATAAACAATCTTACACAACCAATATGGTCAACGGCAATATTAAGCTAGAAAATGGTCATATCAAACTACCAAAAATCAAAAAGCCAATGAAAATGAACCGACATAGAGAAATACCTGCTGATTATAAAATCAAATCTTGTACTATTTCTAAAACAAAGACAGGTAAATATTATATTTCGATTTTGACAGAATACGAGAAAGATATTCAGTCAGTAAAGATTCAAAAAGTAGTTGGCTTAGATTTTGCTATGGACGGTCTATATGTCGAGAGTGAACAGGGTGAGAAAGCCAATTACCCACGGTACTATCGACAAGCATTAGACAAACTGGCAAAAGCACAACGAATTCTTTCTCGCAGAAAAAAAGGTTCTGCACGTTGGGAAAAACAACGTTTGAAAGTAGCAAAGTTACAAGAGAAAATTGCCAATCAACGCAAGAATTTTCTTCACCATAAATCAAAAGAATTAGCATCAACCTATGACGCAGTTATCATTGAGGACTTAGACATGAAAGGAATGTCTCAAGCCCTCAATTTTGGAAAAAGTGTTCATGATAATGGCTGGGGTATGTTCACTACTTTCTTAGAATACAAGCTAAAAGAACAAGGGAAACAACTTGTAAAAATCGATAAGTGGTTCCCTTCTACTAAGAAATGTTCTTGTTGTGGCAAGGAAAAAGAAATGCCATTATCTAAACGTGTATATGAATGTTCTTGCGGTTTTGTATTAGATCGTGATCACAATTCAGCAATCAATATCAAAAATGAAGGATTACGCATATTAGCATAAAGAATAATAACTTTCGGAACGAGAGGGTAAGCTCGGTCAATTTCTTATCGTTAGATAGGATTACCCGAGAAGCCCCCACTTCAAGCGACCCGCAAGGGTGGTAAGTGGAGGGTAGTTCACTAAAACCGAAGGTATTGCTGTTGGATGAGCCGCTAGTATCTTTAGACCCGATTAACATTGCTGAAACTTATAAGAAGCTCGTTTCTTATGCCAGAAGGGGAAATATTGTTCTTCTTTCCACGCATATGATCCCGATCGCCCATAAATTGGCCGATGAAATATTATTGCTGAAAAACGGGAAAATTCATCAAGTTGCCAATCAATACAGCGAAAGCGAATTGGAAGATTATGTGTTAAATCAAATATAATAATATTTTTGCTAGATGCTTCAGCCATTTCAAAATCGATGCCGTTAATTATGCTGTCGTGCTTAAAACATCAATTATTGTCAAGACCGAAAAAATCACCGATTTATCATTCTCCAGAAAGATCTCATTGATCCTTTTATTGGGAGCCTCTTTTCCCGTAATCGACAGCTTCAAAAGGGCTGAACGTTGCAGCCCTAATTGTTTTGGGGAGAATTCACCAGTATGCTGTAAAATCTCCATATAATTATAAAGAAAAGGATATATCCAAAAAAAGAATAGAAATGATTCCAATCAGAAGAATGGATAAACACGCCCGCTCGTTCAGCCGCTTGTTCAAAAATGCAGGCTAAAATACCAATTAAGCAAAGTAGGATTGGGCGAACAAAAGGACGGATTTTATGCATGACGATTAAAAATGAGGCGGTGATAATAGGTAGAATGACGAGCGTAAACAAGATGTTAATAGAGAAGATTTTCGGGAACAATCGTTTTGGAAAGGCGTAAAATCTGCATTCAACAAAAATCAAATCTAAGTATGTTCCAAGTAAAGAGGCAAAAAGTGTTGCAGCAAGTAAAGCAATATTATTCCTTTCTAAGAAAAATTGCTTTTTTCGCCATGATGGTAAGTTCAATTTTTTCGATTGTTTTACAATAATCTTCATAAATATCCCCGCCTGAAAATGTTTCTTCTTTTAAATAGTGGATGACCTTCCAATCATGGAACCAATCTCCACTGTCCGCGTCTTCGTGTTTGATATTTCCCCAAGCGAATTTTAATTGAGGGCTGTAAATGCGCGGCTCTCCTTTTTTCAACTCGCACTTTTTTGTCCTTCGTTTATAGATTGTGCCTGGCAATGATTCTTTCACATGATGAAAGAGGTGCCCCCAGTAATCTGCTCTCGAACCTGTATGCTTATTTTTTTTGCCCAACGCAGCACTCCTTGTAAAACGTTCTCTTGGTGAAAAAGCAAAGAATATAAACGTTTACCTAACATAATTCGTTCATGAAGCGATGCAAAATGCTGCAGCGTCGCTCCGATTAAAGCAGGCTTTGTTTCATTTTCAACATACGGAAAGATGATGTGATTAAATCGCAAAAAATCATAAAGCTTGAAGCCAATCGTGTTTAATACGGTCTTTTGAAAATGATGATTTTGAATAACATGTTTTTCTAAATAGTTTTGTTCATTGATGACCGTTGCGATTGCCAGTAGATAATAGTTTCTGTTTTCCCAATAGTGATTCCAGATTGTTTCCATAAATGTTGATACGTTTAAATAGGGGAGGAGGTAAAATAAGTTTCGTTTCATGCGCAAGCTGTGGTGATAAAGTAAAAATTGCGGGAATACATCTTGAAAGATTAACCAATTTCCACGTTCTAAAAATAAAAAGTAGTTTTTTTGCTCCTTTTCTGATATTAGCCTTGTTAACAAGTCTCCTTTTAAATCTGTCATATGCCATCCTCCATTCCGGGAAACCATATGTCCTAAGAGCGCCCAATGGATGTCTGGATGCCTGATATAAAAATTTAAATATGCAGCTGTTCTAGTTACGTTGTTAGTGTTGAGTGTATTTGTCACGTTCACAATGGAATCAATGATGTTTTGTTCCCATGTTTGTAATGGAGGCATAGGCTGATTTACGTTACATTTCATTTTTTCGACGAGATCTTCCTTAATTTTCAAAAGCTGTTGATCGATCAATTTATTGTTGTTCAACCATGGAAAGACCATCCTATTCCTCCCTCATCGAATAGCTTCCATAAAAGCTGAATATGTATAGGAATAAGCTAAAACTTACTACATGAAGTGGTGGTGAATAGGATGAAACAACGAATTGAAGCTGAAATCAATCGATTGGCGGAATTAATCCTAAAGAGGCAAAATTTTGACGGAGCTTGGGATTTCCCATTTGAAACGGGTATTGCCACAGATTGTTATATGATTATCTTATTACGAACATTGGAAATTCATGATGAACAATTCATTCAATCACTCGTTGACAGGATATTAAGTAAACAGGAGAGAAACGGAGCATGGAAGCTGTTTTACGATGAAGAGAAGGGAAATCTATCCACAACAGTTGAAGCATACTATGCTTTACTTTATTCGGGATTCATCGATCAAAACAATACAAACATGCGACTAGCTAGGAAGTTTATCATAAACCATGGTGGCATTGGAAAAGTAAATATGTTTACGAAAGTCATGCTTGCTTTAACGGACCAAATCAAATGGCCTAAATCCTTTCATCTGCCGATCGAATTCATTTTATTTCCGACTACTTTTCCTGTAAATTTTTTTGACTTTTCCGTTTATGCAAGAGCCAATTTAATACCAATATTGATTGCTGCTGATCGCAAGTTTAGTATAAAGACAAAGCATACTCCTGACTTATCAGACTTATATGTTCATAGAATTGAAGACCTTTGGGACTTGGACTCTTCTGAATGGCGTTCTTTTTTTTCGTTTATATATGACGGCATGAAACAATTAGTAGGTATTCCTTTTGAGCTTCATCGATTGGCATTACATCGAGCAGAACAATATATGTTAAATCGAATTGAACAAGATGGTACCTTTTATAGCTACTTTAGTTCAACATTTTTAATGATTTTTGCTCTGATGGCTCTAGGATATTCGAAAAAGCATCCAGTTATTGTTCGGGCTGTTCAAGGGCTAAAGTCAATGAAGACAACAATAGATGGACATACTCATATTCAATACACGACGGCAACTGTTTGGAATACGGCATTATTAAGCTATTCATTACAAGAAGCTGGTGTGCCATCTGCGTCAGCTGCTATTCAAAGAGCAAATCAATATTTGCTTTCTCGCCAGCACTATCTATATGGTGATTGGGCTGTTCATAATCCGTATCAAATACCGGGGGGATGGGGATTTTCAAATATTAATACGATGAATCCGGATATTGATGATACAACAGCGGCTTTACGCGCGTTGCGAAAAGAAGCATTAAATAATCGCTCCTTTTGGGATCGAGGAATGAAATGGCTCCTGTCTATGCAAAACGATGATGGAGGCTGGGGATCGTTCGAAAAAAATGTCAATAAGTCATTGCTATCTTGGCTTCCGATAGAAGGCGGGGAAAAAATGCTTCTTGACCCATCAACGCCTGATTTAACGGGAAGAACGTTGGAGTTTTTAGGGAATTTTACACGATCAAGCTACAATCAAACGTTTATAAAGCAAGGGGTAAAGTGGCTTTTAAAAAATCAACGAAGTGATGGTTCTTGGTATGGACGATGGGGAATTTGTTATATTTATGGATCATGGTGTGCATTAACAGGCTTAATCGCAGTAAAGGTGAGAAGAGATCATCCTGCCGTACGAAAGGCTGTGAAATGGTTATACTCCATTCAAAATGACGATGGGGGCTGGGGAGAGTCTTGTAAAAGTGATATACAGAAAAAATTTATCCCTTTACCAGCTAGTACTAGAGTGCATACCGCATGGGCATTAGACGCTTTGGTAGCGGCAGAAGAAACGGTTACACCACAAATGAATCAAGCAGTGAACTATTTATTAAATTCAAAAGATGAAAATTCATGGACAATCACATACCCAAAAGGTCAAGGCTTACCTGGCGGATTTTACATTCATTATCCAAGCTATGAATATATTTTTCCTTTGCTGGCATTGGCTCATTTTGTAAAGAAATGGTGATTAGAGGATGGAAATTTGTACGCAAAAAGCTACGGCCGTAACATTTTTGATAATTAATTTTTAACCTTTTTACCGAAAAATAGTAGAACGATGTTTCAATGGAAAGCTATCCTCATTTAAAGTGAAATTCGCGAGACTCCTAAAGGGAAAAAGCGATCAGTGTAAGACAAAAGCTATGAATTATTTCCCTATGAGGAGTCATACATGAGAAATTTATGAAAAATAAAAAGGAAATCGCACTAGTTTATAATAATATTAATAGATATAAGGCTTGTAGATTATCAAAATATTTAATCGGATTAACTGTAAACGGTTACAATTTATTTGAGCTAAAGGTGAAATATATGTCAAACAAAAGATGGACATTAACTTTTTTATTCTTAATTATTTTGTTTCTATATGTTTTTATTCAATTTATATGGACGTCAAAGCAGATGGAAGAGACAGTGGAAGCTCTTGACAAAAGGGTTTCCCTACATGAAGAACCTCCGCATTTTATTCTTATTGCTCAAGAATTCGATAATCCATACTGGCGGAAAGTAGAAAAAGGTGCTCAGGATGCTGCAAAAAAGTTTCAAGTAGAAGTTGAATATGTCGCTCCGTTACGAACAAGTATTGAAGAACAGATTAAGCTATTAGAAAAAGCAATTGCTTCTAAAGTAGATGGAATCATTGTTCAAAGTTTGGATGAAGAAGCATTTACTCCAATCATTAATAAAGCAATATCCAAAAATATTCCAATTATCACAATTGATACAGATGCTAAAGCGAGCCGTCGTCTATCCTATATAGGGACAGACAATTTTGCAGCTGGTCAATTGCTTGGGAAAACCGTGGTAGATATGACAACAGGGCAGCATAAAATTGGGGTTATTATTGGGAGTGAATCATCTGACAATCAACAGGAGCGGCTAGATGGTTTTTTGTCAGTTATTAAACAACATCCAAGGTTAGAAGTAGTGGAAGTCCAAGCATCCAATATTTCAAGAATACAAGCGTCCATTCAAGCTGATATTATGTTAAGAAAATATCCCGATATTTCAGTGATGGTTGGGACAAGTGCTTTAGATGCAATTGGTATGACAGTGGCTGTGAAAAATTTGCAACGATCCGATATTCAAATTTTTGGATTTGATGACGTCGAAGAAACATTATTGGCAATAAAAAAAGGAGAGATTACAGCAACCATCATTCAAAAACCATATGAAATGGGTTTTATTGCTGTTCAATTAATGTCCAAGCATTTGCAAGGACAACCTATTCCAAACGTATATTTTACTTCAAGCAAAAAAGTAGATGCATCAAACGTACAAATGGAGGTAACACCGTGAATATACGGACAAAATTGTTTATCTTTATTCCATTGCTCGTCATTTTACTCAATACTATAGCATTTTTTATTTTTGATAGTGGAAAAAAAGTTCAAAAGAGCTATGACTTCATGGTCCATCGTATTTACTTATACAAACAAATTTCCAATGAAACTCAAGAAAATCTTCGCTATTTAAGCAGCTATCTCATATATCAAGACAAAGAAAATCTTAACTTGCTAATTAAACATAAAGCTAATTTAGAAGCTCTGCAAAATAATTTAAGCAACAATTCGGCCAGTAATGCTTTAGTAGTTGATAATTACAAAAATATGATCAATACTTTTCTCCAACTGGAAGAAGCTATTTTAACAAACTTAAAAGAAAAAAAATTTCTGGATCAAGCTGATCAATTCAAAGAAATAGAAAGAGTTGCTTCTTTCATTCGGGAGGATAGCCAACAACTAGTAGACATGGAATTGAGTGAATACCAGCCTGTGTATAATAGTATGTTGGCAATTAACGAAAATATGAATAAATGGGGAGGAAGTTTGTTTATTGTAACCACAGCATTAAGTATCGTATTTGCTATCTGGCTGTCTCGAAGTATCGTCATTCCCATTCAGCAGCTTGTTCAAACAGCTAAACAAGTCGCTGCGGGAGACTTAAATACGAACGTGCCGATATACCAGCCAAATGATGAGGTTGGGGTACTAGGAAAAGTGTTTAATCAGATGATTGAAAATTTACGAAAATTAATCTCTAAAAATATGGAAATACTAGAAAAAGAAAAATTAATGAGAGAATTAGAGTTAAAAGCACTTCAAAGTCAAATTAACCCGCACTTTTTATTTAACACATTAAATGTGATCTCAAAGCTTGCATATATTGAAGGAGCTGAAAAAACGAGTGAACTAACCATTTCTACTTCCAATTTATTACGATATAATTTGCGGAAATTAAACGAACCTGTCATGCTGCGTGAAGAAATTGAAAATGCAAAAGAGTATTTTGCCATACAAAAAGCACGATTTCGTGACCGTATTTCATTTCAAATGGAGATTGATAATCATTGTTTAGACCAATCAATACCTGCACTTACGATTCAGCCTTTGCTTGAAAATGCTTTTGTCCACGGGATCGAATCAATGGAATCAGGAGCTGTTATTGAGTTAAGCGTCAAAGAAAAAGAAGGAAGAGTGTTGGTGAAAATTTCGGATAATGGTGTAGGGATGGATGAAAAGATTGTGAAAACAATACTCGAGTCACCATCTTTTTCAATTAAAAAATCAACAGGACATTCAACAGGATTAGGAATGGAAAATGTGTTTCGACGTTTGCGATTATTTTACCAAGTACATGATATCGTGGATATTAAAAGCAAGCAAGGTCGCGGCACCACGATTTTGTTGTCATTACCAAGAGTAAGGGGGGAAAAGATGCATGTATAAACTTCTCATTGCAGATGATGAACCTCTAGAGCGTGAAGGGTTAGAATTGATGATTCAAAAATGTTTGCCCAATCAATTTCAAATTTTTCATGCTGAAAAT
The DNA here is from genome assembly GCF_037963925.1 of Aeribacillus sp. FSL K6-8210. Taxonomy (NCBI): domain Bacteria; kingdom Bacillati; phylum Bacillota; class Bacilli; order Caryophanales; family Bacillaceae; genus Aeribacillus; species Aeribacillus sp. FSL K6-8210. Next base: position 2,599,062 of record NZ_CP150172.1, on the reverse strand, counting down.
GGCCGATTGGCGATACAACAGATGGAAAAGCATCAGCCGGAAATTATATTTATGGATTTAAAAATGCCTGGTATTCAAGGACTGGAGGCGATTGAAGAAATAAAAAAACAAAATCCTAAGATTAAAATCATTATATTAACTGCATTTGATTATTTTTCCTATGCAAAAGAAGCCATTGAACTCGGTGTGAATGATTATATTTTAAAACCAGCTAAAAAAGAGAAAATTGTCTCTGTGTTGAAAAAATGTATATCAGAATTAGAAGAAGAATTGCTAAATCGTGAGAAGGAACTGAAAATGAAAGAAAAGCTGGGACACCTTTTTTCAATTAGTGAATCCGAATGTGCCCTAATGATTATGATGGATGCAGTATCAGAAACAGACGTGGATGAATTGCTTTCTCTGTTAAAAATCCCTCACCGAACTAGCGTAGCCTTTGTCATTGAATTTTCCGATATAAAGATGGAAGAGAAACAAGATTTATACCAAATTGTCAAAAGGTATATGAAAAATAAACAAGAGTGTATATGCAGTCCTTTAATCGATCATCGTATGACGATATTTTCTTTTCCTTCCGATCAGGACATGACGAGAAATCAATGGATTACTCTTTCCATGAAATGGTTGAAGGAAATCGAAAAACGAACAAACAAAAAAATTAAAATAGGAATTGGTACTTTGCAAAAGGATATTCAAGGCTTTAAAAAGTCATATCAAGAAGCTCTTCTGGCTGTAACATCTCAACCGTATTTTGGACGGGTAAAACATATTTCAGAAGTAGAGGCTGCACACGATTCAGACAAGAAAGAAAAGAATCGAACTTTACTAAATTCAGAGAATACGAAGGGACTAGATATAGCACTTCAATTTATTTCTGATCATTTTCACGAAGATATTACACTAGAGGAAGTCGCTCAATTGATGAATTTTCATCCACACTATTTTAGTAAACGATTTAAACAGGAAACGGGCCAAACATTCTCTGATTTTTTAACACACATGCGTATTGAAAAAGCGAAAGAACTGATGAAACAATACCACCTTAACGTAAAAGAAATCTCTTATTATGTTGGTTATAACGATCCTAACTATTTTAGCCGAGTTTTTAAAAAAGTTACAAAAATGACGCCAAAAGAGTATCGAAACCAACTGCAGAAAAATAAATGATAAATTCGATCACTTCTCCTATACGTGCAGGGGGGGTGATCTTTTTTTAGCACTTTTTTGACAAATATTAAAAGAGTCCTTTTTTGGTAGTCAGTAAAATTTTTACAGGTGAAAAATGTCCCTTTATAAGTCGAAAAAGTGAAGGAAATAAGAAAGAAATCGTTTTCATATGCGTGATAGGCTTAAAAATGAAAGCGTAAACATTACGAGGGGGGTTTCAAATGAAGAAATGGTGGAAAACTTTATCGATGGCAGCTGCATCACTTGTTTTAGCTTCTGCTTTAACAGGATGCGGCGTTGTTTCATCGGGAGGCGAGGACAAAAGCAGTCAAGCAAAAGAAGATGGCGACAAAATTGTGGTTGGTTTCTCAATGGATACGTTAAAGGAGGAGCGCTGGCAGCGCGATAAAGACCTGTTTGAAGCAAAGGTAAAAGAATTAGGAGCAGAAGTAAAAACGCTTGCGGCTAATGGCGATGATGCCGCTCAATTGAATCAAGCAGAACAATTAATTTCCGAAGGGGTAGATGTGTTAGTTGTTGTACCACATAATGCAGAAGCTACAGCAGCTATTGTTGACAAAGCGCATAAAGAAGGAATTAAGGTTATTTCGTATGACCGCCTGATTAAAAATGCAGATGTAGACTACTATGTATCTTTTGACAATGTTCGAGTTGGGGAAATGCAGGCGAAAGAGATTGTTAAGCAAGCACCGACTGGAAACTATGTATACATCGGTGGTGCCGATACAGATAATAATGCTCACCTATTCCGTGAAGGAGCTATGAATGTGTTAAAACCGCTTGAAGAAAAAGGGGATATTAAGATTGTTTATGATCAGTTCTCAAAGGACTGGAAGCCTGAAGAAGCATTGAAAAATATGGAAAACGCTTTAACAGCAAATAAAAATAATATTCAAGCAGTTATAGCAGCAAATGATGGCACAGCTGGCGGCGCCATTCAAGCATTAGCGGCTCAAGGACTGGCAGGGAAAATCCCTGTGTCTGGTCAAGATGCAGAGCTGGCTGCGCTGCAACGCATCGTGGAAGGAACGCAAACAATGACGGTTTATAAACCAATTCATGCTATTGCCACGAAAGCGGCTGAAATAGCTGTAGCTGTTGCAAAAGGAGAAAAAATCGAAACAGATCAAAAAATACCGAACGGTAAAATCGATGTTCCATCTATCCTTCTCGATCCTATTGCTGTAACGAAAGAAAATGTTCTAGATACTGTCATTAAAGATGGATTTCACAAATTAGAAGATGTCTATCAAAATGTTCCAAAAGATCAATGGCCAAAACAGAATTAAATGTTATAAAGGCTGACTCTTACAAAAGAGTCAGACCTTTCTCATTCTATCATGCTGCGAATGGGAGGGAAGATGGTTGTATTCGTTAGAGATGGATCAAATAACAAAAGAGTTTCCCGGAGTGAAAGCATTAGACCGTGTAACATTTAAAGTGAAAAAAGGTGAAATTCATGCGCTCTGTGGTGAAAATGGAGCGGGTAAATCGACGTTAATGAAAGTATTAAGTGGATTATATCCAACTGGAACATATTCAGGAGAGATTCGTATAAACGGAACCCCTGTACATTTCCGCAATATTAAAGATGCAGAAAAGGCAGGGATTGCAATTATTCACCAAGAACTTGCACTCGTTAAAGATTTGACAGTTGGAGAGAACATTTTTCTAGGAGCAGAACCGAAAAAATATGGCGTCATCCAATGGGATCAATTGTTTTATGAGTCATCCGAATGGTTAAATGCAGTAGGTTTAAATGTGGCTCCTCAAACGAAAATCTATTCACTTGGCATCGGGCAGCAACAACTTGTGGAAATTGCCAAAGCTTTGTCTAAAAATACGAAGATATTGATTTTAGATGAACCGACAGCTGCCTTAACAGAGAGTGAAGTCGAAATATTAATGGGAATTTTAGAGGAATTAAGAAAAAAAGGGGTAACATGTATTTACATTTCTCACAAAATGCCTGAAGTTTTTCGTTTAGCTGATTCTATAACCGTCTTACGTGATGGAAAATCCATTGCAACTCTATCCAAAGATGAAACAAGTGAGGATGAAATTATTTCTTTAATGGTCGGCAGAGAATTAACGGAACGATATCCGCAAGCTGAACGAACTCCAAAAGAAACGATTCTTGAAGTGAAAAACTATTCTGTCTGGCATCCAGACATGCCAAAAATGAAGGTAAATGATAATATTTCCTTTTCACTTAGAAAAGGAGAGATCCTTGGAATAGCTGGATTAATGGGGTCTGGTAGATCAGAGCTTGCCACAAGTCTTTTTGGAGCATATGAGGGAAAACGGGAAGGCGAGGTATGGATAGAAGGTAAAAAGGTTCACATTCGCAACGTTCAAGATGCTATTAATGAAGGGATAGCATTAGTGACAGAGGATCGAAAACGCTTTGGTCTTGTTTTAAGTATGGATGTGAAAACAAATACCACTCTTGCCAGTTTGAAAAAAATTAGCAAATGGGGCGTTATGAACCATAATGAAGAAATGAAATCAAGCCAACAGTTTGTCCAGAAGTTAAAAACTAAAACGGCATCTCTTGAAACGAAAGTTGGAGCATTATCGGGAGGGAATCAGCAAAAAGTCGTTATTGCCAAATGGTTGATGTCTAAGCCGAAAATTTTAATTTTAGATGAACCTACACGGGGAATTGATGTAGGGGCAAAATATGAGATTTATCAATTAATGAATCAGCTGGTTAATGAAGGAGTCGCAATCATTATGATCTCATCAGAGTTGCCTGAAATACTTGGTATGAGCGATCGAATTCTGGTCATGAACGAAGGCAGATTTGTGAAAGAGCTGACGAAAGAAGAAGCCACACAAGAAAAAATTATGTCAGCAGCAACGGGAGGAGGGAAATAAATGGAATTAAAAGTGACGGCTCAACAAAAGACAAATGTCAAAAAAAAGTCGTTGAAAGATATAATCGGAAAAATTGACGTACGGGCTTATACGATGATTGGTGCCATAGTTGCGATTTGGCTGTTCTTTGGAATTTTGAACGATACATTCTTAACAGCGCGTAACCTTTCAAATTTATTCACTCAAATGTCTGTTACTTCTATTTTAGCGATTGGAATGGTCCTCGTTATTGTTGCCGGACACATTGACTTATCTGTCGGATCCATTGTAGGCCTTACAGGAGGTATTGCTGCCATATTTAGTAACTGGATGGGAATGCCAACGATTGTTGTCATTGTTGTCACGTTAGTTGCTGGTGCAATTGTTGGCCTACTTCAGGGTTGGCTAGTTGCCTATCAGGCAATTCCTGCATTTATTGTCACTTTAGGCGGTATGATGGCATTTCGCGGCATCTTAATGGGAATAACGAAATCAACAACCATTCCTATTTTTGATGCGAATTTTATTGCCCTTGGAAGTGCCTATTTTACAAATATGTTTGGGATTGTGTTGGCCATACTAGCAGTAGTCATTTTGGTTATTTTAACAATAAGAAAACGAAAAACTCGCTTAAATTATGGATTTGAAGTAATGCCTCTTTCATTGGAAATCATGAAAATACTTTTTCTTAGCTCACTCATTGTTTTATTCGTCATCACGATGAACAGCTATAAAGGAATTCCGTTTCCCATTATATTTGTTATCGGTTTGGCAGTCATTTTTTCATTTATTGCGAATAACACAACATTTGGCCGTCATATTTATGCAATTGGCGGAAATTCAGAAGCTGCGCGTTTATCAGGAATTAATATTAAAAGTCGCACGATGATGCTGTTTGTATTTAGCGGATTGTTATCAGCCGTTGCAGCAATTGTGTTAACAGCTCGTCTTTCTTCTGCTACCATTTCGGCTGGCCAGATGTATGAATTAGATGCTATCGCTGCATGTGTCATTGGCGGAACCTCTTTAATGGGCGGATCTGGAACGATTATTGGTGCGATTATAGGGGCCATGGTCATGACATCGCTCGATAATGGAATGTCCCTTATGGGGTTGGACACCTATTGGCAGTACATTGTGAAAGGAAGTATTCTTGTACTAGCAGTCTGGATAGATATTGCAAGCCGTAAAAAAAAATAAGTAGTTAAAAATCTGCTACAAAAGGGCTGAACTTTGGATATCATTCATAGTTTCAGCCCTATTTGTATTGGTAAAAAATGCACCAGTATGCTGTATATAATTATGAAGACTATATCAAACTATGGAAAGCTTGGAATAAACCTCATTTCATTTCCTATCCTTGTGGTCATTTAGGCATCGTATTTCAACGAAGGAAAATCACTAAGGACGGAATGTGATTTATTAAATGTAAAATCACATAAATAAAAAAGCCTATAGGTAATTCTAGAAGCAATTAAGAAGTTCGATAACTAAACTTACCTCTTAAATAAGCCTAATTTTTTTGCTGCTTTTTTCTTCCATTTTTTAAAATGTTGTTGACATGGTTTTTGACCGTTCGGATGGAAATGAACATTTCATCTGCAATTTCACGTATTATCTATGAACTCTAATATTTTTCATTCGGTTGGCGTTAGTTGTGATTGGATTTTTTCCATCTTATATTGATTTTCTATCTTTTTAACTTGCAAAATTCTTTGGTCAAGTCCAAATTATTGTGTAAATTCCCCCCTACGAACTTTACTTTCTATAATTTGGATGGGGATGTTTAATAAGTCGTTTTTCGGCTTATAGACGCTCTTTTAATGTTTTAGAAATGTTGATAGATTGATATTTTTCAATGAGGATTTGACTTTTTAGACAGCCTCTATTGGATATATTTTTTAACTATCACTTTTTTGATTAATTCTTTCACAAACCGTTTCGTTTATATCTAAATTCGGTAAAAAATAAATTAAGATAGAAATGAAGAATATTTATGAAAGGAGTGAAAAAATGAAGCAATACCATATCATTGTTTCAGGACGTGTGCAAGGAGTGGGGTTTCGATATTTTACGCAATCAAAAGCGGTCGAGCACCAAATTTCCGGTTGGGTTCGAAACAAGATGGACGGAACGGTTGAAATCGTTGCAGAAGGAGAGGAGCAAAATTTACAGAACTTTCTTGCCTCTATTCAAAAAGGTAGTCCTTTTTCAAAAGTTGAAAATATACAATTAACGGAACATGATGAAGTGGAAGGCTTTCAAAAGTTTGATATTCGTTATTAATCATTAAAGCATCAATATGATAAAACACCCCTATTTGTACAAGGGGTGTTTTAATAAGGCAACACTTTTAAATTGAAAAATGTCATTAGATCGGCCACCAATGGAAGCCGTCTTTGGCAAGAAGTTCATCCGCTTCTTTAGGACCCATCGAGCCTGCCTCATAGTTAGGGAAGGCTGCTTTTTTACGGGACCATGCATTTGAAATCGGATCAACATATGCCCATGATAAGGCGACTTCATCCCAGTGGGTAAAATTCGTGGCATCGCCTTGCATGCAATCATATAGCAATCTTTCATATGCCTCCGGAGTGTTCATGCCGTCGATGCCGTTATTGTTGTAAGAAAGCTTAATTGGTGTAGCCTCTGAGCTTACTCCCGCTTTTTTGGCATTGAGATGAAGCGTAATCCCTTCATCAGGCTGGATATGGATGACAAGCAAGTTTGGAACGCGGTCGCTTTCCTTTTTAAAGTATAGGTTCATTGGAATATCTTTAAATTCGACAACAATTTTTGTTGATTTTTCTTTCATCCGCTTTCCTGTGCGAATGTAAAAAGGAACGCCTGCCCAACGGTAATTGTCAATCAAAATCTTTCCGGCCACAAACGTTTCTGTATTGGAATCGGGATCTACATTTGCTTCTTCTCGGTAGCCGATAACCTCTTTTCCATTAATTATTCCCTTTGTATATTGGCCTCTTACAAAATAGCTGTCGACTTCATTTTCCTGAATTGGCCGTAAAGCACGAAGCACTTTAATTTTTTCGGAACGAATTTCGTCAGTCGTTAATTTAATTGGCGGTTCCATCGCAAGCAAGGCCACCATCTGCAGCATATGGTTTTGCACCATATCTCTGAGCGCACCGGATGTTTCATAATAGTTGCCCCGGTCTTCCACGCCGAGTGATTCGCTTGAAGTAATTTGAATATTGGAAATAAAACGGTTATTCCATAAATGTTCAAAAAGCGCATTGGCAAATCGAATGACTTCAATATTTTGCACCATTTCTTTTCCTAAATAGTGGTCGATTCGGTAAATTTGCTCTTCATCGAATGCGGCGCGGATTTCATCGTTTAATTTTTGGGCGGAAGCTAGGTCATGGCCGAACGGCTTTTCAATGACAAGTCTTGTCCATCCGTTTGTATCTTTTAAACCGTGCTCTTTTAAATTGTTAGCGATGATTCCGAAAAATTCAGGCGCCATCGCCAAGTAAAAGACTCGGTTCCCTTCCGTTTGATATTTTTCATCCAAGTCGGAAAGTAAGCTTTTTAAGCTGTGATACGAAGACTGGTTCGATACATCAAACGGATGATAATAAAAATGCGAAGTAAAGGATGTTAGATCGCTGTTGACGGAAACTGCATTTTCAACGGAATCTTTAACATTTTCCCTGAACGTTTCGTTCGTCCATGGTCTTCTTGCCACGCCAACGACCGCGAATTCTTCGCTGATCTTACCGCTTTGATATAAACGGTAAATGGATGGGAATAATTTCCGTTTTGCTAAATCTCCTGTTGCTCCGAATATAATGATGATTGCTTTTGGTAACTGGATTGTATTCACTGAACGTACCTCACTTTATCGTTTTGCTATAAATTTTGCTAAAAATATGTACCCGTTCAAATATTTAATTTTAAAGGTAAACGTACTGTAACGCAAATAATATTTGCTGATTTTTCTGCTAAATATTGAATGAATGTATTATAATAACAGATAAAAAGACATTTGGAGGAGCGAACGTTGAATCTTTATTTTTTAGGAACAGGTGCTGGTCTGCCGGCCAAACATCGAAATGTGTCTTCCATTGCGCTTGAATTGCTTGAAGAACGCGGTTCTATTTGGCTGTTTGATTGCGGCGAGGCGACACAGCACCGGATTTTATATACGAACATCAAACCGGCAAAAATTGAAAAAATTTTTATTACGCATTTGCATGGTGATCATATATACGGACTTCCCGGTTTGTTAGGAACAAGATCCTTTCATGGCGCCGAGAGCCCGCTCGTAATTTACGGTCCTCCCGGCATTAAAGAATTTGTGGAACAAACTTTGAAGTTAAGCTTTACTCATCTTAAATATCCGCTTATTACAAAAGAAATATTTGACGATGAAACCGTTTTTGAGGATGATCAATTCATCGTTAAGGTAAAGAAATTGGAGCACGGCATCCCTTCATTCGGTTATCGGATTATAGAGAAGGATCTGCCCGGAACACTTTTAGCGGATCGATTAAAAGAAATTGGAGTAAAACCAGGACCTATATACAAAAAATTAAAAAATGGCGAAACAGTCCAACTTGCTGATGGAAGAGTTTTGAATGGAAAAGATTTTTTAGGTCCTGTCAAAAAAGGACGGATTGTTTCGATTTTGGGTGATACAAGATATTGCAAGCAAAGCGTCGAATTATCAAAGGATGCGGATGTTTTAGTGCATGAGGCGACATTTGCAAAGGATGAAGAGCTTTTGGCCTACAATTATTTTCATTCGACAACAGTTCAAGCAGCGCAAATTGCTTTAGAGGCAAACGCAAAAACGTTATGGCTGACGCATATTAGCTCGCGATATCAAGGCGAAAAGGATTGTCAAATGCTTCTGGCTGAAGCAAGGGCTGTATTTCCTGAAGCAAGCCTTGCCCATGATTTTTTATGTGTCCCAATTCCTAAAAAGTAGAAAATGGTATGGGGATGCCAAAAATGAAACTTTCGCCGCCTTTTTTACATAGAATAAAAGAATCGTCTACAGGTATATTTAGTCCTATAATCGGGCAAAAAAATCGTCGACATGATTCTTGCAGAATCTCTGAACTTTCAAAATTTTTTCGGTTGCGGCAATGAAAGAATGATATGTTGATTCAACACTCACTGTATGCTTTGGAAAATGCAATATGCAAACAAAAGCTGCCTCAAAAGGCTTTTTTGAGACAGCTTCTTCTTGTGCGCCCGGCATGGGTGTAATCTATAGGGTGAAAGTCCCGAGCTGCGAAGGCAGAAGTAGCAGTTAGCTTAACGCAAGGGTGTCCGTGGTGACGCGGAATCTGAAGGAAGCGAGCGGCAAACTTTGGGTCTCTCGGAACACGAACTTCATATGAGGCTAGGTATCACTGGGTGAGTTTGCAAGACAAAACAAAGCCCTTTCTGCCGAAGGTGATACAGAGTAAATGAAGCAGATGGATGGAAGGAAAGATTACACTCTTACCCGGGGAGGTCTGGCTGGCACGCCAAGTAACCTTGGTAACCTATCTAGTGATAGATAGCTGAACAGTCAGAAGTCAGCAGAGGTCATAGTATTAGTTGGTCTAGAACAACTAAGAAGGACCGAACAATTAAGAGAGAATAGCCCTTGGCATTCAGTGAGTCATGATGAACACAGAAAACGTAGTACCTCACTTGAGGGAGGAAGCGGTGAATCCCGTGGGAGATCTCTTGGAGGGTGGAGTGACCACTGGCATAAAGAGAACAGCTATTCACGGAAGTTATGAAAACTTGCGTCAATTATCTTAATTGAACCGCCGTATACGGAACCGTACGTACGGTGGTGTGAGAGGACGGGAGTTAATCGCTCCCTCCTACTCGATTTATACGCGCCATCCGCGTTCATATTGTGTCGGCGATTCAATTTTTGCGTTTAGTTCATTAGCTGCATGGTAAGGCCAATATGGATTTCTCAATAATTCGCGGGCGACAAAAATAAGATCCGCCCGGTTGTTTTTTAAAATCTCTTCCGCCTGCAAAGGTGAAGTAATTAAGCCGACTGCCCCTGTTTTGATGTTTGCTTCCTGTCTGATTTTTTCGCTAAATGGCACTTGGTACCCGGGATAAACATCTATATTTGCCGGGACAAGCCCTCCTGAGCTGACATCAATCAAATCGACACCATCCTCTTTCAGCCATTTAGCAATTTGTACGTAATCATTTATCGTCGATCCGCCTTCAACATAGTCACTGGCGGAAACACGAACAAACAACGGGCCTTCCCACACTTTCCTTACGGCTTGGATAACCTCTTTTAAAAACCGGTAGCGGTTCTCTAAGCTTCCTCCGTACTCATCATTGCGCTTGTTTGATAGCGGAGATAAAAATTCGTTAATGAGATAACCGTGGGCTGCATGGATTTCGATGATATCAAAGCCTGCGTCCTTAGCTCGTTTTGCTCCTAATTGAAATTTTTCAACCGTTTCTTTTATTTGTTCTTTTGTCAGTTCTTTCGGTGTACGGCTGTTTTGATCAAAAGGAATTGAAGATGGGGCGAATATGTCTCCGCTCACATTTGACTTTCTTCCTGCATGAGCAAGCTGGATACCTGTTTTCGCTCCGTATGATTTGATTTGCTGCACAAGTTCAGCCAATTTTATAATATGGTCATCTTCCCATATACCGAGGTCCAATTCAGAAATTCTGCCTTCCGGCGTAACAGCTGTTGCTTCAAGAATGATGAGGCCCACCTGTCCCACCGCTCTTGAAATGTAATGTGTGAAATGAAAATCTTCAAGAAATCCTTTTTTATTTGCGGCTGAGTACATGCACATCGGCGACATGACAATTCGATTTTTCAATGTGACATCTTTAATCGTAAATGGAGAAAATAATAATCGGTCTTTCATCTTTTATTCGCCTCCCTAAATATTTCCTTTGAAATTTTAGCAATTATGATTATTTTTGTCATATGATCTGCTTGGTAAATATAAAAAAGGGGTTCAGTATTGCTCGCTGAACCCGAATCCGATTTCAGATTATTGTTCGTTCACCAGTTTTTCCTCCAAAGCGCTGTTTAATTCTTTTGACCGTTCGACTGCCCGTTTCACACAGCTTATAATAGCTTCATCTACGTGATGATCGTTTAAGACGCTTAAGCCGGCTTCAGTTGTGCCGCCTGGGCTCATTATTTCTTTTCTTAGAGTAGACGGCTCTTTGTCAGACGTTTTTAACATTAATGCTGCCCCATAAAGTGTTTGAACAATGAGGGAGCGCGCCATGGACTTTTCTAACCCGATTTCTTCTGCTGCTTTTTCCATTGCTTCTACTATGTAATAAATATAGGCTGGTCCGCTTCCTGCCAGTCCTGTGACGGCATCGAGCTTGTCTTCTTCAACAATTTCAACTGTTCCGATCAATTGAAACAGTTCAACAGCTGCTGACAGGTCACCATCCGTTGCATATTGTCCTTGTGCCAAGGCGGTTGCTGATTGTCTGATGGTAGCGGACGTATTCGGCATTGCTCGAATGACGGGAATACGTTTGTTGAATAATGTTTCAATTGCTTTCGTTGAAACGCCTGCGAGCATGGAAATAACAAGATGGTTTTCTGTTGCGTATTCGCGGACTGTTTTTACTGCCTCGTCAACGTCCTTCGGCTTCATCGCGAAAAAAATCGTTTTTGTGTTGTCAAACAAATGCTTTTTATCTTTTGTCATCGTGACGCCGTATGTTTTTTGCAGCTCCTCGAGCCGCTTTTCATTGGAACGGTTTGTCACAACGATCTCTTCTCTCCGGCACTTGTTCCCGTTGATCAATCCGGATATAATAGCTTCCGCCATAGATCCGGCTCCGATAAATCCAAACTTGTACATAAAAAGAGACTCCTTCCTGATTGTTTTATATGTTTCTTTTGAACTTCTTCCCTATAAACTTAGTTTAAAAGAGAAGAGATTCAGTTGGAAAGGTAGCGAGAAAACGTTTTACTATTCATCTGTTAAGCAACAGAAGCGCATGCTTTGGATAGGCTTGTATGATGAAATGTTTCCCTGCCTTAAATTCTAAAAGCGTTGTAGAATTAATTTTTTATCAGTTCCTACGGCTTGTCAAGTATACTTATGAATTATTTGAATAAAATGACAAATTGATTTATCATGTGTAAAATAAGTTATATTAAAAAATTAAAGGCGGTTTGCAAAAATGTTCAGCAAAGATGCAATTTATAAAATAACGATCCCTATACCTTATCCGATTAAAGATGTGAACGTGTATGTTGTAAAAGGGGACGCATTGACATTAGTGGATGCAGGGATGAAAACGGAGGAAGCGTGGAGAGTTTTTGAACATAAGCTGAAGGAAATAGGGCTTGTGCCTGAGGATATTGAGCAAGTCATTCTTACCCACCATCATCCTGACCATATCGGTTTGCTCGATTTTTTTGATGGCGATCTTCGTGTTTTGGGCCATCGTTTGCTTGCTCCTTGGCTTTCTCATGATGTGCGTTTTTTTGATCGGCAAAAGGAATTTTTTTTAGAATTGTTGAAGCAGTTTGCCGTCCCAGAGTCGTTTAAGTCACACTTAGATCATCTTGATCTTTCCTTATATCCACGCAATCATCCGCTGACCTCCTCCATTCAAGAAGGAGATGAAATAGACGGGATGCCTGGGTTTACAGTCATTGAGACTCCTGGACATGCCCAAAGCCATATCGTTTTGTACAATGAGGAAGACTGCCGAATGATCGGCGGCGATCATTTGCTGAAAACCATTTCCTCCAATCCTGTTCTTGAAATGCCGTATGAAGGAAAAGAGCGTCCAAAACCTCAGCTGCAATATAATGAATCTTTGAAAAAGCTTTTGCATATTCCGATTTCTGTTGTCTTTCCGGGTCATAAAGATGAATTTTTCGATCCTCACCTGTTGATTCGGAACCGTTTAGACAAACAGCATGAACGCGCGCTCACCGTATTAAAGCATTTAGAAAAACAGGAAATGACGGTGTTTGCTCTTTGCAAGCTTCTTTTTCCGTCTGCTTATCAACAAGAGCTTTTATTTGCTATATCAGAAACTGTTGCTCAGCTTGATTATTTAGAACAATATGGAAAAATTAACAAAAGAATAGAAAATGGCGTTTTACTTTTTTCCGCGCAACGAAGAGGTGACAAATAAATGAATTCGCGGCTTAAAGATCGATTGGTAGTTATTACGGGGGCATCGAGCGGGATCGGGGAAAAAATCGCAAGGATCGTTGCAGAAAGCGGTGGACATTTAGTTTTGCTGGCTAGGAGGAAGGATCGTCTCAAGAAACTTTCGGATGAGCTTCAAGCCTCTCACTCTATTTCTTGTACATATTACGAACTGGATGTCAGTGACCTTGACGCAGTTTCCGAAGTATTTACGGACATCACAGAGAATTTTGACCGAGTGGATGTTTTAGTCAATAATGCTGGTTTTGGTATTTTTCGAAATGCAGAGGAAGCAACATTCGAAGAGATGCAGCAAATGTTTAAAGTAAATGTGTTCGGATTAATTGCTGCGACAAAGCTGGTTCTTCCGAAGATGCTGGCCCAACGGGAAGGGCATATTATTAATGTCGCCTCTCAGGCTGGCAAAATAGCTACTCCGAAATCAAGCATCTATTCTGCTACAAAACATGCTGTTTTAGGCTTTACGAACAGCTTGCGGATGGAAGTGGCGGACCGCGGGATTTTTGTAACATCTGTCAATCCGGGTCCAATTGAAACGGATTTTTTCAATCTTGCCGATACGTCAGGGGATTATGTGAAAAACGTCCAACGCTGGATGCTTAATCCGGAAGCTGTTGCACAAAAAATCGTGAGCGTGATGCTGACAAATAAACGGGAAATTAATATGCCTGTTTGGATGGAGCTTGGCGGGCTTGTTTATCGTCTTATGCCCTCCCTATTTGAAAAAGTTGCCGGAAATTTGTTTCGGCAAAAATGACCGGGAGCATGATGCAGGAAATGAACAGAAAGCTGAAGGCGGACTTTTCGCTAAAATCTCCGCTCTCACTTCTGAAAAGGCGCGTCAAGCGTCTTTTTATTTTGACAAAAAATTCAGCTCTTTCACCGATTTGTCTCCAACTTAAATCTTCTAAAAAACGCGGCTGTATTTTGAATAAGCTTTCCAAGCTTAATATCTGTTTTTCGATGCCGTACTTCGTTGTTATGCTTCTTTTGTACCGCGAAAAATGGCGCAAATTCCCATTGAAATCGAACGTATATTCCCATACAATAAAAATAAAATAAAACCGAACATACATTCTCATGAGGGGATGATGGAATGAATTATGAATCGTTTCCAAACCGGCATATATTATGCATCGATATGAAAAGCTTTTATGCGAGCTGTGCGGCGGTCATACTTGGGCTTGATCCTTTAACAGCCCACATTGCTATCGTTGGGGACAAAGAGCGGACAGGAAGCATTGTATTGGCCGCTTCACCAAAACTGAAGGAAGATTTCGGAATTCAAACCGGATCCCGCTTATTTCAAATTCCAAACGACCCCCGCATCCGCCTCATCACTCCGAAAATGGCGACGTATTTACGGATTTCTGCTGAAATTACTCGGCTGCTGAACCGCTATGTTCCGAAAGAAAACATCCATGTTTACAGCGTAGATGAATGTTTTATTACTGCGGATGGAACAGAAAGACTTTGGGGGGATGCGCATAGTCTGGCCGAAAAAATTGTGGAAGATTTACGAAATGAATTTTCTCTCCCATGCGCGGTTGGGATCGGTCCAAACATATTGATGGCGAAGCTTTGTCTAGATTTGGAGGCGAAAAAGAAAGGTATAGCGGAATGGACGTATGATGATGTCAAAACGAAGCTGTGGAGCATCAAGCCGTTGCGTAAGATGTGGGGGATTGGGGCAAGACTTGAAAAAACGTTAAATCGAATGGGAATTTTTACAGTCGGTCAGCTCGCAAATTATCCGTTAGAGCTCCTTGAAAAGAAGTTCGGCGTCATGGGGAATCAGCTTTATTACCACGCATGGGGAATAGATCTTTCCGACATAGGCTCTCCGATTATGCTGGGGCAAATCAGTTTTGGAAA
This sequence comes from Aeribacillus sp. FSL K6-8210, assembly GCF_037963925.1. Classification (NCBI taxonomy): domain Bacteria; kingdom Bacillati; phylum Bacillota; class Bacilli; order Caryophanales; family Bacillaceae; genus Aeribacillus; species Aeribacillus sp. FSL K6-8210. The sequence goes on along the minus strand of NZ_CP150172.1, from coordinate 2,583,958 downwards.
AAATCAAATATTGCTTCGCGACTATCCGGACCCCGAAGAGGTGAAATGCGTCATCTTAGAAATGTGCGAGGAAGTGGCAAAAAGAGCGAGGGAACACCGGATGGCGGGGAGAACAATCAGCCTTGGAATCGGCTACAGCCAAAAGGAAGGCGGGGGAGGATTTTACCGTTCAAAAACGATGGATGTCTCAACAAATATTACGATGGATCTTTATCGAGCCTGCCTTTTGCTGTTTGATCGTTTTTATGAGGGGAAGACAGTCAGAAAAATTTCCATCTCTCTTTCCAACGTGGAAAAAGACAGCGGCATGCAGCTTGATTTGTTTAGGCCGAACCGCATAAAAGAGCATCGTTTAGGATATGTAATGGATGCGATTCGGAACAAGCACGGCTCCAATGCACTGCTGCGCGCTGTTTCGTATACGAAGGCAGGAACGAGTCTTCACCGCAACAAGCTGATCGGCGGGCATTATGCGTAACGAATATGAAGAAAAGAAAGCAAAGGATGGGATAAACAATGATTCAGGATCGTGGAAGCATAAAATGGACAGCTATGATGCTGCCCGAGCATGTGAAATTACTAAGGAAATACAATGAAAGTTTAGATAAAGTCGAAAAACCGGTTTTAGATGAACAAAAATATGAAGAATTTAATGAAGTTATCTGTGAGGCTATGGAAGAGAACATTACTCTACAATTCACCTATTATCAAAAAGGTGAAATAAAGAAGCTTGTCGGCAATATTCATTATATCGATCAGCTAAAAAGAGAATTACGAATTGTTGATTACTTGACTAAAAAACATGTTTTAAAATTAGGAGATATTATTGAAATTGAGCAATACTAAGAAAACAGCATTAGAAATACAAACTTAATAGGGGTAGCGTAAGGTCAGGAAAATGCAGATTTACAACGCTTAGAAAATGACGATAATTAACAGCCCAATTGTAATGCACCCCTTTGTCAAGACACAAATTGATAATATTTAAGTTATCCATTCTCTCCTTTCGCTATGAATGTGGTACGTGTGCGATAAAGGCTTGACATGGAGCCTCTACGGGCACGATTTTTTGCGCTGGAGCGATGGACAGATAACATCGCATGGCTAAAACAGCCTATCATGCCCGTCTCTCCATATAAAGCCTCTCATCACGTTCGATGGTTAGGATGCTTGAACCATCTTAGGTTGCTTGTACACTGTTGCTGGCGTCAAATAGTCCAAAGATTGGTGAGGTCGGTCTGTATTATAGAACGTAACATAGAGTCGAATGCCTTTTCGCAACTCTTTAGGATTCTCGAATTCATTGAGATAGATACATTCATACTTTAAAGCTCTAAAGAATCGTTCCGTACGACTATTGTCTGTTGCTCGTCCTTTGCCATCCATTGATACCTGGATGCCATACTCTTTCAACAGCCCGAGATAGTCAGCGTTTGTAAAATGGCTGCCCTGGTCACTATTGATGATGGCCGGCTTACCATGACGCAATGCCCGTTTAAGACAGTTGATGACAAATCCTTTCTCCAGCGTACTAGATAACTCGTAATCGATCACTTTGCGGCTGAACCAGTCGATGATGGTAAACAGATACATAAAGCCCCGTCCCATACGAAGGTAGGTGATATCCACTCCCCACACATGGTTCGGATGGGTGATCTCCAATCCACGGAGCAGGTAAGGTCGGCAGTACTTGGCATGTAGCCTCTTACTAAGGTTGGGTTTTGGGTAAATAGCTTGTATACCCATAAGGCGCATGAGACGGCGTACGCGTTTACGATTCACATCAAATCCTTTCTCACGAAGTTTCGCAGTCATGCGCCTGTAGCCAAAGTAGGGATGAACTGTATAAAGCATATCCATTTCGTGCATGAGCATGATGTTTTCTGAGCTTTCTGTTTGCCCCTTTGATTGGCGATACACGCTAGTACGATGAATACCTAATAACTGTGCCTGACGCTTGATGCTGATCGATGGGTGATTGAATTCGACCATAGCCTTTCGTTCGTCAACAGACTTATTTGAGCCCAGATTTTTTTTTCAGCCAGTCAACTTCAACCGTTAACTGACCTACCAATTTCTCTAAATTTTCTTGTTTGGCCTCATATTCTTTACGGATTTTATCCACTTCGCTTGAGCCTTTTTCAAAGACCATCGAGGATCGTTCTAGAAATTCTGCTTTCCAACGACTGACCATGACTGGGCTTAATTCATATTTGGCGGCTATTTCATTGACGGTTTGCTCTTCACGCAACACCTCAAGAACCACCTTAGCTTTAAATTCTGCGGTATATCGGTTTCTTTTTTTCATGGTATCATTATAACTTATTTATCACGCTCATGTGTCTCACCTTATGGGAGCATTATAAATTTCTAAAAATTTGAGAAATTGGGCTTTTTGCTACTCTACCATCGGCGTCCTATAATGGAATAACTAAAACATGATCTCAATCTTAAAATCAATTAATTTTTCTTTCACTAAAAAAGCACCCGTTAGTGAATAAGTGACATTCACGGTTAACAAAAAACAATTAAGTTTCACTCTGCCACTATAGGGTCATTTTCTGGAATAAGTAAGAGAATTATTTTCTTAGCTCCTGTAATAATTTACACTTATTAAAAAAGGACGCACCCCAAACTTTGACATTAGCTGTGTCAGGGCGTCCACAACAAGAGTGTTGGGGCATGAAGAAAAAGCGTTTTTGTAGCTATCAACTTCTTAAAGCCTCTCAGAAGCCCTCACAGGCTTTCTAAGGGCTATCCTATTCTATTTCCGCCAAAAAGTTGAACAGTCTGCTTTATCCTGAATATTAAATTCAATCATTTTCTCCAGCAACTCGTAATTTACCGGCTCATTCCACGGAATTCGAAACAAGCCTTTGGTAGCGCTGTAGCCAGCTTGGGCGATTTCATCGGCAAAATGCATCATTGTCTTTTCTTCAGGTGAAACGCTCAAATGATGCTTCGCTGTGGAAAAGCCGATGATAAATGTGCCGTGATCGGTAAACATTGGCGTATTCCACTTGATTTGCGGTTTCAAATTTGGAAATTTATTAGCAACCCACGCCAAAATTTCCTCTGTTCGGTCGCGGTGGTCGGGGTTATCGATACCTGCTAAATATTTTGCAAAAACTTCCATGTTATTTCCTCCTAAAATAAAAATCGTTCAGAGAAGTTCCTCAAACCCATTCGTCGTTAAAACTCCTCACAGAACCGCTCAGACAAGTTCTTAAACAACACCTATTTCCACTATATATTTTACAACCTGAATAGTCAAAATGGCTTAAAATGCAAATTAGTTTGAAATTTTCCATCCGAATGTAGAGTTAAAAAAGGTTCGATCATTTAAAGCAAATTATAATAAAGATTGATAAAACCATGATATTGTGAAACAATTTACTTAAACGAAAGGAAAGGGTACAGCACCAAATTAAATGAATATTAGTTTAATTTATGCTGTATCTTTTCGCTAGTCAACTACACGAGCCGTAGCAATTCAATGACCGAATTGCTACGGTAATCAGTTTAATGATTTAAGGATGGCTGATAACTTGAAAACAAATGCTAGGTATCAAACTTGGATTCGAATGAATAAACTACTAATTTTTTTGCTTTTTTCACTTTTATTCATTTTGTTGACATTCTTACCTATTAATTTATATCTGCGAGTTTTGTCAGGTATTATAGCGTTACCATTAATTTATATTACATTTATCCTTTCTTATTCTTATTACCAATTCGCAGCATTTGGGGGAAATTATCAGTCAAAAATACATGACTTAATTGTTGCCAAGGTGAATTGGGATGGGCAAGGAAAAATACTGGATATAGGAAGGCAGCGGTTCACTGATTATAAAACTTGCAAAGGCTTTTCCTGAGTCCCTATTAACTGGAATTGATTATTGGGGCGACGATTGGGAATATTCGAAAGATCAATGCCAACGAAACGCTGAAATTGAAGGGGTTTCTGATCGAATAAATTTTCTGAAAGCAAGTGCCACAAAACTGCCTTTTAAAAATGATGAATTCGATATAATTGTAAGTTGTCTAACATTTCATGAAGTTAAAGATGAAAGAAATAAAACAGAAGTAATGAAAGAGGCATTAAGAGTGTTAAAACCTGGTGGTGGATTTGTCTTTTTAGATTTGTTTATGGATGAAAAAATATTTGGGGATGAAAAAGAACTCTTAAATTCCTTAAAGAAACATGGTGTATCTGAATTGAAAAGCTACAAACTCGCTAAAGTAATGAAACTGCCAAAGCTTTTATTGAACAAAAAAGTATTAGGGAATGCAATGATATTGATTGGAAGAAAATAGACGTGTCATCATTTGCTTGTGAAAATAACGCTGATTTCTCACAAATAAAAACAACAGCTTTATTCAACTAACCCGGCTAATAGTTTGTCCATATTTCTCTATAAATGTTTAAAAAACGTTAATCGGTTATGTTCATTCTGCTTCAATAAGCGGAGAGAGCTAAAATATGATAGAATGGAGGCAAAATTAAAAAAGGATGATTTTAGCCTATGAACATTTCGTTTACAAACGCAGCGAAAGCAAAGCTTAAAGAGATATTGGAAATGAACGAAAACCGCTATATAAAGCTGAAATATGATACAGATGGCTGCGGCTGTGTCATGAGCGGTGTTACTGTTCTTTGGCTTGTGAAAGATCTTGATGAGGATGATATGAAAATTGATACAAATTTTGTCCCGGTGTACGTGGAGCGATCAAAGCTTGTTTTTTTAGATGATGAATTGCAAATCGATTATCACGGGCAAAAACAAATATTCATGCTCAAAAGTCCAATGCAAATTTACAATCCAAGAATGAGCTGCATTGTGAAATGAGGGAACAAAATTGAAGGAACGTCTAGCTTCTTTAAAGAACATTGCTTTAAATAAAACATGGGTGTCCTTTCTCCATGACAATCATCCGTACACCCTTCTGCATTGGTCTGTAGGAGGAATGGGATATGAAAAAAAGGATGTGTGGCTGATTCAAGATGAAATGACGTTTGAAGCGGAAGAGTTTGCCACGATCGATGAAGCAATTGCATGGATGGAAAAAAACATGCAGAATATTCACGATGTATTAGGATAAAAAAGAGCATGCATTGGTCAAAGGAAGGGAAAAAACATGAAAGATGCATGGAATCTCAAAGATCAGATCGGCGAAGAAAAAGCGAAAAAGCTTATAGATATGAAAAAACAAATTGAAGAAGAAAAGGAGAAATTAAAAAAACTGGAATTGGAGCGTAAAAGAAAAGAGGAACAAAAGCGGGAAAAACAGAAAAGCTTTGCTGAATTGCTCGCAGAAAGCGACTTGAAATGGGAAGATTTTAAATAAAAAGCTGGAAAGGAGGCTGTCCAAAAAGTCAGGGTTCACTGACTTTTTGGAGCCCCTTCATTTTAGGGACTTATCGGATAGACCATTTTTCCTGTCTTGTTTATATCCTCCAGAAGTCTTATGAAGGACTTTTCTTCATTAGGTTCTTCAAAAGTTGTATGACGGACATTCAGCATATACAATTGCTTCTTGTTGGACTTCATTGCCTCTATGAAGGACATTTACAAATTTTATTCGATTATTTTTGTCCTTCACAGTAGTATTTTTCCCCGATCCTTCATTTTAGGAACTCATCGGACAGCCCCTTAATTCCCAACATTTATTATGCCGCCATGAATTTGTTTAGAAACACTTTCTTTTATAAATGAAAAAGAATTCCCACAAGAGAATAGATAATGACAGTTGAAAATAAGATTGTCATATGAAACAGAGAATAAAGAAACATTGATTTTGCCCATTTCTCTGAATCCATTTTTTTATAGCCGAAAATGCTTAACATAAGCCACAGAACGCTTAAAAGAAGGGCTACTAGCATAAGACCAAGGCTTAAAGGCCCAAAAAGAAAGCTTGCTGCAATTAAAATAATTAAATAAATATTCGTTTGTATATATGTTCTTTTAACACCTTTGACAACTGGGAGCATAGGAACCTTCGCAGCCTTATACTCATCGTGCTTGCGAATAGCTATAGCATAAAAATGAGGCATTTGCCAAATAATTGAAATCACAAACAAACCAAGAATGGCTGGATGTGTCACGTCCGGATGAGCAGCAGCCCATCCGATGAGAGGGGGCATTGCTCCAGAAATACTGCCAATTTCCGTATTATAAATTGTTCTTCTCTTGCTCCACATCGTATATGGGACAACATAAAAAAACAAACCTAGAAACCCTAGGAATGCTGCTAGAGGAGTTGTTAATGCAAGAGCTGCAATTCCTAAAATAGACATACAGATTCCAAGCCATAATACTGTTTTAGGCTTTATTGCTCCTGTCACAGTCGGTCTGTTTTTCGTCCTTTCCATGATAGAATCTATATCTCGGTCATATAAGTTGTTAAAAGCTCCAGCTGCACCCATTACGAAAATCGATCCAATCAAAGCAAATAACATTTCCGGCAATTTCTCAAACAGGCTGATCTGATACGTATACAATGCCAATGTCAATCCAGCCAACATCGGAACGAGATTTGATTGAATAATTCCAATTTTACAAGTTTCAGCCAAAATTTGGGGCAAAGTTGGTTTCTGTGTTGTAAGGCTTTCTTCTTTTCGCATTCTTCCCCTCTTCCTTTTTCACTCATGATCTATAAATCTAGGAGGACATTGTTGATAGTTGCGTCCAGCATAATGAGAAATTATAATTTGTATACTGATTAGAATTTATATACTATCTGGTATGTTAATGCTATATGGTATGATTGTCAAGAGAGAGGGAGGATAGCAAATTGGTCAGACGAAGATTAACCCAAGAGGAGCGAAAAAAAGAAACGCGGCAATTACTTTTAGAGTCAGCTGTTGAAATCTTTGCTCGATTCGGCTTTCACGGCGCTTCTGTTGATAAAATTGCAGAACATGCCGGATTTAGCAAAGGGGCGGTATATGCCCATTTTCGTTCCAAAGAAGAGCTCTTTTTAGCTATTTTGGAGCAACAAATGCAATTGCATGTGGACAACATTCTTCAAGTCATAGACGGACAGCATTCGCTTTCACATTTTATCGAAACGATGGATGAATATTTCCTGTCAGTTAGGCAGAAAAATCGAACGTGGAGCATGCTTAACATGGAATTTTTTCTTTATGCGATGCGTGAAGAATCGGTACGCCGAAAATGGTCTGACATGATAACGGAAGCGGTACAACAAATTTCCAAGGCGATTGAAAAATTGAAGTCGAAAGAGAATAACGATTCTGCTCTATCTGCGGATGAAATAGCATGGACTATTCTTTCGTTAGAAAACGGTTTAGCGATATTTTATTATATTAGCGAAGACCGTGTGCCTCTTCATTTATATGGAAAAGCACTGCAAAATTTGCTTCGATCCCCTCATTAGAAAATATTCAAGCTTAAACGGATTTCAAAATATATTAGTCCAAAATTTTTCAAGATAGGAATGGACGGCGCTGTTCAATGAACCGATACATATAGTTGTAAATCCGGTTTATGTGCTATGAACAATCGTTTAGCCATTGAGATTGCAACATGATCATGCGAATCCCATCCGTTTCGGCAGGAACATCAACTGGATAGCTAAATTGAATTTTCAACAGTCATGTGAATCCGAAAATAAATAAGCGGGGATCGTCCCCGCCTGTTTTAATCGCGATGGATTGTATAAAGAGACTGTTTTGTTGCGTTTATAAGCGCTTCGTACTCTTCTTCCAGCAGATCTTTTGCTTTCGCTGCTTGGACATTTTCAAGCAGCTGCTCTTGCTTGCTCGCTCCGGCAATGCAGGAGGCTACAACACGCTGATGAAGAACATATTTTATGGCTGTTTCCGTCCGAGTGCGATCCGGGCATGTTGAATCGATGCTGTGCAAAGCTTCTTTTAATTCATCGAACGTGTAGTCTAAATATCCATTGTTCTTGACGCGCTCAGAGGCTTTTTCGAGCGGGCGCTCTGTCAAGAGGCCTTGAGCCAACGGCCCTCTGGCAATAACAGAAACGTTATGCTCCTGAATCAAAGGAAACCATTCTTCTGGGCGCCGGTCAAGAAGGCTGTATTGCATCATGATTGAAACGATATTGGAGCGTTTCAACCATTCTTTCATAACGTTCGGCCGAATCGAAGAAATGCCGTAGTAGCGGATGACGCCTTCCTGCTTTAACTCTTCGAACGCTTCAATCGTTTCATCGATCGGGTCGTCGATTGTTCCTCCGTGAAGCTGATATAAGTCGATATAATCTGTACCCAGCCGTCTGAGGCTTTCTTTCACTTCTTCCTTTATGTATTTCTTGGATGGATCCCACCACCATCCGTCTTTGCCAACTTCAAACCGGTTTCCTACTTTTGTTGCTAAAATGATATCGTTTCGACGCGATTTAAGAGCCCTTCCGACAAATTCTTCATTCAGGCCTTGATCATAAAGATCTGCTGTATCAAAAAAATTAATCCCCAATTCAAGAGCTTGGTCAATCAGCGAACGCGCATGCTTTTCGTCGCGGCCAAGCGACATGCATCCAAGACCGATTTCGCTCACATACAGCTCGGATGTTCCTAATCTGCGCTTTTTCAAAAAGATCACCTCTCTTTTTCTCTTCTAATTTGAAAGTAGTATAAACTTTTTGAAAAAGCAAATGTTTCATATTCATGATGAAGCCATTCATAGACTGTTTTATATCGTTTTGCGGCTTCCTTTAAGCTGTAAGAAATTTCCTTCGGCTTTCCGATCATCACGACCCGGTTATAATTCCGATACATGAGCAATCGCTCCGCCTCCTTTTTAATTATGGTAGAATGTATGAAGAATGATTGGATAATAGAACAGGAGTTGAATATATGAACCGTTTAAACGAGGAAACGATTGCGAAGGAAAAAATTTTTTCAGGGAAGATTATTGATGTATATGTGGAAGATGTCCGTCTCCCAAACGGGGAAAATGCGAAACGTGAAGTCGTGAAGCATCCGGGTGCAGTTGCCGTGATCCCTATTACAAATGAAGGGAAAATTGTCATGGTGAGACAATATCGCAAAGCTTTAGAACGCCAGCTTGTGGAAATTCCTGCCGGCAAGCTTGAAAAAGGGGAGTCACCTGAAATCACAGCAAGAAGAGAGTTGGAAGAAGAAACGGGCTATGGATGTGAATCATTAAAACATGTCATTTCGTTTTATACTTCACCGGGCTTTGCTGATGAACTCGTTCATCTTTATTTAGCTGAAGGATTGATAAAGCTGGAAAATAAAGCGAGTTTGGATGAAGACGAGTTTGTCGAGGTGCTGGAAGTAACCCTTGAGGAAGCGAGAAAATTAATAGAAGAAAAAGAAATTTACGATGCAAAAACTGCTTATGCAGTTCAATATTTAACATTAAAACAATTGAGTGAGGAGATATGAACGCTTTTTTCGCAGATTTGCACATTCATATCGGCAGAACAAATACAGGAAAACCGGTAAAGATTACGGGGGCCAAGTCACTGACGCTTGAAAATATTTTTATAGAAGCAGCTGAGAGCAAAGGTATGGATATAATTGGCATCATTGATTGCCATGTCCCCGAAGTAATCAAGGAAATTGAAGATGGCATCAGAAGGGGAAAGTATGAGGAATTAATGGAAGGGGGAGTCCGCTATCAAAATTCGACACTTATTTTAGGTACGGAGCTTGAAATATTTGATGAACATTGCAATGGGCCGATTCATGTTCTATGCTTTATGCCGACTTTAGAAAAGATGAAGGAATTTTCCCATTGGCTCAGCTCCCATTTAAAAAATATTCATTTAAGCTCTCAACGGGTATATGTTGAAGGGAAAAGACTTCAGCATAAAGTGAAGAGCTTGGGCGGATTGTTCATTCCGGCGCATATTTTTACTCCTTTTAAAAGCTTGTACGGAAAAGGGGTTCAGCGAAGCTTGACAGAAGTTTTTGATCAAACACTCATCGATGCGGTCGAGCTCGGTTTGAGCAGCGATACTAACATGGCAAGCCGTATTCGTGAACTAGCTTCCTATCCATTTTTAACGAACTCAGACGCCCATTCATTGCCAAAAATCGGGCGGGAATATCAGAAGTTGTTGTTAAAAGCGCCGACGTTTCAGGAATTGGTGATGGCGATCAAAAAAGAAAACGACAGAAAAATTGAGGCGAATTACGGATTAAACCCGAAACTTGGAAAGTATTACGAAACGTTTTGTGAAGCGTGCCAAAAAACAGTAGGCTTGACAGATGAGGGATGCTGTCAAATATGCGGAGGAGTAAAAATTACAAAAGGTGTAAAACAGCGGGTTGAAGAACTGGGGGATAAAACAAATCATGCGCCGAAAAGGCCCCCTTATATTCATCAAGTCCCGCTAGCTTTTCTGCCTGGCATTGGCCCTAAAACATTAAAAAAATTAAAGCATTATTTTGGAACGGAAATGAATATTTTACACAAAGTTCCGTACGCCGATCTTGTCGAAGTGGTTCCGGAAAAAATCGCCGCTTCCATCATCTCGGCAAGAGAAGGCACCCTTTATGTGCAATCAGGGGGAGGAGGAAAATACGGAAAAGTGGAAGGTGCGTAAATTTTCGCGCCTTTTCTTTTTTTCTAGTAAAAATACGAATATGTACCATCCGTTCTCTCATACAATCTAGTAAAGAAAGACAGGAGAGGATAGGATATGCAGAATATTCAGCGTTTTTTACTAAAACAATTGAAAGATCAATCAACCGTCTATTTATTTGTGCTTATATTGTTCATAATGGGAGTAATTTTTGGCGCAATCATCGTAAACAGCATGAGCATTACGCAAAAAGAAGATCTGTATTATTATTTAAACCTGTTTTTTGGACAAGTATCGGACGGAAAACTTGCCAGCTCGTTTGAAATGTTCAAGCAAAGTTTTTTCCACAATACAAAATATGTAGGGCTTATGTGGCTTCTAGGCATTTCGATCATTGGTCTGCCGATTATTTTTATCATGTTATTTTTAAAAGGAATGGTCGTTGGATTTACAGTCGGATTTTTAGTAAATCAAATGAAATGGGGCGGATTTTTGCTGTCATTCGTTTCCGTTTTGCCGCAAAATTTGCTGCTGATACCTGTGTTTCTTATTATGAGCGCATCGGCAATTTCTTTTTCCTTCAAGCTCATTAGACAGCTTTTTGTAAAAAAGTTCCACGATCAGCCGTTTAGAATGTTTGCAGGCTATGCAGTCACATTTTCTTGCTTGATCGCCGTTATATTGCTCGCTGCAATGTTAGAAGCATATGTTTCCCCGATCCTGATGAGAGGGACGATCGATTTTATTTATAAATAATAATTATTATTTAATATAAATTTTATTTTTTAATTTAAAATTATTTCAGTTGGACACTTTCTTTTATTTTGTTATAATATATGAGGAATGCGGCGAGGGAGGGAAAGTGTCATGGAAAACCGCATAGAGCGTATAAAAAAGCAGTTGCATTCTTCAAGCTATAAATTAACCCCGCAAAGGGAAGCAACCGTTCGTGTTTTGCTTGAACATGAAGAGGATCATTTAAGTGCCGAAGATGTTTACCTCCTCGTTAAGGAAAAATCGCCTGAGATCGGGCTCGCAACAGTGTACAGAACGCTAGAATTGTTAACTGAGCTGAAAATTGTTGATAAAATAAACTTTGGAGACGGGGTTTCCAGATATGATTTGCGCAGGGAAGGAGCCGCTCATTTTCACCATCATCTCGTATGTATGGAATGCGGTTCCGTTGATGAGATTCAGGAAGATTTATTAGAAGATGTTGAAAAAATTGTCGAACGAGATTGGAAGTTTAAAATTAAAGATCATCGTCTAACTTTTCACGGCATATGCCACCGCTGTCAGGAAAAAGAAAAAGAAGATAACAAGAAAGAATAAAGCCTTTTCCGCGAGGGGAAAGGTTTTTTTATATTATATACGTATAAAGATTGTCCAGACGGTCATATCTTTAAATATAAGAAAATATGGCCTTGTGGAGGACGAACATGGAAAAATGGACGAAAACCGTAAAGAATATGCTTAAAATTTTTATCTTGTTTACAGGATTTACGATTTTGTTCTACTATGCTATTATATGGGTTAACTTGGAATATCAAGATTACCATCGCTATGACGAGCCTGAAGGATCTGCCGTAAAGGTGACAAGCGTTGTGGAAGAACAGAACGATAATTGGCTGAATCGCTTAATATTCTTTTATTTAAACGGGGAGTAGAGAAGATTGAACGATCATATCCAAGATTTTATTCATTATTTGACCGTTGAGAGAGGACTTGCGAACAATACGATCGTTTCATATGAGCGAGACTTGAAATCGTACAAGCAATTTTTGAACGAAAAACTGAATATTCAAGAAGTGCAAAATATTCAACGCTATCATATTTTGCAATATTTGCATTTTTTGAAAGATCAAGGGAAATCCAGCAAGACAATCGCCCGGCATATCGCCTCAATCCGCGCTTTCCATCAATTTTTGTTAAGGGAAAAAGCTGCGGATGAAGACCCGTCCGTCCATATTGAAACACCGCAGATTGAACGGAAGCTTCCGAAAGTGCTGTCTCTTGAGGAAGTGGAGCGGCTTCTTGAAACGCCTGAGCTGACCTCACCGATTGGATATAGAGATAAAGCAATGCTTGAACTTTTATATGCGACAGGTATTCGGGTGAGTGAAATGGTTCATTTGAATCTTTCAGACGTCCATTTGATTATGGGATTTATCCGCTGCTACGGAAAAGGGAAAAAAGAACGGCTCGTTCCGATTGGAGAAAAAGCAACAAAAGCGCTGGAGGAATATTTGGAAAAGGGCCGGCCAAAGCTTGTAAGACAGAAGCATAAAACGGATGCCTTATTTTTAAACCATCATGGAAAAAGAATTTCCCGCCAAGGATTTTGGAAAAATTTAAAATCGATTGCGGTTAAAGCAGGAATACAAAAAGAATTGACTCCTCATACATTGCGACATTCCTTTGCCACCCATCTGCTTGAAAACGGCGCTGATCTAAGAGCGGTGCAAGAAATGCTAGGTCATGCTGATATTTCAACCACGCAAATTTATACTCATGTAACAAAAACACGTTTAAAAGATGTATATAAAATGTACCACCCCCGTGCTTAATGCCATCGTCATGCTAAAAATCAAGTTGCTCGTCTGTTTCGGCAAGCATTAGGAAAAAATATAATCATCACCGCTTTCAAATGGCAGGAGGAATTTAACATGCAGCATACATATAAACGCGTCTTTTTAATTGTAATGGATTCAGTTGGAATCGGCGAAGCACCGGATGCAGAGCTTTATAACGACAAAGGTGCTGACACGCTTGGCCATATCGCTGAACATCTCGGCGGTTTGCATTTGCCGAATTTAGCGAAGCTCGGATTGGGGAATATACGTGAAATAAAAGGTGTTCCAAAGACAGACAAGCCGCTCGCCTTCTATACAAAAATGAAAGAAGCTTCAGCAGGAAAAGATACGATGACTGGTCATTGGGAGCTGATGGGGTTAAAAATCGATTCTCCTTTTCAAGTATTTCCAGACGGCTTCCCAGAAGAACTGATAGAGGAGCTTGAAAAAAGAACCGGGCGAAAAGTGCTTGGCAATAAGCCGGCAAGCGGTACGGCAATTATAGAAGAGCTTGGAAAAGAACATATGAAAACAGGAGCCATCATTGTCTATACGTCGGCAGACTCTGTTTTACAGATTGCTGCACATGAAAAAGTCATTCCTCTGAACGAATTATATCAAATTTGTCAAATTGCCCGCGAACTGACTTTGGATGAAAAGTACATGGTTGGGCGCGTTATAGCTCGTCCGTTTGTCGGGGAGCCGGGGAATTTTGAACGGACTGCCAACCGGCATGACTATGCTTTAAAGCCTTTCGGCCGAACAGTTATGAACGAGTTGAAGGACGGAGGATTTGATGTAATTGCCCTTGGGAAAATTTCCGATATTTATGACGGCGAAGGCATTACAGATGCAATCCGGACAAAGTCGAATATGGATGGATTGGACAAATTGATCCAAACATTCGACCGGGATTTTACAGGTCTTTCCTTTTTGAACCTTGTCGATTTTGATGCAAAATTCGGCCATAGAAGAGATCCTGAAGGGTATGGACAAGCGCTTGAGGAATTCGATGCTCGTCTTCCTGAAGTGTTCGAAAAAATGAAGGAAGAAGACCTGCTCATCATCACAGCAGACCATGGAAACGACCCTCTTCATCACGGTACAGATCATACTAGAGAATATGTTCCGCTGTTAGTTTATAATTCAACCTATACAAAAGGAAAAGAACTGCCAATCAGAGAAACATTTGCAGATGTAGGCGCAACCATTGCAGAAAATTTCGGCGTGCAAATGCCAAATTACGGAACAAGCTTTTTAACAGAATTGAAGCAGGGGGATTGATCAATGTCAATTGTGGAAGAAGTTGAAAGGGCCTCTCAATTTTTAAAAGATAAATGCAAACAAACTCCAGAGATCGGTCTCGTTCTAGGATCAGGTTTAGGAGTTCTCGCTGAAGAAGTGGAGGATGCTGTAACCATTCCATACAGCGGCATTCCTTATTTTCCGGTTTCCACTGTTGAAGGGCATAAAGGCCAATTCGTAATTGGGGAGCTAAATGGAAAAACAGTAGCGATCATGCAAGGCAGATTCCATTTTTACGAAGGGTATAGTGTAAAACAAGTGACATTTCCTGTGCGAGTCATGAAGGCGCTGGGTATTCATTCCTTAATTGTGACAAATGCAGCCGGAGGGATCAATCAGTCATATCAGCCAGGTGATTTAATGCTGATTACCGATCATATTAACAACATGGGACAAAACCCTTTAATTGGCGAACATAGCCCTGAGCTTGGCGACCGTTTTCCCGATATGTCGGAAGCGTACGATAGCAGACTAATCCAGCTGGCAAAAGAAGCAGCGAAAGAGCTTGGCATCGAAATAAAAGAGGGGGTTTATGTTGCCAATACTGGACCGTCCTATGAAACGCCGGCTGAAATACGGATGTTAAGAGCGATCGGGGGAGACGCAGTTGGCATGTCAACAGTTCCAGAAGTGATTGTGGCGAATCAAGTCAAAATGAAAGTGCTTGGCATTTCATGTATTACGAACATGGCGGCTGGTATTTTAAAACAGCCTTTGACGCATGAAGAAGTCATGAAAACGGCGGAAATGGTTCGGGCTGATTTTATAGCGCTAGTAAAATCCATCGTAGCCAAAATGTAGAAAAAGGTGATTTGCATGCGAATGGTCGATTTAATAGAGAAGAAGCGGGATGGGAAAGCGCTCACAAAAAAAGAAATCCGTTATATCATTGAAGGATATACGGCCGGGGAGATTCCGGACTATCAAATGAGCGCTTTCGCCATGGCCGTTTTTTTTAGAGGGATGACGGAAGAGGAAATGGCGGAGCTCACAATGGCGATGGTTGATTCTGGAGAAAAGATCGATCTTAGTGAAATTAAAGGAATAAAAGTGGATAAGCATTCGACCGGAGGAGTTGGCGATAAAACTACGTTGGTGCTTGCGCCGCTTGTGGCTTCAGCTGGTGTTCCTGTTGCCAAGATGAGCGGAAGAGGTCTTGGCCATACCGGCGGAACGATTGATAAACTAGAATCGATCCCGGGGTTTCATGTTGAAATAGACAATCGACAGTTTGTCCGTTTAGTCAATCAAAATAAAATTGCAGTCGTTGGACAAACGGGGAATTTAACTCCCGCTGATAAAAAACTGTACGCATTAAGAGATGTGACAGCGACGGTTAACAGTATTCCTCTTATTGCCAGCTCCATCATGAGCAAAAAAATCGCTGCCGGAGCGGATGCCATTGTTTTAGATGTTAAAACCGGATCGGGCGCTTTTATGAAAAATATAGAAGAATCAAAAAAACTGGCAAAAGCGATGGTGAAAATAGGGGAAAACGTCGGCAAAAAAACGATTGCCGTGATCTCCGATATGAGTCAGCCGTTAGGGTTTGCCATCGGAAACGCTCTTGAAGTCCAAGAAGCGATTGATACATTAAAAGGTGAAGGTCCTGAAGATTTAACTGAACTATGTTTAACGCTTGGCAGCTATATGGTGTATATGGCGGAAAAAGCAGACAGTTTAGAAAAAGCGCGTAAACTGCTCGAGCAATCCATTGCTTCAGGAAAAGCTTTAGAGACTTTTAAAACATTTGTCTCTGCCCAAGGGGGAGATGCTTCAATTGTGGACGATCCATCAAAATTGCCGCATTCTTCGTATACATTCGAATTAAAGGCGAAAGAAGAAGGCTATGTAAACGAAATTGCAGCTGATGCAGTCGGGACTGCCGCCATGTGGCTTGGTGCCGGAAGAGCGACGAAAGATGCTGCAATTGATTTGGGAGTCGGCCTCATCCTCCATAAAAAAATAGGCGATTACGTAAAAAAGGGAGAAACATTCGTTACAATTTACAGCAATCAACAAGATATTGAAAAGGTAAAACAAACTTTATACTACAGCATTAAAATTTCGAAAAACAAAACAAAAAAGCCTGTCCTTATTTATGAAACAATAACAAATTAGGAAAGAAAAAAAGAATCGGGTAATCCCGATTCTTTTTTTGTATAACTTTTTAATAATTGGAAAAAATGGGTTTTATACAGATAATTTTACCAGTAAAAATTCATTCTCATTTCATTTTTAGAGTCTTTTACATTTCATTAGATTAGATTGCAGTTACATATGAGGAATGGAGGATGTGGAGATGAAACAATTACTACTGTCTGTCATGGCAACATTTGTTCTTTTTTTTGGGGTTTCAACGGCTGCGTGGGCAGAAGAAAAAAATGTCAAACTAGTAGATGGAGTGAAATCGGCTATATTGATTGAGCGGGATACAGGTCAAGTACTATATGAAGAAAATTCAGATACACCGCTGCCGCCCGCCAGTATGACGAAAATCATGACGCTTCTTCTTATTATGGAAGCTCTTGATAAAGGAAAGATTCAAATGGATGAAAAAGTAAGAGCGAGCGAATATGCAGCATCCATGGGGGGATCGCAAATCTTTTTGGAACCTGGGGAAGAAATGACAGTGGAAGATTTATTAAAAGGAATTGCGATTGCTTCCGGCAATGATGCGTCTGTCGCGATGGCGGAGAGAATTGCAGGATCAGAAGAACAGTTTGTATCCATGATGAATCAAAAAGCGAAAGAGCTCGGACTGAAAAATACGCATTTTAAAAATTCGACCGGATTACCTGCAAAAGGACATTATTCGTCGGCAAAGGACATGGCGGTTATTGCCAAAGAGCTATTAAAATATGAAGAAATTACGAAATTTACGGGAACATATGAGGATTATTTACGAGAAGGAACAGACAAAAAATTTTGGTTGGTCAATACAAATCGGCTTGTGAAATTTTACGACGGAGTTGACGGTGTAAAAACAGGTTATACAAACGAAGCGAAATACTGTTTAACGGCAACAGCCAAAAAAGGGAATATGCGGGTGATTGCCGTTGTATTTGGAGCCAAAACGCCAAAAGATCGAAATGCTCAAATCACGAAGCTGTTAGACTATGCCTTTTCCCAGTATGAAACCCATCCTCTGTTTAAACGAAACGAAGTGGTGACAAAAGCAAAACTGAGCAAAGGAAGCGATAAAGATGTACAGCTGATTACTTCGGAGCCTGTTTCCATTATAACCAAAAAGGGCGAAAGCATTGATGATATTAAACAAGAAATTATGTTTAAAAACCACCTAGTAGCGCCAGTGAAAAAAGGAGATGAGCTTGGAACCCTCGTGCTGAAAAAGAATGGAAAGGTTTTTGCTGAAAGCAAGCTTGTGGCTAAACAAGATGTTCGCGTTGCGAGCTGGTGGAAGCTGTTCAAAAGGGTTCTAGGCGAATGGACGAAGGCCGAAAAATGATATTTTTGGCGAAATTCCACTAGTTTTGTCTTCAGGCAGGAAATATGAAAGGTCAACTCGAAAGATTCAATATTATAGTTGAAGGAGGAATATGATCTTGAGTCTAGCGGTTGACCTTGAAGTAAAAGAAAACGTGTTATTGATACGTCTGTCAGGGGAGCTCGACCACCATACAGCAGAGGAACTTCGGCAAAAAGTCAATGATGCCATCGAAAATAACTCTATTCAACATATTTTATTAAATTTAGAACAATTAACTTTTATGGATAGCTCCGGACTTGGAGTGATTCTCGGGCGTTATAAGCAAATAAAACATCTCGGCGGTGAAATGATTGTTTGCGCCATCTCCCCGAGTGTAAAGCGTCTTTTTGACATGTCAGGTTTATTTAAAATTATTCATCTGGCCGAGACAGAGAAAGCGGCTTTGCAAACGTTGGGGGTGGCGTCATGAAAAACGAAATGAAGCTTCAATTTTCCGCTGTAAGTCAAAATGAATCATTTGCAAGAGTAGCTGTAGCTTCCTTTATCGCACAGCTGGATCCGACGATCGATGAACTAACCGAAATCAAAACAGTAGTTTCCGAAGCTGTGACAAATGCGATCATTCACGGTTATGAAAATAATCCTGACGGTATTGTGTATATTTCCTGCACGCTAGAGGACCATATCGTTCATTTGACGATTCGAGATGAAGGGGTAGGAATTGACAACATTGAAGAAGCTAGACAGCCGCTTTTTACAACAAAGCCTGAGCTGGAGCGTTCAGGAATGGGATTTACCATCATGGAAAATTTTATGGATGAAGTGAAAATAGAATCGGAAAAAAATAAAGGCACAATCATTCGATTAACAAAACATCTTACAAAAAGCAAAGCTTTATGTAATTAAGGAGATTAGCTTATGGATGTGGAGGTCAAGAACGAACATTCGAATGGACAATTGAAGGATCAGGAAGTCAGGGATTTGATTAAAAGAAGCCAGCAAGGCGATCAGGCAGCCCGCGATTTGCTTATCCAAAAAAACATGCGGCTCGTTTGGTCAGTTGTGCAGCGATTTTTAAACCGAGGCTATGAGGCGGATGATCTATTTCAAATCGGCTGCATTGGCTTAGTGAAATCGGTCGATAAGTTTGATTTGTCGTATGATGTTAAATTTTCCACTTATGCTGTTCCGATGATTATAGGAGAAATTCAACGATTCATCCGGGATGACGGAACAGTAAAAGTGAGCCGTTCATTAAAAGAGCTCGGAAATAAAATTAGACGGGCTAGAGAGGAACTGTCCAAAACACTTGGCAAGGTGCCAACAGTAGGGGAGATCGCTGACTACTTAGATATTTCACCTGAAGATATCGTTCTTGCACAAGAAGCTGTACGTGCACCTTCCTCCATCCATGAAACGGTTTATGAAAATGATGGCGATCCGATTACATTGCTGGATCAAATTGCAGATCAAAATGAGCAAAAATGGTTTGATCAAATAGCATTAAAAGATGCTATGAACGATTTAGGCGAGCGGGAGCGGCTGATCGTTTATTTGCGGTATTATAAAGATCAAACACAGTCGGAAGTCGCAAAACGGTTAGGAATCTCACAAGTTCAGGTGTCCAGACTGGAAAAGAAAATATTAAAGCAAATGAAAGACCGAATGAGCGGATAGCTCTTTGGTCTTTTTTTGTGCGCCCGGCATGTATATGAACTATAGGGTGTAAGTCCCGAACCCCGAAGACAGAAGTAGAGGTTAGCCAAGAGCAAGGGTGTCCGTGGTGACGCGGAATCTGAAGGAAGCTGGAGGCAAAACACCGGTCCGAGGAACACGAACCTCATATAAGGCTAGGTATGATTGAGTGAGTTTGCAAAACAAAACAAAGCTCTTTCTGTCGAAGGTCATATCGAGTAAATGAGGCGGATAGATGGTGTGAAAGTGCATGTACTTACCCGGGGAGGTCTGGTGGATATGTGAAGTACGCTTCATAACCTACTTAGTGATAAGTAGCTGAACCGTCAGAAGTCAGCAGAGGTCATAGTATTAGTTGGTCTAGAACAACTAAGAAGGACCGAACAATTAAGAGAGAATAGCCCTTGGCATTCAGTGAGTCATGATGAACACAGAAAACGTAGTACCTCACTTGAGGGAGGAAGCGGTGAATCCCGTGGGAGACCTCTTGGAGGGTGGAGTGACCACTGGCATAAAGAGAACAGCTATTCACGGAAGTTATGAAAACTTGCGTCAATTATCTTAATTGAACCGCCGTATACGGAACCGTACGTACGGTGGTGTGAGAGGACGGGAGTTAATCGCTCCCTCCTACTCGATTGTGGAAATAAATGGTCTTGATCATTTTGCATGAGGGAGTGGCGAACGTTTCATACTATTAGAAAAAAGTAGGATGTGACAGGGCGTGAATAAAACGGTTTATGTGCGTCTAAAGCATCGTATTCAGGCAAAACCGAACGAAAGGATCACGCTTAACAAAATCGCGAAAATAATTGCAGACGAAGCGTTAATCAGCAAAATGGGGGATCAAATCATTCATCAAATTCAATCAAAAGATAAAACATATGTTGTCATTGATGTCATCAACGTCATAGAAAAAATCCAATCCATTGATCCTTCCCTTGATGTCCAACCTGTTGGGCCGACGCAAACAATTGTTGAAATTCAAAATCATCGAAAAAAATTTGCTCCCGTCCTTTTTTTTCTTGTATGGCTGTTATTATTTGTCGGATCGGCTTTAACGATTATGAACTTTCATGAAGATGTCAGCATGCAGCGGATGCATCGCAATTTGTATCAGTTTTTCACTGGCAATAAGATCGATAAGCCGTTAATTTTGCAAATCCCCTACTCCATCGGTTTGGGGCTGGGAATGGTTCTGTTTTTTAATCACGTTTTTAAAAAGAAATTTAATGAAGAGCCGAGTCCGTTGGAAGTCGAGATTTTTAATTATCAAATGGATCTCGACCAATACATCGCCATAAACGAAAACAAAGAAAGCGTGAAAAATGATGATGATTAAATGGTTCATGCTTTTGTTTACGGGGTTTGCAGGGGGCTTGGCTGTCGGGTGTGGATTTGTTGCGTTTTTATCTGTTCTCGGAATCATTCCAAGACTCATGCAGCTGACGAAGACAATAAAATGGATTCGTTTGTATGAATGGGCTGTTATTCTTGGCGCCGTGTCCGGCGGTTGGTTCAGCCTCTCTCCCGTCTATTTGCATGCTTCGCATTATTGGTTTATCCCGATCGGTCTCCTTTACGGAATATTTGTCGGAATGCTTGCAGCAGCATTAACAGAAGTGCTGAATGTATTTCCGATATTAGCGAAAAGGATCGGCATTGATGACAAAATCGTTATGTTGATGATGGCGATCGTTTTAGGAAAAATTTGCGGCTCTTTGTTTCATTGGCTTTATTTTGCTGGTCTGTAAAGGCAATTTGTCATATGATCGGAGGAAACATAGCATGATGCGGTTAACGGGAAAGCAAACATGGGTGTTTCAACATAAATTGTTTGTCAATAAAACGGCAACTGTCGTTGGGCCGAAGGAAGCGAAAGGACCGCTTAAGGAAACATTTGATGCTCATTTTGATGATATGTACTGCGGTGCGCCTTCTTGGGAATTGGCCGAGCGGAATTTAATGGAGCAGGCGATCAGCCGCTGTTTAAAAAAAGCTGAATTAAAGGAAGAGGATATTGATTTGTTTTTGGCGGGGGATTTATTGAACCAAAATGCTACATCGAACTATACAGCTAGAATGCTCAATATTCCGCTGTTATGTATGTACGGGGCCTGTTCGACTTCAATGGAAACAGTCGCTGCGGCATGCGCGCTGATCGATGGGGGGTTCGCGAACAAAATTATCGCTGCCACAAGCAGCCATTATGGCGCAGCTGAAAAGCAGTTTCGGCATCCAACGAATTTCGGCGGACAAAAACCAGAAACAGCGACGACAACCGTAACAGGGGCAGGTGCTGTATTAATCAGCAAAGACGAAAGTGAGATTGCCATAACGGCTGCAACGATCGGCAAGGTGATCGATGTTGGCAGGAAAAACCCTTATGATATGGGGTCCGCAATGGCGCCGGCAGCTGCAGATACAATTAAGCAGCACTTTCGTGATTTAAATCGGACTCCTTCTGACTACGATTTAATTCTTACCGGCGATCTTTCGGGAGTCGGCAGTCCGAAGCTGAAGGAATTATTGCTTGAGGATGGGTACGACATCCGAGGCAACCATTCAGATTGCGGGCTGTTAATTTTTCATCCAGCACAAAGAGCATTTGCCGGCGGGAGCGGATGTGCTTGTTCAGCAGTTGTAACTTACGGTCACATATTCCAAGAAATGAAAAAAGGAAATTTAAAACGAGTATTGATGGTGGCAACCGGGGCTCTGTTAAGTAAAACGATGATCAAGCTGAACGAATCGATCCCGGCCATAGCTCACGGAGTAGTTTTTGAAAGACAGAGATAGAAAGGCGGGAAAAGGTGAGCTGAACATGAATGATGAAGAGAAAGGATTCGATAGCATGACGAAATTAACCGATCAAGAAAAAAGTCAAATCTCTCCCAAGCTGCAAGATACCGAAAAATTTTTTCGAGATCATATTGGCTTAGGAACAAGCTTTGATTTAGGCGTGCGCAAATTTATGCTTCTCGGAAAACAAGTGCATTTATATTATGTGACAGGACTTTGCGATTCACTTTATGTCATCGAACTGATCAAGGAGCTTTTGAAAATCAATGATCATGAAACGGAAGCCAATCGTTTAAAGGAAATTGTCAAAAACCGTCTCGTTCATCAGCAAGTAACATTGGTTCAAACGCTTGATGAAGCAGTCGATCAAGTGTTGTCAGGCTTAGTCGTTTTTTTTGTCGAAGACAGCGATTTTGCTTTTGTTGTCGATGTCCGCAACTATCCTGGAAGACAGCCGGAAGAGCCGGATACGGAAAAAGTGATCCGCGGCGCACGTGACGGTTTTGTGGAAAATATCGTTGTCAACACGGGACTGATTCGGAGAAGAATAAGGGACGAACGTCTGAGATATGAAATCATGAAAATCGGCGAGCGATCAAAAACCGACATTGCGATCGCGTATTTGGAAGATGTGGCGGATCCAGGATTAATTGAAGTGATCAAAAAGGAGTTAAAAACGATAAAGATTGACGGGCTTCCAATGGCAGATAAAACAATTGAAGAATTTTTAGTAAAGCAAGGCTTTAATCCGTTTCCGCTTGTCCGCTATACGGAAAGAGCGGATGTCGCTGCAGTTCATTTGCTGGAAGGACATGTCATTATTCTTGTTGACACGTCCCCGAGTGTCATTATTACGCCAACTACTTTTTTTCACCATGTTCAGCACGCCGAAGAATACCGTCAGGCGCCAGCGGCCGGAACGTTTGTCAGATGGGTGCGCTTTTTTGGCATGCTAGCTTCTATTTATTTGCTTCCTCTTTGGATGCTGTATGTAGTGCAGCCGTCTTTACTGCCGGAGGCTATATCTTACATCGGACCAAACAAAGAAAAAAATATTCCGATTGTTGTTCAAATTTTTCTTGCTGACATAGGGATTGAGCTTTTAAGAATGGCAGCCATTCATACACCGACAGCTCTTTCAGTGGCGATGGGTTTAATTGCAGCAGTTCTCATAGGACAAATTGCCATCGATGTCGGTTTGTTTTCGCCGGAAGTTATTTTGTACGTTTCCATTGCGGCGGTCGGTACTTTTGCAACCCCGAGCTATGAATTGAGCGTAGCCAATAAAATCGTTCGTTTTGTATTGCTGCTATTAGTAGTGATCTTTAAAGTGCCCGGATTAGTGATCGGCTGCACACTGTTCATCCTTTTCCTTGCCAGCATTCGATCGTTAAATACGCCTTATTTATGGCCGTTTATCCCTTTTAATCCTCAAGCCTTTTGGCAGATCATCGTCAGGTCGTCGGTGCCTCATATAAAAGTAAGGCCAAGCATTGTTCATCCGCAGAACGTAAAAAAGCAGCCTTAAAAAAATTTGAAAGAGAAAATGTTTTATGGTAATGTATTTTTAACTTTTACGTTCACGAAAGCGGGGGCTAGTCTTTGTATTTACAGGGAACAAGTAAAATCAACCAGTTAGGGCATTTAGAAATCGGCGGTGTCGATACAGTTGAACTTGCCAAACAGTATGGGACACCGTTATATGTATACGATGTCGCACTCATTCGCGAACGAGCCCGTTCTTTTAAAAATACATTTGAATCATTAGGAGTTCCATATCAAGTTGCTTATGCAAGCAAAGCCTTTTCTTCCATTGCAATGGTGCAGCTTGCAAATGAGGAAGGGCTTTCTCTTGATGTCGTTTCAGGCGGTGAACTGTATACGGCATTAAAAGCAGGATTTCCTCCGGAAAAAATTCATTTTCATGGAAACAATAAAAGCATCGACGAGCTTGCAATGGCTCTGGAGGCAAATATCGGTTGCATTGTGATTGATAATTTTTATGAAATTGATGTTTTATCTTCTCTTTGCCAGCAAATGAATAAAAAAGTTGCGGTGTTGCTTCGCGTTACACCAGGCGTCGAGGCACATACACATGATTACATTACAACCGGGCAGGAAGATTCGAAATTTGGATTCGACCTTCATAATGGTCAAATCGAAAAAGCGATTGAGCTTGTAAAAAATCAATCGCATTTACAGCTATTAGGAATCCATTGCCATATCGGTTCGCAAATTTTTGGCACTGAAGGATTTGTTTTAGCAGCAGGAAAGATTTTTGGGAAAATTTCTATTTGGAAAGAGAAGTTTCAGTTTGTTCCGAAAGTTGTAAACTTAGGGGGAGGATTCGGAATTCGATATACGAAAGAGGATGATCCTCTGCCAATGAATGTATATGTTGAAAAAATGGTGGAAGTTGTGAAAGGACACTCTGAGAAGCTTCAAATTCCTCTCCCTGAAATATGGATTGAGCCAGGACGCTCTCTCGTCGGGGATGCAGGAACAACCTTGTACTCGATAGGATCTCAAAAGGTCGTCCCTAACATACGCAAATATGTTGCGGTGGACGGAGGCATGAGCGACAACATCCGGCCTGCTTTGTACCAGGCAAAATACGAGGGGGCTCTTGCCAACCGGATGAATGACGAATGTTCTGAGACTGTATCGATTGCAGGAAAATGCTGCGAAAGCGGGGACATGCTCATTTGGGATTTATCCCTTCCTACCGTAAAAGCAGGCGATATATTAGCTGTTTTTTGCACGGGAGCTTACGGATATTCTATGGCAAATAATTATAACCGGATCGCTCGGCCTGCTGTTGTATTTGTTGAAAACGGCGAAGCGAGACTTGTCGTCAAAAGGGAAACATACGAGGATTTAGTCAGTCTCGATTTGCCTTTAAAAGCGGAAGTCGGTCAACCGTAAACGAAAAACGGCGTCTCAACATTAGTTGAAGACGCCTTTTTCATTATTGGAAAAACGATGCGATGGCATCAATGATCGAAGAAAAGAATTCTTTCAATTTTTGCAAAAAGCTTTGTCCTTCTTCGGATTCGAGAAATTTAGAAATTTTGTCTTTTGCTTTGTCAAGCTGGTTTCCGACTTCATCCCAATTGATATTGACGTTAATCATATTGTTAAATAAGAGGATTAAATTGTTTATATCATCTTCGGAAAGATTTATTTGCAAATCTTTTGCTGCTTGTTCAATCATTTCTCTTAACTCTTGGTCATTTTTCGGAACGCCGTTTTCGGACATCTGTTCTTTTACTTTTGCAATTAATGCCGAAGCATTTTCGTCACCAATCTTATCTCCAAGCTTTGCTGTTTCCACCAGCTCTTGGTTGGCGACCTGTTTCACGTCTTCAGGGATCGCTTTATCAGTCGAAACTTCATAAGCTTTTATCAACCCTGTTAAAGCGGCTGTTCCGGAAACTTCAAAAGGCGCGGTGACATAAACATTTGCATCTTTGACACCAGCTGTCATGAGCGCATTTAAGTACATTTCATCCGTGACCCAGTTTATGTTGTTTGTTTGGACTTCTAAACCAGATCCCTTTTTCTCAATTTGTATTTTGGAAGAAGAAATCGCTTTTGAACCGATTTGCGCTTTCGGAATATAATCCCCTAAATATTTGTGCTCCTCTTCGTTTGTCACGGTGACCGTTTGCACGTTATCTGGTACGTCCATTTCCTTTAAGAGATCCTGCTTTTGCTGCTCCGTTAAATCGCTGCCTAACGTGACAATAACATCTCCAACAACAGAATCAGCAAAACTAGTAGTTGGTGTTGCCAATCCAATAGCAAGTAATATGGATAAAACGATTTTTTTCATCACTTAACCTCCTAAGCGAACATGACTTCGAATATATGATATAGAGTGCAAAAACTTTCAACCATTTAAGACGTATATATATACTAAAACGTTTCATCTGTATTTTATGTTTTACTCTATGATAAAATAAAGAGAAAATTTTTTCATGAAAGGGAGCTGTTTTATGAGCAAAAAAGGCTACATTTTAATGGAAAACGGAGAAAAAATTGAATTTGAGCTTTTTCCGAATGAAGCTCCAAATACAGTGAAGAACTTTGAAAAACTTGCGAATTCAGGCTTTTATGACGGTTTGACTTTTCATCGCGTTATTCCAGGGTTTGTAAGCCAAGGCGGATGTCCGAATGGCAACGGCACTGGTAATGCAGGATATACGATCAAATGCGAAACAGATGGCAATCCGCATAAACATGTAACCGGCGCCATTTCTATGGCTCACGCAGGCAGGGATACAGGCTCTTGTCAATTTTTTATCGTTCATGAACCTCAGCCTCACTTGGATGGAGTTCATACTGTTTTTGGCCAAGTAACTTCAGGCATGGAAACTGTGTTGAGCATGAAAAACGGAGATGTAATGAAAAAAGTAGAAGTGTATGAAAATTAAATTCCTCTTTCAAATAGAAAGGGATGTACAAAATGAGAATGAAAAACTGGATATTATTTATTGTTCTTGTTGTATTGAGCATTATTTGGGGACTCGTCTATTGGATGTTCATTGCTGACTAGCTGAATACCGCTCAGCTTTAGTTGATAATATAATTCTTGTAGATGCGGTCAAGTGTAGGAGAGAACTAATCGATAAAAAGGCACTTTTTCATATTGGTCAAAGATTGCTTTCTTGACAGAAGACCGTTTGAAGGGAGATAATAGTAAAATAATTGGCTGTTTTCTTCAGC
The DNA here is from genome assembly GCF_037963925.1 of Aeribacillus sp. FSL K6-8210. Classification (NCBI taxonomy): domain Bacteria; kingdom Bacillati; phylum Bacillota; class Bacilli; order Caryophanales; family Bacillaceae; genus Aeribacillus; species Aeribacillus sp. FSL K6-8210. Next base: position 2,556,856 of record NZ_CP150172.1, on the reverse strand, counting down.
TTTGTTTCTTTTTCAAAAACTCGTGAATGCTTCAAAATGGAAGGTGGGAAGCAAGAGGAAGCAGCCGTTTTTCCCATTGAAAATAACATAAAATGAATGATGCATCCTTCGGGGCAGGGTGAAATTCCCGACCGGCGGTGATAAAAGCTTTTAAGCTTTTTTAGCCCGTGACCCGCATTGGCGGAACGCCTTTGCGGTGGATCTGGTGAAAATCCAGAGCCGACAGTATAGTCTGGATGGGAGAAGGATCACTTTTGAAGGTGAGGAGTATAAACTGTTCAAAAAGAACAGATTTTATACTCTTATTTGAGTATACCTTCTTTTCGTTAAAGTGATCATCAAGCCCTGGGGGAACAAACCCGGGGCTTTTGTTTTGAAATCAACAAAAGGGAGGTGTGTCCTTTATGAATGACGAAAAATGGATGGAATTTGCCTTTCAGCTAGCGAAACAAGCAATCGGCCAAACGAGCCCTAACCCGTTGGTGGGAGCGGTCGTTGTGAAGGATGGGGAACTGATCGGGTTTGGAGCGCATTTAAAGGCTGGGGAACCCCATGCGGAAGTTCATGCTTTAAATATGGCTGGGGAAAAGGCAAAAGGTGCAACACTGTACGTCACGCTTGAACCTTGCAGCCATTTTGGCAAAACTCCTCCCTGCTCTGAGCTTATTATCAAAAGAGGGATTAAACGGGTCGTTGTAGCTGCTTTGGATCCGAATCCTCTCGTAAGTGGACGCGGTGTGAAAGCTTTGCAAGATGCTGGAATCGATGTGGAAGCCGGGATATTGCAAAAAAATGGACATGAACTTAACAAAGTTTTCTTTCATTACATTCAAACAAACACTCCGTTTGTCACATTAAAATATGCCGCAACATTCGATGGGAAAATTGCTACAAAAACAGGTGACAGCAAGTGGATTACCGGAGAGGAAGCAAGACAGGATGTGCACCGTTACAGAGAAATACACGACGGCATTTTAGTGGGGGTTAATACAATTATAAAAGACAATCCAAGTCTGACTTGCCGGCTGCCGGATCGCAAACGAACACCGATACGGATTATTTTAGATACCCATCTGCGAATTCCGCTGGATGCCAATGTGATAACTGACAAGGAAGCAGAAACTTGGGTCATTTGCCAAGATGGGGATCTCAATAAAAAAGCGGAACTGAAAAAATTAGGAATAGAAGTGTTGACTTTACATGATCAATGGAATATCCCAAATATTTTAAAAATATTAGGCGAGCGAGGCATCACCTCCCTGTTCGTTGAAGGAGGAGCAAGAGTCCATGCTTCATTTTTAAAAGCGGAAGCAGTGAATGAATTAATCGTGTATTTTGCACCCAAAATATTGGGAGACCCTGAAGGAATATCAGCCGTCATGGGCGATGAAGCATTAAAGATGAGCATGGCACATTCATTTGAAATTCAGTCCGTTACGAAAATAGGAGAAGATGTGAAAATTGTCTCCGTTCCGAAAAGAGGTGGACAAGATTGTTTACTGGAATCATTGAAGAAATAGGGGAAATCAAATCAGTAAAAGGAACGAATCAAGCAGTAATTTTAGAAATTTATGCAAAAAACATTTTGCAAGATGTAAAAATAGGCGACAGCATTGCCGTCAACGGAGTCTGTTTAACGGTCACCGACTTTGAATCGAATTATTTTTCTGTGGATGTCATGCCTGAGACGATGGCGGCAACGACATTAGGTACATTAAAAACCGGATCAAAGGTGAATTTGGAAAGGGCAATGGCCGTTGGCGACCGATTTGGCGGCCACATCGTTTCAGGACATGTTGATGGCGTTGGCACGATCGTCAAAAAAGAAAGAAAGGAAAATGCTGTTTATTATCAAATTAAAGCTCCTAAAGATTTGCTTTATTACATGATTTTAAAAGGTTCAGTTGCAGTTGACGGAACGAGTTTAACCATTTTTGGCTTAACAGAACAAACCTTTACGATTTCGATTATTCCTCACACATATTCAGAAACAATTATTGGGGAAAAGGAGATTGGCGATAAGGTCAATATTGAATGTGATTTGATCGGGAAATATTTAGAAAAGTTTGTCCGCAAAGAGGCACCAACCGGAATTACCGTTGATTTTTTGCAAAAGCACGGTTTTTACAGTGAATAGAGGTGATAGAATAATGTTTCATTCCATTGAGGATGCCATCGCAGATTTAAAACAGGGGAAAGTAATCATTGTCGTGGATGATGAGAATCGGGAAAACGAAGGAGATTTTGTCGGTCTAGCTGAGTTTTCCACCCCTGAAATGATCAATTTTATGATTTCAAAAGGAAAAGGTCTCGTCTGTGTGCCGATCACGGAATCGTTAGCGCACCGTTTGCAGCTTCACCCTATGGTAGCGGAAAATACAGATTTGCACCAAACCGCGTTTACTGTCAGCATCGATCATCAAACAACAACGACGGGAATCAGCGCATATGAGCGAGCTAAAACGATTCAGTCGCTCATTCAGCCGGATGCAAGGGCGGAGGATTTTAAAAGACCCGGACATGTTTTCCCGTTGATTGCAAAGAACGAAGGAGTATTAAAAAGAGCCGGCCACACGGAAGCAGCCGTTGATTTGGCAAAGCTGGCAGGATGCTTTCCAGCTGGCGTCATTTGCGAAATTATTAATGAAGACGGAACAATGGCTCGGGTTCCTCAATTAAAAGAAATAGCGGAACAATACAATTTAAAAATGATCACGATTCAAGATTTAATTCAATACCGCAGAAAACGGGAGGAATTAATCAAAAAAGAAGTGGAAATCGAGCTTCCGACAGGTTTTGGCCGTTTTAAAGCCATCGGTTATACCAGCTTGTATGATGGAAAAGAGCATATTGCGCTGGTGAAGGGTGAAATTAAGCCGGAGCATCCTGTTTTAGTTAGAATCCATTCAGAATGCCTGACAGGAGACGTCTTTCATTCTCACAGATGCGACTGCGGCCCGCAGCTTCATTCTGCATTGAGTGAAATTGAAAAAGAAGGAAGCGGAATTTTGCTCTATTTGCGCCAAGAAGGCAGGGGGATCGGGCTAATAAATAAATTGAAAGCATATAAGCTTCAAGAAAAAGGTTATGATACGGTCGAAGCAAATGAGGAACTCGGCTTTCAGCCGGATCAAAGAGAATATGCTGTTGCAGCACAGATGCTGAAGGATATTGGAGCCAAGTCTATTCGTTTAATGACAAACAATCCGAGAAAAATGAAAGAAATGCAAGAATACGGACTTGAAATATTGGAGCGGGTTCCAATTGAAATACCGGCAAACAAGGATAATGAAAAATATTTGAAAACAAAAAAATCGAAACTAGGACATCTACTTCATATTTAGCGGGAGGTTATACTAATGAGCATAAACAAAATTGAAGGACATTTAGTCGGAAAAGATTTGAAAATCGGAATTGTCGTATCAAGATTTAATGAATTTATTACAAGCAAGCTGTTAAGCGGAGCAATCGATGCTCTCATCCGCCACGGCGTTTCGGAAAGCGACATTGATGTTGCATGGGTTCCGGGGGCTTTTGAAATCCCGCTTGTATCCAAAAAACTGGCTGAGTCCAAAAAATACGATGCGGTCATTGCCTTAGGAACAGTTATCCGTGGATCCACTACGCATTACGATTACGTATGCAATGAAGCGGCAAAAGGGATTGCGAACGCTTCTCTGCAAACAGGAGTGCCGGTAATATTTGGCGTCGTCACGACGGAAAATATCGAGCAAGCGATTGAACGAGCAGGAACGAAAGCGGGCAATAAAGGCTGGGACGCAGCACTATCGGCAATTGAAATGGCAAATTTAATCAAATCCCTCGCCAAACTTTAAAGAAAACAGTTTAAAATTCATAAGAAAATGTATATAATGTTAAGAGCAATATGATAAATGGGATTCAACACTAGTTGCCCATAAAATCTTTCTTGAAAGAATGTTATATATTAACGAGGGATCCAGCATGTTAGTTCGATATAAGAAAGCTTTTGAAAAAATTGCGATGGGGCTTCTTTCCTTTATGCCGAGTGAAAAGGATTTAAAGCAGCTCCAGCAAACGATGAAAACGTATGAAAATGACGAAAATTGGCAGCTTTTCTTATGGAAGGAAGAAGATGTTATCGGAGTGATCGGCGTTGAATTGAAAGATAAAGGAATAGTGGAAATTCAGCATATTTGCGTAAACCCGTCCCATCGTCATGAAGGAATCGGCAAAAAAATGATCAATGCCGTAAAAGAGCTATATAAAGATAAACATGTTATTCCTAGCGAACAAATTCAATCCTTTTTTGAAAAATGCGACCATGAACAAATGGAAAAAGAAGAGAGCTGATCACTCTCTTCTTTTTCTTTTTTTATGCCAATTTTTCAATCTCTCCTCAATGATCTCCGTTCGATCCCTTGTTTTATGTTTATGTATTAAAAAAACGTTTGAAATATCGCTAGGCTCACCGAACGTTTTTCCTCGTTCCTTTGCCGTTGTTAAGCAAATTTCGTAAAGGTTTTGATCAAAAATCGGCAGCTGAATGCTTTTATATGGTTCTCTTTTTTGAATTCGACCAAAAGTGTCTTGTAAAATATGTAAGAGCTGTTCATCATCCAAACCGAGTTTGTTAAGAGACGCCGTTTCATTTTTTAAAATGCGAATAGCATTTTTCATCATCCGCTCAGCACCATTGAAATTTTTTCTCCTGTAATGATAAAAGCTAACGGCAATTTGTATGAGCCCGACCCAGATTTGTTTTCTCTCTTCTTTAGGATCTTTTTTCCACAATTCTTCTAAAATTTCATGACATTCAAAATAATCCCGGTCACAATGAAAATGATACAAAAACTCAATATATTCAGGTGGGTACATATTGAGAAAACTCCTTTTTTCTACTATATATGTTATAGTTTATGAAAATGGCTGCAAAAAAGAAAGTATTCATGCCTGATTTAAAAATAAACAAAAATGAGCTTTGTTGAAAAAGAGTATTGGATGGATTTTTCTATTGGTCTATACTAAAAATTAGCCATTTATCGAGGGTGATGATCAAGTAATGTATCTAGTAAAGTTAGAAGCTTTTGAAGGTCCGTTAGATTTGCTTTTGCATTTAATTCATCGTTTAGAAATTGACATATATGATATCCCTGTCAGCGAAATAACAGAACAGTATATGGAATATATTCACACGATGCAGGAGCTTGAACTGGATGTTGCCAGTGAATATTTAGTGATGGCAGCCACATTATTGTCAATTAAAAGCAAAATGCTCCTTCCAAGACAGGAGGAAGAGTGGTCAGACGAGGAAATCATCGAAGAAGAGCAGTCCGATCCGAGAGATGAGCTTGTTACCCGTTTAATTGAATACAAGAAATATAAAGAAGCGGCAGTAAAGCTGAAAGAACTGGAAAGTGAACGGGCGCTTGTCTATACGAAGCCTCCAAGCGACTTGAGCGAATATTTGGAGGAAAAAGAGCCGATTTTGCAAAAAGGAAACGTAACGGTTTATGATATGATCGCTGCCTTTCAAAAAATGCTAAAACGAAAAAAAATTGAAAAGCCAATCGAACGAACCGTAGCAAAAGAAGAAATCCCGATCGAAAAACGAATGAAGGAAATGATCATGGAGCTGAAGGCATCGAAAAAGAAAAAGGAGTTTCACGATTTCTTTCCAGCTGACAGGAAGGATTATATGGTCGTGACTTTTTTAGCTTTGCTTCAGCTGATGAAAAATGAATACGTTCATGTAGAACAAGAACATAATTTTTCAGAAATTTATATTTACGGGAGTGAAAAGCTGCATGAGTTTAGGGATTATTGAATGGAAATCCATTTTGGAAGGGCTCTTATTTGCGGCTGGAGACGAAGGCCTTTCCATCAAGCAATTAACTTCCGTTCTTGAAATTGACGAAGCAACGGTTTTAAGCATTATTGAAGATTTAAAAGAGGAATACCAAAAAAAAGAACGGGGGATCGACCTTGTAGAAGTAGCAGGGGTTTACCAGCTCACAACCAAAAAGGAGCATGCACCATATTTAAAGCGGCTGATGGAAACTCCTATGAACCAATCACTCTCTCAGGCTGCGCTTGAAACATTGGCCATTATCGCTTATAAACAGCCGATTACCCGGATTGAAATAGAAGAAATTAGAGGGGTAAAATCAGAAAGGCCGATCCGGACCCTTTTAGCGAAAGGGCTTATTCAAGAAGTCGGCAGAGAAGAGGGAGTGGGAAGAGCTATTTTATACGGAACGACAAAAGAGTTTCTTGAATATTTCGGATTAAAAACGATCGAAGAATTGCCTTCATTGACAGAGATCGAGAATGAAGAGCATTTTATTCAAGAAGAGGCAGATTTATTCTTTGAAAAATTAAATAACTTGTAAGTCGTCTCAGGCGGCAGTCTGAGACTTATTTTTATTTCACATTCTTTCAAATTCCGTTCATACGGTTGTCTTCTTTGCATAAACTTGTACAAAACGAATCGAATAAAGGGACGTGAAAGCATTAATGAACAAATGGACATCACGTATTAATGTATTCATTCTTTTTATATTGATAGGCCATTTTTTTATCCCGACAGCTCATGCAACGCATGCGATTGAAGTTAGTGCAGAAAGCGCCATATTAATGGATCAGGAGAGCGGCCGGATCCTTTTTGAAAAAAACCCACATAAAAAAATGCGCATTGCAAGCATTACGAAAATCATGACGGCGATTTTAGCAATTGAATCAGGAAAAATGGATCAAAATGTGACTGTCAGTGACCGCGCTGTCCGAACTGAAGGGTCTTCCATATATCTTAAGCAAAAGCAAAAGGTGAAGCTGGAAGATTTGGTTTATGGTCTTATGCTAAGGTCCGGAAATGACGCTGCGGTGGCGATTGCTGAATTTGTCGGAGGCAGTTTAGATGGTTTCGTATTTATGATGAACGAAAAGGCGAAGGAAATCGGCATGACAAATACTGAATTTGCCAACCCGCACGGTTTGGATGATCACGAAAACCACTATTCTACCGCATATGATATGGCTCTTTTAACGAAATACGCCATGGAGAATGAAACGTTCCGCAAAATATTTGGAACAAAAGTTTATAAAAAAGACGGATTTCAGTGGAAAAATAAAAACAAACTTTTAAATTTATATGAATATTGTACAGGCGGTAAAACCGGGTACACAAAGAGGGCAAATAGAACATTAGTATCCACTGCGGAAAAAGATGATTTACATTTAATTGCTGTTACGCTAAATGCTCCCGATGATTGGAACGACCATATGTCCATGTTTAACAGCGCGTTCAGCGAATATGATCAAGTGACGATCAAAAAAGAAGGATACCTTGCCATTGACAACAAGTTTTACAAAGACCGCATCTTCATTAATCGCGACATTGTTTATCCGCTGATGGAGGAAGAAAAAAACAAAATAAACATCCGTTTATTCCTAGCAAAACCGAAGGCTTCGTGGAAGAACCATCCTGAAAAGGTTCCAGAAAAAGTAGGAACATTGAGAGTGTTGCTCGATGGCGAAACGATTGAAGAAGTGCCGATCTATTTTGAAAACGGTGATGTAGAGCCTCCGCATGGCTGGTTTGGAAAGATGATCGATCTATTTTTTGATATGCTGGGTGTTTCCGCATGATTCATATTATTTGGGTTGCCTTAACTTTGATCGGCGTCGTATTTGCAATGTTCAACGGAACAATGGAGGAAGTGAATAAAGCCGTCTTTTCAGGTGCAAAAGAGGGTGTCACCATTGCCTTTGGCTTCATCAGCGTGCTTGTATTTTGGTTAGGCTTAATGAATATTGCGGAGAAAAGCGGTCTGTTAGAAAAGCTAGGGAATCTGTTCAAACCGCTGATGAGGAGAATTTTTCCTGATGTTCCCCCTGAGCATCCTGCGATGGGCTACATGCTGTCAAACTTGCTCGCCAATATGTTTGGGCTAGGAAACGCAGCTACACCGTTGGGAATTAAGGCGATGGAGCAGCTGAAAAAATTGAACAAAAATAAAGACCAGGCGTCCAGAAGCATGATCACCTTTCTAGCATTAAATACAACTGGATTGACTCTTGTTCCAACAACTGTAATTTCTATACGAATGACATACGGTTCGCATAATCCGACTGATATTGTCGTGCCAACGCTTCTGTCGACTTTCTTTGCTACCATAGCCGCTATTATGATTGACCGCTATTTTTACTATTTACGAAAAAGAAAAGGAGAATAACGATGGTGTTCATTAGTGCTGTTTCGATATGGCTGATCCCATTGATCATCGGTTTTATTTTGTTGTACGGAACTTTTAAACGCATTCCAACTTATGAAGCGTTTGTTGAAGGTGGAAAAGAAGGAATCGAAATTTCTTTTTCCATTATTCCGTATCTTGTCGGCATGCTCGTGGCAGTGTCTGTTTTTCGCGCTTCAGGGGCTCTCGATTTTTTTATGGACCTGTTAAAACCGATGTTTCAAGCTATCCACGTCCCGGCGGAAATTGTTCCGCTAGCGTTAATTCGGCCCATCTCTGGAACCGCTTCGTTAGGAATTATGAGCGATTTAATTTCAATGCATGGAGCGGATTCGTTGATCGGCCGACTGGCAGCCACCATGCAAGGGAGCACAGACACGACTTTGTATATCATTACAGTATATTTCGGTGCTGTTGGGATCAAGCGAATGGGCGATGCGATAAAGGTTGGGCTGCTGGCGGATTTTGCAGCCATCCTTTCTTCCATAATAATTGTTACGCTCCTTTTCGGTTAAGCTTTAATGAGCTTAGCTTTTTTATTTGCAAAAAAATAAATGCGTTCATCTTGTGTAACCAGACCGAAAGAAGGTAATATTTTTAGAGAGGTGAGATCAATGGAACGTTTGCAAAAGGTGATAGCGCGTTCGGGAATTGCTTCAAGAAGAAAAGCGGAGCAATTAATTTTGGACGGAAAAGTTACTGTAAATGGACAAGTTGTAACAGAGCTCGGAACAAAAGTATCTGACGAGGACAAGGTGGAGGTAAACGGGATTCCGGTAGAAAGGGAAGAACCGATTTATATTTTGTTTTATAAGCCTAGGGGAGTTATTTCGAGCGTGAAAGATGAAAAAGGGAGAAAAGTCGTCACCGATTACTTTCGAGATTTTGAGCAGCGCATCTTTCCGGTCGGCAGACTTGATTATGATACTTCAGGCCTTCTAATCCTGACAAACGATGGCGATTTTGCTAATTTGTTAATGCATCCACGATATGAAATTGATAAAGTGTATGTAGCGAAAGTTAAAGGAATTCCAGGAAGGAAAGAATTAAAACAACTGGAGCAAGGGATCATGCTGGAGGATGGAATGACAAAACCAGCAAAAGTCAAAATGCTTTCTTTAGATAAAAGAAAAAAAACGTGTATAATCGAAATTACCATTCATGAAGGAAGAAACCGGCAAATTAGAAGAATGTTTGATAAAATCGGCTATCCTGTGCTGAAGCTGAAAAGAGAACGGTACGCATTTTTAGATTTAAAAGGGCTCCATCCGGGTGCGTTCCGCGAAATTACTCCCCACGAGGTGAAGAGATTGCGGGCGCTGGCCCAGCACGGCAAGCATGCGAGAGTTTAGCCTAAAATCGGTTAAGCTTTCGCATTTATACCGACAAAACGTTGCAAACAATGTACTGCTTTAGGGGCTTACACGTTTTTATGTCACATAAACGTCAAAATTATTTTTCTGAATGAACGGAAATTCAATGATATAATAACAAGCGAATGAAAAACAAAGGGAGTACACACGATGAAAAAAAGGCGACTCATTACTCGCTCGATTATTCTTGTTATTTTATTAGGTGCTCTTGGATATACACTCTATTCAAATTTTTTTATGAGCAAAGAAAAAGTGAAAGTCGGATCAGCTGCGCCTGATTTTGTTCTTACTGATTTAGAAGGAAAAAAGCATCAATTTTCCGATTATAGAGGAAAAGGGGTATTTCTCAATTTCTGGGGAACGTGGTGCAAACCTTGTGAACGTGAAATGCCTTACATTGAAAGACAATATCAGCACTATAAAAATTTAGGCGTGGAAGTTTTAGCTGTCAACGTTGGCGAATCAAAATTAGTAGTGGAAAAATTTGCGGAAAAATACGGACTCAATTTCCCGATTGTCATTGACAAAAATCAGCAGGTGCTTCATGCATATGATGTAGATCCGCTGCCTACTACGTTTCTCATCGATAAGAACGGGAAGGTTGTCAAAATCATTACTGCACCAATGACGGAACGGGAAGTTCGAGATTACATGGAAATGATAAAACCATAGTTAGGGAGTTTTCAACATGAATCATGTGAAATGTGAATGCGGTCATGTAAATCCGTTCGGTACTGTGCTGTGTGAAAATTGCGGACGGGCCTTGGCAGCAGAGGGCGAAGGCAATTCGGAAAAACTTCATGATATGCGTTATGACGGAAGTGCCAGACGTTCTCAAACATATAATAAAACGATCGTCGATAAAGTATGGAATTTTTTCTCTTCTGTTAAAGTTGGAGTCTGGCTGATTGTGATAACGCTGATCGCATCAGCAATCGGAACGATTTTTCCGCAAGAATTGTACATACCTTCCAACGTAACGCCAGAGCAATTTTATAAAGATGAATATGGAATTTTAGGCCAGCTTTATTATCAATTAGGCTTCCACCGCCTATACGGTTCTTGGTGGTATATGACCTTGATCGCATCGATTGGAATATCGCTTGTGATTTGCTCGCTTGACCGGGTTATTCCACTTTATCGTGCCTTGAAAAATCAAGGTGTGTCTCGACACGAGTCTTTTTTGAAAAGACAGCGCCTTTTTAGCGAATCATATGTGGACAATATTGAAAAAAATGTAGAACAAGTTAAAAAAAATTTAACAGCGCGCCGTTATCGCATTCGAGAAGAAAATGGAAACATTTTGGCAGAGAAAAATCGATTTTCCAGATGGGGTCCGTATGTCAATCATATCGGATTGATTATTTTTTTAATTGGAGCCATGCTCCGCTTTTTCCCGGGGATGTATGTGGATGAGGTTCTCTGGTTAAGAGAAGGGGAAACGAAAGAAATACCCGGGACAAATGGCGAGTATTATTTGAAACATCATCAATTCATTTTGGAAACTTATCAAAAGGAAAAAGAAAAAGATGTGTTTCAGGAAGCGATTGACCGTGTCGGCGATGGAAGCGTAGCTAAAAACTTCCAATCAAATGTGACGCTTTATAAAAAGCAGGGAGACAGCCTGCCGGGTGAAGAACCAAAATTAAAAGAGGTAAAAGACTTCAGCATTCGCGTCAACGAACCGTTGAAATTTGATTCTTATGCTGTCTATCAAGTGAATTACAAGCTGAATGAATTAAATAAAATGACGTTTGATCTTATCGATAAAAAATCGGGGAAAAGCTTCGGGAAAGTTGTCATTGACCTCTTAAATCCAGAAAAGAAATATGATTTAGGAAACGGCTATGCTGTTGAAATTGCTAGCTATCTTCCAGATTTTTATTTTGATGACGAAGGCAATCCAGCCACGCGGTCGAGAGTGCCAAACAACCCGGCATTTGTTTTTAAAATGATTGCACCTGACAGACCGAAGGGAGAAACGAGTTTCGTTGCCATCCAGCAAACGATTGAACCTAACGAGAATAACAAATACAAAATGAAATTTTCAGGAATTGAAACGAAAAACTTAACGGGCCTAGTTGTAAGAAAAGATTTAACTTTATGGGTGCTCGGTGTCGGCGGAGCCATTTTTATGATAGGCTTAATTCAAGGATTGTACTGGCAGCATCGCCGCATATGGCTGAAAGCGGATAACGGCAAAATCATGCTGGCGGGGCATACAAACAAAAACTGGTTTGGATTAAAAAATGAATTGGACATCATTTTGCGCGATACTGAAATTCAAAAGCCTGTTGACCAAAAACAATTAAAAGAATAGAACCTCATGAAGGAGGGGAAGTTTGTGGCTGAACTTAGCAGCACTTTATTATACATTGCGTTTATTTTGTATTTAATAGGAACATTCTTTTTTGGAGGTTCCATCCGTGACAAAAGAGGAAAGGATGAAAAACCGAATAGATGGGCGCGATTAGGCATTGCTGCGGCGATCCTCGGTTTTTTGTCTCAACTGGGATACTTCGTTACGAGATGGATCGCTGCTGGACATGCCCCGGTTTCGAACTTATTTGAATTCACGACATTCTTTGGTATGATGCTAGTAGGAGCATTTATCATTATTTATTTTATTTATAAGCTGTCTGCACTTGGCTTATTTACATTGCCAGTTGCACTTTTATTGATTGCATATGCCAGCATGTTTCCGACAGAAATCAGCCCTTTAATACCAGCTCTTCAAAGCGATTGGCTGAAAATCCATGTAACAACAGCTGCTGCCGGACAAGCTATTTTGGCGATCAGCTTTGTAGCCGGAGTCCTGTATTTAACAAAGGTTGTGGATCAATCAAAAGCAACAAAAAAGACGTTTTGGCTTGAATTTGTCATGTTTGTATTAGTCACAACACTTGCATTTGTCATTGTCACAACCGTGTTCCGAGCAATGGATTATGAATCAGTGTTTAAATGGATCGATAAAAATGGACAAGAGGCGGAAATGGAATTTCATTTGCCTGCTCTCGTTGCGCCGCACGAAGGAGAATTGTTGACAAAAGATCGGCTTGCAGGCTTTGTGGAATTGCCGGCGATTTTATCGGCCAGAAAGGTGAACACTGTTTTATGGTCCACATTTGTAGGACTGATTTTATACGGAGTGATCCGCCTAATATTGAGAAAGCGTATTTCTGCAGCGTTGCAGCCTTTAGTGAAAAATTTAAATTTGGATGTGGTGGATGAAATTGGCTACCGTTCAGTAGCGATTGGATTCCCAGTATTTACGCTAGGTGCTTTAATATTTGCCATGATTTGGGCGCAGATCGCTTGGACCCGATTTTGGGGCTGGGATCCGAAAGAGGTTTGGGCATTGATCACTTGGCTGTTTTACGCGGCATATCTTCACTTACGGCTTTCGAGAGGATGGCATGGAGAAAAATCAGCATGGCTTGCGGTTATCGGATTTGCGATCATCATGTTTAATTTAATTTTTGTAAACCTTGTGATAGCTGGTTTACATTCATATGCATAAACGGATTGGCTGACTCATGATACATGCTGGAATTTGGATCATTATCATTTGAGTCAGCTCTTTTTTAACCTGATCAAGGGAGGAATAAAATATGTCAGAGAACCAGGATGTAACGATTTTAGTGGTAGATGATGAAGAAAGAATTCGCAGGCTTTTGAAAATGTACTTAGAAAGGGAAAATTATCAAATAGATGAGGCGGAAAATGGTGATGAAGCGCTTGAAAAGGCTCTTTGTGCCGATTATGATTTGATTATTCTGGATATTATGATGCCCGGAATTGACGGAATCGAAGTGTGCAAGCAGCTGAGAGAAAAGAAAGCCACTCCTGTCATTATGCTGACAGCAAAAGGAGAGGAGGTAAACCGTGTTCAAGGGTTTGAGGTCGGTGCGGACGATTATATTGTAAAACCGTTCAGCCCGAGAGAGGTTGTTTTGCGTGTGAAAGCGATTTTAAGAAGGGCGTCACAAACAAGCTATTTAAAAACCGATTCATCGGCGAAAAATGTGATCGTTTTCCCGCACTTAACAATCGATCATGATGCTCATCGCGTGACGGCCGACGGCAAGGAAGTCAACTTAACCCCGAAAGAGTACGAGCTGCTTTATTTTTTGGCAAAAACTCCTGATAAAGTATACGACCGGGAAAAGCTGCTGAAGGAAGTATGGCATTACGAATTTTTTGGAGATTTACGAACAGTTGACACTCATGTGAAAAGACTTAGGGAAAAATTAAACAAAGTTTCGCCTGAAGCCGCCAAAATGATCGTGACTGTTTGGGGTGTCGGCTATAAATTCGAGGTCGTTGAAGAATGAAATTTTGGAGAAGCGTTGTTGGCAAGCTTTGGATGACCATTTTATTTCTTGTGATAGTGGTTCTGTCGATTTTAACCATTTTGCTGCTCGAGTTTATGGAAAATTATCATATAAAAGATGCCGAGCAAAAATTGACCCAGCTTGCCAATAAAGCAGCCATTATTATGGAAAATCATCAAAATACACCATTAGCCGGCTCCATCGCAACTGAACTTTCTGATAAACTAACAAGTGTGTATATCGTTGATGGTGGAAAAACATATTGGCAAAAGCAAAATGACGGGGCGGGTGTCGCTCAATATTCATTAAATGAAATCATCAGTGAGAAAGAACTGTCAAAAGTATTGGAAGATCAAGAAAAAATCAGCCTTGTAAAAAGCTTTCCGCAAACGAATGATCACAATAAATTCAACAATGAAATGATGATCGTCGGAGTGCCTTATCAATCTGGAGCGATATTTGTCGTACAATCTTTGTCTGCCATTAATGAAACAACAAAACAAACAACTAAATATATTTTTATGGCAGCATTTATAGCTATTATATTAACGACCGTTTTTGCCTTTTTTTTATCAACCCGCATTACCTATCCGCTCCGAAAAATGAGAGAAGTCGCAATTGAAGTGGCGAATGGAAAATTTGATACGAAAGTTCCGAAGCTGACAAGCGATGAAATTGGTGAATTAGCTGTTGCCTTTAACCAAATGGGCCGGCAGGTGAAATTCCATATTAACGCTTTGCTGCAAGAAAAAGAACAGCTTTCAAACATTTTAAGCAGCATGGCCGACGGTGTCATTACGTTAAATATCGATGGAACGATTTTAGTCACAAATCCTCCTGCTGAACGTTTTTTGCAGGCATGGTATTATGAAAACGGGATGAATCCGAAAAAGGAACATGAGCTTCCGCCGGCTATTGAAGAGCTGTTTAAACGAGTGACGACGACTCACCGCGAGCAGGTTACAGAGATTACTTTGCAAGGCAGAACATGGGGAGTGATCATGAGCTCTCTTTATAATCAAAATCGTGTTCGAGGAGCGGTCGTTGTTTTGCGCGATATAACGGAGGAAAGACGTCTCGACAAATTAAGAATTGATTTTATTGCCAATGTGTCCCATGAGCTGCGGACGCCTATTGCCATGCTGCAAGGATACAGCGAAGCTCTTCGCGATGACATTGCAGGAAGCGAAAAGGAGCGGAAGGAGATTGTTCAGGTTATTTATGACGAATCATTGCGAATGGGCCGATTGGTGAATGATTTATTGGATTTGGCCAGAATGGAGGCAGGACATATTTCCTTAAATATACAAGATGTCAAATTGAAGCCTTTTATTGAAAAAATTATTCGCAAATTTCAAGGCATTGCAAAAGAAAAACAGATTCACCTCGAATATTTGCTGAATGTTCAAACGGATTCCTTTTCGTTTGATCCGGACCGCATTGAGCAAGTACTGACCAATTTAATTGACAATGCTATCCGCCATACGAGTGCACAAGGATTTGTAAAAGTAATTATTTCAGAAAGCAATGGTTTAAAAATAGATGTTCAGGACTCAGGAAGCGGAATCAGTGAAGAAGATCTGCCGTTTGTGTTTGAACGCTTTTATAAAGCTGACAAAGCGAGAACGCGTGGAAGAGCAGGTACGGGTCTGGGGCTTGCCATTGCGAAAAATATTGTTGATGCCCATAAAGGGGTAATACAAGTTCACAGCAAATTAAATGTTGGAACGACATTTACCGTATTATTGCCGCAAACATCGTAAAAATTTGCCGATCTTTATTGTTTCACACGTAACAGAAGGGAGGTTTGGCAATGAATTTATATACGCGTACAGGGGATCAAGGACAGACGAACGTTATTTGTGCGCGCGTCGATAAAGATGATCCAAGGGTGGAAGCTTACGGAACGATTGATGAATTGAACGCTTACATAGGCTATGCAAGGACGTTTTTAACAGATAAAGCGTTTCAAGATATTTACGAAGAGCTTGAAAAAATTCAGCATCATTTGTTTGATTGCGGATCTGACATAGCGGTTGTGTACGAAAAGCAAAAACATCCGTTTAAAACGACGGAGGATATGATCCGTTTTTTAGAGGAACGAATCGATCATTATGTGGAAGAAGCTCCTGCATTAGAAAAATTTATTTTGCCCGGAGGAACGGAGGCGGCCAGCGTTTTACATATTGCGAGAACAGTTGCCAGAAGAGCAGAGCGTTTAATCGTTTCTTTAATGAAAGAGGTTAAAATTCATCATCCGGTCCTCATTTACATGAACCGTCTGTCTGATTATTTATTTGCTGCTGCTCGGGTTGTAAATTACCGCCTAAACGTGAAGGATGTCGAATACGAACGAAGCGGGAAGGTGTTCCGGACAAATAATAGCAAAAAAAATTGACACCGAGGGTCTCTTTTATAAGACCCTTTCTTTTTTGTTTGTAACATGTCATGCGTCTCTTTCGACAAATATTTTAAACGGAGGGTATGTGCATGGATGAATCGTTTCAAAGATTATACGAAAAGTATCATCAAGATATTTTTCAGTTTTTATATTATTTGGTGAAGGATCGGGAACAAGCGGAAGATTTGGTGCATGAAGTGTATATAAAAGTTTTAAAATCATACTCGAGCTTTGAAGGACGAAGCAGTGAAAAAACATGGTTATTTTCCATTGCTCGGCATGTGGCGATTGATTTTTTTCGAAAGCAAAAAACTCTCCGTCAGCGAATAATGGAAAAATTTGATTTAGATCAAGCACAAATTGCGGATCAAGAGCCCCTCCCGGAAGAAATAGCTTTACAACGAGAAGAAATACAGATGTTATACAAAGCAATGAATGACTGTAATGTGAATCAAAGAACCGTTTTAATTTTACGGTTTATAAAAGAATTATCTGTTGCAGAAACAGCCGAGGTGTTGGGGTGGACGGAAAGCAAAGTCAAAACAACCCAGCATCGGGCTTTAAAAGTGTTAAAAAATTATATAGATAAAGCTATGAAAGAACAAGGTGTCACGAAAGATCAGGGAGCTATGACAGAACAGGAGGTAGTTTCAAGTGAAAAACTCTCTGTGGAGCGATGAACAAATCAAAAAATGGATAAGCGAGTTTCCAAAAGTAGAAGATTCCCGCAGTTCATTCGAGATTTGGAACAATATTACCGAGAAAAAAAGAAAAAGAACAATATTGAAATTCATTGTTCCATCAGCTTCGATTGTTGCTTTGACAGCAGCCGTCACTTTTGTAGTTTTTCCGCTAAGCAACAGCAAAAATGAACAAACCCAATATTCATACAACAAAAAGGCCGAAAACGCAGGAAACAGTCATTTAACCGAAAGTCAAACGATGGAGGCTTCGCCGAAGTATCGTTCCATAGTTCCAAATTCTTCAACTGAACAAATTATCACAGTAGGGCTTTTAGATGAAAGCAAACAGCATGTCGTTCCTCTAAGCTTTAAAGGAAATCAATTCGAGCCTGCCGTCAAGCAAATAAATGACGTCTTAAACAAGATCGATGTGAAACGTTTCAATCTTTCAGCTTTTGCCTTTCAAGATGCAGACATTTATGAAAGCAAAAGCCGAAGTGACGAGGTGATCATAAATTTTGAAAAATTGAATATAAAAGACCGTTTCCATAATGAACAAAATTTTAAAGAAGTATTAAAAGAAACATTTCGGTGGCAAAATTATAAAAAGGTGCGCTTATTTACAAATGAAAAGCAGCATGTTCCTTCTGAGCATTTTGTTTCCGAATTTCAAATAAAGAAGCTGCTGAAAAAAGCCTATTTCTTGTTTTTTCCTAAAAATAGCAGCAATCCTTTGCTCGTTCCATCAAAAAATGAATATGAAACAATTGAAGAGGCAATGAATGCCATGCAAAAAGGTAAGGAAGACGGGCTTGAACCTTCCATTAATAATTCCGTTAAAATTAAGCAATTGAAAAAGGATGATGAGCTGCTTACGGTCACTTTTGAAAATGCTTCAAAAATGAAAAACACAGAGCATACTGAAGTTATGCTGGAAGCGATTTTAATGACAGCGAAAGAATTCGGCTTTAAGAAAGTGAAGTTCGAAGGCTTTGATGCGAAAAAAATCGGAAATATTGATATTTCAAAACCGGTGGAAGTGCCTTTTTCGCCTAATTTTATTGACCTGAAAGTTGATGCATAGCAAAAGGAACGGAAATAGGTCTAAACATAAAGACACCATCATAAATATTGAGAATGTACGAAAGGAGGAAAGGAGGATGAACGGATGCTGGATTTAATGCGGAGGCTGGGTATTGCCCTAATTATGGGGCTTTTCATCGGTCTTTTGTTTTTGGGAGGATTAAAAACAGAGGAGCCAGGAGAGATAAGCCCTCCCAGCACCTTTAAATATTATAAATGAATAGTTTTGGCAGAAACGATGTCATCGAACTGGACTAACGCTTCAATAAGCTGATCATCAATCAGTTTATCACAAGTTAAAACCATGATTGCTTCGCCGCCGATGTTTTTACGTCCAACCTGCATTGTTGCGATGTTTACGCCATGGTCGCCCAGTACTTTTCCGACGCGTCCAATAACACCTGGTTTATCGATGTGTTCTACATATAATACTTCCCCTGCCGGGTAAAAATCGATATCGAAACCGTTTAAATCAACAATTCGTTCACCGTAGTTTGGAATATACGTTGCTTTTACGGAAAAAGTCCGATGATCTCCATCTACTTGAACAGCGATGCAATTTGCATATCCAGAACCGTTTGAAGCAATTTTTTCGCTGAAGCTGATGCCGCGTTCTTTGGCGATGAGGCCAGCATTCACTTCGTTAACAGTTGAATCAACCCGTTCTCCTAAAAATCCAGCAAGAAATGCTTTCGTAATAAAAGATGTTTCGAGTTCAGCAACCGTTCCTTCGTAAACGATTCCGATATGTTGAACAGGTTCTTTCATGTATTGAGAAGCAAGCTGACCCAATTTTTTGGCCAATTTATAAAACGGCTGTATTTTGTCAAATATATCTTTTGTTAATGTTGGTAGATTAATAGAATTTGTAACAGGTTT
Organism: Aeribacillus sp. FSL K6-8210; assembly: GCF_037963925.1. Lineage (NCBI taxonomy): Bacteria > Bacillati > Bacillota > Bacilli > Caryophanales > Bacillaceae > Aeribacillus > Aeribacillus sp. FSL K6-8210. Next base: position 2,537,872 of record NZ_CP150172.1, on the reverse strand, counting down.
TCCATTTAAAAATTTTAATACTTCTTCAGCAACTTGAGAGGCAACGTTTAATTGGGCCTCTTTCGTTGATGCTCCAAGATGCGGTGTAGCAATGACCTGTTCAAAATCAAGCAGCTTCCGATTTACTGGAGGCTCGACTTCAAATACATCAAGAGCAACGCCTTTCACATGTCCAATTTCTAAATAATGAATTAATGCTTCTTCATCGATGATGCCGCCCCGGGCGCAGTTTAATAAATAAACTCCTTTTTTCGTTTTTCCGATATTTTCCTTTCCTAATAAACCTCTTGTTTCTTTTGTCAATGGTGTATGAACAGTAATGATATCAGCTTGCGCTAAAACTTCATCGAGCTTGCAGCTGTTTACTCCCAATTTTTGCGCCCGGTCTTTTGTTAAAAATGGATCAAACACTAAGACGTTCATTCCAAAAGCTTTTGCTCTTTTGGCAATTTCGCTGCCGATTCGTCCTAAACCGATGATTCCTAAGCTTTTGCCGTATAGCTCAGTACCGAGAAAGGCGGAGCGGTTCCATTCACCTGATTTAACGGAAACATTTGCTTGTGGAATATGACGAACAAGCGATGCCATCATGGCAAATGTATGCTCGGCAGTTGAAATCGTATTTCCGTCAGGTGCATTAATCACGACAACTCCGTATTTTGTCGCTGCTTCAACATCGATATTATCGACTCCGACGCCTGCTCTTGCAACAATTTTTAAATTTGTCATTTTTTGAAGCAGTTCTTCTGTTACTTTCGTTGCACTGCGGACGAGCAGAGCATCATATTTTTCCAGGTCGTCAACTTCACTTACTTTTTTCTGAACGACATTGATGTTTTCATCGTTCAATAATGGTGCTAATCCATCGCTTGATATTGAGTCAGAAACAAGAACATGAAACATTTTCTAAGATCCCCCTAGTGAACGAATTAAAAATGAAAACAAAATTTCTGATTATTTTATCTTAACTGGTCTATGTTGTCAAGGTTCAAAACTTTACAGTTTGAAAACGTTTACTGTGTGTAAAAAGGGAAAAAGAGAGTTGCTTCTGAAGAAACAGCTCTCTTTTTTGTTTAATTGTTAGATTCATTGTATCGTGCGATACATTCGTCAATTAGTTTTGCCGCTGCTTCAGGTCCTTCCCAGCTGCCGATCTCTGTTCGTTTTCCTTCCAAATCTTTGTAACGTTCAAAGAAATGGGCAATTTCTTTTAATTTGTGCTCCGGCAGATCTTCAATCGATTGAACATGATCAAAACGAGGATCATCTACAGGAACGCCGATTAATTTTGCATCTTCTTCACCGTTGTCGATCATGTTTAAATAGCCAATGACACGCGATTCTATGACGCATCCAGGGAAAGTCGGATTGGTGACGATTACGAGAATGTCAAGAGGATCTCCGTCAAGTGCTAAAGTATTTTCTAAATAACCGTACTCTGCAGGGTAAAACATAGGCGAATAAAGAACTCGGTCTAGTTTAAAAACGCCTTTTTCCTTGTCATATTCATATTTGTTTTGGCTTCCTGTCGGAATTTCAATAAAAGCTTCGACAACTTTATTGTTTGCCATCGACAAAATCCTCCTTTATTATGTATGCCTTTTTATTATAGAGGATGTAAAAAATATTGGCAATTGTAGAAAAAAGACAATGAAATAAAATAAGTTTCTTTTTTTTTTATTATTGCTCAACTTTCTCACAGTAAATTGGATTTCTAAGCCTTACGGTTAATGGGTTTGTTGGTTGTTTCGAATACTTCTTGACATAAAAATTTGCAAAAAAAACACCTCAACTTTTGGTATAGTTTAATTGTCCAGAAAAAACATTACCAAAAGCAGGTGAGGTGTCTCTTATTATGATAACGAATAACAGACTGAACAATCAACTACCAAAAGAAGTAAAAGCTATATTTGATGAACTTGAAATCTTAAAATATTTAAGGAAAGTGGGAATTAACAAGGGTTTCGGTTATTCCTGCGCCTATTTATTCCAGCTAGTTTTTAGTTTAGTTTTTGAAGGCAAAAATTTGTTTCGACTTCTTCAAAGTAAAAAAGCTAAAGATTTGCCGGAAAAAAACGCTATTTATCGCTTCTTAAATAACCCTCAATACAATTGGCGCAGGTTTTTACTTGTTTTGAGTACTTTCACCATTATGAAGGTAAGTAGTTTAACGAGACACGACCGTCCGAAAGTGCTGATCGTGGACGACTCATCTTATGAACGAAATCGCAGTAAAAAGGTTGAACTGCTTGCTCGCTGTTTCGATCATTCTTCTCAAAAAATGCGTTATTACAAAGGATTTCGTATGCTTACACTCGGCTGGTCAGATGGTGCTACATTTTTGCCTATTGATTTTGCTTTATTAAGCTCTACGAATTCCCAAATCAATGGGATTGATAACCGAATCGATAAGCGTACATCCGGTTATAAGCGGCGTGTCGAAGCTTTACAAAAAGCGCCGGAAGTTATTCCCAATATGATTAAACGGGCACTTTCTCAAGGAATCGATGCCTCATACGTTTTAATGGATACATGGTTTACCCAACAGCCTTTGATCAAGTCCATTGTGGATCAAGGGTTGGATGTTATTGGAATGGTGAAGGATACAAAACAAAGATATCAAGTGAACGGTGAATGGGTGAGCCTAAAAAAACTATACCAAACAGCTAAACCATCACAACATCAAAAGGGTATTTTGCGCTCTATTCACACAACGATGGCAAATGGCGTACCTGTTAAAGTGGTATTTGTCCGTAATCGTAATAAAAAGAGACAGTGGCTAGCTATTTTGAGTACAGACTGTACTTTATCGGATCAAGAAATCATTCGTATTTATGGGATACGTTGGGATATTGAAGTATTCTTCAAAACAGTCAAATCCTTATTGAAACTCCAAAAAGAGTTCCAAGGAAGATCTTATGATTCCATGATCAGCCATACCACTATTGTGTTTACAAGGTACATTGTTTTGTCTTGGCAAAACCGAGTAAGTACAGATTATCGAACATTAGGCGGCATTTTTTATGAACTTTGTGATGAAATCGATGAACTAGATTGGGCCTTTGCACTTCAACTACTCATTGAAATTCTTGAAGATGCACTTCAAAATGTAAATCAAAAGATTAAAAAATTCATCGAAAGTCAATTACGTAAATGGATTGTAGTTTTGCCTAATTATATCAAGGCTTATTTACCAAAATTGAGCTGCGAAAGTTGAGTTGTATATAATGAAGATAAAAAAATATGGATTCATCTTCGGGGCAGGGTGAAATTCCCGACCGGCGGTGATAAAAGCTTTTAAGCTTTTTTAGCCCGTGACCCGTAAAGGTGTTTTTCCTTTACGGTGGATCTGGTGAGAATCCAGAGCCGACAGTATAGTCTGGATGGGAGAAGATGAGGGTTCAGGCGTTTCAAAAAATATGATCATTGAAACGTTTATTTTGACCTGCTTACAATTCTCCCTCTGCGTCAATGTAGAGGGTTTTTTTATTGAAGCAGGAGATGGACCCTTCCTTCTTTTCAAGATGGATCACAGAAAGAAAAGGAGAGAAGGACTGTGTTAAAAACAAAGGCATTTAAACTTGTTTTTGTAGGAATGTTGAGCGGGATTTCCTACTTGCTTATGGCTCTTAACTTTCCGCTTCCGGGACTTCCGGCATTTTTAAAAATTGATTTCAGCGAAATTCCTGCTATGCTGGCGACGATTTTATTAGGGCCGATTGCAGGATTGGCTGTAGAAGCGATTAAAAATACGCTTCATTACATCATTCAAGGAAGCGCGACAGGAGTTCCGATTGATCAGTTGGCAAATTTCTTGGCTGGATTGTTTTTCCTTTTGCCGTTTGCATTCGTGTTTCAAAAAATTCGTTCGATGAAAGGGGTTCTTTTCGGTTTAGCTGCCGGGACCATTTCGATGTCAGTAGCCATGAGCTTATTGAACTATTATTTCATTTTGCCGGCATATACACTGTTTTTAAATATGCCGCAAATGTCGATTGCAGAAGTGAAGCAAGTCATTATTGCCGGGATTTTGCCTTTTAACCTCATTAAAGGAACAATTATTGCCATTGTCTTTTTAATGATTTACGGCAGAATCAAAGAATGGCTTCAACATAAATTTAACGTGCAAAATGCATAAATTTATATGCGAGCAAAAAAGCGGAGATCAGCCGTTATGATGTTTTCGCATCATCACGGTGCTCCGAATTATGATACACAAAACCCCCACAGAAATTCGTTTTTCCGTGGGGGTTGTTCTTTTAAAGCTGATGAAACAGCTATTCAAATTTTAAAGGATCGCCGTCAAAGGGTTCATCGGCAATTTTAATGGAATCTGTTGGGCAACCTTCAAAAGCATCCATTAAATCATCTTCTAAAACTTCTGGAACTTCAACCGTCCCTTGGTTATCATCTAGAATAACGTATGCGATTCCTTCGTCGTCATAATCATAAATATCTGGCGCTGCTGCCCCACATGCACCACATGCAATGCATGTTTCTTTGTCAACGATTGTATATTTTGGCATTGTCTAACCTCCTGTATAAATGAAATGAGTAGAAGTCATAAAAGAGAAAGAAACATTTATCTTCCACTTCAGAATGTTTTATATAATAATCAGAATACCACATAATTATTGTAAGATGGAATATTAAACATTTCAATAAAAAAAGATGAAATGTCATAGTATTTCGATAAACTTACTTAAATCAAATCATTCATTATATATTTTTCGACAATTATTGGATAAATTTTGATAAAATAAGGATTGAACAGAAGGTTTCAATTTTTAAGGTGATCAAATGCCTCTCTCTTATTTGGAAGGAATCATCCTTTATTGTTTTCAACAGCTCAAATGCGAGCGATCGAAAGCAGCTGTTTTTCATTTATTAAAAGGAAAAAAATCTTCTCAAACGATTCAAGATAGCATTATTTTTCATTTATCGAACTTATTTGGCATTTGCCGTGAGCTCGAGCTTGAAGAATATAATCACTTGTTAAACAGATTGGTTCAGCTGTCATATGTCAAACAAGTAAAAGGCGAGTTTTATATGGTCACAATGAACGGCGAACGGGTGCTGCAAGAATTTTTGTCAGAAAAACCGTTTCCTGATAAGCTGGATGGGGCCACCTACAATGATATAGGAAAAATTTTTTGGCAGCGTTTATCTTTATTTGTTCAAACGGTTTCCCATCTAGTTTATAACCATTCGAAATTTTTACCTATAACAAATAATGGTCAGCTGTTGCATTTTGTCAAAACATACATATTACAGATGAAAGAGACAAAGAAAAATATCGGAAATCGAACGTTTTTGGAAATGAACCGTTTGCTTGAATGTTTAGATGAAAAGGGAGCTATCTTAGTTGTCAATCGTTTGTCCGGCTTTAAAAAAAATGGAATCACCTTTGAACAGCTTGCAGCAGCTGCGAATGAAGATCCTTTTTATTTGAAGCTTATGTTTCAAGCTGCCGTCATTCAAATGGTGAACGAATTGCAAAAACGTTCTGATCAATATCCGATATTATTCGGTCTTTTAAGAGATTTGATAAAAAAACACCCGCTAACCGCATCGGCGGAAAAAACGTACCGCTTGTTGGCGGAGGGGTTGGGCATTGATGAAATTGCAGCAGTCCGAAAGCTTAAAAGAAATACGATTGAGGACCATATTGTTGAGATTGCTTTAAACATGCACGATTTTGCCTTCGAACCTTATGTAAGCAAAGAAGATGTGGTCAAAATCGGGCAAGCGATTGAAAAGCTGCAAACAAACAAGCTGAAAAAAGTTAAAGAATATCTTCAAGATCAATACAGCTATTTTCAAATTCGGCTGGCAATGGCTGCAATAAGGAGATGGCAATGACGAAAGATCTTTTTACTTTGCTGAAGGAAAAATTCGGTTATTCAAGCTTTAAAACAGGCCAAAAGGAAATAATTGAAGATGTTATTAGCGGACATGACGTAGTTGCCATGCTTCAGACAGGCGGTGGAAAATCATTGTGCTATCAGCTTTCTGGCTATTGTTTACAAGGTGCTGTATTAATAGTGTCTCCGCTATTGTCGCTCATGCAAGACCAGGAACAGCAGATGAAAATGTTTGGAGAAAAAAGAGTCATTGCATTAAACAGCTTTTTAACCCGATATGAAAAAGAAAAAGCTTTCCGGCAATTGCACCGTTACAAATTTATATTTTTATCGCCTGAAATGTTTAAATCAAAAAGGCTATTGGATGCATTGGCGCAAATCCAAATATCTTTATTTGTCGTCGATGAAGCGCATTGCATTTCACAGTGGGGACATGATTTTCGGCCTGACTATTTAAAGCTCGGAAAGGTAAGGGAGATGATCGGTTCTCCCCCTTGTTTGGCGATGACCGCCACAGCCACTAAAGAAGTGCTGAACGATATCGCGAAATGCTTGCATTTAACCGATGCAACATTTCATATTCATTCTATTGACAGGCAAAACGTTGCCATTAATGTTGAAGCCGTAAGCAGCCAAGAGGAAAAATTGGAGCGATTAGCCGAATGGCTGAAAATGTTAGAAGGGCCGGGTATCATTTATTGCTCCACAAGAAAGTGGGCGGAAGAGCTTGCCAGATGGATTGAACAAAAGGGAATGACAAATGCGGCTTATTATCATGGCGGAATGGAATATGAAGATAGAATGTTGATTCAACAGCAATTTTTAAATGACGAACTTTCGGTTATAACGGCGACAAATGCTTTTGGAATGGGAATAAACAAAAAAGACGTTCGATTTGTCATCCATTTCCATTATCCTGCTGACATGGAATCATACGTACAAGAAATAGGCCGGGCAGGAAGAGATGGAAACCAAAGCATTGCAATTGCACTTGTACCAAAGGGTGACGAGGAGTTTCCCCGGTCGATAATACGTTCTGAATTTCCTGAAAAAAAAGAGATTGAGTTGATTGTAAAAACGATTCGGTTAAAGGGAAGCTTTGATTTAACAGAAGAAGAGTGGAGCAGCTTCGGCTTGTCTGATGTACAGAGGAGATTTTTACAATATAATTTCCAAATGTTGGATGAAAACATGTATCATTGGACGACTGATCAGATCGTAAATTATGTATGGAGCAAGATTGAAGATCGAATGAAAATGAAATTTAAAAAATTAGCCGACATGGAAGCATTTTTACGAGCAAAAGCATGCAGGCGGAACATGATTTTAAGCTATTTTCAGGAAAAACCTTCAACAAAGGTTTCGATTTGCTGCGACAATTGCGGAATAAACGATCGTTTTTTTATCCGAAAAAAAATTCATTCATCCCAGCCAATGATAAAGTGGGATTGGAAGCAAGAATTAAAAAGGCTGTTTCGTCAAAGTGGGTGAAGGCGTGATTAAAAGACAAGAAGAATTGATAAAGAACATGACCGATCGAGAGCTTTTATTTCATCTCATGGTCACTCAGTCGCTATTTCTTCTTATATCGATTATTTTAGGGTTCATTTTTTTTGACCGTGCGGAGGATTTTTTTCAATTATGGGAATTGAGTTGGGAAACGATAGCTGTTGGCTTGCTTGCAACAGTTATCGTTCTGCTCATTGATTTGGTAATTATGAAATGGGCGCCAAAAAGCTGGTACGATGATGGAGGAATCAATGAAAAACTGTTTCAAAACAGAAGCTTGCCGGAAATTTTTTGGATGACCCTTATCGTTGCTTTTGCGGAAGAAATATTGTTTCGCGGGGTTCTGCAAACCCATTTCGGACTGTTTATCGCCAGTTTGATCTTTGCCTTCATGCATTTTCGTTATCTTTCAAAATGGCTGTTATTTGCAACGGTTTTGTTCGTCAGTTTTTTTCTCGGAGTGATATTTGAACTGACTGAGAATATTTTAACAACAATTTTCGCTCATTTTCTTATCGACTTTGTATCGGCAGTGCAAATTCGCTTTCAATATTTGAAAAATAGTAAAGGCGATGGGAGGGACGATGAAGAAGATGACAAGTCCGTATGAACATGACCAAGCTGAGCGTTTAAGGGAAAAAATGATTGATGAAATAAAAGAGAGAACGGGGACATATCCGTCTCGGAGTGAAGTGCATAAAAAAAGGCGGAAGAAAAAAAAGAAAATGAACTATCCGCTTTTGCGTATTCTCGTCTTTCTTTTTATATTAGTGCCAGTCGTTGTTTTATTTTTAACTTCTTATTTAGAACGAAATCAATCAAACCGCAGCGGGGAAAATCTTTCAGATTTTGACTCTGTAATTATTAAAAATAATAGCGGGAAGTCTGTTCAAGAAGAGAGAGTGGAAGAAAATAATTCCTCTAACTCAGACAAAGAAGAAGGAAATCAGAATGAACAGGAAGCTTCTCCAACGACTGAAGAACAATCCTCTTCCAACAGCACAAGAGACGAAACCCGAAAAGAAATTTCTGGAAATGAAAGCGATGGAAACATGGAAGAGAACAGACGCATCATTACTCATGTTGTCCAGCCGAACGAAACGCTGTATAAAATCTCGATGAAGTATTATAAAAGCCGAAATGGCGAAGAGCTTATTCGAGAATGGAATCATCTTCAAGATTCCAACATTTATGTCGGACAAGTTTTAAAAATCCCTTTAGATAATCCCCAATAACTAAAAAATTTTCATATTTGAAAAAGATCATGCATAACTTGTACAAAAAACTTTGGGGGATTTTAAACGAATGGAAAGGCAAATTAAAGATCTGCCCTATACAGATCAACCTACCAAGCATATGCTGCAAGGGCTCATTGAGCGTAAAAGAGAATTCGAAACATATAAACAGAAATGTTTGGTTTGGCAAATAATTACATTTGTGGAAGTGATCATTTTTATAGTGTTTATTTATTTCAACGTATATCAACGATTGGAAACAGATCTTTTGTTTGTTTTATTCTATTTTTTTCAATCATCACACTTATTCGCCGTTTTGCTGATTGCATTCAGCTATTCAACAGCCGTTTATTTTAAAAAGAAAGAAGAAAAAGCGGAAAAAGAATATCATGAGCTTAGATGGGAAATTATTGATAAAAGCACTGATTTTTGGAAAAGCGAAGAAGAGTGGATGAATCGCGACAAGGTTTTTTCTGTTATGAAAAAAGAATTTGATATTAATCTCTATTATAAAACGAAATAAAAATGTGATTTGTGAGTAAAAATGCTTGTCTTCACCCCCTCGTAATTGTAAACTGTTTACTAACTAAAGAACCATCTTTTAGAATCAACATACAATATCGTATGATGTATTGACGGCAGGAGGGAAGAAGATGCGGCTCGAGCGTCTTAATCATAATAAAATTAAAATTTTCCTGACTCTAGATGATTTGTCGGATCGCGGCTTAACAAAAGAAGATCTATGGAACAACTCTTTAAAAGTTCATCAGCTTTTCCGGGAAATGATCAATGAGGCAAGTGAAGAACTCGATTTTCATGCAAACGGTTCGATTGCGGTCGAGGTTTATTCACTAAAAGCACAGGGAATGGTGATCATTGTTTCCAAAAATAATGATGAAGAACTTGAAGATGAATTTTTAGATGATTATATTGAAATGCAAGTAAAAGTGGATGAACATCAAGATATATTGTATGAGTTTTTGAATTTCGAAGATGTCCTCGATCTTGCAAAAGTTCTTCAACGTTTCGAAATAACAGAAGGCGCGCTATATTCATATCAGGGACGATACTACCTGCTGTTTGATGACATCTCTAAGATTGAAACGGAGCATCTTGTTGCAATTTTAGCGGAATATGGAACGCCGACACATATGACAACTCATAGACTGCATGAATATGGAAAATTATTGATAAAGGATCACGCTGTTCGTCTTTTGAATGACTATTTTTCCTGAGGCTGACAAAACATCGCCTTTCAGCGATGTTTTATCAGCTTTTTTTGCGTAGATTTAGTATTTTATTTGATAAAAAACAAAGCGGTTTGCCGCTTTCTTTTTTTAACAAGAAATTCAGTATCCCTTTATTTTCTATGAATTAATGATTGAATTAATTTATAGAAGGTGTATACTAAGTCATGAAAGGTGGACTTTTCCTTTTCATTATTAAAGAACATATAGGAGGTTTACTTATTATGGTAGCCGAAGGCAATGACAAGCATGATGTGCTAAAAGCTACGCAAAAGGTAATACATAAAGCGTTAGGAAAACTAGGTTATCCAGAAGAGGTGTATGAATTATTAAAAGAGCCGATTCGCATGCTGACAGTGAAAATACCTGTTCGCATGGATGACGGTTCTGTTAAAATATTTACTGGCTACCGGGCGCAGCATAATGATTCTGTAGGACCTACAAAAGGAGGCGTTCGCTTCCATCCAAATGTAACTGAAAACGAGGTAAAAGCGCTTTCAATTTGGATGAGTCTAAAATGCGGAATTATTGATTTGCCTTACGGTGGTGGAAAAGGTGGAATTGTTTGTGATCCAAGAGATATGTCGTTCAGGGAATTAGAAAGATTAAGCAGAGGATATGTTCGGGCAATTAGTCAAATTGTTGGCCCTACAAAAGATATACCTGCACCTGATGTATTTACGAACTCGCAAATCATGGCTTGGATGATGGATGAATACAGCCGGATTGATGAATTTAATTCGCCAGGATTTATTACCGGCAAGCCTCTCGTTCTCGGCGGTTCACATGGCCGTGAATCGGCAACGGCAAAAGGCGTGACCATTTGCATTCGCGAAGCAGCGAAGAAGCGTGGAATTTCTTTACAAGGGGCTAGGGTCGTTGTCCAAGGATTTGGAAATGCAGGCGGTTATTTAGCAAAATTTATGCATGATGCCGGAGCAAAAGTTGTAGGTATTTCCGATGCATACGGCGGTCTGTACGATCCAGACGGACTAGACATCGATTATTTATTAGACCGGCGCGACAGCTTCGGAACTGTTACGAAATTGTTTAATGATACGATCACTAATAAAGAATTGTTAGAACTTGATTGCGAAATTTTAGTTCCTGCGGCGATTGAAAACCAAATTACAGAAGAAAATGCCCATAATATTCGGGCTCAAATTGTCGTAGAAGCAGCCAACGGTCCGACAACTGTTGAAGCCACTCAAATTTTAACGGACCGGGGAATTTTACTCGTGCCTGACGTATTGGCAAGCGCGGGAGGAGTAACGGTTTCTTATTTCGAATGGGTTCAAAATAATCAGGGCTACTATTGGTCTGAAGAAGAAGTGGAAGAAAAATTGGAAAAAATGATGGTGAAAGCATTTAACACTGTATATGAAACGGCGCAAAACAGAAGAGTAGATATGCGGCTTGCTGCATATATGGTAGGCGTAAGAAAAATGGCAGAAGCATGCAGATATCGCGGATGGGTATAATATTTGCATCGTTTTGCAGTTTCCCCTATGATAATGTAGGGGAAGTTTTTCTTTTGTCACCAGCCGCTTAATGCTATAGGAGTGATCATGATGCAAGAAGAAAAAGTGATCATTGTCGGCGGAGGTCCATGTGGACTATCGGCTGCGATCGAATTGAAGGAAAAAGGAATAAATCCTTTAGTTATTGAAAAAGGAAATATTGTTGATTCCATTTATCGCTTTCCAACACATCAAACCTTTTTCAGCACAGCAGACAGGCTTGAAATTGGCGGAGTCCCATTTATCACAGAAAACCGAAAGCCTGTCCGCAATCAAGCGCTTGCTTACTACCGGGAAGTTGTGAAGCGAAAAAATTTGCGCATTCATACATATGAAAAAGTAGAGAAGGTAGAAAAGCAGCAGGACGGAACGTTCATGGTAACGACGGAAAAAGGAAAATATCGTGCGTCATTTGTTGTGATTGCTACAGGTTATTATGATAATCCAAATTACATGAATGTTCCAGGCGAAAATCTGCCCCACGTTTTCCATTATTTTAAAGAAGCTCACCCATATTTTGATAAAGATGTCGTTGTGATCGGCGGGAAAAACTCAAGTGTTGATGCCGCGCTTGAGCTTTATAAAGCCGGGGCTAGAGTAACTGTATTGTACCGAGGAAGCGGGTATTCTTCAAGCATTAAGCCTTGGATATTGCCGGAATTTGATTCTCTTATCAAAAAAGGCTATATAAAAATGGAATTTCGGGCAGATGTAAAAGAAATTAAAAATGACTCTATTAGTTATATTGTGAACGGAACAGAAGAAAAAACTATTCCTTGTGATTTTGTCTTTGCCATGACTGGCTATCATCCAGATCATAACTTTTTGAAAAAAATGGGTGTACTTATTGATGAGCAGACAGGCAGACCTTACTACAATCCCGATACAATGGAAACGAATGTAAACGGGATTTTTATAGCCGGTGTCATCGCAGCTGGAAATGATGCGAATGAAATTTTTATCGAAAACGGCAGATTTCACGGGGAATTGATCGCAGAAGAAATTATCAAAAGAGTATAGGGGATGTCCCGAAAATAATCAAGTAGAGAAAAACAATCCGTTTTTCTCTACTTGATTTTGTTGCTTTCATAAGTTGTGGGGCCGTCCAGAAATCAAATCGCCATTGAAAACAAAAAATCATAAACACCGATATATCAACGTTTCTAACACATTAATGGGGGCGTCAATAAGCTGTAAAAACGACTTATTAGACACCCCCTTCTTGTAACATTTTTTAGTAAAATTTGTGTTGATCATCACAACAGCTTATTATTTCGAAAACATTTCTTCTATTTCAGTTAAATCGCTCGTTTTTTCTAAAGCCACACAAAGCTTTATTCTAGCTTTTTGCCCGTTTAATCCGTTCGAAAATATAACGCCAAGCTGTTTTAAATGTTTTCCTCCGCCCTGATAATCATAGACATCCTGCACAATGCCGTTAAAACATCGTGAGACAATGACGATCGGCACTTTCTTCTCAATAAGCCGTTTCATGCCGGGTACTAAAGCCGGCGGCAAATTTCCTTGCCCTAAAGCTTCAATGACGATTCCATCCGGATTCAGTCCTTCAACTGCTTCCATTATTTTTTCATCCATGCCTGCATACGCCTTTAAAAGGAGCACATGTTTAGTGATTTTCGTTATACTATATGTTTCTTTTCTTAACGGATAGTGATGAAATGCCAGAATTTTTTTGTTCACAATACCGATCGGTCCGTATTGCGGACTTTGGAATGTAGCGATATTGCTTGTATGCGTTTTTGTGACGTTTTTTGCTGTATGAATCTCGTCATTCATGACAACTAACACACCAAGGTTTTTCGCTTCGTCGGAAGCAGCAACTTTTATGGACATCAATAAATTATATAATCCGTCTGATCCGAGTTCATTATTTGACCTCATCGCACCTGTTACAACAACCGGGATGGGAAGGTCAAGAGTCAAATCTAAAAAATAAGCTGTTTCTTCTAAAGTATCCGTTCCATGAGTGACGACGACACCGTCGATGCTTCCATTTTTGGCATGATGTTCGATTTCTTTTTTAATTTCCAGCATTTCCTTAGGAGTTATATGCGGGGAAGGCAAGTTAAAAAGCTCTTTTACGATTGTTTGTACATTGTTTGCATTCAATGAAAAATTTGTTAGAGGATTGGACCCTTCTGGTCTCACTGCACCGCTTTGCTCATCTTCCAGCATTGAAATTGTACCGCCTGTATGTAAAATCAATACTTTCTTCATCTTTTTATCCCTTTCATTAAAGTTTCATTTTTTCATGCTTATTTTTGATTTTCATTTTGTCATATACATGTTACCATTTTATCAAAAGGATGTTTTTAACAACTTACTGCTGCTCTACATGAATCATCATTTCTCATTCTTTTATTTTGTTTTATTTTAAAAGGAACATTCTAATAAATCTATACATAAATAAGGAGATACTAGAAGAAAAGAGGCTGTCATTATGATTGCGATTATTACAGCAGGCATTGCACCAGGGCTGGCAATACTTTCATATTTTTATTTGAAGGATCAATATGAAATGGAACCCCTTTACATGGTTGTTCGGACGTTTATTTTCGGTGCGCTGCTTGTTTTTCCAATTATGTTTATTGAATACGTTCTGGAAACAGAAAATGTATTTCCCTCTTCTTTTTTACAAGCTTTCTTTGCTTCGAGTTTATTGGAAGAGTTTTTTAAATGGTTTATTTTTTATTTTACAATTTACTCCCATTTTCATTTTGATGAACATTACGATGGAATCGTTTATGGTGTGTCCATCTCTCTCGGCTTTGCGACATTGGAAAATATTTTATATTTAATTGCGAACGGTGTGGAGTTTGCATTCGGGCGCGCAATTTTTCCAGTCCCAAGCCATGCATTGTTCGGTGTCATCATGGGGTATTATTTAGGAAAAAGCAAATTTTCGAATGATAGGCTTAAAAAAAGATGGCTCTTTTATTCTCTAGTTATTCCGTTTCTTTTGCACGGAACGTACAATTATATCTTGCTTTCCAATGAAGACTGGAAGTTTTGGGTCACTCCGTTTATGGTGTTTTTATGGTGGTTTGGGCTTCATAAAGCAAAAAAAGCGCGCATGGTATACAAGCAAAATATCGAAACAATATCAGGATAAAAAAATTTTTGAACCGGCATGAGCCGGTTTTTTTGTTGTATAAAATGACATCTACTACAGAAAATACATGTAACGATATAAAGTGAGGAGGCATGATGATGGGAAAAAACATGAAATATCTGCTCGCAAACGCTTTTGTTTTAATCGTTTTTCTTATTCTTTCTAACAATCAGCTGCATGTTCATGCTTTTAGCGAACAAGTGATTCAGAGAGGTGCGACAGGTGATGATGTCATTGAACTGCAGGCAAGACTTCAATATAACGGATATTATCATGGGAAAATTGATGGGGTATATGGATGGAATACTTATTGGGCAGTTAGAAAATTTCAAAATAATTTCGGACTTAAAGAAGTAGATGGTTTAGTTGGTCCTGAAACAAAACAAAAGCTTATCAATACGACAAAATATTATAAGTCTTTTGTCCACGAACAAATTCGAAAAGGCAGAGACTTTACCCATTATGGCGGAGTGCCGCTAAAAATCCAAACAGCGCCTTCTGAGGAGCTGCGCGCAAAATGGCGGAAGCAAACCGAAAAAAATCTCGCAAAAAATGTACCGCCAAAAAAACAACAAGCTGGTCAGGCTGGACAAGGGCAAAAGCAGGCTGCTCCTAAACAGCAAGCAGCCCAAAATAAACAACAAACAGGGAAATCGGTACAGCCGATGGCGGTGAATATGCCTGGAGGCTTTTCACAAAATGACTTAAATCTTTTAGCCAATGCCGTTTACGGAGAAGCCCGCGGCGAGCCTTATATTGGTCAAGTAGCAATTGCGGCAGTTATTTTAAACCGACTGAACAGCCCGACATTTCCAAATACGGTTGCTGGTGTTATTTTTGAACCGGGTGCTTTTACAGCTGTCAGCGATGGACAAATATATTTGACACCAAATGAAACAGCGAGAAAAGCGGTGATGGACGCCATTAACGGGTGGGATCCGACAGAAGAAGCTCTCTATTATTTCAATCCTGATACAGCAACAAGCCCATGGATATGGACGCGGCCGCAAATCAAGAAAATCGGAAAACACATATTCTGTGAATAGTGAGGTGATTCAATATGCTTCGAGGATTATTAATCGGGCTGCTTACAGTGGCCTTAATCGGAACAGGCTACTGGGGATATAAAGAGCATCAGGAAAAAAACGCCGTATTAATTCATGCAGAAAACAATTACCAGCGGGCTTTTCACGATCTAACCTATCAAGTGGATCAGCTTCATGACAAAATTGGCGAGACACTCGCCATGAATTCAAGAAAATCATTGTCACCGGCGCTGGCGGAAGTTTGGAGAATTACATCGGAAGCGCACAATGATGTCGGCCAGCTTCCGTTAACTCTTTTACCTTTCAATAAAACAGAGGAATTTTTGTCGAATATTGGTAAATTTAGTTATCAAACAGCAGTGAGAGATTTAAACAAAGATCCGTTAACGGATCAAGAATATGAAACGTTAAAAAAATTGTATAAAAATGCAAAAGACATACAAGACGAATTGAGAAACGTCCAGCATTTAATCTTAAAAAACAATCTGCGCTGGATGGATGTTGAACTCGCACTAGCATCAGGGCAAAAACAAATGGACAATACGATCATTGATGGATTTAAAACGGTAGAAAAAAATGTTGAAGGCTATTCCGAAACTAATTTCGGTCCAACGGCAACAGCGCTGCAAAAGCCTAAAAAAGGATTTGAACAATTAACTGGAAAGGAAATATCAGAGCAAGAAGCAAAACAAATCGCAAAACGATTTGCCCCTAAAAATGTAGAACGAGTAGATGTAACAACAAATGGTAAAGGATCAAATATTCAGTTTTACAGCATTACTATGCATGATAAAGGAAATAAACATGATGTTTATATGGATATCACGAAAAAAGGCGGTCATTTAATTTATTTATTGCACAACAGAGATATTAAACAACAAAAAATCAGCTTAAATGAAGCATCCAACCGAGCAACGGAATTTTTGAAAAAGCTAAAATTTAAGGATTTAGAGCTTTATGAGAGTGCACAATATGACAACATTGGTGTTTTCACATTTGTTTCTAATTACAAAGGTGTACGTCTATATCCTGATGCAGTTCGTTTAAAGGTAGCGTTGGACAACGGAGAAATTATAGGTTATTCTGGACGTGATTATTTAGCAGCGCACAAAAAAAGAAATTTGCCGAAACCTGCTATTACAAAAGAAGAAGCGAAAAAATCAGTCCATTCTAACGTTGAAATTCAGGAGGATCGATTAGCTGTTGTGACAAATGATGCAGGCGAAGAAGTGCTGTGCTATGAATTTTTAGGAACGATTGACCAAGACACGTACCGCATTTTCATCAACGCAATGGACGGAACGGAAGAAAAAGTGGAAAAATTGCAAAGTGCTGAACCGTTATTCAGAGAAATTTAATCACAAAAAGGGGAGTCGATTTTTAGGCTTTCCCTTTTTTTCATTTCATGCTTTAATAAATGTAGAGCGCTTATTACATTGAAAGAGTGGTAACGTTGATAAAAATTGGTACGATGATCACATTGGAACTTTCTGGCCAAGATCAAATACTAAAATGCAAACTTGTGGACCAAGAAGAAAACATTCTTTATATTGATTTTCCTATAAATAGCAAGACAGGAAAAACTGTTTTCTTACCAGACGGCACCGAGCTCGTTGCAACATTTGTGAACAGCGAAAAAAAACCGTATAAA
This sequence comes from Aeribacillus sp. FSL K6-8210, assembly GCF_037963925.1. Lineage (NCBI taxonomy): Bacteria > Bacillati > Bacillota > Bacilli > Caryophanales > Bacillaceae > Aeribacillus > Aeribacillus sp. FSL K6-8210. The sequence goes on along the minus strand of NZ_CP150172.1, from coordinate 2,520,667 downwards.
TTTCGTACTAAAGTTCTTGGCAAGAAAAAAGATAACCTCCCGATGATCATGCTTCAGGCACCTGAGTATATGGAGGAGATCCAAAGGCGGCAATTTGTCAGAATCGAGACAGCCGTTGATGTAGCCATACACGCCATTAATCAGGAATTCGCCCCATTTACAACAGTTACAAACGACATAAGTGCTGGCGGCATTTCAATCATTATTCCAAACGGTGTGGACGTACCGCTAAATGAAAATATACATATTTATATGGTGCTCACGTTTATGGACGGAACGATTGAATATTATAAGGTAACAGGGAAGGCGCTCAGAGTTGTGGAAGCGGAACATCATAAGCTCGCTTCCATAGCATTTATCAATATTGATGAAAAGACACAGCAAAAATTGATTCGCTTTTGCTTTGAACAGCAGCTGCAAATGAAAAAGAAAGGAATTTTGAATGAATAATACCGGCAAGGCTGTCCATACTATTTATAAAAAATGGCAAAAGGATGTTTTTTGTGAAGCGCTTTGAACAAATATTGATCAAATTGATCATTATACAATTCATTATGTTAATTGCCGCTCAGCTTTTTTTGCGCCATTCTGAATTGAAGCCATATTTATCAAAAGCCGTGCAATATGAAGGTGTTGGAAACATGTCCATCTCCGAATGGGTGGAAACTATCAGCCGCTAAAAGAGCAGGAAACCCCTGCTTTTCTTTCTGTATTCCAAAAAAATAGATACATATTTTTTGAAACTAGCTAGGAGGTATTATGAGTAAAAAAATTTCCATTGCAATCGACGGTCCGGCAGCTGCCGGGAAAAGCACAGTTGCCAAAAAAATCGCAAAAGATTTAGGCTATACATACATTGATACGGGTGCGATGTACAGAGCTCTCACTTTGAAAGCTTTACAGAATGGCATTTCTTTGGAGGATGAAAAAGCGCTAACCAAGCTTTTGAATGAAATGACGATTGAACTGAAGCCGATAAAAGAAGGTCAGCAAGTGCTAGTAAACGGTGAAGACGTAACGGCGATTATCCGTTCCAATGAAGTAACAAAGCATGTTTCCACTGTTTCCAAACATCCTAATGTGCGGGAGGAAATGGTGAAAAGGCAAAAACAGCTTGCAGGAAACGGCGGCGTTGTCATGGATGGCAGGGATATCGGCACTCATGTGCTGCCGAATGCGGAGTTGAAAATATTTTTAAAAGCTTCTGTAGAGGAAAGAGCAAAAAGAAGGTATGAGGAAAATTTAAGAAAAGGTTTTACATCCGATTTAACACAATTAAAGAAAGAAATTGAAGAAAGAGATAAGCTTGATTCCACGAGGGCAACTGCCCCATTAAAAAAAGCGCCGGATGCCGTCGAAATCGATACAACTTCATTGACGATTGAAGAGGTGGCGGAATTAATTAAAGAATTGGTAAAAGAAAGGCTGTAAGAAATGGGTAAATTTTATCAATTTGCAAAGGCAATTGTTTACTGCTTTATTAAACCGCTCTTTCGGGTCGAAGTGATCGGAAAGGAACATTTTCCAATGGATGGTGCCGTGCTGCTTTGTTCCAATCATATTAATAATTTGGACCCTCCGACGATTGGTATCGTTTCACCAAGGCAGCTCCGTTTTATGGCAAAAGAGGAGCTGTTTAAAATTCCGGTTTTCAGCCTGATCGTCCGGGCATTGGGGGCGTTTCCGGTCAAAAGGGGCTTTTCCGATCGAGAGGCGTTAAGAACAGGCTTGAAAATATTAAAAGAAAGAGAAGTTTTAGCCATTTTTCCGGAAGGAACGAGAAGCAAAACAGGTGAACTCGGAAAAGGTTTGGCTGGTGCAGGTTTTTTTGCCTTAAGATCAGATTGTGTCGTCTTGCCATGCGCCGTCGTCAGTTCTTACAAACCGTTTCGGAAAACGAAAGTCATTTTCGGCCCAGCCATTGATTTTACATCTTATCGAAACAAAAAAATTTCAGCTGAAGAAGCGACCGATAAAATCATGACAGAAATTAGAAATTTGCTCGAAAAATATAGGTAATCAATGGATTTAACTTGACAAACGGAATTTTTTGTTAGAACTTATAGAAAAGAGGTATTTTTCATTCTATTTAGAGTAGCTTGTGACATACTAAATAGAATGGTACATATTTTGTTGAGTTGCTATGGCTTGACCAAGGAGGTAAATGGTATGGTAGAGGACATCAATCAAGGTGAAGTTTTTGTGCCTGAAGTGGGAGACGTTGTAGAGGGAACTGTAACAAAAGTGGAAGATAAGCAGGTGATTGTTGATATTAAAAATTGCAAACAAATGGGCATCATTCCGATTAGTGAACTGTCTAGTTTGCATATTGAAAAAGCTTCAGATGTTGTAAAGGAAAATGACAAGCTTGAACTAGCGGTCATTAAAGTTGAGGAAGAAGCCGTCATTTTATCGAAAAGCAAAGTGGCTGCGGATAAAGCTTGGGTGGAATTAGAGAGAAAATTTGAAAATAAAGAAGTATTTGAGGCAGAAGTGAAGGATGTCGTAAAAGGCGGTTTAGTGGTAGACCTGGGCGTCCGCGGATTTATTCCTGCTTCATTGGTTGAACCTCACTATGTTGAGGATTTTTCAGATTATAAAGGAAAAACATTGACATTGATGGTTGTGGAGCTAAACCGTGAAAAAAATCGAGTGATTTTGTCTCATCGTGCTGTAGTGGAAAAGGAGCAGGAAGAGAAAAAACAGCAAGTGCTTCAGTCGATTCAGCCTGGTGATGTATTGGAAGGAACAGTCCAACGTTTAGCCGATTTCGGAGCCTTTGTTGACATCGGCGGGATTGACGGTCTTGTACATATTTCTCAGATCTCTCATGCTCATGTAGATAAACCGTCAGATGTGCTTCAAGAAGGCGAAAAGGTAAAAGTGAAAGTTTTGTCTGTCGATCGGGATAATGGACGGGTTTCACTATCGATTAAAGAAACATTGCCTGGTCCATGGGAAAACATTTCTGAAAAAATCAAATCCGGTGATGTTGTCGAAGGAACTGTACAACGCCTCGTCTCATTCGGAGCTTTTGTAGAAGTTTTACCTGGAGTAGAAGGTCTTGTCCATATATCGCAAATTTCTAAAAAACATATAGGCACTCCTCAAGAAGTATTAGAAGAAGGCCAAAAGGTAAAAGTAAAAGTGCTTGATGTAAACGAAGAAGAGAAACGGATTTCCTTAAGCATAAAGGAATTGGAAGATGATGGGCCCGGTAGTGAAGAAGATTTTCGCAAATATCGTCCGAAAGAGGAATCGACAGGATTTCAACTAAGCGAAATGATCGGAGAGCAATTAAATAAATTAAAATAAAGACAAAGGCGATTATCACGAGCTGCCCCTTGTCAAGGTGACAGCGGAATAAAAAATGATCTAAGCGGCTTTATCTCTATATTCCATAGGGCTGAGGCCGTTTAGTCGTTTTATGAGGGTAATTTGTATCGATTGCCAGTCCTCAAACGAAATCTACGTTTCGCATTTGAGCGTTCTCCATAAAGACTCCATAAGCACCGCCCAGCATATAACGAGCTGTTTTATCATCTTCTCCACTGCTGTTCTTTTCATAAATCCTTGAGAATGATACGATCCATCCTCGCTGTAATAAGCTGTTATTGTTCGAAGCCTCGCCTAGTATATAGCTTCCATATCACTTCAATAAGCTGTATTTTGAGTTCTGCAGTATCGGTTCTATTTTTGCTAAGCTGCTCTATATCGTGATTATATGTGCGAACAAAATTCTTCGCTGCTTTTAATAAGCAAGCGATACGTCCGTTTTGCGTTCGTATCTCCATTAAAAATCAAAACTTGTGCAGATAAACAAGTGATACATCCAGCCTGAATTCATTAGCCCACAATTTTTTTGCAGAAAAACTCCCTCCTAAAAAACAAATAATGATTTAGAAGCCTTTTTTTATGAAAAGAAATTATACGGACATTCTGCCATTAAACAGATCGGCTTATGAGTTCTAAAAAAATAGCGAAAATTCCTTTCTTGACGGGCAGTGAAATGTTTACATTTTCCTCTCACAGCAATCCATCAGCAATCAATTCTCCCACAGCCTTTTAACTGCTTTTTATACGCTTTTAGCTTTGATTTTAAAATTTGTACGGTTAGCATCCATAAATTTTTCACATAATGGAAATAGTAGGAGGTTGGAGATGGAAGGAATATATTATTATTGGTTCATGTGGATAATTTGGGTAATTGTAACATTTTGGCTTCCAAAAACGGATGCTCGTTTTTGGCTCTCCTTTTTTATATTGTTAAATATTTTAGGAAGTGCAACGTTTATACACTTTACACAAATACATGTTGGTTTTTCGTATATCTTATTTGCTTTGCTTAGTTTTTTCATCTTGTATAGAACTAAGCGTTTATTTTATTCATTATTTTCCGTTTTGATCATTACGGTTGCCTATGCAGGAGTCAAGCTGTTTTATTTATTTGATCCTGTCTGGTTTTTACTTGACGTTCAGATGTATTTATCTATATTAGGAGTCATTTTATCCAATATGCTGAGCAAAGATTTTTTTGAAGGAATGGCATTTTTTATATTGGGATCTTGTTACGGAGAAGCTCTTTTTTCGTCTGCAGTTTATTCTTATTATCGGCCGATTGTAATAGGCGACTTTCCTTTTCTTGATATGCTGTCAATCGGAATCTTTTCATTGCTCATATGGGCGTCATTCAAAACATTCGCTGCTTCTTTAGAACATATATTCAAAAAACATGCAAGGGAGAGGCAAGGGTCATGAATGAATACACGCTTCCTATTTTTTATGGTGTCTTCGTAGGTGTGTTAGCCCGTCTTTTTATGCTAAAAACCGATTATCGCCAATATCCAACATATTTGCACGGAAAAATTATTCATATCGCACTTGGATTTATAGCGGCGGGACTCGGCACGATTGCTGTTCCGGCCATAATGGAAAAGGAGTTTACTGCCATTACTTTTTTAACGTTGGCTGCATCGCAGTTTCGCGAAGTCCGCAACATGGAAAGAAATACACTGTCAGAGCTCGATCAATATGAGCTTGTTCCTCGGGGAAGTACATATATTGAAGGAATTGCAATCGCCTTTGAAAGCAGAAATTATTTAGTGATTTTCACATCTTTATTTGTTACGCTTGCTTATTTAATCTTTGGCTTTTGGATGGCTCTTGTGATGACGGTCGTTTGCTTTATCATTTCTAAAGTGTTAATGTCTGGAGGCACATTGAAAGATATTGTTGACATTCAATATGTAAAGCCGCATTTTGACGGTGCAGGCTTGTATGTCGATGACATTTATATTATGAATATCGGCATCCCGGAAAAACGTGAACTAGTTTTAAAATATGGCATGGGGTTTATTTTGACACCAAAATCATTTGATGCGAGAACAACGATTGCCAACATCGGACAACGTCAGGCGATTCTCCATGATGTCTCAACTGCGCTGGGCGTAAACCGCGATGCGGGTGAACCATCTTTAGTCCCATTGGCAAAACGAGATCTTGAGGATGGAAGAGTCGGCGTGTTTGTGCTTCCTCAAAAACATGATTTGGATATCGCCATTCGAGTGATCAGCAACGTGCCAACGCTTGAAAATGCCATTCGCATGCCGACGGAGTCGAAGGCAAATAGGAAAGGTGAGAAAAAACGATGGTTTTAGAGAAAGCGGTTTTAGCGGTCGTTACGACAAATGAGAAAAAAATAAAAGGCGGTGCACCTGTTTTTATTTGTGATAACCAAAACGAAATGGATTCGATTGCAAAAAATTTAGAAGCGATTCTAGATGGAATTGCTCATGCCATAAGCGAGGAAATATATATCATTGTGAAACATTTTTAAGGCAGTTGTTCAATTTCATAAACTGCTATATAATAGGGTAGTTGGAAAAAAGCTTGGTAAAAAACTTCCGGGGCATGCCGAAAAAGGAGTTAGGCGCGAAAACATGCTGCGATTTCTTGAAGGCGTAGCCCCTTTAACATTATACATAGTGAAAAATGTGATGAGTTTTAAATTAGGAAGGAAGTTTTAGTATGCCGAAACCTGTTGTGGCTATTGTCGGTCGACCAAATGTCGGCAAATCGACGATTTTTAATCGAATTGTCGGTGAACGTATTTCAATTGTAGAAGATATACCTGGTGTTACCCGTGACCGTATTTATGCACCTTGTGAATGGCTGAATTTCCAATTTAACTTGATCGATACAGGTGGAATTGAAATTGGGGATGAACCGTTTCTAGCACAAATTCGCCATCAGGCGGAGATTGCGATTGAAGAAGCGGATGTAATTATTTTCATTACTAACGGTCGAGAAGGCGTAACTCCCGCTGATGAAGAAGTTGCAAAAATATTGTACCGCTCAAACAAACCCGTTGTCCTTGCCGTCAATAAAATGGACAACCCGGATATGAGGGAAAATATATATGAATTTTATTCTCTTGGCTTTGGAGAACCGTACCCGATATCAGGAGCGCATGGGCTCGGACTGGGAGATCTTTTGGATGCAGTATGCAAACATTTTCCAAAACTCCAATCAGAAAATGATGATGAAGGCATCATTAAATTTTCTTTGATTGGCCGACCAAATGTCGGCAAATCTTCCTTAGTAAATGCTATTTTAGGAGAAGAAAGAGTGATTGTCAGCGAAATTGCTGGAACAACACGAGACGCTATTGACACTAAGTTTACGTATAACAAGCAGGAGTTTGTCATCATTGATACAGCTGGCATGAGAAAAAAAGGAAAAATTTATGAGACAACAGAAAAATACAGTGTTTTGCGGGCGCTTAAAGCGATTGAACGCTCTGACGTAGTGTTAGTTGTTTTAAATGCAGAGGAAGGAATTATTGAACAAGACAAGCGAATTGCTGGCTACGCCCATGAAGCCGGGAAAGCCGTTGTCATTGTAGTAAACAAATGGGATGCAGTGGAAAAAGATGAAAGAACGATGAGAGAGTTTGAAAAAGATATTCGCGATCAATTTTTATTTTTAGACTATGCGCCAATCGTCTTTTTGTCTGCAAAAACGAAGAAAAGATTGCACACATTAATGCCTCAAATTATTCTTGCCAGCGAGAATCATGCGATGCGTGTCCAAACAAACGTATTGAATGATGTGATCATGGATGCCGTTGCTATGAATCCGACTCCAACGGACCACGGTACGAGATTAAAAATCTATTATGCAACACAAGTTTCTGTTAAACCGCCTACATTTGTCATATTTGTAAATGATCCGGAGCTTCTTCATTTTTCATATGAACGTTTTTTGGAAAATCGTATTCGCGATGCATTCGGGTTTGAAGGAACCCCTATTAAAATCATTGCGAGAAAAAGAAGATAAATAAAAGGAAGTGAGTAATTTGGCGAAGGTGGCAATATTGGGAGCTGGAAGCTGGGGAACAGCGCTTGCAATTGTTCTTTGCGACAATGGTCATGAAGTGCATCTTTGGGGACATCGGAAAGAACATATAGAAGCGATCAATCGTACAAAAAAAAATGAGAAATATTTGCCAAATGTCCCATTGCCGGACAATTTAACCGGATTTTATTCCTTAAAGGATGCGGTTGAAAATGTGGAAACGATTGTCTTGGCAGTCCCGACAAAAGCGATAAGAGAAGTGCTGAGTCAATTAAGAGAAGCCATTGATCGGCCGGTTTTAATTGTCCATGTTTCAAAAGGGATTGAGCCGGGTTCATTAAAAAGAATTTCCGAAATTATTGAAGAAGAAATGCCTCCTCACCTTTTGAAGGACGTAGTTGTATTATCAGGTCCAAGCCATGCGGAAGAAGTGTCTTTGAGACAGCCGACAACAGTGACTTCTGCGAGCAAAAATATTCAAGCAGCAAAATTTGTTCAAGATTTATTTATTAACCGCTATTTTCGTGTGTATACGAATCCGGATATAATCGGGGTTGAAATTGGAGGAGCGCTGAAAAACATTATTGCTTTAGCTGCCGGAATCAGCGACGGCCTTGGATACGGGGACAATGCGAAGGCTGCTTTAATAACTAGAGGATTGGCGGAAATTTCAAGATTAGGCTGTAAAATGGGTGCCAATCCATTAACGTTTTCTGGTCTTGCCGGAATCGGCGACTTAATTGTCACTTGCACAAGTGTGCATTCCCGCAATTGGCGTGCCGGCCATTTGCTAGGAAAGGGCAAAAAACTAGATGAAGTTTTAGAAAGCATGGGAATGGTTGTCGAAGGAGTAAGAACAACAAAAGCAGCTAAACAGCTTTCTGAAAAATATTCAGTAAAAATGCCGATTGCCAATGTCCTTTATGAAGTGCTGTTTCACGAAAAAGATCCGAAAGAAGCAGTCGAAGCGCTTATGGCGAGAGTTAAAACGCATGAAATGGAAGATCTTGTGAACATATTAGAAAATCGAAATGAAGAACTGTAGCACATTTCCCAGCTGCTTCAGTTTTTTTTTGAATTCGATTCTTATATGGAAAACAATTGCGTGAAAAAGAGCATATGTTAAAATGATTGGTAGGAATAGAAGGAGTGGATCACAATGTCAGAAGGTCTAATGAAAATGTGGATTGCCCTCACAGCGATGGCCTTTATGTTTATCGCGGTCTTTTCCATATACTTGAGCCGTTTTAAACTAAAAGGATTTTTGAAATCTATCACAGCAGTGATTGCTTATTTTTTTATGATTTTAGCAGGAATTATCATTTTTTTCGTAGTCTTTTCCGGACCGACAAGCGAGTAGGCAAAGTGAGGAAGACGAGGATGAACAAGAAAAGCATAATGAAATCTTTCATCTCTATCATGTTTGTTTTGCTTTTATCTGGATGTTTATACCCAGAAGAACGATTACATAAAAATGAAATACCTTATGAAGCGCAAATACAATCCGTGCAAAAAGCAGTAGAACAATATAAGGCTGATACGGAAGGGCTTTTGCCGATTAAAACGAGAGACAAATCAACGCCTATTTATGAAAAATACCCTATTGATTTCAATCTGTTGATTCCTGAATATTTGCCTGAGCCCCCTGGCGCCGCGTTTGAAAATGGAGGCATTTACTTATATGTTTTAGTCGATGTGGAAAAAAATCCAACCGTAAAGCTGATCGATTTACGAATAGCAGAGGCGATCCGTGAACTAAAGATGAGGATCAATGCTCATGAATATCCTCCTTATGAAAAGCAAATAGCGAAAAATGTATTTACACTGAACTATAAAAAGCTAGGATTAAAAGAGCCTCCTCATGTGAAGAGTCCGTACTCAGGGGAAAATCTTCCGCTTGTGATCGACAACAATCGAGAAGTTTATGTTGATTACAGCTTAGATTTATACCGTGCCATAAAGGAATCAAAAAGATCATTCAAAGAGGGGGAAGATATCCGTCATTTGCTAGTAGAAAACTCCCCGTTCGTCCCTGCATTTTCCCTTCCATATACTGTGAATGAAAAAAATGAACCGGTATTTTTAATAAAATAAGTCATGAACCTTTTTCTTAAGAATACAATTTAAGAGAAAGGTTCTTTTCTTTTTGGAAGAAATTCTTTTTTTACAGTCATAACTAGATAGGACAACATCATAAATATGTAATGACTAAAGAATTGTAAATGTATGGATGTTATAAGACTTGAAAGTCGGGAGGGAATCACTTGGAAAAGGTAGATATTTTCAAAGACATTGCAGAGCGAACTGGCGGCGATATTTATCTAGGGGTCGTTGGTGCAGTTAGAACCGGTAAATCAACATTCATAAAAAAGTTTATGGAATTAGTTGTTCTTCCCAATATTGAAAATGAAGCGGATAAAGCACGTGCTCAAGATGAGCTCCCTCAGAGCGCAGCAGGCAAAACCATTATGACAACGGAGCCAAAGTTTGTCCCGAATCAAGCGGTCACCGTCCATGTTGATGAAGGCCTTGATGTCAATATAAGATTAGTAGATTGCGTAGGATATACAGTGCCTGGTGCAAAGGGATACGAAGATGAAAATGGGCCGAGAATGATCAACACTCCATGGTATGAGGAGCCGATCCCGTTTCATGAAGCAGCGGAAATTGGCACCCGCAAGGTTATTCAAGACCACTCAACAATCGGTGTAGTCGTCACAACAGACGGTTCAATCGGCGAAATTCCTAGAAAAGATTACGTAGAAGCGGAAGAACGAGTAATTGAAGAGTTAAAAGAAGTCGGAAAACCATTTATTATGATTATTAATTCTGTGCATCCTCATCATCCGGATACGGAGGCTTTAAGAAAAGAATTAAATGAAAAATATGATATTCCAGTTCTTGCTATGAGCGTGGAAAGCATGAGGGAAATTGATGTAACGAATGTATTGAGAGAAGCGCTTTTCGAATTTCCTGTCTTGGAAGTCAATGTGAATTTGCCCAGCTGGGTGATGGTGCTGAGAGAAGATCATTGGCTTCGCACGAGCTATCAAGAAACGGTGAAGGAAACAGTAAAAGATATCAAACGTCTGCGTGATGTCAATCAAGTTGTCCAGCAGTTCAGTGAGTATGATTTTATTGAGCGGGCTGGACTAGCTGGTATTCAAATGGGCCAAGGGATTGCGGAGATCGATTTGTTTGCGCCGGATGAGCTGTACGATCAAATTTTAAAAGAAGTTGTCGGTGTTGAAATACGCGGGAAGGATCATCTGCTTGAGCTCATGCAAAATTTTGCACACGCTAAGGCGGAATACGATCAAGTAGCCGATGCTTTAAAAATGGTAAAACAGACAGGTTACGGCATAGCAGCACCGGCTTTATCAGATATGAGTCTGGATGAACCGGAAATTATCCGCCAAGGATCGAGATTCGGCGTCCGGCTCAAAGCAGTCGCACCTTCCATTCATATGATTAAAGTAGATGTTGAATCTGAATTTGCACCGATCATTGGCACAGAAAAACAAAGTGAAGAGCTTGTGCGTTATTTAATGCAAGATTTTGAAGAAAATCCTTTGTCCATATGGAATTCCGATATATTCGGAAGAAGCTTAAGCTCGATCGTCAGAGAAGGAATACAGGCAAAATTGTCGTTGATGCCTGAAAATGCGCGCTACAAATTAAAAGAAACATTGGAAAGAATCATCAACGAGGGGTCAGGCGGGCTCATAGCAATCATATTATAAAAGATCAAAAGGTCAAAAACAACGGTTTTTTGGCCGTTGTTTTTTTCACAAGGGGCAAACGAGTGAGCCCTGTTTTTTTTTTTTTTTTTTTTTTTTTTTGACAAGAAGTTCTGCCCTGCGTTTTCCGGCCTTTGAAAAGACACATCATTTTTTTAAAAAGGTTAAACAACTTAGCAAAAAAACCGACAAGTGAATTGATTTGTCTTCTGTGCAGTTAAATTGTATAGAAAACATATTGCATTAGCGTAAATGATTCCGTCTTTTTTTCGACTAAAATCATGATATGACAACAATCTTGCCGAGATAATAGTTGATAGTTTTTTGCGGATTTAATAGAAAATGGGTTGTTGATAGATAGCAGAGATATTGTTAGACACATATTTATATAGTACAGGTGATGAGGAGTGATAGAAACCATGGTGGATATTTAAAAAGAATCTGACGGTAAGGAAGAAGGGAAATAGTTTGCTAGTTGACCGCGATTTAGTGATTTTATTCGTGTTTTTCATAACGATGATCTTGATTTTTTGGCGCCCCCGCGGAGTAAATGAAGCATTTCCAGCAACAATTGGGGCACTTATCATATTATTCGTTGGGGGAATTAGCTTTCAAGAATTGTCGGAAATTGCTTTAAATGTAACAGAAGCTTCTGTTACGATTATCGCAACGATTGTCATGGCAATCGTTTTGGAAAGCTTTCGTTTTTTCGAATGGTGTGCTCATCATTTGGCATTTAAAGCTAACGGATCTGGAATCCGATTGTTTTGGTATACGAATCTTCTATGTTTTTTCATGACTGTCATATTTAATAATGACGGAAGCATTTTAATTACGACTCCTATTTTACTGCTACTTCTTCATCACCTTCGTTTAAAACATCACGAAAAAATTCCGTACCTTCTAAGTGGAGCGCTGGTTGCCACCGCTTCAAGCGCGCCAATTGGTGTCAGCAACATTGTAAATCTGATCGCATTAAAGATTGTAGGAATGGATTTATACATGCATACGGCAATGATTTTCGCACCTACTGTAACCGGGTTGTTGTTAATGGTCAGTTTGCTCTTTTTCGTTTTTTATAAAGACATTCCAAAAAGGGTGATAAACGTGCCAAAAGATGAGAACTTTTTCATCCAATCGTATCATCCTTTGAAGCCTAAATTGTTGCCAAAAGTTTTTAAAGAGAAGACAAGTATGATGATGAAAATGTTGATGTTTGTGATCGTTGTTCGAATCAGTCTGTTTGTCGCTTCCTTTTTCGAAATCTCGATAGGGCTTGTGGCTCTGTTTGGTTCAATCGTTTTATTAACGGTACGGTGGTATAAGCTTCGTTTAAGTCCAATCGATGTTTTAATGAAAGCACCATGGTCAGTATTTCTGTTTGCTTTTTCCATGTACATCATCGTTTATGGCTTGAAAAATATCGGGTTAGTTACTTTTTTCCTTCAGCTGTTAAAGCCGTTGATGACAGATGTAGCAAGCGGAATTTTTTGGATGGGCGGGCTGATCACTGTTTTATCCAATATCTTTAATAATCACCCGGCATTAATGATCGGTTCAATGGTGCTTACAAATTTCGGATTGGACGAAATCACGTTAAAAACAGCTTATTTAGCAAGCATCATCGGCAGTGATATCGGCTCATTGCTGCTTCCGATCGGTACGTTGGCGACGCTCTTATGGATGCACATTTTAAAAGAGAACGGAATGAAAATCGGCTGGGCAAAATATGTGAAAGTAACATTTGTTGTCATTCCGCCAACATTAATATTTACGATGTTCTGTTTATACTATTGGATCAAGCTTTTGTTTGTATAATGTTAAAAAATGGGGTGCGATTCACCCCATTTTTTTTATAAATTGAAGCAATGGTTTAGGCGAAACGTAATTAAGCAGGCGGAAACGTTTACGGAACGTGCACTGTTTTAATATGGGAAATTTTTAAAAACACCGTGTGGCCTTCAGCTGTTACCAATTCGACGAAGTTTTGCTGAACAGACTTTAACACTCCGATTTTTTCTTGTTTTTCCCCAAGATCAAATACTACTAGTTTGTTGATGAATTTTTTTAATTGTTCTTCAAAGGTGCGGTTAACGGTGATCATGGCGGGCACCACTGGCAATTCATGTTCGTTTAACGAGTAAGGCGTTGTTGTGTTTGGATATGGAATGAGCCATTTTAAATGGTGAAAAGACACTAAAACATATTTAAACACGGGGGAATAAAAAACAAAATAGTCAGTTAAGACAGATGTAATATAACCGTGTAAAGCTTTATTTCCAGTTACATATGTTTCAACAAACATTCCTTTAGCATTTATTAATATTTTTCGGTATGAAATGGAATCATCCTCAATAATCATTGGTTTAATCGTTTTTTGATCGTATTTAATCGGATTTTCGTCATCATATTTTTCCAAACTGTGTAAATGTAGAAGAGGAATATATATATATTTATAACCAATATAAAGTACGATCACATCTAATCCTTCGTCAACTAAAATTCCGATAACTTCGTTTTTGCCGCTTATTTCTGCTTTTACTTGTTCGTCAATAAGTTCGGAAAATCTCAAAACTTCAATGCCTCCTTTCTTTGAAACAACAGAAACAAAAACAGAGGGGGAATTTGATGGCAGAGACGCTAGCTAGCCTTTCCAACGATAGTGGACAGTTTTGACTACTTTTTCAAGATGCGGCATTGATCGCAACTGTATCTCTGCTCTTTCTATATAGGCATTCGAAGCTCTTCTGCTTTCATTTGGCGTTGACCGGTATTTTTTTTCAGTCCTTCTATCAAGATCATCTGTTCTTTCATGACGTTCTGAGTGTGAGTAAGTGTTTTTGTGCTCAATCTCGGACGTGCTTTGCCCGCTTTTAGAATCTCTTTCCATAGAAGTTCTTTTATCACGATCGGATCGATCTTTTTTTTCAGTTTGTTTGTTCTCATTTTTTTTCTGATCGCGGGAACCTTCAAAAATGCTTCGAACGTGGAACGGCTGAATTCGAATGACTTCTTCTTTGTTAATTAAAATGAATGTCCCATTTCCGTTGTATGACAGAACACCTTCGAGCGCTTCCGGTCCTCCCCAATTGATGGAAACCCATTTATGAATAAAATAATTGAGTATTTCATCAAATGTTTTTACTTTCAAATAGCGGACGGTTTCCTTTTCTTCAGCGTTTTCGCTTTTGTTTAATGAGAAGCTTTTAATATGCTCAAAATTGACATAGATCACCCGATCATCTTTGTAGAGAACGGCATAATGATTTGTTACATCTAATAACTTCCCGCTCATTGCTTCAGGGCCGCCTTGGTTAATTTGAAGGTATTCGTATTGAAATAATTTCATTAGGCGGCGGAAGCTATCGCTTTTCGAAGCGTTTTGTTCAACATTTTCCAGTCGAAAAGGTTTGGAATTTGTCTTAGAATTTTCCGTAATGCTTTTAATGTGTTTCAATTGGTAGTAAACAACATTGTTTGATTCGAATAAATAGAGGGCCAAATAATCAGTTTTTACTTCAAGCAGTAAACCGCTTTTGCTTTCAGGACCGCCTCTATTCACCTTAATCATTTTTCCAACAAGCGACTTTACATATTGATAAAATTTTTCTCCAGTTGCAGTCATTTTCATTAACCTCCCTTGGCATTCAACCATACAGGTCATTTATAATGTATTTATACGTTCAAAATGGGAGAAAGCAACAGAACATTTACCCAATTCATGAAAAATAAGCGATCGCCTATTTGCGTTCTTCAACTTGCTAAAACATTAAATGTGAAGCGATAAATTGATTTCTTTTTGAGATAAAATCGAGAATTTGTGAAGGCTGTTGATCAAATTCGTCAAGGGTATATTGGAAAAAAGGATCTTTGCTAATAAACTTTTTCACTTGTTCATAATAACCGTATACAGCATCTTTCAAATTTTTTACCGTAAATTGATGTTGTATAGTGTCATATAAAAGTTGTTGGTAAAGTTTTTTATACTTTTGGACGTCTAGCAGCCTTGCCGTTAAAGTGTTAAATCCTTCTACCCGAACATAGTCATGTCGCATTTTTTCTCCGTTGACATCAATTCCCCATGTCGCGTCGTAATCCCAGGGAATAATATGAAAACGGCTTGTTTCTCCATGTAAGTAAAGTGCGTAATTGTGAACAAAACCATCGTAATTTTGTGTGCAAATGACACCTGTCAGCCATTTTAAATATTGCTCCACGTTTAAATATTGTTCGATTTCTTCAGAAAATTGGGACGAAGTGCTTGTATTAACAAAATAAATAAATTGTTCGAGCTTACTAAAATCATCATTTTCCCCGTATTTTAACTCATATCCTTGTGATAAGCTTTTTTTTACCTTTTGGTCTAAATCGCTGTATAATGAAAAATTCGCATCACCATCTATTGCATAAAAAATTGGACCTTTAGGCAGTTTTCTTTTTGCTAAAAAATCTTCATTGACGGATTCAAGGCGTAAATAAATACCTTGATGGATTCCATTGATCGATAAAAGGACGAATTTTGTTTCGGGAACGAATACTCCTATGCGGTCAAAAAAATAAAAAGAAAGCTTATTGCGAATCAATGAAGGATCAAAATATTCCGCATTTAAATGAAATTCCTTTTCGTTATTGTATTTTGAAGGACGGTAATATTTTATAAAAAAAGATTTTTTTTTCGCTTTCCTAGTATGAGAGCCACGATACATTATATCCGCATCGATTTTTTTCTTCCCTAAATAAACCATGCCGGGAACTCCGTCTTCATCCCATTTATTTTTTTGTAAAAAAAGCAAATCTTTCGGATGAATGTA
Source organism: Aeribacillus sp. FSL K6-8210 (assembly GCF_037963925.1). Classification (NCBI taxonomy): domain Bacteria; kingdom Bacillati; phylum Bacillota; class Bacilli; order Caryophanales; family Bacillaceae; genus Aeribacillus; species Aeribacillus sp. FSL K6-8210. Next base: position 2,504,760 of record NZ_CP150172.1, on the reverse strand, counting down.
TAAGGAAATTTTCTCCAAGTGTTTTTCCATTTGATCCCTCTTTTCACTGTTTTTCATTTAAATAGTATGAATGTGGATAAAACTTGCCACTGATGGCAAACGCACATTTTTTTAAACGATTTAAAAGTCCAAACGAGTTAGTGTGAAGATTCATATGCTATACAAAATAAAAAGGGAGGCAGAATAGTGATTTCCGAAAAAGTCATTAAAGAAGCATTTCATAGTGGGGAAGAAAAAGGGTTGAAACATTTTTATTTCCAAGAACCTGAAGGAAGAAGAAGATCGGATAAAACATGCGGCAGCCGGAGAAGAAGCCATCGCAGCGACCATAAAAAAACATGCGGCAGCCGGAGAAGAAGCCATCGCAGCGACCATAAAAAAACATGCGGCAGCCGGAAAAGAAGCCATCGCAGCGACCATAAAAAAACATGCGACAGCCGGAGAAGAAGCCATCGCAGCGACCATAAAAAAACATGCGACAGCCGGAGAAGAAGCCATCGCAGGGGCCATAAAAAAACATGCGGCAGCCGGAGAAGAAGCCATCACAGCGGCTATAAAAAAACATGCGGCAGCCGGAAAAGAAGCCATCGCAGGGGCCATAAAAAAACATGCGGCAGCCGGAGAAGAAGCCATCGCAGGGGCCATAAAAAAACATGCAGCAGCCGGAGAAGAAGCCATCGCAGCGATCGTAAAAAAACATGCGGCAGCCGGGATTTTAAACATACGAAAAGAAAAAAAATTCGGCGCTTTGAAAACGGAAATATGTGGGAGCTGCGTTTTTAAATGATGGAAGGGTTGACTGCTTATGCAGTCTCCCTCTATTGTTTTGGCGAACTTTTTGCCAAAGCAACTGAAAAATGACTGAAATTAATAGAAATGTGCTTGATTCTGCCATTATTGTTATGATAATCTTTTTACAGAAATTCTTCTCTCATAAGGATGAATCATCCTTTGCAACCAATTTGAAAATGAAAAACTGTTGAAATGAAATATTGTTTCATTTATGATAAGCTAGTCACCAACTTCTTGTTGTTGCATGTATAGAATTCTTAAAAGCTGTGAAGAAATGTATAATAGCTGGATTTTCATGAAACTTTTTTGGGAGGAGGTGAAACATTAAATGAACAAAACAGAATTAATCAACGCTGTAGCAGAAGCTAGCGAATTATCCAAAAAAGATGCAACGAAAGCTGTAGATGCTGTTTTCGATACAATTTTAGAATCTTTGAAAAAAGGTGACAAAGTTCAACTCATCGGTTTTGGAAACTTTGAAGTGCGTGAGCGTTCAGCGCGCAAAGGTCGCAATCCTCAAACTGGTGAAGAAATTGAAATTCCGGCAAGCAAAGTGCCTGCGTTTAAACCAGGCAAAGCTCTTAAAGATGCAGTTGCTGGCAAGTAATGAAATGAACGCACACAATTAAGAAATGAGTAGCGACTACATATGCTCGCTGCATTTCTTCACAGAATAAGCCCCTTTTTGGGGCTTTTCCTATTTAGGCGAGATTGTTCAAAGGTTTTATTGAAAAGATTTCTGTTCTATTTGCGGGAAAGGAAGCTTCATTTTGCTTTTTTTTCATTAATTGTGCTAGAATCGGTATGAATGAATGACAATAGGAGGAGCCGAGTATGCCAAAAATTAATAAAGAGCAAATAGAACAGGCAGTACGTTTAATTATAGAAGCTATAGGGGAGGATCCTAATAGGGAAGGATTGGCTGATACACCTAAGCGGGTTGCCAATATGTATGAGGAAATTTTTTCAGGTATAAATCAGGATCCTAAAGAATATTTTCAAACCGTATTTGAAGAGGATCATGAAGAGCTTGTTTTAGTAAAGGATATTCAATTTTTTTCAATGTGCGAACACCATCTAGTTCCTTTTTTCGGTAAAGTACATATTGCATACATACCAAAAGGCGGCAAAGTGACTGGACTAAGCAAACTAGCCCGCGCTGTTGAAGCGGTTGTAAAAAAACCACAGCTGCAAGAACGGATTACATCAACGATTGCCGACAGCATAGTCGAATCATTGGATCCTCACGGTGTGATGGTTGTTGTTGAAGCGGAGCATATGTGCATGACAATGCGCGGAGTGAAAAAGCCTGGATCAATCACTGTAACGTCAGCAGTCAGAGGATGTTTTTTGAATGATGCTGCGGCAAGAAGCGAAGTGCTGTCATTAATAAAAAAATAAACGGTAGGTGTTGATAGATGAATCCGAATCAAAATGATTATGTGGTTATTAAAGCAATTGAAGATGGCGTCAATGTGATTGGTTTGACAAGAGGTTCCGATACTAGGTTCCACCATTCCGAAAAGCTTGATAAAGGAGAAGTAATGATTGCTCAATTTACGGAACACACTTCTGCCATTAAAATTCGCGGCAAGGCGCTTATTCAAACAAGCTATGGAGAGATTGAGAGCGGCGAGAGAAAATAAGCAGGATTTCTGCTTTTACTTTTTCGACAAAGCCTAATGAAAAAATGTGGTTATGATATAATAAAATTTGTAAATGTTAGTATAGAGATATATGGGGGACAAGGGTGATAATGATGGAAATCTATCAAAAGCTGGAGCAAATAAAACGTTCGCTAGACCAATATTTTTCACATCCTGTGTTTAAACAATATATTCAAAAGCCTGTAATTGATGAAGACAAGCTGCTATTGTTTTACGCGCTTTTTGAAGAAGCGGAAATAGCAGATGAAAAGAAGGAAAAATATGTTGTGACCGCCATGCTTGTTCAATCAGCCCTTGATACCCATGATTTAGTAACGACAACGGAATGTGAAAATAAGAAGCTTTTTGTTGAAAGACAATTAAATGTCATTGCAGGTGATTATTTCAGCGGACTATATTATTTTATTCTTTCTGAAATTCAAGACTTGAAAATGGTTCGTGCGCTTGCAACCGCGATTAAAGAAATTAATGAGCATAAAATTCGTCTTTACGACCGAAGCTGCCAGTCGATTGAAGCAATAGTCGAAAGCATCGTCATTGTGGAAACCGCGTTATTTCAACGGATCGGAGAGCATTTTCAAATTGAGACGTGGCCGGAAATTTCCAAAACATATTTAACATATAAACGTTTATGTGAAGAAAAACATAAATACGATAAAAATAGCCAGTCCGTTTTAACACAATTTCAAAAGAAATCTAAAAGCCCGATTGATTTAGTTGGAACTTTCATAGAATGCTGCAATCATTATTTCTGGGAAATTAATAAACTGTTGGAAAAAAGTCTGAAATATTCGCCTGCCGTAAAACAATTTATTATGAACCGAATTCATGTATTACGGTTTTCGCATATGATAGTGGAGGAAGGTTAAAAAATGCAGCAATCGAAAGAAGAACGTGTGCACCGCGTATTTGAAAAAATTTATAAAAATTATGACCGGATGAATTCTGTGATCAGCTTTAATCGTCATATTGCATGGCGAAAAGAAACGATGCGGAGAATGAATGTGAAAAAAGGTTCCTACGCACTCGATGTTTGCTGCGGAACGGGGGACTGGACGCTTGCGCTCGGGGAAGCAGTCGGGCAAAACGGAAAGGTCATAGGACTTGATTTTAGCCAAAATATGTTAAGCATCGGTGAGGAAAAGGCAAAGGAAAGACAATTTTCCAATATTTCATTTATTCACGGCAATGCGATGGATTTGCCGTTTCCTGAAAACGAGTTTGATTATGTGACCATCGGGTTTGGCCTCAGAAATGTTCCTGATTATATGCAGGTTCTATCGGAAATGTACCGCGTATTGAAACCCGGAGGAATGGTAGTTTGTTTGGAGACATCACAGCCGACCTTGATTGGCTTCAAACAGCTTTACTATTTTTATTTTCGCTTTATCATGCCTTTATTCGGCAAGATATTTGCTAAAAGCTATGAAGAATATTCTTGGCTGCAGGAGTCCGCGCGTCAATTTCCTGGCATGAAAGAGCTGAAAAAAATGTTCGAGCAAACTGGTTTTATAAATGTAGAAGTGAAGCCATTTACAGGCGGTGTTGCAGCAATGCACTTAGGTTATAAACCGAAATTGGAAACAAAGGTGAAATAAATGAAGTTAAAATCATTCTATTCCTTTTTAACAAAAGACCTTGAAGTGATTGAAAATGAATTGCTGTCTTCCGTACAAACAAAAGATCCGTTAATACGTGAAGCCGGGATTCATCTTCTTCAAGCAGGGGGAAAACGGATTCGCCCTGTTTTTGTATTGTTGTCAGGAATGTTCGGAGATTATAACATTGACCGTATGAAACCGGTTGCCGTCGCTTTAGAGCTGATTCACAGCGCCTCATTGGTACACGATGACGTCATCGACAATGCTGAGCTGCGAAGAGGAAAACCAACAGTTAATGCAAAATGGGACAATCGCATTGCCATGTATGTTGGAGATTACTTATTCGCACGGGCTCTTGAAATCATAACAGAGCTGGACGAGCCGCTTATTCACCGAGTTCTTTCGAAAGCTCTTGTTGAACTCTGTTTAGGAGAAATCGAACAAATCAACGATAAATACAATTTTGATCAGTCTTATCGGACGTATGTCAAACGAATTAAAAGAAAAACAGCTTTATTAATTGCTGTCAGCTGCCAATTGGGCGCTCTTGCCTCCGGCGCTCCAGAATCCGTTTGTAAAAAGCTGTATTTGTACGGTTATTATGTTGGAATTTCGTATCAAATTATTGACGATCTTTTAGATTTTACCTCTACGGAAGAAGAGCTTGGAAAACCAGTTGGGAGCGATTTACTTCAAGGAAACATTACCCTTCCTGTTTTGTTTGCCATGCAAAATGAAGAATTAAGAAAAAAAATTGTCAAAATCAATAATCAAACAACTGCTGAAGAAATCAAGCCGATTATTTATGAAATTAAAAAATCAAGAGCAATCGAACAGTCGATGAATATTAGTAACCGCTATTTGCAGAAGAGCTTTCATCAATTGGAAGGCCTCAAGCACGGGAAAGCGCGAACTTCGCTATACAATATTGCCAAATATATTGGAAAAAGGAAATTTTAGTTTGCGTAACCGCTTTAATAATGATACTATTTTCTTGTGGATTTTGTACTTATACATAAAGAAATTTTCGAGGTGGATGTGTTGATGGAAAAGACGTTTTTAATGGTAAAGCCTGATGGTGTACAACGGCAGCTGATTGGACAAATCGTTTCAAGATTTGAGCAAAAAGGGCTGAAGCTTATCGGTGCAAAATTAATGAAAATCTCTGAAGAATTGGCCCAGCAGCATTATGGAGAACATAAAGAAAAGCCTTTTTTCAATGAACTCGTTCAATTCATCACTTCAGGACCGGTTTTTGCAATGGTTTGGGAAGGCGAAAATGCAATCGAAATTGCCCGTCAAATGATGGGAAAAACCAATCCAAAGGATGCCCTTTCTGGAACAATTCGCGGCGATTTTGGTTTAACAGTAGGGAAGAATGTAATTCACGGTTCTGATTCACCTGAAAGCGCTGAGCGGGAAATTCAATTGTTTTTTAAAGCTGAAGAGCTTGTAGAATATGACCGTGAAATTGATGCATGGATCTATTAACATCTGACCCTAATCAAACAATGGTTTGATTAGGGTTTTCTACATTACATTCGGGGGAAGATCGGAAAGTGACAGATAAGGACTATGTTGCATTTATCGAAAAGATAAAAAGAAAAAGTGGGATTGACCTGTCGTTATATAAAGAGACTCAAATGAAAAGAAGATTAAAATCATTGTATGAAAAAAAAGGCTTTCAATCCTTTCACGAGTTTTTTTTAGCGATGGAAAAGGATAAATGTTTATACAATCTGTTTTTAGATCGGATGACGATTAATGTTTCTGAATTTTTTCGCAACTATCAGCGCTGGAACATCCTTGAAAAAAAATTGCTTCCGCGTTTGCTGAATGGTAAAAAACATATAAAGGTTTGGAGCGCTGCCTGCTCAACGGGAGAAGAACCTTACACAATTGCGATGATTTTAGCACAAAATTCGCTATTGAAAGACTCATATATATTAGCCACAGATATAGATGAACAAGCGATTAAAACAGCACAAATTGGAATTTATCCGGAAAGATCGCTAAAAGAAGTACCTCTTGAATATAAAACTAATTATTTTCAGCAAGAAGGCTCTTTCTATCATGTAAAAGAAGACATTAAACGCTCGGTTACTTTTAGAAAGCATAATTTGCTGTCAGACCGCTTTGAAACAGATTTTGATTTGATCGTATGCCGAAACGTCCTCATTTATTTTACTGAGTCTGCGAAAAAAGAGCTTTATGAAAAATTCAGCAACTCGCTTAGACGAAACGGGATTTTATTTGTTGGCAGCACAGAGCAAATTTTCACTCCGGAAAAATATGGATTAAAAACGATCGAAACGTTTTTTTATACACGATTGTAGCAATAGCAAAGATCTTTCTATTCAAACAAAAAATCTTATGGTATAGTTACGTAAAAGCATAAAAGCATAAAAGCGTTAAAGTGTTATGGGAAGGAGTTTGCTAGTATGAGATATTTGACAGCAGGGGAATCTCACGGCCCGCAATTAACGACGATTATAGAAGGAGTTCCGGCAGGGCTTCCTCTAACGAAAGAAGACATCAATATTGAGCTTGCAAGAAGACAGAAAGGCTATGGCCGCGGTCGAAGAATGCAAATCGAAAAAGACCAGGTGCAAATACTAGGCGGAGTGCGCCATGGCGAAACGCTAGGATCACCAATAGCGCTAGTTGTAGAAAATAAAGACTTTGCCCATTGGACGAAAATTATGGGGGCAGAGCCGATTTCCGAATCGGAGAAAGCGGAAATGAAACGAAAAATTACGAGACCTCGCCCAGGCCATGCCGACTTAGTCGGGGCGATCAAATACGGACATCGTGATATGCGCAACGTGCTTGAACGCTCTTCTGCCCGGGAAACAACTGTCAGGGTGGCAGCAGGAGCTGTTGCGAAGAAAATTTTGTCTGAACTCGGCATTCAAGTGGCAGGACATGTCATTGAAATTGGCGGTGTCCGTGCGCAAAAATTGGACTATTCGACGCTTGCTGAGTTGAAGGAAAAGACAGAGAACTCACCTGTGCGTTGTTTAGATGAAAATGCGGCTCAGCAAATGATGAAGGCGATCGACGAAGCAAAAGAAAAGGGTGATTCCATCGGCGGCATCGTTGAGGTGATTGTTGAAGGAATGCCGCCTGGTGTCGGCAGCTATGTTCATTGGGACAAAAAGCTGGATGCCAAAATAGCGCAAGCGATCGTAAGCATCAACGCGTTTAAAGGGGTTGAGTTCGGCTTGGGATTTGAAGCGGGACGGAGTTTTGGCAGCGAAGTTCATGATGAAATCCTTTGGAGCGAAGAGAAAGGATACTATCGCAAAACAAACAATCTGGGAGGCTTTGAGGGCGGCATGACGACCGGCATGCCCATCGTCGTCAGAGGAGTCATGAAGCCAATTCCAACACTGTACAAACCTTTGCAAAGCGTTGACATTGATACGAAAGAGCCTTTTTTGGCGAGCATTGAACGATCGGACAGCTGCGCAGTCCCGGCTGCAAGTGTTGTGGCGGAGGCAGTTGTTGCATGGGAAGTAGCCAAAGCGATCGTTGAACAGTTTGGTCTTGATCGCATTGACCTAATTCGGGAAAATATCGAACGTATGAAACAATATGCGAGGGAATTTTAATGGAACAGATGATGATTCAAACGAAAAGTCGCCCGTATCCAGTTTTTTTAGGAGACGGAATTATCGATAATGTCGGAGAATGGCTTCTGTCTGTTTGCAATAATCCTTCGAAAATTTTGATCATTACTGATCAAACAGTCAAGGATCTGTATGGCGGAAAATTAGAGTCGGTATTAAAAGCATTTGATTTGGACGTATTGACATGTGTTGTTCCGAGCGGCGAACAGTCTAAATCATTTGAAACGTACTATAAATGCTTGACCTTTGCTTTAGAAAACAATCTGGACAGAGAATCCGTAATCATTGCTTTTGGCGGCGGAGTAGTGGGTGATTTAGCAGGCTTTGTAGCTGCAACATTTATGAGAGGAATTCCGTTCATTCAAGTGCCGACGACCCTTTTGGCTCATGACAGTGCTGTCGGGGGAAAGGTGGCCATTAACCATCCGCTCGGAAAAAATATGATCGGGGCTTTTCATCAGCCTCATGCCATTATTTATGATACACAGTTTTTAAAAACACTGCCTCTTCTAGAAATCCGCTCAGGATTTGCGGAAGTGGTGAAGCACGGCTTCATCAATGATCGTTCATTTGTTGAAAATTTAATGAAAACGATCCATTCGTTGAATCATGTAACAAGCGAACAGCTGCAATGGTTTATACGAAAGGGAATTGAAGTGAAAGCAGAAATTGTCGCTGAAGATGAAAGAGAAACAGGAAAAAGGGCGTTTTTAAACTTCGGTCATACTCTCGGCCATGCGCTCGAAGCGGAGTTAGGTTACGGGAAGATTTCCCACGGAGATGCCGTTGCATGCGGCATGCTGTTTGCTCTATGGCTGAGTGAAAAGATATTCCGCAAAGATTTTCAATATAAATCGATCAAAAATTGGTTTAACGAAATCGGCTTTCCTGTCAAAATCGATGAAACCATTCAAACCGAATCGCTTCTCGAACGAATGAAAAAAGACAAAAAAACGGTACATAGCCAGATTCGTTTTGTGCTTCTCGAGGATATCGGCAATCCGGTACTTAAGACGTTTGACACGCATACATTATATTCATTTCTTAATGAGTGGAGAACGGAGGGATGCGTTTGATAAGAGGTGTTAGAGGGGCCATCACCGTTTCGGAAAATAATGAAGAACAGATTGTAGAAAGCACGGAGAGGCTCTTAAGGGAGATGATTCGATTAAACAACATTGACCCTGAACAAGTAGCTTCCGTGTTTATTTCGGCGACAAATGATTTAAATGCCTGCTTCCCTGCAAAAGCATTAAGAAATATTGAAGGCTGGAAATATGTTCCTGTGACATGCATGCAGGAAATAGCCGTTGAAGGCGCCCTTGAGAAATGCGTAAGGGTGATGATGCATATTAATACAGAAGCCGCCCAAAACGATATTTGCCATGTTTATTTAGAGAAGGCAAAAATTTTACGACCGGATCTTGTTGACAAATAATGCTGTATCCGATAATATGGCGAATAAGAAAGTTTTTATATGACCTGAAATGAGCTGAGTTTAGTTAAGGGTAGTTGAGAATGAGTCGAGGAAGTAATAGATGAGTGGTTTAGGAAGATAGATTGATCGACTGCCCAAAAACGTAATGTTTTTGGGCATTTTTATTATCAATTTCATCCCTCAAAAACGATCCTCTATGACTCATTCTCCAAATACTTTGGAGGAGTGAGTACTTCAATGGCAACAACCTTTCAAGATTTTTTGCAGGATTGCCGCAAATATAAGACGGTTCCCATTATCGAGCAATATCATGTCGATATGCTGACACCTATCCAAATATTTCAAACGCTGCAAACCGATGCTTGTTATATTTTAGAAAGCAATGACAGCGAGTCGAACTGGTCCAACTACTCGTTTATCGGTCTTGATCCGATGTATTTGATCAAGGAAGAAAATGGAACGTTCCAGCTGCAAAATCGAAAACAGATGGTCATGGACAAAGATGTTTCGTTATCAGCATTGTTTCATAGAATGACGGTAAGCTTCAATGTAAAAAAAGTGGCGATCGATGTGCCGTTTTCAGGCGGAGCTGTCGGAAAAATCGATTATGATGCGGTCAGCCTATTTGAAAAGATTCCAGCTCATCGTCATGCTGACAGAACCCATTCTGTATGTGAACTGGTCATTTGCCAAACGGTCATTGCATATAGCCACAAGGAAAAACTGCTGACATTTATTCATTATAGAGAGCTAGAAGGAAACGAAAGCGAGCAAGAGCTGAAGCAAATATTTGAGGCGGGAAAGGAACGCATTTTTCAATATCGCAATGAATTAAAAAACGTCAAGCCGGAAGGAAATATTTTCATCCCGTCAAACAAAGAACCGGTTTCTTTCGCCGGATTTGAATCGAATTATACAAAAGAACAATTTTTGCATCATGTTGAAAAAATGAAGGAATATATTCGTTCTGGCGATATATTTCAAGGAGTTCTTTCGCAGCGCTTTGAAAAACAAGTATCGGTAACCGGTCTGCAATTATATCGAATTTTAAGAATTATCAATCCTTCCCCTTATTTATTTTATATAAAACTATCAAACCAAGAGCTTATCGGCAGTTCACCGGAAAGATTGATTCATGTTCGCGACGATTATGTTGAAATTCATCCTATTGCCGGCACGAGAAAGCGGGGCAAAACAAAGGAAGAAGATAGAAGACTCGTTCGCCAATTGCTGCAGGATGAAAAAGAACTAGCGGAGCATTATATGCTTGTTGATTTAGCAAGAAATGATATCGGCCGAGTTGCTGAATACGGGACGGTCAAAACACCTGTACTTCTGGATGCAGCTTATTTTTCACATGTTATCCATCTCATTTCAAAAGTGAGAGGAAAATTGAGAAAAAGCATTCATCCGATTGATGCGTTAATTTCGGCTTTTCCTGCCGGAACCGTTTCAGGCGCCCCAAAAATACGCGCGATGGAAATTATTCATGAGCTGGAGCCGACTGCCAGGGGGAGCTATGCGGGGACTGTTGCATACATCAGCTTCGATGGAAGCATTGATTCATGCATCACAATTCGGACGATCACGCTGAGCAATCAGAAGGCATATGTCCAGGCGGGGGCTGGGATCGTTGCCGATTCTGTTCCTTTAAAAGAATGGGAAGAAACAAGAAACAAAGCGAGTGCGCTCATTCAAACGATCGAATTAGCAGAACAATTGTTTTTAGAAAAAGGGAGGAAGAGGGCATGAAGCATATATTGGAGAAGTGCATTAATGGTGAGACTCTTTCAGCATCTGAAGCAGAAGATATTATGAAAAAAATCATGGAAGGAAAGGTTCCGGACAGTCAAATTGCCAGTCTCATCACTATTTTACGATTTCGCGGCGAAACGGTCGAAGAGATGACGGGATTTGTGAAAGCGATGAAGGAAAATATGACTCAGCTTGAAGGATTTGAAAATGCAGTTGATACTTGCGGAACGGGCGGAGATGGAGCATCAACTTTTAACATTTCAACCGCATCTGCCATTGTTGCTTCATCGTTGGGAGTGAAAGTCGCAAAACACGGAAACCGCGCTGTTTCTTCAAGAAGCGGCAGCGCTGATGTGCTCGAATGTTTAAACATCCCAATCCAAACAACGCCTGAAGAAGCAAGAAGAAGCCTGGAAGAAACGAATATGAGCTTCTTGTTTGCTCCTCTCTATCATTCATCGATGAAGCATGTTGCCAAAGCAAGAAAAGAAGTGGGATTCCGAACGATTTTTAATTTGCTCGGGCCGCTGGCTAATCCGGCCAATACAAAACGACAAGTGCTTGGCGTTTCATCATTGGAGCATGCGGAGAAAATGGCTGAAACATTAAAACATTTCCGTTCAGAGCATGTGCTGTTAGTATCAGGAAGGGACGGATTAGATGAAATTTCGATCAGTGATGAAACGGATGTCGTAGAACTAAAAGATGGGAACATAACAAAATATACGATTTCTCCGGAACAATTTGGAATGAATCGAGGGAAGCTTGAAGAAATACAAGTCTCAGATGCGAAAGAAAGTGCTAAAATGATAGAGGAAGTACTGAAAAATAAAGGAAATGAAAGCGTGAAGAACATTGTAGCATTAAATTCGGCTGCAGCTCTTTACGTAGCAGGAAAAGCAAAAAACATTTCTGATGGGGTACAGATGGCTTTAACAGCCATAAAAGACGGGACCGCCTATCAGCAATTGAGGAGATTGGCCATCCGAAAGGAAGAGAGCTATGCTTGATACGATCATAAGAGTTAAAGAACAAGAAGTGAAAGAACTTGATTTGACGCAATTAGACAAAAAAGCATTCGAAAAAAGATCATTTTTCGATGCTCTTCAAAACCCGAACCGTTTTCTTGGGCTCATTGCGGAAGTGAAGAAGGCATCGCCGTCCAAAGGTGTCATTCGTGAAGATTTCGATCCTGTCGATATTGCAAAAAAATATGAGAGAGGGAAGGCAGACTGCTTATCTGTTTTAACCGATCAAAAGTTTTTTCAAGGGTCAACCGCATTTTTGTCTGAAATTAAAGAAAAGGTGAAACTTCCTGTTTTGCGCAAAGATTTTATTATCGATAAAAAGCAAGTGTATGAATCGAAATGGATCGGAGCGGATGCCATTTTGTTAATCGGGGAGGCTCTTCCGCCAAAAAAATTAAAGGAGCTTTGGGATGAAGCGGTCAGCTTAGAGCTGGATGTGCTGGTGGAGGTCCATTCTGTCGAGACTCTTGAAAGAATACTAGACATATTTGTGCCGAATATATTAGGGGTGAACAACAGGGATTTAACAACCTTTCATACGGATATTCATCATCTGGAAACGATTCAAAAATATGTGCCGAAAGATATTTTATTGATCAGTGAAAGCGGCATAAGCACGATGGCAGATTTGCAAACGGTGTATGAATATGGAGCAAAAGGCGTGCTTGTCGGGGAGGCGCTCATGCGGAAAAAAGATCCGGAACAAGGAATTTATGAGCTGTTTAAGGAGAGTGTAAAGTGAGACTCGTCAAAATTTGCGGCAACCGCACATTTGAAGATACAGCCGTTTCCATCAATCAAGGAGCCGATTATATCGGCTTTATCTTTTCCTCTGAAAGCAGACGGCAGGTGAAGGCAAATGATGTCGGCAGGTGGATGGAAGCTTTTCCAAAAGAAATGCGTCCAAAACTAGTAGGCGTATTTGTTCATCCGACGATTCAATTTTTAAAGGATGTGCTAGCAGCGGTCGAATTAGACTGCATACAGCTGCATGGCGATGAAGATGAAGAATTTGTAAAACAGGTAAAGGAAAAGTTCGGTCTTTCTGTTTGGAAAGCTCTTCCTCATCATGAACATGTGATAGAGGAAATGGAAAAATTTTCGCGTTGGGTGGATGGATATGTGATTGACAGCCGTGTGAAAGGAATGTGGGGCGGAACAGGCGTTGCTTTTGACTGGTCAAATGTGTCCGATTATACAATATGGGCGAAAAATCACCGGAAGCTTTGTTTTATTGCGGGCGGCATTACACCTGAAAACATAACAGAGCTGCTTGAAAAAGGCGCTGAAAACATTGATGTTGCAAGCGGTGTTGAAACAAATGAAAAAAAAGATGTCGAAAAAATAGCAAAATTAATAGAGAAGGTGAAAGGCTGATGAAATATCCTGATGAATATGGCAGGTTTGGAGAATTTGGAGGAAAATATGTACCAGAAACGTTAATGAAGCCGTTGTATGAATTAGAAGAAGCATTAAAGGATGCATTAAGTGATTCTTCTTTTCAACAGCAATATCATCAAATGCTGCAAAAATATTCCGGCAGACCGACCGCTTTAACATTTGCAGACCAATTAACAAAACATGTCGGGGGAGCAAACATTTTTTTAAAACGGGAGGATCTCAACCATACTGGTGCCCATAAGATCAATAATGCCATTGGTCAAGCGCTTCTGGCGAAAAGAATGGGAAAAAAGAAGCTTATTGCTGAAACAGGTGCCGGACAGCACGGTGTAGCATCAGCAACTGTCGCTGCGAAATTTGGCATGGACTGCAAAGTATTTATGGGAGAAGAAGACATCGATAGACAGCGCCTCAACGTTTTTCGGATGCAGCTGCTAGGTGCTGAAGTAGTGCCTGTTACAAGCGGAAATAAAACATTAAAAGACGCTGTGAATGAGGCGATCCGATATTGGGTTCAGCATTGTGAAGACCATTTTTATTTAATGGGCTCAGCTGTCGGTCCGCATCCATATCCGATGATGGTAAGAGAATTCCAGCGGATCATTGGAGATGAAGCGAAAGAGCAGTTTTTCAACGAGTTTGGCAAGCTGCCGGATGTTGTCATAGCTTGTGTGGGCGGAGGAAGCAATGCGATCGGGATGTTTACACCGTTTTTAGAAGAAGATGTAAAGCTTATTGGAGTGGAAGCAGGAGGAAAAGGAGTGGAAACGGGTGAACATGCGGCAACAATTACCAAGGGGACGAAAGGCGTTATTCACGGTTCGATGACGTACTTATTGCAAAATCAATACGGTGAAATTATTGAGCCTTATTCGATTTCTGCCGGCCTCGATTATCCGGGTGTCGGTCCGGAGCATGCTTATTTAGCAAAAATAGGGCGTGTCGTTTATGAATCTGTTACAGATGAAGAGGCGATTCTAGCACTCGAAACATTGGCGAAAACAGAAGGAATATTAGCCGCAATTGAATCTGCTCATGCCGTTGCAAAAGGAATTGAAATAGCAAAAACTTTATCAAATGAACAGTCAATTTTAATTTGTTTGTCCGGACGGGGCGATAAAGATGTTCACACTTTGATGAAAACGAAAGGGGGAGTTGAAAATGGTTTCTAACAAAAGCATGTTTCAACAGTTTGACAAGCTTTTTATTCCTTTTATTACAGCTGGAGATCCGAATGAAGAGTTGACCATTGATCTCGCCCTTATTTTAGAAAAATGCGGGGCGTCAGCCATTGAGCTTGGCGTTCCCTATTCGGACCCGCTTGCTGACGGCCCCGTTATTCAACAGGCATCCATCCGGGCAAGAAGAAATGGAATGAATATTGAAAAGGCGATGGAATTAGCATATAAAATGAAAGAAAGAGGTTTAAAAATTCCGATCATTCTCTTTACTTATTTCAATCCTGTGCTACAATTAGGAGAAAAATACTTTTTTACTTTAATGGAGAAAAATCGATTAGAAGGACTTCTCATTCCTGATCTCCCGTTCGAAGAAAGCGGATGGATGCGAAAAAAATGTGACGAGCATGGGATTTATTTTATCTCTATGGTTGCTCCCACTTCCTACAATCGAATAAAAAAAATTGCTGAAAACGCCGCAGGATTTTTATATTGTGTTTCATCTCTCGGGGTGACGGGTGAGCGCCAATCATTTGATGAGCGCGTTTCTGATTTTATCTCTCATGTAAAGAAGTATGCGGAAGTTCCGGTGGCTGTCGGGTTTGGCATTTCGTCGAATGAGCATGTAAAAAAATTTTTCAAAATAAGTGACGGCGTCGTTGTGGGCAGTGCGATTGTTAAACAAATTGAAAAGCTTATTCCGCTTCTCACAAATGCGAATACAAAACAGAGCGGGTTACAGGAATTTGAAAGGTTTATTCACGGTTTGCTCCATTAGGGGATGAAAGAGGTGTTAAGGTTGGAGGTAAAAGAACAGTTAAAGTCGCTGAAACCATACGAACCTGGAAAACCAATTGAACAAGTAAAAGAACAGTTTGGTCTAACAAAGGTGATCAAGCTTGCATCAAACGAAAACCCGTACGGTTGTTCTGATAAAGTGAAACAAGCGATACAAGAGGAGCTTGAATCTCTTGCGATCTATCCTGACGGCTGTAGTGCAGAGCTGCGAAAACAGGTGGCAAAGCATGTAGGCGTAAAAGAAAATCAGCTCATTTTCGGAAACGGATCAGATAATATTATACAAATTCTGTCACGTTCACTTTTGAGCGAAGGCTTCAATACCGTAATGGCGTCACCGTCATTTTCCCAATACCGGCATAATGCGGTGATCGAAAATGCCGAAATTCGTGAAATTGAACTTGTAGATGGGCGGCACAATTTGGATAAAATGGCAGACTCTATTGATTCCAAAACAAAAATTGTATGGTTATGCAATCCGAATAACCCTACAGGAGTTTACATAAGAGAAGAAGAGCTTATTAATTTTTTAAACAAAGTGCCGAAGGATGTCCTTGTCGTATCTGATGAAGCGTATTACGAATATGTGACGGCGGAAGATTATCCAAATTCAGTCGCCTTATTGGATCAATTTCCAAATCTATTAATTTTACGGACGTTCTCAAAAGCATACGGCCTAGCTGCACTCCGAGTAGGATATGGAATTGGAAATGAAGAACTCATCCGCTTAATTGAGCCGGCAAGGGAACCTTTTAATACAAATCGTCTTGGACAAAAGGCTGCTATTGCAGCGCTAAACGATCAAACTTTTATCGAAACCTGCAAAAAATTGAACCGGGAAGGGCTCAAACAATACTATGATTTTTGTGAACAATTTGGTCTTGAGTACTTCCCTTCGCAAACGAACTTTATTTTAATAGATTTTCAAAAGGATGCGGATGAGCTTTTTCAACAGCTCCTTGAAAAAGGATTCATCGTCCGTTCAGGAAAAGCTCTCGGATTTCCGACATCGCTGAGAATTACTGTCGGAACAGAAGAGGAAAATGAAGCACTGATTCAAACTTTAAAGGAACTACTTTCCTAAAAGAGGTGAATGCTCACCTCTTTTTTTACCAAAAAGCAGAAACAGGTGGTTTTTTGTGGAAAAAGTTTTTATCATTGGTCTTGGTTTAATCGGCGGATCGATTTCACGTGCAATTAAGAAAGAGCATCCATCGGTTCAATTGGTCGGATATGATATAAATAACGATCAAGTGCAAATGGCAAAAAAATTGGGAATCATTGATCAATCAGCAGAATCTATTAAGGAAGGCGCTGAATCAGCGGACGTTATTATTATTTCAACTCCCGTTGAACAAACATTGAACGTTTTAACGTTTTTGGGAGAACTAAGCTTGAAAGAAGGAGTCATTATCACAGATGTCGGCAGCACAAAGAAAAAAATTGTCGATCATGCGAGCGTTTCTTTGCCGAAAACAGTAACATTTATTGGCGGTCACCCAATGGCGGGCTCACATAAATCAGGCGTTGCGGCAGCGAAAACTCATCTATTTGAAAATGCGTTTTATATTTTAACGCCTGGCAGCAACGAACGTCCGGAAAAAATAGAACAATTAAAAAAGCTTTTAAAGGGAACAAAAGCGCAATTTATTGTCATGACACCTGAAGAACACGATTCCATTACCGGGGTCATTAGCCATTTTCCGCATTTAATCGCGGCAAGCCTCGTCCATCAGGCAGAAAAGAAAGAAGAAATGTTTCCAATTATTAAGCGGCTTGCGGCCGGAGGATTTCGCGACATTACCCGAATTGCGTCAAGCAACCCGGTTATGTGGCGCGATATTATTGTTCACAACCATGATGTATTAATCGAGTTGTTTGATGAATGGATTCAAGAAATGAAGCAAATTAAACAATTCATTGAGAAGCTCGATAAAGAACAGCTTTATACATATTTTGAAAAAGCGAAGACATATCGAGACGGATTGCCTGAAAGGCAAAAAGGAGCTATTCCGTCCTTTTATGACCTTTATGTCGATGTTCCGGATTATCCGGGGGTTATTTCTGAAATTACCGGTTATTTAGCAAAAGAGGAAATTAGCATAACAAATATTCGAATTTTAGAAACGCGTGAAGAAATTTTTGGTGTTTTGCGCATCAGCTTTCAGTCGGATGAAGAACGGATGAAGGCGAAACAATGCATTGATCGCTACACGAATTATGAAACATATATACTGTAGTTGGGGTGATACAGATATGAATCAAGGGCTTGTTTTGACAAAAAAACATTCGCTGAATGGAACTATTGAAGTTCCCGGCGACAAATCGATCTCCCATAGGGCGGTTATGTTTGGGGCAATTGCGGAAGGAAAAACAACTATTCAAAACTTTTTAACTGGAGAGGATTGTTTAAGCACCATTTCATGCTTTAAAGAGATGGGGGTTTCGATCAAACAGGAAGGAACGAATGTAACAATTGAAGGGAAAGGATTTTCCGGACTGAAAGAACCTGTCAACATTTTAAATGTTGGGAACTCAGGCACCACGACAAGATTAATGCTGGGCATTTTAGCGGGACGTCCTTTTCATGCATGCATTATTGGGGATGAGTCAATTGCGAAAAGACCGATGGATCGTGTAACAGCTCCTTTAAGACAAATGGGAGCTCATATTGATGGACGGAATAACGGATCTTTTACCCCGCTGTCTTTGCGCGGCGGGAATTTAAAAAGCATTTATTACAAATCCCCAGTAGCGAGTGCTCAAGTGAAGTCATCGATTTTGCTTGCAGGTCTTCAAGCAGATGGAACCACAACAGTTGAGGAGCCGTATCAATCAAGAGATCATACGGAACGTCTTTTGTCAGCCTTTGGCGTCCATGTGAAAAAACAAAATTTGACCGTTTCGGTAGAGGGAGGACAAACATTAAAAGGCGCCAATATTTATGTGCCTGGTGACATTTCTTCCGCTGCTTTTTTCCTTGTTGCGGGAGCCATTGTTCCGGACAGTTCAATCAAGCTGAAAAATGTCGGCATTAACCCAACAAGAACAGGGATTTTAGATGTTTTAGAAAATATGGGTGCAGAGATCGAGATTATACCTACATTAGATTCTGCCGAACCGATGGCTGATATATCGATCAGGACATCTGAGTTAAAAGGAACCGAAATTTCAGGAGAGCTGATTCCGAGACTGATTGATGAAATTCCGATCATTGCCCTTCTTGCGACACAGGCTGAAGGAACGACAGTTATTAAAGACGCCGAAGAATTAAAGGTAAAAGAAACAAATAGAATTGATACAGTTGTCGGCGAGCTGAAAAAGCTTGGAGCGGATATTGAAGCTACAAACGATGGAATGATCATTCGCGGAAAAACAAAGCTGAAAGGAGGAACGAATGTTTCCAGCCATGGAGATCACCGCATCGGCATGATGCTCGCGATTGCCAGCACTATTTGTGAAGAACCTGTGGCATTAATGCAGCACGAGGCAGTCAGTGTATCCTATCCTGCTTTTTTTGACCATTTGAATTTGCTTTCCAAAACCATCTGAGTTTGTCAGATGGTTTTTGTCATATTTTTATCAACCTTTTCATAGCTTGTCTAAAAAAGCTATTGAGGTGGGAAAATGGCATATATTATTGATCAAATTCGTTTAATGGAAGACAATCAAATTGTGACGCGCTCAATACTTGTTGACGGAAATGAGTTTCGTTTTAAAGAAAAGCAATTAGATCAGTTTCGATTTATGAAAATGGATGGATCGCCCTATTTCATGACACCGGGCTTTGTCATGCTTGACCAAAACATTCAATATCTAGACCAAAGCCATTCATTCAAATTATATGTGAAGAATTTGATCCAAAAAGGCTGCACTTTTTTAATTGCTGCTGTTGATTTGCCGTTTGAAAGACAATGGGATGAAAAGAAAAAACATATTCGCAAAGTGATGATGAATTCGCCGATCGATTATGCGATCGCTGCAAAAATCCCAATCGAACGGCTGACCCCTTCAATCATCAGAATGCTAAAAAGAGAAAAAATTACTGTGATTATCGTGGAAATTAAGCAGATTGCTGAGCTTGATGATGTTCCATGGGAATGGATTCGTGAGACTTTATATCCAAAGCAAACTCCAATTTTTCCCCATTTTTCTTCAGAAGATCAATCCATCTTCCATCAGTTGAAAAGCAAATGGCGGCAAATTGTAAAAAAATATAAATTGCCATCATTGGAAGAATGTCCTGAAAACGGTGTCCCACTTACGAAAGAAGCATTAATGAAAATCGGTCTTTATCCGATTCGCGGCGAAATTTTAAGCGGAAGCAATGTTGATTATAATTTATTTCGGATGATCGATTTAGTTGAAGAAAATAATTATCTAGATTATTATAATCATAACCCAGAAGTGATCGTTCACAACGGAAGCGTTTTGAAAGCAGGAGAACAAATATTTTATAAACCAGGGTTCGGAAAAGAAGTGCAGCTGAATGCACCAGGACGCTTCAATATGTATTCGCAGCCAATAAACAAGTACTGAATTTAGAAGGGGAGTTTTAGGTTGAATAAAAAAATGAGCGAAGCCGTTCAATTAGTTGAAAGCGGCCAAGTGGAAAAAGGATTGAAAAAACTTTCATCCATTGAAAAAGAGTTAAATGATGAAGAAAAGTTTGAGCTTGCGGAAAAATATTTTCAATGGGGCAGGACAGATGAAGCGTTAAAAATAGCTGAGGAGCTGTCGCAGCTATACCCTGATGAATCTGCTATCACTCTTTTTTTGGCGGAAATATACATTGAGCTTGACGATGAAGAAAAAGCGATTGATCTGCTGAATGAAATTGATCAAGAAGATGAATCATATCCGCAAGCCCTTCTTCTTATGGCTGATTTGTATCAATTGCAAGGCTTATATGAAGTCAGTGAACAAAAGTTGAAGGAAGCCAAGAGAAGATTGCCTGAAGAGAAAGTAATTGATTTCGCATTAGCCGAGCATTATTTTCATCTCGGAAAATATCGTCAAGCAATCGACTTTTATAGAGTAGTCCTAGAGGAATTTGAAAATATAATGAATGTAAATATTCATAAACGAATAGGCGAGTCTTTATCTGCTTGCGGTGATTTTGAAGAAGCCCTTGCTTATTTTGAGAAAGCGGTGGAAGAAGAGGATTTGGACACATATTTCGCTTATGGGATGACAGCTTTAAATGCAGGCCAGACAAAAACAGCGATTGCACAATTTGAACGAATAAAGGAATTGGACCCTACCTACCACTCACTATATTTATATTTGGCCAAAAGCTATGAACAGGAAGGGATGGTGGAAAAAAGTTTTCAAATTGTTCAAGAAGGTTTGCAGGAGGATCCATTTAATAAAGAGCTTTATTTATTCGGCGGGAAAATTGCCTTAAAGCTCAAAGATGTAGACAATGCAGTAAAATTGTTAAAAAAAGCGCTGGAGCTTGATCCGGGTTATATAGAAGCAATCATAACACTTTCAGGAGTGTTGTTAAACCAAGGCAAATATATGGAAACGATCGAGATGTTGACGGAAATCGTAGAAAGACATGAAGAATATGATCCTCATTTTGACTTCAATTTAGCGATCGCTTATCATCGCACCGAACAGTACGAAAAGGCATTAAAGCATTATGAAAGTGCATATAATAATTTTAAAACAGACCCGGAATTTTTGGAGAATTACGCTTATTTTCTGCTTGAAGAAGGGGAGCGGGCAAAGGCTAGGAAGCTTTTTGAAAAAGCGCTGGAGCTTGATCCAGGCAACATTGAATATGAAAATATGCTGCTCGAATTGGAGGACAATTTTTAGGCGGAATTGGAAGGAATTCAACGCAACTATGTTGAATTTTTGAATTAGATGGAAAGCAGAGGAGGGTTAAAGATGAAAGCCCCTGTTTCTGTTAACGAGAAGAAAGAATTTATTCGCTGGTTTTTAAATCATTATCAGTTGAAAAGACGGGAATGCGTATGGATATTAAATTATTTAATGAGCCATGATTCATTAATGGAAAACGTCCACTTTGTAGAGCATGCCAAATTTTGTCCGAGGGGAATGGTCATGTCCACCCACTGTGTGGATGATGTTCCGTTTAGATTTTATAAAGAAAATGTGATGACAACAGATGCAGAAAAGTCTTTTCACGATATTCGCTTGAATAAAGATGAAGACTTGTATATCCAGTTAAACTTTCGCGCTCAATACCGTTCCCCGGAATATGCTGCCGTTTTAGTTGAAAATCCATATTTGCCTAAAGATATGCAAAGAAATGAGAAAGACCGATTGCTTGCGGAAAAAATTTTGGAGGAGTCAATTAAAAAATTTCAAAAAGAAAAACTCCTCCGCTTAATTGATGAAGCGTTGGATGCTCACGATGAAGAGGCGTTTCGAAAGCTTGTAAAACAATTGAACAATTTAGGATGTTAGGCAATGTGCACAGCATTGCTTTTTTATTTTGCTTATCAGTTTTATAATGAGTAAGGAAAAATAAAAAATAGGGGCTGAAATCAGTGAAATGGCAAATGGTTGATATCGATTCTTTTCTTCAATCAAGGGAGTACGTTGATACTGCAGTTGTTCCTCTCCTATCGGTATCATTTGATGAGGAACTGAAAAGAAATGCGTCAAAAGCAGATTTTATTAAGATTGTTTCACAAGAGCTTGAACGGCAGTTAAAGGGGCGGATCATGCTGTTGCCTCCGTTTGTTTCTTTAAAAAATGACGACATTGATTTGGATAAACTGTTAAAAAAGTGGAAAGATACGATTAAACAACATTTTCAGCATGTCATTTTTTTAACATGTGAAGAAAGATGGCGCAAAGAAGGTGATGAATTTATATGGATTCCGTCAATCCCAATAGAACATATGGATCAGGATGTAAAGCGAAAGGTTGTTCAGGACCAAATCGAACAAATTATGAACATTTTATTACAATATTGGAATCGAACCTAAAAACCCTTTCAATCCCTTGTTTCTAACGATATGATTATATTGACCTTCTACAAAGATTGATATATCATGAGTATGTCCTAGTTTTATATGTTTCTGTATATGTCCATTATGGACTAGCTTGAGATAGAGGGGGGAAAAAGATGAGCGAGAATAAACACCGTGTTTCAAGACGTCAATTTTTAAACTATACGCTAACGGGTGTAGGCGGCTTTATGGCTGCGGGCATGCTCATGCCGATGGTTCGTTTCGCTGTAGATCCTGTATTGCAGCCGAAAGCAGCTGGAGAATTTGTTAATACAAATGTAAAGGAATCAGACATTAAAGAAGAACCGACACGCGTTGACTTTACCATTAAACAGAAGGACGCGTGGCATGAAGCTGAAGAGCCAAAATCCGCGTGGGTTTATAAAAATGAAAAAGGAGAAATTGTTGCCCTTTCTCCAATTTGTAAACACCTTGGCTGCACAGTAAACTGGAACGGGGATAAATCAAACCCTAACATGTTCTTCTGTCCTTGCCACGGAGGATTGTATGAGAAAAACGGCGACAATGTCCCTGGAACACCGCCTTCTGCTCCGCTGGATGAATATGAGTACAAAATTCAAGATGGATTTTTATATTTAGGAAAAGCTAAACCAAGAGGGGGGGCGTAATAAGTGCTCAACAAATTGTATGATTGGGTTGATGAACGGTTAGATATCACCCCTTTATGGCGCGATATCGCAGACCATGAAGTTCCCGAACATGTTAACCCAGCCCATCACTTCTCAGCATTTGTATACTGCTTTGGGGGTTTGACGTTTTTTGTTACAGTGATTCAAGTGCTGTCTGGCATGTTTTTAACGATGTATTACGTGCCGGATATTAAAAATGCATGGGAGTCTGTCTATTATTTGCAAAATGAAGTGGCGTTCGGGCAAATTGTTCGCGGTATGCACCATTGGGGAGCAAGCTTAGTCATCGTCATGATGTTTTTACATACTTTACGTGTATTTTTCCAAGGAGCATACAAAAAGCCACGCGAGCTTAACTGGATTGTCGGTGTACTCATTTTCTTCGTTATGCTAGGTTTAGGTTTGACAGGCTATTTATTGCCTTGGGACATGAAAGCGTTATTTGCGACAAAAGTTACCTTGCAGATTGCTGAATCGACACCGCTTATTGGTGAGTACGTCAAAATTTTGCTTGCAGGGCATTCCGAAATTGTCGGTGCGCAAACATTGACTCGCTTCTTTGCGATTCATGTATTTTTCTTGCCTGCTGCATTATTCGGATTAATGGCAGCGCACTTCTTAATGATTCGCAAACAAGGGATTTCAGGTCCGCTATAAAATCCGGCTTATTCTTTTTTAGTAAGTTGTTCGTGGCGAACCGCTTAACAAAGGAGGGGAAACAATGCATCGCGGAAAAGGTATGAAGTTCGTTGGAGATTCTCGTGTGTCGGCTGAAAGAAAGCCGAACATACCGAAAGATTACTCCGAATACCCAGGGAAAACTGAAGCTTTTTGGCCCAACTTTCTTTTAAAAGAATGGTTAGTTGGCGCGGTCTTTTTAATTGGCTTTTTATGTTTAACCGTTGCCCATCCGTCACCGCTTGAGCGGGTTGCAGATCCTACGGATACTGGTTACATACCGCTTCCTGACTGGTACTTCTTATTTTTATACCAGCTTTTAAAATATTCTTATGCATCAGGTCCTTATACCGTTATCGGTGCAATCGTAATACCTGGACTGGCATTTTCTGCGCTACTTCTTGCTCCATTTTTGGATCGCGGGCCAGAACGCCGTCCGCATAAGCGTCCGGTTGCTGTAGGAATGATGCTGCTAGCTGTAGCTTCCATCGTTTATTTAACATGGGAGTCGGTTGAGCATACGGACTGGGAATTAAAAGAGGAACAAGGGAAAATTAAAGCGGAAGCTAAAATTGATACAAATTCGGAAGGATACAAAATATTTCAGGAACAAGGCTGCGTCTCCTGCCACGGTGATAACCTGCAAGGCGGAGCGGCTGGACCTTCTTTAGTTGATAACGGATTGTCTCCGGAAGAAGTTGCGAAAATTGCTAAAGAAGGCGTAGGAAGCATGCCTCCTGGAATCTTTAAAGGTACGGATGAAGAGTTGAAAGTATTAGCAGAGTTTGTTTCTAGTGTTACATCGAAATAAAAAGAGCTGACATCGCGTTTGTCTGTATAGCTTGTAGAGAAAGGAAGATTTTTTCTCTACAAGCTTTTTTATTGTCTTATCTCCATTGACTGTGAAACAACTCTAACAATTAAGTCAGCAAGATTGATGCGATTGTATTTTCTTTTTGTAGACTGGTAAATGAAAAAATAGAGGAGGTCAATCGCCTTTGTTGACGGCTTTCTATCCATTTACTATTTTTTGACAAAATGATAAAGAAGGAGGGCTAGGACACCTGCTTATTATACGTTTCTCCTGTACACTCTAAACAAGCCACGTGTTCTAAATCGGTATTGGTTTCTATAGCCAGTATGCTAAGGCGTTTACTGTTTTGATTTTATGATTTGTGCCCTCTGCTCATGTGTAGGTATGGAGTGTCTGAAAGTATTCCATGATTGGGGTATTTGATAATTGAATTTTGAACTGCTCCAATTATATATTTCACGATCATCGACACAACGATATCGTTTCACATAAACAATTCAAAACAACGGTTTATTTCATAAGGGTAATTCACAGATTTTCTGAACATTTGTGGTGAAAAAAGCCGTAAAAGGACAGCGTTCTTGCTAAAACCTTTTCTCTATTTAAACATTATAATGTGTTTCAAACATATGTTAAGTAACGACTTAAAATTCTGGAAATTCTAGTCACACAGAAAATATGTTCAACCTCCTGACAATTGGTTGCATAGCACTAACATTCATTTCAAATAATTCAAAAATATTTTCTTTTTTGTGTTATTTCACAAAAATTAATGAAGAATCTATTATAAATATAAATGCTGAGCTATAATTACTCATAACATTAAAATAAGGGGGAATTTTTTTTGGATGGTTTTATTGAAACATTGAGTGGGTGGCTTTGGAGTACGCCGATGATCGTATTTTGTATTGGAATCGGAGTGTTTTTTTCATTTATGACAAAATTTGCTCAAATACGATTGATCAAAGATATGGTTCAGCAAATGTTTAAAGGAAAAAGTTCCAAGTCGGGAATTTCTTCTTTTCAAGCATTGTCGATCGCATTATCGGGACGGGTCGGAACCGGGAATATTGCTGGTGTTGCTACTGCGATCGCATACGGTGGTCCCGGTTCAGTATTTTGGATGTGGCTAATTGCTTTTTTTGGTGCTGCTACGGCATATGTGGAATCGACACTTGGCCAAATTTATAAAGAAAAAGTGGATGGGCTATACTGCGGAGGACCGGCTTATTATATTGAAAAAGGGTTAAATCGACGTTGGGCCGGAATGGTTTTTGCTGTGGCTGCGATTGTAGCAATGAGTGTTTTAATGCCGGGTGTTCAATCAAATGCCATTTCTTCTGGATTTAAAAAAGCATTCTCCGTTGATCCGACCGTAACAGGAATCATCTTAGTTGTACTATTGGGAGTGATTATTCTTGGCGGAGTAAAAAGAATCGCCAACGTCGCTCAATTAGTAGTGCCTTTTATGGCAATCGGATATATACTTATTTCACTTATCATTATTATCATGAATATTGAAGCAGTTCCTGGTGTATTTAAACTAATTTTCTCTAGTGCGTTTGGTGCTAATCAATTATTCGGAGGGATTTTAGGAAGTGCGATTTCTTGGGGTGTAAAGCGTGGGATTTATTCAAATGAAGCTGGTCAAGGAACGGGGCCGCATGCTGCTAGTGCTGCCGAAGTTTCCCACCCGGCCAAACAGGGGCTCGTACAGTCATTTTCTATTTACATTGATACATTGCTTGTCTGTTCAGCAACAGCTTTTATGATTTTGTTTACAAATTCCTACAATGTGTATGAGCCTGATCAAAAATCATTGCTTGTAAACAATATTGGAGAAACTGTCGAAGTGGGTACTGCTTATACTCAAATTGCAGTTGATTCCCAACTACCTGGATTTGGATCCCCCTTTGTAGCAGTGGCATTATTCTTCTTTGCATTTACCACAATAATGGCATACTATTATATTGCCGAGGTAAATATTATATATTTGTTTAAGAAAAAAAGTAAGAATATACCGATTCTTGTCTTAAAGTTAATTTTTTTGGCTGCCGTCTTTTACGGAACGGTTCGGACATCTGATATCGCATGGACTTTGGGAGATGTCGGACTAGGATTGATGGTATGGGTGAACTTAATCGGTCTCGTATTATTATATAAACCGGCCATCAGGGCGTTAAAAGACTATGAAAATCAGAAAAAACAAGGTGTTGATCCGACTTATGATTCTACAAAACAGGGTGTAAAAAATGCCGAATTTTGGGCAGACGGGTATAAACATGAAAATGAAGAAAGATCCTAAAGATTGCGTACCAACAATAAGCCCCTTTTTTAACGTAAATTGGCGAGAAGTCGCTCACCTTTATAGGCTGTGTGATGAATCGCCCTTTCTTTTCACTTGTGTTATGATCAGTTTATCAAAGGAAATGATCTTAATATAACATTGGGATTAGATAGTAATAATCATTCAGTGTTTTTCAGCATCGTAGACAATGATAGATGACGAAATATCAGAGTATGCAAACAGTACATTTGTTAGCATCGCTGAATCATATCACATGACTCTTTAGTCTTCCCTCTCCCGACTGTTAAGAGCTTCGGTATTCCTATGCGAAATTGTGGTAAACTCATTCTAGCCGGACGATCTTTGTTTCGATTCACCTCCAGGTCTGTTGATTGGCAAAATCTTTTATCAACCTGAGAATTCCTCGACAGCTGTACCGTACATCGCTGCACAACGGAAGAATTCTAAGTGAAACCGAGCAGTGCTGTATGCTCGATGAACGGGTTCACAGTAATCTTGTTTAAACCGCTCATAGCGGTTGTTGGAAAACAGTTTGATGAGAAAGTCAAGTTCATTCGCCTCAAAATCGAAAGTCGCAATCCAGTCCATGGCAAACCTGCTTAGCTTATTTTTATGTAATTTCCCATGGAACATCGTTTGTTGTAAAAACGCCACAAATTGAGCGCTTCCTACTCGAGGTTGGTGACGATTGGTGTGTATCGAAATCCGTATCAAAGATTAGATTTAGAGCATCTGGCCGTCATCCACCACCTGTGTTTGTCATTATGATCTCAACACGATGAGGGTTCTTCCAGAAGATCGCTTGGTAGGTGACCGTCATGCCTTCTTCATCATCGACGTACCATTACCAGTAACGACAGGCGGCATCTTCCGCAGCGAGACGTTTCGTTGATGCTGGCAAGTCCTGTAGAGCTTTCTCAGGCTTGATTTTTCGAGGTGCTTGAGGAATATTTGAATTTGCCGAAGTTGTTTGCATTTTGCGATGTACATTCGGTCTTGATTTTGTGGATAGGTGTGGTAGACTTCACCTTAAAGGTGCTCCTTTTTTGGTAGGTCATGTTCTTATCAAACAAAATTCTACCAAAGATGAGGAGCGCTTTCCTTATTTACAGAGAATGTTACTCTTGATAATCAGGATGAATATTGTTGCTGTGGAAGGCGATAAACTTATTTTTAAAATGCCTTCCTACATTTAGTTCTTCAAAATATAAGGAACATTTCTGCAATGAAAAAAGAGTGTTTTCTTGGCATACATAGTACAGGGTGTCTCATGATCCATGCCCTCGAATTCAATAAAACCAAGGAGTGAACTTGGATGGGTTGGTTATTTTTTGTATTAAGGCAGCGATCATTTTTATATTTGATGCTTTTAATCAATACAGCAGGAACAATTTATGGTTATATTTGGTATAAACAGCAGCTTTCCGAAACACCGCCACAGTTTATTGCGTTTGTTCCTGACAGTCCAACCGCTAGTTTGTTCTTTGTTTTCGTTTTGATTGGGTTTCTTGTTGGAAAGCATTTTAAATTGTTTGAAGCACTAGCGATGATTACGCTATTTAAATATGGAATTTGGGCGGTTGCCATGAACCTGTTTGTATATTTGGAAACGGGTGTTTTATCCATTTACGGAATGATGCTCATTTTGTCCCATTTAGGAATGGCAATAGAAGGGCTGTTGTATGCACCGTATTATCGGTTTGAAATGAAGCACTTGATGCTGGCCTCCATATGGACGCTTCACAATGAAATTATTGATTACGTTTTTGATATGATGCCTCAATATAGCGTTTTAAATCAATATTCTGCGCTAATCGGTTACTTTACGTTTTGGCTGAGTATTATTTCCATTGCGATCGCTTATTTTTTTGTTATAAAAAATCAAACATACAAATTTGAATTGAAAGAATTGTAAGAAACATGGTCTACTCTTGTCCACTCTTGAATAACTATTACTAGTAGTTATAGGGGGGACAAGAATGAAAAAATGGATCAGTACGTTGATTGTTCTCTTGCTTTTTTTCCTGCTTCAAATACCGATCAATGCAAAAGAAAAAAACAATTGGGAAACATTGGATGTCATGACGAATTATGCGTGGCAGCTTTCAAAGCAAAAAAAGTTTGATGAAGCGAAGCAGCTGTTATTATTTCTTGAAAACGAATTTAAAGAAAATAATGTTGAAAACCGCTTATCAATAAATGAGCTTCGGGTCATTTCTGCTTCTTACGAAAAAGCGTTGGATGCCGTTGAGAACGATGGAATGAGCTATGAAGATCGGATCGACAAAGTCACTCAATTCCGGCTTGTTGTTGATGCAATTCTGTCTGAACACCAGCCGCTCTGGAGCACAATGGAAGAACCGATCATGACGACATTTGCAGAATTAAAAACGGAAATGGAAAAAGAGGATTGGGCGGCTTTTCAGCATGAGTGGAATCGTTTTTTGTCACTGTACTCCGTTATTTATCCAAGCCTTACCGTTGATGTTGACAGCAAAAACATTGATAAGATTGAAACACATATTTCAGCAGTAAACGACAAAATGTTTTTTGAAATTTCGAAAAAGACAAGACAGAAGCATATGATGGAAATCGAAAAAGACTTAAAAAACATTTTTGATCGCGTCAAAAACGACGAAGCAGATCCATCGCTGTTATGGGTGATGTTTTCAACGGGCAGCGTCATTTTTATTGCACTAGCTTATACAGGATGGAAAAAATACAAAGGAGAAAAAACAGATAAAAGAAAAGAGAACTAGAGTGCGGGGCTGTCTAATAAGTCGTTTTTTGGCTTATTGACAGCCCCCTTTTATGTTTTTTAGAAACGTTGATATATCGATGTTTATGATTTTTTGTTTTCAAAAGGGATTTGACTTTCTGGACAGCCCCTGTCAGTGCTTAAACAGGTTTTTGTTTTCATGAAGGGTAAATCCTTCTTGAGCAAACATCGTTGACGACAAGAAACGCGTTAGTGCTCAATCGGATTTTTATTTTCATCAAGGGTAAAGCCCTCACCGAGTACATCATGAACGTCGCTGACGACAACAAACGCATGAGGGTCGACAGCTGTAATAACTTGTTTCAGCTTGACAAATTCATTTTTGGCAACGACGCAATATAAAATATTCCGATTCTGTTTTGTAAACGAACCTTGTCCTTTTAAAATGGTCACTCCGCGATCCATATCCTTCATGATTTTTTCGGCAATTTCCTCATGTTTCTCCGATATGATGGTCGCTGCTTTTGCTCTATAGGCACCTTCCTGAATAAAATCAATGACTCTTGTTCCGATAAAAACAGCCACTAATGTGTACATGGCTTCGCGATAGGATAAATAAAAAATGGACGATAAAGTGATCACGCACGCGTCAAATAAAAACATTGTTTTTCCCATGCTGATGCCGAAAAATTTATAAACAAGACGAGCAATGATATCAACTCCACCTGTTGTTCCGCCATAGCGAAAAATAATCCCTAGTCCAACGCCGATGAAAACTCCTGCAAACAGAGCCGCCAATGTTAAATCTTCATGTAGAGGAATATGAAATGGATGCAGCTGAAAAATCCATAAAAAGAACGAAACTGAAATCGTTCCAATTAATGTATACAAAAAAGTCGTCTTCCCTAAAAGCTTCCATCCAATAAAAAAAATGGGTACATTCAATACAAGATTGGAAATAGAGGGGTTGATTTGAAACAAAAAAAATAAAAGGAGCGTAATACCAGTAAAACCGCCTTCAGCTAAATTGTTTTGCATATTAAAATGAACGAGTCCAAACGAGAAAATAGCGGATCCGAGCAATATAAAAAAGAGGTTTTTCAATTTAAAAGGCAACAAACTCCCACCTCCTATTTTTTTCGATGTTTTTAATTATAATGGATCAGATTGTATGTTACAATTCAATCGACATTTCTTTTCATTGTCAAATGGTAAGGAATTAGCTAACATGAAAGAGAAGACAAATGAGGTGGTTGCCTAATGGAACGTAAAACAATTAAAGACCTGCAAAAAGAAGTAGATGATTACATATCCCAATTTAAGGAAGGCTATTTCAGCCCGCTGGCGATGCTTGCGCGATTAACAGAAGAGCTTGGTGAGCTTGCAAGAGAAATTAATCATTACTATGGGGAAAAGCCAAAAAAAGAAACGGAGAAAGAGAAAGAAATTGAAGAGGAAATTGGCGATTTATTGTTTGTCATCATTTGCTTGGCCAATTCTTTAAACATTGATCTTGAGAAGGCGCACGATCGCGTCATGCATAAATTTCAAACTAGAGATCGAAACAGATGGACAAAAAAATAGAAAGGTGATGGAATAATGGAACAAATTAAGATCGTCATTGCCGGCCCAAGAGGACGCATGGGGCAAGAGGCAGTAAAACTGGTAAATGAAACAGAGCATTTTACACTTTCAGCTGTACTAGACAAAATAAATGATGGCGAATGGTTTCAAGATCAAGTCCGCACCTATACAAACCCTGAGCAATGCTTTGCAGAAACATCGCCAGACGTGTTGATTGATTTGACAACACCAGAGGTTGGAAAAATACATACAAAGCTTGCGCTGGAGCACGGTGTCCGCCCTGTAGTAGGAACTACCGGCTTTCAGGAAGAAGACTTGCAGGAATTGAGAAAATTAGCGGAAGAAAAAGGAATCGGGGCAATTATCGCGCCAAATTTTGCGATTGGAGCTGTACTGATGATGAAATTTGCAAAAATGGCGGCCAGATACTTCCCTGATGTTGAAATCATCGAAATGCATCATGATAAAAAGCTTGATGCACCTTCTGGAACTGGAATCAAAACGGCTGAAATGATTTATGAAGTTCGCGGAAATAAAAAGCAAGGACATCCGGAGGAAAAGGAAACGATCAAAGGAGCAAGAGGCGGCGAATGGAATGGCATTCATATCCACAGCGTTCGTCTTCCAGGGTTAGTGGCTCATCAAGAGGTTTTGTTTGGCGGTGACGGTCAAACGCTGAAAATTCGCCATGATTCCTATAATCGTGCGTCTTTTATGTCAGGAGTAAAGCTTTCCGTTGAAACCGTGATGAAGATCGATACGCTCGTTTACGGGTTGGAAAACATTATTGAATGAGGGGGAAATATATGAAGATTGCACTCATTGCTCACGATAAGAAAAAGGACGATATGGTTCAATTTACTATTGCTTATAAACATATATTAGAAAAGCATGATTTATTTGCAACAGGCACAACAGGCTTAAGAATACAGGAAGCAACTGGACTGAAAATTCACCGCTTCCAATCCGGTCCGCTTGGAGGCGACCAAGAAATTGGTGCATTAGTCGCGAAAAACGAAATGGATGCCGTCTTCTTTTTTCGCGACCCGCTGACTGCCCAGCCTCATGAACCGGACGTTTCTGCCCTTATCCGCCTATGCGATGTGTATGCAATCCCCCTGGCAACCAATATGGGCACTGCGGAAATATTAGTAAAGGGGCTTGAACGGGGAGATTTTACATGGAGAAACATCATCCACGAGAAAAATTGAGCAGAAATCATAGTTTTGAAAATATCCTTTCCTGGTGATAATGAATGAAAAAATTGAAAATTGGCATTACTTGCTACCCGTCTGTTGGAGGATCAGGCGTGGTGGCGACAGAGCTTGGAAAATTGCTTGCAGAAAGAGGGCATGAAATTCACTTTATTTCCTCCAGCATGCCATTCAGGCTGAATAAGGTTTATCACAACATTTATTTTCATGAAGTGGAAGTAAATCAATACTCTGTTTTTAAATATCCTCCATATGATCTCGCTTTATCCAGCAAAATTGCCGAAGTCATTGAGAGGGAAAATTTAGATATTTTGCACGTTCATTATGCTGTGCCTCATGCGATTTGCGCTTTTTTGGCTAAACAAATGGTTGGGGGAAAAATAAAAATCGTCACAACTCTTCATGGTAC
Organism: Aeribacillus sp. FSL K6-8210; assembly: GCF_037963925.1. Taxonomy (NCBI): domain Bacteria; kingdom Bacillati; phylum Bacillota; class Bacilli; order Caryophanales; family Bacillaceae; genus Aeribacillus; species Aeribacillus sp. FSL K6-8210. The sequence continues at coordinate 2,472,102 of NZ_CP150172.1, read as the reverse complement.
TGATATTACTGTGCTAGGATATGATCCGACGCTCTCCATAGCGATCAAATTTGGGATTGAAGCTTCGGACCGCGTTACAGCCGTATCAAAGGCGCTCGTTGAACAAACATATGATTTATTGGAGCCTAAAAAAGAAATTGAAACGGTTTACAATTTTATTGATGAACGAATTTATCATAAAAAACATTTGCCTTCATTAAAAAGAGAGTACGGGATTCAAGATGATGAAAAAGTGCTTATACACGTATCAAATTTTCGGCAAGTGAAGCGAGTTCCTGATGTCGTCAAAGCATTTGCCCTCATCCGACAGGAAGTCCCATCGAAGCTGTTGCTGGTCGGCGACGGACCGGAAGTGTCGATTGTCATGAAATTAGTGAAACAGCTGCAATTGGAAGATCATGTGCTGTTTTTGGGGAAGCAAGAAAACTTAGATCAATTGTATTCCATCAGTGATTTAAAATTGCTGCTGTCAGAAAAAGAAAGCTTTGGATTAGTTTTATTGGAAGCGATGGCTTGCGGAGTTCCCTGTATTGGAACGAGGATCGGCGGCATACCGGAAGTAATTGAAGATCATAAAACAGGCTATATTGTTGAGCTTGGCGATATTGAGGATGCCGCCGAAAAATCGATTCGCTTATTAGAAGATCAAACACTTCATCAAAAAATGTCAGAAAATGGGATGCTGCTTGTCAGAGAAAAATTTCATTCTGAAAAAATTGTGTCAACATATGAGCAAATTTATTTTGAATTACTATCTGAAGGAGTTCCAACATGAAAGCAGAATTTGTGGAGGCAATACCGATTATAGAACAATTAAATGAGCATGGCCATGAAGCGTATTTTGTCGGCGGTTCTGTTCGTGATTTATTGCTGAATCGGAAGATCGGGGATATCGACATTGCCACATCAGCAAAGCCTGATGAGATTCAAAAAATTTTTCCGAAAACAATTGATGTTGGGGTGCAGCATGGTACAGTCATCGTTCTTCATAATGGAAAGCCGTATGAAGTGACGACTTTTCGGACGGAAGGGGAATACGAAGAGTATCGAAGACCTAAATATGTCCGTTTTGTCAGCTCGCTGCAAGAAGATTTAAAGCGGCGCGATTTTACAATTAATGCTTTGGCGATGGACAAAAACGGGCGCATTTTAGATTATGTCAATGGCATGGAAGATTTAGAAAACCGCATGATTCGTACAGTGGGAGATCCGTATGAACGCTTTTCCGAAGATGCGTTAAGAATGCTGCGCGCTTTAAGATTTGTCAGCCAATTGTCCTTTCGGCTTGAAGAAAAAACTTTGCAAGCCATAACCGTTTGGCATAAGCTTCTTCAGAACATATCGATCGAGCGAATAACTGCTGAATTTGAAAAGCTTCTGGCTGGAGCTTCCGCAAATGATGCGATACAACTATTAACTCTTACGAATGTTTATCAACATATGCCTGGATTAAAACAAAAGAAAGAACAGTTGAACAAGCTGCTCAGATATCCAATGCATAATTTGTGTAAGCGGGAAGAATACTGGACTGTTTTGTTATTCGTTTTAGAAACGGATGATGGTGAATCATTTATGCGGAATTGGAAGCTTCCTAGAAGGGTGATCAAAAAAGTATGCAGACATCTTGAGTTGCTCAATTGTCTCTTCGAGAAAGACTGGACAGCCTTTCTTTTATATAAGACAGGGCTTGAGGATGCTCTTCAGCTGGAAAGAATAAGGCAGGTGCTGCAAAAAGAAAAAAACGAAGAAGCCATTCAGAAACTGCAAAAGTCTTACGAACAGCTTCCAATCCATTCTAGAAAAGAATTGGCCGTAACGGGGAATGACATTTTAAACATCGTGCCGAAAAAGCCGGGCAAATGGGTGGAGGAATATTTAACGCTGGTTGAACAACAGGTTGTCAATGGATTGATTGAAAATAATAGCGGCGAAATAAAGGAGTGGTTAAAAAATTGCAATCAGAAATTAGGCGAAAGCTGTTAGCAGCTTTTTCTGAAGCTGATGGAGGTTATGTTTCAGGCCAAAAAATCAGCGAATTGCTCGGTTGTTCAAGAACGGCAGTATGGAAGCATATTGAGGAATTGAGGAAGGAAGGATTTGTCCTCGAGGCGGTGCGAAGAAAGGGGTACAGAATAGTCAAGACGCCGGAAAAAATTACAGCCAACGAAATACAATTAGGTCTGCAAACGGATTTTATAGGACAAAACATTGTATATTCCGATACGGTTGATTCTACTCAAAAAATTGCCCATGAATTGTCGCAGAAAGGTGCTGAGGAGGGAACGCTCGTAGTTGCGGATGAACAGACAGGCGGAAGAGGGAGAATGGCTAGAGTATGGTATTCGCCAAAAGGTACAGGGATTTGGATGAGCATCATTTTGCGGCCGAACATACCTTTACAGAAAACCCCTCAGCTTACTTTATTGACAGCCGTTGCTCTCGTAGAAGGGATTGAAGAGGCAACAGGGCTTTCTCCGACCATTAAATGGCCCAATGACATTTTGATTAATGGAAAAAAAGCAGTCGGAATTTTAACAGAGCTTGAGGCGGAAGCTGATCAAGTGCATTCGGTGATCATCGGCATCGGTATAAATGTAAATCAGCAAATTGATGAATTTCCTGAAGCGATTCGCAATACCGCCACCTCCATAGCGATTGAAAAGGGAGAGAAAATTCATCGCGCCCTTATCATTCAAAAGTTTCTCGAACGTTTTGAAAAATGGTATACTACATATTTAGAGCATGGATTTAAACCGATTAAACTTTTATGGGAAAGCTATTCCATTAGTTTAAACAAAACGATCCATGCCCGGACATTATCCGGAACAGTTGTCGGCAAGGCTCTTGGCATTAATGAAGAAGGGGCGCTTCTCATTGAAACTTCTGAAGGAAAAATAGAAAAAGTGTATTCAGCAGATATTGATATCAAATAAATATATTTTACAATGAAATTTTGTTATACTTAACGAAAGGGCAGTATCCTGTTTGGAACTGCACCAAAAAAGTTTCATGTTGTCATTATTAAAAGATTGATTCTGCCTTGATCCAAAAGGACTGGGACAGAGGGATGAAGAAGCCGATAATAAGGAAATGGTAAAAATCCTTCTTTCTCAGTGAAAGAAGGTTTTTTTGATCGGTTCGTTCTTACCCTCTGCAACTACAAAAGAGGGGGAGTTTTTATGAAAACAAAGCTGGATTTTATTCAAATGAAACAAAAGCAAGAGCCAATCGTGATGATGACGGCGTACGATTATCCGTCCGCTAAGCTTGCTGAACAGGCAAATGTTGATATGATCCTTGTCGGCGATTCGCTTGGAATGGTCGTTTTAGGGTATGATTCAACCGTACCTGTAACGGTGGAAGATATGATTCACCACACGAAGGCTGTAAAACGCGGAGCAAAAAATACATTTGTTGTGACGGATATGCCCTTTATGTCGTATCATATTTCGACAGAAGACACGCTGCAAAATGCAAAGAAAATGGTGCAGCAAAGCGGGGCAGATGCCTTAAAGGTGGAAGGGCCTGTTTTTGACGTCATATCTCTGTTAACAAATGCCGGCATTCCTGTTGTTGCCCACCTCGGACTGACTCCTCAGTCAGTAGGTGTATTAGGCGGATATAAAGTACAAGGAAAAGAAGCGAAAAGTGCAGAAAAGCTGCTGCTAGATGCGAAAAAATGCGAACAGGCTGGCGCGATTGCCATTGTATTGGAATGCATCCCGTTTCAGCTGGCGGAAAAAATAACAAAAGAGCTGTCCATTCCAACCATCGGCATCGGCGCAGGAAAATATACAGATGGACAAGTGTTAGTGTTTCATGATTTGATTGGATTTGGAGTGGAAAGAGTGCCGAAGTTTGTTAAACAATATGCAAATGTAAATGAAAGCATTGTAAAAGCGATTGAAGCTTATAAAGATGAAGTGAAAAATCGGGACTTTCCATCGTTGGATCATTCGTTCCGCATGAATGAAGAGGAACTTGCAAGCTTATATGGAGGAAAAGGAAAATGAAAATCGTCACTACAATAGAGGAAATAAAAAAAGAAATCGATCTCAAGAAAAAAGAAGGAAAAACGATAGGGTTCGTGCCAACGATGGGATATTTGCATGAAGGTCATTTATCATTGGTTGAACGGGCCAAACAGGAAAACGACGTAACGGTGATGAGCGTTTTTGTGAATCCGCTTCAATTTGGACCGAATGAAGACTATCAAACATACCCTCGCGATATCAAACGCGACGAAGAGCTGGCAAGACAAAAAGGGGTTGACCTTTTTTTCGCGCCGACAAAAGAAGAAATGTATCCGGAAGAACCTGCTGTCACAGTAAAAGTGACGAAGCGCGTTGACGTTTTGTGCGGAAAATCAAGACCGGGACATTTTGACGGAGTGGCAACGGTTTTAACAAAGCTGTTTCACATCATAACTCCAGACAGAGCCTATTTCGGATTGAAGGATGCCCAGCAAGTTGCCGTTGTTGCAGCACTTATAAAAGATCTTAATTTCCCAATTGAAATTGTTCCGGTGGAAACGGTTCGTGAAGAGGACGGATTGGCCAAAAGCTCTCGAAACGTACGATTAGACGAACAGGAACGAAAAGAAGCCGTTCATTTATATCAATCGTTATTAATGGCAAAAGAAATGGTTGAGAACAAAGTGCATGATCAAGAAGCCATCATCGAAAAAATGAGAGCGTATATAACGGAAAAGACGAGCGGAGAAATTGATTATATAGATATTTTGACTTATCCTGACTTGAAAAAACCAAACGCACTTACGGGAAAAATTATCGTTGCGATTGCTGTAAAATTTAAGCATGCTAGGCTGATCGATAATATTATTATCGATTTGACCTAAAGGGGGGTTCATACATGTTTCGTATGATAATGAACGGAAAAATTCATCGTGCAAGGGTGACGGAAGCAAATTTGAACTATGTCGGTTCCGTTACGATCGACCAGGATATTTTAGATGCCGTTGGGATTGTCCCGAATGAAAAAGTGCAAATCGTGAATAATAATAATGGCGAACGCTTTGAAACGTATGTGATTCCTGGAAAAAGAGGAAGCGGTGTCATTTGTTTAAACGGTGCGGCTGCCCGGCTTGTTCAGGTCGGTGATGTGGTCATTATCATTTCCTATAAGCTTGTGCATGAAGATCAATTAAAAAACCACCGTCCAACGATAGCCATCATGAATGAAAACAATGAAATCATCGAGTTAATTAAAGAGGAACCGGCGAACACGATTATGTGATAAACAAGGGTCAGGCTCTTAAGCTTTCGATAGGGCTTGACCTATTTTCTATTGCGGACGTAATTGGCCATAACTTTTCTGTACATATAGAAAAAAGAGGAGCGGCGATGGCTCCTCAAAAAATTAGGTGTGGACTAGGAGAAATTTTATTTAGTGTGAGCCGTAAAGCTGTTATAATGGGTACAGATAACAACATATTGCTGTTGTATCTGTATTGTTTCCTGGATGCTTTGTAAGTATGAATTACAAATTTTGTTTTTGTAAAGGAGGAAGCTGACATGGAAAGCAAAATCGAAATTATATCTTCCGTTACGGTTGAGCATTCCGACGATTTGTATAAAATAGTTGATTTGCTAAATCGGACATTAAAAAGAGAACATTTATTATTCGGATTAGCCCTTGACAGCAAAGATCCAAATAAAGCGGTTTTTACTATTTATAGAACATAATCGGTGATCATAATGAAAGGAAAAATTTTTATTTCTTTTATATGCGCTCTTATCTTTTTAGTGGTGACGTTTGCTTTTCTTTATAATAGTGCAAAAGAAGATAAAACAAAAGGACACGAAACAGCTATACAAGCTGCGAAGGAGCATGGCTTTGCATCGATCGATGAAGTCAACACATTTTATAATCGAAATGTTTACTATATCATTCAAGGGAAAAATAAAAAAGGCGAAAAAATTATCGGCTGGATGAAAAAGGGGAACACGGATAAAATTTTAATTAAAAAAGCGAAGGAAGGCTTGAGCAAAGACGACGTACTTCAATTGATTCAAAACATTGACAACAGCAAGCCGAAGAAAATAAAGAAAATCATGCTTGGGTATGATGATACAGATTCGAAAAAATGGGATATACCGGTTTGGGAGGTCCAATATATTGACCAACAAAACCGTTATACATATTTTATTGTTAGCTTTACGGATGACAGAGTTTATAAAATGTACAGCATTAAGCAATAAGAAGGGAGCATTGTAAAAGTGAATTTATCTAAACGCGTATCAACTTTAACACCTTCATCTACACTGGCGATCACTGCAAAAGCAAAAGAATTGAAAGCAGCCGGGCATGATGTGATTGGCCTTGGGGCAGGTGAGCCGGATTTTAACACTCCTGATCATATTTTAGACGCTGCAGAAAAAGCGATGAAAGAAGGGCATACGAAGTATACGCCTTCTGGAGGACTTATATCATTGAAAGAGGCAATTATAGAAAAATTTAAAAAAGACCAGCATTTAGAATATAAACCGTCTGAAATTATTGTTTCAACAGGCGCTAAACACGCTTTATATACATTGTTTCAAGCTATTCTTGACGATGGTGATGAAGTGATCATTCCTTCTCCATACTGGGTAAGCTATCCGGAACAAGTGAAGCTTGCAGGCGGAGCTCCAGTATTTGTAGAGGGAAGGGAAGAAAATCAATTTAAAATTACGCCTGATCAGCTGCAGCAAGCGATCACAAACAAAACAAAAGCGGTTATTATCAATTCTCCGAGCAACCCGACCGGCATGATCTATACGCGGGATGAGTTGAAAGAATTGGCGGAGGTTTGCCTTAGCCATGATCTTATTATCGTTTCCGATGAAATTTATGAAAAATTAGTATACGGAGAAAATGAACATGTGTCCATCGCTGAAATTTCTCCTGAAGTAAAAGAAAAAACAATTATTATTAATGGTGTATCGAAATCCCATTCAATGACAGGATGGAGAATTGGTTATGCGGCGGGCAATGAGCGCATTATTCAAGCTATGACGAACCTAGCGAGCCACAGCACTTCAAATCCGACTTCAATTGCTCAATATGCTGCGATCGCGGCGTATGAGGGACCTCAAGAACCGGTCGAAATAATGAGAAGAGCTTTTGAAGACCGTTTAAATATCATTTACGAAAAACTTGTGCAAATACCTGGTTTCTCGTGCATTAAACCACAAGGAGCATTTTATTTATTTCCAAATGCAAAAGAAGCAGCAGAGATAACAGGTTTTCGTAATGTTGACGAATTTGTCGAGGCGCTCTTGGAAGAGGAAAAGGTAGCGCTAGTACCAGGAAGCGGCTTCGGTGCTCCAGATAATGTAAGATTATCGTATGCGACATCGCTAGAACTTTTAAATAAAGCGATTGAACGTATTGATCGCTTTGTCAACAATCATAAACAGTAAAGATTGTCAATAGCCGGTGGTTCAGCCGGCTTTTTCGCTGGTTTCCTTTATTGAAAAAAAAGGAATAACATATGTATAATAGAAAGCATCGAATAAAAAGGCGGTTTCATATGGAGGGTAAAGCTGTGAAAACAACAATTTCAAATGTTAAAAACCATGTCGGAGAACAAGTAACAATCGGCTGCTGGTTGGCGAATAAGCGATCAAGCGGAAAAATTGCTTTTTTGCAGCTTCGGGATGGAACAGGCTTTATTCAAGGGGTTGTTGAAAAATCGAAGGTGGATGAAGAAATATTTAAAAAAGCAAAACAACTCACACAAGAAAGCTCTTTGTATGTCACAGGAGTTGTGAGAGTGGATGAACGTTCACCTTTTGGATATGAGCTTGGCGTTGAAAATATAGAAATTATTCATGAAGCAAGCGATTATCCGATTACGCCGAAAGAACACGGTACTGAATTTTTAATGGACAATCGCCACCTTTGGCTTCGATCAAAGCGCCAGCACGCCATTATGAAAGTGCGCAACGAACTCATCCGTGCCACTTATGAATTTTTTAATGATCAAGGGTTTGTCAAAGTGGATCCCCCTATTTTGACCGGAAGTGCGCCTGAAGGAACGACGGAATTGTTTCATACGAAATATTTTGATGAAGATGCTTACCTTTCGCAGAGTGGTCAGCTGTATATGGAAGCAGCTGCTATGGCCTTAGGCAAAGTATTTTCATTCGGGCCGACATTCCGGGCTGAAAAATCGAAAACGCGCCGTCATTTAATTGAATTTTGGATGATTGAACCGGAAATGGCGTTTTATCAATTTGAAGACAACTTGCAGCTGCAGGAGCAGTACGTTTCCCATATTGTGCAATCGGTATTAAAAAATTGTTCACTTGAATTGAAAACATTAGAACGTGACATTTCCAAGCTGGAGCAGGTTGTTCCTCCGTTCCCGAAAATAACATACGACGACGCTATCGCGCTGCTGCATAAGAAAGGATTCAACGACATCGCATGGGGGGACGATTTTGGTTCGCCGCATGAAACAGCGATCGCGGAAAGCTTTGATAAACCAGTTTTCATTACACATTATCCGACAAGCTTAAAACCTTTTTATATGCAGCCTGATCCAAATCGACCAGAGGTTGTTCTGTGCGCGGATTTAATCGCTCCTGAAGGGTACGGAGAAATCATCGGCGGATCTGAACGCATCCATGATTATCACTTATTAAAAAAACGTCTTGAAGAGCATCATCTGGACGAAGCAGCTTATAAATGGTATCTTGAGCTGCGGCAATACGGATCCGTACCTCATTCCGGCTTCGGCCTTGGACTTGAACGAACTGTTGCTTGGATATGCGGTGTCGAACATGTTCGTGAAACGATTCCATTTCCGCGTTTATTAAATCGTTTATATCCGTAAACTGCATGAAGCCTCCTATCTTCAGGAGGTTTCGTTTTTCAGCCATGCATTCTGAAGCCATGAATGGCCGCAATCATGGTATACTTATTTTGAGGTGTCGAAATATGAAGAAAAAACAGTTCACCGAATTAGTGGAAGATGGATCACTGACCGTTCCCAATATACTGCTGCGGAATTATGCCGATTTAGGTTTGTCAGAAAAAGAATTTGTTCTCCTTTTGCACGTACATTCCCACATTCAAAAAGGAAATGCTTTTCCAACTCCTACAGAACTTTCCGACCATATGACAATCACAACGGCGGAATGTGTCAAATTGCTTCGGAGTTTAGTTCAGAGAGGTTTTTTAACGATAGAGGAATTTGAGCAAAACGGGATGATTTATGAGAAATATTCTTTAAAACAGCTATGGGAAAAGTTGTATGATGTAGTCGTCATGGACCAAGATCAAGAAAAAGTAGAAAAGGAAAATCAATTATACACCATCTTTGAACAAGAATTTGGACGACCTCTTTCCCCGATTGAGTGCGAAACGTTAGCTTTTTGGATCGACCAAGATCATCATGATCCCGATATTATCATTTCTGCATTAAGGGAAGCGGTGATCTCCGGAAAATTAAATTTTCGATATATTGATCGGATTTTATTTGAATGGAAGAAGAATGGAATCAAAACAATTGAACAAGCTAAAAAGCATTCACAAAAATTTCATGAATTCAATCAAAAACAAAAGCAGTCTACTCAAGGGGAGCAAGAATATAAAAGGAAGGTGCCTTTCTACAACTGGCTGGAAAACTAAAATTTTTTTCCTCGTTCAAGCTGATTGAAAGGTGATGGTACATGCTATCAAAAAAGAAAGTAAAAGAATGCTTAGAGGTTATCGGGAAAATGTTTCCTGATGCTCATTGCGAGCTTGTACACAGCAATCCTTTTGAACTGGTCATTGCTGTCGTTTTGTCTGCTCAATGCACGGATGCGTTAGTCAATAAAGTAACAAAAAATTTGTTTCAAAAATATAAAACACCTGATGATTATTTGTCTGTCCCGTTGGAGGAATTAGAACAAGATATTCGCTCCATCGGTCTTTACCGTAACAAAGCGAAAAATATTCAAAAATTATGCAAAATGTTAATTGAAGAATTTGACCGAAAAGTGCCGGAAACTAGAGAGGAATTAATGAGCCTTCCTGGAGTAGGAAGGAAAACGGCAAACGTTGTTTTATCTGTTGCGTTTGGAAAACCTGCCATCGCCGTCGATACACACGTTGAACGGGTGTCGAAGCGGCTCGGAATTTGCCGTTGGAAGGATTCTGTATTGGAAGTGGAAAAAACATTGATGGAAAAAGTTCCTGAGGACGAATGGGGAATCACCCACCATCGGCTTATTTTTTTTGGAAGGTATCATTGCAAAGCCCAATCACCAAAGTGTCATGAATGTCCTCTTCTTTATTTGTGCAGAGAAGGGGAAAAAAGAATGAAAGGAAAGGCATAAAAAATGCACGATAGGAAGATGTTTCATCTCCCTGAGCAATTTCAAAATACTGCATTTTTTGACGAGGAATCTGTATATTTGCATCCAACTGATTTTTTTTATTATGATCTTCAATATTTGGCTGGAATGGATGATACGAGACCATGGGAGGCGAGCGAGCAATTTTTGCCCAAGCTTTTTAAGCAGTGGAAGGAAATTCAAACCGAGATTCAACGCACGATAACAAAACCGTTTAAAATGGATCGACAAAAAATGATGACAGGGATCTGCCTCTATATCCAACTTCTTTATTGGCTCAATGAAAAGCCGGTTCATTCACTGCAATTAGACGAAATAAAGAAGCTGGATATAGCTCCCGTCAATATTGAAGATCGTCTAACGTTTATTTTAAAAAAGCCTACTCAATATCATGCATATATTCAATTAAATGAACTATTTACAGAAACGGAAAAATTGTTTTATAAACATCAGGCGATCAAAAAAGCAAAACAAAAGGGGGCTTCGAAAAATTCAGGGTAACTGAATTTTTCGAAGCCCTCTCATTTTTTTTATAACAAAAGCCAGTGGAGAAAAACGAGCTGTTTTTCTTCACTGGCTCCATTTAGGAACTTATCGGACAGTCCCTTATTTTCATTGCTGAACAGCAGGCGTTTCGGTTTGTGAATTTCCGTTTCCACCCGTTTGTGAACGATTGAAGTTATTGCCTGGATCTTGAGGAGGAGTAGGTCCGCCGCCTTGATTGCCGTTTTGTGTACTGTCATTTGGCGTCTGCGGCTGTTCAGGATTCTCGTTTTGATTTTCCTCTTCATTTTGCCCGTTATTTTGTTCATTGTCATTTTCGTTCTCCAATTGATCCTCTTCATCTTGTCCTTCATTTTGTTCCTGTTCAGGCGGCGGCGTTAATTCATCTGGTAATTCTTCTTGCTCCTCTTCCTCCACAGAAGGTATTTCGATCATTGCGCTTGCAGGATCGCTTCGCATGCTGTCCCTTACAGCTGTAACGCTGAATTTATATACAGAACCAGGTTTCACATTTGACAAGACATACGATTTGTCTTTTGTAGTCGTTAATACTTTGGAAGCAGCGTTATCGATCGAGGCGCTCACTTCAAATGAAACGTCCGATTCACTGTGATTCCAGCTAAGCTTCACTGCATTCGTTTTTTGATCATAATTGATGGATAGGCCTGACGGTTTGTCCAGCTTTTCATATTTCGTTGAAACTTTTGTCGGCTCTTCGCCTCTTACAAAATATTCGTACGTAATCATATTTTTTGGCGTATATTTGCTTGCAAGCTTCGCCGGATTAGATCCTTTTTCGATTGCCTTTTTCACCACGCTTTTCGGCTGTTTGAAATCGGATGAATCCCCGTCAGATACATGCCGCATTAGCTTTCTAAAGATGTCTCTGGCAATTTGCTGTTCCCTTTTTGTTATATACATTTTCTCTTCATTTTTCTCATATCCAGTCCAAACAGCAGCTGTGTATTTTGGTGTATAGCCGACAAACCAATTGTCTTTTGCTGCACCGCGCTCCGGATGATATTTTGCTTTTTCTTGCTCTGTAAAGTTCGTTGAACCCGTTTTGCCGGCAATATTCAAGCCAGGCACCCGAGCTCTTGTACCGGTTCCTCGTTCTACAACGGTTTTTAACATATCGGTGATCATAAATGCTGTGTAATCGCTCATTGCTTCGACCGGATCTGGTGTTAAATCAGCTTTTGTTCCATCAACAAAAACAACCTTTGTTACGGAATATGGTTCATTGTATATACCGTTGTTGCCAAAGGCGCTGTAAGCCCCCGCCAATTGAAGAGGGGATATGCCGTGTTCAAATCCGCCGATTGCATATGCTTCTGTAATTTTATCGATTTTAATTCCCAATTTCTCGGCAAATGCTTTTGCCCTCGATTCACCAACCTCTTGAAACGCCTTTAATGCTGGGATGTTTCTTGAATCAGCCAATGCTTCTCTGATTGACATCTGCCCTTTATAGCTGCGGTCATAGTTGTTTATTGGTTTTCCGTTTGAATACGTGTACGGCTCATCAACGATTTGGTGATACGTTGACCATTTTAAATGCTCAATGGCAGGGCCGTAATCTAAAATAGGCTTAATGGTTGAACCAGGCTGCCGTTTTAAATCAACAGCATAGTTAAATCCGCCAATCGGTTGGTTTCTCCCGCCGCCGATAGCGCGTATTTCACCTGTTGTCGTGTCGATTAGAGCAATTCCAGCCTGAAAATATTTGCTCGGATAACTGATTTCATCGCCGTTCAATAATTGTTCAACATATTCTTGAGCATCTGTATCGATTGTTGTATAGATTTTTAATCCTGCTGAGCTTGGATCAACGCCAAGCTTTTTTCTTACTTCTTCAATCGCATGTTCAATAAAGGCATGATATTTGTTTTGCTGCTTTTTTGGTTCAACTAATGATTCTGTGATGGATGTTTGTTTAGCTTTTGCCGCTTCCTCTTCACTGATAAATCCGTTTTTAACCATTAAATTTAAGACAACATTGCGGCGCTTTTCCGCCAGATCGGGATTTTTTCTAGGGTTGTATAGATCAGGATTTTTAATCATCCCAGCCAGCATTGCCGCTTCAGACAGCGTGATGTCTTTAAGATCCTTCCCGAAGAAAGCTTCCGTAGCTCTTGCGACGCCGTAATAGTTGCCGGGATAATAAATTCTGTTTAAATACATTTCAAGTATTTCATCTTTTGAATATTTTTGCTCCACTTGCAAGGCAAGCCATGCTTCTTGAGCTTTTCTTTTTAATGTTTTGTCAAGAGATAAAAAGGAAAGCTTGACAAGCTGCTGCGTAATTGTACTTGCACCTTCAGAACCGAATCCTTCTTTAAAGTTGGCAATTGCAGCGCCTCCAATACGAATTGGATCGATTCCGTTATGTTTATAAAATCGAACATCTTCCGTAGCAATAAACGCATCTTTTACAACTTGCGGAATTTCATCGATCTTCACATATGTCCGTTTTTCCGAACCGACCTCACCTATTTCATTTCCGTCCTTGTCATATACTTTTGATGACATATTTCCTTTTAAAAGATCATCATTTAGAGGAGGTGCCGTTGCTGCAAAATAAGCAAATGTCGATGTTCCTCCAATGATGCCTACAAGCCCTAACAAAAGAATGAAAAACACAATTTTTCTTGCGATTCCTTTTTTCTTCGGCTTTTTTTTCTTACTTGCTAAAGCTTTTCGTCTTTCTTCCCTCGATTTATATTGTTGACTCATTATAAATCCAACCTTTCATTTAGAATGAAAAGGGCAGTAGCTAAAAATATAACTTGTCTATTATACTAATATAATCAACTCTTGGGCAATAGCCAAGGGGGATATGGTGACCGCATTCTACAATTTCTTGATGCGAAATCGATTTTCTTCCCCCGTTTTTCTGTCTTTTCCAAAAATGCATCAATTTTTCAGCCTCTAAGAAGTATATTTGATTTAGTTTAGTGAATCGTATAATTAGAAAACATATTCCGTTTTGTTCGAGCACAGCTTTCATATGCTCGAATTGATGATCATGAATATTTTTTAGTGGAAAAGAGCTGTTTTTTGTCTCTTTTGCTTCAAAGTCAATATATTTGCCTTTATAAACTCCGTTGTAGTCGGTTGTTGAAGCCTGTTTAAAATAAGCTTCTTTAATGACTGCTGCGCTCCGTTTCGGATAATCAACCGAAACGATTTGGATCGGAGTCGGTTTTTTATGGATGACAGCTATTCCATTTTCCCTGTAATAAAGATTTGTCTCATTTAAGTCGTCCTCGAGGGTCATCCCTCTATTTGAATATTGTATTTCAACTGGGACTGGATTCGCTACATTTTGTTTAGCTTTCCACAACTTTCCGTTAGGATAACGAATAGCCAAGCGATCTCCTCCTTTTTCCGGCTATTTATATCTTAACAAAAAATGTTAACCTTTTTTCGATGAAATGACTTCATTATACATGATTTAAGTTGAAAGAGGGAATACTATGTCACTACATGATATAATATTACAAACAAAATTAAAAACAGATGACGGAAATGTTGATAATATTTCACGGACGGAACGATATGCAAAGTTTTATAAAAAACATCCGGAAGTAAAATGGGCGTTGCTGGCAAGCATGGTCTCCAGAAACGCCGGCTGGTTTATGACAGATTTAGAAGGTATTCCCCTCAAACAGGCTTTGCCTTATGAAAAACGGCAATGGCTCTTTTTATCAGTTGAAACCGCAAACTGGCTCATTTTTGCTGATGCTTATCCACAGCTTTTACTATATGAATATTCCAAGCGTTACAACAAACCGATGTTTTATTTGCTCGAAGCTTTTCATGTATCCGCCTTTATGATGGAGGAGTGGGAACGCTTTTTCCGCACAAAAGATGAGAAAAGGCTTTTAACCTCCCTTATTATTAATGAGCAGCATGTTATTCAAAAACCGGTTATTGATCATCCATTATTTAAAAAATTTGTCTTTCACAGCTTGCCGTTTATTTTTCAAGATCTATTTCATTTTCGCGTTATACTGTTTCCGACGTTAACAGGAAAATTGTACGGATTTTCCACCCATCAATTCAGCCATGTCAAAAAACGGATTGAATTGGGAAAAAGGCTGGCATGGCTTTTATTTCATCCTCTTTACCATGGACAGTTTCTAAAATTTTCAAATCGTGTAATACATACAGGATCACGGTATGATTATGAAAAATATATGAAAAAAACAACAAAAAGAAAATCCCCATATTTAAGGACGGCTTTTCCGATAATCTCACACGAAATAGACGAAAAAGAAAGAGAATGGTTTCATGGACAGCGGCTCGGAAAGTATTATAAAGATCCAGAGATTCCGAAACGAATTGAATTAACTAACTGGTATGAGAAAAAACAGTCCCAGCTACATTTATTATGCATGATGAAGCAATACTTACAATAATGGTCAGGCAATGAGCCTGACCATTTTTAAGTAGAGGGTCTGTTTGGACCTTCAAGCTTTTTGTCTCCAACTCCTCGCTTTTTTTCTTTTTGACTATCATTTTGAATGGTTTTTTTATCGTTTTTCATCATAACACCTCCCATGTTTATTTTTTCTAACCTGAAAAAATACATGCGCACAATGAAGCGGATTTTTGAATGCTGCAGGGAATTTACACTTTTTTTGCCGAATCACAACTAGTTTTGTCAAACAGGCAGGACTCATATTTAGGAAGAAGAATTTTTTAGCAAAAATAAGAAAAGAGGGATGCTGATGAGTTCGTTTATAGAAAAGCAAGAGGCATTAAAAAAATTGCAGGAAATTGAAAAACAAATTGATCTTTTAGAGCAGCAATTGACGCAAAATATAGATAAAGAAATTCATCGGACAAAACAAGCCGTTTCAAACTTTATAGAAAATGGAGAAGAAAAGATGAATAAATTTGAGAAAATGTGTGCAGAAAGGAAATTCGTGCGGAGCTTGAGAAAAAAGGTAGTATAAAATTTGGTAAAACAAAAAAAATTTGCTATGATGAATCTGAGGTGAGAACCTTGGATGAAGAACAAGTCCGGAAAATCACGGAGCAATTGCTTCAAGTGATCCAAAAAAGTGCTCAACGCTTCGAGAGAACCAAGAAGGAAGGACTGGAATACGATTTTTTTGCCGAAATTAAACCGAGTGTTGACAAGATTTTGCCAATATTGGATGAATGGGAAATTGTTGCGAAAAAATGGATCAATAAGTACCATCCTAGATACCTGCATTCGCAACAAATTGATACGGCAAAAGAGCATATTGAAAACATTGTGATCCAATCTTTTTTTCAAGATACAAGCAAGGTGAGATTTAAAAATATAAAAGAATCTGCTGAATACACATTAAGAAGCATGATCCGTGAAATGGAAAAAAATGAATGAAAAAGGGGAAGCGGAGAAGCGAGCAGTTTCTCCGCTTTATTATGTGTGAAATATATAGACACAATCTATTGGGCTTTCGATTTACGCAAAACCTTACTTCGTTTGAAGAAATCTTGGGGTTAAAAGATTCTATCTAAAAAATATCCGTTC
This sequence comes from Aeribacillus sp. FSL K6-8210, assembly GCF_037963925.1. NCBI lineage: Bacteria > Bacillati > Bacillota > Bacilli > Caryophanales > Bacillaceae > Aeribacillus > Aeribacillus sp. FSL K6-8210. The sequence goes on along the minus strand of NZ_CP150172.1, from coordinate 2,455,719 downwards.
TTTTTTGTCAATCTATGCTATTGAACTGCCGTAAACGGGACTATTCGTAAGCGGCAAAAAGAGGCCGGAGAAAATTCTCCCGCCTCTGCTTGATTTAAAGGATGTATTCAGGTGTAACGGCTCCTTGCTGTTCTAGCGTTTTGACAATATTTCGAAAGTCTTTGATGCTGATGTTTTCATAAAGATACAATCTGCGAGCAAAGTCCAGCAATTCATTTGCACATTCTGCTTCGTATTGCTTCTCCATTTTAAATCTTTCCCTCAATGTTTGAACCGTCATAAAACATCCCCCCCTAACACTTATATTAATATGTTACCATCTCTTTTGTAATTATCAATTTTAAAAAAAATAAAAACTTCCGACACTATTTGACATCTCACCCTTTAAAAGGCAAAAACATATTTTATGATTAGTTAAGTTTTTATTGGAGGGATCAAAATGTATCATGATCATGTTTATGATTGGTTAAGACCTGTTTCTTACGATCAATATTTCATGATGAATCAACATGTTGTTCCTTATTTCCAATCTCCATATTATCAGCCTTTTATGAATCCGTATCCTCAGCCTTATCCAAGCACGCTGCCTATGATGATGCCAAAAGGGTCAAATCCTTCATTGCTTTCTTCATTTAAAAAAGCGGACGGACAGATGGATTTTAACAAAATGATCGATACAGCAGGACAAGTTGTTCAAACGATGAATCAAATGAGCTCCCTTTTAAAAGGAGTCACGCAAATTTTTAAAGCTTGATGCTGAATAATGAGCTTTGAAACGATGTAAGGCGCTAGGGATGCCGTTCGCCGCAAGTCAAGGCTGTTTATGCTTTGTTGGATATACGAAAAAATCCTTTTTATACCAAAAACCTATTTTTGGAAAAAGAATATTTCCAATCGGGAACAACAGGCTGATGACATGATTGCCCGGGGAATGATGAGTTCCGATCACAAAACAGACAATTTCAGGATGCAATAGGAAAAATGGGGCTGCAAGATAAGTCCCTAAAAGGAAGCAAGCAGAGAGAAACAACGCGTTTCTCTCCACTTGCTTTTATATTTTTCGATTTTTATCTGAAAGTAGCTGGCGGATGCCGGCTATTTCAGGAAGTGTGAGCTAATGAGAAAACAATACCTCATCTTGCATCGTCTCCACCATTTTGTCTATGACACGTGCCACGTGATGTTCTGGTATGAGCAATTCAATATCGAAAATTACTTGAACTTGACGGTTGTCATATAGTTTGAAAGTAGGAGGGAATGTTAATTTCTTTTGTCAGGAGTATTTTCTTCTTTTACATCTAGTGAAAGTGCTGTTTCCGTAGTAATCATTTGATTGGTTCATAAAAAATCGTCCTTTCTGTAATGTTGGGTCCCAACTACATTTTATTTAGAAAGGACGATTTTTTTTGCTTTTTTAAAAGTGGAAAAATGAGGGACTCCAAAAGTCCGTTACCCTGACTTTTTGGACAACCTCTTTGATTAGAAGCATATTAGTCAATATTTATTTTTGTTTTTTTGGAAGGGATCACAATTTTCAGCTTTTCATTTTGAAACGATGCTTTAATACGTTGTACATCTAAGTAGGCTGGCAAATAAAAGGATTTCGCAAATTTGCCATGAGACTTGAACATTTGCGTCATCTGTTTTTCATCATTTGTTTGTTCAATATGTTGATCTTGCTGAATGGAAATCGTTAATACATGATCATACGATTCGATGCGTATTTGCTCTTTTTTCACTCCTGGAAGCTTTCCCTCTAACACCCATTCTTGATCGGTTTCATGAGTGTCAAAATGAAAAAAGGGAAGGGACATTGCGGCATCAAACAAATCATGAAACGGTTTTAATAGCGATTGAATGTAGGCAGGATCGAAAAATTGTGAAAACCTGCCTGGAAGCGGATCTAGTTGGGAAAACACGGGCAAAAATTCATCATGTTCCTTTTTGTCTTTTTTCATCTTGCTCTCTCACTCCCTTTCTTTTTTTCACATTTATATGCAAAAGAGTTTCGAAAAGTTTATACGAAAGCTTCCAATGAAAACATGCTTTATTTACGAACGTTTATTCGTTAGAATAGATGTAGTGAATTTGAGGAGGAATGGGTTATGCTTGGGCGGAAACCTTTTGAAAAAGTCATCCATGATTTTAGACATGACGAGCGTTTTCGGGATCAGATTGTATATTGGCACACAATACCTGAAAAAGAAGCAATCACAGTTCCTTTTCCAGAAGATATGGATAACCGATTGAAGGAAATGTTGAAGAAAAAAGGAATTGAACAATTATACAGTCATCAAAAAGAAGCGTTTGAATTAGCGTTAAATCATCACAACATTGTCGCTGTAACCCCGACAGCGTCGGGAAAAACGTTGTGCTACAATTTGCCTGTTTTAAACGCAATATTAAAAAACAATAACACGAGAGCATTATATCTTTTTCCGACAAAGGCGCTAGCTCAGGATCAAAAAAGCGAACTGAATGAATGGATTGAAGGAATAAAAACGGAGATAAATTGCTATACATACGATGGAGATACTTCTCCAACGATCCGTCAAAAGATTCGAAAAGCTGGTCATATTGTTATGACAAATCCTGATATGCTGCATTCAGGCATTTTACCGCATCATACGAAATGGGTGTCGCTTTTTGAAAACTTAAAATATGTCGTCATCGATGAATTGCATACATATCGCGGAGTATTTGGAAGCCATGTTGCGAATGTAATCAGAAGGCTGAAGAGAATTTGCCGATTTTACGGAAGCGACGTTCAATTTATATGTACGTCGGCAACGATTGCAAATCCGTTGGAATTTGCTGAAACATTGATTGGAGAGAAAGCGGTTCTTATTGATCGAAACGGAGCCCCAAGAAGCAAAAAACATTTCATCTTTTACAATCCGCCTGTTGTTAACAAGCCTCTCAATATCCGCAGAAGCGCCATGATTGATGTAAAAGAGATTGCGGAAGAATTTTTAAAAAACGACATTCAAACGATTGTGTTTGCTAGAAGCCGGACAAGGGTTGAAATTATTTTAACGTATCTTCAAGAGATGACGAAAAAGGAATTGGGATCGAAAACGATACGCGGATATCGCGGAGGTTATTTGCCGAAGCAGCGAAGGGAAATTGAAAAAGGCCTTAGAGAGGGAAAAATTAAAGGTGTCGTCAGCACCAATGCTTTGGAGCTAGGGGTTGATATCGGTCAGCTGCAGGTTTGCATTATGACAGGATACCCCGGATCGATTGCCAGCGCGTGGCAGCAATCAGGCCGGGCGGGCAGAAGGGAAGAGGAGGCAGCAATTATTCTCGTCGGAGGATCGAGTCCATTAGATCAATATATTTTAAAGCATCCAGAATATTTGTTTGAAAAAAATCCGGAAAGTGCGATCATTCATCCAGATAACTTAATTATTCTCGTAGATCATATAAAATGTGCGGCGTTTGAGCTTCCATTTCAGTCAGGTGAAACGTTAGACGGGGTGGAGGTTGACGATATACTTGATTTTTTGAAAGAGGAAGGCGTTCTTTACGAAAACGGAGGCAGATGGTATTGGATGAGCGATTCGTTTCCTGCACATGGGATCAGCTTGCGTTCTGCTTCTCAAGAAAATGTCGTAATTATTGACACTACAAATGGCGCAAATGTCATCGGGGAAATGGACCGATTCAGCGCCATGACGATGCTTCATGAAGAAGCGATCTATTTGCATGAAGGAAGGCAATTTCAGGTTGAAAAGCTCGATTGGGAAGAAAAAAAAGCATATGTTTCTGAAGTCAATGTTGACTATTTTACGGATGCGAACCTAGCTGTTCAGTTGAAGGTGCTTGAGGTGGATCAGGAAAAGGAAAGCAAAAGCATGGAGATTGGATTTGGAGATGTCATGGTGCTTGCCCAACCGACGATATTTAAAAAAATCAAATTTGGCACACATGAGAACATTGGTTCTGGTCCTATTCATCTGCCGGAGGAAGAGCTTCATACAACAGGTGCTTGGATTAGCTTTCAAAATGACGTTTTTTCTGTTTTATCGGAACAACAAATGGAAAAAGCTTTAGTCGGCATCAGCCATGCTTTAAAATATGTGAGTGCTCTTGCAGCAATGTGCGATCCAAACGATCTTGACGTTGTATTTCAAGTGAAATCCATTCACAACGGAAAACCGACCATCTATTTGTATGACCGATATCCAGGTGGAGTCGGGCTGGCGAAGAAAGTATTTGATGAGTTTGAATGCTTGCTTGAAAGAACGGAAGAAATGGTAACAAACTGCAAATGCGATGATGGCTGCCCTTCCTGCATCGGTCTTGATGGAGAATCGAGCGGAAGAAAGGAAGCGGTGCTTCGGCTGCTTCAATATATAAAGAAAGGACAGATTCTATGTCCATAAAACAAAAATTAAACAGATTAAAAAATCATATCGTTCATGAAGATGTATTGAAAAAGGAACAGGATATAGAGATTCCATATTTAAAACGCTGGGAAAGCGTTGGAGTCAAGCCGTTTTTCTTTGATGGCCAATATATTCTCATCCGTGAAGTAGAATATCCGCTCAATTATCGCCATGGATTGTATGAATTGAGCGAAGTAATTGATGTTGTAGATTACTGGAATGACTATGAAATGGAGCATCCGCTGTCAGCAAAAGGGCATAAACCTTATGAACTTTTCTTTTTCGATACGGAAACGACTGGTTTAAAGGGCGGAGCAGGCAATATGATCTTTTTACTTGGATTTGCGCGGATATTATTCGATAAAGTGGTGATCAAACAGCTTTTTTTGCCTGCTCCTGGCCATGAGGTTGCTTTATATCAACGGTTTTTAAGTGAAGTAAATATAAAAACATTAGTCACATACAATGGAAAAGCATTTGATTGGCCTCAAGTGAAAACGAGGCATACTCTCATTCGCAATATGGTGCCGCAATTGCCTGAGTACGGCCATTTTGATTTATATCATGCAGCTAGACGTCTCTGGAAAAATAGATTGGAGTCGGTAAAATTATCAAATGTTGAAAAAGATATTTTGCAAGTGAACCGAAAGGAAGATACTCCCGGCTATTTAGCGCCGATCCTTTACCATCATTTTTTGAAAGATCCAAATCCTGATAGTGTGATCGGAATTTTTCAGCATAATGAGATGGATATTCTCTCCTTAATTTCACTTTATATTCATTTGTCAAAAAAGCTTTTATTTCCCGATGACAACCATGATGATAAAGAACTGTTTGAAATGGCAAGATGGTTTCAAGCTCAAGGAAATGAAAAGCTTGCTTATTTTTCATATGCGAAAATAAACGAGCAGTCAAGCAGCCTTCACCTCAAGGCAAAATTTGAAATGGCAATGCTGGCAAAACGAAACGGACGTTTGGATGAGGCAGTGAAACTATGGAGCGAAATTAAAAAACATGGACAAGGCTTTTTGAAAATAAAAGCTTTAGTCGAACTGGCCAAATTTTATGAACATTATGAAAAAAATATTGATGCTGCATATATAGACACAAACGAAGCGATTCAAATTTTGAAACAGCTGGAAAGAATGGGAGTATCCAAACATTCAACACAAAAAGAAGAGCTGCTGAAAAGAAAATGGAGGCTGGAAACGAAAAAAAATAAGTTGGAAGATTTGGAAGAAAGATGAAACAATTACTCGATCACAACCGTCTAATATAAGGATTTGTTAAAAGGAATAGATGCCGGCAGCAACATATTTTGGTATTATATACGAGTAAAAACGGCATCGCCTATTAGATGCTTTTTCTGTCAAATATAAAAAAAGAGAAAGATTGATTAGCAAGACCTTCCATCGAACAAGAAGGTCTTTCTCTTTCAAAATTTTATTATAGTGCCTTAATCAATCGGTTATGAAGGAAATGCCTATACATGATAAATATCGCGCCTGCTTTTTTTTTTGAAAATAGGTATTTGAATTAGTACATGTACACTTTTATATTCATAGGCTAGTATTGTAAAAATAATAAATAGGAAGGAGTTATATAATATGAAATGCAGACCGAACGTTCTTCAGCCGATTGTTCATCCGACGAAATGCTGCGTCAATCATACACATTCAACAACAATCGTTCCTCATATCCATCCAATTCATACAACAAATGTTAATCATCAAATGTATCAACATTTGCATTATTTCCCGCATACTCAATCTGCGGTAAATAACGTGTCACATCAACATTTTCAGTGCATGGGACCTGGTCCGTTTCCGAGATAATCTTTGAGAAGGGGCTGAGTAACCAGCTCCTTCCGTTTATAATCATTATTTTTAAACCTCTGAAGGCTTCATTTTTTCCTATAATAGGATGGAGACATGTTATTACCATAAAGAATAAATTGACATTAATCAGGAAGTTTGAAAAAATATAGCCTAGGAGGACTTCTGACGATTGAGGTGAACCGAGTTGATTTCAGATAAAATTAGATTAACGGCGAAAGAAATTTTGGAAAAAGAGTTTAAAACTTCGATGCGCGGTTATAAACAAGAAGAAGTTGATAAATTTTTAGATATTATCATTAAAGATTACGAAACGTTTTACCAGGAGATTGAACAGTTGCGGCAGGAAAATATGCGGCTGAAAAAGCAGCTCGAAGAAGCATCGAAAAAACAACCGACGATGCAGGCGAATACAACGAACTTTGACATTTTGAAGCGTTTATCGAATTTAGAAAAACATGTATTTGGAAGCAAATTATATGAGTAATGTTCATGGATGCCACTTGAATTTTTTATTCATTTTCACTATACTACATAATGCGGTTTAGCATAACGTTCGGGTAATCGCTGCAACGGATCATCCGTTGTAGAGGAAAGTCCATGCTCGCACGGTGCTGAGATGCCCGTAGTGTTCGTGCCTAGCGAAACCATAAGCTAGGGCAGCCTTTTCGGCTGACGGCGGGGAACGTGCCTAAGCTATTGATTAGTATGGCACTATTACCCTGAAAGTGCCACAGTGACGTAGTCTTGCGAGAAATCGCAAGAGTGGAACGCGGTAAACCCCACGAGCGAGAAACCCAAATGATGGTAGGGGCACCTTCTCTGAGGAAATGAACGAGGAGAAGGACAGAAGGGCTAAAACCCTTCTGTAGATAGATGATTACCACCCATGTACAAGCTGCATGGGGACAAAACATGGCTTACAGAACGTTATGGAATAAACCGCAATTTTTCGTGCTCTCCATTTGGAGAGCTTTTATTTTCTTAAAAAGACAGGTGAAAAAATGAGCAAACGGTTTACATTGATTGCAACAGCTGCAATGGGAATTGAAGCGATTGTTGCATCAGAAGTGCGCAATCTAGGATATACATGCAAAGTGGAAAACGGAAAAGTAACGTTTGAAGGCGATGAACTGGCGATTTGCCGAGCGAATTTATGGCTTAGAACGGCTGATCGAGTGAAATTAAAAGTGGCTGAATTTCCGGCGACGACATTTGAAGAACTGTTTGAAAAAACGAAAGCCATTGATTGGGCGGAATTTTTGCCTGAAAACGCTCAATTTCCTGTCATCGGAAAATCGGTGAAATCAAAACTGGCAAGTGTTTCTGACTGCCAGAAAATTGTGAAAAAAGCAATAGTTGAAAAATTGAAGCAGCAGTACCGAAAAACGAGCGATTGGTTAGAAGAGACAGGGGCGGTTTACAAGATTGAGATCTCTTTACATAAAGACATTGCTACACTGACCATTGATACGAGCGGAGACGGCCTCCATAAACGAGGATACCGCGCTCGAAAAGGAAATGCCCCTTTAAAAGAAACGCTCGCCGCTGCACTTATTTTGCTAACGAATTGGACTCCTGACAGATCTTTCTTTGATCCATTTTGTGGTTCAGGTACGATTCCGATTGAAGCGGCGTTAATTGGGCAAAATATCGCGCCCGGCTTCAATAGAGATTTTATTTCAGAGCAATGGGACTGGATCGGCAAGGATGTATGGAGAAGGGCAAGAGAAGAAGCAGAGGATTTAGCTAAATATGATGTTCGCCTCGACTGCATCGGGACGGACATTGATCATAGAATGATTGAGATTTCAAAAGAAAATGCCATGGAGGCCGGGCTTTCGGATGTCATTACTTTTAAACAAATGCAAGTTAAAGATTTACGTACAGTGAAGGAATTTGGGGTAATAGTCGGGAATCCACCGTATGGTGAGCGACTCGGAGAACGAGAAGAAGTGGAGCAATTATATCAGGAAATGGGGAAAACATTCTCGCTGTTAGATACTTGGTCGATTTACATTTTGACTAGCAATAAAAACTTTGAACAGTTTTACGGAAAAAAGGCGACAAAAAAACGGAAACTTTTTAACGGGTTTATCGAAACGCACTATTATCAGTATTGGGGACCTAAACCGCCCAAAAGAGCATAAATAATACCAGCCCTGCATAAATTAAAATGGATAAAATTTATACGGGGTTGGTTGATTTATGACAAAGGAAGAATATGCGATTATTTCTCGCGCATTAAAGAATACGTATACTGCGTTGGTAGAAAGAGGTTCAACAGAAAAAGCGCTCAGTCAAATCTTTGAAGCGGAAGGGCAATTGAAAAAGGCTATTTTTCACGGATCTCTTTCCGTTCGAGAGAAACGGCTTCCCTGAAAATGGGAAGTTTTTTCTGTTTTTAAATGATTTCGTTTCAACCGAGTCAATCGCTTATGCTTCAAACCTTACCGCTCGCTTCCTGCATAAGCGAGGTTGACATGATTCTAATTGAATCGCGCGCTGCCAGAAAAGATATTGACGTTAAGCGTAATAAGTGAAATAATTTTACTCTATGAATAATCACGGAGGTTGGAGTCATGATGTTTCAAGGTTTACCTTTCCCGCTGACAAAAAATGAAAGTTTTTATGAAGCGTTAAACAAATGGATCGGTGATGTTCTGTATGATATTTTGCCTGAAAAAGGCTTTGAATTGCGCGACGAACAAATTTTTATGGCTTTCCAGCTTGACAGAGCTTTTAAAGAAAAGAAAGTTATGTTTGCGGAAGCGGGAGTAGGGACAGGAAAAACGATTGTTTATTTGCTTTATGCGATTGCATATGCGCGATATACCGGAAGACCTGCCGTCATTGCCTGTGCGGACGAAGCTCTAATTGAACAGCTTGTCAAAAAACAAGGGGATATAAAAAAGCTTGAAGAAGCTCTAGGTCTAAAAGTGGATGTGCGATTGGCAAAATCGATGAACCAATATTTATGTTTGGACAAGCTTGAGGATTTGCTTGGAATGGACGATGATGAGGACTTTTTTGATCTTTATGAATCTCTCCCTGAATTCGTGCATGATCAGAGCGGATTGCAATCTTACTATCATTATGGAGACCGGAAGCAATACCCGTTTTTTTCCGATGAAAAATGGGAAAAAATCAGCTGGGATCCTTTTAAAAACTGTTTGTCATGCAGCAAAAGACATCGGTGCGGCTTAATTCTTTCCCGCGATTATTATCGGAAGGCGAAGGATTTAATCGTTTGCTCCCATGATTTTTATATGGAGCATATTTGGACGAAAGAATCCCGGAAACGTGAAGGACAGCTCCCGCTTCTCCCAGAGCACAGCTGCGTCGTGTTTGATGAAGGCCATTTATTAGAATTTGCGGCTCAAAAGGCACTTACGTATCAAGTGAAAAAAGAAACGCTAGCAGCATATTTAGAAAAAATTTTAAAGAACAACATTCGTGAACAACTTGCAGAAATGGTCGAAGAAGCGCTTTTAGCGAACGATCATTTTTTTCATATGCTGTTTAAAAGTGCACATCAAAAGGAAGGCTCCAATCGGTTGACAATCACGAGAACAGACGATTTGTTAGAAGCGGCCGGAAATTTGTATGAACGATTGAATCAGCTGTCTGAAGCTTTAGTTTTTGAAAGTGAACTATATACCATTGATGAATATAGCTTAAAGATTGTGGAAGAATACCTTGATCAAATGGAATTTTCTTTTCGCTTGTTTTTACAATTTGACAACACAATTACCTGGCTTGAACAAAACGGCGCGTCATCTTCTTTTGTGATCATGCCGCAAAGGATAGAAGATATTTTAAAAGAAAAAGTGTTTTCTCATAAAATACCTTATATCTTTTCATCAGCCACTTTATCGGATCAAAACGGATCGTTTGCTTATTTAGCGAATAGCCTTGGTATAAAAGATTATCTATCATTCTCCGTTTCCTCTCCTTTTGACTATGAAAAAAATATGAAAGTGTTTGTAAAAAAAGGTACGAGCGAGGAAAAATTGAACTGGACGGAATCTGTCATAAAATCAAACAAAGGGCGCACGTTAATTTTATGCAGAACGAAAGAGGAGCTGCTTTTCTTAAAAAAACATTTACCAAGCTTTTGGCATTCATGTTTATTTGAAGGAGATTATGAAATCAGCGAATTAGTGGCATCTTTTGAAAGAGATCCGGAAACCGTTTTGTGCGCTGTGCATTTATGGGAGGGGCTTGACGTTCCAGGACCGTCGCTTGAACATGTGATCATTTGGTCGCTTCCATTCCCGCCGGATGATCCTGTATTTGATGCGAAACGAAAATCCGCAACAGATCCTTTTTATGAAGTGGATCTTCCGTATATGATACTGCGGCTGAAGCAAGGAATTGGACGCCTCCTTCGCACGAAAGATGACCATGGTACTGTAACGATTTTTATCAGCAAAGATGAGGGAGAAAATATTGTTTCGGAGGTCGTAAAAGCGTTGCCTGTCAAACCGAGCTGAAATATATTTTCAATTGGAAGAAGGGGATGATCAAAATGGGCTTAAAAGAAAAAGAACAAAAATTTTTCGATTACTTAAAGAAAATGGAAAGCTATGAAGAAGCATTAAATTTAATGTATTGGGATTTACGGACGGGTGCGCCGAAAAATGGATTGGAGCGGCGAGCTGAAACAATCGGCATTCTTTCTGAAGAGTGGTTCCAGATGTCCGTTTCAGATACTATGAAAGAGTTTCTTGATGAATTAACAGAAAAACATGTTTATGACAATCTCTCTTCGGTGACAAAGAAAGCTCTTCAGGAATGCAGAGAGGAGTATGAAAAAAACATTAAGATTCCGAAAGAGGAATATAAAGAATATGTCATTCTCCAATCAAAAAGCGAATCAGTTTGGGAAGAAGCGAAAGCAAATGCAGATTTCAATCAGTTTGCTCCGTATTTAGAAAAATTAATAGAATTCAATAAAAAGTTTATTTCCTATTGGGGCTATAAGGGACATAAATATAATACGCTCCTTCATTTGTATGAACCAGGAATAACTGTGGAGACGCTTGACAAGGTTTTTGCAGAGCTAAAAAAACATATCGTCCCATTAGTACAACAAATTGTACAATCATCAAAAAAAATCGACGTTTCGTTTTTGCACAAACCGTTTCCGAAAGAAAAACAGCGAAAGTTTTCCGAATATATTTTAAAGGAAATAGGCTACAATTTTGATGCCGGCCGCCTTGATGAAACCGTCCATCCTTTTGAAATTCGAATGAACCGGGGCGATGTTCGAATTACAACAAAGTATGATGAAACAGATTTTCGAACGGCCGTTTTCGGAACCATTCATGAAGCCGGACATGCGATTTATGAGCAAAACATAAATGAAGAACTGGAAGGAACTCCTCTTGCTGACGGCGCTTCAATGGGGATTCATGAATCTCAATCATTATTTTATGAAAATTTAATTGGGCGAAACTATCATTTCTGGAAGCGATATTACAACCAACTTAAAACGTATGCTCCAAACCAATTTACTGGGGTTTCTTTAAATGATTTTTACAGAGCGATCAATGAAGTTAAACCATCGCTGATCCGTATTGAAGCAGATGAATTGACATATTGTCTTCATATCATTGTACGCTATGAAATAGAAAAATTGCTGTTTGAAGGAAAGTTGGACGTGTCTGATCTTCCAAAAGTTTGGAATGATAAATATAGCGAATATTTAGGTATTGCTCCAGATCATGATGGAAACGGGGTGCTTCAAGATGTTCATTGGGCGGGAGGAAGCTTTGGCTATTTCCCTTCATATGCTTTAGGATATATGTATGCAACGCAATTGATGCAAAAAATGGAGCAGGATCTTTCGAATGTTGAAGAACTTATTGAAAACGGAGAATTTCAGCAAATTCAAAGCTGGCTGACAAAACATGTTCATCTATATGGCAAAATGAAAAAACCGCTGGAAATATTAAAGGATGCGACTGGCGAATCGTTGAATCCGGCATATTTTATTCAGTATTTAGAAAAGAAATATAAAGACATTTACAGTCTTGATTAAAAGATTCGTTTGGAAAACTTTCCATCAGCAATCAGGGAAAAATTGTTTCGATTTTTAAAATGACATCCCACATTCTTAAAAAAATAAAAGATGGCGGATATCAGCTCTTTCGCCGATTTCCGCCATCATCAATTCTAAAGGCTTTAGACAGAGCCTTTTAATCATTCGAAGCTTTTGCCCGGCCTGCAAGAAGAACAAAATAGCACAACAGCCCGAACAAGCAGGAAATAAATAAAGCATGTGCCAAGGCAAGATAAAGATTTAAATCAGACAAGATCACGGATATGCCGGATAACGCTTGGAGAAGAATGAGAATGAAAGCTATAATCCAACCCCAATACATCACTTTTTGATCTTTATAATGTTTTATCGCATGAATAGTGGCAACCGCAATCCAAATAAACAGCAAGCCTGCTGCAAAGCGGTGGCCCATTTGCACCCATTCATGGACGGTTTGCGGGAACAAGCGATTTTCGCTGCAAAAAGGAATGCTTGGACAAGCTAGACTTGCGCCTTTATGCCGAACATATGCACCTGTGTAAATGACAATATAACTGTAAGTAATAATGCCATAAATATGAAATCGCATTTTTTTCCCAATGACAGCATTATCTGCGTCAAATTTTTTATCAACTTCAAAAATCAGCAGAGTAAGCAGCAAAACAGCTGCAAATGAAATGAGGGAAATTCCAAAATGAAGTGCAAGAACGGCATCGGATTGCCCCCATACGACAGCTGCAGCACCGATTAGCGCCTGCAAAACAATAAAAAAGATGGCCAGAAAACAAAGCAGCTTTGTTTCTTTTTTATGCCCGATCGCTTTCCAAGCCCAAATAACAAGACATAAAACAAGGATTCCTGCAATTCCGCTCACAAGTCGGTGTGAAAGTTCAATGATTGTTTCTAATGTCAAAGGGTCTGGAAGAACTTTTCCGTGGCAAAGCGGCCAAGACCGGCCGCATCCTTGAGATGATCCTGTTTTTGTTACGAGTGCTCCGCCAATTAAAACGAATAGCATGACGATTGTTGTCACGACGCCAAGCCATTTTAATAAATAGTGCATGTCTCATTCACCTTCTAACATCTTTAATAAGTTTAAAAAGCCGAAAGAAACTCCATAATGGGTATAGAAACATCAAACTTCGAAACAAATAGTTTCTTGTAGAATCAGAAAAAGCTTGAATATTCAAAAGGAGTTTGCTAGAAATATTATGGGGAAGGCATTTTGCCGAAACGTTCGACCAACTATTATTATAATCGGAAAATATTTTATTTTTAACCGCTTCACAATTTCGACAAACTTTATTCGCGAAATGTACACAAAAAATTGACGAATTATGGTTTAATACTATATGAATGCTTTTTTGTCTCGTGTTTTTTTTATATGATAGAGGCAAACGCTAAATGGTCTCAGATAGGAGGCCGTCCCAGAGGAGGTCATTCAATTGGGTAATACAAGGGGCGAAGTTGTTTTAAACGATCGGCAAGAAATAGAAGTGGCAACTTCCGCTTGGAAAGATTTTTTATCATTAATTAAAATCGGAATCGTCAACTCCAATTTAATCACCACTTTTACCGGAATATGGTTGGCATTATATTTCAGCGGTAAAAGTTTTCTTGAAAATATAGATATTGTTGTGTTTACATTGCTTGGAACAGCAGCTATTATTGCTGGATCTTGCGCAATCAACAATTTTTATGACAGAGATATTGACCATGTAATGGAAAGAACAAGATTACGCCCAACCGTAACGGGCCGTATAAGCTCGTTTCAAGTATTGCTGCTGGGGACCGGCTTCATTTCCATTGGAACGATTTTGCTTCTAATGGTTTCTGTTTCCGCAGCCGTCATTGGTTTGTTAGGCGTGTTTTCCTACATAGTGCTATACACGATGTGGACAAAACGCCAATATACGATCAATACGGTAGTCGGCAGCATCGCTGGAGCTGTTCCGCCGCTGATTGGATGGGCTGCAGTTGATGATTTAAATATCATTGCATGGATTTTATTTCTAATCATGTTTATTTGGCAGCCGCCTCATTTCTTGGCACTTGCGATGAAGCGTTCGGAAGAATACCGTAAAGCTGGAATTCCGATGCTTCCAGTTGTTCATGGCTTTGAGGTGACGAAAAGACAAATCATTGTTTGGGTTGCCTGCTTGCTGCCCCTTCCTTTTTATTTGTTTAGCCTAGGCATTGGCTTCATCGTTTTGGCTACTGTATTGAACATTATTTGGTTGATTTTGTCATTAATTGGACTGAAAATGAAAAATGATTTAAAATGGTCTAAGTGGATGTTTATCTATTCAATTAACTATTTAACCATTTTGTTTGTGGCTATGGTTGCCTTTTCAATAATTTAACGTTCGGTAGTAATTCTTTCTAGATAAGAATTTATTCATAGAAGGAATTCTTCATTTTTTCTTTATGAACAGGATTTAACAAAGAAAGAGGGGTTTGATTTAGCGATGAAAAAGCTGAAATGGCGTCTTTTGTTACTACTTTCAGTCATGACGCTCGTATTGTCAGGCTGCGGCGAACCGTTTATTTCCACGCTGATTCCAGCTGGAGAAGTTGCCGATGAACAATTTTCGCTCATGATGTTGAGTACGGCAATCATGGTGATTGTTGTTGCAGTCGTAACGATTATTTTTATTTATGTCTTAATGAAATTCCGCCGGAAAGGAAGCGATAAAATTCCGGTACAAGTGGAAGGAAGCCATAAGCTTGAAATCATTTGGACTGTTATTCCTATATTATTGCTGATTGTATTGGCAGTTCCGGTAGTTGCTTCCACCTTTAATTTGGCGGATACCGACCCAATGAAAAAAGCGTTGGCAGACGATAAAAATGGAGGAAAAGATCCTCTTGTTGTCAATGTAAGAGCAAGTTTGTATTGGTGGGAATTTGAATATCCTGGCTATGGAGTCATTACAAGCCAAGATTTAGTCTTGCCGACAGATGAAAAAGTTTATTTTAACTTAAAAGCATCAGATGTGAAGCACTCATTCTGGATTCCTCCAGTTGGTGGTAAAATCGATACAAACACAGATAATGAGAACCAGTTCTGGTTAAAAATTGATTCAAAACGTGCGAAGGAAGCTGAAAACATTTTTTACGGGAAATGTGCTGAATTATGCGGACCATCTCACGCATTGATGGACTTTAAAGTGAAGGCGGTTTCCCGAGATGAATTTAATTCTTGGATTAATAAAATGAAAAATTTCAAAGCTGAAACTGTTGCTCAAACAGCGTCTGCAAAACAGGGAGAACAAGTGTTCAAAGATAAAGGCTGTATCGGCTGCCATGCAGTATCACCAGCTGATAACCGACCTGAACAAGCACGCACGGCACCTAACTTAGCGAACTTTGCTGATCGTGAACGAGTAGCCGGCATCTTGGAGCACAATGAAGAAAATATTAAAAACTGGTTGAAAGATCCTGAAAAATATAAACCTGGCAACACAATGACAGGCACATACGGTAAGTTGACTGAAGAAGAACTTCAAGCATTAACAGATTATTTACAAAGCCTATCAGTTGAAAAGTAATGCTCACTAATTATAAAAGGGAGGTTACATCGTGAGTACGTTAGCTCGGAAAAAAGGGTTCTGGCCAACGGTTTGGGACTATTTGACAACTGTTGACCATAAAAAGATTGCCATCCTTTATTTAATCGCTGGAGGACTCTTTTTTGTAATTGGTGGAATTGAAGCGCTTTTAATGCGTATTCAATTGGCCATCCCAGAAAATGACTTTGTCAGTGCAGGTACGTTTAACGAATTGATGACAATGCACGGTACAACGATGATATTTTTAGCAGCTACGCCGTTATTGTTTGCATATATGAACGCAGTTGTTCCACTCCAAATTGGAGCTCGTGACGTTGCGTTTCCGTTTTTGAATTCTTTAGGCTTTTGGTTGTTTTTCTTTGGCGGTGTTTTCTTAAATTTAAGCTGGTTTTTAGGCGGGGCACCTGATGCTGGCTGGACGGCATACGCATCAGTGGCCTTGAATTCTCCTGGACATGGAGTAGACTTTTATATACTAGGGCTGCAAATTTCCGGTATAGGAACATTGATCGCCGGGATCAACTTTATTGTTACGATTATTAATATGCGTGCTCCCGGAATGACATACATGCGGATGCCATTGTTTACATGGACTACATTTGTGTCATCATCGCTCATTTTGTTTGCGTTCCCTCCGCTAACTGTTGGAATTGCGCTTTTAATGTTTGACCGTTTATTTGGCGGGAACTTTTTCAATCCGGCTTTAGGCGGGAATACGATCATTTATGAACATATTTTCTGGATTTTTGGGCACCCTGAAGTTTACATTTTAGTTTTGCCGGCATTCGGAATTTTTTCGGAAATTATTCCAACTTTTGCTCGGAAAAGATTGTTTGGGTACACATCAATGGTGTTTGCAACAGTATTGATCGGATTTTTAGGATTCATGGTGTGGGCGCACCACATGTTTACAACAGGTCTTGGTCCGATTGCCAATGCGATTTTTGCGGTTGCAACTATGACAATTGGTGTGCCGACAGGAATTAAAGTGTTTAACTGGCTCTTTACGATGTGGGGCGGAAGCATCCGCTTTACGACACCGATGCTTTATGCAGTCGGCTTTATTCCTTCGTTTGTTATGGGTGGTGTGACTGGAGTCATGCTCGCTGCTGCTCCAGCCGATTATCAATACCATGATACTTACTTTGTTGTTGCACACTTCCACTACGTAATCGTTGGTGGTATCGTATTTGCTATTTTGGCTGCTGCCCATTATTGGTGGCCAAAAATGTTTGGAAAAATGTTAAATGAGACGCTTGGTAAAATAACATTTGTATTATTTTTCATCGGTTTCCATTTAACGTTCTTTATCCAGCATTTCCTTGGTTTAATGGGAATGCCGCGCCGCGTGTTCACATTCTTATCAGGCCAAGGCTTTGACACTGGAAACTTGATCAGTACAATAGGTGCGGTTCTGATGGGAGTAGCCGTAGTCGTTCTCTTGATCAATGTTGTGGTTACTTCTGTGAAGGGAGAAAAAGTAGGTGCAGATCCTTGGGAAGATGGACGTTCACTAGAGTGGGCAGTTGCATCTCCGCCTCCTGAATACAACTTTAAACAAACACCGCTTGTTCGCGGATTAGATCCTTTATGGATTGAAAAAATGGAGGGTAAAAAAGGCTTAACACCTGCTGAACCGCTAAGTGATATTCATATGCCGAACTCTTCAATCTTGCCGTTTTTTATTTCATTAGGCTTATTCATTGCCGCTTTCGGCCTCATGTACCACAATGACTATTCGTGGGGTGTGCCGGTTGCGATTATCGGCTTTATTATTACGTTCGGTACGATGTTTTTACGCTCGGTTATTGATGACCACGGATACCATATTCATAAAGAGGATCTTTTAAAAGATGATAATGGGGGGGTTCGGGCATAATGCAAGTAGAAGAAAAATTAACGGCTGAAACGTTTCCTGAGCAGCCAGAAAAGGCCACCCTCGAAGGGAAAAATAAGTTTATAGGTTTTTGGGTTTTCTTAGGCGGCGAAACTGTGTTGTTTGCCACGTTGTTTGCTACGTTTCTTGCGTTGAGAAATTCCACCGCTGGTGGAGCCTCAACGCAGGAGCTCTTTGATATCAAATTAGTATTTGTAGCGACAATGCTCTTATTAACAAGCAGTTTGACAAGTGTCTATGCAATTTATCATATGAAAAACTTTCAATTTGGTAAAATGCAGTTCTGGTTTGGAGTCACCGTTTTATTAGGTCTTGCGTTCTTAGTTTTAGAAATTTATGAATTTAACCATTATATGCATGAATATGAATTTAAGTTGACAAGCAGTGCGCTTGGTTCAGCCTTTTACACATTGGTAGGAACGCACGGTGCACACGTTGCCTTCGGGCTTCTCTGGATCACAACGCTGATGATTCGAAATGCAAAACGCGGATTAAACTTATACAACGCTCCTAAATATTACGTCGCAAGCCTTTATTGGCACTTTATCGACGTTGTTTGGGTATTTATATTCACAGTTGTATACTTAATGGGAATGGTGGGATAACGATGGTGAGTGAAAATTCTCGTAACCCAAAAGTTGATTTAGCGTTTCGCCGTAAAAAAAATGCGGAAGAAATGAAGCACCAAGTCGTTTCATTTGCGTTAATGATCTTTTTAACGATTGTAGCTTTTATTACAGTAGGATATGATGGAATTGGTGAATGGTTGAAAGTTCCATTTATTGTACTGCTTGCATGCATTCAAGTCATTTTCCAGCTATATTATTTCATGCATATGAATCATAAAGGACATGAAGGACCACAGTTTTTCATATGGTCAGGTATTTTTGTCACATTTCTGACGGTTCTTGCCTTTATGACAATTGTCTGGTGGTAAAATACTCTTTATGGAAGCAATCAGTTTTAACTGGTTGCTTCTTTTTTGTGCGCCCGGCATGTATATGAACTATAGGGTGTAAGTCCCGAACCCCGAAGACAGAAGTAGAGGTTAGCCAAGAGCAAGGGTGTCCGTGGTGACGCGGAATCTGAAGGAAGCTGGAGGCAAAACACCGGTCCGAGGAACACGAACCTCATATAAGGCTAGGTATGATTGAGTGAGTTTGCAAAACAAAACAAAGCTCTTTCTGTCGAAGGTCATATCGAGTAAATGAGGCGGATAGATGGTGTGAAAGTGCATGTACTTACCCGGGGAGGTCTGGTGGATATGTGAAGTACGCTTCATAACCTACTTAGTGATAAGTAGCTGAACCGTCAGAAGTCAGCAGAGGTCATAGTATTAGTTGGTCTAGAACAACTAAGAAGGACCGAACAATTAAGAGAGAATAGCCCTTGGCATTCAGTGAGTCATGATGAACACAGAAAACGTAGTACCTCACTTGAGGGAGGAAGCGGTGAATCCCGTGGGAGACCTCTTGGAGGGTGGAGTGACCACTGGCATAAAGAGAACAGCTATTCACGGAAGTTATGAAAACTTGCGTCAATTATCTTAATTGAACCGCCGTATACGGAACCGTACGTACGGTGGTGTGAGAGGACGGGAGTTAATCGCTCCCTCCTACTCGATTAAAGGCAATATAAATCTGCTTGCTGTAAGAAATGCAAATTCATAGAACGTTCATTGGAAAAAGAAAAGGAAAGCATGTATAATGAAATGGAATCGACTAGATCGATGATTGAAAGGATTGATTCAGTTGAGTTTAGATATATTTGGCTTTCGCGCTATGTGGAGTCCGCTGTTTTTTATATTTTGTGTTATTTTAATTGTGCTTTACTTATTATTAACCGATTCGCTTCGTCACTATTTTAAAAATTCTGAACCGGTCAGCTTAAAGCAAAAATTAGTGTTTATATTGGCAATCGTTCTCCTTTATGTCAGCAAAGGAAGCCCGCTTGATTTGCTGGGGCACATTACATTTACAGGGCATATGGCTTCAATGGCGATTTTGTTTTTAATCGTAGCACCGCTTTTGATTATCGGCGTCCCTGAATGGTTATGGAAGGCTGTTATGGAAAAGCCGGTCATAAAACCTGTTGTAAAATTTTTCACTAAACCGATATTGGCAATGATTCTGTTTAATTTATTTTTTTCCTTGTATCATGTGCCGTTTATATTCGATACATTAAAATCAAATTATATTTATCATGAGGCTGCGACTACCTTTATTTTCGTTTTTGCCTTTTTTATGTATTGGCCATTGATTGGAAAAAGTCCAAATTGTCATCCAATTGGGGGTCTGAAAAAAATTGCCTACATTTTAGGAAACAGCGTTTTAATCACACCAGCCTGCGGTTTAATCATTTTTGCAGGTGCGCCGCTGTTTGAAACATATTCGAATCCGGAGGCGTGGGTAAAGACTTTAAGCTTATGTGTTCCTTCTGATACGTTGGCTGGGTTGTCTTTGTCAGGCCCGCAAATGTTTAGCGGAATGCCGCTGCTTGAGGATCAGCAGCTTGGCGGCATTATTATGAAAGTGATCCAAGAGCTTGTGTACGGAACATTTTTAGCTCATGTATTTTTTGAATGGGCGAAAAAAGAAAGAGAAAAAGACGACATCGATGTGCAAAATTTGTCTCCTGAACCAAATAAATAAAAAAACTGCAGGTTATTTGCCTGCAGTTTTTCAAACAGTTAAGCTTTCAATCGCTTCTTTTGCCCGCTTTAACAGTTTTTCGCTCGACTCAACGATGACGGCTGGAAAATGTTCATCCTCTCCATATTCGACACCATGAGGATAATAATGTTTCCCTAATATTGGAGTTAGCAATTTAATAAGTGCGTAGCGGCCTCCCACATCGCCTTCAATACAATATCCTTGTACTCTTAAATAGAAAACATCGCCCTTATGCTCAAATTTTTTGTCAAACGTCACACGGTCATAATCCCATTGGCCGGCAAGGATAAAACCTAATTCTGTCAACGCATCCTTAAGGTGAGACAATTCCACCGTCAGCCCTTCCAGGCCGATTTGTTCAAATTTCATATGTATTTCCCTCCTAAGCGCTTCGAACAAAAAATTGATTTCTCTCTACTGTTTAATAATAGTATGAATAATTAAAACATGCAATGTTATATATATAGCATTTACACAATGTTCAAATAAAATTCGGTATTCAAATGGAGAGCGAATAAAGAAAATCGAAATTTCCCATAATAGATCAAAAAGCATAAGAGGTGTCCTCATTGAAAAAGGTAAAGGAAATTATGTTAACAAATTGTATTTTTTGCACACCGTTAGATAATGTGTTTGAAGCGGCTGTGAAAATGAAAGAGTCAAATGCTGATGCCGTTTTAATCGTTGAAAATGATCAATTAGCAGGAATCATAACCGATCGTGATCTTGTGACAAAAGGAATTGCAGAAAAACGTCCTGGTTCTACGAAAATTACGGATGTAATGAACGGCGATGTTGTAACGATCACTCCTGATGCATCAGCAGAAGACGCAGCTGAGATGCTTGCAGCTCATCATATTCATCATTTGCCGGTTGTTGAGGATGGAAAGGTTGTTGGCATTATAACAGAACGTTGTTTTACATGATGAAAAGACAAAAACTACACCATTAAAAATGAGAGAAGTGAATTTTTCATGAAATGTTTGCAAAATTTCCCCATTTTTGATTAAAATGACTTAAAACAGAATATATAAGAAACAAAGAAAGAAGAGGGGAATTGAACTGAAAAGAGTTACAAGAATTATATTGATATTTGTAATTATTACATTAACATATATCGTATATGTCACCTTTCAAAAGGAACCAGTACTGCCTCCGGAACAGCAAAATTTTCAAGAGAAAACGGACAAAGAAATAAAAGTGGGGGAAGGAGTTATCTCATTTGTCGGAAGATCTTCCAAAGAAGTACTAAAAACCTTTGGCAAACCTGATCGGATTGATCCATCAAGATACGATTATGAATGGTGGATATACCGAGATGATTTGCAGCAATACAAGCAATTCGGTGTTTTAAACGGAAAGGTCGTTACAGTTTTTGCTATTGGAAAAGAAGTAAATGTAGATCCGTTTCAAATTGGCCAGCCGTCTACCCAAGTATTTCATATTGTCGCTCCCAATTCATTTGTCACAGCAGATATTGGTTTAAACTCATATCGGTTCGAGCTGTCGGAAGATGACCTGAATGTCAGGCCGACAGTCCGTTTGAATGATGATCTTTATGTTCAGTTGTATATGGATAAATTCACTGGAACGTTATCGAGCATTAGAGCTTTTGATGTTCAAACATTAGTAAAACAGCGTCCATATGAAGTTGTATATAGAGGCGAGCTTTTAGCGGCAGAGCCTATAACAGAGGAAGAGCAGCGGAAAATTGAGTACGGGGAAGAACAACAAATTGTTGACATAACGAATGTAATACGAACAATAAATGGTTTAAGTCCTCTTAAGCAGGAAGAAAGCACAGCGAAAGTCGCCTATTCTCACAGCAAGGAAATGAGTGAAAAAGGATATTTTTCTCACGTTTCGCCTAATAGAGGCTCTCTTTCCGATCGTTTGACATCTGCTGGGGTTCATTTTGAAATGGCTGGTGAAAATATTGCGCATGGATATATGGATGGAATTGACGCGGTCGAAGGCTGGCTGAATAGTGAAGGACACCGAAAAACGCTTCTTGATGAACGGTTCACACATATAGGGGTAGGAGTGTATGAAAAATTTTATACGCAAAATTTTATTGCAAAGCGGGCCAAATGAAGAGGCTCGCTTTTTCATTTTATCACCAATTTTTCCGTTATCGATATATTAAATATAAGAAAAACGTTTATGAGGTGATCGCATGAAAACAAAATCGTTATCAAAACTCGAATTGTTTAAACAATTTATTAAAAAACATCCAAAATTAATAGAAGAAGTCCGCAAAGAAAAGAAAACATGGAAGGAGATTTATGAAGATTGGCAGCTTTTAGGTGAGGAAGATCCTTTGTGGAATAAATACCGATCAAACAGTATGAAAAGCCGTAAACATCAACAAGGTGATTTTCTGAAAAATATTTTACAAACTTTTCAGCATTTAGATGTGGAGACGGTAAACGAACATTTATATAAAATGAATGATGCGATTTCAACCATTCAAAATCTTTTAAAAGAGATCGAGAGCAGCCGCAAATCAGATCCGAATCATTCGCATCCCTTATCGTTTAGAAAGGATTAATAACAATGAGAAAGGACTTGTATTTATATATTCAACAAAATCCCCTTTTAAAGCAATACATTCGCGAAAAGCCATATTGGTACCGCACCTTGACTAGACATCCTGAATTTCTTGAGAAAATGGAAATTAGCATGGCAAATGACTATTATCTAACTCTGCCGCATAAAATAGAAAAATTTTCGAATTCTATTCAAATGATGTCGATGATGCTGGCGATGCTGCAAGCATTTCGCGAAAATTAACGGTTCAAATGTGTTTGTACGAAAGTAATCATTTTTCCTAATGGAATGAAAAAAACGGGTTTTTGTTTGTATTCCGCATTCAGCAGCTTCCGAATTTGTGAATGACGCGTCAGCGTCTTTTTTATTTTAAGCACATGTTTTTACATAAAGTGTTGAAAATATATGAAAAAGGAGGCATCAATGATTATGCAAATGAAATGGCTCGCAATGCTGACGCTTCTCACGGTTATGGCGGCTTGTTCCCCAGAAAAACCGGTACCGGAAGGAAATAAAAAAGACAGCATCGTTCCGACAGAAATTCATGAATCCGACAGAAATGCCGTTGAAACGATGAACAGCCAAATAAGAAAATTTCAAGTTCGTCATCATGTAGAAGGAAACAACGTTTATGTAGAATGCTATGTGCCTGATTTTACATTTAACGGTGAACGGAACACGAAAAAAGAAGGAGAAGGTCATATCGTATTATATATTGATGGAAAGAAAAAAAGTGATATTTATTCTGCTGCATTTATAATAAAAGGATTGTCTAAAGGGCGGCACACAATCAACCTGGAATTAGTATATAATGATTCAACCAGCTATCAATTGAAAAAAGAATGGATTGTAAATATATGAGAAACGCAGGCGTTGTAAATAAGATGATGTTCGTGCTACAATCAATATTGGAGGTGTGATCTTAATGGTTACGTCAATGGAAAGCGTTCTGCTTTTAGATGAAGCGGAAGCTTTAGCAAAAATGATAACAGAATCAGAACTTGCGATCGAATATCGGCGTTCATTATATAATTTGCAAAATGATCAAGAAGCTCAAACAATCATTCAAAAATTTGTCAAAATAAAAGAGCAATACGAAGATGTCATGAGATTTGGCAAATATCATCCTGATTATAATCGAATTAAAAGCGAAATGAGGGAAATTAAAAGAGAACTTGATTTAAATGATAAAGTCGCTGCATTTAAAAAAGCGGAAAAAGAAATTCAAAAACTTCTCGATGAAATCAGCATGTATATCGGACGAGCTGTTTCAACAGCCATTAAAGTTCCTACTGGAAACCCTTATTTTGAAATGATGCCTAGCTGTGGATGCGCATCAGGCGGAGCATGCGGCTGTTCAGCTTAAACGGGTTTAGAAGCAAAGGAAAAGGAGAATCGGGATGTTTGAAAAAAGACAAGGAATTATTGTTTGGCTGCATTCTTTAAAATATGTAAAAAGTTTGCGGAAATTTGGAAACATTCATTATGTTTCAAAAAAAATGAAATATGTTGTTCTTTATTGTGATAGAGAACAAATAGACGAAATAATGGACACCATTGCATCATTTTCTTTCGTAAAAAGGGTCGAACCTTCTTACAGGCCGCTTTTAAAAATTGAATTTGAATCAAAAGTGGATAAAGCAAAAGAATATGATTATAAAATTGGATTATAAATAGGACAGCCGAGAATTTAGGCTGTCCTACTATTGTAAAGAAGGTATGTATCGGTTCATCCGCAATATGCCGATTAAATGCTGGTAATACAATTCAACATCAGAAAATTGGTCTGAAGGCTTTACAACAAGCTCGATCAGCTCATGACCATATGTTTCGGCAGCCTGTTGAAAAAGTTCAAATCGTTTGTTCGTTTTTTTCTGCGGATTTGGGATCCCTTCCCGGCAAATATAAAGAGGCTGGAAATCACCTATCTCCGTCGGTTTTAACACAATGACGAACGAACAAACCTCTTTTCCATTTTTTACTGTATAAAGGACTAGAAAGTGCGAAATCCGGTCTTGATTTCTTTTTGCGATTTCCAATAATTCGTATATATCTGAATATCCTTCTCCTAGTTCAATAAATCGCTGGATCATTTTTATCCTTCCTCCAATGGGTATTTGGTTGCTAAATTCATAAGCTAAATGTATTGCGCTTTTGTCCGTAAATAAATGTATCATGAAAATGGAAGAATTGAAAGAATAAAAAAAAGCCTGCAGATTGGATCTGCAGGATCCTTCCTAGCTTTGAAGCCAAATCTTCAAAGCAGAAGGGAAAGGGAGAGGAGAAACCGGAGGAAGAACTTATGGGGAAACGTAAGTCTTCTCCGCGGTTGGCAACAACACCATCACAACTGATGTTGTCACTTTCATTATGGTCAATTGGCAAAAAATTATACTCGCTTCTGCAAAAAAACAGCTGTCAAATTTAATTGATGATCTTACATTTTCTATGTTAATATTATTCCGAGCCAAAAGGAATTTTGTCAAGTTGTGGTGAATGGTATGAGAGTGGTTTCCGGTGCATTAAAAGGACGAGCATTAAAATCGGTTCCTGGAAAGACGACAAGACCGACGACAGATAAAGTAAAAGAAGCAATATTTAACATGATCGGACCATATTTTGAAGGGGGACTTGCTTTAGATTTGTTTGCCGGCAGCGGCAGTCTTGGAATAGAAGCTTTATCAAGAGGGATAGAATGCTCTATTTTTATTGATAAAGATATGAAAGCGATTCAAACGATTCGAGAGAATTTAGAAAATTTAAAGTTAAACGACTGTTCTGAAGTATATCGCACCAGCGCTGATCAAGCGTTAAAAGCTGTCAGCAAACGCGGGCTGAAGTTTCGGATCATATTTCTGGATCCGCCTTATAAAAAACAAAAATTAGAATCTATTCTAAAGGTAATTCATGAGCAGTCTTTGTTGTCAACGGATGGTGTCGTTGTGTGCGAGCATAGCTATGAAGTAACATTGCCAGACCAAGTTTTATCACTTGCAAAAACGAAGTCTGAGCGATATGGTATAACAAGTGTATCTTTGTATCAAAATGTTTGAAGTCGGATGGGGGTATTTATTTTGGCAAGCATTGCAGTCTGTCCGGGAAGCTTTGATCCCGTTACATATGGACATTTAGACATCATAAAGCGGGGGGCAAATGTATTTGAAAAAGTGTATGTTTGCGTTTTAAACAATTCTTCAAAAAAGCCGCTATTTACTGTAGAAGAAAGATGTGAGCTGCTGAGAAAGGTAACGGGCAACTTACCGAACGTATACATTGAATCCTTTCAAGGGCTGCTCGTTGATTATGCGAGAAGCAAAAATGCGAATGCTATATTGAGAGGCCTTCGGGCTGTTTCTGATTTTGAATATGAAATGCAAATCACTTCAGTGAACAGAGTGCTGGATGAAAATATAGAAACTTTTTTTATGATGACAAACAATCAGTATTCGTTTTTAAGTTCAAGTATTGTTAAAGAAGTCGCTAAATACGGCGGAAAAGTTTCTGAGCTTGTACCGTATGAAGTGGAAGAAGCATTAAAGAAAAAATATGAGCATATGTATAAAAAATAATTTTTTGAGGTTCGGAAAATTTTGGTTTCCGAACCTTTTCTTATGTGCCACTTTTATTTCTTAAACGAAAGTAGTAAATCAAAATATACACAATGAGCGTGCAAATCGTGATAACGGGGCCGACTTTGGAAAGGAGCAGCCAATACTCCGTGAGAAAGCTTGGAGTTTTTTCAAATATAAATGCTGGTGCATAACCTTCATTCTTTGATAATAGATCGATATATAAAGGCTTGAATAAGATCAAAGCAGAGAGGCTTGAAAAAATACCTTGCATAATGCGGGCAAAGAAAAAAGGCTTAAAGCGGATGTCTGTTTCTGCTAAAATGCTTGCCACTTGTGCTTGAACGGAGAAGCCGCTGAATGCCAATATAAAGCTTGTGATGATCACCTTATCCAGCATGGCGGCTTGTGCCTGGCTTGTAAGCTGGCTGCCTAATGTTATTTCAAACAGTCCGGAAAAAAACGGAACGGAAAGCTCAGTCGGTATATGAACAAGAATAAACAAAGACGATATGAAAGTTGCTGCTATGTCCGCCACATGAACGATGCTTAAAATTTGATTTAATACCGAAAACAAAATGATAAAGCCCCCGATGACGAGCAGCGTTTGGACAGAATTGAGAACGGCATCCCCGAGCATTTTTCCAAGAGGTTTTTCATTTTGCATTCTCATTTCGTGCATAAGCTGAAACGCTTTTTTAAATGATGGCTTCGAATGTACTGTTTCCTTTTGCAGCTTTTTTTCATCTTTTCCCCAAAATCTCATCGTTAGCCCGACGAAAACATTTCCTAAATAATGCGAAACGGCCAGCAGCAATCCGAGATTTTTATCTTGAAAAAAACCTATTGACACAGCTCCGAAAATAAATAGAGGATTTGAAGAGTTGGAAAAAGACACAAGCCTTTCCGCTTCATGTCTTGAGATCTGGTTTTCTTGTCTTAATCTTGCAGTCAATTTTGCCCCGGCGGGAAATCCGGAAGCCATCCCCATTGCCCAAACGAATCCCCCTGCTCCTGGAACTTTAAAAACGGGCCGCATAAGCGGTTCTAAAAACACGCCGATAAAACGGATCACACCGATTGATATAAGAATTTCCGAGACAATAAAAAAAGGCAGCAAGGAAGGAAAAACAATGTTCCACCACATATGTAATCCCCGCTTTGATGCCTCAAGTGAGGCGTCAGGAAAAAAAATAATCGTGCAGGTGATAAAGAAAATAACGGTTGCGTATAAAGCAGTTTTAATTTTTGCCTCTTTCAATTGTTATGCCCCCTATTGAAAACTGCACACGTATAAGCTGACATGATAGAATGAATAAGAGGTTTTCGTACAACCTATAATTCAATATACGTGAATAGGGTGGCATTTTAGACCATATGATGAATAACAAATTCATGAAAGGGGGCTCCGTTTATGCCGAAACATCCAACAATTGGTGTGGCGTTAGGTTCCGGGGGAGCTAGAGGGTTTGCTCATCTGGGTGTTTTGAAAGTGTTGAAGCAGCATGAAATACCGATTGATATGATTTCCGGTTCGAGCATGGGGGCCCTTGTAGGAAGCTTTTATGCCTCAGGTTTAACTGTTGAACAAATGTATAAATTGGCGGCAGCATTTAAACGAAAATATTTTATCGATGTGACCGTTCCAAAAATGGGGTTTATTCAAGGAGACCGCATTAAACAGTTAATTCGAATTTTTACCCGAAATCAAAATATAGAAGATTTGCCGATTCCTTTAGCGGTCGTTGCAACCGATTTAAATGAAGGGAAAAAAGTTGTTTTTCGAAAAGGTCCTGTTGCGGATGCCGTTCGGGCAAGCATTTCGATTCCGGGAATTTTTGTTCCTTTTTCTTATAACGGCTCGTTATTAGTTGACGGAGGAGTGATTGAACGGGTTCCCGTTTCAGCGGTGAAAGAAATGGGGGCTGATATCGTAATAGCGGTCGATGTATCACATGTCAAAAAAGAAGCTCGCATTCAGTCCATTTTTGATGTCATTATGCGGAGTTTAGACATTATGCAAAATGAGTTAGCGCAGCATCGAATAACATCAGATGTAGTGATCTGCCCGCGTGTTGAACATTTTCACAGCGGAGCGTTTACGAAAATTGATGAAATTATTAAACTTGGTGAAGAGGAAGCAACGAAACATATTGATGAGATCAAGAATAAGATCAACCAATGGAAGGAGACCAATCATGAAAAGTAAACGCATTATTATTTCTCTTATCATCAGCATCATTGTCGCACTCTCCGGTTCCTTCATCAAGCTCCCTTATTATATTACAAAACCGGGATTGGTCAATGATTTATCCAATATGATTCATGTTGAAAACGGATATAAGGAAGAGGGCAGCTTTTCGTTAACAACAGTCCGTTTCGGGAGAGCAACATTATTTACGTATTTATGGGCGAAAATGCAGAATGATTATGAGATTATGCCGATTCAACATGTCCGCCAAGAAGATGAATCTGATGAGGAATATATAAAACGTCAAATACATATAATGGAAGCTTCACAAAAAGCTGCGATTACCATCGCCTATAAAGAAGCCGGCAAAAAAATTACTATTCAAAATAATGGCGTTACAGTATTGGAGGTTATGAAAGAAGTACCGGCAAGGGAAAAATTAAAAGTTGGCGACCGAATCGTCGAAGCCGATGGAATGAAAATAAAAACTTCAGAGCAATTCACTGATTATTTAAAAGGGAAGAAAAAAGGCGATCATATATCACTAAAAATAAACAGAGATGGAAAAATAATTGAAACATCAGTAGAACTTGTCCAAATTCCTGGTTATCCTAATAAAACGGGTCTCGGTGTTGGCGTCGTGACGGATAAAAAATTGACGACTTCACCAGGTATTACTATCAATACAAAAGATATCGGCGGTCCTTCAGCAGGTCTGATGATGGCTCTTGAAATTTACGATCAGCTGACGGAAACGGATTTAACAAAAGGATTAGAAATTGCTGGAACAGGAACGATTAATGAAAAAGGGGAGATAGGTCCGATCGGCGGCATTTCACAAAAAGTGATAGCAGCAGACCGTGCTGGGATTGATATATTTTTTGCCCCTAACGAAAACGGCAAGAGAGGCTCCGATTATGAAGAAGCGCTGAAGACACGAGACTCCATTCATTCTGATATGAAAATCATACCGGTGGATACATTTGATGATGCCGTCCATTATTTAGAAACAATGAGGACTTCCGGTTAAGGAAGCCCGTAACGTATAGGAGGCATTGTATACTCGAGCTTCATAAACTCGGTTGCGGCAGGTTCGTTGAGGATGAGCGCATAAACATTTGTCGCTCTGAGATCCATTTCCAATACATCTGAAGAATAGGACGAAACTTTAGAAATAAGCGGCAGCTCCAACTGTTTTTTAACAGCTTGCAAATAGCTTTGCCCCCGCCCTGACATTCCGAGCAAACGAATATACGGGGCTTTTTTCGTTTTTAATATGCTCGCCATTTCTTCTTTTTTCGTATTGGTCAAAAGATAGGTGCATAATCTTTGCAATCTTGTCCATGTGTATCTTTTCGTTTTCAAGAGAGATAGAAACTGGTGGAATGATGCAGCCCTTTTAATATGGTGAACAACGCGGTGTTCCAAGCCTTCGTCCATTTCATATATTTCTTTTAATTCTGTTAAAGTTTTGGACAATATAGAATATTTTAAAAATGGAAAGTAAAGCTCCCAATCGTGAAAGGCTGAATAAGTTTGTTTATAATTCAGTAAAATGCGAAACGAACTTTCCGGAACATAATGTTTCATGGAAGACAAGTTTTGTTCATGAACAATGTTTTTTCGGATGCTTGTTGCGCTGGCAATGCTCGGGTGATGGTATGATTCATCATGGTAGCCGGCGCCAATTCTCTCGATTGTAAGAGGCTTCATCGAGCTTTTTTGTTGAACAATGGCTTTGACATATTGAAATCCTAATATATTGTTGGGTTTGCTTAAATCTAATAGCGTTTTTTCCCCGGAAGCAATTTTTTGAAAAGCAATGGAAACGGCCTTTGGATAACTGTTGCCTTTCGAAAGCGCTGTTTTCAAAAGATGAACGAAATCATCGCTTCTTTTCTCCAGCAGTTCATATGTTTCAAGAAAAGCGTCAATTTTTCCGACCTCGCTTCCGAAACATAGTGAATCACAGCCAAGCGCATCTAAAATCGACACGGCGCCGCTGGCGAAAATTTCTGCGCTTTGCGATGAAAAGGCAAACGGAAGTTCAAAAACTAGATCTGCGCCGCCTGCTAGAGCCATTTCTGTTCTCGCCCATTTTGAGACGAGTGCCGGCTCTCCCCTTTGCAAGAAATGACCGCTCATCACTGCAATGACAATATCAGCATTTGCTTTCTTCTTTGATTCGGCAAGATGGTGTAAATGACCGTTATGAAATGGGTTATATTCTACAACAATTCCGACCGCCTTCAACTCCATCACCTTCTTTTTCAATTCATCAATATATTTGTGCAATAATGCCTATATTATAGTGTAAAGGAAAAATATTGACAAATACTTATTTGAAAGCTATAATAACCTTTGTTGTCTTGAGGTGATATATGTTGAAATGGTCTGTTCATCAATTATATAAACTGCAGAAAAAAGGCTTACAAATCAATGAAGATGTCGATCTATATGATCTTGTCCAAAATCATCCTGATTTGCGGGAGATAACTCCTGTTCATGTTCAAGGACATGCAGATATAAGCTCTATGAAAGTCATCTTTCATTTAACAATTACTGGCGAAATGACGCTTCCTTGCGCAAGAACACTTGTTGATGTTAAATATCCATTTGAAATCCGCACATCGGAAAC
The DNA here is from genome assembly GCF_037963925.1 of Aeribacillus sp. FSL K6-8210. Taxonomy (NCBI): domain Bacteria; kingdom Bacillati; phylum Bacillota; class Bacilli; order Caryophanales; family Bacillaceae; genus Aeribacillus; species Aeribacillus sp. FSL K6-8210. Next base: position 2,424,358 of record NZ_CP150172.1, on the reverse strand, counting down.
GTTTTTGTTTAGCTCCGACGAGTATGAAACGAGTGAGCAAACACATGTTGTTCAAGGAGAAGTCATTGATTTAATGCCAATCATTCATGAGCTTGTCCTTTTAGAAATTCCGCTTCAAGTGTTTAGTGATGAAGAGGAAAACAAGCAGGAAGCAGCACCTCAAGAAGGAAAGTTTTGGAAGCTAATAAAAGATGAAGAACAAAAAAACAAAATTGACCCAAGATTAGCTAGCTTAGCTAAGTTATTGGATAAGAAAGAAAATGATTCTTAAAGCATTGCTCTGTAAGGAGGTGGGAAAAATGGCAGTACCTTTTAGAAGAACATCCAAAACGAAAAAAAGATTGCGCCGTACACATTTTAAATTACAAGTTCCAGGTATGGTAGAATGTCCAAACTGCGGAGAAATGAAGCTGGCGCACCGCGTATGCAAATCTTGCGGAACATACAAAGGCAGAGAAGTAGTAAACAAATAATGAAAAGTGACCATACCGTGTCAAGTAGACAATTTAGCTGCGGCCTTTTCTCGATATTCAGTCGGGGAAAGGCCGTTACATTTTGTGAAAGCAAATGCGGCTTAAGATCTGCTTGAACGGCTTGATCGTTTTTGGAGCTTTCTGTATTAAAGCGCGAGAAAAAGCTTTCAATACATACATATTTTTCTCCTGGCACAAAGGCTTCCTTGAATCTTTGAAAATTTCTTAATCCATTCTGAAATCTGTGCATCCTCTTTATTCCTAAGGTTCCATGAAGCTGCCGAGAAAACGATCCTTCCTCTAGTGTTAAGCGAACGACTTCACGAATATGAGTAGAAGATTTGTCCTTTTAGCATAAATCTCCTCCAAGCTAGACTCTAAAAAATATCCTCTCTTTTGACAGCCTGCCTGCTGGCGGAATGGGAAAAGATGTGAAGAAAATGTCGAATGCCGAATTAGAACAACCGCTTCTTCCAAATTTACTAATGCATCTCTCAATTCTCCCTCGATTTTCAAAAAAAACTTTTTAGGAAGCAGAAGAAATGTCAATGAAAAAGCACATTCTTTTTCCTTTCAACTAAAACTGTGCTTCTATCGTTTCTATTACAGGCATATATATTATTAAAAATTGCATGAAATAGTTGAGATGAGGCAAAAAGCTCGCATCACAAAATTTAGAAAAGAGAATGGAAGCAACAATTGATTTGTTACATCTCATTCTATTTTTAAAAAATCATTTTTAAGAAAAAGTCAAATCAAAACGGAGGGATGAACAAATGGCGGTGACACGGCAAGATGCATGGACAGAGGATGAAGATCTGCTCTTGAAAGAAATTGTTTTGCAGCATATTCGCGAAGGCGGAACACAACTAAAGGCTTTTGAGATCGTTGCGGAGAAACTTTCAAGAACGGCTGCTGCATGCGGTTTTCGCTGGAATTCATATTTGCGAAAAAAATATGAAACAGACATTGAACTTGCGAAACAGGAACGTAAAAAATTTAGACAGCAAAAAGAAAAGAAAAATTCCGAAAAAAAGCTGCTTCATTATGAGAAAGCAGGTGGAAGATCGGAAATCACTATCGAAGATGTGATTGCTTTTTTAAAGTCTACACAGCACCAACCGGTGAACAATCGGTTGGAAGAAGAAAATAAAAGCTTGCGTGAAAAAATCTCTTTTCTAGAACAAAAAGTAGAAGAATTTAAAAACGAAAATGAACAATTACATGAACAATTGAAGAAGATTGAAAATGAATTTTACGCTTTTATTAAAATGATGGAAAAAGTGAGGGAACGAGCAGGATTGAAAGAAGAGGCGGAGAAAGAAAAAATGAAACATAAAAAAAGACCGTTTCAGTTCGGTCAGGAATGAAAAAAGGGAGATTCTAAAAATAGATGAAACCGACAAAGCGTGCCGGTTTCATCAACTATCGACTTCTGACTTTGAAGGGGGTGTCTAATAAGTCGTTTTTATGGCTTATTGACGCCCCCATGAATGTTTTAGAAACGTTGATATATCGGTGTTTATGATTTTTTGTTTTCAATGGGGATTTGACTTTCTGGACAGCCCCTTTTAATGAGCGCCCTTTTCTTTGACAGTGACACCGTTAGGATACCAAACGAGAGGATTTTCTCCACGATCTCGTTTCATATCATACTTTACAGGGACAAAGCCCATCTTTTCCCAAAAGCCAGCCGATTTCATACGCGGATTTGTTTTTATAGGCAAGCCGAACGATTTGGCAAAATCAACTAGCGCTTTTCCATACCCTTTTCTTTGGTATTCAGGAAGCACTTCCAATTTCCATAACTCAAGATAGTCCTGTTTTGGCTCAAAATATTGATCATATTTTTTATCCACCCGATATAAACTCATCCGGGCAATTAATTTGTCTCCGTAGTAAATCCCGTAAAAGGGCGAATCGCTGTTATTTTCGATAATATTTGCTTCTAAATCCTCCAGCATGGATAATTCTTGTAAACCGTATTCTTTAAATTTTTTAAATTCCTCTAAAGTTTTATAATTGACTAATAATTTTTCCACTTTTACCATGGCGAATCTCCCCCAATTGCCGCTATAATGATAGACGCCTTTTCACTCACATTATACTAAACATAAAGAGAAAATAACATTGAAAAAATAATAAAAAAGCAAATATAATCAAATTTTTAATTATATTCAGGAAAAAGAAGAATTTTTAGTTTTTGTTTGTTATGATACATATGAGAGAGGTGGAGAACTTGAAGATCGGTGTAATTGGCGGAGGAGCTGTAGGCTTGTTAATATCGGCATACCTTAGCCGAAAACATGACATTACCCTTTATACAAAGACGGAAGAGCAGGCAATTTCGGTAAGGACAGAAGGGATACATGTCATAGGCCCGAACCCTTGGACTGCATATGTAAAATCACGTGCAGATGTATTATATAAAGAAGAAATATTAATTATTGCTGTCAAGCAATATAGTCTGCCGTCATTATTTGGAAATCTAAAGCAATTGCCGCCGAAAAAGATTGTATTTGTTCAAAACGGCATAACTCATATCGGCAGAATGAAAGAGCTTGCCCAACATGAATTGTATATAGGTGTTGTAGAGCACGGCGCCTTAAAAAAATCCCCCAATACCGTTCACCATACTGGTATTGGGAAAATTCGCATCAGCCCGTATGACGGCGGTGGGGCGCGGGAATTTATTGATCAGTTAAATACGTCTGATCCATTATTTTTGATACAATATGAAGAGGATTGGGTGCCGGTTGTATTGAAAAAACTGGCCGCCAATGCAGTTATTAATCCATTAACTGCCTTATTTCGAATGCCGAATGGCCACATCGTCAGCAATCCTTATGTTGCAAAGCTTGCCAAAAAGCTATTTCACGAAGTATGTGATGTTCTTGAAATAAATGAAAAGGATGATTTATGGGAATATATTGAAAGTATTGCAATAAAGACAAAAAACAATCGTTCATCAATGCTGTCGGATATTGAACATCATAAAAAAACAGAAATTGATTCAATATTAGGGGATCTCATTCAAAAAGGGAAAGAAAAGGGTGCTCATACTTGTACAATGGAATTTTTGTACAATGCGATTAAAGGGTTGGAAAACCAGGAGGAACGTTGATGGGAATTGTTATAGGAATTATCGCCTTTTTTGTGACGTTTCCATTGGCCGCGTGGCTGCTGTTTTTGGTTCTTTTTCGTATTCTATTAAAAAGTAAGAAAAAATCTTTCCTTTTGAGCGTGGATGTGGCTGCTGTATTTTTTGCCGTTTCATTTTGGATCAAGCTTTCTGTTATTTGGCATCATCAATCGTTTTTATGGCTGCTTTGTTTATATTTGCTGCTTTTTTTGGCGACAGCTGGACTTCAATTCGTATTAACTGACGAGATCAAATGGATGAAAGCATTGAAAATGATGTGGAGAAGTTCTTTTTTAATATTTTTTCTACTGTCTGAGAGCATGGCGATCATCGGGGTGTTTATGTACATAATGAATCAAATGTGAATAAATAAAAGCAAAATTTTTTTGTTTAAAAATATTACATGCTATACTCTTGTCGGGGTAATGATAATGAACGAAGAAAGGAAGTTAATAGATATGGAGGCGTTTGAACTCTTCCTTCCTCAATCCAATCCTTTTGTGAACAATTATATAAATCGGCGATTAGAGGTTGAAAAATATTTTGATTATGATCCATTTCAAGAAGATGTATTTCAAAAAAGATATGACGATATTTTATCAAGGACTTATAAGAGGGATGAGCTGGCGGATGTTTTAATCCAATATCATAAGCGGCTGAACGCAACAGAACAGATGATGGAGAATATTTTAAAATTAAAAAATCCGAATAGTGTCGTCGTTGTGGGCGGTCAGCAAGCTGGACTCTTAACAGGGCCTTTATATACAATACATAAAATCATTTCCATATTGGCATTGGCGAAAGAGCAAGAGAAAAAGCTGAACATACCTGTTGTTCCCGTTTTTTGGATCGCGGGGGAGGATCATGACTTTGACGAAATTAATCATCTCTATGTGGCAGACAGAGGGCGTTTGAAAAAGAAAACGATCATGCAAACACAACGAAAAAAAACAATGATATCGGAGTTATCAATTGATAAAAACGCTTGTCGTACTTGGCTGGAAGAAGTTTTTGCGGCATTTGGCGAAACGAAATATACGAAACATTTGCTTGCTTCTTTGTATCATGAGCTTGACCAATCTGCCACTTACGTTGAATTTTTTGAACGATTACTCATCTCCATGTTCGGAGATGAAGGAATTGTACTCATCAACTCTGGATCAAAAGAATTGCGGGAATTGGAAAAATCTTATTTCGAACAAATGCTCATGGCAACTGACAGCATTTATCATCAAGTCGTCAAGCAGCAGCAAATTTTAAAAGAAGAAGGATATCCATATCAAGCAATTACAATGAGAGAAAACTGCGCCAATCTGTTTTATCAAATAGAAGATGAGCGCTATTTACTCATAGAAAAAGAGAAGAATCTGTTTTCGATCCCTGAAATCAATTGGACGTCTTCGTTGTCTGATCTTTTAGAAGAAGTCAGAATGAATCCATGGAAGTTCAGCAATAATGTAGTGACAAGACCGGTCATGCAGGAATATTTGCTTCCGACTTTGGCTTTTATCGCCGGACCAGGAGAAATTGCATATTGGGCAGAATTAAAAGGGGTATTTCATTTATTCTCGATGAATGTGCCGCCAGTTATTCCGAGAATTCATTTGACGATTTTAGAAAGAAACATAGAGTCGGACTTGCTAGAATTAGACCTGCCGTTAGAAGAGGTTCTTAAGCAGGGGGTTGAACCGTTAAAACATAGGTGGTTTAAACAAAAGGAGCCTTTTGATGTCAGCGCATATGTGTCGAAAGCAAAAGAAGAGATTGAGGACATTCATCGGTCATTGCGAGAAAAAATAGAGGATTTCGACCAAAGCTTAGCGCCCGTATTGCGAAAAAACGCACAATTTATCGAACAGCAGATAGATTTTGTGGAAAGGATCGTTCAAAAAAAGATACATGCAAAATATGAAGCAGAGCTGCAAAAGTTCAGGCGTATTGAGTATTCACTGAAACCGAATAATCAATGGCAAGAAAGAGTATGGAATATTTATTACTATTTAAACAAATATGGGCCGAATTTTGTAAAAGATTTGCAGCAGTTGACATATACTTTCAATGGAAAACATAAAATTGTCAAATTATAAAACTATTTTTTGAAAAATCCTGTGTCATACAGGGTTTTTTTTTATGTCCATTAATAGTACAATAAATTTGTGGTGAAAAGTGGGGGGAAGTGGTGGAAAAGAAATGAAAGTGGGGCCATCGTAATGTTTATGGGAGAATACCAACATACGATCGATTCAAAAGGAAGATTGATCGTACCCGCAAAATTCAGGGAAGGCCTTGGCGAGAAGTTTGTTCTCACGAGAGGTCTTGATCAATGCTTGTTTGGATATCCCCTCAGCGAATGGAAAGTGATTGAAGAGAAACTGAAAGCTCTCCCATTAACAAAAAAAGATGCCCGAGCTTTTACACGATTTTTCTTTTCCGGCGCTATTGAATGTGAAATGGACAAGCAAGGACGGATTAACATTGCGGCTCCACTTCTTGCTTACGCGAAATTGGAAAAAGAATGCGTCGTCATCGGCGTTTCCAGTCGGATAGAAATTTGGAGCAAACAAAATTGGGAGCAATACGTGGCTGAACAAGAAGAATCATTTGAAGAAATTGCAGAAAACATGATTGATTTTGATATTTGATGTTCATCCTATCCATGATCAAAACTTCTTCCGTTGGAAACGAGGTGCTGGATATTGTTTGTACATAAGACAGTTTTGCTGGATGAAGCGATTGAAGGTTTACGAATAAAAGAGGACGGAATTTATGTTGATTGCACATTAGGAGGGGCAGGCCATAGCGAACAAATTGCTAAAAGGCTGACAACTGGACATTTATACGCCTTTGACCAAGATGAAGCTGCAATTGCTTTTGCGAAGGAAAAACTCGAGCCCTTCCAAGATAAAGTAACCATCATCAAAAGCAATTTTAAACATTTAAAAGAAGAGCTTTTCTCTAGGGGTATTCATAAAGTAGACGGGATTTTGTTTGATTTGGGAGTATCTTCGCCTCAGCTGGACACACCGGAACGAGGCTTCAGCTATCAATATGATGCTCCTCTTGATATGAGAATGGATCAAAACCAAGAGCTTTCCGCTTTTACCATTGTCAACACCTGGCCCTATGAAAAGCTTGTAAAAATTTTTTTTCAATACGGAGAAGAAAAATTTTCAAAGCAAATAGCTCGAAAAATTGAACTTGCCCGCAAAAAAAAGACCATTCAAACAACTGGCGAGCTGACGGAAATTATAAAAGAGGCCATTCCTTCCGCCGCTAGAAGAAAAGGTGGGCATCCTGCCAAACGCATCTTTCAAGCAATTAGAATTGCCGTCAATGACGAGCTTTCCGCTTTTGAAAGCGCGGTTAGTCAGGCAATTGAACTGTTAGCTCCAGAAGGGCGGATATGTGTTATTACGTTCCATTCTTTAGAAGATCGAATTTGCAAACTGGCGTTTAGAAAAGCTGCCAGCCAAGCAGAAATTCCGCGCAACATACCGATAATTCCCAACGAAATGCTGCCAGAAATCAAAATTATAACAAAAAAACCGATCGTGCCGTCGGAAAATGAAATTGAAGAAAATCGAAGGGCGAGATCCGCTAAACTTCGTATAGCAGAAAAGATTAAAAAATAGGAGGTTTTCTATGAGCAATTTAGCTGTTAAAATTCAAGAAAGGCGACAAGAAGAAAAGAAGCATGCAAAACAAACCCTCGTTGTTAAACGAAAAAGATCCTCCATTACATTAGGCGAGAAACTGTTATTTGTTGTTTTTTTATTTTTGATGCTGGTATGCTCCATTTGGATTATCTCAAATAGTGTGAAATTGTATCAAGCAAATATAGAAATGCAGAAAATCGAAGCTGAAATTGAAAATCAGGAAAAAATCAACAGTGATTTAAACCTTCAGGTCGATGAATTGAAAAGACCTGAAAGAATTTATAAAATTGCTAAAGACTTAGGCTTCACATTAGATCCAAGCAAAGTAAAAGGCATACAGGACTGATTGGGATGAAGAAAAGCAAAAATATGAATCGGGGAGCAGCAATATTATCCGTAATATTTGTTCTGCTCTTTTTTATCTTATTTGGGAGGTTTTTCTACATTCAAGCGACAGGAACTGTCGATGGTCAAGTGCTAGCTGTAAAGGCAAAAGAAAAATATGAAAAAAAGCGCATGCTTGAAGCCCGCCGCGGCCAAATATTGGATCAAAAAGGAAACGTGCTCGCTGAAGATACTGTTACCTATACATTAGTAGCTGTATTGGATGAAAAAATGACAACGGATCCCGACCATCCGAATCATGTTGTCGATCCTGAAGAAACGGCAGAAAAATTAGCTCCCATTCTTGGAATGAAACAGAAAGAAATCGAAGCTATTTTGAAAAAAGACAAATTTCAGGTCGAATTCGGAGAAAAAGGAAGAAACATCAGCTTTGCGAAAAAACAGCAAATTGAAAAGCTTAAATTGCCCGGCATCGGTTTTATTCGCGATACAAAACGTTTTTATCCAAACGGAAAATTTGCATCATATGTGATTGGCTACGCCAAGCGAGATGAAAAGACGGGAAAAACAACCGGGCAGCTGGGGATAGAAAAAAGCTTAGATAAATATTTGCAGGAAACAGACGGATATGTGATATATGAAAGCGACCGAAGCGGCTACAAGCTGCCGCACAGCAAAGACAAAATTGTTACGCCGAATAACGGAGCCGACGTTTATTTAACAATTGACCAAAAAATTCAAACGTTTTTGGAAGATGCGTTAAATGAAGCGGAAAAACAATATCAGCCGACGAAAATAATCGGAATTGTCGCAGACCCAAAAACGGGGAAAATTTTAGCGATGTCTCAGCGGCCAAGCTTTGATCCAAACGAGCGGGATATTCAAAATTTTTACAATGACGCTGTTTCTTACCGTTTTGAGCCTGGTTCGACAATGAAAATTTTTACATTAGCTGCTGCGGTTAATGAAGGGGTTTATAACGGCAACGAAAAATATAAGTCCGGGATGTATAAAGTAAAAGGCGCAAGTCCTATATACGATCATAACAATGTCGGATGGGGCACCATTACGTTTGATGAAGCTGTTCAGCGGTCATCCAATGTCGGTTTTGCCATATTAGCGCATAAAAAGATTGGGCTTGATCGGTTTTATCAATATTTAAATCGTTTTGGGTTTTTAGAGAAAACGGGTATTGATTTGCCGAACGAAGAGAACAGCAAATTAAATTACAAATGGGAGAGGGATAAAATTTCGACTGCATTTGGACAAGCGTCAGCTTTCACACCAATCCAGCTCGTACAAGCTGCAACAGCTATTGCCAACGATGGGAAGATGATGAAGCCTTATGTCATCGATAAAATTGTAGACCCTGACACAAATCAAGTGCTAAAGAAGACGGAACCATCGGTAGAAGGCGAACCAATCACAAAAGAAACTGCTGCGAAAACGCTTGATATTTTAGAAACTGTTGTGACATCTGAACATGGAACAGGGAAACCTTTTCAAATCCCGGGGTATCACATCGCCGGGAAGACTGGGACAGCTCAAATTGCAGGAGAAGGAGGACGTTATTTAACGGGCCGGGAAAATTATGTATTTTCCTTTTTAGGGATGGCTCCAAGAGAAAATCCAGAGCTCATTGTCTACGTTGCTGTTCAGCAGCCGAAGTTGAAGCCGACAGAAACCGGTTCAGCTCCTGTTTCCATGATTTTTAAATCAGTGATGAAAAATAGTCTTGAATATTTAAAAATTGAACCGACGACTGCTGCTGCGAAGGAAGAAAAAAATGTTGAAAGTGAAAAAGAAGTCGGAGTTTCACTGCTTGAATATAAAGGTCAGCAGGTTCAACAAGCCGTTCAAGAGCTCGAAAAACAGCAAATTCAACCAATTGTTCTAGGCGGCGGAGCCACCGTCACCTCCCAATATCCAAGCGCGACTTCACGGGTGATCCAAAGAGAAAAAGTGTTTCTTCTAACGGACGGAGCTGTGAAAATGCCGAACATTTCCGGATGGTCGTTGCGGGATGTGATGAAGCTGTGTTCCATCATGGAGCTTGAGCTGAAATATGAAGGAAGCGGATATGTTAACGCACAAAATATTAAACCAGGCACTGAAATTAGAAAAGGAGATCAATTGACTATTAAATTAAAAAAGCCTAAGTAGTACCACAATAGGAGCCCGCTTTTGAAAAAAATGTATCTGGAAACGGTTCGGCAAGCGGGCGCCTGCTTCCGCTTGAAGCTTGTTCTATATTAAATGGACGAGGCATATATTTTGATAGCGAACCTACATGAGGGGAGTTATCGTATATATGCGCGTTTCAAATGTAACAGTGAGAAAACGGCTCGTTTTCGTTCTATTGGCAGGTTTTTTGATTTTCGCCGTGATCGAAGTAAGACTAGGATATGTCCAATTTGTGTTAGGCGGGCAATTAACTTCTCTTGCCAAGGATTTATGGAGCAGAAATATCCCTTTTGAACCAAAGCGGGGAGAAATCGTGGACAGAAATGGGGAGAAGCTTTCGACAAATGTCAGTGCCCCGAGCGTTTTTATCATTCCCCGTCAGGTCGAAAATCCAGCTGAAACGGCTCAAAAGCTTGCTTCTGTCTTAAATATGCCGACGGAAAAAGCTTATCAATACGTAACGAAAAAAGAAATGATTGTCCGTGTTCATCCTGAAGGGCGGAAAATATCTGACGAAAAAGCACAAGAAATACGCAGTTTAAATTTAAAAGGCGTTTACATTGCCGAAGATTCTAAAAGATATTATCCGTTTAACAGCCTTTTAGCGCACGTTTTAGGCTTTACAGGGATCGACAACCAAGGACTAAGCGGACTTGAATTATATTATGATCGGCAATTGAAAGGCCAAAAAGGATATGTTAAATTTTATTCTGATGCTAAAGGAAAAAGAATGCCAAATGAAGTGGAGGAATATATGCCTCCTGTGGACGGCTTGAATTTAAAGTTGACGATTGATGCAAAAATTCAATCGATCATCGAAAGGGAATTGGACATTGCCGAATCGAAATACAATCCGGACGGAATAATTGCCATTGCTATGAATCCGAACAACGGAGAAATTTTAGGCATGGCATCAAGACCGACATTTGATCCAACAAAATATCAGCATGTCGATCCGAAAGTTTATAACCGAAATTTGTCGATCTGGAGCACGTATGAACCTGGATCAACATTTAAAATTATCACGTTAGCAGCCGCTCTTGAAGAAAAGAAGGTTGATCTTTATAGAGAGCATTTTTACGACCCGGGTTATGTAAAAGTTGCCGGTGCGACATTAAGATGTTGGAAAAAAGGCGGACATGGGGATCAGACGTTTCTTGAAGTTGTTCAAAATTCATGCAACCCGGGATTTGTTGAACTTGGACAAAGGCTGGGAACATCGACTTTGTTTGAATATATTAAAAAATTTGGCTTTGGTGAAAAAACGGGGATTGATTTAGCAGGTGAAGGAAGCGGCATTCTATTTCAAGAAAGTCAGGTTGGACCTGTCGAGCTTGCGACCACAGCGTTCGGCCAAGGGGTCTCTGTAACGCCGATCCAGCAAGTGGCCGCTGTTTCAGCCGCGATCAACGGCGGTGTTTTATATACACCGAATATCGCAAAAGAATGGATTGACCCGGATACGGGAGATGTTGTATCAAGAAAGACTCCTGAGGCGAAAAGACGCGTTATTTCCGAGGAAACATCCAAACAAATTCGCGCTGCTCTTGAAAGTGTTGTTGCAAAAGGTACAGGAAGAGGAGCGTTTGTTGAAGGGTATCGGGTCGGAGGAAAAACGGGGACTGCGCAAAAAGCTGCTCCCGGCGGAGGATATTTGACAAATAATCATATTGTATCGTTTATTGGTTTTGCACCTGCAGACAACCCTCAAATAGTTGTTTATGTCGCCGTTGATAATCCAAAGGGAACGGTGCAATTTGGCGGTGTTGTTGCCGCGCCAATTGTAGGAACAATCATAAAAGACAGTCTCCGACAGCTCGGTGTGAAGCCTAGAACGAAGCAAATTGAAAAAAAGGAAACTTGGCTGGATGAAAAGTTTGTTACAGTACCGGACGTTTTAGGACTCTCAAAACAGGAGCTCGCTGAACAGCTTGTGAATTTAAAACTTGATGTAAACGGCGACGGCAAGGTAGTCGTTCAACAATCGCCAAAAGCAGGCGTAAAGGTAAAAGAAGGATCTACTGTACGAATTTTATTAGGAGACGAGGCGGCAGCAGACGAATAATTTTCTAAAAAAGGGCTTTTTGAAACAACTGCTTTTGAAAAGCCCTTGTCGCTCATTTTAAGCTAAGATAAAATAATGGAGAATGTTTTTTTGAGAAAGGATTATCGTTATGAAATTAGATGCAATTCTCACTGCTCTACATCATTATAAACGTTATGGTAATGGGAATCCTGAGATTACTTCATTGGAAATGGATTCGCGTGCTGTGAAGGAAGGAAGCTTATTTATTTGCATCAAAGGCTTTACGGTAGACGGTCATGAGTTTGCTTTAGAAGCTGTAAAAAAAGGCGCGGCCGCTCTGTTATCAGAAAAACCGCTGAACCATCTGCCGGGTGATATCCCGGTAATTGTCGTAAATGATACAAAACGGGCAATGGCTGTGCTTGCTGATTATTTTTATGACCAGCCAACACATAAGCTTCACCTCATCGGTGTCACGGGCACGAACGGAAAAACGACTACGACTCATCTGATTGATCATATTTTTCGCAATGCCGGCTATAAAACCGGTTTAATCGGAACAATGTATACAAAAATAAATGATCAACAATACGAAGTAAAAAATACAACGCCTGACAGCTTAACCCTGCAAAAAACATTTAAAAAGATGATCGAGGAGAACGTGACCCACGCCAGTATGGAGGTTTCCTCTCATGCGCTGCATATGGGACGAGTCCACGGTTGTGATTTTGATGTTGCAGTATTTACGAATCTCACCCAAGACCATTTAGACTATCACCAAACAATGGAAGAATATCGAAATGCGAAAGGATTATTGTTTGCTCAGCTCGGAAATAAATATGATCATAATCATCCAAAATTTTCTATTTTAAATGGTGATGATCCAGCCTCTGACTATTACAGACATATGACTTCTTCCCATATCGTTACATATGGAATTGAAAACGAATGTGAGATTATGGCGAAAGATTTGAAAATGAATGCAAGCGGGACTTCTTTTCTCCTCGTTACTCCTGAAGGTACATTTCCTGTACAAATGAAATTAGTCGGGAAATTCAGCGTTTATAATGTTCTTGCTGCTATTGCGGCTTCTTTAGTTTCAGGAGTTGAGATCGAGAAGATCATCGAAGCGGTCGAATCGATGGAAGGTGTGCGCGGCCGATTTGAGTTAGTAGATTGCGGACAAAATTTTTCCGTCATTATTGACTATGCACACACACCAGACAGCTTGGATAATTTATTGAAAACGGTGAAGGAGCTTGCCAAAAAGAAAGTCATTTTAGTCGTTGGCTGCGGAGGAGACCGCGATCGAACGAAGCGTCCGCTTATGGCGAAAATTGCTGTTCAGTGGGCGGACATTCCAATTTTTACTTCCGACAACCCTAGAAATGAAGATCCGCATCAAATATTAAAAGATATGACAGCTGGTGTCGACGGAGAACCTTTTCATTCAATTGTCGATCGAGAGGAAGCCATCCAATTTGCAATCAGCAATGCAGAAGAAGGAGATGTCGTCGTCATTGCAGGAAAAGGCCATGAAACATATCAACAAATCGGGGACAAAAAATTTGACTTCGATGATCGAAAAGTGGCTATTCGCGCTATTCAATTGAAAGAGAATAAATAATCAAGCAGGAAGAGGATTTGTTATGAAATTGGAATGGTTTAACATCAATAATCATATGGATATAAAGGCAAATGTTGGTTTTGGTGGGAGGAGGAAGTATCAATGCTAGAACAAGTCGTGCTTTTTACCATCTTAATGGGCTTTTTAATCAGTGTATTACTTTCTCCCATTTTTATTCCATTTTTAAGAAGGCTGAAATTTGGCCAAAGTATTCGGGATGAAGGACCAAAATCCCACCAAAAAAAATCCGGAACTCCGACGATGGGCGGAGTCATGATTATGTTATCCATCATTATCACCACTATTGTCATGACCAATAAATTTTCGAAACCGGGGATCGAAACGTTTTTGCTGTTGTTTGTAACAATCGGTTACGGACTCCTCGGATTTTTAGACGATATGATTAAAGTGGTGTTAAAAAGAAATCTCGGTCTGACTTCAAAACAAAAATTAATCGGTCAAATCATTGTTGCGGTTATTTTTTATTTTGTTTTAAATCAATTTGAGTTCTCTACAGAAGTTCGATTGCCGGGGACGGAACTTTCTTTTGATCTTGGCTGGCTCTACCCGGTTCTTATTTTGTTTATGCTTGTAGGCGGCTCAAATGCCGTCAATTTGACCGACGGTCTCGATGGATTGTTATCCGGCTGCGCTGCAATTGCTTTCGGAGCATTTGCTGTATTGGCATGGAACAATAGTCAATATGATATCGCCATTTTTAGTGTTGCAGTGGTCGGTTCCGTATTAGGCTTTTTAGTGTTCAACGCTCACCCTGCAAAAGTGTTCATGGGAGATACTGGCTCATTGGCTTTAGGCGGAGCGATTGTCGCTGTAGCCATTTTGACAAAATTAGAAATTTTGCTTATAGTGATTGGCGGCGTGTTTGTTATTGAAACATTATCAGTCATTATTCAAGTAATTTCCTTTAAAATGACTGGAAAAAGAGTGTTTAAAATGAGCCCGCTCCACCATCACTATGAATTAAACGGATGGTCGGAATGGAAAGTCGTCGTGACATTCTGGGCGATGGGTTTGCTTTTTGCAATACTAGGAATTATCATCGAGGTGTGGTTATAATTGAAAAATGTACAAATGTATGTCGATCAAAACGTTCTCGTATTAGGTTTGGCGAAAAGCGGCTTGAGAGCCGCTAAATTATTGCATAAACTAGGGGCTCGTGTTACCGTAAACGACATGAAACCATACGAAGCAAATGATGATGTAATAGAACTTGAAAGTTTAGGGATCAAACTTATTTTAGGGGAACATCCGGAACAATTGCTCGAGGAGCATAATATTGATATTGTTGTAAAAAATCCAGGCATTCCATACACAAACCCGATCGTACAAAAAGCAGCGAGACAAAATATTCCCGTTATAACCGAAGTCGAGCTTGCGTATCAAATTTCTGAAGCGGAAATTATTGCGATAACTGGATCGAATGGAAAAACGACGACGACAACTTTAATATACGAAATGCTGAAGGCGGATGGAAAACAGCCGCTGCTGGCAGGAAATATCGGAAATGTGGCTTGTGAAGTTGTGCAGGAAGCGACAAAGGAACATATTGTAGTTATGGAGGTATCCTCGTTTCAGCTTTTAGGAACCATTCATTTTAAACCTTCAGTCGCGGTCTTGTTAAATATTTTTAATGCCCATCTAGACTATCATGGAACTCGCGAAAATTATATGCAAGCGAAAGGAAAAATTTTTTCGAACCAAGATGACCAATCGGTTGCGGTTATCAATTCGGATGATCAAGATGTTGTGCGTCTGTCTGAACTGTCAAACGGAAAGAAAATTTATTTTTCAACCAATAAGGAAGTATCAAATGGTGCTTATATCCAAAATGAATCCATTTGGTATGATGGCGAAAAAATTATTGATATAAAAGATATTGCTCTTGTCGGCAAGCATAACTTAGAAAATATTTTGGCTGCTATTTGTGCAGTAAAGGCGAAAAATGTTGGAAACAAAGCGATTCAAAAGGTGCTGGCATCGTTTTCAGGTGTAAAGCATCGCCTGCAATATGTCGGCGAAGTTTCAGGAAGAAAATTTTATAACGATTCGAAAGCCACGAATATTTTGGCAACAACAAAGGCTCTCGAAGCTTTTTCATCCCCTGTTGTATTGTTGGCCGGAGGGCTTGACCGGGGGAATGAATTTGATGAATTAATCCCGTATTTCAAACATGTGAAAGCAGTCATCACCTTTGGACAAACTGCCCCAAAAATAAAGAAGGCTGCAGAGAAGGCTGGAATAGAACTGATAGAACATGTCGATAATGTGGAACAAGCAGTCTTTGCGGCGTTTCGCATATCGGATATAGGTGATGTCATTTTGCTCTCTCCGGCCTGTGCAAGCTGGGATCAATATAAAACATTCGAAGAGAGAGGAGACATTTTCATAAACGCCGTGCATAAGCTAAAATAAGGGCTCGTACCCTTAAGCTTAAAAAAGATGGGGTGTTCGGCGTGTCGACAAAAAGCAAATCTCCAGATTTCATTTTAATTTTGATCACATTTTTGCTGCTTTCGATCGGTTTAATCATGGTATATAGCGCAAGCGCCATATGGGCAACGTATAAATTTGACGATGCATTCTTTTTTGCGAAGCGGCAGCTGCTGTTCGCCGCCTTGGGCATTGTTGCCATGTTCTTTTTTATGAATATAGACTATTGGACATGGAGAACGTGGGCAAAGGTGCTTTTAAT
Organism: Aeribacillus sp. FSL K6-8210; assembly: GCF_037963925.1. NCBI lineage: Bacteria > Bacillati > Bacillota > Bacilli > Caryophanales > Bacillaceae > Aeribacillus > Aeribacillus sp. FSL K6-8210. The sequence continues at coordinate 2,408,192 of NZ_CP150172.1, read as the reverse complement.
CGTATGCTTCGTTTTGCTGATTGCCGTGTTGATTCCTGGAATTGGCGTTGTACGAAATGGCTCCAGAAGCTGGATCGGTGTCGGGGCATTTTCCATTCAGCCTTCTGAGTTTATGAAGCTAGCGATGATCGCCTTTCTGGCTAAATTTTTGTCCGAAAATCAAAAATTTGTAACAACCATTAAAAAAGGTCTTTTCCCGTCCTTAGGATTAGTCTTTTTAGCATTTGGGATCATTATGCTTCAGCCGGATTTAGGAACAGCAACGGTGATGATGGGAGCATGTGTCGTCATGATCTTTGCAGCAGGAGCGAAAATTAGCCATTTTATCGGACTGGGATTGATAGGTGCACTCGGTTTTGCCGCTCTTGTGTTATCAGCTCCTTATCGTATGAAAAGGATCACTTCGTTCCTAAATCCATGGGAGGATCCGCTTGGGAGCGGGTTTCAAATTATTCAATCGCTTTATGCAATTGGCCCTGGAGGCCTTTTCGGATTAGGATTGGGTCAAAGCAGACAAAAGTTTTTTTATTTGCCCGAGCCGCAAACAGATTTTATTTTTGCGATCGTTGCGGAAGAATTGGGGTTTATAGGCGGTTCTCTTGTGCTTTTATTATTCTCTCTTTTGCTTTGGCGGGGAATTTTAATCGCGTTGAACGCGCCTGATTTATTCGGCAGCTTGCTAGCTGTCGGCATTGTTGCAATGGTTGCGATTCAAGTGATGATCAATATCGGGGTTGTCACAGGATTAATGCCTGTAACGGGCATCACCCTTCCGTTTTTAAGCTATGGAGGATCGTCACTGACGTTAATGCTGATGGCAATCGGGGTGCTTTTAAATATTAGCCGATATGCAAAATATTAAGCTTTTCAATCCGGATAAATATGGAAAAAAAGGGGCTTTTCGGCTTGTTTGCTCAGCCTCTTTTAACTGTTTTATAAAAAGTTTCTAACATTTCAGGGGGGCTTTTTGAATGAACATTGTCGTAAGTGGAGGAGGAACCGGCGGTCATATTTATCCTGCGCTTGCTTTCATAAAAGAAGTGAAAAAATATGACCCTCATGCCAATTTTTTATATATTGGGACGGAAAATGGACTGGAAAAAGAGATTGTGGCACGGGAAGGGATCCCGTTTAAAGCGATTAAAATTAGCGGTTTTAAACGAAAGCTGTCGTTTGATAATGTTAAAACAGTTTATCGATTTTTCAACAGCTTCGCCATCTGCAAAAAGCTGCTAAAAGAGTTTCAGGCGGATGTTGTAATTGGGACTGGAGGATATGTTTCGGGACCAGTCGTTTATGCAGCCAGCAGACTCGGAATACCGACAATCATCCACGAACAAAACAGCGTGCCTGGTTTGACTAATAAATTTTTAGCAAAATATGTTGATAAAGTCGCCATTTCTTTTGAAAGCTCCAAAAAATTTTTTCCGGAAGAAAAAGTTGTTCTAACAGGAAATCCTCGCGCGCAGGAAGTGATTGGCGGTGATCGGGCAAAAGGTAAATCATCTTTAAATTTAACAGAGAATGTAAAATCCGTGCTCATCTTTGGAGGAAGCCGCGGGGCAAGACCGATTAATGAATCTGTCCTCAGCATCCTTGACGAATTATCGAAAAAGCCGTATCAAATTGTTTATGTCACCGGTGAGGTTCATTACAAGCAAATAATGGAACAAATAGGCGATGCCGCCCATCTGAAAAATATTATTATCAAACCGTTTATCCACCAAATGCCGGATGTGCTGGCAGCAGTTGATTTAATCGTATCCAGAGCAGGCGCTACAACTTTAGCGGAAATAACAGCGCTTGGCCTCCCAAGCATATTAATTCCAAGCCCGTATGTTACAGCCAATCATCAAGAAGCAAATGCCCGCACACTCAGTGAAAGAAACGCTGCCGTTTTATTGCTTGAACAAAATTTAACAGGGCATCGTTTGTTAACGTTGATCGATCAAATTTTACTGAATCCGGAAACGTTGAAGAGCATGAGCGAAGCTTCTTTTGAACTGGGAGTTCGCGATGCAGCCAAAAGGCTTTATCAAGTCATGAACGAACTTGCCGCTGCTAATAACAAGATTTGAAAATGGGGGGATACATGTGAAGCAGCTGTTGGAAGAGTTAATTCATGCTGATGTAGGAAAAGTGCTTGAGAATGAGCCGTTAAAAAAACATACAACGATGAAAGTCGGCGGACCGGCAGATGTGTTTGTCGAGCCAAAAAGCATTGAAGGCTTAATGAAAACAATGGAAATCATCAAAAAGCATCATGCAGATTGGCGCGTAATAGGGAGAGGATCCAATTTACTTGTTTTAGATGAAGGAATTGCCGGGGTCGTAATTAAATTAGGGAACGGCATCAGCCATTTAACCATTCAAGATGAGGAGATCACAGTGGGGGGAGGCTATTCATTAGTCAGCCTGTCCACATTGATCAGCAGAAAAGGATTGTCTGGTTTAGAATTTGCCAGCGGCATTCCCGGATCTGTAGGCGGTGCGGTCTATATGAATGCGGGTGCGCACGGCTCGGATATTTCAAATGTTCTCAAAAAGGCGCATATTTTGTTTGCAGATGGGACATTAGAATGGCTTTCCAATGAAGAAATGGAATTTTCATACCGCAGCTCCATCTTGCAAAAAAAGCGCCCGGGAATATGTTTAGAAGCGGTATTTCAATTAAAAAAAGGAGATAGAGACAGCATCGTATCGACGATGCAAAAAAATAAAGAATATCGCCGTGAAACACAACCTTGGAACCACCCTTGCGCAGGAAGCATTTTCCGAAACCCCCTTCCTCATTATGCTGGTCAGCTCATTGAAAAAGCCGGCTTAAAAGGCTACAAAATCGGAGGCGCAAAAATATCGGAGATGCACGGGAATTTTATTGTCAATGAAGACAATGCAACAGCTTCAGATGTTCTGGCCCTCATCGATTTTGTAAAAAAGACGATTTACGAGCAATTCCAAATCAAAATGGAAACGGAAGTTGAAATTGTTGGAAGGAATAAATAGGAAAAATCTTTCTCCCTTTCAGCTTGTACATTATGTTATAATATTTCAACAAGATTTTTTTAAAACGGCATGCTATTGCCGTTTTTTCACCTTTAAACATTTTTTGCTCCTTTTGGACAAGCTTATATATTAAACCTGGATTCAATGAATCTAGGATGGGGTGAACATAGACTTGGAAAAAGAAAAAATCGTTTCAATCGAGGATCGGATACCGAAGCTCAAGCAGCAGCGCAAACAAAAGGCAAATAGGAGATTTATACTATTTATTTTCACCTTCTCCTTGCTTATTTTATTAATTATTTATTTAGAAACGCCGTTAAGCAAAGTGAAAAACGTAGAAGTGAGCGGAAATGTCAATGTTCCCAGCGATGAAATCGTTTCGCTTTCCGGTATCGATCAACAGACGAATTTTTGGAGTGTTAATAAAGAAAAAACGATCAAAGCCTTGAAAAAACATAAAGAAGTGAAAGATGCGAACATAGTCAAAATTTTCCCTCACACCATTCGGATTGAAATTGAAGAAATGAAACGAGTAGCCTACGTGTCCAATGGATCATCCTTTTACCCGGTTTTGGAAAACGGGGAAACTTTAGATGGACAAAAAAGCGTAAAAGTGCCTGATGCTCCGATCTTATTCGGTTTTGACGATGCTGAATTTGCTCATCTCATGACTGAACAATTGACAAACCTTCCGCATTCCATTTCCAATTCCATTTCTGAGGTTCACTATACGCCGGAAAAAATGGATCCGTACATAATTACATTATTTATGAACAACGGCTATGAAGTGAGAGCTTCTATGAAAACTTTTGCTGAAAAAATGCGTTCATATCCAATGATTGTAAAAGAACTCAACCCGAAAGTAAAAGGGATTATCCACTTAGAAGTCGGTTCTTATTTTGAGCCTTACAGCAAGAAAGGATCACAGAAGAATAAAGGGGACAAAGCCGATGAGGAAAGCTAATGCCAGCCATGTCATGTTATTTTTTATTATGCTCGTCGTCGGTTTCTTAATTTCATATTCTTTTCAATGGACAAAAGAAAGAAAAGATTTGAATGTATCACCAGAACAGTGGGAAAAAGAATATGAAACAAGAAAGCTGCTGATCAATCAAGAAGAAACAAACCGGAAGCTCCAGGAGGAGCTTTTTCAAAAACAAAAAAAAGTTACAGAAATTGAAGAGCAATTGAAAAAAGAGAAAGAGCTTTATTATAACTTAGTTGAAGATGTTGAAAAATTGAGGATGTTTGTAGGAGAGGTAGGGGTTGTCGGCGAAGGGATTGAAGTGACGCTCGAAGACTCTTCTTATGTTCCAGAAGGGGAAAATGTGAACAATTATATTGTTCATGAAAGCCACATCTTTAAAGTTGTGAATGAATTGCTCATTTCAGGTGCGACCGCTGTAGCGATCAACGGACAAAGAATATTCCATCATTCTTATATCATCTGTAACGGCCCCGTCGTAACAGTAGATGGAAACCAATTTCCCGCTCCATTTGTTATTTCTGCCATCGGAGATGCTGAGGTATTGACGCAGGCGCTAAACATTGCAGGAGGCGTTTTGGATCAGCTTGCCTATGAAAATATTGTTGTAAAGGTGGAAAAGAAAAAAGAAATTAAAATGGGGCCCTATTTGTCAAATGAACTGGATGATTAGCGGAAACCCTAGCTAACCTAGCTCTAGAAAAAAGAAAGGTGATGGACGATTGATTAAACCAAAATGGAAATTTGCCTTTACATTTTCCATCATTACAACAATTTTTGGGTTTATGCTTGGCGTGCAATATCGATCCATAGAAGAACCGGACGAGCGTGATACGAGGGATATGTGGGAGCTCCGTGAAGATTTAAAAAGAGAACAGAAGCTCCAAGTGGAATTGTTAGAAGAAATCCGCAAATATGACCAAATGCAAAGGGAAATGGAAAAAAACGAAAGTCCTGAAAAAGCATTGAAAGATACTTTAGAAGAGCTGAAGGCGAAAGCGGGTTTAACCGAAGTAAAAGGTGAGGGTGTCGTTTTGACAATTGAGCCTTTGTTTGACAGCAACCTGCTCGGAAAACCTATTCAGCCGATTTCGCCCGAGCTTTTAAAGCGTCTGATCAATGAAGTGAATTCTTATGAAGCAAAAGAAATGTCAATAAACGGATACAGAATTGTCAACACAACCGTTATCCGCGATATTAACGGAATAACGAAAATTGACGGAAACAGTCTGAACACTTACCCGATTGAAATCAAAATTTTATCAAACGACGCTGAAAAACTTTACAGTAAAATAAACGGATCTGCATTGAAAGACGATTTTGCGATTGATAATTTGAAATTAACCGTATCTGCACCGCAGAAACAGCTAATTATACCGCCTTATGAAAAATTGATCCGCATTCAAAATATGGCACCTCTTAAAGATGAAAAGGAAGGGAATTAGTTATGTGGCTCCCGGTTATCGGAATTCTTTTAGGTATCATCTTAGGTCTGTACAGCAACATTCAAATTCCAGATGAATATTCCAACTATTTATCAATAGCCATACTTGCTGCGCTTGATACTCTGTTCGGGGGATTCCGGGCATACTTGCAAAATTCTTATGATGAGCTTGTGTTTGTTTCTGGATTCTTTTTTAATATACTTTTAGCTGCAAGTTTAGCTTTTCTCGGCGTTCATCTTGGTGTAGACTTGTATTTAGTAGCAATGTTTGCTTTTGGAGTTCGGCTTTTCCAAAATATAGCGGTTATTCGCAGAATTTTAATCGCAAAATGGAACAGCGGCAGAAATACGCACAAAAAAAAATCCAACTTTTAAAAGGGAAAATAGATCAAGTGTTGAATTTACACATATACAAATTGAAACAAATATGTAACGTTCGTTTCATTGTATTGTTCTATTGGACGTAATAGAATAGTAGTATTGGATAAGGAGGTGCCAAAAGCATTGAACAGCAATGAAATATTTGTCAGTCTTGACATCGGTACATCCAATGTAAAAGTAATCATTGGCGAAATGATGGATGAATCGTTAAACGTTATTGGTGTTGGTAATGTGAAATCAAAAGGCTTAAAAAAAGGATCAATTGTTGATATAGATGAAACCGTTCATTCTATTAAAAAGGCTGTGGAACAAGCGGAAAGAATGATCGGCATGCCCCTCCATAAAGTTGTTGTCGGTGTGAGCGGCTCTCATGTAAAACTTCAAGATTGTCAAGGAGTAGTGGCAGTTTCAAGTGAAAACCGAGAAATTCAAAATGAAGATGTAAGGCGTGTCATTGAAGCTGCACAAGTTTTATCCATTCCCCCAGATCGGGAAATTATAGATTGCATTCCGAAGCAGTTTATTGTAGACGGTCTTGACGGGATACATGATCCAAGGGGAATGTTGGGAGTTAGGCTGGAAATGGAAGGACTGCTCATCACCGGATCAAAAACTATTCTACATAATTTACTGCGCTGCGTTGAACGTGCAGGCCTTGAAATTACGGATATTGCACTTCAGCCTCTCGCATGTGGTTCAGTTGCTTTATCCAAAGACGAAAAAAATTTAGGCGTAGCTCTTATCGATATTGGCGGGGGATCCACTACCATTGCAGTTTTTGAAAACGGAGAGTTAAAAACAACTTCCGTTCTACCGGTTGGGGGAGAACACATTACCAACGATTTATCAATTGGTCTTAGAACTTCCACAGAAAATGCTGAAAAAATTAAAATTAAACATGGACATGCCTTTTATGATCATGCATCTGAAGACGAGGTGTTTGATGTTCCGATTATAGGCAGCGATAAAATGCAAAAATTCAATCAGCTTCAAATAGCTGATATTATTGAGGCTAGAATGGAGGAAATTTTTCTTCTTGTAGCTCAAGAAATTGCAAAACTGGGCTTCAGGGAATTGCCCGGAGGTTTCGTGTTAACTGGCGGAAGTGCAAACATTCCTGGTGTGCTTGAACTTGCTCAAACTGTACTCGCCCACAATGTTCGGATTGCTAGCCCCGACTACATAGGTGTTAGAAATCCTCAATACATGACAGGTGTCGGTCTCATCCAGTTTGCCTACAAAAATGCAAAAATTCAAGGGAGACGGATTGGATCGAAGGTGGAGATGGAACAGATTAAGCAAACTGTTCCGAGTGAAGCGAATGAAGTGACTTTAAAGCAAAAAACGAAGCGTCAAAATGAAGAAAAAATGAGCAGAGTGAAGAAATTTTTTGGGTACTTTTTCGAATAAATTTCGTCAATAGAGCATTGATGGATTAGGGAGGATTTTGCATGTTGGAGTTCGATACGAATATTGACGGCTTTGCAACAATTAAAGTTATTGGAGTAGGAGGCGGCGGAAATAATGCCGTCAACCGGATGATTGAACATGGTGTGCAAGGTGTAGAGTTCATTGCTGTCAACACTGATGCACAAGCATTAAACCTTTCAAAAGCAGAAACAAAAATGCAAATTGGCGCAAAATTGACAAGGGGCCTTGGTGCAGGAGCAAATCCAGAGGTCGGAAAAAAAGCTGCTGAAGAAAACAAGGAACAAATTGAAGAAGCTGTAAAAGGTGCAGACATGGTGTTTGTAACGGCTGGAATGGGAGGAGGCACCGGAACTGGTGCAGCACCTGTCATTGCGCAAATTGCCAAAGATTTAGGAGCACTGACGGTCGGCGTTGTCACAAGGCCGTTCACGTTTGAAGGAAGAAAACGCGCTATGCAGGCGGCTGGTGGAATTGCAGCCATGAAAGAAGCCGTTGACACTCTTATTGTGATTCCGAATGACAGACTTCTTGAAATTGTTGATAAAAATACGCCGATGCTTGAAGCTTTCCGTGAAGCGGATAACGTTCTTCGTCAAGGAGTGCAAGGTATTTCTGATTTAATTGCTGTGCCGGGACTCATCAATCTAGACTTTGCGGACGTGAAAACGATTATGTCGAACAAAGGTTCTGCATTGATGGGAATCGGAGTAGCAACGGGAGAGAACAGAGCGGCTGAAGCTGCCAAAAAAGCAATCTCAAGTCCGCTTCTTGAAACTTCAATCGATGGGGCGCAAGGAGTATTGATGAACATTACCGGCGGAACAAATTTAAGCCTATATGAGGTTCAAGAAGCAGCCGATATTGTTGCATCAGCCTCGGACCAAGATGTCAACATGATCTTTGGATCTGTTATTAATGAAGATTTGAAGGATGAAATTGTTGTAACAGTGATTGCAACTGGATTTAGAGAAACTGAAATAAATCCTAGCAAGCAAGAAGCGAGACCATTTGCTCCTAATAAGAAGCCAAATGTTGCAACTAAGCGTGAAGTGAAAAAGGAAGAGCCGACTCACGACATTACGAGCCGTGCATTGCAGCAGGCAGAAGATACGCTTGACATCCCGACATTTTTAAGAAACAGAAAGCGCCGCTAAAAAAAGCATGGGTGACAATAGACGTCATCCATGCTTTTTTCTTAAAGCTCATCAAGCGGGCAAAATGGAAGGTTTTTAATATTTGCATGCGTAAAACAGTTTAAATATTGGACTGGAACATAAATATTTGCAGGATTCAGAGATTCCTTTTAGGCATGATTTGTTCAAAAATCGCATTACGGCGGAAAGAATCAAAAAATTATGTAAAAATAGATAAACAGATTTGAACGCGTTCCCGAAAATAGCAAAACGAATGAATCAAAACTTTATGAAAAAATACGACATGCCTTTTGAAAAAAATGCGGATCCTTGCTGAAAATTTAATGCCATGTATATGGTAAGTTCTAATATTTTTTGTGGAATATAAATTGCAGATATATACGCGAAAGGACCTGGCTTTTTAGCCAGGCTTTTTCCTCGTTCTGAAAAAGTATAAACATTTACACAGCTTTTTTAAGAAAAGATCTCCTGTAATTTCCCCATCGTCTCTTAACGAAAGTGTTTACAACTTCAGCAATTTAGCTTTCTTCCTCTAAAAGGCTTGTACCGTTTTTTTTTTCTTTAACCATTTTTCCATTCGACGAAAACATTAGGAATCCGTCAAAAATTGTATGCTGTACTCGCCACTATTTGACACAATTTGGAATGAATAGCGTTTATACTACCTATTAATAGCAAGTCAGAAGCCTAGAAAATTGAATGGTGGGAGAGGAAGAGGCGGTTGACCATTTATTTGGATGCTATTTGGCTGATGAATTTTTGCTTTGATATCATGCTCCTTTTTCTTACAGCAATCATCTTAAAGAGAAACATTGTATGGAAAAAAATAATGATTGCTTCGCTCATCGGCTCCGCTATTGTGATATTGCTTTTTTCGCCTTTCGCACAGCTGGCGAGCCGTCCGGAATCAAAACTAATCCTCTCATGTGTGATGGTTCTTTATGCTTTTGGCTTTAAGAAGTTTCGCTACTTTATAGAAAATTTATTGACTTTCTATTTTGTCACTTTTGCAGTTGGGGGAGGTATGCTTGGCACTTATTATTTTTTTCAAGTAGGCTTTTCATTTCAAAATAACATGATTTTAACAAATGGAAATGGCTTCGGAAATCCTGTCAGCTGGTTATTTATCGTGGTCGGCTTTCCGATTATTTGGTATTTTTCCCGCTTGCGGCTTGAACAGGTTGAAGCAAAAAAAATCCACTATGATCAAATTGTCGATGTTTCGATCACGATGATGGAGAAAAAAGTAATAGTAAAAGGATTGATTGATAGCGGCAATCAATTGTATGATCCCATCACTAAGAAGCCAGTCATGATTGCCGAAGCGGAAAAATTAATGACCGTGTTTCCTGAAAGTATGCACCAAGTCATTTCTAATCGAAATCCTATGGAGGCTGTGACAGCCATAGAACAGAAAGAATGGATCGGCAGGCTGAAAATTATTCCGTATCGGTCTGTTGGCCAGGATCTTCAGTTATTATTAGCCGTAATAGCAGACGAAGTGGTGATTCATACAAAAGAAGAATCATTAATGCTGTCCCGCCCGCTTATTGGACTAAATCATTCGCGGCTTTCAAGCGAAGACGATTATCAATGCATTATTCATCCAAAAATGATCCAGACGGGTAAACAAAAAGATGCTTCTTAGCCTTTATTCATAGCATACTCATAAACCAATTTGTTTAGAAGGGGGAACAACATGAAAAAAATTAAGCTTTATCTCACGTATATATGGTACAAGTTTTTAACAAAATTAGGGATCAAAACAGATGAAATTTATTATATCGGCGGAAGCGAAGCGCTGCCGCCTCCGCTTTCGAAGGAAGAGGAAGAAATACTGTTAAAAAAACTTCCGAGCGGCGATAAGGCTGCCCGTTCGATTTTGATTGAACGAAATTTGCGCCTTGTCGTGTATATTGCCCGAAAATTTGAAAACACCGGCATCAATATTGAAGATTTGATCAGCATTGGGACGATCGGGCTAATTAAAGCAGTCAACACCTTTAATCCCGAAAAAAAGATCAAGCTTGCGACATATGCATCTAGATGTATAGAAAATGAAATATTAATGTATTTGCGCAGAAATAATAAAACAAGATCTGAAGTTTCTTTTGATGAACCGTTGAACATTGATTGGGATGGAAATGAACTGCTTCTTTCGGATGTTCTCGGAACAGAAGACGATATTATTACAAAGGATTTGGAGGCTAATGTTGACCGAAAGCTATTAATGCGGGCGCTGCAGCAATTAAATGAACGAGAAAAACAAATAATGGAGCTTAGGTTTGGATTGCATGGCGGAGAAGAAAAAACGCAAAAAGATGTGGCTGACATGCTCGGGATTTCTCAATCTTACATATCAAGATTGGAAAAAAGAATTATTAAGCGTCTTCGAAAAGAATTTAATAAAATGGTGTAATTTTTGCTTGCTAGTCGCATGTATAGCGAAAAATCAACAGCGTGTTCACTCTGAAAAGCTTGTGCATATTTTTCCCCTTCAGGGAGATACTTAACTTAAGACAGCAAGAACTCCTGTAAGGGGGAAACGAAATGACAAGAAATAAAGTTGAAATTTGCGGTGTTGATACTTCGAAGCTTCCTGTTTTAAAAAATGAAGAAATGCGAGAATTATTTAAACAAATGCAAAGCGGTGATTTATCAGCCAGAGAAAAGCTTGTCAACGGAAATTTGCGACTCGTTTTAAGCGTCATCCAAAGATTTAATAACAGAGGCGAGTTTGTCGATGATCTTTTTCAAGTAGGATGTATTGGGTTGATGAAATCTATAGATAATTTTGATCTGAGCCAAAACGTAAAATTTTCTACTTATGCTGTACCGATGATCATCGGTGAAATTCGTCGATATTTGCGAGACAACAATCCGATACGTGTTTCAAGATCATTGCGTGATATTGCCTATAAAGCTTTGCAGGTGCGTGAAAAACTCATGAGCGAAACGTCACGTGAGCCGAAGGCAGAAGAAATTGCTAAAGAGCTGAATGTGTCGCATGAAGAAATCGTTTTTGCTTTAGACGCCATTCAAGATCCAGTTTCATTATTTGAACCGATTTATAACGACGGCGGTGATCCGATCTTTGTCATGGATCAGTTAAGCGACGAGCGAAACCGCGATTCCAAGTGGATTGAAGAAATTGTTCTAAAAGAGGGGATCAGACGATTGAATGATCGGGAGAAGCTGATATTGAAAAAAAGGTTTTTTCAAGGCAAAACACAAATGGAGGTAGCAGAAGAAATCGGCATTTCCCAAGCTCAAGTTTCTCGGCTTGAAAAAGCTGCCATTAAACAAATGACCAAAAATATTCAATAACCGTTTGGGCCACATTCTTTTGAATGTGGCCCTTTATCATCATTCAAAAAAAAACTCATATACTGATTGTAAAGATATTCGAGGGGAGAAGCCGGCATGATCCATATTTCCGATTTGCAAATAAAAGATGTTGTGAATGTCCATGACGGAAAAAAATTAGGAAGCATTGAAGACGTTGACATCGACTTAAAAACTGGTAAAATTCAAGCGATCATGATCACTAGTCAAGGGAAGGTTTTAGGTTTTTTTGGAAAAGGGGAAGAAATTGTCATTCCTTGGAGGAACATCGTAAAAATCGGAAAAGATGTTATTTTAGTAAGAGTTTCGAAAAATGTTGAAACAGAATAAGAATCGCACGAATTTTGGTTAAATGTTGGCTTAAAGATATGTTAAAATAAAAATAAGAGAATTGTCGAAGAGGAATGGTACAATGAAACATGAACCGTTTCAATTAACAGATGAATCTTTTTTCTCCATACCTGCTTGGGCGAAGCTTCATTCTCAGATTACAGCAGGTTTTACGACGAGAAAAGGAGGATTTTCCAAGAATGGTTTTGCTTCATTAAATTTAGGTCTTCATGTGAATGATGAAAAGGAAACGGTGATCAAAAATCGAAAAATCATTGGGGACAAAATTCGTTTTGATCTACCAAACTGGGTATGTGCCGATCAAGTCCATGACAAACAAATTGTCAAGGTAGTAAATAAACATAAAGGATCAGGGGTTTTTACATATCGTCAATGCATCACTCAAACGGACGGCCTATACACATCGGAAAAAAATATATTACTTTCCCTTTTTTTTGCTGATTGTGTTCCGATTTTCTTTTTTTCTCCAAAAGACTCACTGATTGGCATCGCACATGCGGGCTGGAGAGGGACTGCGAAAAATATAGCAGGTGAAATGATCGACAGTTGGGTTTTGCACGAAGGTGTGCAAGCTCAAAATATATTTGCAGCCATAGGTCCTTCAATCGGCGAATGCTGTTATGTCGTCAATGACGATGTGATCGATGCGATCAAACCTCTTTTTGACAATGAGACGACATTTTATAAACAGCTTGAGAACGGCCTTTATTCTATTCATCTTGCAGAAATCAACAAAAGATTGTTAATGAAAAAAGGAGTGCCGGAACATCAAATCCTATTGACCTCATATTGTACAAGCTGCGATCAAGATTTGTTTTTTTCCCATCGAAGAGATCAAGGGAAAACAGGACGAATGATGGGATTTATCGGTTTGAAGGAGGGATACTAAGCCTTGTCAGTGAAAGAAAATTTAGCACGAATCCAACAGGAAATCGAACAAGCATGCAAAAAATCAAATCGAAAAATAGATGATATCCAAATTATTGCAGTGACGAAATATGTAACGGTAGAACGGGCTATAGAGGCGATAAATTCAGGCATTTTACACTTAGGCGAAAACAGGGATGACGGTTTTTTATCGAAATATAACAGCATTGGGTCAAAAGCTGTCTGGCATTTCATCGGCACACTTCAAACTCGAAAAGTGAAAAATATTATAGACAAGGTCGATTATATTCATTCGTTGGATAGAATATCGCTAGCAAACGAAATTGAAAAAAGAGCAGATCGAACGATCAAATGCTTTGTGCAAGTAAATACATCTGGCGAACAGTCAAAGCATGGCGTGGCTCCTGAACAATGCATTGATTTTATTCAACAGTTGAAGGAGTATCGCCATATCGAAGTTGTCGGATTAATGACAATGGCTCCATTTACAGAAGATGAAGATGAAATCAGAAGATGCTTCCGAAGTTTAAAGCAACTGCAGGAACAAGTGAAAGCACTAAATATAGCGAATGCACCATGTACAGAGCTATCAATGGGGATGTCCAACGACTACAAAATCGCGGTTGAAGAAGGGGCTACTTATCTTCGCATCGGCTCCTCGCTAGTAGGTACATAAAACGAAACTGGAGGTAAATCAGATGAGCTTAAAGAATAAATTTAAAAGCTTTTTTGCCCTCGATGATGAAGATTATGAGATTGAAGATATGGAAGCTCCGGAAGAGAAACACCAACATGAACCGATTATGTTCAATCACAACAGCAGCGTTGAAAAAAATGCCGCTTTCGGAAAACAAAATGTTGTAAGTTTGCAAAGCGCCCAAAAATCCACTAAAGTAATATTATGTGAGCCAAGAACGTATTCAGAGGCGCAAGAAATTGCTGATCATCTGAAAAACCGCCGTTCATGCATTGTCAATTTGCAGCGGATCGGGCATGATCAGGCAAAAAGAATTGTTGATTTTTTAAGCGGCACTGTTTATGCGATTGGCGGAGACATCCAGCGTGTTGGAACAAACATATTTTTATGTACCCCAGATAACGTAGATGTCGCCGGCTCCATTTCCGATTTCATGGCAGATGATGAAAATAAAAGGTGGTAGAAATGATTGATGGGGACAATATATAACATATTAAGTTTTTTGCTCGATATTTATTCCTATGCGATTATCATTTATATTTTGATGTCTTGGTTTCCGAATGCAAGGGAAACGTCCATTGGACAATTTTTAGCGGCTATATGTGAGCCTTATTTAGAACCGTTTAGAAGAATCATTCCTCCATTAGGGATGATTGATGTATCTCCTATTGTTGCATTGATTGCCCTGCATTTTGCAGATTATGGGCTGTATGCTCTTTTTAGTATGATTTCATAAAATTCATTCGCCGATTGACATTCGAATTGTTTTGTATGCCAATCGGCTCTTTTCATATCATAATTGGAGTTGTCTCTTATGGAGAGTGTTTATCAGCATTTTCGCAAAGAAGAAAGGGAGTTCATTGACAAAGTCTTTGGATGGAAACAAATTGTGACTGAGCAATATCGGCCAAAATTGACCGATTTTTTAGATCCGCGGGAACAGAAAATCATTAAGACATTGATCGGTGAAAATCCGGATGTTCACGTGCAATTTTTCGGAGGCTATAAAAATGCTGAAAGAAAGCGGGCTTTTTTTTACCCTGACTATATTCAACCGACATTAGATGATTTTTCAATGTTCGCATTTGAAATCATGTTCCCGAAAAAATTCGTAACATTATCACATCGCGAAGTGCTTGGATCGCTTATGTCGCTCGGCTTAAAACGGAGCAAGTTCGGCGACATTATCATTCATGATGAAACGGTGCAAGTCATGGTTGCGCAAGAAATTGCCAATTTTCTGCAGCTGAACTGGAATAAAATTGGAAAGATTTCCGTTCGTTTGAAACAGATTCCATTCGAAGATGTGTTTTCTCATGAAGAAGAAATGGATATTTCTTTGATCACCGTTTCTTCGCTTCGGCTCGATGCTGTTCTAGCAAATGTTTATCACCAATCTCGGCAAAAAATAAAATCGCTTATTGAAAATAGTCTTGTCAAAGTCAATTGGAAAATTGTTGAGGATGCTCATTTTGAAATTGCGGAAGATGATGTGTTATCTGTCCGAGGATTCGGAAGAAGCAAAGTTTTGGCAATTGAAGGGAAAACAAGAAAAGATAAGTGGCGCATTAAGATCGGAATACAAAAATAATATTACAAATGGAAAGATTTTTGCCCATTCTGTCGAAAAATCGTTTATAATTGGATTAGTGTTTTGCGAAAAACATACATATGGAGGTGGAATTTGTGCCTTTAACCCCGCTGGATATTCATAACAAGGAATTTACAAAAGGCTTTCGCGGCTATGATGAAGATGAAGTAAATGAGTTTTTAGATCAAGTGATTAAAGATTATGAAATGGTCATCCGCGAAAAGAAAGAATTGGAATTAAAGGTGAAGGAATTAACCGAGAAGCTGAATCACTTTACAAATATAGAAGAAACGTTAAATAAATCGATTTTAGTTGCGCAGGAAGCTGCGGAAGATGTGAAAAGAAACGCTCAAAAGGAAGCGAAGCTGATCATTAAAGAAGCGGAAAAAAATGCTGACAGAATCATCAATGAAGCACTTGCTAAATCGCATAAAATTGCAATGGAAATCGAAGAGATGAAAAAGCAGTCAAAAGTATTCCGCACCCGTTTTCAAATGCTCATCGAAGCACAGCTTGATCTGCTAAAAAATGATGATTGGGATCACTTAATGGAATACAATGTCGAGCCAATCTTAGGAGAAGAAGCGGAAGAACCGAAAGTATAACTTGACTTTTTTGTTCGTGATTTCATATAATACGAAAATAAAACGGAATATGACAAAACAATGAGAGGGACAGTAGTCCTTTCAAGCCCTTTATGACAGCGAACCGGGGACGGTGGAAGCCCGGGTAAAGGCGAAAGGATGAACATCACCCTTGAGTCCATAGCTGAAACATGCTAGTAGGCTGTGGCGGCCAAGTCCGTTATGTTTATGAGTGGATGTGCATGATTTGTGCGCATCTAAAAGGGTGGTACCGCGAGATTCCTCCTCGTCCCTTAGGGATGAGGAGTTTTTTTATTTTAGTGAACAAATATTATGTGGAGGAATGGGAATGGATTATAAAGAGACGTTACGAATGCCGAAAACAGACTTTCCAATGAGAGGAAACCTTCCGAAAAAAGAACCTGAGATCCAGAAAAAATGGGAAGAGATGGATATTTATGAAAAAGTGCAGGAGCGCACGAAAGGACGGCCTCTTTTCATATTACATGATGGTCCGCCGTTCGCAAACGGGGATATTCATATGGGGCATGCCTTAAACAAAATTTTAAAAGACATTATTGTCCGTTATAAATCCATGAGCGGATATTGCGCACCGTATGTTCCAGGATGGGATACGCACGGTCTGCCAATTGAAACAGCACTTTTGAAGAAACAAAAAATCAATCGAAAAGAGATGGATGTCGCGCAGTTTCGAAAACATTGCGAGCAATATGCATGGGAGCAAATTGAGCGCCAGCGCGTGCAATTTAAACGCCTTGGAATTCGAGGCGACTGGAAAAATCCATATGTCACCTTGAAACCAGAATATGAAGCCCAGCAAATTCGCGTCTTTGGAGAAATGGCAAAAAAGGGATATATTTATAAAGGCTTGAAGCCGGTTTATTGGTCTCCATCGAGCGAATCTGCCTTGGCAGAGGCGGAAATTGAATATTATGACAAACGCTCGCCTTCTATTTATGTTGCATTTGAAATAAAGGACGGAAAAAATATATTAACAGATGGAGAAAAAATCGTCATTTGGACGACTACTCCGTGGACTATCCCTGCAAACTTAGGAATTGCTGTTCATCCTGATTTGGAATATTCTGTAGTGAAGGTTGGAGCTGACAAGTTTGTGATCGCATCTGCCCTGCTCGAAGAAGTGGCAAAAGAGCTGGACTGGACAGAATATGAAGTAGTGAAATCGTTTAAAGGCAAAGAGCTGGAATATGTGGTTGCGAAACACCCGTTCTATGACCGCGATTCATTAGTGATCCTTGGCGAACATGTAACGACCGACGCTGGTACAGGATGCGTCCATACAGCGCCAGGCCATGGGGAAGACGATTTTGTCGTCGGACAAAAATATAACCTAGGCGTATTATGTCCTGTCGACGAAAGAGGGTACATGACAGAAGAAGCTCCAGGGTTCGAAGGATTGTTTTATGATGACGCAAATAAAAAAATAACGGAAAAATTAGAAGAAGTAGGGGCATTGCTAAAGCTTTCATTTATTACTCACTCCTATCCACATGACTGGAGGACAAAGAAACCAACGATTTTCAGAGCAACAGCGCAATGGTTTGCGTCCATTAAAGATTTTCGAGACGAATTGCTGCAAGCAATTAAAGAAACGAAATGGATCCCTAATTGGGGAGAAATTCGCATTCATAACATGATCCGCGATCGAAGCGATTGGTGTATTTCCCGTCAGCGGGCATGGGGCGTGCCAATTCCAGTGTTTTATGGTGAAAATGGGGAGCCGATCATAACAGATGAAACGATTGAACATGTGGCAAAACTGTTCCGCGAGCACGGCTCGAACGTTTGGTTTGAACGCGAAGCAAAAGACCTGCTTCCAGAAGGATTTACACACCCTTCAAGCCCGAACGGCATTTTTACAAAAGAAACAGACATTATGGACGTTTGGTTCGATTCAGGCTCTTCTCATCAAGCAGTTTTAGTTGAACGGGAAGATTTGCAGCGTCCTGCTGATCTTTATTTAGAAGGCTCTGACCAATATCGCGGCTGGTTTAATTCATCGCTGTCTACAGCAGTTGCTGTCACCGGAAAAGCTCCATATAAAGGCGTTTTAAGCCATGGATTTGCGCTGGACGGCGAAGGACGGAAAATGAGCAAATCGTTAGGAAATGTTGTTGTTCCTGCCAAAGTGACGGAACAGTTTGGAGCAGATATTCTTCGTCTATGGGTAGCATCAGTTGATTATCAATCGGATGTTCGCGTCTCTGATGCAATCTTAAAACAAGTATCTGAAGTATATCGGAAAATTCGCAACACGTACCGTTTCTTGTTAGGAAATTTGTTTGATTTTGATCCAAATCAGCATCGTGTTTCTGTAGAAAAATTAAGAGAAGTGGATCGCTATATTCTCATTAAACTGAATAAACTAATTGCCAAAGTGCGAAAAGCATATGAAGAATATGATTTTGCATCCATCTATCATGACGTTCACAATTTCTGTACGATTGAGCTAAGCTCATTTTATCTTGATTTTGCAAAAGACATTCTGTATATTGAGGCTGCTGACAGCCATAATCGACGCTCTATCCAAACGGTTTTATATGAAGCGCTTCTTGCTCTTGTAAAGCTGATGACACCGATTTTGCCGCATACAACAGAAGAAGTATGGGGACATATTGAATCAGTCGAAGAAAAGAGCGTACAGCTTGTCGATATGCCGGAAGCTGTAGAGATTGAAGGCAGCAAAGAGATTGAAGCGAAATGGGATCAGTTTATGTCAGTTCGAGATGATGTATTAAAGGCCCTGGAAATTGCCCGAAATGAAAAAGTGATCGGCAAATCGTTAAATGCTGCTCTCATCCTTTATCCGAACGAAGAAATAAAAGAATTGTTCAATTCAATACAAGAAGACTTAAAACAGCTGTTTATTGTTTCCCAGTTAGAAATTGCCGGTGATTACAAAGATGCTCCAGAAGAAGCGCAAACATTTGATAGCATCAAAATAATTGTGAAGCAAGCGGATGGTGAAACTTGTGAAAGATGTTGGGTTGTTTCAACAGATATAGGCACTGATCAAGACCATCCGACACTGTGCAAAAGATGTGCAAGCATTGTGAAAGATCACTACAGCCATTTAGCTTAGTTTTATCAGCTCCCTGTGCAAACAGGGAGTTTTTTCATTTAGCAATGCTTCCTCATAAAGAAGTGTCATAAAAAGAACGATCTTTCATTGAAATCCGTCATAGTCAATTGGAAAAGTTTTCTCGGATGCTTTTTCAAAAATGAATACTTTGCTCAAAATTGAAAGAAGAATTCAGCTTTTTAGCTTTTAAAGTGTGAATCATTTCCAAGCCGCTATTAACGTGTGTGGAAAAACTTGAATGTGATAGGAGGCAGTGCGGCGGTTACAATATAAATACAAAACAGACGAGGGGGTTTTAATAATGAATCCGCTCGATCAAATCAAAGACGAATTAACGTTAATGAAGGACGAACTTAATGCGCGGCTCGCCAAAAGTCAATTGGATGACCCGATTTTTATCCGGGATGTAAAAAATGAGCTCAACGATGTTGAGCTTGCATTGGAAAAAATGGAATATGGACTTTATGGCATATGTGAAGAAACATTGCAAAAATTGCCGCTCGAACAATTGGCACAAATTCCGACAGCCAGAACGATTCATGATTTTCTCAATATGAAATCATATTTAAAAAAAACACTAGAATATCATTAAGAAGTGAAGTGAACAAGCTTCACTTTTTTGCTTGTTCCCCTTCTTTACTGTTTGTCAAAAAATGTGCTAAAATTTGATGGAAACTTGCCAGTGAGTGGAGGAACGCAGTGTGCTTAAATATTTGATTGCATTATTTGTCATCGCTCTCGACCAATGGACAAAATGGCTGATCGTAAAAAATATGGAAATTGGCGAAAGCATTGAAATTATCAACGGATTTTTATACATAACGTCTCACCGCAATAAAGGAGCGGCTTGGGGAATATTGCAAAACCAGATGGTGTTCTTTTATGTGATTACCATTATTGTTGTCGTAGCGATTATTTATTATATGCAAAAATATGCGAAACAAAATGCAATGCTGGGGGTTGCTCTCAGCTTAATGCTCGGCGGAGCGATTGGGAATTTTATTGACCGCCTTTTCCGCAAAGAGGTGGTGGACTTTATCCATACATATATTTTCGGTTATAATTTTCCAATTTTTAATATTGCCGATTCATCTTTAACAATCGGTGTTATTTTACTTTTCATATATTTTCTGTTTTTTGAAGAAAAGAAGCAAAAGGAGTAGAAAATGGAGCAATTTACTTTTGTTGTGACGGAAAAAGAGGAACATGAACGAATAGATAAATTTTTGGCCAATAAAGATGAGAATTGGTCAAGAACGTTGGTCCAAAATTGGATCAAGGACGGGGTTGTTTCAGTAAATGAAAAATCGGTGAAGGCCAATTACAAGTGCCAAATTGGTGATGTCATCACTGTATCTGTTCCAGAACCGGAAGAGCTGGATGTCAAGCCTGAGCCGATGGAGCTTGATATATACTATGAGGATGAAGATGTCATCGTTGTCAATAAACCGCGTGGGATGGTCGTCCATCCAGCGCCGGGACACACTTCAGGAACACTTGTGAACGGTCTTTTATATCATTGTAAAGATTTGTCCGGAATTAACGGAGTCCTTCGTCCGGGAATTGTTCACCGGATTGATAAAGATACTTCAGGTTTATTAATGGTTGCCAAAAATGATTACGCTCATGAATCATTAGCAAATCAATTAATGGAAAAGAGGGTTGAAAGGAGATATAAGGCGATTGTACACGGGGTAATTCCGCACGATCATGCCACAATTGATGCTCCGATCGGCAGGGATCCAAAGGATCGGCAAAAAATGACGGTAACAAAAACAAACAGTAAAGAAGCTGTCACCCATTTTCATGTGCTGGAACGATTTTCGGATTATACATATATTGAATGTCGACTGGAAACCGGAAGAACGCATCAAATCCGCGTGCATATGAAATATATCGGTTTTCCGCTAGCCGGCGATCCAAAATATGGACCGAAAAAAACACTTCCGATTCATGGACAGGCTCTTCATGCAGGCGTACTTGGTTTTGAGCATCCAAGAACAAAAGAGTTTTTGAAGTTTGAAGCATCGCTCCCGGAAGAATTCGAAAAGATTTTGCAAATGTTAAGAAATGATCGTTGACATTTACGAGCTGCTCTGTCATAATACGTTTAGACAATACAGCATCCTTTAACTGCAGTCCCGTGAGGCTGAGAAGGAATCGTATGGCAATAGGTGAGCTATGCACAAAACCTCTCATCCTCAGGATGAGAGGTTTTTTTAACCGAAATTTGAGGTGATGAGCATGCCGGAAAAAGCGGTTGTTTTAGATGAGCAGGCGATCAGAAGGGCGCTAACTAGAATAGCCCACGAAATTATCGAACACAATAAAGGTATAGATAATTGTGTTTTGGTCGGAATCAAGACAAGGGGAATTTATCTAGCCAAACGTCTTGCAAAAAGAATAGAGGACATTGAAGGAAAAGAGATACCTGTCGGCAACCTTGACATTACTTTTTACCGGGATGATTTAACACAAAAAACAGAAAGCGGTGAACCGCTCGTTAAAGGTTCAGATATCCCGATCGATATTAACAATCGAAAAGTCATTTTAGTAGACGATGTCCTTTACACGGGAAGAACGGTACGGGCAGCGATGGATGCCATTGTTGACTACGGCAGGCCAGCGCAAATCCAGCTAGCTGTACTTGTTGACCGCGGCCATCGCGAACTGCCGATCCGAGCGGATTATGTCGGGAAAAACATACCTACTTCAAAATCAGAAAAAATTGTTGTACAGCTTTTGGAAGTAGATGAAAAAGAAAAAGTATCCATTTATGAAAATGAATAGATGTCCCTTTTAATAGCAGTCCCGTGAGGCTGCAAAGGGGTCCGAAAGGTGTATACGCTATTTGTATGCACTTTGGCAAAACCTCTTTGTGCCTCATCGGCCAAAGAGGTTTTTTTGGTGCGCCCGGCATGTACATGAACTATAGGGTGTAAGTCCCGAACCCCGAAGACAGAAGTAGAGGTTAGCCAAGAGCAAGGGTGTCCGTGGTGACGCGGAATCTGAAGGAAGCTGGAGGCAAAACACCGGTCCGAGGAACACGAACCTCATATAAGGCTAGGTATGATTGAGTGAGTTTGCCAAACAAAACAAAGCTCTTTCTGTCGAAGGTCATATCGAGTAAATGAGGCGGATAGATGGTGTGAAAGTGCATGTACTTACCCGGGGAGGTCTGGCGGATAGGTGAAATGCGCTTCATAACCTACTTAGTGATAAGTAGCTGAACCGTCAGAAGTCAGCAGAGGTCATAGTATTAGTTGGTCTAGAACAACTAAGAAGGACCGAACAATTAAGAGAGAATAGCCCTTGGCATTCAGTGAGTCATGATGAACACAGAAAACGTAGTACCTCACTTGAGGAAGGAAGCGGTGAATCCCGTGGGAGACCTCTTGGAGGGTGGAGTGACCACTGGCATAAAGAGAACAGCTATTCACGGAAGTTATAAAGACTTGCGTCAATCATCTTAATTGAACCGCCGTATACGGAACCGTACGTACGGTGGTGTGAGAGGACGGGAGTTAATCGCTCCCTCCTACTCGATTGCAAATTCCATAAGGAGGAAAAAACATGAAAAGAAATATTATACTAGATGTTCATGATAAACCTGATTTTATCACATGGCTCGCCCTAAGCTTCCAACATTTATTTGCCATGTTTGGAGCAACGATTCTCGTACCGTTTTTAGTCAAAATTGATCCTTCTGTTGCCTTGATTTCCAGCGGTCTCGGCACACTCGCATTTATTTTGATCACAAAAGGAAAAGTGCCGGCATATGTCGGCTCCTCCTTTGCCTTCATCACACCGTTAATTGCGGCTAAAGCTGCCGGCGGTGTAGGAGCGGCGATGATCGGCAGCTTTTTGGCAGGTTTAGTTTACGGAGTTGTCGCACTTATCATCAAACAGACAGGATATAAATGGATTATGAAATTACTTCCAACTGTTGTCGTCGGTCCAGTAATTATGGTAATCGGACTTGGCCTTGCATCAACAGCTGTGAGTATGGCCATGAACGATCCTAAAGGACATTACAGCTTGCTTCACTTTTCAGCAGGTCTTGTTACGCTTCTGATCACCATTATAACAATGGCATTTTTTAAAGGATTTTTTAACCTAATCCCTGTATTAATCGGAATTTTCGGCGGATATGTATACTCGCTTATAATCGGCATTGTCGACTTTCAAAAAGTGGCGGAAGCCAAATGGTTTCAGCTCCCGAACTTTATCATTCCATTTGTTGATTATACACCTCACATTACATCTGAAATCATTCTGCTGATGGTTCCAGTCGCAGTGGTGACATTATCCGAGCATATCGGTCACCAAATGCTGCTAAGCCAAGTAATCGGAAAAGATTTAATCAAAGACCCTGGACTTGCCCGTTCCATTCTCGGCGACGGAGCGGCAACCATGATTGC
Source organism: Aeribacillus sp. FSL K6-8210 (assembly GCF_037963925.1). Classification (NCBI taxonomy): domain Bacteria; kingdom Bacillati; phylum Bacillota; class Bacilli; order Caryophanales; family Bacillaceae; genus Aeribacillus; species Aeribacillus sp. FSL K6-8210. The sequence goes on along the minus strand of NZ_CP150172.1, from coordinate 2,384,790 downwards.
ATCTCTTATCGGTGGACCGCCGAACACGACATATGGCGAAAATATCGGCGTATTGGCGATTACAAGAATTTACAGCGTTTATGTCATTGCCGGTGCAGCTCTATTCGCAATCTTGTTTGGCTTTATTGGAAAAATATCAGCCTTGATCAGTTCGATTCCAACTCCAGTAATGGGAGGCGTTTCAATACTTCTCTTCGGGATCATCGCATCTTCAGGATTAAGAATGATGATTGAGCATAAAGTTGATCTGAACGAAAAAAGAAACTTAATTATCACTTCCGTCATCTTAGTAATAGGAATTGGCGAAGCAATGATTAAGTTCGGTGAAAGCTTCGAATTACACGGAATGGCATTAGCTGCAATCATTGGCGTCATTTTAAACTTTGTGCTCCCAGGAAAAAAAGAAGAACATATTTTTGACACAAATGAAGAAGATTCTGTAGCGTAGCAATCACCTTTTAAAAAAGTCCAGAGAGGCTTTCAAGGGTGTGTGAGACAAATCAAGCTTCGCCATTTGCTTACACCCTGTCATGCCTTGGCAGGGTATTTTTTTTAAAATTCAAACGTCAATCGCTTTTATTTAAAGGAAAGGGGAAGAAAGCGATGAAACATTTAGTGACCATGAGCACGCTGTCAACTGAAGAGATTATTGCCATTTTGGATGAAGCGGAACACTTTAAAATGGGAAAACGATGGAAAGTCGGAGAACAAACATTTATCGCCAACTTGTTTTTTGAGCCGAGTACGAGGACGAGGTTTAGTTTTGAAGCTGCTGAAAAAAAACTTGGACTTGACATTTTAAATGTGGATGGAGCTTCTTCAAGCATTCAAAAAGGAGAATCGTTGTACGATACTGTAAAAACTTTAGAATCAATCGGTGTCGAGGCAGTCGTCATCCGACATCCCGAGGATCGGTATTTTGACGAGCTGATCGGCCGTGTCCAAGTATCCATATTAAATGCTGGCGATGGGTGCGGACACCATCCAACGCAATGTTTGCTCGATTTGATGACAATTCGTGAAGAGTTTGGGAGTTTTAACGGATTGACGGTTTCCATCATCGGTGACATTCGCCACAGCCGTGTAGCAAGATCTGATGCAGAAGTGCTGACAAGGCTCGGGGCAACCGTATTGTTCTCTGGACCTGAAAAATTTCGGGACGACACCAATCCATACGGTACATACGTATCGATCAATGAAGCAATCGAAATGTCAGATGTTGTGATGCTCTTAAGAATCCAGCATGAACGCCACAGCGAAAAATGGACAGCTGATCAATATTTGGAGCAGTACGGATTGACAAAGGAACGGGAAAAAATGATGAAGGACCATGCGATTATTATGCACCCTGCACCGGTCAACAGAGGAGTTGAAATCGACGGAGATTTAGTAGAGTGCAGCCGATCGCGAATTTTTAAACAGATGGAAAACGGTGTATTTGTCCGCATGGCAGTTATAAAACAGGCGATTGAAAGTAAAGCACAAGGGGGAGAGAAGAAACATGTCCATTCTATTTAAAAATGCGCAATTGTTAACAGAGGAAGGCGAATTGACAAAACGGGATGTTCTTGTGGAAAACGGAATAGTCAAACAAATATCGGAAGAGATAGCTGATGGAGCGGGAGACGTGATCGATTGCAACGGAAAGCTTCTTTCCCATGGATTCATCGATCTTCACGTTCATCTGCGTGAACCGGGTGGAGAAGCGAAAGAGACGATTGCCACCGGCACGCTGGCTGCAGCGAAGGGCGGCTTTACAACCGTTGCCTCCATGCCTAATACGAAGCCGCCTATTGATACGAAAGAAAAAATGATCAATTTACAAAAGCGAATTAAAGAAACAGCAAAGGTTCGCGTTCTTCCTTATGCAGCGATCACACTTGGGCAAAGCGGAAGCGAATTAACGGATTTTGATGCATTAAAAGAGGAAGGTGCTTTTGCCTTTACGGACGATGGCGTAGGTGTCCAGTCGGCCGGCATGATGTTTCAGGCAATGAAAAAAGCGGCGGAGAAAGGATATTCAATTGTCGCGCATTGTGAAGACAATACCCTTATCAACGGCGGATCCTTCCATGATGGAGTTTTTGCAAAAAATCACGGTATATCCGGCATTCCATCTGTATGTGAGTCCGTTCAAATTGCAAGAGATGTTCTGCTGGCAGAAGCTAGCGGCTGCCATTACCACGTGTGCCATATTAGTTCAAAAGAATCTGTCAGAGCCGTCAGAGACGCCAAAAAAGCAGGCATCCGCGTGACATGCGAAGTGACCCCGCATCATCTTCTTTTATGTGATGAAGATATTCCGGAGCTTAATCCGAACTTTAAAATGAATCCGCCGCTTAGAGGCAGAGAAGACAAGAAAGCATTAATCGAAGGGCTGTTGGATGGAACAATCGATTTTATTGCTACGGATCATGCGCCTCATACGATGGAGGAGAAATCTTTAGAGGTCGATAAGGCGCCGTTTGGGATCGTCGGGTTGGAAACTGCCTTTCCTCTTTTGTACACATATTTTGTCGAACGGGGCATTTTTACATTGAAACAACTTGTTGATTGGCTGACGGTAAAGCCTGCTAGAGCTTTTAACTTGGATATGGGGGAATTAAAAGAAGGCATTTCTGCAGATTTGACGCTCATTGATTTACAGGAAGAAAAAAGAATAGATGCCTCAACATTTGCATCAAAAGGAAAAAATACGCCGTTTAACGGCTGGCTTGCAAAAGGCTGGCCTGTTTTAACAATGGTGGACGGCAAAATCGTTTGGAAAAGGGGAGAGTAATATGAAACGGCAATTAGTGCTTGAAAACGGCGATGTTTTCATCGGCGATGGCTTTGGAAGCGATCGTGACATCATCGGAGAGGTTGTGTTCACAACCGGAATGACAGGCTATCAAGAAACACTTTCAGATCCTTCATATTGCGGACAAATCGTAACGTTTACTTATCCATTGATCGGCAATTACGGCATCAACCGCGACGATTTTGAGACGATCCGCCCGTTCGTGAACGGGATGATTGTGAAGGAAGCCTGTGAAACTCCCTCCAACTGGAGAAGTTTATATTCAATCAATGATTTTCTCATAGAAAACGATATTCCTGGCATCAGTGGAATCGATACAAGAAGGCTGACTAGAATTATCCGCAACTACGGAACGTTAAAAGGTGCAATCTGTTCAGCTGAGGCGGATCCAAAGCAAGTGGCTGAGAAATTAAGAGAAACGGAGCTGCCGCGCAATCAGGTGGAAATTGTATCGACGAAAAGACCTTATCAAAGTCCAGGAAGAGGAAAAAGAGTGGTTGTTGTAGATTTTGGCATGAAGCATGGAATCTTAAGAGAATTAAACAGCCGAAATTGCGACTCGATCGTCGTTCCATATGATACATCTGCGGAGGAAATATTGCGATTGAAGCCTGACGGCGTTTTGCTCACAAACGGACCTGGAGATCCGCAAAACGTTCCAGAAGCTATTGAAATGCTGCGCGATCTTATCGGGAAAACCCCTATCTTTGGAATATGTTTAGGGCATCAGCTGCTCGCTTTAGCATGCGGTGCGAAAACAGAAAAATTAAAATTCGGCCACCGCGGCTCAAACCATCCAGTAAAGGATTTAAAAACTGGGAAAGTGTATATGACTTCCCAAAATCACGGCTATGCTGTAAGCATCGAATCCATTAGGAATACAGAGCTTGAAGTAACACATGTTGCACTGAACGACGGAACAATTGAAGGATTAAGACATCGCGTGCATCCTGCTTTCGCTGTTCAATACCATCCGGAAGCATCGCCGGGACCTGAGGATGCCAATCCATTGTTTAATCAATTTATCGAGCTGATGGAAAAGACTGCTCAAAGGGGGAATCTCAATGCCTAAGCGGAAAGATATTCAGAAAATTTTAGTTATCGGATCAGGACCGATTATTATCGGACAAGCGGCGGAGTTTGACTATTCGGGAACACAGGCGTGCTTAGCATTGAAAGAGGAAGGATATGAGGTAGTTCTTGTCAACTCGAACCCAGCGACAATTATGACGGATACGGAAATTGCCGACAAAGTGTATATGGAGCCGCTCACGCCGAGCTTTGTCGCCAAAATCATCCGCAAGGAAAGGCCGGATGCGATCCTGCCGACTCTCGGCGGACAGACTGGACTAAACTTGGCGGTCGAGCTTCATAAAATGGGTGTTTTAGAAGAGTGCGGCGTTGAAATTTTAGGAACTAAGCTTTCAGCCATTCAAAAAGCTGAAGACCGTGAACTGTTCCGCGAGCTTATGAAGGAGCTGAATGAACCGGTGCCGGAAAGCGCCATAATTCATGAGCTTGAAGAAGCGTTTCATTTTGTGGAGCAAGTCGGCTATCCGGTGATCGTCCGGCCTGCATATACACTTGGCGGGACCGGAGGCGGCATTTGTCACGATGAGGAAGAACTGATTGAAATTGTCACAAACGGTCTAAAGCTCAGCCCTGTTCATCAATGTCTGCTCGAAAAAAGCATTGCCGGCTACAAAGAAATCGAATATGAAGTGATGCGGGACTCAAAAGATAATAAAATCGTTGTCTGCAACATGGAAAATATTGACCCCGTCGGCATTCATACAGGCGATTCGATCGTTGTGGCGCCCAGCCAAACGATTTCAGACAGAGAATACCAGCTGCTCAGAAACGTGTCATTAAAAATTATCGGAGCTCTTGGCATTGAAGGCGGCTGCAATGTTCAGCTTGCTCTTGATCCGGATAGTTTTCAATATTACGTTATCGAAGTGAACCCGCGGGTTAGCCGCTCATCCGCCCTTGCATCAAAAGCGACAGGATATCCGATTGCGAAACTCGCAGCGAAAATTGCCGTCGGTTTAACGTTAGATGAAATCATCAATCCAGTGACAGGGAAAACATTTGCTTGCTTTGAACCGGCGCTTGATTATGTTGTCACGAAAATACCGCGATGGCCGTTTGATAAATTTGAATCAGCCAACCGTGTGCTTGGCACTCAAATGAAAGCAACCGGTGAAGTCATGGCGATCGGCCGCACGTTTGAAGAATCGTTGTTAAAAGCTGTTCGTTCTCTCGAAGCAAGCGTCTACCATTTAACATTGAAAGAAAACGATGTCTCAGATGAAATGATTGAAAAGCGAATCAAGAAAGCAGGGGATGAACGAATCTTTTACATCGGCGAAGCGCTGAGAAGGGGTTTTTCCGTTGAGCAAATTCATCAATGGAGCAAAATCGACCGCTTTTTCTTGAATAAGATAAACAACATTATCGAATATGAACGAGAACTGAAAAAATCTCCATTTGATGTAAATGTGTTGAGAAAAGCAAAGCAACTCGGATTTTCTGATCACTTTATCGCTTCGTTATGGAATACAGATGAATCGGAAGTTTATGAGTTTCGGAAAAAACAAGGAATTGTTCCAGTTTACAAAATGGTTGATACGTGCGCAAGCGAGTTTGAATCCGAGACGCCTTACTTTTACGGCACATATGAAGAAGAAAATGAATCGATTGTGACTGAACGAAAAAGTGTTGTCGTGTTAGGTTCAGGGCCGATTCGAATCGGGCAGGGTATTGAGTTCGATTATGCAACAGTTCACTCTGTTTGGGCGATTCGCGAAGCAGGATATGAAGCAATCATTATCAATAACAATCCAGAAACGGTGTCAACGGATTTCAGCATTTCCGACAAGCTGTATTTTGAACCGCTGACGATCGAAGATGTCATGCATATTATCGACTTGGAGAAACCGATTGGCGTTGTCGTCCAATTCGGCGGGCAAACGGCAATCAATTTGGCAGGCAAGCTGGCAAAACGAGGTGTCAAAATATTAGGAACAAGCCTGGAAAATTTAGATCGGGCGGAAGACCGCGACAAGTTCGAACAAGTGCTTGAAGCTTTGGAAATACCACAGCCTGTAGGGAAAACGGCTCTATCCGTCGCTGAAGCGGTGGAAATTGCGGAAGAAATCGGCTATCCGGTGCTTGTCCGTCCTTCCTATGTGCTTGGCGGCCGGGCGATGGAAATTGTCTACCATAAAGAAGAATTGCTCCATTATATGGAACATGCAGTAAAAATTAATCCGGAACATCCCGTTTTAATTGATCAATATTTAACCGGAATAGAAGTGGAAGTTGATGCGATTTCAGACGGTAAACATGTGCTCATTCCGGGCATTATGGAGCATATTGAGCGGGCAGGCGTGCACTCAGGGGACTCGATAGCGGTTTACCCGCCGCAAACGTTATCTGATCAGTTGAAAACAGAACTTGTTGATTATACGATTCGTTTGGCAAAAGGGCTGAATATTGTCGGACTGCTAAACATTCAATTTGTAATTGCTGACGGGCGGGTATACGTATTGGAAGTGAACCCAAGATCAAGCAGAACAGTTCCGTTTCTAAGTAAAATTACCGGAATTCCGATGGCTAAGCTTGCGACAAAGGTGATACTCGGTGCTAGCTTGCCGGAACTCGGTGTGAAAACAGGGCTTGCAAAAGAGCCGAAAGGTGTATTTGTGAAGGTGCCGGTATTTTCATTTGCGAAGTTGCGCCGTGTAGACATTACGCTTGGACCAGAAATGAAATCAACTGGGGAAGTAATCGGAAAGGATGCCACCTTTGAAAAGGCTCTTTATAAAGGCTTTGTTGCAGCCGGTACGAATATTTACGAGCACGGATCAGTGCTGCTTACGATTGCTGAAAAGGACAAAAACGAGGCTTTAGAAATTGCGGGCAGATTTCGCAATATCGGCTATCAACTGCTGGCGACGGAAGGAACCGCAAAGTTTCTAGAAGAGAACGGCATAAAAGCAAAGGTTGTCAGCAAAATCGGATCACGCGGCGACAACATTTTGGATGTGATACGCAATGGAAAAGCGCAATTTGTCATCAACACGCTGACGAAAGGAAAGCAGCCTGAGCGCGACGGCTTCAGAATCAGAAGGGAATCGGTTGAAAACGGTGTGCCGTGCCTCACTTCTTTAGACACTGCAAGGGCAATTTTACGCGTGCTTGAATCGATGGCTTTTACGGTTGAAAATCTCTCCGAACATAATAGGTAAAGAAGGTGATCCAATGATCAAAGCTTGGATGGAAATCATCAGCAACAGGCCAATTGCGAAAAACATTTATAAAATGGAATTAAAAGGAGAGCTCGTTCAACGCATTACTCGTCCGGGACAATTTGTTCAAATAAAAGTGGATGACAGTTTTGATCTGTTATTAAGAAGACCGATCAGCATTGCCGAATACAATGCCGAAAAAAACACGATGACATTAATTTATCGGGCAGAAGGCGCCGGAACGAAAAGATTGTCCAGAAAAAAAGCAAGTGAGCTTGTCGATGTTTTCGGACCGCTCGGAAACGGTTTTCCGGTTGAAGAAACGAAGGAAAAAGCATTGCTTGTCGGTGGCGGCATTGGCGTTCCCCCTCTTTATGAATTGTCGAAGCAGCTTGTTCAAAATGGAGTGGAAGTTGTCCATGTATTAGGATTTTCAACAAAAGCGGCGGTGTTTTACGAACAAGAGTTTAAGGAGCTGGGCGAAACGTTTGTGGCAACAGTTGACGGCACATTCGGCGCAAAAGGAACCGTTATGGATATCATCAATGAACAACGCTTCACATTTGAAACGCTCTATACATGCGGACCAACTCCAATGTTAAAAGCGATAGAAGAAGCATTTCCGCATAAAAAAGTGTTTTTGTCCCTGGAAGAAAGAATGGGCTGCGGAATCGGCGCTTGCTTTGCCTGTGTCCGCCGTACGAAAACCGATGCAAATGATTCGGGCTATAAGAAAATCTGTACCGACGGGCCTGTTTTTCGAATCGGGGAGGTGATGTTGGAATGTTAACTGTTAAGCTTCCTGGTCTTGAGTTAAAAAATCCGATCATGCCCGCATCAGGATGCTTCGGCTTTGGCCGCGAATTTGCCAAGCTGTACGATTTATCCAAGCTTGGAGCGATCATGATCAAAGCAACAACGCTTGAGCCTAGATTCGGAAATCCAACACCAAGGGTGGCGGAAACGCCGTCGGGAATGCTCAATGCCATCGGGTTGCAAAATCCCGGATTAAAAAAAGTGATGGAGGAAGAGCTTCCTTGGCTTTCTCAATTTGATGTTCCGATCATTGCGAACATTGCCGGCTCGACTGTTGAAGAATATGTGGAAGTGGCAAAAGAAATCAGTAAAGCGCCTAACGTAAAAGCACTTGAACTGAACATTTCTTGTCCGAATGTTAAACAAGGGGGGATCATGTTCGGAACAGTTCCTGAAGTAGCCGGACATTTAACAGAAGCTGTGAAAAACGTTTCTTCAGTACCGGTTTATGTCAAGCTTTCTCCAAATGTAACTGACATTGTCGCCATGGCAAAAGCGGTGGAAAAAGCGGGAGCAGACGGAATTACGATGATCAACACGCTCCTCGGCATGCGGATCGATGTGAAAACAGGCCGGTCGATTATTGCTAATGGAACAGGCGGGCTTTCTGGACCTGCTGTCAAGCCGATTGCCGTTCGTATGATCTATCAGGTTTCCCAAAGTGTAGAAATCCCGGTCATTGGCATGGGAGGAATTATGAATGTCGATGATTGCATAGAATTTTTGCAGGCAGGAGCAAAGGCAGTCGCAATTGGTACAGCGAATTTTGTCAATCCTTACGTCTGTGTTGAACTTATTGATGCGTTGCCGAATCGGCTGAAAGAATTAGGCTTTGATCATGTGAATGAATGTGTCGGAAGGAGCTGGAAAGATGAAAAATCGTCCTCTAATTCTTGCCCTTGATTTTGATACGAGAGAAAAAGCATTGCAGTTTGTGCAAATATTTGAGGAGCCTTTATTTGTTAAAGTGGGGATGGAACTTTTTTATCAAGAAGGCCCTTCTATCATTGAAGAATTACAGCGAAGCGGTCATCAAATATTTCTTGATTTGAAGCTGCATGATATACCAAATACCGTGAAACAAACGATGAAAGGACTTGCCAAGCTCGGAGTCGATTTGATCACTATTCACGCTGCGGGAGGTAGAGACATGATGGAAGCAGCGATAGAAGGGCTGGAGGCGGGAGCTCAGAGCGGAAATAAGCGTCCAGATGTTGTCGCTGTCACCCAGCTGACAAGCACTTCCAGCGAGATGCTAAAACATGAACTTCTCATTGAAAAGCCGTTGCTTGAGACGGTTTTACATTATGCGGAAAATGCAAAAAAAAGCGGGATGAGCGGTGTTGTTTGTTCTGTCCATGAAGTAAGCGAAATAAGAAAAACGTGCGGTCCATCTTTTCTGACTGTTACGCCTGGAATTCGTTTAGCAAAAGATAGAGCACAGGATCAAGTCCGCATTGCGACGCCAAAATTTGCAAAGGAACAAGGCGCATCAGCCATTGTTGTCGGCAGGACAATTACAAAGGCAGAGGATCCTGTTGCAGCCTACAATGAAGTAAAAAAAGAATGGGAGGGTAAGGTGGAATGAAAAAGGAAATCGCCAAACATTTGCTAGAAATTGAAGCAGTTACTCTCAGACCAAATGAACCGTTTACGTGGGCAAGCGGAATAAAATCGCCCATTTATTGCGACAATCGTTTGACTCTATCGTATCCGAAGCTCCGCAAAATCATTTACAAAGGACTAGTTCAACTAATCAGTGAGCATTTTTCCGATGCTGAATTAATTGCTGGAACTGCGACAGCCGGTATTCCCCATGCGGCATTAGTTGCTGAAGAGTTGGGATTGCCGATGTGTTATGTGCGCAGCACACCGAAAAAGCATGGGAAGGGAAACCAAATAGAAGGAAAAGTGAGGGAAGGACAAAAAGCGGTTGTAATCGAAGACTTGATTTCAACAGGGGCAAGCTCCTTAAAAGCTGTTGAAGCACTAAGAAATGCTGGCTGTCAAGTACTAGGTGTCGCCGCCATTTTCACCTACGGTCTTCCTCAAGGAAAGCAAAATTTTGCCAATGCTGGCATTCCTGCGATCGCATTAAGCGATTATGACACTTTAATCCAAGTGGCTTTGGAAGAACAAATGATTTCGAAAGAAGATCTCGACCGCTTGTCATTATGGCGAAAAAATCCTGAAAACGACAGTTGGCTCGAAAAAGTTTAACCTCCCTTTCATAAAATATTTAATTCCAATCAAAAAACTCGGGTTGACTTTTAGGAAAATTATGATAAAATTTGAAAGCATATAGCACGTTCTTGAAAGGAACACTGTGAATCTGCTAACCTAGTTTTTAAGTACAAAATATCATTTGTACAAATGAAAGAAATAAAAAGCTGTCTCAATAAACCGCTGACTAGACGACTAGAGGCGGTTTTCAATCCTTTTATTGAACGAGCTCTATTCCTTTTCTAATAAGGGGGAAAGGCGAATGCTTACGTACGAAACCTGGGCGGAACCTGATCTCGTGTTTGATGAGACATCGGACACAAAAGGTGCCCTAGAGGTGTTGGAATGGGCATATTCAACATATAAAGATGATATTGTGTATTCGTGCAGCTTTGGGATTGAAGGGATTGTACTCATTGATTTAATATCAAAGGTCAATCCGACCGCACGGATTGTCTTTTTGGATACAGGGCTGCATTTTAAAGAAACCTATGATTGCATAGAAAAAGTAAAAAATCGATACCCAGATTTAAATATAGAATTGAAAAAACCAGAGATCACATTAGAAGAGCAAAAAGAGCAATATGGGGATAAGCTTTGGGAGAGAGATCCGAATCTTTGCTGCCACATCCGGAAAGTGATTCCTTTAAGGGAGACACTTGAACCTGTAAAAGCATGGATTTCAGGATTGAGAAGAGAACAATCGCCGACAAGAAAACATATAAACTATATTAATAAAGATGAGAAATTCCAAAAGGTAAAAATTTGCCCTCTCATCCACTGGACATGGAAGGAAGTTTGGCGATATGTTTATAAACATGATTTGCCTTATATCGTCTTACATGATCAAGGTTATCCTTCCATTGGCTGCCAGCCTTGCACTCAGCCAGCCATTAACATGGATGATCTGCGTTCTGGAAGATGGGTCGGCCATCAAAAGCTTGAATGCGGATTACATGAGAGTACAAGTGTGACAAAATAAAGGAAGCCTTATCTGTTTTTATAACCATTAGAGGAAGCGGTGCGGCGGCAGCGGGTGCTGCCTGTCGTACAGGAGCGGTAAAAACATATCGCTTTTTCCTCCATTCGGACTGCTGGAAATGTTCTCTGTTCAATGGTCGGTGGAGGTGAAGGTGCCTAAACCGTCTGCTTCGGCTTCATCGATAGTTGATTCAATCATTTTATCTTTGGTGTTTGTTCAATCAAAATATGAATATCACTTACAAGTGAAGTGATAGTTTGATCTACAGCAGGCCTTTTTCCGCATATAATGCTTTATAAAAACTCGTCATAAAAAAATAAAGTTTTGAAGACTCGTTTCATGAAATGATTCTTTTTACTCGTTTTTGATGATGGCGTATCGCAACGATTAAGATTTATTTATCGGCTCAGGCTAAAATTTTTTTCAATAAAAGCCTAGTAAATAAATATGAATATAGGAATATATGGCATAACAAGGAGGAGATCAAATGGGGATTGCACCGCATGGAGGAATATTAATCAACCGCTATAATCCAGAATACGATTATTCCCATATTCAAGAAGCCATTGAATTGGATAATATCGGGCTCTCTGACTTAGAGTTAATCGGTATTGGAGCATTTAGTCCATTAACGGGTTTTTTAACTAAAAAAGATTATGATAGTGTTGTCGAAAACATGCGTCTTGCCAATGGTATAGTTTGGAGCATTCCAATTACACTTCCTGTTGAAGAAGAACAAGCTGATCGCATCGACATTGGAGATGAAGTTAAGCTGACATTTAACGGAGAAGTATACGGTGTGATCAAAGTGGAAGATAAATATAAGCCGGATAAACAAAAAGAAGCGGAATATGTTTATCGGACAAAAGATGAAGAGCACCCAGGAGTTGCTAAATTGTATGAGCGTCCACCTGTCTATCTTGGCGGGGATGTCGTGTTAGTAAAGAAAACGGAAAAGCCGTTTCCAAACGAAACATTTGAACCAGCGGAATCTCGAGCCGCTTTTGAACGTTTCGGCTGGAATACAGTCGTAGGGTTTCAAACGAGAAATCCTGTTCACCGGGCGCATGAATACATTCAAAAAACAGCTCTTGAAACCGTAGACGGATTATTTCTGCAGCCGCTGGTCGGCGAAACAAAAAAGGATGATATTCCTGCAGATATTCGCATGGAAAGCTATCGAGTCCTGTTAGAAAATTACTATCCAAAAGATCGTGTTCTGTTAGGAATTTTTCCAGCCGCCATGCGCTATGCCGGACCGAGGGAAGCGATATTCCATGCTATGGTCCGAAAAAATTATGGGTGTACGCATTTCATCGTTGGAAGAGACCATGCAGGGGTTGGAAATTACTATGGAACATATGATGCGCAAAAAATCTTTTCCAACTTTACAAAAGAGGAATTAGATATTACGCCGCTGTTTTTTGAACACAGCTTTTATTGCAAAAAATGCGACGGCATGGCCTCCCATAAAACATGTCCGCATTCCGATGACGACCGTGTCATTTTATCAGGCACAAAAGTAAGGGAAAAACTGCGAAACGGCGAGCCGCTGCCAAACACTTTCAGCCGTCCGGAAGTTGTTGAAGTGCTCGTAAAAGGACTGCGCCAAGAAGAATTGCAAAAATGAGGTGGAATAAACGTGACAAGTAAAAATATTGTTTGGCATCACCATTCCGTCACAAAAGAAGAGCGGAGGAAAAAGTTGGGGCATCACAGCTTTGTTCTATGGTTTACCGGATTGTCTGGTTCCGGCAAATCAACGTTAGCCAATGCATTAAACCAAAAACTGTTCAATGAAAATATTTCGTCTTACGTATTAGATGGGGACAACGTTCGCCATGGGTTGAACAAAGATTTAGGCTTTTCGGAATTGGACCGAAAAGAAAACATTCGGCGCATTGGAGAAGTTGCAAAATTATTTGTAGACAGCGGTCAAGTTGTTTTGACAGCCTTTATTTCTCCATATAAAGAAGATCGGGAGTTAGTAAGAAATTTGCTCGAGCATGATGAGTTCATTGAAATATATGTTAAATGCTCATTATCAGAATGTGAAAAACGAGATCCGAAAGGGCTGTACAAAAAAGCGAGAAACGGTGAAATAAAACATTTTACAGGTATCGACGATCCATATGAAGAGCCTGAAAATCCTGAAATCATTGTTCATTCTGAGGAATGGTCAGTAGAAGAAAGTGTTGAACATATTTTTCAATATTTAAAAAATCGAAAGTTCCTATAATTTTAAACATTGGGGGAGTTGCAATGGCACATGAAAAAGTATGGGCAAACAATGAAAATTTAAATAAGTTTGAATTAAAAAAGCTTGAAAAAGACGGATTGGATATTTTGGAAGAAATCGACACCTTTGCGAAAAACGGCTTTGCTTCCATTCCGGAAGAAGATTGGGATTTGCTCAAATGGGCGGGGCTGTATCTTCAACGGCCTAAAAAAGACGGTTATTTTATGATGCGGATCAAAGTACCGACGGGAATATTAAACTATGAACAAGTCGTTGCACTCGCAGGGATCTGCAGAGATTTTGGCCGGGACCTATTTGATATTACAACTCGTCAAGCCATCCAATTCCATTGGCTGGAAATCGAGAACATTCCGGAAATATTTAGACGCTTGGATGAAGTCGGTCTAACAACGGTAGGCGCCTGTGGCGACATCGCCCGCAACGTGATTGGAAATCCTCTTGCGGGCATTGACCCGGAGGAGCTTTTGGACACAGAGCCGATTGTGCGAGAAATTCATCAATTTTTCCATAAAAATAGAGATTTTTCCAATTTGCCAAGAAAATATAAAATTTCGATTAGTGCAAGCTACTACAATTCCGGACATGCCGAAATCAATGATTTAGCTTTCATACCAGCTACAAAAGAGATTGATGGAAAGCTTGTGAAAGGCTTTCATGTAAAGGTCGGTGGCGGACTATCATCAAAACCGCATTTGGCCCAACCATTGAACATTTTCGTAACCCCGGATAAAGTGAAGGATGTTGCCATTGCGGTCACAACCATCTTCCGTGATTACGGCTATCGTGAGAAAAGACACCGCGCCCGTCTAAAATTTTTAGTTGCCGATTGGGGTGTAGAAAAATTCCAAGAAAAACTGCTTGAACTGACAGGTCCGCTTCCGGAGAGAGGAAACGATGAAACAAAAGGCTGGAATGCAGGATATTTTTACGGCGTTCATCCGCAAAAGCAAAAAGGCTTGAATTACATTGGCTTTAATGTTCCGCTCGGAAGACTTTATTCCGAGGAAGTGCTGGAGATCGCCAGAATTTCCAAAAAATACGGAAATGGACAAATCCGAACTTGCAATACACAAAATATTGTGATTCCGAACGTTCCGGATGATCAAGTTGAAGCTTTGCTGGCAGAAGAAATTTTTCAAAAGGGCAGAATTACCATCAAGCCGAAATCATTCATTGGTTATGCCGTTTCCTGCACTGGAACGGAATTTTGCAACCTTGCGCTTGTTGAAACGAAACAGCGGATGAAAACAATTGTCGAATATTTGGATCAAGAATTAGAATTGGATGTACCTGTTCGAATGCACATCACAGGCTGCCCGAATTCATGCGGTCAGCGGCAAATCGCGGACATCGGTCTGCAAGGCGTTTTGATGAGAACAAAAGATAAAAAAATGGTCGATGCCTACGAAATTCATGTTGGCGGAACGCTTCTTGACGGCGGCCGATTTAATGAAAAATTGAAAGGAAAAATTGAGGCAGAGAAGCTTCATTTAGTGTTGAAAGATTTTCTGCAATATTTCAAAGAAACGAAGCTGGCCGGCGAAACCTTTTTAGAATATTATGATCGCGTCGGCATTGAACCTTTGCAGGCGAAGCTCGATGAGATTTTGGAACCTCTCGGAGCTTAAATGGGGTGTCAGCATGTATTTATATCGCTTTCTTGTTAAAACGAAGGAGAAGGAAATTCCAGTTATCATCGCGGCCGAAAATGATTTGAAAGCATTCGAGCAAGTAGATGTGGAGCTTGAAAAATTTTATTTAAAGGTTCTTGACATTGAAGATATTACGTTGTACGAAAAGAAAAAAATACGAAAAAGTGCAGGGTTTGTGATTGATGAAAGCGACGTGACGCTCTGTACGTAGTGGGGGAGATCAGCGTGGGAAAAGTTTATATTGTCGGAGCAGGCCCAGGGGATCCAGAGTTAATCACAATAAAAGCGATGAAGGCGATTCAGAAGGCGGATGTGATTTTATATGACAGGCTTGTCAACAAAGAGCTCCTTGCTTATGCAAAAAAAGAAGCGGATCTCATTTATTGCGGCAAATTGCCAAATTACCATACGATGCGCCAAGAGACGATCAATAAGTTTTTAGTGAAGTATGCCCAAGCAGGCAAAATCGTAACTCGGCTTAAAGGAGGCGACCCCTATCTGTTTGGCAGAGGGGGAGAGGAAGCGGAAGTATTGGTTCAAAAACGAATTCCTTTTGAAGTGATCCCCGGGGTTACGGCTGCTTCCGCCGCTTCCGCTTATGCTGGCATCCCGCTTACGCATCGCAGCATCAGCGCTTCTTGTGCGTTTATTACCGGGCATAGAGCAGGGGACCGGAAAACAAAAGAGGAAACGATTCATTTGATGAAGGCGGCGGACACCG
Organism: Aeribacillus sp. FSL K6-8210; assembly: GCF_037963925.1. Lineage (NCBI taxonomy): Bacteria > Bacillati > Bacillota > Bacilli > Caryophanales > Bacillaceae > Aeribacillus > Aeribacillus sp. FSL K6-8210. The sequence continues at coordinate 2,369,083 of NZ_CP150172.1, read as the reverse complement.
TTGCCGTCTATATGGGTGTGAAAAATATTCCGGAAATCCAAGACATGATGGTCCGAAGCGGGAAGGATCCCAATACACCTGTTGCCTTTATTGAATGGGCAACTACGGAAGAACAGCGCACAGTAACGACAAACGTGAAGGAAATGGCGAAATCGGCAAAAGAAAATTGTATTTCTAATCCATGCATGATCATTATCGGCGAAGTCGTTCGTTTTCATGACCAGTTGAACTGGTTTGAGAAGCAGATGAGCAACATCGATTTTACAACAGGTGTTTCGTTATGAAAAAAGGGGTTCTGTATATCTTTCACGGCAGTCGGTTGCGAGATTCTAGAGAAGAGGCGATTCATTTTTTCAATGACGTGAAGGCGAGCCTGCCATACGAGATTCAAGAAATCTCTTTCCTTGAGCTTGCAAAGCCTACCATTGAGGAAGGATTTGCATCCTGTTTCGCAAAAGGAGCTGCTCATATTGCGGTAATCCCAGTGCTGTTATTAGCTGCCGGCCATGCCAAACAAGATATACCAGCTATTCTTTCGACATTGCAGACAAAGTATCCGGAAGCAATGATCTCCTATGGCATGCCTTTTGGCGTTGATGAATTGATGCTACAGGCGGTGGAAGACCGAATTAAACGCGTTTTGAATAGACCGAAAAAGTCTAGAATGATTTTGATCGGTCGAGGAAGCCGCGATGTGGAAATGCAGCAAGATTTTTTAAGGATTGGCCGCATGCTTGAAGAGCGATTGGAAGTACCGGTGACGTGCTGCTTTTTAACCGCAGCTTCTCCTCTTTTTCAAGATGTTGTTCAATCCGTTCCAAAAATGACGGAAGAAGAAATAATTTTTGTGCCTTATTTATTGTTTACAGGTCTATTGTTAAAAGGAGTTCAAAAGGAAATCGAGCAATTGAAAAAGGTAACGAATAAAAATATTATGTTAACTGATCATATCGGAAACCATTCGGCTGTAAAAGAACTGCTTCGCTTCAGAGTTGAAGAAGCGTTTGCAACAAGAGAAGAGAATAAATATTTGAAAAAGGAAACCGTGTTATGAATGGTTTCCTTTTTCTCTGTACTGAAATGAGGCGTACATAATTTTTCAAGATTAGAGCTAGTGAAGGCGACATTCCCGATGATCAACGTTGTTAATGGAGTAAGAGTTTCATAAAAGAAGCTTATAAAAGCAGAAGGAGAAGCAGAAAAAACGTCTATTGTTTTTTCAACTTCAGCACGAGCTCTTCATCAGGCGTCACATAGACCGTTTGCTGATTTTCATATATGACAAACCCAGGCTTGGCGCCATTCGGTTTTTTTACATAGCGCACTTTTGTATAATCGACAGGTACGGAGCTTGACTGACGCGCCTTGCTGAAATAAGCTGCAAGATTCGCTGCTTCTAAAATGGTCTGTTCAGATGGATCCTTTTTTCGGATCACAACATGGGAGCCGGGTATGTCCTTTGTATGAAGCCAAATATCGTCTCTAGCAGCAACCCGGTTTGTCAAGTATTCGTTTTGCTTGTTGTTTTTGCCGACTAATATTTCAACTCCGTCGCTGGACAGATAAGTTTCCAATACTGGTTTTACGTTTTTCTTCTTCGGGTGGTTCGCTCTTTTTTTCAAATATCCCCCTTCGATCAATTCTTCTCGAATTTCCTCTAAGTCTTTAGGGGAAGCCGTTTCAAGCTGTTGGAGAAGCCGGTCAAAATATTCGATTTCTTGTTCTGCTTTTTCGATTTGTGATTTGACAACTAAAACGGAATTTTTGGCTTTTTGATATTTTTGGAAATAACTTTGCGCATTTTCGGAAGGAGTTTTCAAAGGATCAAGCGGAATTTTGATCTTTTGTCCATCCTCGTCATAATAGTTGATCACTTCGACTTCTTTATCCCCTTTTTTCACAGCATGCATGTTCGCTGTCAATAGTTCGCCGTAAAGCTGCAGCGTATTTGCTTTTTCAGCCTCTTTGAGCGTGTGTTTTAACTTTTGGATTTTCGTTTCATTCTTTTTTCGCTCGTTGATGATGAAGCGTTCTAAATCCTGCCCTTGCTGCTTCACTCGATCGCGTTCCGCTTTCGAGTAAAAATATCGGTCTAGCAATTCGCTTATGGTAGAAAATGTTTTCCTTTCTCCTTTTACGTGCTCTAAAGGCAAAATATAAAAATATTCTTTATTTAAAGTTTTTGTCATTTGCGGAACAATGCTTCCGCTTTTTATTTGATTTAAAACGGACGTAAGCGTTCTGGCAACCGATTCCTTATTGGCGATTCCAGAGCGGTAGACGATTTCTTTTGCCAACAGAGGCGAGATGCCAGCAAATTGGTCGACAATTTGTTTTTCAAATTTTCCTGAAAACAGATCAATTTTTTTCAAAACCGTTTCTTCTGAAGCATGAAAAGGATTCAATTTGCCTTGGTCTGGAGGAAAAACATATGCGTGTCCGGGCAAAACAGAGCGATGGCGATTGACTGCAGCTGATACATGTTTGATGCTGTCAATGATCATCTTCTTTTCTTGATCGACTAAGATGATGTTGCTATGTTTTCCCATGATCTCGACAAATAATTGTTTCCTGGTGATATCCCCTAATTCATTGCGGGATCTCATTTGCAGCATGACGATTCGATCAAGTCCGACCTGGCTGATTTCCTCAATGATGCTTCCTTCCAAATGCTTTCTTAAAACCATACAGAACATCGGCGGTTCTTGCGGATTATCATAGTTGGAGGCTGTAAGATGAATGCGCGCAAAATTGGGATGATTGGATATAAGCAGACGATAATTTTTACCTTTCTGACGAATTTGCAAGATAAGATCGTGCTTAGAAGGCTGATGAATTTTTGTGATTTTTCCGCCTTCAAGCTCTTGTTTCAATTCTCTTTGAACACAATATGTAAAAATGCCGTCAAAAGACATATTTGCTCACCCTTTTTCCATGAAGTCCAAGAAAAAACTTACTAAATTATAACATGTTTTAGGACAAGGCTGAATATGTTGTTCTTAGAGCGTGTATCAAAAGGTGAAAAGGGGTGAAACAGAAATTCATGAAATGGCATGAATTGACAGAACAAGAAGCAATTCAATCATTGAATGTCGATATAAAAAAAGGATTATCAGAAAAAGAAGCAGAAAACCGCAGAAAAAAATTAGGATACAATGAGCTTGCAGAAGGAAAACGGCAATCAAATCTTTTGTTATTTTTCGGCCAGTTTAAAGATTTCATGGTTCTTGTTTTAATTGCGGCAACCGTCATTTCCGGCCTTTTAGGAGAGTATATTGATGCAGTTGCCATTATTGCGATTGTGATTTTGAACGGAGTTCTTGGATTTATTCAAGAGAAAAAGGCAGAGAAGTCTCTTGCTGCATTAAAAGAACTGTCAAGCCCGCAGACTACTGTATTGCGCAGCGGGAAGTGGGTGAAGATCCCTTCGAGAGAAATTGTCGTAGGGGACTGCATTAAATTTAAAAGCGGCGATCGAATCGGAGCTGATGTGCGTCTCATTCAGGTATCAAGCCTTGAAGTCGAGGAGTCGGCACTAACTGGCGAATCCGTCCCTGTTGGAAAACATACACGCCCATTAAAAGGGAATCAAGGATCCGTTGGCGATATGCAAAATATGGCCTTTATGGGCACGCTTGTAACAAGAGGAAGCGGAGTCGGCGTTGTCGTGGCTACAGGCATGAAAACGGCAATGGGGCAAATTGCAGATTTGCTGCAAACCCAGGAGCAGCAATTGACACCGATGCAGAGAAAATTAGAAGAGCTGGGCAAAGTTTTAATTGTTGTAGCTCTTCTCTTGACGGTATTAGTAGCAGGAATCGGAGTCATGCAAGGACATGCTGTTTATGAAATGTTTTTGGCGGGGGTCTCGCTGGCAGTGGCGGCGATTCCTGAAGGCTTGCCGGCGATTGTTACGGTTGCATTGGCATTGGGCGTCCAGCGGATGATCAAGAAAAATTCAATTGTCCGAAAGCTTCCAGCTGTTGAAACGCTCGGATGTGCAACCGTCATTTGTTCAGATAAAACAGGAACAATGACTCAAAACCAAATGACTGTGACAGACATTTGGATAAGCAATAAATCATGGAAGGTAACAGGTGCGGGCTATCAGCCTGCTGGGGAGTTTTTTGAAAACGGAAAAAAAATTGATCCGGCTGCTCATAAACCGTTGAAGCAAATGTTAATGTTTGGAATGCTTGCTTCAACATCTGATATTATTGAAACAAATGGAGAATATTCCCTTGATGGCGACCCGACGGAAGGTGCGTTGATCGTGGCTGGCATGAAAGCGGGGCTGTCAAAATCAAAATTATTGAAGCAATTTCATATTATGCGAGAATTTCCTTTTGACTCCGACCGAAAAATGATGTCCGTCATTGTTCAAGATAAAGACGGAAAATGCTTTGCAGTTGCAAAAGGAGCTCCAGATGTTATGTTAGAACGTTCGACACATGTTCTTTGGCACGATAGAAAAGAACGTTTAACGGAGCAGCGAAAAAATGACATTCAAAAGGCGATTTTTCATCAGGCAAACGAAGCATTAAGAACGATAGCAGTTGCATACAAACCGCTTCATACAGGATCTCTACCCCAAGCTGAAGCGGAATCTTCTCTTATTTTCATTGGCATACAAGGAATGATTGACCCGCCAAGACCAGAAGTGAAACAAGCGGTGAAGGAATGCGGTGAAGCAGGCATTAAAACTGTCATGATAACAGGCGATCATGTTATTACCGCACAAGCTATCGCAAAAGAACTAGAAATATTGCCGCCTAACGGTAAAGTAATGGACGGATCATCTTTGTCCAAGCTCACGATTGAAGAATTGGAAGAAGTAGTTGATGATATTTACGTATTTGCCAGAGTTTCTCCGGAGCATAAATTGAAAATTGTGAAAGCATTGCAAAACAAAGGACATATCGTTGCAATGACTGGAGACGGCGTAAATGATGCCCCGGCAATCAAAGCGGCAGACATAGGCATTTCGATGGGAATGAGCGGCACCGATGTGGCAAAAGAAGCTTCCTCTCTTATTCTCGTTGATGATAACTTTGCCACCATTAAAGCAGCGATTCAAGAAGGGCGCAATATTTATGACAATATCAGGAAATTTATTCGCTATTTATTAGCATCAAATGTAGGAGAGATACTAGTTATGTTATTTGCCATGATTTTAGCATTGCCACTGCCGCTTGTTCCGATTCAAATTTTGTGGGTGAATCTTGTAACAGATGGCCTGCCGGCTATGGCGCTTGGCCTTGATCCTGCAGAAGAAGATGTGTTAAAAAGAAAGCCTCGCGATCCGAAAGAAGGGATTTTTTCGAGAGGGCTTGGCTGGAAAATTTTATCTCGCGGGTTTTTAATCGGGCTGTCCACACTACTTGTCTTTTACTTCATTTATGAACGGAATACAGAACAGCTTGCCTACGCGCAAACAGCTGCTTTTGCAACACTTGTTTTGTCCCAATTGATTTTAGTGTTTGATTCAAGAACGGAAAAAACGATTTTTGACCGGAATCCTTTTAGCAACATTTATTTGCTGCTGGCAGTCTTTTCATCCATAATCTTAATGCTTGTTGTCATTTATTATGAGCCGCTTCAACCGATTTTCCATACAACGCCTATCATGGCTCGAGATTGGCTGTTTATTTTCGTCATGTCCGCTCTGCCGACATTTTTGCTGGCAGGATCAATTTTAACAAGAAAAAAACGATAAGTTATGTTATAATTTTTTCAGGTGATAGATGCTATTCTATGACCTTTCTTTTTTTCTTTTGTTTTGAAGGCGACGAAAGAACGGATGTGGTACAATGGTATTAAGCATGACGGGATTTGGCCGCTCGGTAAAAACGGTGCAGCAGATGCAAATAACAGTTGAGATGAGATCGGTCAATCACCGGTTTTGTGAAATCAGCGTGCGGATGCCTAAAAATTTTTTTTCGCTTGAAGAAAAAATAAAGAAAGCCGTACAATCTTATATAAATCGAGGACGTGTGGAATTGTACATCACGGTCAGCGGAGAGGGTCTTTTTTCTAGAACCCTAAACGTTGACTGGTCCCTTGCCGCTCAATACATAGACGCTTTGAACGAAATGAAACGCCGTTTTCATATAGATGATTCCATTCGTTTCATGCACCTTTTGCATGATGAACATATTTTTGAAATTCAAGAGGTTGCGAATGAAAATGAAGAGCTTGAATGTATGATGTTAGAAGCTGTTCATGAAGCGGCCAATCAACTGCTGGAAATGCGGGCTGCAGAAGGAAGCAAGCTAAAAGAAGACTTGCTTGAGCATTTGGAAGCGTTAGAGCAAATCATAGAGCATATTCAATCAAGAGCCAGTATTGTCGCAAGCAACTACAGAGATAAATTGCAAAAGCGTTTATCCGAGTTTATAACAGGGAATATTGATGAGAATAGAATATTGTTGGAAGTGGCAATTTTCGCTGACAAATCGGATATTACGGAAGAATTGACAAGATTAGAAAGCCATTTGAGCCAGTTTCGAAAAACGATCGAAAAAGATGAACCGATAGGGCGGAAGCTTGATTTTATCGTACAAGAGATGAGCCGGGAAGCCAATACGATCGGAGCTAAAGGGAATGATTCGGCCATTTCTGCTTTCGTTGTGGAATTGAAAACTGTTATTGAAAAATTAAAAGAGCAAGTTCAAAATATTGAATAAAGGCTTTTTAGGGGGAAAAATCATGGGAATTAAATTAATTAATATTGGCTTTGGCAACATCGTTTCAGCAAGCCGCATCATTTCCATTGTAAGCCCCGAATCGGCTCCGATAAAGCGGATGATTCAAGATGCAAGAGAACGAGGAATGCTTATTGATGCGACATATGGAAGAAGGACGAGAGCAGTTGTTATAATGGATTCTGACCATATTATATTGTCTGCCGTCCAACCGGAAACAGTTGCTCAAAGGCTTTCCAATAAAGATGAGCTGTCTGATGAAGGGTAGGGTAAATTTGAAATGCAATTAAAGAAAAAAGGTTTGTTAATTGTTTTGTCTGGACCGTCCGGAGTGGGAAAAGGCACTGTTCGCAAAGCGTTGTTTGCACAAAAAGACGTCAATTTTCAATATTCGATCTCAGTGACGACGAGAACCCCACGGGAGGGTGAGAAGGACGGTGTAGATTATTTTTTTAAAACACGCGAACAATTTGAACAGATGATTAAGGAAAACAAACTGCTTGAATGGGCAGAATATGTTGGGAATTATTACGGTACACCCGTTGAATATGTAGAGAAAACACTTGCAGAAGGAAAAGATGTTTTTCTAGAAATTGAAGTTCAAGGGGCTCTTCAAGTTAAAAAGGCATTTCCTGACGGGTTGTTTATATTTTTACTCCCGCCTAGCCTGGAAGAACTGAAAAATCGAATTGTCACGAGAGGAACAGAGTCAGCTGACTTGATCAATAATCGGATGAAAAAAGCAAAAGAAGAAATTGACATGATGGATTATTATGACTATGTTGTTGTTAATGATGAAGTGAATCTTGCCTGTGAAAAAATTAAAGCGATTGTGACTGCTGAACATTGCAGAAGGGAAAGAGTTGCACAAATGTACAAAAAATTTTTGGAGGTTGAGTCTTGATGCTTTATCCATCAATTGATTCCCTATTAAACCGTATCAATTCAAAATATACACTAGTAACTGTAGCAGCAAAAAGAGCGCGGCAAATGCAGCAAAACAATGACCAGCAATTGGAAAACACGGTATCTGTAAAATATGTCGGAAAAGCGCTGGAAGAAATTGATGCAGGGCTGCTTAATTATGAAAAGATTGAGAAATAATAGCTGCTGTCATAACAACCTACTTGATAGGTTGTTATTTTTTTAAAAAGCTGAGAAATAGGAGGAGAACAAAGTGGCACGTCCGAGACGTATTTTATTGTGTGTAACGGGAGGAATAGCGGTTTTCAAGGCTGCAGCTTTGACGAGCAAGCTGACACAGGCGGGTTTTGATGTGAAAGTGATCATGACAGAATCTGCTACGAAATTCGTCACCCCTTTGACGTTTCAAGTACTATCGAGAAATGAAGTGTTTTTAGATACTTTTGATGAAAAAGATGTGAAAGTGATTGCACATATCGATTTAGCCGACTGGGCTGATTTAGTGCTCGTAGCTCCAGCAACTGCCAATATCATTGGGAAACTTGCCTCAGGGATTGCCGATGATATGGTGACAACGACACTGCTGGCGACAACTGCACCGGTTTGGATTGCTCCTGCAATGAATGTACATATGTATGACCATCCGGCTGTAAAACGCAACATTGAAACGCTTGATCGGGACGGCTATCAGTTTATTGAACCGCAAGAAGGACATCTTGCATGCGGTTACGTTGGCAAAGGCCGCCTAGAAGAGCCGGACAAAATCGTTGAACTCATTCAAAACCATTTTTCCGATCAAACGAAGGTACCTTCCGTCTTGAATCAGAAAACAATTATCATTACTGCGGGGCCGACAAGGGAAAAAATAGATCCTGTCCGGTTTTTCTCCAACCATTCAAGCGGAAAAATGGGCTATGCGATCGCCGAGCAGGCGAAGGAGCTTGGAGCGAGCGTAATTTTAATTTCCGGTCCGACTTCTCTTGCGCCGCCGGCCGGGGTGACATTTGTGCCAGTTGAAAGTGCTGAAGAGATGTATCATGAAGTGATGAACCATTTTGACAAAGCCGACATTGTGATTAAATCTGCCGCAGTTTCTGATTATCGGCCGAAACAAACATTTGATCAAAAAATGAAAAAAAAGGACGGCTCATTAGTCATTGAATTGGAACGTACGGAAGACATTTTAAAAAGACTCGGCGAGAAGAAAGGAACAAAATTGCTGGTAGGATTTGCGGCGGAAACGGAAAATGTTGAACAATATGCGCTGCATAAGCTGAATGAAAAGAACTTGGATTTAATTGTCGCCAACAATGTAAATGAACCAGGAGCAGGATTTCAAAAGGATACAAATATAGTGACGATTTTTCATAGAAACGGAGAAAAGAAGGCGTATCCGCTTATGTCTAAAAAAGAAGTGGCAGATGCAATTTTAAGAGAAATTGAAAAGCTTTTGAAAGGTGAATAGATAATGCGGTATGCAAGCGTTGTTGTGGATGTCCCGGCAAAAGGCACGGACAAGCTATTTGACTACGAAATTCCAAATAAATTCGCTGGCGTAATCCAGCCTGGCATGAGGGTCATCGTTCCTTTCGGCTCCCGCAAGCTTACTGGATTTGTCGTTCAGTTAAAAAATGAAACAGATATTGACCATGTGAAACCGATCCATTCGCTTTTTGATCCGGAACCGGTATTAAATCATGAACTGTTAGAGCTTGGCGCATGGCTTAGTGAAACGACTCTTTGCTATAAAATCACCGCTTTTCAGGCAATGCTTCCGGCTGCGATGAAAACGAGGTACATAAAAGAAATCAAGCCATCGAGCTCCGCTCAATTGGAGGATTTGCCTGAAGAGATCAGGACTGCTTTCGAAAAAGGAGGGCCGCTTTCATGGGAGGATTTACCTTCATCGCTTGTCGCCGTCGTTCAAAAGGAGATTCGTAATGGGAATTTGCAAATCGATTATCGTGTCGAACAAAAGCAAAAAAAACGGCTTGTGAAATATGTAAAGCCTCTTTTGCCGGTTCGTGAGCTTGAAGAACAGCTTCAGCATTTGCCAGCTCGCGCCCATAAACAGAAAGAGGTTATTCAATTTTTTATTGATCATCCTAATCCGATTTTATTAACGGAGTTGACGAACAGCATACAAGGAGCTTCAATTGCCGTCAAAGCGTTAATTAAAAAAGGTATTTTGACAGAGGAGCAAGTAGAAATTTACAGAGATCCTTATGAGCATAAACAGTTTCCGAGAACGAAGCCTTTACCGTTAACTGACGAACAAAAACGTGCAATGGATCCGATTTTAGACAAGCTGAATCGACACGAGCACGAAGTATTTTTAATGTATGGGGTCACGGGAAGCGGCAAAACGGAAATTTATTTGCAAGCGATCGAGAAGGTATTGAATGAAGGAAAAGAAGCGATCGTGCTAGTACCTGAAATATCGTTGACTCCTCAAATGGTTCAGCGGTTTAAAAGCAGATTTGGCAGTCAGGTTGCTGTTCTTCATAGCGGGTTGTCCAGCGGGGAAAAGTTCGATGAATGGCGGAAAATTTACCGGAAAGAAGCGAAGCTTGTCGTCGGGGCGAGATCAGCAATTTTTGCCCCGTTTCAAAATATCGGCATCATTATTATTGATGAAGAGCATGAAACTAGCTATAAACAGGAGGAAAGTCCTCGGTATCATGCAAGGGACGTTGCCATTTACAGAGGGAAATATCATCAATGTCCAGTCATTTTAGGAAGCGCCACTCCGACGCTTGAATCATTTGCGAGAGCACAAAAAGGCGTTTATACGTTGTTAACTTTAAAAGAACGCGTCAACCGCCGTCCTCTGCCGGAAGTCCATATTGTCGACATGCGGGAGGAGCTGAGAAACGGCAACCGATCGATGTTTTCAAGAACGTTGTTTGAAAAGCTGACAGATCGCTTGAAGAAAGGAGAGCAATCTGTACTTTTATTAAACAAGCGCGGCTATTCTTCCTTCGTCATGTGCAGAAATTGCGGACATGTCATAGGATGTCCTCATTGCGATATTTCCCTTACTTATCATCGGCATGGGGAAAAGCTAAAATGCCACTATTGCCAATTCGAAACAGCCATGCCGTCTCGATGCCCAGAATGTGGAAGCGAGCATATTCGCTTTTTCGGAACAGGAACTCAGCGTATCGAGGAAGAGCTCAACAGGCTTATCCCGGAAGCGCGTGTCATACGGATGGATGTCGACACGACCAGCCGTAAAGGAATGCATGAAAAGCTTTTAAACGCATTCGGCGAAAAAAAAGCAGACATCCTGCTTGGAACACAAATGATTGCAAAAGGATTGGACTTCCCTGATGTCACATTGGTCGGAGTGCTTTCGGCTGACACGATGCTCCATCTTCCTGATTTCCGGTCTGGAGAAAAAACGTTTCAATTATTAACGCAAGTAAGCGGAAGAGCAGGCCGGCATGAGCTTCCGGGGGAAGTGGTGATTCAAACTTATACGCCTGAGCATTACTCCATTCAATTGGCAAGCTTGCATGATTTTGAAACATTTTATCGACAGGAAATGAAAATGAGAAAATCTTTTGCCTATCCGCCCTATTATTTTCTCATTCTCATTACCGTTTCCCATCCAAATGCGATAAAAGCAGCTGAAGTAACGGAGAAAATTGGACAATATTTAAAGCTTCATTTATCAAATGAGGCGCAGATCCTCGGTCCTGTCAGTTCGCCAATACCGAAGATGAAAGATAGATATCGATTTCAATGCATGATAAAATACAAACGGGAAAAAAACTTGTATAATTCACTGAAATTATTGTTCGAGCATTATGAAGAGGACATGTCGCAAACGGATTTAAAATTGATGATTGATCTAAATCCGTATACCATTCTATAAATTGGTTATGTAAATTGTTAGCATCATATCTAGTTTTTAGATGTCGATGAGTTGGAAACAATAGAAGGGAGATATGTATGGCGAAAATTATATTTATGGGCACGCCTGACTTTGCTGTACCAGTGCTAAATCGAATCGTAAAAGACGGTCATGACGTTTGTGCGGTTGTCACACAGCCAGACCGCCCGAAAGGAAGAAAAAAACAATTGACGCCTCCGCCTGTAAAAGTGGCTGCAGAACAACATAACATTCCAGTGTTTCAACCTGAAAAAATCCGTCACAAAGAAGAAATAGAAAAAATTTTGGCGTTAAAACCCGACTTAATTGTAACGGCTGCTTTTGGTCAAATTTTGCCAAAAGAGATTTTGGACGCACCGAAATATGGCTGTATAAATGTACATGCTTCTCTTTTGCCTGAACTGCGTGGCGGAGCACCCATTCATTATGCCATCATGCAAGGCAAAAAGAAGACGGGAGTTACGATCATGTATATGGTGGAAAAACTGGATGCCGGAGATATTTTAACACAAGTCGAAGTTCCAATTGATGAAAGGGATACGGTTGCTACATTGCACGACAAATTGAGCGAAGCAGGCGCCAATCTTTTATCACAAACGATACCGAAAATTTTAGAAAACAGTATAACTCCAATTCCGCAAGATGAAACGAAAGCCACATTTGCCTGGAATATTCAAAGGGAACAGGAAAAAATCGATTGGACGAAAAGCGGTGAAGAGGTGTACAACCACATTCGCGGGTTAAATCCTTGGCCAGTTGCCTACACGGTTTTGAACGGAAAGACGATTAAAATTTGGTGGGGAGAAAAAGTGAAGAAAGAACACCAAGCAGAGCCTGGAACAATTGTTTCCGTCGACAAGGACGGTTTCGTTGTTGCAACAGGAAATGACGTTTCCATTAAAATTATTGAGCTTCAGCCGTCCGGAAAGAAAAAAATGAGCTGCGAGCAATTTTTAAGAGGAACGCAAATTGAAATAGGGATGACATTCGAATGAAAAAACGAAATGCAAGAGAACTAGCAATGGATTTACTAGTGGCCATCGAAGAAAAACAAGCATACAGCAACCTGCTGCTAAATACATGGATTGATAAATATAAATTGGAGCAAAAAGATGCTGCTTTATTGACAGAGCTTGTCTATGGAACCATCCAGCGGAAGCTGACTCTTGATTACTATTTATCGCATTTTCTAGAGAAAAAGAAAAAAATTAGCAATTGGGTGATCCAGCTTTTAAGAATATCGCTTTATCAAATGGTGTATTTAGATCGGATTCCTGACCGCGCGGTTCTTTATGAGGCAGTGGAAATCGCCAAAAAGAGAGGACATAAAGGGATTGCGGCTCTAGTAAACGGTGTTTTGCGAAATATACAACGAAAGGGCCTCCCTACCATTAAAGATATACAAGATCCGATTGAGCGTACAGCGGTAAAGACAAGCGCTCCGAAATGGCTTGTCGAACGGCTTGCGAGTCAATACGGGTTTGAGACTGCGGAAAATATATTATCCTCGCAGCTTTTGCATGCTAAACAGACAGCTAGAGTGAACAAGCTGAAAACGACAGTTCCTCAGGCGATCGCTGCTTTGGAAAAAGAAGGAATAAAGGCGGTAAAGGGAAAGCTGGTTGATGAGGCCATCGAAGCTGTAAAAGGAAATTTAGCGAATACGAGCCTCTATCAAAAAGGTTGGTTCACCATTCAAGATGAAAGCTCGATGCTCGTCTCGCTAGCTTTACATGTAAAAGAAGGAGAGCAAATTTTGGATGCATGTGCAGCTCCGGGAGGGAAGTCAACTCATATTGCAGAGCTTTTGAATAATACGGGTAAAGTCGTCTCCCTAGATTTGCACGAGCATAAAATCCAGCTCATCGAAAAACAAGCATCAAGGCTTGGGCTCTTGAATGTAAACGCAAAAGTGCTGGACAGCCGCAACGCCTCGGAGTATTTTCCGCCAAACAGCTTCGACAAAATTTTAGTGGATGCACCGTGCAGCGGATTCGGTGTCATAAGAAAAAAACCGGAAATAAAATATACGAAAACAGAAGAAGATATTCTTTCTTTAACATCAGTGCAAAAAAAGATATTAGCTTCCGTAGCTGATTTGGTGAAGCCTGGAGGTTTGCTTGTTTATAGCACTTGCACAATAGATAAACAAGAAAATGAGGAGATGATAAAATATTTTTTAAAGGAGCATGATGACTTTCAATTAGATGAGACGTTAAAAGATCGAATGCCGGAAAAAGTTCGACAATACGTCGAAAACGGCTTTGTGCAAATTTTGCCGCAATATTTCAATACCGACGGATTTTTTATCGCGGCTTTGAGAAGGAAGGTACAATGATGGACAAGATGCAAGTAAAACCATCTATTTATTCGTTAAAATATTCCGATTTAAAAGAATGGCTTGAACAACAAGGCGAAAAAAGCTTTCGAGCAGCACAAATTTTTGATTGGCTGTATAAAAAACGCGCTGCCTCTTTCGATAAAATGACCAATTTGCCAAAGTCATTGAAGGAAGCATTGGCGGAGCATTTCGATTTGACAACATTGAAAACAATTGTTAAGCAAACGTCAAAAGACGGCACGATGAAATTTTTGTTTGAGCTCCATGACGGCTATTCCATTGAAACGGTGTTAATGAGGCATAATTACGGAAACTCAGTATGTGTGACAACACAAGTTGGCTGCCGAATCGGGTGCACCTTTTGCGCTTCCACATTAGGTGGATTAAAACGAAATTTATCTGCGGGGGAAATTGTAGCTCAAGTCATAAAAGTTCAGCAAATATTAGATGAAATCGGCGAACGAGTCAGCCATGTCGTCATAATGGGGATTGGAGAGCCTTTTGACAACTATGAAGAAATGATGTCATTTTTAAAAATCATCAACGACGAAAAAGGATTGAACATTGGCGCCCGCCACATTACTGTTTCAACGAGCGGAATTATCCCTAAAATTTATCAATTTGCTGATGAAAATTTACAAATCAATTTAGCTATTTCCCTCCATGCACCGAATACAGAACTGCGCACAAAGCTAATGCCGATCAATAAAGCTTTTAAGCTTCCTGATTTAATGAAGGCAGTCAAATATTATATTGACAAAACAGGGCGGCGAATTTCATTTGAATACGGACTGTTTGGAGGCGTAAATGATCAAGTGGAGCACGCACTCGAGCTTGCTGAGCTAATAAAAGATTTAAAATGCCACGTGAATTTAATTCCAGTCAACTATGTTCCGGAGCGGAATTATGTTCGCACGAGCAAAAATCAAATTTTTCGATTTGAACGGACATTAAAGGAACAAGGGATTAATGTCACGATCCGAAGAGAACATGGACACGATATTGATGCAGCTTGCGGACAGTTAAGGGCAAAAGAGCGAAAAATAGAGACGAGGTGAATAAATGAAAACCGCTGTTTTTACTGACAAAGGAAAGGTCAGAACCCATAATGAAGACGCCGCAAGTGCCATTCTTAACCGACACGGGCAAATTTTAGCTGTCGTGGCTGACGGAATGGGTGGCCACCTCGCAGGCGATGTCGCAAGCAGAATGACGATCGAGCATTTTGAAAAAAGCTGGAACGAAGCGGAAAAAATGGAACATCCCGAGCAGGCGGAGAGCTGGATAAACGATCATATTGCCGAAGTCAACGAAGAACTTTTGACATATGCGAATGAACATAAGGAATGTAAAGGAATGGGCACGACGTTTGTCGGCGCCATCTGTACTGAAAGCTTTGCTACAATCGCCCACATTGGCGACAGCCGATGCTATTTGTTAAATAAAGCCGGTTTTGCTCAAATTACCGATGATCATTCATTAGTGAACGAGCTTGTGAAATCGGGACAAATTTCAAAAGAGGATGCGAAAGAGCATCCGCGAAAAAACATTTTATTGAAAGCTCTCGGCACAGAACAATCTGTCGATGCAGATATTAAAACAGTCGTCCTAGAAGTAAACGATTATTTGCTTCTTTGTTCTGACGGTTTATCGAATAAAGTGCAGGAACATGAAATGGAATCAATTTTATCATCCGACCAATCACTGGAAGAAAAAGCGAAGGAATTAATACGGCTAGCAAATGAAAACGGCGGCGATGACAATATTTCTGTCATTATTTATAAACATGTCATCAGCCGCGAGAGTGATGGAACATGCTGATCGGCAAGCGGATTAGCGGCCGTTACAAAATTTTGAAAGTGATTGGCGGAGGAGGAATGGCAAACGTTTATTTAGCAAGAGACATTATTTTAGAACGCGACGTTGCCATTAAAATTTTACGACTAGATTTTTCAGATGATGATGAGTTTATACGAAGATTTAGGAGAGAGGCACAATCGGCAACAAGCCTTGCTCATCCGAATATCGTCAGCATTTACGATGTCGGCGAAGAAGATAACATTTACTACATCGTGATGGAGTATGTGGAAGGCAAGACGTTAAAGCAGTACATCCAGCAAAATGCACCTTTGCATCCTAGAGAAGCATTAAATTTAATGGAGCAAATCGTATCAGCCATTACTCACGCACACGAAAATCAAATTGTCCATAGAGATATAAAGCCGCACAATATACTTATTGACAACCTCGGGAACATTAAAGTGACCGATTTTGGGATTGCTATGGCTCTGACATCAACAACCATTACCCACACTAATTCCGTGCTGGGCTCTGTACATTATTTGTCGCCTGAACAAGCGAGAGGTCAGATTGCAACAAAAAAATCTGACATTTATTCGCTCGGCATCGTCCTGTATGAAATGCTGACAGGCAGGCTCCCTTTTGACGGGGAATCGGCCGTATCAATCGCTTTAAAGCATTTGCAATCAGAAGCTCCGTCTCCAAAGAGATGGAACCCTGAGATCCCCCAAAGCGTCGAAAATATTATTTTAAAGGCGATGGCGAAAGACCCTCTTCACCGTTATTCCTCTGCGGAAGAAATGGGAGAAGATATTCGCACTGCCTTTAATACAGACAGATTAGATGAAAAGAAATTTGAAATACCTGATAACGACGAAAAAACGATCACCCATCCGATTGTTTTACATGATATACCTGAAACTGGGGAACAAACAATCATTCATCATGCAAAGGATCGGCAGCCGTCGGGAGCAGAAAAGGAACAAAAGCATGAAAATATTGTAAGCCCTAAGAAAAAAAGAAAATGGCTGAAAATGTTATGGATGGCGACAGCTGTAGTCATCATAGCCATCATTTTAGCACTTCTCGTTCTTCCTAAACTAATCCTTCCAAAAGATGTAGAAGTGCCTGATGTGAGAGGGAAAACATATGAGGAAGCTGTCAACCAATTGCTG
Organism: Aeribacillus sp. FSL K6-8210; assembly: GCF_037963925.1. NCBI lineage: Bacteria > Bacillati > Bacillota > Bacilli > Caryophanales > Bacillaceae > Aeribacillus > Aeribacillus sp. FSL K6-8210. The sequence continues at coordinate 2,352,241 of NZ_CP150172.1, read as the reverse complement.
AAGGAAGGATTTGATATCAAAGACACGATTTTGCTGGAAAACGATGAAATTGAAGAAGGATATGTCATAAGGACAGAACCAGAAGCAGGAGAAATGGTAGAAGAAGGTTCTTCTATTATCATTTATGAAAGTGCAGGCAAGAAAAAGGTAACGCTTGATAATTATATCGGGAAGGATATCGAAAGAGTAAGACAGCTCCTTGAAGTAAAAGGATTTTCCAACATTACAGTATTGGAAGAATACAGCAGCGAAGAGGAAGGAACTGTCATTGATCAATCTCCGAGTGAGGGAGCAGAGCTCATTCCTGATGAAGATGAAATTACATTAACCGTGAGCAAAGGACCGAGAAAAATCACGCTTGCAGATTTAACGGGATACACAGAAGAAGCTGTTAAGGACTATGTGGAAAAAGAAGGTTTATCTTTTTCAAAGAAAGAAGAACATTCCGATGAAGTTCCTGCCGGTCAAGTGATTTCCCAATCACCGAGTGCAGGAAAAAAAGTGCTTCCAGGTGAAAAAATAGAAGTGGTTATTTCCTTAGGTCCGGAAGAAAAGCCGGACAAAAAAGTCGTCCGTGAAGTAGAGATCCCGTTTGATCCCGAAATTCACGGCGAAGAAGCGGAAGTGGGTATTTATATCAATGATGCTGAGCATTCTATCGGTGAACCTTATGAAACATTTAAAATATCAAAGCCTACCAAAAAGAAAATTGAGCTGACGATTCAACCTGGTCAATCCGCTTATTATCAAGTTTTGCTGAATAATGAAGTGGTGAAAACTGAAACAGTTCCTTATCCTGGAAATTAATGAAAAAGGAGGTCATGTATGCCAAAAGGCAAAATTGTTAAAGCGTTAAGCGGATTTTATTACGTATTAGCTGAAAATAAGCTTTATCAATGCAGGGGAAGAGGGGTGTTTCGAAAAAATAAAATTTCCCCTCTAGTAGGAGATGAAGTTATTTTTCAGGCGGAAAATGAAAAAGAAGGCTATATTCTAGAAATTTTGCAAAGAAAGAATGAATTGATCCGTCCGCCCATTTCAAACATTGATCAAGGGATCTTAGTTTTTTCCGCTGTAAGTCCAGATTTTAGCGCCAAGCTGCTGGATCGCTTTTTGGTGTTAATGGAAGCCAAAAACATTCGCCCGATCATTTGTATTACAAAAATGGACTTAATTGCAGATCATGTAATAGATGAAAAAATTCGTCAGTTTGCCAAAGATTATGAAAAAATTGGCTATCCTGTCTTTTTGATGACTACAAAAGAGCCTGAAACAGTTAAACAGGTCATTCCTTATTTAAAAGACAGCATTTCAGTGATTGCCGGGCAATCTGGAGTTGGCAAATCCTCCATGTTGAACTGCCTGGATCACCGTTTGCAATTGAAGACAGGAGAAATTTCCGATCATTTGGGGAGAGGAAAGCATACAACGAGACATGTAGAGCTCATTTCATTGGGAGGGGGACTAGTCGCCGATACGCCCGGATTTAGTTCGCTGGAGTTTACGGGTATAGAAGCTGCTGACTTGCCGAATTGCTTTCCAGAGATAAAAGAATTTAGCATTCAATGTAAATTTCGAGGCTGTCTCCATCAGAAGGAGCCAAAATGCGCCGTTAAAGAAGCGGTTGAAAATGGCGATATTTCCTCCTACAGATACGAACATTATCTTCAATTTTTAGAAGAGATAAAAGAAAGAAAGCCGAGGTATTGAACATGGTTAAAATTGCACCTTCGATTTTATCCGCAGATTTTTCTAGATTGGCAGAAGAAATTATTGATGTGGAAAAAGGAGGAGCGGATTACATTCATGTTGACGTGATGGACGGCCACTTTGTGCCGAATATTACGATCGGTCCGCTCATTGTGCAAGCGATCCGCCCAGTGACCAAGCTGCCGCTTGATGTTCATTTAATGATTGAACAGCCTGATCGTTATATTCCTGCTTTTGTTGAAGCAGGAGCCGACTTGTTGTCCGTTCATGCGGAAGCCTGCCCGCATCTTCATCGAACGATCCATTTAATCAAATCGAATGGAGTGAAAGCAGGTGTTGTTTTAAATCCACATACTCCTGTATCGATGATCGAGCATGTAATAGAAGATGTTGATCTCGTGCTTTTGATGACGGTTAACCCTGGATTTGGCGGACAAGCGTTTATTCCATCAGTCATCAAAAAAATTCAGCAAGTTTCCAGTATCTTAAAAGAAAGAAATTTGCAAGTTGAGATCGAAGTGGACGGCGGCATCAACGCTGAAACAGCCAAATTGTGTGTGGAAGCTGGAGCAAATGTGCTTGTGGCAGGATCAGCCATTTATAATGAAAAAGATCGCAAACAAGCGATCAAATCTATAAGAGGAATGTGAAAGAACCGTTTATATGCGGTTCTTTTCACATTTAAAGGAAAAAATTTTTCATTTTTATGTTGATTCTTCAATAGATGTCAAGTACTTTTTTATTTTTTTCATGCATAAAGATATTGTAAGAAAAGTTGATGAAGACGTTCTAATTAGTATCTAAAATACGGATGATGAATATGCTACTTATAGACGTTTTTTAGATTTCTCATGGGGAGGGTAAATATAAATGAGATTTTATACAATTAAGCTTCCGAGGTTTTTAGGAGGAATTATACGGGCAATGCTCGGTTCATTTAAGAAAGATTAAAGAAGCACCTATCAAGGTGCTTTCTGCTTGTAGACAAAGCCAAATGGTGTGAACTCTACAAGCTTTTTTTATACCAAATTATATTGTGGGGATTTACCATTCTGTTAGAATGTTCGGCTTCAACTGGAAAAAATAATAGAGGATCCCGATTAAGTGCATGTTGCCTTCGTTTTTAGCAAACTGTCAACAAATACAGTAAATGGCAGGGGTTTTTGTCTTCAATATTAAAAAGCTGCCTCATTTTTCTTCCATCTTTTTTGTGTAAAAAAGAATTTTTTTAATTTAAAGTAGACTTTATGCGGTTGATTTTGTGTATGCCGAAAGGAACACGGATCGCGCTGAAGAAAGGCAAACTGTTTGAGAAAGTGGAATGTATTCCGATCGTTAATATGTAGTAAATAACCTATGTAGTTTTTTTAGCAGTTTGAAAAAATTTCATGTTAAAGTGGATTTTAAAGTTGCAGGATTCGCCTAAAAAGAAGAATGTGCTTGAAGAAATGTGACATTGGGAGTGCTTCAAAAGGTGAATAAAGAGTATTGAAACAAAACGGGCAGAAGATTGTTAAAGCGCCGATTTTTTAAACGCTTATTTTCGAAATACTTTTGATCAGAAGATATCGGGATTCGCCGATTTCTTCTGATCATAATCCAACCTATTGTCGTCTAACTTTTGTTTTATACACGCTCAACTTTTCCAGATTTAAGAGCACGTGCAGAAACGTATACACGTTTTGGCTTTCCATTCACAAGAATTCGCACTTTTTGAAGGTTCGCTCCCCATTTGCGTCTTGAAGCGTTCATAGCGTGAGAGCGCGTATTGCCAAAGCTTGTTTTTTTGCCAGTAATCACGCATTTACGAGCCATTTCTATACCTCCTAACTTGCAAGGAAATTGCTATTTTGACAATGTTTCAAGATACTATAATAATGTAACATACACCCTTGATCATTGCAATATAAATTCACCTCACTTTCAAGAATTTACGCTTGACATCATCATGTATTAATGCTCTTATTATGTAGGGAGCCATGACATTTCTTTAAATCCAAATCATCATATAGTAAAATGTTTGTAATGAACGTATGCTAAAGGAGGAACTCGAATGTCCATCGAATTAAAAACGAAATATGGCCAGATCGAAATTTCGAATGATGTAGTCGCACAAGTTGCCGGCGGTGCAGCTGTTGATTGTTACGGAATTGTCGGAATGGCTTCCAAAAATCAAATTAAAGACGGACTCTCAGAAATTTTACGGCGAGAAAATTTCAGCCGTGGAGTGATCGTCCGCCAAGAACAAGAGAGCGTTCATATTGATATGTATATTATTGTCAGCTATGGAACAAAAATATCAGAAGTTGCTCATAATGTTCAAACAAAAGTGAAATATACATTAAATCAAATTCTTGGATTATCTGTCGATTCGATTAACATATATGTGCAAGGGGTTCGTGTAACGAATCCGTAGAGAAGGAGGAAACATTTGTGGCCAATACTTTGCTTGATGGGAAGCGCTTTGCGGAAATGGTGATTCAAGGAGCGAATCATCTATCTAATAATGCGAAAGTGGTGGATGCGTTAAACGTTTTTCCTGTTCCGGATGGTGATACGGGAACAAATATGAATTTATCCATCACAGCTGGAGCAAAAGAAGTACAAAAACATGTTTCATCAAATATCGGTTCTGTAGCTGGAGCATTTGCAAAAGGTCTGTTAATGGGCGCGCGTGGAAATTCTGGGGTTATTTTATCCCAGCTTTTTCGTGGGTTTGCAAAAGCGGTTGAAGGAAAAGAATCGATCAATGCGGATGAATTTGCTAAAGCTTTTCAAGCAGGTGTTGATACTGCCTATAAAGCTGTTATGAAGCCTGTTGAAGGGACTATTTTAACGGTTGCAAAAGATGCTGCGAAAAAAGCTGTTAAAACAGCTAAATCAACCGATGATCTGACAATTGTTATGGAAGAAGTGGTAAAAGAAGCAAAGGAGTCATTAAAGAGAACGCCTGAGCTTCTGCCTGTCCTAAAAGAAGTAGGCGTTGTGGACAGCGGTGGACAAGGACTTGTATTTATTTACGAGGGATTTTTGGCAGAATTAAAGGGAGAGAAAATTTCCGAATCCCCTAAGCTTCCTTCGATGGACAAACTGGTAAGTGCAGAGCATCATAAAAATGCACAAAGTCATATTAATACAGAAGATATTAAATATGGATATTGTACAGAATTTATGGTTCGGTTTGAAAAAGAAAAAGAGCCGTTTTCTGAAAAGAAATTTCGCGAAGATTTATCCCGGTTCGGAGATTCGCTTTTAGTAATTGCCGATGATGAACTTGTCAAAGTACATATCCACTCTGAACAGCCTGGCGAGGTATTGACATACGGGCAGCGCTACGGTAGCTTATTGAATATGAAAATTGAAAACATGCGCGAGCAGCATAGTACAATTGTCAATAATCAAACGGAAAATGTACTATCTACTGAACCGACGGCACCCAAAAATGAAAAGTACGGAATTATCGCGGTTGCCATGGGCTCGGGAATTTCCGATCTTTTTACATCAATTGGTGCAACAAAAATTATTGAAGGCGGCCAGACGATGAATCCAAGTACGGAAGATTTTGTAAAGGCTGTCGAACAGTTGAACGCAGAGAATATTATTATTTTGCCGAACAATTCCAATATCATTTTGGCAGCCAATCAAGCGGCACAAATAACTGATAAAAATATAAGAGTCATTGAAACGAAAAGCGTTCCTCAAGGATTATCCGCCCTGCTGGCTTTCAATCCTGAACTCGGTTTAGAGGAAAACGTAAAGGCGATGGAGGAAGCAAGCAGGAATGTGAAAACAGGACAAGTCACATATGCTGTAAGGGATACAAGTATTGACGGACTTGCGATAGAAAAAGGAGACTTCATGGGGATTTACGAGAAAACCATCGTCGCAAAAGATAAAAGCAAGCTTGAAGCTGCCAAAAAATTGTTGGATCAAATGATCGATGAAGAGGATGAAATATTGACGATTCTCCAAGGAGAAGATGCATCCGAAAACGAAGTAGACCAATTAGTCCAACATGTTGAAAATCATTATGAACATATCGAAATTGAGGTTCATAATGGAAATCAGCCATTATATTCTTATATTTTTTCAGTTGAGTAGAGCAGGAGGGCTTCGGCCTTCCTCTTTTTATTTCACGGTTTAAGTATTTTTGGTAAACTAAATATCGATATTTCAAACGGTTTTAAAGGAGGTTTCCCGCGGCTAAGTTCAAAGCTGCAAACAGAACATGAACCAATTGCTACAACCGGTCACAGCGGTTAAAGGGGTAGGAGAACAAACAGAACGTTTGCTGCATGATATGGGAATACATACTGTTTCTGATTTGCTTTATTATTTTCCTAATCGCTATGAAGACAACCGTTTAAAGGATCTTGCTGAAGTGAAGCATAAAGAAAGAGTGACAGTCGAAGGAAAGGTTTACAGCGAGCCATTGCTGACCTATTACGGAAAGAAGCGGTCGCGTCTTTCCTTTCGCCTGCTTGTCGGCCGTTATGTTGTCACTGCAGTTTGTTTTAATAGACCATATTACAAACAGAAGCTTGCTATCAATCAAGTTGTTACCGTCTCTGGCATTTGGGACCGCAATCGGCAAACTGTCAATGTTCAACAGATTCATTTTGGGCCTCATAAGCAAAATCAAGAAGTAGAACCCGTTTATTCAGTCCGCGGAAAGCTGACTGTTTCAGAGCTAAAACGGATTATCAGGACCGCCATCCAGTCGTATTCCAGTTTTATTCCAGAAAATTTGCCGGAAATGCTCAGGAAGCGATATAAATTGCCGATGAAAGAAGAAGCGGTAAGAGCCATGCACCTTCCCAAAAATGCCGATGAACTGAAACAGGCAAGAAGAAGATTTGTTTACGAAGAATTTTTATTATTTCAATTGAAAATGCAGGCGATTAAACATTTTCGCAGGTCTTCCTCAAGAGGAATTTCTCATCATTTTGATCGAAAAGAATTGCAATCCTTTATCGACACGCTTCCTTTTTCATTAACAAACGCACAAAAGCGTGTCGTTTCGGAAATTTTATCCGATATGTCTTCACCCTACAGGATGAACCGCCTTCTTCAAGGAGATGTTGGATCAGGGAAAACCGCAGTTGCTGCCATTGTGATGTATGCCGCTGTGTTAAGCGGCTATCAAGCGGCATTGATGGTTCCGACGGAAATTTTAGCTGAGCAGCATGCGAAATCATTGTCAAATCTTTTTTCGCATACGTCTGTCCGCATCGCTTTATTAACAAGCTCAATCAAAGGGAAAAAACGAAAAGAGCTGCTTCTTCAGTTAAAATCCGGGGACATTAACATGATCATAGGGACGCATTCCCTTATTCAGGAGGAAGTGAATTTTTGCCGTTTAGGGCTTGTGATTACGGATGAACAGCATCGGTTCGGCGTCAATCAGCGAAGAATATTGCGGGAAAAAGGAGAATTCCCAGATGTGTTATTTATGACGGCAACTCCTATTCCAAGAACTCTTGCTATAACTGCATTTGGCGAAATGGATGTTTCCATCATTGATGAAATGCCTTCCGGAAGAAAGAAGGTAAAAACATATTGGGTTCGGCCGGAAATGTTAACCCGAATTCTAATATTTATTGAAAAAGAAGTGAAAAAGGGCCATCAAGCGTATGTGATTTGTCCGTTAATTGAAGAATCGGAAAATTTGGATGTTGAAAATGCTGTGACAGTGCACAGTCAATTAACTCAATTTTATCAGGGCAGAATTCAAATCGGCCTTTTGCATGGGCGCATGTCACAAGAAGAGAAAAATCAGGTGATGATGGATTTTAGCGAAAATAAAGTGCAAGTTCTTGTCTCCACGACAGTAGTGGAAGTGGGCGTAAACGTACCGAATGCCACGGTCATGTTAGTTTACGATGCGGAGCGGTTTGGTCTTGCCCAGCTCCATCAGCTGAGAGGAAGAGTTGGCCGGGGAAACTTGCAATCCTATTGCATACTGCTTTCAGATCCGAAATCAGAAATAGGAAAAGAAAGAATGAGAATTATGACGGAAACAGATGACGGCTTCCGTTTAGCTGAAAAAGATTTGGAGCTTAGAGGTCCAGGAGATTTTTTCGGCAAAAAACAAAGCGGCATACCAGAGTTTAAAATCGCCGACATGGTCCATGATTACAGAGCGCTTGAAACTGCGAGATCTGACGCTGCCCAACTGATTCAGTCTGATGCTTTTTGGAAAGATGAACAATTTGCGCCGCTCCGCGATGATTTAGAGGCTTCCGGAGTGTTGAGCGGAGAGAAGCTGGATTAGCCAAAAAAAGAATTCATTGTTGCAAACTTATTTCTTTGAATATATACTTGTTATTAGTACCTAGTCTTAATACTAGTCGGACGGTGTAAAAAATGAGACGCAGTAAAAAGGAAAGACAGCGTTTATTGTTGGAAACAATTCAAGAAACGCCTTTTATTACAGATGAAGAATTAGCTGAAAAATTTGGTGTCAGCGTCCAAACCATCCGTTTGGACAGACTAGAACTGTCGATCCCGGAATTAAGAGAACGAATCAAGCATGTCGCTGAACGAAAACTTGAAGATGAAGTCAAATCCCTTCCGATTGATGAAGTGATCGGTGAAATTATTGATCTTGAGCTCGATAAATCAGCTATTTCGATTTTTGATGTTAAAAAAGAGCATGTTTTTAGCCGAAATCAAATTGCACGCGGCCATCATCTATTTGCACAAGCGAACTCTCTTGCCGTCGCTTGCATTGATGATGAATTGGCATTAACGGCTAAAGCGACAATCCGTTTCACACGGCAAGTAAAAGAAAATGAGCGCGTTGTCGCAAAAGCAAAAGTCACTCGCATTGACCGAGATAAAGGCCGCACGTTTGTTGAAGTAAACAGCTATGTCGGCAACGAACTCGTTTTTTCAGGTGAATTTGAAATGTTCAGATCTGCGAATCAATCTAAAAAGGAAGGGGCAAAACATGAAGATAGCTATTGATGCAATGGGGGGAGACAACGCGCCTCAAGCGGTTGTAAAAGGAGCATTAAGAGCGCTTGATGAATTTTCTGATTTGGAAATTGAATTAATCGGAAATGAGTCGCTGATCACTCCATTGTTAGAAGGTAGACATACAAACGTTTCTATTTTTCATACAGAAGAAAAAATTGAAAATGACGACGAACCTGTTCGGGCTGTGCGCAGAAAAAAAAATGCGTCGATGGTCATTATGGCTGAAAGAGTTCGCGACAAAAAGGCGGATGCCTGCATTTCAGCTGGGAATACAGGCGCGCTTATGACTGCCGGTCTGTTTATTATCGGCCGTATAAACGGCATCGACCGGCCGGCGCTGGCACCAACGCTGCCGACCCTTGATGGAAAAGGCTTTGTGATGCTCGATGTCGGCGCTAATGCAGATGCGAAAATGGAACATCTGCAGCAGTATGCAATCATGGGCTCCGTTTATGCAGAAAAGGTGAGAGGGATCAAATCTCCGAGAGTTGGCTTGCTCAACATTGGAACGGAGGAAAAAAAGGGGAACGAATTAGCTAAACAGGCTTTTCAACTTCTGTCTCAATCGCCGATCAACTTTGTCGGCAATGTAGAAGCGCGCGACCTGCTGAAAGGAGCGGCTGATGTTGTAGTAACGGACGGTTTTTCAGGAAACATTGCTTTGAAAGCCATTGAAGGCACAGCACTTTCGGTATTTGCCATGATGAAAGAGGCGTTGACAAGCTCTTTTACAGCGAAAATTGCTGCAGCTGTTTTGAAGCCGAAATTAAAAGGACTAAAGAAAAAAATGGATTATTCAGAGCATGGCGGGGCTTGCTTATTCGGGCTGAAAGCACCGGTGATCAAAGCCCACGGTTCATCCGATGAGCTGGCTATTTTTCATGCTATTCGCCAGGCTCGGGAAATAGTGGCAAACTCCGTATCTTCAACGATAGAAGAAACGATTCAGAACATGCAATTGAAAGGGGATTGACAATGGGGAAAACTGCTCTTCTGTTTCCGGGACAAGGCTCTCAGCAAGTCGGTATGGGAAAAGATTTTTTTGATCAAGTTCCCATTTCCAAGGAAATTTTTCAAAAAGCAAATGAACGTTTAGACTTTGATTTAACTTCTATTATTTTCAACGGTCCGCAAGAAGAATTGACGTTAACATACAATGCACAGCCTGCACTGCTGACGACAAGCGCTGCGATTTTTGAAGCATTGAAACAGTATGAAGTTGTTTTTGATTATGTTGCCGGACACAGCCTGGGTGAATATACAGCATTAGTGGCGGCAAACGTCATGACAGTTGAAGATGCAGTCTATGTTGTAAGAAAGCGCGGTGAACTGATGGAAAAAGCGGTTCCTGCAGGAGAAGGATCCATGGCTGCCGTTTTAGGTATGGTGCAGGAAGAACTTGAAAACATAACAAAACAAATCTCGAATGAAGGCACACTAGTACAACTGGCAAATTTAAATTGTCCCGGGCAAATCGTTATTTCTGGAACAAAAGAAGGAGTACAAAGAGCTGGAGAGCTTGCTAAAGAAAAGGGCGCCAAGCGGGTAATCCCGCTGGAAGTAAGCGGTCCATTTCATTCTGAATTGATGAAGCCGGCTGCCAACGAGCTGTCAAAAGTGCTTGATGAAGTGACCATTCAAGATGCATCCGTTCCTGTCATCGCAAACGTGACTGCTGCTCCTGTTCAAAATAAAGATGAAATCAAGAGCCTTTTGATAGAGCAGCTTTATTCTCCTGTTCGATGGGAAGAAAGTGTACGGTCGATGATTCAAGCAGGGGTGACAACGTTTATTGAAATCGGTGCTGGAAAAGTTCTGACAGGTCTTGTCAAAAAGGTGGATCGCAGCGTTAAAACATACAATATTTTTGATTTGTCATCATTAGAAGCAGTTGTTCATGACATAAAGGAGGTATGATTATGCTTTCAGGGAAAACGGCCCTTGTAACGGGAGGAAGCCGCGGAATCGGCCGAGCGATTGCTATTGATCTTGCAAAAAATGGCGCGGATGTTGCTGTAAATTACTCTGGTAATGAGGAAAAAGCCAATGAAGTGGTAGAAGAAATTGAATCCTTAGGACGGAAAGCTTTTGCCATTCGCGCTAATGTTGCAAATGCTGATGAAGTAAACAGCATGGTCAATGAAGTAATCGAACGATTCGGCCGTCTCGACATTCTTGTAAATAATGCCGGAATCACGAAAGATAATTTGCTTATGCGAATGAAAGAATCAGAATGGGACGACGTGATCAACATAAATTTAAAAGGCGTTTTCAATTGTACAAAAGCGGTCACAAGACAAATGATGAAGCAGCGTTCCGGCAGGATCATCAACATCGCATCGATCGTCGGTATAGCTGGTAATGCTGGCCAGGCAAACTATGTAGCGGCTAAAGCCGGGATTATCGGACTGACGAAGACGACTGCGAAGGAGCTGGCGGGCCGAAATATTACAGTAAATGCTGTAGCGCCAGGTTTTATTTCAACCGATATGACGGATCAGCTCCCTGAACAAATAAGAAATGAAATGCTCAAACAAATTCCGCTCGGACGTTTCGGCGAGCCGAATGATATTGCCAATATGGTAACATTCATTGCTTCTGATAAAAGCTCCTATATGACAGGGCAAACACTTTGTCTCGACGGCGGAATGGTCATGTATTAATTTTGAATTCGTTGTAGTAATATGAAGACAAATCTTCTATAATACTGGAGGGAGGTGAAAGTTATGGCAGATGTATTGGAGCGTGTTACGAAGATCATCGTCGACCGTCTCGGAGTTGATGAATCTGAAGTAAAGCTTGAATCCTCTTTTAAAGACGATCTCGGCGCTGATTCCCTAGACGTTGTTGAACTTGTTATGGAATTAGAAGATGAGTTCGGCATGGAAATTTCCGACGAAGAAGCGGAACAAATTGTGACTGTAGGGGATGCAGTTAATTACATACAGAGCAAACTATAATTGCATGTTTTTAAAAAGTCCCGTATCTTTGCGGGGCTTTCTCCCTTTTCATCCCTTTTTTTGTTAACATAAAGTAGAGGTTGTTTCATTTGTTTAGAAAATGGAGGTAACGTATGCCTAACAAAACAAATTTTAAAAAAAATTTTTTTAAAAAAATAGAAAAGTTTCGTGATTTCCAAGCAAAAATCGGCATTACGTTCACGAATGAAAAGCTCTTATTTCAGGCTTTTACACATTCATCCTATGTGAATGAGCATCGCAAAAAACCGTATGAAGACAATGAACGGCTGGAATATTTAGGTGATGCAGTATTGGAGCTGACGGTTTCGGAGTACTTGTATAAAAAATATCCGACAATGTCTGAAGGCAATTTAACAAAGCTGAGAGCTGCCATTGTTTGCGAGCCATCGCTTGTTACTTTTGCCAACGAGCTTTCTTTTGGCGAACTCGTTTTGCTCGGAAAAGGAGAGGAAATGACTGGGGGACGCGGTCGTCCAGCTCTTTTAGCTGATGTCTTTGAGGCATTTATCGGCGCTTTGTATTTGGATCAAGGTCTTGAGTCAGTCACTTCTTTTTTAAATAAGGTCGTTTTCCCGAAAATCGACGAAGGTGCTTTTTCTCATGTGATGGATTTTAAAAGCAGATTGCAAGAGCTTATTCAACGTGACGGAAAAGGTGTTTTGGATTATAAAATTTTGGAAGAAAAAGGCCCCGCTCATAATAAAGAATTTGTTGCAACCGTATCTTTAAACGGAGAGGTGATCGGTTCAGGAGTGGGCCGTTCCAAAAAAGAAGCAGAACAGCATGCAGCTGAACAAGGATTGCAAAAATTAGGCGAATTCCCCCAAAAATAAACGGGGGATTTTTTATTGATATTGCTCCGATCATTTTTTGTTATGGTAAAATAGGAAAGACTTATTTGGAATGAAAGGGGATCACCATGTTCCTCAAACGTTTAGATATCGTAGGATTTAAATCTTTTGCAGATCGGATCAGCGTTGATTTTGCTGGCGGTGTTACCGCTGTTGTCGGCCCAAATGGGAGCGGAAAATCGAATATAACAGAAGCTATTCGATGGGTTCTTGGGGAGCAATCAGCAAAATCATTAAGAGGATCCAAAATGGAGGATATTATTTTTGCTGGAAGCGATACTCGCAAACGTTTAAATATGGCGGAAGTCACTTTAATTCTTGATAACGGCGATCAGTTTTTGCCGATCGATTATCATGAGGTAAGTGTGACAAGAAGAGTTTACCGCTCTGGAGAAAGTGAATTTTTTATAAACAAGCAATCTTGCCGCTTAAAAGATATTATCGACCTGTTCATGGATTCCGGTCTCGGAAAAGAAGCGTTTTCAATTATCAGCCAAGGAAAGGTTGAAGAAATTTTAAGCGCGAAACCGGAAGATCGGCGGACAATTTTTGAAGAAGCGGCTGGTGTGCTAAAATATAAAACCCGAAAAAAGAAAGCTGAAATAAAACTTGCTGAAACTGAAGAAAATTTAAATAGAGTTCAAGACATTTTATATGAACTGAATGCGCAAATTGAGCCCCTTAAAATGCAGGCATCTATTGCAAAGGATTATTTGGATAAAAAGGAAGAACTGAAGCAGCATGAGGTCGCTCTTCTCGCGCATGAAATTGAAGAGCTTCATGATAGATGGGAAGCATTGAAGCGTTCGGTCGAAGAAAATCGCGATCGCGAACTAGAGCTGACATCGCAAATACAAAAAAAAGAAGCGAATCTGGAAGAAATGCGGGATCAAATCAGTGCATTGGATGAATCAATCAATGATTTGCAGCAAGTTCTTCTTTTGGCAAGCGAAGAACTGGAGAAGCTTGAAGGGAAAAAAGAAGTTTTAAAAGAAAGAAAAAAACATGCGGCGCAAAACGAACAGCAGTTGAAAGAGCAAATCGCTGAGCTGACTGAACAAATAAATCAATTATTAAAAGAAAAAGAAGAGCAAAAAAGCGTCTATGAAACATGCGAAAAAGAAGTAAAAGAACTAAAATCCTTCCTGCAAAAAAAAGAAAACGAGCTGCTAAGCCTGGATGGAAACATCGAGGAAAAGCTTGAGCAGCTAAAAAGTGACTATTTTGAAAAATTAAATGAACTGGCAAGCGCTCGAAATGAAATCAATTATATTGAGGAGCAGCTAAGCTTGCGAAAAGTCAAAGCAGACCGCTTAGACGAGGCAAACGAAAAATATATTTCCGAAAGAAAAGAGCTGAAAAAAGAGAAAGGGAAAATAGAAGCACAGCTTTCTAAAATCGGAAAAACATTGCAAAATCAGCTTTCCTCTTATCATACAGGCTTAAAAACGTTGGAAAGCCTAAAACAACAATATGAAAAGAAGGAATCGCTGCTTTATCAAGCATATCAATATTTACAAAAAGCAAAATCAAAAAAAGAAATGCTAGAGGCGATGCAGGAGGATTATACCGGTTTCTTCCAGGGTGTCCGTGAAGTTTTAAAAGCAAAAAACAAGCTAAAAGGCATACATGGTGCTGCTATCGAGCTGTTGACAACGAAACATGAATATGAAACAGCCATTGAAATTGCTCTTGGCGCGGCAAGCCAGCATATAGTCGTTGACGATGAAGAATCGGCAAGACAGGCGATTGCGTTTTTGAAGAAAAATGCATTCGGCAGAGCGACGTTCCTTCCTTTATCTGTCATCAAAGGCCGCTCAATCCCGAAATATCAGCTTTCGATTGCAGAAAGCCATCCTGATTTTATCGGGATAGCGTCTCAACTCGTGGAATATGAATCAGCATATAAGCCGATCATAGAAAATCTGTTAGGAAACGTTATTATTGCAAAAACGTTGGAAGGGGCAAATGCGATTGCCAAACAAATTCAGTACTCGCACCGAATTGTTACGCTTGAAGGCGATGTAGTCAATCCAGGCGGATCGATGACAGGAGGAGCGGTGAAGCAGAAATCACCTTCTTTCCTTACCAAAAACCGAGAGCTTGAGTCGATTCGCGACAAAATTGCGGAAATGGAAGAAAAGACAGCTTTGCTCGAAAAAGAAGTAAAAAATCTGAAGCAATCGATTGCCAAAAAAGAGAAAGAACTTGATGATCTGCGGGAAGAAGGATCTTCTTTGCGAATGGAAGAGCAAGCTTTGAAGGGCAGCTTGAGGGAAATTGAATTAAAAGAGCGAAATATTAATGATCATTTGAAGCTTTACGATGCTGAAAAAATCGCCTATGTAGAAGAACAGGAGAAGCTAGATGAAAGAAAAACAAAATTGCTGTCCTCCATCGAACAAATGGAAGGACAAATACAACAGCTAGATTCAGAGATTCGTCAGCTGGCCGAGAAGAAGGAGAAACAGCAAAAATCAAAGGAAGAATGGATGCAGGAAATAACAGAGCTCAAAATTATTCTTGCAGGAAAAGAGGAATCCTTTAAAAATAGTAAGGAACAATTAGCACGCCTTGAAAAAGAATATCATCTGGCGAATCAAAAAAAGAAAGAGGCGGAAAAAGATTTACAACTATTATTGGATGAAATCGACCGCGACCACTCAGGTGAAATCCAATTGGAAGAAATAAAAAAGGAGAAGCTGGAGGACAAAAATAAAACAATTGAATTGATCGCATCCCGCAGACGCCAGCGAATGAGCATGCAAGAAGAGCTGGAACGAGAAGAAAAAGAATGGAAAGAACTGAAGCGCGCTCATAAACAACTGACGGACGTTCTAAAAGATGAAGAAGTGAAATTAAACAGGCTGGATGTGGAGCTTGATCAGCTCTTGAATTATTTGCAAAATGAGTATAAGCTAACTTTTGAAGCAGCAAAGGCCCGCTTTCCTTTACAGATGGAGAAAGAAGAGGCGAAGAAAAAAGTAAAGCTGATTAAACTGGCATTAGAAGAGCTTGGAACCGTAAACTTAGGGGCAATTGATGAGTACGAGCGGGTGCGTGAACGGCATGAGTTTTTAACAGAACAGAGGGACGATTTATTGAATGCAAAAGAAACTCTTTTTAAAGTCATCGCCGAAATGGATGAAGAAATGAAAAAGCAGTTTTCCCAAATGTTTGCCAAAATACGTTCTCAATTCGATATCGTTTTTAAAGAACTGTTCGGAGGCGGAAAAGCGGATTTAATTTTGACAAATCCCGACGATCTGTTAAACACCGGAGTGGACATTATTGCTCAGCCTCCAGGGAAAAAACTGCAATATTTAAGCCTGCTGTCCGGAGGCGAACGCGCTTTGACTGCAATTGCCCTTCTATTTTCCATATTAAAGGTACGTCCTGTTCCGTTTTGTGTTCTCGATGAAGTAGAGGCGGCATTGGATGAAGCAAACGTTCAAAGATTTTCTAAATTTTTGAAGCGTTTCAGTGAGAATACTCAATTTATTGTCATCACCCACCGGAAAGGGACGATGGAAGAAGCGGATGCTTTATATGGTGTGACAATGCAAGAATCGGGAGTGTCAAAAGTTGTATCCGTCCGCTTGGAAGATACAGTTAGATATGTGAAATCGTCGTGAAAGGAAGAAAAATAAATGAGTTTTTTTAAGAAATTAAAAGAAAAAATTTCAAAGCAGAAGGATTCAGTAACGGCAAAATTTAAAGAAGGGCTTGAAAAAACGAGAAGCTCTTTTACAGAAAGCTTAAATGAACTTGTTTCGCGCTATCGAAAGGTTGATGAAGAATTTTTCGAGGAATTAGAGGAAATTTTGATTACTGCCGATGTCGGCGTTCAAACGGTCATGGACTTGATCGATGAATTGAAAATGGAAGTGAAAAGGCGAAACATTCAAGAACCGAAGGAAGTGCGCGCTGCCATTTCCGAAAAGCTTGTTGAAATTTACCAAGGAGAAGACGGCGCTCCTACCGATTTAAACATTGAAGACGGCCGGTTAAACATCGTATTGTTTGTTGGCGTCAATGGTGTTGGAAAAACGACGACGATCGGAAAGCTTGCACATCGATTAAAAGAAGAAGGAAAATCTGTCCTTCTTGCTGCCGGCGACACGTTCCGAGCAGGCGCCATCGAACAGCTGGAAGTTTGGGGGGATCGGGTTGGCGTAGATGTGATTAAACAATCGGCAGGCTCTGATCCTGCTGCCGTCGTGTATGACGCCATTCAGGCCGCTCGCTCTCGAAAAGTAGACGTCTTATTATGTGATACTGCTGGACGGCTTCAAAATAAGATGAATTTAATGAAAGAGCTTGAGAAAGTAAAGCGGGTTATCGAACGGGAAATTCCAGGTGCTCCGCATGAAGTGCTGCTTGTCCTTGATGCGACAACCGGACAAAATGCAATGAGCCAGGCAAGACAGTTTTCGGAGGCGACAAATGTCACTGGAATTGCCTTGACAAAATTGGACGGCACTGCGAAGGGAGGAATTGTTCTAGCCATTCGAAATGAGCTGAACATTCCTGTAAAACTGGTGGGGCTTGGCGAAAAAATGGACGATCTTGAGAAATTTGATGCAGAGAAATATGTTTATGGGCTGTTTGCCGATTTAGTAGATGAAGCGTAACGTAATTGTGTTAAGAAAAAAACTTGACATCTACAGTTAGAATCGATACACTAAAAACATGTAAAGGCAATTCACTTAACAACAGGGGGTGTTGATGTTGCTTGAAAAAACAACGAGGATGAATTATTTATTTGATTTTTATCAGTCGTTGTTGACGCCAAAGCAAAAAAGTTACATGTCTCTGTACTACTTGGATGATTACTCCCTAGGTGAAATTGCTGAAGAATACAACGTCAGCCGCCAGGCAGTGTACGACAACATAAAACGGACGGAAATGATGCTGGAGGAATACGAGCAGAAGCTTCAGCTGTTCAAGAAATTTCAAGAGCGTAAAAAAATAATTGAAAAGCTGAAAGGTCTGCCTTTCCAATCGGAAATGAAGGAAGAATTTGACCGACTACTTCATCTTTTGGAAAAACTGGATTAGGAGGAGCCGCCATGGCTTTTGAGGGATTAGCCAACCGACTGCAAAACACGATGGCTAAAATCCGCGGCAAAGGAAAGGTTTCTGAAGCGGATGTCAAAGAAATGATGAGGGAAGTTCGTCTTGCTCTTTTGGAAGCGGACGTCAACTATAAAGTCGTCAAAGACTTTATTAAGAAAGTCAGCGAAAGGGCTGTTGGCCAGGAAGTCATGAAAAGCTTGACACCAGGCCAGCAAGTTATCAAAGTAGTGAAAGAAGAGCTGACCGAGCTGATGGGCGGCGAGCAGAGCAAAATTGCCGTAAGCAAACGGCCGCCGACGGTGATTTTGATGGCGGGCCTTCAAGGTGCAGGGAAAACGACTACGACTGGAAAGCTTGCCAACTACTTGCGAAAAAAACATAACCGAAACCCGCTTCTTGTTGCAGCTGATATTTATCGTCCTGCAGCCATTAAACAATTAGAAACATTAGGAAAGCAGCTTGGCATGCCTGTATTTTCACTCGGCGACAAGGTAAGCCCTGTTGAAATAGCCAAACAGGCGCTGGAATATGCCAAAAATGAGCATCATGATTATGTTCTCATTGATACAGCCGGACGCTTGCATATCGATGAAAATCTGATGGATGAATTAAAGCAGGTGAAGGAAGCTGCAAATCCTGATGAGATTTTTCTCGTTGTCGATGCCATGACTGGACAAGATGCCGTCAATGTGGCAAAAAGCTTTCATGATGAGCTTGGCATTACCGGTGTTATTTTGACAAAGCTTGATGGGGATACACGTGGCGGTGCTGCGCTTTCCATTCGTGCGGCAACAGGTGCTCCGATTAAATTTGCCGGGATGGGCGAAAAACTGGATGCGCTCGAACCGTTTCATCCCGAACGAATGGCATCGCGTATATTAGGAATGGGAGATGTCTTGACTCTGATCGAAAAGGCTCAAGAGAACGTCGATCAGGAGAAAGCAAAGCAGCTGGAAGAAAAAATGAGGACGATGTCTTTTACCTTCGATGATTTTTTAGAGCAGCTTGAACAAGTAAGAAACATGGGTCCTCTTGATGAGTTGATTTCCATGCTGCCTGGTGCAGGGAAAATGAAAGGCTTGAAAAACATTCAAGTTGATGAAAAGCAGCTAAGCCACGTTGAAGCGATCATCCGCTCCATGACAAAAGAAGAAAAAGAGAAGCCGGAAATTATTAATGCAAGCAGAAGAAAACGGATTGCTAAAGGGAGCGGTACTTCTGTCCAGGAAGTAAACAGGCTTTTAAAGCAGTTTGAAGAAATGAAAAAAATGATGAAGCAAATGACTTCAATGACAAAAGGCAAGCGAAAAGGATTTAAATTTCCTTTTATGTAATAAAAATTTATTCTGTTAAGAAAAAACACTTTACAAACTTTTTGATCATTGATAATATTCTATTTTGTTGAAAATATTTCGGAGGTGTAAAAAAATATGGCAGTTAAAATTCGTTTAAAACGCATGGGTGCAAAAAAATCTCCATTTTATCGCATTGTTGTAGCTGATTCCCGTTCTCCTAGAGATGGACGTTTCATTGAAACGATCGGTACGTACAATCCAGTAAAGGATCCTGCTGAAGTGAAAATTGACGAAGAATTGGCTCTTAAGTGGCTTCAAAACGGTGCAAAACCGTCTGACACTGTTCGTAACCTGTTTTCGAAACAAGGGATTATGGAAAAATTCCACAATGCGAAATATAGTAAATAATGTGTGATTATTATGGAACAGTTAATAACAACAATTGCCAAAGCTATTGTTGATCATCCGGATGAAGTCAAGGTGAACAGAGAGGAGAAAAAAGGTGAAATTGTATATACTCTTTCTGTTCACCAAGACGATATTGGCAAAGTGATTGGAAAACAAGGCCGTATTGCAAAAGCGATCAGGACGGTCGTTTATGCAGCGGCTAGCGGCAAATCAATGAGAGTAACGCTTAAAATTAATGATTAAAAGGTGAGGGGATTGCTCCTCGCCTTTTTTACAAAAGAAGAAAAGCTGATTTCGCAGGATCAAAAAATCACATTTGAAATTGCGACGATTCCAGACCTCCCTCTTCTGGCCAGAAGGGAAAAGCCGGGAGGGATCTTCCATGAATATACTCCTCGGAGCAATTTTATGACTGGAGGAGAGAGGAATGAAAATCATTTATCCGATCACAGTAAAGCAAATATTGACGGAAAACAGCAAGGAAAAACTGATTCATAAATGGCAGGCAAAAAAAGAAGAAATGAAACGGGAATGCGATCAATTATATTTTCAGCTGAAAAAAGCTGAAAAAACAACAAAAAACCAGTCCATCATTTCCCAGTACCATCAGGAAATCAACAAGAGAAAGGAAAAAATGAAGTTGATGGAATTTAAGCTTCAGCAAATCGATATGCTCCCTCTAGGCAGCGAATTAAAAGAACGGGAAGTGAACGCAGTAATCGAAGTAAAAGAAGGCGACAACTGGGATCAATTGCTGAATGAAAAAACGATTGTGATCGAAGATGGAGTAGTAAAAGAGATTCGCTAGAGGTGATCATATGGCCGAAAAATGGTTTCAAGTCGGAAAAATTGTCAATACGCACGGAATTCGCGGCGAAGTGCGCGTCGTTTCCGTAACTGATTTTCCTGATGAGCGATATAAACGCGGAAACCGTTTATACATTTTTCAAAAAGACAAAGAGCCTGTTGAAGTTATTGTCAAATCTCATCGAATTCATAAAAATTTTGATTTATTGTCTTTTGAAGGGTATGATTCGATCAATGAGGTTGAGCCGTTTAAAGGCTCAGACATAAAGGTTCCAGAAAGCCAGCTTGGCAGCCTGGATGAAGGAGAATATTATTTTCATGAAATCATCGGATGCTCCGTGTATACCGAAGACGGCGATGAGCTGGGGATCATAAATGAAATTTTAACGCCCGGTGCCAACGATGTGTGGGTTGTCAAACAAAAAGGCAAAAAAGATTTGTTGATTCCATATATCGAGGATGTTGTGAAACATATTGATGTGAAAGAGAAGCGAGTCATCATTTTTCCTATGGAAGGGTTATTGGACAAATGATTATCGATGTACTGACTTTATTTCCTGATATGTTCGCTGGAGTTTTTAACCAATCGATTTTAAAAAAAGCTCAGGAGAAGGATGCTGTTTCGATTAACGTTATTAATTTTCGAGATTATTCAACAGACAAGCATCAGTCGGTCGATGATTATCCGTACGGTGGCGGTGCCGGCATGGTATTAAAGCCGGAGCCGATCTTTCATTCTGTTGAGGCTGTAAAAGAAAAGCGAAACGCACAGCATTCGAAAGTCATACTTGTTTGTCCGCAAGGAGAACGCTTTACCCAAAAAAAAGCAGAGCAGCTGGCTCAAGCAGATCATCTAATATTTATTTGCGGCCATTATGAAGGCTACGACGAAAGAATCCGTTTTCTTGCGACAGACGAGATTTCAATTGGAGACTTTGTCCTGACAGGCGGCGAGCTTGCCGCGATGGTCATCATTGACTGTGTTGTGCGTCTTCTACCAGGTGTTCTCGGAAATGAAGAATCGCACCAAAATGATTCTTTTTCAACGGGACTGCTTGAACATCCGCATTACACCCGCCCTGCTGAATTCAGGGGGATGAAGGTGCCTGATGTGTTATTGTCAGGCCATCACGAAAAAATAGCCGAATGGCGGGAAAAAGAATCGCTCCGAAGAACGTGGGAGCGCAGACCTGACTTATTGGACGGCTATTCTTTAACGGAAAAGCAAAAAAAATGGCTGGAAGAAATAAAAAAGGCGAAATGAATGCTTGCAAATGGTTTGTTTCCTATGATAAGATACGTTTTGTGACATAGACAGCCGGTCTTGTCTTTTTAAAACGATGTTCCGCTGCAAGCATCTTGTATGAGCATCTGTTGGAAGGAGATGATTGCGATGCAAAAATTAATTGAAGAAATTACGAAAGAACAACTTCGCACAGATTTGCCTGAATTTAGACCTGGGGATACCGTCCGTGTTCACGTGAAGGTTGTTGAAGGCTCCCGTGAACGGATTCAGGTTTTTGAAGGAGTTGTAATTAAACGCCGCGGCGGCGGTATTAGCGAAACATTTACTGTTCGTAAAGTTTCTTACGGCGTAGGTGTTGAACGTACATTCCCGCTGCACACTCCAAGAATTGCGAAAATCGAAGTTGTTCGCCGAGGCAAAGTGCGTCGTGCAAAACTTTACTATTTGCGCAATCTACATGGTAAAGCAGCTCGCATTAAAGAAAGATAAACATTCGAACATAAAAAGGGCTTGTATTCAATACAGGCCCTTTTGTCATGTGAGCAGTCATTCACTTATGAATTCATTTAATATTTTTGGAAAAAATTATTTAGCGAAAGCATAATCTGTTTAAAAATAGGTGGACATGTTCTTTTGTTAAGCCAATAATTGTATTAAAATAAATAAAAAACCATTTTAAAAACATAAAGGTGTGAAAGAAATGTCACGTAAAAAAAATGAATTTTTTGAGTGGATGAAAGCTCTAGGTGTCGCCGTCTTGTTGGCGGTCGTCATTCGGACGTTTTTCTTTGCTCCGATTGTCGTTGATGGAGTTTCCATGATGCCGACATTACAAGACCAGGACCGAATGATCGTGAATAAAATCGGAACGAAGCTTGGTGAAATAAAACGCTTTGACATTGTCGTCTTCCATGCAACGGAAGAGAAAGACTACATTAAGCGTGTCATCGGTTTGCCTGGCGATCATATAGAATATAAAGATGACACCCTCTACATTAACGGCAAGAAGTATGAAGAGCCATACTTGGAAAAATATAAACAAAACGGCGTGGATGGCCCTTTAACAGAACCATTTAAACTTGAAGACATTATTGGAAGATCAACTGTGCCTGAAGGCGAATTGTTTGTTATGGGTGATAATAGAAGATACAGCAAAGACTCGCGGCATATAGGGACCATTCCGATTGAATCAGTTATGGGGAAAACTAATTTTGTTTATTGGCCGCTTTCTGAATTTGGAGTTGTAAAGTAGGTGAAGTAGATGACGATTCAATGGTTTCCAGGGCATATGGCAAAAGCGAGACGGCAAGTTGTTGAAAAATTGAAACTGATAGATATTGTCTATGAGCTTGTCGATGCCCGAATCCCTCAGTCATCGAGAAATCCGATGATTGATGACATTATTGCCAATAAAAAAAGAATTTTAATTTTAAATAAAAAGGATATGGCAGACGAAAGCATTACGAAAGAATGGATTCAGTACTACAAAGAACAGGGCATTGCATCAATAGCCATCGACTCGCAAACAGGATCAGGACTAAAACAAATCGTGCAGCTTTCAAAAGAACTGCTCGAAAAAGAACGTGAAAAAATGAAAGCAAAAGGGGTAAAACCAAGGGCGATCCGCGCATTAATTGTTGGAATTCCGAATGTCGGCAAATCAACGCTGATCAATCGCCTTGCAGGAAGAAACATTGCCAAAACCGGCGATCGTCCAGGCATAACGAAACAGCAAAGCTGGATCAAGACAGGAAAAGAATTGGAGCTGCTCGATACCCCAGGCATTCTTTGGCCGAAATTTGAAGATGAAGAAGTCGGGCTGAAGCTGGCTGCGACAGGCGCCATTAAGGATGAGATTTTAAATTTGCAGGATGTAGCAGCTTATGCGATGCGATACTTGATCAAGCATTATCCAGATCGTTTAATGGATCGCTATCAAATCGACAATCTATCAAATGAAAATGAAATCGTCGACTTATTTGATCATATTGGAAAAAAAAGAGGCTGTTTATCAGCTGGCGGCCTGATAGACTATGACAAGACGGCGGAAGTGTTCATAAGGGATGTTCGGACATTGAAGCTGGGGAAAATAAGTTTTGACCGGCCAAATGAATAAAGGCACGCATTCCGCGTGTCTATATTTTATTTTTAACAAAACTCGTTCACTTGAGAGAAGCGGTGCAATCGGCGCTTAACCGGTTAATCGGTTTTCCTTTCTTGACGGGTAAAGAGCTTCCAAAGAAGCTTTCGAGAAATAGTAAAAAAGTCTTGAAAGTCATTTGAGCATTTGAAAAATAGACGCTTAATCAAATTGCAGCCGAGGAAGCCGTTCATGTACAAACTATTCGAACGAAATTTACAAATGCAAATATTAAGGGAGAGGTTGAAGAAAGTTGAATTTAACGGCAAAGGAAATTGAAGAAAAGCTCAGTGCCATCCATGATATAAACGACCCTTTTTTTCTTGCCTGCCAAAAAGATGAGCGGAAAACCGTCCAAAAATTAGTAAAAAAATGGCTGAAGCAATATGAAAAAGAGCAGCAATTGAGACAGCAGTTTCAAAACATGTGCAAATACGAAAGAGCATTGAAAGAAAAGGGATTTCGAATGCTGGCAGGCATTGATGAAGTGGGAAGAGGGTGTCTTGCAGGTCCGGTCGTTGCTGCTTGCGTGATTTTGCCTGATGAATTTTATTTGCCGGGGCTGACGGACTCGAAAAAAATTTCGAAGCAAAAACGGGAAGAGTTTTTTCAATACATAATGGATCTGGCAGTAGATGTCGGGATTGGGTTTGTGTCGGCAAAAGAAATTGATGAGCTAAACATTTACAATGCGACAAAAAAAGCAATGCTTTTAGCCATTGATCAGTTAAAGCAGGCAAAGCCGGATCATTTATTGATTGATGCTCTTGAATTACCAATTAATATTCCGCAGCTTTCCATCATTAAGGGTGATGAAAAAAGCATTACGATTGCAGCAAGCTCCTGCATCGCAAAAGTTGTGAGAGACAGGTACATGGAAGAGCTGGGAAAGCAATTTCCGGAATACGGCTTTGAACGTCATGTGGGCTACGGTACAAAGCAGCATTTGGAAGCGATCGAGAAGCACGGTGTGACGGAGCATCATCGGAAAAGCTTTGCTCCGGTACAAGATGCGTTAAACTTTTTTAACGGGTGATAAGAATGAATGAAATATCTGCTCTTCTTAGGAAGATAAGTCTTCAATCTCTTTTTGATCCCGCGGCCAAAACATTTCAAGATCAAGAGATTGTGAAAGGAAAAGTGTTGAAAATTTATCCTAATTCTCATGCATTGCTTGCAATTGGAAAAATGAAATTAACCGCTGCTGTTGAGGCGGATATTCAAGCAATGAAAACTTATTGGTTTCAGACTGAAGTAACGGAAAGCGGAATCAGACTGAAGCTTTTGTTTCCGGAAAAAGATGAAGGTCATACAGGCCGGGCTATTCTTGAACATTTCCGCCTGCCTGCTGACAATGCGGCCTCGCAGCTTATTGATTTGCTGCTGGAAAATGAAATTCCTTTTTCCAAAAAAGACTTGGCTCTTGCCATCAACATTTTGCAGTCCTTTAAGGGAAAAGCTCCTCGTGAAAGTTTATTTCAGGCGCTTCTCATCGCTTTTGAAAAAAAACTGCCAATTGCGGAGCATGTCATCCGTCCTTTGCTGGCTGTTCTAGACGAGAAGAAGCTGTCTCAGCTCCTTTTTCAATTAGACGAAATGTTAAACAATAGCGGAAGAGCCGAGGACATGAAAGATCTAAACCGAAACCTGTTTCAGCTTACAAACCTTCGTTTTCTATATAAAGCCGAAGAAGTGAACCAAATATTGCGGCAAAGAAATGACACCTTTTCCAAGCAATTGTTGAATAAGCTTGAATTTTGGATGAAAGAAAATCCGCTAGCCATTAAGCAGCTTATATTGAATGAAAACAGTGAGCAAGCATTGCTTCAACCATTCACAAAAGACAAGGCGGACGGAAGTAGAATTGGACAAATGCTGAACGCGGAAGAAAAAAATATGCTGAAAGCGATGTTTCAGCAAAGCATCCACAACGTTTCCGCTCAAGAAGTAAAACAATTGTTAAAAACAGCGATAGCCAAAATCGGCTTATTTGAACATGCTGAAAGCAGTAGCGGTCAGAGTGAATGGCCATTAAAGACACTGCTTATAAAATATTTGCAAAATATGGAACATTCAAGTTTAAGAGGGGCGATGGAGCGCGCTTTAGATTACATAAACGGACAGCATTTTATGCGGGAACAAAAAGGACCTGTTGAACAATTTTTTATTCATGTCCCCATTCAGTTAGGAGAGCAATGGACGGATATTACAATCCAAATCAACGGAAAAAAAGACGAAACAGAAAAAATAAATCCTAATTTTTGCCGAATCGTTTTTTCATTGTATTTAAAAGAAATAAAAGAAACAGTAGTGGACGTATTCATTCAAAATCGCGCTGTAAAAGTTACGATTTACAACGACATTCTTGAAGAAAGCGATATTGTTCAGCATTTGGGAAGCCTTCAGGAAAATTTAAAACAAATCAATTATGTTTTAACAGGAGTTTCTATCCAAAAGGGAAAAACGGATGAACAAACTCAAAAGGTCATTTCCGGACAACCTTACCAGAAGGTGGACATCAAAATATGAAAAAAGAAACAAAAGATTTAAAAGCTGTTGCCCTCAGCTATAACGATGAAAAGGACGCCGCGCCAAAAGTATCGGCAAAAGGTAAAGGGTATGTCGCTGAAAAAATCATTGAAAAAGCGAGAGAAAACAATGTTCCGATTCAAGAAGATCCCTCGCTTATTGAACTTTTGTCAGAAGTGGAAATAAATGAGCAAATTCCCGAGGAGCTTTATGAAGTGGTAGCTGAGCTTTTAAGCTTTATATACCGCTTAGACCAGCAAAGATGAAATAAACGACGTCTTTTTATAAAGAATGGTAGACAATGATGAAACATTTTTATACAATGAAAGCGCAGTCTAAAATTGCCTCGAAAAGGCTAAGATACATAAGTTAGGAGGATGGGATATGAATATCCATGAGTACCAGGGGAAAGAAATCCTCAGAAAATACGGCGTCACGGTACCGAACGGCAAAGTTGCGTTTTCCGTTGAGGAAGCGGTTGAAGCGGCAAAAGAGCTGGGTACTGACGTAGTGGTAGTCAAAGCGCAAATTCATGCTGGCGGCCGCGGGAAAGCTGGCGGAGTAAAAGTAGCGAAAAGTTTAGAAGAGGTTCGCGAGTATGCTAGTGAATTGTTAGGAAAAACGCTCGTTACACATCAAACAGGACCAGAAGGAAAAGAAGTCAAACGTCTTTTAATTGAAGAAGGCTGTGACATTAAAAAAGAATATTATGTTGGTTTTGTTGTTGATCGCGCAACCTCCCGCGTTGTTTTGATGGCGTCTGAGGAAGGCGGCACCGAAATTGAAGAAGTGGCAGCGAAAACACCGGAAAAAATCTTCAAAGAATATATTGATCCGGCAGTAGGACTTCAACCTTTCCAAGCTCGCCGAATCGCATTTAACATTAACATTCCGAAAGAATTAGTCGGACAAGCTGTTAAATTTATGTTGGGACTTTATCAAGTATTTGTCGAAAAGGATTGCTCTATTGCGGAAATTAACCCGCTTGTCGTTACAGGCGACGGAAAGGTTATGGCTTTGGATGCTAAACTAAACTTTGACTCCAATGCATTATACCGTCAAAAAGATGTGTTGGAATATCGTGATTTAGATGAGGAAAATCCGAAAGAAATTGAAGCTTCAAAATATGATTTAAGCTACATAGCTCTTGATGGCAATATCGGGTGCATGGTAAACGGAGCAGGTCTTGCCATGGCAACGATGGATATTATTAAATATTACGGCGGTGAGCCAGCAAACTTCCTAGATGTCGGCGGCGGCGCAACGGCAGAAAAGGTTACGGAAGCGTTTAAAATTATTTTGTCGGATGAAAACGTAAAAGGGATTTTCGTCAATATCTTTGGAGGCATTATGAAATGCGATGTCATCGCACAAGGTGTCGTTGAAGCGACAAAACAAGTTGGCTTGACGATCCCGCTAGTCGTTCGTCTTGAGGGAACGAATGTTGAGCTTGGTAAAAAAATACTAGAAGAGTCAGGCCTAAATATTACATCTGCAGAGTCTATGGCAGACGGGGCGCAAAAAATCGTTTCATTAGTGAAATAGGAAAGCGAGGGAGAAGAATGAGCGTATTTATTAATAAAGATACAAAAGTAATCGTTCAGGGGATTACTGGATCTACTGCATTATTCCATACGAAACAAATGCTTGAATACGGAACGAAGATTGTCGGCGGGACATCCCCAGGCAAAGGCGGTCAGGAAGTCGAAGGAGTTCCGGTTTTCAACACGGTTGAAGAAGCGGTGAAACAAACCGGTGCCAATGCTTCCGTTATTTATGTCCCAGCTCCTTTTGCAGCGGATGCCATTATGGAAGCGGTTGATGCGGAGCTTGACCTAGTCATCTGTATTACAGAACATATCCCGGTTTTAGACATGGTCAAAGTAAAAAGATACATGGAAGGAAAGAAAACTCGATTAATCGGACCGAACTGCCCGGGAGTCATCACACCTGGCGAATGTAAAATCGGCATTATGCCTGGATATATCCACACTAAGGGACATGTCGGAGTCGTTTCCCGTTCAGGTACTTTGACATATGAAGCGGTTCATCAGCTATCGCAAGCAGGCATTGGTCAGTCAACGGCTGTTGGAATTGGCGGGGACCCTGTAAACGGCACAAACTTCATTGACGTGCTAAAAGCATTTAACGAAGATCCGGAAACATATGCCGTCATTATGATTGGTGAAATCGGGGGTACAGCGGAAGAAGAAGCAGCTGAGTGGATTAAAGCAAACATGACAAAACCAGTCGTAGGATTTATCGGCGGACAAACAGCACCTCCAGGAAAACGCATGGGACATGCGGGCGCAATTATTTCCGGAGGTAAAGGAACAGCAGCGGAAAAAATTAAGAAAATGAATGAATGTGGTATTAAAGTCGCAGATACTCCTTCCGTTATTGGCGAGACGTTAATCTCAGTTTTAAAAGAAAAAGGTTTATATGAAAAATGCAAAACTCATTAAAACAAAAGGAGTAGCCACAAGGCTATTCCTTCTTTATAGAATTGAGGTGAGGGCTATTAATCCTAGAAATTTATTAATAAAACTCGCTCATTGCAAAGGTGCGGCAAAGAGAAGAATCGTTCAGCTTTTTGAACAGGAAGGCATGTATGAAGAAGCTCTGCATCTAACGCCTCAAACATTAGCCACCCGTCTGTTTATTCCTCCTAAAAACTATTCAACGTTTATAGAAGATTACCAATCCATTTCAACGGAGAGCCTGCTAAACTATTATAAAAACAGGAATATCCACCTGATTACGATCATTGATTCCCATTATCCAACGTATTTAAAGCATATTTTTGATCCGCCTCCCGTTTTATTTTGCCAAGGGGATATTAGTCTATTAAAAAATATCCGAAATTTAAGCGTTGTCGGAACTCGTCATGCATCGAAATATGGCTGCGACCTTGTTCAATATTTTGTTACGCATTTGGCGAAGCAAAAATTTACGATAATCAGCGGGCTTGCCCTCGGTATTGATGCGAAAGCCCATTGGACGGCCATTGAGGAGAATTCGAAAACAATTGCCGTAATCGCTGGCGGATTTGATCATATTTATCCGAAGGAAAACATGGAGCTGGCTAAAATCATCCAAAAGGAGCATCTTCTCCTCTCTGAGCATCCTCCATATAAAAGACCGGAAAAATGGATGTTTCCAATGCGAAATAGAATTATTAGCGGATTAAGCTTAGGAACCTTTGTTGCTCAAGCTTCCAAACGAAGCGGTTCTCTTATCACTGCCCAGCATGCTTTGGAACAAGGGAGAATCGTTTTTTCACCCCCGGTGCCATTATTTGATCCATTATTTCAAGGGAATATACAATTGTTAAAGGAAGGGGCAGCGCTTGCCCTGTCACCTGATGAGATTATAGAAGAATTAAAGCCGATGTATGAAGAAAAATAATTTTTTTGCGTCTAAAGGCGGAAGCTGATGAATACTGTTTGACAAAATGCATTGGAATATTTAATAATAGTGAAGATTATTTTAACAGTTGAATGATCAACAATCAT
Source organism: Aeribacillus sp. FSL K6-8210 (assembly GCF_037963925.1). Lineage (NCBI taxonomy): Bacteria > Bacillati > Bacillota > Bacilli > Caryophanales > Bacillaceae > Aeribacillus > Aeribacillus sp. FSL K6-8210. Next base: position 2,322,699 of record NZ_CP150172.1, on the reverse strand, counting down.
TTTCATAAACTGATGCATAAAAAGAGAGAAAACCTCTTAAGGAGGAAAAATGAATGTCGGACTACTTAGTCATTGTGGAGTCGCCAGCAAAGGCGAAAACAATTGAAAAGTATTTAGGAAAAAAATATACCGTGAAGGCTTCAATGGGCCATGTTCGGGACTTGCCTAAAAGTCAAATGGGAGTTGACATAGAGCACAATTTTCAACCAAAATACATCACGATAAGAGGGAAAGGGCCGGTTCTGAAAGAGCTCAAGAACGCTGCCAAAAAGGCGAAAAAAGTTTTTCTTGCAGCCGACCCGGACAGAGAGGGAGAGGCGATTGCGTGGCATTTAGCGCAAAGCTTAGATATTGATATCCAATCCGATTGCCGCGTTGTGTTCAATGAAATTACAAAAGATGCGATCAAAGATTCTTTTAAATCGCCAAGAGCTATTAACATGGATTTAGTTGATGCCCAGCAGGCAAGAAGGGTATTAGACAGGCTGGTCGGCTACAATATCAGCCCGATCCTTTGGAAAAAGGTAAAGAAGGGTTTAAGTGCCGGGAGAGTTCAATCTGTTGCTGTCCGTCTAATTATCGATCGTGAAAATGAAATTAAACATTTCAAGCCTGAGGAATATTGGACGATTAACGGAGACTTTCTTAAAGGAACGGAGTCGTTTGAAGCTGCTTTTTGGGGTGTTGAAGGCAAAAAAAAGGAGTTGAAAACAGAGGAAGATGTAAAACAGGTGCTCCAAAAAGTTATTGGAAATGAGTTTACTGTAACGAAAGTAACAAAAAAAGAACGGAGAAGAAATCCTGCACCTCCATTTACTACTTCCTCTTTACAGCAGGAAGCTGCAAGGAAACTCAATTTCCGTGCGAAGAAAACGATGATGGTAGCACAACAGCTGTATGAAGGAATAGACCTCGGCAAGGAAGGCACTGTCGGATTGATTACTTATATGCGTACCGATTCCACGCGAATTTCAGACACAGCGAAATCGGAGGCAATCAGTTATATTGAAAAGATGTTTGGCAGTGAATATGTGCAAGCCAAAACGAGAGGAAGTCAGAAATCAGGCAATGTTCAGGATGCTCACGAAGCGATACGGCCGACCAGCGCTTTTCGAAATCCGGATGGAATAAAAGACTTTTTAACAAAAGACCAATATAAATTATACAAACTGATTTGGGAACGATTTATCGCGAGCCAAATGTCGCCGGCTGTCATGGATACGATGAGCGTTGATTTGGAGAACAATGGTGTTATGTTCCGTGCAAACGGTTCAAAAATCAAATTCCATGGTTTTATGAAAGTATATGTAGAAGGGACGGACGATCAAGAAGAAGATAAAAGCAATCGTCTTTTGCCTGATCTTCAGGAAGGGGATAAAATCTTTTCAAAAGAATTAAAACCGGAGCAGCACTTTACACAGCCGCCTCCAAGGTATACGGAAGCGAGGCTTGTCAAAACGCTGGAGGAATTAGGCATAGGACGTCCTTCTACATATGCACCGACGCTCGATACCATTCAAAGAAGAGGGTATGTTGCGCTTGAAAACAAACGATTTGTCCCAACAGAACTTGGCCAAATTGTCCACGAGCTGATGATGGAATTTTTCCCTGAAATTTTGGATGTGGAATTTACTGCGAAAATGGAGCATGATTTAGATGATATTGAAGAAGGAAAAGTAAATTGGGTAAAAATTATTGATGAATTTTATCATGATTTTTCAAAGAATGTTAAAAAAGCCGAAAATGAAATGGAAAAGGTAGAAATAAAAGATGAATATGCCGGTGTAAAGTGTGAAAAATGCGGAAGCGAAATGGTTTACAAAATGGGAAGGTACGGAAAATTTTTGGCTTGCTCCAATTTTCCAGACTGCCGCAATACAAAACCGATTTTAAAAGAAATCGGTTTGAAGTGTCCGAAATGCCATGAGGGAAATATTGTGGAGAGAAAGTCGAAGAGACGCCGCGTATTTTATGGATGTGACCGTTACCCAGAGTGCGATTTTATTTCTTGGGAAAAGCCGGTTGAAAGAAAATGTCCGAAATGTGGAGAAATTTTGGTAGAAAAACGTTTGAAAAAAGGTGTTCAAGTGCAATGTTCTTCTTGCGACTATAAAGAAGAACCGCAGCGTTAACAAATATCTTCTCTTTGGTGAGCAATGTAAAGCTCACCTTCTTCATGGAGATATTTCGGCAGTTTTTTTTCGAAAACACAACAAGAAGAGAGCTTTTAAAAAGACGGAGGAGTGCTAAAATGAACAATCAAGTTGTCAACGTTATCGGTGCTGGGCTAGCTGGAAGCGAAGCGGCATGGCAAATTGCCAAAAGAGGCATTCAAGTTCGCTTGTACGAAATGCGTCCAAAAAAGCAAACTCCGGCCCATCATACTGATAAATTTGCTGAACTGGTCTGCTCTAATTCGTTGAGAGCCAATTCTTTGACAAATGCAGTCGGAGTATTGAAAGAAGAAATGAGAATGTGTGACTCCGTAATTATTTCGGCTGCTGATCAATGTTCCGTTCCGGCTGGGGGTGCACTTGCCGTTGATCGCCACGAATTTGCGGATATCGTCACTAAACGGGTGAAAGAACATCCCAATATTACCGTCTTTCACGAAGAAGTAACGGACATTCCAGAAGGGCCGACGGTAATAGCGACAGGACCTTTAACTTCAGAAGCATTATCGGAAGCATTAAAAAAGCTTACTGGCGAGGAATATTTATATTTTTACGACGCAGCCGCACCGATAATTGAAAAAGACAGCATTGATATGGAAAAAGTATATTTGAAATCAAGATACGACAAAGGGGAGGCTGCATATTTAAACTGTCCGATGACAGAGGAAGAGTTCGACCGCTTTTATGAGGCATTAATCAGCGCGGAAACTGTTCCTCTAAAAGAATTTGAGAAAGAAATCTTTTTTGAAGGATGCATGCCGATTGAAGTCATGGCAAAGAGAGGAAAGAAAACGCTTCTTTTCGGACCGATGAAGCCTGTCGGCTTGGAGCATCCCGAAACAGGAAAGCGTCCTTTTGCCGTCATCCAGCTGCGGCAGGATAATGCGGCAGGGACTTTGTATAATATCGTCGGCTTCCAAACTCATCTAAAATGGGGTCCGCAAAAGGAAATCATTCAGATGATTCCGGGGCTTGAAAAGGCGGAAATTGTCAGATATGGAGTGATGCATCGAAATACGTTTATCAATTCCCCGAAACTGCTTAGACCAACTTATCAATATAAAGGGCGCGAGGATTTGTTTTTCGCCGGACAAATGACTGGCGTAGAAGGCTATGTTGAGTCAGCTGCTTCCGGATTAATAGCAGGCATTAATGCGGCATGCCTCGTTTTGGGAAAGGAATTGATTGAATTTCCTGATGAAACAGCAATGGGAAGCATGGCAAAGTATATTACAACGGCAGATCCGAATAATTTTCAGCCGATGAATGCGAATTTTGGTCTTTTTAAACCGCTTGACACCCACATTAAAGTGAAAAAAGAAAGAAATGAACAATTGGCAAAAAGAGCACTTCAAACTATTCAAAAAATTTCGAAAAAATTATAAAATGGATTGAAAGGGCTACTGCAAATGTGATACGATTTAGTAGCCCTTTGTGAGGTGCTAATAGTGGAAAATGTTAAGAATTTTTTAAATTTATTCATTGAATATTTACAAATTGAAAAAAATTATTCACAATATACAATTGTGAATTATCTGCATGACTTGAATGATTTTTTTTCTTTTATGGAAAAAGAAGGGTTAGAAAGGCTGGATGACGTTCAATATTCAGATATACGTATTTTTTTGACGGATTTAAGCAAAAAGTATTCCAAAACATCCATTTCCCGTAAAATTTCAAGCATTAGAACTTTTTATCATTTTCTTTTGCGGGAAAAATATGTAACGGATAATCCTTTTTCTTTAGTGTCACTTCCGAAGCAAAAAAAAGCGATCCCTAGATTTTTATTTGATGAGGAGCTGGAAATGCTGTTTTCCATTTCCGACCTTAATGATCCGCTCGGGCAGCGGAATCAATTGATTTTGGAATTTTTATATGGAACGGGAATCCGTGTAAGCGAATTATGCGAAATTCGCCTTGAAGACCTGGATTTTTCCATTGAGACCATTTTAGTAAATGGAAAAGGAAACAAACAGCGCTATGTGCCTTTCGGAAGCTATGCACGTCAGGCAGCGGAACGATATATCCATGATGGCAGAAGCAAGCTGATGAAAAATCAGTCCGGACAGGATCATCGCTTTTTGTTTGTAAACCATCGGGGAAAGCCTTTAACAGCAAGGGGAGTTCGGTATATATTAAAACAGCTGATAGATGCTTCAGCAAAAAATCTGCATCTTCATCCGCATATGTTTAGGCATACTTTTGCGACTCACCTCTTAAATGCTGGAGCTGACTTAAGAAGTGTTCAAGAACTTTTGGGCCATGTTCATTTATCATCAACGCAAATTTATACCCATGTGTCAAAAGACCATTTGAAAAATGTTTATATGGCCTACCATCCACGAGCAAAAGATTCTTAAAGGGAGGCTTGCAATTGTCAACATTTCATGCGACAACGATTTTTGCCATTCGCCATAAAGGACAATGCGCGATGGCAGGTGATGGACAAGTAACACTTGGCAATCAAGTTGTGATGAAGCATACAGCACGAAAGGTCCGAAAAATTTATAATGGAAAAGTGCTTGCTGGATTTGCGGGATCTGTTGCTGATGCGTTTACGCTGTTTGAAAAGTTTGAAGGCAACCTGGAAGAGTATAACGGCAATTTGGCAAGAGCAGCTGTGGAAATGGCAAAAGAGTGGCGAAGCGACAAAGTATTAAGACAATTAGAAGCAATGTTAATTGTGATGGATGCCCAAAAGCTTCTGCTCCTTTCTGGGACGGGTGAAGTAATCGAACCGGATGATGGCATTTTAGCTATCGGCTCAGGGGGAAATTATGCCCTTGCTGCAGGCCGTGCATTGAAACAATATGCCGGTGAACAAATGTCTGCCAAAGAAATCGCTAAATCCGCTCTAGAAATAGCAGCAAATATTTGCGTTTTTACGAACAATAACATTATCGTTGAGGAACTTTAGAAAGGAGGGAGGCGAATGAAAAAAATGCAATTATCTCCGAAACAAATTGTTGAACGATTAGACCAATACATAGTCGGTCAGGAAGAAGCGAAAAAAGCGGTTGCTGTTGCGTTAAGAAATCGATACCGGAGAAGCTTATTGGATGAAAAAATTCGCGATGAAGTAGTTCCGAAAAACATTTTAATGATTGGTCCGACTGGGGTTGGAAAAACTGAAATTGCTAGGAGAATTGCAAAGCTCGTCGGCGCGCCCTTTGTAAAGGTGGAGGCAACAAAATTTACAGAAGTAGGGTATGTCGGGCGAGATGTGGAATCGATGGTTCGCGATTTAGTGGAAACTTCCGTCCGGCTTGTGAAGGAAGAAAAAATGCAGGAAGTAAGAGCTCAAGCGGAAGAAAACGCCAATCGCAGGCTGGTCGAGCTCCTCGTCCCGAGTAAGAAAAAACAGGCTGCTTACAAAAATCCTTTAGAAATGCTTTTCGGAGGAAATCAACAAACAAATTCGTTCGAAACTCAGGGAGAAAATGAACAGGATCTAAAGGAGAAGCGGAGAGAAATCGCGCGCAAATTAGCAGCAGGCGAACTGGAAGATCATTTTGTTACGGTTGAAATTGAGGAACAGCAGCCCTCTATGTTCGATCTCCTGCAAGGGACAGGGATGGAGCAGATGGGCTTTAATATGCAGGATGCTTTGAACAGTCTTCTTCCAAAAAGGAAGAAAAAAAGAAAGCTTACTGTGAAAAACGCCCGAAAGGTTTTGACGAATGAAGAAGCAGCAAAACTGATTGATATGGACGAAGTGACACAGCTTGCCATTGAACGCGCGGAACAATCAGGCATCATTTTTATCGATGAAATCGACAAAATCGCCAAAAACGGCCACAACAGTTCTGGTGCTGATGTTTCCCGCGAAGGTGTGCAAAGAGATATACTTCCAATCGTGGAAGGATCTGCAGTTGTAACAAAATATGGCACCGTAAAAACCGATCATATACTCTTTATTGCAGCTGGCGCTTTTCACATCGCGAAGCCATCGGATTTAATCCCTGAATTGCAAGGACGTTTTCCGATTCGCGTGGAATTGAAAAAGCTGACGGCAGATGATTTTGTCCGAATTTTAATTGAACCGGATAATGCTTTATTAAAACAATATGAAGCATTATTGGAGACGGAAGGTATAAAATTAGAATTTTCTGACAAAGCTATTCGTAAAATTGCTGAAATTGCTTACCAAGTGAACCAAGATACAGATAATATTGGAGCAAGAAGGCTTCATACCATTTTAGAAAAACTGCTGGAAGACTTGTTGTTTGAAGCGCCGGAGATAAATTTAGAAAAGGTTGTGATTACACCGAACTATGTGGAAGAAAAATTAAATAAAATTGTTCAAAACAAAGATTTAAGTCAATTTATTTTATAAAAAGATGAAATTTTTTAGGAGGATTTGAGATCATGGAGTTATTAGAAAAAACAAGAAAAATTAATGCGATGCTGCAAAAGGTGGCAGGAAAACCTGTTAATTTTAAAGAAATGGCGGAAACATTAAGTGAAGTCATTGAAGCAAATATTTTTGTGCTCAGCCGCCGAGGAAAAGTATTAGGCTTCGGCTTGAACAAGCAAATAGATAATGACCGCATGAAAAAAATGCTGGAGGAAAGAAAATTTCCTGAAGAGTATACGAAAAGTTTATTTAATATTACCGAAACGTCACCAAATTTAGATGTATATAGCGAATATACTGCATTTCCCGTTGAGAACCGCGAGCTCTTTAAAAACGGATATACGACCATTGTTCCGATCATCGGAGGCGGAGACCGCTTAGGAACCCTTATATTATCTAGACTGGGAACCCAATTTAATGATGATGACCTAATATTGGCTGAATACGGGGCAACTGTTGTTGGAATGGAGATTTTAAGAGAAAAAGCTGAGGAAATTGAAGAGGAAGCGAGAAGCAAAGCGGTTGTCCAAATGGCAATCAGCTCTTTATCATACAGCGAACTCGAAGCAATCGAACACATTTTTGAAGAATTAAGCGGCACAGAGGGATTGCTAGTTGCAAGCAAAATTGCTGACCGCGTCGGCATTACCAGATCTGTGATCGTCAATGCGCTTCGCAAGTTAGAAAGCGCTGGTGTCATTGAATCTCGTTCTCTTGGTATGAAAGGCACATATATTAAAGTGTTAAACAACAAATTTTTAGTTGAACTAGAAAAATTAAAAAACCATTAAAAGAAAGCTGCTCTAAAGGTTTGTTTATCAAACCTTTTGAAGCAGCTTTTTATAAATGTTTTCTACAAATTTCTTCTTGAAAATCGGCTGATTTGTCCAATTTCAATAAGTTCTAACCTCCTACTCATCCCTCTGAAAAAGCTGCAGAATCAAATTCCAATGTTAAAAAAGTGATAGTTATTTAGAACTAGAAAAAAAATAATCGCAATGTACGACGATTTTTTACAAATTATACATAGACTTTAAGCTGTTTCTTTTTTAAAATAATATTTATAAATTAGCAAAATTCGACATTTTTACTTCTTATTTCTTTTGCAATACAAGATCATCATACTTTTGGAGGGAGCAATGAAAATATTTTCTAATTCAATAGCCAATTTGGAGCAGGCAATTCGAATTTCTTCCTTAAACGGAAAAGTTATAGCCAATAATATTGCAAATGTGGACACTCCAGGGTATAAAGCGAAAACAGTTAATTTTAAAAACGTTTTGGATCAACAAATAAAACTGGATGCATATCGGACCAATCCGCGTCATCTTCCTTTTGTGGGCAGCGAAAGCACATCGATTGTGGAAACGAGGACAAACAGTGCTTATCAGCATAATGGGAATAATGTCGACATTGATCAAGAAATGGCAAAGCTTGCGGAAAATCAAATTTTCTACAATGCATTGATTGACAGATTGAATGGCAAATTTAATTCATTAAAAACAGTAATAAAAGGTGGTCGTACATAATGGGGATTTTTCAGTCTTTAAACATTTCCGCATCAGCTTTAACAGCTCAGCGACTGAGAATGGATGTCATTTCATCGAATATGGCAAACATGGAGACGACTAGAGCTGAATATGTGGACGGGCAATGGCAGCCTTACCGCCGGAAAATGGTTGTAACAGCAGAGGATACAAAACCTTTCTCAGCTTTTCTGAATCAAGAGCTGAACGGCGTTGGAAACGGCGTGAGAGTTCAAGCCATTGTTGAGGACGAGACGCCTTTTAAAATCGTTTATGATCCCGACCATCCTGATGCAGACGAAAATGGATATGTTTCTTTGCCAAATGTAGATCCTTTAAAAGAAATGGTCGACTTGATCAGCAGCACGCGCTCATATGAAGCAAATGTTACAAGCTTTAATGCATCGAAAAACATGCTGCTGAAAGCATTGGAAATAGGGAAATAGAATAGGAGTGATGTAAATGATTGAGCAAATTTCTTTTCCGACTCAATCGATTCAGCTTGAAAACCGAGCACAAAGTGCGGAAAATTCTGGGAAATCATCCTTTTCAGATATGTTGAAAAAATCGCTGGAAGCTGTCAATGAAGCTCAATTAAATTCCGATCGGCTGACAAATGCTCTTGCAGCAGGACAAAATGTAGAGCTTCATGATGTCATGATCGCAGCACAAAAAGCGAGCATTTTACTTGAAGCAACTGTTGAATTCAGGAATAAAGTCATTGAAGCTTATCAAGAAGTGATGAGAATGCAAATATAATTAGTCTATTTAGAAATGGAATGTCATTATCGGGGGATCAGAAAGAATGAATCAAAAACTACTGCAAATAAAGGATACAATTTTGTCATTTTGGAGGCAAAGGACAAAATGGCAAAAAGCCCTCATCATCGGAGGCGCATCGCTCATCATCATTGCCATTATCGTTTCGTCAATAGTTTTGTCAAAACCGAAAATGATACCGCTATATACGAATTTATCATTGGAAGAAGCTGGCCGAATCAAAGAAACCCTCGATAACAAAGGGATTCAATCGGAAATAGCCGATAACGGAACAACTATTAAAGTGCCAGAAAGCGAAGCAAATGCACTGAAAGTGGAACTTGCTGCTGAAGGTATTCCTGAAAGCGGAAATATCGATTATTCGTATTTTGGACAAAATATCGGTTTTGGCATGACAGATAATGAATTTGATGTATTAAAATTAAAAGCTACACAAACAGAACTGGCCAATTTAATTAAAGAAATCGAAGGCGTAAAAAACGCTAAAGTGATGGTCAATTTACCTAAAGAAACGGTATTCGTCGGCGAGGACGCAGGAGAAGCATCAGCTTCCATTGTTTTAAATTTGGAGCCGGGTTACAAGCTTGATCAATCGCAAGTGAACGCACTCTATCACCTTGTTTCCAAGAGCGTGCCGAATTTACCGGTTGAAAACATTGTTATAATGGACCAAAATTTTGATTATTATGATTTGAAACAAGAGGATACACCTGGCACTAATTTTGCTTCCCAGCTTGAAATCAAATCGGAAATTGAAAAAAATATTCAACGGCAAGTTCAAAGAATGCTGGGTACGATGATGGGCCAAGACAAAGTGGTTGTCAACGTATCAGCTGATATTGATTTTACCCAGGAAAAGCGGGAAGAAAACTTAGTGGAGCCAGTTGATGAAGAGAACAATGAAGGAATTGCCATCAGTGCAGAACGGATTACGGAAACATACACAGGTACTGGGGCGCAAGCTGCCGGCGTTGCTGGAACAGGTCAAACAGATGTCCCGAATACATATCAACAGGCTGCCGGTGCAAACGGAGAAGGAGAATATGAAAAAATTGAAGACCGAATCAATTATGAGGTAAACCGGATCAAACGGGAAATTGTTGAAAGTCCATATAAAATTAGAGATCTGGGCATTCAAGTCATGGTTGAGCCCCCGAATCCGGAAAATCCAAATTCGTTGCCGCAGCAGAGTGTAGATGATATTGAACAAATTTTATCAACAATTGTTCGGACAAGCATCTATGAAGATCCGGAGGCCGAGCCGTTAACGGATCAAGACATTGAAGATAAAATCGTAGTTTCTGTTCAGCCGTTTTCAGGCAAAATAAATGCGGATGATTTAAAGGAGCCATCATCATTCCCAATTTGGGGCTATGTGTTAATTGGAGCAGGCATTCTGCTTCTTGGATTGTTATTCCTATGGTGGTGGAAAAGACGGAGAGACGAAGAAGATGAATATGAAGATGATGAATTTGACGAAATAGAAGAAGTGGTACCGCAGCCTGTGCAAGAAGAAGAATCTGTCGAGCAAACGAAAGCAAATGAGCAGCGTAGGAAGCTTGAGGAGCTTGCCAAAGAGAAGCCTGACGAATTCGCTAAACTATTGCGCACTTGGCTCTATGAAGACTAGGGGGAAATGACATATGAAAAAGTTAAACGGTAGGCAAAAGGCTGCTATTTTATTGATCTCCTTAGGTCCGGAAGCTTCTGCTTCCGTTTATAAACACCTCACGGAAGAAGAAATTGAAAAGCTTACATTAGAAATATCGAGTGTACGGAAAGTGGATTCGCAAAAAAAAGAAGAAGTGATCGAAGAGTTTCATCAAATCGCCCTTGCGCAAGATTATATTGCCCAAGGGGGGATCCAATATGCGAAAGAGGTGCTTGAGAAAGCATTAGGAGGGGAAAAGGCAAGTGAAATAATCAGAAGGCTGACATCTTCTCTTCAAGTACGGCCGTTTGATTTTGTTAGAAAAGCAGATCCGGCTCAAATTTTAAACTTTATACAAAACGAGCATCCGCAAACGATCGCTTTAGTTTTGTCCTATCTGGATGCCAAGCAGTCGGGACAAATTTTATCGAGCTTGCCTCAGGAAGTTCAAGCGGATATTGCAAGAAGAATCGCCATTATGGACCGCACATCCCCTGAAGTAATTAATGAAGTTGAACAAGTTTTAGAGAAGAAACTTTCTTCTACTGTAACGGAAGATTTCACAGAAACGGGTGGAATCGAAACAGTAGTGGAAGTGTTAAACGGTGTCGACCGCTCGACAGAACGAACGATACTGGAAGCACTAGAAGTGCAGGACCCCGAGCTTGCCGAAGAAATCAAAAAGCGGATGTTTGTATTTGAAGATATTGTTACCTTGGATAACCGCGCCATTCAGCGCGTCATTCGCGAAGTGGATAATAATGATCTCATGTTGGCGTTAAAGGTTGCGTCGGATGAAGTGAAAGAAATTGTCTTTAAAAATATGTCAACTAGAATGGCGGAAACATTCAAGGAGGAAATGAATTACATGGGTCCTGTTCGGCTTCGTGATGTAGAAGAAGCGCAATCAAGAATTGTTGAAGTGATAAGAAAATTAGAGGATGCTGGCGAAATTGTGATCGCTCGAGGACAAGGAGATGAAATCATTGTCTAGAGTCATAAAATCCGGCCATGCTTGGTCATTGCACAAGCCGCACAAATTGACGATCAGAACGATCCAAATTCAGGAAGAGTTCGCCGCTTCCGATCAAAAAGAGAACACACAGCGTTCACAGTTCCTTGAGGCAGCCCATTTGGAAGCAGAGAAAATTTTAGAAAAAGCTGAAGAAGAAAAAACGCGATTGCTTAAGGAGATCGAAAAAGAAAGGGAAGCTTGGCAGGAAGAAAAGGCGCGCCTAATAGAAGAAGCAAGAAAAGAAGGGTATCAAGACGGTTTTGAAAAAGGGAAAAAAGATGGACTTCAAGAGTATGAAAATGTGATTGAATCTGCCAGACAGGTAGTCCAGCTTTCCAAAAAAGATTATGAGAAAAAAATAGAAGCTTCCGAGGAAACCATTATTGAAATTGCTGTAAAAGTAGCGGAAAAAATTATTGCAGCCAACCTAAAGCGAGAGCCTGAACTGTTTACTGGATTGGTTCGCGAAGTGATTTGTGAAGTAAAGGAATATCCAGAAGTCAAAATATACGTTCACCCTGACAAATATGAATTTATGCTTGAACAAAAAGAAGAATTAATGGAACTATTTACAACCAAAACAGAGCTCTATATTTTTCCAGATGTAAATTTGCCCGAAAACGGAATTTGTGTGGAATCGCCATTTGGAAAAATTGATGCGAGCATTGATACACAGCTGGAGCAATTAAAAAGCAAGCTGTTAAATCTTGTCAGGGAGGATTGAAGCGATTGAAAGTAGCTCAATTGATCGACCATATAGATCGGCTGGACTCTTATAAGAGATATGGAAAAGTGAAAAAAGTAGTCGGACTCATGATTGAATCACGCGGACCTGAATGCTCCATCGGTGATGTTTGCTATGTACATGTAGGAAAAAATGAAAAAACGCTGGCAGAAGTTGTCGGATTCAAAGAAGAAAATATTCTATTAATGCCATTTACAAAGGTCAACCAAATTGCACCTGGCTGTGTCGTGGAAGCAACAGGCTCGCCCCTGAAAATAAAATCGGGAATCAGCCTGATCGGAAAAGTATTAGATGCATTTGGTCATCCAATGGACGGATCCAATCTTCCAAAAGGTTTAACGACTATTCTGTCTGAGAATGAGCCGCCGAACCCGTTAACCCGGCCGCCGATCACTAAAAAAATTGAAGTGGGTGTGAAAGCAATTGACGGTTTTTTAACGATTGGGAAAGGTCAGCGGGTAGGTATTTTTGCAGGAAGCGGCGTTGGAAAAAGTACTTTGCTCGGAATGATCGCAAGAAGCTCAGGAGCAGATATAAATGTGATTGCCTTAATAGGTGAAAGGGGAAGAGAAGTTCGAGAATTTATTGAGAGAGATTTAGGGGAAGAAGGGCTAAAGCGGACGATTATTGTGGCGGCAACCTCCGATCAGCCGGCTTTAATGAGAATTAAAGCTGCCTATTCTGCAACGGCGATTGCAGAATATTTTCGAGATAAAGGATATAATGTCATGTTTATGATGGATTCAGTCACGAGAGTAGCGATTGCGCAAAGGGAAATTGGACTGGCAGTTGGGGAACCGCCGACGACAAAAGGATACACCCCTTCAGTGTTCGCCATGCTTCCTCGACTTTTAGAAAGAACAGGAAATAATGAAAAGGGTTCGATCACAGCCATTTATACTGTCTTAGTTGATGGCGATGATATGAACGAGCCGATAGCGGATACTGTGAGAGGAATTTTGGACGGGCATATTGTGCTCGATCGCGAGTTGGCGAATAGAGGACATTTTCCTGCAATTAATATTTTAAAAAGCGTCAGCCGCCTTATGAACCATATTGCCGAACCGGCGCATCTCGAAGCTGCGAACAAACTGAAAGCATTGTACTCTACATATACCGAGTCAGAAGATTTAATTAAGATCGGCGCATATAAAAGAGGCTCTTCAAAAGAAATGGATCAAGCAATGGATTATTATCCGAAAATAAACGGATTTCTTCAGCAGCATATGAATGAAAAAATAACATTTGAGGAAAGCGTACAGCAATTAATTTCGCTACTTGAAGAAGGTGACAAGACATGACATACCATTTCCGCTACCAAAAAATATTGGATGTAAAGGAAAATGAGAAACGAAAATCATCAAAAGAATATGAAGATTCCGTTGAAAATTTTAAAAAAGTTGCAACAAAGCTGTATACATTTTTAAAACAAAAAGAGGAGTTCGTAAAGCTTCAAGAAGAAAAATTGAACAAAGGGATGTCCGTTCAAGAAATTAAGCAGTATCAACAGTTTGTTCAAAATTTGGAAAGAACAATTGAGCATTACCAGCAACTTGTCATTTATTCTCGTAATGCAATGAATGAAAAACAGTCGATTTTGATGCAAAAACATATAGAAGTAAAGCAATATGAAAAAATAAAAGAAAAAGATTACAAGAAATTTATGGAGCTAAGGAAACGAGAAGAAGGAAAAATGATGGATGAAATATCAATCATTACATATTCGTTTCATAGAAATTAGGTGGAAATGATGGCGAAAAAAGAAAAGAAACGAGGCGGTTTAAAAACTTTTTTGACCATATTTTTATCACTTTTTAGTCTTGGGCTTGTCGCCGTAATCATCATGTTTTTTCTCGGCATCCTGCCGGCCCAAAATATTCCGATTATTTCGGACTTAGCGCAAGGAGGTCAGAAGCAGGAAAATCTTGAAAGGCTGAACGAGCAGCTGGAAAAAGAGCAAGAAGAGCTCAAGCAAAAGATTGAAGAGCAGGAAAGCACAATCAATCAGCTGCAAGAACAGCTGAAAAGCAAGGATGAAGAAATACAAGAGTTGACACAGCAAATCAACTCATTGGAAAACGCAGCTCAAACCAATCCGCAAAAAAATCAACAACAAGCCGTTGATATTGCGAAAGTATATGGAGAAATGTCAAGTAAAAAAGCAGCTGCCATCATTACAGAGCTTTCTGATGATGAAGCAATGAGCATACTATCATCTTTAAAAAAAGCCGTGCTTGCTAGAATTTTGGAAAAAATGACTCCCCAAGACGCTGCCAAATATACGAAGCTGTTATCCGAGCAAGCAGCAGCTCAATCTGAACAACCAGCAGCCGAATCTGTACCATCAGCAACTGAAGAGGCAGCTGCTCAATAAATAACTTACATGAACATTCTGATCATATTACAGGAGGTGAACAAATGGATGCCATTAAATTGCAGTTTTTCCAATTGAACACGCGAAACATACCATCAACAAACGGAGAAGAAAAAAAGGAAGAGTCAACTTTTCAAACGTTTTTTGATCAGCTTGTGAACATGAAGCCAGCCGATCAGGTGAAAGGAAATGAACCGCAAAAATTAGAAATCGAAACAACTATCTTAGAAGAGTTGAAAAATGCGATCAAAAATTGGCTCTCTCTTGACATTTTGCACGATCAGGAAACAGACGCTCAAGACAAACAGGAGAGAGAAGACAGCAGTTTATCTTCTGTCAGCCAACCTTCTTCTGAAAAGTTGGAATTGACATTTGCGAGCAATATGGAACTGAATGTTGATCATACGGAGCAAAGTCCGGAAAAAACTGTACTTTTTCAGCAAATCACTGCTATTTTAGCTTATTTGCAGCGAAATGAGCCGAACGAGTTTATTCGAATGCTCGAAGTTTTTGAAACCATTACTAGAAAGTATGGCGATCTAGGCAGCACGATGCTTCAAAATATTTTAACAGCTGTTCGGATTGGACGATATGAGAATCACAGTGCTACCATAGCTGACATATTGCCTAATGATCTAGAAACATCAGAGCCGCTTCATTTTATACAACAAATAGACACGAATAAGAAACCATTTGTGCAGCGTGAGGAAATATTGGCAAGAACGCATCCTCTAATGGAGTTTGTTCAACAAGAGAGCCGTGCAGAACAAAAAAGTGTTGGAAATTTCCTAACGAGCCAAACGAAGGATACGTTTGAGTTGACTCTTACTTCATACATAAACAAATTTGGCTCAGAAAATCCGGCTTCGCAAATTGATTCTGAACTGAGTATAGACGTCCAAGAGGAATTTTTTCAAAAGTTAAAAGACGTAATAAAAACAAGTCGATTTGGCCAGCTTCCCAATGGCGCACAAAAATTGACGATACGGCTCACTCCGGAGCATTTAGGGACCATTACCATTCAATTAATAAAAGATGGCGACCAAATGAGCGCCAAAATTAAGACATCGACTCAATCAGCGAAAGAATTGTTAGAGCATAGTATTCAGCAGTTAAAGCATTCGCTGCCGAATATAACATTGCAAATTGACCGCTTTGATATTTTTGACGAAGAGCATTATTTCTTTCAAGAAAAAAGAGGACGTGGCAATTCGCAACAACATACAGGGGAAGATCAAGAAAAGCACCAAAATGAACAGCAGAACGACCAAACTTTTATGGAAAAATTAAAAGAGTATGTAAATGCCATTATATAGGAGGTTCTTATGAGCGGAATTTCCATCGACAGCTATTTGTTATCGACCTATACAGAAAACAAAGCAAGGGAAGCTAAGTCAACTCTTGGAAAAGATGATTTTTTGAAGTTATTGATTACCCAATTGCAATATCAGGATCCGCTAAATCCAATGGAAGATAAAGAGTTTATTGCTCAAATGGCGAATTTCTCAACATTGGAACAAATAACAAACATGAATAAATCGCTTGAAGCCTTTTTAAAATCGGATGCACTCATCAAATATTCGCAGCTCATCGGCAAATCGGTAGAATACTCAAAAGAAGGTGAGCAAAAGCAGAGCATTGTCAAAAGCGTGCGGATGAATGGAGATACAGTCATCATTGCGCTTGCCAACGGCGATGAAGTGGAAAGCTCAAGTATTACGAAAGTATCCGAAGCTGGAGAAAACGATTCATCTGATCAGGAAGGATAATAATATTAACATTTTAAAGAAAGGGAGAGGTTCATATGTTGCGTTCCATGTATTCTGGTATTAGCGGAATGAAAAATTTTCAATTGAAATTGGATGTCATTGGCAACAATATCGCGAATGTCAACACGTACGGCTTCAAAAAAGGACGTGTCACTTTTAAAGAATTAGTCAACCAGCAAATTTCAGGCGCAAGCGCCGCTGTAAATGGACGAGGAGGTATAAATCCTGCACAGGTAGGATTGGGTGCGGCAATCGGAACAATCGACACTGTTCATACATCTGGACCAACTCAATCGACTGGAAGAGTTTTAGATGTGGCCATATCTGGAGACGGATTCTTTCCTGTTGGGACGATCACCGATTTATCAAGAGTGAATATTGATTATGCCGGTCAATACGGGGACAACAAAATTCTTGGATCCATCAATAATGCCGTAAACCTTGCCTATACCCGCGCTGGGAACTTTTACTTGGATGCCAATGGCTATATTGTGACAGGTGAAGGGTATTATTTGATCGGCGAAACAGGCGAAAAAACCCCGCCGACACAGGCTGGGATTGATAAAGCAAACGCTGCGCTGCAGCAAATTACATCTTTTAATACTCCTTATAAAAATATGTATGAATCTTTGAACGATATCGGCAAAAAAGCCAATGCGCTGATGGAAGCCTATGAGGCTTACAACGAATCAGTCGAGTTATGGGAGAAAAATGGGAAAGAAAATCCATCTTCTTGGTATACAGCGATGCAAAATGCTTATAATGCACTCGGGGAAGTATGGGATGAGTTCAATAATTCGGTGACGAATGCGTCCGGATTTAACAATATCAGCGATCAATTTGATACAGCGATCAATCTATTAAATGACTCGATAGATGTGTTCAATGATACACCACCTTATACTGATATTTTAACTACCATTACAAATGCAATTGGACAGCTTGAAGTTGGAAATGATTATCCAAACGATCCGCAAGCTGACGTTGAATTGGAATCAAGCGTTGATACAGCTACTCTAGATCAAATGTCAAAATTGATCGGAACGATTGAAAGCTACAAAGTTTCACTAAACAATATCGAACAAGCTGTTATCAAATATGAAAATCTTGCTGAAAGTTTAAGAGAACCGCAGTGGACGAATTCTTTAAGCGGTGAACCAGGCCTGATT
This sequence comes from Aeribacillus sp. FSL K6-8210, assembly GCF_037963925.1. Taxonomy (NCBI): domain Bacteria; kingdom Bacillati; phylum Bacillota; class Bacilli; order Caryophanales; family Bacillaceae; genus Aeribacillus; species Aeribacillus sp. FSL K6-8210. The sequence goes on along the minus strand of NZ_CP150172.1, from coordinate 2,305,139 downwards.
CAAATTCCGCTGTCGGCAAAAACATTCAGTATAGGGGCGGACGGTAAAATCACATTTACAGATAGCAACGGACAGTTGAAAGTGGCAGGCCAAATTCGCATCGCTAATTTCCCGAATCCAGAAGGTTTGGAAAAAGTGGGAAGCAATTTGTTTATCGAGACGCAAAACTCTGGATTCTTGGATAAAAACGGAAACGGATTGGAGCTTAATGAGTTATCTGTTCCTGGAGAAGATGGTGCAGGCTCGCTAATTACAAGCTCGCTAGAAATGTCCAATGTGGACTTGGCGGAAGAATTTACGGAAATGATTGTGGCACAAAGAGGTTTTCAATCAAATACGAAAATCATCACAACTTCTGACGAAATTTTGCAGGAGCTCCTTGGCTTAAAACGTTAATAGGAAGAACGGGGGAGCTTGAAACGTGATCAAATTAACAAAACTGAATGGCGAAGCTTTTTATCTGAATGTGTTGTTAATCGAACGGATTGAATCGTTTCCTGATACGACTATTACGTTAATATCCGGCAAAAAATATATAGTAAAAGATTCACAGACGGAAGTAGTAACAAAAATCAATGAGCTTTATAAACAATTTGGTTTTGGGAAAGCTTTCTATTTCGGGGGACAAGAAAATGAGTAAAAAATTTATAACTGCATTATTAATCGTCATTTCAACCGTTGGAATTGCTGCACTGACTACGTTTGTCGTCATGGAATTTTTTACGAAGGATCCGGTAGAAGCGAAAAACCGCTCCATCGACGAGGTGGTGGAATCGTCATTTGATGTTCCTGAAATTACGACAAACTTAAAAAGTAAAAATATTGTAAGACTTTCTTTCAAAATTGAAGCATCTGACAAAAAAGCGAGAGAAGAATTAGAAAAGAGAGAATTTCAAATAAAAGATATTATTATAACCGAACTGGCAAATATGGAAGCAAAAGATTTGGAAGGGCAAGCTGGAATGGACCGCTTTAAAGATACGATTAAAAAGAAGGTCGATGCGCTTTTACAAGAAGGAGAAGTGAAACAAGTGTACACGACTTCCTTTATCCTTCAATAGACAAAAAAGGGATAAGGAGGTGATGTTCTCATTATGTCAAATGAAATTTTATCGCAAAGTGAAATTGATGCGCTATTATCTGCATTAACGACCGGTGAAATGAATGTTGATGAATTAAAGAAAGAAGAAGAAGCAAAGAAAATAAAAGTTTACGATTTTAAACGTGCTCTTCGTTTTTCAAAAGATCAAATTCGCAGCATTACTCGAGTGCATGAAAATTTCGCAAGGCTTTTAACGACGTATTTTGCTGCGCAATTGCGGACATATGTCCAAATAACCGTCACGTCTGTAGACCAGCTGCCCTATGAAGAGTTTGTCCGTTCCATTCCGAAAATGACAGTTTTAAATGTTTTTGAACTTGGGACACTTGATGGAAGAATTATTATGGAAGTGAACCCAAATATTGCGTACGCAATGATGGATCGGTTAATGGGCGGTTTCGGGGCTTCCATGAATAAGATTGAACAATTAACAGAAATTGAAATGAAAATTATTGCATCCATTTTCGAAAAAACTTTGGAGCATTACCGTGAAGCTTGGAGTACCATTTTGGACATTGAGCCTTGCATGCAGGAATTTGAGGTAAATCCGCAATTTTTGCAAATGGTATCTCCAAATGACACAGTTGTTGTTATTTCCCTTAATACACAAGTGGGAGAAGCGAGCGGAATGATAAACCTTTGTATTCCCCATGTTGTGTTGGAACCAATTATTCCAAAGCTTTCCGTCCATTATTGGATGCAATCGGAAAGGAAAGCCCAAAACTCAGTGGAAACGGAAGTAATCAAAAACCGGATAAAGCTTGCAGAAGTTCCGGTGGTTGCAGAATTAGGGACGTCCGTTGTGACAGTTCAAGAGTTTCTTGAAATGCGAGTGGGGGATATGATCCGTCTTGATCAATCGACCAGCGACCCGTTGGTGATTAAAGTAGGTGACGTCCCTAAATTTTTTGGACAGCCTGGCAAAAAGAACAAGAAACTGGCCGTTCAAATATTAGGCCACATAGAGAGAGGTGACGAAGCTGATGACTGATAACATGTTGTCACAAGAGGAAATCGATTCTCTATTAAAAGGGGGAAATCAAGAATCAACTGAAACTGACAATCTATTGAATGAAATTGAAAAAGATACGATTGGGGAGATAGGAAATATTTCTTTTGGCAGTTCTGCTACAGCTTTATCATCCTTGCTTAATCAAAAAGTAGAAATCACTACTCCGAGCGTGTCGATTATTAATAAGCAAGAACTGGCAAAGGAGTTTCCACATCCATACGTAGCAATAGAAGTAGTTTTTACAGAAGGGCTGTCCGGCAGCAATCTGCTTGTAATTAAACAAAGCGATGCTGCTGTCATTGCTGATTTAATGATTGGCGGGGATGGTTCCAACCCGGACGAATTGGGGGAAATTCAATTAAGTGCTGTCCAGGAAGCGATGAATCAAATGATGGGATCTGCTTCCACATCAATGTCAACCGTTTTAAATAAAAAAATAGATATTTCACCGCCTCGCCTCGAATTATTGAATGTTAAAGAAGGGGAAGGAACCGACGCTATTCCTGATGATGAACTGCTTGTGAAGGTATCCTTCCGATTAACTGTCGGCAATTTAATTGATTCGAATATTATGCAGCTCTTACCCCTTGATTTTGCTAAACAGCTCGTTGTTGAATTAATGAATAAAGCAAGTAAAGAGGCATCAAATAACGTGCAAACAGAACCTGAAGAAGCGCGAGAAAATCAACAGCTGCATATAGAAAAAAGCGAGAAGGAAAAAGCTCAGCCTGTTGAAGTTAAACCTGTTGAATTTGCGACATTTGATGAACAAACGAATCAATCTGTAGACACGCACAATTTGGAGCTGCTGCTCGACATTCCTTTAAATGTAACGGTTGAGCTTGGAAGAACAAAAAGATCCATCAAACAAATTTTGGAATTGTCTAAAGGATCCATTATCGAGCTTGATAAGCTGGCCGGGGAGCCAGTCGACATATTCATAAACAGCAAAAAGGTAGCAAAAGGTGAAGTAGTTGTCATCGACGAAAATTTCGGTGTTCGCGTAACGGATATCATGAGTCAAGCAGATCGGATAATGAATCTAAAATAGTTGATAGGAGTGAGGAGCAAAATGTCAAAAAGGATTTTAGTCGTTGATGATGCAGCATTTATGAGAATGATGATCAAAGATATATTGACAAAAAATGGATATGAAGTAGTAGGAGAGGCTGCAGATGGTGCGCAGGCAGTCGAAAAATTTAAAGAATTGCAGCCTGATTTAGTCACGATGGATATTACAATGCCTGAAATGGATGGCATCACTGCTTTAAAGGAAATACGCAAAATTAATCCAAATGCAAAAGTTGTCATGTGTTCAGCGATGGGACAGCAGGCAATGGTAATCGATGCTATTCAAGCTGGTGCCAAAGATTTTATTGTGAAACCTTTTCAGGCCGATCGTGTACTGGAAGCTATTCAAAAGACATTGGGATAAGGAGCATTTGCATTGAAACGATGTATTACATATTTGTGCTGTTTATGGCTGTTGTTTTTTTATGTTCCAACAAACGCCGATTTTGTGCATGCAGCCGCGAAAAATCCCACCGTTGAGGAATATTTAAAACAGCAGACATCCGATCAACAGGATGAAAAAAAAGAAGAGAAAGCGACGAACGAATTGGTTGAAGATGGTGGCAACAGCACCTCCTTATCAGTATTCGATGTTTTGAAAATGATTTTTACACTTATTCTTGTTTTAGGTCTCTTAATCTTTTTATTAAAATTTTTAAACAAAAAAATGAAGCTTCCGCAAGAAACTAAATACTTACAAAATCTCGGCGGCATTTCCTTAGGACAAAACAAGTCCATCCAGCTGGTGAAGGTGGGGAATCGCATTCTAATCGTTGGCGTCGGGGATACGATTGAACTATTACAAGAAATTAATGATGAAGAGGAATATAAGAAAATTATCGACATGCAGAAAGAGCCCGGCAACAATGCTTTTGAACAAAATATGATGCGCTTCATTCTAAATAATCATAAACAAAAGGGTAGCGAGAAGACCTCCTTCAAAAAAGAGCTGGAATCACTATTAAAAGAAAGACGTGAACAGATGCAGCGTCTTCGGCAGAAAGGATCAAAAAAATGAGTGAGTTTTTTAGCTATTTTAATCAAAATGATCCGGAAAATGTTGCGACGACTGTGAAGCTTTTGCTTCTGCTCACCGTTTTGTCAATTGCACCAGGGATATTGATTTTAATGACTTGCTTTACGCGCATCGTCATCGTGTTATCGTTTGTGCGAACTTCGCTTGCTACCCAGCAAATGCCGCCCAACCAAGTGCTCATCGGCCTTGCACTTTTTTTAACCTTTTTTATAATGGGACCGACTTTTCAAGAAATACATGAAAAAGCTTTGAATCCTTTGTTCAACAATGAAATAACCATTGAGGAAGCGTATGAACAGGCGGAAAAGCCGATAAAGGAATTTATGAGCAAACATACGAGACAAAAAGATTTAGCTTTGTTTTTAAATTACGCCAATATTGAAAATCCTGAGACGATTGACGATATTCCGCTCGTGGCTTTAGTGCCTGCATTTGCCATCAGCGAATTAAAAACAGCGTTTCAAATAGGTTTTATGATCTTTATTCCTTTTTTAATCATTGACATGGTTGTATCAAGTGTCCTCATGTCAATGGGAATGATGATGCTTCCTCCTGTCATGATATCATTGCCTTTTAAAATATTGCTGTTTGTGCTCGTGGACGGCTGGTACTTAGTTGTCAAATCATTGCTGCAAAGTTTTTAAAATAAGTAGGTGAGCCAATGAGTACCGAAATGATCCTTTCCATAGCAGAAAAAGCGGTTTATACAACTTTAATGATCAGTGGGCCACTTCTTTTAATATCGCTTGTTGTCGGCTTAATTGTCAGCATCTTTCAAGCAACGACACAAATACAGGAACAGACATTGGCGTTCATACCAAAAATTGTGGCTGTTTTGGTCGGATTGATTATTTTTGGCCCATGGATGCTATCTGTCATTTTGTCGTATACACATAATATTTTCAGCAATCTCAATCAATTTGTTGGATGAGTTGAATGATGATGCTGGAGTATTATCCGCTTTTTTTGCTTGTGTTTACAAGAATAACAGCTTTTATTGCAACGCTTCCATTATTTTCATATCGGAATATTCCGATGCGGTTTAAAATTGGCATGTCTTTTTTCCTTTCCCTTATCATCGTCATGACGATCGATGAGGGAAAGGTTGACTTAGATGCGAATTTCTACCCGCTGATAATAAAAGAAGTTTTAATCGGACTATTCATTGGTCTGATCGCATATATCATCATGTCAGCTGTCCACATTGCAGGAAGCTTAATCGATTTTCAAATGGGGTTTATCATCGCGAATATTATTGATCCGCAGACAGGAGTTCAAACGCCGTTAATTGGACAATTTCTTTATTCTTTTGCCCTATTGCTCATGCTGAGCCTAAACGGGCACCATATGCTGATTAACGGGATTGTATACAGTTTTCAAGTAATCCCTCCGGATCAATATTTTATTCCGATTTCTGATGGAGCTGTTGCCGAACAAGTTTTGAAGGCGTTCAGCAAAATGTTTCTCGTAGCATTTCAAATGGCGCTTCCGATAGTCGCTTCGCTCTTTTTAGTTGACCTTGCTCTAGGGATTGTTGCCCGGACAGTTCCGCAAATGAATGTATTTGTCATTGGGTTTGCCATTAAAATTGGCGTCAGCTTTCTGATGATGGTGCTCGTTTTAGGCATTATATTTATGCTGATTCAGGGGCTTTTCCAATACATGTTCGATGTGATGAGAACCTTAATGAATTTATTAGGTGATGGCGCATGAATTATTTACCGTTAGATTTGCAATATTTTGCCGGAGAAAAAACGGAAAAAGCGACTCCGAGAAAGCGGCAGGATGTCAGGAAAAAAGGGCAGGTTGCCAAGAGTCCCGATTTGAACACAGCCATCACCATGTTTTTAGTTTTTCTGTCATTGCTGTTTTTCGGGAAAACGGTGATTGATAATATTTTAAACATGTTCCATTCTACTTTTGAAGATTATTTGTTGACGGATATCACAGAAGAAAATGTGCATTCAATCTTTAATAAATATGTATTGGAAGGCGCTCAAATTACCGCTCCATTCATGATAGCAGCCTTCGTTGCTGGGGTTTTCAGTAATTATATTCAAGTTGGATTTCTTTTTACAACTGAACCGTTGAAAATGAAATTAAATAAACTGAATCCGATTGAAGGATTTAAACGCATATATTCCATTCGGGCAATTGTCGAGCTTTTGAAATCGATCTTAAAAGTTTTCTTTATCGGCGGGGTAACCTTTGCGTATATTTATTTCAATTGGCAGGAGATTTTGCGACTTCCGCAAATGCCGCTTGAACGAGCTTTTGCTTCAATTTCAAAGCTGGCGGTGCAGATAGGACTATATGCTTCAGGTGCGCTTTTGTTCATCGCATTGCTAGATTACTTGTATCAAAGATGGGATTTCGAAAAAAACATTCGCATGTCTAAGCAGGAAGTAAAAGATGAGTACAAAAAAATGGAAGGCGACCCGTTAATTAGATCGAGAATTAAACAGAAACAAAGGGAAATGGCGATGAGAAGGATGATGCAGGAAATTCCGAAAGCTGATGTCGTCATTACGAACCCTACTCATTATGCAGTTGCCTTAAAGTATGATGAAAAGGAACACGATGCACCTGTCGTAGTTGCAAAAGGAACAGATTTTGTCGCGCAAAAGATCAAGCAAATTGCCAAAGCCCATGAAATCATAACAGTCGAAAACAGGCAGCTCGCTCGTTCCTTGTATGACCAAGTGGAAATTGGCGAGATGATTCCTGAACAATTTTTTAAGGCTGTGGCTGAAATTTTAGCTTATGTTTATCGTCAAAAACAAAAAGTGTAACAATTTTGCTAGGAGGAAGTATCATGTCAGCAAGAGATTTATCGGTTATAGTAGCTGTCATTTTAATTGTTGCCATGCTTATCATCCCGCTGCCTTCATGGCTGCTGAGCATATTGATTATCATTAATATATCTCTTGCCTTGCTCGTCCTCCTTACATCCATGAACATTGAAAAGCCTTTACAATTTTCAATCTTTCCTTCTCTTTTGCTTTTGTTAACGTTATATCGACTCGGCTTAAACGTTTCCACAACGCGTTCGATTTTAGCTAATGGAGAAGCGGGAACAGTCGTGGAAACGTTTGGAACTTTTGTTGTCGGTGGAAATATCCTTGTTGGTTTTGTCGTATTTATCATTTTAGTTATTATTCAATTTGTTGTCATTACAAAAGGATCTGAACGGGTAGCAGAAGTGGCAGCCCGCTTTACGCTTGATGCCATGCCCGGTAAGCAGATGAGTATTGATGCAGACTTGAATGCGGGAATCATCTCGGAAGACGAGGCAAAAAAACGGAGAGAAACGATTGCAAGAGAAGCAGATTTTTATGGCGCAATGGACGGAGCAAGCAAATTTGTAAAAGGAGATGCGATTGCTGGTGTCATAATTGTGCTGATCAATATTATTTTCGGAATTATCATCGGCATGATCCAGCAGGGGCTTTCTTTTCAAGAAGCTGTTTCAAAATTCACGCTTCTTACAGTTGGAGATGGATTAGTCAGCCAAATTCCAGCTTTATTAATCTCAACGGCAACAGGGATTGTTGTCACGAGAGCTGCTTCTGACGGAAATTTAGGACAAGACATTACGAACCAGCTTTTAGCATTTCCAAAGCTGCTGTATGTTACCGCAGGAATCATCTTTATTTTAGGTATTGTTACTCCGATTGGTCCGATCGTAACAACTCCGATCGCTCTCATGTTTGCTTTCTTAGCATTTGCGATGAATCGTACGAAGAAACAAATTGAAAAAGACGAAGAGATTGTTGAAGAAGAAGTGGAAATGAACGAAGCGAAAAGTCCGGAGCAAGTGATGAATCTTTTATCGATGGATCCAATTGAATTTGAATTCGGATATGGTTTAATTCCTCTTGCTGATAGCGGACAAGGGGGAGACCTGTTGGATCGGATCGTAATGATCAGAAGGCAGCTTGCCGTAGAATTGGGCCTTGTCATTCCTGTCGTCCGAATACGGGATAATATCCAATTAAAGCCGAATGAATACAGATTAAAAATTAAAGGAAACGAAGCGGCGAAAGGTGAAATTATGCTCGATCATTATTTGGCGATGGCGCCAGGAATGGATAATGATTCGATTGAAGGGATTGACACAATTGAGCCTTCGTTTGGACTTCCTGCAAAATGGATCAGCGAACATTTAAAAGAACAAGCTGAATTGGCAGGATATACGGTCGTCGATCCTCCTAGCGTTGTTTCTACTCACATTACGGAAACGATCCGGAGGCATGCTCATGAATTGCTTGGACGACACGAAACAAAACAGCTTGTCGATCATTTAAAAGAAACATACCCGATATTAGTGGAAGAAGTTACGCCGAATCCACTTTCTATAGGAGATATTCAAAAAGTTTTGGCGAAACTGCTTAAAGAAAAAATTTCTATTCGAAATTTGCCGGTTATTTTTGAAACATTAGCTGACTATGCCAAATTTACAACAGATCCGGAAATTTTAGCTGAATATGTAAGACAGTCGCTGGCAAAACAAATTACAAGCCAGTATGCAAAAGAAGGGGAGACATTGAAAGTCATTACTCTCTCCGCTCAAGTAGAAAAAGCCATTGCCGATGGCGTGCAGCAAACAGAACGAGGAACCTTTTTGTCATTGGAGCCGCATGTATCACAAAGGATTGTCGAAGCCATTGCCAAAAATGTGGAACAGCTGGCAATGGAAGAGCAAACGCCAATCTTGCTCTGCTCGCCTTCTGTCAGAATGTATGCACGGCAGCTGATCGAGCGATATTTGCCTGATGTACCCGTATTGTCATACAACGAACTTGAATCAAACATTGAAGTACAAAGTGTCGGAGTGGTGAATATTTAATGAAGATTAGAAAATTCAAAGCCCATACTATGCAAGAGGCGATGAAGACGATTCGCAGCCAACTCGGTCAAAATGCTGTCATCCTCAATTCGAAAGTCGTCTATACTGGTGGATTTCTAGGAATGTTTAAGAAAAAAATGATTGAAGTGGTGGCGGGCATTGACGAAGAAGATGAAATGATCAGCGGGTCCCAAAATGAAAAAATAGAACATCAAACGGACCAGCAATTAGAGATGGCTCCTGTATTGAATGAAATAAAAAAACTGAAGGATCTCGTTCAATCCATGTCCGTAAACAGTACTGTTATTCATCCTGACCTAAAAGAGATCGAACAAAAAATCGATTCGTTAGGTTTGCTGCAACCGATTAAACAGGATGTGATCGCATCTATACTGGAAACGTATTTGATTCATCAAAAAAAGCTGACAAACGAACAACTGGAATTTCAATTGAAGAAAGAGTTAAAAAAGAGAATTTCGGACATTCCTTTTCACGGCATTACTTTTTCAAAAAAATTTGTGAATGTTGTAGGACCAACCGGTGTTGGAAAAACGACGACATTGGCAAAGCTTGCCGCAATCTGCAAAATAAATTACAAGAAAAAAATCGGATTTCTTACGACGGACACTTATCGAATTGCTGCGATCGATCAATTAAAAACATATGCCGAAATTTTAAATGCCCCGCTTGAAGTTTGTTATAACTCATTTGATTTTCAGGAAGGGAAAAAGAAGCTGAATGACTGCGACATCGTTTTTATTGACACAGCGGGCCGGAACTTCCTTGAGCAGCAATATGTGCAAGATTTAAGCGAAACCATTGACTTTCAGGATGAAATGGAAACATTTTTAGTATTTTCTTTAACTTCAAAATTTGAAGATATGGAAAAAGTTTATAACCAATTTTCTCATTTGCCGATTCATCAATTTATTTTTACTAAACATGACGAAACCTCCTCTTATGGAGCTATGTATAACATCGTCTACAAAACAAAGATTGGTGCCGGATATATGACTGACGGTCAAGATGTTCCAGACGACATTCATAAGCTGGATCATGAAACTTTTATTCAATATTTAATGGGGTAGCAGGATATGGATCAAGCAGAACAACTCAGAAAGATTGTTCAACAAAACAAATATTCGGTGATAAAAGACTCTCCGCCTAACCGTCATGCAAAAACAGTGGCTGTGATTAGCGGAAAAGGGGGAGTCGGCAAATCGAATTTCGTTTTAAATTTCGCTTTAAACTTGATCAAAAAACGAAACGACCGTGTACTGCTGGTAGATTGCGATATTGGGATGGCAAACATCGATCTTTTGCTTGGACAGCAGTATCAAGAAAGATCAATTGTCGATTTGCTGAAAAACCGCATTGGAATTGAACAAATTATCAAAAAAGGTCCTTTAAATTTGCAGTATTTGTCAGGAGGAATGAGCCTTTCCAATATTGTCACAATCGATGAAGCAGAGTTTCAATTTTTTCTTTACGAGCTTGAAAGAATAATAGAGAAATACGACACCATCTTATTTGATATGGGGGCAGGAATTTCGAAAGACAGCTTGAAATTTTTGCTTGCAGTGGACGAAATTATCGTCATTACGACGCCTGAACCGACATCGATTATGGACGCCTACAGTGCGATAAAGCTCATTCACCAGTTCGATCAAGAAAAGGTGATGAAAGTAGTTGTCAATCGATTCAAGAAAAACATTGAAGCGAAAGAAACATGGGAAAAAATTAGAACCACTGCAGAGCGTTTTTTACATAAAACAATTGATTTGCTCGGCAGTTTGCCGGAGGATGATCATGTGCAGAAATCAGTCATGGAACAAATTCCGTTTATTTTGCGTTTTCCGAATGCTCCTATATCGAAAGCACTAGAAAATATAACAGAGATGTACTTAAATGGTAAAATAAAAAGAAAAGGATTTATTCATTCTCTTAGATCTTTGTTTTCAAGTAGGTGATGTTTTTGAGTCGTGTAAAGGTTTTGGTTATTGATGATTCGGCATTTATGAGAAAGTTGATTTCCGATTTGCTTTTAGAGAGTCCTTCCATCGATGTGATTGGCACAGCTAAAAATGGAAAAGAAGGAATTGAAAAGATCGCAGAGCTTGATCCTGATGTTGTGACGTTAGATATTGAAATGCCGGTTTTAAACGGGCTTGATACTTTGCAGATTATCATGGACAAGTTTCCAAGACCAGTCATTATGCTTTCAAGTTCGACGAAAGAAGGAGCCGAAAACACGATAAAATCTTTAGCTTTCGGAGCGTTTGATTTTATCCCGAAACCTTCCGGCTCCATATCTCTTGACATATTTAAAGTGAAAGAAGAATTAATTGCAAAAGTTCTAGCAGCAAAACGGGCAAAAGAAAAAGTTCAGATGTTAAAAAAAGAGATCGACACATTTCCTCGAAAGGAGATGATGAAAGAAAAGAGCCATCGACAGCGAAAAAAATCTTTAATTGCCATTGGAACTTCTACTGGCGGACCGAGCACCCTTCAAAAAATCGTTCCATGCTTCCCGAAAAACCTGAATTCGCCGATTTTCATCGTACAGCATATGCCGCCAGGATTTACAAAATCGTTGGCTGAACGATTAAATGAAATGTCAAACATCGAAGTAAAGGAAGGCGAGCATCAAGAAATCGTCAGAAATGGGGTAGCATACATAGCGCCTGGAGGCAGCCATATGAAAGTAATAGAAAAACAAGGGAATTTATTCATTGAACTGGATCAATCGGAAAAAAAGAGAGGGCACAGACCTTCAGTAGATGTACTGTTTGAATCTTTATCGAATTTAAAATATTATCAAACGATTGCTTGTATTTTAACGGGAATGGGTTCTGACGGGACAAAAGGATTGAAAGCATTAAAAGAAAGGACAGATGCGACAGGGATCGCACAGTCCGAAAAAACCTCCATTATATTTGGGATGCCAAAATCCGCCATCCAAGCGAATGTGGTTGATTACGTGGAAGATTTAATGGAAATTCCGTATTTAATTCAAAAGCTGATCTAAATCCAAGGAGTGTGCTGCCATGGAAATGAATCAATATTTGGACATTTTTATTGAAGAAAGTAAAGAACATTTGCAGTCGTGCAACGAAAAGCTTTTGGAGCTTGAACAAAATCCGGATGATTTAGGAATTGTGAACGAAATTTTTCGCTCCGCCCATACATTAAAAGGAATGGGCGCAACGATGGGGTTTGAAGATTTAGCCGATTTAACACATAAAATAGAAAATGTGTTTGACGCCATTCGCAATCAAAAATTAGAAGTAACGCCTGAAATTATGGATGTCCTTTTTGAAGCATTGGAGAATTTGGAGGAAATTGTTTTATCGATTGCGGATGGAGGAGACGGCAAAAAAGATGTTTCGGCCATTGTGAAAAAACTGCAAGCGATTGAAAGCGGAGAACAAATTGAAGATGAGACAGCTGAAAATGAAACATCAAGAGAACAAGTGCAGGATGTGAAAAAACTGAAGTTTGATGAATATGACAGGACGGTCATTCTTCAATCAATTGAACAAGGATTTCAAGTATACGAAATCAACATTCGGCTTCGAGAAGACTGCATCTTAAAAGCAGCGAGAGCATTTATGGTTTTTGAATTGCTTGAGAAGCACGGGGAAGTGGTCAAATCATCGCCTTCTGTTGATTTACTCGAAGAAGAAAAGTTTGACAACAATTTTTCGGTTGCCTACATTACGAAGGAAGATAAGGACTTTATCCGGAACAGCCTATTGAAAATTTCAGAGGTTGAAGAAGTACTAGTTGAAAAAGTGAATGTAGAAAAGCCAAGTACTGAAAGAGTACAGCAGTCTGTTTCCAGCATACAATCTAATGCCAGCCAACAAACTGCTGCTAGCAAACAAACTACTGTTTCCAGCAAGCAAAGCCGTCAGCAGAAGGACAGCTCGAAAGACACTAGCCAAAAACAGAAGAAAAACCAGCAAAAGACGATCCGCGTCAACATTGAGCGCCTCGATATTTTAATGAACTTGTTTGAAGAATTAGTCATCGACAAAGGGCGTTTAGAGCAAATATCAAAAGAATTAAATCACTCGGAGCTGAAAGAAACGGTTGAGAAAATGTCCAGAGTTTCAGCTGATTTGCAAAACATTATTTTAAATATGCGCATGATCCCAATCGAAACCGTTTTTAACCGCTTCCCGAGAATGGTGAGAAATCTCGCCCGCGATTTAAATAAAAAAATCAATTTAGTTGTCACTGGCGCTGAAACCGAATTGGATCGGACCGTCATTGATGAAATTGGCGATCCGCTTGTGCATCTAATCCGAAATGCGATCGACCATGGGATTGAAACGCCTGAAACCCGCCTGAAATATGGCAAAAAAGAAGAAGGAACGCTGCGGCTCAGCGCATATCACAGCGGAAATCATGTCTTTATCGAAATCGAAGATGACGGTGCAGGAATCAATCAGAAAAAGGTATTGCAAAAAGCTATTGAGCGGGGAATCGTTACAAAAGAGGCAAGCGAAACATTAACGGAAAAACAAATTCATGAACTCATTTTCGCATCAGGCTTTTCAACGGCTGAAAAAATTTCAGATGTCTCTGGACGGGGTGTAGGGCTTGATGTAGTGAAAAATACAATCGAATCGCTCGGAGGAAGCATCACCATTGAGTCGGAAGAAGGAAAAGGATCTTTATTCTCGATCCAGCTCCCGCTGACATTAACGATTATTTCCGCCATGCTCATTGAAGTTGGAAATGAAAAATACGGTATTCCGATTTCGTCTATCATTGAATCCCTTGTTATTAAAAAAGAAGATATTTTACAGACACATCAAAACAAGGTGATTGATTATCGCGGAAAAATTGTACCTCTAGTGTTTTTAAAAGAAATTTTTGAAGTGGACGCCGAGGATGACCAAGATTATGTTTCAATCGTCGTTGTCAAAAAAGGAGATAAAATGGCTGGTTTAGTTGTCGATTCCTTCATCGGTCAGCAAGAGATTGTTTTGAAATCGTTAGGACAATATTTGACAAATGTATTCGCCATCTCAGGTGCCACAATTTTAGGAGACGGTCAAGTTGCATTGATCGTTGATTGTAATGCATTAATCCAGTAATGCTTGATGGAAGGGGAAGATGAGAATGGCAAATAGTGTATTTAATGAACAGAAGGTCATAGTTTTTCAGCTGCAAGACAAAGAATACGGGGTTTTTGTACAAAATGTGAAATCGATTGAAAAAGTTGACCATATCACCCGCGTTCCGAAAACAGCTGACTATATAAAAGGAGTCATCAATTTGCGCGGTGTTGTCACTCCGATCATAGATTTAAGAAAAAGATTGAATATGCCGGAAAAAGAAATAACAGATCAGACGAGAGTGATTATAGCTGTTCAAAATGAAATGGAAGTTGGATTGATTGTTGATTCTGCCAATGATGTCGTCGATATATCTGAAGACAGTATTGAACCTGCTCCAAGCGTCATCGAACAAGTAGAAACCGAGTTTATAAAAGGAATTACAAAATTGGATAAACGGCTGATTATGCTCCTTGACCTTGAAAAAGTGCTGAGCAAAGAAAATCAGAGGGTAATAGAGCATGAGCAAGTTGTTTGATTTATCAAACAAAAGGATCGATATATTAAAGGAAATTGCCAATATCGGAGCGGGAAATGCCGCAACGAGTCTGTCCCAGCTTCTTAATAAAAAAATTGAAATGAAAGTTCCGAACGTTTATGTCGCCTCTTTTAACGATGTGATGGATTTAGCAGGCGGTGCGGAAACAGAGGTTACGGCTGTATACATCCGCATTCAAGAGGATATAACTGGATCGATGTTTTTCATTTTGCCGATCCCGCAGGCTAAAAAATATGCAAAAGCATTAATGAATGATTATGTTCTTCAGGATGCTTCAACTATGAAAGAAATGGAATGCTCTGTTTTGCAGGAGCTCGGCAACATCCTGATTGGATCCTATTTATCTGTTTTATCGAACATGACCAATTTGATGGTTAATCCGTCCGTTCCTGCCATCCAATGTGATATGTTCGGCGCGATTATCAGTCATGCTCTGATCGAGCTTTCGCTTGAAAGTGATGAAGCACTTGTCATCGATGCTGTTATAAAAGAAGAAGGGCATCAAGATTCCGAATTAATAAGAGGGCATATTTTCTTTCTGCCCGACTCACAGTCATATAAAAAAATTTTTGACATATTAGAGGTTTAGTGAAATGGGGCATTTTGAAAATGTTGTAAAAGTCGGTATTTCGGAAATGAATGTTGTGAAAGCTCCGTGGAAAATTCGAACAACTGGATTAGGATCTTGCGTCGGACTCGTCATCTATGATGATGTAAATAAATTGGCAGGACTTGCTCATATAATGCTGCCTGATTCTTCGCTTTCAAACAAGGAGCCTTTAAATTGTGCAAAATATGCGGATACGGCTGTAACAGAATTAATTCGTCTTTTAAAAAACTATGGAGGAAACATCATGTTTTTTAAAGCGAAAATAGCTGGAGGAGCTGAAATGTTTCCGCATCGGCCATCTTCCAAAATCATGCGAATAGGTCCGAGAAATGTTGAAGCGGTCAAACAGCATTTGTTGAGCAGTAATATCCCTATCGTTAGCGAAGATGTTGGCGGTAAAAATGGAAGAACCATTGAATTTGATACGAATTCATTCATTTTGACGATTCGCACCGTCAATCTTGGAGTGAAGCAAATATAGCCGGAGATTGACATTTTAGAAGGAGGAAAAAGGCAATGGTCCAATCGATGACACTGAATGATGAAAGGGTGTACTGGGACAAGTGGTTTCGTCACCGTGATCAAGATGCGGGCAACATGCTCGTCAAAAAATATATGCCGCTTGTCCGCTATCATGTCAGTCGTATTTCAGTGGGTCTTCCAAAAAATGTCGATAAAGATGATTTAATAAGTTTTGGATTGATGGGATTATATGATGCACTGGAAAAATTTGACCCTACACGAGATTTAAAATTCGATACGTATGCATCCTTCCGCATACGCGGAGCCATTCTTGACGGACTAAGGAAAGAAGATTGGCTTCCAAGAAGTTTTCGGGAAAAAGCAAAAAAAGTGGAAGCAGCCATTGAGCGATTGGAGCAAAAATATCATCGCAATGTGACGCCTAATGAAGTTGCAGAAGAGTTGGGTATGACACCCGAAGAAGTCGTTCATGTCGTCAATGAAAACTTTTTTGCCAATGTCTTGTCAATTGATGAACAATTGCATGACCAAGAAGAAGGGGAACAGATGAATATTGTCCTTAAGGATGATAAAACATTAACTCCGGAAGAGCATCTGTTAAAAGAGGAATTATTTGAGCATTTAACAAAATTGATCTCACAATTAAACGATAAGGAGCAGCTCGTATTAAGCTTGTTTTATAAAGAAGAGCTAACATTAACAGAGATAGGAAACGTGCTGAATTTGTCCACTTCGAGAATTTCGCAAATTCATTCGAAAGCATTATATAAATTAAAAGGAACGCTCGTTAAGCTTTTATCTTAAAAAGAATACAATTAAATGAGGTTGAAACATGGCGGTATTTCTTTTACTGAGCTTTGTTTTGCACATCGTTTCGTTTTACTTTATCATTCTCCTTTATACACGCTATCAAAATGTAAAAAAAATAGAAGAAAAGCAGGAACAATTATTAAAAGAAGCAGAAGATTCGCTCGCGATGTTTTTATTGGAATTAAAAGAAGAAAACAAACAATTTCTTGAACAGCTCGAGCAAAACAGCGCCAAGCCCGGTTCTTTTGATCTCGAAAAATTAGTTGCGCAGCTGGAAGACAAGGTGGAAGTGAGCACAATCCAGAAAGACACGAGCGCGGATGTAGAGCCTATCGACAAGGATGCAGAGCTTATAGAAGAGCCTAAAGATAAAAGAAAAAATTTGCATAAACAAGTATTCCAATTATTAGAGAAAGGATATACTATAGACGAAATCGCACAAACATTACATGTCGGCAAAACAGAAATTGAACTCGTCATGAAATTTCAACAAAACGATTGAATTCTTTCTTGATTGCCAAACTTCCATATGTTATATTTGTTTTTGGTGCTAATACACACGTCTGTTGATTTAAGCATCGGTGCTGTTTTGTGCAGTCATGCTTAAAAATGAAGCGGGCGGAGGATGAAAAACCATTAGGAGGAATGAAAATGTCAGTTATTTCAATGAAACAATTATTAGAAGCTGGTGTTCATTTCGGTCATCAAACACGCCGTTGGAATCCGAAAATGAAACGCTATATTTTCACTGAACGGAACGGAATTTACATCATTGACCTTCAAAAAACAGTAAAAAAAGTTGAGGAAGCGTATCAATTTGCAAGAGAGTTAGCTGCAAATGGAGGCAACATTTTATTCGTTGGTACGAAGAAGCAGGCGCAGGAATCTGTTAAAGAAGAAGCAGAACGCGCAGGAATGTTTTACGTCAATCAGCGCTGGCTGGGAGGAACATTAACGAACTTTGCTACAATTCAAAAACGAATTGCTCGTTTAAAAGAAATTGAAAAAATGCAAGAAGACGGCACATTTGATGTATTGCCGAAAAAAGAAGTAGTTCGTTTGAAAAAAGAATTGGAACGCCTTGAGAAATTTTTAGGCGGCATTAAGGAAATGAAACAGCTGCCTGATGCTGTTTATATTATCGATCCTCGCAAAGAGCGCATCGCTGTATCGGAAGCTCGCAAATTAAATATTCCGATTATCGGCATCGTTGACACAAACTGCGATCCGGATGAGATCGATTATGTAATCCCTGCAAATGATGATGCAATCCGCGCCGTCAAATTGTTAACTTCCAAAATAGCAGATGCTGTTTTAGAAGGCAAACAAGGCGAAGAAACTACAACTGCCTAAATGACAAAAGGTGATAAGAGGGGATTTTAGCCTTTTATCACCTTTTTTAAGCATACGAATTGAAGGAGGAACTTTTATGGCAATTACTGCTCAAATGGTAAAAGAGCTTCGGGAAAAAACCGGTGCAGGCATGATGGACTGCAAAAAGGCATTGACTGAAACAAATGGTGATATGGACAAAGCAATAGATTATCTTCGTGAAAAAGGCATAGCGAAAGCTGCGAAAAAAGCTGACCGAATCGCTGCAGAAGGCTTGACATTGATCAAAACTGACGGCAATACAGCTGTTATTTTGGAAGTGAATTCCGAAACAGACTTCGTTGCCAAAAATGATTCTTTTAAACAATTAATTGAAGATTTGGCTAAACACTTGCTGGCAAGCAAACCAGCTGATTTAAAAGACGCATTGGCTTCCAAAATGGAAAACGGTTCAACAGTGGAAGAATACATCCATGCTGCTATTGCTAAAATTGGCGAAAACATTACATTACGCCGTTTTGAAGTTGTCGAGAAAAATGATCAAGATGTCTTCGGCGCTTACTTGCACATGGGCGGACGCATTGCAGTATTAACGGTGCTTGAAGGCACAAATGATGAATCTGCTGCAAAAGATGTAGCAATGCATATCGCAGCGGTTAATCCGCGTTATATTTCTCGTGAAGATGTTCCTCAGGCTGAAGTGGAGCACGAACGCGAAGTTCTTAAAAAACAAGCTCTTCAAGAAGGAAAACCTGCAAACATTGTAGAAAAAATGGTTGAAGGCCGCCTCGGCAAATTTTTTGAGGAAATTTGCCTTTTAGAGCAAAATTTTGTAAAAAATCCTGATCAAAAAGTACGCGATTTCGTCAAAGCACAAAACGCAAACGTAAAAGCGTTTGTTCGCTATGAAGTTGGAGAAGGAATTGAAAAGCGTCAAGAAAATTTTGCTGAAGAAGTTATGAATCAAATTAAGAAATAAAAGTCATGAAAACGTTAAGAAGGGAACACAAGCGAGTGTTCCCTCTTTTTGAAAACCCTTTGTTTCAACTTTTCTATATATAGCGTCAAGAAATAGCTTGGAGGTTAATATGAGTACGCCAAAATATCATCGTATCGTGCTGAAATTAAGTGGAGAGGCGCTTGCTGGAGCTCAAGGCTTTGGAATTAATCCTTCCGTCATACAGTCAATTGCCAGACAAGTAAAGGAAATTGCTGAAATGGGTGTAGAAGTCGCAGTAGTTGTTGGCGGCGGAAACATTTGGAGAGGCAAAATCGGCAGCGAGATGGGGATGGATCGGGCAACAGCAGACTATATGGGAATGCTGGCGACTGTTATGAATTCTTTAGCTTTACAAGATAGTTTGGAAGGACTCGGCATTCCTACCCGAGTGCAAACTTCAATTGAAATGCGACAAGTCGCAGAACCGTACATAAGAAGAAAAGCCATTCGCCATTTGGAGAAGAAAAGAGTAGTCATTTTCGCAGCAGGAACAGGAAATCCTTATTTCTCAACAGACACAACGGCTGCGTTAAGAGCCGCTGAAATCGAAGCAGATGTCATTTTAATGGCGAAAAATAATGTAGATGGTGTATATAGCGCAGATCCAAAAAAGGACGCCTCAGCGGTAAAATATGATGAGTTATCTTATTTAGATTTATTAAAAGACGGGTTGGCTGTCATGGATTCAACAGCTTCTTCATTATGCATGGACAATAATATTCCTTTAATTGTTTTCTCGATTATGGAAGAAGGCAACATTAAACGTGCTGTTTTAGGAGAAAATATTGGAACAATTGTAAGGGGGAAATAAACATGTCTAAACAAGTTCTTTCACAAGCGAAAGAAAAAATGGAAAAAGCTTTATCAGCTTTCAAACGTGAATTAGCAGGTGTTCGTGCAGGCCGGGCAAACGCGTCTTTGCTTGATAAAATTCAGGTCGACTATTACGGAGTTCCAACTCCTGTAAATCAATTGGCATCGATTTCCACGCCAGAAGCACGTTTGCTTGTTGTTCAGCCTTATGACAAATCGACAATCGGTGAGGTTGAAAAAGCGATTTTAAAATCTGATCTTGGATTAACGCCGACATCGGACGGATCCGTCATCCGCATTGCCATTCCTCCATTGACGGAAGAGCGAAGAAAAGAACTGACAAAAGTAGTTCGCAAATATTCAGAGGATGCAAAAGTTGCTGTGCGAAACATTCGCAGAGATGCAAATGATGAATTAAAAAAATTAGAAAAAGCGGGCGACATTACAGAAGATGAACTGCGCGGTTTTCAAGATGATGTACAAAAACTGACGGATGAATACATTAAAAAAATTGATTCCGCAACAAAAGAAAAAGAAAAAGAAATCATGGAAGTTTAAACAAAATGAATGTACAATAGAAATGTGCTAAAAACCCTCTTTTCTCACAGGGGGTTTTTTTGTTCAAGAGGATTTGCTACATTTTTTAATGTCATATTATTCTCGGTGGAGGATTCTTATGTTTAATTTTCCTTATAAAAAAAAGAGCAGCAAAGGTTCCAAAAACTTGGTGGCGAAAGAAAACATTTTAGTAAATGAAATACCGGAACATGTGGCCATCATCATGGACGGAAACGGAAGATGGGCGAAAAAAAGATCGCTGCCTAGGATGGCCGGCCATCGGGAAGGAATGAAAGTAGTTAAAAAAATTACGAAATTAGCGAGCGATATCGGCATCAAAGTTTTGACCTTATATGCGTTTTCAACAGAAAATTGGAAAAGGCCAAAAGATGAGGTTAATTATTTAATGCGCCTTCCGGTCGAATTTTTATCGACTTTTTTGCCGGAATTAATACAGGAAAACGTGCAAGTTCGGGTTATCGGCGATCAATCTATGCTCCCCGATTATACGGTAAATGCTGTGAAGAAAGCTGTGAATGAAACGAAGCAAAACACCGGGCTGATTTTAAATTTTGCGTTGAACTATGGCAGCAGAACAGAAATTGTTGAAGCAGTAAAAAAAATATTAAGAGACCGCGAAGATGGAAAACTACATATAGATGACATAGATGAACAATTGTTTTCCAACTATTTAATGACGAAAAAGCTCAAAGATCCTGACCTGTTAATTCGGACAAGCGGAGAAATTCGGCTAAGCAACTTTATGCTCTGGCAGCTGGCTTATACTGAATTTTGGTTTACGGATGTGCTCTGGCCGGATTTTAATGAACACCATTTTTTGGAGGCAATCCGCGAATATCAGCAGAGAATCCGCAGATTCGGCGGCGTATAGAAGGAGCTAAAAAAAATGAAAACACGAATCATTACAGCAATTTGTGCTTTAGCCTTATTTGTACCAATTGTCATTATTGGCGGACTTCCGCTGACAATTGCTATTTATGTGCTTGCATCAGTTGGATTGTTTGAATTATTTAGAATGAAACGATTTCATTTATTTTCATTTCCAGTTTTGTTCAGCTTTATCCTTTTATGGATTTTAATTTTCCCAAACCGTTATATTGATTTGCTTCATCAAATACATATAAGTAAAACTGGCTTTCTTTTTTTTGGCGCGATCCTGTTATTGATCTATACAGTGTTTTCAAAAAACCAATTTTCTTTTGATGACGTTGGATTTGCGCTCATTGCGATCATATATGTGGGAGTCGGATTTTATTTTTTTATTGAAATGAGAGTGTTAGGTCTAGACAAGCTTTTGTTTGCTCTGCTAACGATTTGGGCGACTGATTCAGGCGCTTACTTTATCGGCCGAGCCTTCGGAAAGAAAAAACTATCAGCTGAAATCAGCCCTAATAAAACAGTCGAAGGATTTTTCGGAGGGATTTTCTCGGCAATTTTGGTTGGATTAATTTTCCACTATTTTGCAAATTTTTTACCGACATATGTTCAAACCGTTTTTGTGTCCGTCATTGTTTCTATTGTTGGACAAATGGGGGATTTAGTACAGTCCGCTTTTAAACGCCATTACGGCACAAAGGATTCCGGAACGATTTTTCCAGGCCACGGGGGAGTTCTTGACCGTTTTGACAGCTTGATTTTTATTATGCCGATTTTATATTTCTTCATCCAATTGATCAGTAGACAAGGGGTGACAATGTGAAAAAAATTATTTTGCTGGGTGCGACAGGATCTATTGGGCAGCAAACTCTCGATGTGATTCGAGCAAATCCGGATTCATTCAGGCTAGTTGCGATGTCATTTGGAGAAAATATCGAACTTGGATTGAAGGCTGTTCATGAATTTAAACCAGAGCTTGTTGCTGTCAAAAATCGTGAAATTTATGATCAAATTCGTTTGAACATCCCTTCTAACTGTCAGCTTACATACGGACATGACGGGCTGTGTGAAACGGCTGCTTATCATAAAGGCGAGATAGTAGTGAATGCGGTCATTGGGAGCGTCGGGCTTATTCCAACACTAAAAGCGATCGAAGCGAAAAAAACGGTCGCTTTAGCGAATAAGGAAACACTTGTTACAGCTGGACAAATTGTGACCGACTATGCTCGAAAACACAATGTGCAAATTCTTCCTGTGGACAGTGAACATTCCGCGATTTTCCAATGCTTGAACGGGGAAAAAAAGGAAAGCGTCGAACGGCTTATTTTAACGGCTTCAGGAGGAAGCTTTCGGGATAAATCGCGAAATGAATTAAAGCATGTTACAGTTAAGGAAGCGTTAAACCATCCGAACTGGTCAATGGGCGCAAAAATAACGATCGATTCTGCGACGATGATGAACAAAGGGCTTGAAGTCATTGAAGCACATTGGCTGTTTTCTGTTTCATACGACCAAATTGATGTGCTGCTGCATAAAGAAAGCGTCATTCACTCGATGGTCGAATTTCATGATGGCAGCATCATAGCGCAGCTTGGAACTCCTGATATGAAAATACCGATTCAATATGCGCTTACATATCCAAATAGAATTCCTTCTTATGAAAGCGAAAGATTGGATTTAACAAAATATGGACAGCTTCATTTTGAAAAAATTGATTTTGATCGATACCGTTGCTTAAAATTTGCTTTTGATTCGGGTAAAATAGGAGGTACAATGCCTGCTGTTTTAAACGCAGCGAACGAAGTGGCAGTCAATGCTTTTTTGGAAGATAAAATTCCGTTTTTAAAGATAGAAGAACTTGTGGAAAGGGCATTAGAAGAACATGCTCCGCTTTTCAATCCGACCTTGGAGGATATACAAGAAGCGGATGGAAGGACAAGACAGTTTGTTCAATCTTTAATTAATTAGAGGTGGTTAAATAAGTGAACACGGTGATCGCATTTGTCGTTATTTTTGGCGTATTGGTGTTTTTCCACGAATTAGGGCACTTAGTTATGGCGAAAAGGGCAGGCATTTTATGCCGTGAATTTGCAATCGGCTTTGGGCCGAAAATTTTGTCGTTTAAACGAAAAGAAACGGTCTATACGATCAGGCTTTTGCCTATCGGCGGCTTCGTGCGCATGGCGGGGGAAGACCCGGAGATGATTGAGGTCAAACCTGGCTATCAGGTTGGACTATTGTTTAATCAGAAAGGACAAGTTGAAAAAATTATTTTAAACAGAAAAGAAAAGTATCCTAATGCAAAAGTGATTGAAGTTGAACAAGCAGATTTGGAACATGGAATGTTTATCACAGGCTATGAAGATGGAGAAGACAGCGGTCTAAAAAGGTTTGAAGTAAGCGAAACATCCTTTTATGTAGTTGACGGTGAAGAAATTCAAATTGCACCTTATAACAGGCAATTTGCTTCAAAAACGCTCGTTCAAAGAACGCTCGCCATTGCTGCCGGACCTTTTATGAATTTTCTATTAGGGTTTTTAGTTTTGTTTTACCTCGGCTTAAGCCAAGGAGTGCCCGTGAATGAACCGGTTTTAGGAGAAATCGTCCCTGACAGCGCGGCTGAACAAGCAGGATTACGGGAAGGCGATGTTGTAAAAGAAATAGAAGGAACGCCGATGAATTCGTGGAAAGATGTCGTTGAAATGATCAGAGCAAATCCGGAGAATGAGCTTCTTTTTTCAATTGAACGTTCCGGAGAAGAATTGGAAATGACGGTAACGCCGGATTCTGTGAAATCCGAAAACAAAACGATCGGCCAAATAGGAGTTTATTCCCCGGTTGAAAAAACATTTTTCGGTTCTTTGAAATATGGCTTAGTTGAGACCTATACATGGTCGAAAGAAATAATATTTGCGGTTGGGAAGCTGATAACCGGACAATTTTCAATTGATATGCTCTCTGGACCTGTCGGCATATATGATATGACAGGAAAAGTTGCAGAAACAGGCTTGACAAGCCTATTAAGCTGGACGGCTCTCTTAAGCATTAACCTTGGCATTATGAACTTGCTTCCAATTCCAGCTCTAGATGGAGGACGCTTATTGTTTTTTGCCATTGAAGCGGTCCGGGGAAAACCGATTGATCGACAAAAAGAAGGGATCGTCCACTTTATCGGATTTGCACTTCTAATGCTGTTAATGCTCGTTGTGACATGGAATGACATCCAAAAGTTTTTCCTTTAAAAAATAATATAGAAATCAAATTCGAGGTGCTTTAAATGAAACAGAGTCAGTCATTTATACCCACAATGAGAGAAAATCCAGCAGATGCGGAAGTTAAAAGCCACCAGCTGCTGTTGCGTGCCGGATACATTCGGCAGACAGCTAGCGGTGTTTATTCGTATCTGCCTCTTGCTCATAGAGTGTTAACCAAAATTGAAAATATTATCAGAGAGGAAATGAACCGGATCGGAGCGGTGGAGCTGCTGATGCCGGCTTTGCAGCAAGCAGAACTTTGGCAGGAGTCTGGCCGCTGGTATTCATACGGATCAGAATTAATGAGATTGAAAGACCGTCATGAACGTGATTTTGCTTTAGGTCCGACTCATGAAGAAGTTATAACAAGTTTGGTAAAAGATGAGATCAAATCTTATAAACGTCTGCCGCTCACCCTTTATCAAATTCAAACGAAGTTCCGGGATGAAAAGCGTCCGCGGTTCGGTCTTTTGCGGGGACGAGAGTTCATTATGAAAGATGCTTACTCTTTTCATGCTACACAGGAAAGCTTAGATGAAGTGTACGAACAGGTTCGAGAAGCATACAGACGCATCTTTACTCGATGTGGGTTGAACTTTCGCGCAGTCATCGCTGATTCGGGAGCAATGGGCGGTAAAGATACTCATGAATTTATGGTGCTTTCGGAAATCGGAGAAGATACGATCGCATATTCTGATTCGTCCGATTATGCAGCAAATATTGAAATGGCTCCGGTAGTTGCATCTTATGAAAAGGTTGACGAACCGCTCATGGAGCTTGAAAAAAAAGAAACGCCAAACAAAAAATCCATTGAAGAAGTGGCGCAGTTTTTCCAAGTTCCGAAGGAAAAATTAATAAAATCCGTTTTATTTAAAGTAGATGAAAAGTTCGTTCTTGTTCTTGTCCGCGGTGATCATGAGGTCAATGACGTGAAACTGAAAAACCTTTATCAGGCATCAGTTGTTGAACTTGCTTCAGCTGAAGAAACAGAGCAGGTAATGGGAGTTTCACCCGGATTTTTAGGACCGATCGGCGCATCCGACAAAGTGGAAATTGTCGCAGATTATGCAGTTCAGGCAGTCGTAAATGGAATATGCGGGGCAAATGAAAACGATTTGCACTATATCGGAGTAAACCCTGATCGGGATTTTACCGTTACCAAGTATGAAGATATAAGATTTATTCAGGAAGGGGACCCTTCCCCGGACGGAAAGGGACGGATCAAGTTCGCGAAAGGCATTGAAGTCGGCCACGTCTTTAAGCTTGGCACAAGATACAGTGAAGCGATGAAGGCAGAATTTTTAGATGAAAAGGGAAAAACAAACCCTATCATCATGGGATGCTATGGTATCGGTGTTTCACGCTTACTGTCTGCGGTGGTCGAGCAATTTCATGATGAAAATGGAATTATTTGGCCTAATAAATTAGCTCCGTTTGAAGTCCACCTTATTCCGGTTAATATGAAAAACGAAGAACAAGTCAAGGTTGCAGAGCAAATTTATCACGATTTGCAGGCGAAAGGATACGAAGTCCTTTATGATGATCGTGCTGAACGGCCGGGTGTGAAATTTGCTGACAGTGATTTAATTGGCATTCCTGTCAGAATAACGATCGGAAAAAGAGCTGGTGAAGGGATTGTAGAAGTGAAAGAAAGAAAAAGCGGAAATAGTATAGAAGTTTCTGTTGATCAGCTAAAAGAGCAGCTTGCCAAACTTCTCCGCTAATGAAGCTGGATGCCGCAGATGAAGCTGGCATAGGTAAAGAGTAGGGGGTCTTGCCTTTATGATAATTTGTCAAACGGGTCAAGCCCCCTATTAACTTTTTGGGAAAGAGGGGAAACCAATGGATGATAAAGACTTGCAGCAGCAAAAAGAACGGTTTCAGATTTTGCTGAAACAGCTTGAAATGACGGATGATCAAATCTACCCTTATTTCCAAAACGGAGCGATCTTAAAATTAACAGTTCATAAAAAATCTAAATTATGGGATTTCTCTTTTCGGCTTGAAAACATTCTTCCATTTCGTATCCTGCAATTGTTTGATAGAAGATTGAACAAAACATTTTCTCATTTAGCCAATGTTACGTTTCACATTACAACTGTGAAACAAGAATATGATGAACAGCTCGTTCAAGACTACTGGGAGTTTTGCCTCCAAGAAATGGAGGGGGTTTCTCCGCCGATATTATCCCTGTTAAAAGAACAAATGCCGAAGCTGGAAAAGCAAAAATTAATGATTCGCACGAGAAATGAGACGGAAAATGAAAGGATCAAGAAAAAATACGGCCCCATCATCCAGCAGGCGTACGAGAAGTACGGCTTTCCAAAGCTGACTATCGACACGGTGATCGATGCATCTAACGAAGAATGGGAAAAATTTTTGGAGCAGAAGCAAAAAGAAGACGAAGAGCGGATTTTACAAGCAATGATGGAAATGAAGCAAAATGGAAAGGAAAATCAAACTCAGGAGCCTAAAAAGCAGGAAGGTCCTCTTATTATCGGATACAAAATAAAAGATGACGAAGAAATTCGCACTCTTGATAACATTTTTGATGAAGAGCGGAGAGTCGTCATTCAAGGATATGTTTTTGAGGCGGAAACAAAGGAATTAAAAAGCGGAAGAACGTTATGCACGTTTAAAATTACCGATTATACCAATTCCATTTTAGTCAAAATGTTCGGCCGCGATAAAGAAGATAATGCATTGCTTGCATCGATCAAAAAAGGAATGTGGCTGAAAGTTCGCGGAAGCATTCAAAACGATACATTTGTTCGTGATCTTGTCATGATTGCCAACGACATTAATGAAATCAACCCGAAAAAACGGCTTGATACCGCACCTGAAGGAGAGAAAAGGGTGGAATTGCACCTTCATTCGCAGATGAGCCAAATGGATGCCGTCACATCGATCACAGATCTTGTTGAACAAGCTAAAATGTGGGGCCATGAAGCGATTGCATTGACAGATCACGCAGTTGTCCAATCTTTTCCAGAGGCATATGCTGCAAGCAAAAAGTTTGGCGTTAAAATGATTTACGGTCTTGAAGCAAATATTGTTGATGACGGTGTACCGATTGCTTATAACGAATCGCACAGACTTTTAAGCGAAGATACCTTTGTTGTCTTTGACGTTGAAACAACAGGGCTTTCGGCTGTATACGACACGATCATTGAACTTGCAGCGGTGAAAATAAAAAACGGGGAAATTATCGACCGATTTGAATCGTTTGCCAACCCTCACCATCCGCTTTCAGCAACAACGATAGAACTGACGGGAATTACCGATGATATGGTTCAAAATGCTCCCGACGTCGATGAAGTATTGTACAAATTTAAAGAATGGGCTGCCGACAGCATTTTAGTTGCCCACAATGCAAGCTTTGACATGGGCTTTATTAATGCAGGCTACAAAAAATATTTGCAGGTTAAAAAGGCGGACAACCCTGTCATTGATACTCTTGAACTTGCAAGATATTTATATCCTAATTTAAAAAACCACCGCCTGAATACATTGTGCAAAAAGTTTGATATAGAGCTTGTACAGCATCATAGAGCCATTTATGATGCGGAAGCAACCGGCTATTTGCTTGTAAAATTGCTGCAAGAGGTAAATGAACGAGGAATTCTTTATCATGATGAGCTGAATGAGCGGACTGGGGATTCAAAAGCGTATGAGCGGGCAAGACCGTTTCACGCGACGCTTCTTGTGCAAAATGAAACAGGGCTGAAAAATTTATTTAAGCTTGTATCTCTTTCCCATGTTCAATATTTTTATCGCGTTCCGCGCATTCCCCGTTCTGTATTGTTAAAGCATAGGGAAGGCATTTTAATTGGTTCAGGCTGCGACAAGGGAGAAATTTTTGAAGCAATGATGCAAAAAGGTCCGGAAGAAGTTGAAGAGATGGCTTCATTTTATGATTTTCTCGAAGTGCATCCACCGGAAGTATATTACCCTCTAATTGAGACGGAGCAGGTTCGAAATGAACAAGCGATCAAAGAAATCATTGCAAACATAGTCAAACTAGGGGAAAAGCTGTCGATTCCGGTTGTGGCAACAGGCAATGTCCATTATTTAAACAAGGAAGATAAAATTTACCGGAAAATCTTAATTTCTTCGCAAGGGGGAGCGAATCCTTTAAACCGCCATACATTGCCTGATGTGCATTTCCGTACAACAAATGAAATGCTGGATGCTTTTCGTTTTTTAGGCGATGAAAAAGCGAAAGAAATTGTTGTGACAAACAGCCAGTACATCGCCTCTCTCATAGGTGATGTAAAACCGATTAAAGATGATCTGTATACACCGAAAATAGACGGTGCCGAAGAAGAAATTCGGGAAATGAGCTACAATCGTGCCAAAGAAATATACGGAGACCCATTGCCGGAAATCGTTCAAGCAAGGCTTGAAAAAGAGTTGAAAAGCATTATCGGCCACGGATTTGCCGTCATTTATTTGATATCTCACAAACTAGTAAAAAAATCTTTGGATGACGGGTACTTGGTCGGTTCAAGGGGATCAGTCGGCTCATCCTTTGTTGCCACGATGACGGAAATTACTGAGGTGAACCCTCTTCCGCCTCATTACGTTTGTCCAAAATGCAAGCATTCCGAATTTTTCAATGACGGCTCTGTAGGATCCGGATACGATCTTCCTGATAAAAATTGTCCGCAATGCGGAGCACCATATAAAAAGGACGGGCATGACATACCGTTTGAAACGTTTCTAGGATTTAAAGGAGACAAGGTGCCTGATATTGATTTGAATTTTTCAGGTGAATATCAGCCGAGAGCACACAATTATACGAAAGTGCTGTTTGGTGAAGATAAAGTGTACCGTGCAGGAACAATTGGCACCGTTGCCGAAAAGACAGCTTTCGGATTTGTCCGCGGCTACATGAACGATCATAATCTGCATTTCCGCAGTGCAGAAGTCGATCGGCTTGTGAAAGGATGTACGGGGGTCAAGCGGACGACAGGACAGCATCCCGGAGGAATCATCGTTGTTCCCGATTATATGGATATATATGATTTTACTCCAATTCAATATCCGGCAGATGATACAAGCGCTGATTGGAAAACGACACATTTTGATTTCCACTCCATTCACGATAACTTATTAAAGCTTGATATACTAGGGCACGATGATCCGACGGTCATCAGAATGCTTCAAGATTTAAGCGGAATCGATCCGAAGACCATTCCAACAGATGATCCGGAAGTAATGAAAATCTTTTCCTCAACCGAATCACTTGGCGTGACAGAGGAGCAGATTGGCTGTAAAACGGGCACTCTGGGGATTCCAGAGTTCGGCACGCGATTTGTCCGCCAAATGTTGGAGGAAACAAGACCGACGACATTTTCAGAGCTTGTCCAAATATCAGGATTGTCCCATGGGACAGATGTTTGGCTAGGAAACGCACAAGAACTGATTCAAAGCGGCACATGTACATTAAGTGAGGTCATTGGCTGCCGCGACGATATTATGGTTTATTTAATCTATCAAGGATTGGAGCCGTCGTTAGCCTTTAAAATTATGGAGTCGGTTCGGAAAGGAAAAGGCTTGATTCCCGAATGGGAAGAAGAGATGAAAAAGAACGGCGTTCCAGACTGGTATATTGAATCTTGCAAAAAAATCAAATATATGTTTCCAAAAGCTCACGCGACAGCTTATGTATTAATGGCTGTGCGGATTGCATATTTTAAAGTACATTTTCCTCTGCTATTCTATGCAACTTATTTTACAGTCAGAGCGGACGATTTTGACATCGAAACGATGATCAAAGGTAGCACCGCAATCAGAGCGAAAATTGAAGAGATCAGTGCAAAAGGGCTCGATGCTTCTCCAAAAGAGAAGAGCTTGCTGACCGTATTGGAGATGGCGCTTGAAATGACGGAGCGTGGATTTTCATTCCAAAAAGTAGATTTATACCGCTCTCAAGCCAAAGAATTCATTATTGATGGCGACAGCCTGATACCACCGTTTAATTCGATACCAGGGCTTGGTACGAACGCGGCCATCAATATTGTCAAAGCGAGAGAAGAAGGAGAATTTTTATCCAAAGAGGATCTGCAGGAGCGGACAAAAATTTCAAAAACGATTATGGAATATCTTGAAAATCATGGCTGTTTGGCATCGCTGCCTGAGCAAAATCAGCTCTCCCTTTTCTGATTTGCGATTCAATTTGCAAACCTGATTAGGTTATGTTATATTCATTTATGGAAATGCTAAAAAAAGCCTAACGAAAGAGTGGGGAAAAAACCCACTCTTTCCTATTGGAACTAGTTTTTTATGACGATTAAATAGATGTCCCTTTCTGAAACGCTGAAATTAAGGAGGAAAATATGAGCCAATCTATAACAGATCTCGTCAAAGAACTAGCATCGCCAATTCTTGAAAATTTGCAGCTGGAACTAGTAGATATTGAATATGTAAAAGAGGGAAAAAATTGGTATTTACGGCTTTTTATTGATTCTGAAGATGGTGTCGATATTGAAGAGTGTGGTATGGTAAGCGAACGTTTGAGCGAAAAGCTGGATGAAATCGATCCGATTCCTCACAACTATTTCTTGGAGGTATCTTCTCCAGGCGCTGAACGCCCTTTAAAAACAAAGGCCGATTTTGAAAAGGCTGTCGGGAAAAATGTCGCACTCAAAACTTACGAGCCGATCAACGGGGAAAAACATTTTGAAGGGGTTTTAACGGATTTTGACGGCGAGATTGCCACACTCGAAATAAGAGTGAAAACAAAAACTAAACAAGTGGAAATTCCTTGGGGAAAAATTGCAAAAGCTAGACTTGCCGTTTCATTTAATATTTAAGTGATGAGGAGGAACATCATTTTATGAACAGCCAACTTTTAGATGCCTTGACAGTATTAGAAAAAGAAAAAGGCATTAGTAAAGATGTCATTATAGATGCGATTGAAGCTGCCCTCATTTCTGCATACAAACGCAACTTTAACCAAGCGCAAAACGTGCGTGTCGATATTAATCGCGAAACAGGTACGATGCAGGTGTTTGCGAGAAAAGAAGTGGTGGAAGAAGTAACGGATCCCCGTTTGGAAATTTCCATCCATGATGCGATGAACATCAATCCCCAATATGAAATCGGCGATGTCGTTGAAATTGAAGTGACACCGAAAGAATTTGGACGAATAGCTGCACAAACTGCGAAACAAGTCGTTACGCAGCGAGTTCGTGAAGCCGAAAGAGGAGTCATTTATTCGGAATTTATTGATCGTGAAGAAGATATCATGACCGGAATCGTCCAAAGAACTGATCCCAAATATATATACGTAAGTCTAGGGAAAATAGAGGCTCTCCTCCCACAATCGGAACAGATGCCGAATGAAAAATACGAACCTCATGACCGAATTAAAGTATTCATTACAAAAGTAGAAAAAACAACAAAAGGACCACAAATTTTTGTTTCCAGAACACACCCGGGGCTGTTGAAGCGTTTATTCGAATTGGAGGTTCCGGAAATATATGACGGGACAGTGGAAATTAAATCAGTCGCCCGGGAGGCAGGTGACAGATCAAAGATTTCGGTTCATTCCGACAATCCGGAAGTTGACCCGGTCGGATCATGCGTTGGACCAAAAGGCCAGCGTGTTCAAGCAATTGTAAACGAGTTGAATGGCGAAAAAATTGATATCGTTCGCTGGTCTAAAAATCCTGTTGAATTTGTTGCAAATGCTTTAAGTCCTTCAAAAGTTTTGGACGTTATTGTCGATGAAGAGGAAAAAGCTACAACCGTCATCGTTCCTGATTATCAATTATCCCTTGCGATTGGCAAAAGAGGGCAAAACGCGCGACTCGCTGCCAAATTAACCGGATGGAAAATTGATATTAAAAGCGAATCGGAAGCGAGAGAGCTGAACATCTATCCTCGCGAAGAGCATGATAGTTTATTCCAATTGGACAATACGGATGATGAACACGGAGAAGAACAAGACGAATAGAGGTGGTTACCAGTGGCAAAGCAAAAGAAAATTCCGATGAGAAAATGTGTGGCGACTGGCGAAATGAGACCCAAAAAGGAGCTTGTTCGAATCGTTCGTTCGAAAGAAGGAGAAGTTTCGGTTGATTTAACAGGAAAGAAAAATGGACGCGGTGCTTATATCACTCTTGATAAAGACTGCATTTTAAAGGCGAAAAAGAAAAATGTGCTATCCGTCCATTTAGATGCGCCTGTTCCGGAATCTATATATGATGAATTAATTCAGCTAGCTGAGAAGGAGAAACCTTCATTGCCATGAATGGACAATGGAAATCTTTATTAGGCCTTGCCTATCGGGCAAGAAAAGTGATTTCAGGAGAAGAACTTGTTTTAAAAGAGGTTCGAAATAAGCGTGCAAAACTCGTTTTATTGGCAGACGATGCTTCTTCTAACACGAAGAAAAAAATTACGGATAAATGTTCGTTTTATAAAGTTCCGCTCGTGATTGCCCCAAACCGATACGAACTTGGGCAATCGATCGGTAAGGAAGAAAGAGTAGTTGTTGCCGTGACGGAAGAAGGTTTTGCCAAGAAGTTGAGGCTTCTACTTGAATAACTACTTTGGGGGTGAACGTATGGGTAAAATGCGAGTATATGAATATGCAAAACAACAAAATATAACGAGCAAAGAAGTAATCCATACATTAAAAGAAATGAATATAAATGTTGCAAACCACATGTCAATGATCGACAGCAATACAATTGAAAAACTCAATGGACGATATCAAAAGGAACAACCTAAGAAAAACGTTCAAAAAGATCATCAACCAAAACAAAAGGCAGAAAAGCATGCAGCATATGATGACATTTCATATGATGACGATGGTGATATCGTATTGAACAAGAAAAAATCAGGCACAAAACCTTCTCCAAAGAAACGCAAACAAAACGTTCCGATTCAACAAACGAAACATAAAAACAAAAAAAATGGAAAGAAAAACAAAAAAGCGGTTCAAAATGAAGCTCCAAGCAAAAAAGAATTGCCGTCCAAAATTACGTATCAAGGCTCTTTAACAGTCGCTGAGCTTGCCAACAAACTCCATAAAGAACCGTCAGAGATCATTAAGAAGCTCATGATGCTCGGCGTCATGGCAACAATCAACCAAGAGCTGGAGAAGGACATTATCGAACTGATCGCTTCTGAATACGGCGTTGAAGTGGAAGAAGAAATTGTTTTCGATGAAACAGAATTTGAAAAGTATGAAATCGAAGACAAGGAAGAAGATCTTGTCAGCCGTCCTCCTGTTGTGACAATTATGGGGCATGTTGACCATGGGAAAACGACTCTTTTAGATTCCATTCGAAAAACAAAAGTGGCTGAAGGCGAAGCTGGAGGCATTACGCAGCATATCGGCGCTTACCAGGTTGAAGTGGAAGGGAAAAAGATCACATTTTTAGATACACCTGGCCATGCAGCGTTTACAACAATGAGAGCCCGCGGCGCTCAATTAACAGATATTACCGTTTTAGTCGTTGCTGCAGATGATGGTGTCATGCCGCAGACAGTTGAGGCAATTAACCATGCAAAAGCTGCGAATGTGCCGATTATTGTAGCGGTCAACAAAATGGATAAGCCGACGGCAAATCCTGACCGTGTGATGCAGGAATTAACGGAACATGGCCTTGTACCGGAAGATTGGGGCGGCGACACGATATTTGTGCCAATTTCGGCATTAAAAGGTGACGGAATTCCTGAACTATTGGAAATGATCTTGCTCGTTGCGGAAATGGAAGAGTTAAAAGCGAATCCGAATCGTCTTGCAACCGGTACGGTTGTTGAAGCAAAGCTTGATAAAGGCAGAGGTTCAGTTGCAACATTGCTTGTTCAAAACGGAACGCTTCGTGTCGGTGATCCAATTGTTGTCGGAAACACATATGGACGGGTGCGTGCGATGGTGAATGATGTCGGAAAACGTGTAAAAGAAGCTTTACCGTCCACTCCGGTTGAAATCACCGGTCTTCATGAAGTTCCATTAGCCGGCGACAGATTTATGGTATTTGAAGATGAGAAAAAAGCGCGTCAAATCGGTGAAGCCCGTGCGAAAAAACAGCTGGAAGAGCAGCGCAGCGAAAAGACAAAGCTAAGCCTTGATGATTTATTTGAACAAATTAAGCAAAATGATATAAAAGAAATTAATTTAATCGTCAAAGCAGATGTGCAAGGTTCCGTTGAAGCTCTTTCATCAGCTCTTCAAAAAATCGATGTTGAAGGAGTAAAAGTAAAAATTATTCACACCGGTGTCGGTGCCATTACGGAATATGACATCATGCTTGCCTCTGCTTCCAACGCTATTGTGATCGGCTTTAATGTTCGCCCGGATGTGAATGCGAAGAGAACAGCGGAAGCGGAAAACGTCGACATTCGCCTTCACCGCATCATTTATAAAGTGATCGAAGAAATCGAAGCGGCCATGAAAGGTATGCTTGATCCTGAATACGAAGAAAAAGTGATCGGTACCCTTGAAGTGCGGCAAACATTCAAAGTTTCTAAAATCGGTACAATTGCCGGCTGCTACGTCACAGATGGTTCTGTTACACGCGACAGCGGCGTTCGCTTAATTCGGGACGGAGTCGTGATTTTTGAAGGAGAAATTGACACTTTAAAACGTTTTAAAGATGATGTAAAAGAAGTTGCTCAAGGATATGAGTGCGGACTTACGATTAAAAACTTTAACGATATTAAAGAAGGCGACACGATTGAAGCGTTCATCATGGAGGAAGTTAAAAAATAATGCTCGGAATGGTATCATGTGAATGCATGATTTTTGAAGCTTCTTCTTTAAAAGAAAAACGTGCAGTAGTGCAACGAATTATAAAAAGACTGCAAAATAAATTTAATGTCAGTGTTGCAGAAATCGGCTTTCAGGATGCATGGCAGCGGACCGAAATCGGCATTGCCTGCCTTGCATCGAGCCGCGCCATCGCGGAAAAAGAACTGAACCAGGCATTGAAGTTGATCGATTCTTTTCCTGAAATTGAACGAACCATTACAACATTTGACTGGTTTTAGCAAATGAGGTGATGAAATGAGCCTAAGAGCAAACAGAGTAGCTGAACAGATGAAAAAAGAGCTAAGCGATATTATTGGCAGAAAAATTAAAGACCCGAGAATTGGATTTGTAACTGTAACGGACGTTCGCTTAACAGGGGATTTGCAAATCGCTAAAGTATATATTTCTGTATTGGGAAATGAGGAACAGAAGGAAAACACGATGAAGGCGCTGGCGAAAGCCAAAGGATTTATCCGCTCTGAAATCGGGTCGCGGATTCGGCTGCGGAAAACTCCGGAAATTCATTTTGAATTTGACGAGACAATTGATTATGGCAATCGAATCGAATCATTAATCCATGAATTGAAAAAAGAAGAAAGAGATCATGAAAGCTGAGGCATCCCGTTTCACAATTGTGTAACGGGTTCTTTTTTCATGATTGCAGCTGGCAAAAGGAAGGTGTGACTGTGGACGGCGTTCTTCTCTTACATAAACCTAGAGGAATGACTTCAAATGATTGTGTCCAAAAAGTGCGCAAATTGTTTCGAACGAAAAAAGCGGGGCATACTGGTACATTAGATCCGGATGTCTCAGGCGTGCTCCCTATTTGCATCGGCAAGGCAACAAAAATTTCGTCATATTTAATGGCTGAGAATAAGGAATACATCGCTGAAGTAACATTAGGAGCTGCCACTGAAACAGAGGATGCTTCTGGAAGCATTATTGCTGTAAAAGAAGTAAAGCTCCCGCCATCAAAAGAGGAAATTGAACGAGTGCTGGAAAGCTTTCGCGGAGAAATTGAACAAATTCCGCCAATGTATTCTGCAGTAAAAGTAAATGGAAAAAAATTATACGAATACGCGCGTGAAGGGAAAGTAGTCGAAAGGCCGAAAAGAAGGGTTGTCATTCATGCCATGCACCTTTTAAGCGATATAAAACAACATGACAAAACGGCTTCCTTTTCCATTCAAGTCTCTTGCTCAAAAGGGACATATATTCGAACTCTCGCGGTCATGATTGGAGAAAAATTAGGGTATCCTGCTCACATGTCTGAATTGGTGCGAATAAGATCCGGCCGTTTTCATTTACATGACTGCGTCACGTTTTCAGCGGTCGAGCAATGTTTAAAAACGGGAGATTTGCCAAACGGTTTTCTTACCATAGAGGAAGCATTAAATCAATTGCCGAAAATTAAAATAAATGATACATTAGCAAAGAAAGTAAAAAACGGAGCGATGTTGGAAATGAACGAGGATTTCCAGCATATTGGACAAAATGATGTTGTAGCAATATGGAATAATCGAGAAATTATTGCCATATATAAAAAGCATTCAGAAAAAAACAATGTGCTTAAACCCGTCAAGGTGTTAAAAACGAATGAATAGGTAAGAAAAGGGGAACTTTCGGTGAAAATGATAAAAATAACACATCCACACCATTTGGCAAAACAAAATGTGCCGAAATCGGTAATGGCGCTCGGATTTTTTGATGGAGTCCATAAAGGGCATCAAAAAGTCATTCAAACAGCTAAACAGAAGGCTGAAGAATTAAATGTTGAATGTGCGGTGATGACATTTGATCCGCACCCATCCATCGTCTTAAAAAAAAATATTCAACAAATAGAATATATTACTCCTTTACAAGAGAAACTGAAGTTTATTGAAGATCTTGGAATTGATCGATTGTATTTAGTCGAATTTACAGAAAGCTTTAGCTCGCTTCAGCCTCAACAATTTGTCGATCAATATATTATCGGATTAAATGCCATTCACGTTGTGGCCGGTTTTGATTTTACATTCGGCCGGTTTGGAAAAGGGACAATGGAAACTTTGCCTTTCTATTCAAGAGGAGCCTTTACGCATACGACGGTTGAAAAGCTGACAGACGGTGAAAGAAAAATCAGCTCTTCCCTCGTTCGAAACGCTATTAAAAATGGTGATGTTTCTTATGCATGCTCTCTTCTAGGGCGGCCTCATCAAGTATCCGGAAAGGTAATCCATGGAGAAAAGCGAGGGCGGACAATCGGCTTTCCAACCGCAAATATTGAACTAAGCGAATCCTACATTACTCCTCCGACAGGGGTATATGCGGTCAAAATCAGCATGAATGGGAAGGAATATGCGGGCATATGCAATATCGGTTATAAGCCGACATTTCATGAAAAAAGACCGGACAAGCCGAGCATAGAAGTTCATATTTTTGATTTTCATGAAGAAATTTATGATATAGATGTGACCGTAAAATGGTTCAAACGAATACGCAGTGAACAAAAGTTTTCTGGTGTGGAAGAATTAATTGCCCAAATCAAACGGGACATCAAGGAAGCTAAAGATTTTTTTCAGCGGCTGACAGAATCGGATAAAATCACGGCTGAAAAAAATTTTTAATGGAACCTCCTTGCTTTTTCTTGGGAAAAATAGTATTCTTATTCTTGTAACTTTTAACCGCTGCGTGGCAACGCGAGTCACCGACGCTTGCTAGGTAGCCGGGGATTATATTTAGGAGGTGGACAAGGATGGCTTTAACGCAAGAACGGAAAAATGAAGTGATTGAGCAATTTAAAACACATGAATCAGATACTGGTTCTCCTGAAGTGCAAATTGCTATCCTAACTGAAAAAATCAACATTTTAAATGAGCATTTGCGCGTTCACAAAAAAGACCACCATTCACGCAGAGGTCTTTTGAAAATGGTTGGGAAACGCCGTAATTTGTTGACGTATTTGCGCAATAAAGATGTTGCACGGTACCGTCAACTCATCAATAAACTCGGTTTGCGTCGTTAAGTTGTATGGAAGCGGGAGATTTCCCGCTTTTTTACTGTATTCAAAAAAGTTTATGACAGATTACATAAAAACGATATAGATTGAAAAGTTTAAAAATAACATTTTTGTACAATTTATGTGCGAAGATAGACTTTGTCAATGAAAGAGGGGTTCAAAACAAGTATGGATCAAGAGAAACATGTTTTTTCCATAGATTGGTCCGGACGGAAGCTGACTGTTGAAATCGGCCAGCTGGCGAAGCAAGCGAACGGCGCCGTTTTAGTCCGCTATGGAGATACGGTCGTTTTATGTACGGCAACCGCTTCGAAGGAAGCAAAAGGAGTAGATTTCTTTCCCCTAACGGTCAATTATGAAGAAAGGCTTTATGCTGTCGGTAAAATCCCGGGAGGGTTTATTAAACGAGAGGGTAGACCGAGTGAAAAAGCTATTTTAGCGAGCCGTTTAATCGATAGACCGATTCGCCCGCTGTTTCCAGAAGGGTTTCGCAATGAGGTTCAAGTAGTCAGCATGGTGATGAGCGTCGACCAAGATTGTTCTTCCGAAATGGCGGCTATGTTTGGATCTTCGCTCGCGCTGTCAATATCGGACATTCCGTTTGAAGGTCCGATTGCCGGTGTCACGGTCGGCCGCCTTGATGACCAGTTTATCATTAATCCAACTGTCGAACAGCTTGAGAAAAGCGATATCCATTTAATCGTAGCCGGCACGAAAGATGCCATCAACATGGTGGAAGCAGGAGCCAATGAAGTGCCTGAAGAAACGATTTTAGAAGCAATCATGTTTGGCCATGAAGAAATCAAACGTTTGATTGCATTCCAAGAAGAGATTGTAGAAAAAATCGGAAAAGAAAAAATGGAAGTGGAATTATATAAAATCGATGAGGAGCTTGAAAAAAGAGTTCGTGAAATGGCTCTTGCCGACTTATTGCAAGCCATCCAAGTGCCTGAAAAACACGCCCGCGAAGATGCTATTAATGAAGTGAAAGAGAAGACTGTCGCAATTTTTGAGGAAGAAGAAGCAGATGAAGAAACGATTAAGCAAGTAAAAGAAATTTTGCACAAGCTCGTGAAAGAGGAAGTGCGCCGTCTCATTACAGAAGAAAAAGTGAGACCTGACGGACGAAAAATTGACGAAATCCGTCCATTATCGTCTTCCGTCGGAATTTTGCCGCGCACGCACGGTTCAGGTCTTTTCACCCGCGGCCAAACACAAGCCCTGTCTATTTGTACGCTCGGAGCTTTAGGAGACGTACAAATACTTGACGGACTCGGCGTGGAAGAATCAAAGCGGTTCATGCATCACTACAACTTCCCGCCATTTAGTGTCGGGGAAACCGGTCCGATGAGGGGGCCTGGCAGACGGGAAATTGGTCATGGAGCGTTGGGAGAAAGAGCGCTTGAGCCAGTCATACCTTCCGAGCGCGATTTTCCGTACACAATTCGTCTCGTTTCAGAAGTGCTTGAATCAAATGGTTCAACTTCACAAGCGAGCATTTGTGCAAGCACCTTAGCGATGATGGATGCCGGCGTGCCGATTAAGTCGCCTGTTGCTGGAATTGCAATGGGACTTGTAAAATCTGGTGACAACTATACGGTTTTAACAGATATTCAAGGCATGGAAGATGCGCTTGGTGATATGGACTTTAAAGTCGCTGGTACAGAAAAAGGCGTCACCGCGCTGCAAATGGACATTAAAATTAAAGGCTTGTCCCGTGAAATTTTAGAAGAAGCGTTAAAACAAGCTCGCAAAGGCCGCCTTGAAATTTTGAAATCAATGCTGGCGACAATCTCTGAACCGAGAAAACAATTATCGCCATATGCTCCAAAAATTTTAACCATGGTCATCAATCCGGATAAAATTCGTGACGTGATTGGACCTAGCGGAAAACAAATTAACAAAATCATTGAAGAAACAGGAGTAAAAATCGATATTGAACAAGATGGCACAATCTACATTTCTTCCGTAGACGAAGGAATGAATAAAAAAGCGAAGAAAATTATTGAAGATATTGTAAGAGAAATTGAAGTCGGACAAATGTATTTAGGAAAAGTTAAACGGATCGAGAAATTCGGCGCATTCGTGGAACTGTTTAACGGAAAAGATGGTCTTGTCCACATTTCTGAGCTTGCAGAAGAGCGGGTAGGAAAAGTGGAGGATGTTGTGTCAGTCGGTGATGAAATTTTAGTCAAAGTGATGGAAATCGATAAACAAGGTCGTGTCAATTTATCAAGAAAGGCCGTTTTAAGGGACCAAAAAGAGCAGCAAAAGTCTTGACCGGAGCCAGGGAAAACCCGGCTTCTTTTCCATTTTTGCGGTTGGCAGTTCTATCTTGTCCCCTTTTTTCATAGTTTTATAAGTGAAAAAGGGGATGTTGCGATGAAGCGAAAAAAAGGGAAAATAGCCATTTTTATATTGATCATACTTTTTTCTTATGTCATATTGGATAATCGTTATACATTGATCTTTCTTCAGCAATTAAAAGCAAAGCATGAATTGGCTGTATCTGGCGGAGATTCGTTGTATCAAGAAATCGTTGCCAAAGCAAAAGAGTATGAAATTCCTCCGGAAAATGCTGAAATACATAGAGTTTGGAAAAAAACGCCCGGTTATAATGGGCGATCAGTCGACATTGACGCATCGTATAAGAGAATGAAGAAAAAGGGTTCTTTTGATCCGAAGCTTCTTGTATTCAAGCAAATTCCGCCTTCTGTTCATTTAAGCGATTTGCCGAACGAAGCGATCTACCGTGGACATCCGGATAAGCCAATGGTATCCTTTTTAATAAATGTTGCATGGGGAAATGAGTATCTTCCTAAAATGTTGGCCGTGCTAAAAAAGCACCATGTCAAAGCGACGTTTTTTTTAGAAGGAAGATGGGTAAAAGAAAATCCTGAACTGGCTAAAATGATTGTAGAAAGCGGCCATGAAATTGGAAATCATTCATACTCGCATCCAGATATGGCCCGCCTGCCGTCTGCAAGAATTAGACAAGAGATGGAAGAGACGAACAAAATCATCAAAGCGACGACAGGAAAAAACGTGAAATGGTTTGCGCCTCCAAGCGGCAGCTTTCGCAAGGAGGTCGTAGATATAGCGGCAGATATGAACATGGAAACGATCATGTGGTCTGTTGACACGATTGATTGGCAAAAGCCGCGGCCTGAAACGTTAATCAATCGAGTGATGTCAAAAATTCATAACGGCGCCATGATCTTAATGCATCCGACGTCATCGACCGCAGAGAGTCTAGATTCATTAATTAAAAAGATTAAAGAAAAAAATCTTTCCATCGGTTCACTTTCTAGTCTGCTGGATGAAAAACGTCTTGACTGATTGGAAGAACAGGGGGTTACAATTTGATCAAGAAATATACATGCCAAAATGGTGTTAGAATCATTTTAGAATCCATTCCGACTGTTCGCTCCGTTGCTATCGGAGTTTGGATTGGCACAGG
Source organism: Aeribacillus sp. FSL K6-8210 (assembly GCF_037963925.1). Classification (NCBI taxonomy): domain Bacteria; kingdom Bacillati; phylum Bacillota; class Bacilli; order Caryophanales; family Bacillaceae; genus Aeribacillus; species Aeribacillus sp. FSL K6-8210. Next base: position 2,263,455 of record NZ_CP150172.1, on the reverse strand, counting down.
TTCTAGAAACGAGACGAAAGAAACAAACGGCATTTCTCATTTTTTAGAGCATATGTTTTTTAAAGGAACAGAAAAAAGAACAGCTAGAGAAATTGCAGAAGCTTTTGACAAAATTGGCGGTCAGGTGAATGCCTTCACCTCAAAAGAATACACCTGCTATTATGCAAAAGTGCTCGATGAGCATGCAAATTATGCACTTGAAGTGCTGGCTGATATGTTTTTTAACTCAGTATTTGAAGAAGAAGAATTAAACAAAGAACGAAATGTTGTTTTAGAAGAGATCAAAATGTATGAAGATACTCCAGACGATATTGTGCACGATTTGTTAAGCCAGGCTGCGTTTGGCGATCATCCACTTGGCTATCCGATTTTAGGCACAGAAAAAACTTTATCTAGTTTTACCGGCGATGCGTTGAAAAGCTATATGGAAAAATACTATACTCCTGACAATATCGTCATTTCAGTAGCTGGAAACGTTCAAGAAAGCTTTATTCAAGAGGTTGAGAAATGGTTCGGCAATTTTAAGTCGTCTCATAAAAAAGAAAAATATAAGGAACCGGTTTTTTTGGACCAAAAAATCGCCAAGAAAAAAGAGACGGAGCAAGCGCATCTCTGCATTGGGTTTAAAGGGTTGAGAGTCGGTCATGACGACATTTACAGCTTAATTGTGTTAAACAATATTTTGGGCGGGAGCATGTCAAGCCGCTTATTCCAAGAGGTGAGGGAAGAAAAAGGGCTTGCTTATTCTATTTTCTCTTACCACACTTCATATGAAGACAGCGGAGTGCTCACAATTTACGGTGGGACTGGAAGAAACCAGCTGAATATTTTATTTGAAACGATTTTTCAAACAATTGAAAAATTGAAAAAAAGCGGTATTACTGAAAAAGAATTAATGCATTCAAAAGAACAAATTAAAGGGAATTTAATGCTTAGTCTTGAAAGTACAAATGCAAGAATGAGCAGAAACGGCAAAAATGAGCTGCTCTTAGGCAAACATCGATCTTTGGATGAAATTATCGAAACGGTTAACCGTGTTGATATCATGAGCGTCAATGAACTTATTCAACATATTTTTACAGATGAATATGCTGTATCTTTAATTAGTCCAGAAGAGAATCTTTCTTCTGCAATTCCAGAATTAAAATGCCTGCTATGATGGATTGGCGGGCATTTTTTATTTGCCAAAAACGTATACATGTATGGAAAGCTATGTTCATCAGTTTCGAATCAATCTCTGCCTGTGAATATGTTCGTATATTTATAATGAAAGAGGGGAGCCAATACTATGCGTTTATCCGAGTTAAGCGGAAAAGAAATCGTCGATGTAAAACGAGCGGAACGTCTAGGCGTGCTCGGTCAAACAGACTTTGAAATCAATGCGGAAACTGGACAAATCACGGCGCTTATTATTCCTTCTTTAAAGTGGTTCGGTTTAAGGAAACAAGGACATGATATTCGAGTACCGTGGGAGCATATCAAAAAAATTGGTCAAGATATGATCATTATTGACGTACCGGAAAATTCCTTAAATAAAATTGATGACTAATGAAGATCCGCCGGCTAAAGAAGCCGGCTTTATTTTTTTGGCAATTTTTCGATGCGATTCACCTATCGGCTGCCGCCTACATAATATGCTTAAAACAGGGAGCTAATTATGGTTTTCGAAACTGAACTGAATTGCCATAAAGAAGGTGAAAAAAAGGATGTTAACTGGCTTAAACGTTGCTGTAATTGGCGGTGACGCCCGGCAGCTAGAGGTGATCCGAAGGCTATCAGAGCACGATGCCAATCTATTTTTAATCGGATTTGATCAGCTTGAACATGGGTATACAGGATCAGTAAAAATAAACAGCCATAATATTAGTCTGGAAGGAATGGACGCAGTAATATTGCCTGTTTCAGGAACCGGAAGCGAAGGACAGGTCGAAGCAGTTTTTTCCGCTGAAGAAATCGTACTGACAAGAGAAATGGTGGCCTCCACTCCTGAGCATTGCATCTTTTATTCTGGGATACGCACAAAATATTTAGAAGAGTTAATGGAAAAAGAAAAACGAAAGCTTGTACCGATACTGGACCGTGATGATGTAGCGATATATAATTCCATTCCGACAGTAGAAGGGACCATAATGCTCGTTATTCAACATACTGATTTTACCATTCATGGTTCCAACATTGCCGTTATCGGATTTGGACGGACAGGAATGAGTGTTGCCCGCACTTTTGCAGCATTAGGAGCTAATGTGAAGGTAGGCGCTCGCAAACAGAAAGATTTGGCCAGGATCACGGAAATGGGAATGAAGCCGTTTCATTTGAGTGAACTGAAGGACGAATTGTCGTCGATCGATATTTGCATAAATACAGTTCCAGCGTTGGTGTTGTCTTCTAATGTTTTGGCAGCTATGCCTGTCCACGCTCTTATTATCGATTTAGCATCAAAGCCGGGAGGAACCGATTTCCACTATGCTGAAAAAAGAGGTATGAAAGCCATTTTAGCACCTGGTCTTCCAGGAATTGTCGCACCGAGGACAGCGGGCCAAATTTTGGCGAATGCGTTGACAATCCTTTTAACTGAACAGCATCAGCTTGAAAGGAGTATGGATAATGGAAGTGAAAGGTAAACGGATCGGATTTGGTTTAACAGGCTCTCATTGTACTTATGATGCGGTATTTCCGCAAATTCAAAAGCTCGTTGAAAAAGGAGCAAACGTTTTGCCAATTGTCACCTCGACCGTAAAGACGACAACAACTAGATTCGGGGAAGGAGAAGAATGGGTCAAAAGAATTGAAGAAGCGACTGGAAATCAAGTAATTGATTCGATCGTGGATGCCGAGCCTTTAGGTCCGAAAATTCCTCTTGATTGCATGGTCATTGCGCCGATGACCGGCAATTCGATGAGCAAACTGGCGAATGCCTTGACGGACTCTCCTGTATTGATGGCTGCAAAAGCGACTATGAGAAACCATCGCCCCGTTGTACTAGCCATTTCTACAAACGATGCTCTCGGGTTAAATGGCGTAAATTTAATGAAGCTAATGGCGGCAAAAAATATTTTCTTTGTTCCGTTCGGCCAAGATGCACCCCACCAAAAACCGAATTCAATGGTGGCGAATATGGATCGGTTAGTGGAAACAGTTGAACATGCGCTTGAACATAGACAGCTTCAGCCGGTTATTATTGAACATAAAAAATAATCAAACAAATAAAACGCTTTCATGAAAAATCGCTCATCACTTTTTTTGGCTACTGTGATACAATTAAACGTAATACGAATACATGATTATTCGACTCTGATGCATTTTGGAAGGAGATAGATAGAAAATGGCTCAAAAAGGTTTTCATGTAGCAGTTGTCGGAGCAACTGGAGCAGTAGGAACACGAATGATCGAAACATTGGAAAAAAGAAATTTTCCTGTGGAAACTTTAACGCTCTTATCATCCGAACGATCTGCAGGAAAGACAGCTACATTTAAAGGAAAACCAATCACAGTACAAAAAGCGGAACCGGAGAGCTTTGAAGGGGTTGATATCGCTCTTTTCAGCGCTGGAGGAAGCGTGTCGAAGCAGCTTGCACCGGAAGCAGCTAAAAGAGGCGCGGTCGTGATCGACAATACGAGCGCATTTAGAATGGATGAAAACGTTCCTCTCGTAGTACCGGAAGTGAACGAAGAGGATATAAAATGGCATAACGGTATTATTGCCAACCCGAATTGTTCGACGATCCAAATGGTTGTTGCATTGCAGCCGATCCGTAAAGCGTTCGGGCTGAAAAAAGTCATTGTTTCCACTTATCAAGCAGTATCAGGTGCGGGGGCACAAGCGATTCAGGAATTGAAAGAACAGTCTAAAGCGATTTTAGAAGGAAAGCCGTTTGTACCTGAAATTTTACCTGTTAAAAGTGACGAAAAACATTATCAAATTGCGTTTAATGCAATTCCGCAAATTGATAAGTTCCAGGAAAATGGATTTACATTTGAAGAAATGAAAATGATCAATGAAACAAAAAAAATTATGCATATGAAGGATCTGGAAGTTGCAGCGACCTGCGTCCGCTTGCCGGTCGTCATCGGGCATTCAGAATCAGTCTACATTGAAATCGACAGGGACGATGTTACTGTAAATGATATTCGCAATGTATTAAGAGATGCGCCTGGCGTTACGCTTGAAGATGATCCGGCAAATCAAATTTATCCAATGCCTGCTTTTGCAGAAGGCAAATACGATACATTTGTAGGCCGAATTCGCAAAGACTTAGATCGGCCAAACGGCTTCCACCTTTGGGTTGTATCCGACAATTTATTAAAAGGGGCAGCATTAAACTCTGTACAAATTGCCGAAAGTTTAATTAAACTGAAACTAGTATAAGGTGAAAAGAAGAGAGTTGAAGCCATCAGCTCTCTTCTGTTTAGTTATTTTATAGAGGTGAACATCATGAGCATTGTTGTTCAAAAGTTTGGAGGAACGTCTGTCCGTGATGAACAAGGCAGAAGACATGCGTACGAACATATAAAGGAAGCCTTGTCTGAGAAAAAAAAAGTGGTCGTCGTCGTATCAGCGATGGGGAGAAAAGGAGATCCGTACGCAACAGATACGCTGATCAGCCTTGTGGAAGGCGGGATCGACACCATTTCCAAACGTGAACAGGATATGTTGCTGTCCTGCGGAGAAATCATCTCTTCTGTCGTATTTACTAGCATGCTAAAAGGGAAAGGAATAAAAGCGGCAGCTTTAAGCGGAGCGCAGGCAGGTTTTTTGACGACAAGTGAACATACAAATGCTAAAATATTAGAATTGAAATGTGATCGCCTGCTCGGGCTTCTAGAAACAAATGATGTCGTTGTTGTCGCAGGCTTTCAAGGAGCACAAGCAAATGGAGATGTGACGACAATTGGGCGCGGCGGCAGTGACACTTCAGCAACAGCACTTGGAGCAGCTTTAAAAGCAGAATATGTAGACATTTTTACAGATGTGGAAGGAGTTATGACAGCGGATCCTCGTATTGTTAAGGATGCAAAGCCCCTTTCATTTGTGACGTATACGGAAATTTGCAATTTGGCCTATCAAGGAGCAAAGGTGATTCATCCGCGTGCGGTTGAAATCGCTATGCAAGCCAAAATCCCGATTCGCATTCGTTCCACTTATTCTAAATCGAAAGGAACGATCATCACTTCTCACCATCAGGATAAACTAGGTGCGGACATAAAAGAACGTTTAATTACTGGAATAGCTCATGTTTCCGATGTCACGCAAATTAAAGTAGATGCAAAAGAAGGGAATTTCCGTTTTCATCAAGAAATTTTTAAAGCGATGGCTACAAGCGGAATTAGCGTCGACTTCTTTAATATTACCCCTAAGAGTGTCATATATACTGTTCATGGGGATGTAACGGATCTTGCTGTTGGAATTTTGAAAGAGATCGGATATGATCCGATGATCACGCGGCATTGTGCAAAAGTCTCAATTGTAGGAGCAGGCATTCAAGGAGTCCCTGGAGTCGCTTCCAAAATCGTTGCTGCTTTATCGGAGGAAGGGATACAAATTTTGCAATCGGCAGACAGCCATACAACAATTTGGGTGCTTGTGAAGGAAAGTGAAATGATTCAAGCAGTTAATGCACTTCATAAAGCGTTTGATCTTGGAAAATAATCGATAAAGGTGTGAGGAACAAGTGGGTATGTTTGGAAGAATTTCAACTGCAATGGTTACCCCGTTTGACAATAACGGGAATATTGATTTCCAAAAAACAGAAAAATTAGTAGAATATTTAATCCATCATGGAACAGATTCAATTGTTGTGGCTGGAACAACGGGTGAATCTCCAACTTTAACAACGGAAGAAAAGCTCGCTTTATTTAAACATGTCGTTTCTGTTGTCAATAAAAGAGTTCCAGTGATTGCAGGGACAGGTACAAACAATACAAGAGCTTCCATAGAACTGACAAAAAAGGCGGAACAAACCGGCGTCGATGCGATTATGCTTGTCACTCCATACTACAACAAACCGAATCAGGAAGGGATTTATCAGCACTTTAAAGCGATAGCAGAAAGCACGCATCTTCCTGTGATGCTTTACAATGTGCCTGGCAGAACATCGTCCTCGATCGCGCCTGAAACGGTTATTCGTCTATCGGAAATTGACAATATCGTTGCGATTAAAGAAGCTAGCGGAGATCTTGATAATATGGCCAAAATTATCGAGAAAACGCCAGATGATTTTGCTTTATACACTGGGGACGACAGCTTAACGCTGCCGACATTATCAATAGGCGGTGATGGCGTCATATCTGTAGCCTCCCATGTTGTAGGAGATGAAATGCAAGAAATGATTCAAGCCTTTTTGTCAGGTGATGTGAAAAAAGCCGGAAGCCTTCATCGAAGACTTCTCCCATTAATGAAAGAACTGTTTAAGGCGCCAAACCCTGTTCCAGTGAAAGCAGCGCTGCAAATAAAAGGTCTGGATGTTGGTCCGGTGCGCTTGCCGTTAGTTCCGTTAACAACAGATGAGCGAACATCATTAGCCGCTGTGATCCATGAATTAGGCTGATCATCGTGATTAGCCTTTTTTTATTTTAAAAATTCCACTCTGCCCCATTCAAAACAGCTGTGTCTAGCGGCTTAATTTTTCGGATAAGTGTGCCTGATATAAATTAACTTGTATTCCATTTCTTTCATCAGGTATAATATTGCTAAGTGCTTTGGACGGGGATATTTAGGGAGGATCACTAACACTTATGAAAAAAGCTGAAAAAATTCAACTTATTGCTTTAGGAGGGGTTGGGGAAGTCGGAAAAAACCTGTACATCGTCGAAATCGACTCGGATATTTTTATTGTGGATGCCGGCTTGAAATATCCTGAAAACGAGATGCTCGGAATTGATGTGGTGATACCGGATATTACATATTTGCTTGAACGTAAAGATAGGGTTCGGGCCATCTTCTTAACAAATGGCAGATTGGATCGGATCGGTGCGATTTTCTACATTTTAAAACATATCAATGCGCCAGTTTACGGAACGAAATGGACAATTGCCTTGACAAAAGAAAGAATGAAGCAATATTCTGTTACCGCTGATTTTCGCGAAGTGAATATGCGAAAGCCTGTACATTTTCCTCAAGTGACGGTTTCTTTTTTTCGCACATTCTCAAATATTCCTGATTCTATGGGAGTTTGTTTCCATACGTCAATGGGAGCGATCGTGCATACAGGCGATTTTAAATTAGAGCAATCCTCGATCGGAAGTCATTTTCTTGATTTTGGTAAAATGGCGGAAATCGGTAATAGCGGAGTTCTTTGTTTGCTTTCCGACAGTATCAATGCAGAAAGACCCGGCTTTTCTGGTTCCGAAGCTCTTGCCGGAGAAATGATCAACGATGTTATGTATAATTCGCCTGGAAGAGTTGTTGTATCTGTAGCAGAGACGAATATTTACCGAATTCAGCAAATTTTCAATGCCGCAGTTGAGACTGGAAGAAAAATAGCAATTATAGGGAAATCGTTTGCCAAAATTATTGAGCTTGCAAGACAATTACGGTATTTAAAGGCTGACGATGATTTGTTTATTCCGGTGTCGCATTTAAAAAAGCTTGAAAAACAAAACTCTGTTCTACTATGTGCAAGCGATTCATTCGATCCGCTTGCGGAAATTTCAAAAATGGCCAAAGGCATTCACAAGCAACATCATATAACTTCCGATGATACGGTTTTAATTGCTCAGACCCCAACACCCGGACAAGAACTTATTTATTCGAAAACGATTGATTTGCTGTTTCGAGCAGGAGCCAATGTTGTTTCGATTGATAAAAAAGCGTTTTTTTCTGGTCATGGCTGCCAAGAAGAGCTGAAGCTTATGCTACATTTAATGAAACCAAAATACTTTATTCCCGTTCATGGTGAATTTAAAATGCAAATAGCGCATGCTAAAATTGCGCAATCGATCGGAATACGCGAAGAAAACATTTTTTTGCTCGATCAAGGAGATGTGGTTGAATTCACCCCTAAATCTGCCAAAACGGTTACAAAAGTACCTTCTGGAAATGTACTCATTGACGGGCTTGGTGTAGGAGATGTTGGAAATATCGTGCTAAGAGACCGGCGTTTGTTATCTCAGGACGGCATTTTAATTGTTGTTGTTACGTTAAACAAAGAGATGAAAAAAATTGTCGCTGGTCCTGAAATTATATCAAGAGGGTTTGTGTATGTTCGTGAGTCTGAAAGTTTAATTTCCAAAGCTACGAAAATGGTGCATGACACACTGTCGTCTTGTATGGAAGATGTTTCAATGGATTGGTCAACAATGAAACAAAACATTCGCGACGTCTTGAATCAATTTTTATATGAGCAAACGAAGCGCCGCCCGATGATTTTGCCAATTATTATGGAGGTTTAGACAAAAAGCAGGCCGACGAAGCCTGCTTTTTTCACATTTTTAAAACGGTTTCCTGGCCGCATGAAAAAATGGATTCCGTTCATACTAACATCATAACGGTAAGAAGAAAGGATGATTGGGATGAACGGAAATGCTGATCAACCGACTGTTCAACCAGTGGAAAAGGCAAGCGAAAATGTAGTTGACAAAATTCAGCAGTTAGGACAAACAAACATTCCGCAAATGGATCAGGAAACAAACATTCATTGTTTGACCATTATCGGTCAAATTGAAGGACATATACAGCTCCCTGCTCAAAATAAAACAACGAAATATGAACATATCATTCCGCAAATTGTGGCGATTGAACAAAATATGAAAATAGAAGGACTGCTCGTCATTTTAAATACTGTCGGCGGCGATGTTGAAGCAGGACTTGCGATCGCTGAAATGCTTGCTTCGCTTACGAAACCGACTGTATCCATCGTTCTTGGCGGCGGACATTCTATCGGTGTGCCCATCGCTGTGTCATGCGATTATTCATTTATTGCGGAAACGGCTACGATGACGATTCACCCGATAAGGTTAACCGGTTTGGTCATTGGTGTTCCGCAAACGTTTGAATATCTTGATAAAATGCAGGAGCGGGTTATTAGTTTTGTAACGAAGCATTCCAATATTACAGAAGATAAATTTAAAGAGCTGATGTTTTCAAAAGGAAATTTAACAAGGGATATTGGAACAAATGTTATCGGTCAAGATGCGGTTAAGTACGGCTTGATCGATGAAATAGGCGGTGTAGGAAGCGCGATGAAAAAATTGAACGAACTTATTTTGGAAAGAAAGAATGGAAAAGGAGGGGACATCCTTCAATGATTTTATACACGACTGTTCCTGAAGAGCTCATTTTTCCATCAGATCAAGAAGCTTTTCAAAAAAGGCACATTATTGAGATGAACGGCATTTCATTATTAATAGAAGAAACGGGAGATAATCAATGCCAAATCGTCAGAGTGCTTTCAACCAATCCAAACCATTATTTATTGGAATCTGTTTTCCCCGGTCAAAAAGTACCTTTTTTTCGAAGCTAACATTCCTTTTAAAGACAACATCGTTGCTAGCATACCTAAATTCAAGTTTGTATGATATAATATGGACACAAACAGTCGTTCGCAGCCAAATAGTGGCTGCGTTCTTGTTTTACATAATACATAGGTGGGATTAAAGTGGCAAAAGTGAAAAGGAAACGAAAAAAGAGAAAAACGGATTGGCAAAATAAACTAAAATTTGAAATAGCGGGGCTTCTGCTATTATCATTGTCGATAATCGCTTTAAGCGAATTTGGATTTGCTGGCAAAGCGCTTGTCGCCTTTTTTCGGTTCTTCGCTGGAGAATGGTTTATTATCTTTTTGCTAGGATTATTATGGTTTTCCATATATATATTTTGGAAAAAGACATTCCCTCATTTTTTAACGAGAAGATGGCTCGGGATCTATCTTATAGTTGGCTCAATTTTAATTCTCAGCCATATGAAGCTGTTTGAAAATTTGTCAAAGGGAGGAGTTTTTGCTTCTCCAAGCGTTATATTGAATACTTGGGAGATGTATTTAAAGGAATTAAACGGGGAGGCAAGCGCTCAAGATCTTGGAGGAGGAATGATCGGCGCCGTTTTTTTTGCTGCATCATACTATTTATTTTCTTCAGGGGGCACTCGAATTATTTCCATTGTCTTGATCATAATTGGTTGCATCTTAATTTCCGGAAAATCACTCGGAAACAGCCTCTCCAAAATTGTTGAGTCCATCGGCCGGATTTTCAAAAAACAATTTTTTGCCTTTGTGGATGATATGAAGAACTTATTTTCCTTAGTAAAAAAACAAAAGAAAAAGCAAAAGAAGCATCGCTCCAATAAGGTTCAGGCTGAAGACGATCAAGAACAAGAAGATGAACATTTAGAAGAAAATACATCTGAACCGATTATTTCCAGTTTTACAGACCATCCGGAAATCATGACAAATGATAAAAAAGAGCCCGAAAATAATTTAAAGCAGGAACAAATTACGTTTGAAGAAAAGGATGAGCCGATCGCCTTTCAGGAGATAGAAAACAAAGATTATAAATTGCCTCCGATTGATTTGCTGTCTCTTCCAAAATACAGCGGTCAGCATGCCGATAAGCGGAATATTTACGATAATGCGAGAAAACTAGAGCGCACTTTCCAAAGCTTTGGAGTGAAGGCAAAGGTTACCCAAGTACATTTAGGGCCTGCTGTAACAAAATATGAAGTGTACCCGGATGTCGGGGTGAAGGTAAGCAAAATTGTCAGTTTAAGCGATGACCTGGCGCTGGCTTTAGCAGCAAAAGATATTCGGATTGAAGCGCCGATTCCGGGAAAGTCTGCAATTGGAATTGAGGTGCCGAATTCAGAAATTGCGATGGTGTCATTGCGCGAGGTGCTGGAATCCAAAATGAACGATCGCCCTGATTCCAAGCTGCTGATCGGCTTAGGACGTGATATAACTGGAGAAGCGGTGCTGGCTGAACTGAACAAAATGCCGCATCTGCTTGTCGCAGGTGCAACAGGCAGCGGAAAAAGCGTCTGCATTAACGGGATTATTACAAGCATTTTGATGAGGGCGAAGCCTCATGAAGTGAAAATGATGATGATCGATCCAAAAATGGTCGAATTAAGTGTTTACAATGGGATTCCGCATCTATTGGCTCCTGTTGTGACAAATCCGAAAAAAGCGTCGCTCGCATTGCAAAAAGTAGTAAATGAAATGGAAAGAAGATACGAGCTGTTTTCACATACTGGAACGCGCAATATTGAAGGATATAATGAAATGATCAGAAGGCAAAATTCGCTGTCAAAAGAGAAGCAGCCTGAGCTTCCTTTTATTGTCGTCATCGTGGATGAGCTTGCTGATTTAATGATGGTGGCTTCTTCTGATGTAGAAGATTCGATTACACGCTTGTCGCAAATGGCCCGTGCTGCTGGCATTCATTTAATTATTGCGACTCAACGTCCGTCTGTTGATGTAATTACAGGAGTCATAAAAGCCAATATTCCATCGAGAATTGCCTTTAGTGTGTCCTCCCAAACCGATTCACGCACTATTTTGGATATGGGGGGAGCTGAGAAACTGCTCGGAAGAGGAGATATGCTGTTTTTGCCAGTCGGATCATCAAAGCCGATTCGTGTTCAAGGAGCGTTTTTATCAGATGAAGAAGTGGAAAAAGTCGTGAATTACGTCATTTCACAACAAAAGGCGCAATATCAAGAAGAAATGATTCCAAACGAAGATTCCGAGGATCATGGAGATGTTGATGATGAATTATATAATGAAGCGGTTCAACTAGTTGTGGACATGCAAAGTGCAAGTGTATCCATGCTGCAAAGAAGATTTAGAATCGGCTACTCAAGAGCTGCGAGATTAATTGACGCCATGGAAGAGAGAGGAGTAGTCGGACCTTATGAGGGAAGCAAGCCGCGCCAAGTGTTGATTTCTAAAGAAGAGCTGGAGGAACGTTTGTCATAAAAATTTTCGTGTTTTTCATGCAAAAAAAATTTTAATAACGGGCATACTAAAACTACATTTACTAGAAAGTGAGAGATCGATGGATGGCAAAAGATGCGAAACGTAAAAAAGCAAAAAGCAGTTTGAGCAGCGCCCAAGAAGTCACTTATTCGAGAGCGTTTAAAATGGCTGACAGAGCGGGAGGCTTTTCAGAAAAACATGAAAGCCATTAAAGCATAAAAATGCCAATTATAAAATGCTCCGAACTTGTCACCCTAATGGATAGGACATGTTGTGAAAGCAACTGTCTACACCCTCTTTGCGGAGGTGCGCAAAATGGGAAGAGCACATAAGCAAAAAGCGCGTGATAAAAACAAAGCTAAGCTGCCGCAAGTGCCAAAAAATTTGAAGTCAGACGGCAAAAGTATTGAATTTTCAAGAGAGCTTGCCGACAAGGACGATCTTCAAGCATTGGCTCGCTCTGCTGCAGCGGACAAAAGGCAACAGAAAAGAACATAAAGGTTGTTTTAAAAGCTGTGCCTGAAAAATAATGATGAAAGACAACAGAATTCATTATCTGTTGTCTTTTTCAGTATATGGTATTTTTTTACTTAAAATTGAACAATAAACTGAAACACACAAAAAAGTATTGGGCAACGATCAATAGTGTGTTTTCTCCGAGAATCTGCTAAAGACTTTTTAATTCCTGCATGTTATCGTATAGTATACCCATATTTTATACATAAGAAGGATGTCATAAGTCAGCTGATCTGGCTAGAGGCATCCCTGCTTTTTGTTGAATAATTAACAGTAATTTAATTATGTAAACTTTAAATAGTATTTCATTTTGTTATGATTTCCTTCAATATCCTATGATTGATATAATTACTAATAACGTGTTTTTTCATGATTGGAAACAATATCATATAGAAAGCTTTCAGGCTTAGGAGGGATAGAATGGGTTTTTTACAAGAGCAAGTAAGCGAAATAAACGGGATTCAGCTGCATACCGTTTCATCAAATGCTTTTAAAACAAATTCACTTATTTTAAGGTTAAAGGCGCCGCTATCGGAAAAGGATGTAACCATTCGAGCTTTGCTTCCCCATGTTTTGCAAAGAGGTACAGCATCCTACCCATCCACAACTGAATTAAGGAAATATTTGGATGATTTGTACGGTGCAACACTGCAAGTCGATTTAGCCAAAAAGGGAGAAAACCATATCATTACGTTCCGGATGGAAATCCCGAATGAAAAATTTTTAAAAGATAAGACACCTTTATTGGAAAAAGGGATCGAATTGTTGTCCGAAGTACTTCTTTCGCCTCCTCTGCAAGAAGGGGTGTTCAATCAAAGCATTATCGAACAAGAAAAGCGGACATTAAAACAGCGCATTCAAGCGGTTTATGACGATAAAATGCGTTATGCGAATTTACGTTTAATCCAAGAAATGTGCAAAACTGAGCCGTACCGTCTGCATGTCAACGGAGAGAAAGAGCATATCGATCAAATTTCTCCTCAACAGCTGACAGATTATTATACAAACATGCTGCAGCATGATGAAGTCGATTTATTTGTGATCGGGGATATTGAAAACGAACAAGTGGCTGATATTGTCAGGAAATATTTCCGTTTAACAAAATCCAATCAACAAGCTAGGGCTGAAAGTGTTGAAAAAAAAATTGAGAAGGTTAACGAAGTTATCGAAGAACAAGACATTACCCAAGGGAAATTGAACATCGGATACCGCACGCACACAACATATAGTGATCATGATTATTACGCATTGCAAGTGTTTAACGGCATTTTTGGGGGATTTCCGCATTCGAAGCTGTTTCTAAACGTTCGCGAAAAGAACAGTCTTGCTTATTATGCTTCCTCGAGAGTGGAAAGCCATAAAGGCTTGTTAATGGTGATGTCAGGAATTGAAATGAAGAACTACGAACGCGCTCTCACGATTATTCATGAACAAATGGAAGCGATGAAAAAAGGAGATTTTACAGATAAAGAATTGGAACAAACGAAAGCGGTGATCAAAAATCAGTTGCTGGAAACAATCGATACCCCTTACGGAATGACGGAAGTGCTGTACCACAATGTTGTTGCGAAAACAAACCGAACTATTGAAGAATGGATCGAAGGGGTAGAAAAGGTCCAAAAAGACGAAATCGTCCAGCTTGCTGAAAAAATTCAACTGGATACGGTTTATTTTTTGAAAGGGGGCGGATCTTTATGATAAAAGAAATTACATTCGATCAACTGAAAGAAACGTATTATTATAAGAAAATGGAAAATGGATTAGATGTTTATGTCCTTCCAAAACAAGGGATTCATAAAACGTATGCGACATTCACCACTAAATACGGTTCTATTGACAATAAATTCGTTCCAATTGGAAAAGAGGAAATCGTTCACGTCCCGGACGGCATTGCTCACTTTTTGGAACATAAGCTTTTTGAAAAAAAGGATGGGGACGTATTTCAACAGTTTAGTGAACAAGGGGCATCGGCCAATGCATTTACATCCTTCACGAGAACGGCATATCTTTTTTCCAGCACGGCAAATGTTGAAAAAAATTTAGAAACGTTAGTAGATTTTGTCCAAAGTCCTTATTTTACTGACCAATCCGTTGAAAAAGAAAAAGGCATTATAGGTCAAGAAATCAACATGTACCAAGACAATCCTGATTGGCGGCTTTATTTTGGACTCATCCAAAACATGTATGAAAGCCATCCAGTACGGATTGACATTGCCGGCACAATTGATTCGATAAATCAAATTACAAAAGAGCAGCTTTATGAATGCTACGAAACGTTTTACCATCCCAGCAACATGCTCCTGTTTGTGATCGGGCCTGTTCAACCGGAAAAAATTATCAAGCAAGTGGAAGAGAATCAGGCAAAAAAAGATTTTAAAAAGCCAACCAATATTGTTCGTGAACAAGTACAGGAAAGAGATGAAGTGTTTAAAACGAGTGAAAAAATTTATATGAATGTCAAGTCGTCGAAATGCTTAGTCGGCTTAAAGGCAAAACATCCTTTCCGAAAAGGGGAAGAGCTGCTTACGCATGAGCTTTCCATGAATTTAATTTTAGAAATGCTTTTTGGCAAAAGCTCAAAGCTTTATTTGGAATTGTATGAAAAAGGGCTCATTGATGATACGTTCAGCTTCGATTATACAGAGGAGTACAGCTTCGGTTTTGCTATGGTCGGCGGCGATACCGACCGGCCGGATGAGCTGAGTGAATATATAAAAGAAGCTCTTATGAAAAGCAAGCAATCGTTATTTACCGATGAGCAGCTGGAAGCCGCCAAAAAGAAAAAAATCGGCTCTTTTTTAAGGGCTTTTAATTCTCCTGAATTTATCGCCAATCAATTTACCCGGTATCAATTTAACGAAATGAATCTGTTCGATGTTGTGCAAGCTTTAGAAAATGTAAACATGGACACGATTGAAGCAGTTTTAAAAGAAGCGATTGATGAAGATTATTTAACAGTTTTCCAAGTTTTGCCGAAATCATAATATTGCGGAGGGGAAATCTTGAAAACAGCGTTAGTAACTGGAGCCAGCGGAGGAATCGGAAAAGCGGTTGTAGAAAAATTGGCTCAGGAAGGATATCAAATTTATGCTCAATACTTTCGAAACATTGAACCGTTAAAAGAAGCAATGAAGTTATATGATCAGATTATTCCAGTTTATGCGGATTTGTCATCGGAAAGCGGGACGGAACAATTACTTGAAAACATTCCATCTTCTATAGATGCTCTTATTTTTGCTAACGGTATTTCCCACTACGGACTGATTCAAGACGTTTTGATGGAAGATTATCAAAAAATTATACAGCTTCATCTCACGTCACCCTTTTTTATTACTCAAAAAGTAGTCAGTGGAATGATAAGAAAACAAAAAGGAAGCATTCTTTTTATCTCCTCTATATGGGGGCAGACAGGAGCGAGCTGTGAAGCTTTGTATTCCATGGCAAAAGGGGGGCAAATTTCCTTTGTGAAAGCACTAGCGAAGGAATTAGCGCCTTCCAATATTCGCGTCAACGCCGTTGCGCCAGGCATGATCGATACAAGTATGAATGATCGATTCTCTCCTGAAGAATTGGAAGATATTAAAAACAGCATCCCCCTTGAAAGAAATGGAAAGCCTGAAGAAGTGGCGAATGTTGTTTTATTCCTTATTAGCGAGCAAGCTTCCTACATTACAGGTCAGGTCATTTCTGTCAATGGAGGATGGTACTGCTGATTCCCTCTCCGTATAAAAACTGCATGATCAAGGGAAAATAAAAATTGATTAAACGATAAAGGAGGGGAACATATGTCAGTATTGGAAAATTGGAATCAATGGAAAGATTTTTTGGCGGATCGCCTTCAGCAAGCAGAAAGAGGCGGATTGTCCCAAGAGGTTATTTCCAATTTAGCGTATGAAATCGGTGATTATTTAGCAAAGCAAGTGGAGCCGAAAAACCCTGAAGAAAAAATTCTTCACGATCTGTGGAGTGTCGCTTCAAAAGAGGAGCAACATGCAATCGCCAACATGATGGTGAAACTTGTTCAAAATGACAGCGTCCATTAGGATGTTTTTCATTTATTACTGTCAAGTTAGGGCACTTGGTGAAATGACCAAGATGCCCTTTATTTTTTCCTTGCAATTATCCTTTCTTCTTTATCTAAAATGATTTATTATAAATTTATAGGTGTGTTATTTGGGGGTCTTTGAAGGTGGAAAAAACTGAATGGTATTTAGAATATAAAATTCAAAAAAACCGGCCGGGGCTGCTGGGAGATGTTTCGTCTTTGCTCGGTATGCTGAACATTAATATCGTTACGATTAACGGCGTTGATGATATGCGCCGCGGGATGCTTCTGCGCTGCGAAACGATTGAACAAATTAAAAGGCTTGAATCTATTCTGAATACGATGGACAACATAACAGTGACAAAATTGCGGCAGCCTAAGCTGAGAGATCGTCTTGCTGTCCGTCATGGCTTTTATATTCAACGGGATGCAGATGATAAAAAGACGTTCCGTTTTGTTCGCGATGAGCTTGGTATTCTCGTTGATTTTATGGCCGAGCTCTTTAAACAAGACGGTCATAAATTAATCGGCATACGCGGAATGCCGCGTGTCGGAAAAACAGAATCGATCGTAGCGGCGAGCGTCTGTGCGAATAAAAGATGGCTTTTTCTCTCTTCAACCATGCTGAAGCAAACTGTCCGGGAAAGGCTGATTGCTGATGAATACCGGACAGATAACGTGTTTATTTTAGATGGAATCGTCACGATGAAAAGAGGCTCTGAACAGCATTTGCAATTAGTTCGGGAAGTGATGCAGCTTCCGGCAACGAAAGTCGTGGAGCATCCAGATATTTTCGTTCAGAGCTCCGAATATACTTTGGATGATTTCGACTACATTATTGAACTAAGACATCACCCTGATGAAGAAATTACGTATGACGTTGTAGAAAATAATCATCAGCCGTTTGGCCACTCAATTTATAATGGATTTGATTTTTAGAAAGGTGGGTGCGTTTTGAGCGAGTTAGGTAACCATCTGAGACAAGCTAGGCTGGAAAAAAACATTTCACTCGATGACTTGCAGGAAATAACTAAAATTCAAAAGCGCTATTTAATCGGCATTGAGGAAGGAAACTACTCGATCATGCCGGGGAATTTTTATGTGCGTGCGTTTATTAAACAATACGCGGAAGCGGTTGACCTTGATCCGGATGTTTTATTTGAACAGTATAAAAATGAAATACCAAGTACATATGATGAGATACCTGAGAAATTGTCCCGCGTTCAAACGCATAAAGAGCTTCCAAAGCCGGCTTCCAAATTTTTAGAGCTGTTACCGAAGCTTGCCGTCATCGCTGTTATTATTTTGGTGGCGATTATCGTTTGGGTGCTTTCCCAGCGTGGAAGCACAGATGAAGGCGTTCAGACGGAGGACGATACAAAATCCGTCAAAATAGAAACCTCTGGCGTGGAGCCTGAGAAAAAAGAGCAAAATAATATTGTCGATGAAAAAGACCGTTCGGTTGAAGAAACAGAACAAGAGGAGAAAAAAGATGAGAACGCCGAAAATGAAACGAAGCAAACATTGACGGTAAAAGAAGTAAGAGGGAAAGAAACCGTATATGAATTGTCCAATGCGGACAAATTGGTGATCGATATTTCAACCAATGGGAATTCGTGGATAGAAGTGAAGAACGGAAAAGGAAAATCGTTTTTTGCAGGAATGATGCGACAAAATGAGCAGAAAACGGTTGATGTAACAGCGGAAGAAGAAGCAAAAATCGTTATAGGCGATGCTCGATTTACGACCATTCAAGTGAATGGAGAAGCCGTTTCTTATGAAACGGATCCGAATAAAATGGTTCGGCAGGATATTATCATTTTAAATAACAAGAATGAATAAGTCATCGTACGAGATGGCTTATTCTTTCTTACTTTATGCTAGTGGAGGTACAAAATGAATTTGCCTAATCGAATCACTGTATCAAGAATTATGCTAATTCCAATATTTATGATTGTGATGCTGGGCGATTTTAACTGGGGAAATTGGTCGGTCGGTGAAGTAGTTATTCCTGTCAATCATGTCGTTGGTGCCCTCATTTTTATTTTAGCTTCGACGACCGATTGGATTGATGGATATTATGCACGCAAGCTTGGACTTGTGACAAATTTAGGAAAGTTTTTAGATCCTCTTGCCGATAAATTGCTCGTTTCTTCAGCTCTTATCATATTGGTGGAAATAGGTGCTGCTCCGTCTTGGATTGTCATTCTGATCATCAGCCGTGAATTTGCCGTAACCGGATTGCGTTTAGTTCTGGCTGGTGAAGGAGAAGTCGTAGCAGCTAACATGCTCGGCAAAATAAAAACATGGACGCAGATCGTGGCTATTTCCGCTTTGCTTTTACATAATATACCTTTTGAATGGATTTCGTTTCCATTTGCAGACATTGCTTTGTGGGTTGCGCTCTTTTTTACCATTTTATCTGGATGGGACTATTTCATGAAAAACAAACACGCGTTTGTCAATTCGAAATAACCATGTGGAGGATATTGTATGAATGTGAATGCTGAAATTATTGCTGTCGGTTCAGAACTGTTGCTTGGACAGATCGCCAACACAAACGCCCAATTTATATCAAAAAAGCTTGCTGAAATAGGTGTTAATGTTTTTTATCATACGGTCGTTGGAGACAATGCTGAGAGGCTAGAGCATGCGATCAAAACGGCAAAAAAACGGTCGAATTGCATCATTTTTACCGGCGGGCTCGGCCCGACAAAAGATGATTTGACGAAAGAAACGATTGCACGTATTTTGAATAAACGCCTCGTGATCGACGAGGCGGCGATGAAAAACATTGAGGATTTTTTTAAACGGACGAAACGGACAATGTCGGAAAACAATCGGAAACAAGCATTAGTTTTGGAAGGTTCTACTGTTTTACCAAATCATTACGGAATGGCGCCAGGAATGGCGTTAGAGGCGAACGGAATTATATATTTGCTCATGCCGGGTGTTCCGAAAGAAATGAAGCCGATGTTTATCAACTACGGTGTGCCGTTTTTGCAATATCATTACGGGTTAAAAGAAAAAATCATCTCGCGTGTGCTTCGTTTCTTTGGCATCGGTGAATCTCAGCTTGAAACAGATATAGAGGATCTGATTGATCAGCAAACAAATCCGACCATCGCGCCGCTGGCAAAAGACGGCGAAGTAACATTGCGCCTGACAGCAAAACATGAAGATGAGTCGACTGCGCTGAAGCTGATTGACGAAACAGAAAAAAAGATTTTAAGCCGTGTCGGCCGATATTTTTATGGACACGGTGAAACTTCGATCCAAGAGCAGCTTATGAAGCTTTTAAAAGAAAAGCAATATACTATTTCGGCTGCAGAAAGTTTGACGGGCGGTCTTTTTTCCGAACAGCTGACCCATTTTCCGGGCGCTTCGAATATTGTGCTTGGAGGAATTGTCTGCTATACAAACGAAGTGAAGCAGCATGTTCTTGGCGTGTCGGAAGAAACGTTGAAAACAAAAGGAGCCGTTAGCTCTGAATGTGCGAAAGAAATGGCGGAAAATATAAAAAAATTGACCGGCAGCAATATCGGCATCAGCTTTACGGGAGTGGCAGGACCTGATCCTTCTGAAGGAAAAGAAGTTGGAACTGTCTATATCGGCATTCAATTCGACGATCGGCCGACAGCAGTCTTTGAGCTTCATCTTTCCGGTACTCGGGAAGGGATCAGGCACAGAACGGCAAATTATGGCTGCTACTATGTAATGAATGTAATAAAGGAAATGGAAAACCGGTTATGAGCGTCTTCATCCGGTTTTTTAATTTTTATATAATGAAAATTAAAAAACGAATAAATGTTCCCTTTTTTCTTGGCAAACAGGAAAAAACACGGTATATTTATTTTGAAGCTATCAATTTTTTAAGGAGGAAATTGTATTGAATCATGATCGTCAAGCTGCCTTGGAAATGGCGTTAAAACAGATTGAAAAACAATTCGGAAAAGGTTCGATAATGAAGCTTGGAGAACAAGCTGAGCGAAAAGTTTCAACAGTTCCAAGCGGATCGCTGGCATTGGATGCAGCTCTTGGCGTCGGCGGATATCCTCGAGGTCGGATTATTGAAATATATGGACCGGAAAGCTCCGGTAAAACGACAGTGGCCCTTCATGCCATTGCTGAAGTTCAAGCTCTAGGCGGGCAAGCAGCGTTCATCGATGCGGAACATGCGCTCGACCCTGTCTATGCGCAAAATTTAGGTGTTAATATTGATGAACTGCTTTTGTCGCAGCCCGATACCGGCGAGCAGGCTCTTGAGATTGCAGAAGCTCTCGTTCGCAGCGGTGCAGTCGACATCATTGTCATTGACTCGGTCGCAGCACTCGTCCCAAAAGCGGAAATTGAAGGCGAAATGGGCGATGCGCATGTCGGATTGCAGGCGCGTCTTATGTCGCAAGCGCTTCGGAAGCTTTCAGGAGCCATCAGCAAGTCGAAAACCATTGCGATTTTTATTAATCAAATAAGGGAAAAAGTGGGCGTCATGTTCGGAAATCCCGAGACAACTCCAGGGGGACGCGCGCTGAAATTTTACTCATCTGTCCGCCTTGAAGTGCGCAGAGCTGAACAGCTGAAACAAGGAAATGATATGGTAGGAAACAAAACGAAAATTAAAGTTGTCAAAAACAAAGTAGCGCCTCCTTTTAGAACGGCAGAAGTTGATATCATGTACGGGGAAGGGATTTCAAAAGAAGGAGAAATCATCGACCTGGGAACGGAATTGGATATTATACAAAAAAGCGGTTCGTGGTATTCTTACCAAGAGGAGCGTTTAGGACAAGGAAGAGAAAATGCAAAGCAATTTTTGCGCGAAAATCCGGATATTCGCGATGCCATTCAGCAAGAAATTCGCAAGGCATATGGCCTTGAAACGAATGAACCTGTGCAAGAGGGGCAGGAAACGTTCGAGCTTTTGGATGAATAATGTACGCACATCTTAGCGTAAGGCTGGCGAAGTAGCCGGTCTTATTTTTTTGGTCAAAAAAAGCCCCATCCTTTGTTCGACAAGATGAAAACTTGACAAGGGTTATTCCCACATTTAAAATGGATATGTATATTTTTTCATTTTTGCAATATATTTAACATATTTTTTTGGAAAATGTTATCGGGAGAGTAAATGTGTAATGCCGACACTTTCTTTGTGACAAGTTCATAGCAAGAGGAGGTGAAAGAATGGAACTCATTGAAATCATCTCCATTTTGCTTGGCCTAATCGTCGGTGCAGTTGTTGGTTATTTTGTTCGAAAATCCATTGCTGAAGCGAAAATAGCGGGTGCAAAAAACGCCGCGGAACAAATTCTTGAAGATGCTAAGCGTGAAGCTGAAGCAACGAAAAAAGAAGCGCTTCTGGAAGCAAAGGATGAAATTCATAAGCTTCGTTTGGAAGTAGAAAAAGAAATTCGCGAAAGAAGAAATGAACTTCAAAAACAAGAAAACCGTTTAATGCAAAAAGAGGAGAATCTCGATCGAAAAGATGAATCATTAGATAAGCGTGAGGCGATGCTAGATAAAAAAGAAGATTCTCTAAATGAAAGACAACAGCATATTGAAGAGATGGAAAGCAAAGTGGAAAAGATGGTGCAAGAAGGACAAATAGAGCTTGAACGCATTTCGGGTTTATCGCGTGAAGAGGCGAAACAAATCATCCTTGAACGAGTGGAAAAGGAACTTTCTCATGATATTGCTGTAATGGTGAAAGAAGCAGAAACAAAGGCGAAAGAAGAAGCAGACAAAAAAGCAAAGGCAATTCTTTCCCTTGCTATACAGCGCTGTGCAGCAGATCATGTGGCTGAAACGACCGTTTCTGTTGTGAATTTGCCAAATGACGAAATGAAAGGCAGAATTATCGGCAGAGAAGGAAGAAATATCCGCACTCTTGAAACGTTGACAGGGATCGACCTCATCATCGACGATACACCGGAAGCGGTTATTTTATCAGGATTTGATCCGATTCGCCGTGAAACAGCAAGAATTGCGCTTGACAAGCTTGTTCAAGACGGGCGCATTCATCCAGCGCGAATTGAAGAAATGGTGGAAAAATCGCGGCGGGAAGTGGACGAGCATATTAGGGAAATCGGAGAACAAACGACATTTGAAGTAGGCGTTCACGGTCTTCATCCGGATTTGATCAAAATTTTAGGCAGATTGAAATTTCGAACGAGCTATGGCCAGAACGTGCTGAAGCATTCAATAGAGGTTGCCTTTTTAACCGGATTGATGGCTGCCGAATTAGGTGAGGATCAAATCCTTGCAAGACGTGCAGGGCTTCTGCACGACATCGGAAAAGCCATTGACCACGAAGTAGAAGGAAGCCATGTTGAAATCGGCGTGGAGCTGGCAACGAAGTATAAAGAACACCCTGTTGTCATCAACAGCATTGCTTCCCATCATGGGGATGAAGAACCGACATCGGTAATTGCGGTTTTAGTTGCAGCGGCTGATGCTTTATCGGCAGCACGGCCGGGTGCTCGCAGTGAAACGCTTGAAAATTATATTCGCAGGCTTGAAAAATTGGAGGAAATTTCCGAGTCGTTTGAAGGTGTGGAAAAATCGTACGCCATTCAAGCAGGCCGCGAAGTTCGCATCATGGTAAAACCGGATGCAATAGATGATTTAGAAGCTCATCGATTAGCAAGAGATATTCGCAAGCGGATCGAAGAAGAGCTTGACTACCCTGGACATATTAAAGTGACCGTCATTAGGGAAACTCGTGCGGTTGAATATGCCAAATAAAGTGGTACATGAAAATGTGCCGCTTTATTTTTTTTTCAATTTATGCAAAACTATATAATAAACATTTAGAAAGGAATTCATCATGAAAGTTTTATTTGTAGGCGATGTGGTAGGAGCAAAAGGGAGAGAAATGGTTGAACAATATTTGCCGAAGCTGAAGAAAAAATATAATCCTGAAGTAACAATTGTCAATGGTGAAAATTCTGCACATGGCAAAGGAATAACTATGAAAATTTACCAGAAGCTTCTTTCATTGGGAGTTCAGGCAGTGACAATGGGCAACCATACTTGGGATAAAAAAGAAATTTTTGAATTTATCGATGAAGCAAAAGCGTTGGTTCGACCGGCTAACTTTCCTGAAGGCACACCAGGAAAAGGAATCGTGTACGTGGAAGCGGATGGAAAAGAGCTTGCAGTCATAAACCTCCAGGGAAGAACATTTTTGCCGGCAATCGATTGCCCTTTTCGGAAAGCGGATGAATTGATTCAAGAAGCGAAGAAAAGAACTCCATATATTTTTGTTGATTTTCATGCGGAAGCAACGAGCGAAAAACAAGCGATGGGCTGGTATTTGGATGGGAAAGTTTCCGCAGTGGTTGGCACTCATACACACGTTCAAACTGCCGATGAAAGAATTTTAGATAAAGGAACGGCATTTATTACCGATGCCGGGATGACAGGACCATATGACGGTATTTTAGGAGTTGACAGGGAAGCAGTATTAAAAAAATTTTTAACGAATCTCCCTGTTCGGTTTGAAATCAATGAAGGCAGAGGACAATTGAATGCCGTATTAGTGGAAATTGAGGAAGGAACCGGCAAAGCGAAATCGATCAAACGAATATTAATCAATGATGATCACGTTTATTTTGAATAAATTAAATCACTAGCGTTGCATTAATTTAATTCGAAAATTCCGAATTGAAAAAAGTCCATAAAAAAATCCTTTATAATGGATGGTACAGGTGGTCCCTGTCCAAATCCAATATAAAGGATGAAGCCTATGGACAAGGATACACTATTTTCTTCATTTGGTAAATGGGTCACTCCTCTCAATTCTGTTAAATTTACACAAAGAATTGAAGAGATGAAACAAGATAAATATACGAAAAAATTAACCACAAAAGCGTATTTACTTTTGTTTTTGCATGCTCAACTTCAACAACGAGAAGGACTGCGCGCCATCGCCGATGATGCGTTACTGGATGATTTTCAGCGAGAATTAGGATTGACATCTATTAGTGCTTCACAACTTTCTCGAAAACATCGCCAAGTAAAACCCGAATGACCCGCAGAAATTTTTCTGGATTTAGTGAATCAAATCCGCCAGATGTCCACGAATTCCTCCAGTCAGGTGAGTGGCTTAAAAATCGTGGATTCTACGACCATTTCACTGAATCTGAAAAAATATCAATGGGCTACGTTTCGCAAAACGAAGTCGGGAATTAAGGTTCATTTACGACTGGTGTTTGTCAATGAAGATACGGTTTATCCGGAAAAAATGGTCATGACCCCAGCAGGGAACAATGATCGAACACAAATGGAACAACTGATCGACGAAACAGATGCCATGTACGTGTTTGATCGTGGTTATGTAGACTACGAAAAGTTCGATTATTACTGTGATAAAGGCCTCTTTTTCGCCTCCCGTCTGAAAAAGAATGCCTATGTTCGATTTCTTGAATCATTCTCTGTCCCATCCAATTCCTCTATTTTATCTGATTCGATGGTGGTCATTGGGACACCACAAAAACGAAGGGAAATGTCTTTCGATTAATCGAAACATTCGATTCGGACGGGAATCGAATTCGAATCATTACGAACCGATTCGACCTAAATCCAGAAGAACTTGGTGATATCTATCGTTCTCGATGGGCCATTGAACTATTTTTTAAGTGGATTAAGCAACGTTTAACACTCAAACATCTTTATGGAACGAGTCCAGAAGCTGTAGAAAATCAGGTTTACTTAGCTCTGATTTCTTACTGTTTACTCATTCTTATTCAACTTGAAATGAAATCGAAACATTCTCTCACTCAGATTTATCGTTGGCTTCGCGTTTTTCTTTGGAAACCAAGTACCGTGTGGGTGGAACGAATTCAACGGGAATGAGTTGAAAAAAGTCGGCGAAGCGCAGTAGCCATGTAACAATAAAACAAATACATTTATTACCAAATGGATAGTGATCACCTTTAGTTGGTTACTGCCTTGTTTTTCGTTTATCATAAAATATTTTATTCAGAAAATTCTGCATAAAATGTTTTTATTTTTTATGCAACGCTACTGAAATTAAATAAAAAAAATTAAAAATAAGCAGGAATACTGCTAAACTTTAGGGAATATAGTAACTATGGGATGGAACCAATTGTTCAAGAGGTGATGGGTCTTTTGAACAATGCATCTAACAGCATTTGTTCCAATAAATTTTCACGAACCATTGTAAAAAATGAAGGGGGAACTAGGAAATGGAAATATTAAAAGTTTCAGCAAAATCTAATCCGAATTCTGTCGCCGGAGCGCTAGCAGGGGTGCTAAGGGAGCGTGGAGCCGCCGAAATTCAAGCGATTGGAGCTGGAGCATTGAATCAAGCTGTAAAAGCGGTAGCGATAGCAAGAGGATTTGTAGCTCCGAGTGGTGTTGACTTAATTTGTATTCCGGCATTTACAGATATTCAAATAGACGGTGAAGAACGAACAGCCATTAAATTGATTGTTGAGCCGAGATAACATGTTTTAAATAAATTAGCTAAACAGTCTGCACTCCTTATCGGTTGCAGACTGTTTTTTGCTTAAAATGTTGATAATATTTATCGGTTTTATTATAATTTCATTATACAGAAATGAAGAATGGTGAATATTTAAAATTTTTTGTCATTACAAGCATTTAAACTTGTAATTTTGATTATTTAGGGATAAAATTGAAATCGTTTAGGATTATCCCAAAAATTTTAAGGTATGGTGGTTTTGCTGCCAGAACAAGGTTATTATGGCTAAAAATAGCATAATTCATCATCATAGACTTTTCGGCAGGGCAGTGGGCCTCTAAAATACCGGAAATGATAAAGATATTTTAGATCCAAAGGAGTGTAACATAGAAATGGTAAACCAACTCTCATGGAAAGTCGGTGGGCAGCAAGGAGAAGGAATCGAAAGTACAGGAGAAGTCTTTGCAATTACGCTCAACCGGCTTGGTTATTACCTATATGGATACCGCCACTTTTCTTCACGAATTAAAGGGGGACATACAAACAATAAAATTCGTGTCAGCACGAAGAAAGTTCGAACGATAAGCGATGATTTAGATATTCTTGTTGCTTTTGACCAAGAAACGATCGATTTTAATTTTCACGAATTGCGGGACGGCGGAGTTATTCTTGCCGATGCAAAGTTTGGACCGAAAATCCCTGAAGGAAGCAATGTTTCCTTATATTCAGTACCTTTTACGGAAATCGCTTCAGAGCTGGGAACATCTTTAATGAAGAACATGGTTGCAATCGGTGCAACAAGCGCAATTTTGAATCTTGACCCGTCATTATTTCAGGAAGTTGTACAAGACACTTACGGAAGAAAAGGCGATCAAGTCGTCTTAAACAACATGGAGGCGATTAGAAAAGGCGCCCAATATTTAAAAGAAGAATTAGGGTTTGACCGTTCAGATCTTTATTTGGAAAAAGCGGATGGTCAAAAGCGGATGTTCATGATTGGAAACGACGCCATCGCTCTAGGTGCGATTGCCGCTGGTGCACGCTTTATGGCTGCCTATCCGATTACTCCCGCTTCGGAAATTATGGAATATTTGATTAAAAAGCTTCCAGATTTAGGAGGAGCTGTCATTCAGACGGAAGACGAAATCGCTGCAGCCACAATGGCGATTGGAGCCAACTATGCTGGCGCTAGGGCATTTACTTCCTCTGCTGGTCCAGGTTTATCATTAATGATGGAATCGATCGGTCTGTCAGGCATGACGGAAACTCCGCTAGTCATAGTTGATACACAGCGCGGTGGTCCGAGCACTGGACTTCCAACTAAGCAGGAGCAATCGGATTTAATGGCTATGATTTACGGAACACATGGAGAGATACCAAAAATTGTTATTGCACCGAGCACGGTGGAAGAAGCATTTTATGATACCGTTGAGGCGTTTAACTTAGCGGAAGAGTACCAATGCCCTGTGATTGTACTTTCTGATTTGCAGCTTTCTCTTGGTAAGCAAACGGTTGAACCTCTTTCCTATGAATCTATCCAAATTCGGCGCGGAAAACTATTAAATGAAGAATTAGTTCCGGAAGCAGGCAATCAAGGGTATTTCAAACGCTATGAAATAACAGAAGACGGTATATCGCCGCGAGTGATTCCTGGAATGAAAAACGGCATCCACCATGTGACAGGTGTTGAGCACGATGAAACCGGAAAACCTTCGGAAGCTGCCGCAAACAGAAAGGCGCAAATGGAAAAACGGCTTCGCAAATTAGAACAAATAGAGTTCAACAATAAAGTTCATAAAAATGACAAGCATGAAGAGCCGGATATTTTGTTCATTGGCTACATTTCGACAAGAGGGGCCATTGAGGAAGCGATGGAACGTCTAGAAGAAGACGGAGTGAAAGTGAACCATGCGCACATCCGTCTCATTCATCCATTCCCGAAAGAGGAAATTCGCCCGCTCATTGAAAAGGCTAAACAAGTCATCGTTGTGGAGCATAATGCAACAGGACAATTAGCAAATCTTATAAAAATGAATGTCGGATTTGCTGACAAAATTCAATCTCTATTAAAATATGACGGAAACCCGTTCCTGCCGAATGAAATTTATACGCAAAGCAAGGAGTTCACAAAACAAGGAGTGTTGTTCTAAATGGCCACTTTTAAAGATTTTCGCAACAATGTCAAACCGAATTGGTGTCCGGGTTGCGGCGATTTCTCGGTTCAAGCAGCTATACAGAGGGCAGCGGCTAATGTCGGTTTGGAACCGCATCAGCTTGCAGTCATTTCCGGAATTGGATGCTCAGGAAGGATTTCAGGTTATATATATTCTTACGGCTTCCATGGAATTCACGGTCGTGCGCTGCCGATCGCACAAGGCGTAAAAATGGCGAACCAAGATTTAACGGTCATAGCAGCTGGCGGTGACGGCGATGGGTTTGCTATTGGTACGGCGCATACCATTCATTCGATGAGAAGAAATATCGACATTACGTATATTGTGATGGACAACCAAATTTACGGGTTAACAAAAGGACAAACGTCCCCAAGAAGTGATGTCGGTTTTAAAACAAAAAGCACCCCGCAAGGTTCAATTGAATCTCCGCTGTCCGTAATGGAATTGGCGTTAACAGCAGGTGCTACGTTTGTTGCGCAAAGCTTTTCGACAGATTTAAAAGATTTAACTTCCTTGATCGAACAAGCAATTCAGCATAAAGGCTTTTCCTTTATCAACGTGTTCAGTCCTTGCGTTACTTATAACAAAGTGAACACATACGACTGGTTTAAAGAGAATTTAACAAAGCTGAAAGATATTGAAGGATATGATCCTTCTGACAAAAAACTTGCCATGCAAACGTTAATGGAATATAACGGTCTTGTAACAGGTCTTATTTATCAAAATAAAGAACAAAAACCATATGAAGAGCTTGTTCCAGGATTCGGCGAAGTGCCGCTTGCAAAAGCTGAACTGAAACTTAGCAAAGAAAAATTTGACGAATTAGTAGCAGAGTTTATGTAGGAGAGGGGTTCCCCTCTCTCTTTTTTTGATTTCAATTGTTAAAGGAAGAAATCTACTTTTAGCTTATTTCTAGAAATCTTGTATCGAAAATTTTTAAAAAAAGTGTCTTTATTATAAAATAATGGTGCAATATTGTGTTCTGCTACTTAACACGATATACTATAAAACAGTGTACACTTTTAAACATGAAGGAGTAATGCGCCATGAATGAAAAACAACGATTAGCAACCACGTTTGTGAATCCTTCGGACAAAAAATCCGAGAAGGATTACAGTAAGTATTTCGAGCGTGTTTACATTCCGCCTTCTTTAAAAGATGCGAAAAAGCGCGGAAAAGAAGAAGTGAAATACCATAAAGATTTTGTCATTCCTGAACATTTAAAAGGAATGGGAGAAGGCAGAAAGTTTTATATTCGCACATACGGATGTCAAATGAATGAACATGATACGGAAGTGATGGCCGGTATTTTTATGCAGCTCGGATATAAGCCGACTGACAGCACAGAAGATGCTGATGTTATTTTGTTAAACACATGTGCGATCAGGGAAAACGCTGAAAACAAAGTATTTGGGGAAATTGGGCATTTGAAGCCGCTCAAAATGGAAAAGCCGGATCTTATCTTAGGTGTTTGCGGCTGCATGTCCCAAGAAGAATCTGTTGTCAACAAAATTTTAAAGCAGTACCAATATGTTGATTTAATTTTTGGAACACACAACATTCACCGCCTTCCGCATTTGTTGAATGAAGCGTACATGTCGAAGGAAATGGTCGTGGAGGTTTGGTCAAAAGAAGGCGATGTGATTGAAAACCTTCCGAAAGTCCGGAAAGGAAATATTAAAGCTTGGGTCAATATTATGTACGGCTGCGACAAATTTTGCACATATTGCATTGTTCCGTACACTCGAGGCAAAGAACGGAGCCGCAGACCGGAGGATATTATTCAAGAAGTTCGCCACCTTGCAGCGCAAGGGTATAAAGAAATCACGTTACTTGGTCAAAACGTAAATGCCTACGGGAAAGATTTTGACGATATCAAATACGGCCTAGGCGATTTAATGGACGAGCTTCGAAAAATCGATATCGCCAGAATTCGTTTTACCACAAGTCACCCGAAAGATTTTGACGACCGTTTAATTGAAGTTTTGGCCAAAGGCGGCAACCTTGTCGATCATATCCATCTTCCGGTGCAGTCAGGCAGCTCGGAAATATTGAAATTGATGGCACGCAAATATACGCGCGAACAGTATTTAGAATTAGTGCAAAAAATTAAAAAGGCGATTCCAAACGTTTCGTTAACGACTGATATCATTGTCGGCTTTCCAAATGAGACGGATGAGCAGTTTGAAGAAACACTCTCCCTCTATCGCGAAGTCGGCTTTGACAGTGCCTATACGTTCATTTATTCGCCTCGGGAAGGAACGCCTGCTGCTAAAATGAAAGATAATGTCCCGATGGAAGTGAAAAAAGAACGGCTGCAGCGATTAAATGCATTAGTCAACGAAATTTCCGCCCAAAAAATGAAAGAATATGAAGGCAAAGTCGTTGAGGTATTAGTTGAAGGCGAGAGCAAAAACAATCCTGACATTTTGGCAGGGTATACGAGAAAAAATAAACTAGTTAACTTTAAAGGTCCGAAATCGGCGATTGGTCAGCTTGTAAAAGTAAAAATTACAAAAGCCAAAACCTGGACTCTTGATGGAGAAATGGTGGAAGAGCAAATTGGGGTGACATTGTAATGGCGTATACGAAAGACGATATTTTAGAAAAGGCAAAAGAACTGGCGCAAATGATAGCCGAAACAGAGCAAGTTGACTTCTTTAAAAAAGCGGAAGAACAAATTAACGAAAATCAAAAAGTTCGGGAAATGATTGCCAGCATTAAAAGCCTGCAAAAACAAGCCGTCAATTTTCAGCATTTCGGAAAGCATGAAGCTCTCAAACAAGTGGAGGAGAAAATTGACAGCCTGTATGAAGAATTAGATCAAATTCCGATCGTCCAGCAATTTAAAGAATCGCAAATTGAAGTTAACGATCTTCTTCAATTAGTAGCGAATACAATTTCAAACCATGTGACAAATGAAATTATTCGTTCAACTGGAGGTAATCTGTTAACGGGTGAAACAGGCGCCCAAATTCGGAATAAACATGGATCTTGCCATTAATCGTATTAAGGTTTTCAGGCTATTTTTGAAAAAATAAAAACCGTTTGAGCTTATGAACAATCGGTATTTCTATGATTTCGGCCAACCCTCCCTCATTTTGTTTAAAGACGCGTCAGCGTCTTTTTTAATTTTTGGTACATATTTTCTGGCTCATGCATAGAATGAACTAGAAGGATTTATGAAAATATCGAGCTTGTCCTAGCGAAAATCTTTTTACGATCGTTTTGAGGAGGGTTTGGCAAATGGCAGAATATAGGGAAATCATAACGAAAGCGGTAGTAGCAAAAGGTCGAAAGTTTACTCAAGCAACACATACGATTAGTCCTGAGAAGAAACCAGCAAGTATTTTGGGTGGTTGGATTATTAACCATAAATATGATGCGCAAAAACGGGGGAAAACAGTTGAAATCGAGGGAACATATGATATTAACGTTTGGTATTCATTTGATGAAAATACGAAAACAGAAGTAGTTACAGAGCGTGTCAAGTATACAGATGTGTTAAAATTACGATATAAAGATGACAACTATTTAGATGACGAGAACGAAGTGGTTGCCCGTGTTTTGCAGCAGCCGAATTGTCTGGAAGTCACCATTTCTCCAAACGGCGAAAACATTGTGGTTCAAGTAGAAAGAGAATTTTTAGCAGAGGTCATCGGAGAAACGAAAGTGGTCGTCTCCGTCCATCCTAGCAACTTGTCTGAATCCGATGAGGAATGGGATGATTGGGAAGAGGATTTAGAGGATGAAATAGAAGATTTGACGCCAGAGCTTTTAGAAGGTGAGCCAGAAGAATAATAAAAAACTAGGAGGGCTGCTTCCTAGTTTTTTTATGTCAAAGGTTTGGCGGCATAAACAAATCTGTGAATAATCGTGTACTAGCTTCCTGTTTTTTATGTCAAAGATTTGACGGAAAAAACTAATTTGCGATAATCACGCGCTGGTTTCCTTGTTTTTTAGTCAAATGTTTGACGGAATAAATAATCTGCGAATAATCGTGCCCTTGCTTCCTAGTTTTTTATGTCAAAGGTTTAACGGAAAAAACTAATTTGCGATAATCACGCACCTGCTTCTTAATTTTTTATGTCAAAAGTTTAAAGGAATAAACAAATCCGCCATTAATCATGAACATGCTTCTTTATTTTTTATGTCAAAGGTTGACGCAATAAACAAAATTGCGAATAATCATGTACGTGCTTATTAGTTTTATTGTTTTGTCATAGGTTATTTGAGCGAATAAGTTTTTTTCGGAATAAAGAGTTTGTGCTATAATAAAAGATGTTAACTTTTACATACAGTCGGGGGATGAACATGGCACAATACACGCCAATGATACAGCAATATTTAAACATCAAGGCAGACTATCAGGATGCCTTTTTATTTTTTCGTTTAGGCGATTTTTATGAAATGTTTTTTGAGGATGCCATCAAGGCTTCTCAAGAATTGGAAATTACGTTAACAAGCCGTGATGGCGGGGGCGAGGAAAGAATCCCGATGTGCGGGGTGCCGTATCACTCAGCCTCAAGCTACATCGAACAGCTCATTGAAAAGGGCTATAAGGTGGCGATTTGTGAACAAACAGAAGATCCGAAACAAGCAAAAGGTGTTGTGAAGCGGGAAGTCGTTCAGCTCATTACACCAGGGACATTAATGGAAGGAAAAGGGCTAGGCGAGAAAGACAACCAATATATTGCTTCCGTTACGGTCTTTGAAGCGCTTTTCGGCCTAGCTTTGACAGATATTACGACAGGGGAATCATATGTCACCCTTCTCTCCACAATGGAGGACTGCTTGGGCGAGCTTTATTCCCGCCAAGTGAAAGAGATTGTAGTGGCAGATGATTTTCCTGAGAAACTGAAAAAAATGATATTAGAAAGACAGCCTGTGACATTTTCGATTGAAAAAGACGCAGCTTATCTTGAAAAATTAGACAGCATTGCAGGACATTTGCAAGATCAGCGGCTGAAAATAACGTTTGCAAGGCTATACAACTATTTAGAACGGACGCAAAAACGGACGCTAGAGCATTTGCAAAAGGTGGAGTTTTATCAATTAAATCAATATTTGAAAATTGATATGTACTCGAAAAGAAATTTGGAGCTGACCGAGACGATTCGGTCGAAAGGAAAAAAAGGCTCCCTTCTTTGGCTGCTAGATGAGACGAAAACAGCTATGGGCGCGCGTCTGCTGAAGCAATGGATTGACCGTCCTCTTATTGACAAAAAAGAAATTGAAAAGCGGCAAAATATCGTTGGAATGTTGATCGACCGCTATATCGAAAGAGAAGAACTAAGGGAATTGCTGAAGGAAGTATATGACTTAGAAAGACTGTCGGGAAAAATTGCGTTCGGAAATGCAAACGCAAGAGATCTGATTCAATTGAAAAAGTCGCTTGAAAAAATTCCTGAGATCCGCACAATCGTTGCTTCGTTAGGAATTGCTGATTCGGAGCAAATAAAAAAAGAAATTGATCCTTGTGAAAGCTTGAAGGAGTTGCTTCAAAAAGCAATCATCGAAAACCCGCCAATTTCAGTCAAAGAAGGGAACATCATTAAGGACGGATTTAACGAAGAATTGGATCGCTACAGAGATGCAGCGAGAAACGGAAAAACGTGGATAGCAGAGCTGGAAAAGAGAGAAAGAGAGCTGACAGGAATTAAATCGCTTAAAATCGGCTACAACAAAGTGTTTGGATATTATATTGAAGTAACGAAAGCGAATCTTCATCTTTTGGATGAAGGAAGATATGAACGGAAACAGACGCTGGCCAATGCCGAACGTTATGTGACACCAGAGCTGAAAGAGAAAGAAGCATTGATTTTAGAAGCGGAAGAAAAAATCGTTGATCTTGAGTATGAATTGTTCGTGCAAATTCGCGACGAAGTAAAGCAATATATTCCTAGATTGCAGCTCTTGGCTAAAAAGATTGCCGAGCTTGACTGCCTGCAATGCTTTGCTGTAATCAGCGAAGAACGACATTATACGAAACCGTCCTTTTCCGACTCCGAGCTTTACATTAAAGATGGTCGTCATCCAGTCGTAGAAAAAGTGATGGAATCCGAAAACTATGTTCCGAATGATTGCTGGATGAAAGAAGGAAGGAACATTCTTTTAATTACCGGTCCAAACATGTCAGGAAAAAGTACGTACATGCGGCAAATTGCTTTAACGGCTGTTTTGGCGCAAATCGGCTGCTTTGTCCCTGCCAGCGAAGCGGTTCTGCCGATCTTTGACCAAATTTTTACTAGAATTGGAGCGGCGGACGATTTAGTATCAGGGCAAAGTACGTTTATGGTGGAAATGCTGGAAGCCAAAAATGCGATTGTACATGCCACGAATCAAAGCTTGATTTTATTTGATGAAATCGGGCGCGGGACATCGACATATGACGGCATGGCGCTTGCTCAAGCGATAATCGAATACATTCACGACCACATCGGAGCCAAAACATTGTTCTCGACCCATTATCACGAATTAACCGTGCTCGGAGATGAATTGCAAAATGTGCAGAACGTCCATGTTAAGGCAATAGAGGAAAACGGAAAGGTTGTTTTTCTCCATAAAGTGGATGAAGGGGCGGCTGATCAAAGCTACGGAATTCATGTTGCTGAGCTTGCGGAGCTTCCTGAAATTCTTATCCAAAGGGCAAAAGAAATATTGAGCAAACTGGAAGGAGACAATCAGAAAGAGAAACATACACCATCCGTCATCGAGCATTCGGTGGAACGGAGCATCGAGTATTCTGCGGAGCCAAGCCAGCTTTCTTTATTCGGCGATGAAATAGCAGAGAAGAAAAAAGAGCCGGCAGGGAAAAAGCTTTCATCAAAGGAAAAAGAGGTGCTCTCCATCATTTCTTCCTTAGATCTATTGGATATGACGCCTCTTGAAGCATTAAACACACTGTATGACATCCAAAAGAAATTGAAATAGGTGATGATGATGGGAAAAATCATCCTTATGGATGCTAGTTTATCCAACAAAATTGCCGCTGGGGAAGTCGTGGAGCGGCCGGCTTCTGTTGTGAAAGAACTAGTCGAAAATGCGATTGATGCAAACAGCACAGTGATAGAAATTGAGGCGGAAGAAGGCGGTTTGAGCAAAATTCGCGTCGTGGACAATGGGGACGGAATGGAGCCAGATGATTGCGAAAAGGCGTTTAAGCGGCATGCAACAAGCAAAATTAAAGATGAAGCGGATTTATTCCGCATCCGAACTCTCGGTTTCCGGGGCGAAGCGCTGCCTTCGATTGCCGCCGTTTCTCATCTGGAAATGAAAACTAGCACTGGGGATAAACCCGGGACGAAAATTACTTTAATCGGCGGGAAGGTAACAGCAAAAGAGACAGCATCAAGTCGAAAAGGAACGGACATTACGGTCACGAACCTGTTTTTCAATACGCCGGCGCGATTGAAGTATATGAAAAGCTTGAATACGGAGCTTGGGAGAATAACCGACATAGTCAATCGTCTTGCGCTGAGCTATCCAAACATATCGTTTAAATTTACGCATAACGGCCGGCGGCTTCTATATACGAACGGCAAAGGAGATGTAAGGCAAGTTCTTGCAGCGATTTACGGGGTTCCCATTGCGAAAAAAATGTTTCCAGTCCATTTCCGTTCGCTTGATTTTGACATACGCGGCTATTTATCGTTGCCGGAAGTGACAAGAGCATCCAAAAACTATATTTCTACGATGATCAACGGAAGATTTATTAAAAATCATTCCATTACGAAGGCGGTGGAAGAAGGGTACCATACGCTCCTGCCTATAGGGCGTTTTCCGGTCGTCTATCTTCATATTGAAATGGATCCGATCTTAGTGGACGTAAATGTTCATCCTGCCAAACTGGAGGTCAGAATCAGCAAAGAAGCGGAATTATTTGAAGTCATCGCAAAAGGCATCCAGGATGCATTTAAGAAAAAAGAGCTTATCCCAACCTCTGATACTGTCAAAAAGAAAAAAGAGCACCCGGTAAATGTGCAGCAGGAGATCCAATTTGAACATCTGATCAATGAGGAAAAACAGGATCCAGAATGGACGTTTCAACCAAAAACGGCTGACAATCAATGGAACGAAGATGATTTGTATTCGATTGATCATAGAGGAGCGGATGAAGAGCAGCAACAATCCTTTTCCTCTGAAAAAATAGCTGAACCTCCAGTTGTCGATGGAGAAACTGAAGTACAAGAGTATTTGCCAAATAACAACGAAGAACATGAAGAGAAGGTTTCGGACAATAATAGGTTGGATGAAAGCCGAGTTCCTCCAATGTATCCAATTGGACAGATGCACGGCACTTACATTTTGGCGCAAAATGAAAAAGGATTATATATAATCGATCAGCATGCTGCCCAAGAAAGAATCAAATATGAATATTTTCGCGAAAAAGTTGGGGAAGTGGCGAGCGAAGTGCAGGAAATGCTTGTTCCCCTAACACTGAGCTTTTCCTCTGATGAAGTCATGGTGATCGAAGAGCATAAAGAAGAGCTGGCTGAGGTCGGAGTGTTTTTGGAGAATTTTGGACCGAACACCTATATCATTCGATCTCATCCAACATGGTTTCCGCAAGGTGAAGAAAAAGAAATTATTGAAGAGCTGATCCAGCAGGTGCTTGATGAAAAAAAGACGGATATCCACAAGCTTAGAGAAGATGCAGCCATCATGATGAGCTGCAAAGGATCAATTAAAGCGAATAAATATTTAAACAATGAAGAAATATTCGCGTTGCTAGAATCGCTAAGAAAAGCGTCAGATCCATTTACTTGCCCTCATGGCCGGCCGATCATCATTCATTTTTCCACCTATGAGCTGGAAAAAATGTTTAAGAGGGTTATGTAATAGTTTTCTGCTGCATGTAAAAGATCGTTGTCAAGTTATGAGGTAAATGGAGATGAGGGCAATGATTGGACAAAAGTTGTTTTTTTCGGATTAGAGCAGTATAAAGAGAATATGAAATCAATTGAAAAGAGTATACTCTATGATGAAAAAGGGTATAATACATTGGTGTTTTCTTAAAAATCATGATACGATGAAACAGTGAGTATTTTTTGAAAGTGTGGTCAATATGGAAGAAAAGGATAGACTTGTTGTTTTAATTGGCCCAACTGCTGTCGGAAAGACGAAACTAAGCATTGAATTAGCCAAAAAATTAAACGGCGAAATTATCAGCGGCGATTCCATGCAGATTTATAAAGGAATGGATA
Organism: Aeribacillus sp. FSL K6-8210; assembly: GCF_037963925.1. Classification (NCBI taxonomy): domain Bacteria; kingdom Bacillati; phylum Bacillota; class Bacilli; order Caryophanales; family Bacillaceae; genus Aeribacillus; species Aeribacillus sp. FSL K6-8210. The sequence goes on along the minus strand of NZ_CP150172.1, from coordinate 2,226,166 downwards.
TCGGAACAGCAAAGATAAAAGAGCATGAAATGGAAGGAATCCCCCATCATTTAATTGACTTAAAGAATCCTTCGGAAGAATTCTCCGTTGCCGAGTTTCAAGAGCTTGCGAGAAAAGCAATTGCCTCGATAACAAAGCGCGGAAAAATGCCGATGATTGTTGGGGGAACAGGCTTGTACATTCAAGCGGTTCTATATGATGATTACCAATTTTCCGATATTCAATCTGACCCTGAAATAAGAAAAGAACTGGAAAATTTTTTGCATGAGCATGGGAATTTAGCATTACACGAACGTTTACAGGAAATCGACCCTGACAGTGCAGAACGAATTCATCCAAACAATGCTAGGAGAGTCATCCGTGCTTTAGAAATTTACTATAAAACAGGAAAAAAAATGAGCGAGCATATAAAGACGCATGAAGCAAATGAGCGCTATCATACTGCCATTATCGGCCTTACGATGGACCGCGATGTATTGTATCAACGCATTGATAAAAGAGTTGACGAAATGATTGAGGAAGGTTTGATTGAAGAAGCAAAATCGCTGTATGATTCTGGAGTTCGCGGTGTACAATCTGCGCAGGCGATTGGATATAAAGAATTATACGATTTTTTTGATGACAAGGCTTCTCTTGCAGAAGCAATTGAAACGTTGAAAAAAAACACAAGAAGATATGCGAAAAGGCAACTAACATGGTTTCGAAACAAAATGAATGTCAAATGGTTTGATATGACTCCGCCTGTCGCGATGGAAGAAAAAGTTAGTGAAATTTTTCATTATATAGCAGGAAAGCTTCTTTCTGAGAAGAAATAATAAATATAGAGGATATGAGGAGGACGAATGATGAAGCAACCGATAAACATTCAAGATCAAGTGTTAAATCAGTTACGAAAAGATGGCACTTACGTGACCGTGTTTTTATTAAACGGTTTCCAAATTAGAGGACAAGTAAAAGCATTTGATAATTTTACGGTCCTTATCGAATCAGAGGGAAAACAGCAGCTCATTTACAAGCATGCGATCTCAACATTTGCACCGCAAAGAAATGTACAAATTGACATTGAAGCATGACGAAAAAACCGGAGATGATCTCCGGTTTTTTCATGAGAAGGAAAGGTTTCGTGGCAGCGGTTCCGATATGTCAGGTATTTTTCTATCTTCAATCCATGTTTTCCTAATTATCGTCTAAACGCAGATAATTTGAATGGTCGTTATTTTTGCCCTTCGCTAATATTTAACTGACCTGTCCTAGAATCTGTACTTGTCCAGGCCGCAAGCCACCCAGGCTTCAGAAAAATACTGCTTAGTTTTTATGAAGACATAGATGAAAAGAAGGTTTGTACTACTTGGCTTTCAGCATAAATATTAATAATAACAACCTTTTTCCATGACATGTTCCTTTAAACAAAGTAGATGTAATTTAGAAGATAAATATAAAAATGAGGTGAAGCCTGTGGAGCGAGCGGTCACCTTCAAAAATAACGGCCAAATGAATATTGTCTTAGGACAAAGCAAAACTGAACTTGAAGGTAAAAAGGAAAAAATCGCAACATATGATCTTTCCATTTCCAAAGCGGCTGTCGAACACAGTGTATTAAAAGAGATTGAACAGGAGATGGGCGCATTAGTTGGAATGGAAGAAGTGAAAAGATTATTAAAGGAAATATATGCATGGATTTTTGTGAATAAAAAAAGAGAAGAACAGGGGTTAAAAACCGGAAGGCAAGCGCTTCATATGCTGTTTAAAGGGAATCCCGGAACGGGAAAAACAACGATCGCGCGATTGATCGGAAAGCTTTTTTTCCAAATGAATGTTTTATCGAAAGGACACTTAATTGAAGCGGAGCGGGCTGATTTAGTAGGTGAATATATCGGCCATACAGCGCAGAAAACGCGCGATTTGATCAAAAAATCACTTGGCGGAATTCTTTTTATTGATGAGGCATACAGTTTAGCCCGCGGAGGAGAAAAAGATTTCGGAAAAGAAGCAATTGACACCCTTGTCAAACATATGGAAGACAGACAGCATGATTTTGTGTTAATTTTAGCTGGATATCCAAGGGAAATGGATCGTTTTTTATCTTTAAATCCCGGACTCGAATCCCGTTTTCCGATCGTAGTTGATTTCCCAGACTATTCAGTCGATGAGCTGATGGAAATAGCAAAATTAATGATGAAGGACAAAGAGTATCGATTTAGCCATGGAGCTGAATGCAAATTGAAAGAGCATTTGCTAAAAGTGAAATATGCGACTCACCCAACGAACTTTTCAAATGGAAGATATGTTCGCAACATTATCGAAAAATCTATACGGGCACAGGCAATGAGGCTCCTGCTTTCTGATAAGTTTGGCAAGGAAGATTTGCTTCTTGTAAAAGAAGAAGATTTAATATTAAACGTATAAGCAGCCCCTAGGCTGCTTTACTTGATTATTGAAAAGAATTGATTGATAAATCTTTATTTAAATGGGTTTTGAAGAAAGCTCCTGTTTCATTGCTGCACATAATTTACACAAATTCGTTTATTTTTCTCACATAGTTTAGAAAAGAATGACGGCAGCCATTTAATTGGCTGAAACGATTAGAATTTGATACTCTTAACGTTGATTCAATAAATTTTTCTAGCGTTGAAGTGCGTTGATGATTTAAGTTTGATAATCTTTATTTTGACTCAATACGTTTCTGTTTTTAAAGCATACTGAAGATGATTTAGTTGAGTCCTAACATTGAACTTAGCAACGTTTCTAGTCTTGAAGTGCGCTAAGGATGATTGGAGTTTGTATCCTAATTTTGAACTTAGAAACGTTTCTAGTGTTGAAGTGTGCTGAAGCTGATTTGAATTTGAACTCAGTACGTTTTGTTTTGAAATGTGCTGAAGATGAATTGAGTTTGATCATCCTACCTTTGAACTTAATAATGTTTCTAAAGTTGAAATGTGCTAAATGATCCTACCTTTGAACAGAGTACGTTATTGTCTTGAAGTGCGCTAAAGAATGATTGGAGTTTGTATCCTAATTTTGAACTTAGAAACGTTTCTAGTGTTGAAGTGTGCTGAAGATGATTTGAATTTGAACTCTGTACGTTTTGTTTTGAAATGTGCTGAAGATGAATTGAGTTTGATCATCTTACTTTTGAATTTAATACGTTTCTTTTGTCTTAAAGTGCACTAAAGATGATTTAAATTTGATAACCTTACCATTGAACCGTTTATCGAAGGTTTAATTCATAACGCATAGCTTATAAATTTGCAGCATAATTGGAGGAAGAAGACGAGTGGAAGAGAAAGAACAGGTGATTCTCGTTGGCGTCAAGTTCATGGAAACCGATGAAGAACAGTTTTTTTATTTAATGGAAGAGCTGAAATCGCTCACGGCTGCTGCGGGCGGCCAAGTCGCAGCTGTTTGCACACAAAATCGACTGAGGGCCGAACCATCTACATATATTGGAAAGGGAAAAGTTGATGAGATTAAACAGCTTATCGAAACGACAGAGGCAAATACCGTTATTTTCAATAATGAGCTGTCGCCCAGCCAGCTGCGAAATTTAGCTCGTCTGTTAGAGGTAAAAGTGATCGATCGGACTCAGCTAATTTTGGATATTTTTTCAAAAAGGGCGAAGTCAAGAGAAGGGAAACTTCAAGTTGAGCTGGCACAGCTTGAATATTTGCTTCCGAGACTTTCGGGACATGGATTGAATCTATCTCGGCAAGGAGGAGGAATCGGGACAAGAGGTCCGGGAGAAACGAAGCTTGAAACGGATCAAAGGCACATCCGAAATCGCATTCACGATATAAAACAACAGCTGTCCCATATTGTTTCCCATCGCGAGCGTTATCGTTCGCAAAGAAAGAGAAATCATCAAACTCAAATCGCTCTTGTTGGCTATACCAACGCAGGAAAGTCAACGCTGTTCAATAAGCTGACAGCTGCTGATTCATTTCAGGAGGATATGGTGTTTGCCACATTGGATCCTATGACAAGGAAAATGTTTCTCCCATCCGGCATGAAGGTGCTCATGACTGATACTGTCGGCTTTATCCAGCAGCTGCCAACAAGCCTTATCGCTGCTTTTCGTTCTACGTTAGAAGAAATAAAGGAAGCAGATTTGCTTTTACATATCGTCGACAGCTCTCATCCTGACTATATTCAGCATGAAAACACTGTGAATGAATTATTAAAAGAATTAGGAACGGACGGATTGCCTGTTTTAACAGTGTACAATAAAAAAGATCAACAATTAGAGCATTTCTTTCCTTCTTTAAAGGAAGACTATATTGTCATTTCTGCTTTTTGCGACAAAGATATAGAACGGTTAAAAACAGCTATTGAAGAAAAATTAAAGAAAAAAATGCATCCTTACGTTGTCTCCGTTCCAACAGGTGATGGGAAACGTCTATCGTTGTTAAAAGCAAATACGCTCGTTTCAACCTTGCAATTTGACGAACAAAATCAGCACTATATCGTTTCTGGTCTAGTGTTTCGCGACCATCCAGTATATGATCAAATTATGAAGAATAAGTAGAAAGGGTTTTACAGATGTTTCAATATTTTACACATGGAAAAAAAATTATGGACATAGCTCAAAAAGTAGAAAAAAAAATAAAACCATTTCACGAAGAAATTGACAAAGTAGTGGAAGTAAATCAGCTTCGCGTGCTCAGAAGCTTTCAAAAGCATCGGGTGAGCGATTCCCATTTTATTCCCTCAACAGGATACGGATATGATGATATCGGCAGGGATACATTGGAAGATGTTTATGCTGATATTTTTGGATGTGAAAAAGGACTTGTCCGGCCGCAAATCATTTCTGGTACACACGCCATTTCAACGGCTCTCTTCGGCGTATTAAGGCCCGGCGATGAACTTATCTATATTACCGGAAAGCCGTATGATACGCTTGAAGAAATTGTCGGTATTCGCGGAAAGGGGACAGGCTCTTTAAAAGAATTTGGCATTTCTTATCAAACAATTGATCTGACTCCTGAAGGACGAGTTGATTTTGACCGAGTAAAAGCGGCAATCAGTGATAAAACAAAAATGATCGGAATTCAACGTTCTAGAGGATATGATGTCAGACCGTCATTTTCCATTCAGGAAATTAAGGAAATGGTTTCTTTCATCAAATCAATCAATGAAAAAATTGTTGTTTTTGTCGATAATTGCTACGGTGAGTTTACCGAAGATCAGGAGCCGGGACATGCAGGTGCTGATCTTATTGCAGGCTCTCTTATAAAAAATCCTGGAGGAGGGCTTGTGAAAACGGGAGGATACATCGTTGGAAAAGAAGAGCTCGTGGAAGCTTGCGCGTACCGGCTCACTTCGCCAGGTATCGGAAGGGAAGCCGGTGCAATGCTTTACAGTCTTCATGAGATGTTTCAAGGTATTTTTCTCGCTCCGCATGTTGTTGGACAAGCGCTAAAAGGAGCGATTTTTACCGCTGCAATGCTGGAAGAAATCGGGTTGCGAGTCAATCCTAGCTGGAATGAGAAAAGATCAGATCTAGTTCAGTCCGTTCAGTTTGATAATGCAGATATGATGATTGCGTTTTGCCAAGCGATTCAATCTGCATCGCCCATAAACTCGCATGTAACACCGGTTCCAAATGAAATGCCGGGTTATAGCGATCAAGTCATCATGGCGGCCGGGACTTTTGTCCAAGGCTCCAGCATCGAGCTTTCAGCGGATGGACCGATTCGTCCTCCATATGTGGCATATGTGCAGGGAGGCTTGACGTTTGAACATGTCAAAATCGCTATTTTCCATGCCGTCAATGAATTAATAGAAAAACGATTAGTCGAACTATAAAAAAACATTTCATCTGGTTCAGCGTTCTGCTTACGGTTTCTAGGGACGTTCCGATCATATTTGCCAATTCTCGATTCGTTAAATGGACTGTCAAACGATAAAGTTTTCCTTGTATAAAAAACCATGTTAAATTTTATGACATTATATTGACATGATATCTTACATTCATCTATAATGTAGGTAAGCAAAAGGAAGGAGGGGCTAAAAGAGCATGAATGATCAAGACCGCCGTTCCATGCCGTTGTTTCCAATCAGCATCGTAAAACAGCTGACGGAACTATCTGCCAGACAAATAAGATATTATGAAGAACATGGTCTTATTTCCCCTGCGAGAACGGAAGGCAATCGCCGGTTATTTTCCTTCAATGATGTCGATAGATTGCTTGAAATTAAATCGTTGATTGAGCAGGGTGTCAATATGGCAGGTATTAAGCAAATATTTGCGTATAAAGAAAACGAACAAGAAAGACAAACTTTCGAAAGATCCTCATTGGCAAAAGAAAAATCAGATTTATCTGATGCCGAACTTCGCAAACTATTAAAGGAAGAACTTCTCCATGCTGGAAGAATGAACCGTGCAACATTAAGACAAGGAGACCTTTCACGGTTCTTTCATTGATAATATCGCTATATAAATTTATTTTTTATATATGAGAGGAGAAATAATATGCCAAAGTACACAAAAGAAGATATTATTCGTTTAGTCCAAGAAGAAAACGTAAAATTTATCCGCCTGCAGTTCACTGACATTTTGGGAACGATTAAAAACGTTGAAATCCCTGTTTCCCAATTAGAAAAAGCGTTGGATAACAAAATGATGTTTGACGGATCATCTATTGAAGGATTTGTCCGCATTGAGGAATCTGATATGTATCTGTATCCTGATTTAGATACGTTTGTCATTTTCCCATGGACAGCGGAAAAAGGGAAAGTTGCCCGCTTAATTTGCGATATTTACAATCCTGATGGAACGCCTTTTGAAGGAGATCCGCGCAACAACTTAAAACGAGTGCTGAAGGAAATGGAAGAGCTCGGATTTACAGCATTTAATTTAGGTGCTGAGCCGGAATTTTTCTTATTCAAACTGGATGAAAAGGGTGAACCAACATTAGAATTGAATGATAATGGCGGATATTTTGATCTTGCGCCGACTGATTTAGGCGAGAACTGCCGCCGCGACATTGTGTTGGAACTTGAGGAAATGGGATTTGAAATCGAAGCTTCCCACCACGAAGTAGCACCTGGTCAGCATGAAATTGACTTTAAATATGCAGATGCCATCAAAGCTTGTGATGACATTCAAACATTTAAGCTTGTTGTGAAAACCATTGCCCGTAAACACGGCTTGCACGCAACATTCATGCCAAAACCATTGTTCGGCGTCAACGGTTCAGGTATGCACTGCAACCTTTCTTTATTCCGCAATGGTGAAAATGCATTCTACGATCCAAATACAGAAGATGGATTAAGCGAAACAGCTTTACAATTCATTGCAGGTGTCATCAAACATGCAACAAGCTTTACAGCTGTGACAAACCCAACTGTCAACTCTTACAAACGTTTAGTGCCTGGCTACGAAGCTCCTTGCTATGTTGCATGGTCCGGCCGCAACAGAAGCCCGTTAATCCGGATTCCTGCATCTCGCGGCATGAGCACTCGTATTGAAGTGCGCAGCGTTGACCCATCTGCAAACCCATACCTTGCCATGGCTGTACTCTTGAAAGCTGGTCTCGATGGCATTAAAAACAAATTAACTCCGCCAAAACCAGTAGATCGCAACATTTATGTGATGACAAAAGAAGAACGCATCGAAAACGGCATTGTCGACCTTCCAGCAACATTATATGAGGCACTTGAAAACTTAAAACAAAACGAAGTCATTGTCAGTGCTTTAGGATCCCATTTATTCGAACATTTCGTCGAAGCAAAAGAGATCGAATGGGATATGTTCCGCACACAAGTGCACCCATGGGAGCGCGAACAATACATCACTCAATATTAATCCCGAAACCCCTTGACGCTCAAGCGTTGGAGGGGTTTTATATTTGTGGGTGAAAACAATAAATCTAACTTTCAATAAAAAGCACCCACAAAAATTGAAAAAAATTACTCCATAATTGATGAGGTGTATTCTTCATATTTACGCATCGAATCTTGATCAAAAGTGAAAGCAGATTTACGGCAAATTCAATTATTCCACATAGACAGAGGCAATGAATTCAAGAAAAAGACAATTGATGAAGCTCTAGATACTTTTTAGATTAATCGGTCATTAAGCATGAAGGGTTGTCCCTATGACAACGCAGTAGCTGAAGCAACCTTTAAAATTATCAAAACAGAATTTGTTAAGGGTAGATATTTCGGAAATTTAGACCAATTGAAACTGAAATGAGATGATTATGTTCATTGGTTTAATATATTAGAATCCATGGAACACTTGGGTATTTAAGCCCGCTGGAGTACAAAGAGAAACACCTCAAACAGAAAAAATCACCAATCATTTTTCAGATCATGTTCTTATTTTAGGTCATAGGAACCGATCGAATAGACCTAAACCAATTTTCCTGAATGAAATGTTAAATATGGTCTCACTCTTCCTTCAATTGGATGAGAAGGGAATGAGCCGGATGTTTACTTTATTAAAACAGATGGGTCAGGTAAAATGGTTGATACAACATGGATTTCATTGTCGGCAGTCAAACTTTGAAATCTGTTTTAAACGGAAATAAAAAAGAGTCGTCGACCCCCAATCGGGCAAAAATCCCCGGGGATCGACGACTCTTTCAAATCTTCATTGAGCCTACGCAAATCAAAGATTTGATAAAAATTCCCCTTTTCGCTAAAATAAAAATAACCAGTCAAGCATTAAAAATGAAATGCTTATTTAACAACTTTTTTTGGGGTTTTTATCTTAACTATGAGGAATTGAAACTTTGAATACCTGCTTGTAGCAAAACAGGAAATAATTGTTTTTATCTTAACTATGAGGAATTGAAACATATGCCCGCAGTGTGGGAACCGACTAGCAAGTGAGTTTTTATCTTAACTATGAGGAATTGAAACGAGCAGTTTGAGTGGGAACGTGCGATTTGGACGGAAGTTTTTATCTTAACTATGAGGAATTGAAACTTTCCGTTATCATTTCATTAACTAAATCCATGACTTCTTGGTTTTTATCTTAACTATGAGGAATTGAAACAATGATGATCACCGAATATACACCGATCGAATTCAGTTTTTATCTTAACTATGAGGAATTGAAACTAAGCCATATTGGGAAATGACAGAAGAAGAACAAGAGCGTTTTTATCTTAACTATGAGGAATTGAAACGCTTCCGCATGATATTTTTCGCTCTAGCTTCATACACGTTTTTATCTTAACTATGAGGAATTGAAACTTGTTCTTGCTTTTTCATATCAGCAAGGATTCTTGGAGTTTTTATCTTAACTATGAGGAATTGAAACATGAAATCCAGTGAAACCATTTTAATTCCTCCTTGAGTTTTTATCTTAACTATGAGGAATTGAAACGATCGAATTCTCGAACATCTTGTATATCCCAAACGTTTTTATCTTAACTATGAGGAATTGAAACTTGATAAAGGGAGATTAATTCCCTTTATTAATTGTCTGAGTTTTTATCTTAACTATGAGGAATTGAAACGCTAATATGTGTCGCAACGTATAGTAGTCCAAGTCGTTTTATCTTAACTATGAGGAGTTTTCATCTTAAATTATGAAGAAAAGCTTTTAACAAAAAGCACGGCCTTTTGATATGATCCCCTTATAGTAGACAGAAAAAGAAAGCCCATTAATCTGTCTACTATGGAGGGGATTTTTCTATGTGGAAAATACGAAAAACATATGATGCAAAGTTTAAAAAGAAAGCTGTGGATTTATATTTGAAAGAGGGTATGGGATACAAAGCGGTGGCAAAAGAATTGGGAATAAGTCATTCCATGGTACGTCGATGGCTGAAACTTTTACATAACTGAACCGGATTATTCTAATCGATTTACATAAGCATTTGATCATCCTTCAGTATTTTTGGTTGAGGTTGTCTTCCTGGATCATAAATATGGGGTTGCATTTTTTTGTAATCGCATATAGTAAGTAGTAAGTGATAAGTAGTAAGTAGAAAGTAGGGAAATCGTAAATTCATTTTTAAGGAGGTAAGTCCTATTTAACGATCATGTATATCAACGGCCTCATTTTCACCGTAGCGATTTTGATTCTAAATTACGGTTATGAGGTGCAAAACAGCGTCAGACACACACAATTCTTCATCTTGATGATCGCGCAAATGATTGTGTGTCGTTTGGCGATGTGCTTTTATTTTTACAAACGTCCGGTAAAATTTGTGGGAGGAAGTCATGAGTAACGATAAAGATTGGAAACGAACAAAAAGCGAAAGGAATCAAAAAGATGCCTCTTCGTTTTTCGGCCCGTCGCAATCGGATTCGAGTTCAAAGAAAAATGCAGACGTCCCAAGAGAGTGGTCAGAAGGCTGGAAAACGGTACGAAGCGAATGGGTGTGGAGCACGGAAGCGAAGCAGGGATGGCAGCGAAGAAAGCAAAAGAAGCGGGCGGACAGGTCGTTAATCTGGTTCGGAGGCATGGGCATCGCAATTTTTGTGGTGTCCATTATCGGATTTGGCATATTCAACGCAAGTTCCGGATCGACGATGGTTACCGGTGATGCGGCGATAAAGGCTTTGGCTAATAGGGTATCCACCTCCTTGCCTCTGGGTGCCGTTCTGTTGACCAATGATGAATACTTTGAACCACAGAATTATACACTTGAAATTCAACAGGAAGGGGGAGAAACGGCGATCTGGGTATGGGACTATGCTGCCGAGGACGGCGATTACGTGCAAATTCTCCATAACGGTACCCCTTTGACCGATGCGTTTATGATCAAGCACGATCCCCAAAGGTTCACTATACCTGCAGAAGGCCTCATACAGATACGCGGCGTGAGAGACGGGGGAGGCGGAATCACCTACGCGATCCATTTCGAATTCAACGGAACGACGTATTTCAACGCCGTAGCAGAAGGTGAAGAAAACACGTATACGCTGGTGAAAAAGTAGATTCATGTCCGGTTGCCGCGAATCAGTGACAGAAGTGGACAATGACGATACCAGCCGCGGCATGTTGGGGTGCGTCACGGATCGCTTGTTGAGCGGTTTTCGGGTCGGGCGGAATACTGGACGAGTCCTCTTTTTCTTTTAAGTTGAAGGAAACAAAGACATGTACTATATATGATATAAACAATCTACGCGCAGGTGATTTTCTTGATCGATAATCTTACATTCAGGCATGCCAGTATTGACGATTTGCCCATGATTGTGGAGATCTACAATGCGACCATCCCCAGCAGAATGGTCACGGCTGATACGGAGCCGGTATCTGTCGAGGATCGATTAACGTGGTTTTATGAACATCACCCCGAAAGACGACCATTGTGGGTTGTCGAGCACGAGGGCAGCATTTGCGGCTGGGTCAGTCTGCAATCGTTCTACGGCCGGCCGGCTTATCGTGCAACGGCTGAAGTCAGCATTTACCTTCATGAAGATTTCCGCGGGAAAGGACTGGGAAAACAGATTTTAACGAGGGTCTTCGCGGAATGTCCGAAGTTGGGAATTGACACGCTGCTTGGTTTTATCTTTGCTCACAATGAACCGAGCTTGCGTTTGTTTACCAGTTTGGGGTTTGTGAAGTGGGCGCATTTGCCGGAAGTCGCTACATTGGACGGCGTGAAACGGGATTTGCTGATCTTAGGGAAAAAAATACCGTAACCGAATCACAACACCTCCCACAGCCGAGCAAGAAGTCAGGCCTCATGCCTACGATTGGCTCGGCTTTGCTTCGTTTTGACAAAAGAAAAAAGGTGATATTCAACATGAAACTGGCCATTATTCTGTTTGAAACGATGACCTCGCTGGATTTCATCGGGTTTTACGACGGAGTGACCCGGCTGAAAAGCATGGGGTTTATCGACAATCTCAGCTGGGACATCTGTGCGTACGACGAGCAGGTGAGCGATGACCGGGGAGTGACGTACAAGATCCCTTGCGTTCGTCCCAATCTGGCGGGCTATGATCTTATCTATGTGCCAGGCGGGATGGGCACCCGAACGCTGATCCACGACACGGCGTTTATCGCCTGGTTACAAACAGCGAAAGATGTGCCGTATAAAGTTGCCGTCTGCACCGGTTCCTTGCTTTTGGGAGCCGCGGGTTTCTTGAAGGGAAAAAAGGCGACGACGCATCCGAATGCGCTGGAGCTGCTTGCCGCATACACGGAGCAAGTGGAAACAAAGCGGATTGTCCGAGATGGCAATACCATCACAGGCGGAGGCGTCGCCACCTCCGTAGACTTGGGTTTATACGTCTGTGAACTGCTTGCTGGTAAAGAGGTTGTTGCGAAAATTCAAAAACAAATGGATTACCCGTATTATCGCAGTGAAGTGTGCGAAATTCCAGCGGAGGACGAAAAAGGTATGCGGAACCGATGCGCAACCTGAGTCCGGTTTGCGGGCTTAGGTTTTTTGTGCGCCAAAAACTCTCCGCCCGACGCGGGACTGGGAGTCAATCGATGCTGTATACAAAGTCGACCAGACTCCCGACGATTTTTTGGCATAATGGAAATGAATAGCAAAGGGAGGGGATCGCCAATGCCTTGTACGCATGAATTTGGAATTCTGGACGAATTGGACAAAACAAGAGAATACAACGATTACGAGCCGCACAAGTACCAGTGCATTTCGGTTGACGATGATGTGATCAATGACTTGCATCCGCATCTATTAAAGATGAAGACGTACTTCCATTCATTCACCCGCCCTGCACATGGTTTGGCTTATTGGGGAGTTACGATTATTCCGCCTGAATCATTGCCGTTATTTTATGATGTCGTCACAGCTGCAAAGGATTACCACCAATCATCAGAGCTGCGCGAACTTGCCGCAAAAATTCTGCAGGCAAAAGAACAAAACAAACACATGATTCATTATGGCGTCTAAAGTCAGACGGTGAGCAAGCATCTCGGACGGAACTGAAAAAGGGAGAGACAAAATGGCAAAGGCAATCGCATTGTTTCTAGCAGCGGGTCTGGCGGAAATCGGAGGCGGGTATCTTGTCTGGCTCTGGTTACGGGAAGCCAAGCCGCTGTGGGTCGGCGCGCTGGGAGGGATGATCCTCGTCCTGTACGGGATCATTCCCACACTGCAAAGCTTTCCCAACTTTGGCCGCGTCTACGCCGCTTACGGGGGAGTGTTTATTGTTCTTGCGGGGTTTTGGGGATGGTTAGTAGACAAGAAAACGCCCGATCTCTATGACTGGATCGGGGCATTGGTTTGCTTGGTGGGCGTTTTCATCATGTTGTGGGCACCGCGGATTTGAGAACGAAACGTTCGTATTGTCCTCCAACAATTGCATCCAAGCGATGAATGGGATTATTTCAAGAACAGGATCAACGCGGTAGCGGCTGCGCCAAGGTAAACCCAGAAGGAATGCTCTTTTGTACATGCGACCAATCTTTTCATGGAAAACTCATCCCCTCATACTTTTTTTCTGCACAAAGACAGATACATTTACATGAGAACCAATGCTTTTCTACCATATATGATAAAGAAAATCGTGCAAAAGCGAAAGGGAACTGGCTCCTATTCAGGTGAAAAGACAAGAAGCCGGCGCGGTCTTCAGGAGCCGGCTTCCAGCAGTTCGCTCACTTTTTTCGCCGTTGCCTCTCCCAATTGGGGATTCTGTCCGGTGACCAGCTTGCCGTCCACCTCTACGTGATTGGACCACATTGGAGCGGCTACGAATATTGCGCCGTTCTCTCGCAAGCGATCTTCCAAGAGAAAAGGCATATAAGGGTCTAGCTGGACAGCGCGTTCTTCCTCGTTGGTGAACGACGTCACCTTTTTGCCCTTAACCAGGTATTCGCCGGAGGAGAGTTTCACATGAACCAACCCGGCCGGGCCATGACATACAGCCGCGACGACGCGATCGGACTCGACAAACTCTCGGACTCTGGTCTGGAGCACAGCATCATCGGGAAAATCAAACATGGTTCCATGTCCGCCTGGCAGGAACAACGCATCGAATCCTTCCGCAGAAATCTCGCTGAGCGGGGGCGTCGCCTCCAATTCGCGAATCGCGTCCGGCCATTTTGCCTTACTTTCCTCGTTGAGACTGCGCGGGTCGATCGGGACGTAGCCGCCTTTGATACTGGCGACCGTTATTGCAAACCCTCTTTCCTTAAAAATTTCGTAGGGTTCCGCGAATTCGGACAGCCACAGTCCCGTAGGATGACCTTCCGTGATCTGGGCATGGCTTGTGACGACCATCAAAACACGTTTCTGCGCCATTCGTTCACCCTCCTATGTTCCTTTCAACGACACAACCGGTTGTGCTAATTGCAGTATACTTTTTCCATTGCTATAATTCAAATAATACAAAAGGGGATGGGGTATAAAAAAAATTATGACTAATTTTGAATGGTACAGATCGTTTGTCGCGATATACCGCCACGGTTCCATCTCGAGAGCGGCGCAGGCCCGGTTCATGACCCAGCCTGCGTTGAGCCAACACCTGGCCGCCCTGGAAGCGGAGATCGGCGAGCCGCTTTTCCGCAGGACGCCCAGACAGATGGTGCCGACGGAACGAGGGCACATGCTTTACGGGCAAATCGTGCAAGCCGTCGACCGCCTGGAAAAGATCAGCGGCGATTTCCGTCATCCTTCCACTCCCCCGACGCTGCGGATCGGGGGGCCGTCGGAATGGATCCATGAATACTTGATCGCCAGATTGCCGGAAAGTCCGTATACGCTCTCGTTTACCTTTGGGGAGACAAAGCCGCTGATTCAAGCGCTAAAAAACAATGATATCGACCTGCTGATCGCCACCCAGCACGTTGCCACTTCCGGACTGACTTTTACCAGATTGATGACGGAGACGTTTAAACTCGTGGGGAACCGGCCGGTGCCGAGCGACGGGTATGACCGTGATGATATACGGCAGCGGTTGGAGCGGCTGGACTGGATTAGTTACGCTCCGGAACTCCCTATTATTCGCAGATTTTGGTTTGCCGCGTTTGGAGAGCGATGTACGCTAAAGCCAAGATTCATCGTTCCCGATTTGCGTGTGATCAAATCCTTGGTGCTCCAAGGGCACGGGATCAGTGTCTTGCCGGAATACCTCGTAGCGGACGAGTTGAAAAAGGGGGAGTTGTACGAACTGTGGAGATCTCCAGAGCCGGTGGAAAACGATTTGTGGCTGGTCTACCGCTCGTCTGACCGTGTGGATCCGACCTTCACGACCTTCGTGGATTCATGGCTTCGTGCAGCCGTTGTGACGCCCTGAGTTGAAACGATGGGGGAGGATTATTATCGTTTTTGTAGAAAAATTTTTTATAAATCCATTTGTTTTAATTGAGGGAGGAAGTTGGATGAAAACACGGTTAACCCATGTCAGAATCAACGTTTCCGATTTGCAGCGCGCAGTCAAATGGTATGAGGATGTGCTGGGGTTCAAGGTTACGGACACATGGCCTCCCGAGAAACCGAATTACGCGCAGTTTGAATTAGGAGAAGGTGCGATCTTTTCGATCATGGAAGATCCCAACGTACCTTCCCACGGGCGGTTTAATTTTAACGTCGAGGATGTGGAAGGCTTGTGGGAGCGGTTGAAGGATAACGTGGACGTAGTGGAAGAACTGTTCGACACGCCTTGGGGGTCCAAAAAGTTTACCATCCGTGATTTGGATGGCAACGAGCTGGGGTTTGTTAAAGGATAAACGCGCACCAGAGGTTCGCGAAACACCAGAACAGGAGAGGACGTGAGCGGACGGCGAACGACGCGGTCCTGCTCACGTCCTCCAATGTTTGGTCAGGGTTCCGGCGCGGATTTCCTCGATAATCGCTGCTACCCAGTTGTGTTCGGCTTCCAGCATGGCCAGCGTGTATTCCGTTTCGATCAGGAACAGCCGGTCCACGCCAGCTTCCGCAGCGGCGTTTTGGGCAGCGCGCGTTTCGCTGATTTGATTGGCAAGCTGTCTGCGGCGTTCCTCCAGCAGCTGTATCACCTCATCCGGCGCGAGGTGTCCGAGAAAGGCTAGTCCGGCAGCAAACTGCGGGTATTCTTTCGCCGGGGTGCGGATCAGCGAGCGAAGCCAGGTGAAGAACAGCTCTTTTCCCGCTTCCGTAGGCGCATATATCGTCCGTTCCGGATGGCGCCCTTCCCGCTCCGTGGCAATCGGCTCAATCCAACCGCCGCGCAACAGGGACTCCACTACCGCATAGAGGGAGCCGGTATTCAGTTTAATCACATCGGATAGCTTGCGCTGACGCATCGTCGCCCCGATTTCGTACGGGTGCATCGGCTTTTCGTTCAGCAGGGATAGTACGGCGAGCGCCAGCAGATTCGTCGGTTTTCGTTGAGCCACGTGCGATTCCTCCTCTGTCTTTATCATATACGCGACGGAATCGCCGATCTAGATCGTGTGCGGTGGGAAGCGAACGGTAGCGTCAGTTGGACACCGTCTGCTTCCAATCGATGTGGTAATCGTACAGCCACGCGAACGACTGCTTGCTCGCTTGCCGCAAAAAGAACGGCAGCAGCAAATCGCGGAAAAACACTTGCACAGGATGGGTCGCATGCT
This sequence comes from Aeribacillus sp. FSL K6-8210, assembly GCF_037963925.1. Lineage (NCBI taxonomy): Bacteria > Bacillati > Bacillota > Bacilli > Caryophanales > Bacillaceae > Aeribacillus > Aeribacillus sp. FSL K6-8210. Next base: position 2,209,692 of record NZ_CP150172.1, on the reverse strand, counting down.
TCCGGCTGCCGAGCTGCCGCGAATACCGCACAATCCGCTCCACCCGTTCTTTGCGCAGTTCCCGGTAGCGGTGAAACGCTTCGTCGAGATCGGGGATGTCCCGGACACACTTGGCCAGTACCATCGCATCCTCCAAGGCGAGCGACGCGCCTTGCCCGGCATTGGGGGACGTCGCATGCACGGCGTCTCCCACCAGTACGATACGGTTGACGTGCCAACGGGGGAGCGGCGGCATGTCGTAGATTGGGTAAAACAAAATGTCGCCGGGAGTTTCACGCACAATGTCCGGAACGGGGGACACATCGTCTTTGTACAACGCTTCTATTTTTTCTCGCCACACGTTTTGCGGAATGGACATCAGCTCTCGGCGCGTCGGGAGCCCCGGATAATCGAGGTTGCCGAACCAGTATACCTCGCCAGACCGATGGACGAGGTAGCCGAAAAACGCTTTTTTGCCAAAGATGAGATGCTGTGCGCCGGGAACATGCGGCACCTGATCCTTGTGCAGGTAACCGCCGAAGCTGATCAGACCGGTATACGTCGGCGGGGGTGCATCGGGCAGGATGCATTTCCGTGTTCGCGAATGGATCCCGTCGCAGCCGACGATAAAATCACCGGTCGCTGTGCTGCTGTCTGTAAAATGCGCGGTGACGGCTCCCTCCGTCGCGTTGGTTTCCAGCGACTGCAATCGTTTTCCAAACGTGATGGGAATTCCGTTGCGCTGCGCTGCCTCGCGAAGCACATGGTGCAGCTCCTGTCGTTTGAGCGTGTAGCCTTGTGGCTCGCCCGTTTTCGGTCCCACCGTGCCGAGCAGTTTTCCATTGCTGTTCATCATGCGCAGTGTATACATTTCGATTCCCAACCTGCGCACCTCATCGTCCAGTCCCAGTTCTTGCAAGATGCGCATGCCGTTGCGGGCTACGTTTAAAAACAGTCCGGTTTCCGCTTCGCCCAGTTCGGACGCTTCGTAAATCTCCGCTTCAATCCCCGCCCGTTGCAAGAAGAGCGCAGTAGCGGGTCCGGCAATTCCGCAGCCGATGATCACGGCGCGCTTAGCTTTTCTCAAAACGCTCATTCCTTTCATTCCGTCACGTTCCCCCTTTCCTTGCATCAATGTCTTTCGTTTTCAGCCAATTTTTGGATTGTCGCATTGCTCCTCTTCATTTTAGAGGGAAGGCATGATGCAAAAACGGCACGAAGACGGGGAAAGCCATCCGACCTTAGTCTGATTAGAATAGTTTACTTAGACTATTATGAAATCGCATTTTTCCTTGAAACCAAAAGGCAGTGGGTTGTTCTTGGCTTTTCCTTGTCACGCATAGCTGGGCAAACACATACAATGCCTGCAGATTCCAACACTTCAATGGCAGAGGTGAACACGAACATGAACCCGTATTACGTGTATCCGTATTACGGTTTGCAGTGGTACTATCCCACCCCCTGTTACTGGGCTCCGCCTTCGGACTGGGGAGACGAGAACCTGTATGGCGGCGCTTATCCTGGCAATTTGCGGCCTGTCCAATACCCGCAAATCGAACTGAGAGATTACGGCGGGCAACCGTTTGTCGTCAATATTGAGCGAGCCGCCGAGCAAAATCGAAATTATCGAACCGCCTTATGGACCGGAAATCATCTGCAGGTGACGTTGATGAGCATCGAGGTGGGGGGCGATATCGGTCTGGAAGTGCATCCCAATGTCGATCAGTTTATCCGTATTGAAGAAGGACAGGGACTGGTGCAAATGGGGCCGCAGAGAGATCGGCTCACGTTTACACGTAGGGTGTCTGACGATGATGCGATCATGATCCCCGCGGGGACGTGGCATAATGTGCGCAATACCGGTAATGTTCCGTTGAAACTGTACGCCATTTATGCTCCGCCTGAACATCCGTTTGGCACAATCCACCGCACAAAAGCGGAAGCAATGGCCGCTTATCGGTGACAGTTAGCGTGTCCGGGTGCCGGCTAAAGCGCGACATCTTCGCGTACACACCGTAACGCTCTCACTCCGATGGGAAATGAAGGATTTACCACTCCTTTTGTCGAAATATGTATTATGCGGAAGTTTTAAGGAGAGGAGAGCGAAGATGCGTATACTGAAAAAGATGGTCAGAATTTACGTACATGACCTTTCCGCTGCGATTGACTATTATCAAAAATTGACCGGCGAGCCTCTGAACAGGCGCTTTGCCATGCCGGAAGTTGGTTTGGAATTGGCCTCCATTGGCGACATCTTGCTCATCAGCGGCAAAGAAGAGGATTTGGCTCCCTTTCGACAAACGTCCACGACGTTTTTGGTTGACTCGCTGGATGAGTTCAAAACGTTTTTGGAAAACAGCGGCGCGGTTATTTTAAAGGAACCGGCGCAAGTTCCGACCGGGCGGAACATGACGGTGCAACATCCGGACGGAACGATTGTGGAGTACGTTGAACATTCGTGAGGCAAAGCGTTTGCTGCTGCTTCGCTTGTCCTCCGATAACTTGGAACAGACGAGTGAGCCAAATACATTCAAAAAAACCGAGGAATGGTGCTGCGGAGGATGATCGGATTACGATTGTGACAAATCGTGTCATGCATCTGAAGCCGCCGGGTGGCTTGGACTGCTGTTGATTTTGTGTTATTCTGAAGTGGGTGATCCGTGATGCTATAATCACGGCGAATCCATGCATTCCGCAAAGGAGGCTTATGAAACGTGTATTCTGCCAGACTTCGTTACCCAGCTTTGAACGAGTAATTTCATACGTTCAAAGGCTCTGCTTGTGTAGGCGGAGCAAACGGGAGAAGTCTGCCCTTTTTTCATAATTTCTCAAGCGAATCGATATTGATGCAATCGAGTAGGAGGGGGAGATTAACCCCCGTCCTCTCACACCACCGTACGTACGGTTCCGTATACGGCGGTTCAATTAAGATAGATGACGCAAGAATTCATAACGTTTTTGTAGACTTTTAAGCCCTTGGTTACTCCAATAGGGGTTTCCAAGGGTTTTGTGTAATATGGGACTTTTTGAAATTCGCCAGTAACCTTTACGACTGTTCCCCCATTCATAGGCTTTCCAGCTAGGAACTCCTAACTTTATGAGGTTGCGTATTCTGGTTTTTGGCTTTTTCCAGCTTTTCCATAAACACATCCGGAGTCTTCGTCGTATCCAGCTATCTAATTTTCCAAAGATACTCTTTGTGTCTGCTAATGCAAAATATCCACACCAACCAATTAAATATTGATTCAATTTCTCAATTCGATATTCCATTGGGTATGGCATCTTTCTTGATGTAATTTCTCGTACCTTTTTCTTCATTCGTTTTATACTCTCTCTGGCGATTCGAACTTTTGGCTCTTCTGAAGATGTAAAACTAAATCCAAGAAACTTCCGTTTCCATGGTCGGTCAACCGCCGATTTTTTCTCGTTGACCTTTAGACGTAGTTTCCCCTCAATAAATCGTTGAACACTAGCCATTGTTCGTTCCCCAGCTCGTTTCGACTTCACATAAATATTGCAATCATCGGCATAACGAACAAACTTATGTCCTCTTTTCTCTAATTCTTTGTCTAGTTCATCTAGTGCAATATTCGAAAGTAGAGGGCTTAGAGGGCCACCTTGCGGCGTCCCTTGTTCTGTACTTGAAACCACACCATTAATCATGACACCAGCTTGTAGATATTTGCGGATTAGCTTCAATAGTGGCTTTTCTTTAATCGTCTTGGCTAATGTGTTCATCAGCCTGTCATGATTCACTCGATCGAAGAACTTTTCTAAATCCATGTCCACTACCCATCTATAACCATCCCTGATATAACCTTTTGCTTTCCTTACTGCGTCATGGGCACTTCGATTTGGACGAAACCCATAACTATGTTCGGAGAACATAGGGTCATATATCCTGGATAGTACTTGGGCTATTGCTTGTTGAATCAAACGGTCTGTCACGGTTGGAATACCTAATAACCGAACACCGCCATCGGGTTTCGGGATTTCGACTCGTCGGACAGGCATTGGTTCATAGGTACCCTTGAGAATGGCTTCTTTAATGGATATCCAGTTTTCGACTATGTGCTGACGTAGGTTTTGTACGGGCATCATATCTACTCCATGGCTACCTTTATTCTTTTCTACTCTTTGTAAAGCTAAAAGCATATTCTCCCGTGACAGGATTCGTTTCAAGAGCATCGTTATTCTTCCTTCCGTGAATAGCTGGTCTTCTTATGCCAGTGCTCACTCCACCCTCCAAGAGGACCCCTGCGGGATTCACCGCTTCCTCCCTCAAGTGAGGTACTACGTTTTCTGTGTTCAACATGACGCACTGAATGCAAAGGGCTATTCTCTCTTAATTGTTCGGTCCTTCCGAATTGTTCTAGACCAATCCGTACTATGACCTCTGCTGACTTCTGATGGTTCAGCTACTTATCACTAAGTAGGTTATGAAGGGTACTTCACATATCCATCAGACCTCCCCGGGTAAGAGTGTAATCTTTCCTTCCATCTATCTGCTTCATTTACTCTATATCACCTTTGGCAGAAAGGACTTTGTTTTGTTATGCAAACTCATCCAATGATACCTAGCCTTATATGAAGTTCGTGTTCCTCAGACCGGAAGTTCGCCGCTCGCTTCCTTCAGATTCCGCGTCACCACGGACACCCTTGCGTTAGGCTAACCACTACTTCTGCCTTCGTGGCTCGGGACTTTCACCCTAGAGATTACACCCATGCCGGGCGCACATATGAAAAAAAGCAGCTTGGGCTGCTTTTTTTGTCCTATTTTTCTGCATGGCTTGATACCAGTATACCTGACTGGTTGATCGATTCTTTTCGTGGCATGAGATCTACTCGTGTAAGGCTATATCTTCCTTTGCTCCGATTCACAAGCAGGAGCTTGTGATTTTTTTGGGAAAGGAAGAGATCCCATGCCTCGTAAAATTCAAAAGCAGCATAAGAAAAGATTCACCAGTGGAGAACCGCCCAATTTTTTGGGGCAGCATTTCATGTATGAAAAAAAGGTAATCCGTGAAATTATCGACAAAGCAAACATTGAAGAGCACGAGACGGTTGTAGAATTAGGAGCTGGAAAAGGCGCGTTAACATTCCCTTTGTCCGAACGAGCGGGAAAAGTGCTGGCTGTAGAGTATGACGCCAAATGGGTTGCATTTCTCAGACAAAAAGCGATGCCATATCCCAACCTCACCATTATTCAACAAGACATTTTGCAAATGCGTCTGCCCAAGGGAAAATTTATTGTGGTATCCAGTATTCCGTATTCCATTACAACGCCGATCATGAAAATGCTCCTGAACAAACCTTCAACCGGCTTTCAAAGAGGGGTTCTTGTGATAGAAAAAGGAGCGGCTAAACGCTTTACAGCGAAGTTTGTGAAAGACAGTTATGTTGCGGCTTGGAGGATGTATTTTGACATAAACTTCGTGAAGGAAATTTCCCGATACCACTTCTCTCCCCCGCCGAAAGTGGACTCGGCAATCATCACGATAAAGAGAAAAGCGACCCCGATTATTCCCATAAAAGATTATGTCACGTTTCGGGGACTGGCGGATTATGTGCTGAAGGAACCGCACGCTTCTGTCGATTGGGCGCTACGCGGTGTCTTCACGCCACCGCAAATCGCATATTTAAAAAGAAAGCTTGGGATGAAACAAGACGTTCCCGTTGCGTGTTTATCAGAGTTGCAATGGGGAATCATCTTTGAAACGATGGTACAGCATGTTCCAAGATGCAAATGGCCAAAGGTGAAAAAAGAAAAACGGGACTATCTTTGAGTAACTTCAGCCATAAATCGCGTCCAGAAAAAAGGTTGTGAGCTGCAAGAAAGGTACGTTCTTGCAGCCTTTTTCGTGCGCCCGGCATGTACATGAACTATAGGGTGTAAGTCCCGAACCCCGAAGACAGAAGTAGAGGTTAGCCAAGAGCAAGGGTGTCCGTGGTGACGCGGAATCTGAAGGAAGCTGGAGGCAAAACACCGGTCCGAGGAACACGAACCTCATATAAGGCTAGGTATGATTGAGTGAGTTTGCGAAACAAAACAAAGCTCTTTCTGTCGAAGGTCATATCGAGTAAATGAGGCGGATAGATGGTGTGAAAGTGCATGTACTTACCCGGGGAGATCTGGCTGGCACGCCAAGTAACCTTGGTAACCTATCTAGTGATAGATAACTGAACAGTCAGAAGTCAGCAGAAGTCATAGTACTCTTTCAAGCTCGAGATGGAAGAGGAAGGACTGAACAATTAAGGAGAACGAATCGCTAGGCGTTCACCTTCTGTGTGGAAGCAGACAATCCGATAGGACTTACTTGAAGGAGGAAGTGGTGAATCCCACGGGGGACTTCAAGAGGGTGGAGCAGAAGATGGCACAAATAGAAGAATTCGTTCACGTGGAGAGGATATCAATGTTGATGGAAATGATTTTGTCACGGGAAAATCTCCTGGCGGCACTGAAACGAGTCGAACAGAATAAAGGAGGTCACGGAGTAGATGGCATGTCCGTAAAAGACCTACGAAGACACCTCTACGAAAATTGGGACTCCATTCGACAGTCGTTGAGAGAAGGAACCTACAAGCCCTTACCCGTCCGTCGAGTCGAAATCCCGAAACCGAACGGTGGAGTAAGACTTCTAGGGATCCCTACCGTGACGGATCGTTTCATCCAACAAGCGATTGCCCAAGTGTTGACGAAAATCTTTGATCCGACCTTCTCGAACCATAGCTATGGTTTCCGACCAGGTAGAAGGGGACATGATGCGGTTAGGGAAGCAAAGGGTTATATCAAAGAAGGATATCGTTGGGTAGTCGATATAGACCTAGAGAAATTCTTTGACAAGGTGAATCACGACAAACTGATGGGGATCTTGGCGAAAACGATCAAAGATCGAATTCTACTGAAGGTAATTCGCCGGTATCTTCAATCAGGCGTGATGATCAATGGAGTGGTAATGGAAACGGACATGGGAACGCCTCAAGGCGGCCCGCTTAGTCCACTTTTATCAAACATCATGCTTCATGAATTGGATAAAGAGCTTGAGAAACGTGGACATAAGTTTGTTCGGTATGCGGATGACTGTAACATCTATGTGAAAACAAAGAAAGCAGGAATTCGTGTCATGAACTCCATTACGAACTTTATAGAGAAGGAGTTAAAGCTCAAGGTAAATAAAGAGAAATCGGCGGTAGACCGTCCTTGGAAACGGAAGTTTCTCGGTTTCAGCTTCACACTCAATAAGACTCCAAAGGTACGGATTGCGAACGAAAGTGTGAAACGTTTGAAGAACAAGATCCGTGAAATTACATCAAGGTCGAAACCGTATCCAATGGAGAAAAGGATTGAGAAACTGAATAAGTATTTAATGGGATGGTGCGGATATTTTGCCTTGGCAGAAACACCAAGTAAGTTCAAAGAATTTGATGAATGGATTAGACGAAGGCTTCGGATGTGTTTGTGGAAAGAATGGAAAACCCCGAAAACAAGAATTCGGAAACTCAGAGGATTAGAAGTTCCAAGCCATAAAGCATTCGAATGGGGCAATACACGCAAGAAATATTGGCGGATTGCCTGCAGTCCCATCCTACACAAAACCCTCGACAACTCCTATTGGAAGCGTCGAGGGTTAAGAAGTCTATTCGAAAGATATCAAGCACTACGTCATACTTAATTGAACCGCCGTATACCGAACGGTACGTACGGTGGTGTGAGAGGTCGGGGGTTAGTCACCCCCTCCTACTCGATTTTTGCCCTCCCAGACCAAGCGGGGTGCAGCATCGTCATGAAATACCGGCCAAGGACGCAAGGGCATCAGAAAAAAGTTAATAATTTTATAGACAAATCGAACTTCTTTAACTATAATGAGGAGAAAGAAAAATGTATGTAAATATTCATTCGTAGGGGAAATGAATGTAAATATGCAAACAGAACGGATTGGATTGGCGTTAAGGGAAAAGTTGCACGAGGTGCTGCACTCGGAAAAGTCAACGGCCAACAATCGGCGCATCGCCGAGTATATTTTGACCCATCAGAACTCGATCGTGTTTATGACGGCTTCGGAATTAGCGGAGAACGTGGGGGTCAGCCAGCCGACGGTGACGCGGTTTGTCACGAACACCTTAGGTTTTCAAAGTTTTTCCCATTTCATGAAAGTGATCCAGGAGATCGTCCGAAATGAGATTACCGGCGTGGATCGCTATCAAATTTCCTCTGGAAAAAAGCATTCCAATATGGAGATTTTGGTCAACCGTGAGATTGAAAATCTGACGAAACTCCTGGAAGAAAACACGGAAGAAAAGTTAAATCGCATTGCTCAGCAGATCGCAAAAGCGAAAACGATCTGTATACTTGGGTTCCGGACCGGCAGTCCGCTCGCGTTGTACTTTCACTTTTTCTTGCGGAAAATTCACCCCGATGTTCGGGTATGCACGAACGGGGGCAGTGAAGTATACGACATCCTGCACAAGCTGGACCGGGATTCGTCGCTGGTCATTGCGTTCGCGTTTCCCCGCTACCCGCGGGAGATCATCGAAGTAATCCAGTTTCTCAAGCAGGAAAAGTTCTCCTATTTTACCATCACCGACAGTTACACCCTGGAGAACTGGGGCATTACGGAGTGCACGATTGTGACGCCGATGAGCATGTCGATGTTGTTTGATTCGTACGTCACCAGCTTCTGCATGCTCAGTCTCCTGTTGGACATGATCGGCCGGGTTGATCTCGACCGTACCCGGGAGATGCTGGACAGCTTTGAAAAAGTATCGCAGCGAAAACAAATCTTCTTCAAAAAGGGGTAACGATTGTAGATGATCACATGTAACCCAAGCCGCATCCTGCAACGGATTGAGGATTTTGGAAAGATTGGGCAAAACGAGCGGGGTGGGGTAGACCGTCCTTCGTTCAGCCTCGCTGATGTAGAGGCGCGCCAAACGTTGATTCAGCTGTTGCAGGAGCGACAGCTGCAGGTGACGGTCGATCCGATCGGCAACATTTTTGCCAAGCGCAAAGGGAAATACGATGCAAAGCCGTCGATTTTGCTGGGATCACACATTGATTCGGTCCCAAACGGTGGAAAGTACGACGGCATGCTGGGGGTGCTGGTGGCGCTGGAAATCATTGAGATGCTGGACGAGCACCAGATTGAGACGAACCACCCGATCGAGTTGGTCAGCTTTACGGCGGAGGAACCGAATCCCTACGGTTTGTCGACGCTCGGCAGCCGCACGCTTACCGGGAAACTGCGCTATGAGCACTTAATCGATGTTGTGGGCAGGAACCAAGATGCGCTCAAGGACGCTGTGCTGCGAGTCGGCGGCGACTTGGAGGCGATGAAGGAGGGGTACTCCGTTGCGCCGGGAGCGTACACCTGCTTTATCGAATTGCATATCGAACAGGGGATGAGAATGGTTAAGAGCGGCGTACCGATTGCCATTGTGACCGACATTGTGGGAATTTATCGGGATCATATCAAAATCATTGGCGAATTAAACCACGCAGGCACAACGATGATGGAAGACCGCAAAGATGCGCTGGTTGCTGCCGCAGATCTGATCACCTTTATTGACCAGACATGCCGAAAAAACGGCATCGTTGGCACAGTGGGGCAAATGGACATTTTCCCCAACGCCGTCAACATCATTCCCGGCCAAACTGAGTTGGTCGTCGAGCTGCGTGCAGGAAGCAAAGAAAAAATCTATCAGACACGGGATGAAATCCACCGGAAACTGAGCGAGCTCAAGGAGCGGCGGGGTGTGGATGCGGTCATTACCAATATGCTGGACCAAGATCCGGTGCCGATGGACCCGGACGTCATCAGCCACATGCAGAACGTTTGTGAGCAAAAAAAACTGTCGTATATGATGTTGTCCAGTTTTGCCGGTCACGATGCTACCCACCTTGCTTCGGTGACAAAAGCGGGCATGGTCTTTGTGCCCAGCAAGGACGGAAAAAGTCACTGTCCGGAAGAGTATACGGACATCCGTGATATTGCAACGGCAACGGACATGATCTTCGAAACGGTATTACGCATCGATCAATCCATGGAGAGGAGCTGACGATTAACATGGCGCGAAAGGTGCAGGTTGCGGTTGTCCAATATGCGGTGGAGGTGGGAAATCAAGCAGCGAATGAGGAAAAGGCGCTTGAGCTTGTGCGGCAGACCGCGCGAAATGGGAGCGAAATGATTTTGCTGCCGGAGCTGTTTTCCACGGAGTACTTTCCTGCTTCCCGAAATCCGGAATACTTTGCGTACGCTATTGCTGAAGACAGTCCCAGCATTGCCCGTTTTTGCAGCATCGCCAAGGAGCACCAATCAGCGATTTTGCTGCCCTATTTTGAAAAGGCGGGCAGTCGTTACTACAACACCATGCTCTATATTGACCGAACCGGACAGATCGCCGGCAGATACCGGAAAGTGCACATTCCTGCTGTTCGTTCCATCGAAAAATTCTACTTTCGACCGGGGTACGACTTTCCGGTGTTTGATACGGAATGGGGGAAATTCGGCTGCCTGATCTGTCAGGATCGCCTGTTCCCGGAAGCGGCCCGGGTGCTTGCGTTGAAAGGCGCAGATGTGCTCTTTATCGCCAACGCTGCCGGAAATTACGCCAATTTTCCCGCCATTTGGGAAGCCCAGCATGTCATCCGGGCTTATGAAAATGGTTGTTTCGTCGTCACATCCAACCGGGTCGGGACGGAAAACGACGTGACTTTCTTCGGAAAAAGTCTCATCGTCGCACCCAGCGGAGAGATTCTTCAGGCCGCGGGCGATCAAGAAGAAACCATTACGGCCGAGTTGGATTTGGCACAGGTGGAAGAGATGCGCAACCTGTTGCACATGTACCGCGATTACCGGCCAGAGATGTATCGGGAAATTTGCACCTTAGAATAGCACCAGAGAGGATGAGGGCGATGGACAAGCTGCCGATTGAGAGCGTCGAAATCAAAGTGCTGGAAGTGCCACTGAAAGATCAGTGGCAGATATCGTATTACGCCGCCCGAACAAGGAGACATCTGTTGGTACGGATCAAAGCGGGGGATGTGGTAGGGTACGGCGAAGTCTCTCCCTCCCCAGGGTTTATGGGGGAAGAAGCCAAGCAGGTAGGACTGGTCATTACCGAGTACCTGGCTCCGCGGCTGATCGGAACCAATTTGTTTGACGTGGAACGGATTCACCAGCAGATGAACGAAGCCATTTACGGCAACGGTTCGGCGAAGTCGGCTGTCGACATCGCTGTACACGATGCGATCGGCAAGGCGCTGCAAATTCCGCTTTATCAATATTTAGGCGGGTTATACCGCAGCAAGGCTCCAGTCACCTGGGTCGCCTCAATCAAGGATTATTCCTCAGTCTCCGAAGAGATCCGCCAGTTTCTCGCACTTGGCGTCACCACTTTTAAACTGAAGGTTGGCAAGTCGCCTGAGCGCGATCTGGAAGTGCTTGCGCGGGTGAGGAGTGAGTTTGGCACAGAGATTCGCATCCGGATTGACGCCAACCAGGGGTACAGTTTCGACGAGGCGATCAAGGTGCTCCGCAGAATGGAAAAATTTGATATCGAAAGTATTGAGCAGCCGGTTAAAGCCCACGATCTGGACGGCATGTGCCGGATCGCGGAAGCACTCGACACGCCGGTGATGGCGGATGAATCCCTGTTCTATTTGCACAGTGCGGTGGAAATCGCGCGCAGGCGGGCGGCTGATCTGTTCAATATCAAGATCGGGAAGGTAGGGGGGCTGCTCCCCGCCCGGAAAATCGCCGCGGTAGCAGAAGCGGCGGGAATCCCCTGCACGGTCGGCAGCAACTTGGAGCTGTCCGTCGGCACTGCGGCAAGCGTCCACTTTGCCTGCAGCACGCCGAATGTAACCTATGCGAGTGATTTGGCGATCGGCCACTACCTGCATGAGTACGATATCGTAAAAGAGCCGGTTTGTATTGACGATGGTCATGTAGCTGCAATGCAACAACACGGGCTGGGCGTCAGCCTACTGGATGAATACGATTGTTGGAGTTGAGCAAAATGAAACGTTATCAAATGTTGCTTTGGCTGCTACTTGCGGCAGTGATTGGCCTTTTGCTCCTCGTGCCGATCTATGACTACAAAGTGTCGTTTCTCTTCTATGTTCTCTTTTGGATCACGATGGCATCGTCTTTTAACATCATTTACGGACTGACCGGATATCTGCCGTTCGGCTTTGTCGCCTTCTATGGGATTGGTGGGTATACAACGGCCTTTCTCGTGACCAAGCTGCACATATCCCCGTTTTTATCCATTCTCTGCTCAGGATTGATGGGCGTGCTGCTTGCGGTTTTGTTCTTCCCGACCTTGCGTCTGAAAGGGATTTACTTTGCGATTGTTAACTTTTCCTGTGCGCTCGCGTTAAAAACGATCATCTCCAATCTCCCCACTGAGATCGGCGGAGGGAGCTCGGGGTTCAGCCTCACGTCGGTGTACAACCCGACAGCCAGCTTCTACAGCATGCTCGTGCTTTCGATCATCACGGTCGTCGTGGCATTTCTCGTGACGAAATCAAAGCTGGGCATTGCTCTTCGTTCTATCAAGCAGGATCAATTTGGCGCGGAAGTACTCGGTGTCCACACGACACGCATGAAATTGTACGCTTGGGTCATTTGCTCCATCTTTCCAGCGATGGCGGGGGCGATTGACACTTGGTACACGGCAATTATCGACCCCGAAACGGGCTTCAACGTCATGATCACGGCAAAAGCGATCCTGTACGGGATGTTCGGCGGATTTGGCACGGTGGTAGGGCCCGTGCTCGGAACGTTGGTTCTCTACAATATCGACGATTTCGTCTGGGCTTATTTCCCGACGTTTGACGTATTCTTGTTGGGTTTGGTTCTTCTGTTGCTCGTCATGTTTTTGCCGGCGGGAATTGTTGGCGCGATTCACCAACGCTTCCCAAGATCACGGTCATTTCTGAGGTGATTCGTATGACACACTCCGTCCTCGACATCCGAAACATTGAAAAAAGTTTTGGCGGCCATCGCGCGGTCAATCAGGTCAGCCTAAACATCAGCAAAGGAAGCCTGCTTGGCATTATTGGGCCAAACGGGGCTGGGAAATCCAGTTTCCTGAACTGCCTGATTGGCGTCTATGTCCCAGAGAAAGGGGACATTATCCTGAATGGAGAGAGCATTCTCGGCAAACCAACCTACCAGATCATTCGCAAAGGCCTGTCGCGAACCTTCCAAGTGCCCAAGATATTCCAGGAGAACACCATTTTGGAGAACATGCTAACGCCTGTCCTGCACTTGAATGACAAACGATCGGCGTTGGAGGAAAAAGCAAGCAAACTGCTCAGTTGGGTCGGTTTGGGAGGGAGAGAGCACTCGCTGGCCAAGGCACTGTCTGGGGGGCAGCAAAAGCTGCTGGAATTTGCCCGGTCATTGATGAACGACCCGGATATTATTTTGCTGGACGAACCGTTTGCCGGCGTTCACCCGAACTTAAAGCAAGTCATGGTCAACGGCATCCGGGAACTTCATCAACAAGGAAAGACGATTCTGTTGGTTAGCCATGACATGCCGACCTTGTACCAACTGACGAACGACATCATCGTATTAAGCCAGGGGGCGATTATCGCCAGAGGCACGCCCAAACAACTGCAAAATGACCCGGTCGTTGTAGAAGCGTATTTCGGGGGGTAAACAGCATGATTCTGTATGAAGTTAAAGACGTGGTAGCCTTATATTGTCGTGTTTTTAATAACCTTACATCCAAATAATACATCCTTACTCTGATAAACAGGTTGGATTATTTTACTCTTACATAAAAAAGAGATGCAGCCAAAAATAATAATATTATGCACCTCTATTTTGAAAAATTTTTATAAAATTTTTATGTTATAATTAATCAGCTGATTATATAAATCGCTTGAAACATTTTGATCAGTAATTAATGTATCAATTTCCTCACAAGTAGCAAAGGTTGCAATTGAACTTGTTCCGATTTTTGATGAATCCAATAGGGCAACAACTTTGTTTGCCTTTTCAACCATCACTCTTTTTAATTCAACTTCATACACATTAAAATCGGTAAGTCCCTCTTCAACTGTAAAACCACTAGCTGATGTAAACAATGTATCAATATTAATTTTGTCCAACACGCTTTTACCAAGGAGTCCTTCGATTGCCATGGATCCCATTCTTGCGATACCGCCGATTAATATAACATTAATTACCGGGTTCTCCTTTAGTTCCAATACTTGAGAAAGGCCGTTTGTTACGACTGTAATATGTTTGTTTGACCCACGTAAAAGCCGAGCTAATTCAAGAGATGTTGTACTCGCATCAAGAAGTATACAATCTTTATGAGAAATTAAATCAATTGCCTTTTTAGCAATGGCAATTTTGGATTCTCGGTTTTTCTTTTCCCTCTCAGAGAAACTCTTTTTTGCAGGAAGATCTTCATTCAAAACAGCACCGCCATGTGTACGAGTTAAAAGCCCCTCTTCTTCTAATATGTTTAAATCAGCCCGTAATGTCGCCTCGGAAACGTTTACATATTTAGCTAAGTCTTTAACAGTTACTCTTTTTTTCTCCCGTAATATATTTAAAATTAACTGTCTTCTTTCTGTCGCAAATAATTTATTCATTTTTTATCCCTCCTAACCTACATAAATTGTATCAATAACGTTTCATTAATAAGTAAAAGTAATTAAAAACAAATAAAAACAACCATAATAATACTTATATCAGTTTAAACGATTATTTGCAATATGGCAAGTAAATAAAAATTTAAAAATAATAAAAAGTTTTGTTTATATTATCGAAACGAAAATAAACGAAAATAAAACTTGAAAATAAAAAGTAAATATAATAAAATGATAATGGATAGTAAAAAATAAAAAAATTAAGATGAATTTGAAAGGGGAAACAAATATGAAAATTGGAATCGGATGTGATCATAATGGTTTTGAATTAAAAGAAATAATAAAAAATTTTATAGAGGAATTAGGACATGAGGTTATAGATTACGGCTGTTATTCGATAGATGCAATTGATTATCCTGACGTTGCATTTAAAGTGGCAGAAGGGGTCAACAAAGGGGAGATAGAACGCGGTATTCTTATTTGCGGTACAGGAATTGGTGTATGTATTGCTGCGAATAAATTTCCGGGTATCCGTGCAGCATTAGCTCATGATGTCTATTCCGCTGTAAGTAACGATGCGCAAATTCTTACAATGGGTGCACAAATTATTGGACCGGAAGTGGCAAAGAAAGTTGTATCCGCTTACTTAAACGTTGAATGGCAAGGCGGCTCTCAACGGAAGATAGATAAAATTGTAAAGAAAGAAAAACAATTTTTAACCGAACAAGGTCAACAAGCTATTGCCGGTTCATGTGGTTGCTAAATATGTCATTGTTTTATTTAAAAAGGGGTGGACGTCAGTGCATCGATTAATGTTCGATTTTTTAAATGTGACTGAAACAGCGGCATTGGCTTCGTTTGCATGGGTTGGAAGCGGGAATAAGATGGAAGCGGACAGAGCAGCAACAGAATCAATGCGTACCTTGTTAAATCAGATCCCCATGTCCGGTACAGTAGTGATTGGTGAAGGTGAAATAGATGAAGCACCAATGCTTTATATTGGAGAACGGGTCGGTAATGGAAGCGGTCCTGAAATTGATTTAGCCGTCGATCCAATTGATGGCACAACTCCAACCATAAATGGTCAAAATGACGCTATAGCCGTTATCGCCGCGACTCCTAAGGGCGCTTTGCTCAATGCTCCGGATATGTATATGGAAAAAATCGCTACCGGACCTAGAGCAAAAGGTATAATTGATATCAATCAATCATTGGAAGATAATTTATATGCTGTAGCGGAAGCAAGTGGAAAGCAAGTAAATGAATTAACAGTCATTATTCAAGGGAGGGAACGCCATCAAGGAATGATAGATAGTATTCGTAGTCTTGGTGGGAAGGTACTTTTATTTGAAGAAGGTGATGTTATTCCTGCGATTTCCACATGTGTAGAACATTTAAATATTGATATGTTTATCGGCATTGGAGGTGCTCCTGAAGGAGTTTTGGCAGCTGTCGGTATAAAAAGTTTAGGCGGTGATATGCAGGCTAGACTCCTGCCGAGAACAAAAGAGGAGTATGAGAGATGTAAAAAAATGGGGTTATCAGATCCTGAACAAGCGCTTATCCTTAACGATTTAGTCAATGCTGATGATTGTCTTTTTATTGCAACGGGTATTACAAACAACATGTTAATAAGAGGGATTCGTCAAGACAAAAATAAGTTTATTACTCATTCATTATTAATTAACGGAAGAGATCAGTAGCGTTGCATAAAAAAATTTAATGTTTGTCAAGCTCAATAAAAATTCCAGTTATTTCATGTAACTGAATATTCAGACATACAATCTTTCTAAGCAAGCTTAAAAGGACAATGACGTCTTAATCGGCAGTCCATTTCCACAATTTGGTAATATATTACAGAAACATTGGATCATAAACTAAATCGTCTAGGTGTTCCACCTCCCCTTCTTCAAATTGGTACACGATGGTTTCAAAATCTTTTTCCCAATGGTATTTTTTCCGACCGTTGGACGTTCGAATTGGCTTTTTAAAAAGGGAGCGAACAAAACAGTCAAAACCTTTAAAAAGCAGATTCTGTAAAGTTCGCTTGATCTCTAATAAAGGACCATCGTGATTCACTTTTAATTGGAGCATGGCCTGTAAGCAATAGGTGATTAGGGCGATCCAAATTTGATTGTAAACGGCATTTTGACTTTTTCCATAAAATCTTTTTATCTTAAGGTGCTGTTTCATCCATTTAAAGAAGGTCTCTATCTTCCAGCGATATCGGTATAAATCTGCAATCTCTTCCGCAGAAAGATCAAAGCAATTGGTTATGATGATCACGGGATTCCCTTCGCTGTCGACCGTTTCGATCAATCGGAGAGGATGAGTCATTTTGGTATGATTACGGTCATTTCCTAAAATGACAATCTGATCCCTATAAATCAAACGTTCTGGATTGGGAATCCGTTCCGATAAAACTTCAATCTCTGCGTTCTTTTTAAGCCGGGTAATGAATCGCACCCCTTCTCGGCATAAGCGGTCGAACTGTTTGTAATCGACATACCCTCGATCAAACAAGTAAATCGCATTTGGATCGATTTCAATGAGTTCGTCCATCTGTGTGCGATCGGCATGTTTCGCGGGTAAGATAATCCCTTGATCCGGAACAGTGATATCCTTCGTTACAACAACCTTTAAATGGAGTCGAACACCAGCCTTTGTCTTACGAAAAGTTGCCCATGGATATTGGCTCAAACTCATGCTCATCGTGGTAGAATCAATGACCAGAAGACGACCAATGTTTCGGATGATCGGGGCATTTTTCATTTGCCCTTGGATCTTTAAGACCAGATATTTAAATACTTTTTCAAACAGTTGAGGGGATAATTGGCCTAATTTGCGAGAAAGTTGCGAAGTACTAATTGCATCAAATTCCAGATATGTCTGCAACTCTTCCTTGTCTTTCAAATGTTTGGCCAATTTTGTTAAGCTTTCCAATTCGTTTAACTGAGCGATGATACAAAGTTGTAAAAACTTATACGCCGTTAATTTTTTAATGTATTTGTCAACGTCAATCACATTAATTAGTTTTGAAAAAGTTATTGGATCGATCTCTTTAAATAGTTCATTTATTGTGGATTCTGTGGTATTCTTATCCATAATGGTTTCTCCTTATTCTTAGGATTTGGATAGGACTGCCAATCCTAATTATAAGGAGTTTTTTTATATCCAAAAAGATGAAATTTAACATAAAATTGGGCTTGACAAATTAAAATTAACTTAATGCAATGCTACTGGGAAGAGATAAAAAAATGCGATATACCGAAACTGAGCATTTTTTCACAAGAAAGGCAGCTCTAACAGTATAAGTCCTGCGGTAATATGTCAAGGTGAAAAATCATAGAAATTGGAAATTCCCTTGTCCGATGATCCGAAAAAAGGCAATACTGAAGAAACCCAGTATTGGTACATGTAATAAACTGGGTCTAAAGGTTGATATTGGTATACCAGATCGATCCTCTTATCGATCTTCCCCCTTTCTTGGCGTGTAGATTTGACCGTTGCGTAGCAGCGCATCGATCACACGCACGAGTTTTCTAGCGGTGAGGACGAGGGCTCGTTTATGTTGGTGTTTGGGCACTTCCTCATACTTCTTCCGGTAGTACGCACGAAACGTCGCATCATGCCGTTGCACCGAGTTGGCAGCCTCCACTAGGTAGTAACGGAGATAGCGATTGCCGGAACGAATGAGGGAGGTGTCCTCGGCTTGAAAACGGCCCGATTGGTGCTTGGACCATGTCAAGCCGGCATATTTTGCCAAGGCGGCCTGGTTGTGAAACCGCTCGATTTGCCCGATTTCGGCCAGGATGCCTGCGGTATAAACCGGTCCGATGCCTGGGATGGTTTGCAGTGTGTTCGGAATGCCTTCAAGATGGCGGGTAATGGCTTTATCGAGCTCTTTGAGCTGCGATTGCAGGCTGCGGATTGATTGAATCGACAGCCCTAACAGCAAGTCGATGGAATCCTCGACACACTTGGACAACCGATACGACGAACGGGCCGCCTTTTGAATCGACTTGGCGATGCATTCCGGATCGGCAAAGCGATTGCGCCCTTTTTGGCGCAGGAAGTCGGCCAACTGCTTGACATCCATTTGGCAGATGTCATCGAGGCTCCACGACTCAAGCAGCAGTTCGAGAATGGCATGTCCGAAGATCGAACTGTCCACCTCTTGGGTAAAGGAACTGCATTTGTAAAACAAGTGCTGGAGAAAATACTGTTTCTCACGGGTTAACTGGTGGACGAGATGATATCGCATGCGTGTCAGTCGCTGAAGCGCGAGAAACTGCTCCTTGAGGACAGCCGTCATCTTCAGACGGCCGAAGCGAAGCCGATCCGCAATGATCCAAGCATCGATGTCATCCGTTTTCTCCAAGTCGACATAGGCTTCTTTAAACTTGCGAATGAGCTTTGGATTGATCGTAAACACCTTGACGTTCCAAGCCTGCAAGGCCTCCTGCTGGTGGAAAAACATAGCTGGATGCCAACTGTAGACCGAGGTGGCTTCCATCCCGATCAGAATTTCGGTTGGCTTTCGCTTGTTAGCCCACAGGAGGATTTGATCCCGAAGGAAGGTGGCGCCCAGAAGATGATTATCCACTTTGAAGCGTGCGCACGTATTTCCTTCATGATCCATAATGCAGGTGGCTAAGTCGCGTGAGCTCACGTCGATCCCGACGTAGAGTTTCATGAGATCACCTCCTATTGTTGTAGGATCGAGGGGTAGGACTCTTCGGGATGCCCCCGGATCGCGCCTGTTGACCAGTCACCCTCGCATATGAGAACTCACGTTGGACCATGGGCTGCCCTGGAAGCTGCTCCTTCCAGCATGGGGAAAACCAACGGGAACAGCCTGCGGGTTAGACGTCCAAACAGGGGCCGAGGAGACAGACTTTACAAGTAGTCAAAGCTACAGGAGTGAGAAGAGTATCCCCGATGATCCTAAGACCATTATCCAGGAACATTGCGAAAAGTCCAACCCCGGTACGCTCAACCCTTTGTGGGAGGGGCGCGCCCCTCCCACAAAGGCAACCACCCAAGATATGCGATTGTCAAGGAGCGTATCGGACTGGAAATTCGATAAAAAAACTTTCTGAAACTTAGTATACGAGGAGGTAGTAACATGAAATTTTTCCTTGACACAGCTAATATTGAAGAGATAAAACGAGTAGCAAGTCTTGGATTAGTCGACGGTGTAACGACAAATCCGACAATTATTGCCCGCGAAGGAAGAGATTTTGAGGAAGTTATTAAAGAGATTTGTAGTATTGTGGACGGACCAGTTAGTGCTGAAGTTATCGAGTTGACTACCGAAGAAATGGTGAAGGAAGCACGCGTATTGGCCGGTTGGGCGCCTAATGTTGTTGTAAAAATTCCGATGACTGAAGCGGGATTGGAAGCGGTTAATATTCTTTCAAAAGAAGGAATCAAAACAAATGTTACTTTAATTTTCACAGTTGCCCAAGGCTTAATGGCTGCTAAAGCCGGTGCCACTTATGTAAGCCCATTCGTAGGGAGACTTGATGATATCGGTACAGATGGTCTTCAATTAATTAGAAGCTTAAAAGTCGTACTTTCCAATTACAATTTTAAAACAGAAATTATTACGGCAAGTGTTCGTAGCCTTGAACATGTCGAAGAAGCAGCAGTTGTCGGTGCTGATATTGTAACAATCCCGGGTAACCTATTCCCCAAACTATGGGGACATCCATTAACAGATAAAGGAATTGAACAATTTTTAGAGGATTGGAAGAACGTTCCGATAAAGGGTTAATTTTATTTGAAAGAAAAGGGCAATCGGAAGTTGACCGATTGCTCTTAGGCATTTATAAAATGTAAGGAGGAACACCAATGGTCAACACAGTTTCCATAGAACAATTATCCATTAATACAATTCGTACTTTGTCCATTGACATGATCGAAAAAGCCAACTCCGGACATCCCGGATTACCGATGGGGGCGGCTCCGTTGGCTTACGTTCTTTGGACGGAATTTATGAAACATAACCCGAAAAATTCAAAATGGTTCAATAGAGATCGCTTTGTTTTATCAGCAGGTCACGGTTCGGCACTTTTGTACAGCTTACTTCATCTTTCCGGTTATAACGTAACAATGGATGATTTGAAAAACTTCCGTCAATACGGTTCAAAAACACCGGGTCACCCCGAAGTGCATCATACAGACGGCGTGGAAGCAACAACAGGCCCATTGGGACAAGGAATTGCGATGGCTGTTGGAATGGCGATGGCAGAAAGATTTTTGGCAAGTAAGTATAATAAAGAAGATTTGTCGGTTATTGATCATAATACATATGCCCTTGTCAGTGACGGCGACTTGATGGAAGGGATCTCTCACGAAGCCGCGTCGCTTGCTGGTCATTTAAAATTAGGCAAACTTATTGTTTTATATGATTCCAATGATATTTCCCTTGACGGTGACTTAAACCGCTCTTTTTCCGATCAAACGGCAAAACGTTTTGAAGCATACGGATGGCAAGTTTTACGAGTAGAAGACGGAAATGATACGAAAGAGATTTATGATGCGATTAAAAAAGCCCGGGAAAATACGGAACAACCGACATTAATTGAAGTAAAAACCGTGATCGGTTACGGTTCACCGAATAAAGCCGGTACGTCCAAAGTTCATGGTGCACCGTTAGGTAAAGAGGAAATACAATTAACGAAAAAATTTTACGGTTGGAATCATCCGGATTTCCATGTGCCGGAAGAAGTTTATGCAGATTTTCATAAGAAAATAATTGAGCCGGGCAAAGCTACTGAGGATACTTGGAATCAATTGTTTGCCACTTATAAAGAAAAGTACCCGGAACTTGCCGTAGAATTGGAAGCAGCAATAAACGGAGAGCTTCCGGACGATTGGGATCAAAAATTGCCGGAATTTACACCAGGTTTTGATACTCTTGCAACACGTGCGTCTTCCGGAAAAGTGTTAAACGCCCTTGCGAAAAACGTACCATACCTATTTGGCGGCAGTGCGGACCTTGCAGAATCAAACAAAACTTACTTAAACGGAGAAGGTGACTTTTCTGCCGAAAATTATGCCGGACGGAACATTTGGTTTGGTGTTCGCGAATTCGGTATGGGTGCGGTATTAAACGGAATGGCACTTCACGGCGGGGTGAAAGTGTACGGAGGAACATTCTTAGTATTCAGTGACTATTTAAAACCGGCCATTCGTTTGGCAGCTCTTATGAACGTACCGGTTACGTATGTGTTTACCCATGATTCCATTGCTGTCGGTGAAGACGGTCCGACGCATGAACCGATTGAACAATTAGCCGGATTGCGTTCCATTCCAAATCTTCTGGTTATACGCCCTGCAGACGGTAACGAAGTCCAAGCGGCATGGCGCCTTGCCCTTGAAAGTAAAGATCAGCCAACCGCATTAATTTTAACAAGACAAAACTTGCCGACATTGGAAGGTACGAAAGAGCTTGCTTATGAAGGGGTAAAACGCGGTGCTTACGTAATAAGTAAAGGAGAAAAAGAAGTACCTGATGCATTGTTGATTGCGACTGGTTCTGAAGTGCAGCTGGCTGTTCACGCACAAAAAGCATTGAAAGAAAAAGGAATTGAAGTTAATGTGATCAGTATGCCGTCTTGGGATCGATTTGAAAAACAAGATGAGGCTTATAAAAATGAAGTGTTACCAACAACGATAAAAGCAAGAGTCGCAATTGAAATGGCTTCTCCGCTCGGGTGGAAAAAATATGTCGGCGACCACGGCATCGTAATGGCAATCGACACATTTGGTGCATCCGGAAACGGCAATAAAATCATTGAAGAATACGGCTTTACGGTTGAAAATGTTGTTAATCAAGTTGAGCGGTTAGTAAAATAAATGTAGAAATTTTATGGTAAAAGAGTCGGACGGATGTCCGATTCCTTTTTTTGTGCGCTAGGGTAAAAGTCCTGATCTGTGATAGTAGAAGTAGCGGTTAGCTTCACTCAAGGATCTGAACGGAAGATGTTTGTAGTGATAAGGAATTTGCAGGAAACGAGCGACGCTCTGGAAATAAGCCGAGCGACGGTTATGGGAATATTAGGTATCTAGGATAATATAAAAATCATAATAATGAGATGGGAAAGAGCGAGAGTAAGTACTATCGTTTAAAAGCAAGGGCATTTTTATAAGCTTGCCTTTGCTCAGCGAATCGAGGTGTACAAGTCATGAATTTTGAGTAGTTGATATTTAACCATTTATCGCTTGCCATAACATTAAAAATACATCGGTGTCAACCAGGACTTAATGGATCGGGCCAGATGAATAAATCGGTCTTTTCTGTCAGTATTGTTCAACTATTGAACACGATAGTTGAAGTAAATTTATCACAATCTTTTTAAATCTTACCGTTTGAACAAGTACCTTTTCTTCTTTTACTCTTTTGTTTAGTAAAAAGTCTAAAAAACAATTGAAAGAGGAAGAAGCAGTTAGTTGAGTAAAATAAGAATTGAAAATAAAAAAGCACCCATTTATGCATAAGTTAAATGGTGCTTCCAAGTATTTGAAATATAAGTTAATTTCAACAATTGTTCTTTAATCGTTTATAGTAAGAAAATAAAGAATAGAATAGGGGGATGTATCTTCCAAAGTACAAAAATTATTCTACTATTGTTGAAATCTGCCAGGTTATGCCGAATTTATCTCTAACTTGTCCATATGATGGACTCCAGTGAGTTTCTTGAAGTGGCATGATTACTTCGCCACCTTCCTGAAGTTTTCCAAATACTTCTTTTGATTTTTCTACATCATTTAAAGTGATCGCTACTTCAACTTGTGAACCAAGTTGATATGGTTGACCTGGAAATGTATCAGATAGCATAAGAAACGTATTTCCGACTCTTAATTGTGCATGTATTACTCGATCTTTTGCTTCAGCAGGAAGAGCGAATTCTGGGTTTTCAGGCAATTCACCGTAAGTTTGAACTCCCAGAACTTCTGCATCTAGTGCATTTTCATAAAATTTCACTGCTTCTTTTCCATTACCATCCATTCTTAAATAAGCATGAACTCCTAAAATCATAAAACACACCTCTTTTTTTCAATTTTTCATCATAATCACCAATAAGAACATACATTCGTAATAATATCACATATTGCATGTGTATGGAAGCACCAGATTAAAACAGAGTCAGTCAAGACTTTGTGGGAACTTTTTGATTCGCTGAAAACAGATGTAAGTCATAGGTTAGCGAACCATTTTTTTGAATTTCATCCGTGAGCGCTTTCGGACTCTCATCCCTTGCCATGACAGACGAATATGTGGTAGCTAACATTATTGCCAAGTTTTCGAAAGTGCTTTCTTCTTTTTTGCCAAAATCACAAAAAGTGGTGATGAATCAAATTTTTTAAGGGGATCATTTTAATTGAAAAACATTTTATTCGTTTTTTTATTAGTATTCTTGGGGGATGCAGTACGAGCAACAAGGATGTAACGGCTGATGCTGATGAATCATCATCCACTTCTTTTAAGGTAGCTGAGGAAGAAGAGGGAAAAGAGGTTATTGAAAACAATGATGGTGAAAAGCAAAAAAATGATGTTAGACTAAAAAGTAGACACAGATTATTATAGTAATAATAGACTGAAAAATGAGGTGTCTACATGACAAAAAAACAAAGGCGGTACGAGGAAGACTTTAAGCGTCAAACTGTTCGTTATATTTTGGAGGAAGCGAAATCCGTTGCACAAGTGGCTCGTGAGCTCAAAATTAACGAAAATACTCTTCACGGCTGGATGAAAAAATATAAGCAAGAACCTGAAATATCAGAAACCCAAACGTTTCGATCCGAAGACCACGAAGTTCGTGAACTGAAGAAACGTATTCGGGATCTGGAGGAGGAAAACTCCATCTTAAAAAAGGCGATGCACTTCTTCGCGAAAGACCATCGGTAAAATATTCATTTATCCATAAACATCGCTTCGATTACCGATTGGAGAAGATGTGCGAAGTATTGAAAGTTTCTCGAAGCGGTTATTATAAATGGCGTGATCGTCCCAAAAGTGCTAGACAAGAGCGTCGAGAAGAATTGACGCAGGAAGTGCGTCGTGTGTATATCGAATCCCGCCAACTGTATGGGAGTCCCAAGGTTACCAAAAAGCTTAATCATGGAGGAATTAAGGTTTCACAGAAGACGGTTTCCCGCATAATGAATGAAGAGGGAATGAAGTCTCGTACCGTGAAAAAGCATAAGGCAACTACTAACTCAAAACATAACCATCCGGTCCACGAAAATGTCTTAAACCAACATTTTACTGTTACGAAACCAAATGAAGTATGGGTAGCTGATATCACATACATTCCAACGGATGAAGGTTGGCTTTATCTAGCTAGTATGATGGATTTGTATTCAAGGAAAATAGTCGGCTGGCATATAGACTGTTCCATGAAAAAGGAGCTAGTGTTAAGTGCTTTAAAGCAAGCCTATCAGCGTCAACAACCACAGGGTTCTATCCTCCATCATTCTGATCGAGGGAGTCAATATGCTTCAAATGACTATCAAGCTAAGCTAATGGAATACGGAATGAAATGTAGCATGAGCCGCAAAGGAAATTGTTATGACAACGCTTGTATTGAATCATTTCATGGGGTTATAAAAAAAGAACTAATCTATCAGACTCGTTATAAAACAAGGGAGGAAGCAAAAAAGAGCATATTTGAGTATATAGAAATATTTTACAATAATAAACGTATTCACTCCGCAACAGAGTATTTTTCGCCATCTGAATACGAACGTATGTACTATAAAAAGGGAGCTTAATGAACATATTAATAGAATAGTTAGACCCGAAAATTTACCTTTTAAAAATAATTAGGACAACGTCGTAATTATTTTTAAAAGGCCACCAAGCGATAGCGCGGTAGCTGCGAAAAAAAATCTATAAATTTTTGTGTCTACTTTATTGACCTAATATCAAAAATGACTCTAAACGGAAAGCGATGTAAAAGAAAATGTAACTGAGGAAAGTGATGATCAAGAAAAAGGGGAAGAAGTTTTAAAAGAAAATGTAACTAATGAAACGAATGAGAAAGAAAAGGAACCAGAAATGCAGTTCAAAATGAGAAAGCAACAAAAGAAAATAGTGAAAAAGAAGAAAGACAAGAGGAGAAACCTTTTAAAAAAAGCTGAAAACCAAATTGATAACGATTTTATAAAGAATAACTTAAAGATAGGGATGACTCAAGAAAAAGTAAAGAATTTATTAGAGGAACCAAATGCTATTGGTACTAGTGCTTTGGAAAGTCATAAAGTATGGAGATATGATTATGTAATCAAAGAAGGCTATGTTTTTGGGGAACAGAAGGATTTTCAAGAAATGGGGATTCGATACGGTGGATGAAAAAGGTCTAAAAATGGAGATTTGCGGATGCAATTGTTCATATTATGGACAGATGAAGGAATTATAAATTATTTTTCTAACTTATTATATTGATAAAAACAATAAACACAAGGAATATCGTGTGTTTGAGGGCGGAACAGTTAAGCAAACAGAACTTTAAATTTTGTAAAGATAAAAATAATAAAAGAATTTTACTTAGTTCTTCCAATATTTTTGGAATGAAAGTTAAAACTATAAAAAGCATTGATATTTACAAATATATAAGGATTTTCTTTTGAAAAGCAAAAATAAAAGCAAGTACAGAATCAACACTAAAGTACACTCTTGGGAACAAGAACACACAATATTAATACTGAAATAACAACATGTTTATTTTGTTTTTGGCATTAAAAAAATGTGGTTGCATTTGGACGACCACACTTTTTTTATTTTGCACAATGATTAGTCCAACAAATGAAAAACAGGATTAGATATACCAATATGAACACTCTTTCGGGTGTTTTTCTTTTTTTGGCAGGAAATCGACACTCAAGTTTGACAGAGTACACTAAAGAAAAGCCCGAAAATACTGGTGTTTTGGACTTTACCCACAACACCGTACCACTACACTTGTTAGTGGCACGTGTTTTTTTCTAATACTCTAGGAGGCGCTTGTGTGACAAGTGCTTCAAATGCTAGATTTGCTTGACCTTGTAATTCTGTACGAACGATTTGCTCTTCACCATTCACGCGTATTTTCGAGGCCTTCATCTGGCTTACATCATGCAAAATATCCTTTACACTTGTTTGGCATCCTATTTCTTTTAGCTTATAGGCCAAAAAGGATTCCATGACAAGCGCAAGGAAACAAACCATGATATGGCCTCGAATACGAGATTCCACTCGATGGTACATCGGGCGAAGTTCTAGATTCGACTTCAGGTTACGAAAGGCTTGTTCCACTCTCCACAATTCTTTATAGGCAAGTGCTGCCTCTTCATCCGTTAATGACGAGTTGGTCCGAATGGCGTACTTTCCGTCAAACTTTTCGTCATTGGATACCTTCTCTTCATCAATTTTGGCCGATGCTTTTTCTATCGTTAAAAACTTGGAATACGCACGGTTTTTGACGAGTCCAGATGGACCGAGTTCATCAAGCTTCGATTGAAGGTTTTCTAACACGACTTGACGACTCGCTCGATCACGTTCTTCAGCGTCCGGATTGTAACAGAGTACATACGTTTCGCCATCGATTTTCTTTGACTTCACTTTTAGATTCGGGAGAACCTTCTTATATGGCCCACGGATGGATAATAGCTCTTGGGCTTTCTTCGACTTTCGTAATTTGACACCCACAATATATTCCATGCCCAGTTCACGAATTTGATCTAAGTTGGCTTCACTAACCATTCCGCGGTCTCCCACTAGAATGACTTTCTGAATAGGATAGCGCTTCTTCAGATCTCCAACCACCATGCCAAATGTCTTCGTATCATGCATGTTTCCAGGGAAGACTTGATGCCCAATCGGAATCCCTGTTTTGGTCATTAATAAGCCAATCACGACTTGTTTTCGATCTCCACTTCTAATGAGGTTAAATCGGTTAAATGTCCATAAAGTTGTTCCTCAATTTTTTCTTTTTGTTCACTTAAGAAGTCTAATGCACGATAGTAGTGATGGAGTTGAATGTCTGAAAGACCTTCTGCATAAATCGTGTCGATCCATTGTTTGAAGATATAATGCTTACTATTGGGATCCATGAGACGGTTTAACACCATAGCAAAAATGGCTTCGTCATACTGAGAAGCAGCCTCGGAATCATCCATGATTTTACGTAATAGCCGACCAAGCCCTAACTTTTCCCATACCTTTCGGAACAGATAAACCGGCCCAAACTCTTTTGTCCAAAGCACGGAGACAGAAGAGGAAGAGCCTTGCCCGTGAATTCGGTCAAAGTAACGCTCTGAAAATTTGGCTAATCCCTCGATTATGTTATCGACAGAGCCATTCTCTAATAAATGTTCTAACCTCCCTAGATTACAAAGCGTTTGTTGCCGAACTTTATTGTCTACACGAAATGTACGACATATTTGTAGATATTGACGAACAGAACCATTTTTATTTTTTTGCTTATTAATTCGAATATACATAGCACTAATAGTATAACATATATTACATATTATTGGATATACAAAAGTTATCCACATAACACTACATAATGATTATATTTTCGATAAAAAAAGTGGATAACTATTGGTATAATCACCTTTAGTTATCCACATGTAGTGAAATGGTGTCAAACTTGAGCGACACATTTTGTCGAATTGAGTAGACCAAAAGGAGCATTCCTGTTAGAAGTTTTTTCGGGGACTTGAATAAAAAAAGCCCTCTTGGTATGATTCGGGGGTGTCAATCGGATGAATTGACCCCTAATTTGGATACCAAGGAGGACTATACATGAATTCTATCTCAAACAAGAAGATTAATCAAGTCACCGATCAAACGCTCGTCGTTGGCATGGATATCGCGAAAAAGAAGCATTACGCCTGCTTTGTGGATGAGCGAGGGAGGGTGCTGAAAAAATCGTTTCCCGTTCCGCAATCCAGAGAAGGGTTGGAATGGTTGTACCAGTGCATCGTGAAAACGATGGAGGAATTTGAAAAAACGGAAGTGATCGTTGGCATCGAGCCAACGGGACATTATTGGCTCAATCTCGCTTACTTTCTTGACGAGAAGGGCATTCCTCTCGTCATGACAAACCCGATGCACGTGAAGCGCTCCAAAGAGCTGGACGACAATCTTCCAACCAAGCATGATGCGAAAGACGCGCTCGTCATTGCCCGGTTAGTGAAAGACGGCCGATTCAGCTATCCGCGCATTCTGAAAGGGATGGAGGCCGAACTGCGCGTGGGAGCGACATTTCGCTCCAAATTGGTGGAAGAACAGGGAGCGATTCGAAATCAAATGATTCGCTGGCTTGATCGATATTTTCCGGAGTTTTCCCAAGTCTTCCTGTCATTTGGGAAAATGGCGCTCGCGGTGCTGGAATATACGCCATTTCCGAGTGATCTGGCAGGAAAAGAACTAGAAGAGGTGCTGGCCCTTTACCGGCAAAGTGAGGGATTACAATCGCCACAAAAGCCGAAAGCGAAGAAGTTGATGGAATTGGCCCAACACTCCATTGGCGTAACGGAAGGACAACAGATGGCCCGTATCGAAATCGCCACGCTTGTCCGCCGATATCGCCAGTTGGAAAAAGAGATCGAGGCATTGACAGAACAGCTGATTGAACTCGTACAGACATCGGTCGAGTACGAATGGTTGAAGACCGTTCCGGGCTTAGGCGATGCGACCATCGTAGAATTGTTATCAGAGATCGGGAGTTTCTCCCATTATCAGGATCCGCGGCAGCTTATCAAATTAGCGGGCCTGACGCTGCGGGAACATTCCTCCGGCCAACACAAAGGGCAAAAACGGATCTCCAAGCGTGGAAGAAGGCGGTTGCGCGCCCTTCTGTTCCGGGTGATGATGCCGATGATCCGCCACAACGAAGCGTTTCGGCAGCTGCACGACTATTACACGACACGTCCTGATAATCCGTTGCGGAAGAAGCAATCGATTGTGGTGTTATGCGGAAAATTATTGAAGGTATTGCACGCTGTATGTACGAAGCACCAAGCGTTCGATGCGAAGCGAATGATGCAGGACATCTTTGGCCTCGAAACGGCTGCTTGATGCCTATAGTCTCGATTCTCTAGACAACAAGGATGACACGGAGAAGCTGGCGCGATATCATCCATTCGACCTTGAGTCCCTAAAGGAGCTTAGCCGGCCTCTGCCTGATGACTAGACCGAACGAAGGAATGTAGGCACAAGGATGCCAAGAGACATGGGAGGGTTCGTCATCATCAGCGATGCAGAGATCCACGGTGCATCCCATACGCTTCCCCCACTACAACCAAATTTAACCAGTAGTGGCCGCGAAGCGTACCCAGTCAATGTAAGATATACACATATTTAAGAAATAATGTTAGAAACTTTGTCGAAAAATATTTTTTTGACACCCCTGAAACGGCTACAACCGTTGATATATCAACATTTATAGAGGGAGGTTGGTTTAAAATGAAAAAGTTTTTTCAATGTGCCAAAGATCAAGCAATCTGGATTTATTCAGGTATAGCCTGTGCTGTGTTGATCTTATTTCTAAAATAGAATTTAAAACAATAGTATCCTTCGGGGTGCCTTTTTATTTGGAGGAATGACGAACTGTATATATTTGTATCCTTCGTAGGAAGTATCATTAAGATTTTGAGAGTTATTGGATTAGCTTTCACAAATAGTATTTTTTGTATTCCTTGAAAGATGGAACGGAACGTTTTAACGATTATATTGAGAGCTTGTTGAAGAAAGAGATGGACAGAGACTAGTCAATGCATACGGAAGGTTGGCTTTATCTAGCTAGTATTATGTTTGTTTTCAAGGAAAATAGTCGGCTGGCATATAGACTGTTCCATGAAAAAGGAGCTACAGATTAACTAAATTTGTGATTTAACATTATATCTTATTCAATTAACGTGGCGGGATAGTTTAAGAGCTAACATTAAAAATACGAAGAAAGACAGGATGAGCTGTAAATGAAAAAAGTAATAAAGGTAATTTTTAGTATTAGTTTCATATTTTATTTATTAGCACTGGTAATGCTGTTGTTTGTAGGAGTTATGTTTGTGGGAATTAGAGGTCATATATGGACAGACTTATCGTTAATAGAATATTTAAGGAGTTCTTCAAATTTCGTTCCATTTAAAACTATTAGTACATATATTACGGCAATGTTTGACGGAAGTTTGAATATAGGTATACCTATAAAAAACCTCTTTGGTAACTTAATTATGTTTTTACCAATGGGAATTTACCTACCTTACTATATTAAAAAGATAAACAAGGTAGGTGGATTTACGTTCTCAATGATTATATTGTTATTTGTTATTGAAGTAACACAATTAGTTACAAGAAGAGGAAGTTTTGATATTGATGATTTTATACTTAATATGGTAGGTGCTTTGATAGGTTTTGGTATTTGGAAAACAAAAATAGTTCAGAGGTTACTTAAATAGATGTCTCTTACTCTTCAACTAAAGGGGGCTTTAGGTGAATAAGACTAAACTACGATATATAACTTCCAGATAATTGGAAGTTATATTTTTTATATAAAATCAACATTAAACTTTAACATAGCCATTTTTAAAAGGCCACCAAACGATAGCGCGGTAGCTGCGAAAAAAAATTTATAAATTTTTGTGTCTACTTTATTGACCTAATATCAAATCTCCAGTGAATAGTTGTAAAAGTATATAAAGAAAAAACGCCTCTCTCATCATTTTCCAGCACCTCGTATCAAATGTAATTATCTCAATTTTTTACTATAAATTTAGAAAGCCGTTTTGCGCCAACATATACTGCGTGAATACATAAATACCCGAAAAACAAAAATAGGGAAACATAAAGACGACCTTTTTCTGTCATTACAATTTCATTAGATAGAAGAGAATAAAAGAACACATACAAATAGAAAAAGGCGAGCATGAGAAGAGCTTCGGAAATATAACCAAGAATTCCTTTTGCACGGTTTAACACGGCGGAAAATATCATATCCATGATCACTGTAATAAAGAGAGTAGTTACAAAAAATTTGAGAACAATTTTTATAGAAGATAAGGTTCCCGATGCATGAATATGAACATCGTTTGTCCATGAAATAAGATGCATTACAAAATAAAAAACAAGAAAAGGAAAAGAAATAATGGCTAAGCACATGAAAGATACAACTGTTTTAGCAAAGATGTGATCTGCCAAAGAATATTTGCTTCTATCTTTCTTTTTCATAATATGAAAAATTCCTCTCTAATTTATTTATTAGAAACGGGAATCGATTTTCCAGATGTAGATTTAACAAAATTAGAAGAAAGTTCGCAAATGCCTCCGTATCAAAACTGGAGGAAATATTAAATTCTTCATAATTAGGACGTTCTACTTGAAGGGTTCAGTTGCTGCTGCAATTAGAGAGTGGCTAAGAGCACTATAGTTGCAAAACAGCATGTAACGAAAGTATGAAAAGCTGTAAAAAGGTATAAAATTATGAAAAAAATATTGGTACTAAGACAACGATTTTTGTTTTAAATTATAAAGAAGGAAATAAGCGGACAACTAAAATTAAAAAGCATCATATTAATCCCAAATGGGGAGACAAAAAATAGAGGTGCTTGCTTATGATACAATATAAATTTGACATAGAGAAAAACCGTTCGAAAGAGATATTGGAAAATATTATAAATCAATTGTTTCCTCAAAAAAGAATAATCTATGCAATGATTCCTGATTACTACGATGACTTCCTTTTAGAGCTTTCTCCAAAGTTTGTAACAATCAAAAACATTTTGGATGAAAAATATTCCTTTCCGAAAACAGAATACATATTAGGTTATGCAGAGGCTGAAGACTTGTCCTTAGTTTATGAATTTTATGAGCGAGCCAGCGTTATTCCATTTGTTGTTGCAAGTCAAGATATTCCATTCTCCGCTGGCAGAGAAATTGTTGATTTCGAAAAATTTTATGATTACTTTAAAACGAATCTTATTTCTCACTTGACGATAGGTTATGATCAAAAGTTTTTAACCTTTTACAAAAATGAACCTTTACAGCATAAAATTTTATCTAGCTTTAAAAGCACACTAATCCAAGATGAACTGCTTCCTTTCAAGCAGAACGTGGAAACAATCAGCGGTCTCGATCCTAAACTTCGAATGACTAAGACCATAAAGGGATCGACTGCATTAAGATTGGAGTCGCTAGTCTTGATCCGCAGGACTAAGGCCGTTTAATCATTTTTGATAACGATGGTTATGGTAAATTTGATTTATTCGTCAACTAAATTTTTTCACATTTGATGTTAGTCAAAAAATGTAAATGGAAACAGAGATTCGAGGTGTCCAAATCGGCCAACAAGCAGCCGATATAAATTATCAGACTGGATCTTTATTTCTTTTGCCATTTACAAACGCCCAAACTGAACCAGAAACAATAGACAGAATTCCAATAAATAAAGAACATTTCTGAAGAATATCGTTACTCTGTTCCGTTGTCAGACATATTAGAAGCAAAGAAAAACCTATAAGAAATTGAGAAATCACCATATTATCTATTTTCAAATGAAACACCTCCCAAGAAAATAATACCATATTTTATGGTGTTTTAGTGCATACGTGAAAAAGTGATTTGAAGAATTTGCGAAACAAAATTGTGTTAAATGAAAAGTATTTAAAAATGCTTTTTTCCATTTTAGAAACGAGTTAAAAGTAATTGCTTACTTTATTAAGGAGTTTGGATTCTTAAAATAAATCGAATTGTAAATATGGCTATTGTAAAAATTGATCGTGAATTATCAGCTTTCTTCCATGGAGAAATCAAGTTTTTCTTGAAAGCATATGAAGAGTAGTAGCACAGACTCCGGCCAATGTCTGTGTTACTTTAGTAGATGTGGAGAAAAGGTCTTAACAGTCCTAAAACATGAGTTCTTACAAAAAATCTGGCTTCCTACCATTGTCCTTGCCAGAATCAGTTTCAATGTTGGACCCGGCTGATGCTTGCTGTTTTCAGGATGTCGTAATGTCACAATTCCCAATTCAACATGTCCTTATCGAGTTCCGCAAAGAAAATCTGCAAAACGACGATTGCCCTTGATCTTAGCTAGTCGTTTTTGTTTTAGTATTTTTTAAGCGTAACCTTCTTTTTATTTGGTCAAAGAAATCAATCGTCTTGTTCTTTTCTTTTTTTGCGACTTGCCTGTCTCTAGATGTTGTTCAGCTTCTTTTTCAGTTGTGTTGATTCCTGATGATGTTGCAGCGTTTCATATGATTCAACATCATCACATCAAATATAAAATGAAGGGTATCTTTGCAAGTCATCACCAAAGAGACAGGACATACCTTTCAAACGCTTAAAACATACCGATAAAAGAGATGGACATCAACTATCCCAGTTAAGAAGCATCCTTTGAATAGTACCGCTATCTAACTAATGATTCTAGAAAGGATTGGAGACATTTGAACGTTACGAGTTAAGCCGAATTTTCTCGCAAACTTTCTTGAATTCTTTTGCCCTTTGCTCAATCGTTCGCAATAGTTTTGCATCATTTGGATATATCAATTCAATAGCAGCAATAATATGACCGCTTGTGTTTTTCAAAGGAGCGGCGACAGTGATGAAATCTTGATAATGTTCATCCGCTGAAATTGCATATCCATTAGTTTTTACATGTTTGAGTTCATCTAAAAAGTCCTCAATATTTGAAAAAGCGGTAGCAGTTAAAAGATATTGTTCGGAATAATGGATAATTTCCTCTTCAGATAGTTGCGACAATAAAATTTTTCCAGCACTTGTATAGTGTAAAGGTACCTTTCTTTCTATGTACGTCACATACCCCATGATAAGATGTTCGTAGTCTGTTTTATTAATATAGTAAACGTGTTCGCGGTGCATCACACCAATTTGAACCGTTGCTTTGAATTGAGAAGATAATTTCTTAAGTAAATAGGTAGAATTGCTGATAAGTTTTGTGTGGGCTGTCACAACAGAACTTAAGGAAAGAATGGACACACTTAATCGGTAGCTGTTCAATATGGAATCTTTCACAATAAAGCCTTCGTCTTCAAGATTTTTTACTAGCCGATGAGCAGTGCTGTAGGCGATTCCAAGTTGATCTGAAATTTCTCTAATGGAGTATTCACTTTTTTCCATGGTAAATAAATCGAGAATTCTTAAGGCATTTTCTAAAGAAGAGTAAGTTTTCTTTTTCATGTAATTTAGCAACTCCCGCCTAAAGATTAATTAAAATATCCGAGCATTTTCGAAAGCTTTTTGGCGGCTCGGATGACTTCTTGGGTAAAATAGGGAATATCCTCTTTGGTAATCCGATTACTTCTTCCTGTAACACTAATCGCTGCGATGACTTCATTTGTATAATCATAAACAGGAGCACCGATGCTAATCCCCTGGTAAAATTCATCAATACAAATAGCAAAACCTTGTTTTTGAATTTCCTTTAATTGAGTGATCAGTTCGTGAGCAGATGTAACGGTATTTTGTCCATAACGTACAATCCCGTTTTCTTCAATTTTTTTCACTAACTTTTCTCTTTTCTCCTCTTTTTGATAAGCTAACATGATTTTTCCGCAGGCTGTACAATAGGATGGATTTCTTTTCCCGATGTGTGAATTTAACCGGATCGGATGTTTGCTCTCAATTTTGTCTAAGTATGCGATATCAGTTCCTTCCAGGACTCCTAGATGAACGGCTTCATCCAATTTTTGAACGAGTTCTTCTAAAACGGGTCTGGCTTCTTTTCGAATTTCCATTGTTGTTGTAATGATTTCAGATAAATGGAGAAACATATAGCCTAGCCTATATCGTTTTGATTGAGAATCTCGCAAGATGTAGCCATAATCTTCAAGGGTCACCAATAACCTTTTGGTCGTGCTAATGTTTAAATGAAGCTGTTTCGAAATCTCTGATAGTTTCCATTCAGGATTCTCCTTCGTAAATAGTTTCAGAATGTTCATGGCATTTTTGATTGTGTGAATCGAATAGGTTTCATTCATACGCTTCCTCCAAAACTTTTGAAATTATCATATAGCGAGAATCTATATTTTTATACAACTATTTTTTTGATAAATGTCATATAGCGGGAATGTATACTTTTATTTAACTGTTTTTTATTATAACATCAAATCGAAAAATTCAATAAAAACAAAATATTTATAATTTAGGGAGGATAAAAATGATTCTGAAATTTGAAAACGCATTCAACGAACCTTATGTGGAATTGAAGGATTTTCAAGAAATAAAACTGAGGAAACAAATAAAGTATGTGTATGAAAATTCCCCATTTTATAGAGAAAAATTTAGACAAGCGGGAATTTCGCCTGATGATATTCAAACGATCGGGGATTTAGAGAAAGTACCTTTTACAACAAAGGATGAGATAAGGGAGAGCCAAAAAATTCAACCGCCTCTAGGGTTGCACGCGGCCGCTTCTTTAGAAGATGTCATTCGGGTGCATTCTTCATCAGGAACAACAGGCAAGCCAACATATGTTGGGATCACAAGGCATGATTGGGATATATGGACAGAAATTCTTGCAAGGGTATTGACGACCCACGGGATTGGAAGAGACAGTCGAATCGTTTTTGCCATGGGACTTACTTTTTTCGTTGGAAGTTCAATGAAAGACGGCATTGAACAATTAGGTGCAACATTTATTCCTATTGGTACCGGCGCTTCTGAACGTGTAGTTCAAAGCATTCAAGATTTTCAGGCGGATGTTCTATTTTGCACCCCTTCCTATGCAAGCTATTTAGCAGAATATGTACGGGACCATTTTCATATGGAGCCAAAAGATCTTGGCATAAAAATTATGTCTGTAGGAGGCGAACCGGGAGGTGGTCTGCCGGAAGTAAGAAGAAAAATAGAGCAAGACTGGGGATGTAAAGTTTTAGAGGCAATGGGAAATGCAGATATGGCTCCTGTCTTGTTTAGCGAGTGTCCGGAACAGGATGGAATGCATTTTATAGGCTCAGACTTTGTCATTTGCGAAATCATTGACCCGAAAACGGGTAAAACGATTCCAATAGCTGATGGAGTAGAGGGGGAACTCGTTTATACAGCGATCGATCGCGAATGCTGTCCGCTCGTTCGCTTCCGCACGAGAGATTTAATTCGGGTTAAAACAGGTGAATGTAAATGCGGCAGAAAAAGTTTTCGAATCAGATGCATCGGACGAACTGATGACATGCTTATTGTAAGAGGTGTCAATGTATTTCCATCTGCCATTAAAGATGTGGTCAGCAGCTTCCGTCCACAAGTAACGGGAGAAATTCGAATCTTGTTAAAACAAAAACCGCCGTTAGTACATCCTCCTTTACCCATTCAAGTAGAGGTTGAAGACGGGTTAACCGAAAGTGAGCAATCGGCATTGAAAAAAGAGATAGAGAGTACTCTTCGTTCGAAACTGATTTTTACCTCTGATGTTCAACTTGTTCCAAAAGGAACATTACCAAGGTTTGAAATGAAAGCGAAATTAGTTCAAGAAATAAATGTGTAAAAAATTTTTCTATATTACTGTAGATGAGCAATTTTCATAACAATAATTACCATACCAAAAGAGACAAACAGGGTACCCCTTATGCCACATGGAGCTGTTTTTTGACAACATCAATGGGAATATCTTGCTTCGCTGCATGGTAAATGAACTCGACGAGACTATGCCCTTTCTTCGTTCGGAGAAGATCAAGCCCAGTAGAGAAATCCCGGTTGGACTCGACCATACTGTACACATAAGCGAGTTGCACCAAGATCCAATACCGTTTCACCGCCCGACGATGACGAACACGGTACCCATCGAGCTTCAGCTGGTCTTTCGCTTGTCGAAAAAAGCATTCGATCGACCAACGTTGGGCATAGTAGCGCAAGATCTCTTCATCGCTTAGCTCCCGGTCGGTGCTCAAGACGCAGTGAAGATGTTCGGGTGTCATCGGCTGATCGGCTTTCCAAGCCAACAACACAACGGCATCATCGAGACCTTTCAGCGATCCCTCGTAGCGATACACGCGATAACGCTCTTCTCCCACCGTGACGAGATGGGTGTCGTTCGGTTCGATATAGCGGGCAAACTGTTTGGCTTGGATGGCGATGCCTTTCGGATAGAGAATCCGGTTCGTTTTGAGCATCGCGATGACGTGAAATCCTTTTTTCAGACAGGCTTCCACGAGCGCTTGCGATGGATACCACGAATCCATCAGCACATAAACGGGACGGCGTACATCCAAAGAAGAAAGCATCTCGATCGCGAGTTCCCCCTTGCTTTTCCCAGCCGCCTTGTCGTAGAGGCGGAACGCAAAGGGAAAAGCCTGGGTCATCGTATGAACCATGAGCCAAACAAGAGAATGTCCCCAGATCGACTTTTTCTCTGTGTGAGAATAGTGCCAATCACACCCTTGAATGGCGTGCGTTGCCCGTGACGAAGGCTTGATTTTTTGGCAAATCGTATCATCGATCGAAACAAAAAGGGGTTGATTTTTCTGTTTGGCGATCCGTTCGACACGATGAAGCATCCATTGCTGGAGTTTGCCAAGCAGCGTCTCTTCATCCCAAGGGCTTTTCGTGAAAAAATGGCTGAGTGTCGTTCGATGATTGGGGTGAAAGCTCCAATGATGAAGATCGGTCAACGTTCCAGAAAAGCCTTTCGTGATCATCGCATCCACGATATGAACGAGATGCTTCATGACAGGTTTTGAAAAATAAAGTGCCAACCCCAACATCGTGAAAAACTTGTGGATTCCTTGATGATGTGCTAATCTATTCATGAGACATGAACCTCCTTGTGTGAATGGTTTGTTGGCACATCTATTCTAACCAAGGAATCGGGTTCATGTCTCCTTTTTTGTTTCGATGTAAATTTATGTTAGTGATTTTGCTCATCTACTGTATTAATACTGACTATTTGTTAATAAGATTCATAGCATTTTCATATAGCGAGAAATGTTACTTTTATAAGAAATTTTAAAAAATTTATGGAGGGATAAAATGAATTTGCAATTTGTTGATACAACGTTTCGGGATGGATCCCAAAGTTTGTGGGCAGCCGGAATGCGTACAGGAATGATGGAAGCGGTTGCAGAAGATATTGGAAATGCTGGCTTTCGCGTTGTTGAAGTACCCGTTATGCCGATTAATTTCAAAAAGATGATAAGAGATTTAAAAGAAGATCCTTGGAAATTGGTTCGTATGTTGGCGGAAAAAATGCCAAATGTAACAAAAGGTACTATGGGGGAACCGGCCATTTTTCCCTTTGAGATTATAAACGCCCCTGTTGAAGTTGTGAAACTGTTTTATAAGCGGATTGTGGAAACAGGAGTATTAAACAGGGTACAAATTATGGCAAATATTTTCGGGAATGTAGACAAACTTTATCCATGGTATCTTCCGTTTTTAAGAAGTTTAAACTTAGAAGTTGTTCTAGCTCTTTCTTATACTGTTTCACCACGGCATACGGATGAATATTACGCCGAGAAAACCCGTGAGTTAGCTGCAATGAAACCGGATGTTATTTATTTAAAAGACCAAGGAGGTCTTTTAACACCAGATAGAATCAAAACGTTGATGCCGGTGATTTTGGAAAACGCGGGCGGCATTCCTGTTGAACTCCATTCCCATTGTACAACGGGATTAGCCGAAGCGGTGTATATGGAAGCGGTTAAACTTGGTGTTCGGACCCTTCATACTGCCATTCCGCCGTTAGCAGACGGATCTTCTCAGCCATCCGTTTTCAATACAGTAAAAAATGCCGGGTATTTAGGCCATCAAACAAGCTTAGATTTAGAAAGAATCCAGCGGGCTTCAGATAAATTAATGCAAATCGCGAAAGAAGAAAATCTGCCAATCGGACAACCGCTCTATTATGATTATTCCCAATATGTTTACCAAATTCCGGGCGGTGTGATATCAAACTTAAAACACCAATTAAAAGAATTAAAACTTGAAAACCGATTAGATGAAGTATTGGAAGAAACGGTGCGTGTTCGTGAAGATTTAGGCTATCCGGTGATGATTACTCCGTATTCTCAATTTGTTGTCAGTCAAGCTGCGATCAATGTTGCTACAGGCGAGCGCTACAAAGTAGTAATTGATGAAATTATTCAATTCGCTCAAGGAATATTTAGTGAAGACTCTGGTTACACTTGGATGGATCAAAATTTACGGGATAAGATTTTATCTTTGCCGAGAGCAAAACAGTTGTCAAAACCGTCAGATCGAGATGTACCTCTTCATAAAATAAGAGAGCAATTCGGCGGTCCTGATTTATCGGATGAAGAGTTTTTGCTTCGCTATATTATGAAAGGAACAAAAGAAATTGAAGAGATGCGTAAAGCAGGGCCTCATAAGACCTATTTTTCAGCGTCAACTCCATTAGTACAACTGCTAGATAAACTTAGTAAGCAGCAAGATATCACACATGTACAAATACAAGGTTTTAACAGCTCTTTAGTTTTAACAAAATAAAAAAAGTTTCGGATAGACAGCGGTTGTGTCAAAGAAAACATAGGAGGGGAAAATATGAACAAAAAAGGATTGGAAATTTTAAGTGAAATGGATGTACAAAACCTCACGGCTCTTATTGAAAAATTAGAGGCATCTTCTTTTAATTTTTTAAAGCTTGAGAATGAAGATTATAAAATTGTAATCGGCAAAAATGGTGTGATCGAATCAAGTGAGACTGAAAAACAAACTGTCCAAGTCGCTGCTGAAACTCCTGTAGAATCAAAAACACAAGAAATTCAGTACCAAGAGGCAGCTGCAACGGAAGAACAAGTGGTGATTGAGGAAGCTCCTTCAAACACTTCTAACGAAATACCTGCCATACAAGAAGGAATTGAAGTTATTAAAGCGCCAATGGCCGGTTTGTTTTATGCTCAATCTGAACCAGGTGCTCCTCCATATGTAAAAGTTGGCGACCAAGTTGAAGAAAAGACAACAGTTGGATTAATCGAAGTCATGAAGGTATACAGTGCAATTCATGCGGGAGTTAAAGGAGAAATTGTCGACATTCATGTTGAGGATGCACAACTAGTAGAATACGGCCAACCGTTATTTTCAGTTAAAGTCAAATAGACGTTAGCACCTCTTATCATATTGGAAAAATATAAAATGGGTATCGCTTTTAAGCTCAGAAATTAGAGGGATCGGTTTTATACCGATTTCTTCTCTTTACGTTGCTCTTTTTATGAATTGGAAAAACTTAATTTCTATTAAATGAAAGATAGAGGGTGCAGGTCAAATGAATATTAAAAAAATTTTCATCGTCAATCGAGGCGAGATAGCAGTTCGAATTATTAGATCTTGCAAAGTTTTAGGAATCGAAACAGTTCTTGCTGTTTCTGAAGCTGATATAGACAGTCTGCCAGCTCGATTAGCCGACAAAACCGTTTGCATCGGACCAGCTAATTCAACCAAAAGTTATTTAAATATTCCCGTGATCATTACAGCAGCGAAATCAGTTGGGGCAGATGCAATACATCCAGGGTATGGATTTTTATCGGAAGTAGCCGAACTTGCACAAAACTGTCAAGATCATGGTCTCATATTTATCGGTCCAAAACCGGAGCACATTTCGAAAATGGGAAACAAACTTGTCGCTAGATCAATCGCACAGCAATGCGGCGTCCCTGTTTTGCCCGGTTCCGAAAAAGTGGCATCCTTTGAGGAAGTAATTCAAACCATTGAAAAAATAGGTTTACCCATTATGTTAAAGGCTGCAGCTGGAGGAGGGGGGCGCGGTATGAAAATTATTACCGATTATGCCAATATTAAAACGGTTTTTGAATCAGCCTCAGCTGAAGCGAAAGCAGCTTTCGGTGATGGAACTATGTACGTTGAAAAATATATCCCTAACGCCCGGCATATTGAAGTGCAAATCCTTGGCGATCAACACGGAAATGTTATTCATCTTGGTGAAAGGGATTGTTCAACACAACGCCGGCATCAAAAATTAATTGAAGAAGCGCCCGCACCTAATATTTCTGAGAAACTTTGCCAAGAGATCCGTGAAGCAGCAGTGAAGCTAGCAAAAAACATTTCCTATGAAAATGCAGGGACGGTTGAATTCATTGTGGATCAAGATGAACAAAAGTTTTATTTCCTTGAAATGAACACAAGAATTCAAGTTGAACACCCAGTGACTGAAGCCATTACAGGTGTTGATTTAGTACAGGAACAAATAAATATAGCACATGGTGAAAAACTTCGCTTTACCCAATCAGATATTCGGTTTACTGGTCATGCAGTCGAATGCCGAATCAATGCGGAAGCACCGGAAGAAGGGTTTCGACCAAGTCCAGGATTAATTTCAAAATGGGAAATGCCGCAAGGACCTGGAGTGCGGATTGATACCCATTGTTACCAAGGCTATTCAGTGCCTTTGTTTTATGATTCCATGATCGCTAAAGTCATCGTCCATGGTTATGATCGAACACATGCCATGAAACGAATGCTTGTCGCATTAGATGAATTTACAGTTGAAGGGATTAAAACAACAATCCCATTTTTAAAAGAAGTTTTACAGGACGAAGAATTTGTAAGCGGAAATGTTAATACCCGTTTGCTTGAAAAAGTTATGAAGTAAACAATGCATGCAGAAATAGACAGGGCTGTTCAAAAATCGATGAAAGAGCAGTCCTGATTTTTTTATTTTTAAAACATAAGCAAATTGTCTATTTTAGTTTTAAATGATAAATGATGAAGGATTTAGATTTTACTTAGAATGTCTAGCAAAACATAATTTTATTTAACTTTCAAAAGAAGGTTATCGCAAAACTGTCGATTATCTCTTTTTTGTCTTAATTTTATCGATCTGGTTATAAAAAGTCTCACAAACAGATTCCTATCTTCTTTATTCGCATATTTTTTAACTGTTTTAAAACTATGTCCCGTCTCTTTGGCGTTGGTCTCAGAGACATCCCTTAATACAAATAGTTGATATGATGTTGTTGAATTATTGCAAGCATTTTTCTCTACTAACTGCCTTTTTTGTCCAATTAGAAGGCAACGGAGGTAGTGTCAAAAGAAATATGAAAACTCTTCGAATATTGAAGGCTTGACATTGAGCCTCCACGAGCATGATTCTTTACGCAAAGACGTAGCCAATCCTTGTTGCGTAAGGCTTTATAGCCTATCATACTCGTCACTCAATGTAAAGCCTCGGTGGAAAGATGCAGTCAGAATTTCTCTCCTAAAGGGGGGAGAACGTTTTTTACCCACATGTCCATTCATACCAAGAGTTTTACAGGTTTTTATTAAAAAATTTTTGACAATACGAAAAAATTTAGGGGGAGAGAAAAATGAAAAAATTTAAAATAGTGGTTACTGATTATGAATTTCAAACACTAGCTCCTGAACAAGAAGTGCTTTCCTCATTGAATGTAGACTTCGTAGCTATACAGTGCCGCACTGAAGATGAGGTAATCGCTGCCTGCAAAAATGCCGATGCGATTATTAATCAATACGCTCCTATCTCTGCAAAGGTAATTGCAAACTTAGAAAACTGTAAAGTTATCTCACGATATGGGGTAGGAGTCAATACCATCGATGTGGATGCGGCTACCCAAAAGGGCATCATCGTTGCCAATGTCACAGATTATTCGGTAGATGAAGTATCTGACCATGCTTTTGCTTTGTTGCTTTCATTGGTGCGCAAAGTTGTCAAGTTAAATAGTGAAGTAAAAAATGGAGTGTGGAATTTTAATTTAGGAAAACCAATTTATCGATTACTCGGCAGAACACTTGGACTTGTAGGACTAGGAAGAATTCCACAGGCATTGGCTAAAAAAGCACAATCTTTTGGCTTAAATATCATTGCTTATGATCCATATATCCCGCAAGAGGTAGCCAATCAATTAAATGTTCAATTGGTAGAATTAAACGATCTATTTAAACAATCTGATTACATTTCCGTCCATGCTCCGTTGACGAAAGATACACATGGAATGATCAGCGACGAGCAATTTGATCTTGCGAAAAAGGAACTATTTATCGTAAATACAGCCTGCGGTCCTCTTATTGATGAGGCTGCATTAATTCGTGCTTTGCAGAATGGAAAGATTGCAGGTGCAGGTCTAGATGTTACGGAATATGAGCCTATTCAACCGGGTAATCCTCTTCTCAAAATGGAGAATGTGATTATTACACCGCATGTTGCTTGGTACTCTGAGGAATCGGAAAGTGAACTGAAGCGAAAAACTGCCCAGAATGTGGCTGATGTATTATCGGGATATTATCCTAAATATATAATGAATCCTAGCGTGAAAGAGAAAGTGCATTTAAGAGAAAAGGAATTGTACGTATAAAAGCAACCCGCCGAACTCGGCATCACCCTTTCTCAATTGGCGCTTGCCTGGGTATTGCGCCACCCGAACATCGCAAGAGCGTTAATTGGCGCAAGCCGTCCGGAACAAGTCGAAGAAAACATCAAAGCCGTCGACGTCCAATTAACGGAAGATGTGCTGGAGAAAATCGAGCAAATTCTTGCATAGGTATAAAAGAATGATGAGGAGATC
This sequence comes from Aeribacillus sp. FSL K6-8210, assembly GCF_037963925.1. Lineage (NCBI taxonomy): Bacteria > Bacillati > Bacillota > Bacilli > Caryophanales > Bacillaceae > Aeribacillus > Aeribacillus sp. FSL K6-8210. The sequence continues at coordinate 2,165,594 of NZ_CP150172.1, read as the reverse complement.
GGTCGAGGTCCAATGATTGTGTAAAATCCACCTCCTGTCCAGCAAACTTAGATATCTGGAAAATAAAGCCACATTATGCCATTTATTTTTATACAAAGTTCTTTATTTGAGATCTATGGTATATCATATACACTTTCTACAATGTTAGAAAGGATGTCAAAAAAACGCTCCTAAAACAGCTACAACCTTTGATATATCCACATTTATAAAAAGAGGCAAGCGAAAAGATTGCCTCTTTTTTGTCGCGTCAGATCGATGCAAAGGATTTCTCTTGAGCGCAGCGAAAAATATGAACAGGAAGGGGAAGGAGGGACTTTGCATGTACAGAAGTATGCATGGATGTGAAAAAATCGTGTTGCGTGTCGATCAGACGTTGAAAGAAGCAGTGCAGCTGTTTATCTGCTACGAGATAAACGAAATTCCGGTAATTGACCGTCAGCGGCGAGAGATCGGTCGATTGACATACAGGATGCTACTAAAAGCGTTGGCGGACAAATGGGATGACGACACAACAATAGAGGCGCTATGGAACGTGCAGGAAACGACAGTGGAACATACAGAAGAACAGCAGGCCGATGTTCCGACTGAAAGCCATGCGCCCGTTTCGGAGCTGGTTGCCGATATCCAGCGGTTGGAACAGGAATTGCAAGGGGCGCATAGCATGGTGGAGATGATGAAAACTGTTCTTGATTCGGCATATGAAGGAATTGCTGTCGTGGACGCGCAAGGCATTATTCGGGAAATAAACAAGGCGTATTGTCAATTTCTCGGCATTCGCCGGGAAGATGCGATCGGAAAACATGTGACAGAAGTCATTGAAAATACGAGATTACATATTTGCATCGAAACGGGTATTCCGGAAAGAGGATTTATTCAAAAAATTTTTGATCAGACGATGATTGTGCATCGCATTCCAATTTGGCGCGAAGGAAAAGTGGTCGGGGCAATTGGAATGCTTATTTTTCAAGGAGTTTCGGAAGTGTATCAAATTTTTCAGCGAGTACAAGAGTTAACGCGTCAATCTAGTCAAAAAGAAAAGCAAGTAAAACGTGCGGCTTCTCCAAAAAAACAAATTTCAGGTGCGGATAGCATTGTCGGCCGCAGCCCAGCGATCGCGAAAATTAAGCAAATGGTGAGAAGAGCAGCGCGTGTGCCATCTACTGTGTTAATTACCGGAGAAAGCGGAACGGGAAAAGAAGTGTTGGCGAAAGCGATTCACCAATCGAGTCCGTATGTTGATGGCAATTTTGTCAGCGTCAACTGTGCAGCAATTCCGGAATCGCTGCTCGAGGCAGAATTGTTTGGCTATGAAGAAGGAGCGTTTACCGGAGCGAAAAAAGGTGGAAAGCCGGGAAAGTTTCAACTTGCCCATAAAGGGACGTTATTTTTAGATGAAATAGGCGATATGCCGCTATATATGCAAGCGAAAATACTGAGAGTGTTAGAAGAGAAAAAAGTGGAGCGAGTCGGAGGCGTGGCGGAAATGGAGCTTGATGTTCGCATCATCGCCGCTACGAATAAAAATTTAGAGGAAATGGTACAAAAAGGTGAGTTTCGCGAAGACCTTTTCTACCGCCTCAATATTATTCGCATTCATATACCTGCCTTGCGGGAGCGAAAAATGGATATCCCTTATTTGCTCGCCTACCATATGGAAAGGATTTGTAAGCAGTTCGGCTTAAAACAAAAAGAATTCACAAAAGAGGCGATGCAAGCGCTTATGGATTATTCATGGCCGGGGAATATTCGCGAGCTTGTCAATGTAGTGGAATGGTTGGTTGGAATGGTGGACGGGCAAAAAATCGAAAAGGAGCACTTGCCTTCTCATATTCTTTCTTCAGCTTTGTTTATGAAAAACGGTCGTGAAATGGAAGAAAGAAAACATATCATCGAACAAACAGATGTTCATTGGCGGGATATTGTCGATAATTATGAACGTGAAAGAATCAAGCAAGCATTAATTGATGCGAAGGGAAATAAAACAGCGGCAGCGCGAAAACTTGGCATGCATCGGTCCACACTTTATGAAAAACTGAAAAAATATAATCTATAAACACGTTGGAATAATGTACAAATATGTCTGGAATATGTCGGATAATTGTCGGTGCATCATTGTAGTAATAAAAAACTGAATATTTAAACTAGCAAAAAAATAGTGGTAGTTCCGGCTTGGCATGACTTTTGCATAATCATTATATTGAAAGCGTTATCAAAAAAGGAGGAAGAACGATGTCACAAGTGTATCAACTTCTCATGCCGAGCCGGATTTTATATGGACGCGGTGCATTTAACGAAATTGGGAATCAGGCGCGTCTGCTTGGGAACAAAGTGCTTATTATCAGTGATCCAGTCATGGAGAAGCTCGGCAATGTCGCGATTTGTGAAGAACATTTACGAAAAAAAGCGCTTCCATTTGCCAAGTATACAGGGGTAGATACGGAGCCGACCGATATTCATGTAAAGGAAGCGCTCGAAGTTTGCCGTCAAGAGCAGTGCGATGTCATCGTTGCTATTGGCGGAGGGAGCAGCATTGATACGGCGAAAGCGGTGGCGGTCATGATGACAAACGAAGGAACGATTAGCGACTATGTTGACAATGTCAAGCCGTTTGCGAACAAACCGCTTCCGCTTATCGCCGTTCCGACGACTGCAGGCACCGGTTCCGAGGTCACGAAAGTTACCGTCATTATTGACACGCAAACGGACGTCAAAATGATGATTTCCCAGCCCGAACTATTGCCGGCTGTGGCGATTGTCGACCCGCTTCTAACCGCATCATGTCCGCCGTCTGTGACCGCGGCAACTGGGATAGACGCGCTATGCCATGCGATCGAAGCGTATATTTCGCGGCGCACCCATCCAGTGACCGATGTATTGGCGCTATCGGCGATCGAAGCGATTATGGGGAATTTGCGCCAAGCGTATGAAAACGGCAACGATATGGTTGCGCGCGAGAAGATGGCAATCGGTGCGATGGTGGCAGGTGCTGCATTTTCCAACGCATCGGTGACGCTTGTCCACGGGATGTCACGGCCGATCGGCGCACTTTTTCATGTTCCGCACGGCGTGTCGAACGCGATGCTGCTGCCGGGGGTGCTGGAATTTACAAAAGAGAGCGCGGTAGAAAAACTTGCAGTAATCTCCCGTCTGATCAAGCCGGAATTAAAGAACGCCTCCGATGAAGAAGCGGCCGATGCGCTTATTTTGGAAGTGAAGCAGCTCTGCCTGGATCTTCATATTCCAAATATGAAAACATGGGGAATTGAAAAAGAACAGTTTGACAAGGCCGTTGATAAAATGGCAGCCGATGCGCTAGCGAGCGGCAGTCCGGGAAATAACCCAAGAGTTCCGACCCATGAAGAAATTGTTCAACTTTATCATGTTTGCTATGATTATGATTTTCGTTCAACGCACTCTATATCGTTTTAGTCAAAGAAAGGGGTCAAGGGGGAAGGGGAGAAAAGGTGATGGATCTTCTTGTTATTGTTCTTGCTTTAGCGTTGTTAATGTTAATTGCTTACAGAGGATTTTCTGTTATTCTTTTTGCACCGCTGTGTGCATTGCTGGCGGTCATTCTTACTGAACCTAGCTACGCGCTTCCGTTCTTCTCGAATATTTTTATGGAAAAGATGGTTGGTTTTATTAAACTATATTTTCCTGTTTTCTTATTAGGGGCTATTTTTGGAAAGTTAGTTGAAATGTCAGGGGTAGCATCATCGATTGCCAAAATCATTATTCAATTAGTTGGTGCAAAACGCGCTATTTTAGCAATTGTTTTCATGTGCGCCATCTTAACTTACAGCGGGGTCAGCTTGTTTGTTGTCGCGTTTGCTGTTTATCCGTTTGCTGCCAACCTTTTTCGTGAAGCGAATATTCCTAAACGGTTAATTCCCGGAACGATTGCTTTAGGGGCTTTATCGTTTACGATGGACGCTCTGCCGGGGACACCGCAAATTCAAAACGTGATTCCTACTTCTTTTTTCAAAACGGATATTTATGCTGCCCCAACGTTAGGGATCATCGGTTCCATTTTCATTTTCGTTCTTGGCATGGTGTATTTGGAATCTCGGCGCAAAAAAGCAGAAGCGGCTGGCGAAGGGTATGACGGGTTTGACGATCCACGTCCAGAAATGGCTGCTGCGGCAGAAGCGGAGGCGCTTGCCGTCCATTTGCCTACAGAAGGGACAACAAGCAAAGCGCGTCAATGGTTAGCATTTTTGCCTCTTATTTTAGTAGGTGTGATGAATAAGTTTTTTACGGTAAATATTCCAAAGTGGTATCCTAATGGCTTTGATTTTACCAAGATCGGTTTAAAAGAATTTGGAATGGTTGAAATTTCTAAAGTGGTTGGAATTTGGTCTGTCGAACTGGCGCTGGTAATCGGCATTATCGCTACGATTGCTTATAATTGGAAAGGTATCGTGCAAGGGTTTAAAAGCGGTATAAATGCTAGCATTGGCGGCGCTTTATTGGCTGCCATGAATACAGGTTCAGAGTATGGATTTGGCGGCGTTATTGCAGCGTTGCCGGGTTTTAGCGTGGTTCGTGAAGGAATTTCTCACACTTTTACCAATCCATTGGTAAATGGGGCGGTAACAACGAACGTTTTAGCAGGGATTACCGGTTCTGCTTCCGGTGGAATGGGGATCGCTCTTAGTGCTATGGGAGAGAAGTATGTGGAAATGGCAACAAATTACGGTATTCCGCTAGAAGTGATGCATCGCGTTGTGGCGATGGCTTCCGGGGGCATGGATTCTCTTCCGCATAACGGAGCAGTGATTACACTTCTTGCAGTCACAGGGTTAACTCACCGCCAATCTTATCGTGATATTTTTGCGATCACTATCATTAAGAGCATTGCTTGTTTCTTTGTGATTGCTGTGTACAGTTTAACCGGGCTTGTTTAAAAACAAAATTGAAGGAGGAATGAATGATGGCTTCAGCGACTACTGTACAAACATTGAAAAACTTTATAGGTGGACAATGGGTAGACTCATCTTCAGGAAAGGTAGAACTCGTTCCTAACCCAGCTACGGGAGAAGCGTTAGCTTATGTTCCGATTTCTTCACGGAAAGAATTAGATCAAGCGGTTGCGGCAGCAAGAGAAGCGTTCAAAACATGGAGCAAAGTGCCTGTACCGCGTCGCGCCCGCATTCTTTTTCGCTACCAGCAGCTCCTTGTTGAGCATTGGGAAGAGTTAGCTCGTCTTGTTACATTAGAAAACGGTAAGAGCTATGATGAAGCGTATGGTGAGGTTCAACGCGGGATTGAATGCGTAGAGTTTGCTGCGGGAGTTCCTACTTTAATGATGGGACAGCAGCTTCCAGACATCGCCACGGGAATCGAATCAGGCATGTACCGTTATCCGCTTGGCGTCGTTGCGGGAATTACGCCTTTCAATTTTCCGATGATGGTCCCATGCTGGATGTTTCCTTTGGCGATTGCCTGCGGAAATACGTTTGTGCTGAAACCGTCTGAACGTACGCCAATGTTAGCCAATCGCTTAGCTGAACTATTTACGGAAGCCGGTCTCCCAGCGGGTGTCCTAAACATCGTTCATGGGGCGCATGATGTCGTCAATGGCATTTTAGAACATAAAGATATTAAAGCGGTCTCTTTCGTCGGATCTCAGCCGGTCGCTGAGTATGTATATAAAACGGCAGCGGCTCATGGAAAACGGGTGCAAGCTTTGGCAGGTGCGAAAAACCATTCCATTGTTATGCCAGATGCTGATTTGGATTATGCCGTTGCAAACATTATTAATGCTGCATTTGGCTCGGCAGGCGAACGCTGCATGGCGTGCGCAGTAGTAGTGGCCGTCGGCGATATTGCCGATGAACTTGTGGAGCGTTTAAAGAAAGCAGCCGATGAGATAAAAATCGGCAACGGATTGCAGAAAGATGTTTTTTTGGGCCCCGTCATTCGCCAGTCTCATAAAGAACGGACCATCCAATATATTGAAATCGGTGAAAAAGAAGGAGCGCAGCTTGTCCGTGACGGACGTCGTGACGCTGCGACAAGCGGGGAAGGCTATTTTATCGGCCCGACGATTTTTGATCATGTGAAACCGAGCATGACGATTTGGAAAGATGAAATTTTTGCGCCTGTTTTGTCGGTCGTTCGCGCGCGCGATTTAGATGAAGCCATTCAAATTGCCAACCAATGCGAATTTGCCAATGGCGCGTGCATTTATACCGACAGCGCGAAAGCGATCCGTCAATTCCGCGAAGAAATTGACGCCGGCATGCTCGGTGTCAACGTGGCGGTTCCGGCGCCGATGGCTTTCTTTCCATTCTCCGGTTATAAAAACTCTTTCTACGGAGACCTTCATGCAAATGGACGCGACGGCGTCGAATTTTATACGCGCAAAAAAATGGTGACGGCGAGATATTGAAGCCGTAATTATGATAGTTAGGTGGAAAGGGATTGTGGCATTAGCCCACAACTTCCTGAAAGTAGCCGGCATCCGCCAGCTACTTTCAGATAAAAATCGAAAAAATATAAAAGCAAGTGGAGAGAAACGAATTGTTTTTCTCCACTTGCTTCATTTTAGGGACTTATCGGACAGCCCCTTTGCTTACACCCATTTCTTTTTTAACTATCCCGAAAATTAGTATTTTCATCATTTGCTAGTGCCGTAAGCACGACATGGAGGTCTATCCTGAAAATGAATTTTTCATTATTCTGATGATGCCGCATAGATGCGGCATGGTTGTCTCCCTGGGAAGAACGAATGAACTTCCATCATCTGTGGTGAAGTTCGTTTCATGGTTGGCTAACGAAGCAGTTAGTCATAATAAACCGTTAATAAATTGATGAAGAAAAAGGTGTATCACTATTCGATACACCTTATTAAATCACTTAAAACATCCTTAATCCAATTGCCTTTCTAACTTCACTGATCACTTTTTGTGATGACTCTTTCGCTTTCATTTTCCCGTGTTCTAAAACATCATATACATCACTATCTGACAATTTTTTTCTTTTTTCTCTAAACGGTCCAACGATGGAATTGATCGAATCGGATAGAATGGATTTACATTGTACGCACCCTATCGTCGCATTACTGCATTGGAGCTGAATCTTTTCTAACGTTTCCTTTTCAGTAAAGTAAGTGTGCAAATGATAAACGTTGCACCCTTCTTTTGAAGGGTTACCTGCTTGATGTTTATAGATACGAGTAGGGTCAGAATATGCCTTCTTTACTTTTCGTTGAATGGTTTCATTGTCATCTTTCATACTAATATAACTGTCGGCGTTATCGGATTTACTCATTTTCCCTTTCCCTGAAAGAGAAGGAATACGAACAGCATTTTCCACAATCGGTCTTGGTTCAGGAAAAATATCTCCATAGAGTTGGTTAAATCTACGTACAATGGTCCTTGCTATTTCCAAATGAACCAATTGATCTTCGCCGACGGGCACAAATTTTCCTTTGTGTATAAGAATGTCTGCTGCCATCAAAACTGGATAACCTACTAATCCATAATTGACATTATCAGGTTGTTTTTTTGCTTTTTCCTTAAATGTCGGACAACGTAATAAATCCCCTAATGGCATTACCATGCTTAAATAAGTATGCAATTCACATATTTCCTCTGCAATCGAGGATTGGACATAAAATGTAGATTTATTTGGATCGAGCCCTGCTGCCAAATAATCTTTAGCAATTTCCAAAACATTTCTCGTTAAATCATCTGGTTTAGGGTGAGTAGTTAGTGAATGAATATCATTGATAAAAAAGTATGAATTGTACTTTTCCTGTAATTCAAGGATATTCTTCATTGCACCATAGTAGTTACCCAAATGTAATTCTCCTGTAGGTCTTATTCCTGATACTAATATTCCCCTATTCATCGAAATCCCTCCATTTTGTTGTAGTTTTAATGCTTTGAATTGAAAAAAACGTCCACCAGCCGTCTTCCATGACTAATCACTCCTCGTATACTAAGTTTCAGAAAGTTTTTTTATCGAATTTCCAGTCCGATACGCTCCTTGACAATCGCATATCTTGGGTGGTTGCCTTTGTGGGAGGGGCGCGCCCCTCCCACAAAGGGTTGAGCGTACCGGGGTTGGACTTTTCGCAATGTTCCTGGATAATGGTCTTAGGATCATCGGGGATACTCTTCTCACTCCTGTAGCTTTGACTACTTGTAAAGTCTGTCTCCTCGGCCCCTGTTTGGACGTCTAACCCGCAGGCTGTTCCCGTTGGTTTTCCCCATGCTGGAAGGAGCAGCTTCCAGGGCAGCCCATGGTCCAACGTGAGTTCTCATATGCGAGGGTGACTGGTCAACAGGCGCGATCCGGGGGCATCCCGAAGAGTCCAACCCCTCGATCCTACAACAATAGGAGGTGATCTCATGAAACTCTACGTCGGGATCGACGTGAGCTCACGCGACTTAGCCACCTGCATTATGGATCATGAAGGAAATACGTGCGCACGCTTCAAAGTGGATAATCATCTTCTGGGCGCCACCTTCCTTCGGGATCAAATCCTCCTGTGGGCTAACAAGCGAAAGCCAACCGAAATTCTGATCGGGATGGAAGCCACCTCGGTCTACAGTTGGCATCCAGCTATGTTTTTCCACCAGCAGGAGGCCTTGCAGGCTTGGAACGTCAAGGTGTTTACGATCAATCCAAAGCTCATTCGCAAGTTTAAAGAAGCCTATGTCGACTTGGAGAAAACGGATGACATCGATGCTTGGATCATTGCGGATCGGCTTCGCTTCGGCCGTCTGAAGATGACGGCTGTCCTCAAGGAGCAGTTTCTCGCGCTTCAGCGACTGACACGCATGCGATATCATCTCGTCCACCAGTTAACCCGTGAGAAACAGTATTTTCTCCAGCACTTGTTTTACAAATGCAGTTCCTTTACCCAAGAGGTGGACAGTTCGATCTTCGGACATGCCATTCTCGAACTGCTGCTTGAGTCGTGGAGCCTCGATGACATCTGCCAAATGGATGTCAAGCAGTTGGCCGACTTCCTGCGCCAAAAAGGGCGCAATCGCTTTGCCGATCCGGAATGCATCGCCAAGTCGATTCAAAAGGCGGCCCGTTCGTCGTATCGGTTGTCCAAGTGTGTCGAGGATTCCATCGACTTGCTGTTAGGGCTGTCGATTCAATCAATCCGCAGCCTGCAATCGCAGCTCAAAGAGCTCGATAAAGCCATTACCCGCCATCTTGAAGGCATTCCGAACACACTGCAAACCATCCCAGGCATCGGACCGGTTTATACCGCAGGCATCCTGGCCGAAATCGGGCAAATCGAGCGGTTTCACAACCAGGCCGCCTTGGCAAAATATGCCGGCTTGACATGGTCCAAGCACCAATCGGGCCGTTTTCAAGCCGAGGACACCTCCCTCATTCGTTCCGGCAATCGCTATCTCCGTTACTACCTAGTGGAGGCTGCCAACTCGGTGCAACGGCATGATGCGACGTTTCGTGCGTACTACCGGAAGAAGTATGAGGAAGTGCCCAAACACCAACATAAACGAGCCCTCGTCCTCACCGCTAGAAAACTCGTGCGTGTGATCGATGCGCTGCTACGCAACGGTCAAATCTACACGCCAAGAAAGGGGGAAGATCGATAAGAGGATCGATCTGGTATACCAATATCAACCTTTAGACCCAGTTTATTACATGTACCAATACTGGGTTTCTTCAGTATTGCCTTTTTTCGGATCATCGGACAAGGGAATTTCCAATTTCTATGATTTTTCACCTTGACATATTACCGCAGGACTTTTAGACAACTAAATAAAAAGGCTTTCCATCCACTTGCCAAAGGACGGAAAGCCGCGGTGCCACCTTTGTTCGTTTGTAAAACAACAAACGCACTTTTAGGGTACGGAAACATAAATTACGTTTCGATACCTTGTCTCTTTTAACGGTGAGACTCTCCGCCAAAACCTACTCTAAATTTCGGTCTGGTTGCTCCGAAGCCCATTCAACATGGTTTCCACACTGATTTGCACCAACCATCAGCTCTCTGAAGTGTCCGCCATGCCTACTATTCTTCATCATCACAAAGATATATGGAATTTTTTTATTTATTATAATCACACGGTAGAATGATTGCAATGTTTTTTACTAAATTATCCAAAAAATTAGTATTTTCATCATTGCTGATGCCACATAGATGCGGCATGGTTGACTCCCATGGAAGAAAGAATTAACTTCCACATCTGTGATGAAGCTCGCTTCATGGTTGGCTAACGGGTGCTTTGTTGAATAACCTACATTAAATATAAAAGAGATTGGAACGTTTTCTTGTAACGTTTTTCAAGCTCTTTTATTAATTTGAATTATACTGTGAATTCATTGTGAAAATTGTGCGATTTGACCTGTGACTCAACCTGCGTTTTACTGTTTTGCACCTGACAAGTGAACCCGTTAACAACACACACGATTGTTTTTCTTATTTTCGAGCCACTCGTCTATTCTAATTCGTGATCTCGCTCTTTTCTTACTAAAATTAGATAATGACCACCATACTTATTTACATTTGTAAAACCCAGTTTCTCATAGAAGGAGGTTTTATCTTTTGTTCCTAAAGCAATAGTACGAACCCTCTTCACTTTTGGATGATTTATCAATCTTAATATCAACTGTTTTCCTATACCTTTTCCTTGATAAGGTTTATCCACTTCCACATCGTAGATTTCTCCCCAACGTACATAATCGGTAAGCATACGGGCAAAACCAACAATTTTACCATTATCAAACGCTGCAACCAGTAAAGGGGTATGTTTTAACATTTCTTCCCATTCTGCTATATCAGTTGGCATCTTCCAAGTAGCTACTCTTTGGAAAATCTTTTTGAGTTCTACAACATCAATATCATCTTTGCTATGGCTGTAGCTAATATTCACTGATAGTTTCCTCCTTGCATTGTAATATTATTTATTAGATTCTTACAAGAAAATTAAATTCCTTCTGTATCCTTTATTCATGTGAACTTTACATAACACTATATTATTGTTGTATTCAAGAGTACATCAGTGGGCTAAAGAGAATAATTATAATATCGTTTCTTTATCTTCTGGCTTACAGCGTGTTGACGCACATCGTTTTTATGAAGAAAAAATGCAATATGATAAAGTAAGCTACGTATTCTTGAAGAGACTATCGAAGTAACAATAAGTATTAGCTCAATAAGAAGCAGTAAATAAGTATAAAAACGCTCTGATTTTTGTTCCGAGCGTTTTTCTTTGCGATTTATATTGTTATTTTGTACTAATTACTTTGTATTTGCTGTGTTTTTTCACATTTCTCTTCACGAAGTGAACCCGTTAAGGTTTTAAATGGGTTTCATTTTTATTATGTTTTAAGTATTTTCTGAAAATAAAACGGAAATGACTGATAGTAAAAAGGTTTGTGAGGGGAGAAACATGTATGTAAATAATGTGCGTGAGGCTTTGGATCGATTAACCGAGGATGAATTCGAGGAATATTTAAAAAGGTTGCGGTTAGTATTGAGAAAAAGGTACAAGAAGAATGTAAAGCCATCGGACCTAAAAAATCGAGTTAAAGAATTCATTAACGGAAAAGATCCAAAAATTGATTATTTTGAATCATCCGTGGTGCTAGTTGAGTCTTAACGCTCAACTAGCCTAAGAACAACAAGGGAGTAAGCTAGTAAAATACCATCCAGTGCCGTTTCAAATCCAGAAACCGAGTTCGCTCGAATCTCGGTGATCCGATACGAATCGACTAAAATCGAAAACACGGTTTCAATCACTTTGCGTTTTCGTTTCATCCACTGTTTCCATGCGTCGGATTGGAGAATTCGCTGATTTTTTCGAACGGGCGTCCAAAAAGCGACTCGATGCTCTTCGTACAGCTTCTTTTGCAGTTTTTGGCTGATGTACCCTTTGTCACCTAGGTTATATGGATGTGGAATTTGCGTCATGACGGTTTCAGCGGCCACCCGATCGTGACAAGACGCTTCAGTGACGACATATCCCATCGGAAGCCCTTGGTCGGTGGCCTGCAGATGAAGTTTCAACCCATAGAAAGCGATCTTTTTCGAAGCACAATAGCCAATATCCGCAATTCCACGAAACCGTTTGGCGCGATACATTCGGGATGAATGACACAGCTCGATCGGCAAACTGTCCACGACCGCATACGCATGGTGTTGCCCACGCTTGGCTAGCTGGTGCCGAATCCACTTGATCGCAAAGCTAAGCGCTCGGCAGCGACGGTTGTACCGAGAACGCTCAGGGAACAAGTCCTTGGGAAACAAATTCCCAATCACAAACCGATGCCAAGCCTGTTCGGAAGTGAAGCCCAACAACTTTCCAAGGACATGGATGGTGATGATGACTTCGTCTTTCTGTTTCAACAAATGACGATTTCGACGTTGAAGAGGAATCTGGATACTCGATAGTTGAGCCGATACAAAAAGCAAAATCGATGCATATTGTTTTTGAAGTTTGACACGATCTGTAGTAAAATGAAAGTGCTCTTGCATGGGGATTCTCCTTTCGAATGGTAGGTCGCACTTTCATTCTACAGGAGATTCGCCAGGCAAGAGCTATTTTTTATGCTTGTTTGATTTTATCTAGCACCACGGGTCAAACATTATTTAAGTTTTTATCTTAACTATAAGGAATTGAAACAAATGAGCAACCGCATATGATTCAATGAATTCTCCGTAAAAACATACTAAGATTAGTAGCACAGACCATGGCCATGGTCTGTGCTACTATTTGTGCGCCCGGCATGGGTGTAATCTATAGGGTGAAAGTCCCGAGCTGCGAAGGCAGAAGTAGCAGTTAGCTTAACGCAAGGGTGTCCGTGGTGACGCGGAATCTGAAGGAAGCGAGCGGCAAACTTCCGGTCTGAGGAACACGAACTTCATATGAGGCTAGGTATCACTGGGTGAGTTTGCAAGACAAAACAAAGCCCTTTCTGCCGAAGGTGATACAGAGTAAATGAAGCAGATGGATGGAAGGAAAGATTACACTCTTACCCGGGGAGGTCTGGCTGGCACGCCAAGTAACCTTGGTAACCTATCTAGTGATAGATAGCTGAACAGTCAGAAGTCAGCAGAGGTCATAGTATTAGTTGGTCTAGAACAACTAAGAAGGACCGAACAATTAAGAGAGAATAGCCCTTGGCATTCAGTGAGTCATGATGAACACAGAAAACGTAGTACCTCACTTGAGGGAGGAAGCGGTGAATCCCGTGGGAGATCTCTTGGAGGGTGGAGTGACCACTGGCATAAAGAGAACAGCTATTCACGGAAGTTATAAAGACTTGCGTCAATTATCTTAATTGAACCGCCGTATACGGAACCGTACGTACGGTGGTGTGAGAGGACGGGAGTTAATCGCTCCCTCCTACTCGATTTATAGTAGAAGTGGAGAATAGGTCGTGACAGCCCCAGAACCTTGAGTTCGTAATGAAAAAACTGGCCTACTTCACTGCCCTTATAAGAATCAGTTTCAGTATGTTGGTTCCTTGAGATCGTGTATAAGAAAAGGGAATCGATAAGGTGAAGTGAAGACTTCTACATAAAAATCAGGAGGAATGTATATGCAAAGCGTCATTGCTTTTGATGTCGGTATGGGAATAACCCCTCAATATCATAAATAACCATAACTTGCTTATTGTTGTATTCTTTAAATGTAGGAGTAATGTCTCTTTGCTGTTTTGAAGGTTCTTTATCATGTATTTCTGGAAAAAATGACAATTGCATGGTATCATTCATTATAGTAGTCTTTTGATTACTCATAAAAAATCGCCCTCTTTCTAAAATGTTTGTTTGGTCACTTACCTTTTACTAGAAAGGGTGATTTTTTTGTATTTTTAAGCATGAATTAACAGAAAGAGGCTGCCAAAAAGTGAAAATTAGTCACTTTTTGGACAGCCCCTTACTTGTTATGAGTTGACCGTCATTAATTCGTAGAATTCGATCCCCTAGCTTAGCCACCTTATCATCATGGGTCGCAACAAGCACTGCAGCACCTTTTTCTTTGAAAGAAAGAATATGAGACATTACTGTTTGCGCTGTCTCGCTATCAAGGGCTGCTGTCGGCTCATCGGCGAGTATCACATCAGGATTGTTCACCAGAGCACGAGCAATAGCAACTCGCTGTCGTTCACCTCCAGAAAGTTCTGATGGTTTCTTCTTTAATGCCCAATCCAGACCGACTTTCTCTAATGCCTCTAATACTCTATTTTTTCTCTCCTTACGTCCTGGTAAGGGTCTTGCATATTGCAATGGTATCATGACATTACTTTCAACAGTTTCATTCTCAATTATTGCGTAATCCTGATGGATATATCCAAAATACTCATTTCGTAGACGAGCCCTATTACGATCGCGTTCTGATACTTCTCTTCCTTGAATGAGGATATGGCCCCGCGTTGGCTTACTAATTAATCCTAATATATTTAATAATGTAGATTTACCGCTACCTGACGCCCCCATCAAAATAACACATTCACCAGCATTCAGTCGTAAAGAAACTTTTTCAAGAGCCGTTACTTGTGTGCGATCCCTACCATAAACCTTCGAAATGTTTCGAGCTTCAAGGATTGGTTTCATTTTCAGCCTCCTATCTTTTTTGTGCTGCGCATGGACCATAACCATAATATAAAAAATGTCACTAAGATTCCTAACATAACCCATAACGGTACATTTGGTGATGGTGCACCCGCAAGATGTAAGTAACATAAGAGCAGTGTAAGTATCGTAATCGGTGGGATCAGCACCACCGCTGCCAAAAATCCCCCAATGCGAAGACTAATATGAAAAGGCGTTGCTCCATACATAACCCTGATTTTAAAAGCCCGATGCTCTTGACGAATCGTCAAACGTGCAGAGGACACGAAAGCAATAAAAACTAGTAACAGAAAACTTAACATACCTACAATATATATAGCGGAACGTCCCATTATTTCACGAAATCGTTGAGGTTGATCCACAGCTATGTCATGGGGAATAAGAAACAAGTCACTATTTGCACTCATCTTAACAAACGTACCTACCGCTTTAGCTTCCGGATCAAGCAAGACCGTTCGAGCTATAGCTTCTTCTTGCTCAATAGGACTGAGTAGTGGAAGAAGGTTAGATGGTGCTCTAATCACGATGCGATTGTCTAAGGGTAAACCTGCCGCCGAAGGATCAAAAAAGGTAGCTCCTGCAGGAAGTGTGCCGACTACTGGTATGTTTTCTCCTGCTATATTTACAGAGTCCATATTTTCACCAGCAAGTTTTGACCCTTGCATAGCACATGGTACGGATTCGCACAGCTGAAGCTCAGGAAATAAATCTGAAATAACATCACCGAACAGTATTAGTGTAAGATGTCCATCTGCAAATTCAGGATCATCAAGTCCCATGTTATTAATGATTGCAGTATAGCCCTTTTGATCGTTGATTTGGTCTATCACAAATTGTATAGTATCCGTCCCTACTTGACTCGGTTCACCATCGGATGGATAGTAAGGGGTAAAAGTGACAGCGTGCTGTTCCCGTAATTGCTGGCCTCCTTTTAATACAGCAACCTGGGATACAACATCCTCTAAGGCCAGTGCAAAAACAACGCAGGCTGCGGTAATCATCAATGAAATTCCTAACATGGCCTGCCAACGTCGGCAAGCCATAATAACCCCTGCCCACAACTCACGCATCAACATTTACCTCCTTGTTTGTCTTTATAACCACATAAAGTATCAAAGACCATGTCAAGATGACAATAATGAATGAGATAGCAATACTAGCGAATGTTTGTAAATTGAATAATGGGATATCAGTATGGCTAACTTCTGCTATTAGAAGTTTTGACATAATTCCACCTATAGCACTCCCTATTAGAAGACCAGCTATCCCAAATAATAGATTTTCTCGCACGAGGGTAGTGGGCAAGGCTCCATAACGTCTTCGAATGCCAAACTCTCGAGTACGTTCTTGATTGTATAAAAACCAGTCCAAAACAACACATAAAAGACCCATAACTAGAAAAATGACAGTGATTACAACAAATGGATTATTAATGAAATATGTAAATAATGGGATTTCCTTACTTACCTGAGGGACAAACCCCATCTGATAGAACAAGTTTAATATATGTTTTACTTGATCCGGATCCGAAGTATTTATCGTGTAATTTCCAGGAGGTAGTGGATCTAGATTAATCGTACGTGCATATTGATAATCATCTGTTGCAGATGGCGAATCAATCACTCCGGAAATTTCAACTTCCTTTGGTAAAAGAGATGCTGTACCAGAATTCGACCACTGTTTTTCAGTGTATGTACCTCGGAAAAGATAGGCATGAGAAGTTGTTAAGTCCGTACTTTCATCTGAATCTTTTGGAAACCAAGGCAGGGATCCATGTGGGTCGTAAACAATGATTTCAGGTCGACCATCGCCTAACGAAGAATAAACAAGAGATAGTGACTGTTTATCAATATAGTCAATTAACATACTTTGTGCAGAAGATGCTTCAGTTTTTGTAACCTCTTGTGGACCATTAATCATGGTCAAGACAGTTATTTCTCCTGTTAAGCCGAATGTGATTTCTTGGCGGCTTTCAAGCGTCCATTGAAATGCTTGCACCATGAAAGATGTTAGCATGCTGAGAAGGACGCAACTAAGTGCAAGTCTTAAATTTAATAGAAACCATTTATTTGTATTCATGTCAACGCCCTCCTCAATTTACGTGCTTTGATCCAAATTCTAGAAAGTAAAACTTAATTAGGTTATAATTTTAGAAGTAAATAAAGTTATAGTTATAGCGAGTTACATATTTGTCACCCCAAAGTGGTGAGTCCCAAACAGAGTCTTGGCGGGAATGAACTCTTGTATCACTTTTCGAACTTGCTTTTGAAGTGTAAAGACGTCCTGTATCAAGAGAAGGTCCCGCCTGACGAGTAAACCGGTGATATCCCTGTTTCGCGTGTTTGCCATTATCATTATACGAGGCTTTGATTTGGACATAGCCATTCCATTTTGCCCCCATTAGTGTTTCCCATGCTTTAGCATAGTTCTGACCGGCTGCTTGTGTTTGAGTAAAAGAGAGACATAAGGTAATTAAAAGCCCCGCAATGATTAAGACAAATACATTTCGCACATAGCGAGAAACTCCAAGACTACTATTCATTTTTTATCCCCCCTTTCCAAGTTTTTCACAGTAATCTTTTCAACAATTAACAATAAATTCCTCTCTATTTTGACAAAATGAAACAATATTACTAGCATCAATTAAGGTTTAGTATTTTTGCACGAAAATATATAGGTAAAAATGGTGGAGTAAAATTTATGAAGGATTGGATAATCCAAACATGTCTTTGTTTTTACTACAATAGGATCGCATAAAGGGGACATCACACTTTATTTTTTGCTTCGACAAGTATATAAAATTCCATTAAAATAAAAAGGGGCTGTCCGAAAAGTCGATTGAATCGACCTTGGGCTCAGCCCTTTTTTCTGTTTTTAGGGTACAAAAAAATCGTCCTTTTTTATAGAATGAAATTGACCAAAAAACATTCTACAGAAAGGACGATTTCTTATGAATAATCAAATGACTATTCAAGAAAATTATAACACGCAATTAGAAATGACTCTAGAGGGTATTCAAAAAATAGAGGTTCAAAAGAATAAGAAACGCAAAAAACTAGTTTTCCAACCTTATTGCAATCGTCAAGTCATGAGCATTTTAGATATCGAAATGTATATTCCTGAAAATCATGTCGCCCGTTTAGTGGATGAAATGGTGGAATCGATTCCGGATGAAGTGTTGTATACTCATTATGTTGGTGGGGGTCGTGCACCCTATCACCCTAAAATGTTATTGAAAGTGATTTTATATGCGTACACTCAAAATGTTTATTCAAGTCGGAAAATAGCGCAAATGGTGAAAGAAAATCTTCCGATGATGTGGTTGGCGGGATTGCAAACCCCTGACCATCGCACAATAAATGATTTTCGTAGTGTTCGTATGTCAAACATGATGGATTCTGTATTTGAACAATTTGTCCTTCAACTAGTAGAACAAGGACTTATCGACCTCGACCATATTTTTGTGGATGGTACGAAAATAGAAGCGAATGCCAACAAATATACGTTTGTATGGCGAAAATCCGTAGAAAAATATGATCAGAAACTACGAGCCAAAATTCAATCGTTTCTACAAGAAGCGCACCAAATCGCCTTGGAGGAATTAAAAGAAGAACAATTAGAAGAAGAATTAGAAAAATCATCGGCACAACTTTCTGAGAGAATAGAAGCTTTGGAAAAAGATTATAAACAGGAAGAAGACAAAGAAAGAAAAAAAGAACTTCGCTCTAAAAAATCCCAACTCACCAAACAACTGAAAACGATTCAAACGGATTATCTTCCACGATTACGAAAATACAAAGTACAAAAACAGATTCTAGGTGAACGAAATAGCTACTCGAAAACCGACCATGAGGCCACTTTTATGCGAATGAAAGAGGACCATATGAAAAACGGCCAACTCAAGGCGGGTTATAATGTTCAACTCGCCACACAACATCAATTTATCGTGGGATTTGAAATTTATCAAAATCCAGGAGATACTCGCTGTTTCCAACCATTTATGGAAAAGTTATTGGAATCGATGCCGAAGGAAAAGAAACTCAAGTATGTCATTGCCGATGCAGGATATGCGAGTGAAGAAAACTATTTATATGCGATTGGCGAAGAAAAAGAACCTCGTTTTGAATTATTAGCCCCATACCAAACCTATTTGAAGGAACAAAGTAAAAAGTTTAAAAAGGATTTATCAAAAGTACAAAACTGGAAATACATCGAAGAAGACGATTGCTTTATCTGTCCGAACAATCGGAAAGTCGTATTCAAGTATTATCAAAAAAGAAAAAATGCATCTGGATACATACAAGATTTGAAAGTGTACGAGTGTGAAGATTGTACGGATTGCCCGTTGAAGAATGGGTGTACGAAAGCCAAAGGAAATCGTCGAGTATATTGGAACACGATTTATGAAGAAATGAAAGCGAAAGCCAAAGCAGCTCTTGGTGACGAACAAAAGGCAGCTCTTTATGCGAAGCGTAAAGTGGATGTCGAAAGTGTGTTCGGTAACATCAAGGGCAATTTGCGTTTCACTCGATTTCTGTTACGGGGGCTTCATAAAGTCCGAACAGAATTCGGGATTGTGGCAATGGCCCACAACATACTGAAATGGGCCGCAAATTCCCAAACCAATTTCAAAAATAAGGAAACAGAGCGAATGGAAAAACTCATTGTTTTCTCCATTCGCTCTGTTTTTATGGACTTTTTAGACAAGCCCCTGTCACATTTCGTATGACGTAAAGCATATATTTCCACAACCATAGAGCCACAAGGCATTTTTAACTTAATAGGATTTATCCCTCAGTAAAGTGTATGTTGCATATCAAATAGAATTGTTCAATACACTCATTCTAAAATAAAAAGGTTGTAAGAATAATTATATAGAAATAGAAACTTTTCCTTTTAAAGGTACCATCAAGAATTTTGTGTAAGGTTCTATAGAGTATCCTCAGATTATGCTTTATTCGATAATAAATTCATTTATCTGTTCCCACTAGGAGACTCGGGGAAACGGATATAAGTTAAGTTCGGAACATCAATGAGCCAGCCGATGTTTTTTGTGAAAGTGATGCCGGGGCGGGGGTGCATGGAACATCAAAATAAACGAGAGAATATTTTATGGTTCTCGTCAGATTAGGCAGTGCTTATTTCATAAGGTCAACTGCTTCGAAATAGTTGAATTTATTTGAGCTTCTTCAAATTTCAAAAGCAAACTCATTCTCCGGTCAATCGCAATTCTTTTTTGGCTTCTTTGTCGACTACAATTTTCTCATGGATATATCCGAATTTGCCTTTTGAAGTTCCGCAAACAGGACATTTTTGAAGTGAAAGAGGTAATTCCAAGCCACAGCTATTCAGCAGATCTTCATTGGATAAAATGTCCACTGCGGTTCCATCTGCAGCTATTTCTCCTTTTTTTATCACAATAATCCTTTTACAGGTTTCAAGTACCATGTCCAAATCGTGGCTGGTAATTAATTTTGTATGTTCAAAGCTTTTTAACAAATCAATTACTCTCCGTCTTGATTTTGGGTCCAGGCCAGAAGTTGGCTCATCCATGATCAATACATCAGGTTGCATGGATAAAACGGATGCAATTGCGGCAGAGCGCTTTTCTCCTCCTGATAGTTTATAGGGGGCTCGGTCTCTCAAATGAGGTATTCCAACCTTCTCCAGTGCCTGCATCACCCGTCTCTCCACGTCTTCCTCTTCCAGCTTATAATTTCGTGGTCCAAAGGCAACGTCTTCATAAACAGTAGTCATGAACAATTGGTCGTCAGGGTCCTGAAAAACCATTCCCAATCTTTGGCGAATCATCGGTAATGTCTTTTTGGTTACACGCACATCTCCTACCAGCACTTCTCCGCCATCCGGAAAATAAACTCCCATCAACAGCATTAGCAGCGTAGACTTCCCAGCACCATTTGCACCAATGATTCCGACTGATTCACCATGATAAATGGAAAAAGACATATTTTTAATTGCTTCATGTCCATCCGGATACGAAAAATGCAGATTCCTCACTTCAATTTTATGATGACTCATCCTATCAAATCACTCCTGTAAACAATGACCCTATCAATACAGGTATGTTGTAAATTCTTGCAATAATAAAAAATCAGTAGCATTGCATTAAGTTAATTTTAATTTGTCAAGCCCAATTTTATGTTAAATTTCATCTTTTTGGATATAAAAAAACTCCTTATAATTAGGATTGGCAGTCCTATCCAAATCCTAAGAATAAGGAGAAACCATTATGGATAAGAATACCACAGAATCCACAATAAATGAACTATTTAAAGAGATCGATCCAATAACTTTTTCAAAACTAATTAATGTGATTGACGTTGACAAATACATTAAAAAATTAACGGCGTATAAGTTTTTACAACTTTGTATCATCGCTCAGTTAAACGAATTGGAAAGCTTAACAAAATTGGCCAAACATTTGAAAGACAAGGAAGAGTTGCAGACATATCTGGAATTTGATGCAATTAGTACTTCGCAACTTTCTCGCAAATTAGGCCAATTATCCCCTCAACTGTTTGAAAAAGTATTTAAATATCTGGTCTTAAAGATCCAAGGGCAAATGAAAAATGCCCCGATCATCCGAAACATTGGTCGTCTTCTGGTCATTGATTCTACCACGATGAGCATGAGTTTGAGCCAATATCCATGGGCAACTTTTCGTAAGACAAAGGCTGGTGTTCGACTCCATTTAAAGGTTGTTGTAACGAAGGATATCACTGTTCCGGATCAAGGGATTATCTTACCCGCGAAACATGCCGATCGCACACAGATGGACGAACTCATTGAAATCGATCCAAATGCGATTTACTTGTTTGATCGAGGGTATGTCGATTACAAACAGTTCGACCGCTTATGCCGAGAAGGGGTGCGATTCATTACCCGGCTTAAAAAGAACGCAGAGATTGAAGTTTTATCGGAACGGATTCCCAATCCAGAACGTTTGATTTATAGGGATCAGATTGTCATTTTAGGAAATGACCGTAATCATACCAAAATGACTCATCCTCTCCGATTGATCGAAACGGTCGACAGCGAAGGGAATCCCGTGATCATCATAACCAATTGCTTTGATCTTTCTGCGGAAGAGATTGCAGATTTATACCGATATCGCTGGAAGATAGAGACCTTCTTTAAATGGATGAAACAGCACCTTAAGATAAAAAGATTTTATGGAAAAAGTCAAAATGCCGTTTACAATCAAATTTGGATCGCCCTAATCACCTATTGCTTACAGGCCATGCTCCAATTAAAAGTGAATCACGATGGTCCTTTATTAGAGATCAAGCGAACTTTACAGAATCTGCTTTTTAAAGGTTTTGACTGTTTTGTTCGCTCCCTTTTTAAAAAGCCAATTCGAACGTCCAACGGTCGGAAAAAATACCATTGGGAAAAAGATTTTGAAACCATCGTGTACCAATTTGAAGAAGGGGAGGTGGAACACCTAGACGATTTAGTTTATGATCCAATGTTTCTGTAATATATTACCAAATTGTGGAAATGGACTGCCGATTAAGACGTCATTGTCCTTTTAAGCTTGCTTAGAAAGATTGTATGTCTGAATATTCAGTTACATGAAATAACTGGAATTTTTATTGAGCTTGACAAACATTAAATTTTTTTATGCAACGCTACTGATAAAAAATAGACTCCATCCGGCAAAATAGGCAAGGTCTTTAAAGCTTAGTTTTGCAATATCTCCTGTATAATACTCTCCTGTAAAGCCTCTTAAATTCATTGCTTGATATACCCGCTCTGCTCTTTCAAAAGTCCTGAGCAATATTTGTCCGGCAAAAGAGCCCCAAGCGCTCCACTTTAATCCCTTTTGTCCTGGCGCCCTAAGTGAATACGCCCTTATCATCCTGGAAATCTCTTCGATCAGCACCGATATATATCGATATGTTAATAGAAGCTGTAAGACAAAAATCTTAGGGATTTTGACCATCCGCAAAGCTGCGGCAAACCGATCCATCCCTGTGGTTGCAATGAGTAAAATGCTGGCTGTCACTGTTAAACTGCATTTTATTAAAATTGATAAAAAAGTAACCCAACCTTTTGAAATGGCAATTCCACCAAACAGCACTTTAGAATGATCAAACAATGGATTTAATATTCCGATTCCGATAATGAAAGGTTCAATAAGCAATATCATTTTTAAAATTGGCGCAACTGGTAGCTCTGCAAAAGCAAAAATTAGTATAGGATAAAAAATAAAAGGCAAAAGACCAATTATTTCATACCTTTCAAATGATACAACCACAGTCAAATAGACGACTGTGGTTAACAGCTTTATTAGCGGATGAATTTTGTGTATAAAGGTCTCTTTTCGCGCCAGATCATCCAGAAGCCTCATATTAGACAGCGAATTTATCATGTTCGACATTTACATCCATTCCTATTATATATTTTAATAAACTAAAGGGAGGGCCCCACCATAAAATAATCAAGCGGTCGTTTTTATTTTTTTCCTTTTAATCAACATGATGACCCACCCTGTAAATACGGCTAATGCAAGAGTCAATGCTCCTCCTACTATACCCGAAACGCTTGTCCCAGCATTAACAGCAGGCCACGCATTTTCAGCTTGTCCAGCTGTTTTTTCATTTTCACTTGCTTTAAAATCATAATCAGGCAATAATGCTGTTTTGCTTTGAATTTCAGAGAGTGTTTCATGAATGCCGTCAGGAGCTTCCAATTCTGCCGTACCTGCTGTTTTTTCGATAGACCATTCCAGTCCGTCAGGATTAGCGGATGCAAACCAAGAAAACAAACCGCCAACCACAACTACAGCGATTGAAAGGGCTGTCAATACTTTCTTCATAGATATATTGCCAAAGGCTTCCTCGTTTGCTGCTTTTTCCAAAATGTCAGGTCTAGCCCTCCATACGAAGGTAATGATTGCTGCGGTCACCAGCCCTTCAACTATTCCGATCGCAAGGTGTATCGGCTGCATTAACAATACGAATTTCTCAAAGGGCAATTCAGTTTTTCCTGATAAAAGAGTCTCAAGGACAACGCTAAAAGCACCCAATTGGAGAGCAACCAGTGCTGAAGCCATCGAACCAGCAAAAATCCTATTGGAAGTAACCCCTTTACGTGTAATCCACTTATATATGAATGGATACGCTATAAAGCACGTATAAAAACCAAGGTTAAATACGTTGCAGCCATAAGCAAGCAATCCACCGTCACCAAAGAACAATGCCTGTATCAACAAAATCGAAGCCATTGTTAAAAATCCCGCATAAGGACCTAATAATATTGCCAGCAGCATTCCTCCTCCGAGGTGTCCGCTTGAACCAGTGCCTGGTATTGAAAAATTAATCATTTGTGCTGCAAAAACAAATGCTCCCATCACTCCCATTAAAGGAATTTTCTTTTCATCCAGCTCATTCTGGAGCTTTTTGATTGAATAAGCTGCAACTCCAGCAGTGGTTGCCAGCATGGTTCCACCAACAGCTGGTGAAATCAAGGCATCCGCCATGTGCATCATATTCACCCCTTTGTAACATTATTTTTAGAATTTTTAAAATAATTTGTAAGTCGAGCGTATCACGGTTTGACAAGAATGGTCAAGAGAATGTTAAGTTACACGACTTTCAATGGTCAGAAATGTTCAGCTTTGTTGAACGCGATTTGTTTTTGTCCAGCAATTACAATCTTTTGCTATCCAGCCATTTCTCACTATCCGGTTTCTGGATTTGAAACGGGGGAGGAGATGGATTTTTACTGGTACTCATGTTGTTTTCGGCTCATCGTTAAGGGTCAACTAGTATCGCAGATTTTCTGTGCCGGGTCATAGATGTCGAAAAATATATCTTTATGTTCGTTGTTGCGTACAACCGGTAATTCCGTCAATGTTTTGCGAAGTTTTTTTCTTATCGGCGATTAATGAATCTATCATATAAACGGGCAGTTTTTTTTAAAATTGGATTTGTCCGCATTTAACTGGTTCACAAACATATCGATTTATTTACAACGTTTGGCAGCCAGATATGTTGATTTTTAAAGAAAAAATTTTTAACAAAATAATTGTAAAACGATTTCATTTTGTTTTATAATTTTACTAAACCGGTTTATGAAAACGCTTATAAATACTAAATCGATTTAGTAATGAAAGAGGGATCCCTTTGAAAAAAGTTACGATGGCTGACGTCGCAAAGTTGGCGGATGTCTCGAAAAGCACAGTGTCGCAATATTTAAATAAACGCTATGAATATATGAGCGAGGAAACGAGAAAACGAATTGCCATGGCGATTAAGGAATTGGGATATCAACCGAATTTTATCGCCCGCAGCTTAAAACAGAAAACAACGATGACAATCGGAGTAGTCGTCTTCAACATTATGCATATGCTTACGACGCAAGTGCTGCATGCGATTGAGGAAGAGTGCCAAGAGCGGGGTTTCCATGTTATCGTCTCTAACTCCGATGATGATCCGGAGAAAGAAAAGAAATATATTGAGATGCTGCGGGCAAAACAAGTCGATGGTTTGATTATTTTTCCAACAGGAAAAAACGCTGATATATATCAAAAATTACTTGAAGAACGGTTTCCGCTTGTGTTTGTCGATCGGATGGTTCCGGAGGTCAAAGCGGACGCAGTTCTGCTTGATAATCAAAAGGCTGCTGAATTGGCGGTCGAATATTTTGCTGAGCGTGGTTACGAACACATCGGAATTGTCACTCCGCCGCTTGTTTCCCATATCGTTCCGAGGATGGAGCGCATTGAAGGATTTCGGCAAGCGTTAGTAAAAAAGGGACTTCCAGTTGTTGACGATTATTTTATCACAACGGAGATCCCGCATATTCAAAAAGAATTGACAAGGTTGTATGAATCCGGCCGCTTGCCGGAAGCATTGTTTGCGATCAATGATTTAACATTGATGGAAGTTTTGTATTTTATTAAAGGAAATCATATTAATACTCCTGACGAATTGGCGATCATCAGCATTGACGATGTGCCGTTTGCCCATGTTTATACGCCGACGTTGACGACGATCTCGCAGCCGACGTTTGCCATGGGGAAAAAAGCGGCAGAACGGCTTTTTTTGCAAATCGAAAAAAAAAGCGAGCATCAACCGCAAGTTTTTCGTTTTTCGCCTACGTTTATCGAACGAGGATCGGTAAAAGAAAAAACATCATAGAAAGAGGGAGCAGACATGGAAGCAAAACAACCAGTTGTAATTGGTGTCGATATCGGAACGACGAGCACAAAAGCGGTGGCGTTTGGCGAACAGGGGCGGACGCTAGCCTCCCACGCAATTGATTATCCAATAATACAGCAGCATCCAGGCTGGGCGGAGCAGGAGCCGGAGGAGATTTTCGCAGCTGTTGTGAAAACTGTAAACGCTGTTATTTCTAAGTTAAAAATTCCTTCTAGCCAAGTGAAGGCGATCGGATTCAGCGCGGCGATGCATTCATTAATGGCGCTTGATGTATCAGGACGCCCGCTTACCCGCTGCATTATTTGGGCCGATAACCGCAGTGTCGAACAAGCGGAGCGGCTTTTGGATGAATTAAGCGGCATAAGCATTTACAAACGGACTGGAACCCCGATTCATCCGATGTCCCCGCTTCCGAAATTGCTTTGGCTGAAAGAGGAACAGCCTGATTTATTCCGTCAGACGCACAAATTTGTATCGATGAAAGAATATGTGCTGTATCAATTATATGGCCAATATGTTGTCGACTATTCGATCGCTTCAGCAACGGGTCTGTTCCGCTTAGATACGCTTGATTGGGATGAGGATGTTCTTAAACTTCTCGGAATGACAAGAGCGCAGTTATCGAGCTTGGTGCCAACGACGCACATATTGCAGGGGATGAGGAAAGAATGGGCTGAGCAAATGGGCTTGGATCCGAACGTCCCTGTCGTTGTCGGAGCTAGTGACGGGGTGCTCGCTAATGTCGGCGTCGGAGCGATTTTGCCCGGGGAGGCGGCGATTACGATTGGAACAAGCGGCGCGGTGCGGACGATTTCCCCAATTCAAAAAACAGATGAAAAAGGGCGGACGTTTTGTTATGCGCTTACACCAAATCATTGGGTCGTTGGCGGGCCGACGAACAATGGCGGTATTTTGCTGCGTTGGCTTCGTGACGAATTTGGCAGCCCAGAGCGCGAAGTGGCGAAAAGGCTCGGCATTGATCCATATGAACTGCTGACAAAGTACGCTGAAAGAGTTCCAGCAGGTTCAGAAGGATTGCTGTTTCTTCCGTTTTTGTCTGGCGAACGTGCACCGTACTGGAACGCGAACGCAAGAGGGACTTTTTTCGGCATCAGCCTCCGTCATAAGCGGGAGCATTTTATTCGCGCGGTGATGGAAGGGGTATGTATGAGCGTCTTTTCTGTCGCTCTGGCGATTCGCGATGTCACAGGGCCGCTGTCGGAAATCCGCGTATCTGGCGGTTTTGCGAAATCTCCGTTTTGGCGGCAAATGCTTGCCGATATGATGGGAAAAGAGCTGTTAGTACCGGAAACGCACGAGGCGTCTGCGTTAGGCGCTGCAGCATTGGCATTGTATGCGCTTGGCGATATTCCATCGCTTGATACGGTGAAAACGTGGATTCATATTTTATCACGCCATGTGCCAAATGAAGAAAATACGCTTATTTATTCCGAACTATTTGATATATATACACGATTATATGATCGCTTAAAGGATGAGTTTGATGTGATTGCTTCTTTCCAGCGTAGAAATGGATAGCTACTAAATCGGTTTAGTTTGCATCAAACAGAAAAGAGGAGGAATGGAAATGGGAATCGCGATTGTTATTGCTGCGATTGTTGTGTTATTGCTGCTCATCACGGTTGCGAAAATGCATCCGTTTGTCGCTTTGATTTTGACATCTGTTGGAGTAGGGCTGGCAATGGGGATGCCGCTGATCGCACCGTCGCCGGAAACGCCGGGAATTATTGATTCGATTAAAGCAGGTCTTGGCAATACGCTTGGCTTTTTGGCGATCGTATTGGCGCTTGGAACGATGCTTGGAAAGATGATGGCGGAGTCCGGAGGCGCTGAACGCATTGCGAAAACATTGATTGACCGTTTTGGCCAAAAACGCGTCCATTGGGCAATGATGGTCGTCGCATTTTTAGTGGGGATCCCAGTATTTTTCCAAGTAGGATTCGTGCTATTAATTCCGCTTGTGTTTACCATTGCAATGGAAACAGGAATTTCACTTGTGACAATTGGTATTCCGCTAGTTGCCGGATTATCTGTCGTGCATGGACTTGTTCCGCCGCATCCGGCTGCGATGGCTGCCGTCGGCATTTTTAAAGCCGATGTCGGGACAACAATTCTTTATTCGCTTATTGTCGGGCTGCCGACAGCCATTATCGCCGGCCCGTTGTTTGGAAAATGGATCGGGTCGCGCATGTATAAACAAGTGCCTAGTGAAATCGCCGAGCAGCTTGTACAGCATAAAGAAAAGAAAGACCTCCCTGGCTTTGGCAACACGTTATTTACGATTCTGCTTCCGGTTATTTTAATGCTGGTTGCTTCCATAGCTAATGTTACGCTGGATCAAGCGTCGGAAGCATCGAAAGTGTTGCGCTTTATCGGGGATCCGATCATCGCGCTTTTGATCGCGACGATTTATTCGTTCTTTAGCCTTGGCTACGCTCGAGGATTCAATCGCGATAAAGTATTAAAATTTGCCAATGACTGCCTTGGTCCTGTCGCCAATATTTTGCTTGTCATCGGAGCTGGCGGGGCGTTCAATAAGGTGTTGCTTGATTCTGGCATTGGCGACCAAATCGCAGACTGGGCTACACATTCGCAAATGTCTCCGCTGCTGTTAGGTTGGGGAATTGCCGCGCTCATTCGGATTGCGACAGGTTCTGCGACGGTATCGATGATGACAGCGGCAGGCATTGTTGCCCCAATTGCCGCCAGCATTCCTGGCACGAACGCTGAATTGCTTGTATTAGCGACAGGAGCGGGATCACTCATTTTATCGCACGTCAACGACTCCGGCTTCTGGATGATCAAAGAGTATTTCGGCATGACCGTCAAAGAAACGTTGATGACATGGACCGCAATGGAGACAATTATTTCTTTCGTCGCTTTTGCGCTGATTGCGTTGCTGGATTTATTAGTGTAAGATATAAAAAATGTCAGGCGCTTTCGCAAAACCCTGTCAAGTGGGCATTTCCGACTTAGATCGAACAACAATGCTGTAATAGTCACTTGCACATAACTCTGTCAAGCAGATATTAAAAAAAGAGTATATGAAGCTGCGGCCTTTTCTCGATACTCAACCGGGGAAAGGCCGTTATTTTTTCTTGGAAACGACTGTAATGGTAAAAAATGAATATATTCTTCAATCGCAATTACAAGCCTTAAAGAATCACACATTTATTTTTTTTGATCATCAAACTAATCCAGCAGGAAATTGCGTAAGGACTTCTAAAAGCGTGAGACTAATCGCTCGCTGAATCGTATAAAAAAGGAGATGCCGTCAAAACTATGTGTTTTTTGTTCATCTAAATGTAAAAAGCAGGTGAATATGCGAAATTAGAAGAACGGAACATTCGTTAAAAATTCGTCCAACGAAATAAAATTTAGAAGTTGTATTTGATAGAGCATTTTTATTTAGGTGAGCATTTTGCAAAATTAGATTTTTTGGATAAAAGTATAAAAAATAAAGCACTCGGCAAATAGCTACCAGCATGTTATTTTACAAAATATTACAATAATCTTGTTTTCGGGCATACCTACAGAATTTTTCACATTGAATTTTTTTAAGCGGCTTTCTTCCCTTTATTTTCCTTTGCCATCGCTAGCGCTGAAACAAGTAATACAATAGCGTTCAGGTAAATATGGGTCTTTACTTTTTCAATTCCCCATACATGTAGGGAGTTCGCCGTAAGGTAGCTTTTCATTCTTGAATTACAGCGTTCTACACTTGTCCTCTCGTTGTAAAGCTCTTTCCAACGTTTTGTATCACGGTGCGGATTGGAATATCGGCGCACATCCTTTTTGATGTCGACTTTTACCACCATTCCATAGTTGGAAGATGAACAGGCTGCCATTCCTAATGGGCAATCCACTTTGCCGGTTGCGTGAGGACATCTGAACTTGAGCTGGTCCTTATCAGCTCCCCAATAAGTCATTTCATAACCCATGGAACAACGCGGAGTTCCATTGGAAGAAATCCCTTCAGGAGGCTCTTTTTCGTTGCGCAAATTGAGCGGGATAATGGCTTGCGCTCCAATGTTTTTGGCTGATTCATAGTTTTTTAGTTGGTCATATCCGCCATCCATGATCAGAAATTCAATTTTGGATTTGGTACGCTCTGCCACTTGCTCTATTAATTCTGGTGCGACTTCTCCATCGTTCACATGGGCAGGGGTTACTTTTATGGCTATTGGCAGTTCGCTTGCGGTATCGACTGAAAGATGCATCTTATAGCCAAACCAGGTAATTTTATTGCCGAAGGAATCATATTTTGCGCCCCAATTGGCATTACCCGTTTGTTCACTACGCTTTTTGGGCTGTTTCTTTTCATAGGCATCAATGGCGGCACTGTCGATGGCCTGGTGGCTGCCGTCAATTATTCCTTCCTCCTGAGCTAACTGTACCAAGTCAAGGAAGATCTTTTCAGCCAGCTTTTTTTTGGTAAGTGCCGCAAAAACCCGGCTGAGAGTGGAGATAGACGGTGCGGGGCGATCAATCGATAAACCGCATTGATAACGGAAACGAAGGTCTTTATCCAATCGATGATGAAGGGCGGTAAAGGTGTCGATGCCTTCGAGTGGGGCAGCGATGAGAGCCCTTAGAATCCCTTCTCTGGAATGACCGTCAGCCCCTCGGGGTGAAGAACTTCTCAACTGTTTAGCATAAGGGCGTAAATCAAGCGAGCTAAAAAAGATAGGTAATTTCTCTTTTGACTCTAATTTTTGCAGTTCTTCAAAGGAAAATAGGCTTTCTTGTAGAATATACAAAGTGACTTCCTCCTTTTGAATTTTTGTGGTTTCGTCACTTCAAAAATTCTACATTTTAGGGGTGAAGTCCTTTTTTATGTCTTTGAAATCCTTATGGCTCTTGGGTCAAAAAATATGCAAAATGCTCAGGTTCAAAAGAAAAATCCTTGGGCTATTGTTTATTGCTATTATATTTTTCGAATAAATTCGTCCACAGAATAATAGAACACTGCACGAATAACTGCATAAATCAGTAATTCAGGAGGAGACTATAATGCAAATATAGATATAGAAAGTTTCTGAACTCACTAACGTGTTTCGCTTTACTTTGACTGTAATGCAAATATAGATATAGAAAGACAGTATATAATTGCTTTGACTAATAGTCGATTTTCTTTTTTCATAATACTTATAATACTTTTACTTAAAATTTCAGAGAGGATTGATGCGGATACCCCATATAACAAAACAATGAAAGATACATAGAAGCCAGCAGATAAAAATATAGGAAATATTTCATCAGGAGTTTCCATCCTGAATCTAGGGATTAGACAGATCGTTATCAGTACTGATACCAACCAATATGTTGTGAGATTTCTAAATAAAAATGCTTTCATTCATACTACACGACCTTTTTTATGTTTATCCATCGGTTTTAATACAATGTAAATTAGCAGTAAATGACAGTTTCATAGAGATTTTATGTTAAGCAGCGATGGATAAATGAATGCGGAGTTGAAAAATATTAAAATATATAGTCCTGTTTGTTTGGACAACTCTTTTTGTATGTATACGATATGATTATGTCGAAAAATTTTTTATACATCTTGATAGGAATACCTGTTTTATTAGTAAGTTCATTTTTTCTTTTGAAAATTTTTAATGAGAATCGAGCAAACGATTGAGTTTTAAATATCGACATTTGAAATTCAAAGGATAAGAATGTAATTTAATTACGGTTCTATGTCAATTGTTTTGGCGATCATTATTGGACGAAAAGAAGCCGGACGTAAAACTCTGCCTTCTTGACCACTAGGCGACTACAAAAATTTAATGACATTCGAGCTATTAAGGACGATACAAAATGGCTACGGCTAACGATCACAAGCGCAATTATTGTGTCAGTGATCGGAGGAGTCGTAGCTATTATTTTTGCTACATTGAAGTAAGTGTTCAGTGACGGAAAAAATCGTGCGGTAGACAAGTAACTCATTTGTTGAATTGCTATGCTTCTGCTGTTTCTCTTGCCCTAGGTCTTGAATACATTAATGTTGGAGTAATGACAATTAGAAAGGAGCATTCCTGTTAGAAGTTTTTTCGGGGACTTGAATAAAAAAAGCCCTCTTGGTATGATTCGGGGGTGTCAATCGCACGAATTGACCCCTAATTTGGATACCAAGGAGGACTATACATGAATTCTATCTCAAACAAGAAGATTAATCAAGTCACCGATCAAACGCTGGTTGTTGGGATGGATATTGCAAAGAAAAAACATTATGCCTGCTTTGTGGATGAGCGAGGGAGGGTGTTAAAAAAGCCGTTTCCCGTTCCGCAATCTAGAGAAGGATTGGAATGGTTGTACCAGTGCATCGTGGAAGCCATGAAGGAATTTGGAAAAACCGAGGTGATCGTTGGCATCGAGCCAACGGGACATTATTGGCTCAATCTCGCTTACTTTCTTGACGAGAAGGGCATTCCTCTCGTCATGACAAACCCGATGCACGTGAAGCGCTCCAAAGAGCTGGACGACAATCTTCCAACCAAGCATGATGCGAAAGACGCGCTCGTCATTGCCCGGTTAGTGAAAGACGGCCGATTCAGCTATCCGCGTATTCTGAAAGGGATGGAGGCGGAGCTGCGCGTGGGAGCGACATTTCGCTCCAAATTGGTGGAAGAACAGGGAGCGATTCGAAATCAAATGATTCGCTGGCTTGATCGATATTTTCCGGAGTTTTCCCAAGTCTTCCTGTCATTTGGGAAAATGGCGCTCGCGGTGCTGGAATATACGCCATTTCCGAGTGATCTGGCAGGAAAAGAACTAGAAGAGGTGCTGGCCCTTTACCGGAAAAGTGAGGGATTACAATCGCCACAAAAACCGAAAGCGAAGAAGTTGATGGAATTGGCCCAACACTCCATTGGCGTAACGGAAGGACAACAGATGGCCCGTATCGAAATTGCCACGCTTGTCCGCCGATACCGCCAACTGGAAGAAGAAATCGAGGCACTGACAGAGCAGCTGATCGAACTCGTACAGACATCGGTCGAGTACGAATGGTTGAAGACCGTTCCGGGCTTAGGCGATGCGACCATCGTAGAACTGTTATCAGAGATCGGGAGTTTCTCCCATTATCAGGATCCGCGGCAGCTTATCAAATTAGCGGGCCTGACGCTGCGGGAACATTCCTCCGGCCAACACAAAGGGCAAAAACGGATCTCCAAGCGTGGAAGAAGGCGGTTGCGCGCCCTTCTGTTCCGGGTGATGATGCCGATGATCCGCCACAACGAAGCGTTTCGGCAGCTGCACGACTATTACACGACACGTCCTGATAATCCGTTGCGGAAGAAGCAATCGATTGTGGTGTTATGCGGAAAATTATTGAAGGTATTGCACGCTGTATGTACGAAGCACCAAGCGTTCGATGCGAAGCGAATGATGCAGGACATCTTTGGCCTCGAAACGGCTGCTTGATGCCTATAGTCTCGATTCTCTAGACAACAAGGATGACACGGAGAAGCTGGCGCGATATCATCCATTCGACCTTGAGTCCCTAAAGGAGCTTAGCCGGCCTCTGCCTGATGACTAGACCGAACGAAGGAATGTAGGCACAAGGATGCCAAGAGACATGGGAGGGTTCGTCATCATCAGCGATGCAGAGATCTACGGTGCATCCCATACGCTTCCCCCCACTACAACCAAATTTAACCAGTAGTGGCCGCGAAGCGTACCCAGTCAATGTAAGATATACACATATTTAAGAAATAATGTTAGAAACTTTGTCGAAAAATATTTTTTTGACACCCCTGAAACGGCTACAACCGTTGATATATCAACATTTATAGAGGGAGAGATGTTCAATTGGAAGCTATTCTATCAATTGAATTCACTGCATATGTGGCATTAGCCGTTTTGCTGTACGCAATCCGTCAAGCAACCAATCTTTCGAATCGCTACATTCCGATTGTCGCAGTTGTACTTGGCATTGCTTTCTCTATTTTTGAAGCCAGCGCTTTCTCATTTGAGGTTTTAGTAAACGGATTAAAATATGCCTTGTATGGGATCGGATCCGTCGCTGCAATCAAATATGCTCTTGAAAAGACAACGGAGAAATAATGGCAGACATAAATCCGGGGTGATAGCTGGTTGGAAAAGTATAAAGTGTTTCCTTTCTTGACAGCTGCATAAGCGTACTTGAATCAGCTCGAGGAACAAGCGGTTTGGCCGGAAATGGTAACAACCAGATGGTTCGTTTTTCGGGCAACACCATCACAATGCATGAAGGGTTGTTGTCAATGTGAAGTTAAAAAGTACGAAATCTGGGCAGGAAGCGTCGAACATCTAGACGCTTTTTTGTTGATAATAAACGTTGCAAAGCTGAACTTGGTGAAAAAGATTATGTTTAAACCGTAAAGAAGTTAACGCTGCCGGCTATTAGCAAGTATGAAAATCGTTTTTATCTTAACTAAGAGGAATTGAAACAAGAAGATGATGAATAATGGATCCACTCAAACAGCGTTTTTATCTTAACTGAGCATTTTGCATATTTTTTGACCCAAGAGCCATAAGGATTTCAAAGACATAAAAAAGGACTTCACCCCTAAAATGTAGAATTTTTGAAGTGACGAAACCACAAAAATTCAAAAGGAGGAAGTCACTTTGTATATTCTACAAGAAAGCCTATTTTCCTTTGAAGAACTGCAAAAATTAGAGTCAAAAGAGAAATTACCTATCTTTTTTAGCTCGCTTGATTTACGCCCTTATGCTAAACAGTTGAGAAGTTCTTCACCCCGAGGGGCTGACGGTCATTCCAGAGAAGGGATTCTAAGGGCTCTCATCGCTGCCCCACTCGAAGGCATCGACACCTTTACCGCCCTTCATCATCGATTGGATAAAGACCTTCGTTTCCGTTATCAATGCGGTTTATCGATTGATCGCCCCGCACCGTCTATCTCCACTCTCAGCCGGGTTTTTGCGGCACTTACCAAAAAAAAGCTGGCTGAAAAGATCTTCCTTGACTTGGTACAGTTAGCTCAGGAGGAAGGAATAATTGACGGCAGCCACCAGGCCATCGACAGTGCCGCCATTGATGCCTATGAAAAGAAACAGCCCAAAAAGCGTAGTGAACAAACGGGTAATGCCAATTGGGGCGCAAAATATGATTCCTTCGGCAATAAAATTACCTGGTTTGGCTATAAGATGCATCTTTCAGTCGATACCGCAAGCGAACTGCCAATAGCCATAAAAGTAACCCCTGCCCATGTGAACGATGGAGAAGTCGCACCAGAATTAATAGAGCAAGTGGCAGAGCGTACCAAATCCAAAATTGAATTTCTGATCATGGATGGCGGATATGACCAACTAAAAAACTATGAATCAGCCAAAAACATTGGAGCGCAAGCCATTATCCCGCTCAATTTGCGCAACGAAAAAGAGCCTCCTGAAGGGATTTCTTCCAATGGAACTCCGCGTTGTTCCATGGGTTATGAAATGACTTATTGGGGAGCTGATAAGGACCAGCTCAAGTTCAGATGTCCTCACGCAACCGGCAAAGTGGATTGCCCATTAGGAATGGCAGCCTGTTCATCTTCCAACTATGGAATGGTGGTAAAAGTCGACATCAAAAAGGATGTGCGCCGATATTCCAATCCGCACCGTGATACAAAACGTTGGAAAGAGCTTTACAACGAGAGGACAAGTGTAGAACGCTGTAATTCAAGAATGAAAAGCTACCTTACGGCGAACTCCCTACATGTATGGGGAATTGAAAAAGTAAAGACCCATATTTACCTGAACGCTATTGTATTACTTGTTTCAGCGCTAGCGATGGCAAAGGAAAATAAAGGGAAGAAAGCCGCTTAAAAAAATTCAATGTGAAAAATTCTGTAGGTATGCCCGAAAACAAGATTATTGTAATATTTTGTAAAATAACATGCTGGTAGCTATTTGCCGAGTGCTTTATTTTTTATACTTTTATCCAAAAAATCTAATTTTGCAAAATGCTCAACTAAGAGGAATTGAAACCCGCGACCGACCGGTTTGTGTTCGATCGTCACCAGTTTTTATCTTAACTATGAGGAATTGAAACATCCTTTGGAGATTTTTGCTACCAAAACATGGGATAGATGACATATTATTTTGCTTCGAACATGATTTGATTGTAGTGTGAACAATTTTGCTGAGGTAGTCAAAGTCTGTCAAAAAAGCGTCTATCCGAATGGATGGGCGTTTATTTATTTGCTGAAAGGTAAGATATCTACCGACTTATTTGAAATTAAAATAATTGTTTAAATGAGAATTTCCTTTAACTCAAAAATAGGATAAATTAATTTGAAGGGCTTAAATTAGAAAATTTGTTCCCTTTTCATTTCAACACATGCATTCCAACTTAGGCATGTGTTTTTTTATTTCAAAAAAATTTGATAATATAAATAAAGGAAATTTTGGAATTGTGGTGGGAAAGATGCTAGAAAAACTATTAATTGAACTTGCAAAAAAGGTAGATTGTATTTACACATTAAGCTCCAACAACCCAAATTGGATAACAAAAGTTGATTCAAATGGGTTTTATGTGGAAACAGAAAAATCGAGAGAGAAATTTAATAATGGAGAACAGGATAAGCCTTGGGAATATATCCCCTTTGACTTTATAAGAACTGGCTGGAATGAATTTATAAAGGTACGAACCGCCAATTCAAAAGATTTTATAAAAACAAAAGGAAGATCATCTTTTTTAATGGCCTTTTTTCATGAACTTCCTTTTGTCACGAAAACAATCAAAGAAAATTCAATTGCCATTCAAATAAAAGCCTGAATCCGTGATGAATTGAAATCGACTTTGATTTTGTTGTAATTTTGATGGATTGATAATCCATAAAACCCTTTTTATGCTTATGACCTATGTCATCTCTATTTCCGAAAATGGAACAAATCTCTTTTTTAGGTATACGAACCAAAAAAATAGACAAAAAAGCACAGGGAGTGACGTTGGACATCAGTGCCCGAACATTCGTTCGTTATCTTGCCTCTCTCCATTTCTGATAGACGTTCAGTAGGGGCTCGCTATAGCCACTCCTTCGCGTCAGTTTCATCCAGATCTGTCGTGATCGACGGACGAGTCGCCCTGCCATCGTGATCACCGTCTGAATAATCGTCTTGATGCGGCGGCGTTTCACTTTGTGGTGCAACGGATGTCTCGGATCGCTTAATAGATCTTGTCCAATCAGACGAAGAAGATTGTAAACGAAGGCTCCCATGACCAACACGAGCGCATTCGTTTTCATCTTCCCAGATGGAAGCCGCTCTAAATCTAAGTCGCTCTTCAGTTCGCTATGAAACTGTTCGCATGTCGCATGGTCATGATACAACGCGAGCACATCGCTCATTCGAACATGCTCGTATCCTTTGAGCCGCACCCAATAGCTTTCCACTTCATAATCAGGAACGAGCATCAGCTGTCCATTGCGTTCCATCGTCCGTTCCGTCACTTGGGTGACTTGAACGTACGTATACGTGTTCCCATCGATCGCTGCCTTCTGTGGAAGGCATAGCTCATAGGTTTGTACTCCTTCGCTTTGTCCATCATCGACACGTTTGCCCTTTTGCGAAGCGATCTGGAACCAAAGCGCTTTCGATTCTCGGCGTAAGTTTCGCTTGATGACAAAGTCCACGTCTTCCTTTAGGCATACGTGCACATTCGCTTCTGCATCGTTTCCTGCATCCATGCGAACAAGCAGACGAGATGAAGTCAGTTGACGAGCTCGACGGATAGCGGTGACTAAAAACGAGGGCATGTTGTCTTGCACATGTTGTTTCCCTGGACGCAACTCGGCATGAACGAGATACCCTTCCTTCCCTGCATACGCAAACAACGGTGTAAAACCGTCAAATCCTTTATACGTTCGACTGACTCCTTCTTTTTTCGTATCGGAGTTGTCAAATGGGGAACCATCTATATCAAGGGGAAGCCATGTCGTCTTTCCTTTGGTCCAACAAGGGGACAAAGTGGCATGTCGTTGAATCAACAGACGTATGGACTCCTCCCAAAGAATCGTTTCGGTCATCGGAAGACAAGCGAGCTGATCGAGTCGTTGTCGCAAGGTTGGAGAGGAAGGCACGTGCTGAATCCCCATCGATGCCGAAAAGATATCGTCCTGACGATACGCTTCGATATGATCGAAATCCGTTTTTCCTGTGGCAAGCAAGCCAATCATCGAGCGAATGACATCGCTATGGGAAATGTGCACTTCTCGACGAACCGTTGGAAGCCGAAGTGCGTTTACCCGTTTATCCAGTTTCGTTCGATGGAGTAAGTAGCCAACGAGAGCAAGCCCAGCACTTGGGGTAATCGCTTCATCTGTCAATACAAACCGAATCGGGAAATCTTTCATCACATCACCTACTTGATGAAGAATCGTCAACGTCGTTTTCCCTTATCGTATCAACGGTTTGCGACCATTGTAAAGATGTTTTGTCACGGATTCAGGAAAAGAATTTACAACCGAAGATTTACCATCTGAACAATTTCATAAAGTGATTACTTTTTTAGAAGAAGTGATAAATGAGATATTTGATCCTAAAAGATTAAGTGAACAAACCGATAGCAATTTATATAGAATTAAATCAAGAGCGAGACAAGATTTAAGGCTACTAGGCTTCCTAAATGATGAAAATGAAAAAAATGAAACGCTTTTTCATGAATATATCAATTCGGAAGATAAATATGAAGTGATAAAAAAACAAATGGTAAAACATCCTTACAACAAAACCGTATTGGAGGTTCTGAAACTATTAAGTAGTGTTGATAAAAACGAGAAAAAAGCAATACTTGTTGAGTTAGGAAAGTTAATAGTTCGTAACTCACGTGGAGAAAATCTCATGGTTGATTCCGTCGCAAAAGAGCGAACAACGAATTTGTTAAATTGGTTGAAAGCCGTGGGAATTGTTGATGATGAATGGAACTTAATCCAACAAAATCCTGAAAATGAATTGTTGAACTTTAATGATTTTAAACAAAATATCTTCCACAGTTTTTTTATTAAGCTAAGAAAGTATCGTGCCAATCAACTGAAAGAGCTATTAAATGGAAAAAACAAAATTTCCTTACAACAATTTAACGAGGAAGTTTGGAATATCGGTTATGCAGTCTTAAATGACTCGAAAGTTAACGTATTTAACTTAATACATAACAAGGATTTTGATACGTTAAAGAAATTAAACGAACAATTAGAAAAAAAGGAATTAATATATAGTGGTAATTCTATCTGGGGCACAGCAACTAGAGTTTTTGGTGCTCAATTAAAATTGACCGATCAAGAAAAAGAACAGTTAATCAATAACGCTGTTGAAATATTAAATAGAACCGATCTAACACCTTTGGAGAAGGTTAAAAATTTGGTAGATATAAAGGGATTTGGTGAAAATATTGCAACAGGTCTCGTCATGGTATTTCATCCAGATGAATTTGCCATCTATAATTCTCAATCTATTAAAGCCTTGAAAAAGCTAGGATTTTCACCAGACACATTAGAAGCTTTCCAAAAAGATATCGCTCATTTGAAGGAAACCTTACATGCAGCTGATTTTATTGAATTGGATTGGTATTTATATTGGATAAATCAAAATGAGGAGAGAAAAAGTTTGAAATATTGGTGGGTTAACCAGGTCAAACACATAAAGAGGAAAAAGAAGGCGGCTATTTGTGGGCGCCAAAACAAACAAAAAGTGGGACCATTTTTGCACATCATCGAAATCTCGTTTATGCAAAAGTAGGGGATCTTGTATTTGCATATTCGGCAGGAGAAATTAAAGCAGTTGGAATTGTTGAAAGAGAAGCAGAAGAGCTTCCAAAGCCTAAGGAAATATCCTCTGGAAATTGGGAAGAAGAAGGAAATCTTGTTCGATTAACATATTATGATTTAATCTCACCTATTAAAAAAGAAGAGATTCCAGAAAAGTGGCGTTTGAATGAAACCGGACCATTTGATCGGAACGGAAATGTTAAACAAGGCTACTTTTTTGAAGTATCAGAAGAATTTGTAGGAAAACTTTTAGGAAAATTTAAAAATCATTTCCCAAAAGAACTCATAGAGATAATCAACATTCCAATTCAAGAGGAAGAAAAAGCATTAACATCCGAACAAATCACTCACCACATCCATTCCTATATTTCTAGTAAAGGCTTTTACTACACTAAAGAAGAAGTGATCAATCTATTTTTATCATTAAAAACAAAGCCGTTTGTCATTCTTTCGGGGATTTCAGGCACTGGGAAAACGAAAATTGTTCAATGGTTAGCAGAAAGTGTGGGAGCCACCGAAAAAAATGGAAGATTTACGTTAATCCCTGTTCGACCCGATTGGAACGATGGGTCAGATTTGTTAGGGTATGAAGACATTAAAGGAGAGTTTCGACCAGGTCCGCTTACGAAAGTAGTGCTCGAGGCGGAACAAAATCCAGAATATCCATATTTTGTTTTGTTAGATGAAATGAATTTAGCGCGTGTCGAGTATTACTTTAGCGATGTTTTAAGTGTAATGGAAAGTAGAAGGTGGGAGAATGGAAAAATTGTGTCCTCGAACCTTCTTTCCAAAGAGGTAGCGAGAAGAGAGGTCACCTTTCCATCAAACGTTTATATCATCGGAACGGTTAATATGGACGAAACTACTCATCCATTTAGTAAAAAGGTGTTAGATCGGGCAAATACGATTGAGTTTAATCGTGTGGACTTGTCACATCTTGAATTTTTAAAAGAGCTCGAGGAAGTTCATCCAATTACATTAAAGGATCAAGCTTTTTCTGCGAAATATTTGCATTTAAAAGATGTTTATCAGGAGTATCCACATATCGTTGAGCAAGCAACGAATGAGCTTGTACAAGTGAATCAGTACTTGCAACCACTTGGGGCTCATGTTGGTTACCGTGTGCGGGACGAAATTTGTTTTTACCTTGCCTATGCTGAAGAAGGAAATTTGATGACATATAAAAATGCGTTTGATCACTGTCTTCTTCAAAAAGTCTTACCGAGAATTTCTGGAAGTGATACGAG
Organism: Aeribacillus sp. FSL K6-8210; assembly: GCF_037963925.1. Taxonomy (NCBI): domain Bacteria; kingdom Bacillati; phylum Bacillota; class Bacilli; order Caryophanales; family Bacillaceae; genus Aeribacillus; species Aeribacillus sp. FSL K6-8210. The sequence goes on along the minus strand of NZ_CP150172.1, from coordinate 2,124,808 downwards.
GGTACAACGGGCATTGGAACAGCTGTATATGTTTTGTACAGGTGCTGAATTACATGAGAATTACGAAGATCTAGCCAATTTTTCCTGTGCCAAATATCCGAAAAGTGCAGACAAAATTTTAGAAATGTTAAGGAGGTTAACGGACGATGGCTTTACGTCCTTCTGGATTAGCTCATGAGGATGTAGAGCTAGTCCATATTGAAACTGAACTATTAACACTCGTCATGAAAGGGAAGCCTTATCATGAGCGATATCAAGGTTTGAAGCAATATCGAAACATGGATGTTCACGAACAAATGGAATTTTCGGTCGATGGGGAAGGCATTCAAGAGATAAAAGTATTTGATGTAGATCAACAAACATTAGTCGACTGGTCGTATCATCGTCCAATCTTTTTTGAAAACGGAATTTACCAAGTCATCGTCTCTCCGAAAGTCGATACAGAATTATCTTTTTATCATGAACACCCTTCATTAAGAAGAGCGGTAGACAAAGTAAAGATCGGACAATCTTATGTGTTAATGGGGAATCTCCAGTTTCAAAATGAAGTGGGGCTTTCAACCTTTGAAATTAGAAATGAAAACAAAACTGTGTTAGAGGTCACAATTGAAATTTTTCCAACGAAATTAAATTACAAAGAAGATTATCACAAACTATTACAAGAAGTAAACGATGAAATTTATAATCTTGCCTTCCACTTTATCAAAAAAACGTATCAGCGGGCCAAAGTAAAGCTAGAGGGAACCCCATCTAGAAGTGAATTTTTTCGCTTAATGGACGTTCATTTTCACTCTTTTATTCAAGCGATCAAACGAATCGAACAGCAGCCTCACCACCAGCTTGTAAAAACTCATGTCAAGGCGAGAGGGGATCAATTAGGACGTCTCGATCAAAAAGGAAGACATTATTTGCGTAAACGTCCGCAGCTTTTTCGAGATGTGCCCAATGGTATTGCGATCCATGACCGTCTCGTCATGCCTGTTTCCGGATTAAAAATCAAAAAAGATCTCACATTTGATACGTTGGAAAATCGTTTTGTCAAATGGATGATGAACCGATTAATCGATAAATTAGCGGATTTACTAGAAAAAATACATTCAAAAAACAAGCGCTATGAGGTTGAGCCTGATCAGGATCTAATCGAAAAGCTTTCAAACATGAAAAGAGAATTAGAAAAGAAAGTAAATAGTTTCTTTTGGAAAACGATCGAAATACTCGATCGCTCTGTCATGAGCCTTGTATTGCAAATGGCTTCTGGCTATCGCGATGCCTTTCAAATTTATTTATTAGTGACAAGAGGTCTTGCGCTGCATGGAAAACTGTATCAAATGTCCGTCAAAGATGTCGCGACCCTTTACGAATATTGGACGTTTTTGAAATTAGGGCAAATCTTAGATAAAAAATACAAGTTAGTAAGTCAGGATATTATTCGTGTCAATCGAAACGGTTTATTTGTCAACCTGGAGAAAAATGCTTCAGCTACACGAATATATAAGCATCCGTACACAGGTGAAAAAATTATTTTAACGTATCAAAAATACGAAGGGAAATTACCAACCATCCCGCAAATCCCGGATACAATGCTATTGATCGAAAAGAAGGGAAAGGATTACACATACAATTATATATTTGATGCAAAATACCGTATCGATTTTGCGATGGAAGGGAGCAGCTATCATCGAAACTATCAGCTTCCAGGACCAACAGAAGAAGATATAAATACGATGCACCGTTATCGAGATTCACTAGTTGTCCGCCACCAAGGACCATACGAACGAACCGCTTTTGGCGCTTACGTTTTATTTCCTTGGTGGGATGAAGACAGCTATCAAGAGCACAAGCTTTATAAAAGCATCAATGAAGTCAATATCGGCGGCTTGCCGTTTTTACCAAATGCCACACGCTTAGTAGAACAACTGATCGAACGACTAATTGAAAAAAATCCTGAAGAATTACAAAAGGAAGGAATCCTCCCAAGAGGAACGATCGAGGAATGGCAATCTTCTCTTGAGGAAAAGGTCCTTGTCGGTATGGTCCCAAGAGAAGAAAACTATCGGGCGAATCTTCAGCATCGATTTTACCACATCCCTGTCAAACGTCTTAATAAAGGCTGGCAAGAAGCTAAATATGTTGCCCTTTATCCGAAAAAAGGAGCTGCACCGACAAACGGTGTGACGTGCTACGGAAAAATAACCGACGTCCAATTTGTGAAAAGATATGAAATCACCGAATTACCGAAAAACAGTGCAGAAGAATATGTCAAATTCGAAATCGAAAGCTGGCATTTTCTCAAAGAAATTATTAAACCTGTTGGCTATGGAATTTCTGTCTACACGATGACAACCTTAAATACCTTAAAAGATGCGAAAGAATTGCCAGAGCTTTTCATGAAATCGAACGAAGAAGTCACATTATGGCGCATGTTGCGCAGACTATCCAATCGCATCCGCTTCGACCTTGACGCCCGTTATCTCGACAAAGCATTGAAAATCGAAGCGTATCGCATCAAAGATATCACCATTCAACTCGATGGCCGACAGCTTGTGATTACGAAAGGGAACTTAAGAAAAACGTTGCCAATCGATGAGTTAAGAAAACAGCCGGCGTTTGTGTTTAAGGAGATATTGAAGGTGATGGGATGAGATGATAGAGGGAAAAATGTGTTTTTAGATGGATTTTTGAGCCAAAATGGTTAGGACTACTCGGATATGTCACTTTCGATTACAGATGAACAGGATATTGAAGCGAAAAGCGAAAAAAAGTTAAAAAAATCAGAATTTTTCGCTGTTTAGGGATAACAAAGGATATGATTATATTTGCACAGTAAAATAAAGAACATCACTAGCATTGCAGTAATTAAATCTGATGATTCAAAATACTAAGAATGTTCAATTTTTTATTGATTTCGAAACAAAAAAATCCTTTACAATGGAAGTACAGGTGGTTCCTGTCCAAATCCAATCGTAAAGGATAACTGTTATGGACAAGAATACACTAATTTCATCATTTGGTAAATGGGTTTCACCCATAAATATTCAAAAACTTAGCGAACAAGTCAAAGAATTGAAACAGGACTATTACACAAAAAAGCTGACAACAGAAGCCTATATTAAACTTTTATTGGTAGCCCAGCTGCTCGAATTTAAGAGCTTAGAGGAAATGAGTGATGCACTTGTAGACGAAGATCTTCAAAAAGCACTCGGATTTGAATCGATAAGTGCCTCTCAGCTATCCCGAAAAAACAATCAGATCAACCCACTAATTCTTGCAAATTTGTTCTTGGATCTTGTTTGGAAAATTCAACGGTACCATTATCAAAACGGAAAGAATATGCCACTGAAAATCATTGATTCAAGTACACTCCCGTTGAATTTGACCCATTATAAATGGGCAAAATTCCGTAAAACAAAAGCTGGTGTAAAGCTACACTTACGGCTCGTTTTCATGGATAAAGACACCGTCTATCCTGAAAAAGCAGTGATTACGACAGCAAAAGAACATGACCGAAATCAACTCGAAGTCCTAGTGGATGATCAAGAAGCCATGTATGTGTTTGACCGCGGTTATGTGGACTATGAACGTTTTGATCGGATGACAGATGATGGCTATTTCTTCGTTTCAAGACTGAAGAAAAACGCAGTCATTCGTGAAGTCTATACATTTTCACTTCCTGATGATTGTCACGTTCTATCCGATAAAATGGTCTACATTGGTACCACACAAAATCGCACTGAAAATGTCTTTCGTCTACTAGAAGTTACGGACACAAAAGGGAACTTACTTCGTTTCATCACCAACCGATTTGATTTAAAACCAGAAGAGATAAGTGATATTTACCGATCTCGCTGGGCTATTGAGCTCTTTTTCAAATGGCTCAAGCAACACGTGGAAATTAAGCACTTTTATGGAATGAGTGAAACAGCTATTCAAAATCAAATTTTCTTAGCCCTTATCACGTATTGCTTACATGTTCTCATTCAATTGGAGATGAAAAGTAAGAAATCCCTACTTCGAATTACTCGTTGGTTAAAGAGAGCTCTGTGGAAACCAGCTTATGTTTGGTTGCGAAAATTTGATGGGCGAGCCAGTCCATAATCTCCCTTTTGTCGTTGTCGCTCTGGTTTAACTGTATATATTTACCAAATGGGCAGTGCCACCTTTCTTTAGGTTTTGTCTTTTTGGCACAAATTCACAAAAATTAATTAACAGAAAATTCTAACTATATTTATGCAATGCTAATGAAAGAACATATATGCTATAATATAGATAATCAATATGACAAATCTTTCAGTGGTCTTGATTGATGTAGTGATTCTCTAATCAATGCTAAATTGAAGAAAGAGGATTATGTTCATGAGTTTGTTCGATGTTAGTCATTGGGAAAAAGATGAGAAAAGGCAAGCTTCTGGAACTAGACAAAAGTTTTGGTTGATTAACCCATTGGATAAACAACGGTATTTATTTAAGATTCCTAAGGAGAATACGGGTGAAGCTTGGGCAGAAGTTATTGCCTCGAAAATCGGACAACTAATGGGATTAAAAACAATGAAAGCTGATTTAGCAGTCTATAATGGTATATTAGGTATTTTATCAGAAAACTTTGTCCATGATGATAAGGAATTTTATGAAGGCGGAGATTTATTTTTTACCATTGCCGAAGATTTTGATAGATACAGCTTAAAGTATTACGATTTTCCAAATATAATAAAAGTATTATCCGAATTTAGTCTTGAAAGAAACTTTATTCAAATACCCATATTCGATGCGCTAATTGCAAATCAAGATCGACACTGCGACAATTGGGGAATCATTGTTTATCAAGCAGGTTATCAGCTTGCCCCTATATATGATAACGGAGCATCACTAGGGTATCAATTACAGGAAGAACGTATCCTAAAAATGTTTCAAGATCAAAGAATGTTTACAGCTTTTACTAACCGAAGCTACTCTTTAATAGGATTGCCTGACAAAAAGAAACCAAAATATAGAGAGTTATTAAATTTTATTTATCAATTATATCCACAAGAAACAAAAGAAATGGTTGAAAGAATAAGTCAAATAAATGAAAAGCAAATACTTGTCATTTTAAGTGAAATTTCAGAAGAAGCAATGAGTAAAGTTTATAAAGAATGGGTATTAAAATTATTACAATATCGAAGAGAGTGGCTAATAAATTGGTATACGGAGGTGAAATAAATGACCCGTCCTTTTGTACTTTGGCTTATTTGGCAAAACGAACGTACGCGCCAGCGATATCATATTGGGAATTTAGTACATCACGAAGGCAAATATGTATTTTATTATGAAAAAAGCAGAAAAAGAAGGGGATTATTAGACGCATTAGAAAACGGATATCAGCCACATTTAGCGTTTCGCGATATCGATAAAATATACGTTTCTGACAGGCTATTCGGACCTTTCGAACGACGTTTGCCTGATCGTCGCCGCCCTGATTTCCCAAAAATTTTGCGGACGCACGGCTTGTCAAGTGATTATACGGAAATGGATTTATTGCGAGCTACCGGCGGCAGGCTTGCGACTGATTCATATGAGTTTGTAGCACCTATTTATGTGTACGGAAATCACTTTGACTTTGATTTTTATATTGCTGGCTGGAGATATTATGAAGGGGAACAAATCCTTAAACAGCTAAAAATCGGAGAAAAGGTACAGTTTCAACTAGAGCCAGAGAATGAACAAGATCCGAAAGCAGTGATTGTATTAACAAGCCAAGGGCGTAAGTTAGGATATATTCCAGCCTTTTATAGTGAATTTATGTTTCAGCTTATGGAGAACGATGGGGATTATGAAGCAAAAATTCACTCCATTCATTTTAAAGCTCTCCCACAATTGAAAGTAAATATAAGCGTTTGTGGGAAACTGGTTCCGTCTTTAAAGGAACGGAATTTAAATATGGTGCATGATTTGCAGTTAGAAATGATATAACCATTTTGTAAATTCAGTTTTAGGTTGCGATGTCGTTGAAAATAAGTGCATTGCTTTTCATTTGTCCCCCGGTTTGCTGGAAAAGAGTTTTTTGAAAAACAAATAAGGAGCGGGATGCGGCGGGTAATAGACGAGATGTTATGCTGGAGCATTGGCGAACGGAACCTTGAGTTTTTTTACCAACTCTCTTGTTGCTAGTGCTGGGTGTGCTCGGGGGTAAAGTTAAGTTTTTGAATTACTCGTTTACAGAAAGCTGACTACAAGGTGGAGAAAGGAGAACCATTGTAGTCAGCTTTTTTATTTATTGGTGCAATGTGTATATTCACGTTCACACAAGTTTTCGGCAAAATTCATCAAATTTTTTCGTTGTTGTTTTAGTATAATGTAATTATGCTGAAATAACGATATGGTCTTCTGTCTCAGTACGTTGAATAGGCATTCTAATAAAGGAGTTCAGACTGAAACATGTCAAAAGGGATTATTGATAATAAACAAACGGGTTTAGTAGGAGATGTCTTGAAAGAATACATAACAAAGGGCAGTAAGCTGTCTGTTGCGGCTGCTCATTTTACGTTATATGCGTTTGTCGAATTAAAGAAAGAGCTTTCTCAGTTAGAAGAATTTCGCTTTATTTTTACAGAACCGGCTTTCGTGCAAGGTGACAATTTATTAAAAGAGCAAATAGAAAAAAACGAGGCGTTATTGTACGGAGTCGAAGAAGAGCAAAAGTATAAAACAGAATTAAACCAAGCATATATAGCCAAAGAATTTGCCAAATGGCTGAAACAAAAAGCACAAATTAAGTCAGTCACCAATCAACGGATTCAAGGTGGGTTATATCATGTCGCAAACAAAGACGGAACGCAAATCGGCCTTGTCGGCGGGGCGCCATTCTCAAGTCCGGGATTAGGTTACAGCAACTCTTCAAGTATGTACATTAATAATATCGTTGATGATGCGGCGACAAATGCCCAGCTTATCAGGAAATTCGATGCGATTTGGCAAAACGAGTACGCCTTGCAGGATGTAAAAGAACAAATATTGCGTCGTTTAGAAGTATTGTATAAAGAAAATTCGCCAGAGTTTATTTACTTTGTTACACTCTACAATCTTTTCAAAGATTTTTTACAAGATACGAAAGATTACGAGGCGTTACAAACGAGAACCGGATTTGAAAATACAGTGATTTGGAATAAACTGTACGATTTTCAGCGCGATGGTGTAATTGGGGCCATCAACAAAATCGAAACGTACGGCGGCTGCATTATTGCCGATAGTGTCGGCCTCGGAAAAACGTTTGAAGCGTTAGCGGTTATCAAATATTATGAACTCCGTAATCACCGCGTGTTAGTTCTTGCACCGAAAAAATTACGGGAAAACTGGATGATTTATCGTTCCAATGATAAGCGGAATATATTAGCTGAAGACCGTTTTTCTTATGATTTGCTGAATCATACCGATTTATCAAGGGAGAGCGGGTATAGTGGCGATATTAATTTGCAGTATGTGAATTGGGGAAATTATGATTTAGTCGTCATTGATGAGTCACATAATTTTCGCAACAACGATCCAAGGAAAAGCCATATCACCCGTTATGCCCGGTTAATGAATGACATTATAAAAGCTGGAGTTAAAACAAAAGTGCTGATGCTTTCCGCTACTCCAGTGAACAACAAGCTGGATGATTTAAAAAACCAAATTGCTTTTATTACAGAAGGAAATGACAAAGTGTTAGCGGAAACAGCAAACATTAAAAACATCAGCCAAACGATTCGGCGGGCGCAGTCACAGTTTAACAAATGGAGCAACTTGCCGGAAGAAGAGCGGACAACGGAGCGGTTATTGGACATGTTAAGCTGGGATTATTTTACGTTGCTTGATTCGTTGACGATTGCCCGTTCCCGTCGTCATATTGAAAAATATTACAATGTTAAGGATATTGGAAAATTTCCACAACGCCTAAAGCCAATTAATATGAAAGAAAAGATTGATGTGGAAAATGAATTTCCCCCACTTTCCGTAATTAATAATGATATTTTGCGCTTGCGCTTTGCTCTTTATTCACCAATGAAGTATATTTTGCCTCATATGCAGGCGTTTTATCACGAAAAGTACGATACGAAAGTGGCTAATGGGCGCGTATTTAAACAAACGGACCGAGAAAACAACCTCGTCTATTTAATGAAAACAAATTTATTAAAACGGCTTGAAAGCAGCGTTTATTCTTTTTCGTTAACGTTAGAAAGCATTATTGCTCAAATTGACTCTTGTATTTCCAAAATTAACCATTATTCAACAAGTGACAGCATCGGCGAGTTCGCTGACATGGATACAGAAGATTCAGAATTGGAAGATGCCTTCATTGGTGCAAAAGTAAAAATTTTGCTTCGTGATATAGATCTCATTCGTTGGAAACAAGATTTGTTATATGATCGGGAAATTTTGCTGAAGTTATTGCAACATGCAAAACGAATCAATCCAAATCGCGATCAAAAACTATTAGCCCTTAAAAAAGTTATTCAAACGAAAATCGAACATCCAATCAATGGACAAAACAAAAAACTACTCATTTTTACTGCATTTGCCGATACAGCAAAATATTTATACGAAAATTTACATCGATGGGTTTCTAAACAATTTGGGCTTCATTGTGCGGTTGTTACAGGTAAAGATCGGCCAAGAACAACATTTATCGTACCGAAAGCTGACTTCAACAGCATTTTAACGCACTTTTCACCTATTTCCAAAGAAAGAGCAAAAGTCATGCCGGTTATGACGGAAGAAATTGATATTCTCATCGCAACCGACTGTATTTCCGAAGGACAAAACTTGCAAGATTGCGATTATCTCGTCAATTATGATATTCACTGGAATCCGGTGCGCATTATTCAACGATTTGGCCGCATTGACCGGCTTGGAAGCAAAAATGAACGCATTCAGTTAGTGAACTTTTGGCCGTCGATGGAGTTAGACGAATATATTAATCTAGTCGGCAGGGTGAAAGACCGAATGACCATCCTTGATATTTCTTCTACTGGGGAAGAAAACGTCATCGCTGACAACAGCAACGAAATGAAAGATTTAGGATATCGCAGAAAACAATTAGAAAAATTGCAAAATGAAGTGATTGATTTAGAGGATATTTCGGGAAATATTTCGTTAACGGATTTCACGATGGATGATTTCCGAATGGATTTATTAAATTTCATGAAGAACAATAAAGATGTAATCGAGAAGGCTCCATTAGGTTTATTCAGTATCACAACGAATAAAAATGAAAAACTGAGTGCGGAAATTCAACCTGGAGTTATTTTTTGCCTAAAACAAATTAACAACTTTACAGCTTCTAATGAACAAAATGCGCTCCATCCATATTATTTGGTGTATATAAAAGAGGATGGGCATGTACTTTATAACCATGTTCACATCAAAAAAATTCTTGATATTTATCGCTCGCTATGCAATGGGCAAAAGGAAGTCGAAGCACAATTATATGCGGCGTTTTATGAAGAAACAAAGAACGGCAAAGAGATGGGACAGTACAAAATGCTGTTGGAAAAAGCAGTGGAAGATATTGTCGGGAAGATCGACCAACAATTGACGCTTAACATTTTTAGTCTAGGGAATTTAGACAGTCTCGTCACAAATGCGAATACAAGCCTGCAGGATTTTGAAATCATTTCTTATCTCATTATAAAAGGGTGAGAACGATGGCTGGATTAACGTTTTACCGTATGATTGGGCTGGACAATAAAGTCCGTCCGCTCAATAAAAAATTAGATAAAAAGATGTTCTACGAATTCGCCGACTTAAACAAAAAAGAAAAAGACTACATTACGAAATATATTGAACGGATTGAATTAAGTTATTTATTAACCCCGAACACTATCAATATCCAGCCATTTATTAATGAAAACTACCATTATGAAGGGGTTATGTTTATCACGATTCAACTGAGGGAGGAAGCGAAAGACAATCATCTGCCGGTCATCGGTGAAATCATCCAAGGGGCGCTTCCGAATCCTGTGGTGATTGTTTTTGAGAAACAAGAGCGAATCCAAGTCAGCACATGCCTAAAACGATTAAATAAAGTCGATTCATCTCAAGTCGTACTAGAACATTTTCATTACACCCCTTGGATTGATTTACATGCTCATGATGAAACGGTTGAGAAGTTTTTGCGTGCCGTTCATATTACGAGCATCTCGTTCTATAACTTTTTTGAGTACTACAAAGAATTTGACTTAGCGGTGCAAGCATTACAGCAAGCCGGTATTACGGGGACGTTTTATCTTATTAAAGATGAAAAGCAATATGCCAAACAACAGCAGCTCATTGCGCAAATCCAAGCATACGAAGCGGAAATAACGAAATGGAAAAATAAAATGAAAAAAGAAACGCAGTTTAATCGAAAAGTAGAGATGAATATTAAAATTCAACAGCTAACAAAACAAATGGAACAGTTGAAACAACAATTGCAATGAAAGGAGAACCATCATGGAAAAACTAGACGGAAAATCGATGGATTTAGTGAAAACAAATATTGAAGCGTTAAAGCAGTTATTCCCGGAAGTCGTTACCGAAGGAAAAATCGACTTTGAAAAATTAAAACTTGTGCTTGGAGAAGAAATTGAAAAACGCAACGAACGATATGAATTCACCTGGCACGGCAAAACGCAAGCGATGAAACTGGCACAAACGCCGTCGACAGGAACATTGAGACTCGACAAAGAGTCAAGCAAAAACTGGGATACAACGGAAAACCTTTATATTGAAGGAGACAACCTCGAAGTACTAAAGCTGTTGCAAAAATCGTATTTCGGAAAGATTAAAATGATCTATATCGATCCACCGTATAATACGGGGAAGGACTTTGTGTATAAAGATGACTTCCGTGATAATATTAAAAATTACAAGGAAATGACAGAGCAAACAACAAAGGCTAATACAGAAACGAATGGAAGATTTCATACTGATTGGTTGAATATGATGTATCCGCGGTTAAAGTTGGCAAGGAATCTGTTGAGAGAGGATGGAGTTATACTAATAAGTATTAACGATTCAGAGATTACTAATCTGAAAAAATTGTGTGAAGAAATTTTTGGAGAAGAAAATCATATTTGCGATTTTGTTTGGCAAAATAAAAAGGGGGGAGGAAACGATTCAAAGTTTATCGCAGTTGAGCATGAGTATATTGTCATGTTTGCAAAAAATCTAAATGTGCTCCCTCCTTTCTTTGAAGCATATTCTGAAGAATATTTAAAACGATACAAAGAAGAAGATGAAAAAGGAAAGTTTTATTGGGATACATTTAAAAGAAAATCAGGAAAGCAATATTATCCAATTACTTGTCCAGATGGAACAGTATTGGAATATGATGAATATGGAAATAAGATTAGTTGGTTAAGATCGCAAGATAGATTTTATAAAGATTTAGAAGAGGGAGAAATACGATTTGTTAAAACTGAAAATGGCTGGTCAGTTCAATTTAAACAAAGATTACCAAAAGGAAAAAAGCCTAGAAGCATTTTGGATGATAAAGGAAACACTAGTACTGGAGCAGAGGAAGTTTTCAATCTTTTTAACCGCCATGTGTTCTCAAATCCAAAACCTGTTGAATTAATTAAATATTTTATTGAATTTTTAACTGATGATAATGATATTATTTTAGATTTTTTTAGTGGTTCAGCCACTACTGCCCATTCAGTAATATTGTCGAATGCAAAATCAACAAGTAGAAAAAATAAATTTATATTGGTTCAGTTGCCGGAAATACTCAAAGAAAATGACGAAGCATATAAAGCCGGTTATAAAAATATTTGCGAAATCGGAAAAGAACGCATCCGTCGTGCAGGCGATAAGATTGTCGAGGAAACAGGAAAAACGGATTTAGATATCGGCTTTAAAGTGTTTAAGCTCGATTCTTCGAACGTGAAAACATGGGATCCTGATTTCGACAACTTGGAGCAAACCCTTTTCGATTTGCAGGATAACATAAAACAAGACCGTACAAAAGAAGACTTGTTGTATGAAATTTTACTTAAAATCGGTTTGCCGCTCACAACGCCAATCGAAGAGATTGACTATAACGGGAAAACGATTTACAAAGTCGGATTTGGTTCCGTTTTATTATGTCTAGAAGATGAGATTGATTTAGACATTGTTAATGAGATGATGAAACATCAGTCAGAGCACATGACACCAAAAGTGATTTTCAAAGAGTCTAGTTTCATCAATGATTCCGTGAAAACAAATGCGATTCAAACATTGAAAAAGAACGGAATCACGGACGTTAGGAGTGTATAAGCCATGAAGTTAAAGTTTATTTCTGACTTAGACTACCAAAAGCAGGCGATTGATTCCGTTGTGCAAATTTTTAAAGGCCAACAAATGAAACAGTCCAACTTTACTGTATATTATGGTACGCAAGAAGAAGCAGGGATGATTCAAACAGCTTTAGGCGTAGGAAACCGTGTAGACCTTACGCCTCAAGAAATTTTAAAAAATGTCCAAGCCATCCAAATGAAGAACGGTTTGCCGCGCAGCGAAACGCTCGATGGCATGAATTTTTCTGTCGAAATGGAGACGGGGACCGGGAAAACGTATGTTTATTTACGGACGATTTTTGAATTAAATAAACATTACGGTTTTACAAAGTTTGTCATTGTCGTGCCATCTGTGGCGATTCGCGAAGGTGTGTATAAGTCATTGCAAATTACGAAAGAGCATTTTGACGAGTTGTACAACCGTACGCCGTTAGAGTACTTCATTTATGATTCGCAAAAGCTCGATAAAGTGCGTAACTTTGCGACGGCAACAACAATTCAAGTGATGATTATTAATATCGATGCCTTCCGTAAAAGTTTTGAAGACCCGGAAAAAGAAGATAAAGCGAACGTCATTCACCGGACGAACGACCGACTAAACGGTTATCGTCCGATAGAGTTCATTCAACAAACGAATCCGATTGTCATCATCGATGAGCCGCAAAGTGTCGATACGACACCGAAGTCCAAAGAGGCGATCGCATCGCTAAATCCGTTATGTACGTTGCGTTATTCGGCTACCCATGTCGATAAATACAACATGGTGTATCGCCTTGATGCAATGGATGCCTATAATCAAAAACTCGTAAAGAAAATTGAAGTAATGTCCGTCCGTTCTGAAGAATCATTTAACGTCCCTTATATAAAATTAGTAGAAGTAAAAGAAGGAAAAGCAAAAATTGAACTTGATGTTGAAACGCGCGGCAAAGTGAAACGAACAACGAAAACAGTGAAGTATGGGGACGATTTATACGATATTTCTGGGGAACGGGAATTGTACCGCGGCTATATGGTGGAACAAATTGATTGGACAGAAGGAAATGAGTCCATTGAAGTAAACGGTCATTATTTACGGGTGGGCGATGCCATTGGCGACATAGATGACGATACGATTAAACGATATCAAATCCGCAAAACGATTGAGGAGCACCTAGATAAAGAACTGCGTCTAAGACCGCGCGGCATTAAAGTGTTAAGTCTTTTCTTTATTGATAAGGTGGCCAACTATCGTGATTATGACAAAGACGGCAACCCGGTCAAAGGAAAATATGCGGTCATGTTTGAAGAAGAGTATAAGAAATTAATTCAAAAGCCAAAATACCGGACGTTATTTAATGATATCGATGTCGATATCGACATAGAGAAAATTCATGATGGATATTTTGCGCAAGATAAAAAAGGAAAGCTGAAAGATTCACGAGAAGGTAAGAGCACAGAAGCGGATACGGATGTATATAATTTAATTATGAAAGATAAAGAGCGCTTATTAAGCTTGGACGAGCCGCTTCGCTTTATTTTCTCACACTCTGCACTTCGCGAAGGCTGGGACAACCCGAACGTGTTTCAAATCTGTACATTAAAAGATTCAGCAGGGACATATGTATCAAGACGACAGGAGATCGGCCGCGGCTTACGTTTAGCGGTAAACCAAAACGGGGAACGTGTCCAAGACTATAACGTCAACACGTTAACGGTTATGGCGAACGAATCGTACAAAGAATTTGTCGCGACGCTGCAAAAAGAAATCGAAGAAGATACGGGCGTCAAATTTGGCAAAATCGAAAAACATATATTTGCCAAGCTCGTCTATGTCGACGAGAAGACTGAAGAGCCGGTGCAAATGGGTTACGACTTATCGGTAAAATTATATGAAGAATTAAAGCGAAACGGTTATATCGACAAGCATAGCATGGTCACCTCACAATTGAAGGAAGCGATAGAAAACTATGACTTGCGCTTAAGGGCGGAGTTTCAGCCATGGATTTCGGTGATCGTAAAAGAAATAAAACGCCACTTGCAAGCATTGCCGATCAAAGACGCAACCAAAAAGAAAAAAGTGAAATTAAATATGTCCGTATTCAATCAGGAAGAATTCAGACAGTTATGGGACAAAATCAAGTATAAAACGGTTTATTCCGTCGATTTCGACAGCGAACAATTGATTCAAAAGTGCATCGAAAGCATTCAAACGATGCCGCGCATAGAGAAAATTCGAATTTTAAGCCGCAAGGGAAAAGTGGAAATCGACCGCGTGACAGGAGTACAGGCGCAAACGGTAAGCGAAAGCGTCGAAGATTACGTCAGCTTGCACCATACGCTTCCAGATGTCATTACCGAGCTGCAAAACCGTACGAATTTAACGCGTAAGACGATCGTCCGCATCTTAACCGGCTGCAAGCGGCTTGACGATTTCAAAAACAATCCGCAAAAGTTTATCGAAGAAGCGACAAAGATCATCCAGCGCGAAATGAAGCAACTGTTAAAAGACGGTGTGAAATATTATAAAATCGGTGACGATGCGTATTATGCGGTCGAATTGTTCCAAAACGAGGAATTGCTTGCCTATTTAAACGACAATGCGATTCCGAGTGAAAAGTCGCTGTTTGACCATATCGTCTATGATTCGGTTGTGGAAGAACGGTTTGCCAAACGCTTTGAAAACGACGAAAAAGTAAAAGTATATGTGAAGCTGCCAAGCTGGTTTAAAATTGACACGCCGATTGGCTCCTACAATCCTGACTGGGCGCTTGTCATTGAGAAAGACGGGGAAGAAAAGCTGTACTTCGTTCTAGAGACAAAAGGACAAGAATGGGAAGGAGATTTGCGCCCGGGCGAATCCGCAAAAATCGAGTTTGCCCGCAAGCACTTTGAAGCAATCGGCACGGATATTGAATTTGTTGGGCCGGAGAATGAAGTTGATGCGTTTATGATGAGGGCTGTTAGCCGTTAATTCTTTCATTACGACAGAAGCCGTATTGGCTTCTGTTTTTTGTGTGCGCCCGGCATGGGTGTAATCTATAGGGTGAAAGTCCCGAGCTGCGAAGGCAGAAGTAGCAGTTAGCTTAACGCAAGGGTGTCCGTGGCGACGCGGAATCTGAAGGAAGCGAGCGGCAAACTTTAAGGTCTCTCGGAACACGAACTTCATATGAGGCTAGGTATCACTGGGTGAGTTTGCACAACAAAACAAAGCCCTTTCTGCCGAAGGTGATACAGAGTAAATGAAGCAGATGGATGGAAGGAAAGATTACACTCTTACCCGGGGAGGTCTGGCTGGCACGCCAAGTAACCTTGGTAACCTATCTAGTGATAGATAGCTGAACAGTCAGAAGTCAGCAGAAGTCATAGTACTCTTTCAAGCTCGAGATGGAAGAGGAAGGACTGAACAATTAAGGAGAACGAATCGCTAGGCGTTCACCTTCTGTGTGGAAGCAGACAATCCGATAGGACTTACTTGAAGGAGGAAGTGGTGAATCCCACGGGGGACTTCAAGAGGGTGGAGCAGAAGATGGCACAAATAGAAGAATTCGTTCACGTGGAGAGGTACTCCAAAAACGAAACAATTGAAACCTTCATTTCTATAACTAAGATTAAAACAACTTCATCTGTTCGTTGTACAAAGTGTTTTTTTCATCTAACACATAGCCCATGGCGCGGTATCCCGCCAATCTTTTTTCAAACATCTTTTGCATCATCGGGATGTTTTTATCCACGTAGTCATATACACGTACTTCTTGTTTATTTGCATGAATTCGATGCAAGCGTCCGACATATTGTTGCAGGGTGCCTTTCCATGAAATCGGCATGGCTAAAAATAGAGTATCTAACCTCGCATCGTCAAATCCTTCACCGATATATTTTCCTGTTGCAATCACTAATCTTTCCATGTCATCAGGAATGGAAGAAAGTCGATGCAATTGTTCCATCCGTTCTTTTTTCGTCATATTCCCGGAGAGTACAATAATATTTTTAGCAAATCCTTTAAATAATTGCTTTAAAATTTCAACATGTTCAATTCGTTCTGTTAAGATTAGCGGACAACGACCTTCTTCAAGCGCAGATAACACATCATCAAATAATTGCTGATTTCTCTGTTCATTGAGTGCTGTTTCTTTATAAAGTTGCTGAATGTCGTTGTGTGAGGACGTAAAGTTCGTATACCTCGGAATTAAACGATGAATAAATGGCCTTACTTTTGCTTGGGTTTTCCCGTCAATTTTATAACGAATAGGACCACATTGCATGTGAATAATAGGGTGTAAACCATCTTTACGAATCGGTGTAGCCGTTAGCCCATACACATACTTGGCGCGAACTTGTTTTAACACTTTCTCAAAGCTAAAGGCAGAAATATGATGGCATTCATCGACAATGATTTGGCCATATCGGGTAATAAATGACTTCAACTGACCTTTGTAATTTAAGCTTTGAATGGTTGCTATATCAATTTTTCCTGTTATTTTGTTTTTTCCGCCGCCAATTTGTCCGATTTCTTTTGATGAAATATTAAGAAACGTTGATAATTGCTCCAACCACTGTTGCATCAACTGTGTCCGATGAACGATGACTAGCGTATTAACTTTTCGTTCCGCAATAAGAGCGGACGCTATAACTGTTTTACCAAAACCAGTGGCTGCTGAAAAAACACCTGTATTGTGTTTCAATAATTGCGATATGGCATCGTGTTGCTGAGAAGTTAACTCACCTTGAAATTCCACCTCAATCGTCTGGCCATCGAATTGATCATCAATGATTTCAGTTTGAATGGATAATGACGATAAAAGGTTAATAACCTCCTCCAAACAGCCGCGCGGTAAGACTAAATATCCTTCCTCATCCCAAGAGCAATTAATCACTCGTGGTATTCCGTATGTAGACATGCGATTTTTCTGAGCTTTATAAAATTCAGGATTCGCTAATGTTGCTAGTTTCGTCAACTTAGTTAAAAGAGAAGAGGGGACTCTATCATTTGGAATGTATAGACCATTCTTTAATTCAATAGTAATTTTCTCTGGATAAACTTCGTTTACAGTAATAGATTTATTTTCGTAAAGCTGTACCACATCTTGTACTTCTTTTTTTGTCATCGTTTGAACAGAAGATAGATACAGCCATTGGTCTGGATAAGGAGTAAAGGATTCATCGACAAATACACTATTGCCGTTTATCCTTGGCTTTCGCTGAAGCGGCAATGCGATTAAATTTCCGAATCCGCCTTTTGGAAGCGTATCTTGATTCGGGAATAATCGATCATAGGAGTCTAAACCTATTTCATATCGTTTTTCCATTGTTTTAGTGAGCAATGTCATTCCCATTTTGCGAGCTAATGAAGCAGGAATCTCTTCGGAGAAGAAAATCCATACGTGTGCACCATTCCCAGATCTTGATCGTTCAATGCTATACGGTACGGAAAACTCTTTACATACACAAACAAACGCCAACACATCTTCTTGCCAATTCTTTTTGTCAAAATCAATCGCCAAAAAGAAACACGTTTCATCTTTTTGCATCGGATAAATTCCAACAGTATGCTTTCCGCTTAAATGATCGTACAGTACTTGATCATTTAGCGGTAGCAATGTTCGATGCGGACACTCACTGCATTTGATCTCCGGTTTTCGACAAAGAGGTGGTTGCCACTCATAGGCACAGGCAGGTGTATATCCCGCACGGCCGTTTTTTGACTCCCAGCGAACCGCATATACATCAGTCCGTCCTCGAAAAAGCCGCTTGAATAATCGTATCTTTTCTTCAGGGGACGATTGGTTGTTGACTATAGAACTAGCCGTAGTTACAGAATTACTTTTTTCTTTCTTTTGCATCATCGTTGAAAGAATGTGTTTTAAATATTCATTTTCTTTCCTTAAACGTTCGCATTCCGCAAGAGCTTCTTGCAACTGAATCCGGATATCCATGACTTTACCTCGTTCGTTAAGTACCTTTGTAATTTTAGGACTACCATATAGGCCTCTTGATTCTAAATGTGCACGTTTAATCTTAGCTGTTAGCTTTTCTTTTCGTTTCTTTTGTTGACTCTTTTCACGCTTTTTCCAAGCATAATATCCACTTTTTGCAACACCTAATACTTGGCACATCTTCGCTACACGAAACTCGTGTTGGTGTTTTTCAATGAAGTCATATATTACTTCTGGTTTTTGGCGAAGATGCCCATAGCCTTTTTTAAGATTGCGTTCTCTTCCTCCAAATCCTTTATACGCTTATTTAATTCACGCATAGCTGCATCCTCAGGTTTTAAGTTGCCACTCCCAACAAAACTATTTACTGGATCCTTTTTATAATCACTCACCCATCTATGTAAGGTTTTTGGTGAAATATCTAGTTGTCTAGCCGTTGCTGTAATTTGTTTTCCACCTTCTAAAACTAATTTTACTGCTCCTTCTTTAAACTGGCAATTTTAGTGATATAGAAAGCATTTACGAAACCTCCTTATGTTTGTGTGGTAGCTAACATTATTGCCAGGTTTTCGTAAGTGTTTTCTTCTTTTTTGCCAAAATCACAAAAAGTAGTGATGAATCTTTTTTTTAAAACGAGAGAAGTGATTACCGAATCTCATTCCTAACCTATGAAGCAGGGATGAGTTTTTTAATTTAAAAATTGGAATAAAATAGCTTCCAATAGCATTTTTTTGCTATAATTTATGTAAAATTTGTAAGCGATCTAGTTTGGTGGTGAGCTTTTTGAAAGACTTGCAGCAAAAAATAATCGCATTTCGAGATGCTCGTAATTGGAGACAGTTTCATACTCCAAAAGATTTAGCGATTTCCCTAACGTTAGAGGCGGGGGAATTGCTGGAAAATTTCCAATGGAAAACAAGCGAAGAAGCAGTTCAAGCTAATTTTGAAAATATTAAGGATGAACTAGCTGATGTTGTTATTTACGCACTTTTATTGTCACATGAATTAGGCATTGATTTAGAAGAAGCAATCATCAATAAAATGGAGAAAAATGAAAAAAAGTATCCGATTGAAAAAGCGTTTGGTTCAAAGAAAAAATATGATGAGCTGAAGTAGTACACTGGTCAAATGCCTGTCTCCTCGAAGTTTAATGACAGAAGCTGTATTGGCTTCTGTTTTTGTTTTTATGACATGTTTTGAAGTGGTTTTTACCAAAATTAGTTAAGGTGAACATAAACGTCCTTTATTTTAAAGTAGCATTGATTTTTTTACAAATTGTAAAATTTATTTTTGCAAAAAAGATATTTAGGGTATAATTATTAACAGCAAGTATATTTTGAAACAAGTTGATACTGCGGCACAAGGAGGGAGGAAAAATGAACTTCTTTCAACATCGTAAGAAAATTGGCGAGAATATTGCCACTTTTATTAGGTTAAAAGGATTTTCAAAATCATCTTTTTCTAAGTTAACAAACATTTCTCGTCCAACATTAAATTTAATTCTTGCCGGGGAAATTTCAAGCCCAGTTACATTTGAAACCCATCTAAAAAAAATTACGGCAGCTTTCAATTTGCCTGAGGATTACTTTCTGCATCCTCCTGTGATCATTCCTGAATCATGGCAGAGACCGGCTATGCAATATTCTGATCGTTTACAGGAAGAAAACAGGCCGGAACATATTCAAAAGATTTTAAACGATCTTGATGACTTATTAGATATTGCCGCCATCTATCTATAAACGAAAGGCATGGGAAAATGATGCGAATTACTAGTGAAAATCTGGATCAGACGGTCAAGCTGAACAAAGAAATCAAAGAGGAAATTGAACGACTTATTACGGTTGTGGAGACAAGATATAAAAAAATCCGCATCCTTTCACCTGAAAAGCAGGCCCTGCAAATACTAAAAGAACACTATCTTATTCAAGTTCCTATACCTGACGAAAATTGGGGTGGCGCCATCAGGGAATTGCCTAATGGTAAGAAAGTGTTTGTCATTAACACGGCACAACCGAGGGTGTATCAGTATTTTATCTGTTGGCATGAAATCTACCACTTAATCAAAGGGATTGAAGAAAGTTCGTCCCACATAATTTCAACAGAATTTGATCTTTCTGAGAGAAAAGCAGATTATTTTGCCAGCCAAATGCTTTTAGGTCATGATGTGTATGGGTATTTTTATCAGGTGGGCCATCACTTGCCATTTGTTGAGCGAATTATGCACTGCATCGATACCTTCAAAGCACCCTACAAAGCCATCCTCATCCAACTATATGAATCAGCAGGAGAATATAAAAACGAAGAACTGCGCCAGCAAATAAAAAAGAACTTTGATATTAGAATCAGCCAGCAAGAATTCGAGAAGATGTTCCGCAAGTTGGCCCTAGATGTATCATTGGTTCAGCCGAGCAATATTATCGACTTAGGAGCATTAGAAACAAAAATCAAAGAAAAGCGCGCAGAACATGAAGAAGTCGAAATGTATAAGGAACATGAAGAGTTTCTCAACCAATTTGTCCGGACATTAGAGGGATTGAATCATGTATGAGATGGTTAGCGATAGTTTTAAAGAGTTAAACAGTTTTATTACAAAAGAACATGATTTGCGGATTTGTATACTTGACAATAATAATGTACAATTTTGCACCCAACACGAAAAATATTTTCCAGTTGACAAAATCTATGGATATTACGACCTTATTTTAGTTCCAGGCTGGGTGTATGCTGAAATTGCACAAAGTGAACATCTGCTTCAATATATTTCTTCTATCCCTCAACAGTTGCTTTATTTGGATGAAGAAACGGATTACCTCCCTTTGGTAGATTATCATGACTTGAAACTCATGAAAGTGTTTGCCAATGCTTCTTCTCCCGGATCAAAGCCGCATCGATATTTAAAAAAACAGATTCAAGAAGCGGAATCAGGCAGAGTAGATATTGATGATGAGTGGATTGGGAATTATTATAAAAACGGCTTTGACAGCAAGGAAGAAGGGATAATAAAGAAAAACGCTGGAGAAACTTCTATTCTTGCATTGGCTTTCTTGCTTGTTCACCATTATGGAAATAAAATTAAACAAATTTCCATTAGCACAAGTGATTTTGCGGTTGTGGAAATAAAGAAAAAAATTATGGATTATTCATCTAAACATAACTTGTTAAACGTGCCCACTATCAATCCAATCAGCTTTTTAAGTACAGATGTCCTTTTGGCGAGAGCTTTTCGGATGGGAATGATTGGAGAAACAGAACTTATTTATCTGCGAAAAAGTACGCATCGAAAAAGAGTCATCTGCATTGTTAGAAATAATGATAGTACCGTTGTTCCGGTCGATACCGTGATGGAGACGGAAGATTTTTTACAGCTGTTAAAAGGCAATGAATCTTACGATATTATTTTTTAAGCTGAGCAATGATTAAAACAGCCACCAAATTTTACGCAAACGTGAACGGACGAGAAGTCGAAGTTCTTACTGGCGATGAAGGACTAAAAGCATACGAACTCGCTAAAAGTTACTAGGAGAGATGATTGGATGAAGATTTACAAAGAATCTCTTAATATTTCAGTTCGCCAATGGCTTGAATTATTAAGAAATAAAGAGATTTTTCAAGAAGAAGATGTCGAGCTCATGATGATGCTTTATTATCAAACGAATTGCAAAGCGACGGGAAAACAACTTGCAAATCTTCTAAATAAAAAGAGTCATTCTGTCCTAAACCTTCAAATCGGAAGACTTGGAAAAAGAATTGTAAGTAAGCTTCAAGATGTGCAATTTCCAAGAGCAAAAGATGACACCATTAGATATTGGCATATTCCCTTTTTAGGAGAAAAAGATCGAAACACGTTTATTTGGCAATTGAGACCTGAATTAAAAGAGGCTATACGCATCTATGAAAAGGTAGACTTGAACGATAAAAGTCAAGAAACTCTTTTACCGCAAGAATTAGAAAATATCGAATTATACGAAGGCAGCAAAAAGCTGGTGGCTGTAAATCGATATGAGCGGAATCCTAAAGCAAGACAGTTATGCTTATTAAAATATGGGTACCAATGCTCTGTTTGTGAATTTGATTTTGAACAATTTTATGGCGAAATCGGTAAAAAATTCATCGAAATCCATCACATAAAACCATTAAGTGAAATAAATGAAGAATATCGAGTAAATCCTTTCGATGATTTAAGGCCCGTATGTCCTAATTGCCACGCCATGTTACATAAAGCCAATGTTTCTATCGAGGAACTGAGACGGATTATTCAAAAAAATCATCAACAACGGTAGCTATATAAGTTGAAATTTTGTTTTACATCCAGCTGATCACTCGCCACGTTATATCATATCAGCTTGTATTTAGATGAAAACCGAAACGAAAAAACGGAAATTCTTTATTGCAACTTATATATTAAACTCAACTTTCGCACACAGAAATATGCAGACAGTCCTTGATATAACGAGGTAAAGAAGTAATCCAATTGGACAGTTGACACTGAAAAATGTCCATACTCAAATAAACCTTAGCTTCAGCCAAAGTTTGGAAAAGAGAAATCAATTGTAGTAAAGCCGTTTTAAAGTCCATCTCCTTTACTTCGTCACATAGAAACAAGAATAAGTTGCCCATGGTCGTCGGATCCTCTTCTTTTCGAAGTTGCCAAGCAATCAAGATATACCGAGTGAAGACAATGGCAGTATGGCTAATCATCATGTCATAGGAACGACCTTGAAACTCTTTGGCTAAATGTAAAAACGATTTACTGAATTTAAAAAAGGTTTCGATGTCCCAACGCATCCCATAGATTCGAACGATTTCTTCATTAGACAGAGTAGTATCTGTACTCAAAATGGCCAGCCATTCACTTTGGTTGTTTCGATTCCGCACAAACACGATTTTCACTGGTAAACCCGTATGAAGGGTTGCGTGAATCGAGCCGAGTGTTTCTTTTTTGCCAATGTCTCGTTTCGCTTTTCGATACAGTTGTTCCAAGGTTAAACGTTCTCCGTTAAAAAGATACCGTTGTTTCAGCTGTTTGACCATGCCAATGACAAAAAGGCCTTTGGAGTGAATCTCCACCAACGGGGCATGAGTAAACCATGTATCCATGAGCACATAATCAGCGAAAATCCCTTTATCCAATGCATGTTCTACTAATGTCAACACCATGTTTGGTTTTGCTTCCAATGCCTCGAGCCGTCGTTTGTAGCCTGTGGTTCGTTTATCAATGGACGAATGGATTTCGTTCAAGCGATTCTTTTGGTTCGCTGAACTCAAAAGAGCGAAATCGATAGGTACAAATGTAAAGCCATCGGACCATCCGAGCGTTAATAGTTGAAAACCATTGACAAACTGACGAGTGGAATGATCGAATACTTTAGCTAGAAGCTCAACCGATTTACTACGGTTACGAGAATAAATCGAATCGTCTACAATAAACACGGTAACACGGCGCTTCGAAATCGTTTGTTTCACACGACGAATCACTTCGGAGCTCAGAGATAGTAAAAAGGTTCACCAGTTATACGTAGACGAGTTCAAAAAACGATAAATGGTATCTTTTCCTGGTAAATCGGCAGCCTTTTTGCTTTGTAAGGAGTGGTACCAGTTTCTGTATTGAAAAACAAGAAGAAATAATAGTTGAAAAATCGATAAACAAGAATAACCACAAGCCTTGATAATTCCTGCTTTTCTTAAATGATTACCAATTTGTCATTCAGAAAATCCGTCTTTTATTTCTTTTAGTAATTGCGCAAAATACTCTTTTTTCGTTATCATAATGGTGACACTTTTCTTTCTTTGGTTTTTGGTTTGGTCACCAATCGTTTACCAAAAGAAAGAGGTGTCTTCTTGTTTTTTAGACGAATTTTTTCAGTGTCAAGTGAATATGAGATACCCAAAGAAACCTATCGAATCAAGGATTATTCATAAATTTTTCACTGCGAAAGTTGAGTTATTTATTTTGTGTAAAAGTGTTCTAAAATATATTGAAGAGCTTTTGAATCCAGATAAAAACTCCCTACAATTAACCCTGTCAAATAAACAATGAAAAAAGAGCATTTCTGTTATATATAAATGTAACTGTAATTCAATATTTCGACTTCTCAAGAAACGTCTTAAGCGTTGTAGAACTTCTTCCAGACGATGTTCAATGTACTCTAAAAAACCGTTCACTCACATTTCGTAATCTTTGATTCCGAAAAAGTAGATTTTTTTTGAACGATGCCGAATGAGTAAGTATAAGTAGGAAAAAACAAAGAAGTCGCAAAGAATGAACATTCATATTCGCGTCATTTTTTACCAAGCTACGTATCTCAACATGCTCAGTGAATTTTTCGAGGATGAAATATGTGTCAATTTCAACTTTTTGAAAAAATGCTTTAAAGGCTAGGAGGAGGCTTTTTTTCTTAATTATGTTTTCGAGATTGATACTCATGACGCAAAAAATGCATCATTATTACAAGAGTGAAAATCTATTTTGTCGAATGTTTTAAATTTATACAATTTGGAATTTGAGTATGTCCATGGAAGATGTATTCATTATATTAGCAACCATATCAAGTTGTTGAACTTATGTCTTGTTTGTTTGAAAGTCATCAGAAGAAGCCATACATAGTTTTAGCCTTTTTGTGTTATTATGTAAGAGAAAGGCGGTAGATTGGGAATGGACGATTTGTTTGACAAATACAAAGAATCGATCATGTTGTCGTATCAATATGCATTTCGTTTATTGTTGCACTTAAAAAATGTGATTTCAGCATCGCAACAAATAACAAATGAAGACGAATTGATGAAAGAAGTGTATAGAGATTCGATTGTGAAAAAATATGAGATTTTAGAAGATCAACTTTGGAAGCTTTTATCAAAAATTTTTAAGTCATCCGGGCTTGAACTAAACAGTCCGCGGGCATGTTATCGTCAAGCTTTTAAGGAAGGATGGATTGAAAATATTGATGTATGGAACGATATACTGAGTTCGCGAAACGCAACTGCCCATGTGTATAACGAAGAAGATTATGAGCGAATAAAAAATAAAATCGTAAATGAATATGTTCACCAAATCGAAGCGTTGCTTCAAAAAATAAAAGAAGAAGTGATTGATAGCGATGTATGGAATTAATAAAAATGTATTTGAGCGGTTGCTTACGTATTTTGAAGGTGACAAAGAGATTCAAAAAGTTATTTTGTTTGGATCACGCGCAAAAAACACGGCACGCTATAATTCTGATATTGATTTGTGTCTTGATTATACCGGAAATAAAAAGGGGAAAATAATGGACGACATTGACGAGATTGTCGGCATTTATTCGTGTGATGTGCTGTTTTTTGACTCGCTGAATGAGGAAATAAAACGGCAAATTATGCGTGATGGAAAGGTCATTTATGCAAAGCCTCTGTCGTGAACTCAGTGTTCGAGAGTATGTGTCGAACATGATGGGACCCAAAAGTGTTCGCTAGGCGTTCTCTTTTCGGGTGTCCTCCCTTTTTCCGCAAAAAACATCCATGAGTAAATTTTACTCCCCACCCATACATGAAAATCAACTATTCCTTCCCATAATGGATGATGAACGCAAACAGTTTTGAAAGACGTTCTTGGCGAACAGTGACAGGCATTGTTTGTCAATATTGTAAAAAAGCTGCAGAAAGAGAATCCTTCCTCTGGAAGTTTTGTATGATTAGTGAAGTATGCTGAGGAGCGTCCGCATGAGGTTGCTATGTTGTTAAATCAGTTCATTTATTCATCTTTATTTCCTGCCTCAAACTTTGCGTAAAACTATAGTTTAATGAAAAATTCTCCTCAAGTTTTTTAGCTTAAAAGTGAAAGATGCTTAGCCCGGTGTTTCATCATCTTCCCTTGTTTTGCAATCCTCCTCAAGTTTGGGAACAATCATTCATACCCTCTTCTCTTGTTTTCTTATATAATAAGAGAAAATCCAGTTTGTAGGAGTGGAGCGAGATTGGAACCAATTGAAAGATTGCTAGCCGTTTTTCCGAAGCGGACGATTTCGTTAGGGGAGCTGGAACAGCTCATTCAGCCTTTTGTACGTACGTATGATGAGTTTTCCGAAATAATTTTGCGTCTGGAGGCGGAGCGGGTGCTTGACATGGTGAAGTCGAAAGGGCGGACAACGAGAACACCGTCTCTCGCTTTTCAATATCGCATTTATAAAAGCAGATTTATAGAAGACTATCATCATGAGCTGCAGCGCTATCAAAATCGGCTTCATCCGGCGATTCAGCTCGATGCCTATTACGGCATAGATCCGTCCGTTTGGAACAATGATGTGCCGTTCATTTTAAAAATTGACGAATATTTAAAGACGCATTCGTTACCGAGCGAACCCGTTCCCGCACCGGAGCACAGCATGGAGTTGGTCGGCGATGAGAAATGGATCACCGAAGGCGACGGGAAAAAGCTGCTTGAGCGAATCGGTCTTTTTGACCACCTTCTCATCATCCCCGTGTCCGAACCGTTAATGTTAGCCGTCCATCCGGCAAAAATAGCGGAAGTGGTCCAGCTCCACCTCATTGTTGAAAATAAAACGACGTATCAAGCGCTGCTTCCCGCGCTTCCAGACACCGCATTTTCGACGCTGATTTACGGGGAAGGCAAAGCCATAATTAGCAGCATCGAACAATTTTCGCTGCAATATCCGGTGAAAGCGGACCATCGTTTTTATTACTTTGGCGACATTGACCGCGAAGGTATTGCGATTTGGCATTCGCTTGCGAAAAAGCAGCCCGTTTCACCGGCGCTTCCGTTTTATCGGGCGTGTTTGCAGAAAGATCCGGCCAGCGGCAAGGACTATCAGATGGAGCGGGCGGACGCGCTTGACGCGTTTCTCGCTTATTTTTCAGCGGATGAAAAAAAGCAGCTTCAAGAGCTGTTGGCTTCCGGCCAGTACTATCCGCAAGAAATGTTGAAAACGAGGGAACTGCAACAAATTTGGAGGGAATGGCAGTGGACAAGCTAGAATTGGCAGGGGTGACGGACGGCTATCGCGAACGTATCAGAAGGCTTGCGCTGTTTGATCCGCTTTTTGATCTTGAGCGGAAGCGTTCAACTGACCTCAATGGGCAGCCGATTGATATGAAAGGGCTCGGGCTATTGGCGCTTTTATTTTTCTTTGAGCAAAAGCTGATGCGGCAGTATAAAACTGGGGTAAAACAGCTCGCGTCTTTTTTAAAAAAGCTAACGGAAAATGTGTACGTGTTAGATGACGAGATGTACGAAGACTTGGCGCGGACGATTATTCAAACGTGTTCGCCCGACGACGGGGAAAAAACGGAGTTATTCGTTTTACGATTGGGAAAAACGGGAAGAGAGCGCGATTGAATATTCCCTTTTAAAAGCGAACGATTTCAATGTGAAAACGAATACGCAATATTACACGCTCGATGAAGATGGGCTTGAGCTCGTCTTTGCGACGAAGGAGTTTTATAGCGAATTCCAGTTAGCGATTAACCAGTTGATGTTGCGGAAACGGTTGGAAAAAGGCGAATTTGCCGCGGCACTCAAGCAAATCAACGAAATGCGAATTGACGTCGAAACATTGGAAGAACGCATGACTCGGCTGAAGCATGAAATTCAGCGCAGCATTATTTCCGAAGAGACGTTTGAACGGTATAAACAGCTACTCGACGACATCTACAGTCGGCTTTCGCGAGAGGATGAGGAGTTCAAGGAACTGCGCGAATTCGTCAATGAAACAAGGGAACGCCTGTACGCGCGCGATGTTCATCAAAAAGAAGCGAAGACGTATGAACTTGTCTTAAAAATCGCCCGGGAATTAGAGTCGGTGCATTATGCGCA
This sequence comes from Aeribacillus sp. FSL K6-8210, assembly GCF_037963925.1. Taxonomy (NCBI): domain Bacteria; kingdom Bacillati; phylum Bacillota; class Bacilli; order Caryophanales; family Bacillaceae; genus Aeribacillus; species Aeribacillus sp. FSL K6-8210. The sequence goes on along the minus strand of NZ_CP150172.1, from coordinate 2,096,822 downwards.
TTCTGCTTTGCTTGACAAGGCTCTTTCATTAAAAAATACAACGCTCGTCACGGCGCAGGAGTCGCTTTATTATACGGGTCTGCATTCGTTCAATTTCGACCAAGACATCGTGTCATACATCGTTTCCACCCCGTTCCCCCCTCGAAGCGATGAAAGGGTTGCTCCACCCGTTTTTAAAAGTCGAAGAAAATCAATTTTGGTCGCCGCTTGCGATTTTTGCGGAGCAAAACATTACGGAAGAGATGGATAGAGCGGAAGGGATTCATACGCAAACGATGAGAGAACGGCTGGAAGTTTACGTAACCGCTCATCATACATTGAAGGATGTGATTACGGAATTGCAATATCGCACAAACTTAACGTGGAAAACGATTGGGGAAATTTTGACTGGCTGCAAACGCCTTGACGATTTTAAAAACAACCCGTAAAAGTTTATTGAAGAAGTGACGAAAATTATTCAGAGGGAAATGAGAATACTTTTAAAAGACGGCGTGAAATATTACAAATCGGTGATGATACTTATTACGCAGTTGAGCTGTTCCAAAACGAAGAGCTGCTTGCCTACTTGAACGATAACGCTATCCGAAGTGAAAAGTCACCTGATCATGTCGTTTACGATTCGGATATTGAAGCAAGCTCCGTCCGGCGCTTTGAAAACGACGAAAACGTCAAAGTATACGTCAAACTGCCAAGATGGTTCAAAATTGACACTCCAATCGGTTCCTATAACCCTGACGGGGCGCTTGTCATTGACAACGATGGTGAAGAAAAACTATATTTCGTTCTTGAAACAAAAGGCGCGGAAATTGAAGAATTTTTACGTCCCGAAGAAAGAGCGAAAATCGACTTCGCCCGCAAACACTCTGAAGCCGTCGGCACCAACATCGAATTCATCGGACCGGAGAAAGATGTGAATCAGCTTATGCTGCGGGCACTTAGCCGTTAATTATGACTTACGACAGAAGCTGTCAGGGCTTCTGTCTTTTTTGTTTTTGTGACAAGGTTCGACAGCCTTCTTTCTGAATGTAGATATAATCAAAATTAGAATTAAAGCTAGAAGAAGTGATAAACGATCGTTTATGTGATCGGTAGGAAAGGTGGAGATTATTTTTATACATTGCTTCTATTATGTCTGTTTGTCTTGCTAGTGAGATGGATTAAATCAAAAGAAACCGTGTGGGGGATCGTATGGGGAATATAAAGTTTGTAAAGGTATTGAAAAGATAGAAACGATTTCGTCGAGAAAATACAAAAGTTTTCACAACTTATATATTCCTAAGCACGATGGCACCACTTCACAGATTGATCATCGTTTCTGACAAAGCTTCAAAGGCTGTAGCAACTATCCGAAATGTAAGTTTACGCAAGCGGTTCATTAACTATAAAGGAGTCTTTTTATGAACTAAAATGGGAGTAGAAAATGGGGTTTTCTATTCACGAGGAAATGAAAAGATGATCACAAAAATATCCATTTTTTCTGCGCAAGCGGCATTTAAACAGTCATTTAAAATTCATCTTCAAGAAAGGTTTCTTGTGACAGAGAATAAGCATTTGCATGGGTATACAGCAGATCTTTGGGTGAAAAAACGAGAAGGTGGGCCATAATATGCCATATATTTAATGAATCGGCTTGCCAAGCTGTCCATTAAGACCAAATTGTCCGACTAAAACATCACGGTGCTGAAGACCAAGGACGCTAAGATTTTCTTAAACAAGTGGAGAAATTGGAAAAACTCGTTGCTGCGAAGGAGAATGTCCAAGGAATAGAAGTTTTGTTAATGAATGACCATTTGTATTGGTTAGAGCCAGTACGATCGAATACAGTAGACAGTGAGTTTCGCATTCACGAAAATCGCCTATTAACTGAGGAATTGAAATGGTTGGAACATGCTTCGAGGGGAACGAAAGAAAACCGTGAAGATCCGATCTTCTTAAAAGGGATGTATAAAATGCAATGGCATCATTACTGTACTGTAAACAATGAAAAGCACGGGGAGTTTCGGTATTTGGCGGTTCATGTAGGAAATCAGCAAACGATATGTAGCGAAAGGGGAGAGGCGAAATGTTAAGCTTTGAACATAAAAAATCGATTTTCCGTTCGTTTTCACAGCTGCAAGAGAAACCGATCAGCAAAGGCCGAATCAATTACGTTTATCCGGAAAGCCGGCAAAGAGGAAAAATATTGATCACACAGTTGAGTTCGAGCGGAAACGGGTACGTCAATGGCAAATATATGGATGGTAAAATAATAAAGGAAAAGGGCTATCAAGTTGATCCGAGAGGGTGGATCTGCATTAAAGATTTTTCAGAAGAACAGTTAAGGGAAGTCGTTGAGATCGCTATGATGTCCATGTCGGGGAAAGAAGAAACGGAAAGAGCGCATTCGGATGATAGCGGCAACGAAACGGAGTGGCAAGAGATAAGCGATCAAACGTATTTTGAACAATTAGTGCGCTCCTGCTTGTATAATTGGCTCGGTTATGGAAATATAAATGCCCCAGTTTGGTTTCTTGGCATTGAAGAAGGAGGTGCGGAAATATGGAGGAATAAAAAGAAAACGCTGGAAGAAAGTTTACGCATTCGCTCCACGTTTCGTCTGCAAATGGATTTTCGTCATGTGTGGGAAGATTTGTACAACATCTCTCTATCGTCATTTACAGGTCCTAACGTTTGGCATTATATGGCCGCATTTCTTTTGCAATTAGAAAGGGGAAATGTGGATGTTCAACATATTAATGATTATATCTTTTATTCCAAACGATTAGGCCGTGAGGATTCCAACCATTTTCTTGGGGAAATGATGCCGTTACCTAAACAATCAAAGAAAAGCATTGAACCTTATCAATCCATTTGGAAATCTGTAAATGATTATTATAATGAAGTAGCGAACCGGAGGCTTTCTTTAATCCAACAAACAATCATTCAACATCAAAATATAAAGCTTATTGTATTGTATGATCAAGAACTTACCAAAAAATTGCTGGAATACTTTGCGACGATTGAAATGATTAATAGCTGGCATTTTCGGAATGAGTCGTACAAGCTTTATAAAGTTTGGTTAGAGAATGAAAGGGATGTTTGGGTGCTTTCCACTCCTTTTTTTGGTAACGGAAGAGTTAGTTATGATGGAATAAGGGATGCGGCGAGACGAGTGTTAGATGTGTTATGAAATTACGATTAACACCGCTTCATCTCCTATCTTGATTGAATCGGTGCCTGACACAACCCGAAGTATATCGAAGATTGTTAAAATATCAGAAAAAGAGAGTCTGTCTGTAATATTCCAAAAAATCACCCGGCTCTCTTTCATTTTTTATTGTTCAAACTCTTGATTTCCCTTCTCATTCCGCTTTAATAAAATCGTATCTATATCCTCTAAAAAATTTCCTCAATGACAAAAGATACCTCGATTTGAAAATGGATTTTATGTTTAAGCAATTGTTCGGCCACCCAAGCCGAAAGTGAATTACGATCGCGTTTTTGAACGGGATTTTAAACCACACGGGCCGCGATCGGATTGTCGATGTGCAATATGAAAACACCGAGCTTCCAAAAGGACGGTATTGATTTGTACATTAATTGTACGGGAAACAAAAAGGAAAAATCATGAATAAGATTGACAACATTGTCGGCATTTATTCGTGTGATGTGCTGTCTTTCGATTCGCTGAATGAGGAAATCTAACGGCAAATTGAGCGCGATGGAATAATGATTTATGAGAAGTCTCTATCTTGAATTATGTCTTTGCTTAAATAATATGCTCGGACGGCGCGCATCTGCACCGCCCGCTTCACTGTTCATAAAAAAGAATCGCTTTCGTGAACTCGGTAAAGTCGATTAGATGGTGATCAAGTATTTTTTGCAAAATTGTCAAATTAATTTCCTGGTAGTCGTGAACGGCGATGTTTCTAAATCCGACCATCGCTTTCATTTTTTGTGAAAGAAAAGGAGTGATGATGTCGTGCTGTTCTAAAAGAGAAAAAGCGTCTCGACTGTTTTGGGGGAGGCCTAGCTTTTTCTGTGCGACCATGTGCATCGCCAGGTCGATGCTTGCTTCACATGCTCGTTGGAGATTTAAGATAATGGAGTCTTGCTTCGTGTAGTTTTCTAAATTTTTCGGGTTGTTCTCATATTCTTCGTGAATGCGCTTTATGCACCGCTCGATCACGCTAATTTTATTTAAAATGACATCATTTTTCATAAACCGACCCGCTTTCATTAATGTTTCGCAAGATTTCCGTGCGTTCTTCATTCAATTTTGCGTACATCTTCAAGGCTCTCCATTCATATTCGGCTTTTTTCTGTTCATTTGTACAATAGATGACTTTGCCGTTACTGACCACTTGCGCCTGAAACACGGTGCTTGCTTGTTTGAGGTCCACAAGATCGACGTCCCGGTGCAGCCTGGATGCCAATTCTTGCGCAACCATAAATCGCTCATAATGATCCAATTGTTTTTGGTCGCTGAGAAAAGCGATATCAATGTCGCTGTCTTGATGAACATGTCCTGCAACCGTTGATCCAAACAAATAAATCAAATATGGGGACACCGTTTCGGTCAACACTTCAATAATGATTGGCTCGATCTGTTCAGTCAACACTGCCCCTCCTTTTCTTCGCCCCAATCCGGGCCATTTTCTTTCATTATATTACTTTTTATTTCCTGCCTCAAACTTTGCGTAAAAGCTAAGGTGGTTCTTGAGCCCACGCAAATCAAAGGATTGATAAAATTTGACTCCTTCGTTAAAATGAAAATAACCAATCAACCATTTAAAACGAAATGCTTATTTAACGACATTTTCTGGGGTTTTTATCTTAACTATAAGGAATTGAAGCATTGCTCATTGTATATTTCTTGTGTTTTTTCAATTTGTTTTTATCTTAACTATAAGGAATTGAAGCACTGGACAATACCCTAGGTATTCCCCTTTTCTCATAATGTGCGTTTTTATCTTAACTATAAGGAATTGAAGCATTTTCATATTTTTGAAGTATTAGTACAGCTTTTGCGTTTTTATCTTAACTATAAGGAATTGAAGCCCTGTACCCCATGTAGACTATGCAGGATTTGATGGTTTTTATCTTAACTATAAGGAATTGAAACTAAATATCTTCAGCCAATCCTTTAATATGTGGTTCGTTTTTATCTTAACTATAAGGAATTGAAACTCCTCTCGCTTCGCCTACTTGCGCACTTAACCGCTTCGTTTTTATCTTAACTATAAGGAATTGAAACTAATAAGAACAAACGTTCTTTTTCGGGGTGAAAATCAGTTTTTATCTTAACTATAAGGAATTGAAACTCAAAATCGGCTTTTCGGATCTTCCTGCGAATTTTGGCTTTTATCTTAACTATAAGGAATTGAAACGAGATATTTGAAAAACATAACTGTACATTCAAGTCTGTTTTTATCTTAACTATAAGGAATTGAAAGTGGTGTTGGTGTTTCCTCACCGAGATTCGTAATATCGTTTTTATCTTACCTACAAGGAATTGCAAAACCAAACTAAAGGCCTTTACGTTTGATGCCTACCAATTGCTCCATTTATAGACCCTGCTGTTAAAAAATAAGGAATAAAAAACTTTGCGGCGGTCATATGATACATTTGAGATATAAAAATATTGTGCCGATATGATATTCAAAACAGTAAAATTGATGCAGGTATTTGCTTATGAAATATGAACAAGGTGTTTCCTTGTCTTCTAGATACAGGCATGGCATCAAGACCCCCATAAATGTAGATGTAAATCCTGCTGGGAAGTTTGAAAATTGGTCATTTCCTTCATGATTAGACGGATACCCCCATTTCAATGATGAAAGAGCTGTTTAAGACGCCACACCCTGTTCCAGTGAAAGAGGATGACGGTACGGTTGCCGCTTTGACAGAAAAAGATTGTTCAAAAGAATGCTACTGGATGTACTTGTTAGCCAATGGCGATTCAGCTCCAACCTTCTTGTTCTGGCCTCTCTAGATTAAAAAGCTCGCATCCATCCTGCTGAGAGCTTTGTGGTGTGCATTTCATTTGTGAAACGATTTCATTGAATGGTGACCCATATTTTTTGAAGCTTTTATTCGCCTTTTTCCTGCAAAAAATTTGTTAATCGCTATTGTTTAAAGAAGGAAAAATTACCCCTTTGTCGAATGGAGTAAAAGAAGAGAGGTAAATGCCGAAACTTAAGCAAATTTGTTGCGTTTACGGTTCAAGACTTATGAAAAACCGAATCAACAGCAGGTTAGAAATTGTTGTGCCTCATTCCCAAATGTAAACGGTGAAGGAAAATATTTTCAGCATTATGAGTGGCAACAAGGCTGTTCAAAAACTAAGCTATATAGGGGGGTGTTGAAAGTCGAAAAAGATGAAAAATATTTAAGGGCGAAAAAAAGAGTGGAAAATTTGAAAGCCTTTTATTTGCATTTCATTTCTTATGTTTTAGTGAATTCTATGCTTTTTGTTTTTAATTTAATTTCGGATCCCGGTAATTGGTGGTTTCAATATCCGCTTTTTGGCTGGGGGATTGGGCTTTTAGTACACGGCGCCTCAACGTTTGCATTTGGCATATTCGGGGAAGAATGGGAAGAAAAAAAGATAAAAAAATATATGGAAAAAGACAGGTAGAACATTTTAAAAGCGTTCGGAATCGAACGTTTTTTTGTGGAGAGTATTAAAATGGAACATCTAAAAGATGCACCCTGTGAGGTGCATTTCAAACATTACAGTATGGAGAGTTGAATTATGTTTCGTCTATTTCATAAGCGGTGCTTTTTGTGTAAGCGAAAAACAAAAACTTACTATCATTATGTAGACCATAACGGAAATAGTATGAAAGTTTGTCCGGAATGTGCAGTATATGCGGAAAGAAGGGCATTTAGAAAAAAAGTGTAGGCACCTTTTGAAAGGTGCTTTTTCTTTTCCTTCAAAACTCAACTTCAAAGGAGGGAGCTTTTTGTTAAATACTGCACAAGCAACGGGTAAGAGCAAGAGCCAAAAGCGCTGCTAAAATCGATTGGAAACCGCTGCAGAATCAATGTTGAAGCGAACAGCAGCTGATAAATTAGCCAAAATTAAGTTTAGTAACCCATAAAATAATTATGTGAACTAATATAAAAAAAGTTGCGACTCATTCATCATATGGATATAAATGGATGTATTGCAACTGATGGGGATTAACTCAAAGTATGGATATTGTTGAGGAAACAGGTTGGAATGGGTTGATAAAAAGAAAGCTTTCTGATCTTGGAGGATGGCCGCAGACAACATCCCAGAGGATGGCGAATCAGAAGACGAAAAATTCCTTTTGTATACATTGAAACATCCAGAGGGCACAAAAATCCTTTGTTCACAATAAACGCATCGGCATTTTGCAAAGGAATAGTTGCTTGGTCTGTATCGGCTTAATTTATGGTGTCTCCAATGAAAATCTGAACATTAGTGTACTTTTGAAATGCGAAATAATGATGGAACCTCTTGAGGTTATGGCGTTAAGGGAATTTAAACAAAACAACGCCCCCCTTAATAAAAGAGGGCGCATTGTGTAATGTCATTTAGCAGCACTTAGAAGGGTATCCTGGATCAACAATTACGTTTCTTGTAATTGGTCTATAAATATGTCTAGGAACATTGACAATATTGAAACGATTAATCCTTACAATTGGATGAATATAAGGAACTACACGTGGAATGAAACGGTCGCAAACCACATGTTTAGGCGGACAGATAATGGGTCTAGTATGACCAAACATTGGAAACTCACCTCCTAGAATATCTATATACATTAAATGTATTAGCAGGGCTTTTTGAAACGGACAAATATCACAAGTTATATAAAAAATTCATCTAATTGTAAAATATTGTAATATTTGGTATCGGAAGAGCATTCATAGTACGCATTTGAAGAGAAATTTTTGTTCGATGTGTTGACGTTAAAAGACGTCCAGATATCCCGCTTTATGTAGAAAGCTAAATTTGGAATGATCGGGATCAAATCCATTTGCCAGCTGCTGGAACAAAAAAGAGTTCAGCAACAGAAGAGAAAATGAACTGTTATTATGTTTACTAGGGACAGGAGAAACTCATTAAGTGAGGGGCTATAAGTTTTCGTGTAACCGATTTATCAGCTCCATCAGAGCGGGGTATTATGATTTAAACAAATGTGAACGGCTCATTTCTTTGTTCTACAAAAGCACAGATCCAACGCTTTTATGCCATATTATGCAAAAAATTGCTATGGAGACTTCCCAACTTTTTAACAGCAGCATTGGAATTCCACTTCTTTCAAATAATTGCTTAGAGAAAAAAGCTATCGTCTAAAACGGCATTTCTTCTGTTAAGAAAAACGGTAAGCTGCTTTATTTTTAGCCTGCCGAAACAACCTATACAAGTTGTGAAATAGGGTTTTAACATGTTACCGTACATTCGTCAGGATGGCAACCCTGAACCCTTCACATTTTAACATGTTACTGCACATTCAAAAGGGACTGTTTCCCGGGGTGGATCGAGACTGTATAATTGAAATCAATCTGTACTTTGGCATTAACAAATCAACGACCGATGAGGAAGAATTTTTTTGCCTAAATTCATAAAAACATAAATTTCTACTTGACAGGTAGGATTAATATGTTTTAATATAATGTTAAATTTACTGGAAAATTAAAAACGCCGACTGGTTCACTAGAGGCTCCATTCAAGATGGATTTTCTTGATTTGGGAGCCTCTTAGTTTTTAAATTCGCAGCAGGAATATAAATGATCCGTGTAAGGCACAGAGGATGAAATAGTCTTAACAAGATCAGACTTGCACTAAGAAAGCTGGTGCACCGAAATCGGATAACCATTTAAAAAAACGTAAAAATTTTATGTAAGGAGAGGATCACATGAGTAACCTTCTTCGTCAGGCTGTAGAAATCAGAAGAAAAAAATTGATCAACAAACTGATTGTCTTAAATGCATTTAAGAATGAGGAGCAGCTTTGCAAATTAACGTTATCAGAATTAGAATATGAATATAAAAAAACCCAAAGGGATTCCCATCCGCATAGTGAAACAGGGTTGATTCGTTGGACGAGCAAAAAATTATAATTTTCATCAAAAAATACGCATGATTCTTTTAAACCCGTACATTGGAAAGGGAAGGACATTGAATTCTCCTCAAAGCATGGGTAAGTGAACTGAATTTTCCAAAAGGTCTTCAACCCTTCTCAATTATTCTGCTAGTGATTTGCAGATCAAAACGCTATGGCAAATTCCAAAAAATTTGAATGAAGATTTATCGAAAACGAAATTTTACGCAATGGCTTTTAGTAAAAATTTCTATCTGCTTTCGCACCCTTAAAGACTACTATATAGATAGTATTAGTATGATTTAATAAACTACCAGCTGAATTATTTGAGGCTCTTGATTCGAGATAGGAGGAAATCTTGAATTAAGAGCCTCTTAGCTTTTCATTTTAGTGTAAGGATTATAGATGCTGATTGAAACAGCGTTCTTCATTTTCCTAAATCCGCCTTTAAATTTTTAACATATATAGATGCCGATTGTGCCATAGGAAAATTAGAAAATATGTACATATGGAGCTCGGTTATGCAGAAGGGGGAATAAGGCTTCAAAGGCTATTGCAAAGCACAAAATGGCGTCCTCAAACGGTTTAAAGATTTTGTACAACTGAGAGGGGAAGCCGTTTTCATCATCGGCAGCCTGAATCAAATGCAGATCAGCTTGAGTTTGAAAATGAACAATAAAAAATCGCAAACGCGCGTTATTACATAGAAAATAGCAAACAAGAACTTTCCACGACTAATGTAATGAAGTGTCAACCATTACATAAAAAATAGAGGAATTTTCCGGCAAAAACCATGAATTTCAACCTTACAGTTTTGGCTTCATTGGCCAGACATTGAGAAAAGGATAAACTTGTGATCAATCAAGTTCGGTTTTTGCTTCGTTTTCAGATCAGCACACTGAGATGTGATCTATCTACTCCGGTTTTGACCGAAAATAGCAAAACAAAAAACAAAGTTCATTTTCACTACATGTGGATAACTAAAGGTGATTATACCAATAGTTATCCACTTTTTTTATCGAAAATATAATCATTATGTAGTGTTATGTGGATAACTTTTGTATATCCAATAATATGTAATATATGTTATACTATTAGTGCTATGTATATTCGAATTAATAAGCAAAAAAATAAAAATGGTTCAGTTCGTCAATATCTACAAATATGTCGTACATTTCGTGTAGACAATAAAGTTCGGCAACAAACGCTTTGTAATCTAGGGAGGTTAGAACATTTATTAGAGAATGGCTCTGTCGATAACATAATCGAGGGATTAGCCAAATTTTCAGAGCGTTACTTTGACCGAATTCACGGGCAAGGCTCTTCCTCTTCTGTCTCCGTGCTTTGGACAAAAGAGTTTGGGCCGGTTTATCTGTTCCGAAAGGTATGGGAAAAGTTAGGGCTTGGTCGGCTATTACGTAAAATCATGGATGATTCCGAGGCTGCTTCTCAGTATGACGAAGCCATTTTTGCTATGGTGTTAAACCGTCTCATGGATCCCAATAGTAAGCATTATATCTTCAAACAATGGATCGACACGATTTATGCAGAAGGTCTTTCAGACATTCAACTCCATCACTACTATCGTGCATTAGACTTCTTAAGTGAACAAAAAGAAAAAATTGAGGAACAACTTTATGGACATTTAACCGATTTAACTTCATTAGAAGTAGATATCGTGTTTTACGACACGACAAGCACCTATTTCGAAGGAGAGGAAGCAGACGAACTGCTGGCTCACTATGGTTACTCCAAAGATCATCGTGGAGATCGAAAACAAGTCGTGATTGGCTTATTAATGACCAAAACAGGGATTCCGATTGGGCATCAAGTCTTCCCTGGAAACATGCATGATACGAAGACATTTGGCATGGTGGTTGGAGATCTGAAGAAGCGCTATCCTATTCAGAAAGTCATTCTAGTGGGAGACCGCGGAATGGTTAGTGAAGCCAACTTAGATCAAATTCGTGAACTGGGCATGGAATATATTGTGGGTGTCAAATTACGAAAGTCGAAGAAAGCCCAAGAGCTATTATCCATCCGTGGGCCATATAAGAAGGTTCTCCCGAATCTAAAAGTGAAGTCAAAGAAAATCGATGGCGAAACGTATGTACTCTGTTACAATCCGGACGCTGAAGAACGTGATCGAGCGAGTCGTCAAGTCGTGTTAGAAAACCTTCAATCGAAGCTTGATGAACTCGGTCCATCTGGACTCGTCAAAAACCGTGCGTATTCCAAGTTTTTAACGATAGAAAAAGCATCGGCCAAAATTGATGAAGAGAAGGTATCCAATGACGAAAAGTTTGACGGAAAGTACGCCATTCGGACCAACTCGTCATTAACGGATGAAGAGGCAGCACTTGCCTATAAAGAGTTGTGGAGAGTGGAACAAGCCTTTCGTAACCTGAAGTCGAATCTAGAACTTCGCCCGATGTACCATCGAGTGGAATCTCGTATTCGAGGCCATATCATGGTTTGTTTCCTTGCGCTTGTCATGGAATCCTTTTTGGCCTATAAGCTAAAAGAAATAGGATGCCAAACAAGTGTAAAGGATATTTTGCATGATGTAAGCCAGATGAAGGCCTCGAAAATACGCGTGAATGGTGAAGAGCAAATCGTTCGTACAGAATTACAAGGTCAAGCAAATCTAGCATTTGAAGCACTTGTCACACAAGCGCCTCCTAGAGTATTAGAAAAAAACACGTGCCACTAACAAGTGTAGTGGTGCGTGTTGTGGGTAAAGTCCAAAACACCAGTATTTTCGGGCTTTTCTTTAGTGTACTCTGTCAAACTTGAGTCATTATTGCAGCTTGAAGCTGTGCTTGTTCGTTATAAAAAACTGTTTTCTGCCGGTGAAAGGATGATCGTTTGCCATGCTATCCCGCAATTAATACAAAAGCAAGCCAGGCGAGCCCAGGTCCAAGCGCTACGACTACAACAGCAGAAAGTAAAAGCTGTTTAAAAAATACATTCTCTTTTACCCCTTGTACGTTTGCGAGCAGCAATGCACCGTTAGTGGAGAAGGGGCTTATATCGACGATGCTTGAAGAAATGGCAATGGCTGAAACGACACCGATGGAAGAAATGGTCGGGTCCTGTAAAATGGGTGCTGCCAGCGGGATGATAGCTGCCAGAAACCCTGTTGTCGAGGCAAAAGCTGAAACGATCCCTCCTACGTATGACGATGCAAGGGCTGCGATTACCGGATTTCCTACTTTTGCGATTAAGTCAGTCATGTAATCAATCGTTCCAATTGTTTCTAAAACGCCTACGTATGTGACAATACCAGTTATTAAGAGAATCACAGACCAAGGCATCCGTGATAGAACGCCCTTTTGCTGCTTTGGAGCAATTAATGCTAGCACTAATCCTACTCCAAGCGCTGCAAAGCCGATATCGATATCGAACATAAGAGCGAGGACGACGAGTGTGATGATCCCTAAAAGTGTGATGCCTCTGTAAAAAGTTAATCCATTTTCTTGTGATTTATTGTTCTCATTTGCGGAGGACCCTTCAGCTCTAGACGCTGCATCTTCTTCGGCAGCAGTTCGTTTTTTTAGCAGCCGAAGTCCTCCCAAAACGATGAACACAATCACAGAAGCAAATACACTGAAGATAAAAGCGTTTATGAAAAGCAACCCCGGCGAATGAGGAAGATCTCTTGCCTGCATAACGCCGTTAACAATCACTCCATAAGGATTAAGCAGTGAGAAGGATCCCGCTGTGGAACCAATCACTAACAATAACCCCATCAAGAGAGGATTAATGTTGTATCGTGCTGCAAAACGCAGCGCAATCGGCGCTAGGATCGCAATAGCAGCAGGTCCCAAAGTGCCGACGCTAGTTAAAATAGCGCAAAGCAAAAACATTATCCATGGCACGAGACCTAGATTACCTCTGACTAGGCGAAGACCCCATCCGGTAATCAAATCAACTGTCCCGTTTTTCTCAACAATTGAAAACAGATAAGTCACTCCAGCAAGAGTGACGAACAATTCAGCCGGAAAACCGCTGTAAATGTCGTCAATATTTAATCCGCTGAATACAACTCCGACGATAAAAGCAGCTACGAACCCTAAAACACCGAGGTTAATTGGCAAAACTGAACCTACAATAAACATCAACAGAAGCACAATAATTCCAATGAGCTCAATACTCATATTGATTTTTCCTCCTAAGCTTTGGAATGAAAATAGAAAATCCCAAAAATTTGAAACCGCTTTCTAAAAAACCCAGCTTACAAAATCGACGATCGACAATGCATTATAAGAATATGAATGACTAGAAAAAAGGTGACTTTTTATTTGAATATTCTGAAAAATATAATTTCAAATCATAAATCGTCACCTCTCGAAAAAATAATTGAAATGTATGCTTTTATTTTGAATGACATACCTGAACATTTCGGCGACTTCACAAGGAAATCGGCTGCTTATCCTATTTGTTAGAAGGCGGTCCAAGGGCAAAATAAAGAGAGAAACAGCATTTATAAGATTAAGATAAAGTGTTTTTCGCACATTCCCTCCTTTTCTCCGTTTTTCATTCATCACAGATTGTTTACAGCTATTTTTTCATTTACAAAAATGTTTACGAAAGCAAAATGAAAAATATGCATCTTTGTCAATTGTCGACAGAATGTACGAAGCGATGAAATATTCGTAATAAAAATTTGAATATTCTTATTTATGAAGTCATTTATAATGGGGGATCACATTAATTTTTATATATGGAGGAAGGAGAACTTCTATAAATTTCGAATAAATTAGAACAGTGCAGCAAACGAAAGATTTGCGGAAAATCTTCCAATACAATGCCGACTTTACAGAATTTTTCGATTTGTATTTATAAACAAGTTATAATAGGATTATAAAAAATAGACAGTCGACATTATAGAGAGGAAGAGCGGGAATGAAAAATAATCAATTATTTTACAATCATTCGTTGTCCCACAAAATAGCGGAAAAAATAACAAACCAAATTATGGCGGGGGAGCTGAAGCCCGGAGAAAAAATTATTGAATCCACTTACGCAGAAGAGTTTGGAACGAGCAGGGCGCCTATTCGAGAGTCGCTCTATTTGCTGGAAAATGAAGGGCTAATAGAGCGAATTCCTAGAAAAGGCGCTGTTGTGAAAGGCTATACGGAAGATGAAGTTTATGATCTTCTTGAAATGAGAATCGTATTGGAAAGCCTTGCGATGAAAAGAATTAAAGTCCGCGGGATAAATGAAGAAATTCTTAAGAAAATGGAGCAATTGGTACAAAAGATGTCAGAGGTTGATGACGAAAAACAGTATGCCAATCTGAACCAAGAGTTTCATATGCTCATCATTGAAATGAGCAAAAGCGAAATTATTAAAGAAATGTATTGGAGATTAGGACGTCCTTTGCTTGTACTTCAAAGAATATCGTTTCTTGAAGAGGAGCATATAAAAAAGTCTTTGAAGGAACACCGCATTATTTTAGATTTGTTAAAGGAAAACCTGATCGATGAAGCGCTTGTTTTGCTTGAAAATCATAATCATAGCGTAATTAAAAGGGTCGAAAACAAAACGAAAAATAAACAATCGTACTAGCAGCAAAAAAGGGAAAACAACGAGCGCTGTAAATGTCTTGAAACGAACAACATATACATGATTTTAGGGAGTTCATATGAAGGAGTGAAGCCCTTTTCATATAAGCTCCTTTTTTTATTTTTTAGCTTATTGACTGGGTCATAATCAAAACATGACATAAGTAGGTTTTCCTCAGCAAATACAAAATGAAAATTTAAAATTTTTAGAATTTTTATTGACTTTTATAACATGAGGGGATATCATGGTTGTAACAAGATGATTGTCGACAGTCGTCCATCTTCTAGGAAGAGCATTTTTTGATTTTGTTAAAAAATATGAAGACAAGAGATAGGTGATTTTTAATGAGGGTAACGATTAGTCAGGTCGAGGCGGATGGGAAAATTATACTTCAGGAAAGTGCCGGGCTTGCCATTGTAACGATCCAACGTCCACACCTAAAAAATGCTATAACATCGGGGATGTGGAGGGAGCTGGCAGAAATCGGAAGGCTGATTCCTGAAAACCCGAAAACACGAGTGGTGATCCTGCGCGGAAGCAAGGATCAATTTTGTTCAGGTTCTGATTTGAAAGAATTTAACCAAATGTCGATTAACGAAGCGCACGAAGCTTTCCGCTTAATGGAACAAGCCATTTCGACGTTTGAAAAACTTCCGTTGCCAACCATTGCCGCTATAAATGGTCCGGCATTAGGTGCAGGATTTGTTCTATCTTTAGCATGTGATCTTCGGGTTGGGACCTCTAAAGCTAAAATGGGAATCCCAGTCGGACGGCTGGGAATTACGTTAAACCAAATGTTTGTAAAACGGATTGCAGATCTGATCGGAGGGAGCCGGACGATGGATTTAGTTTATACAGGTCGACTGCTAGACGCTTCAGAATGCTGTCAATTGGGATTAGTTAATTACATGGTTCCGGATGATGAGGATGTGGATCATTTTACATTACGTTTGGCGAAAAAAGTTATGGAGCAGTCACCGGCGTCTCTTCTTGCTGTTAAAAGATCTGTCGCCTACAATAAGCCGGCACTTTCATTTCCGTGGGATACAGGTACGGCGTCCAGTATTGACGCAAATGATTTTCCTGAAGGTGTTCGTTCCTTTGTAGAAAAAAGAAAACCGAATTTTAAAGGGAGAGGTTGACATGCTGCCACTTGCAGGAATTAAAATTATTGACTTAACGAGAATATTGAGCGGCCCTTTTTGCACAATGACATTAGCTGATTTAGGCGCCGAGGTGATAAAAATTGAAAGTCCGCAAGGGGATGATACAAGACAATGGGGTCCTCCGTTCATTAAAAATGAAAGCGCGTACTTTCTAAGTGTCAACCGCAATAAGAAAAGTGTTGTTTTAAATTTAAAAGATCCAAAAGGAAAAGAAATTTTACTGAAAATGGTAGAAGAAGCGGATGTTGTTGTTGAAAACTTTCGACCCGGCACATTAAAAAAGCTCGGAATTGATTATGACATCTTAAAGCAGCATAACCGCGGAGTTATTCTTGCTTCGATTTCCGGCTTCGGTCAAACAGGACCGTATTCAAAAAAGCCTGGTTATGATGTCCTGGCTCAAGGAATGGGCGGGTTAATGTCCGTTACAGGCGAACCAGACGGTACACCAGTTAAAGCTGGATATTCTTTGGCAGACATCGGAGCAGGAATGTGGGCAACAATCGGCATTCTGTCAGCACTTTGGGAAAGAGAGCGTTCAGGTCAAGGACAATGGATCGATGTCTCCTTGCTCGACACGATGGTTTCTTGGCAAACGTACCTTGCCGGCAACTATTTTGCGACAAACAATGATCCAAAGCCGCTGGGAGGAGCCCATCCGAATATTGTGCCTTACCAGGTTTTTGAAGCTTCGGACGGCCACTTTATTCTTGCAGTAGGAAATGACAGCCTTTGGAATTCGCTGGTTGACGTATTGGATGTGGAAGCTCTTAGAGACCGGAAATTTAAAACGAATCCGGACCGGGTTCAAAATAGAGATGAACTGATTTCCATACTTGAAGAAATATTTAAAAGAAAAACGAGAGATGAATGGGTTGACATGTTGGAATCTGCGAAAATTCCATGCGGACCGGTTAATAAGCTTTCGGACATTTTAAATGATGCCCATATCAAGGAAAGGGAAATGGTCGTTGAAATGGAGCATCCTTCCCTCGGAATCTTAAAAATGCTTGGTGTTCCTGTAAAATTATCGCGCACACCGGGCAGGATCAAAACGGTCCCTCCAGCTCAGGGGGAGCATAGTGAAACCGTTCTAAAGCAAATGGGCTACAGTAAAGAAGAGATAGAAACATTTATAAAAGAGGGGATTATTATTCCTCAACAAAAATGTGTATAATTCGATAAAATTCAGTCGACAATCGACTAAAAATATTTTAATAATTTGCTAGTTTTTTCAAGTAAAAAAGCTTCCTCTGTTTTATTGTGTATGATGCTCGATCCAAAGCCTATTTTTTTGAAATTCATGAATATTAATATCCCTCATAACAATCGGAGTCCCGAAACAAACATTTGCTATCATACGAACTGAATTTTCCTGTAAATAGACAGAATAGAGTTTCCGGTTTGCCGGATCCGGCCCGCCTTTAAGTTTTACGGGCATTTTCCTTCAGGTTGAAAGATTTTTAAGAAAGGGGTATTCACCCAATGCGCGTATTCGCTCTTGTTGGCCGCAGCGGCACGGGAAAAAGCACCAGCGCACTTTCTTTCGCACATAGTAAAAACATACCGGCTATGATTGATGATGGATTGTTAATTTATAAAGGGCGAAAAGCTGCAGGGAGTTCAGCGAAATATGAAAAGAACTATATAACCGCTATTAAACGGGCTGTCTTTTTTTATGAGGATCACCGAAAAGAAGTCCAAAATGCTATTAAAGCACTTGATATTCATTCGATTCTTATTATTGGTACGTCTACAAAAATGGTTGATCAAATTGCGGAAACATTGCAATTAGGAAAAATCACCAAATATTACAAAATTGAAGAAATTAGATCGTCAAAGGAAATCAACATGGCATTATATGTGAGAAAAACAGAGGGGAAACATATTATTCCGATTCCATATGTACAAGTCGAACAAAATATTTTAAAGAAGATCATTATGAAGGGAAAGAAAATTTTTTCTACCCAAAAAGAAGAGATTGGCGAAACAACGATTATCAGACCACGGTTTCATCAAGGAACCATCCACATTTCTGAACACGTTTTAAAACAAATCATTTCCCATGCCTGCACTTCGGTAGAAGCAGTAAAAAAATGCCATCGGATAGATATTGCATTAAACGAGCTGCCGAATATAAAAATCACCCTCACCATATTTTATCCATTGGATGAAGCATTACCCGTCATCGCAGAAAAGATTCAACAAAAAGTTGCTGAAGATTTTTTAAAGTTTTTAAATATAGAGTTAAATAGCATTACTATTCATATCAGTAAATTGTCGATGGAACACTCTTATCCTGCATAAATGATCCGGACTGCGCGCATATGATTTGGGCTGATAAGTTATGCAAAATTAGGTAATCGTAGCTGAGCAAAGGGGTGCCATATGATCAAAAAGTCAGTCATTATTATAAAAATGGCAAATGTAAAAGAACGGATTATACAGTAAAAGGCATATTGAAAAAATAAATTCATATAGAGCAAGTATTATATTTTTAATGCTGACAGCACAAATGCAAATGCTCCAGATAAACCTAGCATCATTTTGAATTCAGGATGCTCCTGAAGCTTCTTTTTAATAGAAAGTAAGCCTATAATTAAAGAAGGTAAAGTAACCCCCCACCAAAATAAAGCCCATTCAATCGGCAGAAAACCTTCCATAATATGAATGAATATGCATGGCGATGGCCTGTTCCGGGATAAAAACGAATAGAAATGATTGGGAGCTTCCTTTTCGGCCCAACAGCGATGAGTGTTGTTGGATTTATTGTTCTCTTTTTCCAATCATTATTTACACAAATTTATCTCTTGTTAATCCGCCATTTTCAAACATTTTTAGTTAATTGAAAACGCCAGTTTATTCATCATGAAGAATACTCAATGTTTTCAATAAATAGGGAAATATACAATTTAAAACAGATGATGTGGCTTGTACGATTCTTAGTTTTGCACTTTTTGTTATTTTGGAAAATGAAAAAAATTGACTTTGTCCTCGGGGGCAGAAAGAATATAAAACGCCTCAAACTAATTCGTGGGCACAAATAAATCTTTGAGTATCTTCGGGGCAGAAAGAATATAAAATTCCTCAAACAGCAGGAAGCTAAATGGAAGCGACCTTTCACACTTACCATATGAAGCTGTTTATTTACTTTAAAAAGTTAAGGAAAACCGGGCGTTCAATTTTCACGCCCGGTTTTCCTTAATGCCCTCCATGCCCGTGTCCGTCTTCCTGAGCAATTTCAAGCTTGTCATCTAGAATTCCTTGTGTTTGAAAGGAAATTTGTTTTTGATCTCCGATGATAAAACCATGATTGTAAGGACCTGTTGTTGGGTCATCTTGAAAGGTTGGCTTGATGCTTGCCAAGAAATCATATGTTTCTTGTTGAAGCTGTCCTTAGTTTAACCAAATCATCGGTGCATGTTTGCCGAGATGTGAAAACGGCGCGGCAGCTAAAGCAAGCTCTGGTGAATCTGTTGAAATAAAAGAAACACCATGGCCCGGTTCCGTTATACCCCATCCGAATTGAGTGTCTTTATCTTTAAATTTGGCAAATTCAATCGAAGTGGTTACAGGGTCATTTCCAGCTATTCGATGAACAGTCCCGTATTCTTTCAATTGATTTTCTACATCTTTAGAAATAACCTTCTCTGGTCCTAAAATATAAATGTTTGCTTTCTTGTTCCGTTTCTTAAGCGCATTTTTCGTTTCTTTAGGAAGCTCGTGTTCAGCAGCAAACAGTATAGGCTCAGGCATATGGGAAATCCAATTAACGGCTGGTATGGAATATAGTTTATGTTGATCCTCTGAAGAAACGATGATCACGCTTTCTGGATAGCCTTCGGATACTTCTGCATAAGCTTGATCGACATTTCTTGCGAATTCTGCGGGATTTTTTCCTTTGATCTGTTCTATTTTATAACCTGACAACTGGTTGATGACATTGTTTGAAACATCTCCTAACACAACAATTTGAGTGCCGTTCCGGTTCCCAGTCGGATTTAACCGTTTGATTTCACTCAACACTTTATCGGGAATGTTATCTTGATGAATCAGTAAGATCGGGCCGTTATTTGGATGATGGATTAAGTCAGCTCCGGCTAATGTTGTTTGCCATTGACCAACAGGCGACAGAATAACGGCTCCGGGTTGATTTTCTTTATGTGTGGCAGGCCAAATGGTTTGGGATACGTAAATGGATGCACGAATTGGATCGGCAACAGGAATTCTCGTTATATTTTTCGTGTTTTGAACAATTAAGCTTTCCTCAGCATTTGGATTGAATTGTGCAGGCGCTTTGGAAAAGGCTTGATTTTTTGTGCTCTGACTGTCTTTTCCGTTATGTTTGGCATGATCATTCATATTTTCGTGGTCCATTTTTTCATGATTCATGTCTTCCGTATGTTCTCCTGTATGGCCGTTGCTGCTTCCGTTGGAACATGATGCAGAAAAGAGCATGAAAGCTGTTAAAACGGTAAGAAAAATCAGCAGCTTACTATTTTTTTTCATTCTAATTCCTCCTCCTAACATTTTCTTTGCATCTGTTTTAACAAAAAAATGTGCAAAAATGATGGAGACGGTCCCTTTTTGATCCTGTAAATTTTTTTATACGAAAATTATTTACTCGCCAAAAGGTGTGCCCGCATTTGGCATCCGCTCGCTGTTTTAAAGTTCGGACGGGGGAGGACAGATAAGCGTTGGATGAAAATGATATAATGAAAAAATGAGAACAGAACGTTCGGTTAAAGGCGGCGAAGAGCTTTCCTTTTTGAAGAGAAAGCTAGTTGGCTGATAAGGAAGGGACAAAAAGTGAAAAAAATTTCGTTTAAATTAGGGCTGCTATTTTTCGTATTTGTTTTGGGAGTCGAAATCATTTTATTTGTCTCATTGTACATAACTTTGGTCAATTCAAGAATTGAGGAGGAGTTTGAGCATCTATTGGCGAGAGGGAATAACCATCGCGATGTGCTGGAAAAAAACTTTGACCATTCCACGCTGGAGCATGTGACGATGATGGAATCGGAAGCGGTGACGGATGTAGTGATTACAAATGAGAAAGGCAATATATTGTATTATTCCGATGACATATTGCCTTTTGCCAAAAAAATTGTAAATACAATGGACAGAACGATTCCGCATGACGGAATAATCGTGCAAAGAAATTGGCAAAAAGAGTCGCATATAGCGACAGTAAGCCCGATACGTATTGACGGCAAGATCAAAGGGTATGTCTATATGTTTCAAAATACCGATGCTATTCAAAAAATGATCTATAAGTTAAAGCATCATTTCGTTTTGGTTGGATTTCTTTCGGTATTTTTAACCATTTTGACGATCGCTTTTTTATCAAAAGTGATAACAAATCCCCTTATTCGTATGAAACAGGCAACCGAAAAATTGAGCAAAGGCGATTTTTCTGTTCGCTTGCAAGTGAAAGGGGAGGACGAATTGGCGGAGCTGGGGGAAGCGATTCAAACATTGGCGAGAGATTTGGAATATTTAAAAAAAGAAAGAAAAGAATTTCTTGCCAGCATTTCTCATGAGCTCCGAACCCCTCTTACATATGTAAAAGGGTATGCAGATATCGCAAGAAGGCCGAATCTAAAAGAAGAGGAGAGGAACCGCTATTTGGCCATTATTTATGAAGAAGCGGAGAATATGCAAAAGCTTGTAAAGGAACTGTTTGAATTAGCAAAGATGGATCAACATTCATTTCAAATCCATAAGGAACCGGCCAACTTGTGTGATTTCTTAAAGAAATTACATGACAAAATGCTACCTGCGTTTCATGAGAAAAACATGTCACTTATCTATAAATGTGAAAAAAACATTACCGTCCAAATTGACCAAAAGCGATTTGAGCAGGTGATGATCAATTTGTTGGACAATGCTTTAAAATATTCCGATGAAGGCTCAGTTGTATCGATTGAAGCAAGAGCGGAGAAAAACAGCATAGTGATCATTGTTTCAGACGATGGAATCGGAATTCCAGAGGAAGATTTGCATCATATTTTTGAACGATTTTACCGAGTGGATAAATCAAGATCAAGAACAAGCGGCGGTACTGGTCTCGGATTGGCCATTGTTAAGGAGATCGTCGAAGCGCACGGAGGAACGGTTTACGCCGCCAGTGAATACGGAAAAGGAACAAACGTTGTTATCACGCTGCCGGAGGTATAAGGATGTACACGATTTTGCTCGTTGATGATGAAAGAAAAATGTTGGACTTGCTGGAGCTTTATCTTTCCCCTCAAGGATATCATTGCGTCAAGTGCGAATCAGGATTATCAGCCATCCGATATTTAGAAAACAACAAAGCTGAACTTGTCCTTCTCGATATTATGATGGCGGAAATGGATGGCTGGGAAACCTGCCGGAAAATAAGAGAATTTTCAAACGTTCCTATTATAATGGTAACAGCAAGAGACCAAACATTCGACATTGTTAAAGGCCTCAAACTCGGTGCGGACGACTATATAACAAAACCGTTTGAAGAAGCTGAACTGCTTGCTCGCATTGAAGCGGTGCTGCGTCGTTCCGCAGGAAAGCGTTCAATTATTGATGTTCAAGGATTGGTGTGGGATCAAGAAGAACATAAAGTCCATTTTCAAAACGAAGACATATTATTAACGCCGAAAGAATTCGATATTTTAGGGCTGCTTTTAAAGCACCCGAACAGAGCGTTCAGCAGGGAAGAAATCATTTTATCCTTATGGGGATACGATGCCGAGACCGAAGAGCGAACCATCGACTCTCATGTAAAAAATATCCGCGAAAAACTGAGACAAGCCGGTTTTCCGATCGATCAATTCCTTCGCACTGTTTGGGGAGTAGGGTATAGATGGGGAAAATAGCTGTATTGCCGGATTAGCTTTTTTTAATGCTGATACGGCAAGAGTGCATACATCTTTTATATTTGTTAATAGGCAGATGAGAGCCAGCTTATGTCTGGCTCTTTTTTATGTTTTGGAACCAATTTACAGATCATCTGTCATTTGCTTTCCGACCTTTAGCAAGAATAATTTTGTTCGAACTGTAAAAAACTACCCACAAATAAATGAATTAAAAAAGGGGTAAGTTATATGGAGCGCTTTGAGGAATTGAACAAAAATTATATAAATGGTGAATGGGTCGAAGGATTAAGTGAAAGAAAATATGAAAATTTGAATCCATATGATGGAACTGTCATTCAAACGATTCAACTGGCGACTTCACAACAACTTGAACAGGCATTTTTAAACGCAAAGGAAGCTCAAAAAGAATGGGGAAAAACATCGTCAGAAGAACGAGAAGAAGTACTGCGGAAAACCGCGGAATTTTTTAAAAAAAATCGTGACGAAATTGTAAAAGTGATCTCCCGTGAAACAGGCGGAAGCTTCATAAAGGCTAACGTTGAACTTGACTTGACGGTAGGGCTTGTGGAAGAAGCTGTGAAAATGGCCAAAAAACTAGACGAAGTAAGGGAAATTGAAGCTGATGTAAAGGGGAAAGTGAATCGTGTTTATCGTCTTCCTTTAGGAGTTATAACATCCATCTCGCCTTTTAATTTTCCGATGAATTTATCCATTCGGACAATTGCTCCTGCTATTGCACTTGGAAACAGTGTCGTTCATAAACCGGATATTCAAACAGCCTTGACAGGAGGATCAATCATTGCGAGGGCATTTGAATATGCAGGACTGCCAAAAGGTGTTTTTCAATGTATTTTAACGGATATTGATGAAATTGGCGATGACATGCTCACTTCGCCGCATTCACAGCTTATCAGCTTTACTGGTTCAACGCCGGTTGGCAAGCATATTGGAAAAATTGCCGGCAGCATGCTGAAAAGGGTTGCCCTTGAACTAGGCGGAAATAACCCGTTCATTGTTCTGGCAGATGCAAATGTAGACCGTGCTGTTGATGCAGCTATTTTTGGAAAGTTTATACATCAAGGTCAAATTTGTATGATTGTAAACAGAATTATTGTCCATAAAAATAAATATGATGAATTTGTACAAAAATTTGTTGAAAAAGCCAAATCGTTGCCTTACGGAGACCCGTCTGACCCGAAAACAATTATTGGACCGCTTATAAACGAAACACAAATTGAAAAAGCTTTAAATATTATAAATGAAGCAAAAAAAGAAGGAGCAAAAATTGCGTTGGAAGGGAAGCGTATCGGAAATATTTTAACTCCGACAGTATTTGTGGATGTTGATAACAACAGTAAGCTTGCTCAAACTGAGTTATTTTCACCAATTGCTACGATCATTAAAGCGGAATCAGACGATCATGCCATTGAAATGGCGAATAATACAGAATATGGTTTAAGCTCTGCTATTTTTACAGAGGATTTAAGTGAAGGGGAACAATTAGGACTTCAAATTGAAAGCGGAATGACTCATATTAATGATCAAACAGTCAACGACAGCCCGACAATTCCGTTTGGCGGAACAAAGTCGAGCGGAATGGGTAGATTCGGAAATCCTTGGGTAGTAGAAGAATTTACGATGACAAAATGGATTTCGATTCAAAAAGAATATCGAAAATATCCTTTTTAACAACATCCCGACCTGCCAAACAATAAGGGATTTTTGAACGAACAGTTAATGGTTAACTGAAAATGAATTTGTGTATCATTTTTGCTTGGCAAATAATCATGACGTTTCCAAACTCTTTCCCGCGATTTTTGGGAAAGTTTTTTTATGTTGTGCATTTTTAAAAATCTAGAAATGAGCAGGATGATCTTTTCTAATCTCGTGATATGAGCATAGATAGTTTTACTGTCACTATTTCTGCATCTTTTTAATATTCAATCCGGCTTCAAAAAACGATGAAGCGTGTGTATCGTTATCTTAGGCAGCGATGGATTACGACTCAAGAAGCTTTCCAGCTTGTCGTTAAATATTTTCATTTATACTCTATTGGATAATAACGGGTGAATACTAGCTGCTAATTATCCGATTTCACTTTCAATCCAGCTTTAGCGTATTGTTCCAATTATTTTAATTATCATTGTTTAGAAATCTCTAATGTTCCAGTACCAACAAAAAAATGTTATTATTGGGTAAAAAGGAGAAACATGTATGTCAAAAGAATCTGTTTCAGCTTTAGGGTATATACTTATTTCTATTGTTTTGATAATTTCAATTTATTTGTTAATTGAACCCAATTCACTAGTGCCTGAAGCATATAAGCTGGCTGTTGATGGTTATGTAATTGCTAGAACTTTAGTAATTCTTTTTATCTTGTATTTAGTGTCAAAACTAGGATTTTTATTTATAAATAAAAAAAATTAACTTCAAACTGTGAAATAATTAAAAAGTAAAGTGAATGGCTCTGTCGGTATCATAAAGCTGCCATTATAGACAGCAGCATCTAAATAATAACGCTGTTCGTCCATTCCTATATTTTAATTTTTCGGAATGAAACTTCCTAAGTTTTGGCTAAAATGATTCTTTTGTGGATCCATATGAAATGATATAATGATTCCATATCATGTATTGAACAGCAGATGGCAGAAACATTTTCAAAACATTGATGTTCGTTTATGAAAAGGTACATTCATACGAAAGCAAAATAGGCGAAAAAATAGAAAGAAGGATGAAGGTGCATGAACGTTTTTGAAGCTATACAGAAAAGACGTGAAATGACAAAGTTTCTAGATCAGCCTATACCAAATGAACGGTTGGAGCAAATTTTAGAAGCAGCTTATTTAGCCCCTTCTGGGAACAATCTGCCTTCCAGGGAGTTTATACTTATAACAAATCGTGAAAAGCTTGATGAATTGGCAAACGCCACGCCTTTTGTTTCTTGGTTGAAAGAGGCGAAAGCGGCCATAGCCGTTACAGGCTGCCCGGAAGTGAGCAAATATTGGCTGCAGGACGCCTCGATCGCATGCGGTTTTATATGGCTGACTGCAACTGAATTAGGTTTAGGGGCTGCTTTTGGTGCGATATATCACTCACAGGATCAAGCAGAATCAAAAAAACGGGAAGACTTTGTCCGGACAGCCTTAAACATTCCATCAGACCGCCGCGTAGTTGCAATATTAGGTTTAGGTTATCCTGAAAAGGAACCGCCCGCAAAAGAAATGGTTCGGAAGGAATCTATTATTCATTATGAACGGTTTCAAACGTAATTACGTTTGCGGAAATTTTGAAAAACCTTTTTCCAAGCAACATATGTAAGGAAAAAGGTTATACGAGTGTCATAGCATTTTATGGAATTTTTTGAAAATCGAGCTTTTCCATAAACTCGACAAACGCTTTCACAAATTTCAGTTGGATCGATTCCTTGTGATAAAACATCCAAGTTTTTCTTAAAATGGGCTTCCCATTTTTCGATTTCAGATCGATTTTATAAATATCGTCGGCATCATCTAAAATCAAGCTTGGCAAAATAGCGTAACCTAATCCGTTCAACACCATTTTTTTGCACGTATCTGCTTTATCGACTTCGATGCTGATCAATGGTGGTTGGGAGTAATTCTCAAACCACCAATTGTCCACTGCCGTTTTTAGCAAGGGATCCATCCGGTAATCAATTCTCGGCAAATTTGGAAGCTCCCGGAGATCTATTTTGTCTTTAGAAGCAATACAAATGGATTCCTCAAATAGTAATCGTTTTTGATCGTTCCAGCTGTAAGCTCCTTTTACGAAAGCGACATGGACTTCGTGGCTGTGGATCAAATGGGCTATCTCGCTGCTCGAGCCTGTCAGGACCTTAAATTCAATGTCGGGATACTCGTTTTTAAAAAGCTTTAAAAGACCGGGGAGTTTATAATCTGTAAAGTAATTGGAAACCCCTAATCTTAATGTGCCGGTTACTCGGTTCTCCATGTTCACAACATTTTCTTTTATTTTTTGTATTTTCAGCAGCATTTGATTCGCACATTTCGCTAAATATTCTCCTTGCGGGGTAAATTCAACTCCCCGCCTTCCTCGATGAACAATCTGTACACCGAATTCCTTTTCAATTTGCTGAAGCCGGTTTGTTAAAGCTGGTTGAGAAATATATAAATTTTTTGCAGCTTTTGTAATGTTTTTTTCGTTGTAGAGAACTTTCAAAATAAGCCAGTCTCGATCATCCATCGTCATCACCTCTCTTTTTCCATCAATAATTTTTATAATCATGCATAGATTATTGATATTTTATTTATATCTAAAAAAAGTATACAATATGTTTGTAGCAAGTTCGAATGCCGCAAGATATTTTGTTTAGAAAGAAGGATTGAAATGATACGAACGAAAGGTTTCTTGCGCAATGTTTCGTTTATTTTATTCAGCAGTATTGGAGGATTGCTTTTATCTCTAACAAGCCTTTCCATCGGCTGGATGCTCGGAACATTGGTGATGGCAGGGGCTTTTTCATTTTGGAGCCATACCAATTCAACATCGTCCGATGACAAGTATGTTTTGCCCCGATTTTGGATGAATGCTGGGCAATTTATTTTGGCGATTGAATTAGGGCAAAAAATCAATTTAACGGTTATAGATATTTTTAGAGATCATTGGATGTCCATCATGACAATGCTTCTCTTGTCCATTGTTTTCTCGCTGCTGTCTGGACTCGTTTTGTGGAAGTTCAGTCATACAGATTTATTGACTAGTTTGTTCGGAACGGTGCCCGGGGGCTTGTCTGTTATACCAGGCATAGCAGAAGAAGTCGGGGGCAACATTGGTGTCGTCAGCATTATACAAACGATGCGGGTATTTTTAGTAGTGCTTGTGATCCCGTTTCTTGTTTCTTCATTTGCGGTCCATTCTGAGAAGCTTGAAGTTTCGAACAACCAATCAGCGTTCATTTTTCCTAGCTTGGAAATGGACGAAATGATTTGGACGGCAGTATTGGCACTAGGGGCATTGGCAGGGTATTACATTGGAAAGCGGCTGAAGTTCCCTGCACCTTGGCTCGTTGGCGGAATGCTTGGTGCTGCTAGTATTCAAGCAGCCGGCTCATCATTTGCAGGCCACAACTTGACTCCATGGTGGCCGAACATTTTGATCATAGCGGCGCAAGTTTTCATCGCTGCAAGCATCGGCTCGAAATTTCATAAAAAGATGTTTACAGGGCTAGGGAAAACAATGGCGGTTGCTTTATTCAGCACGATTGGTTTAATTCTTTCCTTGTTTATTTGCGCTTTTATTGTTTCAAAGCTGACTGGAATAACCTTTGTCACAGCAGTTCTTGCATTTGCGCCGGGCGGTATTACGGAGATGGCTACAACAGCCGCTGTACTTCATGAAGATTCAACATTTGTTGTGGTCGTTCAAGTACTGCGCATTGTGTTAGTATGCATCGCAGTACCTCCATTGATCAAACTGCTCCATCAAAGAAGATTGCGCAATAGAGCACATTCGCATGCAGCAAGAAATATTTGATTGACATTAGGAACTTAAGACATGAAGCTTTTCAAGACTGACAGCTTCAAGTAAAATGGTAAGCGATGAATCTAATAGAAAGAGTGGTTGAGATGAAATATTTTGTCGTATTATTGCCGATGAAAGATGAAGAAAAAAGCAAAGCGTTTCGGAATGATCACTTGAATTATTTAGAGCAGAAAGGAAAAGAAGGAAAAATATTTGCAAAAGGCAGATTTACCGACGGCACAGGCGGTATGGTGATTTATCGCGCCGGCTCTTTTGAAGAGGCCGAAAAGCTTGCGAAAGAAGATCCATATGTTGTGACTGGCGCTAGAGGGTATGAGATTCACGAATGGGAAATGGTCAGCGACGCAGTGCTCCCAAATTAAGATTTTGATAGGAAAGCCGTTGTAGAATGATAGAACATTTGCATCGGTGCTGTCCGTTAGTCTCTAAAATAAATCCCTTAGAGAAAAAGAGCTGTTTTTCTCTAAGGGCTTTTGTATGTTTACGATTTTTCTCAAAAAAACAGTTCGCAGATGCCGGCTGCTTTCAATATGCTGTGGGCTGAAGGCACAATTCTGATAACATTTATATGCAAAAAACAATCATCAGAATTTTCTTGACTTATTTGTTATTATTATCGATAATGATAATAATAACATAAATAAAGGAGAAATTAACATGATTGAACAATTTATCAGCTTTCAAAGCTGCGGATATGAGTTAAAAGGAACGTTATCCGTGTTACAGAACAGCCAAAAAAAGCCGGCTATTCTCATTCTTTCCGGTTCTGGTCCGTTGAATCGCGACGGCAATGATGCAAAAGGAAAATTCCAGTTGAATATATATAAGCAATTGGCATCATTTCTTACTTCTTTAGGATTTATCGTGTTGCGATATGATAAAAGGGGAGTTGGTGAAAGCGGCGGTGATTATTTATCTGCAGGAATGTGGGATTTCGTCCGGGATGCAGCTAGCGCTGTACAATTTTTAAAACAACATCCGCTTGTTGATGAAAATCGGATCATTGCCTTGGGGCACAGTGAAGGAACAACATTGGCAGTTGCTTTAAACACCTTGGAGAAAATGGATGGGCTCATTCTTCTCTCAGGGGCAGGGGAGAGGCTGGAAGAAGCTTTAACAAGACAGAGAAAGCTTGTGTATGAAGCTTTAAGCAATGTAACAGGTTTAAAAGGAAAAATGATCCGCATGTTTAACATCGAGCAAAAAAACGAAAAAAAGGCGAATGCCCTTTTTGAAAAAATCATGCAATCTGATCAAGATGTGATCAAAGTTGGTTTTCAAAAAATAAATGCTAAATGGTTTCGGGAGCATTTGCAATACGATGTGCTCGAAGATTTAAAAAAAATAGAATGCCCTGTTTTGGCCATTACCGGTGACAAGGACGTTCAAGCTGATCCGGAAAAGCTCAACCGCCTTCCCGCTATAGTGAAAGGGGAGTTGGAATATTATATGATTCAAAATATGGATCATTTATTGAAAAAACAAGAAGATGAGATTAATATGTTGAAAATGAAAAATAATTATATCAAAAATGCGGATCAACCGCTTCACGAAGAGCTTTGCGACCATTTGCAAAAATGGTTGAACAAACGGTACAATGAGGTGTTTTCATGATTGAATCAAAAGCTGCTTTAATCTTGCATCCGGTACGGATTCGGATCATTCAAACATTGATCGGAAAACGCTTGACTGTGCAGGAAATAATGGAGTTTCTGCCGGAAGTTCCGCAAGCATCCTTGTACAGACATTTAAAAAAACTTGAAGAAGCAAAGCTGATTGAAATCGTTGAGAAAAGAAAGATAAGGGGAACAATAGAAAAAGTTTATGCCTTGCCGGATGAAACGATTGGGCTCGAAGACAGCGATTTGCAGCATATAAGCAGAGATGAACATTTGAACATATTTATGAGATTTATCGCCAATATTTTAGCGGATTATGAGAGATATTTACGACAAGAACAAATCGATCTCCTAAAAGATGGGGTGGGATTTCGGCAGGTTCGCTTTTATGCAAGCGACGAAGAGTTTTTTCAATTTGCTCAAACTGTCAACCGGGCGATGAAAAAGCTAATGGAAAACCAGCCTGCTCCTAACCGAAAAAAAAGAATTTTTACATCTATCATCATGCCGGAAGCAGAAGAAAAATTAAAATAGTGCAGTCTTTTTTATCCGCTTTGATTGAAAATGAAAAGCTAATCAATATGGATCAAAACAGGAGGATTATGTTCTGAACGAGCTATAACTAGAAAAATTGGGGAAGCGATCTGATTGTTGCTTCGGAATTGTCATGGGGCTGTCCAGAAAGTCAAAATCCACTGAAAACGAAACATCATAAGCATTGATATATCAACGGATCAACGTTTCAAAACATTAAAGGAGCGTCTATAAGCCGGAAAATCGACTTATTAGACTGCCCCATAAAGTTTCAAAATTAATGCATGTGGAGGAATTTATGTGGCGAGCTGGAAGAAAGTTCGGCTTGGTGATATTGTTCAAATAAATCCTGAATCATTAACGAAACAATTTCCCTTTCAAATGATCGATTACATCGATATTTCGTCTGTTGGAACAGGCGAACTGAGGGAGACATCGCAATATTTGATTCATGAAGCGCCCAGCAGAGCAAAAAGGCTGGTTCGAGCAGGCGATACAATTCTTTCGACCGTCCGTCCGAATCGAAGATCCTTTTTGTTTTTAAAAAATCCGAAAGAAAATCAAGTTGTATCGACCGGTTTTGCGGTTCTTCGGCCTACGGAGCATATTCATCCGAGGTATGTGTATTACCTTATTTCCAATCAATCTTTTACAGATTATTTAGTTTCTCAGGAACAGGGAGCTGCGTATCCGGCTGTCAGCATGGATTCTATTAAAAATGCGCTCGTATTGCTGCCGGACATGCGGACGCAAGAGAAGATTGCGGACATATTAGGAACAATTGATGATAAAATTGAACTGAATATCAAGATAAATAAAACGATCGATGAAACGATCATGACACTTTACAAATACTGGTTCATAGAGTTTGGGCCTTTTAAAGATAGAGGGTTCGAAATTTCTGAATTGGGAATGATTCCGAAAGGATGGAAGGCAGGAACATTAGGTGAAGTTATAGAATTACAAAATGGATATGCTTTTAAAAGCAAGGAATGGAAATGTGAAGGCATACCTGTAATAAAAATAAAAAATATTGTCCCGCCTTTCATCAACAAAGAAGATGCAGCATATGTAGATCCATCTTTATTCCATCGATTAGATCGTTTCAAAATTACACAAGGAGATCTGCTCATTGGGCTAACAGGCGCTGAAATCGGGAAATGCGGCATTTACTATTTTGAAGAACCCGCATTATTAAATCAACGTGTCGGCAAATTTTATTCTAGCGTGCACGAAATGAATACATTGCCATTTGTCTATGCCATAACTAAATTGCCGGATTTCCGCCAAAAAATTTTAGATCGGTCTACTGGATCTGCACAGCCGAATGTCAGCGCGGATGAGATAAAAAAAATGAAAATTGTGCTTCCGCCGGATGATATTTTAAAAAAATTTATACGTTTCACCAGCAATTATTATGCGATGATGATACATAATGCCAATGAAAATGACCGGCTCAAAAAATTGCAAAACGCTTTGCTGCCCCGGCTTTTATCAGGGGAGATGGATGTATTAGATGCTGAAAAGCATGTTGCTAACATGCTGTAAAATGATAAATAAGTTCCAAAAGAGGGGGATTGTTCCCCCTTTTTGGAATACTGCTACTTATCTTTCCAGTTCAATAGGAGATCCAGCATGTTTAGTATGAATTTTTGATCTTCAACCGGCCTTGCCTGAAGTTTTGTAATAATTTGCGACAAAGTATAATCTGGTTTTTTTGAATTTGGTTGAATAGATTTAAATAATTCCTCTAAAGAAACCTCAAGCGCCGTTGCGATTTTGTTAATACTTTCCAATGTTGCGTTTTTTTCACCTCTTTCTAATTGTCCAATATAAGTAGCATGTAGATTTGCTATATCTGCTAATTCTTCTTGACTCCACCCTTTCTGCTTGCGAAAATTTCGGATTCTTTCTCCGATTATTTGCTGTATTTTAGTCATGAACCGTCACTCCTTGGGGATAATAGTGATTCCTTTTTACAATCTACTATGAGAGTTAAGCCCCCAAGAGACTATTGATATTAAAAGTATTAAAATATATACTAAAAATATGAAATATAACATTAGACATTATCCGAAATAGGTCTATAGATAGACGTATAGGAGGTTCTTCCATTGGTTAAATGGGAAATTAGAAGGATAAAAGAAATTATAGATAACAAATCATTTTGTCATTTTTTTCAACCTATTTATGAATTAAAAGAATCAAAAATATATGGATACGAAGCTTTGCTTCGCTGCAAATATTTTTCCGATCTGGAAATTTTGTTTCAAATCGCCCGTGAATGCGGTTTTTTATATGAACTGGATACTTGCTCCATTCACAATGCAATAACATCGATGGGAGACCTGCAGCAAAAGCTGTTTATTAACGTATTTCCATCGACGATTGTTCATCATTCTTTTACCCAATTTATAAAAAAAATAAACCTTTTTTTTCAGTCGACCGAAAAAGTAGTTTTTGAAATAAATGAAAGTGAAAAAATCGAAAATATTGAATTGTTGAAAAAAAATATTCAATTTTTAAAAGATGAAGGGTATAAAGTTGCCGTTGATGATTTCGGAAAAGGTGAAATATCGTTAGAAACCATTGTCGATTTAAACCCGCATTATATTAAAGTCGATCGTTCTTTAGGCCAAAATTTATATAATTCGGGCAAAAATCAAGATGTTATTAAAAAGCTTTTATTTCTTTGCGAACGTACCAATATGAAACTAGTTTTAGAAGGAATTGAGAAAAAAGAAGATTTAGACATGGCTAAAGCATTGGGGGTTCATTACGCTCAAGGATATTTATTAGGCGAGCCGAAGCCGATGAGGGAAAATACAAAAAAATAATTGCTGCTTATTCATAGTAAATGAATTAGAAAAATAAATTTTATCGGATCGAACATATAGACTATTTTCAGATTATTTTTGCTTCATTGACGTAAAAGAACCGCACTAAATGAACGATAAAATTAATGAAAACGCTTAAATAAAGGATTATCGGTTCATTATATTTTTGACCATATACGTTCGATGTTAGCTAAAAAAATACATATTTGACAATAAATGGCTCTTCACCACAAAATGTACTTGACAATCAGGTTGTTTTCTGATCAAGGGTACAAAAAATGCGAAATTTCCTGTATGGTAAAGGTGACCAAACCATCAACCATGGAGGAAATTTCGCATGCAATCTCAGTTTATCAAAGATTTGATCACTTTACCAGGCTTTCTTATTCATGGAGAACGAAAAGAGGGAGAACGATGGATTTTTGAACTTTCCCTCCCTCCTCATTGTCCGATCTGCCCGACTTGCTTCGGACGGACAACCAAAATATCATCGAAACGAAAACAATGGATTCATGGCTATACCAATACGGTCGGTTTATTTTGGATTGAACTTCCCATAGAAAGACGGCGTTGCCAAGCCTGTTTTCTGACGTTCACCGTTTCTTATCCGGGACTTCCGTCTCACAGTATCGCGACGGAATCGTTTCAACATTGGGTCGCCCAGTTATGCATCGGAAAAACGATTCAAGAAGTCGCTCGCTTGTTACAACTCGCCTATACGACAGTAGAACGCTGGTTTTATCAATATGCCCCGGCTCTTTTACCAACATCGAATCCTACAGTAGTATGTGTGGATGAATTCGCTTTCCGAAAGGGACATGATTACGGAGTAGCGGTGATGGATACACAGACTCGGAATGTCCTTTCCATTGCTTCTGGAAAAAATGAAGAAGCCATTGTGGAGGCGCTTCAACCCGTCGCCTCCAAAGTGAAGTATGTTGTCAGCGACTTGGCTCCTGCCATGAGAAAAGCCATTGAAAAGGTATGTCCAAAAGCCATCCATGTTCTTGACCACTTCCATGTGATTCAGTTATTCACCGATGCACTGGAACGTTGTCGCAAATACCTTGCCAAAGGGGAACCAAACATGGAAGCGTTCGCCGCGTGTGCCGATTGTTAAGCCAACGTCCAGAAAAATTAACAGAAGAAGAGAGACAGGAAGTTCGACAATGGTGCCAAGAAAGTGCTTATTTACGTGATGTCTATCAAGCACTTCAACATTTCCGTTACGTATCCAAAAGCCAAACAAGAAAGCAAGCCGAAACTCGTTTGACCCAATGGTTTGACCGGTACCTTTTTAGCGACTGTGCCGCCGTACGCAGTATTGCCAAGGCACTCATCACCCGAAGAGACGCAGTGCTTTCTTGCATCGTTTTTTCTTACTCAAATGGTCCAATGGAAGGAATCAACAACAAAATAAAATTGATCAAAAGGCGAGGATATGGGTATCGAAATATCCAGCGTTTTACTTTGCGTGTCCGTCTAGAGACCTCTATCACATTTTAACGTAAAAATCAAGTACATCTTTTGGTGATGAACCCAATAAATGATTAATTAACTAAAAAAAGTATGTTTAGAGGCCGATAATTAAAATGTCAAGCAACCAATTTCGGATTTGGGGAGTGAAAATGGATGGAAATGAGTTCGTAACGCTTTTCTAAGAGGAAAGAACTAAGTCTTTAAAAAAATTATGGCATAACAAAGGGGTAATGATTTTCATGAAAAAGAAATTTCAATTCACGATACGTATGAAGCTAATGACCATTTCATTTCTTTTATTAACGATTCCGTTAGTCATTTTAGGTTTATTAAGCTATCAGAAAACGACTTCCAGTTTAAACAAGCTGGGGGAAACGAACTTAAAAAACAGCGTTGAAATGACCATTGAGTTAATCGATGCGTTAAATAAAGAGGTCGAAAAGGGTACACTGTCTTTAGAAGAAGCGCAGGAACAGGTAAAAGTTGCGATATTGGGGGAAAAGAATGCTGACGGCAAACGGCCAATTAATAAAAATTTTGATTTAGGCGAAAACGGCTACATTTCTATTATCAATCAAGAAGGAACTTTAATTGGACACCCAGCCGTAGAAGGCAGAGAAAGCTGGAATGATGAAGATTCTAAAGGCGTAAAATTCATTCAAAAAATGATCAAAACCGGAAATGAAGGCGGCGGTTTAACTTATTACGAATGGGCGCTGCCTGATAACGAAAATAGAATTGAAAAAAAAGTCGCCTATTCCAAAACCGATCCTCATTGGGGATGGGTTGTATGTGCGAGCACGTATTTAATGGATTTCAATCAGCCGGCTAAAGATCTTCTCGTTTTTTTAATGATTGTCATTGGCGCAACGGTCGTGATTGGATTTTTCATCGTATGGCTGTTTTCGAACAGCATTTCCAAACCAATACATGCCGTATCAGAGCGCATGCATTTGTTGGCTAACGGAGATTTAACACAAGGTGAAATAAAAATCAGTTCGAAAGATGAAACACAAAACCTGGCACATGCCATAAATCAGCTGCAAAAGAAACTGAAAGAAATGATTACAAACATTTCGAATGCTTCTGAAGTACTGACAAGCCACAGCGAGGAGATGACCCACTCTGCAAATGAAGTGAAGGCCGGATCAGAGCAGGTTTCAACCACCATGCAGGAATTGGCATCAGGCGCTGAAACGCAAGCAAGCAGCGCGAGCGACATGGCAGCAAAGATGGAGGTATTTGTCGAAAAAGTTCAAGATGCCAGCGAAAAAGGGGAGCATATTGAATCAGTCTCCAGAGAGGTGCTTGACATTGCCGGCAAAGGAAATAAACTAATGATGTCTTCTACCGAACAAATGTCGAAAATTGACGAAATTTTTCAACAATCTGTTGATAAAGTGCTCGGTTTAAACGGACATTTGCAAAAAATTACAAAACTCGTATCCGTCATACAAGGAATTGCGGACCAAACGAATCTTCTAGCATTAAACGCAGCGATTGAAGCGGCAAGAGCAGGCGAAAACGGAAAAGGCTTTGCAGTAGTTGCAGATGAAGTAAGAAAGCTCGCTGAACAAGTTTCCGTCTCAATCTCAGACATAACAAGCATTGTCGACAATATCCAAAATGAATCAAAGAATGTAGTTGATGCTTTAAAGAGCGGCTATCAGGAGGTTGAACAAGGAACAGAGCAAATTAAAAATACAGGCGCAACATTTCAAACGATCAACAAAGCTGTTACGGACATGGTTCATCATATTCAAACAATTGCGAACAACTTGACGGAAATCGCTTCCAACAGCCGGGAAATGAACCGTTCCATCGAGGAAATAGCCTCGATCTCCGAGCAATCAGCAGCAGGTATTGAGCAAACCTCTGCGGCAGCCGAACAAACAAGCAGTTCTATGGAAGAAGTGGCGAACAGCTCCGAACAACTAGCGAAGCTAGCCGAAGAGCTGAATGAATTTGTACGGCAATTTAAGCTTTAGAAAATAGAAGAATGTGTTTGATTTTTTTGATATCAGAAGATGTATTTGGGTGGGGATAAATGTCCTCACCTTAAACTTTTGAGCGATACATAGACCAGCTCCCTGCAAAAAGGGGGATAAATGTTCAGTATTGCTGGCATTTAGAGGGGGAAGACAACTTGCATAAATGTCAGATCAAATACAGACCTTTCTTTATTAGAAAGGAGATCAGTCGTAAAAGCATACATTTGATTAGAGATTAGTTCTTAGTGTGCACGAATTGCACAGTCTTTTTGAAAAAACTTTTGTCTTATTGCTCAAATTCCCAATATTCCACATCACATTTTCTCCATTTAAACCGCCTTTTTGCTGCGTGAACGATAAATCTATTATAATCATATGTAGAAGTGGAAATAAAGAGAGAAGATTCTCCTCATACAAGCTCATGCAAACTTTCAAGCAAGGCAAATCGTTTTATTGAAACATCTTTTGGTTTGACAGCAAAAAAACTTCTAAAAGTTTTGCGCAAGTTTAAGAAATGGTTCATTGAGAAAACGATTGTTTTAACACGAGTTAGTTTTGAGGTATTTTAAATAAGTTCAAATCTTTTCGAGAAAACGATCACTTTAACTTGAATTAGCTTGCTGATGAGGAGGTTTTTTCAATCAGCTTGTTTCATGCGAAAATGGTTCACTAAGGAAGGATGATTTCATGATCATAGATGATTTTGACGTGTTTTTATTTGACCTAGACGGAGTGATTTACATAGGAGAAAATCCGCTTCCTGGGGCAGTTGAATCTTTGCGGCGCTTGCGTCAAGAAAAGAAAATGATTCGGTTTCTTACAAATGATCCTTGTACTACGAGAGAAAAAATTGCCGGACGGCTCAAGCGAATGGAGATTACAGCAAGTCCAGAGGAAATCATTACATCCGCTTGGTTGACAGCTCAATATTTGCGAAAACAAAATATTCGCAGTGCCTACGTGCTGGGGGACGATCATTTACAGCACGAGTGCAGTCAAGCAGGAGTAATGGTTGTAAAGGGTGAAGAGGAGGCAGAAGCCGTTGTTGTCGGCTGGAGCGGAAATGTATCTTTGTACGATATTCAGGAAGCGGTAAAACAAATACATAATGGTGCGAAGTTTATTGCAACGAATGCCGATATGAGTTTCCCTACTTCGAAAGGTCCTTTGCCTGCAACAGGAGCTGTTGCTGAAATGATACGAGCATCAACCGGGAAAAAACCGTACATTGTCGGCAAACCGAATCCATTTATGTTCCAGAAAGCGATTGAATCGATTTCGTCTAAAGCAAAAGTGGTTATGATCGGCGATAACCCGTTAACTGATATATTAGGTGCTCATCAAGCAGGGATTCAAGCGATTTTAATTTCCAACGGGAAGAATGCACCGTTTCCATCTCCCGGGGATTACCGCAATCCGGATGCGGTGATCGGAAATTTGCAGTCTTTATTTGATGATCGTGTCAAAATTAAACAATGGAATACGCGTGATTTTGCATGGCCGGAGCGGATCGAAGCAGGAGTGGCGGGAATTATTTTTAACGAACAGCAGCAAGTTCTCCTATTAAAACGGTCGGATAACGGACTATGGGGCATTCCATCAGGGCATGTAGAGCCGGGAGAAAAGGTGGAAGAAGCAATTATAAGAGAAATTTATGAAGAAACAGGTCTTGAAGTGGAGGTAACCCGGTTGATCGGCATTTACTCAGATCCGGATTCACAAATTTTTTTATACCCAAATGGCGAAATCAGCCACTTTATTACAACCTGCTTTGAGTGCAAAATCATTGGAGGGACGCTGCGTCAAAAAACAGATGAAACGCTTGATGCACGATTTTTCGCTCCAAACGATCTGCCGGAAAACCTTTTAACGATGCATCCGAGATGGCTGCAGGATGCATTGGAAAAAGAGCATGCTCCATATATACGATAAAAGCCGGAATACTGTTGGGGGAAAAATTACGTCTTTTTCAAGTTTCGAGCAGAAGAACCTTATTATGAATTTCATTTTACACTGTTCCTAAAGCTAGAAACAAAAGGCTTATTAGATGTGCTATCTGCAAGGAAAGGCTGCTATTTTTCGGCAGCCTAGATAGTCATGCTAGGACTTTTGTTCATCTATTGTTTTTTTAAGAGAAAACTAGTTTTTGGCGGAAAACGAATAGGAGGATTTCTGATTTCTTTTACCGATTATTTCGATTTCCGCCATCGTTTCGCTTGAGATTTTTGAATTATTTTTAGCCGATTTTATCAAGCGTTCACATGTTTATATTTGCTTTTGTCGACGAATATGCATCCATTTGGGAGATGAATAACATCGCTTGCGTATGTGATCTTCTATTAGGTTGGGAAAACTAGCAATTTTTTTGTTTTGATTATATATGTAAAATCACTAGCATTGCAGTAATTAAATCTGATGATTCAAAATGCTAAGAATGTTCAATTTTTTATTGATTTCGAAACAAAAAAATCCTTTACAATGGAAGTACAGGTGGTTCCTGTCCAAATCCAATCGTAAAGGATAACTGTTATGGACAAGAATACACTAATTTCATCATTTGGTAAATGGGTTTCACCCATAAATATTCAAAAACTTAGCGAACAAGTCAAAGAATTGAAACAGGACTATTACACAAAAAAGCTGACAACAGAAGCCTATATTAAACTTTTATTGGTAGCCCAGCTGCTCGAATTTAAGAGCTTAGAGGAAATGAGTGATGCACTTGTAGACGAAGATCTTCAAAAAGCACTCGGATTTGAATCGATAAGTGCCTCTCAGCTATCCCGAAAAAACAATCAGATCAACCCACTAATTCTTGCAAATTTGTTCTTGGATCTTGTTTGGAAAATTCAACGGTACCATTATCAAAACGGAAAGAATATGCCACTGAAAATCATTGATTCAAGTACACTCCCGTTGAATTTGACCCATTATAAATGGGCAAAATTCCGTAAAACAAAAGCTGGTGTAAAGCTACACTTACGGCTCGTTTTCATGGATAAAGACACCGTCTATCCTGAAAAAGCAGTGATTACGACAGCAAAAGAACATGACCGAAATCAACTCGAAGTCCTAGTGGATGATCAAGAAGCCATGTATGTGTTTGACCGCGGTTATGTGGACTATGAACGTTTTGATCGGATGACAGATGATGGCTATTTCTTCGTTTCAAGACTGAAGAAAAACGCAGTCATTCGTGAAGTCTATACATTTTCACTTCCTGATGATTGTCACGTTCTATCCGATAAAATGGTCTACATTGGTACCATACAAAATCGTACTGAAAATGTCTTTCGTCTACTAGAAGTTACGGACACAAAAGGGAACTTACTTCGTTTCATCACCAACCGATTTGATTTAAAACCAGAAGAGATAAGTGATATTTACCGATCTCGCTGGGCTATTGAGCTCTTTTTCAAATGGCTCAAGCAACACGTGGAAATTAAGCACTTTTATGGAATGAGTGAAACAGCTATTCAAAATCAAATTTTCTTAGCCCTTATCACGTATTGCTTACATGTTCTCATTCAATTGGAGATGAAAAGTAAGAAATCCCTACTTCGAATTACTCGTTGGTTAAAGAGAGCTCTGTGGAAACCAGCTTATGTTTGGTTGCGAAAATTTGATGGGCGAGCCAGTCCATAATCTCCCTTTTGTCGTTGTCGCTCTGGTTTAACTGTATATATTTACCAAATAGGCAGTGCCACCTTTCTTTAGGTTTTGTCTTTTTGGCACAGATTCACAAAAATTAATTAACAGAAAATTCTAACTATATTTATGCAATGCTAATGATGTAAAATGATAAATAAATTTCGAATGAAATTTCCTGTATTTGTGCTTCGGTGAAAAACCATTCCACTTTCTCTTTTCTTCGCTTATTGCCAATTTTACTTGATTAGCGAATGCTTGAACGCATAAATGACGGCTTGGGTGCGGTCTTGAACGCCCAGCTTGCTTAAAATGTTGCTGACGTGAACTTTGACGGTTTTTAATGAAATGAACAACTCATCTGCAATTTCTTGATTTGATTTCCCTTGAGCCATTAAAAGCAGCACTTCCATTTCTCGGTTTGTTAATTCTTCATGAGGATGGCGGTTTTGTTTTTTATTCATTCTTGCCATCATTTTCGTTGTCACTTCAGGCTCTAAGACAGATTGTCCCTGATATGTTGAACGGATCGCATCGGCGATTTCGTCTGCTTTTGAAGTTTTTAACATATAGCTGACAGCACCGGCTTCAAGGGCAGGGTAGACTTTTTCATCATCGAGAAAGCTTGTGACAATAATGATTTTTGCCTCTGGCCATTGATGAAGTATTTCTTTTGTCGCTTCAATCCCGTCCATTTCCGGCATGACGAGGTCCATTAAAATAATATCAGGCTTTAATTGTAAAGCTAGTTCAATGCATTTTTTGCCATTATCAGCCTCGCCGACGATTTCTATGTCAGGCTGGGACGATAAAAAAGCCGAAACGCCGATTCTTACCATTTCATGATCATCAACTAGTAATACTTTAATCATTTTTATCACCTTCATCTGTTAACAACGGTACTTTTATTTCCAATCTAGTTCCTTCATGAGGGACACTGACAATTTGCAATGTTCCGCCGATTTCGGCTGCACGTTCATACATGTTTTGCAAACCATATGCTCCTGATTTTGCCGATTGAACGTCAAATCCTACACCATCGTCGACAATCCGTAAAATGGCCATATTTTTCCGTTTGATCAGCAATACTTCAAGTGTATTCGCTTTGGCGTGGCGAAGAGTGTTTGACACCGATTCTTGCAAAATGCGGAATAAATGGTCTTCAATCCCTTTATCTAGAGGAAATTGCTCTGTCTTCCATTGGATGTTCATCGGCACCTTTTGCCGCAGCTCTGTGAGCAGTTCTTCAATTCCAGTTTGCAAAGATTTACCTTTTAAAGGGACAGGCCGCAAATGCAAAAGAAGAGCGCGCATTTCAAGCTGGGACTGCTGAATAATTTCTTCAACTAAATGGATTTGTTTGCTCGTTCCTTCATCGATTTTTTCCTTGTTTCCTTTAACAGCAGAAATGAGCATCGAGGCCGCAAACAAGTTTTGACTGACAGAGTCATGCAGCTCGCGTGCCAGCCTTTGCCTTTCTTGTGAAATGATTTCTTCCAATCTTTTTTCTTGTTCTTTTGCGTTTTCACCTGCAAGTTTTTGCGTTAATTTCGTCTGTTCAATGAGATGATGCTGCACTTGGTCAATTCGAAGGTTGATTTCATCTAATTCTTTAATGTTTATATGTTCATTTTGTTCAACCGTTTCTCCTTTTGTTATTTTTTTTAGTTTGTCTTTAATCTTGTGTAGTTTATCTTTAAACGGAAGTCCGAATAGAATGCCGAAAAGCAAGCCGATGGCGCTGCTGATTACGAACGTGAAGAGGATAAACGGAATATCAAGAATTTTTTGTTTCCATAGTAATGTCCAATTAGGAAACAGGAACGTAAGCAAAAGCGAAACAGTGAAAAATAAAAAAGTGACTACTGATGTTACTAAGCAGATAATAATTTGTCTTTGCAATACATTCATGTTCTTTTCACCTCTATTCTGCCAAAGGTTATAGAGGTGATGATTTTCACTTTTTGGGCAGATTCATGATAGTTTTTGGACTCATATCGAATTGTTTCGTTCCATACATTCGGTTCACTATAATCAAAAATGGAGTAGGAGCCGATGAAACCGGAATGGTGGACGGACACTTCCAGCTCGTAAGGAACAATTATTTCGATATTGCCGATAAGCTTTCGGATGACAATCACCGCTTCACCTTTCG
This sequence comes from Aeribacillus sp. FSL K6-8210, assembly GCF_037963925.1. Taxonomy (NCBI): domain Bacteria; kingdom Bacillati; phylum Bacillota; class Bacilli; order Caryophanales; family Bacillaceae; genus Aeribacillus; species Aeribacillus sp. FSL K6-8210. The sequence goes on along the minus strand of NZ_CP150172.1, from coordinate 2,054,390 downwards.
GAAGAATCGTATAGTTTAAATCTATTACTGTATCGCCGATGCCTGTTTGAATGTTGACATCGTTCCATCTGTATATTTGTTCTTCGGTTCGCTGCGTTCCGAACAATCTGTTTTGAAAAAGAGGCGTTTTGGAAAATGTCTCTTCTTGCGAGAGGATTGGATCTGCTTCTTCAATTTTAGGAGACTTTTTAGCAGCTACCTGCTTGTTTTGAACATAGTGAAAAATAAAGTAAATGAAAACAGCAAATAGAAGCAGTCGGAATGTAAACATATTGAAAAAAGATAGAACGCCGCCGATTATTCCGATCCAAAATAACAATAATCCTGATTTTTTCGGCATTCTTTTTCTTCCAATATATACGCAAAAAATCATCATCATTAGGAAGAAAAGGGCCTCACCATTGAAAAATAAAAGCTCTGCGATGAATAAGATGATGCCAATGACGAAAATCCATTTTGTAAAATCTATTTTCGATTGATGAAACACGAGGCTCCTCTCCTTCCTATTAGTGTGAACATAAATATGGAAAGGCGTAGAGAACTACGCCCTTATAGCATAACAATTTACGTTAAGAATTTGAATCCGTTTCTTGATTTTTTAATTCTTTTTCAAGCTTTGCGATTCTTGCATCAAATGTTAATGTATCGTATCTGTTGTTGATTCGATTTTCCAGTTCATCAAGGTAATTCTCTATTTCAGCAAAGCGAACAAAATGGTTCTTTTCGGAATTATGCTGCTCAAGAACTTGGTTGATCCGGGAGTAGGCGCGTGCAATATTTTCTCGTCCCATCAGCTCCATGCGCTTTATATGCATATCTTTTAATTTATGTTTCATTTCTTCATATTTATGTTCTAAGTCAATGAGCTGTTTCGTTGCTTGTTCAAGCGCTTGTTTTAATTTTGATGCACGCTCCTCATACTGCTGCTGCTCGTTGATGGCAAATTGATGCAATTCTTCTTCTTGCGCTTTCAACGCAATTTCGGCTTGATATTTTCTTTTTTCTTTTAAGTGTTCAGCATGGTTGTATTCTCTTAACAGCTCTTGTTTTAATAATCGTTGGCGTTCGATTAATTTTTGAACCTTTTCAACTTCCTTTTCACATTGGCGCAAATATTCATTTAATAGCGCAATTGGATTCCTTTGTTCCTGTTCATTCAATAAATCATGTAAATCGGCCATAATCACATTTTTTAATCTCGTAAATATGCTCATTTTTTTCCCCTCCATTTATTGTCGTTTTAGTGATTCCCATTGTTTTTCAAAATTGGTGAATGGATCGTCTGACACATACGGATCATTCGATTTTTTCCAATTATTAAAAATGAGATAAAGCACATATGCGGCGATTAAACCGAGAATAGCTGGGACATTTGCAGCTGAAACAGATAGTGCAATCAGCCCGACAATCCCCCAAAACCATTTTTTTGATTTTTTGTCGGATTTCACAAATTGTTTAAACGAAAAGTATAGAACAAGCAAACTGATAAGAAGTCCGACGATTGAGCCGAGATTGGCGATTAAAACTATTGCGGCTATTGCACCTGCGATGAACAAACCGATTTTTTTCATAATTTGAATGACCTCCTTTCAATTTTCATCTTACCTTTTGTCGTTGCTGCTCATAACGAACCTGAGGCATATTTTGAACTACGACTTGAGGCGTATTTCGATTTCCTTTCAATGATTTTGTTCTGCTTCGGATCATGGTTAGAAGGGAGGACGGGGCATGGGAAACATTGATCAATCTGTATAAAAAGCACGCCATTATTGATTTAATGCGATATTACACCGTGATGAATTTGTTAATGATCTTGTTGTTTTTCTTCCGTAATCTAGCGGATGTGCCTTGGCATTTAATTTTATTCGCCTTGCTGCTCGGGTTGAATTTTTTGCTGATTGGTGCGTTATTGATTTTATTGGTCAAAAATGTTGAAATGGCGTTCGGATTCATTGCCATTTATACGGTTGTCGAATACGTGACAAACGGCGAACTTATACCATGGCCGCACTTTTTTTACAAATTCAACTCGATGGTTGACGGAAATAAAGCGTTTGTTTATGCAGCAAATATTTTGAGCATCGTGATCGCAAGCTTGCTGATAAGAAGAAAATTAACGGAGTAGGAAAATTGTTTTAAAAAGCGGTTTGGGGAAATAACGCTCCAATTTTAAGGATTTTCATTGCTATGCAATTGAAAACATCTGTAAGGCCATTTGTGATTGACGTACACTTTGCTGTCGGCCAAAAAGGGGAGTAAGTATGCAGACAAGTTGTTAACCAGCTTTGAGTAGTAATCGATGAATTTCACACTGAACGTCAAAAGAAAACGGAATATGGAAAAAGACGCATGCAAATCGTCAAAATGATTACAAAATCAAATGAAAAATCCTGCCAAGCTGCTTCGGTTTTTGCAGATGATCGTTTGGCAGGAAAGATTTGAACTCTAAAGAGGGGGCATCCTTCTTCATGGGTTACACAGTTTTCCGCTCAATTAACCGAAAGGGGAGAGTCATCTTCTTATTTGTTTGCTCCCGTTTTTCTTTACAATGAATAATCGATTGCACCGCAAGCTTCCCCATTTTTCTTATTGGGATTTCAATAGTAGTGATTCCCATGATGTCGGCAATAGGCTGATTATCAAAGCTTAAGATGGCAATGTCTTGAGGAATCTTTATTTTATATTGTTCGGCACTTAATAAGATACCTGCTGCCACTTGATCGTTTGTAACAAAAAAGGCAGTCGGTTTTTTCTCTAAATGCTGAAGCTTTTCCATAAGCTGTTTGCCGTCAGTGATCGATAGGCATTTGTCGAAGATCCACTCGCTTCGAATCGGTTCGCCTAATTCCTTCATTTTTGTTTTATAGGCTTTTCTTCTTTTTTTACTGTTTGGCCCTTCCATTCGTCCTAAAGTAAATGCAATTTTCGTATGACCTTTCGAAATTAAATAGTCCAAACCAAACTGAAATGCCTGTTCATGCGGAATGCTCAAAGAAGGGAAATGGCTTTGGTCTGAATCTTCGCAAAGAACGATCGGTCCAGCATTTTTATATTCTTTCAATACATCAAAGGAAATGGCTCTTGAACAAAAAATGACACCATCCAATAAGGTTCCCCGCAACAATTCCAATGCTTCAAGCTCTTTTGCTGGTTCATAATTCGTTTGAAAGAGAACAAGCTGCAAATGATGCTTGATCGCTTCCTCCGAAATCCCTTCCACAATGCTGCTAAAATAAGGATGATCGATTTTAGGCAGGACGACGCCGATCAAATTTGAAAAGCCTCTAGACAAGTGGACTGCATGAATGTTCCGTTTATAGTTGATTTCTTCTATCACTTTTAAAACCGCTTCTTTTTTTTCGTCACTGACATATGGATGATTATTTAAAACTCTCGAAACCGTTGTAACAGAAACACCTGCAAGCTTTGCAATATCACGAATCGTTGCCATGAAATATCCCTTTCTTTTAAAAATCCTTGACCTGAAACGCGTTTCATACATTATGTTGATGTTGACAAAGAGATGAGTTTGAGGGGGGGAGGAATATGATGAAAGGATTACTTATTTTAATTGGCTTATGTCTTCTTGAAATCATCTTAGCAAAATTGGCGTTAAAAGACAAAGATGCTTTGTTAATGGATTTTGCTGAGTTCTTTGATTTAGATGATAAAAAAGAAGATCAGAAATGATACCTGTCCGGTTACGGTATTAAACTTCATTTGTCTACATTTGCTAAAGCCATACGGATTTACTAATATTAAATTGCAACGGTCATTCCGATCAGTCTGCAAAAAGCAATTTGCTTTTGCATGTTTTCGGTTTATCTGAAAGCAGCTGGCGGATGCCGGCTACTTTCAGGATGTTGCGTGTTCATCACCAATCTTAAATTCGACTGTGTTTGCCGAGTCATCACAAAAAAATTTATGGAACGGCCAATTGCCCTTGCTGCGGCCAGAACAACAATTTCTGTAACGATTTTGCGCGCAAGAGGAGAGGGAGGTTTCTCTTCGCATTCAAACGCTGCTCTTGCGATTGCTTTCATTTTGGTAAGGATGGTATTTTAGTGAATACGGAACGAAAAGAGATGAAAAATTCAACAGATCAGCTTTTTGACAATAAATGAAAGATTTGATAAAATTATTTTGAATTAAAAATAATTTAATTCGAGATATTTTAATTCGAAATAATGACCCGTTAAAATGATTGATTTACAAAAACGAATCGCGTAAAGAAAATAATAAAGGAGAATCAAAGATGAAAAAGAAAACAGCTGGAATTCATCATATTACTGCTATTGTCGGCCATCCGCAGGAAAATATTGATTTTTATGCTGGAGTTTTAGGGCTGAGGTTAGTTAAAAAAACTGTGAATTTCGATGATCCCGGCACGTACCATTTTTATTTCGGGGATAAAGAAGGAAAGCCAGGGACACTGATTACTTTCTTTCCTTGGCCTGATGCGTATCAAGGAAAAATCGGCAATGGTCAGGTGGGTGTAACTTCTTATGTGATACCAGAAGGTTCCATGAGCTTTTGGCAAGAAAGACTAGATAAATTTAGAATTCCGTTTACAATGACAGAACGGTTTGGTGAGTCACTGCTTGTATTTCAAGACCCGCACGGTTTGAACATTGAGCTAGTGGAACGAAAAGAAGGAGAATTAAATCAATGGGAATTTGGCCATGTCACCTCTGATGTTGCCATTAAAGGATTTGGCGGCGCCGTATTATATTCATCATTTCCTGAAAAAACGTCAGAGTTGTTGGAGAATATTTTTGGACTTCAACGAATTGGAAGGGAAGGAGATTTTATTCGTTTTCAGTCTCCAAGTGAAATCGGCAATGTCGTTGATGTAAAATTTACTTCTTCCGGACGCGGCATCATGGGGGTTGGAACAGTCCATCATATCGCGCTTCGGGCAAAAGACGACAACGATCAATTAGAATGGAAAACATCTTTAGAATCAAATGGATACAGGGTAACGCCAGTTCAGAATCGAAAGTATTTTCATTCTATTTATTTCAGAGAGCATGGTGAAATTTTGTTCGAAATTGCAACAGATCCTCCGGGTTTTGCAATTGATGAATCTTTAGATGCACTTGGAAAAGAATTAAAGCTTCCGGAGCGTTACGAAAAGTATCGGGAACGGTTGGAAAATAAGTTGATGCCAGTGGAAGTCCGTAACCTTGACGAATAAGAAAAGTAATGCTTAATAAACGCTGAGAAGGAGAAAAAACGATGAAACATATTTTTCAAAAAGGAAGCAATCCGGCAAAACCGACACTCCTATTGCTGCATGGAACCGGCGGAAATGAGTTTGATCTTCTTCCCATTGCAGAAATTATTGATCCAGAAGCATCGATTTTAGCTGTGCGCGGAAATGTAATGGAAAATGGAATGCCGCGTTTTTTTAAAAGACTTGCCGAAGGAGTTTTTGATGAAGAAGATCTTGTTTTCCGTACAAAGGAATTAAACTCGTTTTTAGATGAAGCAGCGCAAACATATCGATTTGATCGAAATTCTGTAATCGCAATCGGTTATTCCAACGGAGCAAATATAGCAGCCAGCCTTTTATTCCATTTTCGGGATGCGCTAAATGGAGCCATCTTGCATCATCCGATGGTGCCGAGAAGAGGGATGGATCTGCCGGATCTATCAGGAAAAAACGTTTTTATTGCAGCTGGAAAGCGTGATCAAATTTGCTCTCCTGAAGAATCAATAGAGCTTAAAACATTTTTAGAAAATAACAACGCAAATGTGCACTTGCATTGGGAAAATGGAGGACATGAGCTGACTTTATCAGAAGTTCAGGCAGCATCCAATTGGTACCGGCAGCTTTATCAAAAATAAGCTGTGAAAGATACCAATAAAAGCAAGTAAATTGGATCAAAATGTTGCCAGCAATCAATTGGCCGTCATTCCAAAATGTTTATAACAAAATGCGGAAGGAAATTGGGCGTGCTCTTTCATTTGTAAATGTTTGTAATTCTCAAGGCTCGTACATCATATATCAAAAGAGCTGCTTAATTCCACGCAAAGCGGATCAAAAATGATCCGTAATGCCAAAAAGTTTCGTCAAAGTGCGGGAGTTCTTATATTTGAAAAAATGTTTATCAACTTTGAACCTTGTGCATCAAATATATTAACAGAGCTGCCGAATTCCACAAGATTTACAATAAAAAATCGTGAGCGTTCGGTGGATTTTATGAAATCAAGATAAGTATTCGCAAAATAAATGTTTTGACAGACACTAATTTGCAATTTTTCAGTAATGCTTTATTCTGTTTTAATTAATTGATATAATTGCCGAAAAAAAGAATATCCTTCTAAATAAAAAGATTGAAAGTAAAGGACGGAATTGCTTTCAAGCAAACAGTGGGGCTGTCCGACGAGTTGCTAAAATGAAAGATTTTGAGAAATACAACTGTGAAGGACAAAAATAATGAAATAAAATTTATAAATGTTCTTTATAGAGGCAATGAAGTCCAACAAGAAGCGATTGTATGTGCTGAATGTCCGTCATAAAACTTTTGAAGAACCTAATGAAGAAAGAGAGCAAAAGAAAAATCCTTCATAAGACTTCTGAAGGATATAAACAAGATTGAAAAAAATTGTCTGTCCGATAAGTCCATAAAATAAAGAGGTTGTCCAGAAAGTCAAAATCCACTGAAAACGAAACATCATAAGCATTGATATATCAGCGTTTCCAAAACATTAAAGGAGCGTCTATAAGCCGGAAAATCGACTTATTAGACAGCCCCCTCTTTATTTTGTTATTGCAGCAGGCTGCAGTTGCTTAAGATATTTTTATGATGCTTTAGACAACCTCAAGAATTTGAACATAATGGAACAAACAATAAACAGTCGAGCAACTGCTGCTTGAAAATGAATAAAAGAATCCTTTCATAATTTCATTTATAAAGCCATAATAATATTTAATAGCTTATTAGTTAAAAAACTGATTTTTCTGATAGAATTTGTTATAATGTAAATGAAAGGAGTTGAAATATTGTGACAAAAAAGACTAGATTAGGCAAGACCGATATATATGTGAACCCAATCGGACTTGGAACAAATGCTGTTGGCGGGCACAACATTTTTCCAAACCTTGACGATGAAACTGGGAAAGAAATCGTTCGTACAGCTTTGGATCATGGAATAAATTTTTTGGATACGGCATTTTATTACGGTCCTGAGCGTTCGGAAGAAATTATCGGTGAAGTCGTCAAGGAGTTTGGCCGTCGTGATGAAGTAGTCATTGCTACTAAAGGTGCTCACAAATTTGTAGACGGAAAAGTTGTTCTTGATAACTCTCCCGATTTCCTTCGCGAGTCGGTCGAGGGCAGCCTGAAACGCTTAAAAACGGATTACATAGATTTATATTACATTCATTTTCCGGACGAAACGACACCGAAGGATGAAGCTGTCGGTGAATTGAAGAAGCTTAAGGATGAAGGGAAAATTCGTGCGATCGGTGTATCGAACTTCTCGCTCGAACAATTAAAGGAAGCGAACAAAGATGGGTATGTCGATGTAATTCAGTCCGAATATAACTTATTTAAACGACAAGCAGAAAAAGATTTGCTTCCTTACACAGCGGAAAATGGAATATCGTTTATACCATATTTTCCACTTGCCTCAGGTCTATTAAGCGGAAAATATTCGAAAGATGCGAAGTTCAATGATTCACGTGCACAAAATCCTTTGTTTCAAGGGGAAGCATTTGCGCGTAATCTCGAAAAAGTCGAGCAATTGCGTCCAATCGCAGAAGCGAAAAATGCTGAAATTGCTCACGTTGTGCTAGCATGGTATTTAACGGTCGATTCCATCGATGCGATCATCCCTGGTGCGAAGAAGCCGGAACAGGTACTTGACAATTTAAAAACGTTAGATGTCCAGTTAACAAAGGAAGAAATAGAGAAAATCAGTCAGATTTTTCAATAATTTTGTAAAAAAGCTGTGATGGAAATATCCCATTCACAGCTTTTAATAGGACTTTCTCATTCGTCAGAACGTTTAGAGAAGAAGCAGGAGTGGTAATATGAGACGTGTTTGTGTTTTTGCAGGATCGAATCCGGGAACAAATCCTAAGTATAAAGAAGCAGCTATCAAACTGGGAGAAGAATTGGTAAAAAACAGGCTTGAGCTCGTATATGGAGGCTCCAGCATTGGTCTGATGGGAGTGATTGCAAACACCGTATTAGAGTTAGGAGGCACCGTATTGGGCGTTATGCCGACGAATTTATTTCAAGGAGAGGTTGTCCACAAGCATCTCACTCAGCTTTATGAAGTCAATGATATGCATGAGCGGAAAGCAAAAATGGGAGAGCTTTCAGATGCGTTCATTGCTCTTCCCGGAGGCTATGGTACTTTTGAGGAAATATTTGAAGCGGTTAGCTGGGGGCAGCTTGGGATTCATGAAAAGCCTGTGGCGTTGTTAAATATCGATGACTATTACACGCCGGTAAAACAGATGATTGAGAATGCGGTAGAGGGAGGCTTCATGCCTGAAACGCATAAACAGTTTATGATTTTTGCAGACAATCCCTCTATATTAATAGATAAACTTCGTGCGTACAAACCGCCTTTGAAGACAAATAAGTGGATCGAACTAGATCGATAAATGAAAATATCAGAACTTTACTTCGCCTTTAGCTTTCTGATCAGTTTGTCTAAAAATGACAAGCTGATCAGAAACGTCAATGTTTAGTCGTTTATGCTTTTTTCAAGAGCTTTCAGCTTATGTTCAAGCTGTTGAAGCGCATCATCAATTTGATTTGCATTTTTCTCTAAATAGATTGGTTCGCCAAATGCAACGACAGCTTTTTTCCCGGCAAAAAAATCTTTTAAACTTTTTGGACCATGATAGGTTGCAGGCAATATGGGAACGCCGGCTTTCATCGCAATTGTAACCGCGCCTCTTTTTAAAGGAACTTCCTCGTCTGTTCTTGTGCCGCTCGGGAAAATTCCAACAACTTTATTTTCTTTTAACAGTTTCAAAGGAATTTTTAGTGCGCTCGGTCCAGGATTTTCACGATTAACTGGAAAAGCATGCATCTTTTTCAAAAACCAACCTATGAGCGTGTTCTGAAACAATTCTTTTTTGGCCATATAATGGACATGAATTGGAAAAAGTGCTGCGGCGAGCAAGACTACATCTACCCAGCTGCGATGAGAGCATGTAACAATAAAACGATGGTCTGCCGGAATATGCTGCTTGCCTTTGACTTCTAGCAAACTAAAAATTTTAATGATCAATATTGCAAGTTTTCCTGCTAAATGATAAATCATTTTGTTCCCCCCCCGAATGACTTCCAGAAATATGTTTGCGTTGCAAAAGATCTGTATTTTCGGTTAGGGCGCATGTCGATTTTGTCTGCGTTCAGTTTAGCATTTTTACGTGATGCATGTAAAGTCGGTAGTACATCGTCAACGAATCGTCTTATCCAAAGTCAGTCAGTGAAAATACCGCCGTTTCATTTGGAGGAAGGGCGGGTCGTATTCGGTGTTTTTTAGATGAACAAGTATTTGTGCTGAAGGTTGTTGGCGCTGGATAAAAGGGGCAACCACATCAATAATAAAATGTTTTAATTGGAAAAATCAATTTTAATAGCAGTTACTTTGTTTCTATAAATTTTATACTTAATGATACAAAATATTGAGAGTAAAGAAGAGAAGAAGCAGAAAAACGAACATCAGCGCAATCTGTCTTTTTTAATTAAAAAGCAAGAGACAATCAGTCCAGGCATCAGCGTAAAAAAATATGTAAGATAATCTGACATAAAACTTCAATTCTCTCATTGAATGGGATACACTGATAGAGAAAAATTTGATCCAATCGTGGAAATAAAGAAGAGTGAATTTGGATCGGTGTGATGTCAATTTCTATTCACTCAAGTTAAGATGGGGTATTATAGTGAGCATGATGAATCGCCAAAGCAGGTTAGGTAAAGCTTTAGCGATTATCATATATGTTTACTCACTATAAAGAATAAATGATGGAAATGACCATTTTTCTATCTTTTAAATGACTCCTTGTTCTACCATTGCATCAGCGACTTTTTTAAATCCTGCAATGTTAGCGCCGACGACAAGATTTCCGGAGCAGCCGTATTCATTTGCAGCGTTGACGCAATTTCGGTAAATGTTCTTCATGATATCACGTAATTTTGCGTCGACATCTTCAAAGCTCCAAGATAATCTTGCGCTGTTTTGAGCCATTTCTAATGCTGAAACAGCAACTCCGCCTGCGTTAGCAGCTTTTGCAGGTCCAAAAAGAATATTGTTTGATAAAAACACGTCGATCGCTTCTAATGTAGACGGCATGTTGGCGCCTTCTCCAACAGCTTTGAGTCCGTTGGAAACAAGGAGTTCAGCTGCTTTTTTATCGATTTCATTTTGAGTAGCGCATGGGAGGGCAATATCGCACGGAATGGACCAAATTCCGGAACAGCCTTCATAATATTCTGCATGAGGATGTTCATTTACATACTCTTTAATTCTTTTTCTTTCAACTTCTTTTAACCTTCTAACCGTTTCAAGATTAATTCCATTTTTATCAAAAATGTAGCCATCAGAGTCGCTGCATGCGACAACTTTTGCACCTAATTGTGTTGCTTTTTCAATCGCATATATGGCAACGTTCCCAGAACCAGAGACAACAACTGTGCTTCCTTTGAAGCTTAATCCATGGTCTTTAAGCATTTCTTCAACAAAATAAACAGTTCCATACCCTGTCGCTTCGGTTCTCGCTAGGCTTCCGCCGTAACCAATGCCTTTTCCGGTTAACACCCCAGCTTCAAATCCGCCGCGTATTCTTTTATATTGGCCAAACAAGTATCCGATCTCTCTTGCGCCAACTCCAATATCACCGGCAGGAACGTCAATATCTGGTCCAATATGTTTGTAAAGCTCTGTCATAAAGCTTTGTGTAAATCTCATAATTTCCCCATCTGATTTACCTTTCGGATCAAAATCAGATCCGCCTTTTCCTCCGCCGATCGGCTGCCCAGTCAATGAATTTTTGAAGATTTGTTCAAATCCTAAAAATTTAATAATGCTGGCGTTGACGGTCGGGTGAAAGCGCAAGCCTCCTTTATATGGCCCAATTGCACTATTATATTGCACTCTAAATCCGCGGTTTACACGCACTTTTCCTTCGTCATCCACCCATGGAACGCGAAAAATGATCAATCTTTCCGGCTCAACAATTCTTTCAAGTATTCCGTGTTTTATATATGTAGGATGTTGAGCAAATACAGGCACAAGCGAGTCAAATATTTCTTTTACAGCTTGAAGAAACTCAGGCTCATTCGGATTTTTTTCTTGCACGGATTGAAATACTTCATTGACATATTGCTTTGCATTTTCCAGTTCACTTTGTTTCATAAGTAATTGATTCATAGCACCTCTCCTATACCTAAAATTTAAGCAGTTAGAAGAATTCAAACAATTCAGTAAATCATCCCGGCACTGACTAAGGAAGCGAAATCTACAATAAAAAATTCTACAACAAAATAAATCAAAAAACAATGACTGTTGAGAATTGTTGCATAATAGCTTTGCATGCAGGCGCGGAGAAGGCGCCTGAAATTTGTTTCATTGAATCTAGCTTGTCTGCATACATATTGATTAGAAAACATTTTTAAAAATTTAACATCGCTAAGAGAGGGAATTTTGAAAATTTTATAAAAAGAAAAAGGATGCCTCACCTGTTTTGAGACATCGAATATTCAGTGTATGGAACGGTATAGCCCGATCACTTTTCCGAGTATTGTCACATTTTTTAAAATAATCGGTTCCATTGTTGGGTTTTCCGGCTGAAGCCGTATAAAGTCTTTTTCTTTGAAAAACCTTTTTACGGTCGCTTCATTGTCGTCTGTGAGCGCGACAACGATGTCGCCGTTATTGGCTGTTTGCTGCTGTCTGACAATAACTAAATCTCCGTCCAGAATGCCTGCTTCGATCATGCTTTCTCCGACTACTTCAAGCATGAAAAGTTGATCATCACCTGATGCAATATGATTCGGAAGCGGAAAATATTCTTCGATGTTTTCAACGGCAGTGATCGGAATACCAGCCGTCACTTTTCCGATGACCGGCACGTTGATCACATTGTTTGTTAGAAGGTGGCTGCCATCATCGTCCAAAATTTCAATGGCTCTCGGCTTTGTGGGGTCTCTTCTAATCAGTCCTTTGCTCTCAAGCTTTGCTAAATGCCCGTGAACAGTTGAACTGGAGGCAAGACCGACCGCTTCGCCGATTTCTCTTACAGAGGGAGGGTATCCTTTCTTTTTTACTTCCTCCTTAATGAAGTTCAAAATATCTTGTTGTCTCTTAGATAATTTTGTTGACATGTCAAGCACCTCAGTCATATCAATTTGTGTCGATTATAGCATGATTTTTCCAAAAAAGCAAACGTAAGTTCGAATATTTGCTTGACAGAAACATGTGTTCCCTTTTATACTTAAAAACAAAAAACCGAACAAATATTCTGTTTCAGGGGGCGGTTCTAAATGGATAAATTATCATGGTCTTACATCGTTTCTTTTTTCCTTGTCATCATGGCGGCAGTTTTGGCGATTTCGTATACTGGAGAAAGGGAAGAGCTCGATCATTATTTGGAGGTTCAAGTGAAGGAAGGGGACAGTTTGTGGAAAATCGCTGATGAATATAAAGAATATGACAATATGTCTCATTCAGAGTTTGTTAAATGGGTTCAGGAGCGAAACAATCTCCAAAGCCTTGTTGTAAAACCGGGGGAAACAATCGTCATTCCGATTGAAAAAAATAAATACTACAATGCTGAATATTTGGCAAACAAAGAATAACCGCAAGGAGCATTTAACATGAGAGCAGTCGTTTATGCAAGAGTCAGCACTGAAAAAGATGAGCAGGAAACATCTTTGAAAAGACAGAAGGACGAGCTGTTAAAGCTCGCAGCTGAAAACGGTATGGAAGTTGTTGAAGTGATAGAAGAAAAAGCGAGCGGGTATGATGTTGATCGTGAAGGGGTTTTTCAACTGCTGGAATTGATTGAGGAGAAAGAAATTGAAGCGGTATTAATACAGGATGAAACAAGAATTGGCAGAGGGAATGCCAAAATCGCCATTGTCCATTCCATTTTGAAACAAGGTGTGAAAATTTTCACCGCTGCCCATCGCGGGGAGATGGAACTGTCTGAATCAGACACGATGGTGCTTGAAATCATAGGAATTGTCGAAGAATATCAACGAAAAATTCATAATTTGAAAATAAAGCGGGGAATGTTGAGAGCTATACAAAATGGGTACAGGCCTGAAAAAAATTTAAAGAATAGAAATTCTTCCTATAAAAGAGAGCGAAAAGAAGTTCCGATCGAGGAGATTGACCGATTGCGGAAAAACGGCCTGACATTTTCAGAAATAGCGGCAACATTAAGAGGATTCGGCTATGACGTTTCAAAAGCTACTGTCCATCGCAGATATCAACAATTTTTGTCAGAAAAAGGAGAATCATAGCAATAATTGTTGTCATTAGTGGTCGCATTTAGTATGATAAAAGAGCGCGGCAAAAATATACAAGGGGTTCAGCTTATGATTTCAAAAGAAAAACTTAACCGTATTAATGAACTATCTAAAAAGTCTAAGTCAGAAGGATTGACGCAAGAGGAAAAGCTTGAGCAGCAGCAATTAAGGCAGGAATATTTAGAGTCGTTTCGTCGGGATTTTCAAAACACCTTAAAAAATGTTACAGTGATTGATCCGAAAGGTAATGATGTTACACCGGAAAAATTGAAAAAATTTAAAAATAAAAGGCTGCATTAACGGATGGGTGTTGCCTTATTGCAACAATAAAGATAAGATTATAAACTGAAAATACAGATGAGAGGATGATAATGGTGACTCATTCCATTCAAGATTTATCCATCATGACGATTCGAACATTATCCATTGACGCGATTGAAAAGGCGAATTCCGGACATCCTGGAATGCCAATGGGCGCCGCACCAATGGCTTATGCGCTGTGGACGAAATTTATGAACATTAACCCTGAAAACCCTAATTGGTTTAATCGAGATCGCTTTGTTTTATCTGCCGGACATGGGTCGATGCTGCTTTACAGCTTGCTTCATTTATCGGGTTATGATCTTTCCATGGATGATATTAAGTCGTTTCGTCAATGGGGAAGCAAAACACCTGGACATCCTGAATACGGACATACACCTGGCGTTGACGCAACAACTGGACCATTAGGCCAAGGAATAGCAATGGCCGTTGGAATGGCGATGGCAGAACGTCATTTAGCAGCTACATACAATAAAGAAGGATACAATATTGTTGATCATTACACATACGTCATTTGCGGTGACGGTGACTTAATGGAAGGGATTTCCTCTGAAGCAGCTTCCTTAGCTGGTCACTTGAAGCTTGGACGATTAATTGTTCTTTATGATTCGAATGATATTTCCCTAGATGGGGATTTAAATAAATCATTCTCAGAAAATGTAGAAGAGCGCTTTAAATCTATGGGCTGGCAAGTGCTGCGCGTTGAGGACGGCAACAACATTGAAGAGATTTCGAAAGCAATTGAAGAAGCCAAATTGGATGAACAACGACCGACATTAATTGAAGTAAAAACAACAATCGGATATGGTTCGCCGAATAAAGCAGGCACTTCTTCCGTTCATGGTTCGCCGTTAGGTCCAGAAGAGGCAAAATTGACAAAAGAAGCCTATGCATGGACATTTGAAGAAGATTTCTATGTTCCAGCAGAAGTTTATGAGCATTTTGAGAAAAATGTAAAAGAACGTGGAAAGCAGAAAGAAATTGAATGGAATAATTTGTTTGAAAAGTATGAGAAAGAATATCCTGAACTTGCAAAAGAGTTAAAGGCAGCAATCAATGGTGAATTGCCAGAAAATTGGGATCAATCTTTACCTTTTTATGAAGAAGGAAAAAGCGTTGCAACCCGTTCTTCTTCTGGAGAAGTATTAAATGCAATAGCTGAAAAAGTTCCTTATTTCTTTGGGGGATCTGCAGACTTAGCTGGATCAAACAAAACGACAATAAAAGGTTCAGGAGACTTTTCTGCGGAAGATTACAGCGGACGAAACATTTGGTTTGGTGTCAGAGAGTTTGCCATGGGAGCAGCATTGAACGGTATGGCTCTGCATGGAGGTTTACGTGTTTTTGGCGGAACGTTCTTTGTTTTCTCTGACTATTTGCGGCCAGCGATTCGTTTAGCAGCATTAATGAATCTCCCTGTAACTTACGTGTTCACTCATGACAGCATAGCGGTTGGAGAAGACGGACCAACACATGAGCCGATTGAACAATTAGCTTCTTTGAGAGCAATGCCGAATCTTTCTGTCATTCGTCCAGCTGATGGAAATGAAACAAGAGCTGCGTGGAAGGCTGCGCTGGAATCTAAATCAACACCGACTGCATTAGTATTAACGCGCCAAAATTTAGAAACTATTAAAGGTACGAAAGAAAATGCTGAAGAAGGTGTTGCAAAAGGCGCTTATGTCATTTCACCGGCGAAATCGGATCAACCGGATGCTCTTCTACTTGCATCAGGTTCAGAAGTAGCATTAGCTATTAAAGCTCAACAAATTCTTGCATCTGATGGAATTGATGTGCAAGTCGTCAGCATGCCGTCATGGGACCGTTTTGAAAAGCAATCAAAAGATTATAAAGAATCAGTTCTTCCTAGCAGCGTAACGAAGCGTCTTGCGATCGAAATGGCATCTTCGCTTGGCTGGGAGCGCTATGTCGGATCTGAAGGTGAAATCTTAGCTATCGACAAGTTTGGAGCATCTGCACCTGGGGAAAAAATTATAAGCGAGTACGGTTTTACTGTTGAAAATGTTGTCGAAAAAGTAAAAGAATTAGTTCGGAAATAATCGCCAAAATTAGTGCCTCTATCCGCCACCATAAGACAAACCTTTTACATTCCTTGCTTTATAATAGCAAAAAAGGAATGTAACAATGAGGTGAGCGCATGAGGCACTTTTATTTGTATTTGATAAAAAAGGAATTTGCTGAGCATTTTTATCATAGGGAATCGAAAATTTTTCAGTTATATCAAGAATTTTTTTGGACAAGGAAAACGCATCCTATTTTTGAACAATTGGAAAGGCAAGTCAATTATATTTCAAGAGCCATTCCCATTTCAGAAATAGATTTGCTGCTTCAGTCATTCTTGTCTCACCGAAACCATTATCAAAAGGTATCATCGATTCACGCCATCCAAATGGAAAATCAAAAAGGACAAGCTACTATGGTTTTAAAGGAACGGTATATTGAAATGATTTGTACCGGCAGCTTTGACGGTGAGTTATTGTTTTTTGATATATTGGGAAAATTTGATCCTTATTTTTTTGCCATGGATTTTACAAATGAACGATACGGGTGGCTGAGTCCAATTAAAGAAAGAAAATTTGTCTAAAGTTGAGGAAATTTGCTAATGAAATATTGTATAATGTCATATGGTTTAGTACACTGTATGATAGACAACATGAAGGAGGAAATAAGATGGAACTTTGGCTGGCGATATTAATCGCTGTTCTGGCATTACTTGCCGGCGTAGCGCTAGGCTTTTTTATCGCTCGAAAGTATATGATGAATTATTTGAAGAAAAATCCACCTATTAACGAACAAATGTTGAAAATGATGATGATGCAAATGGGAATGAAACCGTCCCAGAAGAAAATCAATCAAATGATGAAAGCGATGCAAAATCAATTAAAATAATGAAATGTGTCAGAAACCTTGATATGATTGGTTTTTTAGCAGGTTTATCCTTCATTTTTTAAGCAAAAAATCAAAAAAATGCCCTTATTTTGGTTTATTTTTCTTCACGATTTTTCGCTTAAAATTGCTTTATCTTTCATATTTAAAAACAAACCACTTTTTTCTGTGAAAACTTAAGCAGAAAGGGTGGTTTTTTTGTGTTGTTAGAAGATGTTTTATCGGAATATGACTATTATTGTTTAGCTAAAGGGTTCACAGAAAAGACAATAAAAAACAAACGTCAAGAACTAAAACAATTAAAAAATTTTTTATTGGAAAAACGTGGCATTACAGAGTTAGAAAGTATTACAACGTATGATTTAAAAGCATATGTGAGATTAAAACAAAAATCAGGGTTACAGCCACAAAGCATTGTTTCCATGTTTAAGATAATCCGGGCATTCTTTTCTTGGTGTAAAGAAGAGGAGTATTTAAAAGAAAA
The DNA here is from genome assembly GCF_037963925.1 of Aeribacillus sp. FSL K6-8210. Taxonomy (NCBI): domain Bacteria; kingdom Bacillati; phylum Bacillota; class Bacilli; order Caryophanales; family Bacillaceae; genus Aeribacillus; species Aeribacillus sp. FSL K6-8210. Next base: position 2,037,173 of record NZ_CP150172.1, on the reverse strand, counting down.
TATAGCAAAAAAAGTGGAAACTCCTAAACTGCCAAAAAAGGTATTAAAGGGCTTCACAGCAGAAGAAGTTGATAAAATGATTAATTCTTTTACTTATAAGAGTTATTTTGAAGCACGCAACAAGGCAATTATTGCTATGCTTGCCGACTGTGGACTGCGTGCAATGGAATTAAGACAATTAGAAACAAAGAATGTAAAAGAAACCACAATTCTCGTCAATGGAAAAGGTAACAAAGAACGTTATATATTTATCAGCCCTGCGTTAAAGAAAATTCTTATAAAATATGAGCGGATCAAAAAGGAATATTTCAGGGATAAATATTTTAATCCAAACTACTACTTTTTGTCATACAAAGGCGATTTAATTTCGCATGTTGGCTTAGACAACATCATTAAAGAAGCTGCTAGACGTGCAGGAATTAAAGATAAAAGAGTAAGTCCGCATACATTTAGACATTTTTTTGCAGTTCAATGTATTTTAAATGGGATAGACATTTATACACTTTCTAAGTTGTTGGGTCATTCTGATATATCCACCACACAGAGATATTTGCAATCGCTTGAGGATTTTCAACTTATTGAAAAAGCAATGCCATCGAGTCCGTTGATGCATCTAAAAAGGAGGATATTCAAATGAAAAAAACCAAGTCAGTCTTACCGCAATAATGACCGCCTACTTACGTGCCTACCATGCCATGAATGATACCCCAAAAATTTTTGATGACTTTCTAGCCTATCGTTTGATTCCAGAGGAAAGACGTGCACTCATTGAACAAGGATTTTCTAGGGCTCTCCAGATTAATGTTCCTGAAAGTATCTTGGCATGCTCCGACCAGGCGACAAATACCTTGCCGTCTTTATTGCAAGCCATGGGGTTACCTAATGTCCTTAGCCGTTCAAGATATACGGAAGATAACCTTGATCAGGCTGTAAAACAAGGGGTGGAGCAGTATGTGATACTCGGAGCTGGGTTGGATACTTTTGCTTTTCGTCGTCCAGATCTCCTAAGTCAGGTTCAGGTATTTGAAGTTGACCACCCGGCCACACAAGCCTTCAAACTTAATCGACTGGCTGAATTAGAATGGGAAATCCCATCAAATCTTCATTTTGTACCTGTAGATTTCACAAAGGAGAGTTTGGCTGATGCACTCAAGGGAACTTCGTATGACTTGCAGACTAAAAGTTTTTTTAGTTGGCTAGGTGTCACAATGTACTTAACTCAAAACGAAGTGTTCGCAACGCTGCGTTCCATTACCGATATTGCCCCCGTGGGCAGTGCGGTTATTTTCGATTACTTTGTACCAGAAGAAGCTACTCCATATATGAAAAAGATACAGGAGAATTTACGAAAGATAGGAGAGCCGATTAAAACGACCTTTGACCCGTCAACACTGGCTTTTGAACTGGAAAGTTTAGGGCTCCGTCTTCATGAGAACTTAAGCCCATCCGATATTCAAGAACGCTATTTTCAGAGTCGAACGGACGGCTATTATGCGAGTAAACATGTGCGCTTCGCGAGGGCAGTAGTAGAGTAATTCATTGGGCATGATGAACACGGAGACCTGCCTATTCCAAAAGAGATGTCCCTTTTCTCTCGAGGGCGCAGAGGGAAGCCGTTAATACCCATGTCGCACAATAAAAGAGTCTTATCTTTTCAAATTGATCTCACTTTGGAGGGAAACTCATGGAAAATCGAACGATGGATGTCAGACTGATCCCCAGCAGTTATTTGCGTGGGAAAATAGACCCCTATGATCCTTTCCTGTGGTATGAAGAAATGAGGAAACAAACCCCCGTTTATTACAATGACAAGGCAGGCATGTGGAATGTTTTCCTCTATAAAGATGTCAAAAGGGTATTGGAGGATAAGGAATTTTTCTCAAATGTCATTCCGCGAAGAGGGCAGAGTTTACTTTCACAAAGCATCATTGCCATGGACCCGCCCAAGCACACCGATATCCGCTCCATAGTAAGTCGCTCCTTTACTCCCAAAGTAATGAGAGAGTGGGAACCCCGTATTCATGAGATTGCAGTGGAACTGCTCAATTCGGTCCAAGGGCAATCGGAATTTGATATTGTAAATGATTTCTCTTATCCTTTGCCCGTGATTGTCATTGCCGAGATGTTGGGTGTTCCATCGTCCGAAATGAAACGGTTCAAAGACTGGTCGGATACGCTGGTCAGTTCCCCCCGAGAACGATCACCCCGAACACTTGGCCAAATTCAAAGAGATCCGCAACAGAACCGAAGCGGAATTAAGCGCCTTTTTTTGAGCAAATCATTGAAGAAAAACGGGCACATCCAGGAAATGACCTCATCTCGATCCTCATCAAAGCGAAGGAAGAGGAAGCGAAACTGTCCAGCCAAGAACTAATTGCCTTTTGCAACTTATTGCTTGTGGCGGGAAATGAGACTACAACCAATTTAATTTCCAATGCGGTATACAGCCTCATCGAGCATAAGCTGGTGTTTGAACAGGTCAAACATGATCCGGCCCTGGTTTCCCAACTGGTCGAGGAGACGCTACGTTACCGTTCACCCGCCCAAGTCATCATCCGCAGAGTGAAACAAGACACGGAATTAGGGAACAACAAGTTGAAAAAAGGCGAAATCGTAATGGCTTGGATTGGTTCCGCCAATCGTGACGAAAACCAATTCGAAAACGCCCATGTGTTTGACATTCATCGCAAGCCCAACCACCACCTTGCGTTTGGGCAAGGCATCCACTTTTGCCTAGGTGCCCCCCTGGCGCGTTTGGAAGCTAACATCGCTTTAACCAGTCTCCTGCAAAGAGTGGATCGCCTTTCTTGGCAATCGGATCGCCGCCCTGTTCCAATCGGCAACAGCACAGCGATTTATGGATTGAAAAAGCTTCCTGTTTCCGTGAAATAAACGGTTTCCGCAAAAGCATGACAAGCGCCCCGGCAGCTTCACCAATGGGGCGCTTGTATCAAATGGAGAAGTTGGCTGCAACCATCGGTCGGGAAACGCGTGCGCAATCTCTGGTCGTGCTCTTCGATCACTTGTGCAAAGCCTTCTCCCTCAAATAGATTAATGCATGTTCATATGACGTAAGAGCTGCTTCTTTTAATCCATAATCAACAAAAGGTTTTATGACTATTAATGTTTCATTTTTTAGATTTTGATTCCCTGAAAATGTTTTTTTTGGTTTTATATTTACACTTTCTCACGAAGGTAGAATCACTCAACAACACTGTCGATCACTTCATTGGAGGATATCTTGATCTCATTTTCTTTTCTTCTTACTTTGTCAGTAGCTTTGATCGATTTAGTACGAATTAAATAGATACAAAACCCCATTGATAGCCATATCAATCCTGAAAAAAAGCCAGACCCTCCAACTGGAATTAGTAAACAAAGGCTGATGATTAAGGCTAAAGCTGGAAGAAAGGGATAAAAAGGAGTTAAAAACTGCGTTGATTTTTTTTCAAGAGTCGCTTTTCTTCTCGAGATAAAAAAGGCAATCATCGTAAAAATAAAAGTGATTAAATATAAAAAACCTGTTGCATTAACTGCAATATTAATTGAACTTACCAATGTAAAAAGAATTTGAATACTAACTCCTAGTAATATAGCGTAAACCGGAGTTTGGAAGCGAGGATGTATAAAGCCAATTTTTTTCGGCAAAAATCCATTGCGGCCCATGGCAAAGGCAGTTCTCGAAATCGAGATAATAAAAGCATTAGCTGTGGCTGGTAAAGCAATAACAATCACAATGCTAACTAAGGTCGGCCCGAAGTCTCCTAAAAATTGCTGACTTGCGAAAGCGACCGGTACTTTTGATGATCCAAGTTCCTGCCAAGGGACGACTCCTGTCGAAACGAATAAAAGACCACAGTATAGAAAAAGTACGATGATAATGGATGAAAAAATAGCCTTTGGAATGGTTTTACTCGGATTTTTCATTTCTTCTCCTGCATCCACAATCACATCCCATCCAACCATCGAAAGAAAACCAACTAATGCTGCGGCAAGAATTCCTTCAAAGCCGTTAGGAGCAAAAGGTGTATATAGCGAATAATCCACATGACTAAAACCTAGAGCAAAAAATAAAAGGAGTACGATGATTTCAACAACTACAATTCCTACTTGAACAACGCCGCTGAACTTGATACCCAAAATATTTAGAAATCCTAAAACCAGAAGGAGTACCACTGCACTTAGCAACGGAGGAGCACCCGTTAAGGAGTTAAGGTAGTTACCAAACCCTTGTGAAACGAAACTGCTTGCTGCAAGCCATGCTCCCCAATATGACCATCCAATTAACGTCCCAACAAATGAACCCATTGTTTGCCTCACATATTCATAAGCACCACCTGCTCTAGGGTATCTCGATGCTAATTCTGCGTAACATAGTCCTAGTAAAATTTCTAAGATTGCTGCGATTACAAAAGCAAGCATCACAGCCGGCCCTGCTTTACCAGCTGCTACACCACTAAGAATAAAAATACCCGCACCGACCATAGCGCCAGTGCCAAGAGAGGTAGCTTCTTTCCATCCTAAATCTCTTTTTAAGTTCATGAAATTCCCCTTTCATCAATTGAGCTAAAATTCCGTGACTTCACCTGGCTTTTCTACAAAACGCCATTTTTTCAAATCAACGATCCAGTACTTTTTAGGACGGACAATCCCATTTATGTCATATCCTGCACGGCGTTCCCATTCCCCAATTTGATATTCTTCGCTCACTTCTAATTGAGCCAACCCTTTGACGTTTTTGTAGCCGTATAAACCGAAATCAAATAATCGAACAGGATACCCTTGTTCCATGGGTAAAGGTTCCCCATCAACTGAGTGAACAATCAATGCCCGTCTGGAAAGAGCATCACCCAAAGGAATCGTAGATTCATAAACTCCTTTTTCCTTAGTTCCTATACTTGTTTGCTTTAAATAATACTTCTCAGGATGGGATACTCCAGCCATTTCTATAATGTTCGATAATAAAACACCTTTCCACGTCCGACGAATACTCCAATTACAGACACAAACCATTCTTCTGCTTTCTTCTATTTGTGGCATCTCTAATAAATCTTGATAGGTAAAACTCAATTTTTTGTCTACTAATCCAGTAACTGATAGACGCCAGGTATTTAAATCAACCGATTTTGGTGGCCCTTCCTGATAATAACGAAGTGAAGATGGCTTTCGATCTAAATTTGGAGTTTTAACTATTGGATTCATAGTCCTCTCTCCTTAAATAAGATTGATAACACAACGAAAACTAATTAGATTATCCCTGACTGAAACGGGATAGTAATCTCTTGCTGTACATCTCATGAAATCTTCATTATGTAGTCCGCATCCACCTCTAACTATGTGATAATCTTCTTCTTGCGTAAGATATAATGGATTTACTCCGGTTTCATCCCATTCGTAATTAAGAGAAACATTATCCAAACACCATTCTGCAAAATTCCCCGCCATATCTAAACATCCGAAAAAGGACTTATTCTTTGGAAAAGCATAAACAGAGGTTGAGCTACGGTTCAATTCTTCGGGATCGCAGTCAACAGCAAAGTTTGCATGATCAGAAGTTGGTTCTTCATTTCCCCACGGATATTTTCGTTGATCCGTTCCTTTGCATGCGTACTCCCATTGCGCTTCGGTCGGTAAGGTCTTGCCTACAAACGTAGCAAAGGCCATTGCCTCCCACCAACTGACTCCTGTGACAGGATGGTCGTCTTGATTAAAATGATCATCGTACCAATAATTTGGATATTTAATGTTGTTAGTTTTGATATACTCCCATCCTTTCGGAAGCCAGAAAACAGGGTTTTCATATCCGCCTGCTTCTACAAATACTCGAAATTGTTTATTTGTTACTGGTGTTTTATCAATGGCAAAAGGGTGTAATGTTACGGATTTAACTGGTTGTTCATCCGGCGATTCATTGCTGCCACGAAGAAAAGTCCCCCCTGGAATCACAATCATATTGTCTAACTGATTTTTCACTTGATTCCCCATCTTGGATTCCCCCTATTATCTGAGAAGCCCCATACTTCCGGTTAGTTTATTCACTTTTTTCTTGTCTCCATATAAAGCCAATCCTAAATACTCAAGATCGTTTGTTGATAAGGTCGAAATTTTTTCGATATATTCCTCATAACTTTTTGTTGTCTGTGCCGCATTGGTGAAATCTACAACAAATAAATCAGAAAATTCCTCTGCGTATAACTTGTTCCTTAACTCTTTAATTTTTAGGGAATCACCTTTTAAAATAGGAATAGGTGTAGTAGTTATCCCTACATGAGGATGACCGCTTCCATCCTTTACCGTTGGACCAATAATTCCCTCAATTTCCTTTCCCAAAGTCAGGGCTAATACCGCAGCAGTATTTGAGATTAATCCTGTAGGTAAATCTGCATCAATAACCATTACACATTTCATTTCCATGATTTTTTCCTCCATTGTTAAAGTTTGAACGATACGATTGTTGACTTTTTACCAAAAACGGACCATAACATTAAAATGGTACAGGTCGGCGAAATGAATTCTACGTTATATTTTTGGGCTGCATTGACAGTTGTTAAACAAAGGTCCACTTCACCTTTCTGTAATTTGATAGCAGCTTCGCTTGTTGAATTGACAAATAACACCTCATATTTCATGTCGAAATCGGCTAAGAACCAAGGAAGAAGACAAGAAGGAGCATGATGAGTAGCAATAACCAATGAACGGTTCCTATTCAATTCTTCACAAGGTCTTTTTGCAACTCCGTATAAAGGTGTTTCAAAGACAAATGGAAATAAAAATTGGATATCTTTTGACATGTAAAACTTATCTATTCCCTTGTAGGCATTAGCTACAAGAAGAATATTAGATGTCCCTGAAACTAAGTTTTCATAAGCTTCTTCATAAGTAGGAAAAAGTGAATACTTTCCATGACTGTTTTTTAAGGATGAAAGCAAGTATTGAGCTGATGCCTCACTACTTGTTCCAGAAGGGCCTAGAGTAGCAATTTCAAGTTGTTCTAAAAATACCAGGGATGATAAAAAGTGTTGATTCCAATTTAATAAGGGATGATTTTGCTCCTTTGCTTGGGTTTCAACGATCATTTTGCCCCCGCCCCCGTAACGATTAGGATTATTTATCTTGTACCCCAATTTATGTATATTATCTTTTTTAAATAATTTAGCATGATAAAATGGTAGTGATAAGGACCAATTATTATTGATTTTTATAGTACCAATTTAAACAAAAGGGGAATAAGCATGCTCTGGATCACGATTGATCGAACATTAGACATACCTTTAACACGACAAGTTTATGAACAAATTCGCACACAAATATTGAAAGGAGAACTTGTAGCTGGAGAGCGTCTTCCACCTACCCGTGAACTAGCCTCCAATTTAGGCATATCACGGAATGTGGTTGTAGAAGTTTATGAACAATTGCTAGCAGAAGGATACATTGAAGCAAGGCAAGGTTCCGGAACATATGTTGCGGAAGGAGCCTACTTAAGTCAACAAGAGAGAACGGATTATTTATCTTTTTTTGAAATTCAGCACTTGAAAGATGAAAGAAATGATTTTATAGATTTTCGTTCCGGTATCCCCGCTTTAGACATGTTTCCAAGGCATAATTGGGGACAAATCGCTAAACGAGTGTGTATAGAAACTCCACATTCCGTATTTGGCTATGGATACCCTGAAGGTAGAATTGAACTGCGTCATATCCTGTCTCGGTATCTAAAGAGAACAAGGGGGGTACATTGTTATCCTGATCAGCTAGTTATTACATCTGGAGCAACACAAGCCTTATCCCTTATAGCAAAACTACTTCTTTCACCAGGGGATGAAGTAATGATTGAAGATCCTATTACACACGAAATTCAAACCATTTTTTCTTCTACTGGGGCAATGCTCCACCCTATACCTGTAGATGAACACGGTATGAAAACGGATTTAATCCCCCCAAATAAAAAACCAAGATTTATTTTTGTTACTCCATCTCATCAGTTTCCGCTTGGGGGAACGTTGCCTATTCAGCGTCGAATTCAGTTAATCCAATTTGCCAGAAAAGTTGATTGTTTTATTGTAGAAGACGATTATGACAGTGAATTTCGTTATCAAGGAGCGCCAATTAATTCACTTCAGGGGCTTGATCCAAACAGGGTGATTTATATTGGAACTTTCAGCAAGATCTTATCACCTGCCCTAAGGTTGGGGTATTTAGTTCTCCCTCATTCTTTAACAAAACGTTGTAAAGATTTAAAATGGTTCACGGATCTTCACACCCCTTCATTAGAACAACTCACCCTTGCGCGTTTCATAGATGAAAGACATCTGGAACGCCATATTAGAAAAATGAAAAAAATATATAAAACACGTCGTGATCATTTAAAAAAATGTTTAGTAGAACAGTTTGGTACTAAGGTTAAAATTTCAGGTGATTCAACAGGTCTGCATTTGATTGTTGAATTTCAAAATATAGAGTTCTCAAATGAAAAGGTACAGGAAATAATGGTAGAACATAAAGTTAAAATTTACCCAGTAGAACTTCATACGATTCATAAAGGAATACATCAAAATAAAATAATTTTAGGCTATGGTAATCTAGCAATAGAGGAAATAGAAGAAGGTATACATAGACTAAAATCTGCTTTGATCTAAGAGATGGTGAATCATTGGGTGCTGGTCACAGCAATATCGTCACGACATCACGGTATTTGAAAGAAAGATACAGTGATCTTGCCGATGCCGTGGAGGTGTTGCCGAAATTCTAACAAAGTTTGTTAGCGTGCTGGGCAGAAGCTTAGGAATATATCTTACGTTTACCTTTTTTAATGAGTTTATATATATCGGATATAAAGTTCTGGTGCAAAAAATCTGCAAACTTGGACATACTTACGTTATTTTCGTACCAGATCCTAAAACGCCCCTATATAAAAAAATAAGTGTTCGGGTGTGAAGAATTTGCACAACAGTAAGAAGGGAAGCTTTATGCTCCCTTTATGGTTTTGGTTTAAAAAGGTGTTTTACTTATCATGTCGAATTCATTTAATTAGTGATGTTAAGAATGAACAAAAGAACCAAGAAAAGAAGAAAAGAACGTTGGAAGAAGGAAGATGTAAAGGGATCACTTATCATAAAGAAAAATGATTCAAAACTTGATTCCATCATGTCAACGTTCGGAAGATTAACCTTTTGTCATGAAAGTACTTATGCGGAAAAATGATAAATTGTTATGATTTCATCCTTTTTAATTTCCGATACGTGAATTCCATTTTAACCGAAACGGAAAGTGAAGTTCCGAAGGTGGTTCACTTTCTGTTTCGGCTTCGCCGATAGGCGATTAATTGTTTCATTGCATTACATGTATATTACTCTGTAATGTTTTTAGAGTAAGAAGGGGAGCTTTTTGCTTCCTTTATTGTTTTGGTTTAAAAAGGTGTTTTACTGATCTTGTCGAATTCAATTAAATAGTGATGATAAGAACGAACAAAAGAAACAAGAAAAAAAGAAAAGAACCTTGGAAGAAAGGAGCATTCCTGTTAGAAGTTTTTTCGGGGACTTGAATAAAAAAAGCCCTCTTGGTATGATTCGGGGGTGTCAATCAACCGAATTGACCCCTAATTTGGATACCAAGGAGGACTATACATGAATTCTATCTCAAACAAGAAGATTAATCAAGTCACCGATCAAACGCTGGTTGTTGGGATGGATATTGCAAAGAAAAAACATTATGCCTGCTTTGTGGATGAGCGAGGGAGGGTGTTAAAAAAGCCGTTTCCCGTTCCGCAATCTAGAGAAGGATTGGAATGGTTGTACCAGTGCATCGTGGAAGCCATGAAGGAATTTGGAAAAACCGAGGTGATCGTTGGCATCGAGCCAACGGGACATTATTGGCTCAATCTCGCTTACTTTCTTGACGAGAAGGGCATTCCTCTCGTCATGACAAACCCGATGCACGTGAAGCGCTCCAAAGAGCTGGACGACAATCTTCCAACCAAGCATGATGCGAAAGACGCGCTCGTCATTGCCCGGTTAGTGAAAGACGGCCGATTCAGCTATCCGCGTATTCTGAAAGGGATGGAGGCGGAGCTGCGCGTGGGAGCGACATTTCGCTCCAAATTGGTGGAAGAACAGGGAGCGATTCGAAATCAAATGATTCGCTGGCTTGATCGATATTTTCCGGAGTTTTCCCAAGTCTTCCTGTCATTTGGGAAAATGGCGCTCGCGGTGCTGGAATATACGCCATTTCCGAGTGATCTGGCAGGAAAAGAACTAGAAGAGGTGCTGGCCCTTTACCGGAAAAGTGAGGGATTACAATCGCCACAAAAACCGAAAGCGAAGAAGTTGATGGAATTGGCCCAACACTCCATTGGCGTAACGGAAGGACAACAGATGGCCCGTATCGAAATTGCCACGCTTGTCCGCCGATACCGCCAACTGGAAGAAGAAATCGAGGCACTGACAGAGCAGCTGATCGAACTCGTACAGACATCGGTCGAGTACGAATGGTTGAAGACCGTTCCGGGCTTAGGCGATGCGACCATCGTAGAACTGTTATCAGAGATCGGGAGTTTCTCCCATTATCAGGATCCGCGGCAGCTTATCAAATTAGCGGGCCTGACGCTGCGGGAACATTCCTCCGGCCAACACAAAGGGCAAAAACGGATCTCCAAGCGTGGAAGAAGGCGGTTGCGCGCCCTTCTGTTCCGGGTGATGATGCCGATGATCCGCCACAACGAAGCGTTTCGGCAGCTGCACGACTATTACACGACACGTCCTGATAATCCGTTGCGGAAGAAGCAATCGATTGTGGTGTTATGCGGAAAATTATTGAAGGTATTGCACGCTGTATGTACGAAGCACCAAGCGTTCGATGCGAAGCGAATGATGCAGGACATCTTTGGCCTCGAAACGGCTGCTTGATGCCTATAGTCTCGATTCTCTAGACAACAAGGATGACACGGAGAAGCTGGCGCGATATCATCCATTCGACCTTGAGTCCCTAAAGGAGCTTAGCCGGCCTCTGCCTGATGACTAGACCGAACGAAGGAATGTAGGCACAAGGATGCCAAGAGACATGGGAGGGTTCGTCATCATCAGCGATGCAGAGATCCACGGTGCATCCCATACGCTTCCCCCACTACAACCAAATTTAACCAGTAGTGGCCGCGAAGCGTACCCAGTCAATGTAAGATATACACATATTTAAGAAATAATGTTAGAAACTTTGTCGAAAAATATTTTTTTGACACCCCTGAAACGGCTACAACCGTTGATATATCAACATTTATAGAGGGAGGATGTAAAGGATGGCAATCACTATTACAATGGGGATTCAAAAAGGTGGATGTGGCAAATCCACAACAACAGGGATTTTATCGTATTTGTTAAATCAAGACGGATACAAGGTACTTGCAATAGATATGGACTCACAAGGAAACCTGACAGAGTTATTATCTAAAAAACCTTCAAATGAATTTATAGGGAAGTCTGTATTGGAAGCGATGCAGCAGGGTGATGTAAAAGAATACATTGTGCCGATTGGGGAAAATTTAGACTTACTTCCTGCCAATAACTTTTTAGCAACCTTTCCTCGTTGGATTTATACAGGAAAAACATATCGAGGGGAAACCGTTCCGTTTCGTGGAAATCCTAGCTTAATTTTAGATCATGTATTGGATCAAGTAAGAGGGGAATATGATTTCATTGTCATCGATACTCCACCATCATTAAGTGAACAGACAACGAATGCATTATGTGCCAGTGAATATGTCGTTGTTTTATTTGAATGCTCCAACTGGTGTTACTCTGCTATTCCTAATTTCATGGACTCTGTAAATGGTGCAAGAGATTTTGGAAAGCGGGGAACAAAGGTAATCGGTATTTTACGGACGATGAATGATGTCAGACGCAGTGATGCAAAGGCTTTTAATGAAATGATTGAGGAAGATTATCCGGATGAAGTATTCAAAACCATTATCACACGAAAAGCACCGATAGGTAGACTATCTCTATATGGATTCTACCAAAATGCAGAGCTAAAACAGGCATTAGAACAATATGAGAATTTCTATAAGGAGTTGATGAAACGTGTCAAAGGTGAATGACATTAAAAACATGAAACGCCAACAGAAACAAATAACTCCTACCCATATATTAACAGAAGTAGTTGGGGAAGAAAGTAACGTTGATACGAACGAAGAAAACAACCAAAGAAGAAAGGAAGAAAGAAAGGTGGAAAGAAAACGGGTATCTTTTGACTTACGCACGGATTTACATAAAGAACTGAAAATGCAGTCGATCTTACAGGAGAAGAATGTTTATTTGCTTATTGAGGAAGCTGTAGAAAAATATTTATCTGAGTTAAAAGGAAAGGATCAGATTTAGATCTTTCTCTGATTCAATAATAAATAGTTTTAAGTTTTTTGCAAAAATTGTAAAAGTATATTTTGCGGAAATCCGGATAATTCCGGTTCCGCCTAGTAAAATGAAGACGGGTGATCTTGTGTTCTTTGACACTTATAAAAAAGATGGACATGTCGGCATTTATGTCGGTGATGGAAAATTTATCGGAACGCAAACAAGCACAGGTGTAGCGATTGCGGACATGTCTAAAGGCTACTGGAAAGAAAATTCAATGGTCGCGTGAAGCGAATTTAAAGCAGGGATTGACCCTGCCTTTTGGTGAATACATTAATTTTACACCTGTTATACCTCTATTTTACTCATGATATTATACTGGAAATCTTATATAAGAGACAACGAGGATTCTAACACGCCACCTTAAACGAAAAATGTTTAACAGGTACTAATTTATATGTTGTTATAAAAATCAGGGTTTTTTCTTTTGTGTTAAAGTGCAATTTATACATTGGGTTTTCGAATTCTTCATGTTTTTTAGCTTTCTTTGTAAAACTAGGTGCTAGTTATACAGGAAAACCTTTGCTATTTCTTTTCTTCAGAGGGATAATTTGCTTTAATAATAAAAAATAATGTCAGATTTTTTAACCAAAGATGATGTATAAAATTTTGTGTAAAGCATTTTGCTAGACCAAAAGAAAAAAGGTAGGGTATTCTCTGATTTGGACAAAAACACATTCCAGAGAAAGGAGAACCCTACCTATGTCTAAAAGTATACCGAATGTAGACTGGGCAAATCAACTGGAAAGTGTTATTCGTCAGTTTGTAAAGGAAAAATTAGAACTGATCATGCGAGAAGAAATGAAAAGTTTCCTCGAAATTGAACAGGCTGGAACGTCGAATATGAGAAACGGTTATTATCAACGAAATCTAGATACGCAATATGGCCGGATTGAAGGTCTTTTGGTCCCAAGAGATCGAAATGGGGAATTTCAAACGCAGCTGTTTGCCCCTTACCAACGTCATACTGGCTGGCTCAAGGAAGCCGTCATCAAAATGTATCAAAGTGGCATGAGTACGCGGGAAATTGGTAAGTTTATTGAACGAATTTTAGGAAATGCCTACTCACCAACAACGATTAGTCATATTACCGATGTCGTGAAGGAAGACATCGAGAAATGGCACACTCGTCCTCTACATAAGCGTTATTCCGTCTTATATTTGGATGGTTTATACGTAAAACTTCGTCGTGAAACCGTTGAGAAAGAAGTCATTTATGTGGTGTTAGGTGTGAATGAAGAAGGATATCGTGAAATTCTTGATTTCTTTGTAGGAGGACAAGAAAGTGCCTATGTATGGCAGGAAATTCTTCAAAATCTCTACCAAAGAGGCGTCAAGGAAGTGCTTCTGGGCGTATTCGATGGACTACCGGGTTTAGAGGAAGCCTTTAAGGCGGTTTATCCGAAAGCCGATGTGCAGCGTTGTGTCGTTCACAAAGTCTGTAACACACTTAGTCGTGTTCGGAAAAAAGACCAATTCGAAATGGCGGAAGATTTGAAACTCATTTATCGATCTCCGAATAAAAAAATTGCACTGGAGATGTTTCAACAGTTTGAATCAAAATGGTCCAGCAAATATCCAAGAGAAGTTCAATCTTGGGCAAATGAGTTGGATGTCCTCCTTACATTTATGGATTATCCAAACAGTATTCGAAGTGTGATTTACACGACCAATGCCATCGAACGAACGATCAAGGAGATTCGGAAACGCCTAAAGCCGATGAACAGTTTGAACAGTTTAGAAGCCGCGGAAAAAGTCGTGTATTTGACTGTTCAAGATTTTAATGAGAAATGGGCAGGGCGAAAGTTGCGAGGATTTGCCGAAGCGCATGAAGCCCTTCAACGAATGTTTGAAGAACGTTATTGTTAACCAAATATTGTAAATAAACAAAATAAGGGAATTCTCCCTTTCCACACAGGAGACTGAATATTCAGTCTCCTGTGTGGAGGAAATATCCCTCTCTATTCTAAATCCATTTCAGAGATACCCTATCTATCTTACATTACACAAAATTCTTGACAGTACCTTACTACGGTAAATAACAAACATTCTTTTTCATCTGGGAACAATGTTACATTTTTATTAAATTAAATAGATATTCGGTATCTTCATCTTTGTGAATCTTTAAGTGTAAGTCCAAAGTAGTAATACTCCCACTTTTTACATTAAATGTGTAGTCTTTGTTGGTTTCTCCATTAATCTTTAATTCAGGTTTAAAACTCATTGTAGTATTGTTAGCTGTTGCGTCAATCATTAAATCTTTAATAGCAGTATCGGATTTTCCAATATTATAAACGTCAATTTTTATTTTTAATTCTAAAAATGAAGCTTCATCGGGAGTTGCTATCTTTTCTACGTCAAAACCATTTTCATTTACAAAATTTTTATAGTAATTAAATTTTCCAGATGACTCATTGATCCCAGTTCTGATTTTAGGCTTATTTTGAATATAATCTTTGATTAAATTTAAACAAAAACCTAATACAACACCAATTAATGTCATGAAGGGTAATAATAACTTCATATTAATTAAATTTATTAAACAAAAGCCTAGTACAACGCCTATCAGTATCATGAATGGCAAAAGTAACTTCATATACTTACTCCTTTATTATTGTACTGTACAACATTAGGATTGAAGTCTACTCATAAAAGTTTATTCTTCCTCTTCTACCTCAACCAGCTCCGCAAGATCGTCCACTTTACACCCTACAATTTTCGCTAAAATAAAGGCTTTCTCCAAAGGCGGGAAACTTACTCCATTTTTTCAATTCCAAAGCTGTTTTTGTTGCACATTTACGTGTTTTCGTATGTAATCATTCCGCAATCCACTCTTTTCAATTAGTTCCCAAATATTGCTTTTCAGTTTGTATTTTTTCATCACTCATCACCATTTAAAATAATTCCACTCGTTTCATTTTTTTCTTCGTCCAAAATAAAAAATACAGTTATAAATAAAAAGAGTTAATGTAAAAAGATTATCCATTTCGTATTGTCCAAGTAAATGGACTAAAATTACGCTCATAAGGGACGGTAAGTTACCGTTCCTTTTTTGGTTCACATAGTAATGTTATAATTAGTGAGCATTTTGCACATTTTTCAACCCAAGAGCCATAAGGTTTTCTAAAGCATAAAAAAGGACTTCACCCCTTATTTGTAGAATTTTGAAGTGACCAAACCACAAAAATCCACAAGGAGGAAGTCACTTTGTATATTCTACAAGAAAGTCTATTTTCCTTTGAAGAATTGCAAATTTTAGAGTCAAAAGAGAAATTACCGATCTTTTTTAGTGCTCTAGATTTGCGTCCTTATGCTAAACAATTGAAAAGTTCTTCACCCCAAGGGGCTGAAGGACATTCCAAAGAAGGGATATTAAGGGCTCTTATCGCTGCCCCATTAGAAGGTATTGATACTTTTACTTCTCTTCACAATCGATTGAAAAATGACCTGCGTTTTCGTTACCAATGTGGTTTAGATATTAGCAGGCCTGCACCATCCATCTCTACTCTTAGCCGAGTATTTTCTTCACTAACCAAAACTGGACTCGTGAAAAGAATCTTTCAAGATCTCGTCCAGTTAGCTCAAGAGGAAGGAGTAATTGATGGAAAACATCAGGCTATCGACAGTGCCGCCATTGATGCTTACGAAAAGAAGCAGCCTAAGAAGCGAAGTGAACAAACAGGCAACGCCAATTGGGGGGCAAAGTTTGATTCCTTCGGTAATAAAATTACTTGGTTTGGCTATAAGATGCATCTTTCCGTTGACACCAAAAGTGAATTACCAATGGCGATTGAAGTAACCCCTGCTCATATCAACGATGGGGATGTCGCACCACAATTAATTGAACAAGTAAAGAGTTGTACAAACTCTAAAATTGATTTCCTGATAATGGATGGTGGGTACGACCAGCTTAAAAACTACGAATCCGCCAAGAACATTGGGGCTCAAGCTATTATTCCACTCAATTTGCGTAATGAAAATGACTCCCGAAGGAATTGCCTCCAATGGAACCCCACGCTGTTCTATGGGGTACGAAATGACTTATTGGGGAGCCAATAAGGACCAGCTCAAATTCAGATGTCCACACGCAACCGGAAAAGTGGATTGCCCATTAGGAATGGCAGCCTGTTCATCCTCCAACTATGGAATGGTAGTAAAAATTAACGTGAATAAGGATCTTCGCCGGTACTCTAATCCACACCGCGATTCCAAACGTTGGAAAGAACTTTACAATGAGCGAACCAGTGTAGAACGGTGCAATTCAAGAATGAAAAGTTATCTTACAGCGAACTCCCTGCATGTGTGGGGAATCGATAAAGTAAAAACTCATATTTACTTGAACGCCATCGTATTACTGGTTTCAGCTCTCGCAATGGCAAAAGAGAGTAAAAAGCAACAAACCGCTTAAAAAATTTTTAAAGCGAAAAATTCTGCAAGTACGCCCAAAAAAGGACAAACAGAATATTTGTAAACCAAAGATACAAAATACCCCAATTTATTTGGGTTTCTTTTAAAACTCTTTTTAATAAAAATCTAATTTTGCAAAATGCTCAATTAGTAGGAAAATTTCGTAAAGAGGTGATTAAGTTTGAAAAAAAATTTGCTTTTAACAATATTTTGTTTGGTATTTATAAGTATGATAGGTTGCAGTTCAGAAAAAACTGTTGAAGAAAATAAAACAAAGGAAGAGCAACAAGTGCAAAGTAAAATTGAAAACAAGGCAAAGTACGATATAGATAAAATTATTGTTCCCGTTCAGACAGAATGGACAAACGATTTAAAAGTATATCGAGACTTTAATATCGCAGTAATAAAAGAAATGGCTCAATCAAATAATATTCCAGTTGAACTAAGAGAATTTCCTACATTTGACGATGTGATTATTGCTTTAAAACGTGGAGATGTTGATGTTGTGCCTGGTATTGATAACCTCGTAGAAACAGATTTAACTAAGACGTATACATATTTTACGGGAGCTATATATCTCCCTAATGGAGAAGAGTTTGTACCGAAGAAAAGCTATGCAATGGCAGTAAGAAAAAAAGATACAGAACTTTTAAAATTTTTCAATGATACGATCTTAAAGTTTAAAGAAACAGGTAAATTAGAAAAAATCCAACAGGAATATCTAGGAGATCGAAATTAAAAAGAATTTCGTTCAAAAAGGTAACCGTTTATGAATATTAACATGGACAATAGCATTAATAATTAAGACCACTCATTTCGAGTGGTCTTTTTCATCATCAATATATTCAATAAGATCCTCAACTTTGCAATCCAAAGTTTTACATAACTTGTCTAAAGTATCAAACTTTATTCCATCAGTTTCCTCATTGTATAGCTTTGCAATTCCATTCCGATGCAACCCTGTCATTCTTGCCACATCAGCTATTTTCAGTTTTTTTTCTCCCATGATCCGTGATAAATGTACTTTTATCATAATTAATCCTCCTTGCTAGTGAAAATTATATATTAAATTGTTTATTTTGGCAATTATAGTGTTGACAATGCACATTATAGTGTGTAATATTTAATTAACACTACAATATGCAAAATGAACACTATATAGTACATTTTTTGATAAGGAGGGTAATGAATGATCATAGCAAGCAAAGATTGGTTACGATTAACAAAACAACAACGTTATTTATTGTTGGTCGGATTGGTTACAGTTCAGAAGAAATTAGGTATGGTAAAAAAGTAATGTTTCTTTAGTTATAACAGAAAGAAAAAATTTAAGTTCGGTAAAATAAAAAATTTAACATCTATTTGAGAGGAGAATGTAAAATGATTAAAGTTAATGAGAAATTAAAAAAATATTTGGCTCAAGGCACTTTATCGTTTGCTGTTTCAAAATTGATTAATGCTGGATCAGAAAACGAAGCAATTGCGGAAATCATAACAAAGCTTAATTCGTTTAATATTGAGATAGATGAAATATCAATTAAAACAAGCAATGGGGAAGTAGTAACTTTAAAAGTTCATGATGTTGATATGGATTGGGAAAGTATTGTTGAGGATGATGAATAGGTGGGCTGTACTAAACAAGTGCAACTTTTTATTTACTTGAAAAATTACAGTTAATGATGAATATGAGGTTGCAGGTTATACTTATAGAGTTGTGAATGTCAATTATACAAAAGCGGGATTGATTATTTTGACATGTGAGATAGGATAAACCACATTTTTTCTATTTCTCAAAATATTTGATAGACAAATAACAGAAAATATGGTATATTTTTCTTTACAGAAAAAGTGGTTTGAAAAATGCTTAAAACCCTGAAATATCAAGGTTTTTGATGCAAATGGGAATGAAACCGTCCCAGAAGAAAATCAATCAAATGATGAAAGCGATGCAAAATCAATTAAAATAATTTCGTTTCAGGCATTATTGAATGATTTTTCATTAAATTAGTTCATGATGACCAATCATATTTTTTGACATCATGTAATTTTTATCTATACTACTTAATATATGCGTTGTTTTATACGGAATTGTGAAGTAAGAATTAGTCTTTCCTTTCTCAAGGTAAGATTAATTCTTTTTTCGTTATAAGAAGTTGTAAGAATATGGTATTCATGATAGGAAGGTTCATTGTAATAATGTGCGGAAAATGTCAAACGTTCTTTTAAACATTTATTCAATGATCTGTTAGAATGGATGGAGGTAAATCTTTTGGAAGGAGCAGCAAAATGTCGGAAATTAATGTGTTTTTAGCATTTGGAGCAGGTTTTTTATCGTTTATTTCTCCGTGCAGCTTGCCTTTATATCCTGCTTTTTTATCGTATATAACTGGGGTATCGGTTAATGAGTTGAAAACTGAAAACGCTATGCTGCAAAAAAGAAGCTTATTACATACTTTCTTTTTTTTAGTTGGTTTTTCTGCCATTTTTATCGCAATGGGATTCGGCACATCCTTGATTGGAAACTTTTTCTTGAACTATCAAGATCTGATAAGACAAATAGGAGCGATCCTCATTATCTTTTTTGGACTTGTTATTCTCGGTGTTTTTCAACCTGATGTTTTAATGAAGGAAAGAAGGATTGAATTCAAAAATCGTCCAGCCGGATTTCTTGGATCTGTTCTGATTGGTATGGCGTTTGCAGCTGGATGGACTCCATGTACGGGCCCAATTCTTATGGTAGTAATCGGTTTAGCGGCAACAAATCCTAGTTCTGGAGTTCTGTATATGACAGCATATGTGCTAGGCTTTGCAGTACCGTTCTTTATTTTATCATTCTTCATCGGGCGGATGAATTGGATCAAAAAACATAATGTGAAAATCATGAAAATTGGAGGCATATTCATGATTTTCATGGGAATTCTGCTGTTTTTTGATTGGATGACTAAAATTATTAATTGGATGAACAAAATTCTTATATTTTTACCAACCGGGTTTTAATTTTTAGTCATTTAAGAGAAAAACGAGATTTTTGACAATATTTTAAACCTCTCGGTACTTTTTTGTGACAGAAAGTAGTATAATATCAAAGGATTTAGTTTGCGAGGATAATTGAGGTGGAATTAATTTGAAAGCATTGATCGTTGACGATGCGAAATTTTTAAGGGAGACATTAAAGGACATTTTGAAAAAGCATAGTATTGAGGTTGTTGCAGAAGGGGAAAACGGCATCGAAGCGGTACAATTATACAAACAATTACAACCAGATGTATTAATCACAGATATCACAATGCCGAAAATGAACGGCATTGAGGCTATTACAAAAATTAAACAGGAATTTCCGGATGCGAAAATCATTATATGTTCGGCAATGGGACAGCAAAAAATGGTTATCGAAGCGATAGAAGCAGGAGCACTCGATTTTATTACAAAGCCTTTTGATGAAGATCGTGTGATGGAAGCCATCAAAAGAGTTATGAATTAGCCTTTTCATTTTGCTTTTTTTTCTATAATATTATTAAAGAAAGAAGCTGAAAATAAAAGGATGGTTCTGCATGGTCATTTGGTCTTCTATTACGGCTGTATTAATGGGCATTGTCGTAATTATGATCAGAACAAAGGCTGCTAAAAAGCCGGCGACAGCGAAAAAAATTATTTTGCCTCCGATCTTTATGAGCACTGGAGCCCTTATGTATTTATTTCCGCAATTCCGCATAACGCCGATGGAAATTTTGGAGGCGTTGACAGTCGGGCTGATTTTTTCGATTTTTTTAATAAAAACCTCTACTTTTGAAGTTCGGGGAGAAGAAATCTATTTAAAAAGGTCAAAAGCTTTTGTTTACATTTTGATTGGTCTGTTAGTTGTACGAATTCTGCTAAAATCTTATTTAAGCGCGTCTATCGATGTTGGCGAATTAAGCGGTATGTTCTGGCTGCTGGCTTTTGGAATGATTGTTCCTTGGAGAATTGCGATGTTCATTTCGTATAAAAAACTGAAAAATCAACTGAACGGAACGTAAAAAAATACATATAGCTGCCGGCTGTTCAAAGCAGGTTACCGTTTATTCCATATAAATAAGCCTTTCGGAACAAATCCCCGAAAGGCTTATGTTTTTGTTTAAAAGAGTGCTTCATATTTGGAATAGTCGATATTTTTTTCTTTTAGTCTTTTAATTAAAAATTTATGGTCCCGTTTTGGAGTTGCGATAATATAGCCTCGAATGACTAAATCTTGCGTAATAGATGGAGCTTTTTCTTCTAATGCCAGTTGACCGATTTTTGCTGCGATTTTTTGTCTGGCAACATCGCGGAAAAGCTCTGGAACCGGTGCAACCAATTCTTCTAACAACGCCTTTTGTTCCTCTGACCATAAATGCCGAGTCTGTTGAATATAATACTCTTCCCAATCAAGTTCAGATTTTCCGTCTTCTTTCGGCAGCCGTTTCAAAAATTTGCGAAACATGAAGAAGCCGCCAATCGATAACATAGTTATAAGAAACACAACCCATATGAGAATAAACCATAAAAACCAGCCTTCAAGCATGAAATCACCCCCATCGCCTTAACATTTCCATTAATTCGTGCACTTCGGCGAAGTTGATGAAAACCGTTAAGGATTAATCGACTCATATGCATCTATCAATTCTTTCACAGCACGTCTCACAGCTTCTAATTTCTTTTTATGACGGCCGACAGAAAAGCAGTCATTAATTTCCGCGAAAACTTGGTATTCAACTGCATCACGGTAAATACTGATTTTAATATCGCCTGATTTGGAAGGATAAATTAACATTTCATATAAACGCCCGTTCATGACAGCCTCCAGACTTAAAAATTTTATATTATCAATATCTGTCATTTGCTGAAAAAAAGCTTCCATTTTCACCTTACTATATTTTATGATAGATTCCACTTTCATTTCAATCATTTGTCATCAACTTTTTATTATTAACAAAAACATTGTTCTAAATGAAAAATAGATATAACTTAAAAATTCGTCGTTAAAGAAAAACCATAAACGAAGGATTTCCGCAAGACATAATATGTAGAAAAGACGTGTATAAATTCAAAACTGCGGCAGTCCAGAAAGTCAAATTCTCATTGAAAACATAAACATCATTTCAACATTTCTATAAGATGAAAGGGGACGTCTATAAGCCGAAGAAAGACTTATGATATGCTTAAAAGCCATAGTATGACAAGAGTTGGACGTTGCATTGATAACGGCCCAATGGAATCTTTTTGGGGAACCTTATAATGTGAAAGAGGGATATGAAACGTTTGAAGCGTTACAACAGACCATTAAGGAATATTCAGTTTTATAATAACGAACGTTATCAAAAAAATTAAACGGCTTAAGCCCATTAGAATGTAGAGCTCAAGCCGCTTAAAGCATTTTTATTATTTCCGCTGTCTACTTGGGGACATTTCAATTAAACATCCCCATTTTTTTATAAATCATGCTCCGAGTTATGTTTTTGGCGGCTATGATTTCGATTTTTTATTTTTTTCGATCCAGATAACGGCTCTGGCTGTCCCTTCCGATTTTGAACGTTTTGTTTTTGATCATTTTGTACTTGATCTTTTGCCATATACATCGCTCCTTAATATTTAATAGTAAAGAATAGCATTGTTATCTTTCGTCGTTTAGTTTGAATGATTTTGAAATCATTCATTCATTTTAGAATAAATTGATTTCTTGAAAAAAACACTATAGAAGATAAAAAAAACGAAAGGAGTGCTATATTTGCCGTACCATAAAAATAAAAAACAAGCATTTGATGCAGTGCAACAAGGAATGGTGGAAGTTCATAAAGTACATGTCAATCTAACGAAAAACAGTTCTGATTATGGACATCAGCTAAAGCATCTTCGCCAGGAAATTAATGAGGCGTATGAACAAATTCAAAATGCATTGGAAGTTGCATCGGAAACGCAGAGAAAGCATTTAGAACAGTACAAGCGCGATTTAGATCGAATTGTGCAGGAAGTGAATTTGGATGAGACTTGAAAGCGGCGGAGCTTCCGTCGTTTTTCACTATTTTTTCTCTTATACGAACGTTTTCATTAGCAAGAAAAATTATACTGAAAATATTTAAATTTTTTAGTGAAATAAGCATTTCTTATAATAATTGATAACATCATTGATATTTACTTATCATAAAAAGTATATTAAGATTTAAATGTGTGATGTTTAAAGTGGGGAGATATTCGGCATTTTTGTCGAAATTACGTTTAAAGGGGGATAAAATGACATGTCACAGCAACAGTTAGAGAAAAATGACGTTTTCCGTGCAAGAAAAAGCTTTTCAATTAACGGAAAAACGTACAACTACTATTCATTAAAAGCGCTAGAAGATGCAGGAATTGGTCAAGTTTCCCGTTTGCCTTATTCAATCAAAGTTCTTTTGGAATCAGTCCTGCGCCAAGTGGATGGACGAGTTATTACAAAAGAACATGTTGAAAACCTTGCGAAATGGGGAACAGATGAAATTAAAAATTTGGATGTTCCATTTAAACCATCTCGTGTCATTTTGCAAGACTTCACCGGCGTTCCTGCTGTCGTTGATTTAGCTTCATTAAGAAAAGCGATGGCTGACATGGGCGGAGATCCACAAAAAATCAATCCGGAAAAGCCTGTTGATCTTGTTATCGACCATTCTGTTCAAGTGGATCGTGCCGGAACAGATGATGCGCTGCAATATAACATGAATCTTGAATTCGAACGAAATGCTGAAAGATATAAATTTTTAAATTGGGCTCAAAAAGCATTTGACAACTACCGTGCTGTTCCGCCAGCAACAGGTATTGTCCACCAAGTAAACTTGGAATATTTAGCAAGCGTTGTCCATGCGGTTGAAGGTGAAAATGGAGAATACGAAACATATCCTGATACGTTAGTTGGAACAGACTCCCATACAACCATGATTAACGGACTCGGTGTTTTAGGTTGGGGTGTCGGCGGAATCGAAGCTGAAGCTGGAATGCTTGGACAGCCTTCCTATTTCCCTGTACCTGAAGTCATCGGAGTAAGACTTGTTGGCGAGCTGCCTAACGGAACAACAGCAACAGATTTAGCCCTTAAAGTAACTCAAGTACTGCGTCAAAAAGGCGTGGTAGGAAAATTTGTGGAGTTTTTCGGCCCTGGTGTTGCAAAGCTTCCGCTTGCTGACCGTGCTACTATTGCGAATATGGCGCCTGAATACGGAGCAACATGCGGATTTTTCCCTGTTGATAATGAATCGCTTGAATATTTGCGTTTAACTGGTCGCGATGAAGAGCATGTAAAAGTAGTGGAAACATATTGTAAAGAAAACGGTTTATTCTTCACGCCTGAAGCAGAGGATCCTATTTTTACGGATGTAGTTGAAATCGATCTTTCTCAAATTGAAGCAAATCTTTCCGGTCCGAAGCGTCCTCAAGATTTAATTCCTCTTTCAAAAATGAAAGAAGAATTTCATAGAGCTCTTACAGCTCCGCAAGGAAACCAAGGATTTGGCTTGCAGCCGGAAGAACTTAATAAGGAAGTAACGGTTGAATTTGCGAATGGTGAAAAAACAACAATGAAAACGGGTGCTGTCGTTATTGCGGCGATTACAAGCTGTACGAATACGTCAAACCCATATGTTTTAGTAGGCGCTGGTCTCGTTGCAAAAAAAGCTGTTGAAAAAGGATTGACTGTTCCGAAATATGTAAAAACATCATTGGCACCTGGTTCAAAAGTTGTAACCGGTTATCTTCAAAATTCTGGCTTAATGCCTTATCTTGAAAAATTAGGGTTTAACCTCGTCGGTTACGGATGTACAACTTGTATCGGGAACTCTGGACCGCTTGCAGATGAAATTGAAAAAGCGATCGCTGAAAATGATTTGCTCGTCACATCTGTTCTTTCCGGAAACCGGAACTTTGAAGGCCGTATTCATCCGCTCGTGAAAGGTAACTATTTAGCTTCACCGCCTCTAGTTGTTGCTTATGCATTAGCAGGGACTGTTGACATTGATTTACTGAATGATCCAATCGGAAAGGATCAAAACGGAAGCGATGTTTACTTTAAAGATATTTGGCCTTCAATGGAAGAAATTAATGAAGTTGTGAAACAAACTGTTACACCAGAATTATTCCGTAAAGAATATGAACGTGTATTTGATGATAACGAACGCTGGAATGCCATTGAAACAACAGATGAGCCATTATATCAATGGGACGAAGAGTCTACTTATATCCAAAATCCGCCATTCTTTGAAGGATTGTCTCCTGAGCCTGGTAAAGTAGAACCGTTGAAAGGGCTTCGCGTTGTTGGAAAATTCGGTGATTCTGTCACAACAGACCACATTTCTCCAGCAGGTGCGATTGGCAAAGATACTCCTGCAGGCCAATACTTGCTGTCTAAAGGTGTATCGCCAAGAGATTTCAACTCTTACGGTTCAAGACGCGGAAACCACGAAGTAATGATGAGAGGTACGTTTGCAAACATCCGCATTCGCAACCAAATTGCACCGGGAACTGAAGGCGGATATACAACGTACTGGCCGACAGGCGAAGTAATGTCTATTTATGACGCTTGCATGAAATATAAACAGGACGGAACAGGACTTGTTGTACTGGCAGGAAAAGATTACGGAATGGGAAGCTCTCGCGACTGGGCTGCTAAAGGAACGAACTTATTGGGAATCAAAACGGTCATCGCTGAAAGCTTCGAACGTATTCACCGTTCTAATCTTGTTCTTATGGGTGTTCTTCCGCTTCAGTTTAAAGAAGGCGAAAATGCGGAAACACTTGGTTTAACCGGTAAAGAAGTATTGGATGTTCACATTGATGAATCGGTAAAACCGCGCGATTACATCAAAGTAACGGCAACTGATGAGAACGGAAACAAAAAAGAGTTTGAAGTATTAGTTCGCTTTGACAGTGAAGTTGAAATTGATTACTACCGACATGGCGGAATTTTACAAATGGTATTAAGAGAAAGATTAAAAGGATAATAATTGAAAAAAAGCGGGAACTGTTCATAGTTCCCGTTATTTTTTGGCTAAAATTAGACAATTGATATGAAATACTGTTTTTTTCACAAAAATAATATATGATGAAATTGGGCATCATTTCGAAATGCTATCGTATTGAATCAGAGGTGTTATGGTTTATGAAACAAAAGCTTGCTGTTTTTTTATTAATCGTATTAGCAGCGATTGCAGTATGGCAATGGATCAATTCCCAGAAGGAAACAGTCGGTTTAGAAATAGGAAACAAAGCTCCGAATTTTGAAGTGACGACTTTGGATGGAGAAAAGAAATCGCTTTCCGATTTTTATGGAAAAAAAGTACTTTTAAACTTTTGGGCCACTTGGTGTCCACCATGTAAAAAAGAAATGCCGATCATGCAACAAATATATGAAAAGCATCAAGATGAAGTAACGATTGTCGCGGTTAACTTTACTGCCAGTGAGAAAAGTGCAAAAGATGTTGAAAATTTTGTTCAACAGGCTGGATTTACGTTTCCGATATTACTTGATCAAAAAAATAAAATGAATAGTGGATATAAAATTCTTACATATCCGACGTCATTTTTTCTTGATGAAAATGGAGTCATACAAGATAAAGTAGTGGGAGAATTAAATGAAAAAACGATAAAAGAAAAACTAAACCTGAAATAAAAAGACGCTGATTTCCTTTCGGGAATCAAAAAGAATCGGCTGACTTTGCCGATTTTTTCTTTTTGCAAAAGAAGAGTTTTTTTGAAACGTATGAAATTTTGCATTATTGGTTATATTGTCATTAAACATTCAAATTTTCAACGGGAAAATGTCGGAATATTTTGTACAATAAAAGTAACAGAGAAAAGAAGTGAGGGATAAAAAATGAAAAAAACGAAAATTTCGTTTAAACAGCTTGTGTTGGAAAATAAGCAAAACTTGCTAAAAGACCGTGAAGCATTGAATGAAATTGAAGAAAGACTTGAAAAAAGGCTGGAAAAACGGCAATTGGAAAAATCGAGCTGATAGCAAACAGTCGTGTTTGACAGCATGTTTTCTGCTTTATTGGTAAACAATAAAAGCAGGAGGCGATTGTTTGATGACAAATTCAAATGATATCCAGTCTCATTTTAATCCGAATCATATCGGAACAAAACCGAGAGGATTCGGTGGAAACAAAGGGAAAAAAATGCAAAATAAGACGAATGAGCATCCTCAAGTGATTCAGACAAAAGGCGAGTAGGACATATGTCCACCGCCTTTTAATTTACATAATATAATTATGGTTCCATCATTTTTCTCCTTTTCATTGAGGAAACAGGTTCGTTTCATAATTTAACATCAAATGCACAAACTATATTTGAAATGGCGATAAAACAATTTTTCCCAGAAAGGAGAATATTTGATGCAAAATCGAACAAATCGTGATGACCGTTCCGACAATGTTGAAAAATTGCAAGAAATGGTACAAAATACGATTGAAAACATCGAAAGAGCAGAAGAAACATTAGAGTTTGCCAACGACAGAGAGCGTGAACAGATTGAGGCAAAAAATCGCCGCAGAGAAGAAAGCATTGAGGCGATGCGACAAGAAATTAAAGATGAAGCCCGTGAACGAAACTCCTAGCTTTCAATTTAGGTTGATAATTCCATTTTAGTTTTCGATTGCAAATAGAAATGTTATAATAAAATTGTTCATTGAAAATTTTTGCCTTCTAAATTCATTTGATGAACGGCCAACAATGGGACAAACTTTGTTGGACCGGCTTGAATAAAAAACAGACTCCGCAAAAAAATTTAAGTAAGAAAGTTGAAAAGGCCTAAAATAGAAAGCCTGTATCACAGACGCTGATGCAGGCTTTTTCGATCGATTTCATTTTTTGCAAGGGAGAGAAGCTTATGTTTGTTTCATCAAAAGAAATAGAAGTTCGTTATGCGGAAACCGATCAAATGGGTGTCGTGTACCATGCCAATTATATTATATGGATGGAAGTTGGACGGACGAAGCTGATCCAAGATCTTGGCTTTTCGTATGCAGCGATGGAGAAAGACGGAATAATTTCCCCTGTCGTGGATATTCAAATCGAATATAAAAAACCGATTACATACGGTGAAAAGGCAATAATACATACGTGGATTGAGAAATATAACGGAATTAAAACAGTATATGGATACGAAATTTTCAATTCTCATGGCGAATTGGCAGCAAAAGGTTTTTCCAGCCATGTTTGCGTAAAAAAAGAAACGTTTCGCCCAGTTGTATTTAAGAAATTATATCCTGAATGGCACGAAGCATATGTAAAAGCGATGAAAGAGGAGAGATAAAGATTGGCCTTTGGAATCAAGAAAGAGGAGCTTGCTGAGTGGAAGAAAAAAGTGCGGAAAGGGGAAATCGCCTTTTTAACGCATTATTGGTATGATGAACGGTTTCCGGATTATCATTCTGTAACAAAGGTTGGATGCAGCAATATAAAGCATTTAATAGAATGGGGAAATGAAAACGGTTTGAAAATGGAGTGGATTCATCATCATAAAGATTTTCCGCATTTTGACCTGCTGGGGGAAAAACAAGTAGAAATCCTGCAAAAATATCAGCTAACCGATCATTTAAGAAGATTTAAATTGCTGAAAAAATAAAAGATTTGACGGGCATTTTGTGGAAGTCAGATTTGAGTAAAAAATGATGAGATGAAACAAGAAACCCAATCGGCAAATTAAATTTGCGGTTGGGTTTCTTTACTGACTATAGCATGCTTCGTCTACTAGAACAGCTCTTTGACAAAGACTTGTTTTTCGACCTATAGCATGCTTTTAATCGATTTGCTAATTTATAAGACGAACAACAGGTTCATGAATTTTTTCATCCAATTGAATGGTCACGTCATGATTGTCGAAATACCATAAATCATCATGTTCAACATAAAATGTGACCCCTAGTTTTTCGGCTTTTATTCCGATTTGATTTGGAGCTTCTTTTGCAATTCCAAGGGAAAATCCGCTTTGCACATGACCGCATCCGCCATATCGGACAAAGAAGCGGACTGCATCTCCCTCGTTTAACTCCAATTCTTCCTTGTACCATTTTGCTGCATCATCGGTAATATTTAGTTTCATTTTTGTCACTCCTAATATCAGCTTCCTGTTTACATTATATTACATGAAAAGCTTTCTTTCCATGAATAAACTCTACTGGATAGAGTTCGTCACTTCTTTCGTTTCCAACCATTGATGCATATGCTTCATCACTTTTTCATAGGCGTTTTTGTCGATGCGGTCCAGCAATTCAACATAGTAATGATGATTTTTATTTTTGGTAACGTAGGTAGGGAGTAAACGCGGATTTTTCAAAGTCAGTGTCGTACCGTTAGCATCAGTCCGCTTAATTACATCAATCGAAAAAATCCCTCCGATGTCTTTTCCATCTCCCTTTTGGCCAGACAAGAAGTTGCCTAACGAATACACAACGATACTCTTGTTTCCATTTTTTCCTTCCAGCCATTCGATCGGCTGCAATACATGAGGATGGTGACCGATGATAATGTCTGCACCATGATCGACTAACAGTTGCGCCCACTGTTTTTGAGCGTCGCTTGGAAAGGATTGATATTCTTCTCCCCAGTGCATGTTAACAATAGTTACATCAACTTGTCCATTTAGTGTGTCTAAATCCCTTTTCATTTTTTCTTCATCAATAAGGTTTACTAAATAGGGTTTATTTTTCGGAACTGGAATACCGTTTGTCCCATATGTATACGAAAGAAAGCCGATTTTCACCCCGTTGACCTGTTGAATTCTCCATGTATTGGCGTCCGCTTCGTTTTTAAAGCTTCCTACATACGGTAGCCCGATTTGTTCATAATGCTGAATCGCATTTAAAATACCTTTTTCTCCTTTATCTAAACTATGATTGTTTGCTGTTGAGACGAGATCAATGCCAGCATCTTTTAACGCATCTGCCACTTCGAACGGGCTGTTAAACAACGGATAACTGGAGATTCCAAGTTCTGTTCCCCCAATGATCGATTCTTGGTTGGCGATGGCTAAGTCGCTTTTTGAGAGCAAAGGTTTTACTGTTGCAAACATTGGCTTAAAATTGTATGATTCGCTCCCGGTCCTCGCATCTTTAAAAAGCTGGCTATGTATGAGAACATCACCTATTGCAGAAACAGTGACGAGCGATTCGATCGGCTCCACTTTTTTGGGAGCAGCTTGTATAGATTGTGGCGAATCATCCACATTTTCTTTTTTGACCGCGTTTTGCTCATTTGCCTGACCTTTGCTGCCGCATCCTGAAAAAAGCATCAAACAAATAATTGTGAATATTAAGAAAACCTTTCTCATAAAACCCTCCTTAAATACTGTTTTTATTATCATAAACGTTTTGTCGGAAAAAATAAACTATTGTCTAATTTTGTTTTTATGTTAGATTTTCTAACATACTTTTTCGAAAAATTATGGAAAATGAATTGACATTAAAATAAAACAGGTGTAAAAATAGAGATATACTTCTTATGTTATTTTTTATAACATGATTAAGAAGAAATAATTACATGGGAGGTTGTGCTATGGACTCATTAACGTTAATGAACAGTTTATGGGTGATGCTGGGAGCTATTTTGGTCATCTTTATGCAAGCAGGATTTATATTGCTCGAAGCGGGTTCTACACGAATGAAAAATGCCGGACATATTGCCGGAAAAACTGTTTTTACATTCGGAATTGCCTCCATTGTTTTCTGGGCAGTCGGCTATGGATTTATTTTTGGGAAGAACGGCAACTTTTTTGTAGGAATGTCTGACTTTTTTTATTCAGGATATGAAATAGATGGATTATCTCTTTCAACATCCGTCTTTTTTGTATTCCAGTTAGCCTTTGCCGGAGTTTCTCTAGCCATTGCTTTTGCTGGATTTGCGGAACGGGCGAAACTTTCAGTTTATTTAATTTTTTCTGTATTGTTTACCGCACTTGTTTATCCAGTTGTTGCTCATTGGATTTGGGGCGGAGGATGGCTGTCAGAACATGGAAAACAAGATTTTGCAGGTTCTACCGTTGTTCATTTGACAGGTGCAATGGCAGCTTTGGCTGCAACGATCTTGTTGAAGCCTCGGATCGGTAAATATAACAAGGATGGTTCTGTTAATAATATTTATGGACATAACCAAGTTTATACAGCTCTAGGCGTACTTATTTTATGGGTTGGCTGGTTCGGTTTCAATGCAGGAAGCACGATTACAGTTGAGGATGGATTTTTTGGATTTGTTGCTTTGAACACGAATTTAGCTGCCGGAGCAGGAGCCGTAAGCGCCTTGATCATTTCATGGATCGCTGGCGGAAAAGCTGATATACCGACAATGTTAAACGGAGCGCTTGCAGGATTGGTCGCCATTACCGCATCTTGTGCATTTGTCGACACATGGGCTGCTGTCGTAATCGGACTAATAGCTGGAATTCTTGTATATTTTAGTATGAAGTTTTTTGATAAAGTTAAAATTGATGATCCGATTTATTGTTTGTCTGTTCACGGAGTAGCTGGTGTTTGGGGCACTTTATCAACTGGATTTTTTGCAACCCCTGAATTAGCAACTATTGGTAACCCTGGATTGTTTTACGGCGGAGGCTTTACGCAGCTCGGCATTCAAGCGTTGGGAGTGTTTACTTCAGGTTTATACGCCTTTGTTGTTTCATTCGTCATCTTAGCTGTGATGAAAAAATTGCTCAATGGCTTGCGGGTGACAGAAGAAGAAGAAATGATCGGTTTGGACTTAAGCGAGCACGGAGTTTATGGGTATCCGGAAGCATTTGAATCCAATGAACAAAAGCTTGGAAGCTAACCGCAAGAGCGTATGGATGATGTATCATCTGTACGCTTATTTATAAAAAAGGGGATTTTTATACACATGGGGAATCCTTACAAACAATTGAAGGAATGGCGCAACAGCCATTTGCAAAAAGCGAAAACAGTGACGGAATTAAACAGTATACACGATCAGGTTATGAAACAATCCTTCCATCTTTCTTTCGAGATTGTAAAAAAGAAATACGGCCCTGCGCCTTGTGAATTTACTTGGTTTTTAGTCGGAAGCGGCGGAAGAGGCGAGCAGGCGAAAATAAGCGATCAAGACCACGGACTCATTTTTCATTCCAATGAGAAAGAAGCTCTCGACTACTTTTTGCTGCTTGGAAAAGAAGTTTCATTCGGCTTGAACGTCATCGGTTATCCTTACTGCGAAGGAAATGTCATGTGTTCAACTTCTTTATGGTGCCGATCGGAACAAAGCTGGAGCAAGCAGATCAATAAATGGCTGCAGGATGAAACATTTGATTCTATCCGCTATTTATTAATCTTTTTTGATGCGCGTATGATCATCGGACAATCCGAATCGATTCATCGACTGAAAAACCAAATTTTCCAATATATTCAATATAATCCTGATTTTCTCGGTCGATTGTTAAACAACACAATGCATGTCAAAAAAGGGGTGGGTATTTTTCATCAGCTGCTTCCTGAAACATACGGCCCTCATTCAGGCGCTATTGATTTAAAACAGGCCGGGTTATTGCCTTACATTAATTCTGTCCGCTTATTGGCGATCAAAGAACGATTGTTGGATACGTCTACGCTGTCGAGGTTTCAGCTTCTGATGAAGCAGGAGTATTTTCGTCATGTATTATCTCCATATCACACATATTTTCAAGAATTAGTAACGATTCATTTTAAAAATTCATTAAAAGCGAACACATATGATGAAGTTCATTACCTCTCTTTAAAGGATTTATCAAAAGAAGAAAAAGGAAGGCTAAAAAAAATCATTTTAGGCGGAAAAAAATTGATGAATGAAACGAAATCCATCATTGAAAAGGGCGTTAATCCATGAAACTTCCATCTTTTTTTCACTTGATGAAGCAATTTCAGGGGAAAATGCAATCTTCAGCATTTACAGGTCTTGAAACGAATCTTCAGCATGCAGCGTTTTTGCGGAAAATGGAACAAGACTTAAAGCGGGAGGAAAGCTTGTCAACTCCTCTTCAGGAGCTGGACGTTGTTGTGCTTGATTTGGAAACAACAGGTTTTTTTCCGGAAAAAGGGGATCAAATTCTTTCGATTGGAGCAGTTAAAGTTCACGGCATGCAGATTGAAGAAAAGCATACATTTTACTCTTTTGTTCAGTATGAAGGGGAAATTCCCGTTGATGTAAAAAAATTGACAGGAATTGTTGAAGAAGACGTAAGAGCTGCTCCCCCTATATCGGAAGTATTGATTCGTTTTTATCAATTTGCAGAAAATCGGACGCTTGTCGCCCATCATGCCAATCATGAAAAAAATTTTCTTACAGAAGCTAATAAGGAGCATTTCCGCATTCCATTTAAACATCGGATTGTGGATACAGCCATGCTGTTCCAGCTCGTTCAGCGAGAACAAATTGCCGTAAGTTTAGATGAATGCTGCCGGTTTTTTTCCATCCCGGTCCAAAAGCGTCATCACGCCTTAGAAGATGCAAAAATGACAGCCGCGATCTGGTGTGAATATGTAAAAATGTTTGTTGAATCAGGCTATAAAACGTTGATGGATGTGTTTATCAAACTATCGCAATTAAAACAAGGAGCGAGAAGATGAGTTCCCGCTCCTTTCTATTTTACAGCCATTTCACTTTTGGCTCTGTTTTATTTATGATCCTTTTAATATTGGCTCTGTGCCGATAGAAAACAAAGGTTGCGAGGATCGCGACAATGATCATTAAAGCCGCATCACCGGTAAAAATGGTATAAACTAACGTATACAGTGCTGTAACCATAGAGGATAAAGAAACATATTTTGATACATATAAAACAAGAAAAAATACAGCAAGCATAGATAAAAAGAGTAATGGGCTATAAAAAAGCAGCACCCCTCCGCTTGTCGCCACGGCTTTTCCGCCCCGAAAGCCTGCGAAAATTGGATACATATGTCCTACAGCAGCCACCATTCCTGCAATGAGCGTCCATGCTTGGTGTAGGTCACCACTAAGCAATACGGGGAGGCTTGCTGCGAGAGTACCTTTTAAAATGTCTGCAACCGTAACAAACAGCCCGGCTTTTTTTCCAAGCACTCGAAAAGTGTTGGTTGCACCTAAATTTCCGCTTCCATGTTCGCGAATATCAATACCGTATCCAATTTTGCCAACGATAAGTCCAAAGGGGATGGAACCAATTAAATAAGCTAAGATAAGGACTAAGATTAATAGAAAAGACATAATGAAACTCCTTTATATTCATGATTCTATTATTATTATTATTGTACACAATTGATTCGATCAGGACTATATTTTGTTGATAAAAGCCGTTTTAAAACTTTGGTGTTCGACGCTTTTACAGTTATAATAAAAGAAACATTGGAAGGAGTGAACAAATTTTCATGCAAAATCCAAGTCTAGACGAAATCCGTGATATTTTAAAAAAAAGCAAACGAATCGCTGTTGTCGGCTTGTCCAACAATCCTGAAAGAGAATCTTACCAAGTTTCACAAGCGATGCAAAATGCGGGGTATGAGATTATTCCTGTCAATCCGATGATCGATGAAGCCTTGGGTGTCAAAGCGGTCTCATCCTTAAAAGAAATTGAAGGACATGTGGATATTGTAAACGTTTTTAGACGTTCCGAGCATTTATTAGATGTTGCGAAAGAATTTTTAGAAATTGATGCCGATGTTTTTTGGGCTCAATTAGGCTGCGTTAACGAGGAAGCTTATCAATTATTAAAAGAAAAAGGTTATCCCGTTATCATGGATATGTGTATAAAAGTGGCGCATGCGTTAACAAAATAACAAATGTTTCCCCCATCATCTTGATGGGTTCTTTTTTTGAAGAAAGGTTTGAAACATACGACATTTGAGTAATACAATAATATACGTTGCCGTGTAAGATTGCCAAACGCAGGGAAACCATGTAAAATACAGTTTACAAACATCTGTTCTTGTTTTTTGAAAGGAGTTATTTGTTTGTGGGAAAAGCAAAGATAATGGAATACAATGACGATGCGATTCAAGTATTGGAAGGATTGGAAGCAGTAAGGAAGCGGCCGGGGATGTATATCGGCAGCACGGATGCTAGAGGATTGCATCATCTTGTATATGAAATTGTTGACAATTCTGTAGATGAAGCATTAGCAGGCTTCGGAGACCATATCATTGTCAAAATACATAAAGATGAAAGCATTTCTGTTGCTGATAAAGGAAGAGGAATGCCGACTGGCATGCATAAGCTTGGTAAGCCGACTCCGGAAGTAATTTTAACCGTGCTTCATGCAGGAGGAAAATTCGGGCAAGGCGGTTACAAAACAAGCGGCGGCTTGCACGGAGTAGGCGCTTCAGTCGTCAATGCTTTATCTGAGTGGCTTGAAGTGACGATTAAACGGGACGGATTTATTTACAAGCAAAGGTTCGAAAAGGGCGGGAAACCCGTTACGACATTAGAAAAGATAGGAGAAACAAAAGAAACCGGTACGACAGTCCATTTTAAACCAGATCCTCTCATCTTCAGCACTACGACTTTTCAATTTGACATATTGAGTGAACGATTGCGGGAGTCTGCATTCCTCCTAAAAGGATTAACAATTGATTTGATTGATGAACGGAACAATGTTCAAGAATCTTATTGTTATGAAAATGGGATCGAATCATTTGTCGCATATTTAAATGAAGGAAAAGAAACTCTTCATCCTGTTGTCTTTTTCGAAGGTGAGCAGCAAGGAATTGAAGTCGAATTTTCTTTCCAATTTAATGACGGCTACAGCGAAAACATTTTGTCGTTTGTCAACCATGTGAGAACAAAAGACGGCGGCACACATGAAGCGGGCGCCAAAACTGCCATGACAAGAGTGTTTAATGAATACGCACGAAAGACCGGTTTATTAAAAGAGAAAGACAAAAACTTGGAAGGAACAGATATTCGTGAAGGGCTATCGGCAATTATCTCCGTCCGAATCCCTGAAGGACTTTTGCAGTTTGAAGGACAAACGAAAGGAAAACTCGGTACAACAGAGGCGAGATCTGCTGTTGACACAGTCATTTCGGAAAAATTATCTTATTTTTTAGAAGAGAATGCGGAGATCAGCACCCTCCTGATTAAAAAGGCGATAAAAGCGCAAGAAGCAAGAGAGGCGGCAAGAAAAGCGCGCGAAGAAGCAAGATCAGGAAAAAAACGAAAAAAATCTGAAATGTCTTTAAGCGGAAAGCTTACGCCTGCTCAATCACGGAATCCAAAGAAAAATGAATTGTTTCTTGTGGAGGGGGATTCTGCGGGAGGATCAGCGAAACAAGGTCGGGATAGAAGATTTCAGGCTGTTCTGCCTCTGCGCGGAAAAGTGATCAATACGGAGAAGGCGAAGCTGCAGGATATTTTTAAAAACGAAGAAATCAATACAATTATTCATGCAATCGGAGCTGGCGTCGGTGCTGATTTTAACATTGAAGATTGCAACTACGACAAAGTGATCATTATGACGGATGCTGATACGGATGGCGCCCACATCCAAGTGCTTTTATTGACTTTCTTCTATCGATATATGAAGCCGCTCATTCAGGCAGGGAAAGTCTATATTGCGCTTCCGCCTTTATATAAAGTAAGCAAAGGCAGCGGCAAATCCGAAGTCATCGAATACGCATGGAATGAGAAGGAGCTGTCCGCTGCCATTAAGAAGGTCGGCAAAGGCTACACAATCCAACGATACAAAGGGCTTGGAGAAATGAATGCGCCGCAGCTATGGGAGACGACGATGAATCCTGAAACACGCACTCTCATCCGCGTCCGGATTGATGATGCAGCAAGAGCGGAAAGAAGAGTGACAACCTTAATGGGTGACAAGGTTGAACCGCGTCGACAATGGATCGAAAAAAATGTGTCTTTTGGTATTGACGAAAATGACAACATGTTCGAAATTTAAAACAATGTGCTAGAGGAGGAGCAGCATGGAAGCTCAACAACGTTATGTCGATTTACCCCTTGAAGATGTGCTGGGCGACCGTTTTGGACGGTACAGCAAATACATTATTCAAGACCGCGCGCTTCCGGATGTTCGCGACGGGCTGAAGCCGGTGCAGCGGAGAATTTTATACGCGATGCTGATGGACGGAAATACGCATGATAAAGGATTTCGAAAAGCGGCCAAAACAGTCGGGAATGTTATCGGGAACTTCCATCCGCATGGAGATTCTTCTGTATATGAAGCGATGGTTCGGATGAGCCAGGAGTGGAAGGTTCGCAATGTTTTAGTGGAAATGCACGGAAACAACGGAAGCCTTGACGGCGATCCTCCTGCCGCCATGCGTTATACGGAAGCACGGCTGTCCAAACTTGCTTCCGAGCTTTTAAAAGATATTGAGAAAAATACAGTCGAGTTTGTACCGAATTTTGATGACACAACGAAAGAACCCGTCGTTCTCCCCGCGATGTTCCCAAACTTGCTTGTCAATGGTTCAACAGGGATTTCAGCCGGCTATGCAACTGATATTCCTCCGCACAATCTTGGCGAAGTCATTGATGCTGTGATTATGCGAATGAATCATCCGGATTGCACAGTTGAGGAATTAATGGAAGTGTTAAAAGGCCCTGATTTCCCGACTGGAGGAATCATTCAAGGAATCGACGAGATTAAAAAAGCATATAAAACAGGAAAAGGAAAAATTGTTGTTCGCGGCAAAGCGGAAATTGAAAAAATCCGAGGCGGAAAAGAGCAAATTGTCATTACAGAAATTCCGTATGAGGTCAATAAAGCAAATTTAGTTAAAAAAATAGATGACCTTAAGTACGAAAGAAAAGTGGATGGAATTGCCGAGGTGCGCGATGAAACGGACCGGACAGGTCTTCGCATCGTCATTGAACTGAAAAAAGATGCCGATGCTGAAGGAGTTTTAAATTACTTATATAAAAACACAGATTTGCAAGTTCCATATAACTTTAATATGGTTGCAATTTACCGTCGGCATCCGAAATTATTAAGCCTGCCTGAATTGTTGGATGCTTACATCGAACACCGAAAGGAAGTCGTGATCAACCGATCGACTTTTGAGCTCCAAAAAGCTCAAGAAAGGGAGCATGTCGTAAAGGGATTAATCAAAGCTCTATCCATCTTGGATGAAGTGATCGCTGTTATTCGTGCTTCAAAAGATAAACGGGATGCGAAAGATAATTTAATTAGTGAATTTGCATTTACTGAACCGCAGGCAGAGGCGATTGTCTCGTTGCAGCTGTACCGTCTGACAAACACTGATATTACAGCGTTGAAAGCGGAAGAAGAAGAGCTTGAGAAAAAAATCAAGGGGTTAACAAGCATTTTGGAGGATGAAAAAAAGCTTTCCAAAGTCATTCAATCCGAATTAAAACAATTGAAAAAAACATTTGCCGATGAGCGGCGGACGAAGATTGAGGCGGAAATTGAATCCATTACTATCAATATGGAATCCCTCATCGCAAGCGAGGATACAATTGTTACTGTGACAAAAGACGGCTATGTGAAACGTACGAGCTTGCGGTCGTATACAGCATCAAACGGAAAAGATTTCGGCATGAAGGATTCGGATCGACTGTTATGCCAGTATGAAATGAACACAACAGATGTTCTTCTCTTATTCACAAACAAAGGAAATTATTTATATTGTCCTGTTCACGAGCTTCCGGATATTCGCTGGAAGGATATTGGACAGCATATTTCAAGGACCATTCCGATTGATCAAGATGAACGGATTGTACAAGGCATTCCTTTAAAAAGTTTTGACGACGAGAAATTTTTCTTGTTTGTTACGAAAAAAGGCATGGTGAAGAAAACGGAAATTCGCCAATATAAAGCTCAGCGATACTCCAAGCCGCTTGTTGCGATCAATTTAAAAGACGACGATGAAGTGGTTGCGGTTCATATAACTGATGGAACAGGATTGATT
Source organism: Aeribacillus sp. FSL K6-8210 (assembly GCF_037963925.1). Classification (NCBI taxonomy): domain Bacteria; kingdom Bacillati; phylum Bacillota; class Bacilli; order Caryophanales; family Bacillaceae; genus Aeribacillus; species Aeribacillus sp. FSL K6-8210. The sequence continues at coordinate 1,998,496 of NZ_CP150172.1, read as the reverse complement.
TTGTTATCCACCCGTTTTGGATACGGTCTTTTATTTCACGAAGAAGAAGTGAATATTGTCGGCTCCCGTGCAGCAGGAGTCAAAGGCATCCAATTAAAGGAAGGCGATGCAGTCGTTTCTGGACTTGTGTTTGCTCAGAAACATGTTAACGATCAAAAGCTCGCCATTGTCACGCACAGAGGCGCTGTGAAAATGATCAATATCGGGGAAATCGAACGAACACAACGAGCCAGAAGAGGATCAATGCTGTACAGAGAGCTGAAAACAAACCCGCATCGGACAGCGGCCATCTTACTCGTCAACGGAAATGAGAATTTGGTATTGGAAACGGAGAAAGGTATCAGGGAAATAGTGCCTCTTTCCAATGTGAAGGTGACTGATCGATACAGCAACGGTTCCTTTTACATAGATAAAGAGGAGGCAGGAGAAGTCACTGATAGCTGGCTGGAAACGGAAGCATAAAAAATGATCACCCCTATCCGGATTTAGTGAGGATAGGGGTTTTTCACTCTATTTGCTTCATTGGCGGTTTAGGAGCGGGTTCTGAAAGAAAACCGCTTGGTCTCGATCAGACATATTATTCGGACACATTTCTAAACGTTGTTTGAAATTGCATATCATTTTGTTTTTTAAAAACGATTGCCAGAGCTCTCTCATCTTTGTACAGAATCTAGATGGCGGATCGTTAGAGGATCAAGGAGAACTGGCACACTATGATTTGAAAGCGAATGAGATGCTTTGGCCATTTCCCCAATGTCAAAAAAGGCTTTATGAAGAAAATAAAAGAAAACAGACTTGTTGGTACACTCTAGGCTTTGCAATCTAAATGCCATTTATTTGCGCTTTCAATGGGATGGATGAGAAAAATCCGAATTTTCATTCTCTTCTAAGCATGAAAAACAAAACAACGACCCATTTTTTTCGTCAATAGCCCCATTCAAAAAACCGTTTAGACAATGAATAGGTTTGCTGCACCTTATACAAAATCCTACAAATTCCTCCAATTTCCCTTCACTTCCTTTGTGATCGTAGTGGTGTAGTTGAAAAAAGTTGGATATAACTTATTATACTTATTATATCAGAAGAAAGATGTTTAAGTTATTCTTCTTTTGTGCCAAACAAGCAGAATATCAAAACAAGAAAAAGAGCGCTTCCAAAAAGAAAGAAACCATATCGAAAGCCGCTTATTCAGCAACATCAGCGAAAATGACGTCACACACCGAGGCGCTTTTCGTTTTTAGCTTTCTATTCTCTGAAAAAAACTCTATTACGACGGCATGCCATGAAACTTTGCTTGTCAATAGCCTTTAGCTTCGTCCTTGATAAAACGTTTTAAGTCTTAATGGTTGAATCAAGGTCTGAACAGTCCGTTTCCGTGATGTTGAAATGGTGAAGAAAGAGGCGGGGGATCGCCGCCTCTTCCACCCGAAATTATTGAAGAATGCGTGGAAATAATACGTTATTTTCCAAATGAATATGTTCAAATAAGTCTGATTCCAAAGCTTCTAAACGATTGTAAACGAGTTGATATGTTCGGCAAGCCCCGTTCGGAAGGGTATAGTCATTTGTGATCCGCCTAATTTCTTTTATGATATCCCCTGTTTTATCATGTTCATTCGTAAGATCGGCAATCATTTTTTTCATTTTTTGTTCGTTTTCGCTTGTCGGCTGCTTCTCGAACTGGCTAATAAGCGGAAATACTTCAGACTCTTCTTTCCATAAATGTTGTTCTAGTTCCGTTTTTAATTCATTAAACAATTTATGAACCTTTATTAGATGTGGATGATTTCCGCCGTGGACTCGCATAACTTTTGTCACATAGGGACTAAGGTTTGGCATTTCTTCCAACAAATAACGATGATGTTTATTTATGATATGGTCAATAAGTTCTGAGTATGTTGCTGTCAACCAATTTTTCTCTGTTTTTTCATCAATTGCAGCATACAGATCCTGCAATTGACTCATTAATTCCTCAATCGCCACTCCCCGTTTATCGGCTGCTTCTTTTAAAGAGCGATCACCGCCGCAACAAAAATCAATTTTATTTTTTTTAAAAACATCGCTCGCTTTCGGAAGCATTGCGACAATTTCTCCAACTGTCGTATTTTCCGTAAATATTGTTTTCATTATTTTGCCCTCCCAATTTCATTGTTAAAAAGATAATATCGCAAATCGTTCTTTTCAATAGTGACAGGTGTCACTTTCCCGTTTAGTGTTGTGGCTATTTTGTGACAAAACAAAGAGGTATGCAACAAATCACAACGTAGCTAGTTTTTTTCACTATAATGGAATTTAGAAGAAATTGTTGATGAAAGGTGGATACATGATGGCAACCGTCAAGAAATTAGTGATTCCAAAACAGCATGGAGCCTGGGCAATGCTTGTTATACCATTTCTATTGGGGGCTTATATAGGAGGGTTCTCTTGGATTCATATTCCATTATTTATCGGCTGGTTATGTTTATATTTAGCAACATATCCGTTACTGATGGCTATGAAAAATAAGCGCAAGCCATTTTATATAAAGTGGTTTGCTCTTTATTTTGCCGCTGCTGCCGTTATACTGCTCTTTCCATTAATTTATAGATGGGAAATAATATATTTCGGAATGGCGATGACACCGTTTTTTTTAATAAATATTTATTATGGGAAAAAGAAAAAAGATCGTGCTTTTTTCAATGATCTAGCAGCAATCGCTGTTTTTTGCATTGGAGGTCTTGCCAGTTCTTTTATTGTAAGCGGAGAAATAACAAAAGAAGCTTTCATCACCATAATGCTTTGTTTTTTATTTTTTGTGGGCAGCACTTTTTATGTCAAAACAATGATTCGGGAAAAAAACAATCCGAACTATAAATGGTTGTCATGGGGTTTTCATGTTTTCTTAATGATCGGCTTGGTCGCTACCGAGTATGCCGTTTTTATAATAGCTTATATTCCGAGTGTTATTCGAGCTGTTTATTTTTACGGAAAAAAAATGCCGATTTTAAAAATCGGTTTAATTGAAGTGGGCAATGCCGTATATTTTTGTTTTGCAATGTTTATGATCATCAATCTGTTCATGCTGCCGTAAGCGCATTTTCCCTTTGCAGAAGGTTGATTGCCCAATGATCATTCGATTTTTTTGGGGAAGTAATGCCGATATATTTTTTTAAACGCTGTCAAGACAAAATTGGCCATGAAATTCCCCCGCATTCATCATGATGATTGCAGGGGGTACAGGCATTTTCACTTAAATTTTTAATATCAGGAAAAAAAGGCATTATCATTCTTTTTCAGTCTTCAACGGGATGTTGTTGCCGTCAACATCCTCTATCATTCCATCAATTGTGCCCTCCGTATATGTATCTCTTATTTGTTCCTGCGTTATGGCCAAACCTTGTTTTAGGTCGGATTCGCTGCCGCTCTTTACAGGTTCATCATATGCTCCGAAGGTTGGGTTATTTTTCATTTTCTTGTCTTGACGTTTTGTGGACATTTCGTTTCCTCCATGAAAATTCGTTTTCCTTTATTATGATTCTTAATCGCTTCAAACATTCATCAAAAAACAGTTTTCTTTTTGGCGGCCGCTACATAAAGATTTCTTTCTCCAATTGTTCAGCATCAACCAAATAATATCCGTCGTCATCAACAAGAATAAGACCCTTCCGCTTCATCTGGTTAAGCGTTCTGCTAACGGTTTCACGGGAAGTTCCGATCATATTTGCCAATTCCCGATTCGTTAAATGGGTTGTCAAACGATAAAGTTTTCCTTGCGGCAGTGCATTCGTTTTTGTAAGCCGCAACAGCAACAATACGATTTGTTCATATGTATTATGAAGAATTTGCTCTTCTAACCGATTTTGCAAATCTATGATTTTTTCACTCATCACACGAAACAATTTGATGGACAATACCGGAAAGAGCATAAGCGTTTCCTCAAAATCTTTGATGGGAATGACAATTAATGTAGATTCTTCCATAACTTCTGCATGAGCAGGGTAAGATCCTTTGCAAAAAAATCCGGTATGGGGAAACATTTCTCCATTCTGCAAGATGGAAACAATTTGTTCTTTTCCATTTCTGTCCGTTTTATATATTTTAATCGTTCCTGAATGGATGAAATATACGTTTTCCAGCATGTCGCCTTGCATGAATACATACGATTTTGGTTGATAGGTACGTACTTGAGAGATAGCAACTATGGAAGTCAATTCTTCATCAGACAGTTCACGGAAAAGGGGAACGCTTCTTAATCTTTCAAACACCCAGCTATTTGTCATGGTATCACACCTTTTTTTCAACTTTGATTTTCGTTTCATATTATAGCGTTTCTTTACAAATGAGTCGTGTGATGTAAATCATAGTTACCAATAAAAATTAGGTGTCTAACATACTTAAGGTTTGGGGCAGACCACCTCATCCATTTGCGAATTACCGAAGCAATCACGGGGAAGATCCGCAGCAGCTGAACATTTGTCAAAAGAATGACTTTATCGTAAAAATCATTTCTTCCCTTTTACCGAAAAGTGTGATGGCTTTCACTTCGAAAATTTCACCTTTTTATATGATGAGAAGAAGCAGAGATATTTTTCATTTTAAAGAAAGGAGTTTGTATGTGATGATGGATTATGACCAAAACCCTTTTATTGTCATTTGGGAGTTGACGAGAGCATGTCAATTAAATTGTTTGCATTGCCGAGCCGAGGCGCAATATCATCGTGATCCCCATGAGTTGACTTTTCAGGAAGGAAAAAAATTAATTGATGATATTTTTGCGATGAACCAGCCGCTATTAGCATTTACCGGCGGTGATCCATTAATGCGGCCGGATTTATTCGCTCTTGCCGAATATGCTATTGAAAAGGGATTGCGTGTTTCAATCACGCCGAGTGCAACTCCAAATGTAACAAAAGAAGTGATGCAGAGGGCAAAAGATATCGGGCTTTCCCGTTGGGCATTTAGTTTGGACGGCCCGAATGCGGAAATTCATGATCATTTTCGCGGCACAAAAGGTTCTTTCGATTTAACGATGCAAGGAATCAAATATTTGCATGAATTTAAGATTCCTGTTCAAATTAATACGGTTGTATCACGCTACAATGTTCATGTTCTTGAAGAAATGGCGGATTTTGTTGAAAAACTTGATTGCGTTCTTTGGAGCGTTTTTTTCCTCGTACCAACTGGAAGAGGAAAACAATCGGATATGATTTCTCCTGCCCAACATGAACAAGTTTTTCGTTGGTTATATGAAAAGAGCAAATGTGTACCATTTGATATTAAAACGACTGCCGGACAACATTACCGTCGTGTCGTCTTGCAAGCCAAAATGCGCGAACAGCAAATAGATGGAAAAGAAATCCATTATGAAGATATTTTGTTTAAAGGGGCTACAGGGGAAGTGGACGGACTCGGCCGTGCTCCGAAGGGAGTAAATGATGGCAACGGTTTTGTGTTTATTTCCCATATTGGCGATGTTTACCCGAGCGGATTGCTTCCAATCAAAGCGGGAAATGTAAGACAAACACCACTGGCCGATATTTATAGAACATCACCAATATTTCAAAAATTGCGCAATCCAAATCTTTATAAAGGAAAATGCGGTGTTTGCGAATTTCGTTTTGTTTGCGGAGGCTCACGCTCAAGAGCGTATGCTGTGACAGGCGACTATTTGGAAAGTGAGCCTTATTGTGTATACATTCCTAAAGCGCTTCGCCAAAAACGGGAAGTTTAAACCGTTGGAAACGCAAGCGGTTTTTCAATTTGATTGAATGGGCAAAAATCGGAAAAACATTTTTGTTGAGGTGAAATTTTAACAATGATTTGGCAATCAATAATTATATGATAAAGTTCACAAACATTCCCCGCCTATTTTTATGGTACAGATGATGGCACCATTCATCTGTTTAGGAGGGGGATTTTGGTGAAACAAAAAGCATTACTGCCAGTCACCACTTTAGCCATGACATTTGCATTTGCCGTATGGCGAATTTTATCTCCGTTAGCAAGTACGTTCCAAGATATTTATAACCTGATAGCAACATAAAAAAGCATCTAAGTTGCCAACCCGTCTTGCAAGGTTCTGTCATGCGAATTCCACTCGGAATTTACTGACCGGTATGGCCGACGGTAAATGTATTCTTTGCTTTTATTGTTTTTAATTGTCCCATAGTTGGCGTCAGTTTTGCCAATTCTTACGGAATGACAATATTTTGAGCTTTTTCATTGGAATGGACGAAACGTCATTTGCGATTTCAGTTACATTTTTTTGGTTGACACCTCCGGAAAAACAAGGAACAGCGATTATCCCCTGCAGGAAGAAAGCATTTGTAAAAAGATTTTCCTGGAAGGGGATTTTTTTGGCTGGGAAACGATTAAACGAAAATTTTAAATGTGATGCCGTTTGTTTGGGAGCTGGAAGAAGAGCCAAAAACACCAAAATAATTGGGACTTCTTTCATAAAAAAAGCTGTCCCTTTCAGGAAAGGAACAGTCTTTGAAAAACGTTTAGGAAAGGAACCCTAGCTGCCTTAATGCTTTTTCGCTCATTCTATCAGGGGACCAAGGCGGATTCCAAGTGATTTGGACATTTACGTCTTGAATGCCTTCAATATCACGCAACGCGCGTTTCACACCGCCTGCTATTGAGTCGTGCAACGGACAGCCGGGTGTAGTCAATGTCATTAAAATGAATGCAGTTCCGTCTTTTACTTCAATCTTATAGATCAGTCCTAAATCAACAACATTAATTCCCAATTCAGGATCTAAAACGTTTTGCAGTTTTTCCAAGATCTTTGCTTTTATTTCCATTGTAACATCACCCTTTATATTTCAGTAAATCGTTCCCTCATTTTTTTATTTCAGCAATACAGAGCCAATCGTACAGGCAAATAATCCAGAAAACAGCACCATTCCTCCTTGAGCAAGATGAAATAGACCAGTACTTGAAGAGGCAAGAGCAGCGATCATGCCGATAAGACTCGCAACAAATAAACAGCATTCCATCACAATCCATTTTTCATTTATCATTTGTTTCAAAGTCGGCACTGCTTCTTTGCCGATTTTTTTGCTATACCGGTGTGTCCACCATAGAAAAGGAACAATTTTATATAAGTAGCCAATGATGCTTAATACAATCCAGCCGAACAGATAACAGTAGATGATGATGGAAAAGATGCGGGAATGGATTTCACTTTCAAAAGAAAAACCGGCCGCCGCTATATGCAGGATGACTCCAAAAACAATGGCCAAAAGAGCAAACAGAAAAGGTTTATCCAGTTTTTTCTTCATCCTTTTCTTTAAAATGGCAAACATATGGTATGCAAACAACCCATATCCGACAGCCATCAATTGAAGCCCTGCTGATAACAACCGGTCATTTGCCGTTATAAAACTGATGAAAGTTAACACAAGACCGCTTATATAAAAAATGTAGACATATCGGGCCGTGTTCATTGAAAAATGATGCGCCAATGAAAACATCGGAACCATTTTGTAAGAAAATCCGAAGATAAGAAGTGTAAACCAGCTGGAAAATCCCAGCAATATATGTGCTTTGAAAATCAAATCATGATCGATTAATTGTCTGCCGCTCCAAAAATGATAGGCAAGCGTCAATCCGAGCCCGATCGTTAGGAGCAAACAAATGAGGGCGGTACCAACAAATAAAGTGATGACCGTTCTTTTCTTCTGTTTTTTTAATGTCATGAACATCTGCCATAAAAACATTACAATCCCGCAAGTAAGAAGCAAGCCTGAAAATATAGCCATTTGAATATTAAAGGCCAGGCTGATGCTAAAAGATAGTATTCCTAATGACGTGACGACCATTTGGATAAAAGCGAATGCTTCATTCCATATCGGGGTTAAAAACACGACTGGAACAAGCTGATACATGGCTCCCATGGCTGTCATTAAAGCAAAGCCAATCACTAATAAATGGACAGCTGACAATACGACAGGAAGGCGCATTTCTCCGGTTGAAAGCTGACGAGTTGACAGAAATAAAAGAATTTGAGAAAGGAAAAACGCCAGCAAGCCAAAAATAATAAACGAAAAAGGGATTCGAATATTCGTTTCATAAGTATGATTAGCCGTCATCATCGTCATCCTTCTTTTCAATCGTTATTTCATAGCTTCCATCACTGCGCTTTTGCGTTTGATAGGTATAACCGAGATCGTCAAGCTGTTCAAATAAAAACATCGGGCGGCGGTCATTAATAATTTTCAACGCTTCTCCTTTTTTTAATTTTGCTAATGCCGTTAAAGTCCGCATCATCGGTTGTGGGGGCTCTAAGCCGCGATTATCCAGTATCATTTTTTCATTCCTCCGTTTTAACAAAGGTAATTTTCCAATGTTTATCCTCTATTTTTTCCGCTTGATAAGAAAACCCTTTTTTCTTCATGATAGGAAAAAGCGGAACAGGTTTAAACGGAGCGTGTAAAATAAATACATCTCCTTGTGCAAGAGGCTGAATGGCCGCCATGATTTTTTGAAACGGCTCTAATTTCTTCTTTAAATCTTCGCGAACATCTAATTCAACAGTTTTTCCCATCCATATTCTCCTTTCCATCTTTTTTATCAATGTTCATCATAGTAAAAACAATTCCCGCAATTTGTGATTTGCTTCACTTCATCGTCATCACTTTTGAAAAGTTTATGAATAATTGATTCGTGATGCCGTATTGGCATATATCCTTCCAATTGAGGGAAGGGAAGATGTTGCAACATCATTAGAAAATGTTTCAGTTTTCAATGAAAGATCGGTACCATTTCGCTAAGGATATTGTTTTGCTTGAAATAGAAAGGAGAGTGTGTGTTTTTAAAGCGGAAACAGCTGATGGCATGTAGGGAAATTTATTTCTTTGCTAATATGGTCAGCGGCCATTGTGCGAAAAATACGTCTAACCCGGACAAAGCGCTATTGCAAAAAGATCATTCTAACATTGAAAGTATGTCATTGACATCAAAAAGATGGTTGCCTGAAAAGTGTGCTAGAAGAAAAAAGCGGGGCGTAAACCAAGTTAATGCCATTCTCGAAAACGATTGAGAAGTTGTTCATCTATTTAGGTAGCTGGTATTTTTTCATCTTATTGTAAAGTGTAACTTGTGAAATCCCTAATTCTCAGGAAGCTTCGGATTTGTTGCCGGCGGTTTTCTTTAATGTTTTTCTATCAGTTGTTTTTCGATAGTATCTTTTTTTCAATCAACTTTGAGTTTTTTCGAGTCTGGACGGATTCTCGACAGGTGACCCGAAATGGAAAAAGCTAAGAAGATCCTGTTGATGGATGAACGGTTTTCTAATATAATAACCATTCTTTCCATCAAGTCGCCAAGCATTGGTACATTGTCCATAATGAAAACTGCTGATTCTATTATGAAAGCCTCCGTTTGCCGAAATCGTAAAATATTTTTTGTGTATCTATTTTGCTTTCTCAATTCATTATATAGAGCCCCATCATGTTAGCCATAAAAAAAATGATAAATTGGTAAAATGTATTCCAAATAGGTTTCTTTTTCAGAAAATTTTTTTTACAATTAATTTAACCTTTTATGATCATTCGAATTTATGTGACAGAGATCTCATTCTATTGTTTATCTTGTCTGTAACATATGAAGAATGAATGTATAAGGAGAGGAAGATGTTGCGAGATCAATGAACCGCCCTTTATTGAATTTGCGCATTTCGGTGACAGACCGATGTAATTTTCGTTGTGTATACTGTATGCTGAAATGGAAGGAAGACAGTATTCTTTTATAAAACGGGAATAACTAATGACGTTTCAAGAAATATATCGTTTGGCCAGCCTCTTTACGTTTAGGCATTCGAAAAATTCGTCTGACCGGGGGGGAAACCGCTCCTCCGAAAGGACATTGATGTACTAATATCGATGTTAAAAAATATTCAAGATCTTCAAGACGTTTCATTGACCATTAACGGATATTTTTAATATCATATGCCAAGCGTTTAAAAAAAGCGGGCATGAACCGGATCAATGTCAGTTTAGATGCTTTAAATAACGAAATTTTTTCTAAAATGAACGGAGGTAAAGCAAAGTCTGAGGAAATTGTTAGAGGAATTGAAGAAGCGGTTGCACAAGGTCTGGCGGTAAAGGTGAACATGGTTGTAAAAGGAATAAATGAGAGCGAAATTTTACCGATGGCTCGTTTTTTTGAAGAAAAAGGAATGACGATCCGCTTCATCGAATATATGGATGTCGAAACCTTAAACGGTTGGAAAATGGACGAAGTTTTGACGAGCAAAGAAGTTCATGATATGATTCACCAAGAAATACCTCTTAAACCAGTTCAGTCAACGTTTTTGGCGAGGTTCCTAAAAGGTATCGATACCGAGGTACGGATGTGGAAGGCGGTTTTATTTCTTCCTTATCAGGAGCTTTTTGTTATGATTGCACGCGAATGCGCCTATCAGCTGACGGTAAAAAGTATACATGCTATTTGCCTCAAACGGCGTTGATTTATTAGTTAAAATGCGAAAGGGAGCAAGCGGTGAAGAAATATTGGATGAGATCACCCGTGTTTGGCAGGCTCGGGACGATCGTTATTCCGAAGAAAGAGGAAGGATCAATGCTCTTTCTGCAAAAAGACGTGTGGAAATGTCTTATATTGGCGGGTGAGGTGTGATTGATGAGTGTATCTGAACATCGCAGCAAGGCAAATGGCCCTGTTCGCTGCAAAGTGATCACCGTTTCTGATACGAGAACGAAGGATACGGATAAAAGCGGTGCATTAATCATCGAATTATTAACGAGAGAACAAATGGAAATAATAGATTACGAGATTGTGAAAGATGAACGGGAAGCCATTCAATCTGCTGTGAAAGAGGCTTCTGAGGAAATTGATGTTTTTTTATTGAACGGCGGGACTGGTTTTACAAAACGGGATGTGACGGTAGAAGCGGTAAAAGAATTGCTTGACAAAGAAATGGTTGGTTTTGGGGAATTGTTTCGTTATTTAAGCTATAAAGAAATTGGAAGCGCATCCATGCTTAGTCGAGCACTTGCCGGTTCAATTGGACAAAAAGTCATTTTTTGCATGCCGGGATCGACAAATGCGGTTCGTCTTGCCATGGAAAAGCTGATTTTGCCGGAACTTCGCCATCTTGTTTGGGAGATGAATCGTCAGTGAACAAGATGATCGGGATTGTGCTAGCAGGAGGACAGTCGAAACGGTTTGGGCAACCGAAAGCATTTGCGAAAAGAAATGGAAAGGAATTTATTTTATATAGTATCGAAGCGCTGCAATGTATCACAAAAGACGTGGTTGTTGTCATACATCCTGAAATAGATACGAAATGGCTGCAAAGGAACCAGCTGACATATATTCAAGATCTCGAATTGTATCAAGGAAAAGGACCTCTTGCCGGCATTTATTCCGTTATGTCCCAATTCAAATCCGAATGGTATATCGTTTTACCTTGTGATACTCCTTTTATCAATGCGCATTTGTTGAAAAAATTACAATTATACAGAAATGACGGTTGTGAAGCGATTGTTCCTAGTGTTCACGGAAATATTCAGCCATTGATCGCCATGTACCATCATCGAGTGAAGGAAAAAATACGATGGCACCTTGAACAAAATAAGTTAAGCATGAAGCATTTTCTTCCAAGTATTCATACTAGATATGTTGAGATCAATGATGACGATGCTTTCATCAATATTAATACAAAGGATGAATATGACCAGTATATTGTTCATAATAACCTTTTTCCTCAAGCCTCCCTTTTCCAAAACAAAATAAATGTTCCTTGGTAGTATCGGGTGGGGGCAAGAAGGGTGGAAAGGAATGGGATCGTTGCGAAAGCCAATTCAAGTAGAGGAAGCAATCGACCGGGTGTTGGAAAAAAGCTATGAAGGTGAAATAGAGTATGTATCAATCGAAAACAGCTTTCATCGTGTGCTTGGTCAAGATATAACTGCTACAACGGATGTGCCTGGATTTGATCGATCCCCTTATGACGGATATGCTGTTTGGGCAGCATCGACCGAGGCCGCTTCAGCTTCCAATCCAGCAGTTTTGGAAGTCGTCGGGACTCAAGGAGCAGATTCTGTTTGGAAAGGATCTTTAAAACCTTTTCAAGCCGTTAAAATTATGACTGGCGCTGCCATTCCAGAAGGTGCAAATGCCGTCATCATGAAGGAATTAACACAGGAATTCAGAAAAGACGGAAAAACATACGTGCAAATAAAAAGAAAAGTTGAGGCAGGAGAAAACATCTCCCGCATCGGAGAAGATATGAAAAAGGGCAGTTTGCTTATCGAAAAAGGAACCGTGATCACTCCGGGAATATCCGCTGTTCTGGCAACGTTCGGGTATCATTACGTTCCGGTTATGAAGAGCCCAAAGGTTGTCGTCATAGCAACCGGGAGCGAATTGCTTGAAGTGTATAAACCGCTGGAAAAAGGAAAAATTCACAATAGCAATACTTATATGCTGCAGGCACAAATTTTCAGAGCTCACGGTGAACCGATTTTATACGGAATTGTGAAAGACACATTTCAAAATGTATTTCAAGCTGTTACAAAAGCAATGCAAATGGCCGACATTATCATCACAACAGGCGGAGTGTCAGTGGGCGATTTTGATTATATCCCAAAGGTGTACGAGCATCTTCAAGCCCAAGTTTTATTCAATAAAATTGGCATGCGTCCAGGGAGTGTTACCTCTGCAGCAGTTGTCGGCAACAAAATTTTGTTCGGCCTCTCAGGCAACCCTTCCGCTTGTTATGTCGGTTTTGAGCTGTTTGTCCGTCCGTATATAAGGGCGATGCTCGGACAAAAAAATTGTTATTTAAAACGAGCCCGGGCGATTTTAACGAAAGATTTTTTAAAGCCGAATCCGTTCACGCGCTTTGTGAGAGCAAAACTGTCCTATCATGATGGAAAGCTAGTAGCTGATCCGATTGGAAGGGACAAATCAAATATTGTTTCATCCTTAATTCATACTAATAGTTTAATTGTTTTGCCTGGCGGAAGCAGAGGATTTCAAGCAGGCAGTGAAGTTAACGTGCTGTTAATCGAAGATGAAGAAGGAGCCTCCAGTTGGCTATGATGATTTTACAAGTGGTAGGGCATCAAAACAGCGGAAAAACTACGCTAATTGAAAAATGCATCAAAGAGCTGACCAATCATGGGATAAAAGTCGGTACTTTTAAACATCACGGTCATGGTGGAAAACCGGATATTCCAAAAAAAGATACGTATCGGCATTGGGAAGCTGGTGCTGTTGTTTCGGCGGTTCTAGGGGAAGAAACTTTGCTGTTGCAAGCTGAAATAAAAGCGAATGAACATTTTTCGAACATTATGGAACTTTACCGGCATTTTTCAATTGATGTATTGATTATCGAAGGATTGAAAAAAGCTCCATACCCGAAAATTGTCTGTATCCGTGATGAGAAAGATCTTCATCTGCTTGATTTATCAAATGTGATCGCATCGATTAGCTCGATCCCTTTGAAAGAAAAACATTCATTTTTTATTAAAGATGAAGATTTGTATATCAGCTGGATCGTGAACTATGTAAAGGAGAAGCTGTTGGAAATGAGACAATAATGCCATTTTATATTATATTTGGAGGGATAATTATGTTTCAAATTGTGAAAGAACCGATAGATGTTTCACGTGTCATCGAAGCTGTTGTGGATCGAAATGCCGGAGCTATCGTTACATTTATCGGAACTGTAAGGGAATTGACAAAAGGAAAAAAAACATTGTATTTAGAATATGAAGCATATGAATCGATGGCTCAAAAAAAACTGGAACAAATCGGAGCTGAAATTAAACAGCAGTTTCCGAATGCTAAGGTTGCCATTGTCCATCGTATCGGACGATTAGAAATTACGGATGCCGCGGTCGTCATCGCCGTATCTACTCCTCACCGCGCTGATGCTTATGAAGCAAACCGTTATGCAATCGAGCGGATTAAAGAAATGGTACCGATATGGAAGAAAGAGCATTGGGAGGATGGCTCATTGTGGATCGGCAATCAGCAAGAAACGATTTCTTATGAAAAAGGCATTCCAAAGGAGATGAAGTCATGATCCGAATTTTATTTTTCGCCCAACTAAAAGAGCAGCTGAATAAAAAGGAGATGACATTGCCATATCAAGAAATAACTGTTAAACAACTCCGCGAACGGTTGGAAAAAGAATATTCACTGCCCGCCCTATCCTCCGTCCTTTTTGCCATCAATGAAGAATTTGCTGCAGAAGATGACATCATTCGGGATGGGGATGTTGTCGCCCTTATTCCGCCGATGAGTGGAGGTTAAAAACATGAAGAAGCTGACTCACTTAAATGAGCAAGGAAGGGCAAAAATGGTAGATATTTCAGAGAAACAGGAAACAGTCCGTACTGCACATGCCATCTCAAGTATTCTTGTTTCAAAAGAAGTGTATGAAAAAATCACAAGCTCACAGGTCAAAAAAGGAGATGTTCTGTCAGTAGCGCAAGTAGCTGGAATTTTGGCCGCCAAACGCACGGCTGACATCATTCCAATGTGCCATCCGATTGCTTTAAAAGCGGTGGATATTCAATTTGAATGGAAATGCGACGAAAACAAATATGAATTAATGATCCATTCATTTGTGAAAACAAAAGGAAGCACAGGGGTTGAAATGGAAGCATTAACTGCTGCGAGCGTCTGCGCCTTAACCGTGTATGATATGTGCAAAGCAATCGATAAAGGAATGGTCATCGGCCAAACATATTTAATGGAGAAAACAGGCGGCAAAAGCGGTGACTTCCGCCGTGAACTATAACTTTTATAGGTAATTGATCATTATAGAAAAGAATTTTTAGCTGCAGAAAGAAACTAGTTACCATGAAACCAATCAACTTACTCTGTCTTTAAATAAAAGGACGCCAAGCTGAAAACTACAAGGAAAGAGACACTTTTGAAAAAAGCATGATCATATCAAATGTTTCGCAATCCGGGCTCTTGGAACTGGAAAAATTTCTAAGGAGCCCTGTACATATTTTTCATTCGGCATATAAGAGCTTCTTCATTATCGATGAAGGGCTGCTTAAGCGTTGTGGACAACGAGCTTGTCGGGGTGTTCTCGTACCGTCCTATAACCGCCTCGTTGCCGTCTGTTTTGATTTATGTCATTCTTTCTGAACGATTCAATCAGCTCTATTTCACAAGTTATTCTATTGTTTTAAGGAAAAAATTTTATCATATCGAGTTGAATGCTTTTGCATCCCGTTTTGCAAAAAAGGCCAGGGGCTTATGAAGTGTCTAGTGCCCCAAAATTGTTGGATTGCTGAGGCAGATGGATAAACCGAAAGGTTAAGGACAAATTTTTTTTAAGCTCCTCTGATCATTTCTCCAAAGCAGGGAAGAAAACTGCTTCAAGACGCAAAATGTCGATCTTCATTAAGCCCTCATGATTAAAAGGCGTTTTCCTTTCAATAACATTGATTTTCCGCTTCGTAAAAAATTTTACAAAATGCTCCAAATACGTTAAAATTTCATTCAAAAAGCTTTTTTTATTTAAAACAAGAGGTATAAAATTCAAATTTTTTATCTTTTTTCCATTCCTTTGAGTAACTGTAAGCTTCCATTTCTTTTGTTCCGACATTAAATGATATAAAAAATTTTCAGTGGTTTGCTGCACGAAATAAAATAAATAAGAGTGCCAAGCTTTTTATAAAGAGCATTCCTGTTAGAAGTTTTTTCGGGGACTTGAATAAAAAAAGCCCTCTTGGTATGATTCGGGGGTGTCAATCAACCGAATTGACCCCTAATTTGGATACCAAGGAGGACTATACATGAATTCTATCTCAAACAAGAAGATTAATCAAGTCACCGATCAAACGCTGGTTGTTGGGATGGATATTGCAAAGAAAAAACATTATGCCTGCTTTGTGGATGAGCGAGGGAGGGTGTTAAAAAAGCCGTTTCCCGTTCCGCAATCTAGAGAAGGATTGGAATGGTTGTACCAGTGCATCGTGGAAGCCATGAAGGAATTTGGAAAAACCGAGGTGATCGTTGGCATCGAGCCAACGGGACATTATTGGCTCAATCTCGCTTACTTTCTTGACGAGAAGGGCATTCCTCTCGTCATGACAAACCCGATGCACGTGAAGCGCTCCAAAGAGCTGGACGACAATCTTCCAACCAAGCATGATGCGAAAGACGCGCTCGTCATTGCCCGGTTAGTGAAAGACGGCCGATTCAGCTATCCGCGCATTCTGAAAGGGATGGAGGCCGAACTGCGCGTGGGAGCGACATTTCGCTCCAAATTGGTGGAAGAACAGGGAGCGATTCGAAATCAAATGATTCGCTGGCTTGATCGATATTTTCCGGAGTTTTCCCAAGTCTTCCTGTCATTTGGGAAAATGGCGCTCGCGGTGCTGGAATATACGCCATTTCCGAGTGATCTGGCAGGAAAAGAACTAGAAGAGGTGCTGGCCCTTTACCGGAAAAGTGAGGGATTACAATCGCCACAAAAACCGAAAGCGAAGAAGTTGATGGAATTGGCCCAACACTCCATTGGCGTAACGGAAGGACAACAGATGGCCCGTATCGAAATTGCCACGCTTGTCCGCCGATACCGCCAACTGGAAGAAGAAATCGAGGCACTGACAGAGCAGCTGATCGAACTCGTACAGACATCGGTCGAGTACGAATGGTTGAAGACCGTTCCGGGCTTAGGCGATGCGACCATCGTAGAACTGTTATCAGAGATCGGGAGTTTCTCCCATTATCAGGATCCGCGGCAGCTTATCAAATTAGCGGGCCTGACGCTGCGGGAACATTCCTCCGGCCAACACAAAGGGCAAAAACGGATCTCCAAGCGTGGAAGAAGGCGGTTGCGCGCCCTTCTGTTCCGGGTGATGATGCCGATGATCCGCCACAACGAAGCGTTTCGGCAGCTGCACGACTATTACACGACACGTCCTGATAATCCGTTGCGGAAGAAGCAATCGATTGTGGTGTTATGCGGAAAATTATTGAAGGTATTGCACGCTGTATGTACGAAGCACCAAGCGTTCGATGCGAAGCGAATGATGCAGGACATCTTTGGCCTCGAAACGGCTGCTTGATGCCTATAGTCTCGATTCTCTAGACAACAAGGATGACACGGAGAAGCTGGCGCGATATCATCCATTCGACCTTGAGTCCCTAAAGGAGCTTAGCCGGCCTCTGCCTGATGACTAGACCGAACGAAGGAATGTAGGCACAAGGATGCCAAGAGACATGGGAGGGTTCGTCATCATCAGCGATGCAGAGATCCACGGTGCATCCCATACGCTTCCCCCACTACAACCAAATTTAACCAGTAGTGGCCGCGAAGCGTACCCAGTCAATGTAAGATATACACATATTTAAGAAATAATGTTAGAAACTTTGTCGAAAAATATTTTTTTGACACCCCTGAAACGGCTACAACCGTTGATATATCAACATTTATAGAGGGAGGGAAGTGTTTAATAAGTATAATGGTTTGAATCATTTGCAACTTTATTCATAATCAAAACAGGGGATTTCGCTTTTTATGAAGAAAGGGCTGTTTTACATGTTTCACATCAAAAATTTACGATACAAAGATATTCTATACATTGACGAGTTGAAAATTGAAGAAAAACAAGTAACGTGCATCATTGGCCAAAGCGGGGGAGGAAAGACAACACTTTTAAAAATGCTCAATCACATGCTGTCGCCAGATCAAGGAGAAATTGTTTATAAAGGCCGGTCATTGTTTGAATGGAATCCAATCTCTTTAAGACGGGAAGTTGTGATGCTTTCACAGCAGCCAGTAATGTTTGAAGGAAATATTCGAGAGAATTTGAATTTCGGCAGAATTTTATCTGAAAAAGAGCCTATTGACGATGAAAAGTTGAAAGAAGCACTAAAATTTGTGTGCTTGCAAAAAAAATTAGAGGATGACGTAGAACAATTGTCCGGCGGAGAAAAACAAAGACTTGCACTAGCCAGAATTTTTCTAATGGATCCAGAAGTTTTTTTATTAGACGAGCCAACCTCTGCGCTAGATAAAGGAACTGAAGAGAAAATCATGGATGCATTCATTCGTTATTCAAAGGAAAAAGAAAAAACGGTTATTATGGTAACACACTCAGATACAATACCAAAAACATATGCAGATAAAGTTATTACGATAAATAAACCAACAGGTGATAATCAATGAAGCAAGAAGTTATCAACATCGAATTTTGGAGGCTCTCGGCAGCATATTTATTTGTTCTTATTTTAATATTGCTTGTAAAAAAACGAGAAATTAAACGTGAAAAATTAATTGTCCTTTCAACTGCCAGGATGACGATTCAACTTGTGCTAGTCGGATACATATTGATGTATATTTTTAAAAATCCTTCACCTTGGATTGTTTTATTGGTGCTTTGTTTCATGGAATCGTTTGCCGTTTATAATATATTTAAACAGCTTCATAAGCCTTTATCGAAAAAATTGAAGCTGGTCATTGTGCTGTCAATGGTTATCGGCTCTCTCGTCAGCCTGTTGTATTTTAATCTAATCGTCATTCATTTTAAGCCTTGGTATGAACCTCAATACTTTATCCCGATTGCCGGAATGTTTATTGGAAATTCAATGATCGGTATAACGCTAGGCATGAAAGAAATGATCGAAAATTTTGCTACCCAAAAGAATCTGATTGAAGGGGCGCTCATGTTAGGTGCTAAACCCGATGCAGCAACAAAACCAATCGTAAACTCTGCATTTGATTCAGCTATTTTGCCGACTATCAATAACATGGTCGGTATGGGGATAGTGTTTTTGCCGGGAATGATGACAGGTCAAATCCTTGCAGGTACAAGCCCTTTAGTTGCAATCGAATATCAAATTGTGATTTTGATCGGTATTGCCGGAAGTGTAGGGATTTCATCTTTTTTATCACTGCAATTCGGCTACAAAACATTTTTTAATGATCGCTTCCAATTTATACCACAAAATGGAAAAGAGAAGTAAAAGAACGGCAAAGAGCGGCAATAATTCATTGATTTTGCCGCTCAAATCATGAGGATGAGGGTATGAGTGGAGTTTTTTAAAAACATAAATATATTATGTAAACTTAGAAGAAGATGAATGAACGGACTTCGGGATATAGAACAAACAAAAATGAAGCGTTAATAAAAATAAATAAATCATAATCCAAAATTAATCATGGAATGAATTTAAACACGCAGCAAATCATAACGAATTTTTAAGATCAATTAATTAAATTGCAATGTAAATTTACAATTTAAAAAGAAATTCATTAAATGCAATTAAAATACAATTTGTTTCATTTTTTTATTTCGTCTCATCACAACAAGTAATCTCTTTAGTGAAACAAGATCCATTTATAACTTCCTATAATATATATTATGTAAACTAAAATTCGAAAAATATAAAGCAGCTATTGACTACTTAACTGCCCTTTCGTTAATTTTATAAAATTCTTCGTTAAATGATTTGTCATGTTTTAACAACCATGTATAATACGTTCCTAATGTAATTCAAGCAGTTCCACATGCTCGATGAATGCAATAATTTTTTTTTCGATATTCATCGATAAAAGCTTTTTACTTTCTGCAACAGCATGTTTTGTCTTTAATTTTGCGTTTTGCAATGTTTCTGTATCCAAATTTTGATCCGGGAACACTTCAAATTTGCGTTTTAAGTACAATCCTTTGTCATGAGTCGTAAAATTCCTTAATGGTTTTTCGGCTGCTCATATATAAACGAATATGATTTTCTTTTTTAGTTAAGTTTACTTCAAATCCACATGCTTTTAAATGATTCTCCAATGCAGTTACAATAACTTTTCTATAAATCTCTATCACCAATGCAACAAGCATTTCAAAGGAATCTGAACTAGAAAAAAATTAATTTAAGTTATTATTGTTGATGTATTCACAATATTTATTTAATTATCTGGTTAAGAAAGTGAACATCGTTAAAAAGCAGTTAATTTAACAAACCGATCGACTTGATTTTCTTAGATTTCATGCATTAATATTCAACCCGCAAATTATAACACCGCGTTTTCCTATTAGAAAATCCGATTAGATGAATTATTATTCTAAATCATCGTATTCATGAGGAGTACTTACAGCTAATTTATAACGATAATTTAAATTTCCTGGTTCTTTTTGATACAGTTCTTCATATAAGCGCAATGCTTCCACGTACTTTTTCATGTATAAGAAAATTCTTACTTTTTACTGCTGTTGCAAAGCTTTCATGGTGTGTATCCTTAATGGTTACTCCTTCAAATTCGAGGATTTCTTCAGGGGGGGTTCATTTGTGTCGTGAATTTATGAAGTTAGAATCTATTTGATTAATGCAATAGTGTTGCCTTAACCTTTTTTTCTTTTATTCGCAGGATGGTTGAGGTTCTTAACGAAAATTCCTTTCTGCATCCGTTTGGACATTCTTTTCATAAAGTTCTTCTGACCTTCTTCTTGAATACTTTGGTGATAGATGGGCTTCTACTGCTATCTTGAACATATTGAAATTGTAGAGCGTGCAAATTTGAAACATTCGAAGAAATGGATTTTACTCCTTCTATCAGTAGAGCATTCTTTACATCATGAGCGTTTATTTTGAATGACGAAATGAACTTTTTATTTGGGAAAGTTTATTTTGTAAGTTTGCGTGATCACGTTTCATTTGACTAAGACGATTCGTTACAACTTTTTTTCCATATCCATGTGGTGCGGAGGCGATTAATATTACATTTTCTTTATAATTGTTCATTTGAGAGACCTCCTAACAGCATTTTGATAAAGTAACAATAAGAATATCCTTTTGATTCAAGTATAGCATTAAATATATTCTCTTGGTAAGCCTTCAGTTTATAATAATCCCACTCTCCTAGCAGGGGCAGATGAAAGCAAAATACATAAGTCTTTACCTTAAACAAGAAATAGCATATTCTTTTTTCCAGTGAATAGTATAGCTTTTCATTATGATTATGATCATTATATGTTTGCACAACGTAAGAAGAAGCATCATCTAATGAAAAGTTCTCAGGAGTTGTTAATCCATCATATTCTTTGCAAATCATCTGTTCATCTCTTTTTTCGTAAAGAGTTACGGCTTTACAGTCCATTAATGCTCCTATAGCTTCTTGTTGGTACTTTGTATTTGTAGAGTAAATATTGCAGCCGACCATCTTAGATCGTAAAAGCGCTAATAGCCTTCTCCAATTTGTAATTTGCCCATTCTGCAATAAACTTATGAATTCAAGTGATAGTTCATAAAAATCCCCGTATAATTCTACATGTTCTAAGCTCCGTTCTATTTCAGAACGAATATTTAAGTATTGAAGGCTTTCTTTGAAAAGAGCTGAAAGATAGCTTTTTATGTTTGAAAGAATTTCGACACCTAATGAGCATTTTTCGAAATATATCCCTTTTTGTTCTGCATCATAAAGAAAGTACCATACGTAATTTTCGGCAATATGAGGCTCCTCTTTAATATTTTCGCTTATAAAATTCAACATTGAATCCGGTTCTTTACCGTGTTCCCTTAAATACTGTACTAACGATTGTTTTATTTGAGGTCTGATCGTCCGAAAATAGGTATCAAGAACTATATCGTGAACATACACGATAAGACGTTTATTTTCGTGATATGCACGTAAAAATTCAAGGTGAGTAACAGTTTTCCCTTCATCCTCTAAGAATGTTCCTGCTTTATCCGCGATAAATAGTAGAAAGATATCACTTCTTGATACGTACTCCAAACAAGTTCGGATGGCATCTTGATGAATATATCGCATACTATCTTCAAAGCGAATAGGTTCATGCCCCATATTTTTTAATTCTTCAAATACAGCGTTTCGGATAGAGGAAAGAGCATCTTGTGCAACAGAACTTATAAAAATAGTAGTTCTATCCATATTACAACACCACCTTACTTTTTAAACAACCTCCCGTGAATCTATTTGATTAATCGAACATTGTTGTCTTAACCTTTTTTCTTTTATTCGCAGGATGGTTGATGTTCTTAACAAAGATTCCTTTCTGTATTTAGCTTACGACAAAAGCTGCTAAATTCCTCCGCTTCCAATGATAAGTTTTTCTTCATAAGAGCGATTAAAAATCACTTCAAATGAGAGAAAGAGCTCCGTAATCTGAACGCTTACCTCTAAATATCGCTTCATTCGAGCATTAAAGATGTAAATTTTAGGGTACCTTGGTACTTTAAACAAACGACTACCTGTTTTAATCCGATAGATATCGAACGCACTTGTTCCAACGGGGAGAAAATACATTCAAATCATATACGAAGGTATATGACCAAGTATGGCGTACCACATAAAATAAGTTTGCTATTAATTCTGCCTTTCACATATTTTCATTTTCATAACTTTTTCGTTAGGGATGTATTGGAAATTTCATCTATCAATAGTCTTATCATTTGATTATTTTCATATTATTCTAAAAATAAAACGATTAGGAGAGATTATGGATGAATACTTATTTTATTGCCGGTCACGCCAAACTTCCGACAGGGATGGCGGCCAGAAGTGTTTATGAAACTTTAACGATTACAGCAGAGGTTGATAAATTATATGGTGTGATTGTGGATGCTTCCTGTACGCTTGCTACCGAACACGGCAGAGAATATATTTCCAGGCTTTTGAAAGGTCATAGTTTGCGCAACGGCATTGAAAAGCCGTTGGAAGAGTTAAAGAATGGTTATTTAGGAAAGGCCAATAATGCCCTAATTGCCGCATTAAAAGATCTGCATAAACAGTATGAAGCTATCAATTAATAAGCAATAAGGGGATCGGATGCAAAATGGAATCCGATCCTGCTATCGATTGGTACCTAACTATCCGTTACTGTCTCTTTATCATTCAAAGGGCCAGGCTGGCAGCATGTTATTTAATGGCTTATCTTCCCGATACCCAAGCACATATTCTGCCTGCATAATGGTGTGGATTTCTCTTGTTCCTTCGTAAATAACAGGAGCTTTGGAGTTTCTTAGGAAGCGCTCAACAGGATATTCATTGGAATAACCGTAGGCTCCGTGAATTTGAACCGCATCATCTGCGGCCTTATTGGCAAAATTACAGGCCTGCCATTTGGCTAGTGATGTTTCTCTCGTATTGCGCAATCCTTTGTTTTTGAGCTCTCCAGCACGGTACACCAATAAACGGCTCATTTGCAAACCCGCTTCCATGTTGGCAATCATTTGCTGGACAAGCTGGTGTTTACCAATTTCTTTGCCAAATGTTTTACGCTCGTGACAATATTTAACACTTTCTTCCAAACATGCCATAATCAGGCCTACTGCCCCTGCAGCAACGGTAAAACGTCCATTATCCAGCGCAGACATCGCAATTTTGAATCCTTCTCCTTCTTGGCCAAGTAAATTTTCTTTTGGTACACGGACCTGATCAAAGAACAATTCTCCTGTATTTCCGGATCGGATTCCGAGCTTTCCTTTAATGGACTTGGATGAAAATCCAGGCATAGTGCGTTCGACGATAAAGGCGGAAATTCCATGATGCTTTTTCGATTTATCTGTATACGCAAACACGATAAAATGATCGGCGACATCGCATAAAGATATCCATGTTTTGGAGCCGTTTAAAATGTAGTGGTCACCGTCTTTAACAGCCGTTGTTCCAAGTGATGCCACGTCAGATCCAGCTCCCGGTTCTGTTAAGCCAAAGGCGCCGATTTTTTCACCTTTTGCTTGTGGAACGAGATATTTTTGCTTTTGTTCTTCGGTCCCCCACTGTAACAACGTCATACTGTTTAATCCGGTATGAACGGATACCGCCGTGCGGAAAGCTGTGTCACCTCTTTCCAGTTCTTCACAAACGATGGCCAGCGAATTATAATCCATTCCGCTGCCGCCGTATTTTTCAGGGATGCAGACACCTAGCAAGCCTAATTCTTTTAAGCGCTTCCAAATGATCGGATCGAAATATCCCCGTTCATCCCACTCTCGCATATTCGGGATAATTTTCTTATCAACAAAATTTCTGACCATCTTTCTCAACATCCGTTGTTCTTCTGTGAATTCAAAATTCATCTTAAAAACTCCTCCCGCGATTAAATAATGTTATTCTCTTTAAAATAGGTAATCTCCTCAAATGAAAATCCAGCTTCCTGCAGGATTTCCCATGTATGCTCCCCGGCCATCGGCGGATGACGTTCTATCTTTGTATTCGTTCTTGATAGTTTAACAGGCGAACCAACGAGTTTTACCATTCCTGCTTCCGGGTGTTCGACTTGGACAACCATATCACGGGCCAAAACTTGTGGATGTTCAAATACTTGATCTATAGTATGGATGGGACCGCATGGAATATTTTTTTCTGAAAACAGTTTTATCCACTCATTGACCGTTTTGAGCTGGAGCTGGTATTCTAAAATCCTCGTCAGCTCCAGCTTATTTTCCATTCTTGCCACATTCGTACAGAAGCGAGCATCCATTGCCATTTCGCTCAGCCCCATTACTTCACATAGTGTGGCAAACTGCCGGTTATTCCCGACTGCGATAATTATGTCCCCATCTAACGCTTTGAATTTCGAATAAGGGACTATATTCGGATGGTCATTCCCGAGTCTACGCGGTACCTTCCCGGAAATTAGATAATTGCTGGCGACATTGGCAAGCGAGCTGACCGCTGTATCCATCAGTGATAGATCAATTTTTTGCCCCTTGCCGGATCTTCCCCTTTCCAACAAAGCCGCTTCAATGGAAATGACCGAATATAATCCTGTTAAAATATCCACCATGGCAACACCGATTTTCATTGGACCGCTCTCTTCGCTTCCGGTTATACTCATCAGGCCGCTCATCCCTTGAATAATAAAGTCATAACCCGGCAGATACCGGTACGGGCCCGTTTCCCCGAATCCCGTGATGGAACAATAGACGAGCCGCGAATTTATTTTTTGTAAGGCGTCGTAGTCGAGCTGCCATTTTTCCATCGATCCAGTTTTAAAATTATGAATGAGCACGTCCGCTTCTTTTGCCAGAATTCGAATGATTTCCCTGCCCTCTTCTGATTTCAGATTTACGGTAATGCTTCGCTTATTGCGATTTGTACATAAATAGTAAGCACTGACACCGTTTTGAAACGGCGGTCCCCAGAACCTCGTTTCGTCGCTGCCGCCCGGGGCTTCTACCTTAATAACATCTGCTCCGAGGTCTGCCAAAATCATTGTACAATATGGGCCGGCAAGCACCCTAGTCAAATCTAATACCTTTACACCCTCTAGTGCGCCTCCGATGTTCACCGCCTCCTATTGAAAAAGGTTTCTTAAAAACAAAAAAGCCAGCCCAAACACACTTTAGTGATATGGACTGGCTTTACGAACCATTTGAACCAGCCGGCTAAGGCTGGAAATGGAATCTTATCAGTCAACTGTTAAATTAAGATAAGAAGAGATATCTTCATTACCTTCACCTGTAAAAGGTAGATAGGATGAAGTTTACACTTATTTTAAAAGAATTTTCTGAATATTTCAAGAGGATTTTACCAAAAATATATAAACATTTCGCGCCTGTTTTGCTTATCGTTCATTACCTGTTATTTTTTGCTTAACCCCTAGATGCAATGATGTCAACCGTTCCGTTCCCAATATGTGAAGGCAGGAAAAACTGTTGTTCCCAATCATTGTTTTGAACATGTCCATGCACAAGTTGACTGAAATGATCAAAATAATCGTGAATATCCCTAATCAATAAATGTGAAGTCAACATAATACCCCCTTCCACAATCCATTAATGATAATGATTATCATTTTTATTATATTTAATTTCTTTATCCATTCCAATATATAAAGAAAATTTTGATAAATTGCTGTTTTCCCTTTTACCTAACAAATTCCATCACTTCCTGTTCAATTGAAATGTTTATCATTTTTTTAAAGCAACGATTAATCTATACCCACAATTTTGCTGCGGCGTTCAAGGAATACAACATCACGCCATACGCCATTTAACTTTCCTAAACGTTGTCGTATACCAACTTCACGAAATCCAACACTTTGATGTAAACGTAAGCTTGGTATGTTTTCAGGGAAAATCCCTGCATTTAATGTCCAAAATCCTTTTGCTTCCGATTCTTTGATCATGGCTTGCAGAAGTTGTTTTCCAACACCATTTCCTCGGCTCACATCTCGAACATATACACTCACCTCTCCCACTCCTGCATATACGCAGCGATCTGATACTTTACTGATCTTACACCAGCCTTGAATACCTTTTTCATCTTCAGCAACCAGACACAAGTTTTCAGCAATTGTCGATTCCCATTTTTCGAATTGTGGCACTGTCGTTTCAAACGTTGCTTGTCCTGTCGCAATTCCTTGCTCGTAAATTTCCTTCACTTGCAGCCAATCCTCTTTGTAAAAGCTGCGAATGTTCATATTTAATCTCTCCTTATTTTTTATATAGAAAAGGCAAAAGGCACTAGGAATCGCCCTACTGCCTTTTCTATGTCACAATAACAACACTTACGATTAAATGTAGATGGGCAACATCCATAACGGTTTTGTATGCAATATCTTCACTTTTTTCATGAGATCGGAATCATCATGGAAAACAAGTTGCTCATTTTGTCTTACCTAACAGTTTCTAATCTGTTACACCACGTTTTTTAAGGTTTCATTGCTTTTATGACCGCAGAAGCAATGTAATCTTCGATGTTCGCTCCAGGCACCCAGTCTTTGATAAACTCCTTCGATTCATCTTTCGGTTCAATGGTGATCTGTATGAATCCACTCTGTTGCAACAATGATTCCAGTTCTCTAATTGATGCTGCTCCTGATACGCAGCTCGAATACAAGACATCCATATTGTTTTTGATTTCCGATGGAAGCTCTGCTGTCGCTACAACGTCGGAAATGACAAGGCGACCACCTGTTTTCAGCACACGATAGGCTTCCTTGAACACTTGGGGCTTATCTGGAGAAAGATTAATGACACAATTGGAAATAATAACATCAACCGTACGATCTGCAACCGGTAAATGTTCAATCTCTCCTAATCGAAATTCAGTGTTGGTATAACCATTCTTGGCAGCATTATTCCGAGCTTTGCTGATCATTTCTGGCGTCATATCTACACCAATGATGCGGCCGGTTTCTCCAACCTGTTGTGCCGCCAGAAAGCAATCAAATCCAGCACCGCTACCAAGATCCAACACTACTTCTCCAGGTTTCAATTCCGTAATTGCCAGCGGGTTGCCGCAGCCAAGTCCAAGATTGGCTCCTTCTGGTACGGCAGATAATTCCTCATCCGAATAACCTAGTTTTGCCGATACCTCCTTAGGTGTACCACAACCTCCGGAACTGACTGAACAACAACCCCCAGAATTCACTTCCTGCAGCGCAATTTTCTTATAGCGGTTTCGGACATTTTGCCGGATTTGATCGTTATTCATGTGATTCATAAGTGATCACTCCTTAAATAAGATAGAATAAAAATCCTAATAACCCTGCCATCGTCATGACAGAGTCTACAAACGCAAAGACTAGTTTCTTTTTAAAGATACTGTGCAATATTGATATCCCGGTAAGCTTGCAGCTTCTCAGTTAATCATCAATGCAATGTCATGCTCATTGTAATCAACATTGGCGAGATAGGAATCACGAAAAGACGGACATTCCAAGGATTTTCGATGATTGCAGCAATACACCCCCATTTAGATTGAAATTCATTCTGTCGGTACAGCGCCATGAATAACGGCTCCAACGCCTGAACCCAAAAGCAAATAGTAAAAGGTGTCCTGTAAATCTTCTCTCATGTTTCCTTTTTAATCTTTATCTCTCCTTTCGCCATTACTTTGCATAGCTTGACTTTCAACTTGACTTTCAATCCGTATTTTTCAAACCTGAATATATCTATCTAAAAAGTGAATAACAATTAAAATACTAAAAATAAAAGAGTTCATTCCAACGAAACAGAAAGAAATTTTCGAATAATCTTATCTCTTTTATTTTATTTGCAAAATGCAAATATAAGTTTAACGAATTGGCAAGCCAAGATAGCTTGCCTTAAAATAATGGTTTGCAACATACGCTCGATTTTGCCATGCACTCATTCAACAATTTAATCGAACGAATTACTGTTTCTTTCTCGAATTCCGTCATGTGTGAAAATACCTCTTCTAAATATTGTCTGATTTCTCGATCGATAGTTGTTGCTATAAATTTTCCCTCGTTGGTTAGAGATAACGTGTATACTCTTCGATCTTCAGGGAGCGGCGTTTTTTTTACTAAACCCATTTTGACCAAATTTTGAATCTGTCTGCTGAATGTCGTAATATCCATTCCCAATACTTCGGCCACTTGTTGCATAGAAGGGTATTCTCTTTTATCAATTTCATATAGAATATGGCTTTGAACGAGAGAAATATCAACACCATCAATAGAACAGCAATTTTTATTCAGCAATCCAAAACGACGTGTCATCACTTGAAAAAGCTCTCTAACGTTTTCCATTTTTTCACCTCTATATTTATTTATACTATATTATTTGCAATTTGCAAATAATCATTTTTAATAATAAACTGAAGCTCCATCAGATCGTTGAATGGAGCCGAAAAAAACTGTTAAGACATTAGTTGTGAAACTAGCTGAATTTTGCACTATAAAGTTAAAAATAGACTATTCACACAAATCTTTTGTCCGCTTTAAACCACTCATATATTGTTATTGGAACCATGCAAAAGTTTCGAGTCTTTCAGTACCTAGACCTGTGCTGCTTATTTATTCGCTGTTAAAACAGTTGTTAGCTCGTCAATTGCTTGCCGAATATCATCCTGCGTATTGTAAAAATGAGGAGCGATTCGGATGACGTCGTTTCTAGCAGAAACAATGATATTTCTCTCTTTCAAGATCGATTCTATTTGCCCAGCATTTTTTACATAAAAAGCAGTTATGCCGCCTCTTTTGTGAGCCGATAAAGGAGTAACAGTGTGTAATCCTTTTTCTTGTCCATAATCTAATGCGAATTGAGCTAATAGGTTTAAATAAGAAGATATATTCTCCACTCCTATTTCAAGAAGTAAACGAATAGCGGCAGCTGCTGCATAAGCGCTTATAAAAGAAGGCGTTCCAGTCTCAAAACGACGTGTTCCAGCTGCTGGTATAATTTGATGAACATTGAATTTCGAATGATCCTCCTGACCAAACCATCCTGTGACACGCGGTTTCCATTTCTCTGCCAATTCAGCTTTTATGTATAGGAAGGATATTCCCGGAATACCTAACATGTATTTCCTTGTTCCTGCTGCCAATATGTCGATATCCATTTTCTTTACATCAATAGGCACCTGTCCAGCAGATTGATATGCATCAACAAAAAGAAGTGAACCTTTACGATGAACAATGTCTGCAATCGCTTTGAGATCTTGTTTAAAACCGTTGTAATAACAGACATGGGAAATGGATGTGACAAGTGTGTCAGACGTTACATAACGTTCATAATATTCTAAAGGAATGACTCCTTGTTGAGAAGGAATAAATCTGACCTTTGCTCCAAATTTCTCCTGAGCGAGCCATACATGACCGGCGGTTGGAAAGTCCATATCTGTCGTCACAATGATATTTTTCCCTTTTTCAAAAGAAAGTGAAGAGGCGATAGCAGAAAAAATGTCAGAGACCGAGCATAATACAGCAATTTCATTAGGTTCAGCACCGATTAATTTTGCAAAACTGTATTTTGCCTGTTCAACTACTTTTATTGCTTGATTCCAATTAACCCCCGCCGTTAGCAAACTATTCATATACGCTTCAATCGATTCGGAAACAGTTTTTGAAATGGCTCCTTGCGAACAGCTCGCCAGATGGATTTTCGATGCTAAAACAGGAAATAAAGGACGATAATGAGCATACGGGTGTTTCAATCCTATCTCCTCCTTTTAACTCCGCAAAAAAAAATTTTCTCCTAGTTATTGGTCTCCTGATTATTATAGTAATCAGCAACTGGATTTTTTCTTTTAGTTTATTATCCTGTTTCATAGACTTACAAGAGTTTACTATTTGGAGTAATGAAACCTCTACTGCAAACTCCTGTTTTTATTTTGCCAGTGTGAATCCAATATAAATCGCTGCTCCCCACATGACGAGCGCGGAAATTTTGTTGAAAGCACTCATCAAGTGTCCAGATTTATCTAGATCCCCTATTCTCCGTCCTGCCAAAGCCAGCCCCGCAAACCAGATCCAAGAAACTAGAATACAGGCAAGTGCAAAAGCTGCTTTTTCCCCTCCATTGTATTGAAGTGAACTCGTTCCGATCACGCCAATCGTATCCATGATCGCATGTGGATTGAGCAGCGAGACCGATGCTGAAAAGAGAACTTGTTTGAATGGTGTAAAAGTTTCCTTGGCTGTTTTTTCGTTATTCTCTTTATCAGTAGAAGAGGTACTTTTCCAAGTGCTCCACCCCATATATAACAAAAATAAAATTCCTAAGCACAGCATAATCGTTTTGATCAAAAAAGAACCCAAGACCATAATAGATACTCCGAAAACAGCAAGGATGATTAAAAGTGTATCACATAGTGAAGCAGTTAAAACGGCTGGGAGCGCATGAATGAAGTGTTTCTGAAGAGCTCCTTGATTAAAAATAAAAACGTTTTGGACGCCAAGAGGAAGAATAAGTCCAAATGCAAGAATAA
Organism: Aeribacillus sp. FSL K6-8210; assembly: GCF_037963925.1. Taxonomy (NCBI): domain Bacteria; kingdom Bacillati; phylum Bacillota; class Bacilli; order Caryophanales; family Bacillaceae; genus Aeribacillus; species Aeribacillus sp. FSL K6-8210. The sequence goes on along the minus strand of NZ_CP150172.1, from coordinate 1,967,874 downwards.
GTCCGTGAATAAAGGCTTCCTCCATTCCAATCCCTCCTATTGTATAGCATATGAATACAATTTTACTCGGAAATCGATTATTGTCTCCAACCAATTGGATGGATTCAATACCAACCAAGTTGTATAATCGACTCATATGATTGTAAAGGGAGAGTATTTTTTCATGAATGAATTAGATTGGAAGCCAGACAAATCGACTCCAGTTCCCCTTTATATCCAGATCAAAGAATATATTAAAGAAAAGATTGAAACAGGAGAATGGACTTTAGGGACAAAAATCCCTCCTCAACGCACATTGGCCCAAGCATTCGGAGTGAACCGCAGTACGATCGTGGCGGCTATGGAAGAATTGATTGCTGATGGATTGCTGGAAGGAAAAAGAGGGAGCGGTACCAAGATTATTAACAATTCATGGTCTTTGATGACCTCTACCCCTCCCCCAGACTGGAATTCCTATGTGCAAGCGGGGAGTTATTATCCTAATTTGCCTACGATACAGGAAATCAATAAAGCAGAGTTTGATTCAAATATCATCCGGCTAGGAACAGGAGAGCTTTCTCCAGATTTATTTCCACGTGAGATGATGAAACAAGTATTTGAAAAGCTGACGGGGCACATTGATTCACTTGGCTACGAGGAACCGAAAGGGCTGCTTTTTCTCAGGGAACAGCTCAGTAGATATTTGAAAACCATCGGGATTGAAGCTTCCCCTTCTTCCATTTTGATTGTGTCAGGAGCTCTGCAGGCATTGCAATTGATATCAATAGGTCTATTGCGGCGAGGTGCTACGATCTTTCTGGAAAAACCATCGTACCTGTATTCCCTGCATGTATTTCAATCTGTCGAAATGCGATTATTTGGACTTCCTTTAGATGAGCATGGAATTCAAGCAAATAAGATTTCGGAACAAAAAAAGCGGCAAAATGCTTCATTGCTTTATACAATTCCGTCCTTTCATAATCCAACAGGAATTTTGATGTCCGAAGCAAGACGGAGAAAACTGATCGATGTATGCGAAAAGGAGCGGCTGCCGATTATTGAAGATGACGTATACCGAGAACTCTGGCTCGATTCACCGCCTCCCCCACCATTGAAAGCCATCGATAAAAATGGGCTTGTTTTATATCTTGGGAGCATGTCGAAAACATTGAGTCCCGGTCTGAGAATCGGCTGGATAGTCGGACCGAAGCCTGTTATTGAGCGATTGGCGGATATTAAAATGCAAACCGATTACGGATCCAGTTCCTTGTCTCAATGGGCAGTTGCGGAATGGCTAGCAAGCGGGCTCTATCATCAACATTTGGAAGAGGTCAGAAAAGAATTGAAGGTTCGAAGAGAGATCATGATTGATTTATTACAGAGGTATTTTTCCGATATTGCGACCTGGACTGTTCCTAGAGGTGGTTTTTATATATGGCTGCGCATATTGCCTTCAATCTCCATACGGGAACTTTTTGAAAAATCATTAGAGCATGGAATTCTATTAAATCCAGGAAATGTCTATGATAAGCATGCAGCCCAGTACCTTCGCCTTTCTTATTCCTACGCTTCTTTAGCTGACCTGGAGAAAGGAATGTTCCGTCTTTCGAAAGTCATCCGACAACTAATCACCTAACTCTTTAACGTGCGTTCCATAGCGGTAGTTGAATCCATCGCATACATCAACATCTCGTATAAAACAGCCAATATCGAAACTTGAATAGGTCCCACATTCAGGCGATTGTGAATCGACGCTTGTATCGGAAGCTTTCTCGATTTTATTCTTTCAAGCCCCACTTAAACTACACATAACCAAAATAAAATAATGTTAGAAATCGGGCGGTGTTTCAAAAATGTAATAATTGAAGCCTCAAATCGTACTATAAATCCCTTAAAACTTTTACCTAAATTAAATATCTATTTTTCTCCCTAAAATCTGCCCCATTGCAGCAAATCTATTAATCTTAATGTTGATATTGTCTTGCAACAGCCAATGCTATATGACTTTTTCGTTAATTGTCTAATTCTTCTCCTAAAAAACACGAAGAGCCCGAGAAAGTTCTCCAGGCTCTTTTTGTTATTGATATGGAGGGACTGAAGGAAGTTATTCACCAGTCTCAGCAAAACGTTTAATTCTTTCACCAATCTCATCGCGAACACGCATGAAAACAGCCCATTTTTCTTCTTCTGTCCCCTCTGCCTTCGCAGGATCATCGAATCCCCAATGTACGCGTTTCACGTGCGGAGGTGTTACCGGGCAATGGTCTGCGGCGTGACCGCATAATGTTACGACCAAATCCGCTTTATTTAAAATTTCCGGATCAATGATATCCGATGTTTGGTTCGAAATATCAATTCCTACTTCTTTCATGACTTTTACCGCGTTTGGATTTAATCCGCGAGCTTCGATACCGGCGCTGTACACTTCCCACTCGTCGCCAAGATATTTTTTTGCCCATCCTTCTGCCATTTGGCTGCGGCAAGAGTTGCCAGTGCATAAGAAGTAAATCGTCTTTTTGTCTTTCATGTTCATTCCACCTTTGTTGTTAGTATGATACTGATTCGGTTTTAAAGTATTTTCGTTTAAACCATAATGCTACGTTGACCAATGCAATCATGACAGGCACTTCCACAAGTGGTCCAATGACAGCTGCAAATGCTGCACCAGAATGGATCCCAAACACGCCAACAGCTACAGCAATCGCTAACTCAAAGTTATTGCTGCCGGCTGTAAAGGCAAGTGTGGTGGTGACAGGGTAGCTCGCTCCAAATTTCTTCCCCAAGAAGAAGGAAACGAAAAACATCAATACAAAGTAAATGAACAATGGAATGGCGACTCTCACTACATCCAACGGCAAACTTACGATAGCGTCTCCTTTTAAAGAGAACATGACGATAATCGTAAACAATAAAGAAATCAATGTAATCGGGCTGATTTTTGGAATGAATACTTTTTCATACCATTGTCTGCCCTTTGCTTTTACCAACAAAAAGCGCGTCACCATTCCGCCAAGAAACGGAATTCCTAAGTAAATGAACACCGACTTGGCGACTTCCGTCATTGTAATATGAACGACAGCACCTTCTAGTCCTAACCATTCTGGAATGATTGTTACAAACACATACGCATAAACAGAGTAAAATAGCACTTGGAATACAGAGTTAAACGCTACAAGCCCAGCTGCGTACTCTCTGTCTCCTTTCGCTAAATCATTCCAGACGATCACCATCGCAATACAACGTGCCAGACCGATTAGGATGAGTCCGACCATGTATTCCGGCTTATCCGGCAAAAATACAATCGCCAATACAAACATCAATATTGGTCCAATAATCCAATTTTGTACAAGGGACAAAACCAATACTTTTATGTCTTTAAAGACGCGTCCCATCTCCTCGTAGCGAACTTTTGCTAACGGAGGATACATCATGAAAATTAAACCAATGGCAATTGGAATCGATGTGGTTCCTGCCTGTAAACTGTTTATTGCGTCTACAAAGCCCGGAAAGACAGATCCAAAGCCAATTCCTGCTGCCATAGCTAGGAAAATCCAAAGCGTTAGATATCGATCCAAGAACGATAGGCGTTTTTTCCCCGTATTATTCATTTTCCCTCCCAATTAAATTAAAATTAATAGGTTAACAACCACAACGGAGTGTAGGGTTGGTTTCCTCAATCTTACGAATATTCTCTGTTTGATCTGGAATGTGCTGCAGAATTTCTTGAATGAAATCATATAACTCATTTTCTAGATTGAGAGAATAATAAATCCATTGCCCCCTTCTATCTTCTTTTACTAATCCTGCATCTTTTAACTTGCGTAAATGCTGACTAATAGCCGGCTGACTCATATCAAATACTTCTAGAAGCTCACAGACGCAACACTCGCGTTTCTTTAAAATGGCCATAATCGTTAAACGTGTTTTATCACCGAGTAGCTTTAAAACGTGTGCTGCTTTTTCTATTTCCACCACTACTTTTTGCATTTGGAACACCCCCTATACATATATAGTTATATAAATATTTACTTATATATCAATCTACTTTATGGTTCATCGCACACTAAAAAATGTCTTTTCATATCCACGACATGAATACTGTTTAGTATTATCATTTCCTTAACTTCAATAAACATATAACAATATACTTATATAAATCAACGGAAAATACGATTTTTAACATAATCTTTATAATTGACCCGAAAGTATGAAAGAAATTTTTAAAATCAGTGCAAATAACTTTACGCGAAACAGAAATTTTCGCTGTTTCGCCTGCATGAAAATCAAGTTACAGTCAAGTGATGCTCAACTTTACTAAAACTTCCGACCAGCTCCCCCAATATTTTCAGACCAGTATGGATATTCTTCTGTAGCTGCTGTTGTACGTGCTACTGTTTCTCCCAGTAATTTTGCTACAATGTATAAAGACATATCGATTCCAGCTGACACTCCAGCAGAAGTTAGAATATTGCCTTCATCCAAAAATCGGACATTTGAACTACTTCAATGTCCATATAATTAGATTTCATGTATTCAATCGCAAATGAATGTGTAGTTGCCTTTTTGCCGGATAATAGACCTGCTTCTGCCAACAATAGTGCACCTGAACATACCGATGCGACCATGCCGCCAGACTTGTAAAAATTTAAAATCCATTCAAGCAGCTGTTGATTTTTGAAACTGGATCTGATAGCAAATAATGTCCCGCCCTGGACAACTTAGTTTACACGGCTTGAATTGCAAAAATCTGCACTTTCATATCGATTGTCCTCGACCATCTTTTGTTCCGTACGTACATATGCTTCAACATGCTTTCGATCTCGCAGAACTATTTTGATGATTTGATTTACTGATATCACCTCTTGACTACATTTTTATACATTATACTGGTAATGGATATAAATACAATTGATTATGAGGAAAAATAAAACGTTAAAATTCCCCAATTTTTTCATAGTTTAATAACGACACTTGAGTAAAAGCGATTAACAGTTTTACTTTTTTTCTTCTTTGGTGTTGCAATTTGCAACATGATTTCCTTTCTTGTAAAGGTAATAAACATTTCATGTAGTTAATAATCAAGCAGTCTTTGTAATGAATGTATTGATTGGTTTCTCTAGTATTTCCAAGAGCCAAAATAATTTTGCAAACATATTTCCGAACGAGTGGAACATTATTAAAATTGAATTGGGGTCTTTTGTTACGTTCTTCCGTATTCTTTACATAGATTGACTAATATGTCTCATTTACAAGCGAAAAAATTATTTAGTCCGCTAAATATCAACGCTTATTGTATACTATCATTATTCATTTATTGTAATCGTAGTTTTAGATTCACAATAAAAAAAGGAGTAGTTCCATGGGTGATATTAAATTATTTCGTATAAATGGAGAACATGTAAGTGAATTGGAAGGCACATCTCTGACAATTGAAAAATCGCTGCAAACCCTTATTGAGCGTAATCTTGAAACATTTTTAGGTGTTCGGTTTTTAGCATCAGAATATTCTACTGGTAAGACACATGGCGGCAGAATCGATACATTAGGTATTGATGAAAATAACTCTCCAGTTATTATCGAATATAAACGAGCTGTCAATGAAAATGTCATTAACCAAGGATTATATTATCTGGACTGGCTGTTGGATCATAAAGCAGAATTCACTCTTATGGTAATGCGCAAATACGGTAATGACTTGGCTGACGCAATTGATTGGACGAATCCGCGCTTATTATGTATTGCGGGTGGATTCACAAAATATGACGAACATGCTGTTCAACAAATAAATCGGAACATTGAGTTGTACCAGTATAAGTTTTATAAAGATGGATTTCTTTTGCTCGATTTAGTAAATGCAACAACTGCACAACCATTACTGGAAGTTGAAAACCATATTAACTCATCGAAGCCCGGATATAAGACAGTCTCCGAATATCTGGAACAATCCAGTACAGAATTAAAAGACCGGTTTGAAGCAATAAAAGCATATATTATGGCACTAGGCGATGATGTACAAATGGCTGTATTAAAATACTACATAGCCTTTAAGCGCATTAAAAATTTTGTCTGCTTAGAAGTGCATCCTCAGACAGAAAAAATCGTCTTATTTTTAAAAGTGAATCCAGATGAAATTGAACTCGAGCTAGGATTTAGCCGTGATGTTCGAAATATCGGTCATATCGGAACAGGGGATTTAGAAGTCAGTATTTATAATGATGAAGATTTTGAAAAGGCAAAGCGACTTATTCATATGAGCTATGATAGAAGTTAAAAATCGCCGGTAATTATTATACTTGGCGATTTTTAATAATTAAATATTTTTAACCAATCCTCTGTAAAGAAGGCAGGATTTATTTTATCTCATTATTTCCATGATACAATTCCAATAAAAAGTGTTTATTAAGAAGAGACAGGAATTGTCAAAACATCTAGGTGGAGCAGATTTTTGAAGGAATTTGCGAACGAAAGCAGTGATGATGCTCTACATATATTTGACAAAAAGGCAGTGTTAGAATATGAATAGCTGGAGGGAATCTTGTGAATCAAACTTTAAAGAAACAACCTGTTGCGTTTGTTACAGGAGCTTCAAGCGGCTTTGGATTGCTAACAAGTGTAGCGCTTGCCCGCGAAGGCTACCGCGTGCTGGCTTCAATGAGAGATTTGGATAAGAGAGGACGACTGGAAGCGGCAGCCAAAGAAGCAGGTGTAACAGACCGGATTGAGATTATCCAACTAGATGTAACCGATTTTTCAGCAGCGGAAACTGTAATTCAGAATGTGATTGAAGATTACGGCCAAATTGATCTGTTGGTAAACAACGCGGGGTATGCAGCGGGAGGGTTTACGGAGGAGCTTGCTGTTGAAGAATGGCAGAGGCAATTTGAAACGAATTTTTTCGGTTTGGTGGCAGTAACAAAAGCTGTTTTGCCGTCGATGAGGGCACGCAGAAGCGGCAAGGTTGTGAATATAAGCAGTATTAGCGGACGAATCGGATTCCCTTCTATGGGACCTTATGTGGCATCCAAGTTTGCGGTGGAAGGATTCAGCGAGTCTTTGCGTTTAGAGATGCTGCCGTACGGTGTTCATGTCGTTTTAATTGAACCGGGATCCTATAAAACGGAAATCTGGTCAAAAGGGCTGGATGCGGTATCGGTCAATCCGGATTCTCCTTATGTTAAAGAGATGGAGAAAATTTTGAAATATGTCAACCATGTTGCTGACACGGCACCCTCTCCGTATGAAGTGATCCAACAGATTGTACACGTGGCAAAGTCTCCTTATCCGAAATTGCGGTATCCGGTTGGCAAAGGCGTGAAATTAGGAATGGTCTTGAAAAATATATTGCCGTGGAAGTGGTGGGAGCGGATGGTGATGAAGCGGCTGTGGGAGAGTTAGAATCGTGATGCTGGGACATTAGTTCAAAAATATAGAGGTGAAGAGTCAGAGTTTACGGTTCAGTAAAATTATAGTTTGATGATATTTTTTGTCACTTCACTAATGGAAAGGGATTGAATTTGTTGAACAGTTTAAGATTAATTAAAGGTGAACCGTATCACAAGTGGAAATAGTTGTAGATAAAAAATTGCTAGGGAAGCTTATATGAATGACATGACTTTTAGATTTATCATTTATGGTGAGAAGACTGCTTACTCAAGGGGAATGAGGATGACACATTCCCCTTGAGTAAGGAGGGAATTCACCGTTTAAGGGCTTAGTTCAGTTTTATTTCAGACCATTGTAGGGATCAGGATCATAACTTATCAAGAGCTTCGTTAAATGTTCTGCATGGAATTTCTCATCACGGCTAATGACAGAGAAAACATGACTAACATCCGGGATAGAGATTTCAGCTGCATATTGATCATAAAGTACGGCTGTCTCTAGTTCTCCTTTAAGATCACTTCTGACAAGATTTAATATCAATTGTTTATCATAATTGGGTCTATAGGTCTGCATTGGTTCCTTTACATCCAAATGAGTGTTTTGATAGTAGAGATAGGTTTGATATTGTACAGGATCGTATTTGCGCAAGAGGGTTAGAAACATTCCGTAATGTTTTTTTTCATCCAGCATGATCATTCTCCAAACCCTATTGACTTCTTCCATGTTGGAATTTGCAATATGGTAATTATAATCATTAATTGCGGTTAACTCAGCGACCATCGCTTCCCTGATTTTACTTGTGATAAAGATGGGCTTCCCCTGCGGTTGACCTCCCGGAAATGTATAACTCAATATAGATTCCTCCCGATTATCCATTAGAATGATAATATACTTTATGGGCTGCTTTCATGAGTTGTGCATGGTTATTTTTTTGAAAGTCGATTAGCAGGGGCCCTTTACTAAAAGTTTTTGACAAACCATAATCAATTACCTAATAACGATGTAAGGTCTTATCATCTCATAGTCCTCGTGCTCCAAAATATGACAGTGTTGTTCTTGAGGAGCTTTGGGGGTGTCTTATAAGTCGTTTATACGGCTTATTGACGCCCCCATTAATGTTTTAGAAACGTTGATATATCGATGTTTATGATTTTTTGTTTTTAAAGTAATGAAGCCCGCTTATTTCAAAATCTTAAATCCGAATTTTTCAAAAATTTGAAACGAATCTTCTGTCTGTAGGTACTGATAGAAATCGGCAGCCTCTTTTTTATGCTTTGTGTCCTTAATGATGCCAACTGGATAAATAATAGGATCATGCATATTTGCGTCTGCGATGTCGACAATTTTTACCTTATCAGATATTTGGGCATCAGTTTTGAATACAATTCCTGCGTCCACTGTATTTGCTTCTACATATGATAATACTTGGCGCACATCCTTTGTGTATACGACTTTCTCTTTTACTTTTGGCCAAAGATTTAGCTTGGTCAGAGTTTGCTGCCCGTATTGACCTGCTGGAGTAGTTTCAGGATTTCCTAATGCAAATTGCTTAATACCGCTGTCTGCCAAAGACTGAAATCCTTTTACTGTGTCTGCTTTATCTTTCGGAACGATTAAAACGATTTCATTTCCTAACAAGTTTTTACTCTCTTCTTTGTTAATCAATCCTTTGTCTACGAGTGGACGAAACTTATTTTCAGCAGCCGAGAAAAATAGGTCTACCGGCGCTCCTTGTTCGATTTGCTGTTGCAATGCACCAGAACTTCCAAAGTTAAATGTAATTTTTATATTTTCATGTTCTTTTTCATACTTTTTCTGAATTTCCGTTAAGGCATCTTGTAAGCTTGCGGCTGCTGAGATGGTTAATTTTACTGTCTGTTTATCCTCTGTCTTCTTTGATTCCTGTTTTTCTCCCTCGTTTGTACAACCAAAAATAAAAAAGATTGAAGCACACAAAAACATGATCATGATCATGCGAATAGAATGCTTCATGCTTTCTCTCCCCCTTCTATTTTTATAATCTAATATAAAACTTATTATAATTTCTTATAACTATTTTGTATAGTATATAATTAATTTATATAAAATATAATTATATAGAATAGTAAAGTGTCTCCGTTCATGGATAGAAAAAAACATTTTGTTCAGTGCAATGAAAAAAACCATAAGGTGCTTTTTAATCGGCCTTGCCAATACCGCCTTTTCAATAAATGCTTTTATCAGCTTTTACTTTATCTACGTTTTCGATTCTTTTTTCAAACCATCCAATCTTAGATGTTTCTATTGCATCAAACATCGGAACATAAGGCTTTATATCGAGTAGTGGTGTTTCGTTCAATACATCGACATCTAGGACATGGATATGGTTCCCCTCAATACTTTTCAATCGAACGACTGAAAAGCCGATTGGGTTCGGTCTTTTCGGGAATCTTGTTGCAAAAATACCATGGGGTTGATCATCTAAGAAAGGAACTACCTGCAATGAATATTCATGAACCTTATGAAAATAATAAATAAGAATAAGATGAGAAAAGCCGTCCAGATCTTTCATTCCTTCTACATACAATGGGTTAAGCTCTATTGTTCCTTCTACATTTTTCGCCGCTGCCGATTGAATCGGCATTCCTTCCAAGGTGTTAAAAGGGGTTAGAATTTTTCCTATCGCTTTAAAATGAATGTTCATCTTTACAACATCCTATATTCTTTTATTTATAATTAATTATATTTAATTATAAATAAATATAATAGAAAAAGATATACTTATGTTTCTCTTTTTGGTTTTTCATTTCCAGTGCTCACGAATCAAGAAAACCAGATATTCCAGTGCCAAAAAGTGATAAAACAAAGCCAGAGGTTTTTAAGAGAAACCCCTGGCTTTTAGCTGGATCCATTTCAGCTTTCATAAACGACTTGCCCGGTTTGTGATAAATCATAGCCTCCTAGTGCTTTTAAATCGTTTTGAAAGTGAACCGATCTTAAAATTTGCAGGACTTGACTAATTAACTCTCTATTCTCATCGTTCTTTAAAATAACCAAATCGTACTTTTCATTAACTAACGGAATGAAATCGACATCTTTAACTAGGTTAGCCCCTCTTTCAATTCCTACCCCGACATCTGCATCCCCTTTAGCGACAGCACTTGCGACACTTACGTGATTGGTTACCTCATTGTCATAGCCGTTAATTTCAGAAACAGGTATGCGATACTTTCTCAAACATTCATCTAGTAAAACACGAGCACCCGCACCTTTTTCCCGGTTCACAATTTTTATATTTTTTCTTCTTAAATCTTCCCAATGCTTAATATTCAACGGGTTTCCCTTTTTGACGTAAAAGCCTGCCTTCCTTGTTAGTAAATGAATCACGATATACTGAAAATTCACTAGTACCTTATTGATATACGGAACATTATATTCACCTGAAATTCCTTCGATTAAGTGTGTACTGACAATGTCTGAATATCCTTGATACATTGAAATTAGGCTTTCTAAGCTTCCAACATAAGAACGAAGTGGCCGAAACCTTTTCGAGGATTTTTCTAAGTAGTTCGCCAAAATATCTAAGCTCATATCCTGGCCGCTTATAATTAATTGTCTAGGTTGCAAATACCCTTGAGTTTCAATCGATGCTTCTTTTTTTGATGACTGTACGGAGCTTGGCTGCAGTTCTTCTTTTGACTTTTTTATATACTCTTCTAGATCGGAAGGATCAATTCGCATTTGTCGTCCGACACGATAAGCAGGTAATAACCCTTTTTTCACTAAATCATATACGGTTAATTTTGAAACCTTTAATATGTTTGCCACTTCCTCGGTTGTATAAGAAAGATTTTTTTCCATACCTACTTGCTCCTTCATAAAAAAATTCGTTATAAGTAATTAAATGTAATTTGATATAATGTATTGATAACTTCTGTATCAATGATTTATATTTAAATATAAATAAAATTAATTATTTTCTTAACAAGAAGATGGCTATGTAGTTTATATCTAATCTTGATTATATCATGTTTTGTTTCGCTCTTTTTCAATGGAAATGACTCAACTTCTTGTTTTACCATTTCCTTTACTCCAAAGTTTAAAATAATTATAACCATTTATAACGAAAAATGATGAAACTTTATGAAAAGGTGAACGACAAGTATGAATTACTCGCCGCTTATACTCTCTTTAAAAACGGCAACAATCGCCACGTTTATCGTATTTGTTACTGGGGTTGTGTTGGCACGATTGATTAGTCGTAATTCCTTTCGAGGGAAAAGTGTTATAGAAGCGATTATTTTGCTGCCACTCGTGCTTCCGCCTACAGTTGTAGGCTTTGGTTTATTATATATATTTGGTAAAAACGGTTTTATTGGTCGATTACTGCTCGATTGGTTTGATTTCCAAATTGTTTTCACTTGGTATGCTGTTGTGATCGCAGCAGTCGTCGTGTCTTTTCCTTTAATGTATCAAAGTGCATCTGCAGCGTTTCGGCAGTATGACCCAAATATTGAAAATGCTGCATATACAATGGGGGCATCGAAATGGAGAGTGTTTTGGACGATATCTTTTCCACTGGCATGGCCAGGACTGTTAGCTGGCTTAGTTTTATCCTTTGCACGAGCGTTAGGAGAGTTTGGTGCCACTCTCATGCTCGCCGGCTACATTCCGAATGTCACCGACACTATTCCTCTAGCCATTTATTTTGCGGTGGAGTCAGGTAATTTGGAAGCGGCAAAATTTTGGGTGATCATTATCGTTGCCCTCGGCTTTAGCGCTATTTTATGGCTAAATTGGTGGAGCAAAAGGAATATGATGAGACATGTACAAAAATAGTAAGTTCAAAAATTTTTAGAGCTTATTTGTCGCTTACTTAAAGGAGTTTTTTCTTATGCTTATCGTTGAAATCCAAAAAAGACTATCCCATTTTGAATTAGATGTAAAATTTTCAGTGGCCAATGAGATTGTTGTCCTTTTTGGCCCCTCCGGCTCCGGAAAAACGACAATCTTAAATTGTATTGCTGGGATAAGCAAACCTGCTGCTGGCATCATCCGATTAAACGACACCATTTTATTTGAAAATAAGAAAGTATTTGTTCCTATTCAAAAAAGAAACATCGGCTATGTATTTCAAGATTATGCGCTTTTTCCCCATATGACTGTTTGGAAAAACATTGCTTATGGCATGCAAAATGAAAGCTTTGTCAAAAATTTAATGAAAGAGCTGCGAATTGAACACCTTAGAGATAAATATCCGTCTGAAATTTCAGGCGGCGAAAAACAACGGGTCGCCATTGCACGAGCCATTGCAACCGAGCCGGATGCCTTGCTTTTAGATGAACCTTTTTCTGCATTAGATAATCAAACACGTGTAAAAGGTCATGAAGAGTTATTACGTATCCATAAGCTTTGGCGCATTCCCATTATATTAGTCACCCATCATCTTGAGGAAGCAAAAAAATTGGGGAATCGAATTTTATATTTACACGAAGGAAAAATTCGTGACAGTGAAATGAACGCGAATCTTATTCAGAGTTAATTGACAGACTTACTCTTTAAGCTAACATCAATTATAGCAAATTATGAGGAAAAAGGGGGTTTATAGCATTCCCCTTTTTCAGATTTTGTGTTTACTTCCTTAAAAACAGTAAATTAAATTTATTTTTATATTGTTCATTTAGCACATAGTTCTATTTTTACTGGGTACGTCTCTCGCTTGTAACATTGTGCCTCTGCAAAACGGCATAATTCTTGCTCGTGAAAATATGTAAAACGATGCTTTTTATTGATAAAATCTATAATTTTTAATGCAAAAGGATCAATGACGGACAGTTGAACAAAGAATTCTGGGGACAAATTACAGCTCTCGTCTCATTCATTTGTCCGCCGACAGGGATGGCATTGGGTTGAGCTTATGGTGCATTAGAATTAAGCTCAACCGTTTCCGGAAAAGACTGGCTTTCAGGTTGAGAGCTTGGCACAGGGGAAAAATTATTCTGCAGCGCCCTCGACCCATTGGATATCGTCACTCGCGTTAGTTCGCTTTCTAAATTCAGCAGCGCGGACCGGTTACGGCCTCTTTGAGAAGCAACGGATCTCAAGCTGTTTACATGCTTGAAAGCTGGATTGTATCAAAAATCACAACATGCCTGTGACATGGTTGTCCGTGCGGAAGTAGGCGTATCTTCCAGCATCAAAAGCGCCAATGCAAGGAATCAACAATTTAAAGGTATGAAAACGAAATGCCTATGGATATAAGAATTTTACCCGTTTTGCTCAAAAATACTATGAATCCACAAGTATAAAAGAATTGAGGGACATATAGGCTAGCGCTACCTTTTCTTCTAGAAAGGGAGGTACCCCTTTTTCAGAAGAAAAGGCCACCAAGCGAAGCGCGGTAGCCTGAACCCCAATATTTGACAAAGAACCTTTTTTATTACACCGGATATACTCCATGCTTTCTTTCCGAAAAGACGATATATTTCGACATATAGGCATCAAAGCGACGAATCAATTCTTCGCGAAGCTGGTTTGGAGCGATAATTCCATCTATCACCATCTCTGAGGCTAAACGATAAATATCAATATCGCGGCGATACTCCTCCCGTTTTTGTTCAATAAAGGCTGCCTGTTCTTCTTTAGGAAGCTCAGCAATTTTATTGGCATAGACTGCATTAATCGCTGCTTCTGGTCCCATCACGGCAATTTGCGCATTAGGAAACGCTAAGCAGCAATCCGGTTCAAAGGCCGGGCCAGCCATCGCATAAAGACCTGCCCCATACGCTTTTCGCACAATAATAGAAATTTTCGGAACTGTTGCTTCTGACATCGCTGAAATCATTTTCGCTCCATGGCGGATAATTCCTGCCCTTTCCACTTTTGTGCCGATCATAAATCCTGGAATATCGGCTAAAAATAAAAGCGGGATATGGAAGGCATCACATAAAGTAATAAATTTGGCTGCTTTATCAGCCGAATCATGGAATAGGACACCGCCTTTGATGCGCGGCTGGTTAGCAAGGATACCGATTGGCTGTCCATTCAAGCGAGCAAGTCCTGTAATCAATTCAGGTGCAAACAGCTTTTTGATTTCGCAAAAAGAGCCTTCATCAATAAAACGCTCGATCAAGTCATACATATTAAACGGCGCATTTTGATTCAGAGGTAAAATGTCCTCAATCGTTTTTTCAAAGCTCTTCGCTGGTTTTGCTTCGACAATCGGCGGTTTTTCAGCGAAATTGGCTGGAAAATAAGATAAGTACTTGCGTGCAAACTGAATGGCTTCTTCTTCTGTTTTCACAAGTACATCTCCACACCCAGAGACACTGCAATGCATTCGTGCTCCACCCATCTCTTCAAGCGTCACTTTTTCGCCAATCACCATCTCGGCCATTCGCGGCGATCCTAAATACATCGAAGCGTTTCCTTCGACCATAATGACGATATCGCAAAAAGCTGGAATATAAGCACCGCCGGCCGCCGATGGTCCAAATAATAAGCATATTTGCGGCACTTTTCCAGAAAGCTTTACTTGATTGTAAAAAATGCGCCCTGCCCCGCGGCGACCAGGAAACATTTCGACTTGATCCGTAATCCGCGCTCCAGCCGAGTCTACTAAATAAAGCATCGGACACCGAAGCTTTTCTGCGGTTTCTTGGATACGAATGATTTTTTCTACGGTCCGTGATCCCCACGATCCCGCCTTTACCGTTGAATCATTGGCCATTACACATACGGTTTGCCCGTTGATTTTTCCGGTCCCTGTTACCACGCCATCAGCTGGCAGACCGTCAGCAAGACAATTGGCAAATAAAGCATCCTCAAATTGCATTCCCTCTTCAAATAACAGCTTTAGACGATCTCGTACGAATAGCTTGCCTTTCTCCGCATTTTTTTGATGGTACTTTAATGCGCCGCCTTGTTCAATTTTTTCGACTTGTTCCGCCAATTTCTCGGTCAATGTTTTTGCTTGCTCGTTGATCACTTGCACTTCCTCCTTTACTCTCCTTTATAAACAGGCTTCCGCTTTTCTTTAAAGGCTTGCAGCCCTTCTAAACGATCCTTCGTTGGAATTGTCATCTCATAAGCCATCTGCTCCAGCTTCAAACCTGTATATAAATCGACTTCCAGACCTCGATTAATGGCTATTTTAGCTTGGGCAACAGCAATCGGCGCATTTTGAATTATTTGTCCGGCAAGTTCGTTGGCCTTTTCCATTAACTGCTCATACGGCACAACATATTCTACTATTCCGATGCTGGCTGCTTCCGCTGCCGTTAGCCGTTTAGCCGTAAAAATGAGCTCCTTTGCTTTGCCTTTTCCGATTAAACGCGGGAGACGCTGAGTTCCGCCAGCACCTGGAATAATCCCAAGCGCCGTTTCGGTTAATCCAAGCTGAGCATGATCAGAGGCAATACGGATATCGCAAGCTAACGCCAATTCGAGGCCTCCGCCAAATGCAACGCCATTAATCGCGCAAATAGTTGGTGCTGGAAGCTGTTCAAATTCATTGATCGTCTCGCGAATCAGCGCAACGGTTTTTCTCACTTCTGTTTCAGTCATACTAGCACGTTCTTTTAAGTCAGCACCAGCACAAAATGCTTTTTTTCCACTTCCTGTTACGATCACACAACGGATTGAGCGATCAAACCTTAATTGCCCAAGCTTTTGCTTCAGCTCCATTAACAGCGCTGTAGACAAAGCGTTGACTGCTTGCGGGCGATGCAAAGTTAGCACTGCCACTCCATTCGCCGCCTCATAGAGAATAGAAGATTCCATTTAATCACTCTCCTTTATTAGGACAAACAAGGATCAACGGTTTGCAAATAATGGCTATTGAGCGCTCGACCGATTTTATTTTGAATAAATAGCGCTGCCTCCGTTAACCGCCCAGCATCAATGCCTGTAGCAATATCCATGCCATGAAGCATATATAATAAATCATCAGTCGCTACGTTTCCGGAAGCTCCCGGTGCATACGGACAGCCGCCCAGTCCACCAAGCGAGCTGTCAAAAGTCGTAATCCCCATTTCTAATGAAAGCAGCACATTGGCTAAGGCTGTTCCCCTTGTATCGTGAAAATGCATGGATAGCTTTTCTTTCGGGAATCTCTTTAGAAGCGAGTTGAGCACAGCTTCCACTTGGCGAGGGGTAGCAACACCGATCGTATCACCTAAAGAAAGCTCATCCACTCCCATTTCAAACAACCGCTCTGATATAGCAGCTACCTGCTCAATGGAAACTTCCCCCTCATAAGGGCAACCAAAAACCGTTGAAAGATAGCCGCGAACGGTTTTCTTAGCACGCTTTGCCTCCTGAACAACAGCTGTTAAGACAGGATAGGTATCTGAGATTGATTTATTAATATTTTTTTGATTATGCGTCTCGCTTGCAGACATAAATACAGAGATTTCATCAACTTGAGTCGTCAAAGCATTTTCAAGCCCTTTTTGATTCGGAACAAGCGCTGCGTAAGTAACACCAGGAACTCGTTCAATTCCTGCTGCAACATCCAACGCATCGGCTAGCTGCGGAATCCATTTTGGATGAACAAATGATGTTATTTCAATGTACGTCAACCCTGTTTTGGAAAGCTGATTGATCCAAGCAATTTTATCTTCAGTCGCAATGGCTGTCTTTTCATTTTGCAGCCCATCACGAGGCCCTACCTCTTTAATCGTAACGTGTTTAGGCCAGTTGCCCACGCGCCTCACCTCTTATTCAAATTCAAGCAAAATGTCGCCTTCATTGACAAAATCGCCTTCCCTCACATGAATTTCTTTAATGATTCCGTTTGCTTCTGCAGCAATAGGAATTTCCATTTTCATTGATTCTAAAATCACGACATCTTGCCCTTTCTCAATTTTTTCTCCGACAGAAACAATAACTTTCCATACATTCCCTGCCATTATTGCAACAATCTGATTCATCTTTTTTTTACTCCTCCATTTCCTGAACTTGCAGATTGAAGGTCTTCCACTCTCTAATCAAGAAAAGTGGAAGACTTGATCAACATCTTATTTTTTGATAGAAACGCTGCTTAAATACCGATTTACAAAATCGGTTGTTGTATGTCCCGCTTGAAATTCTGGGTGTGCCAACACTTCTTTTAGCATTGGAATGTTTGTTTTAATTCCTTCAATTTGATAGCTGCCAAGCGCTTGCAGCATGCGATTAATCGCTTCCTTTCGGTTTTCGCCTTTTACAATTAATTTAGCAATCATTGGATCATAAAACGGCGTTACGACCATTCCGCTTTGAACCGCTGTTTCATTGCGAATACGCTCTCCCTCCGGTAATTGAAGCGCAGTAATGGTTCCGGGGGATGGAAAAAATGTTTTTGGATCCTCTGCGTAAATCCGCACCTCGATGGCATGCCCTTGACGCTGGATGTGATCTTGGCTATAGCCCAGCTTTTCCCCAGCAGCGATGCGCAGCTGCTCTTCGACAAGATCCAGACCGGTGATCTCCTCAGTTACTGGATGCTCTACCTGAAGACGCGTATTCATTTCAAGAAAGTAGAAGTTTTTCTGTTCATCAACAAGAAATTCAATCGTTCCTGCATTTGTATAACCGATATATTGGGCAGCTTGAATGGCTGTCTCCCCCATTCTTTTTCTTGTTTGCTCATCTAAAAACAGAGAAGGAGCTTCTTCAATCACCTTTTGGTGACGCCGCTGAATCGAACATTCACGTTCCCATAAATACACATAATTCCCGTAGTGGTCAGCAAGAAGCTGAACTTCAATATGGCGCGGATTCTGAATATACTTTTCCAAATACATCGCCCCATCGCCGAAGAAAGAAGTCGCCCGCTTTTGGTTGCCTTCAAACACTTTGTGCAATTCCTCTTCATTATGGACGATTTGCATTCCGATACCGCCACCGCCGCAAGACGCCTTTAACATAATAGGATAACCGATCGTCGCTGCTGTGCTTGCTGCTTCCTCGACATTTTGAAGCGGAAAGGAGATGCCGGGGACGATCGGCACGCCTGCTTCTGACATTGTTTTCCGCGACTCAATCTTACTTCCCATTTTCGCAATAACATCAGCATTCGGTCCGATAAATACAATTCCTTCCTCTTCACAACGGTGCGCAAATGTCGGGTTTTCCGACAAGAGACCATATCCTGGATGAATCGCTTCCGCTTTCGTCGCTTTTGCAACCTCAATGATTTTGTCAATATTCAAATAACTTTCACTGACATGCGGCTTTCCAATTAAATAAGCTTCGTTTGCCCATTTTACATGGAGCGAATCAGCATCTGCTTCTGAGTATATGGCTACTGTCTGAATTCCTAACCGCCGGCACGTTCGAATGACTCGAGCTGCAATTTCTCCCCTATTGGCCACTAACACTTTTTTAAACATGCAACTCCTCCTATTCATGGGTTGTCTTTGTACTAAGAATTTGTTTAGCCTGCTCGCGCAATTTAAATTTTTGAATTTTTCCGGATGCTGTCATCGGATACGAATCGGTAAATTCAATATAACGGGGGATTTTATGACGCGATATTTTTCCGCGGCAAAATTCTTGAACTTCTTCAGCCGTCGCAGTTTGCCCTGGTTTTAAAATAATCCACGCCATTACTTCTTCTCCGTATTTTTCATCAGGTACACCGACCACTTGAACATCTTGAATTTTCGGATGCTGATATAAAAATTCTTCAATTTCCCGTGGATAAATGTTTTCTCCGCCGCGGATGATCATATCCTTTAGTCTTCCAGTAATGCGGTAATATCCATTTTCATCCATTATTGCTAAGTCGCCTGTACGGAGCCATCCTTCCTCATCAATCGCTTCTTTCGTCGCTTCCGGATTGTTATAATATCCTTTCATGACATGATACCCTCGCGTACATAGCTCTCCTTGCACACCGCACGGTACTTCCTTGTTTGTGCCTGGTTCAACTATTTTGACTTCAACGTTTGGAAGAGCACGCCCGACTGTCTCGACGCGCAAATGAATAGGATCATCCGTTCTCGTCTGAGTAATGACAGGCGAAGATTCAGTTTGTCCATAAGCAATCGTAATTTCTTTGGCTCCCATTTTTTCGATGACCGACTTCATTACTTCAATTGGACAATTTGATCCCGCCATAATTCCTGTCCGCAATGAAGACAGATCGTATTTTTCGAAATCAGGATCGTTCAACTCAGCAATAAACATGGTCGGCACACCATGTAAAGCGGTGCATTTTTCGTCTTGAACCGTTTGAAGCACTTGGGTAGCATTGAATTCTTGTATTGGTACGATCGTAGCGCCGACAGAGACGCATGCTAAGACGCCTAGCACGCAGCCAAAGCAGTGAAAAAATGGCACAGGAATACATAAACGATCATCTTTCGTGAGTTTCATGCATTGAGCAATATTGTAGGCGTTGTTGATAATGTTATAGTGGCTGAGCATAACTCCTTTTGGAAAGCCTGTCGTTCCTGAAGTGTATTGCATATTGATGACATCATGCGGGTCAAGGGAGTTCATTCGTTGATCGAGTTCCTCTTCAGCGGTATCTTGAGCCATCGCCAAAATATCATTCCATGTATATGTGCCAGGGTAACGCTTATCACCAAAAACGATGACATTTTTTAGACGTGGAAGACGCTTCGCCTTCAGCTGTCCTGGCTGACATTCGTACAGCTCCGGGGCAATCTCATAGATCGTGTCAATGTAAGAGGTATCGCGATATTGTTCGATTAAAAGAAGGGTCGTGGAATCTGATTGCTTCAATAAGTATTCTAATTCAGCTGTACGGTAGTTCGTGTTGACCGTCACAAGTACAGCACCCATTTTGCCTGTAGCAAACTGGCATGCCAGCCATTCAGGAGTGTTGGTTGCCCAAATTGCAATATGCTCTCCTGACTGAATGCCCAGTTTCATTAAGCTTCGAGCAACAAGACGACAATATTCATCAAACTGCCTGTATGTCATTCTAAGTCCGCGATCTGCATACACAACAGCCTCATGCTCTGGATAAGCATTCGCTTTTTCTTCTAATAGTTTGCCAACCGTTACCTCTAACATCTCCGCCATAACATGCGCCTCCTTTGTTTGAATAAATTTTCATCTCTCCATTTTTCTGTACTTTAACATCCAAGCTGACGGGCAATAACGAGCCGCTGAATTTCTGATGTGCCTTCACCAATTTCCATGAGCTTAATATCGCGCAAATGGCGCTCGACCCCATATTCTTTCATATACCCGTATCCTCCATGAATTTGAATTGCCTGATTACATATGCGGAAGCCAGCTTCAGAAGCGAACAGTTTAGCGAAAGAGGCTTCTTTTGTAAACGGTTTCCCTTGATCTTTTAGCCAGGCCGCTTTATACACCATGCTGCGGGCTAATTCGATTTCCATCGCCATATCGGCAAGCTTAAATTGAATCGCTTGGAATTTAGAAATGGATTGGCCAAATTGTGTCCGTTCCTTCGCATATTGAAGCGCTTTCTCAAACGCGGCTTGAGCGATGCCAACAGCAAGAGCAGCAATCGAAATGCGACCGCCATCAAGAGTATATAAAAATTGCTTAAATCCCTTTGCCGGATCCCCTAATATGTTCTCTTTCGGCACGCGTACATTTTCAAGCACAAGCTCGCACGTATTCGAGGCACGGACACCCATTTTGTCGTAATTGCATTGAATCGTAAATCCCGGAGCGTCTGTTGGAACAATGAAAGCAGAAATGATGTTTTTATCCTTGTCATCCTTTCCGGTCACTGCGGTGACAATCACTTGTCTTGCATGTCCTGCATTCGTAATCCAGCATTTTTCTCCATTAATCACATATTCATCTCCGTCAAGCACCGCTCTCGTTCGGGTTCCGCCAGCATCTGAACCGGCATTCGGTTCAGTTAACCCAAACGCTCCCAACGCCTCTCCTTTTGCCATCGGAACAAGCCACTTTTGCTTTTGCTCTTCTGTACCAAAATAGTAAATAGGGCTTGCGCCTAATGAGACAGCAGCAGCATAGCTAAGACCTGTTCCGCCACAGGCGCGGCCAATTTCCTCTACAGCAACAGCATATGAAATCGTATCGCCACCAGCTCCGCCATATTCTTCTGGAAACGGGATTCCCAATAGCCCTAGCTCCCCCATCTTTTTGAATATTCCGATGGAAAAATAGGCTTCTTCATCCCATTTCGCTGCGTTTGGTGCAATTTCCTTCTCAGCAAACTCCCTTACCATTTCTTTAATCATCTGTTGCTCTTTTGTAAGTTCAAAATTCATGCTCTCTCCCCCATTTCTAACATATTATTCTAAAACCGACTAGTCGGTTTTTTACGAAAAATTTACGTTAACCAAAAATCATTTTTTAAATTTTAAAATGATTGAAGCGAAGTCTGCTTGCTTTTGATGAAATAAATGATATTTTCCGCCTTTTGCTTAGCCTTTTCTGTAAGGACAGAATGCAGAATAAAATCAATAAAATAGTCGGCAATTTGCTCGATTGTCATCGGTCCTTCCGGCTTATACCATTTATACGTCCAGTTCACCATGCCAATAATCGTCATGCCTGTAATTTCCACTGAAAGCTCTGGGCGAAACTCGCCTGCGTCAATTCCTTCGCGAATGACCCGAAAAATCACCTGCTTAAACTCATCACGCTTTTCATTAATTTTTTGTGCATACTCCGGCTTTAAATAATTGCTTTCTTGATAAAACACCGTTATATGCGGCTTATATAAATGAAATACTTTTACAAATGATTGAATAATAGCACATAAACGCTCTGTTGGGGTTTTGTAGTTTTCATAGGCCGCCTGTGCCTTGTTGAGCACATAGGTGATAAACACGTCGTGAATGTGATAAAGAAGTTCATCTTTTGATTTAAAATTATGATAAAAGCCGCCTTTTGATGCGTTGATTTCTGTGACAATCCGATCGACAGTAACCCCATGATAGCCGTATTGTTCAAAAAGATGCAGAGCCGTATCGATAATTCTTTCTTTTAAAGTTTTATTTGCCATAGAAAATCTCCTTCATCAGCTTATATTAACACAATTTTCAGAAAAGTTAAATATTTTATAGCTGTTATCTATAAAATACGTAATAAATGCCCCAAATGTCAATCCTCGTTTAATAAGATTGAGTCAAAATTTTGTGGGTATTTTCTTTTTTGTACAGAAGGATTTTTTATTCAAAAGCGTTTACTGAACTCCTTAGTTTGCTTGTGCAGTACCGTTTAGGATTTTTTAAATCTAATCATCGCTATCAAGGCATGATACATCGGGTTGCCAGATGAATGTTGTAGGTAAGGAACTGATCAAGAAGACACAGATATTGCTTTGATTTGTTTGTTTTTCTCTCTTATAAAACAATCGTTTGATATCTTCGCACAAGAGTTAATAGTTGTTTTTTTCTTTCCTGACTTAAAAAAATTCCGGAATAGTATGTATTAATCTAAGTTCGCATGTTTCATAAATTCTCATTCCATCTTCATCCATTGGTACAGATACAATGTTCGTGCCGCAGGATCGGCATACATTTGAGTGCCGTTGGATAAATAGGTACTTCTTGAAATCTCCCTGAAGGCAATCGTTCCCCCTCAGACACAATGTTTTTAGGTTAGTTTTTGTCTAATTCTATGTTGTAAAACGGCCTCCTTAAACCGTCTAAAAGAATAGGTTATCCTTTGCTTTGTTTCTCTAACAGTTCAATGATTCTATCCAGCTTCTTATCAATTTGTGCTGAACTTTTCTCATGACTAATGATTTGACTACAAAGAACACTGCACGTGCAAAAGCAATAAGAAAAGCAAACATGACCAATGGAAAAATGAATGATTCCCAATCACCCATCCTCTTTTTTCTAACTGTATCACAAAGAAACAAAGGGCTGGAATCTTTGGTTGTATCCCGACTCACCATACAGTTAACATAACATTTTTATTAAAAACTTTAACAATCAGTAAATAGCAAATTTATTTTGATTGTTTGCTCTAGAGTGAAAAGCATCCATTATGCTTCTGTTTGATGCCCTTTAAAGAATTCTCTGTTTTTAATCCTTTTTCTTCTCCTTAAACTTCCATTTTTCCTTTACCTTCTTGTTTAATTATTTTCATTATTTTATTTCAATGTTCATTTAGCACATAGTTCTATTTTTAAAAAATAAGCGTTCACACTATACAATTTCTTATTAAAAAATCACCCGCCTAAAAAGGATTCTTATAAAAAAGAAGCAGGAATGTCTTCCCTGCTTCAGTTTCTTAGCTTCAATTGTTGGTTTTCCATGACATATATATGATCTGCGACACGATCAATAAACATGCGATCATGCGATACGAGGATAACAGTTCCTTCATATCCTTTTAAAAAACGCTCTAACGCTTCAATACAAAAAACATCCAAAAAATTGGTCGGTTCATCTAAAATCAGTATATTGTATCTTCCTAAAAATAGTTGACACAAAACTAGACGGATAGCTTCGCCACCGCTTAAATTGCGGACGTTCTTTTCTAAATCATTTCCTGTAAAATTCATTGCGTGCAGAACTGCACGAATCTTACTTTCATGATAGTCGCTTCGTTCTTTCATAAATGAAACTACTGTTTCGTTCTTTTCAAATTGATAGCCCATTTGTTTATATGATCCGATGACAGCTTTCGGAGAAAGAATAATTCCTTCCCCTTGCTGGATGATATGACGAAGGAGTGTTGTTTTCCCTGAACCATTTTTTCCCGTGATAGCGATCGTGCTCCCTAATGGGAATTGGAAACTGGCTTCTTTAAGCAGAATTTTATTTCCTGCCTTAAGCGTCAATCGATCCGCCATAATGGGAAACTTATTGTGCAGCTTGAGAGCAGCTGGCTGAGGAAAATAAAGGGTTTGTTCCTTTTTTGGCGCCTCTACTGCTTCGAGTTGCTCCGCACGCTGCTCAATCGCTTTTGCTGCACGTTGAATCGCCTTTTGGCTTGTATCCTTTGATTTCGTCATAAACATTTTATTTGCCTTTGCTTTTGTTTCCTTTTTTGACATACGTTTATTTGGCTGAGTAATTTTTTCAGCCTTTTTCATTTTCTCCTCAGCCGCTTTTAAAAGACGCGTTTTTTCTTTCACGTATTTTTCGTACTCTTTAAGCTTTCTATTCCGAGCGAGCTTTTTTTGTTCTGCGTAGTCTGAATAATTCCCCGTATATTCCGTTACACGCCCGTCTTCTACCTCCCAAATTTTTGTAACGAGTTCATCCAGCACATGGCGATCATGGCTTACAAGAACAAGCGCGCCATAGTAATAACTTAGCTCATCAATGAAAAACTGCACACCGTCCTCATCTAAGTGTGTTGTCGGCTCGTCTATTAATAAACCTTCATGATAGGTGGAGAAAATTTCCGCTAATTTCAAACGAGTTTGTTCTCCGCCGCTTAAATTTTTCACTTCTGTTTGCGGGATTGACAACCTTCCTAGCAATTTATAATCGATTTCACGTTGAACCGGTCTTGACAGCTGATCAAAATAAGCAAAATCGGCAAAGCGATGTACTTGACCTTTATCAGGCGTAATTTGGTCTGCCAAAAGCTTCAACAACGTACTCTTTCCGGCCCCGTTTTTTCCGACAATCCCGATACGATCAAATTGGTGTACGGCCAGTCGAGGAATATTTAATACAAGTTGGCCGGAAAATGAAACTTCAATATTATTTAACTCAATCAATACTTTTTCCATGATTCGCAGCCCCCATTCTTGTTGCAGATGTTTTCTTTACGCCTACTAAAATTTCCAAATCCACCATGATCTCAGCCGAATCCCGATTTATAAACGCATCAATACGCCCTTTATCCGCAGACCATGCTAGCGGGGTCATTTGCACCAAGTGTTTAAGATCAGCTTTATTAAGGTTCTTTGTGTAACATAAATGCTGCACATCCAGTAGATGGAGATGTTTTTTGAAAAGCGACACTGTTTGATCATTTTTATAGAACTTTTTTTCGTTATGATCAAATAGTTCATCTCTCAGCTCTTTCAAATAATGAGGACGAGGAATAACTTTAATGACAAGTCCATCTTCGACTAATATCCTCTTGAATTCTTTGTAATTGGCAGGAGATAAGATATTTAGAATTACATGAAACGATTGATCCGCAAGCGGTGATGTTGCCAAGTCGCCTACCATCCAAATTTGGTTTTCGTATCTCTTCGCAGCCATGGCAATGCCTTCCTTTGAAATATCAAGACCAACCCCAGTCATTGCCGAAACCTTACATTCGTCCAAAATCCTTTGTAAATGGGAGCCCTCTCCGCACCCTACATCTGCAACCATTAAAGGTTTAAAAGAAACGTCCATATACTCCTTTATCGACCTTGCAATCGCTTCATGCACGAATGTGTATAAGTCGCTTTCCATAATGATTTTGCGTCTTGCTTCAAACAATTCCTTCTTGTAATGACTAGTAGAGGAACGAGTCATCAAGTTTACATATCCTTGTTTAGTGAAATCAAAAGTATGATTTTTAGAGCATATTAGGCTTTTCAAATCAACAACCCTCATCGAACTTTTACAGAGTGGACATCTGAATGCCGCTACAAATTCACTAACAAGTTCTGCACTTTTGATTTTTTTGGTCATGTGATCTCTCCCTTTCCAAATAAAAAACACAGGCGATCTGCCTGTGATTCAGAGTAAAGGGAAGAAGACCCATCCTTATTTAAATTACGGGGCTATTTGAAGCCGTCACCAAATAAAGTGAAACTTCCATCAGTGGGCGACATGTGCTAGTGCCGATGAAGAAATGATGACGCTGCGTTTTTAATCGGCCTTCATCCCCACTGATGGTTAGCTAAACCAATCGGGCTTTTACGGGCAGTTATTCCCCACTTAGACTTATTATTTCAGCTTTAGTCTTGAAGCGGGGACTTATTGCCCGTTAAAGCGGGATAAACCTTCCTTTTGCTAAATAAAAGAAGGATAATTATACATATATAAAAAAGACAGACGAGACCCGTCTGTCTTCATATTACATATTTTCTATATGAAATGAAGATTATTAAAAAAGGACAGACTGCTCCCATTACTCTGCATTCACAAGCAGAGCCTTTGAACGTATTTAATTACTTAGTTCAAAGCTGGGAAACGCAATCTGACAGAATACACTTTTTAATAATCCTCCTTTAAATTTTCAGTACACCGATTATTATAGAGATCTTATCTGAAAAAGTCAAAGAAAACTAGCAATTATTCCGCTTTTATACAACATTTTCTTGAAGAAGCTGTCCATTAATCTCCCTGATTCTCCACCATCTGATCCCTTTAGAAAACAATAATACCTGAAGTTTGTGACAGCATTTTGTGCTTAACACATACACGTGATCATTTTATAAGCTTTAAATGATCGTGATCCAAGCAGTTTCATCACTTCCTGTAAAATCTTTTCTGTATTTTTTGCTCAACTGTCCAAGACGATATTGGTATTGCTCTTTAAATAAAAGCTATACATCGAAATTACCTTTGGTTCAAAAAAGAATTCTTCGCAATTATTCAAACTTGTCCAATTCCCTTTTTTCTCGTAAAAGTTTTTGAAATTCCATTTCTAATTCTTTAGATGGTTCGATACTTAAGCGACTTAGTACTTCTGATATTTTTGTTTCGAGTAAGAGACGTTTTTCTTTTGCAGTGTCTCGAGTTTTTTGCAGTTGAGCATGTTTATATTGCTGATAGGTTCCTTCAAAAAGTGCAATCTTTTGATTACGTATTGCCAAAATTCGTGTAGCGATATTTTCAATGAATCGGCGATCGTGGGAGACGAAGATCACGCTTCCTTCATACTCTTTTAGAAGAGACTCTAATGCTTCAACAGATTCCGTATCAAGAAAATTCGTCGGTTCATCTAAAATTAACGTATTGATATCACTTAAAAATAGTTTTGCCAGCGCAACTTTTACCCGCTCACCGCCGCTCAAAACCTCTACTGGCTTATATACATCATCTCTGAAGAAATGCATTCTCGCAAGAACCGTCCGAATAAGTGTTTCATTCTGTTTAGAAGAAGACTGGACATTCTCAATAATAGATTTTTCCACATCTAATATATTTAAATTTTGGCTAAAGTACCCCATTTTCACAGCCGGGGAAAGTGTAATGCCAGGCTCTTCGTTGATGATCTTTTTTACAAGCGTCGTTTTTCCACTTCCATTTGGACCGATAATCGCTAATTTATCACCACCGCGTACATAGAAGCTTGCATTGCTCCAAAGTACACGTTCGCTAATCCTGCCTGTTACATCCTCTACACGTAAGATAATTCGATTTTTAAACGCTTCTGCATTCGGCAAGTTCATCTTAAGCGGCGGGAGTTCTTTCACTTTTTCTACCTTTTCAAGTTTTTCTAATCTCGTTTCAATGGCTTTCGCTGTTTTTTGCAGCTTCTTTTGCTTTTTGGCAAAGTACGGCTTCGCTCCAGTAATTTTCGCCTCTGATTTACTTACCTTTTTAGGAGTCTTTGTTGCTCTTTCCGCTTTTTTCTCTTTTAATTTTAATGCTTCTTCTAACTGCTTTCTCTTTTTCTCGTATTTTTCATACGCTAACTGTTCTTGACGTCTCTCTACTTCTTTTTGTTTTACATAATCGCTGTAATTGCCTGTATATTCCTTAATCTTTCCTTCATTGATTTCCCATATGGTCGTACAAAGAGTATCCAAAAATTCGCGATCATGTGAAACAATGATAAATGCCCCCTGCCACTCTTTCAGTTTCTTTTCTAACCATTCAATATGGTCTGTATCGAGATTTGTCGTTGGTTCGTCTGCAAGTAAAAGCTCTGGATCTTTCACAAAAGCTTTTTGAATATATTCTTGCGTCACTTCACCACCGCTTTTTGTTGTATCTGTTCGTTTAAACTGCGGCAAAAGTTCAAATTGAGTATGTTGAATAACGCTCCCTTCCTCTGAAGAAATTTTTTTAGCTAAAATATGAAGTAACGTCGTTTTCCCACTTCCATTTCGACCAACTAATCCAATTCGATCTTTTTGATGGATTTCCAATCGATCCACATCTAGTAATAAACGATCCTGTACATAGTGCTTTATATGATGAGCTTCTAATAAGAGCATATGAACATCTCCTTTGTACTAACTTAGGAGACAAAAAAATGCCTCCTATATACATTCAGAATAGGAGGCATAAATATTTAGGGGCACACCAAAAAGAAACTATTCTTTTAGATCCACCTATAGAAGACCAATCCTATTCTGAAAAAACGACAATTGAAGTCATTGCAAACACAGCAGAGATTGTCTGCTAAACATAGCCTTCAATTGTAACCTTTCATAAATAGGATTAGTACTTCATTAGGTCAGTTCACCCTTCCGATCTTAAGTTTAAATTTACTATAAACGATTTACTAAGAATTGTCAAATGTTATTTGTAAATAAAAAACATTTTTGTTAATGGAACAAATTTTTTACATTCAACTCATACATAAATAGCATTCGAGGAGTTTCGTCACGTTTACACATCGACAGCCTGACAAAATTAAATATTACGAAACAATAATAAAACGTATCAAGGTATTTTTGGGATTAGAAAACGTCCCAACTGCATTTGATGAACAACAAAAGATTTATGATCGCGCCTGCAGAGGATTGAATATATGGATGCAGCAAGGGCAGCTTTACGAGAGTAAATGATTAAATGGTAGTTCTTATGTTAATAACATGTAACTTTTTTGCTCCTTGCAAAAAATTGTTTCGTTAGCCAACCATAAAACGAGTTCACACACAGAAGTTGGAATTTAACTCATATTTCATGGGAGTACAATTGCTCCCTCAATTATTCTACAACAGAGAAAATTAGCGAATCTTTTGTGTAAACCTGCATTTGGGATAGGTGCTGCAGCATTTAAATTTTCCATATTTTCCATTTTTGATTACTAGAGCGCTGCCGCATTTCGGACAGCGGTTTTGCTGAATATATCGATCCTCCTGCTTTCTTTTTGTTTGAATCGTTTGTACATGCCGCTTTTTTATTTCTTTTTGTTGCTGCTTGTTCTTGACAATGACAGTTTCTAATTTTCGAATCAACTGTTGTTTTGTTTCTCCGTCGATCTCGCTTGTTCTATGCTGCTCAAGCACTTGTTTCAGCTGTTTTGGATAAATAACGTATGCATTGGAAAAATGAACTTCTGATTTGAACTTTGCCCGCGGCAGAAGCACGACGACCGAGTGAATTGGTATATGTGCAAACTCCTCCCCAAGCCAGTTTCTTAACGCCTTGATATGACCTTTATTTTGAAAAATTGGATTAAGAAATTTTTCTTTTCGTTTGTAAATGACTTGTGTCCAATATTTTGACGTTTCATCACCAAAAATCCAACCGCTGTAATTTTTGGTTTCAATCACGTACAACCCATGATCAGAAAGAATAATATGATCTATTTGCGCTGGAGCCATCTTGTTTCGGAATATACAAGTCATGAAAAGATTTGTATTTTTCAGACGATTCTTCTATCTTATTTATTTCTTTTCGGACTTTATATTCTCCAAGCGATCCAAGCCATTCCGCTTCTTTCGATTTGAACCATCTTGCTAACAAGGCAAACAAGAATAAAAGAAGGAATGTATAGAAAAGATTCGTATTCATTGTATTCCCCTTCCTTGCTGCATCTACTGTATACTGTTGCAGACTGCTTTATTGATTTCTTTCAATTCTTATCGTATTGTTTTTTTTCAGCATAAATTGTTGAAACAATATAAAGGAGTGCATAATCCTTCTTTTAAAAACAAGCAATTAAGAATATCAGCAATACTAGTACTGCTAAAATTGATACAAAAGCCGTTGTTATTAGCAAAATATATCTAAACGGGGATTTAATTTTATAGGACTGATAACAAAAGACTATTCCTAAAACTAATGTAATCAGAGAACCCATTTGCCCAAGCCTAGTATCTAATTTGTCTGTCAAAAAAAGAACGAATAGAGAATAAGCAAGTGAATCGTTACAAGGAAAAGACAAAAAGCATTGACTGTTTTTGATTGAACATCTCCCATATTAACCTCCCAAGCTATTGAAATTTATATTTTTAATCTTTATCACAATTAATCACTAAATACGAATGAATATTTAATCAGTTACCTTGAAGCGATTCCCAATGCCAAAAAACATTTATAAAGGGTATCGTCTTACCTATTAACGCTTTTTTTACTCATATAAACCTAAAATTATTTCTAAAAGTCCTGATAATGCCGAATACACTCATGATAATGTTAGTTTTAGCTCAAAAAGACAAATGTTAAAAATATAACTCTAATCAAGCTTTATTCATTTAGCCGAAGCATTAATTCTTATAATTTGCCAACTAGTAATTCGTCGGTGATCGCAACAAAAAGCTTTCTCATCATTTTAAGTTAACCTTCTTAAGCGATGAAAGATCTTTTTTAATACTTCCCACTCCCTTTTTTTTTTGAAAACGAACACTGTATCCATGATGATCGTTAATGTAATAGATAATAAGTCAATTTACTAATACAGTTTTGAATGATCTGCTCGAAAAAAATTTTGTAGCTGCACATTTTTAAATTGCACCCTCCAGAAATTTACTGATTAAATGTTTATAAACGTTTCTTCATTAGCTTTCCCAGCTTTTCTCATGCGTTCAAATTTGTAGTAATGCATTTTGAATTTCAAAGCTTAAAATCAAGTAGGACTTTTCTCCCTCATTCTATTGACTCTTTCTAGTCCAAAATATACATAATAGACACAAAAAATGCTGTCGAATATTGTCATAAAACTAAAAAAAGCAGAAACTTACCTGCTTCTGTCTTAATGGATTGACTTTTACACACTGCCGTAATTCGCCAACGCCGTTTTGGAACAATCATGTGGAATGATTCGGCAAATTGAAAACGCCACCTTATAAAAATGTCATAAGCTGCGCCCATATTTCAAACTGTGTGTGATTATGGAAAATTTCACAGCTGAATTGACAAAAAATTTTTTCCATTCTAACTACGAATGCCATTACACTTTGCCAATTATTCATTCCTCTTCAATGATTTGTAGAAATCTTCACAAAACCTTATCGATTCTCTTTTCTTATACACGATCTCATGGTTCCAATATTTTAAAACAGATTCTGATAAGGACAGTGAAGTTGGCCAGTTTTTAATACGAACTCTCATAGTTCTGGCTCTGTCACGACCACTTTTTACTACAAAAAATAACAGCACAGACCTTTGCCCTTGGTCTGTGTTGCTAATCTTTATATTTTTTTCTATGTTATGTTGTAATCGTTGATTGATTGTTTTCCTTCTTTTCGCTTTTTTTACGGAAATAGGTCGCCACAATCGGTCCAGAGATGTTATGCCAAACGCTGAAAATTGCGCTCGGAACAGCGGCAAGAGGCGAAAAATGAGCAGTCGCCAGCGCAGCTCCAAGTCCGGAATTTTGCATGCCGACCTCAATCGAAATCGCTTTTTGTTTCGGCTCTGACATTTTAAGCAGCTTCGCAAACCAGTAGCCGAGCAGCAATCCAAGCCCATTATGAGCAACGACGATAAGGAAAATAAGAAGCCCGCTTTTTGCGATAGCCTGCTGGTTTTGAGCGACGACAGCAGCCACGATAGCCACGATAGCGATAACGGAAACGAGCGGAAGAATTTGAACGGCTGCTTTTACTTGTTTTTTAAACAACATTTGTACAATCAGTCCGAGAATAATAGGAATAAGTACAACTTTCACGATTGACCAAAAAAGATCGCCGGCTGAAACGGACAGCCATTTCCCTGCAAGCAGCAAAATTAAGGACGGTGTTAAAATGGGAGCAAGCAGGGTTGACACGGACGTAACAGCGACCGAAAGCGCTGTATCACCTTTTGCTAAGTACGTCATGACATTGGAAGCCGTTCCGCCAGGGCAGCAGCCAACAAGAATGATGCCGATCGCTACTTCAGGTGAGACAGGTAATAAGGTAGCGAGCAAAAAGGCCAAAAGCGGCATAATAAGAAACTGGGCGATTACCCCAATCAGCACTTCTATCGGACGAGTGAATACTTCCTTAAAATCGTTGGCCGACAAGGTCAATCCCATTCCAAACATGACAATACCTAGTAACGGCACAATGTAAGGGGCGATCCATGTAAATGCTTTAGGCTCAAAAAAAGCTAATGCCGCAAATACTAGTACCCAAATTGCAAAAGTATTGCTGACAAAATTGCTTAGTTTGACAAGAGTCCCCATTATTTCTTCCCCTTCCAATTTATGAATACAAAAGCTATTATACATTTAATATTCAAAAAGTTTCAACTATAAAAATAATAGGTTACTATATAACGAAAACCTGTAAAGAGTATGGTTTTCCTTTTTTATTTATATTTTGTGGGCACTCTTTTTTGTTTTGAAACTTTTGATGTACAAGGATTTAGAGTGATGAAATTCATTCATATTGTTGATTTATAAGGATTAACGCTCTTAATGGCATCTGGAATACCCAGAAGAATTATAATGTACTATTCATTAATTATTGGGAGAGGAAAACGATGCAAACAAACGTTGACCAGTGTACCCGTGTATATACGACGATCTATCCAATATTAATTGCAATCAGTATCGGTCAATTGACATGAAGCCATGCAGTCGGTTGTTCCTGAGTGTTTTCGATTTTGGGAACATCAATGCATTTATCGTATTCGCAAATTGGCTGGATCGCCTTTAATTAAATATAGTATTTTCATTTTGCACGCTGATCGTCGGTTTACTTGCAGATTGGTTTCCTTGACTGTGGAAAAATAAAAAACGGGAGAGACCAGAGTCATTGATTATCCTCGAGACATTTTTTTACATTATACTACATTTAATTTCCTTATCCAATTTTTTGTTAAATCTCGTTATTAAAATTGACTGGATAGTCAATTTGTTTTTTTTTAAAACTGCAGGTTGAAAACAGTTCCATGCGAAGAACATGACATAATCCATTTTCTCCAAAACAAAAAAAGAGGATGCCATCTAAATAGACATCCCATTTTGTCGTATATGCATTGTTTGAATAAAAATATAAATATGCAATAAAAAGGCGTTAAATGTTTCCTTTGCTTAATTTTTTTGAAAACTTTCGCTTTATATTTCCCTTTTTCGTACTTAATTCCACTTTACTTTATTTACAGTACCATTCCATTGCATTTTGATAAAGGATTTTTTTAACTGCTTTATCATCAAAATGCTCTTGGATTAATTCGATATCTGAAAACCGGAATGGTCTTTTTGCCCTTGTAGAAGGCAGGTCCGTTCCAAACATGAGGGCATCTGGATTCACCTTATAGATATCTTTCATCGCTTCAACCGGGTCAAAATCAATTCGTCCAAATCCTGTTGCTTTTACACGTACACCCATTTCAACTAATGCAAGCAAATGTGGAAATCCTTCCTTCGACAAGCCTAAATGGTCAATGGATACTGCTGGAAGTTGGGCGATAATTGGCTTGATAGCCGGCAGCTCTTTTGAATTAATATACAATTCTGTATGCCAATTAGCTAGCTCATAAACTCTTTTAGCAAAATAATCTAATCGACGAATGTCCTCAGAACCCCCGCGATTTACATTAAAACGCAGTCCTCGGACACCGTGTTTATTTAGCTCAATAATTTCTTCGTCGGACGTATCGTATGGAAGCTGTGTTATACCGACAAAATTCTTCCCTAGTTTTTGTAATGCATCCAACAAATATGTTTGGTCAAACTTTTGAAAAGAGCCTGAAACAATTGCTCCACCTACTAAATCAATTGTATATACATGTTGTAAATAATCCTCTGTTGTAAATGGCTCGGGCAAGAAGCCTTGATTTTCGTATAATGGAAACTTTGGATCAATAATATGTAAATGCGCATCAAATATTTTCATCAGATTACCCCATTCAATTGAATGTATATATTTTAAGATTCATCTTGGTTGAACCAACCAACATTTAATCTTAATTACAAATTTCAATATTATAATCATGCCTATAATTATTACTGTATTTTTTTAATTAATATCGGAATATTCTTGCTTTTATTATATCGGTTAAAAAAAGATGGCATAAATATTGCTCTATATCACCTTCTATAATAGAGTTTCTACCAAACTTTATATCAAATCTGCAAAAAACGTCAGTATAAACTGACTTTAAAACTTTCTCTTTATTATGATTTTTTAAAAGTACAAAAAAAATCATCTATCTCGTTCCAATATCGTATCGTTATACCTATTCATGATAAAAAAGAAAGAAAAAGACGAGTCAAAATCGTCTCTCTCACATCTTTTTTGTAAATATTATACAAAATACATGCTAAAAAAATAGAAGACTGTTGTTCCAGAAACGAACATACTATTCTTTCATTTTGCTCACTTACCGCAAACCATTCCGTTGTTCTTCCTGGAAATATAGGTAGGATTTAACAAACAAATATACAACCCCGATCAATGTAATGGCTAAAAACAAGATAAAACCCCATATTCCTTCAATAAATACCGTCAATATTAATGCTAATCCCATGAACACAAACACTTTTCCGCCTATACGATGCGTCTTGTTCCAAACTGTTTCATTCGCTATCGTCCAAGGTGTACGAATCCCAACGAAGTAGTTATGTTTGAGTTTAGGCATGTAGTTTCCTAATACAATGAATAATAGGCCGAGTCCGATTGGCACAAATAAATCCACATCTACAGGAAACCCTAGGTTATAGGCTAATGTCACGATATGAAGAGCGATAAAAAAGATCACTAATACGTTGATTATTATGTTATAGCTCCCTTTAAATTTTTCATAGTTTGCTTTTTTCGGATCCATTTTTGGTAAAAGTGTCATTAACAATACGATTGAAGTCATAACGAAAGGGAGACTAAACGCCCCAAACCATTTGCTACTGTACCCATCCGCTTCACCAGCCGTATTCCAATGAGTGGCCACTTCATCAGGTAGATATGGGATCGCAATCAAACTTAACAAATAACTAAAAACCGTCAACATGACCACGAAGCGATTTGTTCTCATCATTTATCCCCTTCCTTTTGTAAAAAATTATAAAACCAACTCATTAAATCTTGAAAGACGGTTGTGTTTAACGAATAATAAATATGCTGTCCGACGCGTCGATCTTGAATCAAATCCGCTTGCTTTAAAATTTTTAAATGATGCGACACGCTCGGTTTCTGCATATCAAAATGGGAAGCGATTTCACCAGCGGTTAAATCCCCATTTTTCAGCAAGGAAAGAATCTTTCTTCTAGTGGGATCAGCAATGGCTTTAAACGCTTCGTTAAATAACAAAGAACGCACCACCTTTTAAAAAAATAAGTAATATTCTATTTAGATATTTAGAAAATCATCTAATTATGAAACAAAAAAATTAGATATTTAGATATTTTTCTAATTATAGAATATTCTATTTGCAGATAATTGTCAAAGAGTTCGTAAAACAGGTTAAGTAACGAAGCCGTTGAAAAATCGAACCGTCTGCTTTTGCCTACACTCTATACCATAATACACCACACCATTCATATTTTCATTTCTCCAGTTCAATTTGTTTTTTCTTCTTCTGGGGAAGAAAAAAAGCCGCTGCGGCGGCTTTTCTATATAAGCAATTCATATTTTTAGCGGGTTGCAGCCGCTACTTCCTCTAATTTTTTGGTGGAATTTGTCATATTATTTAACAAATCCCTCAATCTCTTCAACGCTCCCGTCACCTCTTCCACCATGGCCAGCAGCTGCTCGCTGTTTGCGGCATTGGATTGAATGTTGCCGTGCATATTCTCAAATACATCAATCACGCATTGGCCGTTTTGAAACATAGTTTCAACCGAATCTCCCAGCTGGGCAATCTTTCGTGACGACTCTTTCGTAGCATCAATCAAATGCTGAATAGAATCGTTCGCATGCTGAATTCCCTGTCTGCTGCTTATAATAACTGACAATTGATTGTCATTTCCTTCTTTCGTACTGGCAATTTCTCGCTGAATATCCAATAAGATTTGAGCAATCTTATCAGTTGCCCTTCTGCTTTCCTCCGCCAGTTTTCGGACTTCTTCAGCCACGACAGCGAATCCTTTCCCCTGTTCTCCAGCTCGAGCGGCTTCAATGGCTGCGTTCAACGCCAGCAAGTTTGTCTGTTCCGCAATACCTTTAATTAGTGAAATAATTCCTCCAATTTCCTCTGAACTTTTGGCTAGCTTTTCGATTCGGCTGCCGCTTTCTTCTACTCCTTTGTAGATATTTTCTATTACATTCGTAATATTTTCCAACCCCCGAATACTGCTTTCCGCCAGACCCTTGGCATTGTTTGAGAAGTCTTCGAGCTCGGATGTCATGCTGGAAACATTCGTCAAGGTACGGGACATATTTTCCACGATTTCCCCGGCTTCATTCAGCTGCTCAGCTTGCTGTTGATTGTTGTGTGCATTATCTGTCACAGCCTTGGTAACCTGTTCCAATGTCTCCAGCGTTGTATCCATCTCTGAACGATATTCCTTCTGGGTCTTTGTGACAGCAACTAAATTGCCTTGGATAGCCGACAGCATTTCCCGGTACTTTTGTACCACTTCTGTAATTGCTTCTTGAATCTCTTTTAACTCTTTCGCTTTTACTTGCTCCCATTTTACTTCCTGCCCGTCCCCTGCTTCCCGCAGGACTCTAGAGAAAAATTTCAACGGTTTTAACACCGAGCGGATCACACCAAAAAGGACAAAGAGGAACAACAGTGAAAAGATAAAAATCGCCAGCATGATTTTATATCCAACCCCATTAATCAACTGCTGAAACTCCTGCAATACTTGGTTAGTGGATTCGGCATGCTGGAAATACGGGGCAGCATCTAACAAGGTATATAATACATAACGCACATTTCCATCCGCTTTTACCGGAACATAAGCCTCCACATGATTGTCCTTCAGGAAAATCCGAGCTTTTCCGGAAGAAAAGACCGACTGAACATTTTCGTTTTTTGCAGCTTTTCCTTTTTCCCACAGGGATGGCTGTTCTTTCTTTAATGTTTCCATCAATACGACTTGTTTGGGATCAAACAAATAAATTGCTTTCACTTCTTCCTTCTCTTGGATGTGACGGGCGAGCGACGATTCAAAATTGCTTACATCTAACGCCGATTCGACAATTCCCTTTCCATCAGCGCGGGGAATGGCCATAAACTTGAAAATCTCTCCGGTCTCTGCTTTGATCGTTAAGGTTGAAGGCAGCATCTGCTCTTCACCCGTCAGCAATTTGCGATATCCGTCCCAAATATCAAATAAATTACTCCCTAGTGCCGCTTTCTCTGTAGATGCGACAAAAATTCCATCTCGATTTGTCAGATAAAAATCTGTCATCCCTGTTTGCTCTGCCAAACGCTTCAAATCTTCGTTATGTAACGTTCTCACCCGATCCTGCTCCTGCAATAAATAGGCTGCATTCAGCATATTTTTCTCCATCGACTGCTCGAGTTCAACTAAATTTCTGGAAATTTGATTCGCAAACGCCTCCACTTCCACCTCTAATTTTGTTTCCGCTTCCTTCCATACTTCATCAGTTATTTCATTCCCTTTTTTCTCTAAAGTGTTTCTTTCCAACCATAATACTAGAAACGTGCTGGACAATAACAAAAAAACAAAACCTGCCATTAAAGCAAAAAGCTTAGCTTTCATAGTCATTCCGTCATATCCCCCTTTTAAATCGACAAATGTAAAAAAACGGCTGTAGGTTTGTTTTTTAGGAAAATTTAAATCTCATATCTAGTTTTTTATTTATTATCATCAGTGGAAAATAAATCAAACGGCTCATCTTGCCGTATCCAATTCCTTTTCGATAATTCCGAATTTTCGCTCTTTATATCAGTAAAGCGGTTACAACCTGACCGATTGCCTATCGTTCAACTGCACGATCTCCCCTCGCTTTCGTTTTTAATAAACGGACATTTATTTAGATTTTTTAAATAATTTTTAAATTAAGGTATTATTTTACATCATTAGCATTGCATAAATATAGTTAGAATTTTCTGTTAATTAATTTTTGTGAATTTGTGCCAAAAAGACAAAACCTAAAGAAAGGTGGCACTGCCCATTTGGTAAATATATACAGTTAAACCAGAGCGACAACGACAAAAGGGAGATTATGGACTGGCTCGCCCATCAAATTTTCGCAACCAAACATAAGCTGGTTTCCACAGAGCTCTCTTTAACCAACGAGTAATTCGAAGTAGGGATTTCTTACTTTTCATCTCCAATTGAATGAGAACATGTAAGCAATACGTGATCAGGGCTAAGAAAATTTGATTTTGAATAGCTGTTTCACTCATTCCATAAAAGTGCTTAATTTCTACGTGTTGCTTGAGCCATTTGAAAAAGAGTTCAATAGCCCAGCGAGATCGGTAAATATCACTTATCTCTTCTGGTTTTAAATCAAATCGGTTGGTGATTAAACGAAGTAAGTTCCCTTTTGTGTCCATAACTTCTAGTAGACGAAAGACATTTTCAGTACGATTTTGTGTGGTACCAATGTAGACCATTTTATCGGATAGAACGTGACAATCATCAGGAAGTGAAAATGTATAGACTTCACGAATGACTGCGTTTTTCTTCAGTCTTGAAACGAAGAAATAGCCATCATCTGTCATCCGATCAAAACGTTCATAGTCCACATAACCGCGGTCAAACACATACATGGCTTCTTGATCATCCACTAGGACTTCGAGTTGATTTCGGTCATGTTCTTTTGCTGTCGTAATCACTGCTTTTTCAGGATAGACGGTGTCTTTATCCATGAAAACGAGCCGTAAGTGTAGCTTTACACCAGCTTTTGTTTTACGGAATTTTGCCCATTTATAATGGGTCAAATTCAACGGGAGTGTACTTGAATCAATGATTTTCAGTGGCATATTCTTTCCGTTTTGATAATGGTGCCGTTGAATTTTCCAAACAAGATCCAAGAACAAATTTGCAAGAATGAGTGGGTTGATCTGATTGTTTTTTCGGGATAGCTGAGAGGCACTTATCGATTCAAATCCGAGTGCTTTTTGAAGATCTTCGTCTACAAGTGCATCACTCATTTCCTCTAAGCTCTTAAATTCGAGCAGCTGGGCTACCAATAAAAGTTTAATATAGGCTTCTGTTGTCAGCTTTTTTGTGTAATAGTCCTGTTTCAATTCTTTGACTTGTTCGCTAAGTTTTTGAATATTTATGGGTGAAACCCATTTACCAAATGATGAAATTAGTGTATTCTTGTCCATAACGCTTATCCTTTACGATTGGATTTGGACAGGAACCACCTGTACTTCCATTGTAAAGGATTTTTTTGTTTCGAAATCAATAAAAAATTGAACATTCTTAGTATTTTGAATCATCAGATTTAATTACTGCAATGCTAGTGATTTTACATATGTTTCAAAAAATGTTTCAGGAAAATGATGGATACATTTTTATTAAAGCGAAATGAGGAGGAGAAATCAAGATGATAAATAGAAAATTCCGACAAAAAAAACAGAAAAAGGTACAAATATTTTTTTGAAGTATGAGCAGCTCTCTTCTCTGACAAATAAACATAGGATTGGAGAAAAGAAGTTTTTTGGAATTAAAATAACATATTATTCCAAACAATTTTTTAAACTTCCATTTAAGACCATTCAAATGTTGATTTTAAAAAGTTTAATGTGATCTACGTTAAAATTTCTGGAGCATGTTACGATGAATATAAAAGAAAAGGCACATCTATGTCCAAAATGAGTGGAAATGATTTTGTAAGCAATAAATGTTTTATTTATATCTTTATTTAGTAACTCAACTTTCGCAGCTCAATTTTGGTAAATAAGCCTTGATATAATTAGGCAAAACTACAATCCATTTACGTAATTGACTTTCGATGAATTTTTTAATCTTTTGATTTACATTTTGAAGTGCATCTTCAAGAATTTCAATGAGTAGTTGAAGTGCAAAGGCCCAATCTAGTTCATCGATTTCATCACAAAGTTCATAAAAAATGCCGCCTAATGTTCGATAATCTGTACTTACTCGGTTTTGCCAAGACAAAACAATGTACCTTGTAAACACAATAGTGGTATGGCTGATCATGGAATCATAAGATCTTCCTTGGAACTCTTTTTGGAGTTTCAATAAGGATTTGACTGTTTTGAAGAATACTTCAATATCCCAACGTATCCCATAAATACGAATGATTTCTTGATCCGATAAAGTACAGTCTGTACTCAAAATAGCTAGCCACTGTCTCTTTTTATTACGATTACGGACAAATACCACTTTAACAGGTACGCCATTTGCCATCGTTGTGTGAATAGAGCGCAAAATACCCTTTTGATGTTGTGATGGTTTAGCTGTTTGGTATAGTTTTTTTAGGCTCACCCATTCACCGTTCACTTGATATCTTTGTTTTGTATCCTTCACCATTCCAATAACATCCAACCCTTGATCCACAATGGACTTGATCAAAGGCTGTTGGGTAAACCATGTATCCATTAAAACGTATGAGGCATCGATTCCTTGAGAAAGTGCCCGTTTAATCATATTGGGAATAACTTCCGGCGCTTTTTGTAAAGCTTCGACACGCCGCTTATAACCGGATGTACGCTTATCGATTCGGTTATCAATCCCATTGATTTGGGAATTCGTAGAGCTTAATAAAGCAAAATCAATAGGCAAAAATGTAGCACCATCTGACCAGCCGAGTGTAAGCATACGAAATCCTTTGTAATAACGCATTTTTTGAGAAGAATGATCGAAACAGCGAGCAAGCAGTTCAACCTTTTTACTGCGATTTCGTTCATAAGATGAGTCGTCCACGATCAGCACTTTCGGACGGTCGTGTCTCGTTAAACTACTTACCTTCATAATGGTGAAAGTACTCAAAACAAGTAAAAACCTGCGCCAATTGTATTGAGGGTTATTTAAGAAGCGATAAATAGCGTTTTTTTCCGGCAAATCTTTAGCTTTTTTACTTTGAAGAAGTCGAAACAAATTTTTGCCTTCAAAAACTAAACTAAAAACTAGCTGGAATAAATAGGCGCAGGAATAACCGAAACCCTTGTTAATTCCCACTTTCCTTAAATATTTTAAGATTTCAAGTTCATCAAATATAGCTTTTACTTCTTTTGGTAGTTGATTGTTCAGTCTGTTATTCGTTATCATAATAAGAGACACCTCACCTGCTTTTGGTAATGTTTTTTCTGGACAATTAAACTATACCAAAAGTTGAGGTGTTTTTTTTGCAAATTTTTATGTCAAGAAGTATTCGAAACAACCAACAAACCCATTAACCGTAAGGCTTAGAAATCCAATTTACTGTGAGAAAGTTGAGTTAGTAATATATTTAAATCACCTTAATGCTACTTTACGGTTACATACTGCAACTATAAGATTCTTTAAAAATACTTAAAACATTTTTAAAATATTTTAACAAGGAGTGTAATAACAATGGATTTTCATAAAATACTAAAAAAGAAAAGAATAGAAGCCCATTTATCACAAGAAGAATTAGCAGAACAATTAAACATAAGCCGACAATCAATTTCGAAATGGGAAAATGAGAAAGGATATCCAAATATTGAAACGCTCCTAAAAATAAGTTAAATATTCAACGTCACAGTAGATGAGCTTTTAAAAGGAGATGATTACTTGAAAAATAAAATAATTCAAGACAGTAAAAAGTTAAAATACCCAAAATGGAAATCTTTCTTCGATATTTTAACTTTCATAGGTTTGATATTCATAATTGCAAAAATAATTGTATTTATAATTACTAAAGTAACTGGCAACGAAATTGGTTTCTTATCAGGATCCATAATTTATTCATTCCTACCGCTACTTTTAATGATTATTGGAGCTATTGGTACTGATATATTAAGCAAAAAATATAAATGATGCTTTATTCCAATTGCTTTATTGACGTTGAGCCTCGGAACCCTTAACAATCCCAAAACTTGTCGAATGGTCGGCTTAATAGCTCACGCTATGCCGACATTCGTCTACAAGTTTAGTTAAGGGTTCTTCTCAACATCAATAAATTTTCTCGGCATAAATGCGTTTATTTGCTTTGTCTACTCAGTAGACCTAGTAGACCCGACATAAATAAATTTCAACATCCAAGAGCGCACTTACATACCAAAAATGGTATCGTGCTAAAACCAAAATTTACGTGTGATAATCTAATAGCCTTATTTTACATTTTAAAAGGCTATTTAAAGCAAACTTTAAAGATATATAGTTTATTACCTATATAATTATATTTGTTTCTTAAAACGTAAATATGAGCCAAATAAGAGGTGTTTTTATGACGATAAACTTTGTATTCACTTTTTTCTGTATTTGATAAAACATCAAACGAAATTGCTGAGCTATGTAATATCCCTAACGACCAAAGAATTCAAAAAACAATTAAAATCATGAAAGACCAAAACATATCAGATATCGATTTTGAATTTCTTAAAATTTATGATTCTTATTTTGCAGATAATCCAGATATCAATTTTTAAAAAATCCAGTATCATTTTTTAAGACACTGCCCAGTTACATGCAAATTAAAATTTTCATGATTTTTTATAGTTCCTAACAGGGTTAAAATTTGTATAACGAAAGTATATTGTTTATATAACGTTAGTATAATAAAGCATTTTAACATTATACTTTTGATAATCGTTTATCGTCGTCATCACAATAACTTTTAAAATACTCGTGCATAATTCAACAGCTGACCTCCCAATAACTACATGGTGTTATCGGGAGGTCAGCTGTTAGCACTTATATCTTGTTATTGTTCTTCCTCGATTTCGTCTATCATTTTGTGATTAATTTCTCTTTTTTCTTGTTCTGTTAAGTCATAAAGTTCACTAGCTAAATACTCTTTTTGTTTCCAAATATAAAAAATTTGATAGATATATTCGGTTGGATCAATTTCTTTTAAATAACTGTAGTTGAGCAATTTTCATTACAATAATTACCATGTAAAAAGAGACAAACGGAGTACCCCTTATGCCACATGAAGCTGTTTTT
Organism: Aeribacillus sp. FSL K6-8210; assembly: GCF_037963925.1. Taxonomy (NCBI): domain Bacteria; kingdom Bacillati; phylum Bacillota; class Bacilli; order Caryophanales; family Bacillaceae; genus Aeribacillus; species Aeribacillus sp. FSL K6-8210. The sequence goes on along the minus strand of NZ_CP150172.1, from coordinate 1,924,581 downwards.
TAACGACATCAATGGGAATATCTTGTTTCGCTGCATCGTAAATAAACTCCACGAGGCTATGTCCTTTCTTCTTTCGAAGGAAGTCAAGCCCGGTAGAGAAATCGCTGTTGGATTCGACCATACTGTACACATAAGCGAGTTGCACCAAGATCCAATACCGTTTCACCGCCCGACGTTGACGAACGCGGTACCCATCGAGCTTCAGCTGGTCTTTCGCTTGTCGAAAAAAGCATTCGATCGACCAACGCTGGGCATAGTAGCGCAAGATCTCTTCATCGCTTAGCTCCCGGTCGGTGCTCAAGACGCAGTGAAGATGTTCAGGTGTCATCGGCTGATCGGCTTTCCAAGCCAACAACACAACGGCATCATCGAGACCTTTCAGCGCTCCCTCGTAGCGATACACGCGATAACGCTCTTCTCCCACCGTGACGAGATGGGTGTCGTTCGGTTCGATATAGCGGGCAAACTGTTTGGCTTGGATGGCGATGCCTTTTGGATAAAGAACCCGATTCGTCTTGAGCATCGCAATGACGTGGAATCCTTTTTTCAGGCAGGCTTCCACGAGTGTTTTCGATGGGTACCAAGAATCCATCAGCACATAAACAGAACCGTGCACATCCAAAGAAGAAAGCATCTCGATGGCCCATTGACCCTTGCTTTTCCCATCCGCCTTGTCGTAGAGGCGAAACGCAAAGGGAAAGGCTTGCGTCATCGTATGAACCATGAGCCAGACGAGAGAGTGTCCCCAAATCGACTTTTTGTCCGCGTGAGAATAATGCCAATTACACCCTTCAATAGCGTGTTTCGCCTGTGACGAAGGCTTCGTTTTTCGGCAGATCGTATCATCGATCGAAACAAAAAAATGGGGTGATTCTTTCGCTTGGCCGTTCGTTCCACATGACGAAGCATCCACTGCTGGAGTTTGCGAAGCAAGATTTCTTCATCCCAAGGGCTTTTCGTGAAAAAATGGCTCAGTGTCGTTCGATGGTTGGGATGAAAGCTCTCATGATGCAGATCGGTCAAGGTTCCCACAAATCCTTTCGTTGTCAGCGCATCGATAATATGAACGAGATGCTTCATGACCGGCTTAGAGAAATAAAGGGCCAGCCCCAACATTGCGAAAAACTTGTCGATTCCTTGGTGATGTGGTAGTCTATTCATGAGACATGAACCTCCTTGAGAATGGTTTGGTGACACATCTATTCTAATCAAGGAATCGGGTTCATGTCTCCTTTTTTTTTGTTCGGATGTAAATTTATGTTAGTGAATTTGCTCATCTACAGTTAATAAATAAATTTTTTGCAAATATTCTAATGATGAATAAATTGCCCTAAATACTTTATAACAATCGATATTTAACTTAGGATTGGTTCTGATTTGGCATATACTAAAACACCAATAAATCGCATACTTCTCAAACCAAAGGATTTCCTGTGAATCATACCACGCTTGAACAGCATCACTAATAATATCTCGTAATCTCTCCCTATAAGAAGTAGGGATACGTCTCCACTCATTTGAAAATGCAAAAAGCACTTTTGTCCTTATGAAAGGTCCATAAAAACTGTCCCAGTTTTCCTGAATACTTAACTTTAAAGAACGCAAAAAATTTTCTAAAACCTCAAAGTAAGACTTTCTATTATTCCCTTTAATAATACAATCGATTAAAAAAATGGTATAAATTTCGTAAAGAGAAATCTTATATGGATATCTCTTAAAAGCTCTTTGCAGAGAAGCCTCTGGTGAATATTTTTCAATATTCAAAGCCCTATTTAAAGCTTCTTTTAATCCGCTCTTTATTCTCCAAGAAGCAAAAGCCACTTTTGTTTCATCTTTTATCTCTTTTGAATCAAATTGTACATCCAACAAATGTAACATTTCATATATAAATTGTTCTAACTCTTCGTTATCCATAGACTGTAATTGAATTTCTGATACTTGAGACAACTTTTCGATCATTGCTGTAGAACCAGGAATAGTATCATTTTTCGTAATTCTAATAGGTTCTAGTTTGGATTTTTCGTATCCATTTTTAATTGCATCTAGTAAACCCTTTTCAATAACTATTTGCTTTAAGGAAGAATTCTTTTGTATTTTCTCTTTTATCATTTCATCGATTTCATTTTCATTAGCAGGTATCGTTTTTTCTTTAGAAAGACTTAAACCAATATTATTAAGGCGTTCTCTTACTTTTCCAATTATTTTTTTGATAAATTCGCCATCTGAAGAGATAATCGTGATGTCGTCAGTATAGCGAAAAATATAAGTTTCTATTTTTTTATTTTCTTCAATAAATTCTTTAACTGGATTATCCAAATATTCTGTTAATACACAATTTGATAAAAATCCAGATGCAATTAATTCTAATGGAAGGGTATTGTTTAAATACTCTGTTATTTTTTCAAGAGCATTTTCTTCATTCAAGTCATCTTTTTTATTTCTCATTATTTTTTCGGCATATTGCAGGAAAAAGGATTTCCCTGTTTGTTTATATCCTTTTAATATTTCAATATCTGGACATTCAAACTTATAATTTAATAAATCTGCTAATAGTTGTAACCATCCTTCCTTATTTTTTAAAACCCCGTTTTCCACAAGAGTGTTCAATCGTTTTTCAAACATTTTTTTATATACTCTTTATTTAATGTAGGATAAAATTCTTGAATATCAGCTTTTCCTTGATACGCTTCCCCATATTTTTCAATAATTTTTAAAAAAGCCTGTTTCATTTGACTGTTTAATTGTCTAAGACCCCATTGATAACTTTCATAAAGACTGGATCCATTATAGTGAATATAGCCCCGCTGAAATTCCTTTTTTTCATAATCATATTGGTGGATTCTCTTCAAACGATTATTAAAGCTCCATGACACCATCCATTCTAACGATCGCCTTTTTCCTTTATCTTCCAAAGAGATTACATCCTTCATAGAAGGATTAGTATCAAACCACTCCGATAATGCTAAGACAACTGTAGCCCATGCTACTTGATCACGAAACTTAAACAGAGCTTTGGGCCGTAGTCGTGGATTTCGATCCTCATCCCATGATTTTGGATACCAATAAAGAATGGCTGGTTGTAATTTATAACGGTCCAACTTATTTATTGAACCTTCTTCATTATAGTTTTTAAAATCTTCCTGTATAGATTTAATATTTTGATCAAGGTCACGTTCAAAATTTTCTAAATCTAAATAATCACAAAAACTAGTTTCTCTTAATACATAGTGTTTTGCTTTTTTATATCCGAAATAAAAATAGCTTAATGGTATTTCGCTGGGAGTGAACAACTTCAATTCGATCACCTTTAACACATTAATTTTAGTAGTATCCTATCTTTGTACTAAAACATTATGTAATGATTTACAATATTCAGCAAAACTTGACAAAATTCCTGCATCTAAAGTTTTAAAAATAAATTCTTTTCTTAATCATTTTAATACAAACTCTGTTCTACGCTTAGTCGTTAATTCTTTATTAACGGCTTAACTCCTGAGCATAAAATAATTCACGTCTAGGGGTTTCGATTTTGAACCAGTTTGGTAATTTAACATACATTTTCCATTCTCGTCGTTTTCAAGCATTAGATGAATCTTCCTTAATACGGTGACTTTTAGCAAAGTATTTGAGTTGTAGTTTAAATAAACAAAATGGTCTTTGTTTTTAGGGTAATTCTACTAGGTATTAAATACTGAATACCATCACAAATTTAATAACTACGTGTTGCATTTTATTCAGTAATCCAATTCTCCTTTAATGATTTTGTCACTTCAGCGATAAACTTTTGTGGGCTATTTTTGCAACCATAAAAATGTTTGTAACCAGTCAAAATTTCAACCAATTATTCTATCTCTTTAAAATTGTACGATTCTACAGCTCAGTAATAATATCCAGCAATGAATGATAAAGCGAAAGCATAATCTTCAACATATTCCACCGACTTGTTTGAGCATGAATCCCTTTATCGTCACATAGTCTTTCAGATGTAAATGTTTTATTAATGCTCGGGTATTTACTGCATTTAATCAATTCAAGGCACCCAATCCGTACTTGTCAGAACCATTTCATTCGAATAAAATTGAGAAAAGGAGATTTTTAAAAGGAGTCAAAAAATGGAACAAAAACTCGACTTAATTTTAGAAAAAGTGATGTCTATTGACAATGATCTTAAAAATGTGCATGAGCGACTGGATTATATCGGGACGCGATTGGACCAGGTAGATGAACGATTAAATCGGGTCGAAAATCGATTGGATCGAGTAGAAGAGCGTTTAGATCAAGTAGAAACACGCTTAAATCATGTTGAAGAGCGATTGAATTGGGTCGAAAATCGGTTGGATCGAGTAGGAGAGCGATTAGATCAAGTAGAAACACGCTTAAATTATGTTGAAGAGCGATTGAATCGGATTGAACAGGAACAAAAATCAATTAAACAAGCTGTAATGGAAACAAACGAAGAAATGAAAAACCTCCAAGAAAGCTTCAAATCTGTTTACGAAATTATTGGCGAACATGACGTTTCCATCCGTACGTTACGAAAAAAAATTATGTAACCTACAACCACCTCAAAAAGTGATAACCTCACTTCTTTTTTTAACCCTGTGCTATTTCCTGGAAATACCATACAAAAAGCAAAAATTTATTCCATTTTATTCAAAGAACCTGTATTTAAACTTTTATTCTGACCTTTGAAAATAAATAAAAAACGTGCCCAATCATACAGTTCTCTATTTGGCATATTGTGCTAATGAATAACTTAGGATTGCTAAGGCTGGTGAGCACGAGCAATTCAAAGCCGCCTATCTTGATGTCTTCTCCATTTTTTTACTAAAAGGATGTAAAAAATATTGAATACAATAAACTACTAATCTAAACTGATAGTTGATGAGGTAGAAAGACTTCCCTATGTTTCACTGGAGTTGATTTGATGATTGCTACTATGTATAAACGGAGAATGAAAGCAGCATTTGCTCTATCTTCTATAGTTATGCTCATTGGTATTTCTGTTTTTTTCATCGATCGACCAGATTCTTTACAAAATTGGTTAAATCTTTCTTCAATAGGTATTGTAGGTCTTTTTTTGTTTTTTACCGGAGTTTCAAACCAGATTAAATATAACAAGGTGAAAGATATTCAAATTCATGAGTCAAAAGCTTCCCTCCTTGAGTTGGATCATCTAGTTTTAAAAAAAGATCTTGGTTTTTTTCCTCGTCTCCTACTGTTTGAAAAAAGCGGCCATTTTGTTGGAACGATTAAGCCAATCCGTATTCCTTCTATTTTTTACCCAATGAGCCTGCTGCTTCGTGATTCATTGATCATGACGCTTCCGATTACATATGGTGTTTTTTCGAATAAAGGAAATGTGCTGTTTACCTTTAAGAGAAAAGGAATGAAAAAGTCGATTGTAACTGTGAAGGATGTACATGGCCGAAAACTGGGAGAATATGTACAAGAGGATTGGAAAAGTCTAGTCAACATAAAAGGTGAGCTGAGAGATGCTGATGATAAGCTGATTCTCCCTGTTAAGGTTAAGGCCTTTTCTGGTGATTTTACATTAACAGATTCCGAAGGTCGGCAGTTGGCCCGTTTCTACAATGGATATTTCCCTCATGAATATACAAATATTTTTCGTGATGTGTACAATGATATCGTTGAGCTCTCTGACAACTTGTCGAAACATCATAAAATGCTTTTAATTGCAATGACTGGCTTTTTATTTTTGCAGCGCAACCAATAATCTAGTGTTGTTTTGGGAGTTTTCCCGCTACCACTTTACGATTTCCAAATTAACAAAAAACTTTTTAAAATAGATCCAGTGAACTGCACGAGCTTACTAGTTGATGTGTGCAATAATAAATCCATGCAGGAAAAGATGCTCCTGCATGGATTTTTGTACTGAATATCGTCCTTACAACGAAATTTTTTTAGGGGGGTAAACGCATTATCACTTCCGGAGTGTCGAATTTATTTTTTTAGCTGTATCAAAGAACATGGCAGATGTTTGATACAGTCTTTTAATCTATCAAAAGAGTTTTTATGGACAGTCAAGTTATTTCGTTAATGCAGGTTCATTTTGTGCACTTTCCTCTTTTTTTGGCATTTGGCGGACTCCAAATGCAACACGTTTAATGTTAAACAAGTGATTGACCGTAACATTGTCAGATGTAACGTTGTTGCCAATAGCACCGCAGCCAAGAGTCAAGGACGGTTTTACGTTCACTGTAGCGCCAATAGCGCCAAATGTTGTACCGGCATTTACAATGATACGTCCTGCTGGTTTATCGATTGTGTAAGCTTCGATTACTTTTTCATCCTCAGCGTGAATTCCGACTGTGTGACCAAGTCCGCCTGCATCAAGAAGTTTTTGGGCAAGCTCGCTTGCTGCTTGCATATCTTTCACTGTATAAAATGCTAGCGTTGGAGATAGTTTTTCAATTGAGAATGGATATTCTTTCCCAACTCCTGTTTCTTCTGCAACGATCACTTTCGCCTCGGACGGAACTTCAATACCTGCCATTTCACCAATCACTTGAGGTGACTTTCCTACAATTTTTGCATTCAGTCCACCGTTTACGAGAATGATGGATTCTACTTTTCGTTTTTCTTCTTCATTCAAGAAATAAGCGCCTTGTTTTGTCATCTCTGCAACAACTTTCTCTTTAATCGACTCATCCACTAAAAGAGCTTGTTCAGAAGCACAAATTGTTCCGTAGTCAAAAGTTTTGCTTTCAATAATAAGTTCAACAGCTTTTTCGATATTGGCACTTTCATGAATGTATACAGGTACGTTTCCAGGACCTACTCCGTATGCTGGTTTTCCGGAGCTGTAAGCAGCTCTTACCAATCCAGGACCGCCTGTGGCAAGGATGACATCAGTTAATTTATGCTTCATCAGCTCGTTTGTTGCTGCCAATGTTGGTTGGGTAATGCACAAAATCAAACCTTTTGGTGCTCCGGCACGCTCTGCTGCTTCTTGCATAATTCTTGCCGCTTCCGTTGTACATTTTGCAGCAGCTGGGTGAGGGCTGAAAATAATCGCATTTCCTGCTTTAACTGCGATCAATGATTTAAAAATGACTGTTGAGGTAGGATTTGTAGATGGAACAATTCCTGCAACGATCCCTACAGGTTGAGCAACTTCCCATACGCGGTTTTCTTCATCGCGACGAATAATCCCGACTGTTTTCACATCCTTGATAGAATTGTAAACATCATTCGCTGCGAACAGATTTTTTACTGTTTTATCAGGAACATTCCCGAAGCCAGTCTCTTCGACTGCCATAGCAGCCAATCGCTCAGCTTCTTCCCTTGCCGCTTTAACCATGCTTTCAACAATATGATCAATCTCGCTCTGATTCATCTTTGCCATTATTTTTTGAGCTGTTTTCGCTTCCTCAAGGTAATTTCTTACTTCTTGGATAGATTGTAAATCAATATCTCGCAACATCTTTGCTTCGCTCCCTTTCATAGTTTTCATTTCACTAGCAGATTCATATTGTCATGATCTCAAATGACACTATTTCAATTTTGTTCGCTTGAACAAGCATCATTTTTTGTGTTTCTGCCCTCACCTCCTCAAATGCTAGCAGTTTGACATCACTGATCCTTGTCATGACCACTTTATCGAACGACGATCTAATCTGATGTCGTCACCAATATGCAAAACTCCTTCTTCCAATACTTTCGCTTTTTGACAAAGAAGAAGCATTTCAACCACCCAAAAATTGATAACGATTACAAAAAAGCGGTTTCATAAAACCCGAAAATTTGTTGAAGTATATTTTTTATTTATTTAAATATCTAGAATCATCGATATAAATAATTACAAATCGATAATTCTCGATATCTGAATCTATAAATATAATAAAACAAAATAAAAAGGGATTCAAGCCAAAAGCAACAATTAAAAAAATAGGCCTATAAATCCCTTGATAATAATTCATTCAATTTTTTGATGTTCTCTTCATCCCTTTTATAATATGTCCATTGCCCAACACGTTTTGCCTTTATCAATCCGGCATTTTGCAGCATCGATAAATAATGGGATACAGTAGATTGTGACAGTCCAACTTTTTTATGGATATCACTCACACATACTCCATCTTCATGTATATCACCGTGCTGCGGTTTGGGAAAGTGAGCTTCCGGATTCTTGAGCCATTGTACGATTTGCAGCCTCGTTTCATTTGACAAGGCTTTAAACACTTCTAAAAGTTCCATTGCTACCTCCAATTGACAATACTTATATTTCAAAACAACAGCGGAATAAAATTTGCATTAACAGACAATAAAAACACAAACAACGACAATCCTAAAACGGAGGTTGATCACTCTTGCATGGATAGATTAGCATATAACCAACAAATCTACAATACCTTGACGACTAGCTCTGATTGTTGACAGCGTGGCAGTGATCATTAGCCCCTAAAACGTAATAATTTTTTTATTAATTCAATAATACACGAAGCCCAGCCATAAAAGCAAAATCCAAGTCTTTTAGCAATAAACTGCTTTATTTTCTGTAAAGCCCTGATAATAAAATTACATGCAATTATAATCAACTTGATTCTTGAACAGTCAATCAGCCTCCTCAGCGCTTCATGTTCAAACACAACCTTATAAACATGTTTTCAGAGCAGCCAATCAAAGATGAACTGTTGAATCTTTGATCCGGATGATCGTAAAAACAAATTCATTGTTCCTTCTATAAGCGAAAGACAGCTATATTGAATGCGGACAAAATCCTTTTCAGACACACTTGCAGAGCGAAATTGTTTTTAGATTGTGGTGAAAGCGCGCTGAACACCATTGCATAATCAGGCGAATCATTGCATATAGTTCATGTTTGTTTTCATCATACACTTGATCACTATAGCATCCTTATCATCCAAGTAAGAGCTCCAAATATTCTCTTGTTTTTCCTAACTTTAAAACCAATAAATGATACGCCATAATTATTATACATCTTGATTCGTTTTTTCGAATCACACATGAAAGTTTTTTCACTGACGGCTTAAAAAATATCGATCCAAATTTTCGCTGCCGTCGCTAAAATTAAGACAGCTAAAATTACTCGGAGTACTTTTGTGCTCATTTTTTGTCCTGCTTTTGCACCTAAAGGAGATGCAATCAAACTTGCAATGACCATAATTATTGCAGGAATGAATTCAACTTGGCCCGTTGTGATTTTTGCAAATGTCGATCCGATTGAGGAAATAAACGTGATCGCTAATGAGGAGGCAATCGTCATTTTCGTTGGAATTTTTAGAACAGAAAGCATAATCGGCACTAATAGAAAAGCTCCTGCCGCTCCGACGATTCCTGATCCAATTCCGATCAAAAATGAAAGCGAAGCTGCCAGCCATTTATTGAAGCTCACCATGCCCAATGGAATATCATCAATCCCTTTATTTGGCACGAACATCATCAAAACAGCAAATGCTGCTAAAATGCCGTATACAAGATTAATGCTTCCTTCACTCATCATCCTAGAAACGTATCCGCCAATGAAACTTCCAATTAAAATACTGCACCCCATATAAAAATTAACGACTTATTTAAGTATCCACCTTTCCGATAGACTAAAACACCGCCAATCGTCTTAAAAAATACTTGGACGGCACTAATTCCCGATACTTCATGGGCGCTGAACGCAGCAAGGCCAAAAAGCGGGGGCAGGTAAAGAAGCATCGGATATTTAATAATGGAACCGCCAATCCCAACCATACCGGAAAGGAAGGAACCGATAAAGCCAATAAGAAACATTACGATAATAAAATTGAACGTTATTTCCATTGATATACTACTCCTTTGATGTTGTTGTTAAAATGGGCTTGTCTAAAAAGTCCATAAAAACAGAGCGAATGGAGAAAACAATGAGTTTTTCCATTCGCTCTGTTTCCTTATTTTTGAAATTGGTTTGGGAATTTGCGGCCCATTTCAGTATGTTGTGGGCCATTGCCACAATCCCGAATTCTGTTCGGACTTTATGAAGCCCCCGTAACAGAAATCGAGTGAAACGCAAATTGCCCTTGATGTTACCGAACACACTTTCGACATCCACTTTACGCTTCGCATAAAGAGCTGCCTTTTGTTCGTCACCAAGAGCTGCTTTGGCTTTCGCTTTCATTTCTTCATAAATCGTGTTCCAATATACTCGACGATTTCCTTTGGCTTTCGTACACCCATTCTTCAACGGGCAATCCGTACAATCTTCACACTCGTACACTTTCAAATCTTGTATGTATCCAGATGCATTTTTTCTTTTTTGATAATACTTGAATACGACTTTCCGATTGTTCGGACAGATAAAGCAATCGTCTTCTTCGATGTATTTCCAGTTTTGTACTTTTGATAAATCCTTTTTAAACTTTTTACTTTGTTCCTTCAAATAGGTTTGGTATGGGGCTAATAATTCAAAACGAGGTTCTTTTTCTTCGCCAATCGCATATAAATAGTTTTCTTCACTCGCATATCCTGCATCGGCAATGACATACTTGAGTTTCTTTTCCTTCGGCATCGATTCCAATAACTTTTCCATAAATGGTTGGAAACAGCGAGTATCTCCTGGATTTTGATAAATTTCAAATCCCACGATAAATTGATGTTGTGTGGCGAGTTGAACATTATAACCCGCCTTGAGTTGGCCGTTTTTCATATGGTCCTCTTTCATTCGCATAAAAGTGGCCTCATGGTCGGTTTTCGAGTAGCTATTTCGTTCACCTAGAATCTGTTTTTGTACTTTGTATTTTCGTAATCGTGGAAGATAATCCGTTTGAATCGTTTTCAGTTGTTTGGTGAGTTGGGATTTTTTAGAGCGAAGTTCTTTTTTTCTTTCTTTGTCTTCTTCCTGTTTATAATCTTTTTCCAAAGCTTCTATTCTCTCAGAAAGTTGTGCCGATGATTTTTCTAATTCTTCTTCTAATTGTTCTTCTTTTAATTCCTCCAAGGCGATTTGGTGCGCTTCTTGTAGAAACGATTGAATTTTGGCTCGTAGTTTCTGATCATATTTTTCTACGGATTTTCGCCATACAAACGTATATTTGTTGGCATTCGCTTCTATTTTCGTACCATCCACAAAAATATGGTCGAGGTCGATAAGTCCTTGTTCTACTAGTTGAAGGACAAATTGTTCAAATACAGAATCCATCATGTTTGACATACGAACACTACGAAAATCATTTATTGTGCGATGGTCAGGGGTTTGCAATCCCGCCAACCACATCATCGGAAGATTTTCTTTCACCATTTGCGCTATTTTCCGACTTGAATAAACATTTTGAGTGTACGCATATAAAATCACTTTCAATAACATTTTAGGGTGATAGGGTGCACGACCCCCACCAACATAATGAGTATACAACACTTCATCCGGAATCGATTCCACCATTTCATCCACTAAACGGGCGACATGATTTTCAGGAATATACATTTCGATATCTAAAATGCTCATGACTTGACGATTGCAATAAGGTTGGAAAACTAGTTTTTTGCGTTTCTTATTCTTTTGAACCTCTATTTTTTGAATACCCTCTAGAGTCATTTCTAATTGCGTGTTATAATTTTCTTGAATAGTCATTTGATTATTCATAAGAAATCGTCCTTTCTGTAGAATGTTTTTTGGTCAATTTCATTCTATAAAAAAGGACGATTTTTTTGTACCCTAAAAACAGAAAAAAGGGCTGAGCCCAAGGTCGATTCAATCGACTTTTCGGACAGCCCCCTAGTAAGTGAATTATCCTTTTTAATTCGAAAATGATCGATCATGTTCTTTTTTTCATCATCGTATGCCTATTGCTTGATGCCCAAGGCGATAAATGAATTTTCGTCCCAATGCAATGAACCATCGATTAATTCACAATAAGGGACAATTCAATATTGAGAAATTTTGCCTTTCATTTTCCAATTGCAAAATAGTTCGCATGTATACTATAAAAATGTTTTTTTGTTGTTTAAAGATTTTTTGTACCTTTATCATATATTTGTATATTGATAACCAACTGTTCAATCATTGTTCAAGCGATCCATTCCATTCTGACATACCGGGGACAATATTCCATACGTTTGAAAACCCTTTTTCTGCTAATTTCTGGGCTGCCAAACTACTGCGCGTTCCCGTGCGGCAGACGACATAAATGGTCTTATCTTGCGGGAGTTCCTTGATCCGTTCCTCCAATTCTCCAAGAGGAATTGACAAGGCACCAGGAATATGCCCAAATGCAAACTCTGCCGGTTCACGGACATCTAAAATGATAATTGACGGATCATTTATTTTGTCTGCTAATTCTTCATTGCGAATAACATGGGGGAATTTCGCTTCATTCTTTGCCTCGCTCTCACTTGCTCTACGAATATAGTGCTTTAATATCCCCTCTTCTTCAATTGTACCGAGATAGTGATGTCCAGTGCTTTCTGCCCATGCTTTCATATCCGCTTTCGATCCTTTGTCTGTTGCTTGTACCTCCAGTACTTGTCCAGGCTGCAACTTATGAATCGCTTTTTTCGCTTTGACAATCGGCAGCGGACAAGACAACCCTTTAGCGTCTATTGTCATATCTACTTGAATCATGACTTTCTCCTCCTTAAATGGGAACTATTCTACAGGATCTTCTTATTTATGCATCAATTTCCGCAACTTTCCGATAGTTTTCGGCTCGTCTGCTTTTTCCTTCAAACAGCAGGCGAGAGTATTTTCTTTTTCTGTATCTAGTTCATTCTCCGAAACTTGAACAGTCAGGGCGTAATATTTATGGAACTAGAAATTTTCCTAAATCGACTTCTTCTAGTTCATGAACATCAATAACATTGAATGTTTTCCTTTTATGGAACAACGCCTCAAATTTCTTTAGCAGAATAGTTGTTTCATAGCAACCTTTATGACCAAGAGTTCATGCCGCCTTTTACATTGGTTACACGCTGAAATCCTAATTTCTTTAATAATTTGCTTGCTTTGGCGCTTCTCATTCCACTTTGACAAATCACAATAACTTCTTTATCTTTTGATAGTTCATGAACTCGTTTTGGAAGCTCGTGAAGCGGAATATTTTTAAAACCAGGAATATGATTCGTATGAAACTCAATAGGTGTGCGTACGTCAATGTAATGAACATCTTTTTTCGTAATTCCTTCTTTAATTGCACTACAGATATGATTCGCACTCCTTTTATGGGCAGAAACCGATTGACAACGAACCATATCACCAATAGAACTAGACCAATATTAATAATGGTTTGAACCATAGGCCCCACCTTAAATAAACAAATTGACATTTCCTTCAGAAGCATCTGCTAAATACGCAGCAACCCCTGCAAATTCGATGCCGTCTATTAATTCATCCTGTTGGAGTCCTAAAAGATCGACTGTCATTTGGCAAGCAACCAGCTTTATTCCTTGTTCCTTTGCCATATCGATTAATTGCGGCAGCGGCACAGCATTATGTTTTTTTATCACCCGCTTAATTAACTTCGCTCCTATTCCGCCAAAGTTCATCCGCGACAGTCCCATGCGGTCAGCACCACGCGGCATCATTTTCGCAAACATTTTTTCTAATAATCCTTTTTTCACCGGAACTGTCGAATCTTTACGCAATGCGTTAAGCCCCCAGAACGTATGAAAAATTGTAACCTCATGGTCATAGGCAGCAGCGCCGTTCGCGATAATATACGCTGCCATCGCCTTATCATAGTCACCGCTAAACAAGATGATCGTTGTTTTTTTCTTTTGCTCCGACACTTTGTTTCCACCTTCTTCCCAAAATACTCATAGGGGTATAAAGATAGCAAAAATTATCCCTTTTTGATCCAAAACGTAAAAACGCCATTTTCTTCTTTCATATTAACAACCGTATGTCCACTTGCCTTTGCCCAAGCGGTCAAATCGTTTTTGGAACCTTTATCCGTTGTATGCACCTCTAAAACTTGACCAGCTTCTAACTCATCAATTGCTTTTTTTGCTCTTACGACTGGCATTGGGCATGCAAAACCCTTTGCATCTAATACTTTATCTGCATTCATTGTCAATGACCTCCTTTAATATTACCATTACCCCTATATGTATATTAATAGGGATAAAAAAATCTGGGGGTGTCTAATAAGTCGTTTTTACGGCTTATTGACGTCCCCATTAATGTTTTAGAAACGTTGATATATCGGTGTTTATGATTTTTTGTTTTCAATGGGGATTTGACTTTCTGGACAGCCCCAAACTTTTAACGACTTTTTACCAACAGCTCTACAGCTTCTTTTACAAGGTGTTCCGTTTTTTCTCCATTTTCTAAGCTTTCACGGATACATTGCTCTAAATTGGAACTTACAATAACAGCAATAGTGCGATCAATAGCGTTTCGTGCAGCAGAAAGTTGAGAAATCACGCTTTTGCAGTCCTTTTCTTGTTCCATCATACCAATAATCCCTTTTACTTGTCCTTCAATTCGTTTTAGGCGGTTTTTGATTTCTTTGCTGTATTCCATTTGGCATTTCTCCTTTCTTTGCAAGGACAATCGGCCATTGAATAGCTCTTCACTTTAAAACCGCGGCTGCGCAAAAAGCGAATGCCTAAATTTTTTCCTACTTCATCACTTGCAATCACATGGATTGGTTTATCAGGAATTTCATAAACATGCCGTTTTAAATAAGCAAACGGTATGTGAAAGGAATTCGCAATGGGATAATGATTTGTTTTTTCGTTGTAATCACGAAGATCTAGAATCGTTAAAGAATTTATACTTTCATCGCGGTAGTCAACACACGGAACTCCTCTTATTGGATAATACCGCCGATAGACAGATATTGATAACAAAATAAATAAAGCCAAAAGCAGTATTCCTTCCAATTCTTCTTTCCACCTCATTCATTGTTTTTATTTATGAACAATTATATACATGTATAAGTATATAATCAACCGATTTATTTTTCTAAACAAATTTTTGGAACAGAGGCATTTTCTTTATTTGTTAGTTATCAATATAGCTTTCCCTTTACTTAATTTAAAAAATATTTGCGGAGGGAGAAAAAGGAGACTCGGCATGAATGACTCAAGTCTCCTTTTTTTAATCATTACCGGACTGCCCAACGGTTTGGACCGATTTCCATCTCGCGTTGCTGCTCTTCATCTGGATGAAGCTTTCCCATATTTGTTTGCCGAATTTCCTGATAAACATTCGGTTGCGGAGGCAAGTTTTCCGTCACCGTTTTTCGAAACTCTTCTTCGCTCGCGATATTGAGACCATGATTTTTTGCGTACAACATACCTAATGTAGTACCAACACTACCATCGTCATTCATTTCACCCGGTACCATAAAATGTGCAGGCAAAACCAACAGGTCATCTGCTAATTGTTTATAGCGCTCATATAATGTCTTGCGCAAATCCCCACCCAATCCTGCGCTTTTCCAGCCAAATCCGGACGACCGATCGAATCGATAAATAAAACATCTCCCGTTAGTAAATATTGGTCATCTATAATAAACGAAGTGCTGCCAATTGTATGTCCCGGTGAGTAAACAGCTTCGATCACTGCATGACCGACCTGAATGCGGTCCTCATCTTGAATCGATGCATAGGAAAAGGTCACTTCTGTCGCATCTTTTGGAGGCAAATAGTACGTCGCTCCCAATTGTTCAGCTAACTTGCGGCCGCCGGAAATATGGTCTGCGTGCAAATGGGTATCAATGACATATTTAATAGAAATCTCGCGTTCCTTCGCAAACTCAACGTATACATCCGTCATGCGATTTGTATCAATAAGCGCACCTTCTCCGTTTGATTCGATCAAATAGGACAGGCAGCCTTTCCCGAGACGGACAAATTGATAAATCGCACCGCCGTTTTTCAGCTCAGCGATTTTGACCGGTTGTAAATGCTCGCTCCACGCTTTCATACCGCCTTCAATGGAATAAACATGTGAAAAACCTTCTTGTTCAAGCTGTTCGGCAACAAATAGCGATGATCCTTATAGAGCAGCTAGTCACATTTTATTTCCAATCCGGATAAAGATCCGTGCGTCGATCACGCCACGTGGTGACAGAACCGCTTTCGCGAACCTGATATAACAGCTCTAAATCGAGATCAGCGGTTACAATCATATCATGATTGATTTCTCCTTCTACCAAGATGCCGCGCGGAGGAAATGGGATATCGTTCGGTGTAATCACCGCCGCTTGCCCAAAATTTGCCCTCATGAAATCAACCGTAGGAAGGGAACCTACCGTACCAGTGGTGACGACATAAACTTGATTTTCGATTGCTCTCGCATGGCTGGTGTAACGAACACGATAAAATCCGTGACGATCATCGGTGCATGAAGGGCAGAAAATGACATCAGCCCCTTTCGCCTTTGCCATTCGAACGATTTCTGGAAATTCGATGTCATAGCAAGTCAACATCGCAATGGTTCCCTTGTCTGTTTCGAACACCTGCAAGCTTTCTCCAGGAGACATATTCCATTCCTTTACTTCCGTCGGAGTGATATGAAGCTTTGGCTGTTCGGCAACTCTTCCGTCTGGATAGAATAAATAAGCAACGTTGTATAATCGTCCGCCTTTACGGATGACATGGGTTCCTCCAATAATATGCATCTTTGTTTGCTTAGCCAAATTAATAAATAAAGACCGATATTGTTCTGTAAAATCAGGAAGATCTTGAATGGTCAAAGGTTGCCCTTGCTGGTTGCCAATAGACATTAGCTGGGTGGTGAAAAATTCCGGAAACAAGACAAAATCCGCCCCAAACTCTTCGGCTGTTTTAATATAATGTTCTACTTGTTTGGCAAATTCCTCAAACGATTGGATGGTATGAAGATGATATTGAACTGCTGAAACTCTCAGTTTCATAGTCTCCCCCTCTCTTGTTATCCATCTAGTAACGTTTCGCCCCAGTCAGTGGCGATACTGATATTATTAGACACATCATTCAATTTAACAAGTACACACTTTTGTGTTACATAGTGTGGAAAAGTATACTAAAAGAGGATAAACGAAAAAAAGGAGAATAAAAAAGAAGTCTGTAGAAACGATGAGGGATCTGATGATAGAGGCGATGCTTTGTGATCTGCAACCACATACATACAAAAAAACCAACGGACAGTGGATCTTTCATAAAGATGGTTGTCCGCTGGTTTTTTAACGTCTAATATAAACTTATTGCTTTCTTCATCTCTATATCGATAAGTGTGCATTTTCTATGAAAATTGCCTGCCTATAAAAGTATATTAAGGAGTACGAGCAGGGAGTTTTCGAAGCTTTAAAGGAGGAAAGTTTTTTCTACTTGGCGGCCTCATTGATTTTTACTTGACCTTTGACAACAGTCTCCATATAGTTTCTGCCCCATTCATACATAGCATCAAGAATTGGCATCAGACTTTTTCCATGCTCGGTCAGTGAATATTCTACTTTTGGTGGAACAACAGGATAGACTTCGCGATGAACAATTTGATCTTCCTCCAGCTCTCGCAACTGGTTAACAAGCATTCTTTGGGTGATCCCCGGCATGAGAGCTTTTAGTTCACTAAACCGCTTCTTTCCCCCTTTTCCTAGATGCCATAAAATAAGCATTTTCCATTTACCGCCTATAACAGAGAGTGTTAATTCTTTTTCACAGTTATACGTCTTGCCGCAAACGTGTCCCATCGTTTCACCTCCCATGTTTATTACAGCCCATGGTATACTCATTTTCACTTTATAATAATAAAACACATACTGTCAAATAAATGTATAAAGTGCGTACTTCTCAATAAATTTTATACGCATTATACTAGCATCTGTAAACCAATTACGAGCACTGGAGGGAGCAGCATGAATCGTTTTACTATTCCGCGCGATATTTATTTCGGAGAGAATGCTCTCGATGTTTTAAAAACGCTGGAAGGAACAAAAGCTGCCCTCGTCTTTGTTGAACTTTCATGAACGAAAAAATACAAGAACAAGACCTTCTTCCTGTTCACAAAAATACCAATTCTTGCAATGTAGTAAACCTTGTTACATCTGCTCTATCAGCTTTATTCTTTTTGAAAAATGTTTCAAAAAGACAGGGGGGATAACATTGGATTCGATGACCTTTGTCTTGTTTGGGGCAACAGGTGATTTAGCTAAACGAAAAATTTTCCCTGCATTATATAATTTATTTCTCGACCAAAAAATGCCTCAGTCGTTTTCCGTTATTGGGGTGAGCAAAAGAGAATTATCCGATGTTGAATTTCAAGCATATGTGGAAAATTCATTAAGAACATTTTCTAGACGTTTGACAAATGACCGTTCCAAAATGGAAGAGTTTCTCCATGCGTTTCGTTATACTTCTTTAGATGTAACGAATGCCCAAGGGTATAAAAAGTTGCTTGAAATGGTTCAACGACGTGAAAAAGAATTGAATATTCCTGAAAACCGCATGTTTTATTTATCTGTTGCGCCGGAATTTTTTGAGGTGATTGCAGCAAACATCAAGGAAAGTGGACTAGGATCCGCCAAAGGTTGGAAACGCCTGATTATCGAAAAACCGTTTGGTCACGATGTAAAATCAGCGCAAGATTTAAATAAAAAGTTAAGTCAAGCTTTTGAAGAAGACGAAATTTATCGAGTAGATCATTACCTTGGGAAGCCGATGGTCCAGAACTTGGAAGCTATAAAATTTGCCAACTCTGTATTTCAAGCAATCTGGAACAATCAGTATATAGCCAATGTACAAATTACAGCTAGCGAAACGGTTGGAGTTGAAGAAAGAGCAGGTTATTATGACCAGGCAGGGGCCATTCGCGATATGGTTCAAAATCATATGTTACAATTGTTGATGATGACCGCTATGCACCTTCCAAAACGGATCAGCGCAAAAGACATCCGGAATGAGAAAAGAAAAATCATGGAATCTCTTCGGCCAATACAGAAAGAAGAAGTAAGTTTACACGTTGTTCGCGGTCAATATGGTCCTGGAGAAATCGATGGAAAACCAGTTGTCGGATATAAAGAAGAACCCGGAATAACTGCTTCTTCAACAACGGATACGTTTGTTGCGGCTCGTTTGTGGATTGATGATGAGGTTTGGAGAGGGGTACCATTCTATATCCGCACAGGTAAAAGAATGAAGGAAAAGTCCACACGTATTGTGATTGAATTCAAAATCCATTAAAGGAATGGTATTTACCGAAAAATGAGAAAACAGCTCCTAATCTTTTAGTGATTCAAATCAATCCGAACGAAGGAGTTTCATTGCAATTAAATAATAAAAATGTATTAAACGATGGAAGGATTGAACCCGTCCATATGCACTTTACGACTAATCAGAAAGATGTACCCGAAGCCTATGAGCTCTTGATTTTCGACTCTTTATGCGGTGATTCGACTTTCTTTGCTCATTGGAACGAAGTTGAACTATCTTGGAAGTGGGTTCAACCCATTTTGGATGCATTTGAGGAGAATCTCCTTCCTCTTCACTCATATCTTGCAGGTTCGATGGGACCAGAAGCTTCTCATCAATTATTGGAGGAGGCCGGATTTCATTGGTGGTAGTTAAGCATGACTATAGGTTGTCAATATAAGAAATAGAAGCCACATTTAACAACAAATTTTCCTTACCTTATAAGATTAAAGACGTTTTTAGGAGGTCATTAACATGAAAATCGGGTTAATCGGTTTAGGAAAAATGGGATTCAACTTAGGTAAAAATCTCATCGACCATAAGCACGAAGTAGTAGCGTTCGATGTAAATGCAAATGCGGTTGAAGAAATAAAAAAATATGGAGCCAAAGGCGTATCTAATTTAGAGGAGCTCGCTCTATCATTAGAAAAACCAAGAATTATTTGGATCATGGTTCCACACACAGTGGTTGATTCGGTAATTGGCGAAATTACACCATTTTTAAGCAAAGGAGACATTGTCATTGATGGCGGCAATTCTCACTATAAGGAATCGATTCGTCGTTATAACGAACTAAAGGAGATTGGAATTCACTTTATGGATGCCGGAACCTCTGGTGGAGTGGAAGGTGCTCGTAACGGAGCGTGTTACATGGTTGGAGGGGATTCTGAAGCTTGGAACGTTGTCGAGCCTCTTTTCCGAGATACCGCTGTGGAAAATGGGTATTTATATACAGGAAAAGCAGGTAGCGGCCACTTCTTAAAAATGGTCCACAATGGGATTGAATACGGGATGATGGCGGCCATTGGTGAAGGATTCGAAATATTGGAGAAAAGTGAATTCGATTATGACTACGAAAAAGTGGCAAGAGTGTGGAATCACGGTTCTGTTATTCGTTCATGGCTCATGGAATTAACAGAACGCGCCTTTTCTAAGGATGCAAAATTAGAGGAAATCAAAGGGATTATGCATTCTTCCGGTGAAGGAAAATGGACAGTCGAAACGGCTTTAGATCTACAAACCGCTACTCCTGTCATCGCTATGTCTTTATTGATGCGGTATCGTTCATTAGAAACCGATACATTTACAGGCAAAGTGGTAGCCGCTTTACGCAACGAATTTGGTGGACATGCTGTAGAAAAAAATGAGGAGGAATAAGCCGTTATAATCATTTGAAGCATCTCCAGAAAAAACTTTTAAGGAAACAGCATAAAACTCCTCTATTTTCGATCAGAGAAATACAACTATCCATTCATGATAAATGAACTTCTCAATTTGAAAAAGCTGACTCTAAACGATCACGTGTAGGGTGACCGTTTGTGCCAGCTTTTTATTTCCGATAATAATCGCACGAAAACCGTCTGACAAGCCGATGCGGGATAATAATGCGCTTAATCGGTTCGTTCGGGTTAGCGATTTTTTCGATTAAGTTTTTCGTTGCTTCGTAGCCGAGTTGGAAGATATGAATGTCGACCGAGGTTAACGGCGGGCGTGACATTTCCGCCAGCAGCGTGTTGTTGAAGCTGACGATCGAAATGTCATCGGGAACGCGCAGTCCCATTTCATCCAATGTCTTCAGCACGCCTAAGGCCATTAAATCATCGGCAACGACGAGCGCTGTCGGCGGCTCAGCGAGCGAAAGCAGCTCTTTCATCGCTTCTTGGCCGCCTTCCTGCAAAAATTCTTCGTGCATGATATAGTCTTCGCGATAAGGAAGGCCCGCTTCTCTCAAAGCCTCCTCGTAACCATGCAATCGGTCGACAGTCACTAAATATTGCTTATTGCCGCCGACAAAAGCGATTCGTTCATGGCCGCGCGCGATCAAATGCTCCGTCGCTTCTTTGCCCGCCCGGTAATTGTCATTATCGACATGGGTGATTTGTTCTTCCTTTTGATGCGGCTTCCCGATGACGACAAATGGGAATTGATGTTTTTGCAAATATTTCATCAGTCTATCATTGATGCGCGAATATAATAAAATCACTCCGTCGACGCGGCGGCCTTGAAGCATGTCCACAACCCCTTCGTAAATTTCTTTTTCTTTTTCGCCTGTGGACATTTGCAAAGCGTATTTTTTTTCATGTGCTACTTTGCTGATGCCGCGGATGACTTCTGGAAAGAACGGGTTTTGCAGCGCCTGTTCCGCTGCGCTTGGCATGACAATGCCGATCACCTGTGTTGCTTGATTGGCCAAACTGCGCGCAATAAAATTCGGATGATAGCCAAGTTCTTTCATTGCCTGTCGCACTTTTCGCTTCGTCTTCTCACTAATTCGCGGACTGTCGGCAATAACGCGGGAAACCGTGGAGGGAGCCACGTTTGCTCGTTTTGCAACATCTTTTATCGTAACGTTCATCATTTACTCCCCCATTCGATGCTCATTCACTTTGGATGAGTAGGATACGCTGATGAGGATCAAATATCGCATTTTGTTCGTTTCCATCGATCGTGACTTTCGTCTGTTCCGTCGCGTGATGAATTGCAAAAGAGAGCTTCCAACTTGGTTGATACGTTCCTTCGCTTTTCGTTACGATATGCACGGAATTTTCGCCATATTCGACCTCAATATACATGCGTAAATAATCTCCCTTTTCGTAAGAGAACGTTTGTCCATCATCATCATACAGTACATACGTCGCTTTGCCACCATTGGCCTTATAAATATGAACAGTCCGATGTTCGTCCGGCATTTCTGTCGAACGCTTAACGTCACCTAAGGCAATAGCCGATCCTTGTTTAATGAAAATTGGCAATGTCTCTAAATCCGCAGAAATTAAATGGTATTGGCCGCCTTCTAGCACTTCGCCTGTCCAATAATCCACCCAGTTTCCTTTCGGGAAATAAGCGACGCGACGGGTCGTGCTCGGCGTCATGATCGGCGCAATTAATACATTGGCACCAACGAGAAATTCGTCATACAGATTATACGTGTTTTCATCATCCGGGTACTCGAAAAACAATGGTCTCATGACAGGTGCCCCTGTTTCATGTGCCTCCGCAAACAATGTATATAAATGTGGAAGCCACTGATAGCGCAATCGAATATATTTTTTTATGATGCGCTCATATTTTTCCCCAAACGCCCACGGTTCTTGACGGCGGAACCCAATCGCGCAATGATTGCGAAAATATGGCGTAAACGCCCCTACTTGCATCCATCGCGTCAACAGCTCTCCATTCGTGTTATGGGCAAAACCGCCAACATCCGGACCGCAAAACGCAACTCCAGATAATCCTAAGTTCATACACATCGGCAGTGACATTTGCAAGTGTTCCCAGAAGCTGCGATTATCCCCCGTCCATACCGCGGCATAGCGCTGAATGCCGGAAAAGCCAGCGCGTGTTAATAAGAACGGGCGCTTTCCGTTTAATAATTTTTTCATTCCTTTATACGTTGCTTCTCCCATCATAAAGCCATACACGTTATGAAGCTCGCGATGCGTTTTCGGATCGCCGTCGTTGTCGTGTATCACTTTGACGTCCATCGTTTTCGTTTCGTTAAAAACGGATGGTTCGTTCATGTCGTTCCAAATGCCTTCAATGCCTAAATCCGTATAAAATTGGTGCTTTTCTCCCCACCATTTTCGCACCTTTTTATTTGTAAAATCCGGAAACGCGCTCTTGCCCGGCCAGACTTCTCCAAAATAAACGTTTCCTTCGATATATTTGCAAAAATAATCATGGCGAATGCCTTCCTGGTAAATGACGTATTCTGGGTCTTCTTTCACTCCGGGGTCGACAATCGGAACAACACGAATTCCTTTTTGTTTTAAATCGGCAATGAGCTGCTTCAGATTCGGAAAACGGTTACGGTCAAACGTAAACACGCGATAGCCATTCATGTAATGAATATCTAAATAAATGACATCAAGCGGAATGTCTTTTTCGATAAACGTTTGTGCGATCTCTCTTACTTCTTGTTCGGTTTCATAGCTATAGCGGGATTGATGATACCCGAGTGCCCATTTTGGCGGAAGCGGCATTCGGCCGGTAAGATCCGTATATTGTTCTAACACGTCCTTTGGCGTTGGACCAGCAAAAACGTAATAATCAATGGCCCCTCCTTCTGCGGAAAAACAATACTCATCGGTCGCTGTTTGAAAATCAAATGTTGTTTTGTACGTATTGTCAAAGAAAATGCCATGCGCACTTCCATTTCGCACCGTCATAAAATACGGATGGGATTGGTATAACGGGTCCGTTTCCGGATTGTGTGGCGCATACACATCCGTATTCCACATCGTCATTGTTTCGCCACGCTTATCGAGGAACCCTGTTTTTTCACCAAATCCGTAAAAATGGTCAGCTTCATCCATCATTTTAAAACAGCATACTTCTCCTTGGTAGGTAAACGCCATCCCCTTTTTTCCTTCCGCAACAAGCAGTCGTCCATGATTGTCGTAAATGCGGGCGCGAAACGGTCGTTTTTGCAAAACAACCGTCAGTTTTGCCGATGTTAACGTCACCTCTTCCTCGGTTTCATGTACGGAGGCATCTACTTTTTCCGGCTCTTTTACGACAGCGACACTTGTGGACAAACTTGTTTCGCCAAAAGGGTTGAAGGCGATACGGACAATATCTTCACGGTAAAATCGAATTTTGACGATTCCTGTGTCGCAATGGAATGAAAATACGTGTTCCGTATGAGAAAATGTATGCATATTCCCGATGTCGATCCGGTGCGTTTCTTGCGTTTTGTCATCTTGTTCCGGCTGAATGGCGAAGCTTGTATCCTCGAGCATCTTTTTTCCCTCCTAGATTGTCTGTTTTGACCTTTTCTTTACATAATATAAAAACAACCCAAATAGCACATAAATGGCAATTAACGTTGCAATAAATGGAATATTGAGCCCCGTCTTTTTCGCAAGCACATAAATTTCCGCTGTCTCGCGATTTAAAATGAGATCATATCCGTCGCGATCGCTTCGGACTAAATCTCCTGCCAGCAGTCCGCGTAGTTCTTTTCCCGGGGCAAGTTGATTGTTTGTCAAATGAACCTTTCGTGTTTTTCCGGTATTGTTAATGGCAATGACCGCTGTTTCGTCTTTATACGTCCGCTTAAAGACAGCCATACCGTTTTTTTCATATAACAATGTAAAATCGCCGCGCCGTAGCGATGGTAGCTGTTGGCGCAGTTCCCCTAATTTTTTAATATAATCAATGATTTCCTTGTCAGTACGGAAATTCATTAAGCGACGATTATCCGGATCGTTCCCGCCGTCCATTGCAATTTCTGTTCCATAATACATAATCGGAATGCCCGGTGCAGAGAACAAATACGTTAAACCGAGCTTAATTCTCGTTATTGGATTTTGCTTATTTTCTATCGCAAGTCTTGTAAAACGTACCGTATCATGATTGTCTAAAAATGTTCCAAGCAAATACGGGCGATCGTAAAATGTTTTGTCATACTCCCATACGTCGTAAAGCGGCCGCAACGATTGATCGCGCTTGCTGAACACTTTCGTGATTTCGTTGTAAAGCGGATAATCGACAAACCCGTCGATGCCGTATTTTCCATAGTCGGCAATATAACGCGGGTCATCATTCCATACTTCTCCAAGCAGGAAAAAGTCTTTTTTCACCGATTTCACTTCTTTGGCAAACTCTTGCCAAAACGATTTCGGGACGTGTTTGACTGTATCAAGGCGATAACCGTCAATGTCCGTTTCTTTAATCCACCATTTGGCCATATTGATTAAATAGCGCTTTACTTGTGGATTTTCTTGCGCTAAATCAGGCAGTCCGAACACCCAGCCGTTTTCCACTTGTTGTTGGTCATCCCAGTTAAAAATGTCGTTTTTCTCATGAAACCAATCTTTCTTCGCTGGGTCGTTCAGCCATGGATGGTGGTAGCCGGTATGGTTGGCGACAAAATCCAGAATCACCTTCATGTTGCGTTTATGCGCTTCTTTCACTAACGTTTTTAAATCTTCCATCGTGCCAAAATGCGGATCGACTTTGTAAAAGTCTTGAATCCAATACCCATGATAGCCGCCCGGTTCATTTTTAAAAATCGGTGTCAGCCAAATCGCCGTAAATCCCATATCTTTAATGTAGTCTAGTTTGGCGGTCACTCCTTTTAAATCACCGCCGTGATATCCTTTTGGATCATTGACATTAACGTCTTGGTCATTCGTCGGATCCATGTTGTTAAAGCGGTCGACCATAATAAAATAAATTGCCTCATCTTGCCATGTCCGTTCTTCTTTTTCAGCAGCTTGTACCGGAACCGCACAAAAAAGAAGAAACGGAAGCATAAATAAAGCGAATACTCGATTCCCTATTTCCGCTTCCCCCCTTTATCTCTAGTATCGTTTGACTCATCGGAAAGGGGTAATACCAATTCTATCATAACGGTTATTACCCTTTTGTTCCACCTGCTGTTAAGCCAGAAATTAAATAACGTTGCAAGAATAAGAATACGATGGCAATCGGCGCAGCAATTAAAATAGAACCAGCGGCAAAACGAGTAAAGTTATTGGCAAATCGGTCGCTAATAAAGTTAAACAATCCGACTGCAAGCGTATATTTTTCTGGATCGCGTAAAACGATTGATGGCAATAAGAAATCCGTAAACGGTGCCATAAAATTGAACAGCGCCACAACCGCTAAAATCGGTTTCGCAAGTGGAAGCATAATTCGGAAAAACACAGCCAAATGTCCTGCACCATCAATGCGTGCCGCCTCATCAAGCTCACGTGGAATCGTGTCAAAATACCCTTTAACAAGCCAGGCGTTAAACGGAATTTGCCCACCGACATAAATGAGAATAAGTCCCCATAGAGAGTCTAAAAGCCCAAGCATATTTAGTAAAATATAAAGTGCGACCATCGCCATCAATGACGGAAACATTTGTAGCACAAGAAATAAATATAATCCCATTTTCCGTCCAACAAATTGGTAGCGGGAAAACGCATAAGCAATTAATGCTGTAAAAAAGACAGATAAAATAGAATTGGCAAATGCAACGAATAAGCTATTTTTATACCATAGCAAATAATCACTCTGCGGGCTTGTAAATAACCATTTATAATGTTCCAAAGACGGCTTTTCTGGAATTAACGATGCAGAATATAAGCTCGTTCCCGGATTGAATGACATGCTAATGGTCCAAAGAAGCGGATATGCGATAATAACAAACATAAATGCAATAAATAAATAAATCAACGTGACTTCGATTCGTGATTTTGTTTTTCGACTCATTAAATGTTCCCCTCCTCTTTAAAGGAACGTGTACGTCTAAATTGGTATAAAGCAAAGCCGCCCACAATCAATCCGATAATAATGGAAATCGCTGCAGCCATATTGTAGTTGTTTGTCGTAAACGTTAAATCATATACCCAAGAAATTAAAATATCGGTTCCTCCGGCATTTTGACCACGCACTGCCGGACCGCCATCGTTGAATAAATAAATAATATTAAAGTTATTAAAGTTGCCGGCATACTGCATAATCAATAGCGGAGCCGTCGCATAGAGCACATGCGGCAATGTAATCGAGCGAAACTTTTGCCAGCGAGAAGCTCCGTCGATGTCCGCCGCTTCGTACCAATCGCGGGAAATGCTTTGCAGCACGCCAGTAAATAAGGCAAATACGAACGGGAAGCCTAACCATGTTTGAATCAAAATTAAGGCGACTTTTGTCCAAAACGGGTCGTTCATCCATGGAATCATCACGCCAAATGCGCTTAAAATATCGCGGTTAATCGCTCCGAATTTATCGTTAAACATCGCTGCAAACACGAGAATCGTCACGAACGCTGGAACCGCCCACGGCAAAATTAATACAGTCCGAATGAACCGTTTAAATTTAATGCGCGGGTCATTGACTAAAAGGGCTAAAAATAATCCTAGCGCAATTTGCGAAGTGGTAGCGACAATTGTCCACACAATCGTCCAAGAAAATACGCTGAAAAATGTATTTTGCCAAATTGGCACGGATACTAAGTTTTTAAAGTTTTCAAACCCAACCCAATGCAACAAATGGCGCGGTGGAGAATTATATAAGTTATAATCAGTAAACGCTAGGGATACCATAAAAAGTAGAGGTAGCACGACAATAAATACCAGCATGACAAGACCAGGAGTGACAAATACATATGGGAATCCTTTATCCCAAGCGTTTTTGCAAGATTCGATCAGCGACGGAAACGGTTCTCCACGTTGAAGGCGAAGCGCATCTTTCCGCGCGTCCATAATATTAAAATAGTAAAGAGCGGCCGCAAATGCGATGATAATGACAGAAACTAGACCTTGAATTAACAAGAAAATCGAATGATCGACTTTCGGAATTTCCCCTAATGTAATGAGTCCCCATAATCCAATGTTTAAAAAGTTATAAAACGTCATCAAAAAAGCTGCTTCAATGATAATAAATAAAATCCCTTTGACATAGCGCCGATTGTATAATTGCCCTAAGCCAGCAAAAAGGACCGATAACACAACGGCAACAACCGGATTATGCCGCACCCTTTTTTCAGGCATGTTGTATCCCCCCTATACGTGATAAGAATGGTGGATAGAGAGCTCTATCCACCAAATTATTACGTCATTTTCCACCGCTTGCTGCGATTTTATCTTGAATCGTTTTTACTGCTTCCGTTAATACTGCTTTTGGATCATCACCTTTTGCGATGAATTGTAACGCATTGCCCATTGGATCCCATACTTGTGACATTTGCGGTACGTTTGGCATTGGCTCTCCGTATTGAATTTGCTCTGCAAATCCGGAAATTAATGGGTTATTTTTAATTTTTTCATTTGTTAACGCTTTTTCATTTGCTGGCATTTCACCCGCAACTTCATAGTAATGAAGTGAATTTTCTTCGTTAGTCACAAATTTCATAAAGTCCGTCGCCCATTCTTTGTTCTTCGAATAAGCAGATAACATCCAAGTTTTCACACCGACAAACGATTTTGGATGTTCGCCGTTTTCTAATACTGGAAGTGGAGCAGTCGCTAATTTATCCCCTAACGCATCACGATATGTGGCAATGTTCCATGGGCCACTAATAACCGTCGCTACATTTCCTTTTGTAAATAAGCCGTTCATAATATCTTCGTTAATTTCTTTTGGAATGTATCCATTTTTAAACCAAGATTGAACAAGTTCGGCCCCTTTTACAGCTCCATCATTTGCCAACCCGATATCGCTTGTGTCCACTTTGCCATCTTTGTTATGGAACACGTAGCCTCCATACCCTGCAAAGAATGGATAGACAAAATAGAAGTTTGCTGCTTCCATCAAGAAACCATATTGGTCTTTTGCAGCATTTGTTTTTTCTTTCGCGATTTTCATAAGATCTTCCATCGTTTTCGGAGCTTCAGGTACTAAATCTTTGTTGTAGAATAGACCGTATGTTTCCACGACAAAAGGTACACCATAAGTTTGACCGTCATAAGTAACCGCATCAATTGCTGTTTTGTTATATTCGCTTTTTGCATCGCCAAGATCAACTGGATCAGCTAAACCTTGGAGAACAATGTCACCAATGCGGTCATGCGGCTGGAAAAACACGTCTGGACCTTTTCCTGCCGGACCGTCCAGCGCTATTTTTTTCGCTTGATCAAGCATGTTCACAGCGACCATTTCAATTTTGATTCCTGTTTTCTCTGTGTATTTTTTAAAGATATCGCTTAATGCCTGTTTTTGCTTTTCTTCATCATTTACCCAAACAACTAATTTTTCTGGTTTTTTTACATTTTCTGTTGTAGTTTCCTTTTTGTTTTCTTTCACTTGTTCGGTATCACGCTTTGGACCACACGCAGCCAAAACGCCGATCAGAAGAATCATCACCATAAACAATGAAACAACTTTTTTCATATATCCCCCTCCTAAAAGTTAATTCACTTATAGCGCAATCGCTTGTATTAGGAAATCGTTTGCACAAAACTACAAAAAAAGAGTAAGTTATCCATGAAAACGATTGCACCGCTCACTTTCATTATATCGTCTATTTTTTATTTGACAAGTTTTTTTCAATAAAAATTTGACTTTTTTGTTCAATTATCCTACTCTTTAAGTACAAAAACATATTTATGTGCAAACGATTGCTCTTGTTAAAGGAGTGGCAAAGAAAATGTTGAAAGAAGCCATTTATCATCGTCCAAAAGATAACTTTGCTTATGCGTACAATGAAAAAATGTTACATATTCGCCTTCGTACTAAAAAAAATGATATCGAAACCGTTTACCTTCTTTATGCTGATCCGTATGAATGGGTAAACGGCGTTTGGCAGCTGAACCGTGCTCCCATGGTGAAAAGCGGGTCAGACGATTTGTTTGACTACTGGTTTATTGAAGTTGTTCCTCCATACCGCCGCCTTCGTTACGGGTTTGAATTAACAGCAGGCAGTGAAACGATAGTATATACGGAAAAAGGTTTTTACAACGAGGCACCAACAGATGATACCGCTTACTATTTTTGCTTTCCTTTTTTAAATAAAATCGATGTATTTCATGCGCCCGAATGGGCAAAAGATACGATTTGGTATCAAATTTTCCCGGAGCGCTTTGCAAATGGAAATCCGTCTTTGAATCCAGAGG
The DNA here is from genome assembly GCF_037963925.1 of Aeribacillus sp. FSL K6-8210. Classification (NCBI taxonomy): domain Bacteria; kingdom Bacillati; phylum Bacillota; class Bacilli; order Caryophanales; family Bacillaceae; genus Aeribacillus; species Aeribacillus sp. FSL K6-8210. Next base: position 1,894,693 of record NZ_CP150172.1, on the reverse strand, counting down.
GAACGCTACCTTGGGGAAGCGAAGAACCGACACCAACAAGTTTTTTCGGCGGCGATTTTGAAGGGATTATACAACACCTTGATTATCTTGTTGAGCTCGGTATTAACGGCATTTATTTTACTCCTATTTTCTATGCGCCATCTAATCATAAATATGATACGATAGATTATTTTGAAATCGATCCACATTTTGGAGATAAACAAACATTTAAAAAACTTGTTGATCTTTGCCATCAAAAAGGAATAAGAGTGATGCTAGATGCAGTATTTAATCATTGCGGTTACTATTTTGCACCGTTTCAAGATGTACTAAAAAATGGTAATAATTCAAAATATAAGGATTGGTTTCATATTCACGAATTTCCGTTACGGACAGTCCCAAGACCAAACTATGATACGTTCGCATTTGTTGAGCAAATGCCAAAGTTAAATACGGAAAATCCTGAGGTAAAGCAGTATTTATTAGATGTAGCAACATATTGGATTCGCGAGTTTGATATCGATGGATGGCGATTAGATGTAGCAAACGAAGTAGACCACCAATTTTGGCGAGAATTCCGTCAAGCGGTGAAAGCAATCAAACCGGATGTTTATATTCTCGGAGAAATTTGGCACGATGCAATGCCATGGCTTCGAGGCGATCAATTTGATGCTGTCATGAATTATCCATTTACGAATGGCGTTATCCGCTTTTTCGCCAAAGACGAAATCCGTGCTGAACAATTTGCTAATATAATTATGAACGTTCTGCATTCTTACCCAGCAAACGTCAATGAAGTCGCTTTTAACTTGCTTGGCAGTCACGATACACCAAGAATTTTAACGACATGTAACAATGACGTACGAAAAGTCAAACTGCTATTTTTATTCCAACTCTCTTTTACCGGTTCTCCATGCATATACTATGGTGACGAAATTGGTATGACAGGTGGGCAAGATCCAGGATGCCGCAAATGTATGATTTGGGATGAAAGTAAACAAAACCGCGATATATTAGAACATGTGAAAAAACTCATTTCGCTTCGCAAGACTCATCCTGCTCTTGGAAGTCGAGGAAATATTACATTTATTGATGCAAATAATGAAACAAATCATTTAATATATACGAAAACATACAAGCACGAAACGATTTTAGTTATGATCAACAATAACAACAAAAATATTGAAGTCACGGTCCCATTGTCTCTTAAAGGAAAACGGCTAACGAACTTATGGACAAACGAGCAATTTGCTGTAGAAGCAAAAACATTGCGTGCAAACATTCCTCCATACGGTTTTCTCCTCTATCAAGTAGAAAATTGATAAAAGGCGAGAAGGAAGTATCCTCTCGCTTTTTTTACATCCGATGCACAGTACGGCGATATTCTGTCGGTGTAACTCCTTCTATTTTTTTGAATAGCCTTGAAAAATAGGCGCCATCTTCAATTCCTGCTCTCTTGGCAATCGCTTCAATCGTTTCATTCGTTTCTGCCAACCATTTTTTTGCTTTTGACAAGCGATAATAATTCAAATATTGCACAAAACTCATGCCAATTGTTTTTTGCATGCAACGGGTAATGTAGTCAGGATGAAATCGTAATGATTGGGCGAGCTGCTGAATCGTAATCGGTTCAGCATAATGCCGTTCGATGTAAGCAACCGCTTCGGCACACACTTTTTCAGAAGCGCTTGGAATATGCAGCTCCTGTTTTTGCAATTGCCAAATGAATTCAACAAAATAGAGTAATTGCTTTAATGAACGATCTGGATCTCTTTCCTCATTCAGCTCGACTAATTGTTGAAGCAATTGTTCGATGCGTTCCCTTTGCTTTACTTTCGCATATTGCCGTATCCAAAAACGATATTGAACCGACTCGACATATGTTGCTTCCCTCTCAATGACATTTTGCCAGCTTAACGACTGTTTTGGAACAATGTCATATCCTCCTTCGATCGTAAAATGAAGCCAAACTAGTTGTGTTTCTTCCGTGCAAGGATAATGCCCGTAATGCTCTCTTCCCGGAATAAGAATAAGATATTCTCCTTCTTTTACAGCAAATTCCTTGTTTTCTTCTGTCATATATAAGCATCCCTTTTTCACATATAACAAATCAAACACAGAAAACGTTCGTCGAAAATGTTTTTGTCCTTTTGGAAATACGCTTTCTGCCCCTTTAATAAAAATCGGAAACGGCGGAAAAGAAAATGTTATGTATTCCATTCCAAACATCCTTTCACATGTCGGAAATATACAAATCAAATCGCTCTTTTCTCTTCTTATTATGCAATAAACTAGATAAACTTGATATAGTTTTAAAGTCGGAATGATTAAAGGAGTTGTCTTGATGAACACCGATCAGAAAAAACTTTCCTTATTTGCGCTGACATGGCCGATTTTTATTGAAACGCTATTATATATGGTCATGGGAAATGCCGATACATTGATGCTAAGCCAGTATTCGGATCACTCTGTTGCCGCTGTCGGCGTAGCGAATCAAATTATTGCTGTGATTATTGTCATGTTTAATTTTATTGCCTTAGCCACTGCCGTCTTAGTGGCGCAATATTTGGGGGCTGAAAGAAAGCAGCATGCAGTGGAAGTTTCGCTCATCTCTATCGCTGTTAACTTTTTGTTCGGCCTTGTACTTAGCAGTGTGCTATTCTTTTTCGGAAAGCCAATTTTATATACGATGAAACTATCGAACCATTTGCTTACAGAGGCGAACGACTATTTAATGATCGTCGGCGGATTTTTATTTATTCAAGCGCTCATTATGACCATTGGAGCTATATTAAAAAGCTATGGTTTTACCCGTGAAACGATGTACGTAACCATCGGCATGAACATACTGAATGTGATTGGCAACTACTTATTTATTTTTGGACCGTTCGATTTTCCAGTATTAGGAGTAAAAGGGGTGGCAATCTCGACAACCGTCAGCCGTCTCATCGGATTGATCGTTATCTTTTCTTTATTATTGAAACGGACAAAAATGCCATTTTCATTATCTGTTCTTCGTTCTTTGCCATTTCATCATATCCGGGATCTATTGAAAATCGGAATTCCATCCGCTGGAGAACACTTGGCGTACAATACGGCGCAAATGCTTATTACGTATTTTATTACTTGGCTTGGAGCAGAAGCGTTGACAACGAGAGTATATACGCAAAATATTATGATGTTTGTTTTTTTATTTGGCATTGCGATAAGTCAAGGGACGCAAATTCTTGTCGGCCATCTCGTCGGGGCCGGACGCTATACAGAAGCATATACACGTTGTTTAAAAAGTTTGCGCAGCGCCATCGTCATCTCGATCACGATGGCATCGATTAGTTTCATTTTCTCAAGACAGCTGCTTTCATTGTTTACAGATAATGAACAAATTATCGAAACAGGCCGATTGCTTCTCTTATTGACAATAGTATTAGAGCCCGGACGTTCGTTTAATCTCGTTATCATTAGTTCACTGCGAGCAGCTGGAGATGTTAAATTTCCAGTATATATGGGGATATTGTCCATGTGGGGCGTTAGTGTTGCCATTTCCTATTTTCTCGGTATTGAGGCTGGTTTAGGACTGATTGGGGTATGGATTTCCTTTATTGCTGATGAATGGCTGCGTGGATTGCTGATGTTATGGCGTTGGCGTTCGAAAGTGTGGATGAGAAAATCACTTATACCAAGCATAGAAACTGCATAGACAAAAAGAGCTGCGACAAAGGCAGCTCTTATTCTTTTATGGTAATGCCGTATTTTTGGAACCAAACATGCACTTGGCCAAGATACGCCAATAGTTGTGGTCCTGTCATTAACTGTCCAAACCAAGGCGCTTGGAATGATTTTCCTTCTGTTTCCACTAACTCTTCTAATTTTTTCGCATCAAAAAATTCATAAAGAATCGATGAGCGGTCGTGCAATAATTCTTTTACCCAATTTTTTACTAGCTTCGTATAAAGCGGATGGTGGGTTTTCGGATACGGGCTTTTTTTGCGATATAACACTTCCTCTGGTAAAATTCCTTCCAATGCCTTGCGCAAAATGCCTTTTTCGCGGTTGCCGTACATTTTCATCTCCCAAGGAATATTCCAAACATATTCTACTAACCGATGATCGGCAAACGGCACGCGAACTTCCAAACTCGCGCCCATACTCATGCGGTCTTTTCGATCCAAAAGCGTTGTCATAAACCAAATCATGTTCAAATAAAACAATTCGCGCCGCTTCGCATCTTCCGCACTTTCCCCTTCCAGTCTTGGAACCTCCGCGATCGTTTCACCAAAGCGCTTTTGTACATATTCATCCAGCTGCAATTTCTTTCTCCAATCTTCTTTTAATAAATCCATCCGTGCCTCTGTCGAACGCATCCAAGGGAATCCGTTCCGCGCTAAATCGTCAGGACGGTGAAACCATGGGTAGCCGCCAAAAATTTCGTCCGCACATTCCCCGGATAAACTAACGACAAAATCTTTTCTTATTTCTTTGCAAAACCATAGCAACGAAGAGTCCACATCCGCCATGCCTGGGACATCACGGACGATCACCGCTTCCTGTAAATGATGAAACAAATCTTCCTGACTAATGACACAATGATGATGGACGGTTTGGAATGTTTTTGACATTAGTTCAATCCAAGGCGCATCGGCATTTGGCTGAAAATCATTTGCTTTGAAATATTGGTCGTTCCCTTCGTAATCAATAGAATACGTATGAAGCTGTCCTTTTCCTTCTTTCGCAAACACCGTTGCGGCAATGGCGGTAATGGAACTCGAATCAATCCCGCCGGATAAAAAAGTGCAGACAGGAACATCGGAAACAAGCTGGCGCGTAACAGCATCAATAAGAAGAAAACGCAATTTTTCCACCGTCTCATCCAGCGAGTCTCTATGCACATCGCTTTGCACATTCCAGTAGCGCCATACTCTTATCCCTTCGCGGGAAAACTTTAACGCGTGCGCCGGGCGCAATTCTTTCATTCCGCGAAACACGCCATGCCCTGGTGTCCGTGACGGACCTAATCCAAACACTTCTGCTAGTCCTTCATAGTCCACTTCTGCTTTTACTTCCGGATGTGCCAAAATTGCTTTCATTTCTGAGCCAAATAAAAGACTATCATGGACATGCCGATAAAAAAGCGGCTTCACGCCAAGTCGGTCCCGCGCTAAAAATAGCTGTTCGCGCTGTTCATCCCAAATCGCAAAAGCAAAAATTCCGTTAAAATAATCAACACAGTGCTCTTTCCACTCTATATAAGCGTTTAATAATACTTCCGTATCCGAATGCCCTTGGAATGTATACCCCTTTTTTAATAGTTCTTTACGAATGTCTTCTGTATTATATAATTCTCCGTTATAACAAACGGTATAACGATACCCATTTTTCATTCTTGTCATCGGCTGTTTGCCGCCTGCTGGGTCGACCACGATAAGCCGCTTATGTCCAAATGCGGCATGTTCGCTAAACCAAGCATTTGTATCGTCAGGTCCACGTTTCGCTAATGTTTCTGTCATTTTAGAGATAATCTCTTTTTCCATTCGCAAGTCGCGCTGAAAATCAACCCAACCGGTGATACCACACATACGAACCAATCCTTTCTTGATAGATAACAAAAAAGCTATTTTTAACATAACACGTCTCGAACGCCATACCTTTTCTTTTCCTTAGCTAAGCCAAGCTATCTCGCGCTTGAGGGATTTTATCATAGTTCTTCCCGCCTTCGCTTTCTTTTTAACCTTCGCTTTCTTTTTAATTTGGCATTCTCCGTATTGGCATGATTCCATTTTATGCAGCACCTCTCATTTCGATGAATTGTCCGATTGTAAGAACGATGTGAATAAATGGAAGACAATTTGGCAAAACAGGAAATAAAGGAGGAGGAGGAAAAGTGAACATCGAACATCGTCTTCAATGCATAAATGAACAAAAACGAGCTTATATACAAGGAACGATTGAATTCGTAAACGACGAGTGGATCTTTTTTGATGAAGAAGATGAGGAAGCATCATTACTTGAGGAAATGACAGAAGGAAATATAGAGATTTTCCGCCATGGTCATTGGATGTGCGGCCAATTACAAAAAGACGGGATGGTCGATATAGGGATCGAAGTTTTCCCTCTTCAAAGCGGCGAACACGTCCGTTTTCGAAAGCGGCTTCCATACGCTTATCAACAATGGCTCGAATCGCTTTCGGATAAAACGTTTTTTCATTTTGTACAGTGGCTAAATGAACTCGGCTTTTCTTTATACGATTGTTTATACTGCTATAATGGATTGTTATTTAAAAAATATTCTGGTGTTAATTTTATTATTTATGATAATACTGAATTCATTAGCAACGTCCAACATTACTATGAGCGTGGAGATACATATAAAGACCGCTTTGAAATCACATTTAATACCGGAAAACGGTTTATTTGCGCGCACATCGGATAATGGGGAAAGAGTTGTTTTCTTTCCCCAATTCTCTATTTGTGGCTTACCGTCATATATGTTGACAATTCTTCTGCGGTTACCGGACGATACAATGCATATCCTTGTGCGTGATGGCAATGCAGCATTTTTAACAATTCCAGCTGCTCGACCGTTTCCACCCCTTCGGCTACTGTTTTTAGCCCTAATCCGTGCCCCATCGTAATAATTGCCTTTACGATCGCGATATCCGAAGAATTTGTATGCATTTTCTCAACAAATGAACGATCAATTTTTAATATGTTTACTGGTAAATTTTTTAAATAACTAAAAGAAGCGTATCCACTTCCAAAATCATCAATAGCAATACCGACACCGAGCTGCTGTAATTCTTTCATTACTTGAATACTGTAATGAAGATTACGAAGCATAGAGTTCTCCGTTAATTCTAAATGTAAGCAATTTGGGGAGAGCTGCGATTGCTCTAGCGCCTGTTTTACATCATCAATAAAGCCTTCATGCTGAAATTGTCTCGCCGACACATTCACAGAAACGAAGAGTTGTTGATTCCATAATTGCTGCCATTTTTTTGTTTGTTTGCAAGCCGTTACTAATACCCATCTTCCAATTTCATGAATGAGCCCCGTCTCTTCTGCTAGTGAAATAAATTCATTCGGTCTAACAAGTCCTAGCTTTGGATGGCGCCAACGAATTAATGCTTCGTTTCCGACAATAACACCTTTATGTATATCAATAATCGGCTGATAGCATAGAAAAAATTCTTGATTTTCCAGTGCTTTTCGCAAATATCTTTCCATCTCTAAACGGTATAACGTTTCTTCATTCATTTTTGCAGAATAAAATTGTATTCGATTTCCCCCACTCTGTTTTGCTCTATTTAGGGCGATATCAGCACTTTTGAGCAATGAATGTTTATCCACACCATCGTTTGGATAGAAGCTGATTCCAATACTTATAGTGATAAAAAATTCTTTGTTTTCATATACAATCGGCTTCATCACTTCTTTTGAAATGTGCGCTGCTGTTTTAAACACTCCTTCTGAATCGGTGCGCTCTGTTAAAAGTAAACAAAACTTATCCCCATGAAACCTTCCTAAATACGCTCCAGCTGGCAAAACATGCTGAATGCGCTGAACGACTTGTTTTAAAATTTCATCTCCCGCATAATGCCCTATACTATCGTTAACTAGCTTAAAACGGTCTAAATCGATGAATACGACTGCTAGCTTCCTATTTTTTTGCTTCGCCTTTTCTAACTGTTCATCGATGATTTCCATAAACTTTGTCCGGTTTGGAAGATGGGTATCCGGGTCATAATACGCTAAATATGAAATTTTTTCTTCCGCTTTTTTTGTTCGGTAATATCTCTTCCAATCCCGTAAATGCCTACTTTTTTCCCATCAACGATAATTGGAACGTTTTTAATTTGGAATAATAATGTTTCCCCTGATTTTGTAGGAATCTCCAAATTATAATATTGAATTTTTCCACGCAAAGCTCGATAAAAATGTCTGCTAACACGAGGTACATCATTCGGATGCATGTATTTTAAAGCGTTCGTATGTAAAATTTCCTCTTTTGTGTAACCTAGAATTTTCTCGAAAGCGGGATTCACGTTCGTAAAATTCCCATGTAAATCAGTAGAATATACAATATCTGTATTATGTTCAAAAAGTGATTGTGATATTTGTACATGAACGCGAAGCCTCTCCATTTCTCGAGAGGAGGTGGACATTAAATTCGCTAGCGTCATCACCCCTTGAAACATCTCAGGAATAGATAAAGAAACGGAAGCACTGCTATTCTCTCCGTTCTGATTTCCCTCCGATAACGCAAGCATGCTAAAAGTGGCTGAACGTATATCTCTATCCTTGATCACCAGTTCTACAAATATAAATGGCGTAAAAGTAGGAGCAACTTGCTCCAGCGTTGTCGTTATTTGCTCTAGCACTGGATATGCATAGCCTTGTACGGCGATGCTACGATAGAAAAAAATCGCTTCCGTGTATTTTTTCGTCAATTTGTTTAATTCATCGGATATAGTCCAAACCAATGACGTTAAATGAACGTAGCTAAACTTAACCTTCTCCCCTTGATGGACGTAACCGTTTAGTTCAATAGAACCATCCTCATTTACTTTAACGATGGATAAACATTCTTTATGGCCATTTTTCTCAATAATGAACGGAAATTCCGCTCCGGAAAAAGGCAATCGATCGATAAATTCCTTTCCTAAATAACGTTGCAGCAATTTTATTGCTTTTTTTCCATCAAGCTCGTATAACTTATTTCCGCTGCATTTCGTTATTCGAAAAGCAGTGCCAACTGGTTCCCATAAAAACGGATGTGATGATTGAACACGAAAAGAAGAACCGTTAAAACTAATTGCCAGCATACCGCCAGTGACAAATCCTTCATGCGAAAACAAACGCTCTCCTTCATTAATTCGCCCGGCAATCACAACCGTTTTTTCATTTGCTAGTGGTATATGGCGAATAAGGGAATGAAGATTGCTATTCTGGTCAGTAAATAAAAGAAGAAGATTTGTTTCTTCCGTTATAAGCGTATCCGAAATATATGTTACAAGCTCAAGTTCATTTGCAAATTCTTCGTATGATAATAAAACAGAGTGAACGCTAACTTTTTCGAACACAGTAAAACATATAAAAAATTTGTCATCGAAACCAAAATGTTCGCCGTATGTGACGCCAAATAGCTGCGCTTGTGGAAGATAACGCTGAAGCAACCCAATCATTTTCCGAAGTTCAAGCTGATCGACTTTATTGGCTGCAACTTGTACAAAAATATGTTCATATTGGGCAAGGTGGTGCTGTGCGATAAAGTCATACAATTCTTCTGTATTATGACAATGTAGACGGTACATGTCGTTTTATTGGCGAGTTTTCCGCGGATATTGGCCTTAGCAAAGATGGACAATTGTACATGTACGAACTGAACGCCAAACCGATGATTTTCGACGAACCGGACATTCAACATCATGGTGCCAAACAGCTTATCTCCCTATTTGATGAATTAGCTGGTTTTTTATCATCGTAAAAAATAGCTGGCTATATTGAATGGCCTGCTGTAATGAGTGATCTGCCGCTTTTTGTGCAGCTCCCGATAACATCTCACTTGCTTTTCGACACAACATTCCTTTTTTTAATTCATTGGAACAAAGCGCATACAACAGTTCGGAAACCGAAGCTGTTACGATCTTTTCACTGTCGCTTTCTTCATATGCCCCGGCAAGTAAATAGTGAATATATTGCCATAGCTTATATTGACGTGTTATATCCTCTAAATACAGAATAAATTGTTGTTTCCACGTTTCATCGCTCACTATTTCTGCCATCTGTTCTGCTAGTTGCGTTGATGTTCTTGTTATGTACAGCAGTTGTTTCACCGTGCGTATCATTGTGTTCCCTCCTTGCTTGTCCTGCTTTTTGACATATATATGATGAATACGAATAATCTATGCTTTTATAATACAAACTACAAAAAACAAGGAGGGACGCATTATGACGGAACGAAACAAACGGAATTATCAAGATTCCCAATATGAAGGACGCGATGAACACTATATGGATATCGACCGTATGATCAATGAGGGATTGGCAGGGGGCTATGTCCATGGCCACGGTGATGCCGTAAACATCGAGGAAGCGCGCGACTTAGCAAAAGAAGAACCTCCTCATGAAACAACGTAGCCATTCAAAAACCGATTTTCCTTTTTATTGGGAAAATCGGTTTTTCTTTTTGTATAATAAGTGAAAGGAATCATTCAGATGTAGAAAGGAAACATCGCCATGCTCAAACAGCTAAAATCCTACTATAAGGATGCAATCGTCATTAATGAACAAGTAGCCGACACTGATGCATATGAATGGTTTTATACAAAAGATGGAGATAAAATTGGAATTTGCAAACAACGTCTATCGAAACAGGAAAAACAGCTATTATCGATTTTTCTCACGCCGATTCCCGATGTCAGCCGTACGATTAGCGATGAAGAAATGGCGTGGCATCGTTGGGTCACGCATGGAGATTCAACGTTGCTGCAGCATTTTTCCTCCCACTCCCCGTATTATCGCTTTATTCATTTTTTCATAAAAGGTTCTGTTGTCAACAAAGATGATTTTTTCGATGTCATCAGCGGGTTGTTTTCCGAACATATTATTATCGTTTGGGAACACGACTACCGAGGTGTCATTATTGAAAAAAAACAAAAACCAACCCTAGATCCTTTGCCGTTTGCTGAAATTATTGATACATTATCTACCGATTTTTATATCACCATTCATCTATTTATCGGGCACATCCATCCATATGGTGACCATCTTTATGAATTATTTTGCCACGAAAAACAATGTTTCCAGCTAGCACAAACGTATATGCCAACACAAACGGTATATCAGATGGAAGATGTGATTCCGCTATTGCTTATCCATGGTTCCTCGGAACTTGAAATGATCAAGAAGTCGCTTCCTTTTCTCGAAACATTGGATGACGAGTCACTTCATATCATCAAAACGTTTTTTCAATGCAATCTAAACGTTTCCTTAGCGGCAAAAAAGTTATATATGCACCGCAACAGTTTACAATATCGCATTGATAAATTTATTGAAAAAACAGGAATCGATATTAAACATTTTAAAGGAGCTGTCGCTGTGTATTTAGCAATATTATTACAGCAATATGCGGACAATTGAACTACAGTAAAGCCAGGATCACCATACGAGGCAAGCGCATAGTCCGTCTATTCGTCATCTTGCCTGAAATCTCCCTCTTTTTTTGTGCATGTTGTCCATTTACGAATTCTGCTATTTTCGGTACGCTTAAAGCAGTTGAAAACGTTTTCTAATAGGGGGAGTGAGAATATGGCAGAGCTTCGTTTAGAGCACATTTATAAAATTTACGATAACAACGTAATCGCTGTAAAAGATTTTAACCTACATATTAAAGATAAGGAATTTATCGTCTTTGTCGGTCCATCCGGCTGCGGCAAATCGACAACATTGCGAATGATTGCCGGTCTTGAGGAAATTTCAAAAGGCGACTTATATATTGACGGCAAGCGCATGAATGATGTCGCGCCAAAAGACCGCGATATTGCGATGGTATTCCAAAACTACGCGCTTTATCCGCATATGAGCGTTTACGATAACATGGCGTTTGGCTTAAAATTACGGAAATTCCCAAAAGCAGAAATCGAACGCCGCGTCCGCGAAGCAGCGCGCATTCTTGGCCTTGAGCAATACTTAGATCGCAAGCCAAAAGCGCTTTCTGGCGGCCAACGACAACGGGTGGCATTAGGACGCGCCATCGTCCGCGACGCAAAAGTATTTCTAATGGACGAACCGCTTTCGAACTTGGATGCAAAACTTCGTGTGCAAATGCGTTCCGAAATCGCTAAATTACATCAGCGTTTAGAAACAACAACGATTTACGTCACACATGATCAAACGGAAGCGATGACAATGGCAACACGGCTTGTTGTCATGAAAGATGGTGTCATCCAGCAAGTCGGCACACCGAGGGAAGTATATGAAAAACCAGAAAATATTTTCGTCGGTGGCTTTATCGGCTCTCCAGCGATGAACTTCTTAAAAGGAACATTGCAAGATGGCAAGTTTGTCATTGGTAATATTACTATTAGCGTTCCAGAAGGAAAAATGAAAGTGCTTCGTGACCAGGGCTATATTGGTAAAGAAGTCATTTTAGGCATTCGCCCAGAAGACATCCATGATGAACCACTCTTCCTTGAAGCATCGCCAAATACGAAAATTACCGCCCGCGTTGAGGTAGCCGAGCTGCTTGGTGCAGAATCGATGATTTATTCCAATATTAATGGACAAGAATTTGTCGCACGCATCGATGCCCGCACAGAAATCAAGCCAGGCCACCAATTAGACCTTGCCTTAGATATGAACAAAGCACACTTTTTCGATATCGAAACGGAAAAACGAATCCTTTCTGCGGATGAAAAATAACGATATCGTTCCCCAAAATATTGCACAGGCTCTAGCGATGATGCTAGAGCCTATTCTTGTGCGCCCGGCATGGGTGTAATCTATAGGGTGAAAGTCCCGAGCTGCGAAGGCAGAAGTAGCAGTTAGCTTAACGCAAGGGTGTCCGTGGTGACGCGGAATCTGAAGGAAGCGAGCGGCAAACTTTGGGTCTCTCGGAACACGAACTTCATATGAGGCTAGGTATCACTGGGTGAGTTTGCAAGACAAAACAAAGCCCTTTCTGCCGAAGGTGATACAGAGTAAATGAAGCAGATGGATGGAAGGAAAGATTACACTCTTACCCGGGGAGGTCTGGCTGGCACGCCAAGTAACCTTGGTAACCTATCTAGTGATAGATAGCTGAACAGTCAGAAGTCAGCAGAGGTCATAGTATTAGTTGGTCTAGAACAACTAAGAAGGACCGAACAATTAAGAGAGAATAGCCCTTGGCATTCAGTGAGTCATGATGAACACAGAAAACGTAGTACCTCACTTGAGGGAGGAAGCGGTGAATCCCGTGGGAGATCTCTTGGAGGGTGGAGTGACCACTGGCATAAAGAGAACAGCTATTCACGGAAGTTATAAAGACTTGCGTCAATTATCTTAATTGAACCGCCGTATACGGAACCGTACGTACGGTGGTGTGAGAGGACGGGAGTTAATCGCTCCCTCCTACTCGATTAATAAACCGCACTTCTTCGTGACAGCAATGCAGACAATAAAAAAGATGCACACATTCGTGCCGAATCAATGTCTTCGGATACCCATCGACCAATTTCATCATATCAATATCCATATACGGGCTGTAATCATCAAAATAATCCGTAATTTTTCCTTGATCCACCATTTGCTTCTGACAGCGCGAACAATGCACTGCCACATTACGTAATCCGTTGCATAGCGGGCAAATGTTCATGATGTTTCCTCCTACTAAAACAATACCTTATTTTACATATTCCCTAATATCCTCAACCATAAAACGTCAAAAATTACCATAAAAAAGAAATCCTGAATCCGTGATGAATTGAAATCGACTTTGATTTTGTTGTAATTTTGATGGATTGATAATCCATAAACCCCTTTTATGCTTATGACCTATGTCATCTCTATTTCCGAAAATGGAACAAATCTCTGTTTTAGGTATACGAACCAAAAAAATAGACAAAAAAGCCCAGGGAGTGACGTTGGACATCAGTGATCGAACATTCGTTCGTTATCTTACCTCTCTCCATTTCTGATAGACGTTCAGTAGGGGCTCGCTATAGCCACTCCTTCGCGTCAGTTTCATCCAGATCTGTCGTGATCGACGGACGAGTCGCCCTGCCATCGTGATCACCGTCTGAATAATCGTCTTGATGCGGCGGCGTTTCACTTTGTGGTGCAACGGATGTCTCGGATCGCTTAATAGATCTTGTCCAATCAGACGAAGAAGATTGTAAACGAAGGCTCCCATGACCAACACGAGCGCATTCGTTTTCATCTTCCCAGATGGAAGCCGCTCTAAATCTAAGTCGCTCTTCAGTTCGCTATGAAACTGTTCGCATGTCGCATGGTCATGATACAACGCGAGCACATCGCTCATTCGAACATGCTCGTATCCTTTGAGCCGCACCCAATAGCTTTCCACTTCATAATCAGGAACGAGCATCAGCTGTCCATTGCGTTCCATCGTCCGTTCCGTCACTTGGGTGACTTGAACGTACGTATACGTGTTCCCATCGATCGCTGCCTTCTGTGGAAGGCATAGCTCATAGGTTTGTACTCCTTCGCTTTGTCCATCATCGACACGTTTGCCCTTTTGCGAAGCGATCCGGAACCAAAGCGCTGTCGATTCTCGGCGTAAGTTTCGCTTGATGACAAAGTCCACGTCTTCCTTTAGGCATACGTGCACATTCGCTTCTGCATCGTTTCCTGCATCCATGCGAACAAGCAGACGAGATGAAGTCAGTTGACGAGCTCGACGGATAGCGGTGACTAAAAACGAGGGCATGTTGTCTTGCACATGTTGTTTCCCTGGACGCAACTCGGCATGAACGAGATACCCTTCCTTCCCTGCATACGCAAACAACGGTGTAAAACCGTCAAATCCTTTATACGTTCGACTGACTCCTTCTTTTTTCGTATCGGAGTTGTCAAATGGGGAACCATCTATATCAAGGGGAAGCCATGTCGTCTTTCCTTTGGTCCAACAAGGGGACAAAGTGGCATGTCGTTGAATCAACAGACGTATGGACTCCTCCCAAAGAATCGTTTCGGTCATCGGAAGACAAGCGAGCTGATCGAGTCGTTGTCGCAAGGTTGGAGAGGAAGGCACGTGCTGAATCCCCATCGATGCCGAAAAGATATCGTCCTGACGATACGCTTCGATATGATCGAAATCCGTTTTTCCTGTGGCAAGCAAGCCAATCATCGAGCGAATGACATCGCTATGGGAAATGTGCACTTCTCGACGAACCGTTGGAAGCCGAAGTGCGTTTACCCGTTTATCCAGTTTCGTTCGATGGAGTAAGTAGCCAACGAGAGCAAGCCCAGCACTTGGGGTAATCGCTTCATCTGTCAATACAAACCGAATCGGGAAATCTTTCATCACATCACCTACTTGATGAAGAATCGTCAACGTCGTTTTCCCTTATCGTATCAACGGTTTGCGACCATTGTAAAGATGTTTTGTCACGGATTCAGGTAAGATCTAAATTTTCCAAAAAATTAGGCTGGTTTGGTTCAAAAATGTTCATGCGTCGAACAGCAAACGTTAAAATTTCCGCACCTGACACTTCCACTGCTTGCTTTTGTACTTCCAAGTCTGGATATTTTCCTGTTCCTAGCAACAATCTTGATTGAAATTCATATGGCCCGATTTTTAACATATCAACCGCCTCCTACAAAATGAACGATTTCTACTTTATCGCCGTTGCATAACACCGCTGTTTCATATTGCTGTTTTGGGATAATCGTTAAATTTACTTCGACAATCGCAATTTTATTGTTTAACTGAAAATGGGCAAGCAAATCGCTAACCGTTTTCACTTCATCTGGAACATGAATCGATTCGCCGTTAATAATGAGTTCCATCACTTTCCCACCTTTGCTTGATGTCTTGTAAGTGAAAATGGAGCAAGGTCGACCTCGCTTCCTTTTCCTTCAATGAGATCGGCTAACAATACGCCGGTAATCGGACTTAACAAAATTCCGTTTCGGTAATGACCTGTCGCGATCCATACATTCGGATAGCACGGATGCTCCCCTATGTATGGCAAGCCATCGCTCGTTTGCGGGCGGATGCCGCTCCACGCTTTTTCCCATTCCGCATTTTTCATTTCTGGAAGAAGATGATGCGCACGTTCAAGCAAATTCATGATTCCATGAATCGATACTTTTCGGTCAAATGTGTGCGGTGTCGAAGTTGCCCCTATCAACAGGCGATTTCCTCGTTTTGGAACGATATAACAACCGTTTTTCGCAAATACGGTCGCTTGAATTAACGGTTTTTCTGTTTTTACAAGAAGACATTCCCCTTTGACTGGATACATCGGCAGCGATATGCCCGTTTTGGCAAGAACACGCGAAGACCATGCTCCTGCCGCAATAACCACAACATCGGCTGCGATCGTTCCATGATTGGTGTGAATCATGTATGAATAATCTGCTCGTTGTAAATCGATGACTTCCGTATACTCATGCCACTTTGCTCCATAGACAATCGAGGCATTCGCAAAAGCGATAGCGAAATCAGAAGCGCTCACTTGTCCGTCTGATGGGATGTACATCGCGCCCGCTAAATCACGGGAAACATTCGGCTCTATTTCCGCTGCCTCATCCACCGACAGCCATCGTACTGGATAATCGGTATGCTGCCAAAATTCGTAATGACGGCGAAGGGCGGCTGCTTCTTCCTCCGTTACTGCCACTTTCAACATGCCTTTCTGTACAAGCCCAATGTCGATTCCGGTGAGTTCCTTTAATTCCTCCGCAAGCTTAGGAGTCATGCCCCTGCTTTTGATCGCGAGAGGAATAAGCGGACTTTCTTCGAAAAATTCAGATTGCGCCCCAAGCATTCCTGCCGCCGCGCTTGACGATTGGCTCGCAATCCGCCCTTTTTCGAGCACACCGACGCGAAAATGACGTTTCGCCAACTGAAAAGCAATAGAAGCGCCAATAATTCCGCCGCCAACGATCACAACGTCATAATGATAACGTTCCATTTAAATCCCCTCTTCTCTTTTTCCTAACGATTTCCTCCACATTCATACCATTTTCTTCACAATTTTTGCGAGTTTCTTTGCTTCGCTAACAGGATCGTCGGCAAAAAATACCGCTGACATGACGGCAATCCCTTGCGCACCAGCTTTCAGTACTTGTTCTGCATTATTGGAATGGATGCCGCCAATCGCGATAACAGGAATATTCACGTGATTGACGACACTTCGCAATGATTCTATTCCGCGCGGCGGTACCCCTACTTTGCTTCCAGTAGCAAAAACGTGGCCGTATATACAATAATCAGCACCGCTTTCTTCCGCTTCCATCGCTTCCGCGATCGAATGAACCGAACAACCGATAGACAACGAAGGAAAATGATGTTTTACTTTCCGCACAGACAAACTATGGTGCGCAAGCTGGACTCCTTTTACTCCAAAAACCACCGCCACATCAGATAAGCTGCGCTCCATATTGCTTTGCAATATGTCTAGCGACGATTCCCGTTAAGAATCGTATGAAGCCACTTACGCATAATGGTGGAGCATTATTTACATTATTTTATCGATCATTTTGGATATATCGGCATTATTGTAGTCGTTCATAATGATTTGCCGCATTTGTGCTTCATTGGTTGCAGGTGCTGGTTGGTGTTCCAAACTACGAGAAATATGTAGAACATATGAAAACACATCATCCAGGAGAGCCGATAAAATCAAGAAAAGAGTTTTTCTGCGAAGTGCAGGAAGCGCGCTATAACGGCAAAGGCGGAAAAGTATCACGCTGTTGCTGACATAAAAAGGGGAAACTATTCCCCTTTTTTCCTTTTTCGTATTTATTTCAAGTTAAATGAGGACGAGCTTTTTCGTTTGTGTTTTCCTGTTCATTCACTGTTTTGTCATAAGAAAAATAACTTTCTTTTTGTTTTATAAGGGGGAATAAATATATGCGTATACTTGTAGTCGGTGCAGGCGCGGTTGGCGGTTATTTCGGCGGAAGATTGCTCGAAAAAGGAGTGGACGTGACATTTCTTGTTCGCAAGCGAAGAAAAAAGCAGCTGCAAGAGAAGGGACTAGTGATTCATAGCGTTCACGGCGATGCGGTGCTGTCTCCGAAGCTGCTTGTAACGGGTGAGCAAGCCGAGCCGTTTGATGTCGTCATTTTTTCCAACAAAGCATACCATTTGCCGGAAGCGATTCGCGATGTGAAACCGTATGTTGGAGAAAAAACGATGATTTTACCGCTGTTAAACGGCATGGCGCATATGGAAATACTTTGGAATGAGTTTGGAAAGGAAAACGTGTTAGGAGGGCTTTGTTTTATTGAAACAACGCTGAATGAGCATGGAGAAATCGCGCAAACAAGCGCTTCCCATGATGTTCGATTTGGGGAATGGTCCGGGGAGCGGACGGAGCGCGTTCTTGCGTTGGAACAATTATTTTCCGGCTGCAACGCCCGTTTTCGTTTAAGCGAGCATATTGCGACAGATATGTGGAATAAATATTTATTTATCGCGACAATGTCAGGGGTGACGACGCTGTTTCGAGCGCCGATTGGACCAATTCGTTCTGGAAAGTACGGACAAGAAATTATTTTCGGATTGCTAAAAGAGATTGCGGCCGTGATGCGGGCTCATGGAGCACCAATTGCCGCGATGATATCGAAGAAAAACAACTGGCGCAATTAAACCGAATAGAAGCGACGATGAAATCATCGATGCAGCGGGATATGGAAAAAGGACAACTCATTGAAGCGGATCATTTGCAAGGATATTTGCTTTCATTGGCGGAACAATACGAAATCGAAACGCCACTGTTAAAATTGGCGTACCATAATTTAAAAATTTACGAGGCGAATCGCTCCAAAACAGAGTAAGAATAGAAAAAGCGCAGCTTTCTATGTATACAAAAGAAGGCTGCCTTCTTTTTTGCAAAAAAGATTGTATATTGGCATCATGTAGTGTACAGTTAATAGTGAAAACGTATGCACAAAAAGAGGAGGATACAGCCGTGAAGAAAGCTTGGTGGAAAGAAGGAGTCGCGTATCAAATTTATCCGAGAAGCTTCATGGATTCAAATGGCGATGGAATTGGAGATCTTCGCGGAATTATCGAGAAGCTTGACTATTTAAAAGACCTTGGAATCGATATCATATGGATTTGTCCAATTTACAAGTCGCCAAATGCCGATAACGGATATGATATTAGCGATTATCATGCGATTATGGAAGAATTCGGGACAATGGAAGACTTTGATTTATTGCTCGAGGAAATTCACCGGCGCGGCATGAAAGTGATTTTAGATTTAGTCATTAACCATACAAGCGATGAACACCCATGGTTTATTGAATCGCGTTCATCAAGGGATAATCCGAAACGGGATTGGTACATTTGGCGTGATGGAAAAAATGGCAAAGAGCCGAACAACTGGGAAAGCATCTTTGGTGGATCGGCGTGGGAGTACGATCCGAAAACTGATCAATATTACTTGCACATATTTGATGTAAAGCAGCCGGATTTAAACTGGGAAAACGAAGAAGTGCGCCAAGCGTTGTATAAAATGATTAATTGGTGGCTGGATAAAGGAATTGATGGATTTCGAGTGGATGCCATTTCACATATTAAGAAAAAGCCGGGATTGCCGGATTTGCCGAATCCGAAAGGGCTAGATTATGTTCCGTCTTTTGCTGGCCATATGAACCAAGAGGGAATTATGGATTATTTAAGAGAGCTCAAAATGCAAACGTTTGCACGCTATGATATTATGACGGTTGGAGAAGCGAATGGCGTTACCGTCGAGGACGCGGAAGAATGGGTCGGTGAGGAAAACAGTATTTTCAATATGATCTTCCAGTTTGAACATTTAGGGTTATGGCAAAAAGGAACGAATGGCGGAGTGGATGTGCGCCAATTAAAGCGTACGTTGACAAAATGGCAAAAAGGGCTGGAAAACCGCGGCTGGAACGCATTGTTTTTAGAAAACCACGATCAGCCTCGTTCTGTCTCGACATGGGGAAATGATAAGGAGTACCTTACCGAAAGTGCGAAGGCGCTTGGTGCGATGTACTTTTTGATGCAAGGAACACCGTTTATTTATCAAGGACAGGAGATTGGGATGACGAACGTCCAATTTTCGAATATTGAAGACTACAATGATGTTGCTATTAAAAGAATGTATCAAATCGAACGGGAAAAGGGTCGCTCCCATGAAGAAATTATGAAAGTGATTTGGAAAACAGGGCGCGACAATTCGCGAACCCCAATGCAATGGTCCGACGCGCCAAACGCGGGGTTTACGACGGGAACGCCATGGATGAAAGTGAACGAAAACTATAAGACCATTAACGTCGAGGCGCAATTGCGCGACCCGAACTCCGTCCTTCAGTTTTACAAAAAAATGATTCGGCTTCGCAAGGAGAACGAAGTGTTTATTTATGGAACGTACGATTTGATTTTAGAAAAGCATCCGACGATTTATGCGTACACAAGAACGCTTGGAAACGAAAAAGCGGTGGTTATTGTCAATTTAAGCGATAAACCAGCGCTGTATCGATATGATGGCATTCGATTAAGCTCAGAAAATTTGGTGCTGCAAAACTATGATGTAAAACCGCATAAAAACGCAACACGCTTTAAGCTGAAACCGTATGAAGCACGCGTATATTTGCTGAAATAGACAAAAGCTGCCGTTCATTTCTCGGCAGCTTTATTTTGCTTCGGTGAGGAGAGATGGCTTTAGGCTGCCCGTCAGCGTCAAATCCCTCAAGAACCTTAATCTCGGCAATCTCAGGAACATACTTTTTGACTGGATCGTCGAGACTGACTTTTCCTTCCTCGACCAATTGCATCAATACTGTGCCGGTGATGGCTTTAGTGGTCGAGAAAAGAGCAAACACTGTGTCGGTGGTCATCGGCGTTTCCTTTCCGAGTTCGCGCACCCCGGCTGCACCTTCGTAGATGTTGCCCTCGCGATCAGTTATCATTGCAACCACTCCTGGTACGCCTCCAGCCCTGCCTACAGCTTTATCCAAAACTTTGTCAAGAACATCCTTGAGAGCATTCTTGATTGCTTGCCTCGTCATATTTTCGTCATCCCCCTCATAAGCTCTATTAACTTCCGTTCACTACAACGATATGCGTGGCATTTCTCTCCTTTTTTCCTTGTTTTTCTGATTATAGTGTAATCAAAGGAATGGCTTCTTTCACCGGCAAATCGGGGGAGCTGTACATACGAAAGTAGCCGAAGCCTCAAAATACAACTAAAGTCTGAGATGTTTTACAGCATAAAGAGCCGCTTGGGTGCGATCCGCAAGATTTAACTTAGCCAGTATATTGGATACATGCGTTTTGACCGTTTTTTCTGTAATCATTAATGCTGCGGCAATCTCTTTATTGCTTTTTCCTTTCGCAATTTCCGCAAGCACTTCTTTTTCCCTCTTCGTCAATACTTCAATAAGTTGTTCCTTACGATCCCCTCCCTTTGACACATGAGTCATTAAATGCGTGGTGACTTTCGGGTGAAGCTGATTTTCGCCTCGGTACACAGATATAATCACTTGTACTAACTGATCTGGTTCTACATCCTTCAATTGATACCCCGACGCGCCGGCACGAATGGCGGGAATAACATGATCCACATCAGAAAAGCTTGTTAAAATGAGAATTTTCGTATGAGGAGACAGCTCCTTTATTTTTTTCGTGGCTTCCACGCCATCCATAACCGGCATGACCAAATTCATTAACACGACATCTGGTTGCAGTTCTTTCACCCGTTCCACCGCTTCTTTTCCATTGGACGCTTCACCGACTACGTTAATTTCTTTTTGCGTGTTGAGGAAAAATGCTAATCCTCGCCGAACAACATGATGATCATCCACAATAAGTACATTGATCCCCATTATCCTCTCCCCTTTTTCAACGGAATGATGACATCAATCGCCGTTCCTTCTCCTGCGGCACTTTTAATATGAATTTCTCCATTTAACGATGCGACCCTCTCTTTCATACTATTTAAGCCGAGAGAAAAGTCCGTCAAGGAGAATGGCATGGCTCTGAAGCCTCTCTTTCATACTATTTAAGCCGAGAGAAAAAGGATGTCCATCCGTCTTGGAAAATCCGCATCCCTCATCATGTATTTTCATATGGACATAGTGCTTTTGGACGTGGATCGCCATATCAACCTCAGACACTCCCGCGTGTTTTTTGCAGTTATTCAATGCTTCTTGTCCCACGCGCCATAAACACTCTTCGACTTCATTAGATAAATCGATCAGTCCGTTAATATCCACGGTTACTTTTAACCCGAGCATATCTCCGTAATGCTGAAAGGCGTTGGCTAGCCCATGTTCTAACCCGTGCGGACGAAGCTGCCAAATAAGCGCCCGCATTTCCTGAAGGGCTTCTTGCGCTAATTGCTGAATGTAGGCGAACGTATCTTTTATTGTTTCGCCTTGAGTCATTTCTTTTGCGCCGCGGGCCGTCAACTGCAGCGAAAATAATAATTGGCTCACCGAATCGTGCAAATCTCGCGCTAAGCGGTTGCGTTCTGCTATTAACGCGAGATTTTGTTCATTTTCGGCGAGCTTGATTCGCTTTATTGCTGTCCCGATTTGATAAGCAACCGCTTCTAATAATGCCAGTTCCTCATTTGTAAAGCTCGTTTTATGCGGAGCAGCTACATTGAGCACTCCAAATTTCTCATCCCCTGCACGAAGAGGAATGCTCGCGTGGTGGGTAACGCCATTGGTATCTCCCCATTGCTCTTCGATTGCCTTTTCAAGCCGCTTGCATTCAATGACATTCGCTGCCCGCTGCAGCCGCCCATCTCTGTACCGTTCCAAACACCAACAGCCTCCTTCGCACATCGGCTTCTTATTTTCCCATGTCAGTGCAGGAGGTAATTGATAGTCAGCAATAAGAGAGTATCCTTCTTTTGGATGAACAAAAAAAATCCAGCCGCATTGCAGTTTCATCACTTGTATTAATTCCTTTAATACCGTCTGCAGCATTTCCTTTAAATCATTGCACTCATTCAATGTTTCGGCAATGGATTTTAATGTAAGCAATTCTTGAATATCCTGCTTGTCCTTGCTCATTTTTCTTCCCCCTTCGCTCCAATCGTATAATCGAGTAGGAGGGGGTGACTAACCCCCGACCTCTCACACCACCGTACGTACCGTTCGGTATACGGCGGTTCAATTAAGTATGACGTAGTGCTTGATATCTTTCGAATAGACTTCTTAACCCTCGACGCTTCCAATAGGAGTTGTCGAGGGTTTTGTGTAGAATGGGACTGCAGGCAATCCGCCAATATTTCTTGCGTGTATTGCCCCATTCGAATGCTTTATGGCTTGGAACTTCTAATCCTCTGAGTTTCCGAATTCTTGTTTTCGGGGTTTTCCATTCTTTCCACAAACACATCCGAAGCCTTCGTCTAATCCATTCATCAAATTCTTTGAACTTACTTGGTGTTTCTGCCAAGGCAAAATATCCGCACCATCCCATTAAATACTTATTCAGTTTCTCAATCCTTTTCTCCATTGGATACGGTTTCGACCTTGATGTAATTTCACGGATCTTGTTCTTCAAACGTTTCACACTTTCGTTCGCAATCCGTACCTTTGGAGTCTTATTGAGTGTGAAGCTGAAACCGAGAAACTTCCGTTTCCAAGGACGGTCTACCGCCGATTTCTCTTTATTTACCTTGAGCTTTAACTCCTTCTCTATAAAGTTCGTAATGGAGTTCATGACACGAATTCCTGCTTTCTTTGTTTTCACATAGATGTTACAGTCATCCGCATACCGAACAAACTTATGTCCACGTTTCTCAAGCTCTTTATCCAATTCATGAAGCATGATGTTTGATAAAAGTGGACTAAGCGGGCCGCCTTGAGGCGTTCCCATGTCCGTTTCCATTACCACTCCATTGATCATCACGCCTGATTGAAGATACCGGCGAATTACCTTCAGTAGAATTCGATCTTTGATCGTTTTCGCCAAGATCCCCATCAGTTTGTCGTGATTCACCTTGTCAAAGAATTTCTCTAGGTCTATATCGACTACCCAACGATATCCTTCTTTGATATAACCCTTTGCTTCCCTAACCGCATCATGTCCCCTTCTACCTGGTCGGAAACCATAGCTATGGTTCGAGAAGGTCGGATCAAAGATTTTCGTCAACACTTGGGCAATCGCTTGTTGGATGAAACGATCCGTCACGGTAGGGATCCCTAGAAGTCTTACTCCACCGTTCGGTTTCGGGATTTCGACTCGACGGACGGGTAAGGGCTTGTAGGTTCCTTCTCTCAACGACTGTCGAATGGAGTCCCAATTTTCGTAGAGGTGTCTTCGTAGGTCTTTTACGGACATGCCATCTACTCCGTGACCTCCTTTATTCTGTTCGACTCGTTTCAGTGCCGCCAGGAGATTTTCCCGTGACAAAATCATTTCCATCAACATTGATATCCTCTCCACGTGAACGAATTCTTCTATTTGTGCCATCTTCTGCTCCACCCTCTTGAAGTCCCCCGTGGGATTCACCACTTCCTCCTTCAAGTAAGTCCTATCGGATTGTCTGCTTCCACACAGAAGGTGAACGCCTAGCGATTCGTTCTCCTTAATTGTTCAGTCCTTCCTCTTCCATCTCGAGCTTGAAAGAGTACTATGACTTCTGCTGACTTCTGACTGTTCAGTTATCTATCACTAGATAGGTTACCAAGGTTACTTGGCGTGCCAGCCAGACCTCCCCGGGTAAGTACATGCACTTTCACACCATCTATCCGCCTCATTTACTCGATATGACCTTCGACAGAAAGAGCTTTGTTTTGTTTCGCAAACTCACTCAATCATACCTAGCCTTATATGAGGTTCGTGTTCCTCGGACCGGTGTTTTGCCTCCAGCTTCCTTCAGATTCCGCGTCACCACGGACACCCTTGCTCTTGGCTAACCTCTACTTCTGTCTTCGGGGTTCGGGACTTTCACCCTATAGATTACACCCATGCCGGGCGCACGAAAAAAAGACAACGCCGCCATCGGCATTGTCTTTTTTGTCTTATGCAATAGGATATTGTTGAATGAGCGGATGAAGAATAATCTCATCAATAAGCATATGCTTTGGAGCGCTTGCCATATACACGACCGCTTTTGCGACATCTTCGGCTTTCAGCCAATCGCGTTTTTCCGGAACGCCTTGAATCGAATTAGCAAAGTACGTATCAACCATTCCCGGGTTAATCGTGCCAACGCGAATGCCGTACTTTCTTACTTCCTGCGCAAGCGAACCGGAAAATCCTTGAACGGCGTATTTGGTCGCGGTGTATGCCGCCCCGTTCGGAATCGTGTAGCGGCCGACATCGGAAGAAATGGTAATAATTGTTCCCGATTTTCTTTCTTTCATATGCGGAAGCACGGCTTTTACCCCAATAAACACACCTTGAACATTGACGGCAAAGATGCGCTCCCATTCTTCCACGGTCGTCTCTTCCACTTCTTTAAAAAATCCGATTCCTGCATTGTTGACGAGAATATCGATTTGTCCAAACTCTTCTAATACTTCTGTGACCATCTTTTGCATCTGCTGTTCATTGGCAACGTCCACTTGGAACGCCTTCACATAAGAGAATCCTTTTTCTTTCAGCTCTTTTTCCGTTTCATAAACCCCTTCAGAACTTCCCGCCAGCGCCAATTTTGCTCCTTGCTCCGCTAATTGAAATGCAACGGCTTTTCCGATTCCTCGAGAAGCCCCTGTAACAATCGCTACTTGATTTGTTAACATATAGCATGATCCTTTCTGTATGCGTTCGTTTATTTACGGTTAAGATAACGAAGCAGTGCGAAGAAAGTCATGAACTCGTTTCATCACTACATTGGAAAGTTGCTGCAGCTTTGCTTCACTGTCGGCCAATGACTGTCCCTTCACACCGAAATACACTTTGATTTTCGGCTCCGTTCCCGAAGGACGCAAGCAAAACCATGAATCGTCCTCCAATATATACTTTAATACGTTGGAAGTTGGAAGGGTAATCACTGTTTTTTCGCCCGTCAACGTATGGATCCGTTCTTTCGTTTTATAATCTTCGATCACGGTTACTTTTTTTCCTGCTGCTTCTGTCGGAGGCTCATTGCGGAACGATGTTAAAATCGCTTGAATCGTTTCTGCTCCTTCTTTTCCTTTTAACGTTAATGACTGCTGTCCTTCCCGGTAATAGCCGTATTGGTCAAACAATTGTATTAATCCTTCATACAAAGACATCCCTTGTTTTTTGTAAAATGCGCATACCTCCGCAGCCAATACCGCTGCTTGCACCGCATCTTTGTCGCGGGCAAAATCACCGATTAAATAGCCGTAGCTTTCCTCATAGCCAAATTGGAACGTATATTGCCCCGTTTGTTCATATTCTTTGATTTTTTCGCCGATAAATTTAAATCCTGTTAATGTATCCACCGTATCTAAGCCGAAAGATTGCGCAATCGCGCGGCCAAACTCGGAGGTTACAATCGTTTTTAGCACCACGCCATTTTGCAGCAATATCCCTTTTTCTTTCTTTTGGGATAGCAGGTAATGAAGCAATAAGCCTCCTGTTTGATTTCCGGTCAATACAACATAGTCGCCTTTTTCATTTTTTACGGCAATCCCTAATCGGTCGGCGTCAGGGTCTGTCGCAATTAACAAGTCAGCATTGACTTTTTTGCCGTACTCTATCGCTAACGCAAATGCCGCATGCTCCTCTGGGTTTGGCGATGCAACTGTGGAAAAGTTCGGATCTGGCTGCTCTTGTTCCTTAACAACAAATACATTTCGGTATCCAAGTTCCTTTAACGCGCGGCGAATCGGTTTGTTTGATGTGCCGTGAAGCGGTGTAAAAACGATGTGAATATCGACTTCTTCCGCAAGCTTCGGTTGAAGGGAGACCGTTTTTACAGCGTCAATATAAGCATTGTCCACTTCTTCGCCGATGATTTGAATGAGCCCTTTTTCTTTTAAAATTGCTTCGTCCTCAACATGGATATCAAGTTCATTTTCCACTTTATCGAATCACCGCATCTGCCGTGTCTGGAGGAAGCTGCCCCCCATCTTATCCATATACTTTATATCCATTATATTCTGGCGGATTATGGCTTGCGGTGATGACGATGCCGGAAAATGCTTGCAAATAACGAACAGCAAACGAAAGCTCCGGCGTTGGTCTCAGCTCATCAAATACATATGTTTGAATGCCGTGAGTAGCCAATGTTTTCGCTGCTTCCATCGCAAATTCCCGAGACTTATGCCGCGAATCATAGGCAATGACAACACCGCGTTTTTTTGCTTCTTCGCCAAAGGACTCTATGTATCGCGCCAAACCTTCTGATGCTTTCCGAATCGTGTATATGTTCATCCGGTTTGTCCCCGGACCAATTTCTCCCCGCATGCCGCCTGTGCCAAATTCTAAGTTTTTATAAAAACAATCTTCCAGCCATTTCAGGTCGTCTTGACGCTCTGTTAATAAACGCTTTAATTCTTTGTCTAATGACTTATGTGCTAACCATTGTTCATATTTATTTTTCCAATCCAACGGACATCCCTCCCTTTCTTTATATATTCGTTATCATCATACAATATCCTTCATAAATCGAGTAGGAGGGAGCGATTAACTCCCGTCCTCTCACACCACCGTACGTACGGTTCCGTATACGGCGGTTCAATTAAGATAATTGACGCAAGTCTTTATAACTTCCGTGAATAGCTGTTCTCTTTATGCCAGTGGTCACTCCACCCTCCAAGAGATCTCCCACGGGATTCACCGCTTCCTCCCTCAAGTGAGGTACTACGTTTTCTGTGTTCATCATGACTCACTGAATGCCAAGGGCTATTCTCTCTTAATTGTTCGGTCCTTCTTAGTTGTTCTAGACCAACTAATACTATGACCTCTGCTGACTTCTGACTGTTCAGCTATCTATCACTAGATAGGTTACCAAGGTTACTTGGCGTGCCAGCCAGACCTCCCCGGGTAAGAGTGTAATCTTTCCTTCCATCCATCTGCTTCATTTACTCTGTATCACCTTCGGCAGAAAGGGCTTTGTTTTGTCTTGCAAACTCACCCAGTGATACCTAGCCTCATATGAAGTTCGTGTTCCGAGAGACCCAAAGTTTGCCGCTCGCTTCCTTCAGATTCCGCGTCACCACGGACACCCTTGCGTTAAGCTAACTGCTACTTCTGCCTTCGCAGCTCGGGACTTTCACCCTATAGATTACACCCATGCCGGGCGCACAAGAAAAAGGATGTCTCATAAGTCAGAGACATCCTTCATTTTTTTATCCTTGTGGTTGCGACGGCTCAGAAATGTTTGTCAATGCTTGTCCCGCCGCTTGATCGGACGCGCTGTTTGTCGCGATATCGCCTAAAGCGACAATTCCTTGAATTTGGTTATTTTCGACAATTGGCAAACGACGAATTTGATGTTGCGCCATCACACTTGCCGCCTCTTGAACGCTCATATTAGGCGTACCAGTGACCACGCGATTCGTCATTATTTCCGATACAGGAGTGGAAGCTGGATCTTTTCCTTGCGCCGATGTACGAAGTGTAATATCACGGTCCGTGATCATTCCTTTTACTTGACCGTTTTCCACTACTGGAAGAGCCCCAATATTTTTTTGGCTCATGATTTGCGCAGCTTCTTGAACTGTTTGGTTAGGAGAAACTGTCGCTACATTTTTCGTCATAACGTCTTGAACTTTGTTGTTATTATTCATGTGATCCTCCCCTTTCACCGATTATTATGGGCGGATTGGCGGGAGGATATAGGTAGAAAATAATGTTTGTATCGCTTAGTATTGGCACCGGAAAAAGCAAATGTTTCATGACAAACGGATTTTATATACGCGCGCCTCCCATGGACGCAAGCGAATTTCTTTCAGTTCTTCCGTTTCATCAACATCGTAATTGCTGATAAGCAGTTCTTTTGTTTTGTAGGTGATATCATCCGGAAGCCGGAAAACAGGAGTTTTTTCAGAAAAATTAGTAATAACAATCAGCTTTTCATTTCCCAATGTGCGTGTGTATGCGTAAATATACGGATCGTCTTCCAAAATTAAGTCATATGTTCCATAGACAATAATGTCATGCTGCTTGCGAAGTTGAATTAATTTTTTATAATAATGAAACACCGAATTTGGATCCGCTAAAGCCTCTTTTACGTTGATTTCCTTATAATTTGGATTTACTGGAATCCATGGCGTCCCCGTTGTAAATCCTGCGTTTTCGCTGTCATCCCACTGCATCGGTGTGCGCGCGTTGTCACGCCCTTTATAATAAATTTTCTCCATCACTTTTTGCGGATCTTCACCATATTCTTCCACACGTTCTTTATACATGTTCAATGTTTCAATATCGCGGTAGTATTCAATCGACGGGAAGCGCACATTGGTCATTCCGATCTCTTCACCTTGGTAAATATACGGTGTTCCTTGCATCATATGGAGAAATGTTGCAAGCATTTTCGCCGATTCCACACGATACTTTCCATCATCGCCAAAGCGAGAAACAGCGCGTGGCTGATCATGATTGTTTAAGTAAAGACTGTTCCATCCTTTTCCTTCTAGCTCTTTTTGCCATTTTGTCATCGTTTTTTTCAAATCGGCCAACGACCATGGACGAATATCCCATTTTCCTCCAGGTCCGGAATCTAAACCAACATGCTCGAATTGAAACACCATGTTCAACTCATGACGCGATGGGTCGGTATATAAAATTCCCTCTTTTGGTGTGACTCCCGGCGTTTCTCCGACCGTCATAATGTCGTAT
The DNA here is from genome assembly GCF_037963925.1 of Aeribacillus sp. FSL K6-8210. Taxonomy (NCBI): domain Bacteria; kingdom Bacillati; phylum Bacillota; class Bacilli; order Caryophanales; family Bacillaceae; genus Aeribacillus; species Aeribacillus sp. FSL K6-8210. Next base: position 1,865,298 of record NZ_CP150172.1, on the reverse strand, counting down.
TTTGACAATACTTCGCGGTTCATCTCTTGCAAAAACTCATGAACGCGCGGACCGTTCATAAAATACTTGCTTCCCGAAGCGTATTTCTTCCCTTCCTGCGGTTTTCCGTCCGGTAATTCTGGCACTTTCGAAATCATGTTGATGACATCCATTCGGAAGCCGTCGACGCCTTTATCAAGCCAAAACTTCATTATGTCATACACTTCGCGGCGCACTTTTGGATTTTCCCAGTTTAAATCTGGTTGTTTTTTTGAAAAAAGATGCAAATAATATTCTTCCGTCGTTTCGTCATATTCCCACGCTGAACCGCTAAAAATTGACTCCCAATTGTTCGGTTCCTTTCCATCTTTTCCAGGCCGCCATATATAGTAGTCGCGATACGGATTGTCCTTTGACTTTCTTGATTCGATAAACCACGGATGCTCATCTGATGTATGATTGACGACTAAATCCATCACTAGCTTAATCCCGCGTTTGTGCATTTCCTCAAGCATTTCTTCCCAATCTTCCATCGTACCAAATTCATCCATAATCTCCCGATAATCGCTTATATCATATCCGTTGTCATCATTTGGCGATTTATATACCGGAGATAGCCATACCACATCCACGCCAAGTTCTTTTAAATAATCAAGTTTCGCGATAATGCCGCGGATATCGCCAATGCCATCCCCGTTGGAATCGTAAAAACTGCGCGGATAAATTTGATACACAACCGCCTCTTTCCACCATGCTCGTTCCAAATTTCTCACCTCTATGTCCAGTTGTACACAAGCATTGTACTATAAAATAAAAATAGCGGCTTATATATTTATTAAAATTTTACATTCTCCCTTTTGGTACCGTCAAGAATTTTGTGTAATGCAAGATGGATAGGGTATCTCTGAAATGGATTTGGAATGGATAGGGAACCGATTTCCTCCCCACAGGAGACTGAATATTCAGTCTCCTGTGGGGAAAGGGAGAATCCCCTTATTTTGTTTATTTTCGTTTACAATATATGGTTAATTGTAACGTTCTTCAAACATTCGCTGGAGGACTTCCTGCGCTTCGGCAAATCCTCGCAACTTTCGCCCCGCCCATTTCTCATTAAAGTCTTGGATCGTCAAATACACGACTTTTTCCGCGGCTTCTAAACTGCTCAAACTATTCATCGGTTTTAGACGTTTCCGAATCTCCTTGATCGTTCGTTCGATGGCATTCGTCGTGTAAATTACACTTCGAATACTGTTTGGATAATTCATAAAGGTGAGGAGGACATCCAACTCATTGGCCCAAGATTGCACTTCTCTTGGGTACTTGCTCGACCATTTCGATTCAAACTGTCGAAACATCTCCAATGCGATTTCTTTACTCGGAGATCGATAAATGAGTTTCAGATCCTCCGCCATTTCGAATTGGTCTTTTTTCCGAACACGGCTGAGGGTGTTACGGACTTTGTGAACGACACAACGCTGTACGTCAGCTTTCGGATAAACCGCCCGAAAGGCTTCCTCCAGCCCCGGAAGACCATCAAATACGCCTAAAAACACTTCCTTGACTCCTCTTTTGTAGAGCTGTTGGAGAATCTCCCGCCATCCATAGGCGCTTTCTTGTCCTCCCACGAAAAAATCGAGAATTTCGCGATATCCTTCTTCATTTACTCCTAACACCACATAAATGACTTCTTTCTCTACCGTATCGCGGCGAAGTTTCACATACAAACCGTCCAAATATAAGACGGAATAACGCTTGTGTAGTGGACGGTTGCGCCATTTTTCGATGTCTTCCTTTACGACATCGGTAATATGGCTGATCGTCGTAGGAGAATAGGTACTTCCTAGAATTCGTTCGATCCACTTGCCAATTTCCCGTGTACTCATGCCGCTTTGATACATCTTGATGATGGCTTCTTCCAGCCAGCCGGTGTGTCGTTGGTAAGGGGCAAACAGCTGCGTTTGAAATTCTCCATTTCGGTCTCTTGGGACCAAAAGCCCTTCAATCCGGCCATATTGTGTATCTAGATTTCGTTGATAGTAGCCATTTCTCATATTGGATGTGTCCGCTTGTTCGATTTCGAGGAAATTTTTAATTTCTTCCCGCATAATCAGCTCTAATTTTTCTTTCACAAACTGACGAATGGCATTTTCCAGTTGATTTGCCCAGTCGATATTCGATATACTTTTAGACATAGGTAGGGTTCTCCTTTCTCTGGAATGTTTTTCGTCCAATCAGAGAATACCCTACCTTTTTTCTTTTGGTCTAGCAAAATGCTTTACACAAAATTTTATACATCATCCTCCTTTTCGTCCAATATAATGAAAATGGCAATAAACATGAGAAATAAGGGGACTACAGTATGAATAACAATGCCAAAACATTGGAAAACGCGCTTATCGGCGCTTGGGGAATTTCATTGATCGCGACGCTTGGTAGCCTTTACTTTTCCGAAATTTTAAAATTTATCCCTTGTGATCTTTGCTGGTTTCAACGCATTTTTATGTATCCACAGGTGGTTTTGTTAGGGCTTGCGGCCATTCGGAAAGAATATGGCATCGCTCGCTATAGCCTTGCATTATCCATCATCGGTGGAGCGATTTCTCTTTACCATTATGCTCTGCAAAAAATTTCGTTTTTCCAAACCCATGCGATTTCGTGCGGCCGCGTCCCTTGCACGGGACAGTACATTAATTGGCTTGGCTTTATTACGATTCCATTTTTAGCGTTAGTTGCATTTTTTCTCATTAGTGTATTAAGCATCTTCATTATTCGTAAAGAGAAAGAAGGGAAAATAAGTTGAAAAAGCTCCTTATCTTCGGATCGATTATTGTAGCGCTGTTTGCGGCGATCTCCTTTATCACATCGTATCAGCAAAAACAAGCTGCCAAAAATAATCCTTATCATAAAGAAGAACTTGACCCTGCAACTGTTGCGCAGCTTGATGATCCAAATTATCAAAACATCATTTTGCCGAACGAATTAGAACAGAAGTTAAAAAACAAAGAAACGGTCACCGTCTATTTTTACAGCCCGACTTGTCCGCACTGTAAAAAAATAACTCCGATCGTCGTCCCTTTGGCAAAACAAATGGGCATTGACTTAAAAATGTTTAATTTGCTTGAATTTGAAGATGGATGGGATAAGTACCATATTGATGGAACACCAACCCTTGTTCATTATGAAAAAGGGAAAGAAGTAAAACGAATCGATGGCTATCATGAAAAAGCAGTTTTCCGTGACTGGTTTTCTTCGATTCAACATAGCAATAAATAAGGAGCTCGCCCTGTGATGGACGAGCTCCATCTTACATTAACCAATCGCTTTGTGAAGGCAAATACATACTGCATGGGTAATGACGCTTGCTCATAAACTGCTCGATCATAAACGGAAACGTAATACCGTACCGCCTAAGTAATTTGACGTTCCGCTCAAATAGATCACGATACCGTTCGCAATCTCCGCTTTCTCCTACATATTCGATCACAGTAATTAACGATTGAAGTGATGAAATAATTTGAAACGCTTCTTTCATCGTTCCATTGTATGTAACGTATTCCCTTGGTAATGAAAGGATTTTCGAATTTTCAAACTTATTAATTTGTTCATCATCAAAATAATACGGAAAAATGTTTGTGTAAAAATAATTGACTAAATAATTCATATATTCCTCTTGTTCTTTCGTGGCTGCATAAACCATTTTCATGTTCTTACCACCTTTTCGCACTTGCATAACATACTATAAAACGCTACTATGAGTGTATCATATCTGATACATATATTGAGGTAGAAAGTGTTTCCACTGTTTTGAAATTTTGGAGTGAAATAATGATGTGGTCCAAAAAAGGAGACTGGCTTGAATGTGTCATTCCTTCTTTTTGGGAAGGACGTACGATTGAATCGTTGCTAAAAGAAGTATGGTGCGCCTCTAAAAAGTTAGCTCATCAACTGCGAATGGAAAAAGGAATCAAGCTCAACGGAAAAGAAGTATCATGGCAAACGCCATTAAAAGAAAAAGACCGCCTGCAGTTGTATCTTTATAAACCTGAACCTTCCATCATTATTCCTGAATATCGAGAGCTTTCCGTTTTATGGGAGGACGAGCATCTCCTTATTATTAATAAAGGCGCTGGAATCGATATCCATCCTTCTGAACCTTCTCAAATAGGGACTTTAGCGAACGCGGTCGCTTTTTATTTACAATCACAAGGGATTTTGACGAAAGTACGGCATATTCACCGGCTTGATCGTGACACATCGGGAACGATTTTGTTTGCCAAACATACGCTTGCAGGAGCCACGCTTGATCGGATGTTGGAAAGACGGCTCATCAAACGGACGTATGTAGCGCTCGTCCATGGCATCCTAAAAAATAAATCAGGAACGATTTCTGCACCGATTGGACGCGATCGCCATCATCCGACGAGACGCAGAGTTTCGAAAACGGGTGCAAAAGCGGTAACACACTACCGCGTCTTACATACGTTTCCCGATGAACAAACATCGCTCGTAGAGCTTTCCCTCGATACCGGGCGCACTCATCAAATCCGCGTCCATATGAGTTACATCGGTCATCCGTTAGTCGGAGATGTTCTTTATGGCGGAAAAGACACATTTCATCGACAAGCACTTCACGCCGTTAAACTATCATTTTTGCATCCTTTTACGAACGAAATGATTTCATGCATCGCTCACGTTGATGATTTTCCTGTTGATATCGCTCGGTTTTACATGGATCCACCATAAAAGGCAGACGTCCTATAAACGTCTGCCTCATAAATGCAATTCCTCTTTTTCACCGAGTTCATTATCTGCTTCTCTCTCTTCTTTTTCCTGCTTCACGACTTCTAGCGTCTTCACGTGGTGACCATCCATCTCCTTCACCGTAAACAAGTAATTGTCGATTTCGACGCTATCGCCTACTTTAATATCATAATGCTTCGTTAAAATCCATCCTCCAATCGTATCGACATCCTCATCATCAATGGAAAGGCCAAACAAATCGTTCACTTCGCTAATCAGCACTTTCCCGTCGATAATCGTACGTGTTTCATCAATTTTTTGGATCAACGGAATTTCATCTACATCAAATTCATCTTGAATTTCTCCAACAATTTCTTCTAAAATATCCTCGACAGTAACAAGTCCCGACGTACCGCCATATTCATCGACTAAAATGGCCATGTGGATGCGTTCTTTCTGCATTTTCACAAGCAAATCATGGATCGCGATTGATTCAATCACTTGAATGATTGGGCGGATATAATCTTTCATTTGTTTTTCTTCGGATGGATTTGTCACAAGATCGGTAAACACTTCTTTCACATTAATAAGTCCAAGAACGTGATCTTTATCGCCATCAATAACTGGATAACGAGTATATTTTTCCTCCCTCTAGAAATGTTGATATATCAAGGTTTCTTGGCATCTTAGGGATGCCAAAAAAATATTTTTCGACAAAACTCATCACATACTTTTGAATTTTTGTTGATATCTAACAGTCCATGGGTGCGCTTCGGGGCCACTGGATATTTTTGTATTTTTTACTCCAGTGGGGGGATGTGTATGCGACGCACCTTGGATCTCTGCACAACTGATGAGGACGAACCCTCCCATGTCTCTGGGCATCCTTGTGCCAACATTCCTTCGTTCGGTCTCTTCACCAGGCAGAGGCCGGCTAAGCTCCTTAAGGGACTCTAGGTCGAATGGATGAAATCGTGCCAGCTTCTCCGTGTCATCTGGTTGTTCAGACAGTTCTTTTTGCGAAAGGTGGCGACTCTAGGCTGCCTGCGCTTGGAATTGGGAAAAGATATCTTGAATCATTCGTTCCCCATCAAATGCTTGCTGTTTCACACAAACCGCGTATAGTACTTTCAATAGCTTGCCACATAACACGACGATCGATTGCTTCTTACGTAACGGGTTGATTGGGCGTGTCGTATAGTACTCGTGCAACTGACGGAAAGCCTCATTATGGCGAATCAATGGCATCATCACCCGAAATAAAAGGGCGCGTAGCCGTTTTCGTCCTCGCTTCGAGATTCGTTTTTGCCCCTTGTGTTGCCCTGACGAGTTCTCCTTCAGTGTCAAGCCCGCTAATTTGATGAGTTGCCTCGGATCTTGATACTGGGCAAAGCTTCCGATTTCCGATAACAGTTCAATGATCGTCGCATCTCCTAGCCCTGGGATCGTTTGGAGCCATTCGTATTCGGCGGTTGTTTGAGCAAGTGCCGTCAACTCTTCTGTGAGGGTTGCGATCTCTTGTTCCAATTGGCGATATCGGCGGACAAGCGTGGCGATTTCGATACGGGCCATCTGTTGTCCTTCCGTTATCCCAATCGAATGGCGGGCCACCTCTAACAGCTTTTGCACTTTCGGCTTCTGTGGGCATTTTAGCCTCTCGCTTTGCCGATAACGCTCCATTAGCCCCTCTACCGTCTGATTCGCAATGTCCATCGGAAATGGCGTTTTCTCTAACACCACCAATGCCATTTTGCCAAACGACGGAAACACCTGCACAAACTCAGGAAAATAACGATCGAGCCAACGAATCATTTGATTTTGGACGGCATTCAACTCTTTTGTCAACGACTCTCGAAACGTACTTCCTGCCCGCAATTCCGCCTCCACCTCATGGAGAATACGTGGATAGCTAAAGCGTCCGTCTTTAACCAGTTTCGCAATGACAAGAGCATCTTTGGCATCATGCTTCGTTGGCAAGTTGTCGTCGAGCTCTTTTGACCGTTTGACATGCATCGGGTTGACCATCACCAACGGGATCCCTTTTTCCTCGAGGAAGTAGGCGAGGTTCAACCAGTAATGTCCGGTCGGCTCGATTCCGACGATGACTTCGGTTTTGCCAAATTCCTTCATCGCTTCTTGTATCGACGCATAGAACTGTTCAAATCCGGATCTCGATTGAATCACAGGAAACGGCTTCTTCAGCACCCGACCTCGTGCGTCAACCATTGACGCATAATGTTTTTGTTTGGCAATGTCCATTCCAATCACTAACGTTTGGTCGGTGACTTGTTCAATTTTGCGATTTTGTGTACAATTCATTGTATAGTCCTCCTTGGTCTGATGTTAGGTGTTTGTTGACACCCCTGCATCATACTAAGAGGACTTTTTTCTTTCAAGTCCCCGAAAACCTTTCTAACAGGAATGCTCCTTTGGCACAGACCACATAAATTTCGTTTTCTTTCTCTTTAGGCAATTGCTCAAGAAATGGATCCACACCGTCAAGAACTTCAAAATAAGGAATATTTACAACTTGTACGTTCTTTCCTTCAATTCTCCAATCAGCATACTCCTCTTGATTGCGTACATCGACTATAAACAAGTCTTCCCCGCGAATGATTTTGTTTGCAATTTCTTTTACCGTGATAGTTTTTACCGTCATATTCCCTTCTTCCTCCTATCGAATGTTGTAAATTTGGTTTAAACTAATCATTTTACATATACATGTATGGGTATTTATGGTCTCAATATTACAAAACATTGCTCTAAAAGTCAACGCTTTTTATTTTTAGATGCAATTACTTCCTCCAGTTCGCCGTATTGTTCTATTATAAACGATAAAGGGACTGAAGATGTTTGCTTAAAATAAACGTATGATTCGAACGAGATTAGGAAGGTCGGAAAATTGAAACGATCAATGAAGAAGACACCGATTTTACATATTCGTAATAGAATTCAAGCTTATCCCTTTTTATAAATAGGAGAATTAGGTTTTGTCGCTATGATAGGGATTATCTCGTTTCCAAACTTTCCTGCTTTGGCACCGCCATCGATGCAGCAACGTTTTGCCATGATGGCGAACGGACGAGTTGCTGCAATCATCAGCGCAACTTTTTTAACAATCATTTCCAGTTTGGGACTCTATACTAATATTTCAACCATTTTGGATAACTTAAAAGACACCCTCACGCTTGCACCTTATTGGTGGGCATGGGGCATTGGGGGCGTTATCGGGAGCTTTTCCGTTGGATATTTCATTGACCGGACGGCACGACCGAAAATGCTTATGGCCGGAATTATAGCCATAATGGCTTTAGCTATGATCTGCATACCATTTGCACTCTCTTTCCCGATGCGATCCTTTTTACCTTTTGTTCTATGGGGGGCGATGGGCTGGGCTTCGCAAGCCCCGCAACAACATGAACGGCTTCGTTACCAGCCTGAGCATGACGCTGCTGTTGTAGCTTTAAACAGTTCCGCTAATTATTTAGGAAGTGCAGTAGGTTCTTCTCTTGGAGGGATTGTATTGCGTGCAGGATTGGCGCCTTCCTCCCTTCCGTTTGCTGCCAGTTGTCTAGTTTTGGCGGCTTTACTAGTACAATGTTTGATTATGTTCAGTAAAAAAGTAAGCGCATATCAGAACTTAAGAAATAAACTTATCTATGAAAAACAATTCTTTCTATAATTCGTATACCGAGAAGCATGACGCACACAGGCTCTCACAAAGCGATTGTTTGGCCCGCGATGCTTGAAAACTCATAAATGGTATAACGAGAATCATATAATAATCATTTTTTCTAGAAAAATATAAATTCAAACAAACAGGGTGCCGTTATCGGCTTAACCAGAATGAATATGATACGTGAATTTATTGGCAGGCGGAACCTGAATCTCATCGTTCCACGAAATATATTGAGGAACTTATCGTGTTTTTGGGAAAGGTATTAATAACTGTTCATTTTGTTCGCTTGCAAGATTTCGGTTCCGTCTCTTATCATGTTTTGATTTAGTTGCGAAAAAACAATTTTTCTTATGTCTATAGTTGACGCTTAAAGTCTTCCTCGTACCGCCTTTGTTTTTTTGTCATGTAGACACTTCATTTTTCAGTCTATTATTACTATAATAATCTGTGTCTACTTTTTAGTCTAACATCACTATTTAAACCATCCCCTTTCTTTAGATTGTTTAATCGCTTCGATCCGGTTCGTTACCTCAAGCTTATCCAAAATCGTTGAAATATAGTTTCGGACCGTTCCGGTTTTTAGTTTCAGTTCGTCCGCGATTTTTTTTGTGTTTTTCCCATCGGCTACAAGTTCTAATATTTCTTTTTCCCGTTCCGTGAGAGGATTTTCTTCACTGTAAACATCATCCATCAGCTCGGGTGCATAGATTCGCCGGCCTGCCATGATGCTGCGGATCGAACTTGCCAGCTCCTCGCTGGGGCTGTCTTTCAATAAATAGCCGCTGACACGAGCTTTTAAAGCCCGTTGGAAATAACCAGTACGGGCAAACGTTGTTAAAATGATCACTTTACATTCCAGATCTTTCAGCTCTTCAGCTGCCTCAAGTCCACTTTTTTTGGGCATTTCGATATCCATGATGCAAACATCAGGCTGATATTGCTTCACAAGAGAAACAGCTTCTTCTCCGTTAGTCGCCTGCCCCACCACTTCCATATCCTCTTCCAGATTGAGCAATGTTCCTAAGGCGCCGAGCATCATACGCTGGTCTTCAGCTATGACAATTCGAATCATGATTTCAGTCCCTCCTTAACGGTCTGCTTTACTACATTCGGTATTTTCATGATTAATGTAGTCCCTTTTTCCGAATAAATATCCAGACTGCCGTTTACAAACTCCAAACGTTCTTTTATTCCGATCAGTCCATTTCCTTTTGCAAGATCCCGTTCCTCCTTAATGCCAATTCCGTCGTCTTGCACCGTCATACATATTTCGTTCCAAGATTGCTGAATGGCAATCCGGCAAGTGAAAGCTTTGCTATGCTTGACGACATTTGTTACTGCTTCTTTCAAACACATACTTAAAATGTTCTCAATAAACGGGGATACGTTTGATAGTGTGAATTCTTCTTCATTACTGACTAACATGATTTCAGCTGCTTGGAGTAGTTGTTTTATATGTATGATTTCCTCTTTCAATCGAACCCCGCGCATTTGCGAAACTATTTTCCTTACTTCATTCAATGCAGTTCTGGCAGTTTGCTGAACGTCTTTCAATTCGCTCCGGGCTTGTTCAGGGTCTTTGTAAATTAATTTCCTTGCCAAATCACTTTTTAGACCGATGAGGGACAGCTTTTGGCCTAACGCATCATGAAGATCTCGAGCAATTCGTTGACGCTCCTCCTGTTTAACGAGCTCGGAAATTCTTTTGTTGGCGTCTTCGAGCTGTTCTTCAAGCTGCCCTTGCTTTTTTCGATTGTAAATATTGAATGGGAGAAGGATGACGCTAATCCAAATAATGATGACGAATGGCAATTGCTTTAAAAATAACTTTTCCTGCAGAACCACGTTATAGTTGATTGAGATGGTCGTTGCCGCTAAGTGAATGATGTACAATGTTAAAAAAGCAATTCGGTTTTTGATATGGCCGTTATAATAAGCGATATAAAAGGCAAAATAGATAAATTGAAAAAGAATCGTCATCGCGATGGAAATCCCAATTAAAATTGATGTCCACAAGTAGACAGGCCACTTTTTGGAAATAAAAGCTAAACGATATACAAAGAAAAAGATAATTGTCAGCACGATCCCTGCAATGATTTCCTTAGTGGAGGAAGATTGAAAAATAAAATAAAACGGCAAAATGCTAAAAACGCTCCATATATAAGGAGAAATTCCCGAGAATTTCTCTAAGATCATATACTTTTTTGTCATGGTCAAATCCTCTTAAATAAATTTGTTTTACATGTTATCTTATCATAAAAAGGTACACTGCGTCTTCAAAACTTTGCCGCTATTCTCTAAAGATTTTACAATTCAGGTTCAATATGGACTTTCGGCTTTTTTTCCTTCTTTTTCGATAAGTCTTTAAACCCGACAAACTTTTTCGCTTGCTCATCCCATAAGCGGAATCGGAGTGATTTTAAGCTTGTCGCTAGAGTGATGGTTGGTACATTCTGTAAAAGATACGTTTGATTGTGTGCCTCTTCCAGCTTATAATTGGGTATCCTTGGGCTCAAATGATGCACATGGTGAAATCCGATGTTTCCGGTAAACCATTGCAGCGGTTTCGGAAGCTTATAGAATGAACTCCCTTCAACAGCTGCCTTCACATACTCCCAGTTTTCATCTTCTTCAAAATAAGAATCTTCAAATGTGTGCTGTACGTAAAAAAGCCAAATGCCTAAAGTGCCTGAAATGAAAAAGATTGTGCCTTGAACGATAAGAAACGGCCCCCATCCGATCGTCCAACCAAGCAGTCCAACTAAGGCAACGATTGATATGTTTGTTATATATGTGTTGATGCGTTCCTTTAACCTCGCATTTTTTCTGTTAAACCGATTTTTAATAAGGAAAACGTAAATCGGTCCTAGCCCAAACATCACGAACGGATTTCGATACACCCTGTAGGCGAATTTAGTTAAAGGCGGTGCTGACAAATATTCATCAACTGTCAAAACCCATATATCCCCTGTTCCGCGCTTATCTAAATTTGAGCTGGTTGCGTGGTGGACTGAATGGTTGTGCTGCCATTTGCTGTACGGAAACAACGTTAAAATACCAGCTATTGTTCCAAAAATTTTATTGGCAAGGCGGTTTTTAAAAAAGGAATAGTGACAGCAATCATGGAAAATGATGAAAAGTCGAACTAAAAATCCAGCTGCGATCATGCAAATAGCGAAAGTAAGAACATAAGAAATGGATAAGCTTTGATAAGCTAAAAACCATAACAGAAAAAACGGCACAGTCGTATTGATCAACTGCCAAACACTATTCAGCGTGTTAGGTTTTTCATAAGGAGCCATTTGCCTTCTTAATTTTTTTTGCATTTGTTTCATCATGTTTCGATTCCCTTCTTTATTTGATATTTCTAATCATAAATGAGGGAAATCGATCTGTGTAGTCATATATGTCATATTCAAAATATGATAAATGTCATATATCGTTTTCTATCATATTCGTAATTGCTGACGGACATTCAAATTTTGGGAAAATGTTTTTTAACAAAACACATCTTGTAACAAGGTATTTTGCAAAGGATGGGCCAACAAGCAAGAGACGAAAAGCAAATTGTGATGATAACGGCATTTGCGGAACTTTGTGGATATTTTCTGAAGAGACTTTTGCAACGAGGAAAAGGCCGGACATTGAGTTTGAATGAAAACTTGAAGTATTCTCCATTTCATGTCTACTCGACATAATGCCGTTAGTTAACGGGTTCTTTTTAAAAGCTCCTTAAAAAATATGAAACCACAGAACTCTTCAATGAATTTCTGTGGTTTTTTACAGTAATAGGAGCATTTCCCTTCCATCTTTAGGAAGTTGTGAGCCTTGCCGTTTTAGATAAAACACAATATCGCTTTTTCCAGAATCTTAGCGAAAAACGGCTGAAGCACCGATGCCTTTAATATAACTGAACACTCCTTCTGCCTAGACTTTGAGTTTGTTCCCTTTGTCTCACATAAGGCCCTTTTTATTTCTTTATAAAAGGGATTATAGCGTAAATGGGGTTGTCCATTGCATTTGTAATAGCCAGCCCAAACAATTGAACAATTTTCAAATTCATGAAGTCACTCGTATTTACGTGTGAATAAGTGCATATTAGGCATTTTTCACGATCCATCTCCTGTCATTCGATCAAAACGTACATAACTATTTACTAAATGAACAGTACCACCATTTCTTGGCTTTTAGTCATATGCTTTATGTAATTTCATTTATTAGAATAATACGTTCTGTATTATCATCTTGTTGAAAGTAGTGATTTAAATTGACAGTTAAAAATATTCATGGATGCATACTCTAGTTTATTTTAATTATTTTGTAGATATATCTTTTTTCATCCAATATTTATAAAATTCACTGTTATGTAAAAAATGAAGAATTTCATCAGCTGTTAATCCGAGTTTTTTAGCTTCTAATATAAGCTCAACCCATTCTATATCCAATATTTGTTGTTCTTCCAATTCTTTATTGTTCATGTTTCCATCCTCCTTTCCATCTGTCACTGAAAACACAATACATTGATTTCTTGAAATTGTCATATATCAAAAGTTATAGATGGGCAAATTTCGCAAAAAAACATACTAACATTAGTAGTACAGACCTAGGCCAAGGTTTGTGCTACTATTTTTTTATAGTAGAAGTGAAGGAAGGTCGAACATCCCCTGGGACCAAATAGAGTCCGTATTAAAAACAGACCAACTTCACATCCTTATTTGAATCAGTTTAGTATGTTGGGTCCGAAGAGACCGTGTATAAGAAAATGGAATCAATAAGGCAATGTGAAGAACTTCTATGTTTGGCTAAAAAGGAGAGGCAGAAAATATGAAACACGTAGTGGCATTTGATGTCAGTATGGGGAAAAGTACAATGGTCATTTATGACCGTTATCGTCAATGCGAATATGAGGGTGAAATAACCCATAACCGCTACTCTTTCGAGAAATTAAACGAAACCCTTATATCTTTAACACAAAAAGATGCACAGGCACCTGATATTGTCTTTGAAGCAACAGGCGTATATTCAAAACCACTAGAACGATTCTTAGGTGATCAAGGTTATATGTATTATCGAGTTAACCCACTCGAAGCGAATATTCAAATGGCTTCAATGAGGAGACAAAAAACAGATAAAAGCGACGCTCATGAACTTGCGAAAACTCACTTTAGAGTTGAACGTGAACAAACTTATCAAGAAGGGGAATATTATAAACAAATGCGTGCAATGACGAGATATTATGATGAATTAAGTACTGTAGTTGAGCAATTTTCATTACAATAATTACCATGTAAAAAGAGACAAACGGAGTACCCCTTATGCCACATGAAGCTGTTTTTTAACGACATCAATGGGAATATCTTGTTTCGCTGCATCGTAAATAAACTCCACGAGGCTATGTCCTTTCTTCTTTCGAAGGAAGTCAAGCCCGGTAGAGAAATCGCTGTTGGATTCGACCATACTGTACACATAAGCGAGTTGCACCAAGATCCAATACCGTTTCACCGCCCGACGTTGACGAACGCGGTACCCATCGAGCTTCAGCTGGTCTTTCGCTTGTCGAAAAAAGCATTCGATCGACCAACGCTGGGCATAGTAGCGCAAGATCTCTTCATCGCTTAGCTCCCGGTCGGTGCTCAAGACGCAGTGAAGATGTTCAGGTGTCATCGGCTGATCGGCTTTCCAAGCCAACAACACAACGGCATCATCGAGACCTTTCAGCGCTCCCTCGTAGCGATACACGCGATAACGCTCTTCTCCCACCGTGACGAGATGGGTGTCGTTCGGTTCGATATAGCGGGCAAACTGTTTGGCTTGGATGGCGATGCCTTTTGGATAAAGAACCCGATTCGTCTTGAGCATCGCAATGACGTGGAATCCTTTTTTCAGGCAGGCTTCCACGAGTGTTTTCGATGGGTACCAAGAATCCATCAGCACATAAACAGAACCGTGCACATCCAAAGAAGAAAGCATCTCGATGGCCCATTGACCCTTGCTTTTCCCATCCGCCTTGTCGTAGAGGCGAAACGCAAAGGGAAAGGCTTGCGTCATCGTATGAACCATGAGCCAGACGAGAGAGTGTCCCCAAATCGACTTTTTGTCCGCGTGAGAATAATGCCAATTACACCCTTCAATAGCGTGTTTCGCCTGTGACGAAGGCTTCGTTTTTCGGCAGATCGTATCATCGATCGAAACAAAAATGGGGTGATTCTTTCGCTTGGCCGTTCGTTCCACATGACGAAGCATCCACTGCTGGAGTTTGCGAAGCAAGATTTCTTCATCCCAAGGGCTTTTCGTGAAAAAATGGCTCAGTGTCGTTCGATGGTTGGGATGAAAGCTCTCATGATGCAGATCGGTCAAGGTTCCCACAAATCCTTTCGTTGTCAGCGCATCGATAATATGAACGAGATGCTTCATGACCGGCTTAGAGAAATAAAGGGCCAGCCCCAACATTGCGAAAAACTTGTCGATTCCTTGGTGATGTGGTAGTCTATTCATGAGACATGAACCTCCTTGAGAATGGTTTGGTGACACATCTATTCTAATCAAGGAATCGGGTTCATGTCTCCTTTTTTGTTCGGATGTAAATTTATGTTAGTGAATTTGCTCATCTACAGTTAAGTAGTGAAATGACGCATTTATATAGTCGTTTACATGCGATTCTACAATTGAGTTTTCCCGAGTTAGAAAAGCTATTCAGTAAACGTTCTGCTTTATTTTTGAATGTCGTTCAATTATACCCTCATCCGGATCATGTGTTAGTTTGTTCAAAAACAGTGATTCGTAATCGTTTAAAAGCCAACACAAGAAAAAACTTATCATTGGCACGTGCTGAAGAAAAAGGGATCGCTTTAATCGAAGCAGCAAAAGAAGCGTATCCAGCAATTTCAAAAGATGATATTCGCTGTGAACAAGTGCGGGATTATGTCAAACGGATTGCAGACTTGAAGGAGAAAAGAGATCAACTTGTCCAAAAGATGGTTAAATTATCGAAAGATAAACAAGAGTATCAGATTTTAATTTCATTTCCAGGAATCGGAGAAACGACTGCAGTTCGTTTAATTGGAGAATTAGGAGATATTCGACGATTCAAAAACCATAAACAACTGAATGCTTACGTCGGTATTGATATTATGAGATATCAATCTGGGAATACCTTTTATAAAGACAAGATTAATAAAAGAGGAAATAACAAACTTAGAAAGATTCTATTTTACATGATCCAGACCATGATCCAACTACGGAAAAACACACAAAATCATATTGTAGATTATTATGATAAATTAAAAACGCAACCCCAGAGGAAACCTCATAAAGTTGCGTCCATAGCATGCGTGAATAAGTTCTTGAAATCGGCTTATCACCTTATCACACATAATCTGAAATACGATTACGAAAAGGCAACAATGCATCAGTAATCGTAAGTAAGATTATATCACAAAGACCTGACGAAAAAAATGGAAATCGTGAGGTCTATTTGTCATGCGAAAATTTATTTTGGAAGGAAGGGGTCCCCCTTCCTTCCAAAATAAAATCTATATTAACCAAATTATTTAATAAAAAATACTTGACTAGAGGTAAGAAAGGGGCTGTCCGAAAAGTCGATTGAATCGACCTTGGGCTCAGCCCTTTTTTCTGTTTTTAGGGTACAAAAAAATCGTCCTTTTTTATAGAATGAAATTGACCAAAAAACATTCTACAGAAAGGACGATTTCTTATGAATAATCAAATGACTATTCAAGAAAATTATAACACGCAATTAGAAATGACTCTAGAGGGTATTCAAAAAATAGAGGTTCAAAAGAATAAGAAACGCAAAAAACTAGTTTTCCAACCTTATTGCAATCGTCAAGTCATGAGCATTTTAGATATCGAAATGTATATTCCTGAAAATCATGTCGCCCGTTTAGTGGATGAAATGGTGGAATCGATTCCGGATGAAGTGTTGTATACTCATTATGTTGGTGGGGGTCGTGCACCCTATCACCCTAAAATGTTATTGAAAGTGATTTTATATGCGTACACACTAGCATTGCAGTAATTAAATCTGATGATTCAAAATACTAAGAATGTTCAATTTTTTATTGATTTCGAAACAAAAAAATCCTTTACAATGGAAGTACAGGTGGTTCCTGTCCAAATCCAATCGTAAAGGATAACTGTTATGGACAAGAATACACTAATTTCATCATTTGGTAAATGGGTTTCACCCATAAATATTCAAAAACTTAGCGAACAAGTCAAAGAATTGAAACAGGACTATTACACAAAAAAGCTGACAACAGAAGCCTATATTAAACTTTTATTGGTAGCCCAGCTGCTCGAATTTAAGAGCTTAGAGGAAATGAGTGATGCACTTGTAGACGAAGATCTTCAAAAAGCACTCGGATTTGAATCGATAAGTGCCTCTCAGCTATCCCGAAAAAACAATCAGATCAACCCACTAATTCTTGCAAATTTGTTCTTGGATCTTGTTTGGAAAATTCAACGGTACCATTATCAAAACGGAAAGAATATGCCACTGAAAATCATTGATTCAAGTACACTCCCGTTGAATTTGACCCATTATAAATGGGCAAAATTCCGTAAAACAAAAGCTGGTGTAAAGCTACACTTACGGCTCGTTTTCATGGATAAAGACACCGTCTATCCTGAAAAAGCAGTGATTACGACAGCAAAAGAACATGACCGAAATCAACTCGAAGTCCTAGTGGATGATCAAGAAGCCATGTATGTGTTTGACCGCGGTTATGTGGACTATGAACGTTTTGATCGGATGACAGATGATGGCTATTTCTTCGTTTCAAGACTGAAGAAAAACGCAGTCATTCGTGAAGTCTATACATTTTCACTTCCTGATGATTGTCACGTTCTATCCGATAAAATGGTCTACATTGGTACCACACAAAATCGTACTGAAAATGTCTTTCGTCTACTAGAAGTTATGGACACAAAAGGGAACTTACTTCGTTTCATCACCAACCGATTTGATTTAAAACCAGAAGAGATAAGTGATATTTACCGATCTCGCTGGGCTATTGAACTCTTTTTCAAATGGCTCAAGCAACACGTAGAAATTAAGCACTTTTATGGAATGAGTGAAACAGCTATTCAAAATCAAATTTTCTTAGCCCTGATCACGTATTGCTTACATGTTCTCATTCAATTGGAGATGAAAAGTAAGAAATCCCTACTTCGAATTACTCGTTGGTTAAAGAGAGCTCTGTGGAAACCAGCTTATGTTTGGTTGCGAAAATTTGATGGGCGAGCCAGTCCATAATCTCCCTTTTGTCGTTGTCGCTCTGGTTTAACTGTATATATTTACCAAATGGGCAGTGCCACCTTTCTTTAGGTTTTGTCTTTTTGGCACAAATTCACAAAAATTAATTAACAGAAAATTCTAACTATATTTATGCAATGCTAATGATGCGTACACTCAAAATGTTTATTCAAGTCGGAAAATAGCGCAAATGGTGAAAGAAAATCTTCCGATGATGTGGTTGGCGGGATTGCAAACCCCTGACCATCGCACAATAAATGATTTTCGTAGTGTTCGTATGTCAAACATGATGGATTCTGTATTTGAACAATTTGTCCTTCAACTAGTAGAACAAGGACTTATCGACCTCGACCATATTTTTGTGGATGGTACGAAAATAGAAGCGAATGCCAACAAATATACGTTTGTATGGCGAAAATCCGTAGAAAAATATGATCAGAAACTACGAGCCAAAATTCAATCGTTTCTACAAGAAGCGCACCAAATCGCCTTGGAGGAATTAAAAGAAGAACAATTAGAAGAAGAATTAGAAAAATCATCGGCACAACTTTCTGAGAGAATAGAAGCTTTGGAAAAAGATTATAAACAGGAAGAAGACAAAGAAAGAAAAAAAGAACTTCGCTCTAAAAAATCCCAACTCACCAAACAACTGAAAACGATTCAAACGGATTATCTTCCACGATTACGAAAATACAAAGTACAAAAACAGATTCTAGGTGAACGAAATAGCTACTCGAAAACCGACCATGAGGCCACTTTTATGCGAATGAAAGAGGACCATATGAAAAACGGCCAACTCAAGGCGGGTTATAATGTTCAACTCGCCACACAACATCAATTTATCGTGGGATTTGAAATTTATCAAAATCCAGGAGATACTCGCTGTTTCCAACCATTTATGGAAAAGTTATTGGAATCGATGCCGAAGGAAAAGAAACTCAAGTATGTCATTGCCGATGCAGGATATGCGAGTGAAGAAAACTATTTATATGCGATTGGCGAAGAAAAAGAACCTCGTTTTGAATTATTAGCCCCATACCAAACCTATTTGAAGGAACAAAGTAAAAAGTTTAAAAAGGATTTATCAAAAGTACAAAACTGGAAATACATCGAAGAAGACGATTGCTTTATCTGTCCGAACAATCGGAAAGTCGTATTCAAGTATTATCAAAAAAGAAAAAATGCATCTGGATACATACAAGATTTGAAAGTGTACGAGTGTGAAGATTGTACGGATTGCCCGTTGAAGAATGGGTGTACGAAAGCCAAAGGAAATCGTCGAGTATATTGGAACACGATTTATGAAGAAATGAAAGCGAAAGCCAAAGCAGCTCTTGGTGACGAACAAAAGGCAGCTCTTTATGCGAAGCGTAAAGTGGATGTCGAAAGTGTGTTCGGTAACATCAAGGGCAATTTGCGTTTCACTCGATTTCTGTTACGGGGGCTTCATAAAGTCCGAACAGAATTCGGGATTGTGGCAATGGCCCACAACATACTGAAATGGGCCGCAAATTCCCAAACCAATTTCAAAAATAAGGAAACAGAGCGAATGGAAAAACTCATTGTTTTCTCCATTCGCTCTGTTTTTATGGACTTTTTAGACAAGCCCCTTACAACAAGTTTAACTCCTTTGCTTGGACCACTGCTTTTGTTCTGCGATTTACTTGCAATTTGCTGAAAATATTGTTTAAGTGGACTTTTACCGTTCCGACAGCCAAACCAAGTCTTTCTGCAATTTCTTTATTCGTTAAGCCGATTGAAACAAGGTTTAACACTTCCAATTCGCGTTCTGTCAACGGATCAACCAACTCATTCTTGATCGTCTCTGCTTTTTTCTCGACTGCGATTTTTGTTTCTTTTCCAAATGAATACAGCAGTTCAAGTACATAGACAGCCTGTGATGCGATGGTTGTCAACACTTCCATATTCTCGGATTCAAAGGCGTTTTTTAACTGATTATTTTCTAAATAAAAGATCCCCTTGACCGTTTTTTGTTGGACGACAGGAAAACATAACACTGACCTGACTTTGTTTTTTTGAATATAGTGATCTTTTGAAAAAGTAAAATCATTTACTGCATCCTGGAGCTTTATCGTTTCTTTTATACGGTGCACATACTGGATAACAGAAATCGGAATGTTTTCGCCAACGTTTTGATCCATTTCGTTTGTTTCGCCATGTGTGGAAATGACTTTTTCAATCGAAAAAACGGTTTCTTTTCCATTTGGCCTGATGAAGCATACCTTTTCAGCCCCTTTAAATCTGGCAATGAGCATTAATAATTTCCCGAGCAATTGCTCTAAGTTCATGTCCTCAGACAAAGAGGCTGCTGCTTGAATGATGGCGGACAAGCCCCGTTCCTCACCTTTTGTTCGTTTGGTCCCTTCCCACGTTATCATGCTTTTATGATCGTTTTTTGTTTGATTTGTTTCCTCAATCAAAGTAAATTCAGGATAATCGTGCTGCAGCTGTTCCGCTTTGTTGTGCGCCCCCCACAGCCGATAACATCGATGCGCTTCACGTAAGTATGTTTGCGCAATGCGATGCATGCCTTTTTTGGCATAGAAGTCCCCTGCCAATTCATTAGCGAGTGCTTCAATCTGAATGTCAGAAGAAGTTTTTGCGGAATGAATTGCCTCATCATACCATTTCATGGCTTCTGTCTCTTTTTTTTGCAATCTGTCCCATTCCGCCAAAAGTAATTGCTGTTTATGTCGAAAATTGTCAGGGCAATGCTCAGACCATTTTTTAAATTGATTCAAAGCCCGTTTCAGCTGTTTTTTAACTATTTTCATGTTTTTCCTGTCTTTCTGTTCGCAACGCCTGATTAACAATAAACTATGATAAAAGTAAAATTCAGGCGAAATGATGAGCAACAGTGATTTTTTGACAAGTTTTTCAAGACGGACCGCCAGTTGATATGCCAGCTCATCTTCTTTTAACAAAAATGCGATTTTCAATTGAATGGTATCATAAACGATAACCGATGATTCATCTAGATTTTCTCTTTCTTCATACATAGTAAATTTCGCATTAAGATGAACGAGACATTGCAGCCAAGATTTCACCGCTTTTAAAAACTTAATGGAATGTTCCAATTTAATTTGCAAGACAAACTCTAGCTGCTTCTCAATTTCTACTAACAACTGATTGAGCGGTTCCCCCTTAATCAACATTGTAATGATCAGAAATGAGCTCGATTCCCCGGCCAGATGAAGGTTGCCGGATTCAACGCAATGTTTTTGTGAACGTTTAATATAAAAAAGATTGTCCTCCATCGTTTTTTTCCAGTGGTTCACAAATGTGCCAAAAACGAAATCGACCCGCCCCATTAGGTGTTTTGATTGAAATCGGGTAGCTGTGTGTAAAGCAAGCTGTCCAAATTGAAAGCTTCCCTCATAATCTTGAAACCCGGCGCTTAAAAATAATGCATAATTGTTGTAAGCAAGAGCGGACACATCAGTCATTCCATGTCGTAATGTAAGCCGGAGCGCCCGAAGCATGAGAATGCTGACTAGATATTGATCATACTGGTAGCTGGCTCTGTTCAAATTAATTAAAATCTCCATTAGTAAACGTTTGTTCCTATCTGTCATCGTCGGCAAAGCGGTGAGATCAGCAGCCGAACGTCCTCTAAGCGCTGTTTTTGTTAAAATCATCTCGAGCAGCACTTTAAACTTGCCCGGATGCTGCGGGAGCTTCCATCCGAACAATCGAAGGCCTTTTAACCCTGCCTCAACCGCTTTTTCAAACTGCTGTTGATGAGAAAACAGCAAAGATTTCATATTGTAGACTTTTAATTGATCTTCCTTTGTTTTGGCATATGTTAACATTTCGTTAAATGTCCTTTCCGAATCCCGAAAAAGTCCATTTAAATATTCGCTTTCCCCTTTGCCTAAAAAAAGCTTGTAACTTAATTCATAACAGGATTCCCAATAATTTTCGGGTAGCAATTCAATCCCTGTTTGAAAATAATTCAATGCTTGATCAAATAACGCTGCGTTTTTAGCTTTTTCACCCGCCGACCAATTGAGCTCAGCCAAATCTGCTTTTCTTTCGGGATGTTGAATGAACCTCCGGCCCAAGTTAAGATGGTTGATCATTTCAAAAAACTTTTCATGTTCTTCTTTACTTGTTCTTTTGAAGAGGAATTGACCTGCTTTATAATGAATTTCTTGTTTTTTCCTTTGATCAAGCAATGAATAGGCAGCTTGCTGGACACGGTCATGAATGAACTGATACCTTCCTTGATCTGAAACCTGGATTATCATCCCTTCCTGGACTGCTTCGGACAATGCGTCGGTCATTTTCTCCGTATTGATTCCATCATGAAGAAAAGACAAAAACTGAAAATCGAAGCGATGTCCAAGACAGGAAGCTGTCAAGATAAGTTTTCGGGTTAACGGCGACAGTTTTTCAATTTTGCTGACAATGAATCCGATCATTTCATCGTATTCGGGCTGCTCCTTCACTTTGTTGAGATTCCATTCCCATTTTCCTCTTTTTAAGTTGCACCATAGAAACTTTTCATCGTATATTGTTTGGAAAAGCTGTTTAAAAAATAATGGGTTTCCCGCTGTTTTCTCATATAGTACAATGGCAAGCTCGCGAACATCGTCCGGGCTGCATCCCAACGTTTCCGCAATGATTTGGTTAATATGATCAACATTCAGCATGCCGAGTGGAAATTCCCTAATATTTTCTTTGCTTCTTTTCATTTCTTTTAATTTCGTTAAGAAAGGATGTCCTTCTTTCATTTCATCATCGCGATAAGCCCCAATGATGAGCAAACTTTCAAACTCTGGATCGTTCAGTATGGATTGCAGCAATTCTAGCGATGCTGTATCACACCATTGAAGATCATCTAAAAAGAATAACAATGGATGGCTTTTTTTCGCAAATGTTTGCATAAAACGCCTGAATGCCCAATGAAAACGAAGCTTCGATTGGGAAGAAGGCAATAAAGGTACAGCGTCTTGTTTGCCGATCAACAGTTCCAGTTCAGGAATGACCTCCGTGATAACCGCCGCTCCTGAACCTAAATGTTCAAGAAGCTCTCTTTTCCAACGTTGAAGTTCTTCTCTGCTTTCCGCCAATAATTGATTAATCAGCTGACGAAATCCGCGAATAAACGGTTCATATGGAATATCCCGCTGAAATTGATCAAATTTTGCGGAAACAAAATAACCATTTTCTTTTGCGCATAACTTTTCAATTTCATTCACAAGCGCTGTTTTTCCTGTTCCGGCGCTTCCTGAAATAAGCACCATTTTCGTCAAACCAAATCGAACCATTTTCAGTTCTTCCATTAAGCTTTGTATTTCTTTCTCCCTTCCGTATAACTTGCTTGTAATTTGAAATTGTGAAGAAAAGTCGTATCGGGCAATCTGAAATGATTGGACTGTTCCGTTTTGTTCCAGCATCTTTAAGCAATGGAAAATATCTTCTTTCAGTCCGAAAACCGACTGATAACGATCTTCAGGTGCTTTTGCAAGCATTTTCAAAACGATGTCGGAAACCACATTCGGCACATCTTGACGTCTTTCAGACGGATGAATGACCTTTTTTGTCATATGAGCATGCATCCATTCAAAATCAGAGTCAACGTCAAAAGGCAGACGGCCAGTTAATAGTTCATAGAAAATGACACCAAGCGAATAAATATCGCTGAGATGGCTGGAGGATGGATTGATTTGTGCGCTCTGTTCCGGCGAATGATAAATATCGTAAATTTCATCATCCTCTTCGGCTCCTCCAATATCAAAAAATTGCACATCTAGTTTTTCAGGATGAATGAAAATGTGAGCTGGACTTAGTATAGTGATGGAAATGTTTTGTTCGTGAAGGACGATTAATTTTTCTGCAAGTTGTAAAGAAATTTGAAGAAATTCGCTAATTCGTGGACGATGAATTTTGATATATTCTTTTAATAACATTCCCCCAGGATCTCGGTAAACAAGTGCATACGTGTTCCCCAATTGCTCAACTTCTATAGGCGTCACAATTTCCTTCATCTTCAGCTGCGAGTAGAAGTCATATTGGTGCAAAAAAGATGCATGATCAATTATCGATGGGGATTGTGATGTTAAAACTTTCAGCAAAACGCATTGATGATCACGATCGCGTATCCCCCGATAAACAGAAGCTTTTTTTCCTTTTCTCAGCAATGATATATAACTGTAGCCTGAAATATCTGACATTGACTTTTTCCCTCTTGGCAAATGCCGTAATATTTCGTTTTCCTTCTCCATACAGACAGGCACATCCTTTCATAAAAAAATTTCTCTTCCAGTATTCGCAAAATTTTCCGAAAACCCTTCTTTTTTCATTGAAAGAAGCGGTATTTCGTCTATAACTGCAACTTTTCCCTTCAATATTCTCGTATATAAGATGACATATGAAAAGAGGAATGATTCTGCTTGAATACAAATGGAGTTCGGTGTTTTTCAGGAAAACTGAAGAAAAATTATGAGGAAATAATCAGGATTTACTAAATAATGGGTGGCGGTTACAGACATTTGCACCGTTCTCTTCCGGCGCCTTTGTGCAGCCGCAATCCATTCAGATTATTTTTAAAAAAGTTCTGAAGAAATCATACACGTATGACAAAGAAGCAAAGCTTTTATCTTTTGGAATTTTCTTTGTAACGATGATGGGAGAAGCTGTTTCTTTTCCAAATACAACTCATCCCCCGCTTATTTGTGGAGCTGCTAAAAAAAGGGTCTTATTGTCTTTACAATATCGCTTCCGTTTAGTTTTACAAATGTTCGTTAATTCATATAAAACGCTTGGCGCCGTTTCGAAATCTCCATTACTTCTGAGATGACGGTGTTTAAAATGATGTAAAAAGTCTTGTAGAAAAAAATTACAGGACACTTACTCGGTCTAAAAGTACATTCGAGCCATTTTTCCGATTTTCAAATTCATTTCCTCAACTTTCTAATTCATTCCAAATGATAAATAATTTAATAGACTAAAACCATTTCTTACACATGCGGTTCAAAAACTTTTTGTGATAGGATAACCGGAACTTGCTCGATCATTGAATCGGTGCCGTAAAAAGGGCAAATGGCAGTCTTTTCATCATCGCACCATTTTAGAAGGATGAAATATTTTTAAACAATAAAAACAACCGCAAATTTCATCGTTTTTCAATTCTTTTCGATTAAAACTGATGAGTCGGTGTGCTGTTCTGCACAGACTTCCCTTCAATTTATCGCCTTCCTAATTTTTGCAAAAAAATTCTCTTGCTATAATATCTGAACGGCCATACCAAGGGGTAAAATCTTCTATTGTATACAAATGCATCATACATGCTATTATTGAACAAAATTCTCATCAGCTCCACTTCATTCACAAGAACAACCTGTACCTTCTTTTCGTTATTTTTTTCACGTCATAAATTGCCTTTCTTATAATGTATTTTTTTAAAAGTGGTTATCCAGAAAGTCAAATCCCTATCGAAAACAAAAAATCATAAACGTCGATATATCAACGTCTCTAAAACATTAAGGGGCGTCTATAAGCCGGAAAATCGACTTATTAGACAGCCCCTGTCCATCACTTTTTATTGTGCTATTTTTTTAGGATGATCTGGCAATTCATTGACTGAAACAACTTGGTCTGTTTTCTTTTTTGGTTTTTTCCAATACTTTTCGTTGCCAGGCAGATCATCAAACCATGTTGCATCATCAGGGCAATCAAGCACCATAAATTGTCCATAATTGCCATCTCTAGATTGGTGATATTTCAAATACGCTTTTCCGTTTTCGATAGCTAAAATCTCGATTTTCCCAGAGGTATGGCTCATTGACAGGCGGACGCGCTTGCCTAGACCTGACGTTCTTGCTTTTGCTTGTTCAACGATATCGTAAACTTCTTTCAATGTTAATACAAAGTCACTGTTGCCAGCAACAGGTCGATTCACAAAGAAATAATAAGGTGTTACTCCCGCCCATGATAACTTATCTAATAATTCGCCTAAAACAACAGGATCGTCATTAATTCCTTTTAATACTGGAGTTTGGTTGACCACTATTGCTCCGGCATCATGGAGCGCTTCAAAAGCTTTTTTTGCTTCTTTCGTAATTTCTCTCGGATGGTTGACGTGAGCCATAATGTAGATTCGTTTTTCAGGAGATGAAAACTCTCTAATGAGTTGGAGTAAAGATTCATCTTCATAAATTCTCATAGGGTTAAAGACAGGCATTTTGGAGCCGATGCGGATAATTTTTACATGCTCGATTTCTCGTAAGCTTTCAATGATCATGCGCAATTTTTTCGTAGCAAGGATTAAAGGATCCCCTCCAGTTAGAAGAACATTGTTGATTTCAGGAGTTTTGCGAATATAGTCAATACCAGGCTGTACGTCTGCCATCGCTTCTTTTACATCACTTCTAAATAATCTTTTTCGAAAGCAATAGCGGCAATATGCTCCGCAAACCTCAGAAACTAGCAGCAATGCTGTTGTTTTGTACTTATGCTGGCAGCCAGGAACGACATAGTTTGTATCTTCATCTGATGCGTCCCACCTCCCATACTCTCGCATTTCTCCTTCATTTGGAATAACTAATTTTCTGATAGGGTCGTTTGGATCATTCCAGTCGATCAGGCTTAAATAATAATCATTGACCCGAAACACATATTTTTCTGTGATCGGCTTCAGCTTTTCCCGTTCCTCTTTTGGGATTTGTTCAATTTTGTCGATGTTTGTTATATATTTTGGCATCGCCACATGTATCACTCCCCCATCATTTGTTAACAGTTCTATGATAACATATAGTAACAAATTATTTAGCAATATGTCCAAAACGTTCATTATTTTTTTGCAAATTTCGATAATATTTTTCAAAAAAATTTGCCTTCCAGCAAGGAAAACTATTAAGCTAGTTTTCCAATGCGGACTTTTCTCTAATACAAGTCAAAATAGAAGGCAGATTCCACTACATTTGCTAAAACAAGGAATAAATATCTGACATATCTTGATAAGCTTTCACTAAATTTAGAATCCTTTTTTGCGAGTCTTTATCCCCGCTCAAACAATATATTGACTTAAGCCAAAAATGGAAAAAAAATCGTTTTCTATATTTTATATAAATAAGTAAAATAAGCGGCTTCCTGCTTTACATGAATTCTTTCGGGCAGCATGAAGCATTGCTTAAACTGATACAGCCTTCAACAGTTCTTTTACCGCATAGGCAAAGCCGTTCTCATCGTTCGTTTTCGTGACAAAATCGGCTTTTTCTTTCACTTCCTTTGGAGCATTTCCCATTGCAACCGATGTGGTCGCGATCTCGAATTGGGAAATGTCGTTGCCTCCGTCGCCAAACGCATAAATTTCTTCAAATGTCAGCTGCTTCATTTTTTGATAGCGTAAAATCGCTTTTCCTTTATGTGCTTCGCTGGAGGTAATTTCAATATTATTCGGAAATGATGAGGCAATGGAGAGGTCGCTTCTTTCGCTTAAAGCTTCCTTCACTCGATCGATTTTTTCCGTTTCATCATGATTCACTAATCCAATCAGCTTATAGATTTTTACATTTTCCAGCTTGAAAATAGAGTCATAATCAAATTGGCGAAACATCTCTTCGATCTCTTTCCAGCTCAGCTTATGCAAAGGCGGTAAAGTGGATGGAAAGCCACCCTGATTGGTGTAAACGAGAATTCCGACATCCAGAGCATTTACTGCTGCAAAAATTTCTTTAAACGTTTTTTCATCTATTGTTGCTTCATACATCAGCTCTCTTTTATCGGAATATAATACAGCCCCATTAACACAAAAAATCGGCACTTGGAGCTCTTCAACCGCTTTAATCTTGATGACGTCCGGAAATGCACGTCCCGTATTTAAAATGACTTCATGTCCTTGCTTTTTCAATTCATGTAAAACTGATAAATTTTCATGTGAAATTTCATGCTGCGAATTTAATAGTGTGCCATCTAAATCAATTGAAAAACATTTCATATCCTCATCCCAATTCCTTTCTTTTTTTAAAATAATAAAGAAACTTCTTATTTTTCTCTTACCTATTTTATCAAAATCGTCCTGATCGCTGTAAAGATTTCCTGTTTACAAGAAAATCACTGCATTATCGGTCAAAGAGCTTGATTTGCCAGAAAGTCACTTTCCGCTCGGTTGATGGCTGCCCAAAAGATTGAAGAGGTTTAGAAAATTAAAAAGAAAGCTTCAGTACAAAATGGACAGTGACATCTATGCAAAAATAGCTGGATTCGAAGCATCGGCTGGGTATACAACAAATGACAAGAAGATGGCAAATAGATACACGCACAACTAGGCTATAGATGCAAATTGTCTGGCTTTTTTACCTTCAACTGGAAAATTTTTTTCATAGTGATTCACTCTTCAATGTTATAAGTTTTTATTAGGGAGTGAATATCAAATGATCTATCGAAGTGTCAAACAACTGGAAAAAGAATATAAACTAAAAGAAGCCCTTCGTTCTGTCAGAGATTTATGGTATCAACTAACGGAAGGGTATGTAACGATCCCTGAATCGACTGAAAAGCTTCAATCTTTCATTGAATATTTTGAAGGAGAATTGCCTGCAGGATGGATCCTCACAATGGATGAACAAGGAACGATACAAGCACGTACAAATTATTCTAATAGATTTAGTCAGATGTTAGTATGTAAAAGCTTTTCTGGAAAAGAGCGTGTAAAAATAATTTCTTAAATGTTTTCCCTCAGTATCGCAGACTGAGGGGTTTTTTGTATAAAATTAAAAATTTCAAACATAATACTAACTGTTAAAAAATTACTTAGGAGGGATTGAAGGTATGAATCAATTAGGTGCTCATGAATTAATGGAAGTACATGAAGTTTTAACAAACACAATTGATGGAATTAACCAATTTCAACTTTATCAGCCCCATTGCAAAGATCCAGAGCTGCAAAACATTTTGCAAAATCAAATCATTTTTATGACAAATGAATACAATTCAATCGTTCAAATAGTAAGAAACAAGAGCAGTCAGCAAAATTTCAGCACTTACCGCCCATTGAAAAATGCAAGCCCTTCCTTTGGCACCTCAGGCGGAACACCGGAAGCTCCCAACAGCTCAATAAACGAGATGAACGACCATGATGTTGCGTCAGGAATGTTAGGATGTTTAAAAGCGTCAGCAGCATTAAGGATGCATGCTGCATTGGAATGCTCAGATCCGGAATTAAGAAATGTCGTGCTCCAAGGGGCGAAAAATTGCGCAGAGCAAGCTTATGAAGTTTGGCAATATTTGAACCAAAAAGGTTATTATCAAGTGCCGGTCTTTCAGCAAAATACTGCTCAAGCGATCATCAATCATTATCAACCGGCTGGCAATCAAATGAACAATCAGCAGACATAAAACGATAAAGCAGCAGGGCTTACCCTGCTTCTGCTTTATTTTTTAGCTATTGCCAAGAAAAAATTAGCTTTCGCTCACAATTTGCTTGTTTTCTTTTTCCTTTAGACTTTCGTCTTTTGCCGCATGCGAATTTTTCATAAAAAACGATAAGATGAGAGCGATCGCAGAGAATATACCTGCCACTACAAAAGATATATTTACTCCATGTATCATTCCTTCAATACCTTTTTCAGGCAACGCTGTATTTGTCATGACTGTCACAAGCAAAGCTGTTCCAACTGCACCAGCTACTTGCCGCATTGTGTTGTTCATCGCAGTTCCGTGTGAAATTAAATATGTAGGCAGTTGATTTAAACCAGCGGTTGTCACCGGCATCATGACCATCGCAACACCGACCATCCTGAAAGCATTTACTGCCGCTAAATATGTAAACGTTGTATGTAAGGTGAGGTGTGACAGCATAAACGTCGTGATCGTTAAGGTAAAAAATCCAATAATCGCCAGCCATTTGGCACCGAATTTATCAAATAATCTGCCTGTTATCGGGTTGGCCACCCCTTGGACAAGTGCGCCTGGCAAGAGCACCAGTCCGGACTCAAATGCTGAAAATCCCAGCATATTTTGCATAAACATCGGCAAAATAACTGCTCCGCCAATCATAGACATAAACACAATCATGCCTAAAACAGTTGTGATCGAAAATGTCTTGCTTTTAAATACTTTGAATTCCAGGATCGGCTCATCCAATTGCAGCTGTCTAATTATAAACCAAGTAAGAGTGGTCAAACCGATGAAGAGCGATAAAATAACTTGACCGCTCCCCCAGCCGCTGCTTCCAGCTGCGCTGAATCCATACAATAAACCGCCAAAGCCTAACGTTGAAAGGATGATGGATAAAATATCGATTTTTGGGTAAGTTTGCCGCGTAACGTTTTTTAGGATGAAAAAAGCTAAGAAAAGATCAATGACTACAATAGGTAAGAGCACATAAAACAAGCTTCTCCATGCAAAATGCTCTACAAGGTAACCGGATAAAGTCGGACCAATTGCCGGCGCAAATGCAATAACGAGTCCAAACATCCCCATTGCCGTTCCTCTTTTTTCAACGGGAAAAATTAAAAACAAGATTGTCTGCATCAGCGGCATGATAATTCCGGCACCAGCAGCCTGCGCCACTCTCCCTGCCATTAAAACAGAAAAATTGGGAGCAATTGCACAAATTGCAGTTCCAACAGCAAAAATTCCGATGGCTGTAAGAAACAGTCCTCTTGTCGTAAAACGACCAATCAAAAACGCGGTGATCGGTATCATAATCCCATTAACAAGCATAAAAATCGATTGCAGCCATTGAACTGTATTGGCATCAACTTTGAAATCCATCATTAAATGCGGCAAAGCAGTTCCAAGCAACGTTTGGTTTAAAATGGCAACAAAAGCACCGGACATTAACACAATCATGAGCGGCACTTTATTGAAGGTTTCCTGTGCCAGGTCTCGTTCTTCTCCCATATAAATCCTTCTTTCTAACAATTTTTCTATATTATTTAGCGATACAAATAGACTGCTTAATACATGTTATTGTAATATTTTTTCTTTGTAAATAGGAAGAATATACACTTGATGAGGATGAAACTTGAAGAGCGTTTTCCATAAATGAAGCAATTGTTGTCTTTATATTTATATTAGCGTACATTACCATAGTGAAGGAAGATGAAGAAAAAAGCAATTGTTTCGCTCACCTTTATTTTCTTTTTTGATAATAAGTAGGAAACGTTTGAAAAAATTTTTACATCATAAGTGTTAAAGAAAAAATATCACTCCTTCCAATATAAAAAAAGAACAGCCGTTTTTTCTCTTTCGGTTTGAATTGTTTCAAATGCAAAACCCCTTTTCAGCTTTACTTTTTGAAAAGGGGTGACAACAATTTGAAAACAAAAGCATCTTATTTAAATATTTTCAATCGCTCTTCTATTGGTTTTTTTTCTTTATCACCGGGCTCAGCTGTCGGTTTTCCGAAAGGCATTTGAGCAATTAGTTTCCATTCATTTGGTATATTCCATTCTTGCTTCACTTCATCATCGATGAGCGGATTATAGTGCTGCAGCGAGGCGCCCAATCCTTCAATTTCCAACGAAGTCCAAATCACAAATTGCAGCATTCCAGAAGACTGTTGTGACCAAATCGGGAAATTGTCCGCATATAATGGGAATTGTTCCTGCAACCCTTGAACAACGCGGTCATCCTCAAAGAACAATACAGTACCGTATCCATTTCGGAATGAATTTATTTTTTCATCTGTTGAAGCAAATTGATCCGCTGGAACAATTTTTCGCAACGTTTCTTTCGTTATATCCCACAATTTGTTATGATGCTCGCCAAGCAAAAGAACGACTCGGGCGCTTTGGGAATT
Organism: Aeribacillus sp. FSL K6-8210; assembly: GCF_037963925.1. Taxonomy (NCBI): domain Bacteria; kingdom Bacillati; phylum Bacillota; class Bacilli; order Caryophanales; family Bacillaceae; genus Aeribacillus; species Aeribacillus sp. FSL K6-8210. The sequence goes on along the minus strand of NZ_CP150172.1, from coordinate 1,833,849 downwards.
AAAAGCGGATGGTGTATATAGAACTGCGTGGCTGATCACTTCTTGAATACGCTCATCAGAAACAGTTGATTCTTTACTGATTCCGTAATAAGTGCGTCGATGTTTGACTGCTGAATAAAAGTCATTTGACACGTTCATCTCTCCTTTCTGAATTTCAATCTTTTTATATCATTCCTTTTAAACGCTTTGCCTATTACACTTCTTAGTAACGTTTTGAATAAAATTTTTTCTTGTAAGAGCCGTATTTTGAGGGATATAATTTACATGAAATCAATAATATTAGAAAAGGCGGTAAAAACTTGAAACAGCGGAACTTATTTTTCTACATTTTGATTTTTGCCATGATGTTTCTGTTCGGATGTACATCAAAAGAATATAAATCCAACATGGAATCTGGTATTGAAGCGCTAAAAAAAGAACAATACAGCGACGCCATCTCGTTTTTTAACAAAGCTCTTCATGAAAAAAACACTGAAGAAGTTCAATTGGCGCTGGATTTGTCAAAACAAATTAAAGACAGCGTTGCTGCCCTTGAAAAAGGAGAATTTGAAACCGCCATATCATTGGCAGAAAAAATCAAAAATTCAAATGAAACCTCCAAGGTTCTTGATATTCTCAAACCGAAAGCTGAAAAAATAATCGAAGAGGCGGAAAAAACGAGCGCCGCTTTAAAAGAAATGGAATCTGAACTTGAGTCAGGGAAAGCATTGTTGGAAGAAAACAAGTTTGACGAAGCATTCGCCATATTTAAGAAAATTGCGGAAACAACATCAAATAACGAGAAGATCGTCAGCGTTACCAAAAATGCAGAACAATTAATGAATCAAGCGGCTGCGGCGAAAAATCAATACTTGCAGGAGCAGGAGAAAAAACTTCAAGAAGAGCGGCAAAAAGCTGAAGAAGAAGCAAAAAAGAGAAAGGAAGAGCAAAAAAAGGCTGAGGAATCAAAGAAAAGCCGTCCTATAAGCCATACAGAAGCTGAACAGCTAGTTCGGGAGTATTTAAAAATTGAAAATACTTCTAACGTTTACGTTGAATATGATCATGATAATGAAAAAGGCGAATATATTATTCACGTTTATGAAATCGTGATCAGTGATCCGGAGACAAAAGAGGGACATACTTCTACATGGGGCTGGTATGCAGTCGACCCGGTCAAAAAAGTTGTGCGTGATGCGTTTGAATAACAAATTTTAAGGATTTTCCGGTGGATACATTCGGAAAATCCTTTTTCTTTAGTTATTTCATCAGAATGATATTAATTCAACTGATAAGGCTTACAAAATTGCCTTGCTCATTAAACAGCTACTAAGTATTGTTCAAGGATCGAACGCATTTCAGGAGTTAAAGGCTCAGAACGCTGCAACTTAAAATTGTAATGAACGATAACTCCTTCCCCTTTTGCGATCAATTTCCCCGTTTCTGCATTTTTTATTTCATGCTCCATCGAAAAGCTTTTCGTTCCAATCCGCGTAATTTTTGAAGTTACCGTTAATGTATCATGGGCATACGCTTGGGCAAGGTAATCACATTTTGTGGATGCTAAAATAAATTTCCAGTCTTGGTTCCCTACTTGTTTTGACATGTGTTTTAAAAATTTAGTCCGAGCTTCCTCCATATACAAATAATAGCTTGTATTGTTAACATGGCCTGACGCATCCGTTTCGCAATATCTTACATAAATTTCTGTATCTGGAATGGTCTTCATGCTAAATCGTCCTTTCTTTTATGTCTTATTTTTCTGTTTTTATCAATCGATCGATATTTATGTATGAATGGAATTGAATCCTACATGTGTATAGGAATTGTCCATCGGATCATCGATGTGTTTCAAGAAAAAGCAAATTGCTGTACAACGTTTGAAGAACAGGCGTTTCAACACCAATCTGCCGCCCCTTTTTCACGATAAACCCGCACAATGATTCGATTTCCATCCTTTTTCCTTTCAATCGATCTTGCAGCATGGACGGCTTATGCTTCAGAGCTGCTCCTGAATTGGCAAAAGTGCGATGAAACATTTCTTCATCTAATGGAATCCCGATTTTATTGGCTACTCGCATCACTTCTCGGCAAGCATTTTCAGCTGTTTTCCTCAATTCTTTATGCTCCATAATTTCACCGACAGTCGCTTTGGATAAAGCAGCAAGCGGATTGAAGGTTGCATTCCACAACAGCTTTTTCCACTTATCCAGCATGATATCATCTGTTGTTTTTACAAAAATTTCAGCTTGACGAAAAAGATCTGCCACTTTATCGCGGAACGAAATGAGAGATTCATCCAGAGCACCGATTACTAGTTTTGCTCTTCCGCTATGCTTTATGACCCCAGGCTCTTCCACATGTGACGACAGATAGGTTGCAGCTGACAAGAGCCTTTTTCCACCTAAAATTTGAGCGAGCTTTTCTTCATTGTCGACTCCATTTTGCAGCGTCAAAACAACTGCGCGATCATTCTGCAAAGAGGCAATCTGTTCTGCTGTACTTTCCGTGTCTGTTGATTTCACACAAAACAGTATCAGCTCACAATCAGCAAAATCCTCTATTTTATCTGTAAAAACACCGTCTATTGTGAGGAGTTGATCATTCGTTTTAACCACTAAACCTGATTTTTTCATTGCCTCTAAATGCTTGCCCCTTGCAAGAAAAACAACATCATGTCCGGCTTTCTTTAACAAAGCTCCAAAATAGCCGCCGACCGCGCCAGCTCCAGCAACAGCGATTTTCATAACATTCCCCCTTCAATTGAATCAAAAAGCTTATGAATGACAGAATAAACAGAAAATAATGAAATGCAAGTTTTGCACCTCAATTATTAACCTAATCTTTTCATTAATCAAGTGAAAGCATTCGGGACTGAAAAGTCTTGAGTGTTTAAAACCAATAGTAAAAACGAGCCTCCAAAACAGATAATAATCTTGAAATCAATATCAGACTCTAGACTATTATGATTTATTCTATGTTCCATGAGGATTCGCAAAGCGCGCAGATCACAAACACTCATAACTTAAAATGACGGCAATGCTATAAAAAAAGAAGCAGAAGTTGAAAAAAGCCTTTCCAAAATGAACGAACTCCGTGAAATAGCTTCTCTCCCCCACCGAATCGTTGACTTAGCTTTCGAATAAAATACGCCTAATTTATTTTCAAGTCTTGTAAACATACAGCAGCTGGCACGTTTTTGCTTTCTTAAATTTTACAGTTTATATGAAAAATGAACAGATAGGTTTAAGCATCCATCCAACACACATAACCCCGTTCTAAGTTTAGGACGGGGTTACAATAAAATGGTTTACTTTTTAAGAACAATGCTTCACTTACATCAAGATTTTTAAAGGTTAATCATTGGATAAAATGACTTTCATCGCTTTTTCTTTAGCCGCATTGCGAAATACTTCGTATGCCTGCAAAATCTGGTCCAGCGAAAAACGATGAGTGACTAACTGTTCCGGTTTAATTTTTCCTGACTGCACCGTCTTTAGCAGCAACTGAAAAATTCTTTTTATATATTACTGCCATTAAAAGCGGAACAACGATTGCCAAATCCATTAAAGTGCCTAGGATGACCCATCCCATTTCCTCAGGCAATACCATAATCGACAAAGGCGACCTATATATTAGAAAATTGGAACAAAGCACCAGCACTAATAAGGACAACCATATATACCTTTTTTTATCAAATTGCCAAGCTTCCACAAATCCACCCCTTTTTACCTATATTGTAACAGATTTTAAAATATTTCGTTTTTTATTTTTGTTAATTTTCAAAATTGCCAGCTTTCTCCTTGTCTCTGCTGATTTTAAGAAACGAACATGTTCCTAAATTGAGTGTGATTGATTTCTTGAGGTAATACGAAAGAACTAAATTTGAACATGCATCCTCTATATGAGAACAGTCAATCATCCCATAGTACAACCTTTACAAGAATTCATTGCCTTAAGAGATATAAAACTGAAACATATTATGCTTTTTCATTCAACTAATGCAAGCCTCCCTCCTTTCCGTTATACTTAAAACGTTGTTGATTGAAAGAAAGGAGCATTATATGAAATCTCTCGTTTTAGCTGAAAAGCCGAGCGTTGCACGTGAGATAGCCCGTGTGCTTGGCTGCAAAAAAGAGCATAAATTTCACTTTGAAGGAAGCAAGTATATCGTAACGTGGGCGCTCGGTCATTTAATTGGATTGAAGATGCCGGAACATTACGATCCAAAATATAAAACATGGCGGCTGGAAGATTTGCCAATTATCCCAGAAAAAATGGGGTTAAAAGTAATTAGACAAACGAGCCGGCATTATAAAGGCATAGAACTGTTGGCGAAACGAACGGACATTAAAGATTGCATTATCGCAACAGACGCCGGACGTGAAGGCGAACTCGTTGCAAGATGGATTTTAAAAAAGCTGAACTGGAAAAAGCCGATTTTGCGCCTATGGATTTCATCTCAGACCGATAAAGCCATTCGTGACGGTTTCAAGCATTTAAAACCTGGGAAACAATTTGAAGCATTATATCAGTCTGCTGTTTGCCGTGCTGAGGCAGATTGGCTCATCGGCTTAAATGTGACAAGAGCTTTGACGACGAAATATAATGACCCGCTTTCGGCAGGGCGCGTGCAGACCCCAACCCTTGCCATGATCATGAAAAGGGAAACAGAAATTCAAAAATTTGTACCGAAGCCGTATTGGACGATTCATGCAAAAATCGGTTCCATTCATACCATCTGGGAGCGAAACGGCGAAAAAAGAATTTTTTCCAAAGAAACGGCTGAACATCTATTGGCAAACCTGAATGGTAAAAAAGGTACAGTCATCAAAGTGGAGCGCAAGCAAAAGAAAGAACATCAGCCGCTGCCATACGACCTAACCGAGCTGCAGCGGGATGCCAACAAGCGTTTCGGATTTTCCGCAAAGAAAACGTTAACGATACTGCAAAAGCTTTATGAGCATTATAAGCTTGTCACATACCCGCGGACAGACTCCCGTTATTTAACTGCGGATATGGAATCGACAATGTTTGACAGGCTTCAGGCAATGGCTTCCGGCTATAAAGACGAAATCCGTCCTCTCCTTTCCAACAAAGGAAAAATTTTATTAAAACGGGTGTTCAATAATGAAAAAGTGACCGATCATCATGCCATTATCCCGACGGAGGAACCGCTAAATATGAGCCAGCTTTCCACTGATGAAAGGAAGCTGTATGATTTGATTGCCCGCCGGTTTTTGGCGCTGTTTTATCCTGCTTACGAATATGAAACCGTCCATGCGGTTTTTGATGTGAACGGAGAAACACTCACTGCAAAAGAGACAATTGTATTGAATAATGGATTTAAAGCCGTTTTAGGGAAGCAGCAGGATGAGCCGGAAAACAGAAACATCCCTGCTTTAGTTAAAGGACAATCTTTTGCTGTTCATCAAGTAGAAATAGAAGAAAAATTGGAAGAACCTCCTCTTCGCTATTCAGAGGCGGACATTCTTACGCAGATGGAAAAGTTCGGACTCGGCACTCCTGCAACTAGGGCGGATATTATTGAAAGACTTATCGAAACAGAAGCGGTTGAGCGAAAAAACGGCAGGTTCTACCCAACGAAAAAAGGTAAACAACTGATTGAACTTGTCAATGATGAACTAAAATCACCTGAACTGACAGCGCGCTGGGAAAAAGAGCTTGAAGCGATCGCACGGGGAAAAGGAAATCCTGAATTTTTCCTAAACAACATTCGCAAGCAAACGAAACGGCTCGTTAATGAAATAAAAAATAGCGATAGAAGCTACAAAGCACACAATTTAACCGGCTCCATGTGCCCGGAATGCGGCTCCTTTTTAAAAATACGTTCTACAAAAGAAGGACGTTTATTAGCATGTTCGAACATGGAATGCCGCTATAGCAAACGAAAAGATCCGAAGCTGTCCAACCGGCGCTGTCCACAATGCAAAAAACGAATGGAAATCCATAACGGCAAAGCCGGCGTTTACTTCCAATGCCGCCGCTGCAATGTGGTTGAAAAAGCGGAAGAAAAGAAAACGGCAGTCAATAACCGCAAAGATCGGGCTTTAATTCAAAAATACAGCCCGAAAAGCGATTCTTTTGGCACAAGTTTAGGTGATTTGTTAAAACAGGTGTTGGAAGAACAGCAATAAATAAAAAAGCTTCCGGATGCTGCGTTTACGACAAAAAGTTAGCTTGTTTCTATTTAAAAACGGTGTCACGACGAAGCTGGAATGGTATGCAGTTTGTTTCAAATATTTAAAAGGGATTTGTCAAATAAGTCATTTTTTCGGCTTATAGACAAACCCCTTTAATATTTAGAAACGTTCATATCGATGTTTATGATTATAATGGGCTCCACTTTCTGGACAGCTCCTTATCATTCATTAACTACACGCGAATTAAAACGTTATGTACTATTTGTTCCCCCTGCATTTCTAAAAAACTCAAAACAGTCAACCACATATATTCGAAAATGGTCTCCCCTCTTTCGACCTCCCCAATATATTTAAAAATCAAGAATGTTTATACACATGCTGCTTTATCGAACAGTAATCCTCAAGTCGAGATGTTTATAAATTTCTAAAAAAAGCGGCACCTAAATAAGGCGCCACTTTGAAAGGATTAGTTTTTTTGTACGTTTGCCGCTTGAGGTCCGCGTTGGCCTTCGACAATTTCAAATTTAACAGTTTGCCCTTCTTCTAACGTTTTAAAACCATCGCCTTGAATCGCCGAAAAATGAACAAACACATCGTCTCCACCATCGACTTCAATAAATCCAAACCCTTTTTCACTGTTAAACCATTTTACCTTACCTGTGTTCATGCTTTTTCCTCCAAAAAAAAGATTTTACCATTCATTGTTTGTTTTTCATAAGAAAAAAAGCCGCACACTCATGAGAAATGCAGACCATATAAGATCGCCTGCATTTCAATATGAGGTACGACTTATAATGGATCCATGATAAAACGAACTAAATGGCTAATTCATTATAACCAATCAAACATAAAGAGTCAAGAAAATGTAAGAATGTTCTTGACTCTTTAAGGGTGATACTTTATGTTATACGCTGCTTTCCCCTAAAAACAAATCTCATTCACTGCCGCGGTAAAGAAAGAACAGAGCTGTCAGCATTAGCCCGATCCCAATCAGGCGGTTTATGTCTATTCGATTTTTCGGCATTCCAAATAATCCAAAATGATCAATGATGACGCTGATGGCCATTTGACCGATGATTCCTGCAAGGAGCGTTACGGCCACCCCAACCTTCGGAACAGAAATAATGGTAAACGTGACGAACATCGCGCCTAAAAATCCCCCAAGCAAATTCCATTTTGGAACTTGAAACAAATCGGTAATGTGGCCCTTTCCAAAAAATAAAACAAGGAACGCTAAAACCATTGTTCCAACAAAAAAAGAGACAAATGCTCCTTCAACAGCACCGATTTTTTTACCTAGACTTCCGTTAATCGGCGACTGTATTCCTATCATCATCCCACCCAGTATCGCTAAAAAAATGTAAATCCATTTCATCCTGAACCCTCCCCAGAAATATAATTTCTCTTCTACCCGCTTGAACTCCTTTACGTAAAAACGTTCTTAAGTAAAAAAGTTGATTTTCTAAAATTTTCATTTTGTAAAAAAAGAAGAGACTTAAAAAAACGGCGCTTTCGTAAAAGCTCTTAAAATGATGAAAGACAACAGAATTTTTCAATAAATTTCTGTTGTCTGAAAGTGCAAACCTGCCGTTCAGATGAGAATCAAACCCGTTAAATAATTTTCTAGCACCCACACAGAAAATGACGCTGTAAAGGAGGAGATGAAGACCGATCTATTTGTTTGATGAAGAGCACAACGTTTACAAGTATATTCGGCCTGATGATTAGTTCAATTATCCATTAACGACAATTTACTACACTTGTTATATGTAAAGACCTTAAAAAATTATATTCAGTAAACTATTTTCTCTCATGTCATTTTCTAGATCAACCATTTTCAACATATATATAAACAAAAAAAGGAGGCACTTATGATCATTCATATTATACAAAGAGGAGAGACTTTATGGAACATAGCTGAACGCTACGGTATCAGTCTTTCTGAAATTATTGCTGCAAACAGTCTGCCCGATCCTAATCGATTACTGATTGGCCAATCACTTGTGATTCCCATTGCTTTTCGTCAACATATCGTCCGAGCAGGGGAAACATTATGGCAAATTGCCCAAAAATATGGAGTTGCCGTCGGGTCTATTGTTCAGGCTAACCATATTAGTGATCCTTCAAAAATTAATCCGGGAATAATTTTAAACATTCCGCCTCGCATCCATACTGTGAAGCCTGGAGAGAATTTATCGCAAATTTCTCAAATTTACCGTATATCCGTACAGGAAATTGCCAAAGCCAATCGAATTCAAAATCCCGACCTTCTTTATCCGGGGACAAGATTAACGATTCCTTTTGTAAAACCAGTCATTGACGTAAATGCATATACGATCCATGCAGGTGAAGAAGGAGGCAAAGAAGTTCGAGAAGCTGGCAGCTTTTTAACATACGTTTCTCCATTTGCCTATATCATCCGGGAAGACGGCGGACTCGATGCAATAAACGACACAGCGATTCTTCAAGCTGCTTTAGCAGAACAAGTGATACCAATGATGAGCATAACAAATTTTACGTTCAGGGACCCCGGGTCACGGCTGGCTCATGTCATCCTTTCAAATACGGAACTGCAAGATCGATTATTGACCACCATTATAAACACTATGAAAGAAAAAGGTTATCGTGGATTAAATATTGATTTTGAAAATGTATATCCTGACGATCGTGAGTTATATAATCAATTTTTACAGCGCGCCGTTGACCGATTGCACAAAGAAGGATATTTTGTTTCGACCGCGCTCGCCCCTAAAACGAGCGCAGAACAAAAAGGAATATTATATGAGGCGCACGACTATGCCGCACACGGCAGGATTGCAGATTTCGTTATTTTAATGACATACGAATGGGGTTATAGGCTTGGACCTCCTCAGGCGATCTCTCCGCTTAATCAAATCAAACAAGTGCTAGATTATGCTGTAACCGTCATTCCAAGAAATAAAATCTTTATGGGCTTCCAAGTATATGCTCGTGACTGGCTCCTTCCCCATGTTCAAGGTCAGGAAGCAGAAACATTTGATATGCAAGAAGCGATTCGTCGAGCAGTTCAACACGGTGCTGTGATACAGTATGATCGAACATCTCAATCTCCGTTTTATCGGTATGTGGATGAACAAGGCCGTACGCATGAGGTCTGGTTTGAAGACGCGCGCAGCACCCGGGCAAAATTTGATGTGGTAAAGGATTACGGTTTACGGGGAATTAGTTATTGGGTACTTGGCTATCCGTTCCCACAAAATTGGGTATTACTTGAAGACAATTTTCAAGTGCGGAAATCCCGTTCAATTCATTGATAGCAGAAGTCTCTCATAGCACAAATGAATCGAGTAGGAGGGAGCGATTAACTCCCGTCCTCTCACACCACCGTACGTACGGTTCCGTATACGGCGGTTCAATTAAGATAATTGACGCAAGTTTTCATAACTTCCGTGAATAGCTGTTCTCTTTATGCCAGTGGTCACTCCACCCTCCAAGAGGTCTCCCACGGGATTCACCGCTTCCTCCCTCAAGTGAGGTACTACGTTTTCTGTGTTCATCATGACTCACTGAATGCCAAGGGCTATTCTCTCTTAATTGTTCGGTCCTTCTTAGTTGTTCTAGACCAACTAATACTATGACCTCTGCTGACTTCTGACGGTTCAGCTACTTATCACTAAGTAGGTTATGAAGCGTACTTCACATATCCACCAGACCTCCCCGGGTAAGTACATGCACTTTCACACCATCTATCCGCCTCATTTACTCGATATGACCTTCGACAGAAAGAGCTTTGTTTTGTTTTGCAAACTCACTCAATCATACCTAGCCTTATATGAGGTTCGTGTTCCTCGGACCGGTGTTTTGCCACCAGCTTCCTTCAGATTCCGCGTCACCACGGACACCCTTTCGTTGAGCTAACCTCTACTTCTGTCTTCGGGGTTCGGGACTTACACCCTATAGTTCATATACATGCCGGGCGCACAATCGAGTAGGAGGGAGCGATTAACTCCCGTCCTCTCACACCACCGTACGTACGGTTCCGTATACGGCGGTTCAATTAAGATAATTGACGCAAGTCTTTATAACTTCCGTGAATAGCTGTTCTCTTTATGCCAGTGGTCACTCCACCCTCCAAGAGATCTCCCACGGGATTCACCGCTTCCTCCCTCAAGTGAGGTACTACGTTTTCTGTGTTCATCATGACTCACTGAATGCCAAGGGCTATTCTCTCTTAATTGTTCGGTCCTTCTTAGTTGTTCTAGACCAACTAATACTATGACCTCTGCTGACTTCTGACTGTTCAGCTATCTATCACTAGATAGGTTACCAAGGTTACTTGGCGTGCCAGCCAGACCTCCCCGGGTAAGAGTGTAATCTTTCCTTCCATCCATCTGCTTCATTTACTCTGTATCACCTTCGGCAGAAAGGGCTTTGTTTTGTCTTGCAAACTCACCCAGTGATACCTAGCCTCATATGAAGTTCGTGTTCCTCAGACCGGAAGTTTGCCGCTCGCTTCCTTCAGATTCCGCGTCACCACGGACACCCTTGCGTTAAGCTAACTGCTACTTCTGCCTTCGCAGCTCGGGACTTTCACCCTATAGATTACACCCATGCCGGGCGCACAATAAGGGAACCTACGCACAAAGCGTATGTTCCCTTCTCGCTTATTCCTCTTTCATAAACGGCCACCAGTTCGCTTTACCAAACATTTTGACCATCACCGGTACAAATAGCGGCAGTACAACAAGAGCATATAAAAATAATCCTGTTAAAACAATTGTGGCAATTTCGAGCAGCGACAGCACACCGGACGGAAGCATCGCCGCAAATGTTCCGCCTAAAATGACCGCGGCGGAAATAATGACCGTTCCCATATGACTCATAGCTGAAAGCATCGCTTCTGTGACAGGCAAATCTCTGTATTCGTTGAAGCGGTTCATAAGGAAGATGCTGTAATCTATGCCAAGCGCAATTAAAATGACAAATGAGAAAAATGGAACTGCCCAGTTCAAACCGTCGTATCCAAGAAGGCGAACGAAAATGGCTTCTGACACTGCCATTGATGTGTAATACGTTAGAATAAGCGATAAAATTAAATAAATCGGCATGACAAACGAGCGCAGCAATGCAATTAATATAAGAGCAATCCCTATCAGCATCAATACAACTGTGCGGGAGTAGTCGTTTGCTGAAATCTCGTTCAAGTCGGAGTAAATGCTAGTAACCCCGTCATAGGCAATTTTCGCATTTTCAAGCTTCGTGTCTTTTACGGCAAACTCCACCGCTTGTTTGACCTCAGTAAGCTGATCCATCGCTGAAGTTGAATATGGATTTTTCTCGAAAACAACATCAATGGTTGTCACTTTGCCGTCATTCGATATGTAAGCTTCTTTCGCATCCGCAAATTCTTTGCTTTCAAGCACTTCCTTCGGCATGTACCAGCCTGCCATTTCCTGATTTGAAGAAGAAAGACCCGATAAGTAATTCTCGGCAGAACCGAGACCGTCGGCTACTTGTTTTAGACCATCCACGCTTTTGTCAAGGCCTGAAATCAGCTGATTCATTTGTCCATCCAGCTGAGAAAAACCTTGCAGCAATTCCTCCTGTCCATTGTTGACTTGGCTTAAGCCGTTAGACAGCTCCGGCAATTTTGAAATGATGGTTTGCTGTCCAACCGCTGCTTTATTCAACCCTTTTTGCAGCTGATCAAGCCCGTTGATGAGCTCTCCCATTCCATTAACGAGCGCTTTTTGACCTGAAAGTAATTCAGAATATGAACGGTTCGCCTGCTCTATTCCATTTGTCACTCGCTGAAGCGCTCCGTTAATTTGCTGAAATCCGCTTCTCATTTGTTTTGCTTGTTCACTAAGCTGGGAAGCTGCCATTTTCACCTGTTGATACTCAGCATCCTGCTGAAGCTGCTGATGTCGTTGTTCGATGCGGTTTAAAGATTCACTCATGCCGGATAAATGTGTTGACAATTGACCGAGATGTGATTCCATCTGTTGATATTGTTTCAGCAATGAATGTAGACTGCTTCCGGCTGTTTCATATCCTTTCAAAAGCTGTTCTGCGCCGGATTGCAGCTTTTTCGTATTGTTTCGAACGGTCTCAATCCCTTTCTTTATGTCGCCGGCCCCCATCGATCCGCTCTCGATCCCCTGTTTAACTTGCGAAAGCCCTTTTTCAAGATCACCGACGCCTGCTTTTAATTCATTTGTTCCGGAAACGAGCGCTTCAATACCGTCTGTTGCTTGTTTTAATTTCGGAGATGATGCAGAAAGCTCTTTGCTCGCTTCATTCAAACCGGAGCTGATTTGTTCAAGCCCTTCATTTCCCTGACCAATTCCGTCTTTCAGCGTTTTCGCCTGTTCTGTCACAAATAATTGGTCGATCTGTTCGCCTGTCGGTCTCGTTACTGAACGGACCGTCTCGACACCTTCAACTTTTTCGATGCTTCTGCTTATTTTTTCAATTAAAGCAAAGTATTCCGTCCTATTCATGTTGTCATCATTTTTGATCACAATTTTTGTCGGCATCGCTTCGCCTGGGTTGAAGCTTTTCGAAATAATATTAAAAGCCTTGACAGAGTCGTAATCATCCCCGATTTCTTGAAGGGAATTAAACGACAGCTTGCCGTCATAGGAAAGCAGCACTGGGAGGGTAATGATTCCTACGATGATTAAAGAAACAAGCGGTCTGGTGAACGAAAAACGTCCTGCAAAGTCCCATAGCTTGCTCTGTTTATGTTCCAGATTTTCTTTAACTGGCCAAAACAACACCGGGCCAAGCACAGCCATGAAAAACGGAACAAGCGTCATAAGTGCTACCAGCAGGATGGCGACTCCGACAGCGACTGCCGCAGCCGATTGATAAAGCTTAAATGATGACAATCCGATTGCCGCAAAGCCGATCATAACGGCTAAACCGCTGAAAAACACAGTTTTTCCTGCCGTGCGATAGGTTGTTATAATCGCTTCAGTTCGGCTTTCTTGTTTGCCAAGCTCCTCTTTAAAGCGGCTTAGCAGTAAAATGCAATAATCTGTACCGATCCCGAACAAAATGGCGACCAAAAATGTTTGCGTAAAAGTGGACAATGGAAATTTCACCATTTCAACTAAAAAGGCGACAATTGACTGTGATGCCAAATATGTAATGCCGACTGTCAAGAGCGGCACAAATGGTGCTATAAGCGAGCGGAAAACGATCAGCAAGACGATCAAAATAAACACGACTGTTATGCCTTCTGTTTTTTTCACTCCTTCCTGCGAGCTGACAATAACGTCTTCATCGATGATCCAGCTGCCGGTATAATAATGCTCCAATGAAATATGATCGATCACTTTATAAAGAGCGGATGTCATTTCTTTTGCCGTTCTTCCGTCTCTTTCCATTTGTATTGACGTCAAGATGGTGGTTTTATCTTTTGAAACAAGCTGATCCTTTAACTCCTCTTGATGAAAAGGCGAAACAATTTCTGTAATCCGTAAATTCTCGCTGTGTTGTTCAAGCTGTTTTACAGCTTGTTCCGCTTCTTTCCAATCTTCCTTTGTCAGCCCGTCCTCATTATGCAGCACAAGGGCGACTGATATTAGATCTCCTGAATGCTCTTTGCTCTGAATTTCTTTTAAAATGTCATTCGCGATCGAAGAGGAATAACCTTCTGGAACCGTAATTTGCCCTTTTTCGCGCACAAGCTCCTCCATGTTTGGCGATGTAAAGAGCAAACCAATAACAGCGACAAGCCATAAAATGAGTACAAACCATTTTCCTTTCAGGATTGCCCTCATGACTCAACCTCCAGTTCAAGCAATACGTTTGCCAATTTTTCATAGGTTTGAATAAATGATTCGATCTCGTCCTCCGAAAATTTTGTTATGAACGATCCTACAACTTTATGAACTCTCTCTTCTGTGCTTGCAAACAAATTGCTCCCTTTTTCAGTCAAAGCCAAATAAATGACCCTCCTGTCTTTTTCATCGCGAATTCGCCGAACAAATCCTTTCTCAACAAGCCGATTAATCATCGCTGTGATCGCGCTTTTGTTCACTCGAAAAACATTGGCTAGTTCTGTTGAAGTGCACCTTTCCTTTTGATGGATATAGCGTAAGAGATAGTGTTGTTCGTTTGTGATATCTGGATCAATTTCACATTTCACAAGTTCTTCCGCTCTTTTCGTTACAATGAACGAAACCTTAATATACCGTTCGATCAATTCATCTATTTTTTTTCGATCCATTGTCTCCCCCCCCCTATTTTAAAAAGTTCAACTATTTAACTATTAAACTATTTAACTATCAACCTGTCAATCAATTTGTATGAAAATTGGCAAACTTCCTCTTCTTCAAACGCGTGAAAGGTGCATTCCAATAAATGAAGGCTTCTCTAACGTGCTGAACGCTAGTTTCCATTCTCTAAAATATGTTCTTAGCATAGAAAAATGTTGTGTGAGCTAAGCTTTTATACTGTAAAAGAGCAGATTCGACGAGCAGCAGTCAGGACTGTCCGTTGCACTCTCAATGCTTTCGTTATAGAACAGAGAAGCTCCTGTTTCAAGTGTCAGTTAAACGGCGAGCAATTCATGGAAAAAGGGATCAACCTGCAAAGATGATCCCATCCATCGGTTCACAAAATCATCCAAACCGAAACAGCTAGCGAAACAACAATTGGAATAACCTGAATACATACCATCCCTTTAAATGTGATTCGTTCTTCAGGAATCGGAAATGAAGCCTTTTCACACAGCCAATTAGCAAGCTTCTCCATTTTTGACTTTTTCATTGGAAAATCCGGTACTTCCACTGTATATTTTTTTAATAATTTATCAATTTCACGATCCTTTTCCATCAGATTCGATCCCCCATTCTTTCCTCATTTTTTGAACCGCTTGATGCAGCCTTGATTTCACCGTGCCCAAAGGTATGTTTAAGATGCGCGCAATATCCTTTTTCGACAGATCATGATAATAAAACAATACGATAACGGCCCGCTGTTCGTTTGAAAGCGATTGAAGCATCCTCTCGACCTCCATTTTTTCATCGGAACGGGATATGTTGACAGGCTCTTTATATAAAAACGGAAGAAGACGGTGCCACCTTGCTCTCATTTTTATTTTGCTGATCATCGTATGATAAGCAATTTGAAAAAGATATGTCTTCAGCCTCCCTTTTTCAGGGGAAAAGTAATGCTTTTTTTGCTGCAGCTTCAAAAATGCATCTTGAACGACATCCATGCTAAGCTGGTCGTCCCGTGTACAACGGTAAATAAAGCGGAAAAGCGGTGCTCGATATCGTTCATAAAGCTCGTTCAAAGCTTCCGTATCACCGTTTTGAAATTTTTCCATGAGCTTTTCATCTGTTAAATTCATCTGACCACCGCTCTTTAATTCCTTTGAACACATACAGGATTCTTCCGATAAACCAAAGAAACGTCATTAAAGTAAACATAAACGATTGATGAAGGAAAAATTGAATGACAGGACTGTTAATGTTATCTCCCTTTATTAGAAAGATAAAGAGTCCTGTGAGGCAGCAAAATGAATAAATTGCGGATATAACCGTAATCGTATCCCAACGGGTCCAATAGAAATAAAGATCGGTTTTTTTAAAATCAATGTTTCCCCATCGATCCCGAACGACCTTTTTATTTAAAGAAGCGATCGAAACACCGAAAATCGTTCCGATGATTCCGCCTACAATTAAACTGATTACCCAGCCGGTTACAGGCATAATTGTCATCTCCTTTCCCATCATTCATTTGTTTATACAAATCGTGAAAGGAAAAAGTTCATTTTTTTCCGTAATTTTTTAATAAAAAGGCTTCAGGTTGATTTCATCTGTAATATTAACAAAATTGCTGTTAGTTCTAATGTTTCGCTGGCCGTTTTACATGAAACGCTCCGATTCCATTCCGTTGATCAACATTTTACATCTTCTTGTAGATAAATCTCACGTTTTTTTCGCAAACGTCATAGGTCCGAAACAGATTCAATCATTTTAATGTTTTATGAAAAATGAAGTTTTCCTGTTTCTTTCTGTCAAGTCGAAAAAGTTGAAGTTGTTTCTTTTCATTCGATACAATGGATGTGCGATTGATTCATAAAAGAAGGTGAAAACGTGAAAATTGAAATATGGTCTGATTATGTTTGCCCATTTTGCTATATCGGAAAACGGCGTATGGAAAAAGCGCTCGAGCTGTTTCAGCACAAGGAGCAAGCGGAAATCGTGTTCCGCAGCTTTGAGCTTGATCCAACCGCCAAAAAGGAATACGATCTTTCCATCCATGAAATCATTGCTCAAAAATACGGTATTTCCGTTGAGGAAGCGAAGCGGGCAAATAACGATGTTGCCAAACAGGCAGAGTCCGTCGGATTGACATTTCGCTTCGAGGAAATGAAGCCAACAAATACGTTCGATGCCCATCGATTAGCGAAATATGCAGATAAAAAAGGGAAAGGAAGAGAAATGCACGAACGGCTCTTTTATGCTTATTTCACTGAATCGAAATTAATCAGTGACCATCAAGTTTTAGTTGAACTCGCAGAAGAAATCGGCTTGGATGGCGACGAAGTCAAGCAAGTGCTTTCAAGCAGTCAATTGGAAGAGGAAGTTAGAAAGGATGAACAGGAAGCCTCACGTCTCGGTGTCAGAGGTGTGCCGTTTTTCGTCATCAACCGCAAATATGCCATTTCTGGGGCGCAGCCAACAGAAGTATTTTTGAAAAGCTTTCAAAAAATATGGGATGAAGAAAACTCTTCTTCGCCGCTCAAACCACTGGCAGCTGATGGCGGAGGACTATGCAACGATCAGAGCTGTGAAATGTAATTCGTTTTGACCGCAGATGGACAGGAGGAACAACGGTCATCAATAACGACGTGTCCTCCTTTTGCATTTCTTTCAGTTCATGACGATCTGTCAATGGCTCACATCGCAAAGTTTGTTTAATTTATTTACTTAATTTCGTTTGTTAACACATATAAAAGAACCGAATCGTCAGGTTATCAATGTTTACATCCTTTGTTACATTGACTAACCTTCCCAAGTTTTCTTTAGAGGAACAATTCTTACTTTACTCCTCAAACTATGAAATTTAGGCGGTGCGGCCGCTCATTATGTCTTCATAACGGTGATGAATCGTTTAACTATTTTTCTTGTTGATCTGCTATTCCTTTTTTCTTGAATGATGCAAAGACCTTTCCATTTTATTACACTTGCACCCGAAATAAAAAAATCCACGTCAAAGTCCCAGAGGTAAAATACTGGGATTTTGACGTGGATCTCCATTTTCCCTTCAAATTTATGAATTTTTCATCCATCGCAACATTGTAAATGATTTCAAAGAACGGACTTTTTTCCATTTAATGTTTGATTATCCATTTCTTCATAAATTAAATTCTCGCTTCAAAAATGACCGCCTCTTGATCAAATTTCATATCCAATAGACCCTCTGTTTTATTTATAAAAGAGTTCCAATTGTTGATAAGATTATTGTAAGTAAATGGATAATACGCATGATGCGCCGACCAATCATTTTGAAAAAACATGTCCCAGTCGTTTTTTGAGGAATGATAACGGACAAGATCATTCCAATTCGCATCATTTGTTTTTTGTTCATATGAAACGTAAGCAGACGGTATAATATGCAAAAAGACATGATCTATATTTTTTTCTTTTGCGTGCCTTCTCATACTTGAAATAATGTCATCGATGATTTTCGAATCAAGTATGGAATAAGCCCTTTTGCTCCGTCCATATGCTTCTTCCCTCTTTTCCTCCTGGAAGCGGTTGTATGATTCAATCGTTTTTTGGATATATGAATGGTATACATGCTCAAGGTTGCCACGCATTTTTTCAGACAATGGTGTATGAAGCAATGCTTCCAGCTTCATCCCTAATAATCCGAGTTCAATCCCGATTTGTTCTTCGCTTTTTGCAGCCGTATAGCCATGTTCTGTTCGGACCGCTTCTTGATAAAAGGACCCAGCCGCTTCAAAATCATATATTGTATAATGATCGCCGGTTTCTAAAGCGCTTTCCTTCTGTAAAAATTGTTGGCGGAGCGCCTCCAACTTAAAAGTATGGTTTCCCCTTAACAGCTGTTCACCATCCGTTCTGTCGATTTGGGCATAATCCTCATGCTTGCGTAAAAAAGATGTATATTGTTCGATGCGCTGTTCATAAGCTTTTAAAATATCGTTATACATCTCCTCTTTCACGTCTGGGAGACCATGCTTCACAAAAAAGCCGCCAACTGATTTTGAAAAAGAATCAGCTAACTGTTGGATGCTTTGTTGAAAAAAATGATCGAGTTTGTCGAGCCGCTCTTTTCGTTGTTCACCAAAAAAATTTTCTTCAATCCAGTTTTTTAAATAAACATATTCTGAAGCTAGATCATCAATTTTTTCACCGAGGCGGTCAAAACGCCCAAATCCTGCCCGCCCCCTTGCTTTCGCGTAGAACTTAGTTGATTTCCAAGGAACGATTAGAGCGTTTGACTTCCCCCTTTTTAACGTGATTGTTTTCAGAACAGATCCGTGTGCCAGCGCTTCCTTCTTCAAATCTTTTATGTTGTCCTTTTCTGATTGGGCCCCAAGATTGGATTCATATATTTTTTCAACAATAGACTGTTTTTTCTCATGTTCTTTCAATGATTGCTGCAGAGCAACAATAGGTGAAAAACTGAATTGATCTGTGTAATAAAGCTGAACCATTTTCCCACCTCCTTTTATATCAGAAGCTAGAAAGGATTCCTAAACTTTCATTTTTTTGCGGATGTGAATTTGTTTGATTTATATTCTTAGTTTCGACGGAAACCATTATAAAACCTCTTGTTTGCACAAAGATTTTAAGTGACTGTCCAAAATGGATTCGATCATCTCATTAGATAAATATTCCGGATGCATTAATCCATGAATGGCCAAGCCATCGATCAGTGCATACAGACGGTCCACCTCCAGCTCTACATTGATATTCGGCCGCGCAAGATCAAGTTTGACTAAAGTCTTGATGACCTGTTCAAATCCATAACGCATTTTAAGATATACTTCTTTGCTTAAAGACTGAAGTTCCGGCTCCGAAAGAGCTTTCTGGGTAAAAGCAAACCATACCTCCATTTCTTTCTTTGTATCATCTTCAAGCGGCAAAACCTCCCGGATCATCCTTTTCATTGCATCAAGCGGCGGCATAGAAAAATCAATTTCGTTAATTCGTTGACTCACCCTTTCCGACACCAATTTCATTGCAAATGACAGCAATTCTGCTTGAGTTGAAAAATAATGTCTTAATGAACCAACGGAAACTCCTGCTTCTCTCGCAATATTGCGAACGGTTGCTTTTTCCATCCCGCCTTTCGCAATGACATTCCATGTCGCTACAGCAATTTTTTCTCTTTGTTTTACGTGATCCACTTTTTTCGGCATATTTTTATTATATCATGGTTGTTTTTTTAATACACTTGTGTTAAATTTTTATTTAATACGTGTGTTTTAAAAAGGAGTGGAATCATGATCGGTTGGCTCATTGTCATATGCGAAATTTTGTTTTGGATATTTGTCGGCGCCGGATTATTCGCCAGATATATTCTAGGCTGGAAAAAAATCGGGTCGCTCCTTCTATTGTGTACGCCTCTTATCGATCTTGTTTTAATCATCGCAACGGTTTTCGATTTGAAAGACGGCGCAACAGCTCATTTTGTACACGGATTGTCTGCTGTATATATTGGGGTTTCGGTTGCATTTGGCAAACGGATGATTCAGTGGGCGGATGAACAGTTTGCTTACCGATTTGCTGGAGGAAAGCGGCCAAATAAACGGCCTCAATTCGGAAAACAGCATGCTGCTTATGAACGGAAAGGCTGGTACCGCCACCTTCTAGCATGGATTATTGGGAATGCACTTCTCCTGTTCATGGTTCTTTTCGTCAACGATTTCCAGAAAACAGAAGCACTTTTATCATTTTCGGCAAAATGGACGTTCATCCTGTTTATCGATTTTTTATGGAGCTTCAGCTATACAATATGGCCGAAAAAAGAGGCGAAAGGGCATTATGAAAGTTAATCCTAGAATTTGACCATTTTCCCCTAGATTAGCGCTACAGAGCTTGTAGAGAAGGACAATATTTTTCTCTACAAGTTTTATTTACAGCTTTTTATACCATGTTTGTAAACTCTTTACGTTAGTACCATCCCATCATAAACACTCCGAAACATACTGTATTCACTAAAAACGTAATCCCAGCTGCGATCAGTATTCCTTGAGCAATCGCTGTTTTTCTTTTCATTAAGGCGATCACGACTGCTGGAATGATATAAATCACCTGAACAAAACCGATAAAAAAGATCGTAATCGGAAAAATCAACAATAGCCCATGTAAAAGAAGCACAATACCGATGCCTTTCCAAATGTCTTTTGTATGCTCATTCATGCACAGTCATCGCCATTTCTGTTTGAATTTCTTTCAGCCGGTTTTCAAGGCTGTCCCTGTAAAACAAGTTATACGTGTCAAACGGAATGATGCGGCCGTCGTGATGTACAATATGAACACAGGATTTTTTAACTGAACGAACATCAAAGTTGTAAGCATCTAAAAATTGCATAATAATTACACGAAACACATTGTTATAGCTAATATTTTCCGGTATCGCTACTTTCGGCAGACAGCATAATAAATCTTTTAGTGACATCGCGGAAGAGCCGGGAGAATGATTTAAACTGAATAGCTCAAAAACTTTATGTTTCAATTGTTCATCTTGTTCAAATACGATCGTATTTTGATCTCCTTCAAGGAGAATATGTGGATCGATCATACCCGTCAGAGGCTTCACTTCCCCGTTTAACTTCAGCGCATACCCCATAGCCAAACAGTCAGGATGGCAAGGGACAGGAATAATATCGTCTGCTTGAAAAACCTCCGATTGCTCGATAATCAT
Organism: Aeribacillus sp. FSL K6-8210; assembly: GCF_037963925.1. NCBI lineage: Bacteria > Bacillati > Bacillota > Bacilli > Caryophanales > Bacillaceae > Aeribacillus > Aeribacillus sp. FSL K6-8210. Next base: position 1,812,802 of record NZ_CP150172.1, on the reverse strand, counting down.
GCTGCGAACTTCGCTCAACGTTAATCGGTCAGTTGCAGGGTTAAAATTTTTTGTTCTTCCGGCAATTTGCACCGGCTGAAAGGTGACTCCCCTGACTGCCTGCTGCGAAAGACCGTATTTAATGATTTTTCCGACCTCCTGATCGTTTACACCCTTTTTTAACGTGACAACTAATGTTGTGGAAATGTTGTATTCATTTAAATGTTCTATTGCCTTCTCTCGGACTGCTCGCAAATCCACTCCGCGCAGATCGATTAACGCCTCTTTTTCAAAACTGTCAAACTGCAAATAAATTTCAAATCCGGGCATGTAGCGAGCCAGCTTTTCAGCAAATTTTTTGTCCTGGGCAATTTTAATTCCGTTTGTATTCACCATTATATGCTTAATTGGCTTCGATTTCGCCATTTCTAATATCTCGAAAAACTGTGGATGGATCGTTGGTTCACCGCCGCTGATTTGAACGATATCTGGTTCCCGCTCATTTTTCACAATCGCATCAAACATCTTCTCAATTTCCTCTAGTGGGCGCCATTTCTGTTTTTTCGGGGAAGACTCCGCATAACAGATCGGGCATTGCAAATTGCACTGATCCGTAACTTCCACCAATGCCAAGCAGCTGTGCTGCTCGTGATCCGGACATAAGCCGCAATCATACGGGCACCCGTATTGAATGGAGGTATTCCAGCGATACGGCATTTCTGCACGCTTCAAAAATTCACGGCATTTTTTGTAATATTCGATATCGGTTGAGATCAATACTTTTTCTCTTCCATGATGACGGCAATGTTTTACTAAAAAAACTTGATCATTCTCAAATATGACTTTTGCTTCCGTTTTCCGCAAACATTTCGAACAAATGCTGTTCGTTAATTCATAGAAAATGTATGGTCTATTTGGCATACTGAAATTTCTCCCTTCTCTTTTTCCTTATAAGGAACAAATAGTACATCAATCCGACGAAAGCTGCTAACTGAATGTTGTTTAACCCAAAATACGGGTGAGGTGTCGGCTTGATAAAATCAATAAAAAAGCGAAACAGCAAATAGGAAACCATAAAAAACTGGAACAGAAACCCTTCCCACGGAGATGTTTTCTTTTTTCTTATGTATAGAACGAAAAAACCGATCAGCCATAAATAGACAATTTCATATATTTGAGTTGGATGTCTCGGTACGCCGTCTCCAAAATCAACACCCGTCACCCAAGTCGTTGGGGTGCCGTGCGTATGGTCTGAGAGGCCGGTGAAAAAACAGCCTATCCTGCCAATGCTCATGCCAATAATAAGCGGTAAGACAAAATCATCGCCTGTCGAGCGCTTCCAGCCGATTAGCTTTTTTGCGGTTTCAACTCCGATCAATCCTCCCAGCAATCCACCGACGATCGTTTTCCCGGCCATTAAATAGTTGAGATTCGTCACATTTTTCAGCGTTTCAACAGGATTTTCAAGCCAATACAGGAGCTTTGATCCTAACGCAGCCCCGGCTATCGCACCGATCACGACCCACATCGCCTTATCAAGCGGAATTCTTTCTTTATTTCTCGTATGCAAGTAAACTCTGAAACCGACAAAATAAGCCAAAGTCTCAAAAAATAAATGCGGATGAATCGAAACAGGACCCAAATGTATATAAACAGGAAAATCCATTTTACACCTCTTTTTGCAAAACCTTACTTTCATCATATCAAAAAATATGAATTGATTGTTTTAATATTTTAAACATTACAAAAAAATTTCGTTGCAGCAGTTATATTTTTTCCCCGTCTCAACTAAACTAATGGAAGCGCCGGCAAATATTTTCGAAAGCTGATTTTTGTTCAATAAGCTTAGCATCAATAAGTGATTCCAAACTGTTTGCATCAGTCCATTTGCAGAAAGCTATATTTTCTAATGTTTATAATCAAGGCAGATTGGATTTTTCCGGAAGCAACTCCCGAATTTCCTTTGAATCATGATGGCAATCGCTTTTGCATACAAATAAATAATTAAAAGTTATTTGTTAGGAATCGTTGTTTGAGCAGGTTTCCTAGATTTGATTCAACGATCATCCTGTCATTTCCTTGCTCTCATTCACGCAAATCTTTCAAACTTTTTTTACACTTGACAGAATCGGTTTTGAAAAATATACATCCTACTAATTGTGCAATTCAAAATTTACGAGACTATATTTTCGTTTATAATGAAGTTGTCAAATTCCATAACGTAAAGGGGGAAAACACCATGTCTGGCAAGATGAAGACTTACCGAGTGGGGATCGCAGGTGCGGGCGCTTTTGCCACTTTTTTGTCCGGTGCGCTTGCACGGCTGCCTGAATTTCAATTGACAGCTGTCGCAGGAAGGACGGATACAAAACGGGAGAGCGTGATGGCTGCTTTTCAAAAACAGAGACATAATGCGATAACGCCAAAAGAATATTATGAGGCAGCCGACCTTATAGCCGATCCTGAAATCGATATTGTCATTTTAGCAACACCGCCTCATCTTCACTCCTCACTTAGCCGACTGGCTTTAACACACGGAAAGCATGTCTTGTTAGAAAAACCTGGTGCCCTTTATGCCAAGGAACTTTTGGAAAATGCGAACTATGCAAAAAAACAAAAGCGTGCATTCGCCGTGAACCTTGTATTGCGTTACAATCCGCTAGTAGAAGCTGTTGAATGGATCGTCCGCCATCGGCTGCTTGGATTCGTGCATCATGCAAGTCTCACCAACTCGGCTCATCACGTCGCCAATGGCCATTGGTTTTGGAATGATCAACTAAGCGGAGGCATTTTTATTGAACATGGAGTTCATTTTTTTGAGGTCGGTCGCCACATACTCGGAGAAGCGGTCGATGCGAACGGTTTTGCTCTGACGGAGGAAAACGGTGAAAAACAGCGTGTTTGGGCAAGCGTTCTTCATAAACCAGTTTATCAACAAGACGAAAAAAGTTCGGAAAACAACATATATTCTTTAGTTCCTGTTCAATATTACCACGGCTTTACGATGGATCCTGACGCACCGGAATCGACAAAATGGGAAATTCATTGCACTCATGGACGGATTGTACTTGAAGGATGGATTCCCCAAAAATTATTTTTAGAGGGCAAAATCTCAAAAGAACAGGGCGAGCTGATCGATCAAATACTAGACAGCATACCGAAAAAACCGGTAGAAAACGCTGTTGAAAAAGTACGCTCTTCAGCCTTTCATTGTTTCAAAAATAAATCGTTCCCGCTTGAAGCACTATCCAGCATTTCATACGAACGGACAATCAAATTGGAGCAGCGGCAATTGTGGTATGAGGCAATGGTCCAAGACCGTTTCCTTGATTTTTGCCGAATCATTGAAGAAGAAGGATGGGAAGGATTTGTTACAGCTGAAGACGCCGTGAAAGACTTAGAACTGGCAAATCGTGTAACGTTTAATAAAACGGAGCAGCCGCTAACCGAATAAATTGGTTAGCGGTTTTAAATAGCATTTTATCCAATGGAAAACGACTGATCTAATCTCGTTTTTTTATTTCGCATATACACTAATGCGAAATGATGTTAACGTCATTCCAGCACCTTTCATGTTCCTCCTTTTAATTTTTATTCAAAATCCCCTCTAAGAACAAAAGGGACACTTGGTCCGCAAGTTCATTTTCTGTTTTTTCTCCTGTCATTACATATCGTTCAATAATGTGCTCGATCACTGAGAGAAATGCTTCACCGGCAAATTGAGTGTCAATTTCCGTTTTAACAATTCCAAGTCTTTGATTGTTGCTCATATTTGCTGCTATTTTTTCAACAATGATGCTTCGTAAACGATCATCTTTGTTCTCCCTGAGTGCAACTTTCGTTAAGTGAGGATTTTTTCCGAGAAACTTCAGAATGTCAGCGATTGTCTCACGGACATGGTCTTTCACTTGCTCCGGTTGTATATCAGCCACTTTTTTTCCTGCATCACTAAAATGAATTAACTGCTTTTCAAAATCTTCAAGCATTTGTTCGAAAATTTCTTCCTTGCTGTTGAAATAAAGATAAAAAGCTGCCTGCGTGAGCCCTGCTTTTGCCACAATATCGCTGATCTTTGTAGCATGAAAACCTTTATGAGCGAACAGCTCCGCAGCAGCTTGAAATATTTTCTTTTTGCTCTCTTCTCCTTTATTTCTCGCCATAAAAATCACCCTTTTTTATACAACTAACTAATTAGTTAGTTGTTATTGTACATGATATTGCTTTTACGATTCATTACTTCCATTAAGTTTTTTTGCCATCGTTTGATCATTTCTCCTCCTCTGTCGCCACCGCTGTTGTGATGCTTAAACAAATAAAGAGCGGCATCAACAAATGAGCCGCCCAATTACCCTTGTGTCAGGCTGATTTAGCCTCCATTTGAAAGCCCGGATCATTCCATATTTCAATCCATTTTTTCAATGCCGTTGCCAAGATGACAATACCAAGAACGAGCATAATGATGGATAAAATTCCGTTTAATACGTTGTAGCCTGCAGCTTCCGGATTCAAATAAACATTTACGGTCATCCAGTAGCCAGCATAGTTTACTGTAGCAAATAAATAAGCTAACGGAATGAGGCAAGTAAGCATATATCTTCGTTTATCGGCAATTTTTAAAATGACTGTCGCACCGACAATCAGTCCGATGGATGCCATCAGCTGGTTCGATACGCCAAACAATGCCCAAACCGATCCAATATCTCCTGAGTAAAGCAGGTACCCCCACATAAAACAGGCTAAAGCGCTTGCAAATACGGAAGCCGGAACGGAGTCTACCTTTTTTAATGGTTTATACACTTCACCGAAGAAATCTTGAATTAAATAACGTGCTACACGTGTTCCTGCATCAATCGCAGTTAAAATGAAAACAGCCTCAAACATTATAACAAATTGGAAAAAATACGAAGCCAAATTCTCAAACCATGGAATCGCAGTAAAAATATAAGTCATTCCAACTGCAAGTGTAACCGCTCCACCTGTTCTTCCTTCCAAATTTAAACCTATTTCCTGGCTTAAAGCTGGTAAATTAATAACATCCATTCCAAGTGTCCGGAATACTTCCGGCGCGGAATTGATCGCAAAATAATCTGCCGGATGAAGAGCTGTTGCAGCGATCAGCGCCATGATGCCGACCAAACATTCCACCAACATGGCTCCAAAGCCGACAACTTTTATATCGCTCCACTTATTAAGCATTTTCGGCGTTGTACCCGATCCGACAAAAGCGTGAAATCCTGAAATCGCACCGCATGCAATTGTAATCGATATAAACGGCCAAACAGGTCCAGCTAAAATCGGCCCTCCGCCGTGGATAAATTCTGTAAAGGCCGGCATTTCAATAGAAGGATTAATGATAAAAACACCAATGATCAGCGCAATGAACACACCGATTTTCATAAAGCTGCTCAAATAATCACGAGGAGCAAGCAGCAGCCAAACCGGCAAAGCCGCAGCAAAAAATGCATAGATTGGTAAAATAAGCGCCAAAGTTTTAGTATCGAATGTCAACCAATCCCCAAGAGCTGTTTCTTGTATGGAAGGTCCTGCGAAAACACCTATCATTAATAAAATAAAGCCAACTGTTGAAGCTAATTTTAAATTGCCTGTTTTCTTATAGAAAATTCCGACTCCCATTGCAATAGGAATGGTGATTCCGACTGCAAACGTGCCCCAAGGGTTTTTTTCCAATGCATGAAGAACAACCATGGAAAGACCAGCCATTGTTATGGTAATAATGAACAGCATGGCAAGTCCTGTACAAAAGCCGGCTACCGGACCTAATTCTTCTTTTGCTACTTCCGATAATGATTTCCCTTTTTGCCGCATGGAAGCAAATAAAACGACTGCATCATGGACGGCCCCTCCAATTACGGCACCAATCAAAAGCCACAGCAGACTGGGCAAATATCCAAATTGTGCGGCTAGGATCGGTCCGACGAGCGGTCCTGCTGCAGCAATAGCGGCAAAGTGATGCCCGAAGCTTACCCATTTATTCGTCGGAACATAATCCTTTCCATCATTTAATTCGTGAGCTGGTGTCGGTTTTGAATCATCCAGCTTCAACACTTTTACAGCCATAAATGTTCCGTAAAGACGGTAGGCGATCATTAAAATACACATTGAGGCAATCACGATTGTAATCGCATTCATTTTTTTGCAACCTCCCCTTTGTTCTTGCTTTTTACATTCATTGTATTAAATAAACATCTTCATGATCGGTTTTCAAAACAAAATGCAAGAATCCGGGGATAAATCGTCAATTTCTTAAATTGAATTGCAACAATTTTGTCACAAATATTGCTTAAAGCTTTCAGCTTTTTTTAAATGCCCAATCGCTTTTTCAGCTCCTTCGTATAAGTTCTGCTGACCGGGATCGATTCGCCATTTTTCATGATTACATGATACGTGGAGTTGAACCACGGCTGAATTTCAACTATTTCATTCAAGTTGACTAAATAAGCTCTATGAACACGCATGATGTGCGTTTGCTGCAGCTTTCTTTCAAAAGTGACAAGCGATTCTTTAACTTCATATTTTTGATCGCGGCAAGTGATAATGGTTTTTCCGTCATTAAACTCAATATAAAGAATATCTTTCACGTTAATAAGCAGAATGCGGTCGTCTAATGACACAGGAATCTTTTCATCCTGCATTTGAAAATATTGCGGTCTTTTTTCTTGGCGGGCTTCCAGCCGCTTTGAAATTTTTTCAATTGTATGAAATATCCTTTCTTCATCAAACGGCTTCAAAATGTAATCAACCGCATTCAGCTCAAATGCTTTCAAAGCGTACTCATCATAAGCGGTTGCAAAAACAATCTCAGGTCTATGATCAATCTCCATTAGCTTTTCAGCAAGTCTAATCCCTTGTTCATGAGATGACAGCTGTATATCAAGAAAGATCACATCCATGTCGGTCTGGCGGATTTTTTCAATCGCTTCATCCATTTGTTCCGCTTCCCCAACAATCTCTACCTGCTTGCTCCTTTTAAGCAAGTAAATAAGTTCGTCTCTTGCCAACGGTTCATCCTCCACGATAAAAGCCTTGATCATACGGCTACTTCTCCTTTCATTTCTAATGGAAACTTAATCGTCACTTTCGTTCCATTTTCATCGCTTTTAATATGGAAGGCTCCGGCGGAACCATAAATTTCTTCTATTCGTTTTTTTATATTCCAAAGAGCTGTTCCTGTTCCATCATTCGATTGAACGGTCTGATTTCCCAATTGGCGCAATAAATGATCAGGAATGCCGCTGCCATTATCTTCGGTGATTAAGATCATTTGATCATTTTCTGCATACGCCCGAATGGACACTTTCCCATGCTCCTTATTGGCAAAAGCGTGCTTGATGGCGTTTTCGACGAGAGGCTGAAGCGTAAACGGCGGAACCATTACTTTCTTTAAGCTTTGGTCAATATCAAAACTTACATGATATTTATCAGGAAATCTTGTCTGCTCAATAGATAAGTATGCTTCAACATGCTCAAGCTCTTTTTCAAGCGGAATGACAAATTGTCTAGCTCCCTGTAAATTACTTCGGAAGAACACGCTTAATTTTAAAAGAAGCTTCCTAGCTTTATCCGCATCAGTTCTGATCAAGCTGGAAATCGTGTTTAACGAATTGAACAGGAAATGCGGATTAATTTGCGCCTGCAAAGCTTTAATTTCTGCATCTTTCAGCAGTTTTCTCTGCAGTTCTGCATCAGCAAGCTCCAATTGGGTAGAAAACAGCTTGCTAAGTCCTTCCGCCAGCTCTTGCTCCACTTTATCCATAAGACTCGGGTCTAAAAAATAAAGCTTTAACGTGCCAACCGTTTGGTTGTGTACTTGAAGCGGCATAACAATCGCTGACTGAAGCGGACAATCAGAATTTGGGCATTGGATTTCCTCCTTCGATTTTGCTTTAATGATTTTCCCCCGCTCTAAAACCTTTTTTGTCAGCTTTGTTACTAAAGTTTGCCCTTGCTTATGATGATCAGAACCGGCACCGATATGAGCGAGGACAATTTCCCGATTAGTAATGGAAATGGCATCTGCTTTCGTCCATTTTAAAATAATTTCCGCCACTTTTTTACACGAATGCTCATTTAAGCCTTTTCGGAAAAATGGCAAGGTCTGCTGTGCGATGTAAAAAGATTTATGTGTTTGAAGAGCCTTCGTCCGCTCTTCCTCCACTAGAATCGAATGAATAATTAAAATAAAAATAAGAGTCCCAAATCCGTTAATCGTAATCATCGGAAGAGCGATTAATTCTACAAGCTTAACTGCGGATTCAAACGGGCGGGCAAGTAAGAGAATAAGTCCCATTTGAGTACATTCCATAAAAATTCCGGTCAAAACAGCTTTCCAAGGTGAAAAATTGTCTTTTATTCTAAAACGCTTCCAAAGGAAACCGGTCACGAATCCAGCCAAAATAGTAGATGCTCCGCAAGCAAACGCGGTAAATCCTCCTAATGTCATCCGATGCAGTCCTGCTACTAGACCAGTGCCGATGCCGACGAATGGACCGCCAAGCAATCCCCCAATCACTACTCCCATAATTCTTGTATTGGCAATTGCGGCATCTCCATCCACTTCTATTTGCCATGTTTGTGAGCTGATATTGCCTTGAGCAATTTCGACACCAGTATAATTACTAATAATGCCAAAAGATCCAAATACGGCAATCAGCATTAGCTTTTCGCTTAATCCATGCTCATGATGAATCATTCGCCGAAATGCCTTCATCCTTGATAACAAAAAAGCTAAAATGACTAAAATTCCCACTCGCTCCAGCATTAAAGGCATTAAATCAAACAAGACAGACACACTCCTTTACACCGATATTCCAGCTTTTGTTCGCTCGCGGTGTCAATATTCATTGTACCTATTAAAGGGTGCTGAATAAAGTTTAATGTTCACAATGGTTATCATTACTATTACATTTTAAGCTTCTCAAAATGGATTTTTAGGCAGTACTCATTATAATATGGGTGTTATAGTGAAAGTCGCACAGTTGCTTAGAGCGGGTGGAGATGCGGTATTTGATGCGGCAAGACATTTTAACATAATAGACGCAGCTACTGCCAGAACGTTTAAAAATAATAGTAAAAAATCGGAAATTGGTTAACGCAATTTGAAAATGCTGGTTCAGATGCAGCTGCTATGGTTAGAACAAGACTTCCAGTTTACTTAAAAAAGAATACTAGAATGAGTAAAACTACCGCTGAGAACATTGCAATAGCTGTAAGCTGAGCTATTCGTATGGCAGATGTCTTATTTTTTTAGGAGTGATACTTGTGGGGATTTTAGCTGTAAGTGAATGGATGAAAAAATGGTTTATATGAAGATGATATACATTTTATCGAAACAATTTTGACTTTTGCTTCAACATTATAAAACCCAGTGGCTGAGAGTGAAGAATCAATAACAAAGTCAATAATAAAATAAATAGCCTTTTCCCTGAAACAAAGGTGAAAATTAATAGAAAGGGCACTTATCAAGATTTTAAAAATATATTAAATGAAAATAAAATATTCATAAACCTAAGTGAATTATTGAGTAGATACCATTCTCAAGGAATTTGCAAGGATTTATGTGAAAAATTACTTAAAGAATACAATGATAATAAAAATGTGTCATTTTAGTTATTTCGGTTGTAGTCATATAATAACTATTCGAGTGCTCTTCGTAAAGAAACTTATGCTTTAATGTTTGTCCATTATAATTTATATTGTCTAATTAAGGAAAAAGCCTAATTTCTCATCATTTAAAATGAGAGAATTAGGCTTTTTATTTCGGAATTTACTTAGTGTTCTCAATCTGCATTTTCCTACAGCAACCCTTAGTAGAAGCAAGGAATGATTGGAATCAGCAAAAAACTTATTTCTTTGAAACGTAGCATATCTTAATTGAAATAAAAAGGTCGCTCAAAATTATCAGATGCACATAACAACCCAAATATTAGGCAAAGATAAAAGCATCATCAGATCTAATAGGAGGAACTTTTTTATGAAAGAAGCCGTTAGTAAAAATGAACTTCCTAAGCTTTCGAAACCGTTCTGGCCAGATTCTGTTCAGCTGCCCTCCTTCAACAAGCTTGACAAAGATATTTTTGTTGATGTAGCGATTGTAGGCGGCGGGATCACAGGCATCACAAGCGCCTATCTGCTTGCGAAAGAAGGAATCAAAACCGCGCTGATCGAATCGGATCGTATTTTAAATGGTACGACCGGGCATACAACCGCAAAAGTCACCGCACAACACGGGCTGATTTATGATGAATTTATACAGCACTTTGGGGAAAGCAATGCAAAGCTATATTATGAAGCAGCCAGCGATGCGATGGAGTTTATCAAACAAACGATACAGGAGCACAACATCGAATGCGATTGGAAAGAAGAGGATGCATATGTTTATACGAATTCAGAGCAATACATAAAAAAAATCGAAAACGAATATAAAGCATATGAAAAGCTTGGAATTCAAGGAGAGCTTGTGGAAAACATCCCTGTTCCCGTACAGGCAAAAACAGCAGTTGTGATGAAAAATCAAGCCCAATTTCATCCGTTAAAATATTTGCAAAAGCTTGTGGAAAACGCGTCGGAAAAAGGGATAGACATCTATGAGAATACAGCAGCTGTCGATATAAAACACGGCCCACACCCGAAAATTTTGACAAAAGACGGTTATCACATTTTGTGCAACTATGTATTCATTTGTTCGCATTTTCCTTTCTATGATGCCGCCTTTTATTTTTCAAGAATGTATGCGGAAAGATCGTATATTATTGCTGTCAAAACAAAAATTGAGTATCCCGGCGGCATGTACATCAGCGCCGAAAATCCGGTTCGGTCGCTTCGGTCCGTCACGATCAACGGAGAAAAGCTTGTGATGATCGCAGGTGAAAATCATAAAACTGGACAAGGAATCCCGATGATTCAGCATTACGAGTCCCTTCAAGCTTTTGGCGATCAAGCATTCGGCATACAAAAAATTCCTTACCGATGGTCTACTCAAGACTTAACAACGTTGGATAAAATTCCTTATATTGGACATATAAACGAACAGAAAGCAAATATCCTGTTTGCGACAGGGTTTCGAAAATGGGGAATGACAAACGGCACAGCCGCCGCACGACTGCTTGTCGATATAATTAAAGGGAAGGAAAACCGATATCGCGAGCTTTTTACCCCAGCAAGATTTCAAGCAGATCCAAGCGTGAAGCAGTTTATTTCAACAAATACAGATGTTGCAAAGCATTTGATTGAAGGAAAGCTTGAGTTTGCTCTAAGAAAGCCGGAAGATTTAGCCCCTGCTGAAGGAGCAGTCGTTTCCTATAACGGAAAAAGAGCCGGTGCCTACAAAGATGAAAATGGCAGCCTCCACATCGTAGATACTACCTGCACCCATTTAGGCTGTGAATTAGAATGGAACAGCGGCGAGAAAACATGGGATTGTCCATGCCATGGTTCGAGATTTTCAATAGACGGCGATGTTGTAGAAGGTCCGGCACTCAAATCAATTAAGAAATTAAAGGGGTGACTGCATCGCTTCCAAGTCCAAAAAATGAAAAATAAAAAGGAGAAAGACTTGTTGAGCAAAAACAATCCTTTCTCCCCTTTTTTATTGAAACGTCTGTTCTTCAATCAAAATGAACAAGTCTGCATTCTGCCTTAAGGAAAACTACGACAGGATTTGCTCAATTTCCTCGAGCACATCTTCCGTTAATTCCACATCAATTGCTTTGACGTTTTCTTCGACTTGCTCCGGCTTGGTGGATCCGATCAGAGCGCTGGCAACATTCGGCTGCCGCAATACCCAAGCAATCGCCAATTGGGAAAGTTTAATTCCTAATTTATCCGCCACTTTTCCTAATTTTTCTACCTTCAATAAATTTTCATCTGTCAGCAAATCATTGATATATTTATTTGCTTTTGGATCACTCGCACGGCTTCCTTCCGGGATGTCTCCATTGCGCTTATATTTCCCCGTCAGAACACCTTGTGCAAGCGGCGAAAAAACAATTTGGCTAATACCGTTATGTTCGCAGACTGGAATAATCTCCTTCTCAATATAACGGTTCAGCATATTATATTGCGGCTGGTTGACCACGATGCGGTCCAGCAAATATCGATCTGCTGTGCCAAGAGCTTCTTGTATTTGCTGAGCAGTCCATTCACTGACGCCGACATATAACACTTTTCCTTGCCGGACAAGATCATCAATTGTGCGCAGCGTTTCATCGATCGGTGTTTCCGGATCATAGCGGTGGCAGTAATAAATGTCAACGTAATCTAATTGAAGGCGTTTTAAACTGGCATGGAGCTGTTCAAACACATGCTTCCGCGATAAGCCTTTGTCATTGGGGCCATCTCCCATCGGCCAAAATACTTTCGTTGCCAAAACATATGATTCACGCGGATATTTCCGCAATGCTTCACCGACAACCTTTTCCGCTTCCCCAGTTGCATAAACGTTCGCTGTATCAAATGAATTGATGCCTAGCTCATACGCTTTGTCAATCGTCCGAATGGCCGTTTCTTTTTCGATGGAGTTTCCGTATGTAAGCCAGCTTCCCAAGCTGATTTCGCTAACCTTTAGCCCCGTTCTTCCCAATTTGCGATATTTCATTTATTCATCCCCTTTTTTCAAAAAATAGCAAAAAATTCATTCAAGACTCATTATAATACTAAACATTTCGAATCTGAAAGCAATTTGTTTGAAGGGAACAAAAATCTATCATTTTAATCGGATATGATCATTTCCGCATCGGAAGAAATTCTCTAGTTTTCATAAAACTTGCGCTGCCGATCAGTCAGCGTCATGGTAGCGAACCACTTCTTCATAAAAAATTTTTTGCGAGTTAATGACTGGTTCGTTTTCCGGCCGTTCAACATAATGATAATCGCCGTTTGCATCCTGAAAACGCGCTTTGACGTTGTCCTTTAGTTGTATGTCCAAGATGTTTTTCAAACGCTCTTTTAAACGGACATCATAAATCGGAAAAAGAATTTCAACACGTTTAATCATGTTTCTTGTCATCCAGTCAGCAGAGGATAAGAAAATTTTCTCCTCCCCAAAATGGTGAAAGTAAAAAATACGGCTATGCTCCAAAAAGCGGCCGACGATGCTTCGCACTTGAATGTTTTCACTCACGCCTTTTATTTGCGGTCGCAAACAGCAGATTCCCCTTACGATCAAGTCAATTTTGACTCCAGCCTGCGAAGCTTCATAAAGCTTCATGATGATCGTTTTATCTGTTAAAGAATTCATTTTGGCAATAATCCGGCCTTTGCCGCTTTTCTGGTGCCATTCGATTTCTTGATTGATGAGTTTGATAAAGGTCTCCCGCATATCATATGGCGATACAGAAAAATGATTCCAATCTGGTTTTTCCGCATAACCGCTTAAATAATTAAAAAAGTTGGTTGCATCGATCCCGAATGTTTCTTCGCTTGTAAAAAAGCCAATATCCGTATACAGTTTCGCCGTGACGTCATTGTAATTTCCCGTGCTCAAATGAACGAAGCGTTGAATTTTACCCGTTCCTTCTTCCTGCCGGACGACAAGGGTAATTTTGCTGTGCGTTTTTAAATGGTGAAAGCCGTAAATAACGTGAACTCCGTGCTGTTCAAGCATTTTTGCCCAATGGATGTTGTTCTCTTCATCAAATCTTGCCTTTAATTCGACTAAAACCGTCACCTGCTTCCCGTTTTCCGCAGCTTTTGCCAATGCTTGAACGATCGGCGAATTTCCGCTTACACGATACAACGTCTGCTTGATTGCCAACACTTGAGGGTCATCCGCTGCACTTTCAATAAATTCAACAACAGGCTGAAAGGATTCGTACGGATGGTGTAATAATAAGTCCCGTTTTAATATAGCTTCGAACAAATTTCCGTTCGGCAAGTCGAGCGGAGGTGGTGGAATGAACGAATCATGAACAAGGTGCTCAAAATCGGTCAGCAAATGAGTATAAAATGGAAATAAAAACGTTAAATCGATCGGGCCGTCCACTTCATAAACATCCATTTTTTGAATTTCCAGCACATCCATTAAATAATTTAAAACACGTTCATCTATCGTTCCTTTTTGAATTTCAAGCCTGACCGCCGCACCCCACTTCCGCTTTTTCAGCTCCTTCTCAATCACTTCCAGCAAATCCCGCGCCCCTTCTTCATCAATGGTCAGATCTGCATTTCTCGTAATGCGAAACGGTGAGACCGAAATGATGTTGTAACCGAGAAACAGTTTGTAAATAAAACTGCTGATCAAATCCTCAAGAAATACAAACTGCCTCTTTCCATCTTGATTCGGCACTTCAATGAAGCGAGGCAAAACAGCAGGAACTTGAACGATCGCAAAAAAAGGGTTTTTCCGCTCTTTTTTCTTATATTGAAGCAATACGGCCAAGTTCAACGATTTATTTAAAAGCATTGGAAACGGTCTGTACGCATCAATCGCAAGAGGCGTCAAAACCGGGAAAATTTGCTCATCAAACTTTTGTTCCAAAAAGCGGAATTGTTCGCCAGTTAATTCATTAAGCTTGAGAAATTCAATCCCTTCCTCTTTTAATTCCCCCTGTACATATTCATTAAATATTGCATATTGGCGTTTGACCAATGTGTGGCATTTCGCCGAAATGGCGTTAAGCTGCTGCTTTGGCGTCATGCCGGCTTTATTTTCCGGTAAATTAAAACCAGCTTTTTCTTGATCTTTTAAACCAGCAACCCTCACCATGAAGAACTCATCTAAGTTCGAGCTGAATATAGCTAAAAACTTCATCCGCTCAAGCAAAGGATTTTCAAAGTCAACGGCCTCTTGCATGACACGCTCATTAAATGCAAGCCAGCTTAATTCCCGGTTATTATAAAATTCTGGACGGCTTATATCTGGAATCAATTGTTCTTTCTTATCTTGCATAATTTCGCCCACCTTTTACCTTTCGTATGTCCATTAGACGAGTGTAAATGATAATTCGACTTGGCAGTTAAAAGCGCGTTCCATATGCTTTTTTTGCTTATTTGCTTCCTGCTCTTCAAAAGTATAATCACTGTTGCAGGCTAAAGATATTTCCATCTTTTCCCCCTCCTTTTTGTTCACCTCCAGTTCGGAAATGATTGAACGGTGTGTCGTGTTGAGGGAATAAAGGAATTTCAAAATCGCGCCTAATCGCTCCAGCGATAAAATTTCTTCTTCCGTTAATAATGATTTGTAAGGAGAGATATATTTCATCAAAGTTTTTTTGGACTTAAAGGAAGCGACGCATGCGAGTTTCAACCGCATTTTATGACTGATTCCGTCAAGCGATCGATTTGTCAAAATATAAAACGTATGCTGACTGCTTGAATGATGATCGATAAATTCCCCGAATTGAACCAGCTTTGTGCTTTTAAACAAAATTTCTTTTTCCTCTTGAGTAAAAGATATAATTTTCTTTGCCTCACATTCACTGACAAATACGTAAGCAAGACGAAGGAGAAATGACGTATTCTTCAAGTTGATTTTATAATCACTTGCCAGCTTGGAAAATGTTTCGTCCGCTACTTGAGAAAAAGACCGGACGTTTAAGTTGGAAAACACCTCCTCAAAAAAGACCCCTTCCCTTAAGCCTTTGCTGCTCATTGTAAAAAATGGAGCTGATACGATTTCCGTCAGCGTATAAATTGCTTCAATTGCAGGAATGATGATATCCGCGCGTTCCTTCGACAGTCCATCTAATTTTTGACGCTCCGAGACAGCCATTCCGATCAGCCATTGATTTATTTTTTTAATTTCATTCGGTTCCATTTCATATTGATGAATACCAAATAACGGGTAATTGGTTTTATTTTGATGAAGCCGTATTAGATTTCTGGCGCTGCCGCCTATCCCGATTACCGGAACATTTTTGTTTTTAAGCCATTTTTGCGAAGAAAATTCATTTCGCAAAAACGCTGTCAGCTCTTTCATTTCCGATTCTTTCGGTTCGCTGTTGGCAATAAACCTTTTCTTTAATGTGAGGGCCCCAAACGGAAAACTGTATGAATGGACGAGCTCCCGATTTTTAAAATACGCAACTTCCGTGCTTGCTCCGCCTATATCAATGGTTATGCCTTCAGTTAAATATACGGAATGTATAACAGCTAAGTAGCCGTAATAGGCTTCTTCTTGGCCGGAAAGGACGCGAAAATCGAAATTCGTCTCTCTTTTTATAGCCTCTAAGACCATTTTCCGGTTTTTGGCAGATCTAATAGCTGCCGTTGCAACCCCTTTCGTTTCTGCCACTTGATGAAATTGAACGATTGGAACAAATTTTTTTAAAGAATCGATGACAACCTCGATCCCCTCGTTGGACAAATTTCCTTTGGCGTCAATATACGTAGCTAAACGGGCATTGATCTTAAAATTGTAAAGCTCTTTATATTGTCCATTTTGATCAATATGAAAAATAACGAGGCGAATGGAGTTCGATCCTAAATCTATTATGCCGATTTTTTTCTCTGTCATTTTTCCCATCCTTTTATGAAATCCAATGAAGAAAGTATGTTATTTTTTACTTATATCGTACTATTTTTCCAGTCTATTTAAAAGATTTGAATAGAATATAAATAAGCAGTCAACATCCAAAAGACATTAAAACCGCAAAGCCGCCGATTGCTGGAAGCTGGCTTCCATTTTTAAAGTCAGTTCTTCAAATGAATTTTGTGAAAGCTGTCGTTTTACAAAAACGAAAATTCCGAAGATTCATTTTCTTTTTTTTTAAAATGTGCTATATTTGTTCCAGAAGTAAAAAAATGGTTTCCTATCCATTTAAGCTTCGACAAGGAGAGGCGGTCAATTATAGCAAGATCGCTTTGAGATTTGGGAGAAATGAATAGGCTTTAAGAAATGAACAATGTTATTGTCTCAGCAATTGCCCAATAACAAAATTTGTGAAAGCGATCGATCATCCCGATATTCATTTTTCCCTGTTTGCATCAATAGTAAAGCGTTTTCAAAAACTTTTGAAGGAGGTATATTTGATGGAGTTTAGACCAGGATTAGAAAACGTAGTGGCAGCTGAGACAACGATTTCGTTTCTCGATGTAGAAAATGAAGAAATTGTCATTCGAGGATACGATTTAATTGAACTTGCCGAAACAAAATCATATGTCGAGGTTGCGTTTTTGCTGCTTGAAGGCAAGCTTCAGTCTGAACAAGAAAGAGCTAGATTTGAAAACGAGCTTCTAGCGAAAAGAGAGCTTCCAGACGTGCTTTACGACGTATTTTCCAAACTGCCGAAGACAACTCATCCAATGGACGCCCTGAGAACAGGCATTTCCATTTTAGCAGGATTTGACCCGCTCATTGATGACAGATCTGAACAGGCCAATAAAACGAAATCTATCAATCTTCTAGGACAGATGCCATCCATTCTTGCCAGCAGTTATCATCTACTCAATCAACAAGAAGTCATTCCACCAGATGAAAATCTCTCCTACAGTGCAAATTTTTTATATATGATTACAGGAAAAAAACCAACTGAACTTGAAACGAAAATATTCGACCGCTCGCTCATCGCTTATATCGAACATGAAATGCCAAACTCTACATTTGCCGCTCGCGTCATATCGTCTACACATGCAGATTTGTATGGTGCTCTCGCCGGTGCGGTTTCCTCTTTGAAAGGACACCTGCATGGCGGAGCCAATGAAGCGGTGATGTATTTAATTGAAGAAGCAGGTACAAAGGAAAATTTTGAACGATTGATTAAACAAAAATTAGCAAATAAAGAGCGGATCATGGGATTTGGCCATCGCGTCTATATGAAAAAAATGGATCCAAGAGCATTGCTTATGAAAAAAGCATTGCAGCAGCTGTCCGAACAACGGGGCGATTTTCGATTGCTTGAAATATGCGAAGCCGGGGAAACCATTATGAGAGAGGAAAAAGGATTGTATCCGAACCTCGATTATTATGCGGCTCCTGTCTATTACATGCTTGGCATTCCGATTGATTTATATACTCCTATTTTCTTCAGCGCTCGAACAGCAGGCCTGTGCGCCCATGTGATCGAACAGCATAATAACAACCGTTTGTTCCGTCCTCGCGTGAAATATACAGGAAAACGCTCTTTGAAAGTACAACAGTAATGGATAGCTTAGGAGGTTGTAAAAATGGCAGAAGTACTAGTAAAAAATAATGAAAATCGACAAACAGACAAACTGCTTGAAGAAATTGCCGATTATGTTCTAAATAAAGAAATTCAAAGTAAAGAAGCGTTTGAAACCGCCCGCTATGTGTTGTTAGACACGCTGGGCTGCGGCATACTTGCTCTTCGCTACCCTGAATGCACAAAGCTTTTAGGTCCGATCGTTCCGGGGACGGTTGTTCCAAACGGGTGCCGCGTCCCTGGCACTTCATATGTATTAGACCCCGTGCACGGTGCATTTAACATCGGCTGCATGATTCGCTGGCTCGATTATAATGACACTTGGCTTGCAGCGGAATGGGGTCACCCTTCTGATAACTTGGGGGGAATTTTAGCTGCGGCCGACTACATAAGCCGAACGAATGTGGCAGAAGGGAAAAAGCCGCTCAATATGAGGACAGTTCTTGAAGCGATCATAAAAGCCCACGAAATTCAAGGGGTGCTGGCACTTGAAAACAGCCTGAACAGAGTCGGGCTTGACCACGTGCTGTTCGTAAAGGTTGCTTCAACTGCTGTCGTTACGAAGCTTCTTGGCGGCGGAAAAGATGAAATCATCAACGCCCTTTCCAATGCCTGGATTGACAATTCAAGTCTTCGGACATATCGACATGCTCCAAATACTGGTTCTCGCAAGTCGTGGGCGGCTGGCGATGCAACAAGCCGCGCTGTACGTCTTGCATTTATGGCCATAAAAGGTGAAATGGGATATCCTTCTGCCCTATCGGCTCCGAACTGGGGATTTGAAGACGTGCTGTTCCGAGGACAGAAACTGAAGCTCGCCCGTCCTTTGGAATCATATGTAATCGAGAATATTTTATTTAAAATATCATATCCAGCAGAGTTTCATGGGCAAACAGCTGCTGAATGCGCCATTGAGCTTCATCCTGAAGTAAAAGATCGCCTTGATGAGATCGAAGAAATCACGATCACGACGCATGAATCAGCCATTCGCATCATCGACAAAACGGGACCTCTTCTCAACCCGGCTGATCGTGATCATTGCCTTCAATATATTACTGCCATCGGTCTTATTTATGGCGATTTAACAGCGGATCATTACGAAGATGAAATCGCACAAGACCCGAGAATCGATGCGCTTCGTGAAAAAATGACAGTTGTGGAAAATAAACAGTTCAGCAAAGATTATCTCGATCCGGACAAACGGTCAATTGCCAACGCAGTTCAAATACGGTTTAAAGACGGAACGGAAACGCGCCAAGTTGTGCGGGAATATCCAATCGGCCACAGATTCCGCCGTCAAGAAGGTCTGCCTAAGCTGATCCAAAAATATGAAAACAATTTGGCAACACGGTTCCCAAACAAGCAGCTCAAGCAAATCTTAGACGTTTCGCTTGACCAGAACGTGCTGGAAGAGACGTTTGTACATGAGTTTGTAAACTTATTTGTTATATAAATCCGGGGCAGATCACACGTTGTTTTGCATCAGATGCATGTTACTTTGGCGCAATTTCATTGTTTGGCAAGAAAAAACATGTTATAAACCTTGTAAGAACATTTGAGATAACTATATCGAGCTGGTGTGGCAATCGGCCACACCGAAAAATGTTCTGTAAAGCGAAAATTTTTTGGGCAGTCAAAAAGAACGAAAGAATCGATTTTGTACCAAATGACGGAAGTTAACAGACAAAAGATCAGGGTACAAAACAGACCGTAAGCGAAGCGTGGATACAGGGCGGCACCCTCGAGTAGACTTGACGAGGGCAGCGCTCGTTTAATGAAAAACGCGGCTTGCCTCTAGAAACGTAATTAATGGTTCTGTAAAGCTAAGATGAAATGACAGAAAAGAAGGTGATTCCATGGTTTGGATCGTTGAAAAAGAATCGACACAAGAGGAGTTGGCCGATCGGTTTCGAACGTTAATGAACGCACCGGAAATCCTTCAAATTCCTGGAGCCCATGATGGAATGGCTGCACTTATAGCGAGAAAAGCAGGATTTCAAGCGCTTTATTTGTCAGGCGCCGCCTATACCGCGAGCCAAGGGCTTCCTGACTTGGGCATCGTCTCGTCAGAAGAGGTTGCCCGCCGGGCGCGGGAAATCGTGCGGGCGGCTGATCTGCCGCTTCTCGTTGACATTGATACCGGTTTCGGCGGTGTTTTGAATGCCGCCCGAACAGCTAAAGAAATGGCAGAAGCACGAGTAGCTGCTGTCCAAATCGAAGATCAAGATCTTCCGAAAAAATGCGGACATTTAAACGGCAAAAAGCTTGTGTCTGTAGAGGAGATGATGCAAAAAATTAAAGCTATTAAACAGGCAGCGCCGACTCTTGTCGTTGTTGCCAGAACGGATGCCTATGCAGTTGAAGGAATTGAAAGCGCCATTGAACGCGCCAAAAGATATGTTGAAGCGGGAGCAGACGCTATTTTTCCTGAGGCTCTTTCAACAAAAGAAGACTTTTTAAAGGTGAGCCGGGCAATTTCAGCTCCTCTTCTCGCAAACATGACAGAGTTTGGAAAAACTCCTTACTATACAGCAGAAGAATTTTCGGAACTCGGCTATTCAATGGTGATTTATCCTGTTTCATCTCTTCGCGCCGCCGCTAAAGCGTATGAACGCCTATTCCAAACCATTAAATCGTCTGGAACTCAAAAAAGCGAGCTCGAGAATATGCAAACTCGCAAGGAACTTTATGAAGTGATTCATTACGATGATTTCGAAGCGCTCGACCAAACGATTGCAAAAACAATATTGCCTGAAGATTAACCATCCACGGGGTTTGCCCCGTGGATGAAAAAGTATTTACCGGAAAAAATAGTAGCTGCTCACATTTCTGATTCATAAAACTTTTTAATCCCACAATCCTTTTTTCGTGTCCTTCCATTCCCATTGCTCCAAAATCGTTGTTGTTCTTGAACCCCATCCTTCCAATGCTTCATTAGCAAACTCTCTCTGTATATAAAAGTACTGTCTGTTATGCTCGCTTAAATAAATCTCGCCCGTTCTCGTCTGCTCTACATTTTCATAATGAAAGGAACGGAGAGACCAATCAGGTATATTTCTTTTCTCTTCTTCTTCCGCTGATAAAACTTTATAAGAAACATTTCCCAGCAATTCATCTGTAATGTAATTTTCCGCCTCTCCTAAAGATGTCCCTTTTGGAAAAAACATGACATCAACTTCCCCATATTTTTCATTTACCGCTATCAGCTTTGCTCCGATCAAATTTTTTTCTTCAATATATTCTGCCTGCCAACGATCCGGAATATATGTGGTAAAAGGTAGTTGCTTTATGTTTACGAGGTGATACAGCTCCTTTTCTTCCATTCCTTCCAATGAAATTGTCATTTCGATCGATTCAGGTCGGTTGATATCTCCTTTTTCTTCTTCCTTTTCTGCATTTTGAGATTGTTGGGGAGACATTAGTATGCTTTGTTGATCTGAATGCTGGCCGTCTTCTTTCGTCTCATTTGTTTGAAAAGGAGGAAAAATCATTAGAAGGATGCATACAGCTGCTGCGGCCGCAAATGAGAATACAAGCTGAAGCTTGCTAGCGGCTTTTTTCCTTCTTTCTTTATTTCTAGCTAATTCAATTCCGGCTAAAGCTTTTTGAAAACTTTTTTCTTTAAATTCATCTGTCGGTTCTATATAAAAGTGATGAAAAAGCTGTTTTATTGACTCTTCACGCTTTTCGCTATTCGGCGGTACGAGTTGTTTTTTCATGATCATTCACCTCGCTTTTTAAATGGGCTGACAATTTCTTTTTAGCCCTTGTTTGCAGCGATTTAACCGCCATAACCGTTTTCGACATTACCTTGGCTGTTTCTTTTATAGACATTCCTTCAAAAAATCTTAAATAAAGGACCGTCTTTTCATCCGGGGACAATTTTTCCATACTGGCCATGATCTGTTCTCTGAGCGAATATTCCAGAATATTTTGTTCTACTAAATGTTTATCCTGTTTATGCCCTAAGTCCTCGGGGCTTAAATAGACTGTGTTATTTTCTTTTTTATACTTCCGATGGTAATCGATAACAACCCGCCTTCCAATTGTAAACAGCCAAGTTTTAAAGCTTGATCTTCCTTGAAAGTTCGCTAAATGAACCGCCATTTTATACATGACATCTTGAGCAATTTCTTCTGACCGATGATAATCCCCCGTCTGCATATATGCATAGCGGAGCACTTGGCCAATGTAGCGGTCATGAAGCTCACGGAAGGCTGAATCGTCCCCCTCTAAAGCCTTTTGAACCAAATCTTCATCTCGCATGCCGAGGTGCACCTCTCTTTCTCGTACAATCAATTAGACGAAATGCTGGAGAAAAAGTATCGAATCATCAGATTCTAGTTGCAGAAATAGATTGGAGGAATTCCCATTTTCTCACAAAAAGCAAGAACTCAAATTTTGGAGCTTTTTAGATGGAAAAGTTTTGTAAAATAAGCCAACGATCTGCCCTGCATCAGTGGATCGTTGGCTTATTATATGGGAAGTAGCTGAAATGTAAGACGCTTTCTCCACAGAAGCTCAACCTTTGAAAATAGTAATCTAAAAACAACGATCATTGAAATTTTAATGATCTCTCTTGCATTTCTAATTTATATACAAGCCGATTTTCCAACCCCTTCTTTTGGTAGATGTTCCTAAATGGATTGTAAGCGTTTCATCAATGAATCCCGAAAGCTTTCCGATAGTTCGTCCACACGAAGAATTTGTTCAATTCCTTCTTTATTTGTTTTATCATGAAACATGATTTGATTCGCAAAAGAAACCGTTATGTTTAGCGGATGTTTTTCAATGAGCTGCAAGCGTGATGGTGTCTCCACCCAGCCTTCTTTCAGCACCCGAAAATAAAAACCGGTATAACCAGTATGTTGAACACGAAGCGGCAAGTCATTCACCCTGTGCTTTTTGGCAATCTTATGGCATGGCTGCCGAGGCTGGCTAACTTGCACAACCGCTTCCCCTAATTGGAACGTATCCCCGATGCAAACTTCTGTTTCCAACAAGCCTTTTACTGTCAAATTTTCACCAAATTCCGCCACATTCAGCTTTCTTTCAAGCTCATGCTCCCAATAGGCATAATGATCATACGGATAAACGCATACCGCTTTATCTCTACCGCCATGATGAACAAGATCTGCCTGACCATCGCCTGAAAAATTAAGAAATGACAAAAAAACCGGTCCATCAACAGGCTGCTTTTGAATTCCAGTGACGAATTCTTTGCCGTTATATATGAAATTTTTCGGTTTTCCTACATTTATAGAAATAATTTCATAAGTTTTTGCTTCCATTTTGATCAACTCCATTAATTCTTTAAGATCTTCCAACTTCGTTTGGGAGCAGCAATAGATTATCGTTAAGCGGCAAGTCTGCAGTTTGTATGATTTTCAAAAAATCATACAGGATAAAAAAATCTATTCCAGTGCTGTAACCTCCTAAAATGGTTAAAAAGCTGAATTGGGAACAACAAAACAAAAACTAGCATAGTTTATAGTGAGCTTTTTTATTGTCTACTAGATAGATGCGCTCTTTTTGAAGAAACTTCCATTTTGTCTATTTTTTATTCATAATAAACTCGTTAATGAGACGCTTCACTTTTTCAGCAGATTGTTGAAATAACTCTTTTTCCTTTTGTTCGATTTCCCATTCAAGGATGCTTTGGATGCCTGTATGATTCACTGTTAGAGGTACACCTAAACTAATGCCAGAAACGTCATATTCTCCGTTTAATACCGCAGAACCGATTGCTGTCGACGTTTTTGGTTGAAGCAGCTGATCAATCAGCCTTTCCATACCGACGGCAGACGTCCACCCGGTTGTTCGGTTTATGCCTAGGTCATTGAAGTTTCGAAACCAATTTGTCAGCTTTTCTTTAACTTGAATTTTCTGATCTTCTGATAAAAGCAGCGGCTTATAGTTTACTTTGACTTGGCTGAAAAGCGGAACTTGTGTTTCTCCGTGCTCACCTATAACAGGGCTTGATACTTTATCATTCTCGTGTAGCTTTAGAACTCGGCGAAGCGCCCATTCAAACCTGTAGGAGTCATTCATGGTGTATCCGATTAATTTTTTCTTATCAAATTGAAACGTATGAACTAAATAGTAATTCAGAACATCGACTGGATTGGAAGCGGTGATAATCAAAGCGTTTGGGGCATGTTTTGCGACGGCTTCTCCGATTTGACGAAACAATTGCAAGTTTCCTTCTAAAAACTCATCTCTAGAAGAAATATCGGTTCGGTTTGGGATGCCTGCCGTAATGATGACGATATTAGAGTGCTTTAAATCGTGAAAAGTCCCTTTATAAATCGTTTTGGACGGATAAGCATTTTCCATATCCATTAAATGATTGAGCAGCAGCTTTTCATTTTGATCGATGAGACAAATTTCATCGATCGCTTTTTTCCCTGCTAATTTGAAAGCGATGGCGGCTCCAAGAGTTCCTGCTCCGCCAATGATCGTAATTTTGCACATTTTCTTTTCCCCCTTTGCAGCCGTTAAGATTCTACTCCACGTCAAACAGGCAGCATGACCCGTTTTGACATTGAATACACAAATTTCCCCGTCTTGTCAATGGATCATCTCTGAAAAAGTGCACCGTTTTAAAACAAGCTCGTCTCTTTTTGACTAAAATCACAAAGTCAGGCACTACTGATTTTGAAGACCACGGACGATATTATGGTATTTTCCGCAAAAGTCGAATTAAATCTTGAATTTCTTCTTCTGTAAATGCGTTGAATTTGGAACGCATATATTGAATCAAGTCCTGTTGAACCGCTATGATGGTTTCTTCTCCTTTTTTTGTTAAAGAGATTTGGACAATTCGGCGGTCCTTCTTTGATCTATTCCGTTCGATGTAGCCTTTTTCGATTAGCTGATCAGTAATACCTGTGAGGAAACTGGGAGATATATCAGATTCTTGGGAAATGGTAGATAGTTTTTGAGGGCCGTTTTTCAGCAAAAACTTCATAATAAAAAATTCATTTCTTGACAAGCCATATTTTTTCCCCATTGTATAAAAATTTCGCAAATCACGAAAAATCCTTATAAATTCGTTCTCTAATTCCGTCATGGAGGAGGATGTCGGATTCATAATATTACTTTCCCTTCCTTTCACATATATAAAGGGTGTCCTCTGCCGGACATCCCCGTTTCATTCATTATATCTTTGTTTATAACTCTTGGGAAGATGCTTCGGTTTTAACTTTTGCTGCTTCGAACGAGCTTTCCTGGAGCGTTTTCTTTGGTGTTTTTAAGAAAAAGGAAAGAACTAGCGCGATGAATGCCAAAACGGTCGCAATGTAAAATGCATCGTTGATCCCTTCGATGGTTGATTGCTGCAATGCCTGCCCTAAAAGTGCCTGAGCACCAATAGTTTGACCAGCATGTGCAGAAAGTCCGGCTGATTGAGCCATACTGCTGCCAAGTGCTTGCAGCTGATTCATCAACATTGGATCAGTTTTTGACACAAGATTCGTATAATCTGATAAATGATTTGTTGATTGCTGTGTCATAACCGTTACTAATAATGCGGTTCCAATAGATCCAGCCACTTGGCGTATCGTATTCGACATGGCTGTACCGTGGGAAATCATCTTTAATGGCAGCTGATTCATACCGGCAGTCATGATCGGCATCATGATCAATGACATTCCGAAAGACCGCAGCATATATATTCCTAATAAGGTTGTGTAGGGCGTATCGGCCGTCAGCTGCGTGAATTCATATGTTCCATATGTTGTAATGGCCAAACCGACAATTGCTAATCCTCTTACACCATATCGATCGAAAATTTTTCCTGCTATCGGCCCCATTAATCCCATGATCATTGCTCCTGGAAGCAATAATAAACCCGATTCAATCGGTGTAAAACCGCGAATATTTTGTAAATAAATCGGGAGAAGCAGCATTCCTCCAAATAATGCCATAGTAACAATCGAGTTGATAATTAATGTGAACGTAAAGAGGTTGTACTTAAATACTCTTAGTTCAAGCAGAGGTTTTTCCACATTCAATTGTCTTACGGCAAAGAAAATTAAAAAAACAACTCCGACCATTAAGCTGATGATAACTTCCGCGCTTGACCATCCTTTGCTTCCAGCCTCGCTAAACCCGTATAAAATGCCGCCGAATCCAATACTTGAATAAACAATCCCTTGGATATCAAACGTCGGGCGAGTTAATTCTTTTTCTAAACGGAACCAAATAAAGGCGAAAAAGATATCAATTAAACCGATCAAAGCCATCGCGTAGAACAAAAAATGCCAATCATAATTTTGCACAACCCATCCTGAGAGTGTCGGACCAATTGCAGGAGCCAGAATCATGGCAATCCCCATCGTCCCCATGGCTGTTCCTCTTTTTTCAGGAGGAAAAACAGTCAAAAAAATGTTCATGCCAAGCGGCATTAAAATTCCTGCACCAATCGCCTGAATAATTCTGCCAATCATCACCAATGGAAATGTTGCTGATACGGCACAAACGAGCGATCCAATTGTAAACGAGATCATCGCTGTAATAAACAGCTTGCGAAAACCGAAATTTTCAACTAAAAATGCGCTGATCGGTATTAAAATTCCGTTTGCAAGCATAAAGCCTGTCATCAGCCATTGTGCTGTTGTCGCATTGACATTTAAATCCGTCATCATGACCGGAAGCGCTACATTTAAAATTGTTTGGTTCAAAATCGCAATGAACATTCCAAACATTAAAACGAACAGCACTTTTCCAACCGGCACTTCCTTATCAAGTGCTTCCTCTTTTTTTGTATGCCAGTTTTTCTTTCTGACAAGGAAAACATTCATGACGATCAGCACAATCAGAGTGAAAAACGTATAACTGATGATAAACGGCATGCTTCCACCTCCTTCAGTTTATATGGTTAAATCATTTATTTATGGATGCGTACTTTTGCATTCATTCCCGGCATAATTCCTAGCCCTTTTGCATCCGCAATAGATATTTTCACAGGAATCACCTGTGTTACTTTCGTATAGTTTGCGTCCGCATTTTCACTTGGAAGCAATGAGAAGACGCTAGCTGTTGCTTTTCCGATTTGCTCTACTTTTCCCGAAAGTTTAGACTCGCTGTACCCGTCGATGTAAATATCAACATCTTGACCAACTTTTACATCCCCAATAATGGTTTCTTTAATATTGGCAGTGATCCATAAATGATCGAAATCATATGCATATGCCAAAGGGGTACCAGCTGCCACAAATGAATTTTCTACCGCATTTGTTTGGACAATCGTTCCGGACTGGGGCATTTGAATGCTGACAGGTTCATCCTCCCCAGGTACGGCTAATTTTCCAATGACTTTATCTTTCTGAAATTGTGCTCCAACCTTTCCATCAAATTTTGTCAAGACGCCGGAAGCAGGGGCGGCGATCACTAATTGCTGTCCGTCCACTTTTGCGTAATCTGTTTTAATATAGTTGACCGACTCATTGTAATAATAGAATCCGGCAAAACCTCCTAAAACCAAAACAACGAGAACAACAATATTTAATATGACCAACTTTTTCACATTCATTTTTTATCCCCCTTACAAAAAAAATATTCATTAAATAAATATTTCATTTTGTGAAATATTTATAAACTGCATTATTTATCATATGACAATCGTTTATCCGAGTCAATGTTTTTCGTGTACCGAAATATATATATATAAAAATGACCCAGACAGTACAATGGACTGTTTGGGTCATTTTGTCCAAAAAGCATAATCATGCTCCATTCGATTTTTGATAAAAAGCTGCTGAAAACATTCATGAAAGTCCAAGACAAACGAACGAAATCTCAAAAAGAAAACGGTTTAAATAAATCACATTGTAAAATGCTGCATGAAAAGGAAAAGAGCAGCTATGATAAAAGCGATTCCCAGCCCAAGATTTATTTTTCCAACTAGTGTAAAATTTTTTATTTCAACTCCTCCAAACAATCACGTTTTCAAATAAACGTTACATGACAGGCGAATTTAAACTTGAAATATCGACTTTTTGTTTCCCTACTTTTAAGAATACCATAGTCATATCATCTTTTTGCGGAACGCCTTCTGTAAATTTATGAATCGATTCCAGCACTTTTTTTTCAATCTCCCCAGCATTTTTATCCTGATTTTGTTTTAACGTTTCGATCAGCCGTGCCAATGTAAATTGCTCGCCGCGTTGATTCTGCGCCTCAATGATTCCGTCTGTATAAAAGAAAATTGAATCATGTTCAAATAATTGGATCGATTCTTCATGGTAAATTTGATTAGGAAGACCGCCAATCATAATCCCTTTCACTTTTGGAAGCTCCTGTACCGCATCGCCTCTTATAAACAGCGGAAGATGATGGCCGGCATTTGCATATGTAAACGTTCCCGACAGCGGATCCCAATCGGCACAGAAAACGGTAACAAAAGATTTTAACTTTCTCAAATCATTGTATAACGCTTTGTTCATTGCAGTCAGCGTCTTTCCGGGGCTTTGCGTGCTTTCAGCGGCTGTCCGAAAGGCGCCGCGCGTTAAGATCATGAGCATCGCAGCAGGAATCCCTTTTCCCATCACATCCCCAATAACGATGCGCACTTTTCCGTTGACAAGCGGATAAAAGTCGTAATAATCCCCGCCAATTAATCGGGCAGGTATAGAATAGCCAAATACCTCTCCCCCTTCGATCGATGGAGCATGCCCGTTCAACAACGTTGTTTGTATCGTCCGTGCCAAGTTTATTTCCCTTTGCAGCATTTGTTCCTTTCTCTTAACATCTTCTATCGTATAGGAAGATTGCTGATACGTTAAAAAGTCTCTTTGCATCAAACAACCTCCCCTTGAATCGATTTTAAAATTTCGTATAATCCAACTGTTTCAAATAAATGGTTTGTGAAATCATTCATACCTTTAAAAACTAATTTTATGTTTTTTTCTTGAGATAAATAAATTAAATCGATGATTTCACCAATTCCGGATGAATCAATGAATTCCAAATAGCTAAAATCAATCGTCAATACTTGAAAATTGCCGATTTCATTAAAATGAGCATGAAACACATGAGCCGTTGAAATATCTAAAACTCCTTTAATGTATAATGTGAGGCTTTGATCTTGAATTTCCTTTTGAACCGTAAGACCCATACATACCCTCCTTAGCAGAAAAACTGAGCAATCATTTTCACCTTTATGTGTTTCATGATTCTTGAACTTTAAATTTATTTATTTTATTTTCTAAATCCTTTGAAAGGTTGTCTAATTGAATAATAATTTCATTCAATTGCTGTATCGCATCAAAAGAAGATAAATTCATTTCCGTAACTTTTTTGACATTTTGTTTCATCAAATCATTCAGTCTTATGAGTTGATGACTTGATTGAATAATAAAATTAGAGACATGATGGAATTCAAAATGATTCGCTTCTTTTAGTTTTTCCAGTTGTTGATTGATATTTTCATAGTTTTGTCGTATTTCTTTCACTTCTAATTCTATTTCGTGAAAAATTTCCCGCGATTCCTTCGTCATGGTTGTTGAAACTTCGTCCATGACATGAAAGTAAGAGTGCACTGTCTCTGATAAAACGTTTGAAACGAGCCTTAATGTTTCAATATCGTTTTTAATATCGACAATTAATTGGCTGATGCGGTCAGTCATTTCATTTAAATGGGCAGCAATATCACCGAATTCATTTTTCTGATCGACATGAATTTCTTCGGTCAAATCGCCTGCTGCAATTTTATTAATATAACGGTGAATAGTAGGGATCGGTGTTAAATACTTTTTCGTAATGACCTGCAAAACGAAAAATATAATGACAAAGGCAGCAACAAATGACAGGACAAACAAAAAAATGATATTATGAAAAAACTTTGTGCCAGCGCTTAAGTCGGTGACAATCGTAATAACCCTGTCATTTGGAATTGGCAGATAATATTTCCGATAGTTTTCCCCCAGTTTCACCGACTCCATTTGATTCTCTTTCAGAACTTTTTGAATATAAAAATGATCTTTTTCATGCTTATATGAATTTTTTCCATATAATATCGGCGCATCTCTTTCCGGTTCAATAATATCTCGATTTTCGCTCCGAAGCAGTACATTGGCATTTATAACCGCAATTTCTTCGATTTCACTTTCTTTAAATTTTAAAATGGAATGAATAAGCGCTTCAGGATCCGAATGCTTCGTTGCATGATAAATTTCAGAATCAAGAATATACGGATTAATCATAAATTCAGTTGTTCCGTCATAATAATAGGCATATTTAAAATATTTGTTTTCCCAGTCTGATTTGGAGATCGGACCAACCCAATAATGTTCTTGATAATAACCTTTCCCTACTGTTACAGGCTTACCTGACATCAGTTGTTGAAAAGCATCATACCAATACCCCCACTCTTTTGTGCTTAAACCAATTTCATTTGGGTCTGAAGATTGGGCAATGATTATATCATCATTTCTTCTTACCAATAAAGAAATATTGTACACATCATATTTATTGCGCAATGCAATTAAATCTTGCTGAGTCACTTCCTCGATCGTTTTCCCGCGCAATTCTTTTGCAATCTCTTTTGAAATTAAATGCAGCTTTTCGTCAATTAAACGTTCAACCGTTTTTTTGGAATTTTCGCTGATTTCAATCGCGCTTTTTAAAATGTTTGCTGTTCGTAACACATCATTTCTATGAAAATGATCAAATTCTTTCTCCATCTGCCTGACAAAAATAAAGATGAAAATAGAACAAATAATAATCGGAATAAGCGCAATCATTGTAATAATTTGACCAATGATCGTTTTATTCTTTAAGAAATTCATCCGCATTCACTCCGAACGAAAGGATCAAGTACTTGATTGCAAAATGATCTTTATCATAATGGAATGTTTTTTCTTCTCTCTATGAGTCGATCCTTTAAATCTACTTCTAAAATAATCGTCGTTCCTTCTGTACTTGTATATATTGAAATTTTATCCATCATTTTTAACATAATGCTGAAACCGTGCCCAAATGACCGTTTGCTGGAATAACCTTCTAACAAAATTGATTTTGGCAGTTCGCTTAATTTGATGCCATTTCCTTTATCTTCTACAATCACTTTTAACCAATCATGGTTCAAATAAACTTTCATTTTTCCTTCAACCGCATGCTTTAATACATTTGTTACAGCTTCAGAAATAGATAAGAGCACATTATATCTTTTCTTTTCTGAAATATGCCGATCTTTTAACAACTGGTCAATAAATGTTCTACATGCCGCAACATCATTTTTTTCAGAAACAGGAAATTCTGCAATTTTCTCACCTTGATTAAAGCTTTTTAATTCTTCCCGTTCAATCAGAGTCAATTTTCCTTGTGTGACGGCGTATAAACAATCACGGTAAATTGTACGTATCCTCAATTCTTGTTTTCTCTCATATTCTCGTAAATGACTTACATCAAACAATAGACATAATATTTTCTTTTCCAAACAGATCCAATGAACGTTATACATTTTCCGACTTGGAACATCTTCAATAAATTCATGTGCATATCCATTTTGAATAGGATGATTCGTAATCAGGCTTTTGATTTGTTGTTCACAAGGAATCTGAACTTTTTCACCATTTATATGATAGAAGCTGCCATTTTGATAAAATACAGCTTGTACAACAGCAAAATCTTTCAGAAGCTTCGAGCCTTTATATTTTATATCGTGAAAGTGCTGCTGATTTTGAGCCTGAATCAATCCCGGATGATGATCTTTGCCTGCCTTTTTGAAATCAGCTATTTTTAAAACAATTTCTACTAATTTTGGATCAAGTTTTGTATTCTTTAAATTTAGAAAAGCTTTCTTTTGATTGATAATTCCAGAAGAATGCATCAATTTGTCATACTCATTTGCCGCAGCAATAATGCGGGCTCCCAATGGAATTTCTTCTCCTTTTTTTCCATCCGGATAGCCTTTTCCATCCCATTGTTCGTGATGAAAACGGACATACTGGGCAGCTTTTTCGATTCCCGATATTGCTGAAACCATCTTTGCCCCTAACTCGGAATGTTGTTTATAAAGCTTTTCTTCTTCAAGCGTCAGAGCCCCTCGCTTCTGAAAAATTTCATGCTCCATTTGTATTTTTCCAATATCATGCAACAAGGCAGCGTAATGAACAGCATCAACATGTTTGGGGCTTAACTTTAACTCTTCTGCGATGCGGCGTGCTAAATCTCCTACCCTTTTAGAATGCCCCTTCGGCAAATGAACTTTTTGTTCCATATACTGTGTAATATTTTCTAAGGTGGTCAAATGGTTTTTTCTATGACGAACTAGTACTTGAGCAATGGATCGAGCGAATAGAAAAACAGCGACGGCAAAGATCGTTTCAAACCAAAATGGAAAAGGCTGTTGATCGTAATCAATAGCAGCAAGCCGAAATCCTAAAATAAATGTCACAGCAAATGCTAGCAATGTATCATTCATCTCTGTTTTCAAAACATCCGAAAAATTTTGAGAGAAAACGAGACTCTTATAGATCACTGTAATGGCAAAAAAGATGAAAAAATATATAAACGTTGTGCATGCAAATGCGAAAACGGAGGTTATATATGTAAAAACGCCGAGTTTGCCAAAAAAATACTCAAATACAAATCCTGATAAAAAAACAGCAACCGCACATTGACTAACCTGAAATAACCAAGAAATAAAGCTTAATTTGCTATTGTAAAATAAGAATAAAGAAGCGATGAGAACAACAATCACAGCTTCCGGAATTCCCATTTGAACAAGAACCACAATGTTAAAAATGCTTGAACAAGAAAGCTTCTTACCATTGCGGAGTTCGATAGGAAATATTTCTAATATCCCTGCAAGAATCGCTATTAAAATGGCAAATGGTATATGAGTTTTCTCTAAACTCCATAATTGTATTAGAATAATGGGCAGGCCAAAGCCGATGACAATAAGCATGAACCCTTTTTCTTTCAACAAGATCGGCATGTATGATACACCTTTCTTTTAAAAACTCGGGTCAGACATATTTTACGAATTGAATGAAAAATCCCCGAATAATTTTTAAAGCTTTTTCAATATAAAAAAGAAAAAATCCATTTTAGAACTTCTCCCTCGCAAATATCATGCCCTTAACAATCCGTGCACCTCTTGTATTTTCAATTTCGAAATGTAGGCAACTTTATCGCTTCCAGAAAAATGGGCGGCATACGTTTCGCCTTGTGGTTCAATTTTTATGATCTTTTTCAAATTAACAATATAGGAACGATGAGTTTTATAGAAATTACAAGGCAATTTCCCTTCTATTTCTTGCAGGGATTCGTTTGTTTCGTGTTGATGTTCTGCAGTATGAAACACCGTTTTTCTTCCGTTCTTCTCAATAAAAAGGATGTCGTCCGATGAGATGTAATGAAAGGTTTGATTCGATTTAATCGAAAGCTTTTTAATCTCTTTAAATGGATGCTTGTTTAATAATTTTTTCTCTATTTCAATCGCTTTTTTCGCCTTTTCAAGCGCCGTAAATAATCGAGTCCGTTCAATTGGCTTTACGATATAATCTGTAGCAGACAGATTAAATGCCTCAACAGCAAATTCATCATACCCAGTTGTAAAGATGACTTGCAAGGACGGATGGATTTCTTTACATATTTTCATAGCTTCCATTCCGTTAATTTTCGGCATATCGACATCAACTAAAACAATATCAGGAATTTTCTTCATAAATCGTTGAATTAATTCTTCTCCGTCAGCTGCCTCACAGACGATTTCATATTGGGGGAACAATTGAATAAAATGGGATAAAATCAGTCTTGAAGGGTGATCATCATCTGCAATAATCAGTTTGTATTTCTCCATAAATCTCCACCTCGTTGCTCTAGTTTGCGTGCCGTCTTTTTGAGTTTATTGTGTATTCTGCATGGATGATGATGTTCCTTTTCAAAAGGAAAGCATGAATTACGGATGAAACCGGCATCTTTCCTTGTTGGATGTCTCCATGATGCAGACAGCGTCTTCGATGTTTATCCAAGTACTTAAAATGCTGAAAAACCGTTTTGCTTTATGAATTTCACATAAATATTTTCATAAAATAAGTTTTTCATTATAATCAAATTTTGTCGCCGAAAAGATGCTTGCAAGCTGCGAAAAAGTTGAAATGCGTCGATTTCTGCAAGGATCGTTCTGCAATTCAAATCTTTTCCCGATATAAAACCACCGGGATGCCAATTTGAAATAAAAATTATTTTAACAAAAACATTATAGAAAAAATTTGATTTTTCCCCGGGCTCCCAACTCAGTCTCAACAATCTGTAAAATACACAAAATGCTAATATTAGTATTTTTTTACATATCAAAAGGTAGAAATCGGCTGTTTTGCTGATTTCTACCAATACTGCATCGTCTACATGATGTTTTCTGCTTCTAAAATAGCGCTCATCCCACTTCATTATCGTAATACCTATACAAATACATTTTCTCCTAAAATTTTATCTAATTGGAGCATATCAAATACATCTTTCACTAAAGGTTGAACGTTTTTTATTTTCACTTGAACATCCAACCCATTCTTTTTGACTGTCTCGATTAAATTTAATAACAGTCCAATCCCGGTGGAATCAACGAAAGGAACTTCTTGAAAATCAAACTCAATATTTGTATAGGTTTGCAGAGCCGGAATAATTTCTGTTTCCATTAATTCCGCGACTTCAATATCTAAATCTCCGACAAACCGGACGTATGCTTTTTCGTTCAATTGATCGAGGCTATAAGAAAACATACAAAAATTCTTCCTTTCTAAACATGCCTGTTCGTTTTGCTGAAAAATCTTTTAATAAACGGCACGTCCTTTTCAAACGTCAACTGTTTTTATGTCGCTAAAATACAAGATTTCCATTTTTATCTAATTTCGCTATTATGTTTCTTTTCCCTCCATGAAACACATGCTTCATTTTTCCTATTTCGATGATTGTCCCTTCATTGGCATGATCAATGATAATTTTTCCATTGCTTGGCACGCTGATTTTTGTCATA
This sequence comes from Aeribacillus sp. FSL K6-8210, assembly GCF_037963925.1. Classification (NCBI taxonomy): domain Bacteria; kingdom Bacillati; phylum Bacillota; class Bacilli; order Caryophanales; family Bacillaceae; genus Aeribacillus; species Aeribacillus sp. FSL K6-8210. Next base: position 1,777,723 of record NZ_CP150172.1, on the reverse strand, counting down.
ACCCCGCTTTCTGAACCACTCTCTCTCACCATGACCTCTTTTTCGGAAAATATTTCCCCGCCTCTGAGGACATTTTTTATGGCGATCGTTCCACCAGCATACACTTTGCTGTTAAAACAGCCTTGTCCAGTTATAAAAATGTCCCCTCGGGAATAAATGGTGCTATTTTGAGCATACTTTAGTTTGACAAAACAGTGATCATCCTGTTCATTTTTTTGCCGCTCTAACAGTTCAGCTATTTTTTGCATGAGCTGATTGATTTTTTCGATCGTATGGTATTCATTTACAGCAGGTGAAAGGAAACATAGTCTTAACTGTTCGCTAATTGTTAGCCATTCCAGCTCTAAAATATGACTCCCATTATTGCAGGTCGCAATATATTGCTTTACAAGCGTAAGCAAATTATTGAACTTTTTTTCAAGCAAAATTTTTATTAACGGCTGTAATCCTTTTGATGAATAGTCTGACATTTTATATGCAGGGAGCTTAATGACTTGATAAATGGATTTGATCAATTGATCCATTTGTTCTTGAATGCTTGTTAATAATCGAATGAGCTCGGATGAATAAATATTTTGTTTTCCTGCTGAGATTGTGCTTTTAATAAAGCTTCCATGAACGACAATGGCATTTTTCGATGAAATTGTAGCTCCATATACATTTTTTTGAATCAAAATGTTTCCATCCGCCTCTACAACCATTCCCTCTTCCACATTGCCAAGAACGTCCAGATCACCCTTAAAACGAATGTTTCCTGATAATAAATTCACATCATGAGAATGTACAAGTTTTGGCAATATAGATACTCTGACGATTAATCCCCTTTGTTCAATGAGAGGACGCCCCGTTTCTGTAGCTAAAATTTTTTTACCTTGCTCGATAAGAGCGATTCCCTTTCCCGGCTGAATCGTAAGCGGATATGTCGGTTTAGGTGGTAAAGGTTCGTTCGTAACCGTAATTCCAGGTATTCCAGGGACAGGAGGATGTACAATAGCAATGACCTGTCCTTTTTCAACTGAAGGGAACTCCTGTTTTTCACGAAAATCGACGGTTCCGTCTTCTTTTTCTTTCACTTTTGCTCCTTTATTTAAATCAACGAGAAGCTCGATTTTTCCATTTTCCCCTTCTTTTGGTTTCATGCCAGATGCAATTGTAAATTTTCCTGGCCGGTCCGTATGAATTGCTTTAATAATCTCATTATGGTTAAATCCATGAATAACTCGCAGCTCTTCTAGTTTTTTTAAAATTTGATTGTAATCAACTGCTGGAATCGTTTCAACAATTTCTTCTCCTTCTAATACAATATGCTCACTAGGTTCGATATCTTTCACTTTATACGTTTTTCGATACCCTGGTTCTATTTGTAAAAAAACATGCAGCTTGTCAGAGTCGATCGTAATATCCCATTTACCTTCCGTTACAACTTCATCCGTTTGAATTTTATACTCATCCATTTCTGTTACGATGGTTGTTCCGGTAATGAGTTGACCATTTTTATACAACTTTATTCCTTTTCCAACAGTAACGGTCGGGTATTTATTTGAAGCTGGCTGGCAATATAATTTTCCATCTTTTATCCACACTTTACCTTCTAATGAATTTTCTTTTATTGGTTCAGAGCTTGCAAATGATTCGATTTCTAACGAATCAATGATCTGTTCTAAGGGATCCTGTTTTATAGAGCTTTGCTTAGAAGATGTTTCCTGATCATCCAGCTTTGTTAATCTGACGATCGCCTGTTTAGAACCAATTTTCCAAAATCCTTTGCCGCCTTTTTCGATGATTTCAATCGAAACTTTCTCCTTATCAGTCCCTAAAATACTCAAACCTAGTTCGATCGCTTCCTGTATGTTTTTTCCTTTCGCTAAAACTGACTGATTCATTTGCATCTACCTCTCCATATAAAATTCAGGAGAAACATGTTCATTCATCTGTCGGAGTGCTTATCGAAAAATATCTTCAATGGTGTGGACGGCTGATTTTTCTGGTTTTCCTAATAAATTTCCTTGGCCAACAGGAACTTTTAACAATTTTGCCTTAGCTAAGTCCATCTCCTTTTCGATTCCTTCCAAGATAATAGTGATTTGTTGTTTTGCATATTGCACTAAAAGCGAGACAATGTGCTGTTTTTCTTTAGAACGATATAATTCTTTAGTAAAATGCCGATCAAGTTTAATATAGCTTGCTGAAAAATCAACAATTTGTTGTAAAACAGCCGTTCCATTTCCAACGCCATATAATGCTACATCAAAACCGTTTTTCTTTAACATGTTTATTTTATCTTTTAAATCTGGCAAGTCCCATATATGCTTTTCACTTGGTGTATGATTTATTTGAAATACAACTTTTTCTTGTATTTGAGGATATTGTTTCAATAACCGCTCGACAAATTTTTCGAATTGATGATGAATGAGTGTGGAAGGGAAAAGATTGACGAATATTAATGAATCATCCAAACGTTCAATCGGAAAACACGTAATCGCATTTAATATCGCCTTTATGTTCAGTTCATAAAGACATCCTTTTCCCCGTGCCAGTTCATATATTTTTTCTATGTCCATTTGGCCATCTGGAAAGGTTAAAAATGCCTCATATCCAAATACATTCCAATTATTTAAATCCCAAATCGGTTGATAAACTGATTCCATTTTATTGGCTGCACTGTTTCTCATCTTTTCCCTCCCTTGCCATGTTTTATGATATTTTTGTTCTATGTTCAATGTAACTGTATTCCAACTTATTGTCTAACCAGCCTCCAGCATGAGAGGAACGTATTTTGACTTAAGAAAAATGATAGAGGACAGAATATGTCAAAAATCCGACATTTTACGACTTTTTTATTCAAACTTACAAATATTGCCCAAATAGTTCTTTTGAACTAAAAACAATAGCAAAAAAGACCTATGACTAAATAATCATACTAAAATTATTTCATTTTTTTTAGCAGAAGTTTGAATCCAGAAGGAAAAGCTTTAGAATCGTCATTGTCTTGTATTCATGATTTTGTAACTAGGAAATTGTATTTATGAAAAAAAAAGAAGCTGCTATGATTAGCAAGCCTCCTGTTCAAGTATGAAATTCTTCTGCTTTTATCGACATTGCCGGCAAGTTTGACGTGTTCGTCTAATAAAGTTTTTTATAATTCTCATTTCCTGTATTTCCACAAGATGGTATCTTTTGCTTAAGAAAAGGTTTTCATTATCACTGGAATGAAAAAAGCTTTGATTTTCATCAAACCTTTTACTTTTGCATATTGAATATTGCAAAACACTTTGTAACAAGGCAACTGAACGGTCAGTCATTAAATTCCAACATTTCCAGCACATTAAACGGAACTCTTTTAACCTATTTGAACAAAATAACATTTTTCCCATAACTCATGCGGCATTTTCCGTAAACATAGAAAACAGTTTATATATATTAATGGTGCTGCCTGTGTTCTAGATCTTTCTTAACAGCATGATTCGTTTCTCGATTCAACATAGGCAGTTTAATCCAAAAGTCACTTCCTTCTCCTATTTTGCTAACAACCCCAAATTCCCCGTTCATCAGCTCTATCAGTTGTTTTACAAGTGAAAGTCCGAGACCGGTTCCTTCAACTTGCACATGTTGAATACGATAAAAAGGTTCATATATTTTTTTCAATTCTTCTTCGCATATCCCGATGCCGGTATCAATTATGTGAATAACTAGAAATCCGTTTTGACATTTACAGGTTATATGGATCTGTCCACCTTCAACATTATATTTAATCGCGTTATCTAACAAATTTAAAATGACTTGTTTTAATCTTAACGAATCAATGTGGATCATTTGATCCACACACTGATCAATGCTTTTGATGATTTTGATCCTTTTTTTGTTTGCCGCTGGCTTCATCAATGCTATACATTCACATATGACCGAATCAATTTGTACTTCGTCATTTGAAATTTTTATTTTTCCTGTTTCAATTCTGGAAAGATCTAAAATTTCATTAATCAAATTTAATAAATGGCGGCCTCCTTTTAAAATTTCTTCCACAAATGCTTGCTGCTGCTCCGTTAACGTTTTATCTAGTTCCAACAAATGAGAAAAACCAAGGATTCCATTTAACGGCGTTCTTAATTCATGACTCATTTTCGATAAAAATTCCGATTTCGCCATATTGGCTTTGACGGCTTCTTCTTTCGCCTGAATAATGCTGTTTTCCATCTTCTTTTGTTCTGTTATATCTTCAAACGTCCATAAATGGCCTTTCAGTTTCCCGTCCATATAAAAGGGAAAATAACTTCTTTTCAAGATTTTACCATTTTTGGTGTTCACTTCATCAGAGAAATGCTTATAGGGCGTGAAAATCTTTGATACTTCCCCTGTGTTCTCTTCAACCTTTCGGCCAACGGCTGGAAAATAATTTGTGATGTTTTTCCCAATCAGCTGTTTTATTGGCTCATTGATTTGAAAAATTTTCAATATCGTCTTATTTAAGGCGATAATCTTCATTTCATGATCAATCACAACAATTCCGATTGGCAGATTGTCAATAATCGTCCGTCTTAGTGCATTCGACTCATTTAATTTCATTTCCTGCTCTTTTCTGACGGTTATGTCTACACAAGAACCGATGACTTCAACAACTTTTCCATTTTCTATAACCGGACTTAACACAGCCAAGTAATCATATCCGTTCAGCTTTCCCTCAAAATGGACAATCTCGCCATTCCAGGCTTTCTGATAAGCTCGAAGCTGCCGTTCAGCGACTTCTTTCGGCAAAAAATCCCGCAAATCCTTTCCAATAATCTCATGGGGAGAATAGCCAAGTTTATAGAGCAATTCCCCTGCACATAACGTATGGATAAACTGATCGTTTATTTTGACGAACTTAAATGTCATTCCTTGCTGGCGTTCTAATGTATTCATTAAATCTTTCTGCATTTTTCGAAGTCGTTTTTGATATTGTTTTAATTCTTTCATATCTTTGGCGATGACGAAAAAACCTTCATTTTTTCCTTCAACGATCATAGGGACGAACGTTAAAAGTAAAGGAATCCATTCACCTTTACTATTTTTAAACGAAACTTCCATTTCATTTTCGTTATGCTCCAACAAACGATTCATTTTCTGTTTTACCCTTTCGGCATCGTCTTGAGGCAAAAACGAAAAAATCGATTGATGAATCATTTGTTCTTTTTTTGCTTTTAAGATTTCTAATCCTTTAGGATTTATATTCGTAATCATTCCGTCGATATTAATGATGAAAACGATATACGGATTATACGAAATCAATGACTCGTAATATAGATTTGTTGTTTCAAACTTTCTTTCTAGCTTGTTTTTTTCTTTTTGAACAAATGCAAAAATCATAAAAATCATGATGATTGAAAGGAGAAGTTGATTTGCCAGCAATGTAGAAACCGAATAAATCTGCTCATATATGAATAATCCAGCTTTTTTTATTTCATTCATTACCGTGTATTGAAAAATGAAAATACCCAATCCCAAAACAATTGAAGGTATTATGATCGCTTTCATTTGAAGCTTTTGAGATCGCTTATTGTGATGGAAAAAGGCAATCACTGCTCCCGCTAAAACAAAAGCGATTAAGTTAGAAAGAACGGAATAAAATCCGTCATATTCATTCCCTTTCAATGATTTTATACCAATATAATATATTACAAAAATACTTAAACCCACTACAATCGAAATCGCCGCTGCATTAGAAACATTTTTTTGTTTATCTTTCATGGAAAAAGCAGCGAATGATGCAATGATCCCTAGCAAAAAAGATAATAACGTATAGACGGTGTAATACGTTGCAATCAAATATAAATCATCACCGAGCATGTCAATAAATTGCATCGACCAAATTCCTAACCCTACCCATATCGTTCCTAACATTATGTATAACCACTTATCCTTTTCAGTAGACACCTGTATGTTCTGAATCATGTGAACAGAAAAAAAAGAAGCAATGATTGCCATGACGACAGATGAAATCACTAACTCCCAATTAAACAAAGCTTCCATGTTTCACACACCTTATCTTATTTGCTTACATCATAAACAAATAAAGAAGGTTAGACAATTATTTTTACTCTGTGGAACCATTTTGAACAGAACGGAACAGTTTTTTTAGTAAAATATTAAAACTGTTTTTTGAAGACGGTGGAGTAATATGCCAAAGAACTTTGCAGATAAGCGGGATACTTTTATTAAAAAGCGGAATTTAAAGCGTCATCCTAGTATTGAAAAAACAAAAAAAGCACCGAGATTTAAGAAATTTTATAGGTGCTATTGCTCTCAAACAATCATTCTATATGAAAAATTTCATAGAAGCAATTTTAAATGTTCTTAACAATCTTTGCATTTTATTGCACCTATTGATTCAAAAATCTCTTAGTGCAGCATTGTAAATGTTATATTTATTTATTTTTGTAAAATATAAAAATTCTTTTGATTTAAAGAGTACAACTACAGAATATGACTTGCAATGATTCGATCAAGCTTCCGAATATTCACTTTTTCTGTGAAAATCAATTAACCATGGCTGAAGCGGTATACCCCACAATCAAATTGGATACCCTATTAACGACCAAAAAAAGGAAATAGGAAAGCAGAGCTACCTTATTTTTAGGTATCTCGTATATTTCTGAACCTTTTTGGTTATACTAATTTATTTACTGCTCTCGAAACGGTTCTTTTCGAGAAATGATGCAGTAAATGATGGTAAGCATTCGGTGCGCGATCGCAACGAGTGCTTTTTTCTTTCCCCTGCGTGCCGCCAATGACCAATATTTCGCTGCCAAACGTTGATTCCTACATCGAGACAAAGCCCAAGCCGCCTCACATAACGCCGATTTGATATGCGGATTCCCCTTCGTCGTTCGGGTACTTTTTCGTTTTCCAGCACTTTCATGATTTCCCGGCGCGACTCCCGCCCATGAAGCGAGGTGTTGAGACGTTGGAAATTGTCCCATATCGACTCCGATTTCAGCGATAATCACGGCAGCGGTTTCCTTCTTGACCCCCGGTATGGTCACAAGAAGCTCCATCTCTTGTTTGTATACTTGTAAGAGTTGGTCGATTCGTTCTTCGATGTCTCGAAGTAAACTTTCCAACGATTCGATGTGCTTCCACGATTGGCGAATCATGAACAGTTGATGGTTGGTCAATGTACCAAAGAGAGAATCCTGAATTTGTTGTTTTTTCCTCTTCATACTCCTGTGAATGCAAGCATCGACTTCGGTTTCTTCGATGTATCCCTGTTTCATTAAACGTTCCAGTAGCTTTCGCCCAGATACACCAAATACATCCGAAATCACGGAACTTAACTTGATATTGGAACATTCCAACACTTTTTGAATGCGGTTTTTCTCCGCGGTTAACTGCCCGATCCATTTTTTGCGCAAGCGAGTTAAATCCCGTAATTCTCGAATGTTCTCAGGAGGTACGAAACTCTTCTCGATCAATCCGTAACGCAACAATTTGGCGATCCATTCTGCATCGGAAACATCGGTTTTTCTCCCCGGTACATTTTTGATTCGCTGAGCGTTGGCAAGTGTAATGTCAAAGTAATCTTCCAAAATATTGAACACAGGTTTCCAGTAAACGCCCGTACTCTCCATCGCAATATGAGTGACACCACGATCTTCTAACCATTTCAGAAGACGAAACAAGTCTTTCGTGAAAGTAGGAAATGTTTCAACTTCCTTTTGAACGTGTTCTTCCTCTCCAAGAAGAGCACAAACGACAATTGTTTCGGCATGGATATCTAATCCTGCACAACGATGATAAAGAACATCCATGATTCTTACTCCTTCCATCGATAAATTCGCAAACAGGGAGTCCATTTGCACGTTAGGCATTTTTCTGTTCGTAGTCACCTTTTCACACGAAAAGGGCTGACAATGGGTGGAACACCAAATGGACTCAAACAGTTTTTATTACAGGGTCGAACCACCATTAAAGAGAACGTCTTTCAAAACTGTTTGCGTTCATATCCATTATGGGAAGGAATGATGGATTTTCATGCATGGGTGGGGAGTAAAATTACTCATGGATGTTTTTATTTAATAATAATTTGAATTTCCCTGCCCTAGTCCATAGTTCGAGTTCTGCATTAAGATCAATCTTTCCTCCATTTTCAGAAGAATACATGACAATCGATTTAAATGGAATGGTGTAGATTTCCACTTTTTTACCTGTAATTCCTTGACGATCGGCAATGATTATTCTTTTGTTCGTCACGACCGCAACATCTCGAACCGTTTTATACGCAGCTTCCGCAGTTTCCCCTTCAATTAAAATTTCCTCCACTTCTTTTGGAACATCTGTCTCTTCATAAAACGTCCAAGTCATAATAGAACCTACATTTGCCATACCTATTTTCCTCCCCAATTTGCTTCATTTATGAACAATAAACATAATTTTGGCAAACTGTCTTGGAGCTTATCTTACAAATGTGATAAAATCAACGTTCACTGGTTCATGCCGTTCAGATCGCAGTCTCAAGTTGATCTGTCCTCGATGGTAATGTCCGTGCAAAGCGACATGAGTTAAAATTTCCCTTAATGTATTTTGAAACTCGATTCCTTTACTGTTTTTGTAAGTGACAATGTTGTCTAAATCACGATTCGTCAAATTTTTCAAAAACGATGTAATGCTCTGTTCATTTTGTTTTGCAAGTTCTGCACAGGCATCTATATGTACATCCTCCCAAATCGCAATGTGTGAGCTGTCCAATCCTTGTAATCTTGTAAACCATAGTTTTTCAGTTAAAAGAATATGCGAAAACAAGCGCAGCGCCCCATTATTTTCCCCTTCAATCTTTTGCAAAGTGTCTAATATACGCTCGTTCGCCCAATGCAAGTGCTCAAACATCTTTTGAATCGTTTCCAATAAAAATCCTCCTTCTTTACTTTACTATGTATGCAGCAAATGCTGTTCCTTTGAGTTAACTGACAATGATTAGGTTTTATCGTATAAAAGTTCGTCAAATACACGGTATATTTTCTGAATATTCTAATAATTTATTGTTAGCAAGCTGATTATGAATTCCTGTTTTTGACTGTTTTATCAAATTGGGAGATATCCAACCTTTTAAAACTTTTTGGGAAAGAAACTCCAAAGATTGTTCAGAGTTTTGCATTCTGCCTCGCAAAATGACAAGTGTTGAAACAATTATAACATGAGTTCGCTTAAAAATTTAAACATTTTTTCAGTCTGCGAGCATAATTAAGCTCTCTATTATTAATCCAACTTCTGTAAAATATTATGCAAAATTACATATTCAATTTACCTGCTTGACAGCCGATTTTCTCATTGATTCGTTCAATCATTTCGCAAACTTTAAAAGTCGGATAGATCATATGCTTGCTGGACAGATCAAGCAATCAATAGTTTACTTGCTATCAGTTAGTATTTAATAATAGAAGAAGGAAAGGGGTGACATCAAACGACAAATAGTTAATATTTATATCTATAGAAGGAAAGAGGTTGTAATAGCCTGACTCTTCTTTTCAACCTTTTGAGGCATTGAAGCTCTTCATATAGAACTAGCAAAAGGAAAACCATCCCCTTTTAGGAGAGGATGGTTACTTGACATCGTAGCCTTGATCTTCAATGGCGTTTTTCATTTTTTCAATTGTTACTTTTTTGTCGTCATATTCTACCTCAACAGTCCCTTTTTCAAGTGATACTTCGACCTTTTCGACTCCGTCCAGCTCTTTTAGAGCGTTTGTAACAGCCATTTTGCAGTGATTGCAAGACATCCCTTCTACTTGAAATGTAAGATTCATTTTCATTTCCTCCTTAGTATGATTTTAAGATACTCAGATTAAATCGTTGCAAATACTTTACAGTTTTATTCGTTTTAAACGCAGCGCGTTTGTGACAACGGAAACTGAACTGAGTGCCATTGCTGCTCCGGCGATCCAAGGCTCCAAGAGGCCAAGGGCGGCAACTGGTATGCCGATTGAATTGTAGAAAAGAGCCCAAAATAAGTTTTGCCGAATGTTTTTCATCGTTTTTTGGCTCAAGGAAATCGCTTTTGGAATGTGTGTTAAATCACCTCCGACCAAGGTAACGTCAGCCGTTTCGATGGCAACATCTGTCCCGGTTCCGATCGCCATGCCGATGTCGGCAACTGCTAGAGCGGGTGCGTCATTCATTCCGTCTCCAACCATCGCTACACGATATCCTTGCTTTTGTAGATCCTCCACGATTTTCGCTTTTTCCTCCGGAAGCACTTCAGCATATACTCGCCCGATCCCCGCTTCCTTCGCTACTGTTTCCGCTGTTCTTTTATTGTCTCCCGTTGCCATAAATATGTTGATTCCCATTTCCTTCAATGTTTGAATGGCTTTTTTTGAGCTTTCTTTAATAGTATCAGCGACAGCAATGATGCCAGAAAGCTCCCCATCAATTGCAACTAGCATAGCTGTTTTTCCTTCTGATTCAAGCTTCACCATTTTCTCTTCATGGGCTGAAGTTGCAATCGACCGTTCTTTCATCAGCTTTCTTGTGCCAACAAGTATATGTTTTCCATCTACTTTGGCTTCGATGCCATGTCCAGTCACGGCTTTAAAATGCCCCGGGTTTTGTATGTTGATGGAACGTGCTTTACCGAATTCTACAATTGCTTGGGCAAGCGGATGTTCAGAAGCGCTCTCAGCAGAAGCGGCATAATAAAGCATGCCTGTTTTTAATTCAATACAATCGGTCACTTCCGGTTTTCCTTTTGTTACCGTTCCCGTTTTGTCAAGGAGAACCGCATTGATTTTATGTGTTTCTTCTAGATGCTCTCCCCCTTTAAATAAAATCCCGTTTTCTGCCCCTTTTCCTGATCCGACCATGATCGATGTCGGCGTCGCCAATCCGAGTGCACAAGGACAGGCGATGACAAGAATAGAAATCGCTACTTCTAACGCTCTTGCCATATCATATGGCGTTATGAACAAATACCAAACAGCAAACATCACGATCGCAACGCCTACAACAATAGGAACGAATATACCGGATATGACATCGGCCATTCGCTGTATTGGCGCTTTCGATCCTTGCGCTTCTTCAACAATTTTAATGATGTTGGCAAGAGCGGTATCCTTCCCAACCTTTTCTGCCCGTATTGTTAAAAGGCCGTTTGTATTGATTGTGGAGCCAATTACTGCATCCCCTACTTTTTTCTCAACCGGGATAGATTCACCTGTGATCATCGATTCATCGACAGAAGACATTCCAGAAATGACCGTTCCATCGACTGGAATTTTTTCTCCGGGCTTTACGATTATCTCATCCCCTACTTTTACTTGCTCCAGCGGGATCCATTCTTCCTTCCCGTCACGGATGACAAGCGCGTCCTTCGCTTGCAGGCTTAACAGCTTGGAAATAGCTTCTGTCGTTCTACCTTTTGCAATCGCTTCAAAATATTTTCCAACGAGCACAAGGGTGATCAAGATTGCACTCGTTTCAAAATATAGATGCGGCATATGATCGGGACGGCCGATTGTTTTGATCGCTTCGTACAAACTGTAAAAGTAGGCTGCTGATGTGCCGAGCGCCACGAGCACGTCCATGTTTGCGCTTTTGTTTCTTAAAGCCCGGTAAGCTCCTGTGTAAAATGAGCCGCCGATATAAAATTGAACAGGTGTTGCCAGCAACAGCTGAAACCACGGATTCATAAACAGATCCGGCACCGCAAGCCCCGTTTCAAACGGTAAATGGGCGATCATTGTATACAATAAAGGAAGTGATAATAAAATAGAAACAATAAGCTTTCTTCTTTTATGATGCAATTGTTCTTTTTTTCGATCCGATTGATGGGTAGTCTCGTCCCGAACTTGTCCTTTATAACCAAGCTTTTTTATTTTCTCTAAAAGATCTTCAACCGAAACAACGCCTTCCCTATATTCCACAACAGCGCTGTTTGTCGCTAAATTGACAGTCGCATTTACAACGCCTTCCGTTCTTTTCAGCCCTTTTTCAATACGTGCGCTGCATGCGGCACACGTCATGCCTTCAATATCCAATGTTACTTTTTCCGATTCGACGCCGTAACCTAACTGTTCAATTTTCCGCTGGATGTCTAAAAGATTTTGTTTCGAAGGGTTATAATGAATAGTTGCTTTTTCCATCGCTAAATTGACAGTTGCCTCTACTCCGTCCATTTTATTCAGCACTTTCTCAATGCGCGCGGAACATGCAGCACATGTCATGCCGGTAATGTTTAATGTGACAAGCTTCTGTTCGCTCATTTGTTCCACCTCTTATTTAGAAAACTGTTTGATCACATCCATCAGCTCACGAATCGACTCATCACCGCTTCCTTCTTTGATCGCTTTCGCAACACAATGGCTGGCATGCCGCTCCAACAGGTTGAAACCTACTTTTTGCAGCGCAGCTTGAATGGCTGAAATTTGGACTAAAATATCAATGCAATAACGATTGTCCTCAATCATTTTTTGTACCCCGCGAACCTGCCCTTCAATCCGTTTCAGCCTCTTTAAAAGCTTGTCTATTTCATCAGAAGTTCTAGGAACCATTATTTTCTCGTGATTATGTTTTTCATTTTCTGTCACTGACACCCCTCCCCTCTTTCGTTTGTATACATTATACCCGTTATAGGTATAAAAAGCAAATGATTCAGCTTCCTAGTTTTTTTACAAAGATTCAACTCTATCAAGTCGTGAAACACAATTTTCTGTAAAATCTGACCGCATACTTAAGAGTGGACAATAAAATTCAAAAATTGGTAAGATTCGTTTTAATAAAAAATCAGATAGCATGAGAGGTGCCTTCATGAAATTGTTTTCGTTTATAAAGAGGATGTATTTTTATATTTTTCTCTAGAACTATCGCTTATTCCCCCAAAAGGAATTTCCTCGTCCAAAATTCCTCTTACAATAAATCACTCCCTACACAATGTATAGGGAGTTGTCATCATTAAAACGGAAATTGACGCTCTTTTTCTTGAACTGAAACCCATTTTGTCACGGTAAATTCGTCGACAACCCATGGATTTCCGAAACGTCCTAAACCGCTTCCTTTGTTTCCGCCGAATGGAATATTTGGAGCATCATTGACTGTTTGGTCATTGATATGGGTCATGCCTGAATCAATGGACAACGCAAGCTGTTCCCCTCTATTCAAGTCGCTGGTGAAAATAGAAGAACTTAAACCATATTCGGTGTCATTGGCCATTTCAATCGCTTCTTCATCAGATTCAGCCTTAATGATTGTCGCGATGGGCGCAAATACTTCTGTTTGCGCGAGCTTGCTTGAATTTTTGACATTCGTAAAGACAAATGGAGTGAGGACGTTTCCTTCTCTTTTCCCTTCTAAGACAAGTGTTGCGCCTTCCTTCTTAGCTTCTTCAATGTAGCTTAAAGCTTTTTTCAGCTGCGTTTCATTGATTAATGGTCCAATGACCGTATTGGGATCGGAAGGGTTCCCATAAGGAAGAGATTTTGCTCTGGAAACAAATTTTTCCACAAATTCATCGTAATGATCTTTATGAACGATAAAGCGATTGACGATCATACAAATTTGTCCTTGGTGGATAAACTTGCCGAAAACAGCGGCGTTCACTGCCTGGTCTACGTCGGCATCCGACAGCACGACAAACGGACTGTTGCCTCCAAGCTCCAGCGCAACCCGTTTCAAATTGCGGCCAGCAATTTCACCGATATATCTGCCAACGGCGGTGGAGCCGGTAAAACTAATTAAGCGCGGAATCGGATTTGTCAGCATTTCATCACCGATTTCAGGAATATCGGTTAAAATCATGTTGAAGACTCCTTTTGGAAGTCCGGCATATTCAAATGCTTTCGCAATGATCGAGCCTCCAACAAGACCTACCTGTATATCCGGTTTATGGACAACGCTGTTTCCTAATGCAATCGCAGGAGCGATCGTTCTCATCGATAAATTCATCGGGAAATTGAACGGTGATATCGATGAAATCACTCCGAGCGGAAGACGGTAAATTTTGTTCACTTTCCCTTCAATTGCACTTGGGACTTCCCTGACTTCATGTATGGCTCCTGCATAGTTCAAGGCTTCTTCGAGAACCTCCAGCGTCAAGTGCAATTCTACATTCGCCTTTAAAACAGTTCCGCCTGTCTCGCGAGTGATAACGCTTACAATTTCATCCTGATGAGACTTTAAATATTCTGCTGCTTTTCGAATAACTTCCTTTCTTTCTTCAACAGACGATTTCGCCCATTCTTTTTGTGCCTGTTGAGCGATTTCAAATGCTTCTTGCACTTGTTCTCTCGTTGCTAAACGCACTTTTGTGATGAGGGAATTATCGTAAGGATTAACATCTTCAAATATGCTTTCGCTTTTTCCTTCAACCCATTGTCCGTTAATATAGCTTTTATTGTAGTTCTCAAATTTCTCCATTTGGTCCCCTCCTAAAAATTCCGAATTTTCAATCCAATTTTATTAGTTTATGGCGCGGCTGTCAATCATTAAGCATCATTTCATATTTTTCGTCCTGCTGTCATTGTATCAATTTGCTTGGCCCGCCATGAAATTGGCGAGCTTCTAAAAAACCTTTCATTGAGAACTGTAAGATTTTCTAGGAAGCTGCATCAACATAGCAGTTATGCTCCGTTTTATAGATAAATATGTTTCGCTGCCGACTTCCATTCCACTCAAATCCCAAATATTTCTCGCTTTATTACGACAATGTTTAAATGATTTTCGAGTCATTTTTATTGAAATGGTTCAGAAGTTCCATTTGATTGTACATTTGAAAAGTAGATCAACTGTATATAGTTTTGTTCAAACATACTTTTTGGCTTCTTAAATTCTAGCAAAATATTTTAAGCCGATGCATCAGCATTTTCCATTTTTACTGTGCATATGATACGGCAGTTACTTGCCTGGATCTAAAAAGCGGTGATTCAACTCTCCATAAAAATAAAATAAAGAGGATTCTCACCGCTTCCAAAAACTATCAAAACATGGTAAAATAAAAAGGAACATTTGTTCGTTTATTTTCGGTCTGCCTTTCGTCACGAATTCATGAAGGGATCAAGGGATGGAGGGTTATTTTTGAAAAGAAGATAAAAAAACATATAATGCTTTCTTTTGCTCATCATTTAAAGTAGAAAGAATATGTTCTACTTGATCATCAACAAGGGATATGTCCTCGTTATCGATCATTTTAAAAAAGCTTCCCATCGGTATATTAAATCTTTGGCAAAACTTTTGAATGAGGCTAATAGGAATTTCTTGTTCACCATTTTCGATTCTGGAAAGCCTTGGCTGAGAAATTTCCAAATCCTCGGCCAGTTGAACCATCGATATATTATACTTTTTTCGCACTTCTCTTATTTGTTCTCCGATTTTTTTATTGATTTCCATCTGTTACATTCCTTCTTTGCTACTTCATCTATAATATAGTTTAACGTTTTCCTATTTTACTTTCAATTCGTTTTGTATTACTATAAAAATGAATATTTTTTATTCATTTTTATCTTCAAAGGGTTGGGTGAGCATAGATGAACTTTGAGCAAGCTTTCAATGAATTCGCTTATAATCGAATTGAGCAAGCTTTGTTAAATCGACAAAACCGTGAGCTCAAAGCTCTATACAACGAGCTTGAAGAAAAGCTTAAAAAGCTGGGCATAGCCAAAAACGATTGCGATGATTTAAAAGGAACCATCTATTGTTTGATGGATACTCAAAATTTGCTAGTTTATAGGCAAGCACTTGCAGATGTCATTTCCTTTCTTATCAAACTGGAAGAAACAAAAGCGGGCACCGGCCAAAAATAAACAATTCTACGAAAATATTTCCCGTTCATGCTGATCAAAAGGGTTTTTGGGGGTCAAGATGTTGACAAATGAATTAAATCCTTCTTTCTATGAACATCGTAAATATTTTTCACTGCCTCTCTACATATTTAATAATGAGTATAAAAAAGACCATCATGAATCAATTATTGAACAGCATCTACATAAAAATGTAAAAAATAGGTATTTTCAAGTCCCGGAATTCGTTTTTAAAGAATTTGCCAAAGGAAATTTGTCTGAAGTGTGTGTCTGGATTTTATTGACTTGTTTTTATTTGCTCCATATAAACAAGAGAAACGGCTTTAACGAAGGGGAAATTTTGCGGCTCGTAATGGAAGCGAGGAAAAAGACATGTTCTTATCCATCATTAAAAAAATGCTTTAAGCATTGTGTTGCGGAGTTAAAGAGAAGCGGATGGATCGAGCAGAAAAACAGGCTAATCTTTCTGAAAATTTTTTGAGTATTCATTCTCTTTTTTTTAATTTTCTTGTTTGAGAGAAAAGAAAAACGCGGTTGTGAAACCGCATTTTTAAATAAAAGGGCGAAAATTATATCGTTTCAAAAAGGATTGAAACCATCTGCTTATTTTACTATTAAATCGACACCGATAACCCCGACGATGTCTCCGTTCTTATGAATGGGGAAGGAAATGGTGATGCACGGTTTTTTTGTAACAGCAGATGTATAGATGCTTGATATAAAGATTTTATTTTTACTAGCTTCGATAAACCAAGGACGGGCTTTTGCATTTATTAAGCCTGCAGGAGGGTTGGAATAAACGAATGTACCGTCCAGTCGATTCGACCAAATAGCTTCGATATGCTCGTTCTCCTCAAAAAATTGATCCAATGCTTTTTTATGAACATCCGCATCTAGTTCATACAGTGGAAATTGTGTTAAAAGATTCATCACTTTTTCTTTCATTTCGTTGATTTTTGCCAAATCTATTTCTGTAATTTGTTGAAGCTGATCCCTTTTGACTAACGTTTGCAGCTCTTTAGAGGTTTGATCCAATGTCTCGCTGATGGCAATCATCTCTTCAATATGCTGGTGCTGCTTATCCATATCTTCTGAAACTCTCAGTGCATATGTTTTATTTTCATGAGCCATATCTGAAATTTGCTTGAGCACCGTAGTAATTTCCTGTACATGATCACACTGTAATTCGACAGCGTCTTTCGAATCCGATACCATTGATGTGATTTTGCCCAACGATGTTTGAAAAGAATGGATAACATCAATTAAAGATAGTAATTCAGCCACATTCTTTTTCATCTGATCGTTTTCCGATTTTACCATTTTGGTCGAAAACTCAATTTCTGATTGAATCGAAGAAAGAATTTGATGTGTTTCTTCAACCGCATCATGCGTTTGGTTTGCTAAATTTCCAATTTCATTTGCAACGACCGAGAAGCTTTTCCCATGTATTCCGGCTCTTGCCGATTCGATATTTGCATTTAATGCAAGTATTTTTGTTTTTTGGGAAATCGCTCCAATCGAAGAAAGAATGTGATCCATTTGTTTGGAAAAAGAAACGAGCCGATCCATTTGATCAAGAATTTTCAAATGATTTTGCCGCAGCTGTTCCGTTTCTTCTTGTATTTTTTGCAGCTGCGTTTTCGATTTTACGAGCTGTTCATAAAATAATATGCTTGAGGAATGTATCTCTTGAGAAGATGCTGTGATTTTCACAGCTGCCTCTTCAATTTTACGCATCTTTTCTGAAACGTTATTTGTGTCTTGCGCGGTCTGCTCAATATGCTCTAATAGCTGAAACGTGCTTTTTTTACTCGAGGAAGATCGTTCATCAAGGGAAACAGCGGTTAATTTCATTTGCTCAATGACGCCTTTTAATTGATCCGCAGCAACTTCCACCTGTGCCGCAAACGAATCCTCCATCTGTTTTTTTTGTCTATCTTCTTCATGATCCGCTGCTCGATTCCATTTTTTTAAAAACAGCATATTTATCACCTACTGTCTCCACTAATTTACTCTTTATTGTAACAAGCCGAACGAGAACGAAACATGATTTATGTCACATAATCTGACACAAAACATTTCAATATACAACCATTCGACAGATGCTACCTTTTTTCTCGTTTTTTCTTTATCATTGTTGAATTTTGCGCTTTCCCGAGAAATAATTTTTATTTACAAAATAAATACTCTCCTTCCGTGCAAAAAAGGAGGAGAGTTTATCAAACTGTTATTCTCTTTCATTCAAACTTTCCTGTTTGATAGTCGACGATTGCTTGCCGTATTTCTTCTTTCGTGTTCATAACAAACGGACCGTAAGCTGTGACAGGTTCATGGAGAGGTTCTCCCGCATATAGAAGCAGCCGGAGTTTGTCTGTCGCTGTGACAGTTATGTAGCTTTCCTCTCCCTCAGCACCCTTTGTTAAAAACAGCACTTGCCCTTTTACCCCTTTTGTTTTGGACGCACCAAACAAGCCTTTTCCTTCCAAAATATAAAGAAAACCATTATAGCTTCCCGGAAGATCTTGATGTACGGACGCACCAGGTTCCAGAATCATTTCCACCATCGTGACAGGAACGTAATTTTTTAGTCGGCGCTTGAATACCTTTTGACGAACCAGAAAAAATCCGAATTAACGCTCCTTTTTCTTTTCTAACTGGCATGTCAGCACTTTTCAAATTTTGATAGCGGGGAGCTGTCAGTTTTTTTGAACTCGGCAAATTAACCCACAGCTCTAGACTGTGAACGGTAGATCCAGGTGCAGGATCTTCTTGATGAATTACTCCTCTTCCAGCAGTCATCCATTGAACATCACCCGGCTTTAGCTTGCCATATCCATTTTTGTTATCAAAATGCTCCAAAATCCCGTCAATTACATATGTGACAGTTTCGATTCCCCGATGGGGATGAAGGTCAAACGTCCCTTGCTGAAAAATATCCTCCGCAAGCATTAAAAACGGATCATATTCCTCCCAATTACCAGGTTCTAACACAAATCCATTAGTATGGGTCGGATTATTCGTTTGTAACGCAACATTTTTAATTTTGCGTATATCTCTTTCCATACAAGCCTCCTTATCTATTTTCTTCTTTTTGCAAGTAATCAATAATCCCTTGCGCACAAATGCCCATATCGATTTTTAAATACTCGTGCACTTGATGATCTTCGGAAATATGTTTTTTCTTTAAGTAATCTTGCAGCGTGCTGTACAATCTATCAGATAGAAGCTTTGATTTTTCTTCAAACGGCAAGCTTCCATGCTCTTTTACAACCGCTTTGCCTTGATCTACAAAAATGGCCAGCCAATATTTTAGCTGTTTACAAACTTCCTCTGGATGCTCGCTCATGCCAAAATGACCGAAAAATATTTTTGAAACGTTTAATGCTTCGATTCTTTCGCATGATTCAAGCATTTTATCCGGATCAAACTGGTTAGGAGAAGTAGACGGCAAATAAAACTCTAAGTCTGAATCTAAGAGCATTGAATAAAAAACCCCGATCGTGTCGCCGGTAAAGATGCCGTTGCTTTTGGAATCATGTATACAAAAATGGTGATTCGCATGACCTGGTGTGTGATAAAACGTCAGCACGCGATCATCGCCTACTTGAAGCGTTTCCAAATCTTCTTTTACAACTAGCTGGTCTTCTGGCACGGGTAAAATCGGGTCAAACAATTTTTGAAATTGCTCCTCTCCATACACCATTTTGGCGCTGGCAATTAATCTGGATGGATCTTGCAAATGACGTTTCCCGCGGGGATGGACGAACACTTTTGCTTTTGGGCAATGTTCAAGGAAAAGCCCGACACCTCCCGAATGATCTAAATGAATGTGCGTAACAATGATGTTTTTAACATCCTTCGGATCAATTCCTAAACTTTCAAGACCTTTTAATAAATATGGGACAGACGGGCTCGCGCTTGTTTCGATGATGGTCAGCTCTTTTTCATGAAGAACGTAAGCCCCTGTTCTGTTTTCTAATCCTAAGTCAAAAAGATCAATTAATGTGATGTCATCGCCAATGTTTTGTACCTTCAATGTTATGTGACTCCTTTCTTTTATTTGCCTACTACATAATTCAACAAAAAAAGATTAATTTCCTTTTCCAAACTTTTTGTTGATTGGTTAAAATTTTTTGATGACAAATTTTTTATTTTAATATATAATATCAATGCTGACGTTTTTCGGGAAGTAGCTCAGCTTGGCAGAGCACCACGTTCGGGACGTGGGGGTCGCAGGTTCAAATCCTGTCTTCCCGACCATGGAGAAGTACCCAAGTGGTTGAAGGGGACGCACTCGAAATGCGTTAGGGCGGGCAACCGCCGCGTGAGTTCGAATCTCACCTTCTCCGTTTAAAAAACGCGCTAAAAAGCGCGTTTTTTAATTGCCGGAATTTGAATAATTGACCCTTTTGAAAATTTTTCAAAACAATTGATATTCTTATTTTCATAAAACTGTTTCAGCAAGTTATGCAAAAAAACCTGAAAAGCCTATTCAGTGCTTTTCAGGTTTTTTCTTATCATTCCTCGATTGGAGCTTTTCTTCTAAATTTGCTTAATACTTCATAGACGATCGGAACAATGATGAGAGTCAGTAAAGTCGAGCTGGTCAATCCACCAATGACGGTTAAACCAAGTCCTCTCGAGATCATGCCTCCATCTCCTTCATAACCTAATGCGAGAGGAAGCAATGCTCCAACTGTTGCCAGCGCAGTCATTAAAATCGGCCGCAGGCGCGTTGCTCCTGCTTCAATGAGCGCATCTCTTGTAGAAAGTCCTTCACGCTCTTTATGAATGACACGGTCAATTAACACAATCGCATTCGTCACAACAATACCGATTAACATGAGCGCGCCGATCAGAGCTGAAACGCTCAATGTTTCTCCCCCAAGCCATAGCGCCACAAATCCGCCGATGACGGTAAATGGAAGTGAAAATAGAATGGCAAAAGGCGCAAGTCCTTGACTGAACGTAACCACCAGCACAAAGTAGACAACAGCGATGGCAGCGAGCATAGCCAATCCTAATTGTGAAAACGACTCATTGATCTGTTCGGACACTCCACCTGTTTCAATGTTCACACCAGGCGGCAATTCTAAACCATCTATTTTCTTTTGAATGTTTGCATTTACTTGGCTAACGTCATTAGTAGTAATCTCTCCGCTGACTGATACTGCAAATTTTCCGTCGCGTCTAGTAATCGTATTGGATGTTTCGCCTTCTTTTACTTTCGCTACATCTCCAATTTTCACATTCATGCCAAGAGGGGACTGAATGGTTTTCTTTTTCATCTCATCAATCGAATCAAATGTTTGCTCTTCCCCTTCAATATAAACTTCAATGTCTTGACCTTCTTTTTGGATTGTTGTTAAAACCGGCCGTTCATGCTGTTGGCTTAATGCCATCGCAATTTGCCCAGCGGTCAAGCCTAGCTTGCTCATCTTTTCTTGATCAACAACAAACGTGAACTCATCATAAGTTTTCGATAAACCAGATTCGACATTTTTCAAGTTTTTTTCATCTTCCAAGATTTTTTGCACTTTTTGGGCGACAGGCTCAATATCTTCCATCGAATCGCCAAACACATACAATGTGTACTCATTGCTTGCCATCATCATGTCAATGGTGCCCCAATCGCCTTTTTCGTTCGTTAATTCATTTAAGTCTTTAACAATTTTCTCCTTTTCTTTTTCAAAATTCGGTGTGTCATCTTCATACATAATAAAGAAAATGGCCTGATTTCGATTTCCAGGATTCATCGGATTTTCGCTTCCGACAGACAATTGAATCGTTTTTACATGATCACGGTCGACAAGGAAATCTTCTGCCTTCAATGCGATATCTTCTACTTCTTCCAGCGTTTGCCCTGGATCCGGATCATACGTTAAAATAACTTGCTTTTCTTGTTCATTCGGCAAAAAGCTTACACCGATGACAGGAATTAAAAACAGACTGGAGACAAGAAGCAGGATCGCAATCAATGATGTTATCCATTTATGGTTCAAAGACCAATTTAATATTTTTTTATAGTTAGTAACCAAAAAGCCAGCTTCCTTTTCTTTTTCGCCTTTCCGTTTTACTCCTTTTTTAAATAAAACGTGAGCAAGTGCCGGCACAATAGTAATCGCCACTAAAAGGGACGCTAAAAGCGAGAACACAATCGTAAGGGCAAACGGCATAAATAGCTGTCCGACCATCCCTTCGACAAATGCGAGCGGCAAGAAAACCGCAATCGTCACAATGGTTGAGGACATAATAGGAATAAACATTTCTTTTGTCGCTGCAATAATCAGCTCTTTCCCTTTTAACGGCTCCCCTTTTAATGTCATCCGTCTGTAAATATTTTCAATGACGACAATCGAATCGTCAATGACGCGGCCGATCGCCATTGTGATAGCTCCAAGCGTCATCATGTTCAACGTGATGTCCATTTCACGCAAAATGATTAATGCAATTAATATGGAAAGCGGAATTGACACCACGGAAATCAACGTTGAACGAATGTTGCGCAAAAACAGCAAAATGACAATAACTGCAAAAATCGAACCGAACAGCGCTTTATTCAGCATTGTTTCAACAGATTTTTCAATCGGTTCTGCTTGGTCCAGCGTTGAAACGACTCCGAGGCCTTTATATTCGTCTTTTAATTCATCCAATTTTTCTTTTACTTCATTTACAACTTCAACTGTATTCGCATCAGTAGCTTTTACAATTTGCAGTCCGATTGCTTCTTTTCCGTTCGTTCTTGATACGGATTCAGCTTTTCCGACGATTTCGATATCGGCAATTTCTCCTAATTCGACTGTTGGCAATTCAATGCTTTGCTGCTGGATCGCCTGATTTGGCGCTGCACCATTTGCTCCAGACAAACCGTTTGGCACTTGGCTCATTTGCGCCTCTCCGGCTTGCTGCCCTTGTGCTGATCCTGTGACTGGGATTTTAAGCTTTTTCAAATCGTCAATTGTCGTAATATTTCCGTCAACGACAACAGACTTTTCCGTGTCTTTAAATGTATAAAGACCTAATGGCGCACGGAGATCCGCACCTTGAATATAATTTTTTATTGTTTCCTCATTTAGCCCGAGCTCTTTTAATTTGTCTTGATGAAAAACAAGCCGCCCCTCTTCTACCTGCTGTCCAGAAGTTACAATGCTTTCTACTCCATCAATTCCTTTCAATTCAGGAACAATGATGTCTTCAACCAGTTCAGTTAATTCAGGAAGTGTTTTTCCTTCATCAAAAAAGCTCACTGTATAAACAGGGAAAGCGTTCATGCTAAATCTTGCAATTTTAGGCTCTCCTGCTCCATCCGGAAGTTCGACTTGTTCGATTGCCTTTTCAGCTTCCTCTTCTGCTCGTTCCATATCTTTTTCAAATTTGTATTCAATTTGAATAGAAGATGCATTTTCAAACGAATTAGAGCTGACGATTTCAACCCCGTTCAAATTGCGAACTGCTTCTTCAATTGGAACCGTCACTTTCTCTTGTACTTCTTCAGGGGTTGCACCTGGATATGTAGTCGTAACACTTATGATGGGAGTGTTTATGTCCGGGATCGTCTCCAGCTTCATATTAAATCCAGAAAATAGTCCCGCAAAAATTGCAATGACAGTTAAAATCCAAATAGCCAGTTTATTACGGAGCGAAAATTTAATAATGTTCTCCACCAAGTCCCATTCCTTTCATGAAGATTTGACAATTCTCCTTTTTTTATACATACTTATAATGAGTTGACTATATAGTCATTATAATTGACCGGTTAACTAGTAGTCAACTAAACTAATAAAATTTTTTCCGACAATAAGGGGATGTTCATGTGAAAGAAAAAGAACGTTTAATCATTGAAGCTGCGATGAAGCTGTTTGCTCGAAAAGGCGTTTCTTCCACCTCCATCCAAGAAATTACCAATGCATGTGGCATTCCGAAAGGTTCGTTTTATTTTTATTTCAAATCAAAAGACGAGCTGTTAATTAAATTATTGGAGCAGTTTTTTAGTCAGTTAAAGAAAAAAACGGAGCAAATCGGGGCAAATTACGAAGATCCAAAAGAGCGGTTTATTAAACAATTGTCTGTTCAATTAAAAGAATTTTTGGCGCATAAAGAAATATTTATTACGCAGATGCATGAAAATTTAAAAGAAAATAATGAAAAAATTGATTCGTTGTTACAAAACCTAAGAAACGATTTTTTTCATTTTTTAACAAACAATCTGAAAAACATTTACGGCAAGTCAATTGATAAGTATATAGCAGATGTAAACATTATCGTTCAAGGAATCTTTTTTTCATTCATTCAGTTCCTCATATTTGAAAATAGGGTGAGAGTTGATGAGGAAAAATTGGCAAAATACATTTTGCAAACAGCAGATGATTTAGTCAAAGGAATGCTGGCAAAACAAAATGACCCCATCATTCCAGCTGAGATCATGACCAAAATGTTCAATCATCCTCAATCCCCCAGCCATCCGTTGAACATTTTAAATGAGATAAAAGAAATGAGCCGTTCTATAATCGATGATGGACAGTTAAACATTACGATTGAAGTGTTAGAAGCTGAAATAACGGCTGAAAAGCCAAGAACTCCGGTCATTAAAGGAATGTTGTCAAATCTCCATGAATATCCTGAACTACGCTACTTGGCCAATCAACTAGCTGATTATTTTCAAATTAAATGAGCCTCTAAAGGGTTAATTCCTTTAGAGGCTGTATTTTTACTCCAGCTCCAACGCTTTTGTTTCTTGTCCAAACAACAGAACAGCTAGTGCGCCAATAATAATGGCAGCGCAAAAAATTGAAAAAATGGCTACCATGGAAACTTTGAGAGCGGCTAAATAACCAACTAATAAAGGCCCGAAAATGCCACCAATTCTTCCGAACGATGCGGCCATTCCCGCACCTGTCCCGCGAATTTCTGTTGGATAAAGCTCAGGTGTATAAGCATAAAGCGCTCCCCAAGCCCCTAAGTTAAAAAATGATAAAAAGATTCCAGATATTAAAAGCTCAGCCGTTGTATCGGAAAATCCGAAAAAGAATGCGCTCAGTGCAGTGCCAAATAAATAAAGAGAAAGAACAAATTTTCTACCAATTCGTTCAATGAGCCACGCCGCACTAAAGTATCCCGGAAGCTGTGCAATCGTCATAATAAGAACATACTCAAAGCTTTGCACTAAACTGTAGCCTTTCATCATCACAACGCTTGGAAGCCATAAAAACATCCCGTAATAAGAAAAAACAACAGAAAACCACAACACCCAAAGTACAGCTGTTTGTTTCACATATTTTTTTGACCAGACAGCTGCGATATTTTTCCATACATTTGATTTTGTTTGTATCGATTTGAATTTTTTTGAATCCGGAAGCTTCATGCGCAAATAAATCGCATAAAAAGCCGGAAGAGCTGTTAAAATAAGGGCGAGACGCCAGCCAAATTGAGGAATAACAAAATAAGATATAATTGCCGCGATCAACCATCCTGCAGCCCAAAAACTTTCAAGCAGCACGACCATTCTTCCCCGATCCTTTGTCGGCGAGCTTTCTGATACTAGCGTTGATGCTACTGGCAATTCACCTCCCAGCCCCATGCCGATAAAAAATCTTAACAGCAAAAATACCGCTAATGTGGTTGTAAAAGCCGACAGACCGCTGCCGATCGAAAATAACAATAATGTGATAATAAAGACAGTTTTTCTGCCAATTTTGTCTGACAAAAGACCGAAGAAAAATGCCCCTACAGCCATGCCGATCGAGTTGATGCTCCCGATCCAGCTCATTTGTTCTGCCGTCAAATTCCAATCTTCTTTTAACGCGGCAATGATAAAAGATAAAATGCCGACATCCATTGCATCAAAAAGCCATGCGAGTCCCGCAATGCCTAATAGCTTTTTTGTTGACATCTCTTTCATCTTGTCAACTTCACCTCTTTCTGATGTCTTTACATATGTTTTGTTATATGTAAACTATATCATATTTTACATAATTGTCATGTTTTTTGTTTTATAAACGAAACATAATATTGTGCCACCGGCATATGAATCCTATAATCGCAATTTCAGACCATCTTTGCAGCGTTTCATTTATTGCAAAAGGTACAATTCCTTGAAATTTCTACTTTCAGAGAAATCCTTAACAACTAAAAAAGATCCACAGAAATCATTTATATATTCTGTAGATCTTCGCCATTTACAAAGGAATAGGAGACAGCATTTTGTCTATAAAATTTTTATTTTTTGTTTTTTGTCCCATCTTCTACGTTATAGGCTTGACCATATGCTTCACGGGACGGTTCATATAAGTCATGTACATCCGTTCTTCTTTCGAGTTCCGTTTGTTCATGTGTACGTTTTTTGTTTTTAAACCACTTCATTCTTGCTCACCTCTCATATATATCATCATCTTCTTATTTATTGTTGCGAAATTTTTTACGTTTATTCGAAAATATGCATGCCATTCGCCAACCAGTTCTGTTTTTCATTTATAATGAAATTAATCGATTATGTTAGATTGAAGGTGACAGTATGGAGATCGAAGATATTATAAAGAAGGTTAAAAATCATAATCCGACGATAATTGGGATGGATCGTTTAGTAAAATTTGCGGTATTGCTTCCGTTTATGCGAATAAATGATGAAGTTCATTTGTTGTTTGAAGTACGCGCCAAAAAATTAAAAAGGCAGCCCGGCGAGATTTGTTTTCCAGGTGGGAAAGTTGAGCCGACCGATCACGATGCAAAACATACAGCTATTCGCGAAACATCAGAAGAGCTAGGTATTTCAGCCGATATGATTCAGCATGTATATCCGCTTGATTATGTGATGACTGCCTACGGAACGGTTGTTTATCCTTTTGTCGGCATGATCGATCCTGACGCTTCGTTAGAGCCAAACAAAGACGAAGTCGGCGAAGTATTTACAGTTCCATTTCAATTCTTTTTAGAAACGAAGCCAGAAATTTATGAAGTTCATTTTCGGGCAGAACCTGAAGAAAATTTTCCTTATGAAAGCATCATCGGGGGAAAAAAATATAAATGGAATTCACCGAAAATAGAAGAACATTTTTATTATTATAAAGATAAAGTGATTTGGGGGCTGACAGCCCGGATGATCTACTATTTTATCGATATGCTAAAGAGCGAGCCATCCCTAAAATAGTTTTATGGGATGGCTGTTTATTTAAGCTGTACCGTGAAACAATTCTTTTTTCCTCCACCCGCCGAGCCTAAAATATAAAAAGGCGAATAAGCTGGAAATAACAAAGCTGACGCCCATTCCGACACCGATGCCGTCTTCGCCGATCCAATTGGAAAAAAGGTATGTGAGCGGGTAACGCAGCACCCAAAACGAGATGATGTTTAAAATTAAGACTTGCATCATCGCACCAGATCCACGAACAACACCGTTTAACACAAAATTGATGCCAAGAAACGGATAGAAGAAAGCGACGATTTTTAAATAATTCACACCAAATTGCACCGCTTCTTCCTCCTGGATAAATAATTCCACACCAAAACGGGCGAAAAAGAGAATTAGCAATGATATCAAAACCATAATAGCTAAATTATACATCAATCCATATTGAGCAATTTTATAAACTCGATCCCATCGATTGGCACCAATGTTTATGCCTGCCAAGCTGTTGACAGCAGTTCCGAGGGCCATTGCGGGAAGCAAGATAATATTATCGAGCCTCTGAGCAGCGCCGAATCCGGCCAGCGCGTCTTCGCCAAAACTAGCTACAACGCTCATGATCGCCGTCACTCCAGCGGAAATGACCATCATTTGCATGCCGGACGGAACCCCGATTTTTAAAATAAGAGAAACTTCTTCTTTTTTCGGCATACGCGGCCATGTAAAAGGAACTAATTTGTAATGAATCGCCAAATATATTCCGAATAAAAAGGCGATCCCTTGGGAAATCACTGTTGCATAAGCCGCTCCGGCTATGCCGAATTGAAATCCAGAAATAAATAATGGATCTAAAGCGGCATTTAAAAGAACAGCCAAAACAACAAAATAAACCGGGGCTTTGCTTTCTCCAAGTGCACGCATCAATGTCGCCACAAAATTGTAGCCGAATAAGAAAATAATTCCAAGAAAATTAATTCGCAAGTATAAGGATGCATCTGCAACTAAACTGTCAGGTGTTCCAAGCAAAAATAAAATCCGTTCGGCAAAAATAAATCCAAAAACTCCAAGCAAAATCGATAATATAAACAGCGTGACAACAAAGGCATTCACATACCGTTTCAACCCT
Source organism: Aeribacillus sp. FSL K6-8210 (assembly GCF_037963925.1). Taxonomy (NCBI): domain Bacteria; kingdom Bacillati; phylum Bacillota; class Bacilli; order Caryophanales; family Bacillaceae; genus Aeribacillus; species Aeribacillus sp. FSL K6-8210. Next base: position 1,749,720 of record NZ_CP150172.1, on the reverse strand, counting down.
TGTTCATCGCGTTTTCCTTTTAATTGGGACAAAATCGTTAATGTTGCTTGGTTGATCCCGATAATGAAAGAAAGAATTGTGAAAATGACAGTTCCAGAGAGAGACACCACCCCTAATGCACGAGCCCCCAGCAAGTTTCCAACCCATAAACTGTCAATTATTTGATACGAAACTTGAAGCAAGTTCGTTAATAAAATAGGCGAGGAAAAAGTGATGAGCTGCTTTAAAATATTTCCTTCTGAGTAATCCGTCTGTTTCATCCAAGAATCACCTTTTTCTTTCATCTTACATTGACGCAGCCTTCGAATAAGCAAAGTGCCGCTCGGTGAAGGATTTACGACCACGTCCTGCTGAGAGCTTTTTTTGAACGAATGGGGCTCTCTTGCTTCCTTACCTTTTATCAAGATTTATTCTTCATATATCATTTTTTTCGTCATGCCGCCGTCAATAATAATATTTTCTCCCGTAATAAAATCGTTGTCGGGATGAGTTAAAAACAAACACGCTCTGGCAATATCATCCGGTTTTCCGACTCGCTTTGCAGGATGCTGTAGATGATCGCGCTCAGTAAGCAGTTCATAGTTGTTCGTTTCAATCCAGCCGGGGCTTATACAATTGACTCTGATTTTGTCTTCCCCCAATGAAATAGCTAAAGCGTGTGTTAAAGCAACGATGCCGCCTTTAGATGCAGCGTACGCTTCCGAATCTTTTTCAGACATGAACGCTCTTGTTGAAGCAATATTAATGATCGAACCTCCCCTTTCATTTTCTCGCATATATTTTGCCGATTCCTTTGCAAATAAAAATACGCTGCGAAGATTTGTTTGTAATATGTCATCCCATTCCTCAACCGTTAGCTCATAAAGAGATTTAAATCTTGAAACACCTGCATTGTTAATCACAATATCGATTCTTCCCGTTGTATGTTTGACCGTTTCTATTAATTTGATGACGTCCTTATGATTTTTGACATCCGTTTTGATAAACGTCGCTCCATATTCCTCAGCTGTTTCCTTTCCTTTTTGTTCATTCACATCCGCTATCACAACTGTTGCTCCTTCTTTTGCATAGGCGGAAACGATCGCTTTCCCGATCCCTTGTGCACCGCCGGTTATAATGACTGTTTTTCCTGCAAAGACCATGTCGATTCCTCCTCTTATCGTTTTTTAAAATCCTGCTCTTGTTTTCGATTACTTCCGTTGGAAATAACAGGGGCAGCCCCACAATATTGAAAATTTTCATTTAAAGATGGACTTTTTTCGTTGAACGCAGAAACCGTCTAAAGATCTTTTATGCAAGCTTTTTCCCTCCTTTTAGCTTCGGCTGCTTAAAAGGTTGGTTTCACCATCTTGTGTTCGAGCTACTAGTTCAATCTGGCTGCAAAGCTGGAAGCTTGCAACCTTCCCCTCCTCTAAATCGAAAAAAGAGTCCCCCTTGAAACAGATTGACTGTTAGCTCAGAAGACACGCAGCCTGATATAAAAAGATCAACTCTACTCGCCTAAACGGAAGCGAATTAAGTTTTTTGTATTGCCTTTTTTCGGCTGCAGATTTTTACATTTCTTCTATTTAGTCGCTTTTAGATAGCTCACTCATTTATTATATCATTTATAAACTTAATCAATTGACAACAACGTGCAGCATACATAAAATACAATTAAACAGATCGGAATAAAAGTCAGAAAGGAGATACCTTTGGCAATTAAATTGACAACTGTTTCCATCTTTGTTTTCATGATTATCTCATGGATGTTTGGCATCTATTCGCTGTCAAAGTTTTACACACCAACAATCATCATCCCGATTTTTAACAATTATTATTGGTCTACTCCATTTGTCGGAATGTTAGGTTTAACTGTTTTCTTTTCCATCGTATCAGTAGCAGCATTTTTTATCTTGAAATATAAAAATTTTAGAAAACGAACCGCGATCTATTCTATAGCCTCCATTTTATGGATAGCTATTATCGCTGGGCAATTTAAAATTTTACAGTTTAATCTCGGGATTTGCCATTAACTTTATGATATTATTAAACTTTAACTCATTCTAACTGGACCAGGAGTGAAGAAATTGGAGAAGAAGCTAGAGAAAGCAACATTCGCCGGAGGCTGTTTTTGGTGCATGGTAAAACCTTTTGACCAGTGGGACGGCATTGAGAAAGTCATTTCTGGTTATACGGGCGGACATGTTGAAAATCCTACTTATGAACAGGTCAAAACAGGGACAACTGGGCATTATGAAGCGGTACAAATCGAATTTGACCCATCGGTGTTCCCATATGAGAAGCTCCTTGAAATTTATTGGCAGCAAATCGATCCGACCGATGACGGCGGACAATTCCACGACAGAGGCAGTCAGTACAGGACGGCCATTTTCTATCATTCAAATGAGCAAAAAACGCTGGCAGAACAATCTAAACTCGCCTTAGCCAAAAGCGGAAAATTCAATAAACCGATCGTAACCAAAATTTTACCGGCTGCGCCATTTTACCCAGCAGAAGAATATCACCAAAATTTTTATCAAAAAAATCCAGAAGCATACAAAAAAGATCGGGAAATTTCCGGACGGGATGAATTTTTGCAAAAGCATTGGAAATAAAAATGATCGAAACAGTAAAATCTTACAATAGATTTTACTGTTTTTTTGAATGGCCATCACTGATTATGCATTCATTCAGCTTCCTGATTTCCGGACATCCAAACGCATTTGTGTAAACGATTCCATTTTGTGTGTCAATGCAGCCTCTCACTTCCAAAATGTTACAAACAAAATTTTGAAAACGTTTTACAAAAATGATTGACTATTTTTTTAGCATAACTTATTATTGTAATTGACAAAAAATTACGAATATTACCAAAGAAAGGGGATGGTACAATGGAAACATTCGGAAAGGAAAAAGAACAGGGGGAGCGCATTCTCGATTATGAGAAAATTGTTGCAACGAGCAAATTTCAACAGTTGATTCAAAAAAAGCGGAATTTTATTGTACCCATTATAATCGTTTTTCTCATCACTTACTTTTTATTGCCGATTCTCACGGGTTATACATCCATCTTGGAGCATAAAGCAATCGGATGGATTACATGGACATGGCTCTATTCGCTTGGTCTTTTTGTCATGGTTTGGGTATTCGCTACGATGTATGTAAAAAAAGCGGAAACATTTGACCAATTGGCGGAAGAAATTATTGAAGAAAATATAAAATAAGGGGGCTGCACTTTCATGAGTGTACCAGCATTTATTCTGTTTTTAATCATCCTTTTAGTCACGTTATATATCACGTATTGGGCTGCAAAAAGAACAAAAACCGCAAACGAATTTTACACAGCCGGCGGAGGCTTGACTGGGTGGCAAAATGGACTTGCGATAGCTGGAGACTATTTATCAGCCGCATCATTTCTTGGTATCGCAGGCGCCATCGCATTGAATGGATTTGATGGTTTCTACTACAGCATCGGCTATTTAACCGCATATCTCTTCGTTTTATTCATCGTTGCAGAGCCTCTCAGAAATTTAGGAAAATATACACTCGCAGATATGATCAACTCAAGATTCAGTGAAAGAAAAGTCCGTGCAACAGCTGCTCTTAGTTCCATCACAATTGTTATATTTTATATGATCGCACAGCTTGTTGGTGCAGGTGCACTCATTAAATTGTTATTGGGGATTGAGTATTGGATCGCCGTATTGATCGTTGGAGTCATGATGACCATTTACGTATTATTTGGTGGAATGACAGCAACTAGCTGGGTGCAAATCATAAAGGCTGTATTGCTTATGGCAGGAACGGTCATTATTTCATTCCTTGTTTTATTGAAATTTAACTTTAATATCGTTGGCATGTTTAACGAGATGTCACAAGCGACTCCACACGGCGAAAACTATTTACATTCAGGAATTGTATTTAAAAATCCGCTCGATTTACTTTCAATGATGCTTGCCTTAGTGTTGGGAACGGCAGGGCTTCCTCACATATTAATGCGCTTTTTTACCGTTAAAGATGCACAAACTGCACGTGCGTCAGTAGTTAATGCAACTTGGGTTGTCGGAATCTTTTATGTCATGACAATCTTCTTAGGATTCGGTGCAGCCAAATTTGTCGGTTCAGAAACGATTATAGCCGAAAATCCTGCTGGAAATATGGCGGCGCCGCTGCTTGCGAAAGCACTTGGAGGAGATTTCTTAATGTCCTTTGTTTCTGCAGTAGCTTTTGCAACAATATTAGCTGTTGTTGCAGGTTTAGTTTTGTCTGGTGCGTCCGCATTCGCGCACGACATTTATGGACAGATCATTAAAAAAGGAAAAGCTACGGAAAGACAGCAAGTGTTAGCTGCAAGATGGGCTTCTGTAGGCGTTGCCGCATTTTCAATCCTGCTAGCCCTTGGCGCTCAATCATTAAATGTTGCATTTCTTGTGTCTCTTGCGTTTTGTGTAGCGGCAAGCGCTAATTTGCCCGTCATTGTTTATACGATTTATTGGAAAAAATTTAACACTGCCGGAGCGGTCACTGCCATGCTGGCTGGTTTAATTACAGCGATTGTATTAGTGTCAATCAGCCCAAATGTCATTCATCCTGAAGCTGGAAAAGCCTTTTTTGTCGGCGATCCTATTTTCCCGCTGACAAACCCAGCGCTCATATCAGTACCAGCAGGTTTTATCGGTGGTTTGATTGGTACGCTTGTTTCCGCCAAGCGGGATGAGAAAAAATATGCTGAAGTGACGTTTAAAGCCAATACTGGATATAAAGAAGCCGAAATGTAAGCGCTTGAAAATAGATGAAGGGGGTGTCTGATAAGTCGTTTTTACGGCTTATTGACGCCCCCATTAATGTTTTAGAAACGTTGATATATCGGTGTTGTTTTCAATGGCGATTTGACTTTCTGGACAGCCCCCTTCAACTTTAAAACATGAAAAAGCCCATTTGAAATCATTAAAAAATGGGCTTTCATAATTTCATAATGAAAAAAACAATCCGTTCTCGTGCTTCTTCTGAATCCTTTCTCTGTTTTATATGCGTCAAAACGAGATGAGCAGATCTTTGTTTCACACTTTCTGTATGTTGCTTCCCCTCATCTTTCCAGCAGTATTGGATCAGAAAAATTCGCCAAATCAAGTGAGATCATCTGAAAAATGCTAGAAAGACGCGGCAGTCGCGTCTTTCTAGAAATATGTGCTGCTATGAATAATATAGGAAAATCTGTCCAATTTTTAATTTTTTGAAAAAGGGGGCAGTTAGTGACGTCAAATTTTCATAATGCCGCCTGTGCTAGCAGATGTAACCAGTTTGGAATAGCGAGCTAAGTAACCGGTTTTCACTTTTGGTTCAAAGCCTTTCCATTCCGCTTTTCGTTTGTTCCATTCCTCTTCTTTAACATGCACATCAATCGTCCGTTTTTCAATATCGATCACAATACGGTCTCCTTCTTTTACAAAGGCAATCGGTCCGCCTTCCGCAGCTTCAGGTGATACGTGACCAATCGATAAACCGCGGGATGCACCGGAGAAACGTCCATCCGTGATGAGAGCAACTTTCGGTCCAAGACCCATCCCAACAATTTGTGATGTCGGCGCAAGCATTTCAGGCATTCCCGGGCCTCCTTTAGGACCTTCGTAACGAATGATGACAACATCCCCTTCTTTTACTTTTCCTTTCGCAATTCCTTCAAGCGCTTCCTCTTGAGAATCAAAAATTACGGCAGGGCCGTCAAAATGAGTGATTCCTCCTTGAACGCCGCCTGTTTTAATGATAGCGCCATCTGGAGCTAGGCTTCCAAATAATACGGCAAGTCCGCCTTTTTCAGAAAACGGATTATCAATTGGGCGAATAACGTTGTAATCTTTTACTTCGCATCCGGCAATATTTTCACCGAGCGTTTTTCCTGTTACCGTCATGCAGTCTAAATGAAGAGTTCCTTCTTTTTTCGTCAACTCATTTAATACGGCGGAAACTCCCCCAGCTGCATGTAAATCTTCAATATGAACATCAGATGCCGGTGCAAGCTTTGCTAAATGAGGCACTCTTTCCGCCACTTCATTGATCCGTTCAAGCGGATAATCAACGCCTGCTTCATTGGCAAGGGCTAAAGTATGCAAGACCGTGTTGGTCGAACCACCTAACGCCATATCTAAAGCAAATGCGTTATCAATTGCTTTTTCCGTCACAATATCACGAGGTTTTAAATCCATTTCGATCAATTTCATTAATTGTTTTGCCGTTTGTTTGACAAGTTCTTTCCGTTCAGGCGAAACAGCTAAAATCGTTCCGTTCCCTGGTAGGGCCAAACCTAATGCTTCAGACAAACAGTTCATTGAGTTTGCTGTAAACATGCCTGAACAAGATCCGCAAGTCGGACAGCCGTACATTTCAAGTTCTTTTAATCCGTTTTCATCTATTTTTCCTGATTGATAAGCTCCTACTCCTTCAAAAACTGAAGATAGGGAAATTTTCCGGCCGTCGCTTGTTCTTCCGGCAGCCATCGGTCCTCCGCTGACAAAAATCGTCGGAATGTTAATCCTCATAGCTGCCATCAACATACCAGGCGTAATTTTGTCGCAGTTCGGAATGCAGACCATGCCGTCAAACCAGTGTGCATTGACGACTGTTTCAACAGAATCAGCAATAATTTCTCGGCTTGGCAGTGAATAGCGCATGCCGATATGCCCCATTGCAATTCCGTCATCGACACCGATCGTATTAAATTCAAATGGCACGCCTCCAGCTTCGCGAATCGCTTCTTTTACAAGCTTTCCAAATTCTTGTAAGTGAACATGGCCTGGAATAATGTCCACATATGAATTAACAACCGCAATAAACGGTTTATCAAAATCTTCTTCTTTTACACCAGCTGCGCGCAACAAGCTTCGATGCGGTGCACGGTCAAACCCTTTCTTGATCATGTTGCTGCGTAATTGCGCCAAAATAAATCCCCCCGCTTTTAATTCCTTTTTTAATTTTCAATTAATTTTAATATTTAAATATTATACTACTATTTTATTTTTTTCACAAAGGTTTTTATTATGGCCTTTTTCATTAAAAAAAGAGGAATCGTATGAGCCGCTTCCTCTTGTCATTGCAAATAATCAATCTCCATCAAATAAATCCCCAATTCCGCCTAAAATGCTGCCTTCATCTTTGCCTCCACTTTGCGCGGCCAAAACTCTGTCAGCTAAACGGCTGAAGGGCAATGATTGCACCCAAACAGAACCCGGTCCACGTACGGTTGCGAAAAACAGACCTTCGCCGCCAAAGAATGCCGTTTTCACTTTGCCGACAAATTCGATATTGTAATCAACATCTTTTGTCATTGCTACTAAACAGCCTGTATCAATTTTAAGTTTTTCTCCTGGGAGCAAATCCTTCTGGATAATCGTTCCGCCTGCATGAAGAAAAGCTAATCCATCTCCCTCAAGCTTCTGCATAATAAACCCTTCACCGCCGAAAAATCCTGTCCCTAATTTCCGTTGAAATTCAACTCCGACGGAAACCCCTTTTGCAGCGCAAAGAAATGAATCCTTTTGACAAATGACCTTCCCGCCGAATTCCTTTAAATCAAGCGGAATAATTTTTCCGGGATACGGAGCGGCAAAGGAAACATGTTTTTTTTCCATCTGATGATTTGTAAACACTGTCATAAATAAGCTTTCTCCAGTAATCAAACGCTTCCCTGCGCCAACAAGTTTACCTAATAAACCTTTTGATTGATTACTTCCGTCACCAAAAACTGTTTCCATTTCAATACCATCGTCCATCATCATCATGGCGCCGGCTTCTGCTATGGCGCTTTCGCCAGGATCAAGTTCAATTTCGACAAATTGCATATCGTCTCCATGAAGTTTGTATTCAATTTCATGAGCGACCATAGTTTCACCCCAATAATTGTAATTTTTTGAATATGTAATATACTCATCATAGCTCTTTTTCATCCATATTGCCATAATTTTTTTAAGAATCTCTATGACCATAGAACCAGTGCATAATACCACTTTGAGCAATCCGTTCGATTTCTTTTTTCAATCGGGCTTCGGTGCAATATGAATGTTTTGTCCTAGGCAAGGAAAAAGAATTGCTTGCAGCAAAAAAGCCAAAGGATTAACGGCTGCTCAGTTAAACGATATATCTACTTCATTTGCAAAATGCAGATGTAAAATAAAGTTTGATAAATAATCGTCTTATATAAAATTGAAAGTTTGATCAAAAATCCTGTTTATTTAGAATTTATCCTTTAAAAAAGCAAAACAGAATTTGATCGAATTTAATCGATTTAGGAGCGAGAAAATCAGCCTCTAAATCCGAAAAAACTAATGAGGTATTGGTACAGCTCGAACAGTTAATACAGGGCTGACCAGTTTATAAAGATAATATAAAAAGTTAATTGATGAAATTATCTGAGTAATAGATTTTCGAATAAACTAACATCACTGGATATGGAATATTCGTTCTGGATCGCTGCTGAAATAATTTCGCAGAAGCAATTTGAGAAATTATAGATAATACCTTTTATTAGGTGTATTTTTATTTTTACTTCAACAAAGGAAAGCAGCTGCAAATGAATCTTATCGTGCAAATAATATAGAATGATTTCTTGTCTTTGATAAAAATTCCTATGTAAAGCTGGAGAATAGTATGTGAAACATACACTTCAACAATTCGGGGCTTTAGTTGAAAACATCTGAGCCTTCATCTTAAAAAAATTAAAGATTGAAGAGAGCTTTTTCGCCAAAAACAAATGCTCAATCCCTATCATGTGCAGAACTTCCATTTTCGGATTCTCACTTATTTGATCACATTTACTTTCTCTGTAGCCGTGAAAGGCTGTAATCATAAATATCTTCATGTCAACACAAAGGAGGGCATCGAAACTTCCAGCGCTCAAAACAATTGATGTCCTCCCCCTCCTAGCTTTATGTTCAGTCAACTTTTTCCAATACTAATTCAAGACAAATCCGAGCATTCGCTCCTAAATTGCTCGTCATTCTTTGTCGATAACTTTTACGGTCGTAAAATCGGCAAAATAATGGAGCCCTGAACAGCTCGGAATTTTCAGATCTATCAATCAACATCAAGTCCGTTGTTCCTCTAAAAGCCGTTTATGAATCCAAATCGCTGCTTGGATTCCATCCCCCATTGCGATTGCAGCTTGTTCCGAGTGAGCCGCAACGTCTCCGGCTGCCCAAACATTTTGGACGCTCGTTTCTTTCGTCCGTGCATGGATGACTAGATGCTTATTTTCTAATCGCTCGGCGCCGAGCTGAGCGGCAAGATCTGAATGAACGCGATTGCCGCCAAATCCGAGGAAGCCTCTATCCGCGAAAAGGCGTCTTCCGCTTTCCAATTCAACTCCCTTAAACCATTCACCGTCTCTCATCACTTTCGTTAACCGTTCTTTTATGTATTCGATATTTTTATTAGAAAGTTCATTTTTTAATGCAGCATTAATTTCTTCTCCATCATGATTCACGTACTGAATGTCTTTCGTCCAGTACGTTAGTGAGAGAGCCAGCTTCGCTCCTGCTTTTCCTGCCCCCATTACAATGACCGATTTCCCATCTACTTCATATCCATCGCAATCAGGGCAAACATATACCGAAATGCCTAAACAATGCTTTATTTCTGACAGCACTTCTGGTATGCGGTCGGTAACCCCTGTTGCAATCAGCAATTTTTTTGTTTTGTATATGCTGCGATCGTCCGTTTCGATAAGGAAATCTTTTCCTTGCTTTTCGACTTTTGCTGCCAGCTTTTTCAAAAATTTTACTCCGTATTTTTCTGCATGTTCTCTTCCAAGAGTACGCAGTGTCTGTCCGCTTACCCCGTCAGGCCACCCTAACAAATTATGATAGCTTCTGCATAGCGTCGATCTTCCGTTCATCTTGTCGATGACTAAAACATTATGTTTATACCTTCCAAGCATAATGGCCGCAGATAAACCGGCGATCCCGCCGCCAACAATGATGCAATCGTATGTTTTCACTTTTCCACCCTTTCAGTCAACCTTGCAAAAAAGGCGTTAATGTTTTGATCATTTCAGCTATTTTTTTTCTATTTCTTACATACATGTTTTTTGCTTCCGTATTTTCAGTTTGCAGAGCGTATAATTCAAAATCTGCCTCCACTTTTTTAAGGGATGAAAGTAGAAGCTGTTTTTCAACAGGTTCAGGCACTTTTACTTTATCATCATATAAATCAACAGTGAGTTGTCCATATGAATCGACTTGGGCTAAAAAAACATTCTCGACGGCGACTCCTAATTGATCGAGTTTTTCTTTCAGCCATCTTCGATTCAAACCGGTCGTTGAAAGAGCTTCGTCCATAATTTTTCCGTCCATTATGACGGTTTGCGGTTCTTTAACAGGGGCAACGTTCGTTTTGATATCTCCTACCGTTATAGGCTGTTTTTCTTTTTTTAGCAAAATACTCAGTTCACCAGTAGTTTCCAAAATAGCAAATTCCACATCACTGGCATGATGGACATTATTTTTCCTCAATTGTTCCAACAAAGCGGCCAAAGGATATTTTTCTTTCTTTAAATTTTCCTCCATGATTTTTCCGTTTTTAATAAAAACGGTCGGTTTTCCTTCAATAAATTGCTGAAACGACGGACTTTTCATGGAAATGAATGAAATAATAACCGGAATCATCACCCATATGGCAATGCTGATAATACCGTTTGTTAAATTTAAATTCGTATCCATTGACAGTGTCCCGGCGATGTCACCAATGGTAATGCCGACGACGTATTCAAAAAAGGAAAGCTTGGAAAGCTGTTTTTTTCCCAATAGTTTGGAAATGAAAAATAATCCAGCTATTATGGCAAGTGAACGAATAATGACTTCAACCCACTCTGGCATGTTCATCCCTCTTTTCAAAAGCCTTTATACTCAGGTTCCTCAAACTCCAGCTCTCCAATTCGAGACTTTACATCATTGATAATTTCTTCAGATATTAACATGTTTTCGTGAAAAACTCGTTTCGTTTCTTCATCAGTTGACGTAATGGCCAAGTTTTGCAATCCCGCATGAATGCTTTTTAAACTGGCCAGCGTTTGCTTGACCTGTGATGCTACTGTCAATCCAATCACCCCTTTGGTTTAAATAAAAGCGCTCCGATAAAACCAAAAATAATAGCTGCTGAAATACCGGAGCTAGTCACTTCAAACATACCTGTTAAAACGCCGATCAATCCATGTTTTTCTGCTTCTTGCAACGCTCCATGAACGAGAGAATTTCCGAAGCTTGTAATCGGAATGGTTGCACCTGCACCCGCAAAATCGATAAATGGTTCATAAAGCCCGAAACCGTCCAAGATGGCTCCAATCACGACAAACGTACTTAATGTATGAGCAGGTGTTAAATGAAACACATCAAACATGATCTGTCCAATTACACAAATTAATCCGCCTATGACAAACGCCCAAAAAAATGACGCAACCAAATGTTTCACCCCCTGAATTCAATGGACACAGCGTGTGCAATGCACGGAATGGTTTCATTTTGCTGGAACGTTAGCGGAGAAAGCAGCGCCCCAGTTGCGACAGCGAGAATTCGCTTCAGCTCGCCTTTTTTCATCCGATTTAATAAATGGCCGTATACGACAATTGCCGAGCAGCCCGCCCCGCTTGCACCGGATAAAACTGGTTGTCCTTCCCGATAAATCATTAAACCGCAATCCTGAAATTTTTCCTCATCCATTTGAACTCCATTTTTTTCAAATAATTCAAGAGCGACGTTGCGTCCGATTTTTCCTAAGTCGCCTGTTACAATTAAATCATAGTAGTCCGCATCAATATTTAAATCGCGGAAATGCGCTTCTATCGTATCAACTGCTGCCGGCGCCATCGCACCGCCCATATTAAACGGATCAGACATGCCTAAATCGACCACTCTGCCAATCGTTGCCGAGGTCACGGCAGGTCCTTTCCCTTCATTGCTTAACAAAGCAGCTCCTGCACCCGTGACTGTCCACTGTGCAGTCGGTGGCTTTTGCCCACCGTACTCGGTCGGATAGCGAAATTGTTTTTCGATTGCCGTATTATGGCTGGCCGCACCAGTCAGTAAATATTTTGCTCCGCCGTAATTGACGATAAATGCGCTTAATGCCAGCCCTTCCATCGACGTAGAACAAGCGCCGAAAATGCCGAGATAAGGAACGCCGAACGTTCTTGCTGCAAAGCTGGACGGGGTGATTTGATTCACTAAATCTCCGGAAATAATAAATTCCACCTGTTCTTTTTCAATGTTTCCTTTTTCTATTGCTTTGTAAAACGCTTCTTCAAAAAGCACTTTATGAGCTTTTTCATAAGAGTCCTCACCCAACCACAAATCTTCGTGAAGAAGATCAAAATCGTCGGCTAGTCTGCCATTTGCTTCAAACGGCCCGCCAACGGTAGCGGTTGAAATGATCACGGGTTGATTATGAAATACCCAAGTGCGATGTCCTTTCAGCATTTCAAAAACCACCCCATTTAATTAAAATCGTTTTGATTAAAGCAACTACAAATGCAGAAAATGTTCCAAATAAAATAACAGATCCGGCCAATTTAAACATGTTCCCGCCTACACCGAGGACAAATCCTTCTGTTCGGTGCTCAATCGCTGCAGAAATAACAGCATTTCCGAACCCTGTGACTGGTACAGCGCTTCCGGCACCGCCAAATTGAGCAATCCGGTCGTAAACACCAAATCCGGTCAAAAGCATAGATAAAAAAATCATCGTGGCAACAGTCGGATTTCCAGCGGTTTGTTGAGTAAAATGAAAAAAGTACATGTAAAAAAACTGTATCGCTTGTCCGATGGAGCAAATAATTCCACCGACTAAAAAGGCTCGTAAACAGTTTTGGACAACAGGTCTTTTCGTTTCATTTTTTTTCTCCAATTGATAGTATTCCTGCATGATTTTCGTTTGAAGTTTTCTTTGCTCATTCGCCATCGAAAACACCTTCTTATGTTTCTTCTCTGCTTAATTGAATAATGTTTTCCACTTTCTTGTTCATTTCACGCTTGTCCAGATTTTCCAGTTTGTTAATTAATTTTTCTGTTTCCCAATAAATTTTCATGTCGCTTGAAACGGTGACATCATAATCTCGGAAAGATTTTTTTAATTTTTTTTCAATTGTTTTTTCCTTTTGTTTTAATTGAAACCGTTTCATATGATCTAATTGAAAAGCAAGCAATAGCTTGCGGTCTGTATTGACGCTTATGGCTTTGGGAACTCCATCATAGCTTTCCGCTATTTCCTCCGCCTTTTTCGCGACCTTTTGATTAAAAGGAGCGTTCTTCGTCGAATAATTGATTTTTGTCGGTTGTTCTAAAGTCGGATCGACCATATCGTTCTGTTGGCATGCTGAGAAAACAAAAAGGAAAGTGAAAAAGAATATAAAATGTTTCATCCTGACCAGCTCACTCTTATTTGTGATGTGTTGAAAGGGGGTGTCTAATAAGTCGTTTTTACGGCTTATTGACGTCCCCATTAATGTTTTAGAAACGTTGATATATCGGTGTTTATGATTTTTTGTTTTCAATGGGGATTTGACTTTCTGGACAGCCCCTTACTGTTGTTTATATTGAGGCTCTTCATTCTGGATTTGCTGCAAGCGGGTATTAATTAAATCAACAATTGACTGTGTTTGCTGCGCAGCCTGTTGATAAATCTGTTTTGCTTGCTTGTTTTCCGTTTGCAGTGCAAACGTTTCAAAGCTTGCTTGAGCACTTTTTAATCCTGCTAATGTTTGTTGAACTTGAGTTGAAACTGTCAATGTCAATTCCTCCTTTTTGTTGTTACAAGTTTAATATTTCCTAAATGCCCAAAAGTAAAAAAGGGATGTTCTTCCCTTATATCCATTTTATTCCGTATTATTATTTTGATTTTTCAGGCATAATGACAGCAGGTGCCGAACCAGTCCCGCCGCTGTTGTAAAACTGCGGAACTTTTCCTTCAATAAATAAATCACCAATTTTCACTGAATTTTCTATTTCCATATCTTTTGAAATCGAAGGAATAATGACGTTAATTTTAACTAAAATGTCCATATAAATTTCTAAATAAGCGTTATTAATGCCAATTTCCTTATATTTTGTGCTAATTTCTGAATTAACTGAACCAATAAGTTCAAAGCGTACGGGAACTTCAGGACCTAAATGGGAGATGAGCGCATTGTTTGTTATTAATCCGAGTGGAATATGATAAACCAGGCCTTTTCCATCTGGGTTTTGATTGACGGGGATGCCGTCTTCCGATTCAACCTCCACATTCCCATCCAAATATTGCTGAATATAAACGGTCGCATCTGAAATAAGACGGTTATAAATTTGGGAATTAAAGCTGTAAGTCGCCGTTTCGTCTGATTTCTTTTCATGAATAATGATCAATTCCTTCATATCAAGTTTTTCTGCTATTTTTTTCGAAACAGCATCATGAATTGCATGTTCGGCAATTTGCCTCGTCTTTGTTTCCGCTATTCTGACCAATGTCGGTTCAATAATGGCATTGATCAGCCATAAGCTGTATGCTGTCAAAACATTGAAAATGACAAATGTAATTAAAAAAACATATTTAGCCGGCAGAGGGCCGCGTCTTCGTCGTCTTCTGAATTTTCGGTACAAAAGAATTTCCCTCCCTTTGTACCAATATATGTAGAAAAGAAAGCTGATTAGAAGCTAAAATAAAATTGGAATCAACTGTAACTAATAAAGAATCGTGAAAAAACAATACTATAACTGTTGGAAGATGTTCTTCCAAACACAACTTAGGAAGAGGTGCTTTTATAATGAGAAAAATGGGGTCCCTCTTCAAAATGGGAAAAAAACGCTCCATGTTTCCTAAGAACCGGCAAAGAAACAGCATGATGTGGATTTCTTTAGTCGGTTTGGGGGCTGCAGCATTATACGGATTTGGCAGACGACAAAACTTATTCGCTAACATCATCAAACCGCTGCAACAAAAATTTGCAAACAGTCAAATTCAACAAATCATGCCAAACCGATAAAAGAAAACGGCCGATTTTCTTTCTCATGTTTGAAAGAAAATCGGCTTTTTTTGTAATATGTGTCAGTTGCAACTTTTTCAACCCATCGCTGTTCTAGATTTTCCATCGATTTGTGAATTTTCTTCTCCAGCTTCTATTAAAAAGAAAAGGCAACCAATCCATTGAGTTCCTTTGAAAAATTTGTATAATAGAGTAGTTGGTAATTGTTCGAGTATCTAAATATTTTTGTTTTTACGACACAGGAGGTGCCATCAAATCCATGAAGGATTCTGCCGTTCATACCGCCAAGCCGCCGCTTTGGACAAAATCATTCATTTTGTTAATTATCGGAAATTTATTTGTTTTTATGAGCTTTCAAATGCTTTTGCCTACTTTGCCGCCGCAAGCGAAAGCAATTGGAGCATCGGACATTGAAATCGGGCTTGTTACAACCCTTTTTTCCATCGCTGCTGTTGTCATTCGACCGCTCATTGGTTTTCTTCTTGAATCAGCGAAACGAAAATGGCTCGTTATAACTGGAGCTGTAGGCTTACTCTTTTTAACCCTTTCATACTCGCTTACATCGATTGTTTTTTTATTTTTAATTGTCCGCCTCCTTCACGGTTTTGCCTGGGGATGGTCAACAACAGCAAATGGAACGGCAGCTGTTGAATTGGTTCCAACGAAACGCCTCGGAGAAGGAATGGGCTATTATGGTTTATCTATCACCATTGGGATGATCATCGCTCCTAGTTTTGGCATTTTGCTTTTTCAACATTTAGGATTCCAGCCGCTCATCATCGGTTCCGCCATTTTCGGTGTCATATCGATTATCGCCCTTTCATTAGTTCAATACAAAACGCCAAAGTCTGTTTTAGAAAAATCAATGCATGTAAAGGATTTTTCTTTTTTTCGCTCACTCATTGATAAACATGGGGCGTTTCCTGCACTGATTACATTATTATCAGCTTTCGGTTATGGGGGAATTGTCACGTTTATCGTCATATTCGGCCAAGAAAGAGGGATCGATCAAATCTTCTTATACTACTTATGTAATGCGTTGGCGGCAACTGCTGTACGACCAATTTCAGGAAGGTGGTTTGATCGAAGCGGTCCTTGGCTTCTTGCCATTGTTTGCTCATTCTTAACATTTATCGCCTTTTGGGTTTTATCTTTCACATACTCAGTCGGAATGCTTGTTTTAGCTGGTATTTTATTTGGCGCCGGTTTTGGGTCACTGCTTCCTGTTTTGCAATCATGGGTGCTTTCTAAAACACCTGCCGATCGGAGAGGAGTCGCAAACGGAATGTATTATTCAGCATTGGATGGAGGAATAGGAATAAGTGCGGTTTTTCTAGGCTTCTTATCATCCTATGTTGATTTAGGAACGATTTTTCAATTATCAAGCATTTGTTTTTTCATTGTTATTCTGCTAGTTTTAATTGATTATTTAAAAGAGAAAAAGAAAACGGACAAGCGGGAAAACCAGCAAGTTCATGCCAAATCGTTTTCGTAACGAGCATTGACAGATTCAAAGCTTGCGACTCCCGCGCCCGTTTCGCGCCGGCAAGCTTGCGGTCGAGGCCGTCTAAGCAAAAGAAATGCTCGGAGTCTCTCGCTTTCTTTGCGCTGTCAAAATTGGGGCACCCGTCAGTTCGTTGATGATGATAGAAAATTTTTTATGGAAGAAAGTCTTTTCTTCATTCCCGAATTTTTAACGCCCTAATCCGGTTCAAAGCTGCCGCTAATTCAAATCTTCTTACATACGCCAATTCACCTTGATGACCATGATGGGCCGAAAAACTTTGGAGACCGTCCTGATTGATCTTATTTTCTACGAAATCAAGCAATTGTGATACTGTTAAGCGTCTGTCAAAAAGGTTTGTCCGTTCGATATACGATAATATTTCTCCAATCATTCTTGTCTGGCTTTCGTCGACCAGCTGTTCTACATAAGATAAATCAATTTTTTCTAGTCCATATTGAATTTCAGAAAGCCGGCAAGCAATTTTAGATTTTTTCCCTTTTCTGCTGTTCAAGCTGCCTGATTCCGGAATACGAAGCTTCCATTCTCCAAATTTCTCCCCTCCTTCATGCTTTCTTCCGGTTTTAATTTGACAGGCAATCTGTTTTGCTTCATGTGTGACGTCATAAGGCTTATAATGATCCATTTTAATTACGCGATCCGCAACGGAAAAGTAATCTCCCGATCCGCCCATAACTAAAATTGTTGAGACATCAAAATCCTGCTTCAATTGTAAAACTTTATCGATAAATGGAGTAATGGGTTCATGCTCTTTATGAATTAATGCTTGCATTCTGGCGTCCCGAATCATAAAGTTTGTTGCACTTGTATCCTCGTCGATCAATAATGTTTTTGCTCCTGCTTCTAGCATTTCCATTATATTGGCTGCCTGCGATGTACTGCCGCTTGCATTTTCCGTAGAGAAGGATTTTGTGCTTTTTTGAAACGGCAGATTGTTAATAAAAGCGGAAATATCCACCTTCTTTATACTGCGGCCATCTTCGGCACGTATTTTGCATGCTGAACGGTCCGTCAAAACAAATTCACGGCCGTCCCCTTCAATATGGTCATAAACACCATGCTCGAGCGCCTTTAATAAAGTGCTTTTTCCATGATAACCTCCTCCAACGATCAAGGTGATGCCTTTGTATATAGCCATGCCCTTCAACGGTTCTTGCCGATGCGGAACAGGAATTGAGACTTCCATTTCCTTTGGACTTTGAAAAGGAACAGCGCCTTTCAACGGCTGATCACTTACGCCGCTTGCACGCGGCAAAATTGAATTATTTGCAATAAACGCTATTATTCCTCTCTCTTTCATATAGGAGCGGATCGCCATTTGCTGGTCGCAAAGCTGAATCGCGCCCTCAATATCTTTCCCCTTCACAGAAAAGACAGAATGCCGCAAAATTTCGGGAAGTAGTTGAAAAAATATTTTTTTGGCTTCCTTGCCTAATATTGTTCTCCCTTTAGCCGGAAGACCGATTGAAAGACAAACTGTAATATCGTTTTCTCCTATCTGAACAGCTGTCCGTTCTAACACCTTCTGCCCCGGTTTGTCAATC
Source organism: Aeribacillus sp. FSL K6-8210 (assembly GCF_037963925.1). Taxonomy (NCBI): domain Bacteria; kingdom Bacillati; phylum Bacillota; class Bacilli; order Caryophanales; family Bacillaceae; genus Aeribacillus; species Aeribacillus sp. FSL K6-8210. The sequence goes on along the minus strand of NZ_CP150172.1, from coordinate 1,731,671 downwards.
ATGATCAGCCCGCTTTTTCCAGAGCCGCGTACGTTATTTTTCAAATTAGAAATTGCTTGAAATACTTCGCGGACAATCATATCTTCACATCTTATCTTTCTTTGCCGGCTGTTTGTCCATTTTTGTAAAAAAGCCGTTTTGCTTCTAGCGATCAATATTCTGATTTTCGAAGGACTTGCAAACGGATCGCCCTGTACATAATCGATCAACAATTCAAAATCAGGAAACTTGTACGAGCCTTGAATCTGTTTGTACGCTTTATATCCTTTGCCATCGATTTGTTCCAGCTTTTTTGCAAGATTGATCATAATACTCCTCCATATTTATGCAAAATTGTCTCGTATAGCTTTTTCAATAATTGCTTTTGAGCGGTCCAGCTCTGCTTTTAGTTGTCTTTTATATTGTTTTGCTTTTTCATAATCGACAAACTGATAATAGACAACCTCTTGAAACTCGGCTCCTTCCTTTTTTCGTTTAATTTGTTTTAAAATGCCGTCTTTTATTAAATCATGAAGCGCTTTGTACAGCTCAGAATGATTCGGACGGTAGCCATACGGGCGAAACTCTTCCCGCAGTTCATCCAATATTTTAAAACCATACAGCCGCTTCTTTTCCGTCATCGTGATTAAATATAATTTTAAAAAAGCTCGCTGCTTCAATAAAAAGCCGCTAGGTTTTCTTTTTTCCGTCATCTCTCCATCCATCTCCTTTTTACAATAATATAATTATGTAAACTTATAGTTTTCCGATCCTTTTATTTTAATCATAATATAAGTTCATATAAAAATATATCTTTTTTTCATTTAGAACATTGTTTGCAAAATGAATTGTCACACAATATGACAAGACCTCCAAGCTATTTGTTAAAATATTTGTTTTAGCATAAAGTGAAATGGCATTCGTCTGTTGGTCAATCCGAAAGTCTTTTCCTCTACCACCGAATCTTGACCTTTTTAAAATTTCGATTGCTTCTCGGAAGCATCGGGCATGAACATTTCTTATTCACGCAATAATGAGTGTTACAAACAAGATGATTCTGTCTGAAAAAACGTAGATTAATGAGATGGATTACTTAAAATCATCATTCCTAACATGCCACCTTTTGAAAACCATCAGAAAAATTTAGGAGCAGCTTGACCAAGGGATCCAACCTTCATTATAATATTTCTATAAATTGCCAAAAACCTCATTCGGAAATACTAGTTTAAAAGAAATTACATGACTTTGTTTTCGGGTTTCATCACATAAGAATTCACAGGCTGCTTATCTATGCAAGTTCGTGATTACAATTTGGCTTCCCGCTTTAGTACAATTGCATGATTTGTTGTTTATAGTCTACTAGAACTAAAAATTTCTGACCAACTAAGTACAGCCCCATTCAGTTGCAATTTTAAACGAGGAAAGAATATTATTTGTGTAAAATTCAAGCAATTTTGAGAGGATAAGTTATGAATTTAATCTGACTGCTGCCGGAATTATTCTTGATGGTCTCAATGAATTTTCTTATGTTTCATGGTGATTGACTCTAACTGTAATAGCCTTTAGCCTCCTAATGTTTTAATTTTTGTAATAAGGCGGGACACCTTTTCTTATAAAGGGGATAAAAATGCTCAAATTAAAAAATGAAAGAATAATAAATTTACTTTCTTTTTGCCTGTTAGTGCTAGCAGTTGTGGCGAATTCATTTTTTTCCATTAAACAGTTTCAAGTGATTGAGCAATTTGATAAACTGCAAACGAGCTTTCCATTGTTTGCACATTCGTTTGTTGCTGCTTTGTTAATTTTAATACAATTGATTGCGGGAATTACCGTGATCATAATCGAAACAATATTTGTTACTTATATTACAAATGTCATGACGAATAAAAAGTTTACATTTAGTAACTTTTTATCAGCCATCATTTTTGCGAATCTTGTTTCCATTTTATTAAATATGACGATCATTTCACTGGCTGGCTTTAATCAACTGCAAGATATTCAATGGCTGGGCTGGTTTCCAGGTTCGCAAATCCTATTGGTTGTTTTTTTCTACTTATATTTATCATATTTAGACAGTTCCACTTCCATCAGCCTAAAAATAAGACTGTGTACAATAATATTTTCGACCACTTATGGTTTGACGCTTATCATTCAAACGTTCATGACTGTTGTGCAATTTCAATGATCTTAGGAAGGTGCATAATATGGAAAAAAAATTTAAGGCTAAAATGAGAATATTGTTCGTAATCTCGATAATCGTTTTTTTAGTAGGAATTTTTAATCTAGTAAAAATTGTTGCGAAAATGTTGGGGAATTGAAGAAGATGAAATACTTCAAATACAAGCGGTTAATGAAAAAAAGAAAAGCATTAGCAAATTTCGAGATTTTATTTGGGAATTTTCTAAATAAGTTTGCTGGCGGCGATAAAAAATTGCTGCTGGTCTTTCTCTATAACGTAAATGCAGTCATTACTTTCGCTTCGATGTTAGCACCGATTTTTGTCTATTTGCTCATTTATTTTTTTCATTCCTTTATAATAAATATAAATCCTTTTTATATCGCCACTATCTATTTTTTTATAACGCTTTTGTTCACTGATATTAATAATGATGATTACGATCATGTGGAACTGGAGAATATTTCTCAATGGATGTATAAAGCTCACAAAATTAAATTTCAATTACTGATTATTAAAAAATTGCTGTTAACATTTGGAACAAACATTTTGTCTTATTGTTTTTTTATGTTGATTTTTATGAGAGAATTTCATTTTAGTTACATAACCATTCTTTTATACGAGATTTTCTTCTTAATAGCTGTTTTTTTTACTATTATTGTAAAATTTTTATGGAGCAATCCTCAGATTGTCTTTTTATTTATTCACGGGCCGAACGCTACGAAAAAGAAAGAACATTTCATTCGGTATAAAAATGACCTGCATTTAGATCAGTATCAAGCGGCTTTATCCCGATCATGTCAAAATAGAACTTACTACTTATATATATTGTATACTTATTTGTTTGCAGTTGCTTCTTTAGTTCTGATATGTATAATTCATTTTTATTTTAATATTCATAAATTGATTATCATTTCGGTTTATTTAGGAATTGAAAGCGCAATGATTAGTTTGATATCTCAAGGAATCATAAATAGCTCAAAACTGTTAAACGACTGTAATTTAAGCGATTTTTATTATATAAAGAAGTTTGATCAAAAAACTTATTATGAGAATTCGCTTTCTAAATTTCTGTCAAGAAGGCTCATCGTAATCCTAATCAGTTATTATGCTGGTGTATTCCTCCTTTATGGATTTTCATTATTTTCAGCTGTCACTGTTTTATGTTCAACAATCATTTACTTCTACACAATAAAAATCATTTCAAAAAGAGTCTATCGCTTTCAAAAATTATCAATAGAAGATATTAAAAACAATTTTTTTGTATATTTTTTTAATCCTTTAGAAGATTTATTCGTTTTAGGATTGCCTTCTATTGCATGCAGCGCTGTAGCTTTTTATTCAATGAAATTCGGCAGTATATATCCTATACTCTTTTTCTTTATTGTTTATTCACATTTTTTATTATTATATAATTTTCTGACAAAAGAGAGGTAAAACATGCTTGAATTGATCAATATAAAAAAAAGATATGGTGAATCAGCCTACATTTTTGACGGTATTAACTTAAAAATAGATAACATGAGCATTGTTGAATTACTTGGTGAAAATGGAATTGGCAAATCAACGTTGTTGAATATCATCGGTGGAATGACAACATTCGATGGGGACATCAAGTTAAACAATATTTCATTAAAGGACGATTTTCAAAAGTATATAAAAGGAGTCTCCTTAATTGGCAATACACCATTTTTATACGATTATTTAACACCGGCTGAAACAATTGATATGATCTTATCCTTCCTGAATGGGGAAAGATTAGATTCGTCTCTAGAAGGTATTATAGAAAAAATTGGACTCTACAAATATAAAAATACCCTTACACGCGAACTGTCTTTAGGAACGAAACAAAAACTATCTTTAATTTTAGCACTTCTATCTTCGCCTAATTTGATTCTCCTTGATGAACCTTTTGTCAATTTCGATATTAGGTCAAGAAAAGTTATTCTCGATTATTTGAAAAATTACGTCATGCAAAACAAGGCAATTTTAATTTATGCCACTCATTCAACGGATACTGATTTAACTGATTTTTCAAATCAAAAGATCATTTTAAAAAGGAATGAACAACTGAATACAGTAGTTTTAGAGTGCGGCAGCCGTGAAGCATAAATTTTGTATGCTCGGTTACAGGAAGTTTATTTTTCTTTTTGGGCTTTCTAAGGAACAGTTTCACCTTGATTTCCAGCCTTCTTTTTCCGCGATTTTACTAACATACAAATACTGTTTGAATCATTCTTTCATATAGCAGAATGAAAAACAAAAAAATTCCTAAAAAAACAGCATTTACGAGGATAGCTCGAGTAAATAGTAGTCAAAGCCTGATGAAACAGTTCATAAAGGAGTCCAAAAAGCTATTCAAAACCAATCAATCTCTATAAAAATTGACCCTGCTAGAACAGTCGCTAATGTTAATGGAGATTTTCAAACTCAAGGGGCAGTGTCATGGACTTATAAAGCCTTGGTTGGAAGATTGTTGTCTAGCTCTTTGGAGCGCTTCACGTGCATCGGGTTTGTCATCACGAGAGGAATGCCCTTCTCGTCAAGAAAGTAAGCGAGATTGAGCCAATAATGTCCCGTTGGCTCGATGCCAACGATCACTTCCGTTTTTTCAACTTCCTCCATCGCTTTCACGATGCACTGGTACAACCATTCCAATCCTTCTTTCGATTGCAGAACGGGAAACGGCTTTTTTAACACCCTCCCTCGCTCATCCACAAAGCAGGCAAAATGCTTCTTTTTCGCGATATCCATGCCAACGATGAGCGTTTGATCGGTGACTTGATTAATCTTCTTGTTTGAGATAGAACTCATGTATAGTCCTCCTTGGTATCCAAATTAGGGGGCAATTAATCCGATTGACACCCCCGAATCATACCAAGAGGGCTTTTTTATTCAAGTCCCCGAAAAAACTTCTAACAGGAATGTTCCTTATAGGCTTTTGTTTATTCTTTGCTATGGCTGTTCCTAGCCTAATCATTTACTTTGTTTCTTTAGGAGTTAATCATTTCTTAGGAGACTATGTAAATTATAGCTCTCGGTCAGACTTATACATTTTTCTTTATTGGTAAGTGCAGTAGCACTCGTTTATATGCTCAGATTTATGGTAATTATTAAAGGACTCGCAGCATCGCTCATAATACCTAACTGGATCACTTACATTTTTGAGTTTTCTTTTGCATAGATAGCTGTGTATTTTCCATACAGTATGTTATAAATAACCATTTAAGTAATGTGTCCATTTTTCAAGGAGGAGAGTTACTTTTATCCTTTTTTGTTGCATTTTTATTTTTAGGGTGTGCCATTCTTTTCTAACCTAGATGATATATCAAGGATAAAATTGGGATAGACATAGTAGAAGTAGAAAATACTATGTCTTCATAAATATTAAGGAGGAGGATATGATTTTGAATTTTATTCATGGGCTAAAGAAAATGGATTAAGTAATGCAAAATACACTATTTTTGTACGTGAACAGCTTCAATTGATCGATTGTACAGCTGTTTGTATTATTTTAAAAGAAAGAGAGTAAAAAAATTCGATCAATGCTGTCAATCTTGGATATTACCAACAATGTTCTGCCTGAAACATAAAAGGAGCATCCAATAGATGAAAGTACGTCTGATTGGATGCTCCTTGAACTTCTTAAAAAAACTTTTTACGATCACGTTCTTCTTTTAAAATTTCCACCGCCTCTCGAAAACGTTGCGAATGAACAATTTCTCTTTGGCGCAAAAATCTTAATCCGTCATTTAAGTCTGGATCATCTGACATATCGATAATCCATTGATAAGTAGCTCTTGCTTTTTCCTCGGCAGCTATATCCTCATACAAATCAGCTATCGGATCCCCTTTTGCTTGAATATAAGTCGCAGTCCACGGAGTTCCAGCAGCGTTGTTATAAAACAAGGCGCTGTCATGATTGACATAATGCTCGCCTAGTCCTGCTTCCTTTAATTGTTCCGGTGTCGCATCTTTCGTCAATTTATACACCATTGTTGCGATCATCTCCAAATGAGCAAATTCTTCTGTTCCAATATCCGTTAAAAGTCCTACTACTTTGTCGGGGATCGTGTATCTTTGATTCAAATAGCGAAGGGCGGCAGCAAGTTCTCCATCTGCTCCGCCGTATTGTTCAATTAAATATTTTGCAAGTTTTGGGTTGCACGTACTCACCCTGACAGGATATTGTAGTTTTTTTTCATAAAACCACATGTTCTTTCTCCTTTCATCGTATGAGTATAGTTAAACGGATTAAAGCTATACTTGCCATGGCCACGGCATCGTTCCCCAGCTCCAGTACGCGTCTGAAAAGCTGTTTCCAAATTGCTGCAGCGCACCGAATTTTGATTCAAACATTTGCTTCAATTGTTTTGAGTATTGGGCATATTGGTTAAATTGCTGGATTGCTTCTATATCATTTGGATGAGTGTCTAGATAAAGCGATAATTCAACAAGCACGAAATCAGCCGCTTGAATTTCTTCAAGGAGCTGATAGTACTCTTGAGGAAGCTCCTTCATTTTGGCTACCTCCCTTTTTTCTCATACGGATTTTCGTAATAGTCATAAAAAAATCGCCAAAGAGTCCCTTTTTTTAATGCTTCTTTTGCGGAAAATTGCTGCAAGTTCGGCGGCTGAAAACCGAGGAAAAGGTTTGGCGGTGTGGAATAGTATTTGACACCGATTGGTTTACATGGATCATATCTGCTATGAAAAGGACGATATGATTTTACGGTCGTAAAAGATTTTTGATGCTTCTCATTCATAGTCATCACCTCTTTGAAGTTCATTTCTCTTTATACGATTATTCTTAAATAGTTTGTCTTGATGACTGAAATAAAGTTGTTTTCTTAAGTTTTCTGCGGCCATCCAGCAGTTGTTGGTCAGGAGATTTTTGGTAATTTTTAAAAAATGGGTTGAAATATTCTGAATTTTCCTTTATTATAAAACTGTATTTCGTTCATCCAGAGTTTACACAACGAAAAAAAAATTAGGAGGATGATCGATGAGTCAATTAATCGCTAATGTTGAAGGGAAAGTAGCGGAGTTTCTAAAGGGGAAAAAAAAGTTGTACATTAATGGTGAATTTGTCGAAAGCGTTTCCGGCAAAACGTTCGACACTCCTAATCCAGCAACTGGAGAAACTCTTGCAACGGTTTATGAAGCGGACAAAGAAGATATTGACCGTGCTGTCCGTGCGGCAAGAGCTGCTTTTGACAGCGGGCCATGGTCCAAAATATCAGCTGCTGAACGAAGCCGATTATTGTACAAACTGGCGGATTTGCTGGAGGAAAACAAAGAAGAACTAGCTCAGCTGGAAACGCTGGATAACGGAAAACCGATCCGGGAAACTAGAAATGCAGATATTCCATTAGCCATTGAACACTTGCGTTACTATGCCGGATGGTCTACAAAAATAGTCGGGCAGACCATTCCTGTCAACGGACCATTTTTCAATTATACAAGACATGAACCTGTTGGTGTTGTCGGCCAGATTATTCCATGGAACTTCCCGCTTCTAATGGCAATGTGGAAACTTGGTGCCGCTCTTGCAACTGGTTGTACAGTCGTTTTGAAGCCTGCAGAACAAACTCCACTTTCAGCCCTTTATTTAGCAGAGCTTATTGAAGAAGCAGGTTTCCCACCTGGGGTTATCAACATAGTACCGGGCTTTGGGGAAACAGCTGGGCAAGCGATTGTTGATCATCCTCTGGTAGATAAAATTGCTTTTACCGGATCGACGGAAGTCGGCAAGCTGATAATGAAAAATGCCGCACGTTCACTGAAGCGAGTTACGCTGGAATTAGGAGGCAAATCGCCGAATATTATTTTGCCGGATGCTGATCTGTCAAAAGCGATTCCAGGTGCATTAAACGGTGTAATGTTTAATCAAGGTCAAGTATGCTGTGCAGGTTCTCGTGTGTTTATTCAGAAAAAACATTACGATAATGTATTAGCAGATATGGCCTCCCATGCCAAAAATATCCGCCAAGGCTTTGGCCTGAATCCGGAAACGGAAATGGGGCCGCTCGTATCTGAAGAGCAGCAGTCAAGAGTGTTGAATTATATTGAAAAAGGAATTGAAGAAGGCGCAGAAGTTGTGACCGGCGGATCTACGCCATCTGAAAAAGGGTATTTTGTCACTCCTACAATTTTTGCTGATGTTGAAGATAAAATGACAATTGCCAAAGAGGAAATATTCGGTCCGGTCATTGCTGCATTGCCTTTTGAAGATTTAGATGAAGTTATTGATCGGGCAAACAACAGCGAATACGGCTTAGCGGCCGGTTTATGGACGAGAGATGTGGCCAACGCTCACTATGTCGCCAATCGCTTGAGAGCAGGAACTGTTTGGGTCAACTGTTATAATGTATTTGACGCAGCCTCTCCGTTTGGCGGATACAAACAATCAGGTATCGGTCGCGAAATGGGTTCATATGCTTTGAACAACTATACAGAAGTAAAAAGCGTGTGGATTAGCTTAAATTAAAATATATAATTCAGAATAGCGCCTGTCTAAAAAACAATATCTAAGCCCCACAGAAATGATTTCTGTGGGGCTTTCCAGTTGTCGAGAACTTCTCCTAAAAGGTTGAGTTCCGCCTGCTTTAGTACTTTCTGCATTGAGAAAAGCTCGGGCATTTCCTCTGTGAAAAACAACAGAAACAGTAATTGTCCATAATACAGCAGAACACCCCTTCCCTGTTCGGCTTTAAATTGAAAAAAGCGTTGTCTTCTCTGCTTTTTACATAAATGAAAGGACGCACAGCATCAAAAAGGAATTACAGGGAAAATCGCGATATAAAATGAACATTGTTTCTAAAAATCTTTCAAAAACAGAAATGAAGAGGATTATGAAATCTTTAAAGGAAAACCAAGTAACGGGATAAATCAAGTAATTTATCATATATGAAATCTGTAAAAATAGTAAACAAAATGAATTTAAATGGTGTATAGACAGATGAAGCTAGTATTTGAGATTGAAGAATATGAGGATACAAAAGATGCTCCTTTTGAGCTATCCTTTTATTTCTACAAAAGATTATATATGTATATTGTTGAAAATGGACAAAAACAACATTCCGTGATGGTCTTTTATTAGATATCGGAGATTACTTGATCAAATTCAGTAATGAAAAATAGTTCAAGGGACCGTAGAAACTCATGAGAATGCTTTAAAATATTACATTAAAAAAATCCCAAAATCGTCTGTTTATTGATTGTTGTATTATGATTCAAGCAAACAAAAAGTACTGGATTGTCATTTCACGGACTTTGTTAAAGCTTTTGTAAAGGAATACCAAGATATATAGACGACATTTTAAAGCAGGATGAAAATGCGTATGATGATAAAATTTTTGTTATGATGGCAGATCTAATCAAGAAGTAGTATTTGCTGTTAAAATGAAATTTGAATGTACTTACTTCTGTCATTAAAATAGAGTTTGTCTATTAGTTCCCAAAAAAGCTAAAGAAGCTGACGTGCTTATTTGAAAAGATGAAAAGTATACTGTTCAATGAACGATGTTTGGGCAGATTGACTTAAGGGGCTGTCTAATAGTTGATTTCACGGTATTGGATCCCCCTTTTCATGTTCAGTAATGCTGATATATCAGCATTTCTTGATTATTGAATTCCAATGGATGTATCCTTTTGGGACAATCCCCTGATTTTATTTTGCATTGATATGCATGGCATTTTTCATACATAATTCAGGCAGCTGCTCTTTTTTCATAACAAGACCGAGTATTGACAAACATATTTCTTCCCATCCAGCCTCTCCTCTCACATAAAAAATGCATTTCTTCAAAAAATCATCCGTTTTTAATTGGTGAAAAACCGCTTTAAGGAGCTTCCCTCTTCCATCTAAAAGACGCGCTTCTTTTAGTTCACCCTTTTTCAAATTGCTTCATATAGTATTCTGGACGATTGAATGAAAAGGAGGATTTTGTTGTCTTGAGTGAATCGTATATTAATGAATTAAAAAAATGGTGTGATGATCTTTATGGAAACATCATTTCAGAACACCCTTTTGCAAGCGAATTCGAGGAAAAAATAATCCGTTTCAAAACAGAGCTGGACAAAGCCGAGTCCGTTTCAGAAAGCGAACTTTATGAACAGGCGAATCAATTGTATGATGAATTCAGATTATTTATTGAAGGTGAAGATGACCGGTCTTTGGCTGTGCCGATAGGACAACATAAGCTCCCTCCTCTTCCCTATCGATACAATGCGCTTGAGCCGTATATTTCAGAAGAAATCATGAGGCTTCACCATTTGAAACACCATCAAAGCTATGTAGACGGTTTAAACAAGGCGGAAATCGAAATGGAAAAAGCACGGAGAACAGGAGATTTTTCATTGATTAAACATTGGGAACGGGAAGCAGCTTTCAATGGGGCAGGCCACTATTTGCATACAATTTTTTGGAATATCATGAACCCAAAAGGCGGGGGCGAGCCGAAAGGTGAATTAAAGGAAGCGATCAAAAATTCATTTGGAAGCTTTCAAGCATTTAAAAAGCATTTCAGTGAAGCTGCAAAAGCAGTCGAAGGCGGAGGCTGGGCGATATTAGTATGGTCCCCCCGTTCAAGAAGATTGGAAATATTGCAGGCGGAAAAGCATCAAAACTTAAGCCAATGGGATGTCATTCCTCTTCTTGTATTAGATGTTTGGGAGCATGCATACTACTTGCAATATAAAAACGATCGGCAAAAATATATCGATAATTTTTGGAAAATCGTCAACTGGCCAGAAGTGGAACAAAGATTTCAAACTGCAAAAAAAGTCATTTGGAAGCCATATTGATAAGGCTATTCGAATCGTTTCATCACTTCCGGCAAAATGTCTGGAATATCGCCCGCAAGCATTGATCTTACACCTTTCGTTTTTACAAACAGATCTGCACATAAACCGTGTAAATAGACTGCATTTGCCACAGCTGCTTTTTTGTTCTCATAATAGGACAAAAAAGCAGCGATGATTCCCGTTAATGCATCTCCGCTCCCGCCTTTGCCCAAAGCAATGTTTCCAGTTGGATTGATCATTCCTGTTCCATCCGGAAATGCAATCACTGTATATTGGCCTTTTAAAACAACAATGACATTTTCTTCAACGGCAAATTTAGAAGCAGCTTCGATTCTGTTCTTTTGTATATAGCTGATCGGCTGATCGATTAAACGGCTAAATTCCCCCGGATGCGGTGTTAACACAATAGGATGTTGTCTATTTTTCGGATATGTGCGTTTTTGTAACGCACCGGCATCCAGCACAACAGGCCAATCGTTTTGTAAGATGGATTGAATGGCTTTTTCGGTCTCTTCTCCAGGAACGATACCTGGTCCAATTGCACATACTGACAGCTTTTCCGGGAATTCACCATCCCCTGCTTTTATGAGACCTTCAAAAAAATAAGTTGCTTCAGGAATTTGCCCGGCGATGGCCCCCGCTACAAATGGTGTTGTGCCGATCACAAGCTTGCCAATTCCTCCCCTCATAGCTCCTTTCGCAGCAAGAAGCACACTTCCCGGCATTTCGTCGGAGCCAGCAATTAAATAGCCTGTTCCAAAAGTGCCTTTATGGGAAAAAGACGGATGGTTCGGCCATGTTTGCTTCACATCTATTTCTGTCCAGACCTTCCATTTCCCTTCTTCCTTCAGGCCGATGGACACAACTTCCTTTTTTCCGTAAAAAGATGAAGAAGGCAGCAAAAAGGCTGATCGCTTATATCCGTGGATGCTGATGGTGACGTCTGCTTTAACCGCTATCGGCGCTTCTCCGGAGTCGGATAAAACTCCTGAAGGAACATCAACGGAAACGACAAAAGCGTTTTGTCCATTAATCCATTCAATGATGTTTTTCACATCATCTCTTAGCGGATGCCTTGCACCGACCCCCAGCAAAGCGTCAACGATGACTTGGTAATGATTTTGTTCATATTCGGCTGTTTCGAGAAAACCGCTGTTTTTATAAAAAGCGAAATGATGCTTCGCTGCTTCACTTTTCGGTGCCCCAAGCGGAAAAGAAAGATCGGCATGGTAGCCGTTTTGTTTTAAATATCTGGCCAAAACAATTCCATCTCCGCCGTTGTTGCCTTTACCGGACAATATTAAAATGCGATCATCTTTTTTTACGTGCGAAACAAGCTTTTGAAATAAAGAGCGCCCGGCGTTTTCCATCAACACAATAGAAGAAAGGCCATTTTTTTCTGCCAGATTGTCAATGTTACGAATATCCTCTTCAGTATAAACGAACACGAACAACACCTCCTCTCAAAAAGGAAAGAAAAAATAAAGGGATGATTAGCTATTTTGCTTCTTCAAAATATTCTTTGTAAAACCCGCCTACTTTTCCGGAATTGTCGATAATAAAATAATACTCTTCCGTTTCGTTCAAGACATCATAAGTTTGTCCAGGTGTCAATACATTATTTACCATATACTTTTTTGCATTTGTATGTAAACATACAACTTTTTTATTCGCTTTTTTGTTTTTCCATGATAGATGATTCATGTTTGCCACTCCTTCAATCGCTCGTTTTCATATGAAAAGAAGAACGCGGAATGCGTTCTTCCTTCATTAGTGATTTACCCTTCCAGCAGCAGCTGCTCTGGATCCTCCAACAGCTTTTTGACAGTTGCCAAGAAGCTGACAGCTTCTTTTCCGTCAATAATACGGTGGTCATATGATAAAGCAATATACATCATCGGACGGTTTTCAATGCGCTCTTCGTCAATCGCAACTGGGCGAAGCTGGATTTTATGCATCCCTAAAATACCGACTTGAGGTCCATTTAAGATCGGTGTTGACAATAAAGATCCGAAAATACCGCCGTTAGTTATCGTAAATGTTCCTCCTTGCAGATCCGAAAGCGCAAGTTTATTTGCTCTCGCTTTTGCTGCAAAATCGGCAATTTCTTGCTCGATTTGAGCAAATGTTAAGCGATCTGCATCTCTTACAACAGGAACAACCAAACCTTCATCTGTAGAAACAGCTACTCCAATATCATAATATTTTTTCAACACAATTTCATCGCCTTGAATTTCCGCATTCAGTAGAGGGAATTTTTTCAAGGCTGCGACAACTGCTTTTGTAAAGAAGGACATAAAGCCTAAACGAACATCATGCTCCTCAAAAAATTGATCTTTTCTCCGTTTGCGGATGTTCATAACTGCTGTCATATCCACTTCATTAAAGGTTGTCAGCATAGCTGCTGTATTTTGAACTTCTTTTAGACGTTTGGCAATGGTTTGTCTTCTGCGGGACATTCTGATCCGTTCCACAGGCTTCTGATCTGCAACCGTTGCCTTTTGTGTTTCTTGCGGTTCTGGTTTTGGTTTATTAGGGGCTTTTTCTTCCGCTTTTGGCGCTTCATAATATGCAATATCTTGTTTGCGAACACGACCGAGCGGATCAGCCGTCGGCACGGCCGATAAGTCGATTCCTTTTTCACGTGCAAGCTTTCTTGCTGCAGGCGTTGCGATTGGGCGCGGTTTGCCTGCAGACTGTTCTTCCGATTCCACTTGAACTGTTTGCTCCTCTCGATTTTGCTCTGGAGCGGCTTCTACTTTTTGTTCTGGCTGAGGGCTGCTTGCCTGTGGAGCTTCACTTGCGCCTTCATCGATGATTCCGATGACTTCGCCAACTTCGACAACATCGCCCTCATTTTTAAATACTTCTTTTAAAACACCAGCATGTTCAGCAGTAATTTCAACATTGACCTTATCGGTTTCCAGCTCAAGAATGTATTCGCCTTTTTCAATTTTATCGCCAGGTTTTTTCAACCATTGAGAAATTGTACCTTCTAAAATGGATTCTGCTAGTTCTGGAACTTTAATTTCAGCCATTTTTTAAATTTCCTCCTCATTCATTCCATGTAAGCGCTTCTGTTATGATTCGGCTCTGCTCTTTTTTGTGAATTGTCGGGTCTCCTTCTGCAGGGCTTGACCGTCTTGGACGTCCAATATATTTAACAGCGAGCTTATCACCCACAATAGATTTTAATTGCGGATATGTGAAAATCCACGATCCCATATTCTTCGGCTCTTCTTGCACCCAGACGATTTCCTGCAAGTTAGGGTATCTTTCTATAATCTCTTTAATTTCTTCTTCAGGGAACGGATAAATTTCCTCCACCCGTACAATATGAAGAAAATCTTTTTGATCTAATTTTTGCAGACCATTCGCCAATTCTATCGATATTTTGCCAGTGCACAAAATTAAACGTTTTACTTTTTCTTTATTTTGACCTAAACCAGGCTGTTCAATAACCGGTTGAAATTGACCTTCAGTCAGCTCTGTAACGTCGGAAACCGTATTTGGATTACGCAGCAAGCTTTTTGGCGTCATAATGATGAGCGGACGCACTTCTTCTTTTGTTAAAATCGCTGCTTGTCTTCTTAGCAAATGAAAATATTGAGCAGCAGTCGTTACATTTGCCACCGTCCAATTGTTTTCTGCAGCAAGGGTCAAGTACCGTTCCAAACGCCCGCTGGAATGTTCCGGTCCCTGGCCTTCATATCCATGCGGCAGCAACATGACGAGTCCAGATTTTTGTCCCCATTTTGCCCTGCCGGCTGAAATAAATTGATCGAATATGACTTGTGCAACGTTTGCAAAATCACCGAATTGTGCTTCCCAAATGACAAGCGTTTCCGGAGAAAATACGTTATATCCGTATTCAAATCCCAATACAGAAACTTCAGACAACGGGCTGTTATGAATCGCAAACGATGCTTGAACATCCGACAAACGATGCAGCGGCGAGAAGGTTTTGCCTGTTTTCACATCGTGCAAGACTAAATGTCTATGAGCAAAAGTCCCGCGTTCCGAATCTTGTCCAGTAATTCTAAGCGGAGTTCCATCTCTCAAGATTGTCGCAAAAGCGAACGCTTCTGCAAGCGACCAATCTACTTTTCTTTCTTCTTCATATACTTTTGCCCTGCGTTCTAGAATTTTTTGCAATTTATTAAAAACGGTGAATCCTTCTGGGAACGTAATTAATTCCTTGTTAATTTTGTCAAGGACATCCACCGGCACAGTCGTGTCGATTTTGGGCAGACCATGGCTGACCGTTTCTGGAATATGAATTTCCTCTTCTTGGTGTTCGTTTTTTGGAACTTTATCGTATGCTTTTTTCAGCCGATCCTGCACTTCTTGTTCAAACTTTCTTGCGTCTTCTAAGGAAATAATTCCATCGCTTTCAAGCTGTTTAGCATATAATTTGCAAATTGTTTCATGTTTCTTAATTTTTTCATAAAGCAACGGATTTGTCGCCATCGGCTCATCCATTTCGTTATGCCCGTAACGGCGGTATCCGATTAAATCAATTAAGAAATCTTTATGGAATTTATTGCGATACAAAATGGCAATATAAACAGCTGCCAAACATGCTTCTGGATCATCCGCATTCACATGAACGATCGGAATTTCGAAGCCCTTGGCTAGGTCGCTGGCATATTTTGTTGATCGAGAATCATGGCTTTCCGTCGTAAATCCAATCATATTATTGGCGATAATGTGGATTGTTCCTCCGGTTTTGTAACCGTTTAACTGACTAAGGTTAAGAGTCTCTGCCACGACTCCCTCGCCAGGGAATGCTGCATCGCCGTGAATCAGCACAGCCATGGATTTGTGAATATCTTGTTCAGGATATCCGCGCACATTACGATTATCTTGGGCTGCACGTGTATACCCTTCCACAATCGGATCCACAAACTCTAGATGGCTAGGGTTGTTCGCTAGCGTGAGCCGTGCACGAACAACATTATGATCTTTAATTTTTCTGTCCGCACCTAAATGATATTTCACATCTCCGGTCCAGCCGTAGTTGATTCCGATTGAACCTTCAGACGGAACCAATTCTTTGTTCGGTGCATGCTGGAACTCAGAGAAAATAAGCTCAAATGGCTTTCCTAACACATGAGCCAACACGCTTAGTCGGCCCCGATGCGCCATTCCGATGTTTATATTTGTCGTTCCGCTTTTCACAGCTTCAGAAATCAGCTCATCAAGCATCGGAACGAGCATATCAACACCTTCAATGGAGAATCTCTTTTGGCCGACAAATGTTTTATGGAGAAAAGATTCAAATCCTTCAACTTCTGTTAATCGCTTCAAAAGAGAAATGCGTTTCTCTTTTGAAAGTGTTTTGAAAATTTTCCCAGATTCCACCATTTCGTTTAGCCATTCATGCTCTTCAAAATTGTGGACATGCTGAAATTCAAATGCAATCGATTTTGAATAAACATCTTTTAAATATTGGATCGCTTCGTACCCGTTGTGTACATGATCAGGAGTATACGGACTCAACAATTTGGCCGGTATTTCAATTAAGTCCTCTTTCGTCAGACCGTATCTTGATTCATTCAAAACATCTTCTTCGTTATGTTTTATCCCCATAGGATAAATAGAAGCATCCAAATGTCCAAATGTCCGAATATCCTCTGCAAACCTTACAGCAGCTGCTACTTTTTGCAGCTTTTCAAACGTATAAGACAAATTTCTGCTTACAGTGGATGAGGAGTTTACATAAGATTGTTCAGTTAGAGCCTCAGGAGCCCCCCAAGCATCAAACATGTTTCTTAATTCTTCATCAACAGAATTCGGATCTTCTAAATATTGTTCATATAAGTCCATGACATACCCTAAATTAGGTCCGTGAAAATCACGCCATGAGATTTTTAAATTTGACGAAGTTTCTTCCATTTTCTTAAAAACCCCCAATGATCACTAATCATTAGAATTCTTCTGCTTTGTTTCCCCACAAAAAATTTTTTTAAATTCTCATCACCATCCCACAAGAAGCAAGCTATATTTTTTTAAATAACCGCTTCCACCGCTATTTTAACACTATTCATCAGATTGACCAATAGTATTTACTTAAAAATTAGCATCTTTATATAATAATTTTCTTGATTTTTTGAATACATGTTGTATTCTGCCATGTTTTGGCGGTTTATTCGATTGTTTTTTGCAGCAATTTTTTCAAAAGCGGGAACAAGACGTCCGGGAGTTCTGTGATATTTTGCACCATGATGCTGTGTTTTCCATAAATCGTTTTCATTACCTTTCTTTTGCTTTCTTCAACTGCTCCGGCGGATAAAAATATGTTCAGCACCTCTATACCGTGCTTTCGAGCATTCATTACGGCTTCATGTGTATCGACAATTCCGTTTTGATCATATCCGTAGGCAGCAGGCTCACCGTCTGAAAAAACAAGAAGAAATTTTTGCTTCTCTTTTCTTGCAAGCAGTTCGTTTGTCATATGCCGGATCGCAAAACCGTCGCGGTTATCTTCTTCAGGCAAAAGCTGCATGATTTCTGGTCCTGAGCTGGAGCTAAGTGAAGTTTCGAAGTTGATTACTTTTTTGAAATAGTTCGGCTGGTTGTTTTCTGTACTGTTTGCCGAGTCTTCCCAAAAACCGACAATTTGATGTGGAACCCGAACGGACTTTAACGTTTCATGAAACAAAATGATGCCTCGTTTTGTTTCTTCCATTTTGTCGTGCATGGATGCAGAGCAGTCGACGAGCAGTGTAAACACCCCGTCAAGATCATTCGCAGGATTCCTTTTTTTGAAAAAAAGCTTCGGGTTTTCATCCGTCCATAGACGCAACAGCTTTTTATTCAATCTGCCGAAATGTTCATCTTGTTTTGGATATGTCTTTTTATGTTCAAGCGTTTTTTGAATGATTCGCTGCAAACGTTTTTTGTACACGATCAATTGCTGCAATTCCTTTTCATACGCAGATTTTTCTGCTTCCTTTGGCATGTTTGCCGTCAGGAAATATGCTTTTGCATGCTTGTTTTCCTTCCCGAGTTGTTGTTGTATTTCTTGCTCTGCTTCTTTTTGCAGCTTTTCATCAGCATTTACTTCGTCATAATAATTGTTTTGAGTCTGTCTAGCTGAACCTTCCACAATCACAAGCGCCTGATCTCCCGTCTCAGTTTGCCTTGCATGTTCATCTATTAAATTCGTTTGCGTTCCTTGTTCTAAATCAAATTGCAAAAAGCTTTTCGTCGGTGTGGATGTTTCACGATGCCATATGGCCATTTTTTCATCATGAAGATCTTCATCGCCCTTTTTTACATTATCCAGTGCATCCTGATTTTGAAGCCGGTCTTTTCGTTTCATGTCGTCAAAAGTCAAGGTATGGAGATCTTTTTCCGATAAATCAGGCAAAATGAAATAAGTATGGATCAAATCTTTTTTCAACACTTCATCCAACAGCCCCATCGTCTTCAGGACAATATCGGAAACTTCTTTCGTGCTATTTGCATCGTATACGTTCATCACTTGTTCCTTCACGAAAGGCAGCAGTTCATCTATTTGGACGCTTATTTCTGGTACATTCAAAACAGGTGATGTGGCCGTAGCCATTTCATACAGGGCCGCAAAGAGCGCATCGGTTGCAAATCCCCGATCAAGGCTTGCTTTCAGCTGATCACGGTAATATTTTTTATAAATATTCAGCCGCTTGCGGAAATAGCGCTTTGTCCCGGGACGATCGCGTTTAACCAGTTCTTCAATCCGGACATCTTCAAGCAGCATCAACAGCTGTTTTGCAAATTTTTGATGATGTAATATCCGAACGAGATCATGAAATGCAGCAATTTGATGAAAATCCGTATAATAATAGCTGCCAATTGCGCGCAAATAAATGTCTGATTTAAATCCTGCAAGCTTGTCTTCTTCCGCACGATCGTTCCAAAAATGGCTGATATAAATTTTTTGTTCTGCTGGATGAAAGTAAGACTGAACGGCAAAAGCGATATCGATATCTCTTCGTTTTGTCAATGTTTGCGCTAAATCGGACAGCTCCATCATTAACATTGAATCTATGATTTCATCATTAAATTTTATATAATGCATCGGATTTCCCTCACTCAAAAACGGTTTCTGCAATGTTCATGATCGCTCTTTTTTCCAGCTCATCATCCAATTTTGCTGCAATGGCCCGTTCAATCGCTCTTAAAGGGGGCAAATAAACCGACAAATCGCAGGCATCGATCAAAGCCCGGATGGAAGCTGCTTCTTCCGAAACCTTCCCGATTTTTACTTGTGTAATAATGTCGCTGGATAATGTGAGAAACTTTTCTATCAGCTTTTCATCTTTTAAAGAAGACTGCTCAGTGAGCACTTGTTTTAACTTTTCATTTTGTACATATGGAACATCAATCACGACGAATCGGTTTTTCAACGCTTCGTTTAACGGAACCGTCCCTACATACCCTTCGTTAATAGCTGCGATGACACCAAATCCCTCTTTCGCCGCCACAACCTCTTGTGTAAATGGATTCGTGATCCGCCTCCGGTAATCTAGCACCCCATTTAAAATTGGCAATGTCTCAGGTTTCGCCATATTGATTTCATCTATATATAAAAAATGCCCTTTTTTCATCGCCTGAATAACAGGTCCTTCGACAAACTCAATGGCTGTTTGATTGCTGGAATTGACAATCGTTTTATATCCAAGCAATGCTTCGGCATCAAGATCAACTGAACAGTTAATGCTGTGCATCGGCTGAGAAAAAAATGATGACAGCGTTTCAGCAAGTTTCGTTTTCCCAGCACCGGTCGGTCCTTTTAACAAAACATTTTTTCCAAGGGCCAATGCCACCAGCGCATCATACAAAATGACTGGATCGTCAGACAAAAAACCGCCTTGTCCAATTAATCTTTGATCTTGATCAGAATGCACCCGCTTTTTGCGAGATTCAATTACATTTATTATTTCTTTTGGCAAATGAAGCTCTAAAGACATCATAAAAATTTCCTTTCTAATCATCACGTTCTTTTTTATATTGTTTCACTACATAACTATATCATATCCTTTTTTAACACATTAATTTTTAAGATTCTTTTGAATTTAAAATATTATAATTTTTACAGACAGCACAAACCATAGACGTGGTTTGTACTACTGGGATTGTCCAGAAAGTCAAAATCCATCAAATCATAAGCATGAATATATCAACGTTTTAAAAAAAGTTAAAGGGGCGTCTATAAGCCCAAAAATCGACTTATTAGACAGCCCCCTATAAATCAATAAATTATATAGAAATTTATTTATATTGAACTCAACTTTCGCATACCAGTAGCTTAGTTAAAATTTTATATATATATAGATCTTGTAATTCAAATGTATCATTTAACATTTTGGCAACATTAAGAAAGACACCTATTTTCAGACCGTCGAAAAACGGTCCAAGCTACATATCCATGCAGATGTTAACATGTCAAGTTATATATAGGGAGGAATGGATTAATCCAATCGTTTTCTATCTTACCAAATGAAAGACGCCTTTCCGCCATTCCCCCATCTCTGGATGTTGGGAGCTCTGAACAGACAATCTTAATTATCGGAATAAAAAGAACAAATCATTTGATGGAAAAGATGAAGCTTTCCCTTTAACTGATGAATGCCGCTCCGTATCAAGAAAGAGCGGCTTTTCTGATTGGACCATCATTCGTTTACACTTGTCCTGCACCATACGAGCATTTTCGTCGTTGTGATGGCATACAAAATCCGTTGAACACCGAGCGTGTAGATTTTGGATACTAATGCGTCTTTTCAAGCGGCTTTTTAGTCTAATTCACATTCATCGAGAGGAACGACCTTTGTCTTTTTCACGATTTTATAGCCAAACCAAACTGCTAAAAACAATGGCAATCCAATGTAAGAAACGAGAATACCGTACCAGTCGATTGATTCTCCCATAAAGGCCCTGTAGTTCTGTCCCAAAATGACGACCGCGCAAAGTACCAGAGCGAACAGCGGTCCGAATGGAAACCATTTTGCTTTGTAAGGAAGATCACGGAGATCTCTCCCTTGCGCAACATACGCTTTGCGGAAACGATAGTGACTGATTGCAATGCCAAGCCATGCAATGAACCCCGACAAACCAGAAGCATTTAATAACCATACATAGACGATCCCATCCCCAAAAAACGAAGCCAAGAAAGCAAGCGTTCCTAATGAAGCAGTAACCAGTAATGCATTAACAGGGACTCCCCGGCGATTCAACTTAGCCAAAAATTTTGGCGCTTTCCCCTCTTTTGCTAGCCCCCAAAGCATCCGAGTAGACGCATACATACCAGAGTTTCCGGCTGATAAAACCGCTGTTAAAATGACAGCATTCATAACGGATGCAGCGAACGCAATGCCAGCTTTGTCAAAAACGAGAGTAAACGGGCTGACCGTAACATCGCTATTCGCTAGATTTTCATTCGTATATGGAATAAGAAGTCCGATTGCTAAAATAGCCAATATATAAAATAGCAAAATGCGCCAAAATACTTGCCGAATGGCGCGAGGAATGTTACGTTTCGGATCCTCGCTTTCACCTGCTGCAACTCCAAGCAGCTCTGTTCCTTGGAAAGAAAAACCCGCCGCCATAAAAATGCCGAGAGTCGCCATGAAACCACCATGGAATGGAGCGTCGCCGATGGTGAAGTTTTTAAATCCAACCGCTTCACCACCCATAATACCTACAATTATTAAAAAGCTGACAATAAGAAAAATAATGACTGTTACTACTTTAATGAGCGAAAACCAATATTCTGCTTCGCCAAATCCTTTTACGGATAAATAATTAAGCAGAAACATAACCACTAAGCATAAAGCGCTCCATAAAAGTGAAGGACTATCAGGAAACCAAAATTTCATAATGATAGTCACAGCAGAGAGCTCTGCGGCAATCGTAATGGCCCAGTTGTACCAGTAATTCCATCCTAGAGCAAATCCGAGCGCAGGATCGACAAACTTAGTTGCATACGTACTAAACGTTCCAGTAACTGGCATATAAGCTGCCATTTCTGCAAGACTGGTCATCAAAAAATACACCATTATACCAATTGCAATATACGCTACCAGCGCTCCGCCCGGCCCAGCAGTATGAATTGCTCCACCGCTGGCTAAAAACAATCCAGTGCCAATCGTCCCACCAAGAGAAATCATCGTTAAATGCCTTGTTTTTAGCTTGCGTCGAAGCTGGTTAGGCGAAGAATGGTCGGTCGTAGCTGTTTCCTTCTTTTTAATAACGCTTTCCATTGTTTTCATCGCTCCTTTTTTCTTTGTCATGGAAAGGAGCCGGGTGATAATCGAGTAGGAGTGGGTGACTAACCCCCGACCTCTCACACCACCGTACGTACCGTTCAGTATACGGCGGTTCAATTAAGATGACGCAGAAATTGATATCTTTCGAATAGACTTCTTAACCCTTGTCGACTCCAGTAGGAGTTGTCGAGGGTTTTGTGTAGAATGGGACTGCAGGCAATCCGACAGTATTTCTTGCGTATTACCCCACTCGAATGGCTTATGCGTTGGAACACTTAATCCTCTGAGTTTCCGAATTTTTGTTTTCGGCGTTTTCCACTCTTTCCATAAACACATTCGAAGTCTTCGTCTGATCCATTCGCCAAATTCTTTGAACTTACTTGGTGTATCTGCCAAGGCAAAATAGCCGCACCATCCCCTTCTGTTAAGCTAACTGCTCTTCTGCCTTTGCAGCTCGGGACTTTCACCCTAGAGATTACACCCATGCTGGGCGCACCAAAAAAGCCGCCGAAGGTGATTCGGCGGCAATACAAACATTACCCGTATCAACCCTTCCGTGAAGATAGCGCTCCACGGCTGCTTTTCTTCAGGCAAACCGTGACAGTGCTGCCCCTGTTCGGTGGCAACCCCAGTCCGCACATCCAGAGAAATGTGCGAACTTCGGCGGCTTTCCCTTTCCAGCGAAGTCTTCAATGTTCTCTGCATCTCGTTCGCAGTACTCATAAAAGCCGCAACCTCTACCTCATCGGGTGAATGAGGATGCTATTTATTTAATTCCATAATGATTATAAAACAATTTTTGTGCAAAAACAATATCTATTTGCACCTCGATTGAGACAAGATTTTTTCGTATAGATTTTTTTTAAATCCAACCATTGCTTTCAAGGGATGATCAATCGGTCTACCAGATGATTGTTGTAGATAGAAGACATGGTTTCTCGTGATGACTTCGATCTTTTGTTTAAAAATGATTTTAAATATGGTTCTTACGAATTTTTTTTATAAAAACGAGTAAGGGTTGAAAACAAGTTTATATTTGTTATTTCGCAATAGTTATCACAATCGATAAAGCACCTGTTTCTCTAACAAAAATAATCCAGCTCGTCCGCAAGTCACTCGTTTTATTATTTGCAAGCGATTGATTTGACCCTCAAGCAGACCGATGTTTTAGGGGGAAGTAAAGCATTCTTTACAGCTTGGATATCACTTCTCAGCCTAAAAGCATAATAATATAATGGTGTTTTTTGCTGGTTAATTGTTCACAAATCCTATGTAAGGTGGTAGAAGTACTGTAACCAAAACAAAAAGCCATCATGTTATTTTATTAATGATGACTTTTTGTTAAATTTCAATATTTTGATTTTTTATTATATTTTCAGCTTCTTCTTTTATAATTCCAAGAGATAAACACTGCAATAAATTTTCATCAATTAATTCCATTCTTTCATCTGGAATTTTATCATATTTTGTCAGCAATAAACTTTTATGTATTGTCATAATCTGACTTAAATCCACATATCTTTCTATATTTCCTTTGGGAATATATGTGAAAATTGGATGTTCATCATAAATTAACTTTTCATACCAATCTTTAGATTTTTCTGATAATTTAATAGTATTTATTGGAGCAATTAAAATATATTCAAATTCTTCATTTTGATTTATTATATTATTAGTTACAATAATTACTTTTCTTGGCTTAATAGTAACAACAACTTGTTGTTCTCTGGCTCTAGGTCTTCCTTCAATTATTTCTGGAGAAAAATTACCTATTTGATCAACTATTTTTCCTTCTAATGGATTGTTTTTATTAGGAATAAAAAACGAAAGAGGTCTTTTTGTATCTGACGGATAAAGGATGGCAGCTTCAAATTCATAACCTCTTTCAATTTGTTTCCAGTTTTCTCTATTCCTGAATCCGTGATGAATTGAAATCGACTTTGATTTTGTTGTAATTTTGATGGATTGATAATCCATAAAACCCCTTTTATGCTTATGACCTATGTCATCTCTATTTCCGAAAATGGAACAAATCTCTTTTTTAGGTATACGAACCAAAAAAATAGACAAAAAAGCCCAGGGAGTGACGTTGGACATCAGTGCCCGAACATTCGTTCGTTATCTTACCTCTCTCCATTTCTGATAGACGTTCAGTAGGGGCTCGCTATAGCCACTCCTTCGCGTCAGTTTCATCCAGATCTGTCGTGATCGACGGACGAGTCGCCCTGCCATCGTGATCACCGTCTGAATAATCGTCTTGATGCGGCGGCGTTTCACTTTGTGGTGCAACGGATGTCTCGGATCGCTTAATAGATCTTGTCCAATCAGACGAAGAAGATTGTAAACGAAGGCTCCCATGACCAACACGAGCGCATTCGTTTTCATCTTCCCAGATGGAAGCCGCTCTAAATCTAAGTCGCTCTTCAGTTCGCTATGAAACTGTTCGCATGTCGCATGGTCATGATACAACGCGAGCACATCGCTCATTCGAACATGCTCGTATCCTTTGAGCCGCACCCAATAGCTTTCCACTTCATAATCAGGAACGAGCATCAGCTGTCCATTGCGTTCCATCGTCCGTTCCGTCACTTGGGTGACTTGAACGTACGTATACGTGTTTCCATCGATCGCTGCCTTCTGTGGAAGGCATAGCTCATAGGTTTGTACTCCTTCGCTTTGTCCATCATCGACACGTTTGCCCTTTTGCGAAGCGATCTGGAACCAAAGCGCTGTCGATTCTCGGCGTAAGTTTCGCTTGATGACAAAGTCCACGTCTTCCTTTAGGCATACGTGCACATTCGCTTCTGCATCGTTTCCTGCATCCATGCGAACAAGCAGACGAGATGAAGTCAGTTGACGAGCTCGACGGATAGCGGTGACTAAAAACGAGGGCATGTTGTCTTGCACATGTTGTTTCCCTGGACGCAACTCGGCATGAACGAGATACCCTTCCTTCCCTGCATACGCAAACAACGGTGTAAAACCGTCAAATCCTTTATACGTTCGACTGACTCCTTCTTTTTTCGTATCGGAGTTGTCAAATGGGGAACCATCTATATCAAGGGGAAGCCATGTCGTCTTTCCTTTGGTCCAACAAGGGGACAAAGTGGCATGTCGTTGAATCAACAGACGTATGGACTCCTCCCAAAGAATCGTTTCGGTCATCGGAAGACAAGCGAGCTGATCGAGTCGTTGTCGCAAGGTTGGAGAGGAAGGCACGTGCTGAATCCCCATCGATGCCGAAAAGATATCGTCCTGACGATACGCTTCGATATGATCGAAATCCGTTTTTCCTGTGGCAAGCAAGCCAATCATCGAGCGAATGACATCGCTATGGGAAATGTGCACTTCTCGACGAACCGTTGGAAGCCGAAGTGCGTTTACCCGTTTATCCAGTTTCGTTCGATGGAGTAAGTAGCCAACGAGAGCAAGCCCAGCACTTGGGGTAATCGCTTCATCTGTCAATACAAACCGAATCGGGAAATCTTTCATCACATCACCTACTTGATGAAGAATCGTCAACGTCGTTTTCCCTTATCGTATCAACGGTTTGCGACCATTGTAAAGATGTTTTGTCACGGATTCAGGCTATTTAAAAAACCAGTCAATTTATTTACCTCCAAATAAATCCCTATAAGTTATTTTTGAAATTCCTCTTGTGTTTTTACTTACTTCATTTGCTTCTTTCCAATCTTTTTCTGTGAAAATCAATTAACCATGGCTGAAGCGGTATACCCCACAATCAAATTGGATACCCTATTAACGACCAAAAAAAGGAAATAGGAAAGCAGAGCTACCTTATTTTTAGGTATCTCGTATATTTCTGAACCTTTTTGGTTATACTAATTTATTTACTGCTCTCGAAACGGTTCTTTTCGAGAAATGATGCAGTAAATGATGGTAAGCATTCGGTGCGCGATCGCAACGAGTGCTTTTTTCTTTCCCCTGCGTGCCGCCAATGACCAATATTTCGCTGCCAAACGTTGATTCCTACATCGAGACAAAGCCCAAGCCGCCTCACATAACGCCGATTTGATATGCGGATTCCCCTTCGTCGTTCGGGTACTTTTTCGTTTTCCAGCACTTTCATGATTTCCCGGCGCGACTCCCGCCCATGAAGCGAGGTGTTGAGACGTTGGAAATTGTCCCATATCGACTCCGATTTCAGCGATAATCACGGCAGCGGTTTCCTTCTTGACCCCCGGTATGGTCACAAGAAGCTCCATCTCTTGTTTGTATACTTGTAAGAGTTGGTCGATTCGTTCTTCGATGTCTCGAAGTAAACTTTCCAACGATTCGATGTGCTTCCACGATTGGCGAATCATGAACAGTTGATGGTTGGTCAATGTACCAAAGAGAGAATCCTGAATTTGTTGTTTTTTCCTCTTCATACTCCTGTGAATGCAAGCATCGACTTCGGTTTCTTCGATGTATCCCTGTTTCATTAAACGTTCCAGTAGCTTTCGCCCAGATACACCAAATACATCCGAAATCACGGAACTTAACTTGATATTGGAACATTCCAACACTTTTTGAATGCGGTTTTTCTCCGCGGTTAACTGCCCGATCCATTTTTTGCGCAAGCGAGTTAAATCCCGTAATTCTCGAATGTTCTCAGGAGGTACGAAACTCTTCTCGATCAATCCGTAACGCAACAATTTGGCGATCCATTCTGCATCGGAAACATCGGTTTTTCTCCCCGGTACATTTTTGATTCGCTGAGCGTTGGCAAGTGTAATGTCAAAGTAATCTTCCAAAATATTGAACACAGGTTTCCAGTAAACGCCCGTACTCTCCATCGCAATATGAGTGACACCACGATCTTCTAACCATTTCAGAAGACGAAACAAGTCTTTCGTGAAAGTAGGAAATGTTTCAACTTCCTTTTGAACGTGTTCTTCCTCTCCAAGAAGAGCACAAACGACAATTGTTTCGGCATGGACATCTAATCCTGCACAACGATGATAAAGAACATCCATGATTCTTACTCCTTCCATCGATAAATTCGCAAACAGGGAGTCCATTTGCACGTTAGGCATTTTTCTGTTCGTAGTCACCTTTTCACACGAAAAGGGCTGACAATGGGTGGAACACCAAATGGACTCAAACAGTTTTTATTACAGGGTCGAACCACCATTAAAGAGAACGTCTTTCAAAACTGTTTGCGTTCATATCCATTATGGGAAGGAATGATGGATTTTCATGCATGGGTGGGGAGTAAAATTACTCATGGATGTTTTTAGATAAATTTAAAAATTTATTTTTTGTGATAATAGGCTTTTTAAGTTTATTCTTATTAGTAGCTGCTAACATTTTTTTATCATCCTCTCGACACATATACTACACCTCCTCAGATGCAGTATATGCAAGTTTTAGCTAAATTATATCATATCTACATATTGAAATGATATTATTTTTATTCATGTATATATTAAAACTAGGTAGACGTTGCGGAAAGAGTGGCAAAACACTTAACTAGAGCTGATCAGACCATAGCAGATCTAGCTAAAAATAAACTCTACTAATTTCTTCATTTTCACCAAAAAATCTAACCCAATCACACAATATTATGTACATCCAATCACTCTACCATTCATGTTTGTTAACAATAACTCATCCATCCAAACCATATCATCATTTACATTATATTATAGTATGCTTTCATAAACTCTAGTACTTCATTGATTGAATTTACATCTATTGAAACATCTGTTGAGTGTCGTTAAATAGACATTAAATAAATTTTTCAAAATATCACTAAAACCTTTTAATTTTACTAATTTCTTAAAAATAGTACCGAAAAGTACGTTATTATTAATAACCCGTGGTGCTAGATAAAATCAGACAAGCATAAAAATAGCCCTTGCATGAGGATCTCCTTAAAATGAAAGTGCGACCAAACATTTAAAAGGAGAATTCACATGCAAGAGCACTTTCATTTTACAACAGATCGAGCCAAACTTCAAAAACAATATGTATCGATTTTGTGTTTTGTATCAGCTCAACTATCGAGTATCCAGATTCATCTTCAACGTCGAAATCTTCATTTGTTGAAACAGAAGGACGAGGTCATCATCGCCGTCCATGTCCTTGGAAAGTTGTTAGGCTTCACTTCCGAACGGGCTTGGCACCGGTTTGTGATCGGGAATTTGTTTTCCAAGGACTTGTTCCCTGAACGTTCTCGATACAACCGTCGCTGCCGAGCGCTTGGCTTTGCGATCAAGTGGATGCGGCACCAGCTGGCCAAGCGTGGACAACACCATGCGTATGCGGTCGTGGACAGTTTGCCGATCGAGCTGTGTCATTCATCCCGAATGTATCGCGCCAAACGGTTTCGTGGAATTGCGGATATTGGCTATTGTGCTTCGAAAAAGATCGCTTTCTATGGGTTGAAACTTCATCTGCAGGTCACCGACCAAGGGCTTCCGATGGGATATGTCGTCACTGAAGCGTCTTGTCACGATCGGGTGGCCGCTGAAACCGTCATGACGCAAATTCCACATCCATATAACCTAGGTGACAAAGGGTACATCAGCCAAAAACTGCAAAAGAAGCTGTACGAAGAGCATCGAGTCGCTTTTTGGACGCCCGTTCGAAAAAATCAGCGAATTCTCCAATCCGACGCATGGAAACAGTGGATGAAACGAAAACGCAAAGTGATTGAAACCGTGTTTTCGATTTTAGTCGATTCGTATCGGATCACCGAGATTCGAGCGAACTCGGTTTCTGGATTTGAAACGGCACTGGATGGTATTTTACTGGCTTACTCCCTTGTTGTTCTTGGGCTAGTTGAGCGTTAAGACTCAACTAGCACCACGGGTTTATTAATAATCTTTTACTAGAAAAAACTTATATTTTTTGTTCAAATTTCATACTCATGCAAAATCCCTATTATAAGGAAGATGGATGTATCGGCAAATTAGACGATTCTATCATTCTTCCGATTAAAAAAGCAATCAGCCAACAAACGGCTGATTGCTTCATGTTTCTCATTCTCGCAAAATATAATTTTAAAAATAAGATCTGGCTCCTAAATATCGATCGTTCCAATATTTTTGGTTTAAATTCGATATTTGCACGCCACTTGATCCGGCATGAATGAAATCCCCATTTCCAAGATAGATTCCCATGTGGGAAGGACCTTCTTTATATGTTGAAAAATATACAAAGTCTCCGACATCTGGTGAACTTACTGGTTTCATCATGTTCCAATAACCGGCTGTACTTAACCGAGAAACGGATGTCACTTTGTTTAATACATAGTAAACAAATCCGCTGCAGTCAAAACCAGATGGCGTATTTCCGCCCCATCTGTACGGAACTCCAACTAATTTTTTGGCTTCTCGAATCATTACTAAAACTTTGCCGTTTTGAGTAGATGAATCAGAATTCGTTTTTGTGCCGGAATTCACTTGACGTGCACTATCGGCTGAAGAGCCTGACAGCTTCAATACTTGGCCGGGGTAAATAACGTCAGATGAAAGGTTATTCGCAGCTTTTAATTGATTGACGGTTAATTTAAATTTTACAGCAATTTTCCATAGAGAGTCGCCTTTTTGGACGGTATATGTATTTTGTGAACTTGCTTTATTTGAAGTTTGTGAGGTTTGTTTGGGCGCCTGCACCTGTTCTTTGGCGCTAACCTTTTCGCTAGATACAGCTTGGCTGGATCCAGATAGTTTTAACACTTGGCCAGGATAAATTAAATCGCTGGTTAATCCGTTCAGCCTTTTTAATTCGCTGACAGACGTTCCGTTGTTTTTGGCAATGCCCCATAACGTATCACCTTTTTTCACTGTGTATGTCGAACCAGTTTGTTTAGGAGCCGCCTCTGTTTGATTATTAGCAGTTACTTTCGCTTTCGGAGAAGACGATGCTTCTGAAGGAATATTTAAAACCTGACCTATGTATATTGTATCGCTTGTAAGTCTATTTGCTTCTTTTAACTTTACAACAGTAGTATTATATCTTTGCGAGATTCCCCAAAGAGTATCCCCGGCTTCTACTCGAATCGTTTCAGCGGAAGCGACTCCTGCGAAAACGGAAGATCCAAGAACCGCGGATGTCGTTAATCCCAACACTTTTTTCTTCATACAGCCTTTCCTCCTCATATGAGACATCCTATGTTCGTTTATCGTACAATAAAATTTCTTACTTATTATATCGACAACTTTCTTCATATTTTACTATATTATAAGATAAAATTCATCATTTTTTCAAAAAAGAGGATGATAGACCTGTATTGTAAATATTTTCAAAGCAGCCTATTCGATCGTTTATTTTTCATCATCAAATGGGTAAATCCAGAACGTTTCTTTATGAAAAAATTGTTGAAATTGAGGGAGGTCTTTTCCTCCTTCTTCTATTTTTTCTACGATGGAATACGTTTGCGATCGATGAGCCTTCAATGCCTGTATTTTTATATCTGCAACTTCAGATATATCGATTTCTACATCCGGCTCGCCTATATGTTCAAATCGATCGTTTGAAAAAGCTATGCAATAAACGGTTGGACGCTCCTCCCTTTTCAAGCGTTTCACCGCACGAATAACCGCCTCGCCGCAAGCGTTGTGATCTGGATGAACAGCATAACCGGGATAAAACGTGACAAGAAGGGTCGGTTTGACTTCCCGGATGATCTGTTCAAAGTGGTCTGCCAATTTTTCTTCATCTTCAAATTCTAATGTTTTATCCCGATAGCCGAGCATTCGTAAATCGTTTATATTTAAAATTTTTGCGACCTGCTCCAATTCTTTTTTTCGAATATCTTTTAATGTCTCCCTATTGGCGATTAAAGGCTTTCCCATGCTGCGGCCCATTTCGCCTAAAGTGCAGCAAGCATACGTGACAGGTACGTTTGCTTTCCGTTTTAAAGCGATCAGTCCTGCTGCTCCGAACGATTCATCGTCGGGATGAGGCAGGATCACTAATATCCTCTCTTCCATTTATTCCTCTCTCCTTTTTAAGAAAATGGAGTTTCACTAATTTGTAATGCAATGGCAAGCTTTCCATCTCGATCGTGGCCGGCCATGAGAAGGCGATTTTGTTCATCAACGGTATAATCGGTAAGACCTTCAGCATACACCCAGCCTTCCTCTGTTTTTAATCCGACACGGTATGGTCCTGTTCCTTTTATTTTACCTTGTGAAAATGTAATTTTTGCATTTCGGACAAACGCGACAATAGTCATGCTGTTTTGATTGTGGTGTGAAGTATAAGCACCGGTTGTCGTTTCAAGATGAATATACACCTCTTTATGTAAAAAAGAATCAATGATTTTTTGAACCCTTATCGGATCAATCGGTTTCAAAGCTTCCACCTTCTTTATTTTGTTAAGATTTTCTCATACATCTCCATATGCTTGCTGATTAATTCAAGCTTCTCTTCCGGTGAAATGTCGGCTGCTATAATGCGTTTCAGCGCATCTAGTAATTTTTTATCTGGACTTTTTCTTACTCTAGGGTGAGTCATTTCATCGAGGAGTTCTTTTTTAATCGCCTCTTCCAACGTTTTTTTCTCATCTGACCCTACTGAAAGAGTTCGGTTTGACCAAAGTTTTCTGTATGCATGAAGAAGTTCGTTATCATTCACATTTATTCACCTCGAGGAACCTGCTTGCATGAGGTTACTTTGAGATTCTAGTCTTCCATATCGTTTTGAAAGAAGGTTCACTCATTGTAAAAATGATGATGCCTGTCCAAATGCAAACAAAGGTGATCAATTCTACAACAGTAAACGGCTCGTGGTAAAGAAAAACGCCGAGAAAAAAAGTGATCGTTGGCGCAATATATTGCAAGACTCCGAGAAAATACATCGGAATTTTAGGCGTACCTTTCGCAAACAGCAATAAAGGGATCGCCGTAATGACGCCTGTTCCCATTAGAAGAAAGTTGGTCGATGCATCCCATTCAAAAAAAACACTGCTTCCTAACGATTCTAAGTATAGCACATAAATGATTCCAATTGGAAACACAACAAACGTTTCAAGCGCCAGACCAAAAGCAGAATCTAATTTTATCACTTTTTTAGCCAGTCCATAAAACCCGAATGTACTCGCAAGAATAAACGATGTCCACGGGACATGGCCATAATGGACAGTTGATATGAGCACTCCGAAAGCCGCAAACAAAAACGCGGTCTGCTGCCCTTTGTTTAGTTTTTCATGCAAAAAGATCATTCCTAATAGTACGCTCACCAATGGATTTATGTAATAACCAAGACTTGTCTCAAGTACACGGTCATGATTCACCGCCCAAATATAAACAAACCAATTGGCGCTGATTAAGAAGGATGAAAGAGCCAACGTTAACAAAATCTTGGGTGATTTAACGATTTTTGTGCACTCATATAAAAAATCAGCAAATCGTTTTTGGAACAAAAGCAACAGCAACACAAAAACAAAAGACCATATGATTCGATGAGCCAAAATTTCCTCAGATGACACATGGTCTAATACTTTCCAATAAATAGGGAATATCCCCCATAAAATATAAGATAGACTAATATACATGATTCCTGATCTCATGCTAGATCATCTTCCTTCCCATATCACACATTATATTCTGTTTCGATCGCTTTTTCCAAGAAATTGTTTTGAACGATCTTTCCGCAGCAGTCATATATTACAATGTAACAATTAGGGTCGAAGAGGGATGTGTGAGCAATGAATCTTTGGAAAAACATGAATGCCGGACATGTTGAACAATATATTCAGGAAGTAATGAAGCAAGCGTTTGGTTCACACTATACGGAGCAATTCCCATTCACCAGTCCTTTTCCTATTATGAATCATAAAGAAGCTCCTCCTTCACCTGAATTTTATGAGACAGATGAATTTATCTATATTAAACTTCCGATGAATGATGATTTAAAAAAAATGATAAAAATCCAACATAACCAACACCATTTGCATCTTATGAATTATCCGGAAAAAAATCAACAAAAAAAATTTGTATTTCCTGCACCTGTGAAAAGAAAAGGGACAAAAGCCGTTTTTTCTGACGGAATTCTTGAAATTAAATTCGTGAAATTAAAAGATCATCATTATACGGAAATTGATCTTTTCCCATCTGAGTAAAATGAGGCCGGTTTTGTTAACCAGCCTCCACTCATCCAATTTTCGTATGGATAAACTCCGCACTGCCAAAAGGGATCTTCAACATATTCCTGAAACTGAAGATGAAATGCAGACAAATCCGATTCCGCATTTTACTTTAATCCCTTTTCTTAACACCAATTCAAAAATATCGAAGCGAACGTTCGCCGCATTATATGAAAGCTCAACAAAAATGAAATGAAAATGGCAGAACGATAGGGAGGTCTATGATTATTAAATTTTTTAAAATGAAATGAAAAGTGGAGAAGGTAGGCAAGAATTTAAAAGCAAAATATTTGTCACTTGCCCTTTTTTATTTGCGATCACTTTACATATATTTGGATGCCTTAGTTGTATTAGCAATCATTCCCTCTTGCTTTATCGTATAGAAAAAATCAGTTAAGTAAAGCTTTTGCAACAGGACTTTCCCTAAATAAAGTCCTTTCAATGTCAACAATATGCTTGAACAAATCTGAAAATAAAGAAGGCGGCCGGAAGACCAAGCCGCTGCTGTCAATTTTATTCCATCTTCGATTTCAATACTTCAATTGCTTTTTTCATTTGGGTATCATTTTTTTCAATTTTTTCTCTTACTAAATCCATCAGTTTGATTGTCGTATCTTGTGAGATTTTCCCCGTTTGTTTTAATTGATGGTCTCTTTGGAAAGCAACAACAGTATTTTTTAATGCTTTATCAAAATATCCGTCCACATCTGTTTTATAGCCTAAAGCTTGAAGCATTTTCTCAGCTGTTTTCACTTCTGTTGAAACGTCGCCTTCCTGCAACGTTTTTTCCGGATTTAAATATGGTAAATGAGCATATTCAGGCAAAGTCACTTTATATTGAGGTTCTATTCCTTTTTCGTGAATCCATTTGCCTGAAGGTGTCAGCCATTTGGCAATCGTATATTTCATCGACGAACCGTCTTCAAACGTTTTAGCGCTTTGAACGGTTCCTTTTCCGAACGTTTTTTCTCCTACAATCGGAATTCCCTCCGATTCGTTCAAAGCCGCGGCCATAATTTCGGCTGCGCTGGCTGTTCCATTATCTGTGATGACTACGACCGGAACATCAACGATTGGTTGATTTTCCGCTTTATAAATATCCTTTGATCCGTCTTTTGCTTCAACTTGCAAAATCTTTTTGCCTTTGTCTACAAACATATTTGACATCGTTATGGCTTGGTCCATCAGTCCCCCAGGATTTTGTCTTAAATCGAGGACAATTCCTTTTACTTTTTTCTCCTTCAGCTCTGTCAATGCATCTGCCAATTCTTTTCCAGTGTTCTCGGAAAATTTTGTGATTTGTATTTTTCCAATTTTATTTTCTACTACTTCACTATAAACTGTTTCAATCGGAATCGTATCTCTTGTAATCGTAAAGGTCAGCGTGCCGACGCCATCCCGTTCAATTTCAAGGCTTACTTTCGTTCCTTTTTCGCCACGAATAAGAGATACCGCTTCATTCACAGACATTCCTTCAACACTTTTATTGTCAACTTTTAAAATTTTATCTCTCGGCTTCAACCCTGCTTTCTCGGCAGGCGAGCCTTTTATCGGTGAGACGATCATGATATAACCGTTCGTCTCTGTTACTTCTGCACCGATTCCTTCAAAGCTTGAAGATATATTTTCTTCAAATCCTTCTGATTCTTTCAAATCCATATATGACGTATACGGGTCGTCGAGAGATTCTACCATCCCTTTGACAGCACCTTCTACCAATTTTTCATCATCTATTTTTTTATAATATTCTTGCTTTAACGTATCATATGCTGAATAAAGCTTCTCAAAACTATCATTTTCTTTTTCAGATGCTGACGTAAAGTTGAGTAATGTGAGCGTAAAACCGCAAGTTATTATGACCGTCAGTACAATAGCGATGAAAAAATTTCGTTTTTTAATATACAACACAACTCCCCCTTTAATCCATCCATTTCATTATGTCCGACAATTACAATATCGTCAAACGATCTATGTGTTTCTGTCGGCAAAGAAATGGCAAGTCAAAACGTTAAATCAACGCTCTTTCATCCTTCATCTCTTGTTTATGAAAAAATCAATCCCGCTTCAGCGGGAGAGCTTCGGTTAAATTTTCTTTACTTTTTGGAAATATTCTTCAAGTGTTAAATTATTTTCATATATGACTTTTGCAGCTTTCTTTCCGACGTAGCGAATATGCCAAGGCTCATACTTATATTTTGTGATCGCTTCTTTCCCTTTCGGATAGCGGATAATATAGCCAAATTTATGGGCGTTTTGTTGAAGCCATTTTCCTTCCTTCGTTTCCCCAAATTTTTCAGTAATTTGAAAATCTACACTTTCACTCGTCACATCAATAGATAACCCTGTCTGATGCTCACTTTGACCAGGTTTTGCTACTGCTTGAACTGCTTTTTGCTCCCCTTTTTGTTTTTTTTCTGCTTCAAACAGCTCAACCTGCCGATCGTACGAACGAAAGCCTGAGGCTCCGAAAAGAATCACGCCGTCTTTTTTCGCAGCTAGAAAAAGCTGTTCAAGTGCCGCAGCTGCTTCCTTGCGCAAATAACGCTTCGGAACATCCGCGTCCCCGAATGAAAACTGTATGTTTGGCACTGTCAAATCATTTGGTTTATAGTCGACAGGAAGGAAAAAATCTTTATTGACAAGAACTAAAATATTGTCAGGATTTTGAATAACGGGTTGACCGTTAACCGTTTGTACGACATTAAAATATTGCTCCTCAAGCAAAAATTCCGGATCAATTTGTTCTGTTTGGACGGTTTTTTCCGTTGTTTGGACTAGTTCTTTGTTTTCTACTGTTTTTGCTTGCGGTTCATTCTCTTCAACATAGTCGCTTCCATGAAAAAAGGGAAGCTTATCAAATGGCATTGAGCATCCGGCAAGCATCAAAGCTGCAAGAATCGTGACTGCGATGATTTTATGCATAAAAATTCCCACCTTGTATAATCTCTCACTCCTATTTTAACACTTGTCCAAACAGAAGAAAAACGGTTCTTACATTATAACTTATCATAACGTTCAATAAAAGAAAGGAGCAGATGACGATCTTTCAAAAACTAAAACAAGAGAGTGGATGTAATAAATGGAGCTAAGCCGTTTCCTTCAATTTTTGTGAACATGTTTTAAAAAATAAAAAGCGGCATGACGCCGCACATGCCGTTTTATTCCTGTATAGCAGCTTCAAGAGCGATTTCAACCATTTCGTTAAAGGTCGATTCCCTTTCGGCAGCAGATGTTTCTTCCCCAGTCAGGACATGGTCGCTGACCGTTAAAACAGATAATGCTCTTCTGCCGAATTTCGCAGCAAGTGTATAAAGAGCAGCCGTTTCCATTTCAAGTGCCAAAATTCCGTATTCAGCCCATTTTTCGTGCTCCGCTTGATCATTATAGAATAAATCCGTCGTGAACACGCTTCCGACTTTGACGTCGATTCCTTTTGATACTGCAGCATCATAAGCTTTTTTCAACAAATCAAAATTAGCGGTAGGCGCATAATCAACAGAGCCAAACGTTATGCGGTTCATTTGGGAATTCGTTGATGCGCTCATAGCTAAAATGCAGTCTCTGATGTGGACGTCTTTTTGAATGGAACCGCAGGAGCCAACGCGAATAAGCGTTTGCACATCGTACTCTTGCATGAGTTCATGAATGTAAATCGAAATCGATGGAACCCCCATTCCTGTTCCTTGGACAGAGATGCGCTTTCCTTTGTAAGTTCCGGTAAAACCGTACATTCCTCGAACTTTGTTGTAGCATACAGCATTTTCTAAAAAAGTTTCCGCAATATATTTGGCCCGAAGGGGATCACCGGGAAGCAATATTTTGTCAGCAATCTCGTCTTTTTTCGCACCAATATGAATGCTCATGTTATCAAGCCCCTTCATTTAAAAATAATTGAAGTAATATTATCATAACATAGCAGATTTTTCATGAGAATCCGTGCAGCATATTTTGCATCCTCCAATCACCGGACGTGAATGCGGTGAATTTTTTCCCACCCACCGGTCACTAATTTATAATACTTTGTTCCATTTTTTCCTTCATCAATAAAAACAATGTCTCCTGTCCAAATATAACGTCCGTTATAATCCGGAGGGATCGCTTCCGAAATATTAAATTTCCGAAAAATTTTTTTGAGCACTTCCTGATGATTTTTTGCACGGACAGTTAAGCGGTATACGGGTCGATACCCTTTTTTCTCCCCGATGTTTGGTGTTTGAAAGATCGTCACATCATAATCGGTCGATGGATTAGACAATTTAAGAAGATTCAGTGCCAACCTTGTCCCCTCCAAATACAATTTTCCAAACTTATTTGCTGTCAATGGAGGGAATTCCTGCTGCGAATGTCAACTACTTTTGTCGAACCTTTTCTGATATTGTCAAGATAAACATAAGCCAGCACAATCCAACCGCAAATCCCGCCAAAACATCTGTTAAATAGTGAACTCCCAAATAAATTCTGCTTAATCCAATCAACAGACATAAAATACTGGAAACAGCAAAAACGACCCGCTTTCCTTTTTTTATGCGGGTGCTGATTAAATAAGCGATCAAACCGTAGACAGCTGTTGAATTCATCGTATGACCGCTTGGAAAACTGTAGCCGGAAATATCGGTCAGTCGATCAAAATCAGGGCGCTCTCTTTTCACCATTTCTTTTATCATTTCATTCATCCAACGAACTCCGTATAAATTTATGTAAAGAATAATGAACGTGATCCATTTTTTTCGAAATATATAATAAATACTTATGAAAATAGTGACAGGGAGAAGAATATGATATGAACCAATTTCTGTAAAAAAGAACATAACGGAAGTGAATGGATCATTTCGAACCCCTTCGATTGATTGAACAATTGTATCGTCAACATGGCGAACTGTCTCATTTTTAATCGCAAAGGAACTCGTTATCAAATAAAAAAGCAGGATGAAAAATATATATGTTTTATTCATCTAAGGCAGCGAAGATATGCCACTTTTTAGCGAAAGTGGGAAAGGTAATCGCTTTTTCCTCCCTTCGTTTCGTTGTATTTCTTAGTATAGTAAAAAATAGGAAAAACGCAAATCGTTTAAAACGTCTTATTCTTTTTATCGCTGATATTCGAAACAATTTTTGCTGAAACCTATGATAGAATGATAGTTGGGGAGGTGGTGGAAAACAGTGGATAAAAAATACATCCATTCATACTATTAAATTTGTTGATCAATTCGATCGTGTTGAGGATGTTTGCTTATGACAATTACAGCGAACATAATATAGGTTATAGCATCACTTTTACAGTCTTATGTATATTTTTTGTTTTCTTAACTATTTATGGGTTCATGAACAATAGTAAAATTAACCGAGCAAAGCAATAAAAGAATGATGCTTCTTTTTGATGTTAAATAGTAGTGATGGCCGCCTTTTAATAAGGTGGAGGAGAATTTCCTTTGCGTGCTGCTGGTATTTTCTTATTCAAGTTAAGAAGTTTACTGTTGCCGCGCATTGATAAATCCGTTCATTCATCTTTTCAAGAGAGTGTGTGAACTGGATACATTTCCTTCCGTCTTTATATACATAGAGAGCTTTGATTTTTAAGTCCTTCATCGCCATAAATTTTTGATAGCTGGCTTCTATTTCTGAGCAGCAAAAGCAGAGGGGTGACGATATGTGCTGCCCAACACCCCTTCCATTTTCGCAGCCTTAATGCGCCCTCTTCCTCCCATTTTGGGTTGGTCCGATTTTATCGCGGCCACAATAAATTTAGCTAGTTAAAAATGCCGCGTAATTTGACTGCACAGCTACTTTGACAGCTTTTCTAAACGGAATAGTCTTCTCCGTTGTCGCTAATATGAGAGCTTTGTTATACACCTACTTACGCCATAACCGACTGATTCTATTCCCCGTCGGATTTTATGACAACAGCCTTTTAAATTGGACATGATTGAAAAATTTTCATACAAAAAAACTAGGCTCTCCTTGTTTATCAGCTATATTGGCGAATGATATTGATAAGCTTGCTATCAAGATTCGGCACGTCCTGCCTGCTTACACGAACTCGAACGTAGCTTTCATCCAAATCTAGCGCTTCGGCGAGAAACCCGGAAAGTCCTCTTGCTCTTCGATCAATTTCCATAATCATTTCAATATCGTGTTCGCCTATCGAATAGAAAATAATTTCAAGCTCCTTTAAACGGCCTCTAAAAGGACCGGAAGTCGGATAAAATTCAAACTCTTGAATGAACGGTAGCCTTTTTCTTAAACGATATGGCGCTGCTTCATTTTCAACTTGAAGGAGCTTAAATCCGATTCGGTTTATACTGTTTAATACTTCCTTCATTAAGCCGCCGGGAACAACGTCGATATAGTCCGTATCTTTCGGATCGATCGCTCCTTTAATATCCAATCCGGTATGAATCCATACTTTGGATGCTCCGATAGTAATTGGAGTATCAAGCGGAAGCTGAAATGAAAACGGAATTTCTTTCGTTTCATTCGGCAGTATGACGAAAGGTTTATTGATTTGTATTTTAGCGATTTCTGCTTGCCTCTTCTCTCTACGATCATCTACTTCTTTTATATAATGCGTAAGAACGGACAAGTAAATTTCGTCAATTTTTTGTTCAACGTTTCCTCCATTAATGACAACAATGCCTTTCACCTCTTCGCCAGGATAGAACGTTGAGGAGGTAAGCTTCGTATCTACTTTTGCCGCTCCAATCCCAATGCCCGCGAAAATTTTATTAAATAGAGACATTTATTCTCCCCCTATTTCGGAATTTTTCTGAATATCCTCTAGAATCTCCTCTGCTGATCTATATGAACCATCCATTCCAAACAGCTTTTTTATAATATTCTTTGATTCTACGGAAATATCTAGCTCCTCTTCCCAACTTTTTTCTTTTTTTCCCTTTTGATCAAATGATGAATAAAGCAAAAACAATACGAAATGCCCCAGCGCATAAAAATCCGTCTGAAAGCTAATTTTACGCATCCTTTGCTTTTCCGGCTCCCATTTATGAAAACTCTCCTCTTCTTCATCTGTAATCAAACGGGACAAGCCAAAATCAATGATGGAAATACTGTCGTTGTAAAGAAGAATGTTCGGTATTCTTAAATCACGGTGGACAACGTTTTGATCATGTATATACTGGACAACTTCGAGAATTTTTGTTAAATAATGAAAAGCATCTTTTTCGGAATATTTTTTTCCAAATTGAAAGATTAATTGCTCAAATGTTAGCCCTTCTTTGTATTCCATGACAAGATATTGATGGCTACCATCATTGATTTCAGCGTATAAAGCTGGAACGGCAGGATGACTTAATTTTTGCAATATTTCCCTTTCTTTTTGAAAAGGCCGTTCACCCGTTGTTTTTCTTCGCTTTCGGAGCTGCTTCAAAACGACTTTTTGATGTGTGGACAAATCTTCTGCAAGATACGTGATTCCGTAGCTCCCTACTCCTAAAAATTTTTGGACTACGTATCGTTCGATAACAGATCCTGGTTTATGTAGCCGCTCACCCCAAAGCGGAAACGGCTTCCAAAACTTTTTCCATACTTCCATCATCAGCTGCTATACGAACCGGAAAAGAATCCAAACCCAGAGCGATGTTTTCTTTTATAATAATGATGGCCGTAAGAAGTTGGATCATGTTTGTATTTTGACTTAGGATAATGCTTTTTGTGGTAGTGGCTGCTGCTGGAATAATGGTAAGGGCGATGGCCTAAAAACGATTTGATGAATTTTTTCAACATACACCTTTTCCCTCCTTCTTGTATTACTTGTTTTTACGAAAAAAATCTGTATTGGTTTCAGTTTAAAAAATTTTTTGAATAAAAAGATTGGAAGACCTGGTAATCTTCCATTCCTCTATTTCTATTACTTGTCATCCATTGCAGTTTTTTCATTAGAAAATTTTTCAAAAAAAGATCATGGTAAGCGGCTCATTTTTTTCAAATATTGAATGACAACGTCCATCATTTCCTTATATTTTTTATCCCCAAATAAATCGTAAAGACCTTTGTAATCATTATACAGATCAAGGAGGGAATCAATGATTTCCTGCTGCATAGGCTTTGTTTTCTTTTCGTTTTTTTGGCTGTTCATCGGAGCAGAAGCATTTTTCTGTGCGCCCATCCCAGCAATATGTTGGATAATATGAATATTTTGCAAATGTTGATCTGCTTCTTTTTTCGAAACGGCCAGCTTTAATTCATCCGCAGATGATTCCATCCATTCCCCGTCGCGCACCCGCACTAATTCATAAATCACTTCCTCCCACGCATCGTCTTTATATCTCCACAATTCCGTCCGGTACCCGACAATTTTGAAAATTTCATCACCATAGCCTTTCACATAAACAAGGTCGCCAATTCCAAACATCAGTTCCACTTCAACCGTTTCTGACTCAAACACAGTCCCATCATATTCTGATAAAAACTGTAATGAATGTTCAAAATATAAAATTTCACTGTAATTGATTTCATATAAAAACTCTTCGTCCATCGTATGGATGTTTGTAATCGTCCCCAAAGTACCGTACAAAGTAATAACGACTTGATCGCCAATATTGAACTTCGGTTTTTTTCTTTTCAGTATGAAGGCACCCCCTTTAATGCCATCACTCTTTCGATTATCACATTATATGCATCATCAACTTGTTTGAGTTGGGCGGACTATCTTGAAGGCTCAGTCAATGTTTTTGTTCAATCAATTGAACATATTTTTCCCAAGCTTCATCAAAAACAGACATGTTTTCCAAATATGATCCATTTAATTCCAAGTAAGTGCTGAGTTCATCATAATCAGTTGAATTTTTCGGAAAGCTGTGGTCAAGATAAGCATCGTTTGCAAACTTGCTGATTTTGTCCTTCGGTTTAGGATGTCTAAACGTCATCAAATAATGATAAAAAGAAGTCATATTTCCACCTTCCTAAAAAATTTGCTTGTTTCATTATAACGTTTTGATAAATTTTCGAAAATAAAAAAACCGCCTTTTTATGGAGCGGTTTTAAAGAGAAAAAATGCTCTTTCTTCAGCTGCAGTTGGAAAAAGATTTTTTATTGTTTTATAGAATGGACCATATTTATTCTCCACTGATTAAAAAACAACGATCCATTATGCCAAGACACCGTTTCCTTATTGAACGGTTTCTGGAAGCGGATTTAAGTCAATCTCAAAGCCTAAATCTTTTAACATTTCGTGATCTTTTGACATTTCCTGTCCTTCAGTTGTTAAATAGTCTCCGATAAAAATAGAATTAGCCGCATATAACCCAAAAGGCTGCAGCGAGCGCAAGTTTACTTCCCTTCCTCCGGAAATGCGTATTTCTTTTGTCGGCAGCATGTAGCGGAATAAGGCAAGCACCTTTAAACAATATCGAGGATTTAGATTATTTTCTCCTTGCAACGGAGTTCCTTCAATAGGATGAAGAAAATTAACCGGAATAGAATCTGCGTCGATCTTCTTTAAAGCAGCAGCCATTTCAATAACATCTTGTTTCGATTCACCCATCCCGATAATCACACCGGAGCAAGGAGAAATCCCTGCACGTTTGACTTTGTCAACTGTGTTTACGCGATCTTCATATGTATGACTAGTGACTATATGTTCATGATATCTTTCTGATGTGTTCAAGTTATGATTGTATCGATTGACACCAGCTTCCTTCAATCGTTCCGCCTGTTCGTCTTTTAAAATTCCTAAACATGCGCAAACCGTCAAGTTGTATGTATCTTTTATTTCGCGTACAGATTCGCATATTTTTTCTAACTCATGGTTTGTCGGCCCTCTTCCGCTTGCAACGATGCAGAAAGTTCCAGCTTTCAACTCTTGTGCCCGTTTGGCCCCCTCTAAAATGGCTTCTTTTGAAAGCAGCGGGTATTTGTTGATTGGAGCCGTTGATACGGAAGATTGGGAACAGTAGGAACAGTTTTCAGGACAATATCCTGATTTTACATTCATGATCATATTTAACTTCACTTTATTCCCGTAAAATGCTTTTCGAATCTTGTAAGCACCATGCAGAAGAAGCAGCAATTCTTCATCAGGACAGTCCAAAATTGCAGCAGCTTCCTCATAAGTTATTTTATGTCCAAATAGTACGTTTTCGGCTAATTCAACCCAATCGATTCTCATTTCGTAATCCCCCTCGTATAGTAAGTTTAGAATCCTTTTTAAAGGTAATTCCCAGTTCAATAATTGTTCTTTGATAACTTCATAGAGGCTAGTTCACTTAGTGGGAGGCTATTGCCCCCACTATATAAAAATTCGCATTTAAGGGGTGGACTTTTCGTGATGTCTCTAGATAATGGTCTTATGGATCATTTGGGGAATTTCTCATCCCCCTTGTAGCTTTGACTACTTAAAAAGTCTGTTTCCCCAGCTCTTGTTTGAACTTCTAACCCGCAGGCTGTTCCCTCTGGCAACCCATGCTGGAAGTAGCAGCTTCCAGGCAGCTCATGGATCAGAGCGAGTTCTCATACGCGAGGGTGATTGATCAACAAGTGCGCTGGGGACATCCCGAAGAGTCCTTCCCCTGATCCTAAATAGAAAGGAGGTTTCCCCTATGAAGTTATTTGTTGGTATCGACGTGAGCTCTCAAGATATGAAAGCTTGTGTGATGAATTTGGATGGAGAAGTACTAACTTCTCTTACTGTTGATAACAATTTACCAGGGGCTTCTTATCTACGTGATCAAGTTGTAGATATCGCCCAAAAACATATGATTCAAGAGATTCAAATAGGAATGGAGGCCACATCGGTTTACAGTTGGCATCCAGCTATGTTCTTTCATGAGGATGAATCTCTGAAGAAGTATAAAACCAAAGTTTTTACTATCAACCCAAAACTAATTAAAAAGTTTAAGGAGTCCTATACAGACCTAGATAAAACAGACCATGTCGATGCTTGGATTATTGCGGATCGCCTTCGTTTTGGTCGTCTTCGCCTTTCAGCTGTTATGCAAGAACAATTTATTGCCCTTCAAAGATTAACGAGGATGAGATATCATCTCGTGCACAACTTAATACGAGAAAAACAATATTTTCTTCAACACCTTTTTTACAAATGCAGTTCTTTTACTGCTGAAGTGGAAAGCTCGGTATTCGGCAACGCCTTGATGGAACTGTTACTTGAGCAGTATAGCTTAGATGAAATTAGCACAATGGATCTACAGGAACTAGCCAAATACCTTCAAGAAAAGGGCAAAAATCGATTCGCTGACGCCGAATGTGTGGCGAAATCTATTCAAAAGGCCGCACGATCTTCCTACCGTTTATCCAAATGTGTAGAAGATTCCATTGACCTTTTGTTAGCGACTTCTATTGAGTCCATTCGCAGTATTAACA
The DNA here is from genome assembly GCF_037963925.1 of Aeribacillus sp. FSL K6-8210. NCBI lineage: Bacteria > Bacillati > Bacillota > Bacilli > Caryophanales > Bacillaceae > Aeribacillus > Aeribacillus sp. FSL K6-8210. The sequence continues at coordinate 1,687,024 of NZ_CP150172.1, read as the reverse complement.
AACAGATCAAGGAGTTGGATAAAGCCATCCAAAAGCTGTTAGATGGTATTCCGAATACGTTACAAACCATTCCTGGTATAGGACCTGTTTATTGTGCTGGAATATTAGCTGAAATCGGGCAGATTGACCGTTTTGATAATCAGGCAGCTCTAGCTAAATACGCCGGTTTAACATGGTCCAAGCATCAATCAGGGAAGTTTCAGGCGGAGGAAACTAACATGATACGTTCAGGAAATCGTTATCTCCGTTATTACCTTGTTGAAGCTGCCAACTCGGTACAACGGAATGAACCTGAATTTCGGGCATACTACCTGAAAAAGTATCATGAAGTTTCAAAGCACCAACATAAAAGAGCCCTCGTCTTAACAGCAAGAAAACTTGTGCGTTTGGTCGATGTGCTGCTACGTAACGACCAAATCTACACGCCTAGAAGGAAGGTGGATAAATAGGATACTTTTTTACCCTAAATCCTTCTATATTTTCCAGTAAATGTTATAAATTTTACTGGGTTTCTTAAGTATTGCCTTTTTTAGGTGTTTTGGGGTTTAGAATTTCCAATTCCTTTGATTTTGGTAGTTGACATATTACCTTTCTGTAATACTTAAATGGTAAAAAAAGAAAGGATATATGTCAACTATTTTTTGAATTAAGTTTACATAAAATACAGATAAAAATCCTGCCCGAACAGGCAGGATTTTTTTATTTTACATAAGCGCAGCCGACAATGATCAAAAGTATAAATAATACTACGATCAAAACGAATGAAGATCCGCAGCCATATCCGGCACCATGTACCGGATAACCGTATCCATGTCCACAATGGTGAAAATCGTGATGGTGAAAATGCATTTGCCCCACTCCTCATTTTTTAATCTAGGTTTCAGTTTACATTATGTTTTTTTGGACTTTCAGGTATGTGCACATGCCTATTTTTCCAAATTCTTTGGAACAAACGCCCTGCAGTTGGAAATTGGAAACACCAGTTGTGCAAGCGGGCAGATGATATCGTCCTATAAGAAACATGAGGAGGAACTTCATCTGCGACCGCATTGTGATTGTCTTAAAAAATCAATTTTACAAATTTTAGATTATTTGAGATTACTATAGACATGGCAGCGGTCAACGAAAGAAAAGGAGTGGGCAAATTCGTCTTTTTCCGACATAAGCTGCTACTATTAGTTCAGAGTCATCTGACCAGTTATGGTTGTACAAGTTTAAAAATATCTTTTTTTCCAAAAAATATAAGCTGTTAAGCTTGACATGAGCAATGAAATGGAAATGGGAATAAAAAACGCAAAATGATGATTTTGAAACGGTATCGGCACATTCATTCCATACAAGCTCGCTACTAATGTCGGAATAGAGATGACGATCGTAATTGCCGTCAAAAATTTCATGACAATATTGACATTGTTGGAAATGACTGATGCAAATGCGTCCATCATTCCGCTTAAAATACTTAAATATACCTCTGTCATTTCAATTGCTTGTTTGTTTTCGATAATGACATCTTGCAAAAGATCTTGATCTTCCTCATACATTTTCAAGTAATTTAATCGCAGCAGCCTTTCCATGACAATATTATTGGATTTCAGCGATGTCGTAAAATAAACTAAGCTTTTTTCCAGACTGAGCAATGAAAAAAATTCTTTATTTTTCATCGATTGATGAAGCTCTTTTTCTACTTCGCTCGTTTTGCGATTAATTTGTTTCAGATATCGCAAATAATATGTTGAAGTTAAATATAAAATTTGAAAAGCAAAACGCGTTTTCATAAACGTATAAAAACCTTTAACTTTGTTTCTGGCAAACTGTTCAAAGATTGGGTTTCCTTGCAAACATACTGTAATAAAACAACTGTCAGTAATGATCATTCCGATCGGGATCGTTTCATAAAACGTTTGCCCGATGTCATCTACCGTGATAACTGGAATGTCAACAATAATCAACACATTGTGGTCCTCTTTTTCAATCCGGGATCTTTCCTCATCATCCAGTGCATCTTTAAAAAAGTCTATTGGAATTTGCAGCCGTTCTGACACGAAATGAACTTCTTCCTCAGTCGGTGCCACCATGTTGATCCAACAACCGTTTTGAATATCTTCAATTTCCTTCAATTGGCCGTTCGCGCTTGACATATAAATGTTCAGCATGCTTTAACCTCCTTTGCTAGAGGCAGTCTGCACGCGCAAGAGTGTCATCGCTTACGAACAGCGCCTCTTTCCGCATACATACTGCCTTACCTATCTCGGGTCCGTCCGGATCTAAAAAAGAACCGCTATTCATAAACGATTTTCACCCTCCTTCATCCATAAAAATTCAACCTAATATATGATACTAATTTTGTTTTACGATGTATATAGGTTTTAACGGAATTTTACATAAATTTGAACATTTAATAAAAAAAGGGCACATGTTTTTGTGCCCATTCGTTTACATATAATCTTTACTCTGTTTGATCGTCTTCAAACAGTTTTTTATATTCACCATAGCCTTCTTGTTCGAGCTGATCTTTCGGGATAAAGCGAAGCGCAGCCGAGTTAATGCAGTAGCGAAGGCCTGTCGGTTCTGGACCGTCAGGGAAAACATGTCCAAGGTGCGAATCCGCCGTTTTGCTTCTAACCTCTGTTCGGATCATGCCGTAAGATGTATCTAATTTTTCGACGATCTCATGCTGATGAAGCGGTTTTGTAAAACTTGGCCATCCGCAGCCTGAATCAAATTTATCGAGCGAGCTGAAAAGCGGTTTTCCCGAGACGATGTCGACATAAATCCCTTCTTCTTTATGATCCCAATATTCATTTTGAAATGGAGGCTCCGTCCCGTTGTTTTGCGTCACCTCATATTGCATCGGAGTCAATCGTTTCTTCAGCTCTTCTTTATCCCAGTCGCTCCAATGCTTGCGTATAAATTCATCCCGTCCAGACGCTTGACGATACCGTTTGTAGTGAAAAGGATTTTTTTTGTAGTAATCTTGATGATAGTCTTCGGCTGGGTAAAAAGGTTTTGCCGGCAATATTTCGGTCGCAATCGGTTTTTCAAAACGTCCGCTTTTTTCTAAAAGCTCTTTCGATTGTTCCGCGAGCTCGCGCTGTTCCTCCGAATGATAAAAAATAGCCGTTTTGTAAGATTCTCCCCTGTCATAAAATTGTCCGCCCGGATCAGTCGGATCAATTTGCTGCCAAAATATATCCAGAAGCTTTTTATATGGAAACACGTTCGGATCAAAGGTAATTTGCACAGCTTCCACATGACCCGTCGTGTGCGAGCACACTTCTTCATATGTCGGATTTTCCTTATGTCCTCCCGTATATCCGGAAACAACCTTAATAATTCCCGGAAGCTCATCAAAAGGCTGGACCATGCACCAGAAGCAGCCACCCGCAAAAGTAGCCAATTCATATTTTTCATTGCTCATCATTTTTCCCTCCCTTTAGCTAATTTTCCTGCCTGCTCATTCTCATCGCAAAAGTAAAGATCAACTTGTCCTTCCTACAATACATTATAAAACGATTAAAAAGAACAAAACAATTGATTTGCAACTCAAGCATAGCGAAGTGCAAAAACTAGTATATTCGTTCCATTAAGAATTTTTCCTTTTTTGCTCCATGTTATCACGAAATGGCCATAACGCTGCCATCATGAAGGCTAAAAGCAAAACGATGGAAGCTAAAACGTATGGAAAATCGACGTCGATATCAAACAAAATTCCTGCAATCGCAGGACCGACAATGTTTCCTAAACTTGTATAAGTAGAGTTCATGCCGGCAATAAACCCTTGTTCATCTCCTGCCATATTGGATAATAGAGTGGTGACAGCTGGTCGAAGAAGATCGCATGCTAAAAATACAGCAAACGTTACAGCCATAATGAAAAAGTAGCCGTCAACTAAGGTTGACAGAAAAATAAAGACGGAAGCGCCTAATAAACAAATTTCAATCAACCTTTTCTCGCCAAGATACTTCACTAGCTTGTCAAAGAAAACGATTTGGGCGATGAGTCCAAAAATCGTTCCTGTTGTTATGACGATGGAAATATCTTTCGGTGAAAAACCGAATTTTTTATCGACAAACAAACCGAACATCGTTTCATATGCGGAAAGACCAAATGCTAAAACAAACACGATCAATAGCGGTACAACATACGGAGGTTTGATCGATTTGCTTAATTCGCTGAAAAATTGAAGACGAGTTTGTTTTTCATCTAATTGTTGAATGTTATCATTTGGAAGCGGTTCTTTTAAAAGGAGAATGGAAAAAACGGCTGCGACAAGCGCAATAAATGCCGCAAGAAAAAACGGCACCCGAATGCCGAATTCTGCTGCAAATCCTCCGATGCCGGGCCCGATCATAAAACCTGCGTTAATGCTGGCAGACAAATATCCAAGCGCTTTCGGCCTGTCCTCTAAAGTGGTGATATCTGTAATAAACGCAGTAACAGCGGGCATAATACATGCCTCGCTGATTCCGCCAATTATTCTTGAAATCAAAAGCAAGAAGAACGCAGAACCTATTGCAAATAAAAATTCGGATACAGCAAACAAAACTAAACCGATGACAATCATAATCTTTCTGCCAAAACGGTCAGTAAAAATCCCCGTGACCGGCGAGGAAAACAACTGGGCAGTTGAAAATGCTGCTATGAGATATCCCATATAAACGCCCGATAAATTTAGTTCATTCATATAAGCAGGCAAAACCGGAACAACGAGTCCGATTCCTAAAAAAGCGATAAAAACATTGCAAAGCAGCAATATGAGGGAGATATTTTGTTTATTTGAACGTAACATGATAACTTCACCTGCATATCTTTGACTTTAAATTTTTATGTATCAAGAATCAACTACGATGTAAAATTTTTACTTTCACAGGAAAGAAAGAAGGCGATCCATCAAAGGACGTTTTTCATCCTTCTGGATCCCCTTTCTATCTCGCTTTTCTTTAACTTTTATGCTCGCGCAAATGAAGTACATATACAGCAATGCTTAAAAACAAGGCGCAGTAACCGACATTTATGTAAACTTTGTCTAAATTGTAATCTAAGTTTCCAGCAAGGTATTGTTTATATGCCATACCGCCAAAATAAACAGCAAGGAGGAACATGACGATGCTAGCAATTAAATATATTTTTTTCAAATACATCACCCCTACACCAAATTCCCTTGCTTTTCTTTTTCTATAAAAATGTTTCATCTCTAACAATTTATTTTCTCTTATCTTCACCTCTCCGTCAAGAATTCGCCAGAAAGAATTTTCGCCATTATGTTTCATATTCCGCTATAATATTTTAGGAAAGGAGATCTGAAATATGGCATTACCTGATGATTTTTGCCGGAAAATGAAACAATTGTTAAAAAATGAAGCAGATGATTTTTTTTCTGCTTTGCGAGATGAACCGATCAAGGGACTGCGCTTCAATCGTCTAAAAATAGAAAAAGAAACGTTCATTCGGAAAATACCTTTTTCTCTTTCTTCAGTTCCCTTTTGTGAAGACGGATTTTATTACGATGAAAAACAAGACGAGCCCGGAAAACACCCTTTTCATGCAGCTGGGCTCTATTATATACAAGAACCGAGTGCTATGGTTCCTGCTGAAGTGCTTCAGGCAAAACCCGGAGAAAAAATATTAGATTTGTGCGCTGCGCCAGGAGGAAAATCGACGCAAATTGCCACGGCGATGGAAAATGAAGGAATTCTTATCTCAAATGAAACTCATTTCAAACGAGCGAAAGCACTATCGGAAAATATTGAACGTTTCGGAATTCAAAACGCTATTGTGATAAATGAACGGCCCGAAAAACTGGTTCAACACTTTCCGAATTATTTCGACAAAATTTTAGTTGATGCCCCGTGCTCTGGAGAGGGAATGTTTCGAAAAGATGATAACGCCATCGAATTTTGGAGCGAGGATCTTGTTGAAAAATGCTCGTACACGCAAAGAAAGCTGTTATCTTTAGCGTTTCAAATGTTAAAACCCGGCGGAACTCTCGTCTATTCCACCTGCACGTTTTCTCCTGAAGAAAATGAACAGGTTATTGAGGCATTTGTAAGCATGCATCCAGAAATGTCTCTTGTTGAAATTCCTAAACGTGAAGGTTTTGATCGAGGAAGAGTGGAATGGACAAAAACGAATTTTGAAGAAATTTCAAAATGCATCCGCCTTTGGCCGCATAAAATCAAAGGTGAAGGGCATTTCGTTGCGAAATTAATCAAAAATGGCGAAAACAATACGAGAAGCAGCGTTTCATATTTAAAATCAAATGTCAAAAAACAGCAATTAGCTGAGTTTCAGCAATTCGAACATTCTTTTTTAAAGAAAAGAATAACCGGGGCATTTTTCTTGAAAAAACAACAGCTGTATGTATTACCTGAAAAATGCCCAGATATTACTTCGTTGAACGTTTTGCGGGCGGGTCTCCATCTTGGAGAAATCAAAAAGAAACGATTTGAACCGAATCATCATCTTGCCCTGTCACTCACACCAAATGATGTGAAATACAGTTATTCCTTCTCAACGAACGAAAAAGATTGGCAGGCTTATTTAACGGGAGAAACGATTTCATCTCCATTGGGTGTAGACAGGGGATGGATATTAATGACAATAGACGGCGAATCGATCGGTTGGGGAAAAGAAACGAAAGGAACCATTAAAAACTTTTATCCAAAAGGTCTTCGTGTTCAATTTTGACAAAACAAAAGCGGGTTTTGATACCCGCTTACTTATTTGAGAGGGAGCGGAACATACAAATTTGCTGAAATTACCCCTTCCTCCAAATCAATTTTTTCAGCTTGAATTTTAGACCCGTTTTCCAATGACAGCTGATCAAGAAAGACTACAATCTGGCGATTTTTTGCATCAATCTGCACTTCTTTTGGAAAGTGGTATTGGGAATCAATATATTTCAACACATAAGAAACCGGAACGGAAAGTCTCCCAACCGATAAGCTTTTCACCTTTAAAATGACGTTTCCCTGCTGTACACTCGGTTCAAAAGACATGACCATGTCCAAATCCCGGCCGAAAGCGAGAAGGCTGCCGTACAGTTTAATATCATCCGTAATTTCAACCCAGTATGTGAGAGGCTGATGAACGGCTTCCTTTTTTAAATAATCATTGATGACCTTAGTTACTGTCTGTTTATCTGTTTCCACTTTAAAGACAGCAAAATCTTTACTACCTTCCGCTTCCTTTTTCAGAGGCGGCTTTTCCCCAGGCATAAGCAGAAGACCAGAGGAGATGAGAATAATCAAAAAATTGGAAAACAACAAGATAAAAAATGCAAGCTTCCATTTATTCATTTACTTCAATCCTTTTTTGTTCCATTTTCCAATGTTTCCATAACCCTTGCCGCAATCAATACATATCCGTTCTCGTTCGGATGGAATTCATCTGTATATAAGAGGTTTTTGTCCTCTCCTTCTTGAAAAATATCCTGAATTGAAACGAATACCGCACGTCCATCTCCGAGCAAAATTTGTTTCGTCCGCTCGTTCCATTCCGAAATAATCATATCAATTTCCGGAAATTCTGCCAATTTCCACGCAAACGGATTATAAAGCCCAATAAACGCAATCACTGCCTGTTCATTTGTCGACCGGATCTTGTTCATAATGTCTCTTAAACGTTGTTCATAAAGAAGGCGTTCTTCTTGAAAAAGTTCAACTGTTAATTCAAAAATATTTTCCCGCACGACTTTCATTAAATCATTTGCACCAATCGTCATGAAAATGAGATCGGCATCTTCCAATTCCTTTTTTACTTGATCTTCATCAAGCTTTTTTAACAAATTTTCCGTTGAATGCCCCATCGCTGCAAAATTGACTGTTGAAACAGATGAAATGTCTTCCTTTTTTTCTAATTCATCTGAAACGAGACCAACATAGCCTTCTTTTGTTCGGTCGCCCACTCCTTTTGTCAGGGAGTCGCCAAGTGCAACAATTTTGATATCTCCTTGCAATTGAAAAGAGCTGGACCTACTTTCATTCCCCGCGACAGCGATTTCAGTTTCAATCGGTTTGCTCTCTTCCTCTTCCGCCTTCGCTTGATTTGAAGGAGAAGCAGTGGATTTTTGGACACATCCGGTTAATAAGAAAAAAGTCATAATAAGAAGAGAAAATTTTTTCGACAGCATTCCTATCACCTTGTGACGATCTCTTTCTTTTTATTATATCATACGAAAAAAAGTTTAAAATTGACCCAAAGGCATCATGTACAGAGGGTCCTTTCCCCCTGCTGTCAGACGCTTTAGGCCAACTTTAAACTTTATTGAACAGCTTTTATATCGTTGATGATTTCGTCATACGGCGTATTTTCAACACCGTTGTAGCTTTTTAAAACAACTCCGTTTTGATCCACTAAATAAAAGCTCGTTCCATGAATGACCTGATCATCGCTTTCCGGTTTTTGAACGATCGTTTTAAAACTGTTTTTTGCAAAGTTTTCAATTGTCTCTTGGCTGTATCCGGTTAAAAAATGCCAGTTGTCAAGAGAATCGGAAAATTGATTTGCAAATTGTTTCAGTTTCTCTGGTGTATCTACTTCCGGATCAACGCTGAATGATACAAACTCGACTTCAACACCTTCTTTTTCCGCTTTTTCCTGCAATTGAGCCATATGGGCTGTCATCGGCGGACAAACGGTTTCACAGCTTGTAAAAACAAAATCAGCTACCCAAACCTTCCCTTTTAAATCTGCTAAAGCAAAGGGCTGTCCGTTTTGATCCGTAAATTCAAAATTTTCCACTTTATAATTCAACGGATCTTTTATTTTATTTCCGCTGCAAGCCGTTAAAAAGATCAATAACAGAAAACAGGAAATGAACATTTTCTTCTTCATCGATCATTCACCTTTCACCTATTCTCATCGAAAGTGTATCAAATTTTCATTCAAGTGAAAACAAATTCCAAAATGATTCATAAAAGATTCAAAAAACTAGCTTTTACTTATGGCTTCACATAGTAAGAAACTCCTAAAGCTCCTTTGCCGGTATGAATGGAAATGATTGGTGTCGTTGTGCAAATATCAATTTTATCGGCGGTTGTGATCTTCAACAATTCCTCTTTTAAGCGCAGCGCCAAATCTAATGCATTGGCATGCGCCACCCCAATCCTCAGCAAATCGCGATCTTTTATATCTTGAATCAATTGCTTCATAAAAAATTTAACAACTTGCGAATGGCTTCTAACTTTTGTGATTGGCGTAAAGATCCCATCTTGTAAAGAAGCGATCGGTTTAATATTCAATAACGATCCTAATAGAGCCTTTCCCTTTCCAATCCGTCCCCCTTTTTCCAAATGCTCGAGAGTGTCTACTGATACATAAAGAAAAGTGTTTTTTCGTACTTGTTCTATATGAGAGATTATTTTGTCTAACATTGCTCCCTTTTTTGCCATTTTTGCCGCTTCAATCACTTGAAAACCTAAAGCGCTAGATATATAGTTGGAATCTATGACCGTAACTTCTCCCTCGGTCAGGCTTGCCCCCTGCTGTGCGGCGCGCACTGTTCCGCTCAGTTTACCGGACATATGAATGGATAGCACTTGAAAACCTTCTGCATGAAGGCGATCATACACTTCCTTAAAATGGATCGGAGAAGGCTGAGAACTTTTCGGTATTTCTGCTGATTCCATCATTTTTTCAATAAATTCCGCTGGTTCAAAATCAATGCCGTCCGTATAAGATACACCATTCAATGTATAGGTTAACGGAACAACTTCAATATTGTATTCCTCCAAAATATTTTTATCTAAATCTGCTGTTGAATCGGTAACGATCCTTACCTTTTGTGTCAATATATTCACTTCCTATCAAACAATAATATTTCAACCTTATCACGTTTCTGATCAAAAGAAAAGAAACAGTCTCTAATCTTTACCCGTCCTAACATATTTTGAAACTTAAAAATTCAAAAACGGTTAATTTCGCAGATCTCTCCTTCTTCTCCAAAACGCTTAAAAAAATAAAAAGCCCTTGCCGATAATCAAATATCTGCAAGGGATATTTCTTTAAGCGTTATGTTTTAATCGGTTGTCTTGAAAAATTGATTCATAATCTTTCCACTTTAAAGCATGCTTCAAATAGCTTCGAAAATTATAAAGGCTTTTTGGCTTTGATTCTTTGCAAATGTTCGCTATAAAAAGCTGCAAATGAATATTTAACATGAAACGGTAAGAGTTATCCTCCTCCAATACTGGGATTTCAACAATCTTCACCTTCTGTCCATTTTCAAGTTTGAACTCTAGGCTTTTAAATAGCAAAGTATCAATCCTCTTTTTACCCGTTTCTTCTATTATACAACAAAATAGGAGCGAATTTTGCAAAAATTTGTCATATACAAAAATATTTTAAATTAACAAATTGAATAAGTTGCTGTCCTTGTTAACCTCTGTAAAAGGAAAACCTTTCTTTTTCATTCTTTCGACTAATCCGCGGTAATCTTCCCGATGCTTGACTTCGATGCCGACAAGCGCAGGACCGCTGTCTTTATTATTTTTCTTCGTATATTCAAAGCGAGTGATATCATCCGTCGGACCTAATACCTCATCTAAAAATTCACGTAAAGCACCCGCACGCTGCGGAAAATTAACGATAAAATAATGCTGCAAGCCTTCATAAATTAAGGATCTCTCCTTAATTTCCTGCATGCGCTCAATATCGTTATTGCCTCCGCTAAGAATGCAAACGACATTTTTTCCTTTTATTTGATCTTTGTAAAAATCAAGCGCTGCGATTGGAAGCGCACCTGCTGGTTCTGCTACAATTGCATTTTCATTATATAAGTTCAAGATCGTTGTACAAATTTTTCCTTCCGGCACAAGTAAAAGATCGTCCAAAATTGTCCGGCAAATGGAAAATGTCTGATTTCCTACCCGCTGGACCGCCGCTCCATCCACAAATTTTTCAATTTCATCCAGTTCGACTACTTCGCCTTTTTCGAGTGATTTCGCCATAGCTGGTGCTCCGGAAGGTTCCGTGCCGATTAATTTTGTTTCCGGCGATACGCTTTGAAAGTATGTGCCGATGCCAGACATTAACCCTCCGCCGCCGATAGCAGCAAACAAAAAATCAATTGGCTCATCGCTGTCATTTAAAATTTCAACAGCAATGGTGCCTTGGCCCGCAATGACATCTTTATCGTCAAACGGATGGATGAACGTACGGTTTTCTTTTTCGGCGCATTCAAGCGCTTTTTTATACGCATCATCAAATGTATCGCCTGTCAACACAATTTCAATGTACTCTCTTCCGTGCAATTCCACCTGAGATATTTTTTGTTTTGGAGTTGTGGAAGGCATAAAAATTTTTCCATGCACTTTTAACGCTCTGCACGAAAATGCGACTCCTTGCGCATGATTTCCAGCACTTGCACAGACAACTCCATTTTTCGTTTCCTCAGGAGTCAAATGTTTCATTTTGTTGTAAGCTCCTCTTATTTTAAAAGAGCGTACAACTTGCAAATCTTCCCTTTTCAAGTATACCCGGCAACCATATTTTTCAGATAATCTTTGGTTAAATTCCAATGGAGTATGTGTCACAACATCCTTTAATGATTGATGCGCTTTTAATATATCTTCTACTTGGACGAATGCTTCAACTTTTGTCAAATTCGTCATCGTACATCCCTGCCCTTAAACAATTTCTTAATTTTTAAATTATAACACGATTCAAATAAAAATAAAATTACATCTATTGTTTTTATTTAGAAATCGGCTTTTTTGACCGATTGAATCCAATTTTACATGTGAAATTATATGATTCTTATATGTATTACTTGCAAGATATGGCACAACTAAAAAAGACGCTTGAGCGCCTTTTTTAATGTCCTATAGAAGCCTGCGAAAGAAGCAATGCTTCCTTGACTTCAAATTGACTCAGACCGTTCTTATTTATTTCGCTCGTACACAAGGAAGCGGTGCGGATAAACATTTTTTTCATCAACTACTCCATCTTTTTGGGAAATAAGCTTCCATTCAGAAAAATCAATTTTTGGAAAATATGTGTCGCCTTCAAACTCCCCCTCAATTTCTGTTACATAGAGTCGATCGGCAAACGGAAGCAGCGCTTCAAAAATCTTCGCTCCGCCAATTACAAACATTTCTTCTTCCTTATTGTTTTGGGCAAATTGCAAAAATTCATTTATCGAATGAAAAACGAGACAGCCTTCGCAAGAAAACTTTTCATTCTTTGTTAACACAATCGTTTCTCTTCCGGGAAGGGGCCGTCCAATCGATTCAAAGGTTTTACGGCCCATGACGATCTTTTTGTTCATCGTTGTTTCTTTAAAATATTTTAAATCATTCGGAAGATGCCAAGGAAGCTTATTGTCCTTTCCGATCAGCCGGTTTTCATCCATCGCAAACAAAAAGGAAATCATACACTCACCTCACCTTTAATGTGAGGATGAGGATCATACCCTTCCAGCGTGAAATCTTCATAAGTAAAATCAAAAATGGATTTTACCTCTTTATTCAATTTCATTGTCGGAAGAGGCCGCGGCTCCCTCGTCAGCTGCAATTTTACTTGCTCAATATGGTTGTTATAAATATGAACATCGCCGAATGTATGGATAAACTCCCCGAGCTCCAAGTCGCAAACTTGAGCAATCATCATCGTTAAAAGCGCATAGGAAGCAATATTGAACGGCACACCTAAAAAAAGGTCTGCGGATCGTTGATAAAGCTGACACGAAAGCTTTCCTTCCGCAACATAAAATTGGAAAAACGCATGGCACGGCGGGAGGGCCATTTTATCTAAATCAGCGACGTTCCAAGCACTTACAATCAATCGCCGTGAATGTGGATTCGTTTTAATTTGTTCAATTACATTTGAGATTTGGTCGATGGTATTTCCGTCTGCACCTGTCCACGAACGCCATTGGTAGCCGTAAATGGGGCCCAAGTCGCCGTTCTCATCTGCCCATTCGTTCCAAATTCGGACGCCATGTTCTTGTAAATATTTTACGTTTGTATCACCTTTTAAAAACCATAACAGCTCATAAATGACCGATTTTAGATGAATTTTTTTCGTCGTAACAAGAGGAAACCCTTTAGCCAAATCAAAACGCATTTGATATCCAAATGTGCTGATGGTTCCTGTCCCCGTCCGATCCTGTTTTTTAACCCCGTGCTCAAGCACATGTCTGCATAAATTTAAGTATTGTTCCATTGATGACACATCCTTTAGTTGAAATGTTACTTTAATTTACAATCGGCTCGTTCTCCCATTGCTATTAAACCGTTTGTCAAACGAAAAAATTTTTTCAAAATCCGGATCGAAAAAGCCGTCTCATGCAGCTTATTTTTGCAATCTCCATCTTTAAAAATGGAAAAATTGGCGAATCGCCAATTATTTCCCGCTGCACACTTTCTGAAATTATTTTATCTCTTCCAGCTTATCATTTACATCTTCGTTATTATGAGCAATGCGGCTAGCTGCACTTGCAGCAATGGCTGCCACGATATCGTCTAAAAATGTATTGACTTTCCCGTCATGGCTATTGTTCAGCTCTTTGATGATTCCAAATTTTTCTTTGTCTAAATAGCCATAATTCGTAAATCCAATTGACCCATAAACATTTACAATCGATAACGATAAAATTTCATCAATTCCATATAGCGGTTCATCTGATTCGATAATTTGCTGAAGCGGTTCAGGAAGCAATTTTTGTTCCGCAAGCTTGTCTAAAGCAATTCCTGTCAAGACAGCATGAATGATTTCTCGTTTTCTTAAAATCTTTTCAACATGGTATGTGCATTCTTCAAGAGACAGATCGGGAATGTATTTTTTTTGCAGCTCCAACACGATTTGTCCAATGTCTTTTAATGTTACTCCCCGATCTTCCAACAATTCAATCGCTTTTTTTTGGAGCTTTTCAAGTGAATACGCCATATTCAATCACTTCCTTTACTGCAACCAATTTGGAGGTGTGTTTGTGTCCCAATAAATTTTCCCCAATGCATAATGGGTTTGAAAGTGGTCATGGTATGTATGGTAATGAAAATCAAACCAATAGCCCTGTTTTGGCGGATGATCGACGCGAACATGAAATCGTATCAAGTCTTTTCCGCTCATACGATCATAAATGTGAAAAATTTTTTCTCCTTTTCCATTCGCAGGTTTTTGGGATATAGCCAAATCTGCAAATTTTTCCTTCTCCGTTGCCAAGAAGGTTTTGATCACTTCTTCCATTTGCGGCAAAACTAAGTTGCGAAACTCATCTTCTATCACACCGCTGATTTTTTTACCGAATTTTTCAAATGATTGTTTTTCCGCTTCAAACAAAAATTGATCGACAATGTTTGGCTGTTCTATTGCTGACTGATCTTGTGAATCACGATGCAGTAATAGTTTTTTCTCTTCGGCCTCCGGTGCATAGTTTGCGTCAGGAGCCTGTTTATTGACGGTTAAGGCGGACGGAGGCGCTACAAGCCCGAATGTTGCGAGTGTAAATAAAACGACAAGCGATTTTCGAATCCAATTTTTCAAGTTCCCAACATCCTTTCCGCCAAATGAACAAACGATACTATCATTCTATCATATTTTAATCAAAATAGATATTTGATAGAGTTTTTTGACTGAAAAGAAATGGGTTCAAAAAAACGAGAAAAAAGGGTAAAATAAAAATCAGAAGTTGGAGGCAGCAGATCGGAAGCCGACAATTTGGGAAACCGGCAGAAAATGACCGTTCAACTCATCCTGCAAAATTTTTTCTAGTTGATTGGAGGAAAGTACATATGTATGATGCAATGTTCATAATAGGTAGCTTTATTACACTTGCATATTTAATTGTAATGGAACTTACAGACTAAAAGGGGCTGTCCAGCAAGTCAAAATCCACTGAAATCGAAGCATCATAAGCGTCGATATATCAACGTTTCTAAAACATTAAAGGGGCGTCTATAAGCCGGAAAATCGACTTATTAGACAGCCCCTCTTTTACTTTTAAGAAGCTGAATATCATTAGCAATGCTTTTCAAATGCTTGAAGAAGATTTTCCATAACTCCTTCCAGCGTATTGCCTTCAATGTCATGTCTTGGGATAAAATGGACAACTTCTTTTCCTTTTAAAAGAGCCATTGACGGCGACGACGGTTCATAACCGATAAAATACTCCCTCATTTTTGCCGTCGCTTCCCGATCTTGACCCGCAAAAACTGTTACGAGATGGTCAGGAGTTTTTTCGCTTCTTACTAAAGCTTGTGTTGCCGCTGGTCTTGCAAGTCCCGCTGCGCAGCCGCAAACGGAATTCACAAAGACGAGCGTTGTCCCTTCCGCTGATTCCATAAATTGATCCACCTCTTCAGGTGTAACTAATTCGCGGAATCCGGCATTTGTCAACTCATCTCTCATCGGTTGAACGAGCTGACGCATATACTCTTCATAAGCCATTGACATTTTCAATCCCCCTAATTTTTACTATATTTAACATTATTCGTTTATGAAACAGAAATATGCTACTTTTGCCGGCTTTCGGTCATTTGCTTCCAAACGGATCCTTTTGCTTCTTCTCCTTTTTCGATCCTTTCTATTGCCATCTTTATTTGCATTTTCACTTCAAATTCTGGATCGTCTTCCGCTTCCTTCAGTTCCTTTAAAACAGATTCATCTCCTACTTCGTACAAAAACATGGCTGCTCGCCAACGAACAAGTTTACTTTTGTCCTTCAATGCTTTCGCCATTTCAGGAATAGCCGCTTTGTCCCCGATGTCAGATAGCGCATCACCTGCTGTTCTTCTAACAGTAACGCTTTTATCTTTTAACGCTTTATAGAGCAAAGGAAGGACAGCCGGATCTTCGAGCATTCCTAAATAGACCGTTGCAAGTCTTCGTATCGATGCTTTCTCATCATTCAACGCTTTTTCCAGCACATCTAAATCTTCAAGCGTTGGATCCATTTGCTCCAAATGGGCAAACCGCTTTTGCCAATCAGGATCATCAAGCATGTCAACCGTTACTTTGTAGCTGAATCGCTTAAACGTTTCCTTTTCATCCTTTTGATGAATGATTCTATTTTTTATGCGTTCCAGCCTGTCATCCGGATAGGCTGCTGATATTTCATCGACAACCTCCTGGCCGATTGCATCCAAATCTCCGTAGCGGACGCCATGCTCCTTCCATTCCCTTTCTAAAACAACGTTGTTCGCATGCTTTTGAACTTCCATGATCATGTTTCGGAAGCGTTCAGGCAGCCCGTAGCGGCGCTCCTCATGTCCGTCTGTCAGCTTTACTTGCATCGGCAGGCCGTGAAACATTTGAATAAACACTTTTACTTCGCCATATCCTTCTTCAGGAGAATAGGCGTCCTGGCTGTTATCTTCAACCTGCTCACCGAAAATGCTTCTTACTTCTGATAAAATATCCTGCCAATGATATTTGCTGTTTCGTTCAATGGCCATAAAATCTGCAACATGATAAACCCCTTTCACCCCTTCAATTGCTAAAATGGATTGGATTTCCTTTGGTGCTTCATGAGCATTTTCTTTTTTATAATTGTTCCTTTTACCTGCCGGAAGCTCTTGGTCGAGAATTACTTTCATCGTATTAGGGCTTGGGGTAGGTTCAATCGACTTAATGTTCACAAGATGTCACTCCCTACTTCCTCTTAGCTAGTTCCATTTTAACATGCCAGTCTGCAAAATTCTTTCCAAAAGCACTTGCAGTGAAATAATGGAGAATTTACAAAAGCTTTTCGATATAAGGAGCGATGTCTTTCGGATTTGTTTGCGGAACAAATCGCTCTACCGGATTGCCGTCGCGGTCGATCAAAAATTTTGTAAAATTCCATTTAATCATCTTTGTTCCAAACACGCCTGGAATTTGTTCGGTCAAATACACAAATAAAGGATGGGCATTCGGGCCTCTCACATCAATTTTTGAAAAGACGGGAAATGTCACACCATAATTTTCACAAAATGTTTGGATTTCTTCGTCCGTTCCCGGCTCCTGATTGCCAAACTGATTACACGGAAACGCCAGTACGACAAATCCTTTTTCTTTGTATGTTTCATATAAATTTTGCAAATCTTTGTATTGCTCCGTAAAGCCGCAATAACTTGCAGTATTGACAATGAGCATGACATTTCCTTTATACTGTAATAGTGATATTGTTTGCCCATCTGCGGTTTTTACATCAAAGTCATAAACAGTCATCACGCCTCCCCCTCCATTTACGTTGATTTTACATTACAGTCATAATAATAACAAATCTAAAATTGAAATATCATTTTAAACTATCTATAATATTAGCAAAACTTAGTCTGATCATGTTCTGTTTCGCTCTGCACATGATTCATTTTTTTGTTTTTCGATTACATTCCGGAGGTGCACATACATGCCAATTAATATACCAGCAAATTTGCCGGCAAAAGAAATATTGGAGAAGGAAAACATTTTCGTGATGGATGAAAAAAGGGCTTACACTCAGGATATCCGCCCATTAAATATTGCCATTTTAAATTTAATGCCAGAAAAAGAAAAAACGGAGACCCAGCTTCTCAGACTTTTAGGAAATTCTCCGCTTCAAGTTAATATCACGTTTTTGCGTCCGAAAACCCATACGCCAAAAACAACGGCAAAGCAGCATTTAGAACAATTTTATACAACGTTTGATCAAGTCAAGCATCGAAAATTCGACGGGTTGATTGTAACAGGGGCTCCTGTTGAAAAAATGCCTTTTAATGCTGTTAATTATTGGGAAGAGTTGACAAACATTTTTGAATGGACGAAAGAAAATGTGACATCTACTTTGCATATTTGTTGGGGTGCTCAAGCAGGCCTATTTTATCATTACGGCATCGATAAATATATGCTGCCGAAAAAATGCTTCGGCGTTTTTGAACATAAAATATCAGATCCTTCCGTCAAGCTGTTAAGAGGTTTCGATGAAATCTATTACGTTCCCCATTCTCGCCATACGGACATCGATGTGGAAGAAGTGAAAAAACAAAAAGATTTAGAGATTTTGTCTTATTCGGATGAAGCGGGTGTATGTCTTATTTCTTCGAAAGACGGGAGATTTATTTTTTTAACCGGACATCCTGAATATGATGCAACAACATTAAGAGATGAATATGAACGAGATTTGGCGAGAGGACTTGACATCGAAATCCCAAAAAATTATTTCCCTAATGACGACCCGACGAAATCGCCTTACAATCGCTGGCGGTCACATGCGAATTTGCTGTTTGTCAACTGGCTTAACTATTATGTATATCAAGAAACTCCTTATATTTGGGAATAATAATAGCAACCTGGTCGGATTAAAATACGACGTTCTGAAATTGAGGTGATGAAATCGTTTATGAATAAGCAGAAAATTTTGATCTTGACAGCAAAGTACGGAAACGGGCATATTCAAGTGGCAAAGACGCTGGAAAAGCGATGTATGGAACGGGGTATGGACGTCATCGTTTGCGATCTATATCAAGAGTCTCATCCACTCATTACTGAATTCACAAAATACCTGTATTTAAAGAGCTTTTCGTTTGGAAAACAGTTTTACCGTTTGTTTTATTATGGTGTAGATAAAATGTACAATAAACGAGTCATGAATGTTTATTACACAATGGGCAGAAAAAAACTCGAACAAGTGATTGCTGCTGAAAAACCCGATATCATCATCAATACGTTTCCAATGATCGTCGTACCCGAATACCGGAGACGCACCGGTCACGTGATTCCGACCTTTAATGTCATGACAGATTTTTGTTTACATAAAATTTGGGTGCATCAAAACATAGATAAATATTATGTTGCATGTGAAGATGTAAAAGAAAAACTTCTCAGCTTAGGGATCGACGAAAAAGACGTAAAAGTTACCGGAATTCCTATACGCAGCCGATTTGAAGAAAATATTGAGATAGAACCGTTGTACCGCAAATATGGATTAAGTGAGAACAAACATATTTTGCTTATTATGGCAGGTGCTCACGGCGTCTTAAAAAATGTGAAAGAAATTTGCGAAGCGATGCGCTATTCAGAAAACGTCCAAACCGTTGTTGTATGCGGAAACAATCATGCGCTCAAAGACCGCTTAGCCCCTCTTGCTAAAGCAAGCAGAGATCAATTGAAAGTTTTGGGTTACGTCGAAAGAGTGGACGAGCTGTTTCGAATTGCTTCCTTGTTGATTACAAAACCCGGAGGAATTACGTTAACAGAAGCTTCTTCCCTTTCGGTTCCTCTCGTTTTATACAACCCGGTTCCTGGGCAGGAAAAAGAAAACGCGGAATTCTTTGCAAAACACGGCGCTGCGGTCATCGTCAACAATGTATCTGATATGATTGATGAGGTGAACAAATTATTGCATTCACCTGATAAATTAAAACGAATGCGTAAAAATATTTTTCAACTGTACCATCCAAACGCTGTGGACACCATTTTAGACGACATAAAGTTAGAAAGTGAACGAATGTCTAAATATATTCATGAACATATTTCATAAACGAGTGTCAATAAGACATTCGTTTTTTTATAAAATGATGTCGCTTTATCGTATTAACTTCCTCGTATTACCTGGAAAATGCTTTTTTTTACGAGAAAACAGCACCGATTTTCACGGTGAAAGCATCCTTGTCATGTAGCCGGCAATTAAGCTGATTTATTCCCAATCAATTTCCATCTTAGCGTTTTGACAAAAATTCGAATCATTGGAATAAACTTGACTTTCAATAATTGGTTAGTGTATAGTAGATATATCATTTAGCTGAATATAGGCAGCCTAAGGTTTTGAGACCTTGCTTGTTGCATTATATTCCTGTTAAATGATAAAAAATTTTTTAAGCACGGCTTTGTGCGGAAAGTATTAGGAGGAAATCGAAATATGCAACAAAATGGTAAAGTAAAATGGTTTAACAATGAAAAAGGTTATGGTTTTATTGAAGTTGAAGGCGGAGACGATGTTTTTGTCCACTTCACTGCAATTCAAGGCGAAGGTTTCAAAACCTTAGAAGAAGGTCAAGCGGTATCTTTTGAAATTGTCCAAGGAAATCGTGGACCACAAGCAGCGAACGTTGTAAAATTATAATCGATGATCATTTGATCTTCAAATATAAAAAGAGGCTTTTGCCTCTTTTTATTTTTTATTTTCGGAATTTTTATTTATTACTGAATTTTCGATCGACGCGTTTGCGTGTCCCCCTCAAATTTTTCCCCAGCTCTTTAATTTGCTGTCCCACCGTGCATTTATTAATACAAAATGAATGGGCATATGTTTTTCCGTATTCTTTTCGAAAATGAGCTTTTAAAAAACAATTTACGCAATATTCATCCATTAATTCAGTCACTTTTTCAAATATAGCCGCACGATCTTTCATCATTCCATCTCCACTGTTTTTTATTTATCATTATGCTGTTTCACAAAAAGAGATTGTACTTTCTCGAAAATGTATCTTTCGCATTCTCAATTGAAGAGACTAATTTTTTATACCATATTCTGTTCAACCTTGCAACCGATTCACTCAAAAGGGTTTTTACAGACATTGATCGAATTGTATGGTATAATCACATCGATTTTTTTAAAAAGAAAAAGGCAGTCAAATAGATGTTTTACTTAATAAGATCAAAAGTTCCTCACATCTATTTTAAGCTTTTTTCATCCATATCATGATCTTGATGACATGTTATATTCTTCATTTTTAAAAAAATTCCTCTAAGGGAGTGAAATTGATTGGTAGAAGTCTACATAGATGGTGCGGCAAAAGGAAATCCCGGACTTTCCGGCGCCGGTATTTATATAAAAGGATCGAACATTCAAGAAAAATATTTTTTCCCCCTTGGCGTCATGGATAATCATGAAGCTGAATTTGCTGCATTAGTCAAAGGACTTATGATCTGCCTTGAAAAAGGATATAAGATCGTCTCTTTCAGAACCGATTCACAGGCAGTGGAGCAAGCAGTGCTTAAACGTTATGCAAAAAATCAACGCTATAACAGCCATCTTCAAGAAGCGTTAAAGCTCATCGATCAATTGGATTTGTTTTTTATTAAATGGATTCCCGAAAAGCAAAACAAAACGGCTGATGAATTAGCCAAAAAAGCATTGCAGCTTCAAAAAGGGATTGATCATGAAGGAACAACAAGCGGCTGATTTTAAGTTTTTTCGCGTTGCTTATATTTGGAAACAGCATTTTTTATCGTTCGGAGGGCTTTATGTGTTAACTCATATTATTGAAGAAGAACTAACAACGTTCTGGTCTTTCATTGGAACCCTTTATTGTATTAGCACGCAATAAACTAACAACGTTCGGAGCGTTCAGCGGGACCTTAATGTATTAGCGCGATAAACTAACAACGTTTGTGAACATTCACCGGGACCTTTAATATTAGAACACAATATACTAACAACGTTTATGAGCGTTCCATCAAGAGCGGGGCCCCATGAGATCATCCGCTTTTTGATCAGAGGGATGAGCTTTGTTTTTGCGGCTTCTCCCGGCAAAAAACATTTCCACAAACCATTTTGCACGTTCTGTTAGCATCCAGAAAATAAAGACTCTTCCATAAATTTTATGAGGAACTGGGTCATCCAGTTCCTTTTAGCTTTGCTTCCGACTTACATATTCTTTTACCATTTCTTCCGTTACGTATTTTCGCTGCGGAACGATTCCGGTGGTTCTGGCCAGCTCATTCATTTCTTTTGTAATTTCGTTAATCGTTTGCACGGAAAAATGAAGCCCCTTTTCGCAAAGCATTACAGCTTCATCGATTGCCTGCTCCCGTTTTTCTTCTAGATGCAAAAACCTTTTCACGATCTCGTGCTGTCGGTTTGAATGCTTTGTTATCTCTTTATGTACTTCTGCCATCTTTTTTCCCCCTAATTTTTAAGTTCGAGCACTTTCAAAGGAAGAGAGGAGCTTCTGCCCCTCTTTATGAAAGCGATGTTAATTCATTGAATTTTTCTTTCATCCATTGTACATCATTTGGTGCTGTCAACGTTTTTAATCTAGCTTGAATAAATTGTTCCCCTTCCTGAATCATTTTTTCCTTCAGCTGTTCGATTTCCTTTTTCAATAATGCTTCGTAATGGCGAGCCAGATGCTCTTCAAAAGCTCTCACCGACATGTCAATCGTATCTTTCAAATTCTGTTCTAAAATATCAAACAGCTTTTGCTTTTCGTTCTGCTCGAAAAATGATTTCGTATTTCGGAACACTTTATGTGCTTTTGAAACATCAAATTGAATGTAAGGGAAAACGGAAACTTGGATCCGGATTTCTTCCCATTGAACCTCTTCTATATTTGAAAACGGAACTGCTTCACATTGTTTAGCAACCATGTCGGAAAGGTTCTGATTGATTTTTTGCAATATTCCGTTTAAATAATTTTCAATACGAAGTGTTGTAGCGTTCATTTCCTGCTGGAGCTGAATATTCAGTCCTTCTATCATTTCGTTAAAACAATCCATTAAAATGGCTGCTTCTCCCTTTGTGTTGTTTGTAAATTTGCCAGGATGATACGCCTCTTTAAACAGCTCCGGAAGTTTATGAAGAAGCCGCTGTTTTACGTAATAGTTCAATTCTTCCGTTTCCTGTTGGAATGTTATAACGTATTCATCAACTGATTGCGTACGAATTAATTCCTGCATGCGATTGAGCTGATCCTTCAATTCGCGAATTTTCTGATCGCGTTCGCTTTCATCAAGCTCCAAAAGCTTGATCATATCTGAAAGTTCTGAGACCGCCTGTTGAAATTCATGTTCAGCCGCTTGAATTAAAACGGTCATCAATTCATGATGGATAAAATGTTCAAACGACTTAAGAAAATGCGGAAACTCGTCTCGAACCTTTGAAATCTTTTTCTTTTCCAATGCCTGTAAGCTTGAAACTTGAAAAAGCTTCGGCTCTCGGATTGAATGGGACAATAACATTTGCTCGACATAATTTCGAACATCTTCTGCATCTTGATCATGTTCCGCCAAATCAATTGCATTGATGATAAAAAACATTTTATCTAACGTAAAGGCGTCCTTTACAAGACCAAGCTGATCCAAAAACTGCTGATCTCCTTTTGAAAATGGATGGTTGTAGTAAGTTAAAAAGATAATGGCATCCGCATGTTTTATATATTGGAAAGCAAGTTCTGTATGCCGGCCGTGAAATGAACTCGCACCTGGAGTATCAACAAGAGTAATCCCTTTTCTAGTCAGATCACAATCATAATAAATCGTTACATCCTGAATCATACATGACCGTTCTTCTTTTGCAACAAATGACTCAAGCTCATCTGCCTTGATCCATTTCACTTTTTGATCTTCTTTTTCATAAAATGAGATTCCTTCTAAAAAGGTGTTCAGCCTTCGTTGAACCATTTCATCTTCCGTTCGTTTCATTGCTTGAAGCATCGCTTCGCGCAAACCGGAAAATCGCTCCGCCTTAAGAGAAAGCGGTGCTAGCAATTCATTAATTTCTTCTAAAATTTGCTGCTCATTTTTAAAGACTACTTCCACATCCCCGTGTTTTTTGCCATCTTTAACACCGGTTAATTTATTGATAACAGCGGTTGTTGGAGTTGGCGAGGAAGGGAAAATTTTTTCACCAATCAAGGCATTTAAAAAGCTCGATTTTCCTGCACTAAACGCGCCAAAAATTGCAATTTGAAAGGAGCGGTTCTCAATTTGAGAAAGTTTTTCTTTTAAGCGGTTGGCTGAATGCTCCAGCCCAGTCTCATTTAAAATTTCAATCCCTTTTTGCAGCTTATTTATCATTTGATCTTTCTTCGCCGCTTCATGTTTTCGTTCGGTTTCTTTTTTCTCTATTTTTTTATCTTTTCTTTGCTTTTCATTCGAAATAAGGAATTGAAGAGAATTCCATTCCATGATTTGTTTTTGCAGATGTTCGGCTTTCCATCGCTCGATATCAATATTGTCAACAGTTCCTTGACCATTTAATATGTCGGAAAGCTGTTTAAACTCATTCATAAATTGTTCTTTCTCATCAATCGCTTTAGACATTTGCATCAGTTTGACTGTAAGCTGTTCCCGCTCCTGCTTCATCCGTTCTCTTTCTGTTTGATTCATCTTGTGTAACGCT
Source organism: Aeribacillus sp. FSL K6-8210 (assembly GCF_037963925.1). Taxonomy (NCBI): domain Bacteria; kingdom Bacillati; phylum Bacillota; class Bacilli; order Caryophanales; family Bacillaceae; genus Aeribacillus; species Aeribacillus sp. FSL K6-8210. The sequence continues at coordinate 1,663,002 of NZ_CP150172.1, read as the reverse complement.
TTGATCATGTGATCGCGCAAGCTTTGAGCTTCTCGTTTGCACAATTGCTGTACAGCATTTGAAACATCTTTCCCATACTGGAGCACATATTGACCGTTTAATTCAGCCCCTGGTTTGATCACGTCAAGCAGCATATTTTCATCAAATTCGATCGAAAAGCTTAGTATTTGCTGTAAAAGAGAAGGTTGGTCGATATGATGCTTTTCGTAATATTTTTTCGCCATATTGATGATGTGCCATACAATTTGCGATTCCACATTTTTGGCCAGCTCTTCATAAAATTGAATAAGTGCATTTCGTTTTGCCTCTTCTGTTTTCTTTTTTGAGAAAAACAAACCAACTTTAAAATCTTTTTTCTGGGTTTCAATTAATTTTGCCGCTTTTTCCCTTGTATCATAAGGCATAAGATTGGCGTTTCTCAACAAACCATCAAGTTCTTGATCAAATGCTGCTTCAAACTGTTTAATGTCTTCATCTATCAGTTTGAGCTTCTGTTCTATTTCCGACAATTTTTGCTGGCTGTTTTGAAGCAGCTGATCAAGCTGATTCCATTCATCCAATGAGAGATGAAGGCTCTCCGCTTTCTCTTTAGACAAATCCTCCTTCATTTGTTGAAGCAAAATTTTTGCCTGCTCCAATACATTTTTTCGCACTAAATGCTTTTTATTATCGACTAGCCCATTTAACCGCTCCTCTAACTGCTTAAATTCGTTTAAAGGATGCTCAGGCGATTTCGTTGTCGTATAATAAATATTTTCCTTTTCAATTCCGATAGCTGTCAGCGAGGCTTCAATGTTTGTTTTAAACGTTGAAAAAGGTATTTCATCTTCTTGATGCTTATCAATTTGGTTGATGATGACGATGATCGGTTTATTCATCCCCCTCAGCTTTGACAAGAAAGAAAAATTCAGCTCCGACTGAACGTGATGATAATCCGTCACATATACGATGTAATCCGCTAAATGGAGCGCCGATTCTGTTCTTTTGCGATGATCGTCATCCGTCGAATCAATTCCCGGCGAATCTGTTAAAATCAGATGTTCACGAATCGTAAAATAAGGCCGTTGAATAAATACTTTTTCAATTTCATTTTCTTGTTTGCACAGCTTGCTGATCAGCTCATTATCCAAATCGTCTTTCGATTCATACATTTTGCCATTAAACAGATGCACACGGGTCAAACGTTCGCCTTTCGCCAGCATGACGATATTGGAGCTGGTCGGAAGCGGACTCGAAGGCAAAATGGTTCCGTTTGCAAGCTTGTTTAACAGCGATGATTTTCCTGCCGAAAAATGGCCCATAAATGCAATTTGGATTTGATCCTGCATTTCTTTTTCAATTAATTCTTTCCATTTTTGTTTATAGGAAGCTTTGACTTCTTTAGGAAGCTTTTCAAATATTTGAATCAAGCTGCTGATTCGTTCTTGCTCAACTACATTTCCCATACCTCAGGCTCCTTTTCGTCAATTCCTCATGTTGATTTTACCATATTGCCCGTAAATGAAGGCAAAAAAATTATTTTCAGGAGCCTGGACAAGAAAAAACCCGCTTCGCTTCCTCCCAAGCGACTGTTAAAAAGCTCAGTTTTCCCATAAAAAAGAGATTGACTGTTTTTTGCCAATCCCCGCTATGTAATATATGAAAAATTTATTTATGAATTTGAATCGACTCGCTTCAAAACATATCCGATTAAAATGCTATAAATCAAAACCGTACTACCGACAAAAAGCATTGTCATGTCGTCACAGCCTTTCTTGAGAATGATTTTCATCATTAATTAAAGAATAACATGAGTGAAAATCATTTTCAATAGTTTTTTCGAAACGAAGTTTTAAATTTTAAAATTTTACATAAAAAAACCAGCCAAAAATGGCTGGCACAAAATTTATTATTTAGTGATTTCGATTAACAAATCACCTGTTTGAATAGCTTCTCCGCTCTTCACATAAATATCTTTAATAACACCTGCAAACGGAGCTTGAACAGTCGTTTCCATTTTCATTGATTCAGTGATCATTAAATGATCGCCTTTATTTACTTTTTCGCCTTTTTCTACCAAGACTTTAATTACTGTTCCAGGCATAGATGCTCCAATATGTTCAGGGTTTTGCGGATCTGCTTTGACTCTTTGCTGAACAGTTGATTTGATGCTCTCGTCTTTAATGACAACCTCACGCGGCTGGCCGTTTAATTCAAAGTACACGATCCGCGTTCCATCAGGCTGCGGTTGGCCAATGGAAACTAGCTTCACAATCAGCGTTTTTCCTTTTTCAATTTCCACTTCAATTTCTTCGCCTAAACGCATTCCGTAGAAGAATGTCGGTGTATCTAAAACAGAAATGTTTCCATATTGTTCATATGTTTTCAAATATTCCGTGAACACTTTTGGATACAGTGCATAAGCGATCGTCTCGTAAGGCGTCGGCTCACGATGGAGCAGCTGCTCCAGCTCTTCTTTTAATGCTTGGAAATTAACCGGCTCCAATAGCTCACCAGGTCTAACTGTAATCGGCTCACGGCCTTTTAAAATCACGCGCTGGAGCTCTTTCGGAAAGCCTCCGTACGGCTGGCCGAGATATCCGGCAAAAAATTCAATGACTGAATCTGGGAAGTCAAGCGATTCTCCACGCTCATATACGTCTTCTTCCGTTAAATTGTTCTGAACCATAAAGAGCGCCATGTCACCAACAACTTTTGATGACGGAGTTACTTTGACAATATCACCAAACATTTGGTTGACGCGGCTGTACATTTCTTTCACTTCCTCCCAGCGGTCACCCAAACCTACAGCCTTCGCCTGCTGCTGCAAATTGCTGTATTGTCCGCCAGGCATTTCATGTACATAAACTTCTGAATGAGGAGCTTTCATGCCGCTCTCAAAGTCTTGATAATATTTGCGCACTTCTTCCCAATATTGAGACAGCTTTTCCAATGATTGAATGTTAACATTCGGTCTTCTTTCCGAACCTTCAAGCGCATAATATAAAGAATTGGCACTTGGCTGAGAAGTTAAACCGGCCATTGAGCTCAACGCCGTATCTATAATATCGACCCCTGCTTCGATCGCTTTGGCATATGTGTAAATGCCGTTTCCGCTCGTATCATGTGTATGCAAATGAATTGGCAGATCGACCGTTTCTTTTAACACTGAAATAAGCTCATATGCCGCCTGTGGCTTCAACAATCCTGCCATATCTTTAATGCCTAAAATTTGTGCGCCTGATGCTTCCAATTCTTTTGCCATCTGTTTGTAATAATTCAAATCATATTTTCTTCTTGTTGGATCGAGAATATCCCCTGTATAACAGATGGCTGCTTCGGCAATTTTTCCGGTTTTTCGGACAGCATCGATGGCAAGGGTCATCCCTTTTACCCAGTTTAAGCTGTCAAAGATTCTGAACACATCAATGCCTGCTTCCGCTGATCTTTCGACAAATTCTTTAATTACATTATCTGGATAGTTTTTATATCCGACAGCATTCGATGCGCGCAAAAGCATTTGCAGAAGCAAGTTTGGCACATGCTTTCTGACAATTTGAAGTCTTTCCCACGGATCTTCTTTTAAAAAGCGATAGGCAACATCAAACGTTGCTCCTCCCCACATCTCAAGCGAAAACAGGTTTGGAAGCAATCTCGCAGTAGGTTCAGCAATCTTTTTAATATCATTTGTACGCACGCGAGTTGCCAACAATGATTGATGAGCATCTCGGAAAGTCGTATCCGTCAACAGCACTTGTTTTTGTTCTTTTACCCATTTAACAAGGCCGTCGACTCCTTCTTTCTCTAAAATTTGTTTCGTTCCTTCTGGAATAGGCTCCGATAATTTTACGTGCGGAATTGGTGGCTCATCAAATACTGGTTTTTTCTTTTTCCCGATGCCTGGAAAACCGTTCACCGTCACATTCCCAATATATGTGAGCATTTTTGTTCCCCGATCTCGTTGTTTCGGGAAAACGAACAGCTCAGGTGATGAATCAATAAAGGACGTATCATATTCTCCAGATAAAAATTTCTCATGTTTAATGACATTTTCCAAAAAAGGAATATTTGTTTTTATTCCGCGAACTCGAAATTCTCTTAAATTTCGAATCATTTTTCTGGCAGCTTGCTCAAACGATAGCGCCCATGTCGATACTTTTACAAGCAATGAATCATAATAAGGTGTAATAACAGCGCCTTGGAAGCTGTTTCCGGTATCCAATCGAACGCCAAAGCCGCCTCCGGAACGATACGCCATAATTTTTCCAGTGTCCGGCATGAAATTGTTCAGCGGATCTTCCGTCGTCACCCTTGCTTGAATAGCATATCCCCATGTTTTAATGTCTTCCTGTCTTGGAATTCCAACTTCCGGGCTGTGAATTGAGTGGCCTTCTGCCACAAGAATTTGTGTTTGAACGATATCTATCCCTGTAATCATTTCAGTAATCGTATGTTCTACTTGAACACGCGGATTTACTTCGATGAAATAAAAGTCATCTCCGGAAACTAAAAATTCCACCGTACCTGCATTGACATAGTTGACATTTTTCATTAACCGTACAGCCGCTTCGCAAATTTTATCCCTTAATTCCTGCTTTAAAGAAACGCTTGGAGCAACTTCCACGACTTTTTGATGACGACGTTGGACAGAACAGTCCCTCTCATAAAGATGAACAATGTTTCCATCGTGGTCACCAATGATTTGCACTTCAATATGCTTCGGATTTTCGATCAGCTTTTCTACATACACTTCGTCGCTGCCGAATGCAGCTTTTGCTTCCGATTTAGCTCGTTCATAAGAATCCTTTACTCCAGCCTTTGAACGGACTATGCGCATACCCCGGCCTCCGCCGCCAAGAGCAGCTTTAATGATAAACGGATACCCGTATTCTTCACCAAACTGAATCACTTCATCCAAGCTTTTGACTGGACCGTTGCTGCCTGGAATGACTGGAATTCCGGCCTTTTCCGCCTGATGTCTAGCTTTCACTTTATCGCCAAACATATCTAAGTGCTCTGTTCTAGGGCCGATAAAAATGATTCCGGCTTCTTCGCATTTTCTAGCAAATTCGATATTTTCAGATAAAAAACCGTATCCGGGATGAATAGCATCCACGTCATGAGCTTTTGCAATTTCAATGATACCGTCAATATCGAGATATGCTTCGATCGGTTTTTTTCCTTCGCCAACTAAATAAGCTTCATCTGCTTTATATCGATGATAAGAACCTGAATCTTCCCTGGAATAAATTGCAACAGTTCGGATATTCAATTCATTGCAAGCTCGAAATACCCGAATCGCGATTTCTCCACGGTTTGCTACTAAGATTTTTTCAATTTTTCTGTTCGTCATATAAATCCCCCTTGCAGTGTATATTAGATTTTCAAGAAAATAAAATTAGAGCAGCATATGGCGGAACGATTACATGCTTGCAATTTCTTTTTCTTTTTTATATTGCTCCCGGTAATTGACAAACATTGAAACATTCACTAACAATCCCATCGATATTAAAAGTACTAATAACGATGAGCCTCCATAGCTGACAAACGGCAATGTAACACCAGTGATCGGGATCAGTCCTGTCACTCCTCCCAAGTTGACGGCCGTTTGAATAGCGATCATGCTTGAAACTCCTACAGCAATCAATGTACCAAACGGGTCGGTGCATTTTCTTGCAATATAGAGGCCTTTTAAAACGATAAACGCCAAAAGCGTAAGAACAAATAATACACCGAAAATACCTAGCTCTTCCGCTACAACGGCCATAATAAAATCAGTGTGCGCTTCCGGCAAATATCCGTATTTTTGCACGCTTTCCCCCAGCCCCAGTCCAGTAAGACCTCCGGATCCGATCGCAATATATGAATTGACGAGCTGATAACCTGCTCCGTCTTCATGTTCAAATGGATCCGTATACCCTGTAAAGCGGGAAAGACGTTCTTTACTAAAAATATCATCGGCCTTAAATAAAATGAGCGGACTTAGCAGCAATAAGAAAAATAAAGCAAGCAATACTAACTTTAACATGTTTTTGATGCCCATACCTGAACATAAAATAATAGACAAGGCAATCATTCCAATAATGAATGATGTCCCAATGTCAGGCTGAAGCATAACAAAAACGCAAATCAATACGGTAAAGATTACCGGAGGCAATGCTCCCTTTCCGAAGTGCCATATGTACGATTGCTTTTTTTCGTATACAGCTGATAAATAAATAATGGCGGAAAGCTTGACAAATTCTCCCGGCTGAATGGCTCTTCCGGCAACTTTAAACCAGCTTTGCGCACCGCCGGCAACATGTCCAAAAATAAATAACAGCCCGAGAATAGCAATCGATCCAAAAAACAAAATTCTTATAAATTTTCCGTTCAGCAGAGCGCGGTACGGAAAAAACATCATTACTAGAAAAGCTATCGTTGCAAGCAGGAGCGAGGACAATTGCTTGCGAAAAAAATAATCGCTTTCCGTATAATACCTCGTGACTGCCATGATCATACTTGAACTGTACACCATGACCAAGCCGAAACCGCATAATAAGAAAACTGCTAAAATAAGCGAATAATCATATGATTTTAAAATTCGTTTCAACATGTTCATCTTCCTTACGACTTGCTGCTCTTCTTGTTGCAAAATAAATACACAGTCATTGTTTTCATAAGTGTAAAGAAAATTTATTTTCTATTATACTTTGAACAATTCATTTTCTCAATGGCAAAATAAAAATTGCGAAGGAACACCTATTGTGGAAGGTCGATATGAGAAATGGAAAAGATAAAATAAAAGCCCAAACCTTTTTTTTACCGGTTTGAGCAAGCTTTTTATTTTCGTACAAATGCCTCGTGCAGAGCTGACAGCTCACGCTCAAGCTCATCAAGCAGAGCTTTTCCCTCGCGTTCTTCAATCAGGCCTAGTCTGACAGCAAAGTCAATTTCCCGAGATAATCCGAACATTTGCGTATCTAAAACCTCTTCATAAAGAGGACATTGAGGCATTGTCAAATTGTCCATTTGTACTTTAATCAATTTCATGATTTTATCTGCATCCGCCTTTAAAAGCGAAAGAGCCTTTTCCCGGTGACTAAGAACCATTTCAAATGATGCCATCTGAATCCCTCCGTTCCCCATTAAGGAATCCCTATTCTATCTATTAATATTAAATGTTATAAAGGAAAATTGCAAGGAAACACGCACCCTCCTTCCCTAATAATTTTAAAGTTGTTCATATATATGTATGAACCTTCCAAAAAAATGCTAGAAGAATTCGTCTGATTGATTTGCCGCGTCTGGACTCAGCCGCCTGACTGTCGCCTTTTTGAACTGAAATGGGCAACGGAATGTGACAAAATCCATAAAAGCGCTTATACTTTAACGTGGAGGGATGCTCATGAGCGATATTATTCAAATAAAAGGGAATGTAAAATTTCCAATTACTTTGGACCCAGGTGTTTGGATCTTTGATGACCGCCGCATTGATTTAAATACATATTTTGATCAAGGCCGCAAAGAGGAAAACATAGAAGAGGACTATGTGCAAAAAACAGCAAATCAATGGCAACGGGAGATTCAGGAGGGAGCTGTATTTCCGCCTACTTTAAAAACGGAACAAAAATTTGAAAAAGAAAAGGTGCTTACCGGGACTTTCGGCATGCCGCTTAAACCGTTTTTATCAAATGCTGAACCGTTAACGAACGCCAAAACGGTCGTTTTTGAAACCGAAAACGGCGAAGTCGAAATGCCGATTGAAAAAGCAGAAGAATGCATTTTGGCATTCAGCAAGGAAGGAAAACCGCTAAAAGAAGACGGCCCTGTCCACATCATTTACGGAGATGGCTCGAACCGCAATGATCCAATTAAAAAGGTGAGAGCAATAATCGTAAAATAATTTTTGGGGGTGTCTAATAAGTCGTTTTACGGCTTATTGACGCCCCCATTAATGTTTTAGAAACGTTGATATATCGGTGTTTATTACCAATGGCGATTTGACTTTCTGGACAATCCCTTTTTTTCCATTGCTCACAATTTGAGTAGAATCGCAAATGTTAGCGCAAAAAATCTTTTTGGATGCTGCAAAGAGCTTAAGATAAATCAGCTTCTGCAAAGCTCACACTTTTATCTCTGACCCCTGAGGCTTTTAAAAACTACAACATCTCACTTTTTCATAACAAATCTGCTGCTATTTGCGCCAATTGGGATCGTTCGCCTTTCAGTAATTTTACATGCCCGGCAATTGCTTGATCTTTAAATTTTTCCACTACATAGGTCAACCCATTGTTATATTCATCTAAATAAGGATGATCAATTTGTCCTGGATCCCCCATCAACACAATTTTGCTTTTTTCACCAACTCTTGTTAAAATTGTCTTCACTTCATGTTTCGTCAAATTTTGCGCTTCATCGATGATGATAAATTGTTCCGGGATGCTCCTGCCGCGAATATAAGTCAGCGCCTCCACCTCAATCGAATTCATACCTGCTAAAATCGCATCAAGCTCGCCAGCTTTTTTCGTATTAAATAAATATTCTAAATTATCCCATATCGGCTGCATCCAAGGCCTCAGTTTTTCTTCTTTTTCTCCCGGCAAAAAACCGATATCTTTTCCCATTGGAACAATTGGTCTGGCGACAAGAAGCTTTTTATATGATTCCATGTCTTCTGTTTGCATCAGCCCGGCCGCTAAAGCCAAAAGCGTTTTTCCTGTACCTGCTTTGCCGATCAAAGTCACGAGCTGAATATCGTGTCTCATTAATAGTTCGAATGCCATCGTTTGTTGAACATTTCTCGGCTGAATTCCCCAAACATGGTCATGCTGAAAAACAATCTTTTTCAATCTTTTCCCTGTTTTATCGACAATCCCAATGGCAGATGATTTGCCTCCTAAAGCATCCTTCAGCAAAATAAATTGATTCGGATAAAAAGGATGATTGGTTATTTCCGACAGCAGCAGCTCATTTTTCTCATAAAATCGGTTTAAGTTTTCCATACTTATGTAAAGGTCAAGAAACCCTGTATAGATATGGTCAATTTCTACTACACGATCGCTCAGAAAATCTTCAGTATGAAGTCCAATCGCATCTGCCTTCACTCTCACTAAAGTATCTTTGCTGACTAAAATTACCGATTTTCCATCTTTCTTTGATTGCTCTTCCAATGATAAATTTTTGGCTACTGCCAAAATTCGGTTATCATTTGTTTTTTCCACGAAAATCTCCTGCAGATCATGAAACGAACGATGATTTAATTCAATTCTTAAAGATCCGCCGTTTGGCAGAGGAATTTTTTCGTGCAATTTCCCTTGTTCCCTCAACTGATCAATGATTTTTGAAACTTGGCGCGCATTTCGTCCAACTTCATCCATATATCTTTTTTTGGAATCCACCTCTTCAAGAACAACGGCAGGTATTACAACTTCGTGCTCATCAAAGGAAAAAATGGAATTCGGATCCTGCAACAAAACATTCGTATCCAGCACATATATCTTGCCCAATCTTTCTTCCTCCCTCATCCGAAATTATTGGAGGCTTCCTTAGCTAAAATATATGTCTTTATGAATAAAGATAGAAGGTTTATTAAACAATAAATAAAGAAAGATGCTGCCTAAGCCGATGTCTTCTACAATCCAGTCGGGAGTAAACTCCGAAAGATTCAGGCTTCTTTATAAGTTTTGTAACTAGAACCAATGTTATTCGTCAAAGACGGAAGCACGAAATAAGTAATGGATTACTTTACACCATACTTGTAAGAAAAGGAGTGATAGCATGCGCAGCTTTTTGATGTTTATTTTGCTTGTCGGCTTTATTTTAAACGGTTGTTCCACAAACGAAAATGCACGAGAGGAAAATCGTGGTGAAAACTATTCAAGAACAATTACTGTCAAAGATTCCGTGCGGGAAAATGTTGATCGCAAATCCGGCCAGGAAATCGCCCGCCGCTTGGCAAAAATAGCCGAAAATGTTCCAGATGTAAATGATGCAACTGCAGTTGTTCTTGGAAATTATGCAGTCGTCGGAATTGATGTCGACAAAAAGCTGGATCGTTCAAAAGTTGAATCGATTAAGTATTCCGTTGCAGAATCATTAAAAAACGATCCTTACGGGGCTTATGCTGTAGTTATTGCCGATCCAGACACAAATGAACGAATCCGCCAAATTGGAGAGGAAATTCAAAACGGCCGGCCCATTGGCGGCATTCTAGATGAGCTCGCTCAAATTGTCGGAAGATTGATGCCTGATCTTCCTGGTGACGCGACAGACAATCAACAAAAGCAGCCGATGAATGAAAAAGATCAGCTTCCGAAGTCAAAAAATCAAGAGCTGAATAAAGAACAGCGTGATCAATCAAACCAAAAACAACAATAAAGACATTAAAACGCTTAAGTCCGAAGCTTAAGCGTTTTTCATTGCTTTCAACACCTTTTAGTCAAAATCCGATGATATTTTGTCATATTTAATAAAATAACAACTCATAAAACATTGTTTCACTATCGACCTGCGCGGCTGAAGATCAGTATGTCTATTCATTTTAATAGCTTGACTATCGCCGGATGATTCACGATCCCAAGTCGGAACGGAAATGCAAATGGCTCTGGTTTGGATAAAGAGTATTGACCTGTCTCACAATGTTTTTTGCAATGCTCGAAAGTGGCTCAATAGCTTATTTTTCTGTCTTTTCTTATAGAAATTGTATTGTGTGTAAGTCGTATAAAGCCGCTGCTGGCTTGATTCTTTTGCAAAGTTGCAAAAGAAATTGTGTGAGCGGAAGCAAAACGTGATATACTATGCGAGAGGCGAGTGAGTATAGAGGCGTGTTGTCTGGAAGCAATCCAAACTATCATCGAAGCCTTTTGATGCTGAGACGAACAACGTTGTACAAAGCTTAAAAATTTGATTAGAAAGTGTGAGAAGCAAGATGAAAGTCAAATGTGTTTTATGCGATAAAATCGAAACAATTGATGACGAATCATTGAAGGCAAAACAGCTGAGGAATAGACCGATTCATACATATATGTGCAATACTTGCTATAATCGAATTACGGAAAAAACAAACAAAAGACTATCAACCGGAAAGTTCCGTTTGTACCGCGAAAGAAAAAGGAATGAGCTTTTTTGAGAACAGAAAAATACTCAGAAAAAAGTTAAACAGATGAAGGTGGTGCGCGCTGGCACATACCGACATCTGTTTTGATTTTCTTTAAAGCTATGTGTTGTTTTCATTTTTTTTCGAATAGTAAAGCCGAATTTTATATATGCTTAAAATAAGAACAGCGACTACCAATCCTTCTGCAATCGGCAGAAAAATTGCCAAAAACGTCAGCACCGTACAGCCGAAAGCGAGAAATAAATAGATTATAGCAGACTTTAAAATCGGGAGCTTCTTAGCAAATCCCAGTTTATATACAATAATTGATAAAATCAGAATGGTAATATACAAATACCACATTCCGACATCATGCTGCTCATGAACACGGAAAAGACGCGCAAAAAAAGACAGCCTTTCAATTACTTGTTCTTCTGTCACTACGTCCCTCCCCCTTTCACTCATTAGCTTTGACTTGACAGTTTTTTCTTTTTCGCTGCTTTTTCCCTCTCGTTTTTATCCAAGATTTTCTTTCTTAAACGAATCGATTGAGGCGTGACTTCACAATATTCATCATCATTTAAATATTCAAGTGCTTCTTCCAACGACATGATCCGAGCTTTTTTCATTCCGACCGTTTGTTCTTTCGTCGAAGAACGGATATTTGTTTGTTGTTTTACTTTACATATATTCACAACAAGGTCATTTTCACGATTATGTTCACCGACAATCATCCCAGCGTACACGTCTGTTCCGGGTTCAACGAAAATCGTTCCGCGATCTTCGACCTGTTGAATGCCATAAGAGGTAGCTTTTCCAGTTTCCATTGAAACAAGAACCCCTTGACGCCTTCCGCCAACTTGTCCTTTTTGCATAGGCTGATACGAGTCAAACGAATGGTTTATGATGCCGTATCCTCTTGTTAAAGACATAAATTCGGTCGTGTAGCCGATTAATCCGCGCGATGGCACCATAAAAATCAAGCGGACTTGTCCATTTCCGTTATTGATCATGTCGACCATTTCCCCTTTGCGCGCGCCCAATGATTCCATGACAGGACCTGTGTATTCCTCTGGAACGTCCACCTGCACCCGTTCAACCGGTTCGCAAAGTACTCCATCGATTTCTTTTACAATTACTTCAGGCTTCGAAACTTGCAGCTCATACCCTTCCCTGCGCATGTTTTCAATTAATATGGATAAATGAAGCTCGCCTCGCCCTGATACTATCCATTTATCCGGGGAATCCGTCGGCTCCACTCTTAGCGAAACATCTGTTTGCAGTTGTTCATGCAGCCTTTCTTCGATTTTTCTCGCCGTCACATATTTTCCTTCTCTGCCTGCGAAAGGACTGTTGTTAACTAAAAACGTCATTTGCAGCGTCGGTTCATCAATCCGAAGAACAGGTAGCGCCTCTTGATGATCAACTGGACAAACCGTTTCCCCGACATTAATGTCTTCCATTCCAGAAACAGCGACAAGATCACCAGCTTTTGCCTGTTCAATTTCCAATCGTTTTAATCCTTTAAATCCAAACATTTTCGTAACACGGAAATGCTTCACACTTCCGTCAAGCTTCATTAATGCGACTTGTTGTCCGACTTTCATCTCTCCGCGAAAAATGCGGCCGATGCCGATCCGCCCAACATAGTCGTTGTAATCCAGCAGCGCCACCTGGAATTGAAGGGGTTCTGAGCTGTTATCAACAGGTGCAGGAATATGTTCGATAATCGCATCAAATAGAGCTTCCATATTTTCATCCTGTTTAGTTGGATCTGTGCTTGCCGTTCCGTTGATGGCCGAAGCATAAATAACCGGAAATTCTAATTGATCATCGTTTGCATCAAGCTCAATAAACAGCTCAAGCACTTCATCGACAACTTCTTCAGGCCGGGCAAACTCTCTGTCAATTTTGTTCACGACGACAATCGGTGTTAAGTTTTGTTCCAACGCTTTCTTCAAAACAAATCTTGTCTGCGGCATGCAGCCCTCATAGGCGTCGACAACTAGCAGCACGCCATCGACCATTTTCATAATTCGTTCTACTTCTCCGCCAAAGTCGGCATGACCAGGCGTATCTAAAATATTAATGGTCGTTCCTTTATATTCAATCGCCGTATTTTTGGCTAAGATGGTGATTCCGCGCTCGCGCTCCAAGTCATTGGAATCTAATGCGCGCTCCGCCACTTGTTCATTTTCCCTGAACGTTCCTGATTGGCGAAGCAATTGGTCAACCAATGTTGTTTTCCCATGGTCTACGTGCGCGATAATAGCAATATTGCGTAAGTCGTTTCTAACTTTCACACTGTCATCTCCTATTTGCTAAACTGAACCTAGGCTATTATACCATAAATACTGTGGAAACGTTGAACGTTTTTCGATAAACTAAAGATGGAAAGAGGCTTAAAGGCTATTAATGGTTTTCGTCTTGGATTGATGAAAGGAGGATGGGAATGGGCAACGGAAAATGGATATTTTGGGTTCTCGCCACCATTGCGGCGCTGCTTATTGTGTCGGTCGGCTTTGCAATAGGGGCTGGCAGCCTGTTGGGAGTAGTTGTTAGCATCATTGGAATTATTATTGTATTTGGACTCGGCTTTACCCAGAAAAAGAAAATGCGAGAGAGAGGATTATTATAAAGAATTTACATCTTGGCATCGGCCATTTTATACTTTCAAACGGTTTATGATACATAGATCGTCCCCTCTACTGATAGAGGGGCTTTATTACATGGCATTAGTTTCTTTCAAACCTACAAAGACCCATCTTTTGTTTCACAATATGTTCGGTTTTAGCTAAAATTCATTTACAATAGCCTTTTTCAAAAGACCAGCCAGAAATGGAATGGATACAAAAAAGTTCCATTTTATGTAAATTTTTAAACAACCCGATTTTTAGCCCTATTTACAAAACGTTGATTGCTACAACATTTCATTGCTCCACACTTGTTCCATTTTTCTCGCCTGCCATCACGATGTGAAGTTTGCCGAACGATACCAATTCTTTCATATTTTTATAAGAGACTTTTTATACTGCTTTCTTCATGCTTGTTTTTTAGCAAGCTATGATGATCTATAAGCTGTCAACAGCATTTGCAGCTTTATATTTTCCCTTTAATATACTCCTCGATAATTTGTTGATGAATGGTTTGGTTAGCGGTGAAAATGCTTTGCTTTTTAAGCAAATCGACTGGTTTTCCGTCAAGCGTTGTCGTAACCCCGCCTACTTCGTCGACAAGGATTAAACCTGCCGCAAAATCCCAAGGAGCAAGTCTCATTGTAATATAGCCGTCCAGCTTGCCTGCAGCTACATAGGCAAATTCAAGAGCGGCTGAACCAAATGATCTCGTTCCTCTTAAACGTTTGACAAGCGGACTTAATATTGCTGGATCAATTCGTCTGTTTTCCACCAGCCATGATGCATTCAAGCCGATGATGGATTCTTCTATTGTTTTCTTTTGTAACGGCGGAAGCTCCGTTTTGTTTAAATAGGCGCCGTTCCCCCTTATCGCATGGTACATTTCATCTCTGACGACATCATAAATCAGTCCTATTTGACCGACACCATCCGCAAAAACAGCAACCGAAATGCAGAAATTCCGCTTTTGATGTACAAAATTCATTGTGCCGTCAATCGGATCAATTATCCAAACGATACCGTCCAATGATTTCAATTCATGACCGGAACCTTCTTCTCCTAAAATGCTGTGTTCCGGAAACGTTTTGCGAATATTTTCCCAAAAGAAATGCTCTACTTCCCGGTCAATATTCGTCACTAAATCGTTTGGACCTGATTTCGCTTCAACGACCAGCTTTTGTTGAAATGATTGGCGAATTCTTTCACCAGCCTCATAAATCCATTGCTTTGCTTTTTGATCTATTTCATGCCAGTTCATCTATCTTACCCACTTTCTATTCAATCACCTTTTTTAGCATACTGTAAAGAAATGGAGAAAATCAAGTTTTTCACCTTTTTCATTGCAATATTTCACCCACATTATTTTTCTTTCTCTGTCGGTTTGTGCTACAATGTGGACAAACAACACAAGGAGGATTTTTATGGATTTTGTGCCATTTGTGAAGGAAGATTTTGAAGTTTTTCAAATAGACGGTTTAGAAGCGAGAAT
Organism: Aeribacillus sp. FSL K6-8210; assembly: GCF_037963925.1. Lineage (NCBI taxonomy): Bacteria > Bacillati > Bacillota > Bacilli > Caryophanales > Bacillaceae > Aeribacillus > Aeribacillus sp. FSL K6-8210. Next base: position 1,647,821 of record NZ_CP150172.1, on the reverse strand, counting down.
GGATGAGCTAAAAAAACGGGTGCGCCCAAAACTTGAAGCGCTGGGACAGCATTTTGCACCTACTTTGTCTGCTTTGACGGGAGATGAAATATTTTATCATGTAGCAAAACATGCCCGCCGTACCGTTCATCCTCCCAATGACACATGGGTTGCATTTGCAAACAGTAAACGGGGTTATAAGAAGCTCCCTCATTTTCAAATCGGATTATGGAGCACACACGTCTTTGTTTGGTTTGCCATTATTTATGAATCCCCTGTGAAAGAAGAAATCGGAAAACAATTTCTACAGAATTGGCAGCAAATCCGAAAGCAAATTCCTGAAGATTATTTCTGGTCAGCCGATCATACAAAACCAGATGCGGAAAAACAAAAAAATTTATCTGATGAAGAATTTCAACGAATTTTTCAACGTCTGCAATCGGTGAAAAAGGCAGAAATGTTATGCGGCATCAACCTTCCAAAAAATGAAGTTCTCTCCATGAGCAGGGAGCAATTTTTGGAAAAGGTTGACGAGACGTTTAAAACGTTAATGCCACTTTATCAAATCACACAAAAAAGCACTGTTTAAAAATGGTCAGGATGCGCTGCATCGCTGACCATTATTTCTTTTGAAAACAATTAAGCAATGCTGGACCATTTCCGCCTTATCTCTTTCGCCTGTTCAATGATTTCGTCAAACAGTTCCGCAACGGACGGAATATTTTTTACCAGCCCTACAGATTGACCGGCCCATGCGTATCCTTCCTCGATTTTGCCTTCATAAATATATTTTTTGTTCGCTTCTCCACTAATGAAATCTTTTAGCGACTCATAATCTCCTCTTTCTCTTTCAATTTCCAAAATTTTTTCGGTCCAATTATTTCGAAGCGCCCGACCTGGTGCCCCTAACGACCTTTTAATAATGACGGTATCAAGTTCAGTACCGTTGACAATTGCTTCTTTATATAACGGGTGTGCATGAACGCATTCCTTCGTTGCAATAAAACGAGTTCCCATTTCAATCCCTTCAGCTCCAAGAGCCAATGCTGCCATTAGTCCCCTCCCGTCCGCAATGCCTCCAGAAGCAATCACCGGAATGGAGACAGCTTCCACTACTTGTGGAATTAATACGAAATTGCCGATATCGTCTTTTCCTAAATGACCTCCGCCTTCCTGTCCGACGACCATCACTGCATCTGCTCCAAGCTCTTCCGCTTTCTCCGCTTGTCTTCTTGCCGCAACGAGAACTAGTTTTTTTACATCGACACCTTTTAATTGGTCAAAAAGCGGAGCCGGGTTCCCGCCAGTGATGGAAATGACCGGCACTTTTTCTTCAATCGCCACATCAAGCATATCGGAAAATGGACGGCCATGCTGACCGATGGCGAAGTTCACTCCAAACGGCTTATCCGTTTTTTGTTTCACCTTCCGTATTTCCTCTCGAAGCGCAGCTGGATTCGGAAGAGACATAGCCGTGATTTGACCGAGCCCTCCTGCATTGCTTACTGCACTTGCTAATTCTGAATACGCTAAATAAGCAAGTCCCCCTTGAATGATCGGATATTTAATCCCTAGCAATTCGGTAATTTTTGTTGAAAATACCATGTTTCCCCCTCCCCATTTCGTATTATTCTTTTTCCACGCATTAAATTCCTTCTTTATAAAAACGTAGCTCAAAACAAAGAGAAGCACAAAGATTTTCAAAACCATATTCAGTGCCTTTTGCAGGTTTTATAGGAAAGTGCTATAATTTCATTTGTTTTTAATTTTGGGGAACCTTTAAAAAGTAGGTGAAAAGGAAAATTGTCACAGCATGATACACCATTGTTTACAGGTCTTTTAGAACATATTCAAAAAAATCCAATTCAATTTCACATTCCCGGCCATAAAAAAGGAGCCGGAATGGAGCCAAAATTCCGAGAATTTATCGGACATAATGCTCTCGCGATGGACTTAATTAATATCGGTCCTTTGGATGATCTTCATTCGCCAAAAGGAATTATTAAAGAAGCACAAAAATTGGCTGCTGAAGCTTTCGGGGCCGATCACACCTTTTTCTCGGTACAAGGTACGAGCGGAGCCATTATGACAATGGTCCTGTCGGTTTGCGGACCTGGAGATAAAATTATTGTTCCAAGAAATGTTCATAAATCGGTCATGTCAGCAATCATTTTTTCAGGGGCTTCCCCCGTTTTTATACATCCTGAAGTGGATAAAAACCTCGGCATTTCTCACGGAATAACGACAGAATCAGTTGAAAAAGCTCTTCAGCAATATCCTGATGCAAAAGGGCTTTTAGTCATTAATCCAACGTATTTCGGAATCTCAGCTGATTTAAAACAAATCGTAAATATTGCTCATTCATATGATGTCCCTGTTCTTGTAGACGAAGCGCACGGCGTCCACATTCATTTTCATGACAAGCTGCCATTATCCGCCATGCAGGCAGGGGCAGATATGGCGGCAACTAGCGTTCATAAGCTGGGAGGATCGATGACGCAAAGCTCTATTTTAAATGTTCGGGAAGGTCTTGTGTCTCCTGACCGTGTTCAATCGATTTTAAGCATGCTGACTACGACATCGACATCCTATTTGCTTCTTGCATCACTGGATGCAGCTCGAAAGCAGCTGGCAACGAAGGGCTATGAATTATTAGAGCAAACGATTCAATTGGCGAATCAGACAAGATACGAAATTAACAAAATTGATCATCTATATTGTGTAGGAGAAGAAATTTTGGGAACGAATGCAACGTATGATTATGATCCGACAAAATTAATTATTTCTGTGAAGGAACTAGGCATAACGGGATATGATGCAGAGCTGTGGTTAAGAGAACATTACAACATTGAAGTGGAGCTTTCCGATCTGTACAATCTGCTCTGTCTGATCACGCCCGGTGATACAGAATATGAAACATCACTTTTAATAAAAGCGCTTCGTGCTTTGTCAAAAGAATTTTCCCATCAGGCAAACAAGCAAGCGGAAGTCTCTGTCCTTCTGCCCGATATTCCTGTTTTGGCGCTGACACCTAGAGATGCTTTTTATGCAGAGACGGAAATGGTGCCTTTTGAACAATCTGTTGGACGCATTATTGCAGAATTTGTCATGGTGTACCCACCGGGCATACCGATTTTCATACCAGGAGAAATCATCACTAAAGAAAATTTACATTACATCCGAAAAAATTTAGATGCCGGCCTGCCTGTTCAAGGTACAGAAGATCCAACTCTTTCCTACCTTCGCGTTATTAAAGAGCATAAACCGATTAAATGAGAAATCGCTGAAGAAGCTTTATAAATCCATACATTCGAGGACAAGTCGAAAAACGGATGAAACCAAATTTTGCTGAAGATCGATCATAAAATAATTTTGCTGCGGTAATGGCTAAAACCATTACCGTATTTAATTTATAATAATATTCAATTCTTTTAAAAGGAGCGACAACAATGAAAGAATATCAATTTCCCGTTCCGCCTATTTTTATTTTACTAATTGGTGTTATTTCTATTTCATTTTCTTCTATTTTTGTTAAATGGTCTGATGCGCCTGCATCTATATTAGGAATGTATAGACTGCTTTTTACGGTGATCGTTATGCTGCCGTTTCTCCCTTGGAAGAAAATCAAAACAGGAGCTATTAACATTCAATGGAAGGATTGGATTCAACTACTTTTATCTGGAATCTTCCTAGGTTTTCATTTCTTATTTTGGATGGATTCCCTTAGATATACAACAGTAGCAAGTTCAATGATTATAACTACATTAGAGCCTGTATTTGTTATGATAGGAGCTTATTTTATTTTTAAAGAGAGAACAAACCTTATTGGGATTGTGAGTATTTTTATAGCTGTTAGCGGTTCAATCATTATTGCATGGGGAGATATTAATCTTTCTACAAAAGCATTATATGGAGATTTCCTTTCATTAGCAGGAACGTTAGCAGTAGCCATTCATATGCTTTTTGGACAAGTATTATGCAAAAAAATTCCAACATCAATATATAGTTTTTGTGTGTTCTTTATAGGTGGATTTGTATTATTGATTTACAATCTTAGTTACGAGGTCCCGCTGATTCATTATTCAGTTCATGATTGGGGCATATTTGTACTTCTAGCACTAGTCCCCAATATTTTTGGTCACGTATTATTTAATTGGCTTTTAAAAAATTTGGATGCTACGACGATTTCAATGAGTATTTTAGGTGAACCAATAGGGGCAATTATATTAGCATACTTATTTTTAGGAGAAGCTACATCTATTTCCCAAATGATTGGCGGAGCGCTATCTTTAATTGGAGTCAGTATGTTTTTGAAAAATAAAGGACTTTCAAATAAGGAATTGACTACGAATGCTTCTGTAAAAAGTGCTAATACATAACTAAAATATGGACGACGGCCTTCCTGCTTCGTAGGGAAGGTCTTTCATTAAAAAAACAGTTAATAGAAGTAATGAAATATTTTTTGATAAACAAACGGTAAAACGGAAGCAATGATTAAACCTGTAACAATTGAAGATATGGTGAAGATGATGAACTTCCGAAGCGTTATTTCTTTCCTCTTAAAAGCGATGATGAATACCCTTATCATAGAAAAGACAGTAATAAATATAATAATTGCCGAAAAGACGCTTGCTGCCATTACCTCCATTGTAAAGCTCCTTTCACAAAAGTCCTTTAGCTACATTTTACCGCCTAATGAATGGAATAGACACCACTTTTTATACTTTTATTGAAAAGACATCGATAACAAACTTCGCTATATCGAATTGCTGCCAGTTCCAATATTGGCTGCGAAATTTGTCGTAACTCCAATAAATTTTTCATCCAACCTTTTATGCACAAGTGACATTTGGTATATGTTTCATCAATCTTTACAAACCGCATCGCTGTCATTTTAACACTTAAAAACCGCAATGACCGTACTTACTGAAAAAGACAAAGGTGAATTGATAAAAAATGAATTCAAACGATGTTTTTCTGTCTTAGCTCTCAATCACAATCCTGCAAGCATCCATTCCATTAAGATCACCAGCATTTGCTTTACATAAAAAAAAGCTGCCTTAAAGACAGCCCATTTATCTTAAACCCCTTTGTTACACGTGTTATTCAATATGTTATTGATGATTGCTTTTTTTACGATTCTTTTCTGTACAGCAATTGTTGCATTTACCATACAATACCGTAACTTTTTCATCATCAAAGAAATGAATTGTTGAATTGCAGTCTTGACAGACAATTGTTCCCATCCTGTATTCCCCTTTTCCATATAGCGTCATTAAGAATAAAGTGGAGACAAAATGACCTGATAGTTATATATTAATATGTCACATTATATTCGTCAAGCAGAAATTGTATAACACATTTATTTTTTTTGCACCTAAATTGTAATAAAAATTGATGGTATATCTTTGTTTGGTACTTTTCCAGTAACCTTTTGGTTAGAAACCAGAATAAGGTTTTCATTACAGGTGGGTCATGATCAAATTTTCCCTGAGCTAATCTCTGATATCCCGAATTATTTGGCATGAATAAAATAGCTTGATATGGACCAATTGATGGTCTTAAATCTTTAAATTGAATTGTATTTCCATAGTCTAGTCCGGCAGAGAAGTAAAATGTCTGTCCACCTTTAATTGTTACCGTTCTATTTGTATAGCTGCCCCCTCCGACAATATGGAGGGTGACATTTTGAGGAACAGGAATTTTAATAGAGTTTCTTGAATCTGCCTCAAAAGTAACTCTTTCAGAAATTTGTCTATTCCCTGAAACACTGCTGTTCAAAGAATATTTACTAAAATCAATATTATCGGAAGGAGCATCTTTAGCTTCTGCATGAGCCATTAATTCTTTGTATCCAGGTATAGAATTGCGTCCACTACTATGGTTTCCATTTACAACGGAATCAAGGGCTAAAGTGGTAGCGACAATCCCACATCATTCGTGCCAACAATAGGCTCTTGACCTCCTGCGCCGTAATACAATATCGCTAGGACACTTTCATTTCTATAAATATCGCCTGTTTTGTATGAAGAACCAGTCGGAGGACTACCCTTATAGTGATCCATACAAAAAGCAATTCGTCCGTCTACTCTGAATACTCCAACCGTATAATTTCCATAGTGTGCCTGTCCTAAATATTCAATTCTAGGTGCAGCTTCTGCTTGTTCCATTTGCAAAGATGGAAAAATTATTAAAAAAGATAAGAGAAAGATAAATACAACCTTTATTTTTTTCATGAATGTTCCTCCCTTCATGCGAATTAACAAATAAAAAAAGACAATCATAATTTTTTATGATTGTCTTACTTTTTAGGTTCATAATGTTCCCATGTATTTCCGTTTTCCCCTTCAATGTAACCAGAATCAACTTTTTCCCACTCGGTATTTTCAAAATATTCACCGATTTTATCCCAATCCTTACCTCCAGCATAAGGATCTTTTGATTGCGATTTGCTTTTAGATGATTCGGAAGATGACCCTTGCTTTTTTGTTGAACTAGCTGTGCTTTTCGACTTAGTAGAACTACTGGATTTTGAGCTACTAGATTTTACAGATGATTTTGCAGAACTACTGGATGATGACTTGCTCGTTGATTTACTGGATGAAGTAGATGAGTCCGAGTAGCTAGATGATCCGACTTTACCTGATGTTGAGTTCGTGGATGATTTCTGTGTAGCTTGAGCCAATTTAGTTTGTTCTCTTTTCTTTGCTTCTGCAAGAGCTTTAGCTTTTGCCTTCTCTTCTTCAATCATTTTATAGACAGCTGCAAGTTTCTTTGATAACTCTTGCTTGGTCTTTTCATTTTTAATTTTTTCAACTAGGGCTTTCGATGCTTTGTATCTCGATTCTTTCGGCTGTTTTTCCAAAGCACTTACTGCCTTTTGAGCTTTTTGAATGTCCTCATATTGTGCAATAACTATATCTAAAAGGCCTTTTTGTTTTTCGTAGAAGGATTTGTCGATTGTTTTAATGTTTTCCAACTTACTTTTTGCATCATTGATTTGCTTTAATGTTACTCCGTCTTTGATCACTTGCTTATCATCCATAAGAGAGTTGACCAATGTACTAATTTTAAACATTGTGGAAAGATCTCTCAAATCTTCGGAAAACTCTCTTTTCTTTTCTTCATTCTTCACTTTTGCAATTTTTGCTTTAACGGATTGAATTTTCCCTTCCGTCAACTCGTCAACATTGCGGTACAAAGAAGACAATGTTTGCTCAACGCTTTGCTGACGTTTTTGCTCTTGCACATGAGAATTAAATGCATAAGCTCCAGTTCCACCTAAGACCAGCATGGCCACAATTGATGTACTGACAATCACTTTCTTCTTCGTAAAAATCCCTCCTTGGTCGTTTTTGGATGACGACCAACCTTTTTTAAAAAATCTTACGCGGCTGCAAATGGGTTTTAAGCCATCCTTCCCATCCACTTGAAAAAATCCAACATTTTCCCGTTAGCAACCTTTCGGGAAAAATACCTTTATTATTAAAATGCAAATAAGTTCGTCCACCTCTTTTCCGCTTTGCGACCACTTTTCCTTTTTTGTTTTTCCAGTTTTAATATCGTAAAAAATAACAGGTATTTTTACTTTGTTTCCAGTTTTAATATCTTTTGCTATTATTCCACCAATTTTAAAGTCTTTGCTGCTCACTCTTCCGAATATATTCCACAAAAGGAAAAATTACTACCTGGAATCCTTTGGCCATATCAATGAAATCTATGCGAAAAAAGTTTTTAATTAAACAAGGAAATGTTTTATATGGGGATGGGGACATTTTTTTGGTTCAAAGTAGCTTTCAAATGACCTTTATCTTTATGATCATTAGCATTACATGATGCTGAGTATGATCCATTACGTGCATCTAAAGTCTACAACCCAACAACTCAAACATTCGCTCTAGATATCATACTTCTCGTACACGATTTGAATTTTTTAATTTGTTTAAATAATATTTTATTTTTGTAACATTTGCATAACATTCAAAAGTGACGGAATTAAATATGTTAAAATGGCGTTAAGAAAAAATGAACACATTTTACCAGTTTTCTTTAAACGAAAGAGGTAGGACAATGGTGAAATTTATTGCATATACCTATACCGTTGCCGTACTGCTTCTATTGTCTTCTTGTATTGCTGATCCGAAAGACGATCACTCGATTTCAAGCTTCGACAAAAAACAAATTCTTTTTTTTACCGACCAAAAAATGATGGAAAAAGAATCAATTTACTACGATGCTTTATTAGATTTAAAAAAACAATTTCCAGAGGAAATGGACAATATGATGATCTACCAAGCTGATAACCCTGAATCTAAGCGGTTTAATATTAAAACATATCCTTCCATTATCGTGATGGATCATGACGGCATCATTTTGCATATTAAAGGATCAGTTTCAACAAAAGATGAAATTGTAGAGCCGGTCTCAGAAGTGCTTTCCGAATAATGAGAATGTCGGTTTGAGGTAATTAAGCGCTGAGAAGATTCTTTAGTTAAATAGGATTTGTGCTCAAAATCTCTGCACAACATATTTTTGTGAAAAAAACTTTCACAACAGTGAGAGAATTGTTCCATCATTTATTTTTCATCATAAAAAGGGGTTGTCCAAAAAGTCAAATCCCCATTGAAAACAAATAATCATAAACACCGATATATCAACGTTATTAAACATTAAAAGGGGCAGTCAATAAGCCGAAAAAACGACTTATTAGACTGCCCCTTTGGGCTGCATTACTTATTTATAATATGAATCGGTGTTCCAAGTGCAAGTTCGGCAGTTTCCATTGCAATTTCTCCTAATGTCGGGTGGCCATGAATCGTCAAGGCAATATCTTCTGCCGTCATGCCTGCTTCGATCGCAAGTCCAAGTTCAGCAATCATATCTGATGCGCTGACACCTGCGATTTGAGCCCCAATAACAAGGCCGTCTTCTTTTCGTGTAATCAATTTTACAAATCCATCGGTTGCATTTAATGACAATGCGCGGCCGTTTGCTGCAAATGGAAACTTAGCTGCCACAATGTCAATTCCTTCGTCTTTAGCCTGTTGTTCCGTATATCCGACAGAAGCCAACTCAGGTTCTGAGAAGACAATGACAGGAATTCCGTTATAATCGATTTCAGAAGGTTTTCCAGAAATCGCTTCTGCAGCAATTTTCCCTTCATATGAAGCTTTATGAGCAAGAGAAGGTCCTGGAACGATGTCGCCGATAGCATAAATATTTGAAATATTTGTCCGGCACTGTTTGTCAATTTTAATGTAGCCTTTTTCATCGATTTCTACTCCGACTTGTTCGAGACCAAGTTCATCAGTGTTTGGTTTGCGTCCTACTGTAACTAAACAATAGTCCGCTTCCACTACTTGCTCTTTTCCTTTCGCTTCAAATGTCACTTTTACTCCGTCTTTTGTTTCTTCAACACCTTTTGCAAGTGCGCTAGTATGAATTTCGACATTTCCTTTTTTCTTCAACGCTCTTTTTACAAGAGCTGTCATTTGTTTTTCAAATCCTGGAAGAATTTCTTTGTCTCCTTCAATAATCACAATTTCAGTGCCGAAATTCGCATAAGCAGTTCCAAGCTCTATGCCAATGACTCCCCCGCCAATGATAACCATTTTTTTCGGAACTTCTTGCAGGGACAACGCTCCTGTTGAGTCAATGACTCGCTCAGAAAATTTAATGCTTGGAATTTCAATTGGACGGGAGCCAGTTGCAATGATTGCATTTTTAAATTTATACGTTTGAGCTGAATTCTCGTTTATGATTCTGACGGTGTTGCGATCAACAAAATATGCTTCGCCTTTTACAATTTCAACTTTATTTCCTTTTAAAAGGCCTTCAACACCGCCTGTAAGTTTTTTGACGACACTTTCTTTCCAAGCTTGCACTTTAGAAAAGTCTAGTGTTACATTTTCAGCTTTTATTCCTATATCTTCTGATTCTTTAGCCTCTACATAACGGTGTCCTGCACTAATTAATGCTTTAGAAGGAATACATCCAACATTGAGGCAGACGCCGCCAAGAGATCCTTTTTCAACGATCGTAACTTTTTGCCCTAATTGCGCAGCTCTTATTGCAGCCACATAGCCGCCGGGACCAGCTCCTATGACGAGAGTGTCAGTTTCAATCGGGAAATCTCCTACTACCATTTATTACGCCTCCATTAGTAATAATTGGGGATCATGCAATAAACGCTTAATATGGTTAAGCGCATTTTGTGCAGTTGCACCGTCGATCATTCGATGGTCAAAGCTTAAAGACAGCGCTAAAACAGGGGCTACAACGATTTCTCCGTTTTTCACAACCGGTTTTTCAGAAATACGTCCGAGACCTAGAATGGCTACTTCTGGATGATTAATGACAGGAGTAAACCATTGGCCGCCAGCGGAACCGATATTGGTTATCGTGCATGATGCGCCTTTCATTTCATTTGGAGTAAGTTTGCCCTCACGCGCTTTTGTTGCCAATTCATTAATTTCTGCCGAGATTTCAAAAATCGATTTTCGATCTGCATGTTTGACAACAGGAACTAAAAGTCCTTTTTCCGTATCAGCTGCAATTCCGATATTGTAATAGTGCTTATGAATAACTTCTTCTGTTTCATCATCAAATGACGTGTTTAATACTGGATATTTTTTAAGTGCCGATGTTAAAGCTTTGACAACATAAGGCAAATATGTAAGCTTAATGCCTTGTTCTGCCGCAATAGCTTTAAATTTCTTCCGATGTGCAACAAGCTCTGTTACATCGACTTCATCCATTAATGTTACATGTGGCGCAGTTTGCTTCGATTTAACCATCGCTTTTGCAATTGCTTTTCGAATACCGCTGATTTTCTCGCGGGTTTCTGGGAATTCTCCTTCAAGGACAACCGGAGCCGGCGCTGCTTTTTCTCCTGCCGATACGCCTGTTGCAGCTTCTTTTTCCACGTTTTCAACAGGTTTTGCTTCTTCTTGTCCACCTTTCAGATAAGCATCAATATCTTCCTTCAATATGCGTCCGCCGTTTCCTGAGCCTTGTACCAATCGAATATCAACGCCTTTTTCACGCGCATATTTTCGGACGGATGGCATTGCAATAACGCGTCGGTTAACATCTACGTCTTCTGAAGCAGACTGTGAAGCGTTGCTTTCCACTTTTTGCTCTTCTGTGGAAGGCTTTTCTTCTTTTGCTGCTTCACCGCTTTCATCGCCTTTTGATTGATTTTCATAACCTGGAGCATCAATTGTGACTAATACTTGACCGACAGTTGCAACTTCCCCTTCATTCACTTTTAATTCTAATACTTTTCCTTTTACAGGGGAAGGGATTTCAACAACTGCTTTGTCATTTTGCACTTCACAAAGAACATCATCTTCATTGATTTCATCACCAGGTTTGATAAACCATTTTACTATTTCACCTTCATGAATGCCTTCACCGATATCCGGCATTATAAATTCAAAAGCCACAGATTTCAACCTCCTAAATAATTTTCAGTTGATGGCCGAAAAGAAGAAAAGATGATGCTCCTCTTTTTAGCCAATTAGAAATTCAATGCTTTTTTAGCCGTTTCAACGATATCTTTGTAGTTTGGAAGCCATACATCTTCCGCTTGTGAGAATGGATAGACAGTGTCCGGAGCTGCCACGCGGAAAACTGGAGCTTCCAAGCTAAGAATCGCTCTTTCATTAATTTCTGCAACAACATTAGCAGCAATTCCTGCTTGTTTTTGGGCTTCCTGCACGACAATCGCGCGGTTTGTTTTCTCTACTGAAGCAATAATCGTTTCTATATCCAGCGGACTTACTGTTCGTAAATCGATCACTTCTGCTGAAAAGCCCTCTTTTTCAAGTTCGTCAGCAGCTTTTAAAGATTCATGCACCATTGCCCCGTAAGTGATGATCGAAATATCTTTCCCTTCACGTTTTATATCCGCTTTGCCGATCGGAATTGTATATTCTTCTTCCGGAACTTCATCACGGAAGGAACGATAAAGCTTCATATGCTCCAAGAAAATGACCGGATCATTATCCCGAATTGCTGAAATAAGCAACCCTTTTGCATCATAAGGGGTGGAAGGAATAACGACTTTTAAACCAGGCTGCTGCGCCATCAAGCCTTCCAAGCTGTCCCCATGAAGCTCAGGGGTATGAACGCCGCCGCCGAAAGGAGAACGAATGGTGATCGGAGCATGCCAGCGGCCCCCGGAGCGATAACGCAAACGCGCCATTTGTCCAGAAATGGAATCCATAACCTCATAAACAAAACCGAAGAATTGAATTTCAGCTACCGGACGAAAGCCTTGTGTGCTTAAACCGATTGCCAAGCCGCCAATTCCTGATTCTGCCAGAGGTGTATCAAAAACTCGGTCTGGGCCGAATTCTTTTTGAAGTCCTTCTGTTGCACGGAACACACCGCCGTTTACACCAACATCTTCCCCAAATACTAACACATTTTCGTCGTTTTTCAGTTCCGTACGCAACGCATCAGTGATTGCTTGAATCATTGTCATTTGCGCCATGCTCACTTCGACTCCTTCTCTTTATAAATTTCATATTGTTCTTTTAGGTTATAAGGCCAGCTTCCTTCTTCAAACATAATGTTGATTAAGTCTGTCACTTTTTGTTTTGGAGTTTCATCCGCTTTTTTGATTGCTTCTTTTATATCTTCTTTCGCCTTTTCGATAACTTCGTTTTCTTCTTCCTCGCTCCACAATCCTTTTGCTTGAAGGAAGTTTCTGAAACGAACAAGCGGATCTTTTGCCTCCCACTCGTCATCAAGCTCTTTTGCCCGATATCTCGTTGGATCGTCTCCTGCCATTGTATGCGGACCGTAGCGGTAGCATAATGTTTCAATTAATGTCGGACCTTCACCGTTTATTGCCCGTTCACGCGCTTCCTTCACAGCTGCATAAACAGCAAGCGGATCCATTCCATCTACTTGTATACCAGGGATTCCAGCTGCAACAGCTTTTTGTGCAAGTGTTTCAGCTGAAGTTTGCACCTCTACAGGTGTTGAAATTGCAAACCGGTTGTTTTGAACGATGAAAATAGCAGGTGCTTTAAATGCCCCAGCAAAGTTTATTCCTTCGTAAAAGTCGCCTTGAGACGTTCCTCCATCTCCTGTATACGTAACAGCAACTGCTTTTTTGCCGCGTTTTTTCAAACCTAATGCTACCCCTGCAGCTTGCACATATTGGGCGCCGATAATAATTTGCGGTGAAAAAGCATTTACGTCTTCAGGCATTTGGTTTCCATGAAAATGCCCGCGGGAATATAAAAATGCTTGATACAAAGGCAATCCATGCCAAACTAACTGCGGTATATCACGATAGCCCGGGAGAATGAAGTCCTCTTTTTCCAAGGCAAAATGAGAAGCAATTTGTGATGCTTCTTGTCCGGCAGTCGGTGCGTAAAAACCTAAACGACCTTGACGATTTAAAGAAATTGAACGCTGATCCAACACTCTGGTAAATACCATTCGTCTCATTAATTCCTTTAATTCTTCATCAGAAAGGGAAGGCATCGCATCTTCATTCACGACTTCGCCTTTTTCGTTTAAAATTTGGAACGTTTGGAATTCCTTGCGAATCGCATCAAATTGCTTTTCGCTGTCAACGACAACATTTTTCGCCTTTTTTGCCATTCAACACACCTCTTCGTTTCATTTTCTCAGCCTTTAAATTCATCCATAAAACTAGATTACCCCAAATTGTTCATGGAGACACACATTGCGGATCTTTAATTGCCAAAATCGTCAAGTACATTGCAAGATCGCTTTACAAACTGTATTAATTTTTTTATTTAAAATAGTAATACACATCGATTTCACTTCATAGTGTACACCCTTTTTTCACATGCGTCAATTAATTTGTTTATTTTTAAAACAATATATAAAACGCTTTCAAGATAATTGGAAATATTTTTACTTTTAAATCTGTACTAATACAACAGATAATTCTGTATCACTATTACAGATACAGACGGAAGCGAATCATTTATCTGGAGAGCGTGTTGCTTCTCTATATAAATTACAGAAGAATTTATATAAATAAGGAAGGCTTCTAGGCAAACGTCTATACCTTTATTTTGCTTCATCATACGATGATATAGACATTTGACCTAAATAAGGCGATATGGAGTCCTTATGTGGAGGTGAAAGAGATGCATTATTATTCCAATCCGTCTTATCATTACCCATCATACGGATATTTTCCAGTTTCAAACTGGACATTTGTATTGATCGCTGTGCTTTTTATTTTGCTCATTATTGTTGGCGCTGTCTGCTTAAACTATTAATTGATGATTGTCCGATTTTCGGGCAATTCTTTTTTGTTTCTTTTAAAAGATTTATGTATAATGAAATTTGTTGATATAGGTTCAGGAGTGATTAGCCATGATTACAATGGAAGATATTATTAAGGAAGGACATCCAACTCTTCGTCAAGTTGCCAAGGAAGTGGAATTGCCCGCTTCTGAAGAGGAGAAAAAAATTTTAGCGGAGATGCTTCAATACTTAAAAAACAGTCAAGATCCAGAGATTGCAGAAAAATATGGATTGCGGCCTGGGATCGGTCTTGCCGCCCCGCAAATTAATGTATCAAAACGAATGATTGCCGTTCATGTGACGGATGAAAAAGGAAAATTATATTCGTACGGCCTGTTCAATCCAAAAATTGTAAGCCATTCGGTGGAACAAAGTTATTTAACAAGCGGTGAAGGATGCCTTTCCGTTGACAGAGAGGTTCCAGGATATGTTCCGCGTTATGCACGCATCCGCGTCAAAGGGGTTGACCTTGAAGGCAATGAAGTCGACCTTCGTTTAAAAGGTCTTGTCGCTATTGTGTTTCAGCATGAAATAGATCATTTAAACGGCATTATGTTTTATGATCGGATCAATAAAGAGAATCCTTTTAAAGAACCGGAAAATGCAACTCCAATTGACAGATGAAGCCAGAAGTTAGCGCCCGGCATCCAAGCCGCGGAATATTTTGAAGCAAAACGAAAATCCATGCAAAAAATCCCGAATAGTTCTTTCGGGATTTTTTGTTCATAAAGAGAAATTTTTTGTGCACACTACCATTTGAAATCGCCTTTGCAAGGCTTTTTTTGATTTTGACTTCTGATTTATATCAACTGCAATTGCTTTGCAGCATAAAATATTCCATCTTCATCAACAGGCTTTGTAACAAAATCAGCTACTTTTTTCACATGCGAAACAGCATTACCCATAGCAACGCCTGTTCCAGCAAACGAGATCATTTCTATATCATTCAAACCGTCTCCAAAAGCAACCACATCTTGACGGCTAACGCCAAGCATATCCATTATCTTTTTGATCCCTTCTGCTTTCGATCCTTTTTTTGGAACAACATCAGTTGAAAGCTGGTGCCAGCGGACAAATTTTATCTCTTCAGAAATATTGAACTGTTCTTCTTCTCCTTCTTTGCAAAACAAAAGCGCTTGGTAAATAGGTTTTTCTTGAAAATAATCAGGTCTGCACTCAGGATGCGAGAGGTGCAAAGATTTCAAACTTTCATGAATAAACGGATGATCTTCCACATTTGCTTTCATATCTTCTTCACTCAAAAATACAAGCGGGTAATCAGTATTTTCAGTCGCTTCGATTAATTGCTCCAACGCATCGACCTTCAAAGGATTTTCATAAATGACTTCTCCTTCATGCACAACATACTGTCCGTTATAGCTGACATAAGAATGGATTCCTAGCTCTTCTCTTAGCTTTTTAAACATAAAAGGGCCGCGGCCGGTTGAGATGGCGACGTGATGTCCGGCTTTTTTCAAACGGGAGACCGTGTCAAGAGTAGATTCCGGCAAATGTTTATCATGATCCAATAAAGTACCGTCTATATCAAAAAAAATAAATTTTTTCCCCATGTTCAATCTCCTTTTCTCTTTCGTGAAACCTTATTTACACTAAACAAAACGGTATAGTATGCAAACGCTTTATGTCAATAGAGCTTTTCCACGTTTAGCCATAAAAAAAATAAAAAAATAGCATATAATATAAGTAAATACAATCGGACTCGACTTTGACATCTTAATGAAGGAGGAGTTGATATGTTAAAACGTTTAAAGAAAAAAATTAAAAAACAGTGGAAGCAATTGCTTCGCAGAAAATCGATTGCTTAAAGAAACCGGGCGGCTTTAGCCCGGTTTTCGTTATTTTCAATGAAGGTTGGATTTGCCATCAGAATCGACTATAATAATAAAAGCTAGTTTAACATGGAAAGTAAGGAGAGATTACGCAAATGATGTTTAAAGTTTTTTATCAGGAAAACCCGAATGAACCGCCTGTTCGGGAAAGAACGAAAACATTTTTCGTTGAAGCGGAATCAGAAAGAGAAGTTCGTGAAAAATTAAAAGGCCGCTCCATAAACATAGAATATATTCAACCGATCAGCGGTCCGTTTTATGAATTTGAAAAACAAAGCGAAAATTTTTCTGTATTGGAGAAATGATAGTATATGAAATTTGTAAAAAGAGACCAAGTAGCAGCATTCGCCCTCGGCGGATTGGGTGAAATCGGAAAAAATACGTACGGTGTGCAATTTCAAGATGAAATCATTTTAATTGATGCTGGAATTAAGTTTCCAGAAGACGAACTTCTAGGGATTGACTATGTGATTCCGGACTATACGTACTTAGTAAAAAACCAAGAAAAAATTAAAGGCTTGTTCATCACACATGGTCATGAAGATCATATAGGCGGTATACCTTATTTGCTGCGGGAAATTAATGTACCAATCTACGGCGGTAAACTGGCGATCGGACTGATTCGCAATAAGCTTGAAGAGCATGGACTTTTAAGACAAGCTAAACTAAACATCATCCAGGAGGATGATGTGATTCGGTTCAGAAAAACTGCCGTAACTTTTTTCCGTACAACTCACAGCATTCCAGATTCATATGGAATTGTTGTCAAAACTCCCGCAGGAAATATCGTTCATACAGGAGATTTTAAGTTTGATTTTACTCCAGTCGGGGAACCTGCAAATTTAACTAAAATGGCGGAAATCGGCAAAGAAGGTGTGCTCTGTCTTTTATCGGACAGCACAAACAGCGAAATTCCTGAATTTACAATGTCTGAAAGACGGGTCGGCGAAAGCATTCACGACATTTTCCGAAAAGTAAGCGGCCGCATCATTTTTGCAACATTTGCATCCAATATTCATCGACTTCAGCAAGTAACTGAAGCAGCTGTTAAAAACAATCGAAAAATAGCTGTTTTTGGAAGAAGTATGGAAGCAGCTATCCAAATTGGTCAAGAACTCGGGTATATTCGCTGCCCGAAAGATACGTTTGTTGATGCAAATGAAATAAACCGTCTGCCCGCTCATCGGGTCGTGATTTTATGTACAGGAAGCCAAGGTGAACCAATGGCCGCTCTGTCCCGAATTGCAAATGGAACTCATCGGCAAATCCAAATTATTCCCGGCGATACGGTCGTTTTCTCATCATCGCCCATCCCAGGGAACACTTTATCGGTTTCAAGAACGATCAATCTGCTTTTCCGCGCCGGTGCGGAAGTAATTCACGGGTCGTTAAATGACATCCACACATCTGGCCACGGCGGACAGGAAGAGCAAAAATTAATGCTGCGGTTAATGAAGCCAAAATATTTTATGCCGATTCATGGAGAATATAGAATGCAGATCATGCATATGAAACTAGCTGTCGATTGTGGAGTTCCAAAGGAAAACTGTTTTATTATGGATAACGGGGATGTGCTGGCGATGAACGACCGCGAAGCATCCATTGCCGGTAAAATTCCGTCCGGATCCGTTTATATTGACGGAAGCGGAATTGGCGACATTGGAAACATTGTGTTAAGAGACCGAAAAATTTTATCAGAAGAAGGACTCGTAATCGTTGTCGTCAGCATCAATATGAAAGAGTTCAAAATTGCTGCAGGCCCTGACATTATATCGCGCGGCTTTGTTTATATGAGAGAATCCAGTGACTTAATTAAAGATGCCCAAGAACTGATTACTAAGCACTTAAATAAAGTATTGGAAAGAAGAACTACGCAGTGGTCGGAAATCAAAAATGAAATCGCCGATACACTCGCTCCGTTTTTATATGAAAAAACGAAACGCCGACCGATGATCTTGCCAATTATAATGGAAATTTAAGTAATAACTTGTGATCGATCCCTCTTGTGTTGACAGTGGAACATACTGTTTAACATAAGAGGGATTTATTTTGGAAAAATGTCCAGTTGTTATTTTGTCGGCTCATAACATACAGCGTCCGGCCGCTCTTGCTTTTTTAGGTAGATGGTTTTAAAGCGGACAGCCGTCAGCTAAAAGTTCTTATAAAAAACGAAAAAGTGAGTGCTTGAAGAGGAGAAAGACGGATGTCAAAACATGTAAATGAAAAAACCGAAAAGTTTTGTGGTTAATTTCCCCAATATACAAGTGTTTAATAGAAGAGCAGAAAGACATTTTATGTACGTTTGTGCCATCATATAAATTTCAGTAGCATTGCATTAAGTTAATTTTAATTTGTCAAGCCCAATTTTATGTTAAATTTCATCTTTTTGGATATAAAAAAACTCCTTATAATTAGGATTGGCAGTCCTATCCAAATCCTAAGAATAAGGAGAAACCATTATGGATAAGAATACCACAGAATCCACAATAAATGAACTATTTAAAGAGATCGATCCAATAACTTTTTCAAAACTAATTAATGTGATTGACGTTGACAAATACATTAAAAAATTAACGGCGTATAAGTTTTTACAACTTTGTATCATCGCTCAGTTAAACGAATTGGAAAGCTTAACAAAATTGGCCAAACATTTGAAAGACAAGGAAGAGTTGCAGACATATCTGGAATTTGATGCAATTAGTACTTCGCAACTTTCTCGCAAATTAGGCCAATTATCCCCTCAACTGTTTGAAAAAGTATTTAAATATCTGGTCTTAAAGATCCAAGGGCAAATGAAAAATGCCCCGATCATCCGAAACATTGGTCGTCTTCTGGTCATTGATTCTACCACGATGAGCATGAGTTTGAGCCAATATCCATGGGCAACTTTTCGTAAGACAAAGGCTGGTGTTCGACTCCATTTAAAGGTTGTTGTAACGAAGGATATCACTGTTCCGGATCAAGGGATTATCTTACCCGCGAAACATGCCGATCGCACACAGATGGACGAACTCATTGAAATCGATCCAAATGCGATTTACTTGTTTGATCGAGGGTATGTCGATTACAAACAGTTCGACCGCTTATGCCGAGAAGGGGTGCGATTCATTACCCGGCTTAAAAAGAACGCAGAGATTGAAGTTTTATCGGAACGGATTCCCAATCCAGAACGTTTGATTTATAGGGATCAGATTGTCATTTTAGGAAATGACCGTAATCATACCAAAATGACTCATCCTCTCCGATTGATCGAAACGGTCGACAGCGAAGGGAATCCCGTGATCATCATAACCAATTGCTTTGATCTTTCTGCGGAAGAGATTGCAGATTTATACCGATATCGCTGGAAGATAGAGACCTTCTTTAAATGGATGAAACAGCACCTTAAGATAAAAAGATTTTATGGAAAAAGTCAAAATGCCGTTTACAATCAAATTTGGATCGCCCTAATCACCTATTGCTTACAGGCCATGCTCCAATTAAAAGTGAATCACGATGGTCCTTTATTAGAGATCAAGCGAACTTTACAGAATCTGCTTTTTAAAGGTTTTGACTGTTTTGTTCGCTCCCTTTTTAAAAAGCCAATTCGAACGTCCAACGGTCGGAAAAAATACCATTGGGAAAAAGATTTTGAAACCATCGTGTACCAATTTGAAGAAGGGGAGGTGGAACACCTAGACGATTTAGTTTATGATCCAATGTTTCTGTAATATATTACCAAATTGTGGAAATGGACTGCCGATTAAGACGTCATTGTCCTTTTAAGCTTGCTTAGAAAGATTGTATGTCTGAATATTCAGTTACATGAAATAACTGGAATTTTTATTGAGCTTGACAAACATTAAATTTTTTTATGCAACGCTACTGTATAAATTTATACGCAATCATTTGAAAAACATTTGATGAAAAAATTCGACTTGGATAATGTCATAATCAGAATTTTTCAGGAGCAGGTGCTGCAAGTGGCAGCAGTAAAGGGAGATAATAAAGAAATCAATTTGTAGTTAAAGAAGACATGTATTCGATTGCCAGAAAAAACAACGACATTCTTGCAATAAGGAAGGATTTTGAGCCGGCAAACAAAAAAAGAATGAGAAGAACTGTCTTGAGGCATTCTAGACAGCTGCTTCTCATTCAATTACCATGTAAGCTTCAAATGATTGTTTTTACTTGACTGGATAAGTTCAGTTCATTCTTCAGTAGATTTTGATTTTGCCCATGCGGATGAAACATTTAAAGCTCCGAATGTATATAAGTTTTCATTATTCTCCTAGCACTTTCTTTTCAAACCGATCAATATCGACGTCAGCTCCGATGACAATTAAAATATCTCCTGCCTTGATTACTTCTGTAGCTTGCGGCGATACGATAATTTCGTTATTTCGTTTAATCGCAACAATATTGATTCCGTATTTCGCACGAATATCGAGCTCGATGAGAGAATGGCCGGCAATGTTGCGGTTAGCAGCAATTTCAACAATGCTGTGCTCTTCCGACAGCTCAAGATAGTCCAACACATTGTTCGAAAGAAGATTATGGGCAAGCCGCCGCCCCATATCCCGTTCAGGGTGAACAACTGTATCTGCTCCTATTTTTGACAAAACCTTTTCATGATAGTCGTTTTGAGCCTTCACCGTTATATGCTTAACTCCTAGTTCTTTCAACATAATGGTTGTCAAAATGCTCGCTTGAATATTGTCGCCGATGGCTACGATTACATGATCAAAATTTCTGATTCCCAAGCTTTTTAATACGGCTTCATCCGTTGTATCCGCTACAACAGCATGTGAAACAATATTGGCAAATTCGTTTACTCGATCCTCATCCACATCAATGGCAAGCACCTCTGCTCCTTCTTCCGATAACGTTCGGCAAATGCTTCCGCCGAACCGCCCCAACCCGATTACGGCAAACTCCTTTTTCATCAATACTCCCCCATTACAACTTGAATGACATTATTCTTGTATTTCTTGGCCAAAATCAATCGCTTGTTTCAACTTTTGCTGCATAAACCCTATTCCTTTGCAATCGGAAAGAGGATAATGAAAAGCTGTCTTATTTGTAAACACTTGTTCTATATATGGACGGAATTTCTTTCCTCCCAAAAGAACAATATCATCTACATCTAACAAATTTTTTTCAACCGCTTGTTCCTTCAATTGGTTGATTGTAATTAATTCAGGATGCTTTTTCATGCTAAAGGAAACATTGTAAGGACCAGGCACAAAATCATTTGGCCGCAAAAAGCCATGCTTGGCAGACAAAATCACCCATTCATCGAAAAATTTTTTAGCATACGCCTGGCAAAGGCGGTGAAAAACTCCTATATACGCTTTTTCTGCGGAAACAGCACCTGCACTGGGCTCTTTATCCCATACTTTTTTTGTTCCGCAAGGTATGACACAAATCCTTCTCATTTAACATTTCACCTGTTCAATCGATTATTCAATTCATTCAAAATTTGTAAAATATCGTTATGAAAAACAAAATCAGCCCATTCATCGAAGTCTGTTTGTTCTTGGTTGACAATCACTAATACTGCTCCCATCCTTTTTGCCAAAAACGGTATTTCGTTCGCTGGCCGAACTGTTAAAGATGAACCAAGCACGATCATAACGTCTGCTTTTTCACATTCAAGCTCCGCATCTCTAAAAGCATCTTCCGAAAGCAGCTCTCCGAACAGTGTAATGGAAGGACGAATAAAGCCTCCGCAGCCGCAATAATATTGATTTTTCAAGTATACATCATTTAGAAAGCGTTGGCCGCAATTGTGGCAGTGAAACGTTTGAAGTGTTCCATGAAGTTCAATTACGTTTTTGCTTCCTGCTAAGAGATGGAACCCATCAATGTTTTGAGTAATAATCGATTGAATCTTCCCTTCCTTTTCCCATTTTGCCAGCAAGTAGTGTCCTTCATTCGGAGATTTGCTTTTATATAATTGAAGGCGTTCTTTATAAAATTGAATAAATTCATCACGGTTTGTCTCCATCGCTTCAATGCTTGCCAATTTACTCGGATCCTTTTTGCGCCACAAACCAGTTTTTGAACGATAATCCGGAATTCCGCTGGCAGTGGACATCCCTGCGCCAGTAAATACAACAGCATGTTCAGATTGTTGCAAAAGATCAGCGATTTCGGATATCAAAGCCATCTTTTTTCATCCTTTTTTATTAATTGTGAAAACAATTATTTTAACCTGAACTTACCATTTTTTTATAAATGAAATCAATAAATTCGTCAACAATTTCTTTGCGGAACCGTTCAGTCCGAGACAATATCGATAAATGCCGTTTAATTTCCACATCTTTTATTTTCAATTCATGTAAGTAGCCGTATTTCAGCTCTCTTGACACCGTAATCCTCGGCAAAAAGCCGATTCCCAGCCCGGATTCTATAGCAGCTTTTACAGCCTGCGTGCTTCCTAGCTCCATATAATAATTTATTTTATCTAACACCCCATATTTTTTTAAAGTATTTTCGATAATGAGACGGGTTCCTGAATTTTTTTCTCTCCAGATCATTTTTTCTTTTGCCAGCTCTTCAATGTCAATTTGTTTTTTCTCCTTCAAAGGATGCTCTCTTCCGCATACTAAAATAAGCTCGTCATCGACAAGCTTTTTTACATGAAAAATGCTGTTTTCTACAACTCCCTCTACAAATCCGATATCAATTTTGCGGTCAACAAGCCGATCAATAATGCCCGGAGTATTAGAAATCGCTAATGAAAGCTTTACATCTGGCACTTCTTTTTTAAATTTTCCGAGCAGACTAGGCAAAAGATATTCCCCAATTGTCAACGTCGCTCCGACACTTAGTGTAAAATCTTTGTGTCCGGTTATTTCCTTTACTGCTTCTTTTGATTGTTGAATTTCTTCCACAATATTTTTGGCAATCGGATATAACATTTTGCCGGCTTTTGTCAAAGTCATTTTTCCGTTCGAACGGTCAAACAATGGGGTTCCATAATAATCCTCTAGTTGATGGATTTTTCTCGTAACAGCCGGCTGGGACACATAGACAAGCTTTGCAGCACGGCTGATGCTCCCTTCCTCAACAACAAGACAAAACATTTTTAAACTTTCCAAATCCAATTCGGAATCACTTCCTTACAATTTAAACACTTAAAAACAACTTCATGCTAACACCTATCAGCAAAAAAGACAACATTTGCAAAATCCATTTTCCAGGCACTTTTGTTGATAAGATAGCTCCCAGTTGAGAGCCGATCATCACTCCTATACCGCCCCACAAGCAGGCCGTCCAATTAACATTCCCTAATGCAATTTGATTCAGCGCACCAACAAGTGAATAGATCGATAATGCAAAAAGAGAAATCGCAGTTGCGTCGTGAGGACGAATCTTCAATAAATAAATTAAAATGGGAACGAGCAACCATCCGCCGCCAATTCCAAAAAAATTCGATAAAGTTCCCAACAAAAGTCCGATGATGAATAAAAAAACAGCTTTTAAACGGTTTCTGCCCTCATTGAAAAAACCTGCTTTCATACTATGTTCCGGCTCTTCCGGAGCTTTTTTTAAAAGCAAAAACATCCCGAGCATGAATAAAGCAGCGGCAAATATCCAATAAAAAAAGTCGGGTGAAATAATTCCCAACAGCCAAGTGCCGATAAACGTTCCCGGGATGGAGCCGAAGATGATCGGCCAACTGATAGAAAAATGAACACGCTTTTGCCGTATATAATTCATCGACCCTGATATGGAATTGAGAAAAACCACAACAAGACCCGTACCAGCTGCAATTTCAGGAGGCAATTTCAACAGCAATAAGAGAGCAGGAACAAACACAAATCCTCCCCCTGCTCCCACCATTACCCCATAAGCGCCTGACAAAAGTCCAAGAGCGAGCAGCAAAACCATTTCCACCATTCAAGTTCACCTCTGTTAATATCCTAATTAAAGGGTACCAGTGAGAAGGATTGGTGTGAAATGCTTATTCAACATGGGGTATAACAAAATGTTATAGTTTGTGATATTTTTGTTTTTAGTGCTTCTAGCCTTGCCCATTTAGAAAATGTTATATATAATTAAATCGAAATCATTACGATTTAATACAACGGGGTACACATATATTTTGAAAGGAGTTCAAATCGATGAAAAAAGTCTTTTTTGCATTTTTAATGGCAATGCTTGCAATCTTTCCTATCGGCTGCGGCCAAAATAACAACAATGCTTCCGAAACGAACAATCATAATGAGGACAAAAACAATCAAAAAGAAATTGAAATTTATACAACAATCTATCCACTGACAGATTTCACTAAAAAAATCGGCGGTAAATACGTTCACGTCGAAAGTGTTTACCCGCCGAATGTAGAAGCCCACACGTATGAACCTACATTAAAAACTTTGGAAGCAATTGCGAAAACGGATTTATTTATCTATACTGGAGCTGGTATAGAAGGATTTGCCGATAAGGCAGAAAAAACGCTGAAAGACGGCAATGTCAAAATTGTAAAAGCAGCTGAAGGAATCCCATTATTAAGTGCGTCCGAAGATGAACATGACCATGAAAGTGGAGAAGAAGAGCATTCACATCATGAAGAAGATTCAGATCATGAAGAAGAACATGGGAACCAAAACGAAGAGGAACACGATCATGCACATGGAGATGTTGACCCTCATGTATGGCTTGATCCAAATAGGGCCATTACTCTTGCGGAAAACATCAAGAACGCTTTAACGGAAGCGGCTCCTGATCAAAAAGAATATTTTGAACAAAATTTCGCTCAACTTAAACAAGATCTTGAAGAACTGGATCAATCATTTCAAGAAACAATTAAAAAATCGAAAACAAAATATATTCTTGTAGCTCATGCTGCTTATGGTTATTGGGAAGACCGCTACGATATTGAACAAATTCCAATATCGGGATTATCTCCAACAGATGAGCCTAGTCAAAAGCAGCTTGTCAAAATCATTGAACTATCGAAAAAACATCATTTAAAACATGTGATCTTTGAACAAAATGTATCTGAAAAAGTAGCAAAAATCATCCAACAAGAAATTGGTGCCAAATCATTAACGCTACATAATTTAGAAAGTGTTTCGGAAACAGATTTAAACAATAACGAAGACTACTTCAGCATTATGAAACGCAATCTTGAAACGTTATCTGAAGCTTTAAATTAAATACTATTTGCACGCTTTTAGGGGGCTGTCCAATGAGTCTTTTTTGGCTTATTGATGCCCCCTTTCATGCTTTAGAAAACGTTGTTATATCGATGTTTATGAGTTTTTTGTTTTCAATGGAAATTTGACTTTCTAGACAGACCTTTATATATACTAAGTTTACATAATAAAACTACTGTAAATCGTTAAACTTTTTTATTTCATATTTTTGTAAAATCAAGTAAAATATTTAGACATACGAATAAATATGAGAGGAGAAACCAAAATGGAAGCAGCTGTTCAAAAACAGAATATGGGTCAAATTACATTATACAGAATATTATTTATTATCGGATTTGTTCATCTTCTAAACGATTCGATTCAAGCTGTTATTCCAGCAGTTTTCCCTATATTGGAAAAATCAATGAATCTTACATATATGCAGCTTGGATTCATTACATTCAGCCTTCAGCTAACGGCATCTTTGCTTCAGCCTGCTGTCGGGTTTTATACAGATAAAAAACCGATGCCTTATTTGCTGCCCATCGGGCTTACGTGTACGTTTTTCGGCATGCTGGGACTTGCTTTTGCACCTAATTATTGGATTGTTTTAGTTTCGGTATTTTTCGTCGGAATCGGTTCAGCCGTTTTTCATCCGGAAGGTTCAAGAGTGGTGCATTTAGCAGCGGGAGAACGAAAAGGGCTCGCCCAATCCATTTTTCAAGTTGGAGGTAATGCCGGACAATCTCTTGCTCCCATTATGACAGCTCTTATTTTCGTCCCTATGGGACAATTTGGCGCGATTTGGTTTACTTTAATTGCCGGCATGGCCGTCATCGTCCTTCTATACATTGCAAATTGGTATAAGGAAAAGCTCGACAGCCGAAAAAAAACAAGCGCAAAAAAAGCCGTTGTGCAAGTTCCTGCCGCTCGAAAAAAGCAAGTGAAAATTGGACTTATGCTGCTCATCTTCTTAGTTTTTGCTCGTTCATGGTATCATGCAGCAATCACTAATTTTTACCCTTTTTATTTAATTCATGAACATGGACTTTCCATCAGCAAAACACAGCTATATATTTTTATATTTTTAGCAGCAGGTGCAATCGGAACATTTTTAGGAGGGCCGCTTTCAGATCGTTTCGGAAGACGGAATATCATTGCTTTCTCAATGCTTGGATCAGCTCCGCTGGCGGTCATTTTGCCTTATGTGAATGAATTTTGGGCAATTCCAATAATGCTCATTAACGGCTTTATTATTTTGTCAAGTTTTTCTGTAGTTGTCGTATACGCACAAGAGCTAATGCCTGGAAAAATCGGAACTGCATCAGGCTTAATGGTCGGTCTTGCCTTCGGTTTAGGCGCTTTAGGATCAGTCGTGCTCGGTGCTCTCGCGGACTTATTCGGCTTAAAGCCAGTTATGATCGCGTGCGGCTTTCTTCCATTTATCGGCATGCTCTCCATGCTTTTACCTTCCGATCAAAAGCTGAAAGAATGGACATCTTAACATTTTTACAAGACAGCAGCTACTTTTCAATTGATGTGAAACAAAAGACAAAGTTGTTTTGACAATAAAAAAAGATTGAATGAAGTTAAAACCAATGAACAATTTTTTGTTCAAATGTAATAAATGAAAGCTTTTATTTGTACTAAGGAACGAATGAACACAGAAATAATAAAAGGCGTTTTTCGGCTGTCCATCAACTTTTCAGCCTGAGAAAACGCCTTTTGTGTTCTTTTATTCTTGAAAAGCACGGTCACCGAAAATTTTTAACGTTATATCATCTGCTGGAGGATTATGAAGACCGCATCTGACATCCCGATAGTAGCGCTCCAATGGGTATTCTTTTCTTAAGCTTTGTCCGCCTGCAATTCGCATGGCTAGGTCAACGACTTTGATCGCACTGTTTGTGGCAACATATTTTACGGCAGCCAGCTCATGCCCCATTTGTTCGTGTAAATGCGGCTGTTCATCCCATTTTTTCGCCACACTGTACATAAAATGCCGTGCGCTTGTAAGCTCCAGATCCATTTCAGCTGTTTTTCGCCGCACTTCCGAAAGTTCTGAAATTGGATGAGAAAGACTGGCAGGTTGATACTCTTTTGCATATTTGACAGCAAAGTTTCTTGCGGCGATAGCGATCCCGAGGTAGCAGGCAGGAATATGTAAAAGCCATCCTTTCGGAGTGGAAGGACTGAATGTAGCTTGTCTGATCGAAACGAGAGCGTCTTTTTCGACCTTTACGTTGTGCAGTAATAAATCGTCGCTTCTTGTCGAGCGCATGCCGATTGTATCCCATGTTTCTTTTATGGAAAGCCCCTCTGCTCCTTTTGGGACTAAATATTCGCCAACCTCACCTGTTTCTTCAATTGTTGCGGTTACAATAAAATAATCTAGAATCGGGGCCAGTGATGTGAACGATTTATGGCCATTAATAATCCAGCTGCTTCCTTCTTTTCTTGCCGTTGTTTTTGGTTTTCCGCCTCTTGCAGGACTTCCGGCAGCCGGTTCTGATGCACAGCTATTGATTAATTTTCCTTCAGCGACAATTTCTTCGCAAATGCGCTCAAACGTGCGTTCATCCCATTTTTTTGATTCGGATAAATCCATTACGATTCCATTATGCCACCCTAACGATAAACCTGTTGCGCCATCTCCTTCTGCAATTTTTTCTTGCACAAGCAGAAATTCATATAAAGAAATTTCATTTCCTCCATATTTTTTTGGCACAGTTAATTTCAGAAATCCTTCCGTTTTTAAATCTGAAAAGTTTTCAAATGGAAACGAAGATTCCTGATCATTTTTCGCTGCTCGCTCCGCGAACTTCTCCGCAAGTTTTTCGGCTTTTTCTCTTAATTCTCGATGCGATTTGTTGACAATAACCATTTCATCTAAAAAATTCATATTCTTCACACACCTGTTTCTTTTTCTTTCTTTTCTATCTCTATTGTAGCTCTATTATTCATTTTCGTTAAGCAATCCAATTGGTTTTATTTTAATTTTTTTGGTAAAATACAGAAAAAAATATGTAGGAAATAAAGGAGAATGATGATGACAACTTTCAAACAGCAGCTTGAAAAATATGCAGAACTTGCCGTCAAGGTCGGAGTCAATGTTCAAAAAGGACAAGAATTGTTCATTTCTGCAAGCATAGATGCAAAAGAACTCGTCCGATTTATTGCGGAAAAAGCTTATGAGGTTGGTGCAAGGAATATTCATATCGACTGGCAAGATGATGTTTTAACAAGATTAAAATATGAAAAGGCTCCTGATGACGTGTTTTTAGAATATCCTGAATGGAAGTCTCTCGAAAGAACTGCCCTAGCAGAAAGAAATGCAGCTTTTATTTCTATTGTGTCCCAAAGCCCTGATTTATTAAAAGGCATTCAGCCTGAGAGAATCGCTAATTTCCAGAAAGCGTCTGGAACGGCTTTAAATACGTTTCGCAGATACATACAATCGGATAAAGTCAGCTGGACGGTTATCGCTGCCGCAAGCGAAGAATGGGCGGAGAAAGTTTTTCCAAATGAAGAAAAATCGCTTCGAGTTGAAAAATTATGGAATGCTATTTTTCAAGCAACACGTATTAATGAGGAAGATCCGGTTTCTGCATGGAAAAAACATAATGAAAACCTTCATCAAAAAGTCGATTATTTAAATGCGAAAAAATATAGAAAGCTCCATTATCAAGCTCCTGGAACGGATTTAACTATTGAACTGCCTGAAAAGCACCTATGGGTGGGAGCAGGAAGCGTTAATGAAAAAGGCGTTTCTTTCATGGCAAACATGCCTACAGAAGAAGTGTTCACAGCTCCGAAAAAAGATGGGGTAAATGGTTATGTGACTAGCACAAAACCGTTAAGCTACGGCGGAAATTTAATCGAAAATTTTGTCATCACATTTGAACAAGGACGCATTACAAATGTAACAGCCGAAAAAGGCAAAGAAATTTTGAAGCAATTAGTCGAAACAGATGAAGGCTCTCATTATTTAGGTGAAATTGCTTTAGTACCTCATAACTCACCGATCTCAAAGTCAAATCTTTTATTTTATAACACGTTGTTTGACGAAAATGCTTCAAACCATTTAGCGATCGGCAGTGCCTATGCGTTTTGCTTAGAAGGCGGAAAAACGATGACAGAGGATGAATTGAAACAGCATGGTCTCAACACAAGCATTACACATGTTGATTTTATGATCGGAAGTGCAGAAATGGACATCGACGGCATTCTTCCGGACGGCACACGTGAACCAATCTTCCGAAAAGGAAATTGGGCGTTTTAAAAAAGGACCGGCTGATCGTTTCTCATGAAAGCCTTGCTTAAATATTGCACAACACTTATCTGAAACTGTACCGTACATCCTTGACGTTTGTTTCAGGCAAGTCAGTAAAAGCTCTATATTTCTCGTTTTGCTTATTTGCTGCATCAACATCATCATAGTATTTGTCTTCTTTGAATCGAATCGTACTTTATCATGCTAATGGGCGGTCATTTGACTTTGCCCTTTTCATTCTTATTCAAAGAAAAAAACAGCCAAACTTTATAATGATCCACTATGCGAAAAGGAGAACGTAAAAAATGGAATTGTCCATCATTTTAAGTTTTCTTGCAGCTTCTATTTTATTAACCGTTGCACCAGGACCCGATAATTTATTTGTCATTGCACAAAGCATGTCTTACGGCTTTCGAGCGGGGTTCATCACTTCTCTCGGACTTTGCACCGGACTTATCGGACATACTTTAATCGCATCTCTCGGACTGTCAGCCATACTCTATCAATCTACTGTTATTTTTACAGCTATTAAATCTGTCGGTGCGATCTATCTGTTATATTTAGCATGGGAATCTTATAAGGAAGGGAAATCAGCAGTTTCCGGTAAAATAGCAAATGTAAAAAGTCTTTCACTCTTTTCTTTATATAAAAGAGGCATCTTGATGAACCTGTTAAATCCGAAGGTGTCATTGTTCTTTTTAGCTTTCTTGCCGCAGTTTGTATCAACAAACAGCGGCCATGTTCAGCTCGACATGTTTGTGCTAGGTCTTATTTTCATTGTACAGGCATTGGTATTGTTTTCCTTATTTTCAGCATTAGCTGGCAAAATAAAAATTCTGTTTCAATCTAAAAAAACAGTTTCTGCTATTCATTACGGCAAATCTATTTTATTTGCAGTTCTTGGCGGAAAGCTGCTTTTTACAAAAATTTAGTAGATACAATGAGGGGGAACGTCAGGAGCGAAATTTTTTTCGCTCTAGTTTTTTTACTCTGCCCCCTACTTCATTTGTTTAGAAGATGAATGACCGAATCAACATCATTACTTTCCCGCACTATTTTTTCTTAAGGCAGTAAGATCGATTTTTTCAACATGTTTTAAAGCCGTCCAAACTCATTCTTTTTACAGCTTCTTTTGTCTGCTATAATTCTACGTTTATTAATCCATTTGTCCTCCTAAATAACTGAATTCTTCCTATCATCCTTCTCCCAAAAAACAAAATCGTCAAGCTGAATAATTATCATTCCAATCATTTGAAGGTGTTTATTCATTTTAACCTTCTAATTCGCATATATTTGTACAAATGAGAGGTGAACATGGTGAACGCAGAAAAAACTAAGCCGGCTCTACAAATAAAAACATTTTTTGAACATCGTTTGCAGCGGTTTCTTCAGCATCTTTTTTTATCGATCATTTGCGGATATATTTTATACTACTTAGTTAATTAAATGCAGAATAAACGCAGCGAATTCATAACAAAGAGACTTCACATTTTTAGTACGTGAAGTCCGAAACTGCCCATAATAAACAAACGATGACGAAAGCAAAAGCGCTGCAATCGGTATTTCCAGGGCTTTCCGGAAAGCGAAATCCTCAATATATCAACGTTTCTAAAACAATAATGAGGGCCTCTATTATGCGAAAAAACGAATTAAAGATACCCCTAAAAAAACATGCCTTGGCTCGCAAGCTTCTTTGAAGACGGAGTTAAAAAATTCAAATTGAAAAAGACCGCACAATTTCATTAATAAATTGTGCGGTCTTCATCATTTTAACAGCTCGATCCATAAGTAAAAAAGATTACTCAGTCTTCTCCTGTTTCTTTTTAAATGTTCGATAGACGAAGAAAAATATAATAAGCGCCAATAAAACAATTGGTAAATTCCCTACAACGAGCACAACAATCCAAGATGCCGCCTGAACAATCCAATGAATGCTTGTCAAAAATTGTTCTTTCGTTTTTTCCCACGTATTAAAATCCTTTGAAAAATTTTCATGAGATTTTATTTCTGTTAATTGCAGTTCAACTGTTGCATAGTCTGTTCTATTTTCAATATATTTTATTCTGCCCTTTAATTGTTCGATTTCTTCTTGGACAGCTGCCAAATCTTCCGAAATTTTCAACAAGTCTTCTGTTTTCTCAGCCGATTCCATAAATTTAAGGAGCCGAGCTTCAACCGCTTGCTTCGATTTCAATCGAGAGTTTAAATCGACATATTCTTCTGTTTGATCTTCACCAGTCATTTGCTCCGATTTGACTGATTTGCTTGCCTTTTTCACTTCCTCTATAAATCGTTGAAGTTCATTTTGAGGAATGCGGAACGTTACATATGCCTCGATCTTTCCATCCTGTTCCACTGCATTTGATTGAATGATATAGCCCCCTCTGCTTTCGGCCTTCTTTGTTAAGTTTGCAATCGTTTCATCATAGCTTACCACTTCTGCCGTTATATTCGCAGTGTACATAACTTTTCGTTCGTTTGAGTATGTGCTGGCAGCTGATTTCGCTTCAACTGTTTCCATTTCTCCTTTTTTTTCAATTTTTTTCTCTATCATGGTCTGATCCATTTTAGCACTTTCTACGGATGATTTTTGTTCTGAATTGCTGCAGGCGACCAAGAAGAGCAGCAACAAACCAATCAAGACTTTCTTCATTTTCATCATCTCCAGTTAATGACAGTTTATGGATTAGACGAAATAATGAAGCAAAGGTATCTTAAATAGATGAATAAAATGTGTGCAAACAAATGAAAGTGTGCTACTATAATAAACGTACTTGCGCTTGAAACCTTTCGCTTTTACCATTCGTCTAACATAAGGAAATTCTACTCTTCTAAAAAAATCATTTTCATAAAGTTGGTGGGCTTCATGGATTCTAACAAAAAGGCGCAATCGCGGTTTGATTATCAATTAGCATTTATTATATTTCTACTATTTTGCGCGAGCTGCGTGGCCATTTACGGAGCGCAAATGACTTCAGGGCAATATGCGGTAAACTTTATTTTTAAGCAAATTGCCTTCTATGCAGCCAGCTGTCTTATTGCCGGAGTTGTCATGCTGTTCGATTCAGAACAAATTCAAAAAATGACATGGTATTTATACGGTTTTGGGATATTTCTTCTATTTTTGTTAATGATTTCACCGGCAAAAATTGCTAAAGAAATAAATGGCGCTAAAGCATGGTTTACTCTTCCCGGTTTTTCGTTTCAACCTTCAGAAATCATGAAAGTTTTCTTAATCATTGCTTTGAGCCATATTATTTGCAAGCATCATCAAAAGTATTTGCATCGAACCATTCAAACCGATCTCATTTTGTTATGTAAAATGGGTGTGACGACAGCAGTACCGGTATTGTTCGTTATACTGCAGCCTGACTTTGGGACTGCGCTTGTCATGTTTGCCATTTTAGCCGGCCTTATTCTTGTTTCAGGTATATCTTGGCGGATTCTTACATTAGGGTTTCTCATCGTAACCCTCTTTGCTGCAACAATTTTTTATCTTGTATTGCGAATGCCTGAATTTCTTGCCAAATATTTAGGTGTCAAGCAATATCAGTTCGGCCGGATTTATGCATGGTTAAATCCCGAAGGATATAAAAGCGCTGAAGGCTATCATTTGCTCAATTCTCTAAAAGCTATCGGATCTGGACAAATTTTCGGAAAAGGGGTTGGGCATGGACAAGTATATATCCCTGAAAACCACACCGACTTTATATTCAGTGTGATTGGGGAGCAATTTGGATTTATCGGCACTAGTATTGTCATTAGTTTATTTTTCTTATTAATCTATCACATCATTAAAGTGTCAATTGAAACAACTGAACCGTTTAACAGCTATCTTTGTACTGGCGTCATCAGCTTGTTTGTCTTCCATGTATTTCAAAATGTCGGCATGACGATTGGCCTTCTGCCGATTACAGGTATACCGCTTCCTTTTATCAGCTATGGAGGAAGCTCCCTTATTGGCAGCATGATGGCGATCGGATTGATTTTCAGTATCCGATGGCACCATCGTGTATCTATGTTTTCAAAAGAATAGGTGTCCAATAAAGTTGGACACCTTTTTTGTTTTGTTTAAAAAACAGTTTGTATTAGCATGAATTTTTCTCGCCTATGGAAGGCAGAGCCAGCAGCTTTCTGTATCACTCATATCTTAACGATTCGATTGGATCCAATCTTGCCGCCTTGTTTGCCGGCAATAGTCCAAAGAGAATCCCAATAAACATGGAGAACAACAGTCCGCCGACGACAACCTGCCATGATACTAATGATGGCCAACCGGCAAAAATGGAAATAATGGATGCAATTCCTGCACCTAATAAAATCCCTAAAGTTCCCCCAATTAATGTTAATGTCATCGATTCAATTAAAAATTGCAGCAAAATTTGGCTTCTTGTTGCCCCTAGCGCTTTACGGATCCCGATTTCCCTCGTTCTCTCGGTGACGGAGACGAGCATGATGTTCATGACACCGATGCCGCCAACTACGAGGGAAATTCCGGCTATGCTTCCGATAATCATGGTCATAATACGGGTAATTTGGCCGATGGATTCTGCAATTTCTTCAAAATTCACCACTTGATACGAATCTTCTGTTTGATGCATGTCGTTTAGCAATTGCTCAGCTTTTTCCCCTGCAGCTTTGATTTCGTCTGCACTAACTGCTTCAAGCGTTACTTGCGTATAATTCGTTTGGCCGAAAGCATTTCGATAGGCCGTCCATGGAGTGTAAATTTCCGACATGCCAAAGGCAAAAATTCCTGTCGGTTTTTCAAGTATGCCGATAATTTCAAACGGCTGATTCGATACCCAAACGACCTCGCCAATCGGATTTTGACTTTTAAATAAATCTTTTGCTAGTTGGTCGCTAATAATCGCAACACGCCTGCCGCCTAAAAAATCCGCTTCCGTAAACAGGCGGCCTTTATGAATGTTTAATTGATTGACATCCATATATGCCGCATTGATCCCATAAACCGTGGCATCGATTGTTTCTTCTCTATACCTTGTTTGATAAGAACTTGTCGTGGAAGCAACAACCTGTTTGACTTCAGGAATCCCCTTCAGCGCTTCAACATCTTCTTGTGTAAACGGATCCACTAGCATTGCGTTCGGATTTGCTTTCAACTCTTCTTCACTTGGTTGATAATACACTTCTATCGTATTGCTGCTGCCTGCAATTTGGGCTTTTAAGGCTTGTTCGCCCCCTTGGCCGATTGCTACAACTAGAATAACAGATCCGACTCCGATAATTATTCCTAGCATTGTCAAAATTGAACGGAGCTTATGGGCAAGGATGGAGGAAAACGCCATCCGAAAATTTTCCATCAAATTCATAATGTGCTCCCCCGTCCCAAATCTTCTTGTAAAATTTCTCCATCTCTTACTACAATCGTACGCTTAGCAAATTGAGCCACTTCATGTTCATGCGTTACGACAATGATGGTTGTCCCTTCTTTATTTAACATTGTAAATTGTTCCATAATTGCTTCGCTTGTTTTCGTATCCAATGCTCCAGTCGGTTCATCTGCCAATATGAGCTTTGGATTATTCACAATGGCTCGAGCTATTGCCACCCGTTGTTTTTGGCCTCCCGATAATTCGTTTGGCATATGCTGAATTCTATCGCCAAGCCCCACCTTTATTAAAGCCTGTTTAGCGAGTTCATCCCGCTGTTTTTTTCCAATACCGGCGTATATCATTGGCAGTTCAACATTTTTTAAGGCGCTCAACCGAGGCAGGAGATGAAACTGCTGAAAAACAAAACCGATTTTCTTGTTACGTATTTTCGCAAGTTCTTGGTCATTAAGGGACGAAATATCTTTACCTTCAAAATAGTAAGCTCCTGATGTCGGCCGGTCCAAACAGCCAATAATATTCATGAGAGTTGATTTTCCGGAACCGGATGGCCCCATAATGGCCACAAATTCCCCCTGCCGAATTTCTAGATTGATGCTTTTGAGCACATCCATCGTTTCTTTACCGTTTCTATAAGATTTCGTCACATCTTCCAGCTTGATCATTTGATTGTCACTTCCACACCGGCTTTAATTTCATCAGATGGCTCACGAACAATTTCGTCATCCTTTGTTAAACCGCTCGTTACCTCAATATATTCATCGGTTGAAGTACCGGTTTTAATTTCTTTTCTTGTTATTATTCCGTTTTTCACTACATAAACATATTGTTGATCATCATCTTGTTGAACAGCGGTAAGAGGAATAACATTCGCTTTTTTTCTTTCCGTTTCAATTTCCATAATCAATTTAAAGCCAGGTTTCACAGGGATGTTCTGATCTTCGACAAGAACTTCCACTGGATACTGGACAGCCTCATTTCCTGTTTCTGTCATCTCACTGCTTTGTTGAGGCAAAATGCCAATTTTCAATACTTTCCCTTTCCATTTTGCATCAGGTACAACATCAGATTTTAAAACTACAGACTGACCTTCTTTAATTTTTAAAGAATCGTATTCAGAAATGACCCCTTCCACTTTCATTTTGTTTAAACTGCCAATATGTATGAGCGGTTTCACATTTTCGCCCATTGCTACTGATGCATCTTCATCTACGGTAATCACAATTCCATCAACTTCGCTTTTTACTTCAAGTTCTGAAATTTTCTTTTCTACTGTTTCCTTTTGAATCTTCTGTTGTTTAAGCTCAAGATTTGTCATCTTTTTATCCATTTGCAGCTGATTTTTTTCATTTTCTATTTGCTTTTCTGCTTCTTCTTTACCGACTTGTTTCTTCAATTCTTCTTCTTTTTTCTTCAGATCATCCAACTGCTCATTGATTTGATCTAGTTTGATATAGCTTTGTTCAATCGAAAGCTTGGCCTGTTCCTTTTCAAGCTCTAATTGTTCGTTTTCATAAATGACGAGAGGTGCTCCTTTTTTTATTTTGTCCCCTTCTTTGACAAGGATTTTTTTGATCTTTCCTCTTTCAGCATCATAATAAATTTTTTGTTCATTCATTAATTGAAGAGTACCGGGAATCATAACATTCCCGGTAATTTCTTTTTGCTCCAATTTGACTGTTTCTACAGTCGGATTTTCCTTCGATGCAGCACGAAAAATACTGATCCCAACAAATAAAGCGATGATAACTGCTACTCCTACACCGATCAAAACTTTCTTTCTCATACTATTACTATGCCCCCACTAATGATTGTGTTGCTCCAGATAATGTCAATAGCAGACTACCAAGAATGAATAAAACGATTGAAATAGTCCATGATGCACCTTTTGACAGTTGACCTACATGATGAAGCCCAAAAGCGGTCAATATTGTTCCCCAAATTCCAAAAATTTCGATAGATGACAAAAATGATCCAAGCGCCCCTTCAGCTCCTACAATACTGTTTAAACTAGTAAATACTTGATTAGTGATGTCTCCTCCACCGACAAAATATAAAATAATCGCATTTAACAGTGTTCCTATTGAAGTAACAAGAGAAATAAAAACGGTCATTGAAAACATTTGTTTAAAACGAATTTGTTTTCCGGCAATTTTTACAATGGCAAAAAGAATGAGTGCCGAAATCAATAGTGTAATAAGTCCGCCAATGATACCAGACACAAGTGCACCGACTGTTGTAAATGCGCCGACGTAAGCTGCTCCTTCTGCACCTAATTCCTCTTCCACGATGCTATAGTCGACTGATAACACTGAAAGGTAAGCTGCCAAAGATGAAATAATAATGACAATAATTAATGGAAGCAATACTTTTGGCTGTTGTTTGATCCGCTCAAGCGTCTCAATCGGACTTGTCACAATCCCTAACAACGACGGTTTATCCACTTTTTCATTTGAATGCTGAATGTTCAGTTGCTCACTCATTAAAGTCATCTCCTCCATTATAATGATTATTTTCAATTTATTTTACGAGATTGATAAGAATGAAGTTTCACATTTTTTGAATTTCTTACAAATATTTTGAAAAACTTCCCTTAACATGATGAAAAGACCGCAGAAATACATTCTACGGTCTTTTACAGGTTATTAACTCTTTGGTTATCATTTTGTCCGCATGTTGTTTAGCTCTAATTTGCTCCTGCTTGCCGCGTTTTTTTAAAACGGAGTTTGGGTTTGCTGTGCTGATTGCTGATTTTGCTGACGCACTTCATTAACGTTTGTTTGGTTCGCTTGTCCGCTTAACGGATTGAAGCTGAAGCCGGATGATTGCTGCGTTTGATATTGGTTCGGTATTTGCTGTGCTGATTGCTGGTTTTGCTGGCGCACTTCATTGACATTCGTTTGGCTTGCTTGTCCGCTTAACGGATTGAAGCTGAAGCCGGATGATTGCTGCGATTGATACTGATTCGGTATTTGCTGTGCTGATTGCTGATTTTGCTGGCGCACTTCATTGATGTTCGTTTGGCTCGCTTGTCCGCTTAACGGATTAAAGCTGAAGCCGGATGATTGCTGCGATTGATACTGGTTCGGTATTTGCTGTGCTGATTGCTGATTTTGCTGGCGCACTTCATTGATGTTCGTTTGGCTCGCTTGTCCGCTTAACGGATTGAAGCTGAAGCCGGATGCTTGACTTTGATATTGATTTTGCGGTTGTTGAGCTTGGTATACTGCTTGATACTGGTTTTTCGGTTGATAATTTTGCAGCTGCTGTGCTTGACTATGAAGCGACTGAGCCAAATTTTCAATTTGCTGCAAATTTTGCACCGCATTTTGTTCCTTTTGTCCAAATGCTTGTGTCTGTTGTGCTGTAAATTGATTTGAGCTAAATGCTTGATTAGCGTTTTGCTGTTCTTGCTGTTTCAGTACTTTGGCAATTTGTTGAATCTGCTGCAATGCTTGCTGCGCTTGATTTACATACGATTGAATGCGTTGCGGCACTCTTTTTCCCTCCTTATCATTTAAATTCATTTTATTTTTTTGTAATCACCTAATTTTTATTCATAAAAAAATGTGCTTTACATCACAATTCACCATTTTTTCACAATCAAGATTCCTAGGTTCTGGTAAAATATTGGTATATAGATGGTTTCCTTCTTGAAAGGAGGTTTTATAATGGTCAAACAAGTGGCGGATCCATTCTTAACCGATCCATTGAGTGCTTTGCATGAATATTTCGACGGAATCATAAACGTGAGGGAAGGGACATATCTTTTTCAAGAAGGCATGGAGGTTCATGAATTATATTGCATCCAATCCGGCTTGGTGCAAATAAGCAAAACAACTTCAGATGGAAGAGAATTGGCGCTAAAGATCTGCAAAAAAGGCGACCTTATTGGTGAATTTTCTATTTTTTCAAATGACCCGAAGCACATATTTAACGCAAAAGTTTTGGAAAACAGTTCTATTTATTTCATAAAAAAAGAACGATTAGAATGCAAACTGTTTGAAAATCCGCATCTTAGCCTTTCGTTCCTAAAATGGATGAGCGAGCAATATCAAATTACTCAAACAAAATTCCGCGATTTGATTTTAAACGGGAAGAAAGGTGCCTTATACTCCACACTCATACGAATGGCGAACACCTATGGAGTAGAAACTGAAAATGGCATTCTCATCAATATCGACATGACCAATCAGGAGCTTGCGAATTTTTGCGGAGCGACTAGAGAAAGC
Source organism: Aeribacillus sp. FSL K6-8210 (assembly GCF_037963925.1). Classification (NCBI taxonomy): domain Bacteria; kingdom Bacillati; phylum Bacillota; class Bacilli; order Caryophanales; family Bacillaceae; genus Aeribacillus; species Aeribacillus sp. FSL K6-8210. Next base: position 1,608,701 of record NZ_CP150172.1, on the reverse strand, counting down.
ATCAATCGAATGTTGAGCAATTTGCGGAAAAAAGGCGTAATTTCTTTTCAAAATAAAAAAATCACCATTCATGATCTTCAATATTTAAAAGATGAAATCAATTGTGAAAATTGCCCCGTTTCCTACTGCCGAATTGATTAAATTGTAAAAACATCTTATATGCGCCTTGTCTTTCAGAGATGGATCCGGAACTTTAAACTGGCAAATCGCCAGTTTTCTTTATTTATTTTTCATTTAACAAAGATCTAGTCGTGCATATATTCTGTCAAGTAAAACAATGAAAATAGGGAATACTATGCCGGGACAATGATTCGATCGCAGGACAGGCATTTTTTAAAGCGGCTAAGGCTAAAAAAATGAGAACCTGTTCGATCGTTTCGGGGTGTGCTTCATATAAGTGTCTTTAATCTTTTCCTTCAAATGAAAGGTTCCTGATTTGAGGTTTTGTTTTTTCTTTGCCATTAAAAACCCCCATCCCAGGCAGACTCTTTACACATCATATGAAATGCATCTGTTTTTTTTGTCTACCTGAGTAGGGGATACCAAATGGAATTTAACTCAAAATTTGCACTTGATTCCTGCAAATTTTAGAATTTCCATATGAAACTTTTATTATGAATACAAAAGCACAACCGGTGCCATTCCCATGCAGGAAAATGTCCGTACCTTTAGTGCCTTCATTATTTAATGCCGATATCGATCTCTCCAATCATCATTAATGACTGGATCGATAAAAGAAGTTGATGATGAATCATAGGATTTCGCAGTTCCTGCTGAATAATGCTTTCGATTTTGCTCACCCTGTAACGCAATCCGCTGATGGATAACGCCAAATCTGCCGCTGTCTGTTCCAAATTGCCTCCATTGACTAGAAAGATGTACAATGTTCGCAAGAACTCGATATTTTTTGGATCATCCAGTTTTAAGTTTCCAAGGCAAGCTTTGGCCATTTTTTTTACCTCTTGTTCATTCTTTTCATTAATCAGCACACCAACAACCCCTAACGATTCAAACGAAATGATTTGTTGGTGCTTCGATGATACCCTGACCGCTGTAAGTGCTTCTTTATATGCTTCCCCGGCATTTGACACATTGTTTACTTTGGAGCTGATTCCCCCGTAAAATTTAATAGTAGAGAATTGTGAAGATAGTAAATCAACGATTTTTGACAGCCATGTTTGTATACCTGTTTTGGCAACTTGATCTTCTGTTACCAGCAAAATAAGATGTTTTGCACGCTGGCCAATCAACATGTTTTGTTTTTGATCTTTGTCGTAAGCGGAAAGAAAACTTAAAACTTCTTTTTGCATTTCCAGCTCTTTCGATAAATCATCTTCTTGAAACCGGCAATCCAGCACACAGATATAAAAAGGCTTGGATAAATCCACTCCTATTAAACTAGCTTTCATGATTAAGTCGTGATCATTGCTTTGTTGTCCCGCATTAATGATTTCCTCTAAAAAAAATCCTTTAATCCGTTCATACGATTCTAGCTTTGCTTTTTCATTGAGCAAGCATACCGAGCTGACAGAGGCCAGCCGCTCTAAAATCATAGGAGAAATTGAGGCGTTATATTGATGCAAATCGCGATAAACAAACGAACAATATCCTACAATTTTGTTTTGCAAAAATATTGGTGTCATCAGGCGATCATGATGGCGCAAATGAAGAAGTTGTGTTGATGTGACGATGGCTTGAGGCTGGCAAAAAGGATTTTTTCCTACATAGTCAATAAGTTCGTTTTTATATTGTTCTAATTCATTGGAAGTAATCCCAGCATAGGCCATCGGATGAAGGTGCAGGTTCTCAATTAAAACTGGGATATTCGTCGATTGAAACACTTGACGAACTACGGAGTCTAAATTGTTTCCTTTAATGATTTCCTCAGTGAGCTTCTTATGAACATCCGTCACAAATTTTAAATTATTCCGTTCTTCTAAAAGTTTTTCGTATGTTGCCGCCAGCTCTTCTACGATTGGGGACTCTTCAAGATAGCACAGCTCTTGTTCCGCTTCTTCTCCCTATCGATCCACCGTTTGGCCGATCCAATGGCATTCTTCTTTTCCCATACCTTGACAAGCAATTTCTTTGAAAATCGTCTTTTCTCCGACAATTTCTGAAACGAAACCGCTGGCATAACCAGAAAGGGTAAAGCAAACTGGGATGGATGATGTCTCAAAATGGCGCACATGTTCTTCTGCTTCATAGGAATGACACCAATATCCTTCCATTCTGACTTGATATTTTCCATTTTCCCTTCTGACTTCTAAAAAAGTACATCTCGCTTTCACATGACCTTTCATCGTATGCAGCTTTGGGCCATCTTGAATGTACTCCTCTACTGTACAGTTTGCATGATTCATCAATTCTTTCGCGTCTTGTCTACCTAGATTCCATCCATACCGAAACAAAAAACCTTTCATCCGTTCAAATCCCATGTCGCGAATTAAATCTCTGCGCAATAATCCGAGCGCATTTGTCGCCACAATCATCGAGCGGGACTTCCCCATATAAATGTAACCGTTATCAAAATTTAATTCCAGCTGATCTAATGCCGATCTTTTTTTGTTCATATGTTACCACCTTAGCTTTATTCAACAAGATCACCAATCAAGTGGCTGAGCGGATACGTTTTGCAAGCCAATACATAACCTTGCTGCCGCTCCTCATCCGAAAGAGCTCCTTTCGAACACAATCCAATTTTGTATTCTCCCTTTTGGATTTTGACTTTGCACATTCCGCATCCTCCATTTGCACATCCATAAGGAATTTTTACTTGATGAGATCTCGCAGCTTTTAATAAATCAACGCTCTCTCCGCAAGAAAAAATTTCTCCGCCTATATGAATTTGATATACCATTATTATCTCCCTCCCAACATGATAATTTTTTCTATTATTCAAGCATGCTCTACAGCATAACGTTATGCGCCATTTTGCACCTGCTTTTACTAGCGCTGGCGAAAAGAAACAAAAATGCATAGCATTGATCGCATCGTTGATGAACATAACATCATGGCTATCCGACACCTATAAGCATAATAAATATTTTTGCTTAAGGTATGTTTTCTTCTTCACGACCAATGCCGCAGTTCTTGAAAGCGTCGAACGGAGTTCTTAATCACGCAACATGTTCCCCATTCATAAACAATTAACTTTCTACTTTTGTATCTGCCGATTTCATCCCTCTTTTTCATGCTCTCTTCGTTTTTTCACAGATTCTCCAGCAATTCCCCAATGTTCTAGAGGCATTTCTTGAATCATGATGCGGACATTTTCTTTCGGCGCATCCAATACTTTGCACACCGTCTCCGTTAATTCATAGATAAGTGTCTCCTTTTTTTCCGGAGAACGACCTTCTAACAAGTGAACTTGAATGAAAGGCATACGTTTTGACTCTCCTTTCCAAAGATAAAAAGGCTTCAACCGAACGAAAGAAGTTCAGGCTTATGGAGAAAACGTTTTGCTATTGCATCGGCTAACTCTCGCTTAGACGATTTCTACCATTGCACTGATTCCTGGTCACGAGAAAGTTTGTTATTGTTCAAATAATGGACCCTGACACTCTAGCACCGCAACCGTCGAAATAATGGCACCATTCCTTTAAAAAACTATAAAGATGAAGCATACATCTGATCCAACATTTTTCGTAAATCGTTCTTTTAACATGATGCGGGAAGACAGCCGCTAAAGTAAGAAAATGCGATGCCGGCTGCAAAAAATTTCAAATCGCTTTTAGTGCAGGCTGTCTTTCTAGGTAAAGCGTCAATGATTGAAATGTACAACAACCGTAACTGTTGTGTTGTACTAGGCATATTCGCAATGCTGTCTGGCTTTCAAAAAAGCGAATCATAACCTTGTTTTTTGATAAAAACATAAAAATATTCTTATATTTCATTGTGAAAAAAATGCAAAAGCAAAGAATGAAAGCTGTCTCGATATTCCACTTGCGTCCAATGGCTGCATTGTCCGTAAATCATCATTTTTACCCGCGGAAGATGTTTGGCAAAATAATAATTTGTCTCGACAGGAACGATCGGATCATTCAGCCCGTGAACGAGTAAAACTTGTTGTTGTATGCGGCGCAAAGTGGCGCTTGGCAAAACAAGATCATCTACTATCTGCTGGCGAAGCGGAGGAAACATTGCTTCATAGGAACGGCGCACGGCAGGATTCATTGCGGCCTCAAAGCGCATTTTACTAATGCTGTCAAGATTGTCTTTAATAAAGCTTTCATCATAAGCAAACCAGCGAATGATTTGCGCCATTGCCTCTGCGGATGGATCCTCATAAAACCCCCAAACGCGGTCAAGTTCTGGAGTCAATCGAAACGGAGCACCCGCCGAGCCCATTAACACAACGCGATCAATTCGTTCAGGCGCCTCGGCCAATAAATGAAGAGCAACAGCCCCGCCTAAAGAATTTCCCACTAAATGAACGTTTTTCACCTCCAATTCATCCAAAAGGTCTTTAAGCTGATCCACCCATAACCTCATCCAAGTACGGATGCCTTTCGGAGGCGAAGGCGGATGTTCCGACATTCCAAAACCGATTAAGTCTGGCGCGATACAATCAAATCCCTTTTCCTTGAAAAAAGGGAGCGCATATTGCCAATTAGACCAAGCAGTTGCTCCAGGACCGGACCCATGGATAAAAAGAATCGCTTCATTATTTCCGATGCCGGTGCGGTAAAAATAAGTTTCATAGTCTCCGGTTTTGACACTGGTACTTGTCGCTTCTTGCAAACCAATTCCTCCCCTCTGGCACTGCTTTCGAATCATTTTCCAACACGTACTCCTGACACGAAATTAATTGACACAATTTTTAGAAAATACTAATTATCCCAATCGTAAACGGTATTTATTGTTTATACAACTCCATTGTTTCATAATAAGAAACAAAAGGAAAAAATAACAAATTTTTTCATACGTTTGTATTTCTAAAAACATGTTCCTTTAGATGTATCAAAATGAAACGTACTATTAAAGAAATCTCTGAAAAAAATTGGGCATGGAAACCGCATCAAAAGAACAATCCGTAAATTATGAATTCGCATGTCCGTATAAAAAGAAGCTGACCCCAAACATCGACTTCAAGCGATTTTCGGTCAGCCATCTGAAACATTTCTTTTTTAAGAATGCAAAATAAATAGCGAAGGGGCTGCAAACATCTCCTTACGTGTTTCCCGAATCAGAAGAGATGATCGAACCCCTTTAACAAGAATATTCTTGATCTTTGTATTTTTATGTTAGTGCTTTAGAGAATGATTCAATGAGTTCTCTTCGATGATAGAAAATACCTGTTCCAATTTTATCTTCCGTCCAAGTAATGGTCGGAAAGTCTGCATAGCTCATATAACCGCTTGTGTATGCTTCATTTCTATTGCCGGATGGATCAAAAAAGTAAACGGTAAGGCCTCGTGTAATGCCGTGTCTTGTTGGCGTCACTTCTGCTTGAACATTATTTTTGGTTAAAATATCTGCTGCCTTTAATACTTCATACCAGTTATCGACATAAAATCCTGCATGATGAAATTTCGCATCCGGTCCTTTCACGAATGCAAGATCGTGACCTTTGTTCGTCACTGACATAAAGCTTCCGACTAAATCTTCTCCATCTACCGTAACGATTTTCTCGGTTTGTCTAAAACCGAGCACTTCTGTAAAGAAGCGGGTTGCTGTTTTTAAATCATCGCCTGTTAAAAGAGCGTGATCCAATCGATGCGGAGCAATTCCTTTTAGTCCATCCGGCCATGGATCTGGGTTTAGATTCCCAGTTTTTGTCCCTACTTGTTCTATTTCCGTATACAGCTCCATATGATGGCCTGTTGGAAGCTGAAAACGAACCGCTTCTCCTTCTGCTAATCTAGTACCTTTGGAAATTCGGGAAAGTTTGCAGCCAAATTGCTCAATTTTATATTCTAATTTTTCCAGCTCGTAAATATCTTTTACCTTAAATGCCATATGATCCATTCCAGCTGTATCGGATTTTTGCAAAATGATGCTGTGATGGTCATATTCGTCCCAAGCTTTTAAATATACTCGATTTTCCTCGCGTCCTGTCACTTCAAGCCCAATGACATTTGTGTAATATTTTACAGATTCTTCTAAATCCAACACCCGAAGCTCCAATCGCCCTAATCTTAAAATTTCGCTCATTTGAATCCTCCCTTTCATTGAAAAATCTTATTTTAATGAATTTGATCATCAGCTCTTTCCATTAAACCGTTTCCAATAAAGATAACGCAGCCTCGCAGCACAATCTGTCTTCTTCTTCTGAGCCGCCGCTGACCCCGATTCCTCCAGCTAAATCGTTTCCGTCATAAATCGGGTACCCTCCTCCAAAAACGACAAGCTTTTCTGTATGGACAATCCCAAGGCGCAAGCTCGGCTCATCTTTGATCATGTCATACCATTGATGGGTCGGAATCCCGAAAGCCGCTGCCGTATAGGCTTTATTTTGAGCAATTTGTATGCTTAAAAGAGGCGCCTCGTCCATCCGGAAAAACGATTTCAAATTTCCGCCTTGATCCACAATAGCAATGTTCACTTTCACTCCAAGTTCTTCAGCCTTTTGTACCGCTTTGTCAATCATTTTTTTCGCCAAGTCACTGCTGATGCTTTTTTGCTGTAAAAACGCCAACATTTCTTCCCCCTTTCCTAAAGTCAACACCGCTATCCTTTTGTAAATACTAGATTTTTCTCTTCCTTTTCTTCGATCTCTAATGTGAAATCGAAACTTCTGGCAATCCATTTTACTTTGACTCGAGAAATACTCCACACAGAAGATATGGATGGACCAAGCCAATAGATTTTTTTCTGCTTAGTAACAAGCACGCGTCCCTCAAACCACCCTTTTCCTATATCAATTGCCACGTCGTAGCATCCTTTTGGAGGAAGCATATAGTACCGATCCAAAATCAATTCATCTTTTGCATCAGTATGGATCATTTTTCCTTTTGTTTCGTAAAATTCTCCCAAGTAATCAGGAAGTTCTTCCATCAATCCTGATTGAATCTTATTTCGAATCAACGTAGAACTAATTTTTTCATCGTTTCGTTTGACATTTTCTACTTTCGTGACAGTGATTGAGTATCCGCTGTCTTCCTCCATCGTATCTAAACTTCCTTTTCCTTTTCGGCCGTACGTGAAGTCATATCCAGCTACTACATGCTTGATTTGCAGCGGAACTAAATATTTCTGGACAAATTCCTTCGGCTCAAGTCTTGCAAATTCCGATGTAAATCGTATTAAATAAAAGTAATCAATCTCTAAATGGGAAAACTTTTTTGCTTTTTCGGCAGGCGGGAGCAAATATTGGACACGTTTTCCCGTTTTGCCGATTATGTCTTTAGGGTGCGGAAAAAAGCTGATAACCGCTGTTTTTACCCCCATTTTTTCCGCCAAGTTTTTAGCGGTCTGAATGACTTTTTGATGTCCGAGATGAACGCCGTCAAAAAACCCTAGTGCAGCAACGACAGGACAAGAGGCAATAAGATCTAGATCATTTTGATGATCAATGATGATTGTTTTCAATGAAATGCCCCCTTTTTTTAGCTCGACGCCGTCGCTTGTTCGCTTTGAGCAAGCTGATGGTATTTTCCGCTGAAAAACAGAAGCGGATCTTGCTCTGTCATGTTTATATCCGTCACTTTCCCGATGAAAAGGACATGATCACCTGCTTGAACCTCATTAACAACTTGGCAGGAAATTTGCGCAAGAGCATCTTTAATGACCGGCAGTCCCCCCAGCTGTTCAAATTGTACATCGACTGGTTTTTCCAGCTGCCCGGCAAAATTCATCGAAAGCACTTGTTGATCGTGCGACAAGATGTTAACGGCATATTTTTTTGATTGTTGAATTTTTTCCAGCATTTTCGCTTTTTCTCCAATGGAAATTAATACAAGCTTCGGATTTAAGGAAATGGACATAAAGGCATTTGCTGTCATTCCATGAATATCTCCGTTATGCTCCGTTGAAATGACCGTCACCCCTGTAGCAAATTTCCCCATCGCATTGCGAAACAAGCGATCGTCCATATCCACCACCTCCTTTCTTTTTATTTCTGAACAAGTTCTTTTTGTGGAGATACCCAAGTATCATTGAGCCAACCGTTTAGATCGTAATCATCCAAAGCGGAATCGACAAACTCTTTAAATCGGTCGGAATCTCCAGTTGCATCAGCAATTTTTAACGTCTCTAGACGAATGTTCTCATGGTTGCCCGCATAGTTGATTTCATAAAGCTCATGACGTCCGCCAAATTCCGTTCCGATCGCATCCCAAATCATTTTCATCAATTTCACCCGCTCTTTTGCATCAATGCCTGAACCGCGATAATAACGATCGAGATACGGTCGCAGCTCCGGATTTAAAAAGTCGCTGGCACTGGAAGGCAATTGAATGAGGCCCCCCGCAACGATTTGTTCAAAAATTTGTTTGACGCGCGGCCATACCATTGGAGCGAGCACACGGTAAGCAGCGCCGTACTGAAGGTTCGGAAGTGCAACGCCATTTTTCGTTTCACAATTGGCTGCCATTGCGGTAGAAAGAGCCCAAAACATATTGCGAAGGGCAATAACCTCACCGATATTTGCCTGAACCCCACGAAACTGCTTCGTACCTGCCGCCTCTGTCGCTTTCATTAATAAGCCGACCATAAAGTCAAGCTTGACGGCAAAACGCGTACAACCTTGGAATGTAAAGCGGTTTACAAATCCCGTTTCAACAAAAAACCCGTTTACTACGTTTACATTTTTGTAGGCAAGTACGTTCTCCCAAGGAATAAATACATTATCTAATACAATGACTGCATCGTTTTCATCAAAACGGCTGGAAAGCGGATAATCAAACGGAGAACCTAATGTTTTTGCGATTTGTTCATACGATTGACGGCTGATCATTTTTACGCCAGGCGCATTCATCGGTACAAAGAAGACGAGTGCATGGCTTTGATCACCATCTCCTAAATCTTGAGCTCCATAGTTAGAGACGAAGTTATAATGAGTTAGTGCAGCTGCCGTTCCCACCATTTTGGCACCGTTTACAATAATACCGTCATCCCGCTCTTTTACAGCGCGAACATAAACATCTTTATTTTCATGAAGAGGTTTTGAACGGTCGACCTGCGGATTAATAATCGTATGGTTAATAAACGGAACTTCTTTTGTTGTTTTTTTGTACCAATTTCGCGCATTGTCCTCAAAACCTTCGTAATAATCCGCAAACGCTTTCAAATGTGCTGTGAAAGAAGCTTTATAATCAGGGGTGCGCCCCATAAAGCCATAGCTCAGCTTGGCCCATTGTGCAATCGCATCTCTTGCTTCTAAAAGATCTTGAGCATTTTTTGGTTCTTTAAAAAATTTGTGAGTTTGATAGCCTTCTTCAGTAGTCGTCGTTAAAATTTTTCCCATCTGTTCATCATGAAGAGCATCATACATTCTTGCTATGGAGCGAGCAGAGTTTTCGTAGGCAGAATGTGTTGTAACATCATCAATCTTTTCTCCATTTAAATAAACAACCCTGTTATCTCTTAAACTTTCTAAATATTCCTTACCATTCATCATCTTTTATCACCTTCCTAAATGAAAATATAATGAACTGGTATTTCCTCTACGGTTCTATCATATAATTGATTTGAATTTTCAGACAATGATAGCGTTTGTTTAAAAATCATTGAAAACTAAACAATTGTTGTTGAAAATACACAAAAAAGACTACCTCATTGCCAAACACCAGCATTGCGTCAAAATGGCAACAAGCTGGCGATTTGAGCGTGAGACAGTCTTCTCAAATAATATTCATACATATCTTGGCTTCGATTGCTTCCAGTGAATAGTCTCCAGGCGTTTTTTATCATATAATGCTCATACATATCCCTGTCTAATGTACTGAAATGTTGTAATCACATTTCCCGCTGATCTTTCAATGACCTAGCAATGTGAACTTTCTTAATCCCTTGTGCTATCTGGGCATTGCTCTTTATTCCAATATGTTTGCGGCACCGCCGATAAGATCAGCGTTTCTTCTGCGCTGTCAGAAGCCGAATCGTCAGCAATCGGATCAAGTCACCGATCAGAAAGTGCTCTTTAAACTGCAAACGAACGACTCCCCGTTTTCAGGATTGTCCTTTCACATAAAAACCCCAGTCCGAGGCAGACTTTCAGAACATCGTATTAAATGCATCGTTTTTTACTGTCTGCCTGTCGGGGATAATAGTATCGTACATTTTCATTATAAGTTCAATGTATTTATAACTTCCTCTACATCTGTTGTCGGCTGTTGGCAGGCAAAGTTTTCACATATATAAATAGTTGTTTCATTATTGATCATGCGATAATTTTTCGCAAATTCCGCAATTTGTGCAAATTGATTTGGATCTTCAGCAACTAACACTGAAAGTTCCATTGTATACGCCTGTTGAATACGATTCAATAATCTTTTCCTTTTGCTGCAATCTTTCGGACCAATAATGACAACCTCTTTTTGCGGCAGCTGTTCCATCAAAAGGCTTTGCAAGAAAAACGTATGACCGCTTGGGTATTTCTCCACTTCCTCTTTAAAAATAGAATACATTTGCTGAACGCTTTCGTGTAAATCCAAATTGCCGGTCAGCCTGCTCAATTTCAAAAGCGCGAAGGCCGCAACGCTGTTTCCTGAAGGGAGCGCACCATCATAAATTTCCTTCTCCTTGACAAGCATTGCTTCACTGTCATGACCTGTGAAGAAAAATCCGCCATTTTCTTGATCCCAAAAAAGATCAATCATTTTATCAGCAAGCTGTTTACCTTTATGCAAATAAGTTAAATTAAATGTCGCTTCATACATTTCGATATAGGCCCAAAGAAGGTATGCATAATCATCAATGAACGCCTGTTGTTTTACTTCGCCATCGCGATAGCGCACCATAACTCTTCCGTCTACAATTAAATGATTTTCAATAAAATCCAGCGCCTTTTTTGCCATTTTGATATATGCTTCCTGATCAAAAACAGCTCCTGCTTTTGCTAGTGCAGCAATCATGAGAGCATTCCACGCGGTCAGCACTTTATCATCAACATGTGGAAACGGTCTTTCAATTCGTTTTTCAAAAAGCTTTTGTCTCGCCTGCTCCAATTGCTCTTTCAGCTCTTCCAGCCCCATTTGATAGGTAATTGCCGCTTTTTCTTCATTCGTATGAATGAGATTCGGGATATTTTTTCCTTCAAAGTTCCCTTCTTCAGTTATATCGTAAATATGACAAAACTGTTCGCCTAGTTCCTGCCCGAGAATCTCTACCACTTCCTGTTTTGTCCATACGTAAAATTTCCCTTCCTCCCCCTCAGAATCTGCATCAATGGCAGAATAAAAAGACCCTGATTCATTCCTCATGTCCCGTCGGACAAATTCAATAATTTGTTCTGCAATTGTTTTAAATTGAGGGTTTTGGGTCACTTGATAGGCCTCGGAGAATGTATAAAGCAAAAGGGCATTATCGTACAGCATTTTTTCAAAATGCGGAACGAGCCACATGGCATCTGTCGAATATCTGGCAAATCCGAAGCCGATATGATCCCAAATCCCTCCCTTTGCCATTTGCACAAGCGTTTTATTCACAAAATAAAGAGCATTTTCATGTTTAGTCCATTCGTGATATTTCATTAAAAACATGAGCATGTGAGGAATGGGGAACTTCGGTGCCTGACCAAACCCTCCATAAATTGTGTCAAAATTGCTTGAAAGCTGATGAAACGTTTCATGAAGAACGCTTTGCTTCAGCTCACCTTTCTTATTTCGACTGGCATTTTTATTTAAAACTTCCGTTATGCGTGCTGCTGTCTTTTCAATTTTTTCATGCTCTTTTTGATAAATTTCCGAAAGCTGCTGCAACACATCGATAAATCCCGGACGTCCAAAACGGCTTTGCTTAGGAAAATAAGTGCCTGCATAAAAAGGTTTTTGATCCGGTGTGATAAATACATTGAGCGGCCATCCGCCTTGCCCCGTGAGAATCTGGCATACCCTCATATATATGGAATCAATATCTGGTCGCTCCTCACGATCTACTTTTATAGCGACAAACCGTTCATTTAATATCTTTGCAACTTCTTCATCTTCAAAGCTTTCATGAGCCATGACATGGCACCAGTGACATGTAAACTTTATATCCACCTTTTAATTAATATATTAGCCCCATTACAGGGCTAGGAATAGCCGATAGACACAAGTACAGGCTTTCCTTCTCTTTTTGCTTTTTGGAAAGCTTCAGGTGACCATTCCAACCAGTTTACAGGGTTCGTTGCATGTTGTAGCAAATACGGTGATTTTGATTTTATTAGCCAATTATATTCTTTTGAAAAACGATCTTGTTTTAAGTATTCCTTCATCTTCAACACTTCCTCCTCTTAATAGAATTTAGAACAATCCTTCCAAATTCGCTTAAACGGTTGTCCATATGACCGTATAAAAGTATTTGCTTGGAAGATACGTTCAACTTTATTTTACCAAATATTTCCCGTGAAGATACAACAAAAAATATTCTCAAATTTGATAAATTATGCATTTGTTATATTATTTTGTTAAAGGTAATTATTAACTTGGGGTGTTCAATTTGGAAAAGTTAACATTTTTTGAACTAGCAATTAAGGTATTGAAAGAAGCTAATAAACCAATGACAATTGAAGAAATATGGCGTTATGCCCAAGAAAGAGAATACGATGTGTTGGTAGGTTCAAAAGGTAAGACACCATGGCAAACTATGAGTGCAAGAATATACGTTGATATGCGGGATAATCCAAATTCGCCTTTTGTTAAAATTGATTCTAAACCAAAGAAATTCTTTCTTAAGGAACTTCAAAATGTAGATACAATAAAAGAAGAAAAAGAAATTATACAACCAAAAGAAACTTCATATAGTGAAAGAGATTTACACCCTTTTTTAACGTACTATGTTAATACATACTTAAATGTATATACCAAAACCATTTATCATGAAAAATCTTCTAAACGAACATATTCACAATGGTTACATCCAGATTTAGTCGGAATTAACTTCCCTATTGGTGAATGGGAATCGGAAGTTTTAGATTTTGGATTAACTCTCGGAAGTCAACTAGTGAAGCTTTATTCCTTTGAAGTGAAGAAAGAATTAACATTTGCTAATATTCGTGAGGCTTATTTCCAAGCGGTTTCAAATTCTTCATGGGCTAACGAAGGCTATTTAGTAACTGCAAACATATTACACGATGAAGAATTTATGACTGAGTTGAAACGTCTTACCTCTGCTTTTGGGATTGGAATTATAAAACTAGATATTGAAGACCCAGATGCTTCTGAAATATTATTCCCTGCCAAACACAAAACAGAAATTGATTGGGAAACTGTAAACAAACTTTCAAAGGAAAATCCTGATTTTAGAAAATTTATTGTTCGGATAAAAAATGATATGAATAGTAAAGAAATCATCAAGGAAAAGTACGATAAAGTTTATACGGCTGAACAATTAGTTGAGAAAATAAAAAAGAAGTGAATAGTATGTTTGCGATAGCACCTACTGATATTGGTTGGTATAGATATCTTAGAAACACCCCAATTCCCGAAGAAGTAAATTTTTGGACACCGACACCGTGTAACGTCAGAAGACTTTCCAAAGGTAACAAATTTTTGTTTTTGTTAAAAGCCCCTATCGAAAAATATGTAGGTTTGGTAGTTTTAAATATTACGAGAATCTCTCAAATAAAAAAGCGTGGGAGAGGTTCGGAACAGGCAACGGTGTTGAAAGTTTATCAGAATTAAAAAATCGTTTCAATACATACTCTAGGAAGACGTTTTACAACCGCTTTTTCTGATAATGACGAAAATCGTGAGATATTGTCATAATTTTAACTGATGTTATATTATTTAGCGAAGAAAATTTTATCACCACAGTTCAATTGAACGTATCTTTCCCACGCCAAGTTGTGAAGTTGAAATATTTCAATATGGAATTACCTAACGTGCTTGAAGATGTACAAATAAGACTAGTAGAAAAAATATTGGAAGTAGAAACACTTGTTGAAGGTGCCAAAAAGCAAATTTCTGTTAACGCTTATGAACGTAATCCCATTGCAAGACAAAAGTGTTTAGATTATTACGGTTATAACTGTTCAGTTTGTGATTTTAATTTTTAGTGAAACATGCGGTGATATCGATAAAAACTTTATTCACGTTCATCATCTCAAAGAAATTAGCCAAATTGGCGAAGAGTATGAGATTGATCCTTTAAAAGACTTACGCCCTGTTTGTCCCAATTGTCATGCAATATTACATAGACAAAAACAAGCCTATACCATTGAAGAATTAAAAAAAATAATTAACAAAAATAAGGTACATTTATAGTAATATAAAAAGGTATTATCTCCTTTTTTGTGGAAATAATGTAATGCACCCCTTTGTCAAGACACAAATTGATAATATTTAAGTTATCCATTCTCTCCTTTCGCTATGAATGTGGTGCGTGTGCGATAAAGGCTTGACATGGAGCCTCTACGGGCACGATTTTTTGCGCTGGAGCGATGGACAGATAACATCGCATGGCTAAAACAGCCTATCATGCCCGTCTCTCCATATAAAGCCTCTCATCACGTTCGATGGTTAGGATGCTTGAGCCATCTTAGGTTGCTTGTACACTGTTGCTGGCGTCAAATAGTCCAAGGATTGGTGAGGTCGGTCTGTATTATAGAACGTAACATAGCGTCGAATGCCTTTTCGCAACTCTTTAGGATTCTCGAATTCATTGAGATAGATACATTCATACTTTAAAGCTCTAAAGAATCGTTCCGTACGACTATTGTCTGTTGCTCGTCCTTTGCCATCCATTGATACCTGGATGCCATACTCTTTCAACAGCCCGAGATAGTCAGCGTTTGTAAAATGGCTGCCCTGGTCACTATTGATGATGGTCGGCTTACCATGACGCAATGCCCGCTTAAGACAGTTGATGACAAATCCTTTCTCCAGCGTACTAGATAACTCGTAATCGATCACTTTGCGGCTGAACCAGTCGATGATGGTAAACAGATACATAAAGCCCCGTCCCATACGAAGGTAGGTGATATCCACTCCCCACACATGGTTCGGATGGGTGATCTCCAATCCACGGAGCAGGTAAGGTCGGCAGTACTTGGCATGTAGCCTCTTACTAATGTTGGGTTTAGGGTAAATAGCTTGTATACCCATAAGGCGCATGAGACGGCGTACGCGTTTACGATTCACATCAAATCCTTTCTCACGAAGTTTCGCAGTCATGCGCCTGTAGCCAAAGTAGGGATGAACTGTATAAAGCATATCCATTTCGTGCATGAGCATGATGTTTTCTGAGCTTTCTGTTTGCCCCTTTGATTGGCGATACACGCTAGTACGATGAATACCTAATAACTGTGCCTGACGCTTGATGCTGATCGATGGGTGATTGAATTCGACCATAGCCTTTCGTTCGTCAACAGACTTATTTGAGCCCAGATTTTTTTTTCAGCCAGTCAACTTCAACCGTTAACTGACCTACCAATTTCTCTAAATTTTCTTGTTTGGCCTCATATTCTTTACGGATTTTATCCACTTCGCTTGAGCCTTTTTCAAAGACCATCGAGGATCGTTCTAGAAATTCTGCTTTCCAACGACTGACCATGACTGGGCTTAATTCATATTTGGCGGCTATTTCATTGACGGTTTGCTCTTCACGCAACACCTCAAGAACCACCTTAGCTTTAAATTCTGCGGTATATCGGTTTCTTTTTTTCATGGTATCATTATAACTTATTTATCACGCTCATGTGTCTCACCTTATGGGAGCATTATATAATATCTTTTGTTGTTTCTCGATCCATATTAGCTATTCCTTCTTTATTAAATCTTTTAACTGTTCCTTAGTTAACCACGGTCTTCTTCTATGTAACATGCGGTGACAGTTTGAACATACTAAGACTATATCTTCTATCCTTGTTAATTGTCCTTCTTCTAATTCTGATACAGGTATAGTGTGGTGACCTTCTATAAAGTGTTTTCTGCAAGAAAAAAATACAGAGGGTTGCAGTATATCTTTATCAAAATTTTGAATAAATATACATATATGTGATCTATCCATCAAGGGCTTGACGTCGATCCTCTGTAGCCATGATTCTTTAGTCAAGCGCCAGCTTCAACAGTTTTGGCAAAACCAAAAAAGGTTATCATGGCTCCTCCTCCATGTAAAGCCCCATTGCATATCACTGCATAAGGATTTTGCAATTCTCTGCACTTTTATTTTGCAAAAAACACTTCTATAAAGTCTTCTCCTATTTCGCCATACACTTCATAAAAGTCAAAACCACATATTTCACAGAATAGGCGTCCACCATTTTCACGTTTAAACTTCTCTTTCACTAATCTAATTACTGAATCGGCTACACTTAACTGGACACGTAGACTAAGCGGGCCGCCTTGAGGCGTTCCCATGTCCGTTTCCATTGCCACTCCATTTATATTTCATATTTTTTAAACTATAAACACTTGAAAATTAATATACCATTATTAGGAATTAATTACAAAAAGAGATATCTAATGCTTTTTTTACTTTTTCAGTACCGGAATCCAAATTTCACATTTTACAGTCGGGGAAGTTAAATCTTTGCTTCCGATTGATAAGATTTCTGGACCTTCTATTTGTTCATAGTTTGAGGTTGGAAACCATTCAGAATAAATGCGTCCCCATACATCCTGCAGTGTATCAGGAAATGGTCCGATTGCTTCGAATACTGCCCATGTTGAGGCAGGAACTACAAGTTGTGTAAATTCAGCTGGACATTCCTTAGTTGTTGCTACGCCAATATAGTGATCAAGCTCCCCTTTTTCCTCCATTCTGCCTTCAGAAAAGTTCGTGGATGCTTGAATCAGGCCTAAAGGCTCGACATTCGAAAGTTTTTTAAGTTTATTGATCTTTTCATCATCTAAGCTTTTCCACATCGAGGCAATTTCCGGATTAATTCCTTTGAAAATGATCGGAACTCTTTTTTTAATACCAACAATACGAAATGCCTCTTTTTCTACAATTCGATAGTTCATTTCATTTCCTCCCTTAATTGTTAACTGGAAGGTCATTCGTGGATAAGCTTTCAATAAATGACCACGATTTCTGGCTTCTGACGGTGTTATACCATGCAAGTTTTGAAAAGCTCTTGCAAAAGAATCTGGTGAGTTGTACCCATATTTTATCGCAATGTCGATGACCTTTACGCTGCTATCTTTAAGTTCAAATGCTGCAAGAGTCAGGCGTCTGCGGCGGATGTATTCTGATAGTGTAATACCTGCAAGAAAAGAAAACATCCTTTTAAAATGATATTCGGAACAGCAAGCGATTTTTGCCACCTCTTTAAAGTCAATATCATGTGTAAGGTTTTCTTCAATATACTGTATGGCTCTGTTCATGTTCTTAAGCAAATCCATTATATGACCTCCCTTGATTACAAGAATAGCAGGAGCTGAATGGATCTACCCGATATTTTGTGCACAATTATGCAGGGTGGTGATATGATCATGTGCATTTTTGCGCAACCTGCTCAGTTTATGAATAAAAACGGTTTTATGATGGATCAAGTGAAATAGATCAGGTAAATAATGAAAGCAATATGTTTGTTTAGTAGGTTTGGTGAAATGATCATTATCATAAATAAGCAAAGAAACGGCTCAATTTTCATAAACGGTTTTCGAACAAGTCCCTAAAATAAATCAAGTAGAGAAAAACGAGCTGTTTTTCTCTACTGATTTTGTATACCTTCGATTTTGATATGCAAGCAGTTGACGCCTTCTTCTTTCAGAATGTTGCGGGCTAATGCCATTTTTCTCCGCTTAGTGTCTTTGAATAATAAACTCCTCTTCAAGCAAAGTCCAATTTTGAGGGAAAGGCTCGCCAAGCACCCAATATGCCACTCCATTCAGTCCGTATTCTTTTACGAGATTAAACTTTGCCTGCATGCTTTGTTCATTTTCAAACCAGACCTCATGTGTTTTGTTTTGATCATCGGTGTAGCGAAACCAAGGTGCCTGCGCCTCGTTGTCATACTGAATTTCAACTCCTTCTTTCGCCGCTAGGTCTGCTGCTTCCGCCGGAGCGATTCGTTTGGCAAATTTACCGCCTTTTTTGTATGGTAAAGTCCAATCGTACCCATACAAAGGGGCGCCCATCACAATTTTGTTTCGCGGAATGACGGAAACGGCATAATCCAGTACTTTGCGAACTTGCGGAATCGGTGACACCGCCATTGGCGGACCGCCGGACCATCCCCATTCATACGTCATCAAAATAACAAAATCTGCTAACTCTCCATGTCTCTTATAATCATGGGCTCCGTGCCATGGTCCTCTTTGTTCATCACTCGTTTTTGGGGCCAATGCAGTTGAAACCGTAAAGCCAGCTTTGCGAACCTGTGGCAAAATCGTTTCGAGAAAGCCGTTATACAGCTCACGATCCTTTTCCCGAATATGTTCAAAATCGATATTTAAAGCTTTATATCCTTTTGCTTTCATCGTCTGAATAACGCCATTGATCAAACTTTTAGAGGCTGTTTTATCTGTAAAGATACGATGAGCAATATCCGGTGAAAAATTTCCTTCTGTAAAATTGGTGATGACCATCATCGGAATCGCACCGGATTTTTTAACAGCTGCGAGTGCTTCACTGTCTTCAATTGGAACAAGACTTCCATCGGCGTTCACTCGGTAACTGAAAAAAGCTACATATGATAAATGCTGGCTGACACCTTTTAAGTCAGAAACGGATTGCTGCGGAGTGATCGGCTCAAGAAATCCAATTGAGTTAATAGGTCTTTTGTCGCTGGTCGTCTGATCAGGGTTTACCTTTTGTATTCGTTTTGCTGGAGATTGGCTATGCTGTATCCTAATGAGCGAGCTATCTCCTTCATTCTGAGTTGTCGTTCCTTGCTGTTGATCATAAGAAGCGCCCTGCTTTTTATCATTTCCATTTCCGCATCCAGAAAGAGCGAGCGAAAGGCAGAGCAAAATGACAAATTTTCTCATCACAACATCTCCTCTTGTTTTTTCTTATACTTCCTAAACAAGAGGATGAATATTCCCGAGTTTTTCACTTCTGTCCATAGATTCAGCAAATATGCGCTGGAAAAAGTATTTAAAAAAAGACTGTCGCAAAATTACATAGAAATTTTTCATCTGCTGTTGACCTTTTTACAGTTCCATTTTGCTGCGTGTTTCTCCGTACATTTTTTTCATCAGCTGCTTCGAATTTTTTTATTTACATCCTGTGCTCCAGAAGTTGAAATTTTTTTGCAGTCCTTCTACATACCGTTTGGAGTTACTTAAAAATTTTTAGAACGAATGTTGTTGATGCCTATCCATACATTTTTTCAAAAAAGACTGGTCAAATTTAACAAAACGTTATATAGTGTGTATATAGATATACACAGTAAAACAGTTCACTTGGAGGAGATCAATATGAACGATTGGAAGGAAGCGTTTTGGCTAGCAAAGTTTGAATTAAAAAAATTGAAATTGGGATTTGTATTGCTTGCCTTGATGGCCATCACGTTTTCGATGTTTTTCGCCACTGTCATTCCGAAAAATATGGAAAGAAGCACCGTTATGCTAGATTTTTTGTTCTTTATTGTATTTGGTTTTGGAACTGCATGGATCAAACCGAAAGAATTTAATCATCAAAAAATAGGCGGCGACTTTTGGGCATCTCCTTTTTTTATTACACTTAGGCAGCTGCCGATCCAAAAGGATGTGCTCATTAAAAGCAGATTTATCATTTTTTTCGCCTTTGCCGTTCCTTACTATTTAGGGGTATCGATTCTTACTTATGTGTTTTCCCCTGATCTTAGAGCAGCGTTGGACTTAAAGGAATATTTCGCATTTATCATGATTTGGATTGGTATTGGCATTCATTTAGGAGCTTCGTTTCCAGCTAGTGATGTCGGCTACCGGCTTTCAACGGTGAGGTTTGCCCTTTATATATTCGCTTTATTTTTTGGATTCATGTTTATCTTTACGATATTTAACGTTTTATATGGAAACGGCTTTGTGCCTTTGACGATGCTCATGGCGGAAAAATGGCCTCTAGTAAGTATTATTGCGTCAGTTCTTTTCGCTGCTATAGGCGTGCTCTACTCGCAAAAATATATGTCCAAAAAAATCGAAAAAATGGATTATTTATTTTAAGAAGGAGGAAGTTGAATGGAGCTTCCTATTCAGATTGCAAAAGATTCTCCGGAGCCTATTTATTATCAATTGGAAGAACAAATTAAAGCGCTGATTGCAAGCGGTCAGCTTCCTGCTGGTTCACCGCTGCCTTCGATCCGCACCCTTTCAAAAGACCTTGAAATTAGTGTGATTACGACTAGACGCGCCTACCAAAATCTTGAATATGAAGGGTTTATCCAGACAACACAAGGGAAAGGAACGTTTGTAGCTGACATAGACGATGCTAAGAAAGAAAAAGTAAAGACAGAAACGGTGTACAAAGCTATTCAAACCGCTGTACAAACGGCGCTCCGCCATGACTATACGTTTGCAGAGATTGAGCAAATCTTTCAACAAGTAATGGTTGAATTGCGGGAAAAGGAGGGTTCTTAATGCAGCCTTGGTTAGAAATCATGCAGTTAAGAAAAACGATCGATGATTTTCAATTAGGGCCAATTGATCTTTCGTTTGAGCCTGGAACGATTCATGCACTCATTGGGAAAAACGGAGCTGGTAAAAGTACATTAATGAAAATGCTGATGAATCTTGCGAAAAAAGATGAGGGGCAGATCCGCTTATTTGGTCAATCAATACAAAATCGTGATGAAAGCTGGAAGCAGCACATCTCGTACCTGCCGCAGACATTGATTGGATGCAATTCCTTTAACGGATTGGAATTGATGAAGCTCACTTCCCATTGGTATTCAACATGGGATCAGAAATATTTCGACCAGCTTGTACAAATGTTCGATATCCCTTTAAGAAAGCTATATCGAAATTTATCACAAGGTGTTCAAAAGAAATTAAGCATCGCCTTAACTTTAGCCTGCGATACCGACATTTTGATTCTTGATGAACCAACCGCTCATATGGATATCCCTTCAAAACAAATGCTGATGGATATTCTCGTAGAATGGATGGAAAGAAGCGAAAAGCTGATGATCATTGCCAGCCATCAAACAGATGATATTCGAAAGCTTGCTGATTATCTAATTGTACTGAAAAACGGACAATTGCTTGGAAAATTTGAAAAAGAAGAATTAGCCAGCAGATATAAACGTTACTTTTTGCAGCGGCCTCTGCCAAATAAACCGATACCGGGTGAAGTTGGAAGAAAAGGAAAGCAAATTGTCATCACTCAACAACAAGAAAATACAGAACAGTATTTAATAGAGCATCAATACGATTGGATCAAAGCAGAATCGTTAGAGTTGGAAGAAATTATCACGATTATGCTCAATCAACCAATTTAACAGAAAGGAACATAAATATGAACGAAACGGTTTTAACAGTTGAAAAATTAGGAAAATCATTCAAACATCAGCCGATTATCCAAAATATATCGTTTGAAGTGAAAAAAGGGGAAATTATGGCGGTATTAGGACCGAACGGGGCTGGAAAATCAACGATCATTCGCAACATTATGGGGATTATGTATCCAGATGAAGGAAGCATTACATTCCACAATAGCCAAAAAAATATGATCCCGCGCCATAAAATTGGCTATTTGCCGGAAGAACGCGGTTTATATAAAAATGTCAAAGTAATGGATATTCTCCTTTATTTAGCAGATTTAAAAAGCTACCCATTAAAAAAAGCAAAAGAGCGGGCTAAAGTCTATTTAAAAAAATTTGGCTTAGAAGGAAAAGAACAGTCATCAATTGATGAACTATCAAAAGGAATGGGACAAAAAGTACAGTTTATCGCTTCGATCCTGCATGAGCCTGAACTGCTCATCTTAGACGAACCGTTTTCCGGATTAGACCCTGTGAGCCAGGAGTTATTTAAAAAAGAAATAAGAAGCTTAGCTAATAACGGCACAGCGATTCTTCTATCTTCCCATCAAATGAATATAGTAGAAGAGATGTGTGACAGATTATTTATGATCCATCGCGGCCGCAAGGTGGTTTATGGATCGATAGAGGAAGTAAAGAAAACATATGCGAATTTCAAATGTGTCATCCGCGGAAAAAATGACCGCGCCGTACTAGAACAAATTTCTGGTGTTCAACGAATAGAACAAAATGAAGGTGTATCAACTCTTTATTTAACAAAAGACATTCAACCTGCCAAATGGTTAAAAAACCTTCCGGAATATATGATAATTCAAGAATTATCGCTTGACCGCATTTCCCTGCATGAAATCTTTATTGATGTTGCCACAGATCAAAATTTATTACAGGAAGCTGGTGAAAATTATGAGTAATACTATAAAAATAGCAAAATGGGAAATAAAGCGGAATTTAAAAAACAAATCATTTATCATCAGCTTGTTTATAACGCCTATTCTCTTTTTAGCTTTTTTCCTGCTCGGAAATCTTGCCAATTCAGATGAGGATCAAAGTGTAACAACTGTTTATGTCAATGATAAGCTGAATATTTTGCCAGCCTTGCAGGAAGCAGTACAGCTTCACAACCTTCCATTCAAGCTTCAGAAAACTGGCATCGCGGAAGATAAGATAGAAGATTTGCTAAAAAATAGAGAGAATACAGCCTATTTGTTTATCGGTGAACAGTCATTAACGGATGGCGTTGTCCCTGTTTACACAAGCGATGTGATTAGCCCGATGTTTGCCAATCAAATTCAGCTGCTGGCAGAGCCGTTAAAAGCTTTGCAGTTGGAGCAGCTTGGTTTATCGAAAAATCAATTAGCAGCCATTTCGAAAGGAATCGTCTTTGAACAATCGACCGTTAGTGAAATCTCAAAAACTGAAGGCGGAGGAAGAGAAACGGAAAAAATTTTAGAACGCATT
Organism: Aeribacillus sp. FSL K6-8210; assembly: GCF_037963925.1. Classification (NCBI taxonomy): domain Bacteria; kingdom Bacillati; phylum Bacillota; class Bacilli; order Caryophanales; family Bacillaceae; genus Aeribacillus; species Aeribacillus sp. FSL K6-8210. The sequence continues at coordinate 1,585,747 of NZ_CP150172.1, read as the reverse complement.
GTACCAGGGGCCTTTGCCAGCATCATTTTACTATCCATTGTTTTTAGCGGCATGATGATTTTTCAAAGCGCCTCGCAGGAAAAGAAAGATAAAATTGCGGAAATCATTCTTTCATCGGTCACGCCAAAAGACCTCATGCAAGGTAAAATTATTGGTTATTTCCTATTAGGAATGTTACAAGTTGTTGTATTTTTCATTTTTATCATTCCAATCGTTTTATGGAAAATTGATGTTCCGATATTTCACTATTTGTTCGTTCCTCATCTTTTTCTTTTCATCGGGATTGCCCTTTTAGGCTACTTGCTGTTTTCGTCAATTTTTGTCGGCATCGGCGCCACAATGGCAGATATATATACCGCCGGCAACTTTCAAGGATTAGTTATCCTGCTGCCATTTTTGTCATTTGTTTTTGTCGGACCTGTGCTGACAGATCCAAGCGGGCTATGGGCGCAAATCGGCACCTATCTTCCATTCACATCACCCGCTGTTTTGATTCTTCGTTTGTCGATATTAGAGGAATGGCCATGGGCGGAAATCGTCATATCACTTGCAATCTTAATAATAAGTGTTTGGATCTTTATGAAACTAGCTGGAAAAATATTTAAAGTCGGCATCTTAATGTACGGAAAAAATGCCACGCCAAAAGAAATATGGACTTGGATCAGACAATGATCAAAATAAAAAAATCGGCTAAACGCCGATTTTTTTATGGTTTGGTGAAGATGAATAACATTTGCAAGCTGCGTAGTTATGATCGATCTTTATTCCCAAAATACCGGTTCGCCTTCGATATGGCAAGGCTTGGGCTGATAGATGTCTTCTTTTGTTTTAAGATAGTGATGAATTCTTTCTACATTGGCTGTATAAGCATTGCTTGCGATATCGCATCCTAAAAAGCGGCAGTTGTTTTTTATGGCTGCAATAGCTGACGATCCGCTCCCTAAAAACGGGTCGCAAACCGTAAATCCCTCTTCGGCACTTGCATAAATCATCGCTTGGAACAGCTCAACCGGTTTTTGAGTCGGATATTTCGAATGGTGAATTCGTTTAAACCGCCATACATCTGGAAAAGACCGGTTTCTAATTTTGCGGTTGTTTCCGTTCGTAGCAAAAATAATATATTCGTGCCTTCTTCTAAAATAATGCCCCATTCCCATATTGATTTTATCCCAAGTGATGATGTTTTTTACGTCAAAGTACTCTCTCATTAAATGCCCTAAGCTTAATAAAGAAAAAGAATCAAACATGATGTAAATGTGCCCTGTATCTTTTTTCAGCACCCTCTTGCACTCTTGTAAAAAGAGATGATAGTTCTCTTCACTTTCTTCAAATTCCGCAAACCATTTCCCGTTTTCCGTTCCCTTTTGCTTATATTCACCGACGATTCTGCCCTTCCCGAGCTTCAGCTTGTTATTCATTCCAGAATAAGCAGGGTCTGTTACAATCAAGTCGATGCTTTCATCTTTTAAAGACTTTAAAAAGGATATGCAATCATTTAGTTCAATTTTTACTTCGAGATTGTTTCCATATTTAAACGTTCTCACAGATGCAGTTTCTGTGTCCATATCCAAACACCCTTTTAAAAATAAACGATATAACTATTTTATCATACTATAGAAGAACGTACATTCTCAACCGATTTAGCTCGTATCTAGCATTTGGCGCAGCGACTTTCAGTGGATTGTTGTCTTACCTATTTATTTTAATTTTCGTATTTGGGCATTATCGCGTGCAGATTATCTGATTATGCTTATGACCTTCTCCGCATAATCCTCTGAGGACGTTATTTCCTTCTTGATCTCTGTCCAGTTTGCTCGTCCAATCAAAGTTTTCCATACTACAGCCAAGGTATTTATCATGCACTCCAAAGCTCTCCGGTTTTTTTGTTATTTTGAAACATTTTCAGCACTCACTTGCAGATGTATGTTGCTCAATTGGCTACAGTCCTAAACCGAAGAATAACTTTCCCGGTGTTTCATTCTGTTTCATGAGGATTCAACCATTAAGCCCCTATTTATTCCATATTTAATGACTTCGTCAACGAAGAAAAAAATAACGGAAATAGCTAAAGAAAAAACTGCAAAAAACCATAATATGATAGCAGGCAATATTCCGAAGATTATATGTAGAGCAAATGCGAAAAACCTTTTGGTCATGAAATCAATTGCTATCGATATGGGTAGTCCATAAAAGAACAGCCCTACGCTTACAGATGAGATATCATGAGAAGATTGTGAAAAGAAGATCCTGTTTGTTGGTCAGAAAAAAATGCTTCTGGCGGAAATAAAATCGCTATGATAAAAGTAGAAATAACAAACGTAATGAGCTCTGTTAAAAATTTTCTTTTTATCATATTAGTTATACCCCTTATTATTACTTGTAAATAATCAAATACAAATTTGATAAGTAAAAATACATAAAAAATGTTCTAATATGATTGCCTGTGTAGATGGTGAAGGAGCTTAAAATGGTCATCATGGCATTTTTGGCTATTTGGTAGCAATTATATGGACCAGTATTGCGGAATATAAAATTTCATTTTGCTGTTTGTTTTTGACGAAAAGCAACAACTGGAAATCAACGTAAGTTTTGTTAGGGAGGTTTGATGAAAGATTTAGTCCGCGAAACAGCTTGTTGCAATCGTTGGTGTTTTAGCTTACCTATATATTTCTACTAAAACCTTTCTTTTGGCTGTAACTTCTCCTAATTTATTTCCAGGGTTGAATATACCGATGTGAGAACCTCTTCAAAATGATAAAAGCCTGTAGAATTCCAATAATGAATTCTGCAGGCTTTGCCCTAGCCGGAAACTTTCCGCCCCCCCCTGTGGCTTAAACCCTTCTCTAATATATTTAAATATGAAACAACGGATAGCATAAATCCCTGCTTTTTATGAATTCGCCGTTACCAACCGATTGCCGCACCGTCTCCTCTTGGATCAACCCCGCCATGTAAAAAGCCTTGTTCATCCACTAATATGGCATTGGCATGTCCCATTATTTTATCAATCTCATCAACAACTTTTACAAGATGGCCCGCTTTGATCATCGATTCGATCACGTCTTGCGGGATGCGGCCTTCCATCTTCAATTCTTCTGTCTCTTCTCCCCATGTTCTTCCCCACACGAACCTTGGCTCATGTATTGCCTTTGCAGGGCTCATTTGATAATCAATCATTCTTGTAATGATCGCAGTTTGTGTTTGCGGCTGCCCTTCTCCTCCTTGTGTTCCGTATAAAATATACGGTTTTTCATCTTTAAAAGCCATTGCTGGCATCAATGTGTGGAACGTTCTTTTTCTCGGCGCCAAACAATTGACATGCGACCGATCAAGAGAAAAGAACGATCCTCTGTTTTGCATCAAAATCCCCGTGTCACCGGCCACTACACATGAACCAAATTCAAAATAAAGACTTTGTATAAAGGAAACCGCATTTCCCTCTTCATCCACGACAGCCGCATGAGCAGTGTCGTTCCCAACAGGCTGCGTCTTTACTTCGCTTGCTTTTGTCAGACTGATCGAATCGGCCAGCTCTTTCGCATATGTTTTGCTTAACAGTTTATGAAGCGGAATTGCGTAGAAGTCAGGGTCTGTCAATACTTGGTTGCGATCTTGAAAACTTTTTTTCAACGATTCTGTTAATAGATGATAATATTCAAAAGAACCGTGCGGAATGGCTTTAAAATCAAAGTTTTCTAAAATATTTAACGCCATTATCCCGACAAAGCCTTGTGAATTGGGCGGAACTTGATATATTGTATAACCGCGGTATGTTCCGCTCAGCGGTTCGACCCAATCTCCGTGATGATCCGCAAAATCATCTTCTATTAAAAGCCCCCCTTTTTCTTGAAGGCTCGATACAATGCGTTTTGTTAACCCGCCTTTGTAAAAATAATCTCTTCCCTTTTCTGCCAATTCTTTCAAAGTATTTGCCAGTTGTTTCTGGATAAATTTTTCATTCAGGTTCGGAACCCGATGATGAGGCAGGAAAATTGATGATGTTTCCGGAAACTCGCGCAGAATATGAACATTTTTTCTTGTGTTGACATATTGGTCTTTGGAAAAAGGAAATCCGTTTTCCGCATATTCGATAGCTGGCTCTAAAACTTCCGCCAATGAAAGCCTTCCGTATTCCTTCAAGATGGCATCCCAGCTATCAACCATCCCCGGAACGGTTATGACACTTTGAATGCCGCGAAAAGGAATGGCGGACAAACCTTCGTATTTTTCAAGCGTGGCGTTATAGCCGGAACGGCCGCTGCCGTTATACGCACGAACTTTTTGATCCTTCCTGCTGTAAAACAGCCAAAAAGAATCTCCCCCGATCCCTGTCATGTGCGGATAAACGACCGCTAAGCAGGCGCTGACCGCTACCGCTGCATCGAAAGCATTTCCCCCTTTTTGCAGTATGCGGCAGCCAGCTGCCGATGCCAAATAATGCGGACTGACAACCATATTTTTGGTTCCGATCATTGATTGGCTCATATTGCTTGTTCCTCCCTCGGTTTATTGTTTTGAACGAAATCGGACATGCGATTTGAACTTTCAGTAAACAGAAATAAGACTGCACCGATGATTAGCAAAACACCTGACAAATAAAAACCGATTTCAAGCTTGCCGGTGATATCGGCAAAATAGCCCGTAATATAAGGGGCAAAAATGGAAGAAAGCATTCCGCTGAAATTGAAAAAACCATACACTTTGGAATACATGGATGACGGCGTAATTTCAGCCATATAAGATATTAATACGGGATCGAGCGCCAGTTTTCCTAGCAGTCCGTAAAAAACTAATCCTGCTAGCAGCAAAGAATAATTTTCCGCATAAGGGATGACAAATTGGCAAACAGCTCCAGCAAAAGCTAAAAAGATGATCAGCGGCTTTTTATTTTTTACTTTATCTGAAACATATCCAAAGAAAATAGCCCCCGGAATCGAAGCCCAAGGCACTAAAGAAGATATGATCCCTGTTTGCGAGCCTTCTACCCCTTTTACCGTCTGCAAATAATAAGGCAACCAAGTAAGCATTCCGAAGAATCCATATAAAGAGCAGAAGATGAGAATGTAAACGAAAAGATGATTTTTTGTAAACAACCGTTTTAAGTTTTGGCTATTTTTCATATGAGGAACTTCTTGTTTTTTTTCATGGCTGGATTGATCTCGTACACATATTCCTATCAAAATGGCAACAATAATAGTTGGAATGGCAAATAGATAAAATGAAAATTGCCATCCTTTGTTTAAGGTATATGTGAAATAGCTAGCAGCAATAAAACCAAGAGAAATGCCGAAAGCCATTCCGCTATTGATCACTGCAGAAACGATCCCTCTGTATTTTTTAGGGGTAATGTTGGAAGAAATTCCGTATTGCGAACCGTAATAAGTACCTTCTCCAATACCTGTTAAAGCGCGCATCAGCAAAAACAATGCAAATGAAGATGCCAATCCGCTCAAAAAAGTGGTAATGCCAAATAATATATAACCAATTACTAAAACTTTCACTCTTCCAAACCGATCAGCCAAAAATCCTGTTGGAATTTGCATGATCGAATAGGCAATAAAAAATACAGTGGACATCAAACCTAATTGACTATTGTTTAAATTCCACTGCTCTCCTATTTCTCCCATCACTGGCGACAAAATATTTCGATCCGCATACATAAATACCCATCCTAGAAAAAACAAGAAAATAACGATGGCTGGATGTGTGCGTTTCATTTTCTTCACCCCTCTCAACTTTTTTTAAAAATTTGATTTCATTATAGAAAGCTGCTGAGGAAAGTTCCTTGAATTTGTAAATTTTTTTAACAAAGTTTTTTCGTTTCGTAAACAAATAAATATTTTTATTTTTTTATAGAAATCATAAAACATATTTTGTATACTAAAGGAAATTATAATTAGAAAATTAACTACATAACGAAATAAAGGGTGGTATGAATGGCATTCGAATACAACATTCCGAATTTAGACATAGACCATATTGATAAACAAATTTTAGAGAAGCTGCATGAAAACAGCCGGATATCGTATACCGATCTCGGAAAAGAAATCGGTTTGTCTCGAGTTGCCGTTCAGGCGAGAATAAACAACTTAATTGAAAAAGGAATTATCGAGAAATTTACGACGGTTATCAATCCGACGAAAATCGGCATTCATGTTTCCGCCTTTTTCAACGTTGAAGTGGAACCGCAATATTTAGAGGAAGTGGCAGAACAATTGGCGGAGGAGCATGCCGTTACAAGCTTGTACCATATGACTGGACCAAGCAAGCTCCATATGCATGGAATCTTTAAAAATAATCAAGAAATGGAAAATTTTTTAACAAAAAAATTGTATCCGATGCGCGGTGTCGTCAGCGTTGACTGTCAAATTCTCATTAAACGATACAAGAGCCGCATGGGAATGAAATTATAAAGGATGAGGGGGAGAAATATGCAAACTTCTTATAAAAGTCTTATCATGGCTATGCTGAGAACCGGAATTTTTGGATTCGGAGGCGGTCCTTCCGTCATACCGCTGTTCCGTTATGAAGCAGTTTCCAGATACCGTTGGGTAAAAGATGAAGAATTTGCAGAAATATTGGCGATTGCCAATACCCTGCCCGGTCCGATCGCGACAAAAATGGCCGCTTACTTAGGATATAAACAAAAAGGGGTATTAGGCGCTTTTATTTGCGTAGCAGCTCATATTTTGCCTACATGTTTGGCCATGATTCTATTATTCAAAATGGTCACAGCTTTAAGCGATTCACCTGTTATCCACGGTATGATTTCTGCTGTTATGCCGGTGATCGCCGCCATGCTTGGGCAGTTGGCTTACGAATTTTCCGCAAAGGCCGTGAAAGGATTGGGAAAATGGCTTGGCGTCCTGCTGATGATTGTTTCGTTTTGCCTGCTGCAAGTGATTTCGATTCATCCAGCTATTGTAATTCTAATGTTTTTAACATATGGAGCTTTCCATTTAAAACGGAAGAGCAGAAGTAAGGAGATGTCTGCATGAAAATCTGGATCAGCTTATTCATCGGTTTCTTTTTGGCCAACATACTCGGTTATGGAGGAGGACCCGCTTCCATTCCGCTTATGTATGAGGAGATTGTCAATCATTACAAATGGCTGACAAATGCAGAATTTTCCAATATGCTCGCACTGGGAAATTCTTTGCCGGGCCCTATTGCGACGAAGATCGCCGCCTATGTCGGTTATGATGTGTACGGATGGTGGGGGGCTTTCATCGCCTTGTTTGCGACTGTATTTCCGTCAGCTTTCGCTTTGATTCTGTTGTTAAAACTGATTCAACGCCACCGGGAATCTTTAGTTGTGAAAGGAATGACCTTGCTTGTACAGCCTGTTATTGCTGTCATGATGCTGCTTTTAACTTGGGAAATGATAGAAGACTCTGTCCATTCGCTCGGAATGATCCAATCGCTCATCATTGCTGCTGTATCGTACTTTGCCTTAGAAAAATGGAAGGTTCACCCTGCCATTCTCATTATGATTTCCTTTGTTTATGGAGGAGTTGTTCTGCCCAATTTTTAAAACCGGTCTGTTTGGAGCACCAGAGAAACTGTGATTCTCAGCTTTTCGCAATACCTGAGAAAATTTTTCTGTCAAGAAATGCACCAACTATCTTGCTTTGTTTCAATTAGAGTCGTATAATCTCTTTTTAAAAATACGAATGATTTTCTCGTATAAGTTTGGAAATACGGTCCAAACGTTTCTACCAAACTACCGTAAATAGTTTGACTACGAGAGACGATACACAACTCTCCCTGTCAAACTCAACGCGCGAGTTTACTACAGAAGGGAAAAGTGAGAATGGACAAAAACATTTTAAAGAAAAGAATCCAAGTGGCTAGCAAACAAATTCCGGCAGACATTGTGATTAAAAATGGAAAAATTGCCGATGTTTTCAATTTAGAAATTTTGCATGGAGACATCGCCATTGCGGACGGAGTGATTGCTGGAATCGGAGAATATGATGGGGTAAACATCATTGATGCCGAGAATAAATTCATCGTTCCAGGTTTCATCGACTCTCATGTCCATATTGAATCTTCGATGGTGACACCGAAGGAGTTCTCCAAAGCAGTTCTGCCCCACGGTGTGACAACCGTTATTATAGATCCGCATGAAATTGCGAATGTCGCCGGGACGAAAGGTATATCTTTTATGCTGGAGGATTCAGAAGGCTTAGATTTAGATGTGTATTGCATGCTGCCTTCCTGCGTTCCGGCGACTTCGTTTGAAAATGCCGGCGCTGTGTTAAATGATGATGAACTTGCACCTTTTTACAAGCATCCTCGGGTGCTCGGGCTTGCGGAAGTGATGGATTTCCCAGGTGTTCAAAATTTAGATGACCGCATCATTGACAAGCTTTTAACGGCATCAGCATATAAGATCGACGGACACGGCGCAGGTCTTGGCATTGAAGGAGTTAATGTTTACAGAGCGGCCGGCATTCAAACAGATCATGAATGTGTGACAAAAGAGCAAGCAAAAGACCGCCTTGCTCGCGGAATGTACGTCATGATCCGTCAAGGATCTGCTGCAAAAAATTTGCCAGAACTAATCGGCGTGGTCAATGAAAAAAATAGCCACCGCTGTCTATTTTGTACGGATGACAAGCATTTAGACGACTTAATTGCCGAGGGAAGCATTGACTACAATATTCGTCTTGCCGTCGAGCATGGACTTGATCCTCTCATAGCGATTCAAATGGCGACGATTAATGCCGCCCAATGTTTCGGACTATCGCAAAAAGGAGCGATCGCACCTGGATATAGAGCAGATCTTGTCATAGTAGATAACTTCAAAGCTTTTACGATTGAAAAAGTTTTGAAAGCCGGAAAAGTGATAGCGGAAAACGGTCAATATATAGGATCTATAGATCAACCAAAACCTTCCGTTTTATCAAGAAATTCTGTCAATCTAAACATAAACGAGGTTACAAAAGAACGGTTGGCCATACACGTGAAAAATAACCAAAAAGCGCATGTAATAGAAATTATTCCGAATCAAATTGAAACGGTTAAAAGAATGATGGAAGTTCCGAGCGACGGTGTTTGCTTCATCCCTTCCATTGAAAAAGATTTGGCAAAACTGGCTGTACTCGAACGCCATAAAAATACTGGAAACATTGGCCTTGCCATTGTAAAAGGATTAGGCTTAATCGGCGGTGCAGTCGCCACAACCGTCGCCCACGATTCCCATAATGTGATCGTTGCCGGCACAAACGATGAGGATATGATCTGCTCCATTCAAGAGATAAAGAGAATCGGCGGTGGGCTAGTAGTTGTGAATGATGGAAAAACGCTCGCCTCTTTGCCGCTTGTGATCGGCGGATTGATGTCAGATCAAGCATATCCAATCGTCGCCCATCAACTCGATGAATTGAACAGCAGCTTGCACAAAGTGAGCAAACATCGGCATTTCAATCTCTTCCTCACGCTCTCTTTTTTAAGTTTGCCTGTCATTCCAGAGCTCAAAATTACAGATTTAGGATTATTTGACGTCACAACGTTTCAGCACATAGAAGTTGCAGCCGAGCACGGCGTTTAAATATCGTGTAAAAAATGATTGTATGGGCAGCAAAACACATAAAAAAAGAAAACTCCGGCAAGGGAGATTGGCTCATCTGCCGGAGTTTCATTTGCCTTTTTTCGCTTAGAGTTTAAATTCTTTAAGCCTGCTAAAGCTTTCACGTGTCAGAAATGATTTATTCATAAATTCGCAGGAGATGTTTTTTACACGCTTGCCCGATAACTTAACCGTTTTTTCCGCCGGACTTTATCCCGTTCCAAAATCCTTTGCTCGATCAATAGAATTCACCTTTTTGACAGCTCGCTTCGGTCAAAATCAAACAAATTATACAGCTTGTATGCCATCATGAGCTCAAAGCGCATATCTGCATGATTTAAATCAACATTGAGTATTTCTTCAACACGTTCAATACGATATTCAAGTGTGCTGCGGTGTATAAATAATTCTTTCGAAGCTTCGCGGTAAATCAAAAGGATTTTTGCAGCGCTTCGGTCATGGTAATACGATTAAATTCGGCAGGTTGTTTTCCTTCAACATTGTCAATTGATATTTTGAATGGTGCTATGACATGATCCGATCACTTAAAAGTTTTCCTTCACCAACATCAACTAACATCCTTGTTGCCTGCTTTGTGTGTGCAAAATTTCGTCATGTTTTTTTATCCATAAATGCAGATTTTCCCCAAAAAGACCATATACACGCTTCTTGCAGCTCCGCATCATTTCAGCTGCCCATCTATTCGAGAAAAACAGGATGCCTTTTAAATCGCATCATTTTTTTGAAAACCGCTCTCCTTCTCAAGAAGAAAGAAGTCCCTTATATCGTAACTTATGGTGCGGCGGAAAATGCGGCTTTCTTCACGTCATCTGCTTCACATATAATCCACTTTTTTCCGTTCTTACCCTGCTTTTATTTTTTCATAAGCTTCATCATATTTTTTCGCCAGTTCGAAATCAAGCTTTGTGAGTCCTTTCGCTCTCTGAGACGAAATTTTTACCGTGATGAACTTATAGTCAATAGAAATGAAGGGATGATGGTTTACTTCTTCAGAAATGTCCGAAATTTTCCGCACGAATTCGATTTCTTGCAAATCATCTTGAAAGAGGTACTTTCTTGCAATCCATCGCTCTTCAAGAAGCTTCCAATCTTCCATCTCTTGTAAAAGAGATTGCACTTCTTCATCTGTTAACCGCATGACCGTTTCCTCCCGGATTTTTATAAAAAAACAGACAGCTAAAATCACAGTGCAAAAAAGATTTCCATATAAATGTAAAGAGGCGAACAAACATATCAGATTTCCGTTTATTTCTTAGAAAAAAGATTTGCTTTGAAACCGTTCCATTTCCCGATAAATAAACTCGATGTCTACATGCTTCCGGAGACAATCGGCAAGCCGGTCAAAGGCTTCTTCACGAATGTTTTTCATTGATGGCCGCTCATAAATCGCCGGAAGACCTTTTCTTTTCCTTATCAAATTCAAAAATGCCGTTCGAAACTCATCGTTATGAAATATGCCATGAAAATACGTTCCAATTAGGAGGCTGTCTTGGCTTATGCAGCCGTCAACTCCTTCTTCGGTCGTAATAAATGGCGATACGTCCCCTTCATAAGAAGTTGTTCCCATATGAATTTCATAGCCTTCCACCGGCACATTACAATCAGCCAAGTGGGCCATCCCTGTTGTAAGAGTCGTCCTTTTCTCTTTCATCATAGCGGTGCGAATCGGGAAAAATCCGAATCCGTTTGCGCTCCCTATCGTTGTTTCTACGTGATGTGGGTCTGAAATCTCCCTTCCGAGCATTTGATAACCGCCGCATATGCCGACAATGACTGATTTTTTCGCACGATAAAGCTTTTCTATCGCATCCGCAAAGCCGGATTTTCGCAAAAGCAATAAGTCCTCAATTGTATTTTTCGTTCCCGGCAAAATGACAACATCCGGTTCTCTGAGTTCATTTGCCTCCTTTACATAGCGAACATGGCAATCCTTTTCATATAGAAACGGGTCAACATCGGTAAAGTTCGAAATGTGAGGAACATGAATAACAGCAATATCAATCTCGCTAGTTTTCTCATTTGTACGTGGAAACGCATCTAATATGACGGCGTCTTCCGCCTCAATGTTTAAATTAGAAATATATGGTACGACCCCTAAAACCGGTTTGCCTGTATACTCTTCAAACCAGCGAAGTCCCGGCTCCAGCAAGGAAATATCCCCGCGAAACTTGTTAATCACTACCCCAATTACGCGATCGCGATCTTCAGGCTCAAGCAGCTGCAATGTTCCTACTAAACTCGCAAATACACCGCCTCTGTCAATGTCGCCGACAAGAATGACAGGAGCGTTTGTTAACCGGGCAATGCGCATATTGGCAAGCTCGCGATCATTTAAGTTAATTTCCGCAGGGCTCCCTGCTCCTTCTATAACGATTCGCTCATATGTACTTGCCAAATGATGATACGCTTCTTTAATCACCTGCAAACCAAGTTCAAAAAATTCCTGCCGATACGCTGTTGCCTTATAATTTTGATACGGCTTACCGTTCACAACAATTTGTGAAGTGTGATCGCTCACAGGCTTGATCAAAATCGGGTTCATATCCGCCGTTGCGACCGTTCTTGCCGCCTCCGCCTGCACTCCTTGGGCGCGGCCGATTTCCTTGCCGTCAACGGTAATATACGAATTGAGTGACATATTTTGTGATTTAAACGGCGCCGTCCGATACCCGTCCTGCGCAAAAATTCGGCAAAAACCTGTCGCAATCACGCTTTTTCCCGCATCGGAATGCGTACCTTGAATCATGATGGGCAATGCTTTATTCATCTGTTTTTCTCCTCTCACAACCATTCACAATTGTTTCGCAAATTCCGAGTATGAAGCACCGCCGTATGAAAAGGCGGGCTAATAAATCAGGACTGCATGTAAATCCTTTATCTTCGAAAAAAAACACGGTGGCTATTTTTTTCATTGATCACGCCGATCAATTCAGGCAAATTTTTGGCAGCAGATCTTTGACGAATCATCACGTACATTCCACAGGAAAGTCGGTCTCTTGCTTGCTTTTTTGTCGCACATTTTTAACTCGCCCACATGATGCCAATTTCCCGACATTGCTTGCCGTTCCAACAATGATGATTCTTTTCCAACATTTTTACACGGTAACTTTTTGGTTGGATTCTACTGTTTCAACAACGATGATTTATTTCCAACTCATTCATGCTCCCTTTTCAAAAATTGATAATGACTGAAGTATTATAACATCCTTCATTTTCCGCTAGTATCATGATGCACGAGATGATCAAAAATAATTGCTATGTTTCTTTGCTAAATGAAAAATTCCGCATATACAGTGATCGTGATCTGTAAGTTAAGGCATATCTTTATGTGTCCAATCGTTTGATAGACTCAGCACTTAAGATCACCGGCACCTCATTTTTTGAATAAAGTTCTGTTTAATGCTGGAACATACATAGCTAAAAACACAGACCGACCGAGGCTGAAAACAATAAAAGCAAGCCACAAACCGTGGTTATAATACATCGGAATCAAAATGAAAAGACAAACAATATATACTGCAAGAGAAATCAGCATGGAATTGCGAATCGGATTGGTCATGGTCGCTCCTGTAAAAACACCGTAGAGAATTAAACCGAAGCTTGCCGCAAGTGGAAATATCGTGACCCAAATACTGTAGGAGCTGGCCAGTTCGATCACATTCTGATTTTTCGTAAAAACAGGAATGATCGAATCTTTAAACAGTATATAAATAAGCATCATAAACAAGGGGGAAATTATCGCCCATTGCCCTGTCAACGATAAAGTGCGTTTATACAAAGCTTCATCCTTTGCACCGACAGCTTTTCCGACGAGAATACTGCTGGCATTGGCAAATCCGTCTAAAAAGTACGCCATGATGTAATGAATTTGAATGAGAACGGCATTGGCTGCCAGTATTTCGGTACCAAAAGAGGCACCTCTCGCTGTAAAAAGATTAAACACGGTTAACAAACAAATCGTGCGAATAAGCAAATCCCGATTGACCGCCATCATCTTCTTAAATTCTCCTGCATTCCACAGCTCGCTGCTAGGAATGGAGAAAAGGCGAAGATCGGAAGACTTTAACACGATATACATTCCAATGAGAAATGCAGCCACTTCTGAAATCAATGTAGCGGCGGCTACACCATTCACATCTTGATGAAAAACGTTCACAAACAACAAATCAAGTACAACATTTAATAGATTCATAAATACTTGTAAAAATAGCGAAATTTTAACACGAGACATTCCCATGAGCCATCCTAGAATGACGTAATTCGCCAGCGTAAACGGGGCTCCCCAAATGCGGATCGAAAAATATTCGTCCGTGAAAGTCATGACTTTCTCATCCGGATGAATAAGCGTTAATGCGATATGCTTCATCGGCCATTGAACGAGGATAAATAGAATGCCGACGGCTAACGCAATGAGGAACGGTCTTACGAAATATAAAAAACATTGCTTGGCATCTTGCGCACCATAAGCTTGTGCGGCAAAGCCGGACGTACTGACCCGCAAAAAGCCAAACAACCAATACATCGTATTAAAAATCATCGTCCCTACAGCTACGCCGCCAATATACGCTGGATCAGGAAGCTGTCCCACTACTGCCGTATCGACAGCTCCTAATAACGGGGTGGTGATCGTTGAAATGATAAGCGGAATCGCCAAAGATAGATAAGTTCGGTGAGTCATTATTATCCCCCTTAACCTTCAAACAAGTGAATGAGCATTTTTGTATATGGGTGGCGGGCTTGAGAGAATATATCATTCTTTTGAAAGCAGTCAATAAAAGCCCCATCTTTCATTACCAAAATGCGCTCGCTTAAAAAATGAACCGACGGGAGATCATGGGAAATAAATAGATAGGATAATTCCAATTGTTTTTGCAGCTCCTTTAAAAGAGTTAATATTTGCCCTTGTGTATAGACATCTAAGCTTGCTGTCGGTTCATCTAAAATGATCAAAGACGGCTGGATGCTAATCGCACGAGCAATGGCAACACGTTGTTTTTGCCCTCCGCTTAACTCGTGGGGATAGCGATAAAGATAGCGGTCCGCCATCCCAACCATCTCTAGCAGCCGCTTTGCGCATAATTCACGGTGCTCTCTTACATCTTGCAAATAAATGGGGTAGATATTACGATGTGTATCTAATGCCTCCATGACAGAATCGATGATCTTTCGTTTTGGATTTAAAGCCGCTGCCGGATTTTGAAACACCGCTTGCATACAATGGCGAATTTTTCGAATTTCTCTTTTAGTCATTTTATGCAATGGTTGGTCATGTAAAAAAATTTCGCCTTCGCTTATTTTTTCTAACATAAGCAAGCAGCGCGCCAATGTACTTTTCCCGCTGCCGCTTTCACCGACAAGCCCGACGCATTCGCCTTTTTGTATCGATATCGACACCCCGTTGACTGCTTGATGACCTGAAGCATAAATTTTTTTGATATTTTTGGCCAATAATAGATCTGCCATTATGACATATTCCTTTCCATTGCAAAATCCAGTTTAACAGGCGAGACAATACGCCTAATCGCTGATACAACGCTGAATGACCGCTCGGCCTTCACGTGATCACTTCATGCATTTTATTCGGCAAGGTTGGAGCGGCACTCAATAATTGCTTGGTATAAGGATGACGAGGATGGTGAATAACATTTGTTTTCGTCCCTGTTTCGACAATCTCCCCTTTCTTCATTACTGCAACAGTATCGGAATATTTCCTAGCAAGCCTCAAATCATGTGTAATAAATAATATTGCACAATTGATTTTCTCTTTGATATTCGCGATGACCTCTAACACATGTGCTGCTGTCATACTGTCAAGCGCAGTGGTAGGCTCATCAGCAATAAGCAATTTCGGATTCAGCATAATGGCCATAGCAATGGATGCACGCTGCAGCTGTCCGCCACTTAATTGAAAAGGGTAACTATTGTAGACGCGTTTTGCAGGGAGTTGTACGTCTTCCAATGCTTGAAAAGCGATTTCTTTTCTTTCGTTTTTAGTTAAAGAACAATGAGCTTGGATCATTTCATCCATTTGCTTACCGATTTTTATAAAAGGAGTAAACGAGCTTTGATAGTCTTGGAAAACATAAGATATTTCTTTTCCCCGTAAATTCTGAAATTCTTTATTCGATAAATGAGTCATATCCTTGTTGTCAAACTGAATATGCCCGGAGGCTATCCACATTTCTTTCGGCAGAAGCCCTCCAATCGCAGAAGCTGTGATGCTTTTGCCGCTGCCGCTTTCGCCAATTAATGTAAACCATTCTCCTTTTCTGGCAGTTATATTCACATTTTCAACAATCGGCTTATTTCGAAAATTAATTTGCATTTGATCAATAGTTAATAATGACATACCATCTCCCCTTTATCCTTTTACATCAAAACGGTCTCGCAATACATCACCAGCTAAATTAGAAACTAGAACAGTAAACATAATGGCAATTCCAGGAATAAACATTAAATATGGCGAGGTGTGAAAATATGGTGTACTTTCGTTCAGCATCGCCCCCCATTCAGGAGTTGGCGGCTGCGCTCCTAAGCCGATGTAAGATAAGGAAGCGATCAACAAAATAATTTTTCCGAGATCCAACGTCGCTAAAACGAACACATTTCCCACGACATGGGGCAGCAAATGTTTACGAATAATTTGAAATGTGCTTAAGCCATTGACAACCGCCATTAAAATGTAATCTTTTTCTTTCTCAGATAACACCGTGCTGCGGACAAGCCGCACATAGCTTCCCCATTTCGCTACAACGATTGCAAAAATTAAATTTAACATACCGGGGCCTAAAATACCGCTCAGTACAATTGCGACAATAAAATCAGGGAAAGCTAGAAAAGCGTCTATGATTCTCATCAAATAACGATCGAAACGGCCTCCGACAAATCCTGAAAACATGCCTAACGGAACGCCGATCAACAAAACAATGCCCAATACGAGAATACTCGTTCCGACCGTTACTTGCCCTCCCGCTAGGATGCGAGAAAATAAGTCTCGCCCCAAATAATCCGTTCCGAAAAAATGCTCCGCACTTGGTTTCAGCAGACGTTCATTCATATTGATTTGCAACGGATCATATGGAGCAAGCAGCGGAGCTGTCAAGATGACAAGAAAAAAGGCAAATAGTATAAAAAGAAGCGTTCGCGAGTGCGTCCAATACATTTGTCTAAACATTTTCAACGTCTCTCTACTCCTTTTAAACGTATCTCAGGGTTTAAATAACGGCAGCAAATATCAACGAATATATTAATCAAGACAATCAAAATCGTAATAAACAATACATACCCTTGAATGACCGGGTAATCCCGGCGAATAATCGCATCTACCACCATTTTTCCAATTCCCGGGTATGCAAACAGTACTTCAATGACAACTGTGCCGCTTATTAAACTCCCAAGACTCATACCAAAAATCGTTATGACAGGAATTAAAGAACGGCGGAAAACGTGGAATAAAAATATCCGTTTTTCGCTAATCCCTCTTGCCCTTGCCGCTTTCACATAGTCCTCATTCAAGCTTTCTAGTAAACTGGAACGCAGCAATCTGACATAAACAGCTGACATCGCGATTCCTAACGTAAGGGATGGCAGGATGACGTGTTGAATCGTTCCCTTTCCCATGCTTGGCAATATCCCTAATTGAACGGCAAATAATTCAATGAAAAGGAGCCCCAGCCAAAAGCTGGGGATGGATGAACCGACTAGTGCAAACAAACGGCATATATGGTCCACCCATTTATTTTTATAGAGTGCAGATAGAGTGCCTAAAGGAATAGAAATCAGAATCATTACGATTAAAGAAGTGCATGTGAGCGTAATGGTCGCAGGAAACCTTGATAACAACTCAGAAACTACCGGCTGCTTTGTTATATAGGAATGGCCTAAATCAAACTCGAAAAATCGTTTCAACCAATACCAATATTGAACGTATATAGGTTCATGTAACTTCAGTTCTTCTCTTAGCGCTTCAATTTGTTCTTTCGTAACGGACACTTCATCTACTTGAAGCATCTGTTTGACAGGATCGCCAGGTGCTAGTTTTATAAATATAAAACTAATGAAAGACAGCAGAAGTAAAAATATGATGAACTCTATGAATCGTTTCGCTACTTGAATCATTTACCCTTCCACATCCAAATCTTTTGTTAACATATAATACTCGCTTTTACTAGTTACCCAATTTTTTACTCCGTCACGATAGGCAACAATAATATTTGGATGTACGATAAAGGAATGGAGAGTCTTCTGATCAATGATTTTTAATGCTTTCTTCGCCAAATTGTTCCGTTCGTTCACGTCTACCGTTTGGTTCAATTGTTGAATGCTAGCTGTTAATTCTGGATGGTTAATACTCGCGTAGTTCAGCGCTCCGTTCGGCATGTATGTCGCATTCAAAAAGTATGCCGCATCTCCTCGCGGAGCCGTCACACTGCTGTATGTAGCAAAATCCCAATCATCATTGGCCGCTAAATACTCATCAATATTTTCCACTTGCTGAATCGACATCTCTATGCCAAGTTCCTTCGCCTTTGATTGGAGAATTTGTACAATTAAAGGAAGTTCAGGACGCGATGCGTATGTTAGCACTTTAAGCCGAACGGCCTTTCCGTCTTTCGTAACTTTTCCGTCTTCTACTTGAAAGCCTGCGTTACTAAAATACTGTTTCGCCGCCTCTATTCCGCTTTCCTTTTCTTCATAGGATGGCGCAAACGGAGAACCAGCCAAAAAAGGACCTTTCGCTTCAACGGCATGTCCATTTAAAATATGTTCAACAATTTCCTTCCGATCTATTAAAGCATCCATCGCCTTGCGCACATTTTCATCTTTCATATAGGAGCTCTTCATATTATAAAACAGCTGATGTGTACGCAAACTTGGAACTGATTCTATTTTTACATTTTCTTCTTTTAATTTTTCAAGATTTTCTACCGGCGGTCTAAAAATAATGTCCGCATCTCCTGATTGAAGCGCCATTTTCCGTGCATTGGCATCCTCATTGAAAGCAAATGTTGCTTTTTCAAGCTTTGCTTTGCCATCCCAATACTTTTCAAATCGTTCGACCTTCAGCTCTACCCCAGGCTCAAAAGAAGAAATTTTAAATGGCCCCGTACCGATTGGCCTTTTATCAATATCTTTTTCATCAACATCGACGATCGCTGTATTTGGATGTACGAGTTCTGAAGGAAATTGCGGGAATACTTCTTCCGTTTGAATCGTTAACAATTGACCATCGGCTTTCATTTTGCTGATTTTTAATGCCGCTTGAACAGATGGACTATCGTTGATTGCTCTTTCTAACGAGGCCTTCACCGCTTGAGCATCAACTTTTTTCCCATTATGGAATGTAACACCTTCTCTAATTTTAAACGTCCAGTTTTTCCCATCTTTACTTTTCCATTCTTCTGCAAGCCAAGGTTCAATTTTTTGCTGTTCACTAATTTTGACAAGCGTCTCTCCTACTCCCGCACGAACTATCGTATAGTTCGTGTCTAAATGCGGATCGAGTGTGTTGGTTGGAAAGTTAAAAAGCAATGTTAATTCTTTGCTGCTCTTCTCCTTTTCTTTTGAGGAAGACTGTGAGCATCCGACAAGCAAAAAAATTGTTGTTAAAAGTATTAATATGCTTTTAAAATATCGAAACATTTTCTCACCTTCCTAAATCGTAATGATTACTATTTTTATTTTCCTATCATACATATATTCGCTATTTTTGTAAATATTATTTCGAACAAAAATAATTCAAAATCACATATTTCCTGAATCCGTGACGAAAATATAACAAACGCCGTTAATAGGTAGATTTCCCAAGAGTAAGGATATAGTGGTGTCCGACTATTCGATAAATGCACTTTTAGTGATTCAGTATGTAAAAATTTCCCTGTTTCATTCGTTTTTGTGCACCCAAATAAATCTGCAAATTTCCATTTTTTGCAAGTTTTCGTTTTTTTATTTCTTTTTTCCTAGTAGTCTATTGATCGGGATGTTTAGTAAAAGGCTTGATACAAACGAGTAAAGACCGGTAACCATTTGTTGGTCTCCGCGACTTTTAATTTCCATTGCCGGCCACGGAAAACCAGCTTTGAGGCCAGTGTGATCATATTCTGGATGACGGTTCGGATTCTTCTTCTTGTTGTTTTCTTTTTCAATGGCGTATCTTGTTTTTTCAAGCTTTCTTGTCCAATCAAGCGAAGCAGGTTATACGCAAATACACCGAAATGGAGCACAAGGCCATTCGTTTCATATTTGCCTGACGGCAGCCGTTCGAGATCCAGTTCTGATTTAATTTCACTATGGAACTGTTCGCAAGTGCCATGGTTATGATAAAGAGAGATCACCACATGAGGCGGCACTTCAAGGTCCGTCCAGTAGGTTTCAAATTCATACTCGGGAATTAAAAAAATTTGTCCGTCTCTTGAGATGGTTCTTTCGGTCACTTTAAAAACTTTTCGGATGCTTCGCTCCTGGTCCTTAATTTGAATGGTTTCGGGGATGGATCCAAGGTAAACCTTCTTTCCTTCCCGTTCTTCACAACAGATCCCATATTTTCGGGCAATGTACAGCCAGTCCTCAGCTTTTTCCTTACGGGGATTGCGTTTGATAATAAAGCTTGCATGGTTTTCTAGGAGAATAATGAGATTATCCCGGCTGTCATTTCCGGAATCAAGCCTGAAAAGCAATGGCTGATCTGTTAGTTTCCGGGCAGATTGAATGGTTTCCTGGATGAAATTTGGTGTACCTTTTTGGCAGTGGACACTTCCCTTTCGCATCTCAACATGCAGGCAGTAACCTTCCTGTCCCATGTAAGCGAACATAGGGGCATAACCGTCACAGCCTTTATAGGTTCTTTCTACCCCTTCCTTTTTTGTCTTGGAGTTATCGAAAGGGGAGACATCCAGATCAACCGGGATATACGGCTTGTCTTTGGCGTAAACCGGGTTGATTTCCGCATTTGTATGGCGAATCAGATCCAGCGATTCTTCGTGCAAGATCGTTTTCCATTTTTCCACCAAGGCGGCCTGGTCCAATCGTTGCCTGAGAGTCGGGCTGGAAGGAACCCTCTGGATATCCAAAGCCAGTGCAAAAAAAGCATCATCACGGAAGGTTTCAATATTGTCATAATCACTTTCTCCCTGGCAAAGCAAGCCGATATAAGATTTAGCCACATCACCATTGGAACAAGCCGGATACCGGGAGATATCAGGGAGTTTATAGGCATTCAACCTGGAAACTAAATTCGTTTGATTTAGTAAATTTCCTACTATCGCTAAGCCAGCTTGGGCAACAATTCGTTCTTTTGTGGGTTCTATCACAAACTTTTTCATGAGATCACCTGAATGTGGAATGAATTTAATTTGTCTGATATACCAATTATACTAAATTTTATGCGATTTGTTTGCCTTTAAGCGGAAATTTCGTCACGGATTCAGGTTACTATTTTACTTTCGTAATCTGGGTTTATATAAAGCATATCCAAAGTAGCAAAACGGTGCAACCGATTTCAAAACGATAGGTGTTATTGAAAGTCTATCAAGCTAATAATATCAAGGAGCCAAACCCTTATCAATAGAGTGTACCCTATTGACAAAAAATAGACTGATCGGTTTTTACCATTCAGTCCATAAATAATTATCTTACTCCAGAAAAGTGCCCTTTAACGGCAAAACATTCTATATCTTTGTACAAACGAAGGGGGATTTTATCCGTGGAAAGTAATATAATATCCATCAGGATCTTCTACTGTAAACACCTTACCAAAGGGACTGTCTGTTAAATCCTTAACAATCTTCACTTCTTTGCCACGCACATCATCATATCGTTTTTCCACGTCAGGAACGGAAAACCAAAGTGCGACTCCCCATCCAAGCTTGCCTGCTCTGTCCAAATCAACCAAAGGTTTTCTAATAGCAAAAGAAGCGCCCTTTTCATTTTTAAAGACATAGGCTCCTGGATTTTCATTTTCAATTTCAAAACCTAAGGTATTCTGATAAAATTCACGTGATTTTTCAAGATCCCTTACCTGAATAGATGAAAAGTCGAGTTGCGGTGTAGCCATGTACTTCATCTCCTTTAATATTGTGGTATATATTAGCATTTTGTATTTTGAACGATTTTATACTACTCTATTTTGTAAATGCACCCAAAGCACGAAGATAATGGGCCCAATATCCTTTCCAATTTCCATAATGATTAGCAATCACCTTAACATCCTGATCACCTTTATAAGTTTCCGAAAACACCTTTAATAGCATTTTTTCGCTAACAGGTAATCGTTCCATTCTCCCAATCCCTCTGATAAGAATAAACGAGGCTGACCATTCACCTATTCCTTTAATGGCTTTTAACCAATATTCAACTTCATCATAATCTCCGTCGGTGAGGAACTGTTCATCAACATCGGAAAATGCTTCGCAGACTGACATCAAATATTGGGTCTTTCGCTTATTTTTGACCATTTCTGCTACTTCTTCCTCGGAAGCCCTAAGGATATTTACCGGCTCGGGAAATGCAGAATAACATTGATTGTTTATTTCTAGTGATTGACCAAAATTTTCACAGAATCTCATCTTGATTTCCTTGGCGATATTCGTGGGTGTCTTTTGGGTAAAAATCGCCCAGCAGGCACTTTCAAAAGGGGTAAGAAATTTAACCTGATGATAACCATATAGTTTTTTATTAATGTGTTGGAACCACGGATCTTCCGATGCCAAAGTATAAAATTCCTTGAGATCATCAGATAAACTTAAAAAATGATCGATTTTCTTCTCAAGCATTTTTAAGCTCTTATCCGAGATATCCTTGTCTGAAAATATGGTGTATATCAATTTTGGGTTTTCAATATCACCTTCTGATTGTAAATCAAAGACAAATATTTGATCATTCATTAAAATGGCTTTGGTTAGATGATTTTCATTCAGTGTTTGTTCTTTTTTAGTTGGGGGAAATCCACCTAAAAACCTTATGGTTTTTTCAAAATCAAAAGGGGGTTTAGGGAATAACTCACCAATTTTCTTGTACAACATTAAAAATCACCTTTTTCCATGGGTTCCAAACCCATTAACAGTCACAATCGAATTTTCTTCCAATACGATTCATTATTTTTACTTCTTCGATATGGTTGTCCATACCCTTAATAAAATCGATTTGAGTTCCTTTTGCTCCTTGACTGAAAGCCCTAAAAGAACATCCAATTCAATAGTTTCGAGATAATGCTCCCCCTACCTTAATTTCTCCTTGGCTTGTTTCGTGACCCTCAACGCAAAAAATCCCCTATCTTTTGGATTCCTCACTCGTTGCACACACTGGATTTCCTCCAAATAATCAATTTGAGATACCATTGTTGTCCGATCAATTTTGAAGGCTTCCGCTTGTTTTTGTGAGACTTTTGGATGTTCTTCTAAATATTGAAGAACCCCAAATTGCCCACGTCGTCGGTGATGATGCGTACAGAAGCAAAATTCACGAAATACCATCCTTTCTATAATAAACGATACAATTCCGTATCCTATCATCCCTCCAACCGATGTAAGATATACTACTTCGCATTTCTCTCACTCCTTTATGCTTAAATTACTCCGATTATAAAATAAGGTGGACCCCATCGTCAAGACACAAATTTAAAATGAGTCAGTCAAGACTTTGTGGGAATTTTTTTGGTTCGCTGAAAATAGATGTAAGTCATAGCCTGAATCCGTGATGAATTGAAATCGACTTTGATTTTGTTGTAATTTTGATGGATTGATAATCCATAAAACCCCTTTTATGCTTATGACCTATGTCATCTCTATTTCCGAAAATGGAACAAATCTCTTTTTTAGGTATACGAACCAAAAAAATAGACAAAAAAGCACAGGGAGTGACGTTGGACATCAGTGCCCGAACATTCGTTCGTTATCTTGCCTCTCTCCATTTCTGATAGACGTTCAGTAGGGGCTCGCTATAGCCACTCCTTCGCGTCAGTTTCATCCAGATCTGTCGTGATCGACGGACGAGTCGCCCTGCCATCGTGATCACCGTCTGAATAATCGTCTTGATGCGGCGGCGTTTCACTTTGTGGTGCAACGGATGTCTCGGATCGCTTAATAGATCTTGTCCAATCAGACGAAGAAGATTGTAAACGAAGGCTCCCATGACCAACACGAGCGCATTCGTTTTCATCTTCCCAGATGGAAGCCGCTCTAAATCTAAGTCGCTCTTCAGTTCGCTATGAAACTGTTCGCATGTCGCATGGTCATGATACAACGCGAGCACATCGCTCATTCGAACATGCTCGTATCCTTTGAGCCGCACCCAATAGCTTTCCACTTCATAATCAGGAACGAGCATCAGCTGTCCATTGCGTTCCATCGTCCGTTCCGTCACTTGGGTGACTTGAACGTACGTATACGTGTTTCCATCGATCGCTGCCTTCTGTGGAAGGCATAGCTCATAGGTTTGTACTCCTTCGCTTTGTCCATCATCGACACGTTTGCCCTTTTGCGAAGCGATCTGGAACCAAAGCGCTTTCGATTCTCGGCGTAAGTTTCGCTTGATGACAAAGTCCACGTCTTCCTTTAGGCATACGTGCACATTCGCTTCTGCATCGTTTCCTGCATCCATGCGAACAAGCAGACGAGATGAAGTCAGTTGACGAGCTCGACGGATAGCGGTGACTAAAAACGAGGGCATGTTGTCTTGCACATGTTGTTTCCCTGGACGCAACTCGGCATGAACGAGATACCCTTCCTTCCCTGCATACGCAAACAACGGTGTAAAACCGTCAAATCCTTTATACGTTCGACTGACTCCTTCTTTTTTCGTATCGGAGTTGTCAAATGGGGAACCATCTATATCAAGGGGAAGCCATGTCGTCTTTCCTTTGGTCCAACAAGGGGACAAAGTGGCATGTCGTTGAATCAACAGACGTATGGACTCCTCCCAAAGAATCGTTTCGGTCATCGGAAGACAAGCGAGCTGATCGAGTCGTTGTCGCAAGGTTGGAGAGGAAGGCACGTGCTGAATCCCCATCGATGCCGAAAAGATATCGTCCTGACGATACGCTTCGATATGATCGAAATCCGTTTTTCCTGTGGCAAGCAAGCCAATCATCGAGCGAATGACATCGCTATGGGAAATGTGCACTTCTCGACGAACCGTTGGAAGCCGAAGTGCGTTTACCCGTTTATCCAGTTTCGTTCGATGGAGTAAGTAGCCAACGAGAGCAAGCCCAGCACTTGGGGTAATCGCTTCATCTGTCAATACAAACCGAATCGGGAAATCTTTCATCACATCACCTACTTGATGAAGAATCGTCAACGTCGTTTTCCCTTATCGTATCAACGGTTTGCGACCATTGTAAAGATGTTTTGTCACGGATTCAGGATATTTTTGAAATGTCCATTTATTTCTCGACATTCCCACTTCAAAAAATTGATGAGTTTCTTCCAAAAATTCCATGCTGAATCACATATAAGGCAAAATTAAAAGGCATGAGTCCGGTGTAATACCGAATTCATGCCCAAACAGTTGCCTAAATTTCCGTGTCTAACTTTTTGGGTTCAGTTCAAATTTTTGAAAAAAGTTCGCTCTCTTTATTAAGCATGATAAGAGCCTTGACAGATTATGTGCCCTGCTTTTCGCTTAGTGCAAACCTCACAGCACGGTTAATCAACGCCGGCAGCACGGACACATGGCCTTCATCCTCAAATTCTTTAAATTCCACGTGAAAATTGTTTTGATCAAGTCGTAATAGTCGTTCTGCAAGCTCTTTAGCGTTCGCATTCATGCCGCTTTTATGGAATTTTTCCAATTCTCCTACAGTGATTAATAATCGTATATGATGCTTATCATTTTCTAGACTAGAGATAAATTTTTGCTCTGCATCAAGTAGAAGCGATTTATTCCAATGAATGGACGGGCTGCCTGCGATATACGTATTGAAGGCGTACGGCTTTGTAAACAATGTTTGTAATACGAAGAGGCCGCCGAGTGAATGACCAAAAATCGCTTGTCTGTCTTTATCAATTTTGAACCTGCTTTCGATCAGCGGTTTAAGCTCCCCATCAATAAATTGCAAAAACTGTTCCGCTCCGCCATATTCTGGTCTGTCTGTCCCCTCTCGTCTCGAATACAATTCCGAAGCTGGCGGAGTCAGTGTAAAATCATAATAGCGTTCAGGAGAAAACGGTTTTTCGATATGGTAACCGATGCCGACTACTAGTGCTGGAACGATTCCTGTCCTTTCGGGCCGCCTTGATTGGATACGGACTGCCTCAAACATTGTTCCGAATATAGCATTAGCATCCAAGAAATAAATAACTGGAAAGCCTGAAGGAGGAGGAGGCACATCAGGTATACCAAGCAAAATTTTGTATTGCCGATTTTCTTTTGAACGTATTAAAAATTGTTCAGTACTCGGAATGCTAACTTCTCGGCCAGCAGTATCTTTGTCCATCACATCAGCTTGTTTATCTTTTTTCCTATGCATGGTTAAACGCCTCCATATCATTGATTGATATCATCGGGGCAAAAATTACAACCCTCCAAATGAACATTTCAATCTCCTTTCCAAAGCCGACAAACATATGTATTCACAACTGGTACTCTATTTTCTGACGGGCAAAACGGGCTCTTCCTTCATTAAAACAACCTGATGGGTAGCCGATATTTTGAATGGATCACCTTCTATGGTTCATAAGACTTTACCTAGTATTTAAGACATCGCTTAGTAATGCCAAAATGGTGCCGAACGATGATTCTCATCTATATGAAAATAATTAGGTCAGATGATGCGGGATGACCTTTGAACTTATGAATCATTTACACAATTCCACGTTTCATTTTTTACTATCTTTAAATAATAAATAAATGAAATAAGGAACACCGATGATGGAAATGACAATCCCGACTGGCAATTCAGCTGGAGAAAAAACAGTTCTGGCAATATAATCGGAGACAATGACCATAAGCATGCCGACCGTTCCGCTGACGGGAATTAGCCAAAAATGATGGATTCCGACCAAACGCTTGGCGATGTGCGGTGCTATCAAACCGACAAATACAATGTTTCCAGCCACAGAGACACAAGCGCTCACAATTCCGATACTGCATAAAAGGAACACATTTTTTTCTTTTTCCGTACGAATTCCCAGTCCTATTGCTCTATCTTCTCCTAATTGAAGCAAGTCGAGTATATACGATTTTTTTATAATAATAGGAACTAATATGACGAGCCAAGGCAAAATAGAGACAATGTATTTCCAATTAGCATTCCATATACTTCCATTCAACCAAACTGTCGCCATTTCAAAATCCTGAGGGTTCATTTTCAAGGATAAAAACATAGACAAGGCCCCAAACCCAAATCCTATTGCAATTCCAACCAAAATCGCACGTTCGGAATCTAGTTTTCCATTTCGCCATGAGAATAAATAAATCAATAGTGCTGAAGCCAGTCCGCCTATCCAACCAAACAGCGGCATTGCCAAAGTTGACAGCCATCCGCTTCCCGTTATTTGCCCTTCAAAAAAGAGCATAAAAATAACGATAGCGGCTCCTGCCCCTGAATTGATTCCTAAAACGCCAGGGTCTGCAAGTCCATTTCTGCTAATCCCCTGTAAGGTTGCACCCGCCACTGCAAAACCAAATCCAATCAATGAAGCTATTAAAATACGGGGCAAGCGAAATTCAAATATGACCAAATCATGCTCAGAATTAGGATCAACCCGCAGCAAAGTCTTTACTATATCGATAACTTTAATATCAAATTCACCGTTTGTTAAGCTGACATATATTGCAGCAAAAATAAAGACTATACTGATCAGCATCACTGTCCAAAATCGTCTCGCCATTTGTTTATGCATATGTTCCTCCTCCTCTCTTGTAAATTAAATAGAGGAAGAAAGGAACTCCGATTAGGGAAGTGACAACTCCAATAGGAGTCTCAAACGGGTAATTCAAAAATCTGCTTAAAATATCGGACAGTGCTAAAAAAATACCTCCAAGTACTCCGGCGCAAGGAATAACCCACCTATAATCGATTCCAATTAAAAATCGGGTTATGTGCGGAATGATTAAACCAACAAATCCAATATTTCCTGCCAAGGCAACAGAAATACCAGTCAAAATGACGGTGCTGGTCATTGCTAACGCTTTGACCAACACCGTTTTCTGTCCTAAACTCACAGAAACTTCTTCACCTAAAGAAAGAATTGTGAGCGATTTGGAAATATAAAGAGCCATTATGATCCCGACAATTGCAAAAGGAATCGCAAGTTTTATTAGAAAGGGATCCATCTGATGCAGCCGGGCATTATACCAAAAACTGATGTTTTGCGATACTTGAAAATACGTTGACGAGGCAGCGGAAATACTGCTGAGAAACGTTCCAATAATAGTTCCGATGATCGCCATTCGAACGGGTGACATTCCGTTTGGCATAAGCGACGCCACGCCGAAGACGAAGCCAACAGCAATGGCTGAACCGAGTAGTGAAAATATTATCATGCTCAAAGATGATGCATCCGGCATGAAAATCATGCAGAGTGTAATAGCGAAAACCGATCCGTCAGAAACTCCCAAAATCGAAGGGGAGGCAAGATAGTTCCTCGTCATTCCCTGCATGATCGATCCAGATATGGCCAAGAAAATTCCGATTAAAAGTGCTCCAATCGCTCTTGGCAAACGGGAATGTATTACAATTTGGTGATTTACATTTTCCGGATCAAAATGAAAGAACGCCTCCCAAACCGTTTCGAAATTTATATCTTTCGCTCCATAAAGTATAGATAATAGAACTATGAGCACAAACGCAATAGGTGAAGAACATAAAATGAGAATGGATATAGGAATCTTTAAGCGCATAATATGATTCCCGCCCTGCATCATTCATTTGCCAATTTTTCAGTCGCTGCTTTTAAGAATTGAATTTTACTCCATGCTGTACCGCCTTGTGCCAACGGATCCACAACGTTTACGAATACTTTGTCGTTTTTAACCGCATTAATGCTTTTCCAGATCGGATTCTTTTGCAATTCCTCTAGTGCTTTTGGATTCTCTTGGTTCTCATCCTCTGAAAATTGGACAAAGAGATAATCTGGATTCATTTCGCTAAATTTTTCTAACGAAATCACTTCCTGCGCTTTGGCATTTTGGATTTCTTCCGGTACGGTAAATCCTAAATCTTCGTATAATGAAGGGTTGAAAAATATATCTTTCGAATAGATCATAATATTACCGCTTCTAATACGAACGATAGCTACTTTTTTATCTTTGAACTTCTCGCCTATTTGTGCTTTCACCTTTTCGAGGTCATCTTGATATTCCTTTAAAACTTTTTCTGCTAGATCCTGTTTCCCCGTAAGTTCAGCCAATAATCGCAGGTTATCTTCCCAATTTGTTGATATATGGGAAACCGGGATCGTGACAGCAATTTTCTCTAATTTTTCAATAACGTCTGGTTTAAACTTTGTGGTAGCGAAAATGACATCCGGTTTCAGCTTCAGGATCGATTCAATGTTTGGCTGTGCCTTCTCTCCAATCGAAACGGTTGAAGCTGTAATATCCTTGAACATTTCTAGGAACTTTCCCCCAACCGTGATGCCTCCAGCAGGCTCAACGCCCAATACGAGCGCATCCTCCATCGTTTCCATACTGCCGGTGATTACAATTTTTTCTACGTTTTTAGGAACCGTATATTCTTTGCCGAGATAATTGATCGTTCTCGTTTCACTTGATTCAGCTTCCTTCTTCTGCTCCGTTTTACTGCTTGAATCTCCCCCTGTGCTGCTGGTTTGCTCCTTATTACCGCCGCAAGCCGCCAATAAAAGAATAATTAGCGTGATAAGTCCATAGTAAAGCAGTTTTCTTTTCATAATATAGAATGTCCTCCTATCATCCAATTGATAATAATTATCATTTTTAATTATAAAAAGTCTTTCTTATATATGACCATGGACAGTATCCAGAATTCTTTTTGGACGATTTCCAGAAAAAAGACTTACCATTTCGTCAATTATTCGTTCGTGCGCGCTGGCAGAATACTCCAGCCATGGATCTGAGGAAATGAAATAAACTTGATTATTTCGAACTGCGCTCAATTCTTGCCATGGCAACGAATATTGCAAAGTTTTCCAATAAGCTAACGTTTCTTCTTCTTGGCGAATTAGCAAGAGAAGCCGATCAGGATCTAATTCAATTAACTGATCTATTGTCA
Source organism: Aeribacillus sp. FSL K6-8210 (assembly GCF_037963925.1). Taxonomy (NCBI): domain Bacteria; kingdom Bacillati; phylum Bacillota; class Bacilli; order Caryophanales; family Bacillaceae; genus Aeribacillus; species Aeribacillus sp. FSL K6-8210. The sequence continues at coordinate 1,555,964 of NZ_CP150172.1, read as the reverse complement.
TTCGTTCATCGCGGGTTAATTGATTGCAATTATACGCAGATGCCAGCTGCAATTCATGAAATAAAATATCTGAAATACTCCGATTGCAATGAACATACAAATTCTGTTTGGAAATTCGTAAAATGAGGAAAGTATCGTCCTTCACTTTATTTTTCACCCATTCTCGTGCATGCTTTACTTTTCTGTCATAGTTTTTAAGCCAGTCCTCAGCTTCTTGCGTTTCACCTAAAAATTCAGCTGTCAGCATCAGCTGTTCCCGCCAATTTTTCTCCTGCCACGGAATATAATAAATTGGAGCAACCCGAGATAATTTTTCTTTCTCCATTTCATCTAGATCATCCGTACTTATGACTACTTCAGGTTTTGCTTGAAGCAGCTTTTCGATGTTGGACTCCCATTTTTGCCCATTCCGATAAGCATTGAGATGGACAGAGATATCTGTACGATACTCCTTATAATAATAAGCGGTCCATTTCGGATGAAGCGGCGCAGCATACGGGATGATTTTAAGAGCCAGCAATTGACCGGTAATGGGAGAGCGATAAGCAGCTATTTTACGGCGTCGTCTTTTCATATAATGTGTTGGTGTAACTCCAACCTGCTTCTTGAATTTGCGGCTAAAATAAAATTCATCGTTGTAGCCGATTTGATGGGCAATATCTTTTAGCTTGGCATGAGACTGTGCCATAAGCTGTTTTGCTTTATTGATCCGCAGCTCTGTCAAATAGTCGATAGCACTAATTCCGTACGTTTTTTTAAATAAATCGACAAAATATTTCGGGCTGATTTTTGCGATTGCTGCCAATTGCTCGATGGACAAATTTTCATAATAATAATGGTCCATATAGTCCTTTGCCAGTTCAAGCGCTGCACACGATCCGTTATGTAAAAAAGATCGGCTTTTCAAAATAATATAGAGCAATTTTTGGAAAGTAAACTGACTGCGGAAGCGTTCCAGCTCGTCATCACTATCCCAATATTGAAAGATCGATTTGCACAATGAGGTGAGTTGATCAAAAGGGAACACTTGAATTTCACCTTGCAGAGAAAATAAACGTCCATCTTTCTCATTTACCATGCATTCATACCTTTGATCGGTTGATCGGAACACCTCAAACTTCAACAGGTAGATTTCTGTTTCATCGAGAGCCTGTATTTCACCTCCATAAGTCTCTCCAGGTTTACACGCATACACATGATTTTGTTGAATCCGATACTCGGTTGTGCCCAGCGTCAATTGTCCATGTCCGTTCACCACTATGATAAGAACATATGAGAAGGTTAGCTGCTGCTCAATTTGCAAATTTCCATTCCGTTTTAATAACTCAATATCTCGAAGTCTAAAAGACAAGTCATCTAAAGATAAATTATTCGAAACCTCTTTCACAACAAAACTATGTCCACTCATCAGCTTCCACCTTCCTAATTAGTTGTATCTTTATGTCAACTAGCATGTTCATTTCTTTTCAAATATTGGAAGAACAGCAAGGAAAATATTTTAACACAAAGATTATAAATGATAATGATTATCATTATTGTTTATAATCATACCAAATTCTTCTCTTTTTTAAAAGTTAAATGACGAGACAGTTCTTTAGTCTTAATGTTTATCACTTTGGACTCAAGAATTCGATTTAGGAAACGCTAAAAACAAATTTGTTTCATATCGAAAAGCGCGAAATCGAGTAGGAGGGAGCGATTAACTCCCGTCCTCTCACACCACCGTACGTACGGTTCCGTATACGGCGGTTCAATTAAGATAATTGACGCAAGTCTTTATAACTTCCGTGAATAGCTGTTCTCTTTATGCCAGTGGTCACTCCACCCTCCAAGAGATCTCCCACGGGATTCACCGCTTCCTCCCTCAAGTGAGGTACTACGTTTTCTGTGTTCATCATGACTCACTGAATGCCAAGGGCTATTCTCTCTTAATTGTTCGGTCCTTCTTAGTTGTTCTAGACCAACTAATACTATGACCTCTGCTGACTTCTGACGGTTCAGCTACTTATCACTAAGTAGGTTATGAAGCGTACTTCACATATCCGCCAGACCTCCCCGGGTAAGAGTGTAATCTTTCCTTCCATCCATCTGCTTCATTTACTCTGTATCACCTTCGGCAGAAAGGGCTTTGTTTTGTCTTGCAAACTCACCCAGTGATACCTAGCCTCATATGAAGTTCGTGTTCCTCAGACCGGAAGTTTGCCGCTCGCTTCCTTCAGATTCCGCGTCACCACGGACACCCTTGCGTTAAGCTAACTGCTACTTCTGCCTTCGCAGCTCGGGACTTTCACCCTATAGATTACACCCATGCCGGGCGCACAAAAAGAATCAACGCGTTGTGGCGTTGATTCACAGATTAGGTTCTTTTGCCAATTTGTTACTGATTGGTCCTTGCAATCATTACGGTTTTCATCACTCATATTTTCGTAATCATTCGCTCCACTTTAACATTTCTTACCCGAAGGATTTGTTAATGTATTATGAAAGAATACACACCAATTTAAATGATGTGTTTCCCTGACAATGCCAAAGCTTCGTTAAGATTAAACCAGCTGCTTTACAGCGCTGAATGTGAAATTCTGTGCGTTTCCATCACAACTGCCCCAAGACCCTATTGATACTTGTACGGGAAGCAGCCAGTAGAAAAAAGAGTCGTTCAAAGTTTTTTTAGCTCTGATCTGAAAGGATTTTTTCTAACTCTGCTTCGTCTAACTTCGGAGCTTCTACACACATTTTTTGGGCTTCCATATATTCATTAAACTCTTTTACTATGTCTTCCGGCGCTCCAGGCTTTAGGTGCCAGTTACCCGGTTCATCAACGAAGAAAGGACTTTTTGTAAATTTAGGTTCTTTACACGTCATTTCATGCGCTCCTTTGGTATTCGTCTAGCGCTCTTTTATAGCTTCACTTATTAGTAGACTAGCACCCGTGGTGCTAGATAAAATCTCGAGACATAAAAACAGCCCTTGCATGAGGATCTCCTTTAAAATGAAAGTGCGAACAAACATTCAAAAGGAGAAGTTCCATGCAAGAGCACTTTCATTTTACAATAAACCAAGCAAAAATTCAAAAGCAATATACCGCGATCTTATTCGTTGTATCAGCACAACTGTCTTGTATTCAGATGTATTTGCAACGTCGAAATCGTCATTTGTTGAAGCAAGAGGATGAGGTTATCATCGCCATTCACGTTCTTGGAAAATTGCTGGGTTTTACTTCGGAACGGGCTTGGCATCGATTTGTCATTGGAAACCTGTTCACCAAGGAAAAGTTCCTAGAGCGCTCTCGATACAACCGTCGATGCCGTTCTTTGCGTTGGGCGATCAAATGGATTCGTCACCAACTCGCCAAACGTGGACAACATCACGCTTATGCGGTAGTGGACAGCTTACCCATTGAACTCTGCCACCACGCACGAATGTATCGCGTCAAACGATTTCAAGGAATCGCAGATATTGGGTATTGTGCATCCAAAAAGATGGTTTACTATGGGTTTAAGCTTCATCTTCAGATTACCGACCAAGCGCTTCCGATGGGATATGTCCTGACCGAGGCATCCTGCCACGATCGGACAGCTGCGGAAACAGTGATGACTCAACTTCCTCATCCGTATACACTTGGCGACAAAGGATATGTGAGCCAAGCCCTGCAAAAGAAGCTGTACGATGAATACAAGATCGCTTTTTGGACGCCTGCCCGAAAAAATCAACGTGTGGTGCAATCAAAAGAATGGAAACAATGGATGAAGTGAAAACGCAAAATCGTCGAAACCGCGTTCTCGGTTTTAGTGGATTCATTTCGGATCACGAAAATTCGCGCCAATTCGATCTCTGGATTTGAAACGGCGCTTGATGCCATTTTATTGGCCTATTCGCTCGTTGTTCTTGGGCTAGTTGAGCGTTGACGCTCAACTAGCACCATGGGTTAGACTAGCATATTTTCTTAGATACAGGGGCTTAATTCCTCATAGTTAAGATAAAAACCTTTTAACACTGATCAATGAAAGGCTGTTCTACAAGTTTCAATTCCTTATAGTTAAGATAAGACCCCATACAGTCATGCAAAACCTTTCCGCAAGGGGCAGGTTTCAATTCCTCATAGTTAAGATAAGAACGGATATGACTTGGTTCGGGGATCTAGAAAGTCATATCATGTTTCAATTCCTTATAGTTAAGAAACGAGGAAGCCCATTTTTATTAGGGGGCGAGGTTATGAACATGTTTCAATTCCTTATAGTTAAGAAACCGCTCGAGTTTTCCGTATCGCTGGAAGCATTAACAGCATGTTTCAATTCCTTATAGTTAAGAAACCCCAAAAAACGTTGTTAAATAAGCATTTCATTTTTAATGCTTGACTGGTTATTTTTATTTTAACGAAAAGGGGAATTTTTATCAAATCTTTGATTTGCGTGGGCTCAATGGAGATTTAAAAGAGTCGTCGATCCCCTGGGATTTTTGCACGATTGGGGGTCGACGACTCTTTTTTATTTCCGTTTAAAACAGATTTCAAAGTTTGCCTGCCGACAATGAAATCCATGTTTTATCAACTATTTTACCTGACCCATCTGTTTTAATAAAGTAAACATCCGGCTCATTTTATATTCTAGGTTTATCCTTCTCATTCATTTGAAGCAAGAGTGAGACCATATTTAACGTTTCATTCTGGAAAAATTGGTTTAGGTCTATTCGATCGGTTCCTACGATCTAAAATAAGAACATGATCTGAAAAATGATTGGTAGTTTTTACTTAAAATTCCCTTTTTTTCTTCCTGTTTACCAAAAGTTACATATTTTCTCTTATAATGAAACAGAAAGCTGTTCCACATGTTGGAATCCATTTCGTTTCAATCGGAGGCATGAAGGCAGTGAATGTCAAGTATATCCCTTCTGAATGGGAAAAGACGAAGAAAGGTATTGGCGACCTGGTCGGTCTCGGTGTATGGGGCAAAGGTATGATTGATAAATTAAAAGATCTAAACGATCTTCTCGAAGACGTTCAAGCAGACATCGCCAAATATGACACAGATGGTGTCATCTCTTTCACCTACACAGACCGAAAAAAACAATATCAACAATTATATGAAGATTATCTCGTCTTGCACCGCTTTAGCAGCCGTGTCGGAGAAATTGTTGACCGCACCATCGATGATAAGTTTTATCAAGAGATCGATGCTTTTGTGGAAGCGATGCACAACTTATCCATATCAAAGATCAAAACGAAAAATCACATTGGTGCCAAAAAAACAGTTGTCGCTTCCGGAGCATACAGCACACAACAAACAATCGACGTGCCGAAAGCGGAAGTTGGACTGGAAGATCTGTTCAGTGGCAGCAACTACTATGCTAAGTTGATAGAACGGGAATACGCTTCATGGAAAGAACTGAACCCTAAAGCAAATTTTTCGAAACAAGAATATATACAGAAAGCATTGAATTCCCAAGCTTTCCAGTATGAATCGATCAAAGACGGGCAGATGAACAAAGAGTTTTGGGGACAAATAACGGCACTAACTGTCATAGTAGGCACTTCCTTCATTTGTCCGCCAGCAGGAATGGCATTGGGGACAGCTTATGGTACACTGGAATTAAGTTCAGCCGTTTCCGGAAAAGACTGGATTTCAGGGAGAGAGTTGAAAACAGACGAACGAGTATTCCGTGGTGTCCTTTCTCCATTGGATATCGTCCCTGGCGTAAAGGGGCTTTTCACATTCAGCAGCGCCGCCCGTTTTTTCCATCTAAGAGAAGCCAGTGATCTAAAATTATTAGCGACGAAAACGGGTTTGCAGTCCAAATCATCTGTCCGGGATATGGTGGTTCGTGCGGAAAAAGGCATATTCCCCCGCATTAGAAATGCTAAAAGCTTGGCAAAAGAAATCCCGCACCATTTGAAAAACAAAAGCGCAAACAGTGCACTGAAAACCGCCCGGTTCGTAGACAACGCCCTGACCAATCTGAAAAATTCAATCCCTGACCGGCAAATGGGATTTGCCATGGAAGGGATTGGGAACGTTAAAGTTCCGGTCGAAAACACCAATGGATTGGAGAATAAAGTTCGAGCTTATCTAAGTGAGAAGACGGGGTTAAATCTAGGCGGAGGTAAAGCAGGCAACGATGGCGTTGAACTTAGCACTAAGGGTACGGGTAAACCTTTACAAAAACATCATTATGCTACTAATAAAAGTAAAAAATATACTCCACAAATAGAGGCTATAACGAAAAAATATGGACTAGATTTGGATGACGTTTGGAATATAGAATTACTACCTCATCAGGGAAGACATCCAAATGCTTATCACGAGTATGTGTTAAGCAATATTAGAACTTTTGATAAAATAGCTAAGGGGGATAAAAGGAAATTTTCAAGATTATTCGAACAAGTAAAACAGGAAATTAGAAAGAACCCGGAGATGCTTTATAAAGATTATTGGAGGAAGAAATAATGAGATTTTATAAGTTGCTAATGGATGATAGTGATGATAGAGATGTAGTAGCATACTGTATAGATACAAAGGGATTTGAACAATATGAATTATCGGAAGGTAAGTATATTCATAATTGGAATAGCGAAATCACCTTTTACTTTGATCCTAAAGAAGGCGAAAGGTTAACAGATTACTTAGCAAACAATTTAGGGTGGTTTATAGTTTCTGAAAGATTTAAAGCGATTTTAGAGAAAGTAGATGATGGTATACAATATCTGCCTATAAATGTAGTGATTAAAGGTGAAAACAAAATTTTAAAAGGTTTTTCGGTAGCTAACATTTTGAATGTTGTTGATGCATTAAACTTAGAAAATTCAGATTATAGTGTGTTTGAACTTGATGGTGAAAGTATATATAGTATAAAAAAATATGCTTTATGTAAGGAGGCGATACAATCAAAGCATATTATTAAGCTCAAGGGTGATGAAATTCCAATATTCATATCAGAAGAACTTAGAGAATTAATAGAGAAAAAAAATATAACAGGATGTGACTTTTTAGAAGTTAAAGTAATCTAAATATAGGTATTTTATACGGGAATAAGGCTCTGACTCATAAGGGTCTAATGGTATTATGTCAAGAAAATAGACACGTAAAATCGAGAAAAATTTAAAATCCTACTACCGCACTTCGTTTGGTGGCCTCTTGAGAAGGAGAACGGTTTGGTAAACCATTCCCCTTCTCAAGAGGAAAGATGTCCCTTATATCGTAACTTATGGTGAGAAACGTTGCTGCTTTTTGTCTTGCCGATGCATCTTCTCATACTCCATTGGGGACATGTACTCATTAGCGGAATGAATTCGCTCGGCATTATAAAAACACTCAATGTATTCAAAAATCCGTTGTTTCGCTTCTTCCCTTGTCGTAAAGGTTTCGTGGAAAATGAGTTCTTTTTTCATGATGCTGTGAAACGATTCGGCACATGCGTTGTCATAACAGTTTCCCTTTCGACTCATGCTCGTCTGTATGCCGTATTGCCTCAACATGGCTTGGTATTCATTCGATGCATGCTGGCCCCCTTGGTCCGAATGGTGAATCAGACCAGGTTGAGGACTTCGCTGATGGATGGCCCGGTAACTCCTTTGTCATACGCTCGGAAAGATACCAGCCTACGATTTTACGAGAAAACAAATCCATGATGGAGGCTAAGTACAACCAGCCTTCTTTCGTCCAAATATACGTAATATCCGCCACCCATACTTGATTCGGCTCATCTGCTTCAAACTGCTGATTTAATAAGTTCGGATACACCGGCCAATGATGCTTCGAGTTCGTGGTTGCCTTATATTTTTTCTTTGTTTTTGAACGAATATCACCATCTTTCATGATTCTGGCGACCGTCCTCAACCCCTTGCTTCTGAAGGATTTTTGTGATTTTTGGGCTGCCATACGTTTCTCTTGACTCGATGTGAATCTTTTTGATTTGCTTTTTCAACGCTTCCTGTCTTTTCTTTTGTTGACTTTCTGGGCGTTTGACCCATGCATAATATCCACTTCTTGAAACACCTAGGACTTCGCACATCTTCGCCACACGAAACTCCTTTCTATGGGTATGAATGAATTCATAAATTACTTCTGGTTTTTGGCGAAGATGCTCATGGCCTTTTTTAAGATGGTGTTTTCCTCCTCCAGATCCCGAATGCGCTTTTGAAGTTCACGCTTTTCTTGATCTTCTGGTTTAAGGTTTCCGCTTCCGACAAAACTATGTTCGGCATCTTTTTTATAATCTGCGACCCATTTATGAAGAGTTTTTGGTGAAATATCGAGTTGTCTTGCGATTTGAGCGACCGCCTTTCCTTCCTCGACCACTTATCAAAACGTCTAGCCATTATAGACACTCCCTATGATTGATAGATTTACTGTACATTTCTCTATGTTGCTCTCTTAACTCAAACACTCGTTGTACGGCTTTGGCTTTATCCTCGTCGACTCTTAACTGGACAATAAAATTAAGGTCAAGTAGACTAAACACCAAATTTGGGTATACTGAATTAAGGTACAATTTGAATATAAAGGAGAGACTAGAACAGGATACGTGAAATTTATGGGTAACAACAGAGATGGTAAAACTAAATTTGAGTTTGTAGGTACGAACAATAATAGTGAATTACCACTTATCATACTCAAAGTGGCAAGAAGTTTTGGAAAACTATAAACGGCAAAAACATTCCGATAATCAATTCTGTTGAGTAAGAAGAGGGGGTTAGAGATGGAGTATTTTGCATTAGTTAAAAGATTAGACCCGCATATAGAAGAAGGAAGTCACCTTAGAGGTGGAAGGAATTGAATTTACAGGCTTCTCTTCTGTATGTCCCTATGAAATTGAAGTAGGAAAAAGTTATCCTGTCTCAATCGGTTTTACAATTTTAGATGAGTTAGAGATTAGAGTAATATACGATGAGAAGAAGAATTGGAGCGTATTGGCTCGGGTTACTATATTCGAGGTATTTTAAATAAGGACTCAATAGACGCAGGAATAACGATCCTAGATGAAGATGAGTATTTTGCTGATTATCTAGGTTTAATTGGAAAGTATTTGGAGTTGCAAGTTTTTAAAAAGATCGGATTAACCCCCGAGTTTTGGATATAGTTACTCTTAGTCTATCTTTTTCTTAAAATAGTTTTTTTTGGTGGCCATGCAGATCCAGGTGGAACATTTGCTATAACCTCTCAGGCAGTCAATAGGATACAGACTAAAATTGACTTAGCTTTACTTCCAGAGTGGAAAATACAAAAAACTATAAAGGTGTAATTGAAGTTCCAACAAGAGCTGTATTCGTATAACAGTCAAGTAATAGTGATGTTGTTGATGATCTGTGATTATCCCTGCGACTGCAGAGCATTCGCATACAAGGCAGCTTAGTTAAAAATGGGGTGTTTCGTACACGACTATTTCTTCAGACGGATCTTAGTTAGGATTAAACTCTGTAACTCCTTCACCATAAGCGATGTCGGACGGGTTTCAATTCCTCATAGTTAAGATAAAAACTGATGACGGTACAAAAACGAATGGCGGCAAATAGCAGTTTCAATTCCTTATAGTTAAGATCTAAACCCTAAAATTGCTTGATAAATCAACATTCGACATGATTTGAAAATTCCTTCTTCTAATTCTCTTGACTTTCTCTTGACTTTTGTAAAACCGTATTTTCTTTTAAACTTAATAAATTTCAGCTGTTTTCTCTTTTTTTCATTTTGTCGTCGACCCCCTACGACTGGAGGTCGACGACACCGGTATGACATTTTTTGCATCTAATCGATGTCGGGATATTCGCGAAAACAGACGTGTTGAAAGCGGCGTATCGTTTCTACTGTGCCGTCGGGCTTTACTTCTTCAACGACTTTTCTTTCCGTTGTGGCATAATACACCGCATAACCGTTCTTTTTGAGCCAATAAACAAGGGAAAAAGTGGCGCCAAATTCCCCTTGAACGATCACTTTATCCCCCTTTGCCAGCTGGTTGGTTAACCATTCTTTGATTTCTTTTAGGAATTCGTTTTGCCACGGACCAACAGGCGGAATATTCATCCATTGCTTTTTTAAGGGTTCAGGAAAATCGATGAAGGATTCAGCGTTGAACCGCTGGCAAAGTTCCTGCTTTTGTCCTTCTGTTAACTTGTGTGACATGATAACCAATACTTTCATTTGCTACGACTCCTCTGGGTTTGTAGTGTGGAATAAGGATACTCACGGGGGAGCTGCTCAATTAATCTCTTTCCATTACTTGAGAAAAAAAGTTTCTCTGTTTCTTTAATGAACTGATGGGCTTTAGTGATGACATCTTCGCTATTATTTTCAGATAAAAACCCGGCATGGGCGATGTCATTGCGAAATTTAGAAACACATTTGTAAAGTTTATGCATTTTCTGATAATGCTCGTTTGAATTTGTTTGTAAATAATGATTAATCAACTTTTTAATGTTATCCCGAACTATACGTTTCCCAACATCTAAGTTTCTTTCCACTTTGCTATAAACATAGGCCACATGGGTAATCATCGATTCTGCTAGACAAATATAACCGTTGGCATACCGTTTATGATCAAAAAACCACTTTGCCAATTGGAATTGGAATTTGGCATCAGTGTCAGCTCCTTTAAAATAATCAAAAAAACGATTCAAATGTGGTTTAAGGTACGGGAAAATTGGTAGACCGTTTTTATGCTCGTATCCTTTTTCAAAATTGGAGCGAAATTGATCCACTTTACTTTTTAAACTTTTAATGTGGTTTAAATCCGCCAAATTGGATATATGTTTTAAGCTTTCTTTATAACTCTCATGATCGATTAACTCAGCGAAAAGATCCGCATGACCATAATGAATAAATTCATAAACCCCCCGAGTCCATTGGGTCACTTCAAACAACGCCTTCAAATCAACAACAGGAGTCACATTATCGTTTTTTGCTTCCAACATGCCATAGTATACACCCGACAGCTGAATGTTTTCGTCCTTTCGCAAGGTTTGCACAAAGTCAATCAACACAAACAAAAACAGGGGAATCGAACGAAAGGAATGAGTGATGTCTAAATACACTTCATCACCGGGCTTGATAAGCTGGCTAAATTCCATAAAGATCAGAAAATTTTTTATAATCTCTTCTGTATTTTTTCCATTTTGAATCAGCTTGCAACAAGATCCCCCAGTTGCTGAAGGGTTCATTTTTTTCAAATAACGGTCAATCGCTTCATTGACACAGGTCAGATCTGCTTCCGTTAGCGTTCCCTTTGATTTTTTTTCATCAAGTTCTAAGTACACGTCTTCTCCATACGAATTTTCTTTTACTTCACCAAAATAATAATAAACTTCCTCCCACATCGACTGATCCGTTCCAATCATAAAAATTTTATCCAATTGCAGATGTTCACTTAATGCCGATGTGATAAACGAAGTGTCATACCCCTTATCACTGTTTGCAAATTTATAAGTAGTTTTTATGTATTTTCCTCCAGCGGTTGTTTTTTCTTTTTCCCGTATCCCTTTACCGAGGGGCGAGATGAGTACTTTTGCCATTATTTGATCTCCTCTCTATTCTTTCATGACATGCCCCCACCATCTCCCTACACTTGATGGGGGCACGGGTAAATTCTCTCAAACAAAAGCTTCTTTTGAAAAAATGAAGGAAACGCTTTAACGCTTAACAGAGATTATTATTTTTCTTGTCGATATATTTTTTTCAACTGATCCGCAAGGGCAGTGTTTATACTTTGAGTCCGATCGTTTACTTTGTGTTTATTGGAACAGTTTGATGGATTTTTCTTTTTTGTTTTGTACGACTGGTGATTATTTTTTTGCTTGCTTTGACGTTGCTCTTTTTCGTTATTGAGCAGCGATTGAACAGTCGGTAATACGAGGGTTTTTTTATAATTATTTAAAGGCATGTAATTCATTTTACTATGCGGAAGCGGCGACCAGTCTTTCATTTTCAAGAAAATCCTAACACTTTCCTGCTGTTCAATATCAATGCCGAATGTTTTTTGTACATATTGCTTATACTTTTCAATGTAATCAGTCGGCGAAACGAGCTTCATCTTTAAATCGAAAAAGGTGGATAAATGATATAAGCTCGCCTCATTTTTGTAAACGAAAACGGAGAAATGATCAAAGGCAACGATGGGGCTGTCCGAAAAGTCGATTGAATCGACCTTGGGCTCAGCCCTTTTTTCTGTTTTTAGGGTACAAAAAAATCGTCCTTTTTTATAGAATGAAATTGACCAAAAAACATTCTACAGAAAGGACGATTTCTTATGAATAATCAAATGACTATTCAAGAAAATTATAACACGCAATTAGAAATGACTCTAGAGGGTATTCAAAAAATAGAGGTTCAAAAGAATAAGAAACGCAAAAAACTAGTTTTCCAACCTTATTGCAATCGTCAAGTCATGAGCATTTTAGATATCGAAATGTATATTCCTGAAAATCATGTCGCCCGTTTAGTGGATGAAATGGTGGAATCGATTCCGGATGAAGTGTTGTATACTCATTATGTTGGTGGGGGTCGTGCACCCTATCACCCTAAAATGTTATTGAAAGTGATTTTATATGCGTACACTCAAAATGTTTATTCAAGTCGGAAAATAGCGCAAATGGTGAAAGAAAATCTTCCGATGATGTGGTTGGCGGGATTGCAAACCCCTGACCATCGCACAATAAATGATTTTCGTAGTGTTCGTATGTCAAACATGATGGATTCTGTATTTGAACAATTTGTCCTTCAACTAGTAGAACAAGGACTTATCGACCTCGACCATATTTTTGTGGATGGTACGAAAATAGAAGCGAATGCCAACAAATATACGTTTGTATGGCGAAAATCCGTAGAAAAATATGATCAGAAACTACGAGCCAAAATTCAATCGTTTCTACAAGAAGCGCACCAAATCGCCTTGGAGGAATTAAAAGAAGAACAATTAGAAGAAGAATTAGAAAAATCATCGGCACAACTTTCTGAGAGAATAGAAGCTTTGGAAAAAGATTATAAACAGGAAGAAGACAAAGAAAGAAAAAAAGAACTTCGCTCTAAAAAATCCCAACTCACCAAACAACTGAAAACGATTCAAACGGATTATCTTCCACGATTACGAAAATACAAAGTACAAAAACAGATTCTAGGTGAACGAAATAGCTACTCGAAAACCGACCATGAGGCCACTTTTATGCGAATGAAAGAGGACCATATGAAAAACGGCCAACTCAAGGCGGGTTATAATGTTCAACTCGCCACACAACATCAATTTATCGTGGGATTTGAAATTTATCAAAATCCAGGAGATACTCGCTGTTTCCAACCATTTATGGAAAAGTTATTGGAATCGATGCCGAAGGAAAAGAAACTCAAGTATGTCATTGCCGATGCAGGATATGCGAGTGAAGAAAACTATTTATATGCGATTGGCGAAGAAAAAGAACCTCGTTTTGAATTATTAGCCCCATACCAAACCTATTTGAAGGAACAAAGTAAAAAGTTTAAAAAGGATTTATCAAAAGTACAAAACTGGAAATACATCGAAGAAGACGATTGCTTTATCTGTCCGAACAATCGGAAAGTCGTATTCAAGTATTATCAAAAAAGAAAAAATGCATCTGGATACATACAAGATTTGAAAGTGTACGAGTGTGAAGATTGTACGGATTGCCCGTTGAAGAATGGGTGTACGAAAGCCAAAGGAAATCGTCGAGTATATTGGAACACGATTTATGAAGAAATGAAAGCGAAAGCCAAAGCAGCTCTTGGTGACGAACAAAAGGCAGCTCTTTATGCGAAGCGTAAAGTGGATGTCGAAAGTGTGTTCGGTAACATCAAGGGCAATTTGCGTTTCACTCGATTTCTGTTACGGGGGCTTCATAAAGTCCGAACAGAATTCGGGATTGTGGCAATGGCCCACAACATACTGAAATGGGCCGCAAATTCCCAAACCAATTTCAAAAATAAGGAAACAGAGCGAATGGAAAAACTCATTGTTTTCTCCATTCGCTCTGTTTTTATGGACTTTTTAGACAAGCCCTCCGCTTCTCCCAGCTGATTGCCAGCTGTTTCTACATTTACTTTTACAACTCCAAACATTCTTTGCAGAAAGCCTTGTGATATGGAAATGCCTTGAATGCGTTCAAAAGGAATGTACCGTTTTTTTCTTACAAAAACGCCATATTCGATTCGCAATTCCCCTTCTTCCAAACGATAGGTAAAGCGAATCCAAGAAACAATTCCAATGACAATCGTATAAATGATAATGGCAAACGGCACGGCGATATCCCACATAGAGGAAATCGTTTTATTCCCGACAATAATGACGAGAATGATCGGTAAAATCGCGTCTTTCAGTTGTTTTACGATATTGGCTACAACGGAAATGGGGTGCAGTCGTTTTTTCTTAGACATCTTCATCCGCCACCCTCGCCAATCTGGAAATAGAATAACGCAGCTCCTCCGCTTCCTCCTCATCAAGTGCCGGAATTTCATGCACCGTTGCGGCAGTGGAAATGGTGACGGATGCCAGTCTGTATTTTTTTAATAATGGCCCTTGACTTGAATCAACATGCTGGACCCGAATCATTGGAATCAATGTACGTTTCACGACAAACAGTCCTCGTATACTAAGTTTCAGAAAGTTTTTTTATCGAATTTCCAGTCCGATACGCTCCTTGACAATCGCATATCTTGGGTGGTTACCTTTGTGGGAGGGGCGCGCCCCTCCCACAAAGGGTTCAGCGTACCGGGGTTGGACTTTTCGCAATGTTCCTGGATAATGGTCTTAGGATCATCGGGGATACTCTTCTCACTCCTGTAGCTTTGACTACTTGTAAAGTCTGTCTTCCCGGCTCCTGTTTGGACGTCTAACCCGCAGGCTGTTCCCGTTGGTTTTCCCCATGCTGGAAGGAGCAGCTTCCAGGGCAGCCCATGGTCCAACGTGAGTTCTCATATGCGAGGGTGACTGGTCAACAGGCGCGATCCGGGGGCATCCCGAAGAGTCCAACCCCTCGATCCTACAACAATAGGAGGTGATCTCATGAAACTCTACGTCGGGATCGACGTGAGCTCACGCGACTTAGCCACCTGCATTATGGATCATGAAGGAAATACGTGCGCACGCTTCAAAGTGGATAATCATCTTCTGGGCGCCACCTTCCTTCGGGATCAAATCCTCCTGTGGGCTAACAAGCGAAAGCCAACCGAAATTCTGATCGGGATGGAAGCCACCTCGGTCTACAGTTGGCATCCAGCTATGTTTTTCCACCAGCAGGAGGCCTTGCAGGCTTGGAACGTCAAGGTGTTTACGATCAATCCAAAGCTCATTCGCAAGTTTAAAGAAGCCTATGTCGACTTGGAGAAAACGGATGACATCGATGCTTGGATCATTGCGGATCGGCTTCGCTTCGGCCGTCTGAAGATGACGGCTGTCCTCAAGGAGCAGTTTCTCGCGCTTCAGCGACTGACACGCATGCGATATCATCTCGTCCACCAGTTAACCCGTGAGAAACAGTATTTTCTCCAGCACTTGTTTTACAAATGCAGTTCCTTTACCCAAGAGGTGGACAGTTCGATCTTCGGACATGCCATTCTCGAACTGCTGCTTGAGTCGTGGAGCCTCGATGACATCTGCCAAATGGATGTCAAGCAGTTGGCCGACTTCCTGCGCCAAAAAGGGCGCAATCGCTTTGCCGATCCGGAATGCATCGCCAAGTCGATTCAAAAGGCGGCCCGTTCGTCGTATCGGTTGTCCAAGTGTGTCGAGGATTCCATCGACTTGCTGTTAGGGCTGTCGATTCAATCAATCCGCAGCCTGCAATCGCAGCTCAAAGAGCTCGATAAAGCCATTACCCGCCATCTTGAAGGCATTCCGAACACACTGCAAACCATCCCAGGCATCGGACCGGTTTATACCGCAGGCATCCTGGCCGAAATCGGGCAAATCGAGCGGTTTCACAACCAGGCCGCCTTGGCAAAATATGCCGGCTTGACATGGTCCAAGCACCAATCGGGCCGTTTTCAAGCCGAGGACACCTCCCTCATTCGTTCCGGCAATCGCTATCTCCGTTACTACCTAGTGGAGGCTGCCAACTCGGTGCAACGGCATGATGCGACGTTTCGTGCGTACTACCGGAAGAAGTATGAGGAAGTGCCCAAACACCAACATAAACGAGCCCTCGTCCTCACCGCTAGAAAACTCGTGCGTGTGATCGATGCGCTGCTACGCAACGGTCAAATCTACACGCCAAGAAAGGGGGAAGATCGATAAGAGGATCGATCTGGTATACCAATATCAACCTTTAGACCCAGTTTATTACATGTACCAATACTGGGTTTCTTCAGTATTGCCTTTTTTCGGATCATCGGACAAGGGAATTTCCAATTTCTATGATTTTTCACCTTGACATATTACCGCAGGACTTTTTGAATCTCGATTTCCTGTTCACGCACTTCATAACGCCATCTCCGCCAACGCAATGCGGGAATAAAGAAGATAAAAAAATAGCCTTCTCCAATCAATATAATAATCAGCATCGGAATAATCCATTTCGGTCCGTCAAAAACGATAATAAGGACAATGATAGCCGCAAAGACGATAAAAGAAACGGCCAATCCGATCATGCCGTATATCCGCCATACCGATAGCGCTCGTTCGGAGATTCTTTTTCCGGGCTCTCCATTCATGATTTCTCTATCCCCCTTAAACAAAGACAATCCATCGACGTAATGGTTATACGTATTTAGTATACAAGAAGTTTCCATCTTTAACTATCTGTTACTGTAGAATAACAAACTTTTGGAAAAGCAGGAAAATGAGCATGTTTCAAGAAAAATTATAGGATCGAAGCCATTGGAGAACGTGAATGATAAACCACTACGCTTATATTGTTCGTTCGCTGCGAAACCATCGCCCTTGCCAAGGCATTTGGTTTATACTGCAGCTCCTTCATCTTTAATACTTTTTTCACGCGTCTCTGGACTTGCAACCCCTTTTCCCGAAATGATGCGCGAAACCGTCGACTTCGAAACACCAGCCCTCAACGCGATGTCTTTAATGGTGTAGCCCACTAAAGTTAGCCTCTATACCGTTTGGTCCGGTTCGTTTTCAAAGCCTCATTCCAAGATGGATATTATACATGCATTCATTTGTCAAATCATTTGCAACTTCGTCATGAAAAAAGGCACGAATCAAATCCGTGCCTTCCGCCGTAACGAATCTATTTTTTTTAAAACAGCGTCCATATCCGCGCTGGCTGTTTCTGTTTCCCATCGATGGCGTCATCGGATATAAACAAAAAAGCCAGGCGGTCATTTTGCCTATGCCGCATGGTTTAATGAAACAATCCGCTTTTTTTCGCTTTCGCATGCAGCGAATGCATGTATTTGTTCAACGGTTCTTTCAGAAGCGTACCTAATAAGAGAGCCAGGACGGCAAACATCATGAGACGAACCGCATCGTTTTTCACTTTTCCCCACACAATGCCGCCGACTGCTTCGCGCATCAAATCAATCGCATACGTAAACGGCAAAAACGGGTTGATGTTTTGGAAAAATTCCGGAATAAGCTGAACCGGATACGTCCCCCCTGCTCCGGCGATTTGGAAAACGAGCAGGACGATGGCCAGCGCCTTGCCGACGTCGCTGAATACTGATACGAGCGTAAAGACAATGACAATAAACACAAAGCTGCATAACAGCCCAAAGAGGATGAACCAGCCGGAGTCATGAATATAAATATTCTTTAAAAGAAATACATCTCCTAACGTGACAATAAGCGCCTGAATACTGCTGCATGTCCAAAACGTCAGCAGCCGGCCAAAATAAATTTCTCTGCTGGTATACCCTTCTGCCTCATAAGGTTCGGTAGAAAGTAACGACACTAACAGCAGACAGCCCACCCATATGGACAAGACGGTATAAAACGGGTTCATCCCCGATCCATAGTTCGGAAACGGAAACAATCTATGCGTCTTTAAGTCGACGGGATGGGCCAAAAATTCACCTTTTGCTCTTGGATCATTTTTTAATAAACGAATGATGTCGTAGATGTTTGTCTCTTTTTTCAATTTTACAAGAAAGGAAGCGATATCGTTGACTTTCCGCGCAAGAAACGGATACTGATCGCTTGCCGTCTGCAACATTTCTTCCCCCTGCTTGAGACCGCTGCCGGCGTGCTGAAGAAACCGCTCTAATTCCAGAATGGTGTTGGCGATGTCCGCGAGTATGCGGCGGGCGTCTTGAAGCGTCTGCTTCGTTTCGTTCTTTTTTTCTTTCATGAGTGGTGCGATATGTTGCTCGTATTCATTCATCACCCGATCGACTTGCTTTACCGCAGCTGCCGCCCGCTCATTTAGGTCGGTGAGAAGATGGTTGCCTAGCTGCGCCCCGTTTTCACTTTGCTCGTACGCTAACTTGGCAAGGCGTTGTGCTTCTCTTAAATTGGATTTTATGCCTGTCAGACGGCCGGACAATTGTTCCATATTGGCGGAAGCCGTGCGAGAGAAAGCTCGCTTTTCGATCATGTTATTGAATATGCGAAGCTGTGTTTGCGCTTCATCTGCCATTTGTTCCCCAGCTGCGGCCATGCTCTGGACGTCGGAAAGCCATTGCCGCTGCTGGGCAAGGGAAAGGTTTTCTTGCAGCTTGTTAGTTACGGCATAGATGGACATGGCGATTTGCTGCAGCGTACGCAAATTTTCCGTGATTTGCGGCGTCAATGTCTTTGCTTTTGCTTCCGCTTTCGTGAAAAACTGATTCATTTCATCAAGAAACGCAATGCCGCTGTTGACGATCCGTTTCGCTTCGGGAAGCGTTTTTTCCGCTTTATTGACGAGCCGTTCCGCCTCTTTCGCGTCGGACATCGATTGGTTTAACAGCCGCTTGATTTCCGGCAGCTTCGTCTGCAGCTGAAAAATCAGGGTCTCAAAATGGCGAATATCTGGCAGCTGTTGTTCTAATGCCACCCCCGCTTCATGAAAGATAGAAAACAAAACGCTGTTGACAACAGCGACAAATTGATCGCTTACTTGCTCGGTGATGGTGCTTGCTCCTTTGGATGTGATTCTCGGCGCAATCGCGTTCTTTTTGTCATTTTCATAGTAATGAATGACGGCCTGCTCCGGCCTATCTTGCACAATGGTAGCCAATTTTTCTGAAAAATCGCTTGGAATGACGATCGTCGCAAAATAATCGCCATAGCGGACGTTTTTCATTCCTTCTTGTTTGCCAACAAATTTCCAGCCTAAGTCATGATTGTTTCGTAGCGCCCTAACAATTTCTTTTCCGGCGTTAAACGCATGTCCTTGAATTTTTGCCCCTTTGTCTTCATTGACAATTCCTACTTTAATGTTTCTCGTGTTGGCATACGGATCAATAGAAGCTTCGATATTCACCCACGCATAAAGCGATGGCAGAAGAAGCAATCCGCCTACCAATACCGCCGCTACCCAGTTTGTTGCTATTTGCTTCATATCGTGAACATAAAGATTCCATATCTTTTTCACGAACCTCAACTTCCCTTTAGTGTGATTAAACTGCTTTTGTTAGTATAAACCAATGAAAAAAAAACTAAACATAAGCGGCGGATTGGAAACGAGCACAGTATGTTTACAAAAAACTGCTGGCTAACCAGCAGATGATGTATAAAATTTTGTGTAAAGCATTTTGCTAGACCAAAAGAAAAAAGGTAGGGTATTCTCTGATTTGGACCACAACACATTCCAGAGAAAGGAGAACCCTACCTATGTCTAAAAGAAGTATACCGAATGTCGACTGGGCAAATCAACTGGAAAGTGTCATTCGTCAGTTTGTAAAGGAAAAATTAGAACTGATCATGCGGGAAGAAATCAAGAATTTCCTCGAAATAGAACAGGCCGGAACATCAAATATGAGAAACGGCTACTATCAACGAAATCTAGATACGCAATATGGCCGGATTGAAGGTCTTTTGGTCCCTAGAGACCGAAACGGAGAATTTCAAACCCAATTGTTCGCTCCTTACCAACGCCACACCGGCTGGCTGGAGGAAGCCATCATCAGGATGTATCAAAGTGGCATGAGTACGCGTGAAATTGGCAAGTTTATTGAACGAATTTTAGGCAATGCCTATTCTCCCGCAACAATCAGTCGTATTACCGATGTCGTGAAGGAAGACATCGAGAAATGGCACACTCGCCCTCTACACAAGCGTTATTCGGTCTTATATTTGGATGGCTTATACGCAAAACTTCGTTGCGAAACCGTGGAGAAAGAAGTCATTTATGTGGTGTTAGGGGTGAATGAAGAAGGGTATCGCGAAATTCTTGATTTCTTTGTGGGAGGACAAGAAAGTGCCTATGTATGGCAGGAAATTCTTCAAAACCTCTACAAAAGAGGCGTCAAGGAAGTGCTTCTGGGCGTATTCGATGGACTACCGGGTCTAGAGGAAGCCTTTAAGGCGGTGTATCCGAAAGCCGATGTACAGCGTTGTGTCGTTCACAAAGTCCGTAACACGCTCAGTCGTGTTCGGAAAAAAGACCAATTCGAAATGGCGGAGGATCTGAAACTCATTTATCGTTCTCCGAATAAAGAAATCGCATTGGAGATGTTTCAACAGTTTCAATCCAAATGGTCTCGCGAGTACCCAAGGGAAGTCCAATCTTGGGCCAATGAGTTGGATGTCCTCCTTACATTTATGGATTATCCAAGCAGTATTCGAAGTGTGATTTACACGACCAATGCCATCGAACGAACGATCAAGGAGATTCGGAAACGCCTAAAACCGATGAACAGTTTGAATAGTTTAGAAGCCGCTGAAAAAATCGTGTATTTGACCATTCAAGATTTTAATGAGAAATGGGCAGGGCGAAAGTTGCGAGGATTTGCCGAAGCGCATGAAGCCCTCGAGCGAATGTTTGAAGAACGTTATCATTAACCAAATATTGTAAATAAACAAAATAAGGGGATTCTCCCTTTCCACACAAGAGACTGAATATTCAGTCTCTTGTGTGGAGGAAATATCCCCCCTCTATTCTAAATCCATTTCAGAGATACCTTATCTATCTTACATTACACAAAATTCTTGACGGTACCAATGTTTATGTGTCCGCTTGAGTCAGTCAAGATTTTGTGGGAACTTTTTTGGTTCGCTGAAAACAGGTGTAAGTCATAGATTGGCGAACCATTTTTTTGAATTTCATCCGTAAGCGCTTTCGGACTCTCATCCCTTGCCATGACAGACCGATATGTATACCTTTTTTTACCATCCCTTGAGTTCAGACAGGGCATGATAGATCGGAGTCCCGGACGATTGCTGTAAATATGGCTTGTTTCCGCGTTACCTCCGGAAGAAGACGGCGGACGCGTTGTTTCGCCTTGTTCACGATCGTCTGTTTGGTAGATGCCGTTTCCTCCGCCGGATGCGACGATTCTTCTCCGAAACGACGTCCGAAAAGACGAATCCCATCCATCCGGGCAATCATTGCCTTGAAAAACGTCCTGAGTCCCTTGTCTGTCCAACTGCGGCGGTATTTCACCCGATACGCCAGCTGGCTCATCACGCTTTCAGCCCTCCCCATCGGATACATGCCCGTTGTGTCCACTCCTTGCTCCTTCAGCCATTCCCGGTAATCACGGATGCATCCCGGCATCGATTCAATCCGGTGGATCAAGGCAGCCAGCTGTTGTTCTTTCGCTTCGTCCCCCAGCGTGCCGAGGGCGCTGTTCAGTTCCACAAGCAACCCCTCTTCATCCTGCTTCGCCAGCTTTTGCCGAATCGCCTGCCACCGTGGATGGCCCGAGAGGCATTGGCGCAACTCACGCGCCACGTGGAATCGATCCAATTGGAAGCAGACCCGTCCTTTGAAATACTCCCGGCATGCGGTAATCCATGGAGCGCCGTCCCCGTTGATGACAAGAAGATCCCGACACGGATCATAGGCATATTCGTTCATCAAAAATTCCTCGAAGCCTTCCCACACCTCCCTCTTGCCCTCATGGACGTAATGGCGCTGATTCACGAATTCGATCCGTGAGCCGTTGCGCTTCCACCCTTCGTGAACGGTCAGGATTTTGTCTTCCTTGGCCCGTTTTCCCTTCCCTTGGCGAGAGACAAACAGTCCATCGGCCTCCACAAACAGCACCCGTCCATATCGCTGGTCAACCGGGCAGTGCAGCGGAACTTCAGCCTCGAGCACCAACTGGCGGATCGCCTCATGGCTCATCACCGGATACCCGACCATCTGGGCAAGCGTATGAGCCGCTTTGCGATAGGAAGAGCACTCCATAGCCAATCCCACCGCTGTTTCTTCTAGACAAGGGCTGATTGACTGTGATCCATCAAACGCTAAAAAGGAGTCAAGCAAAAACGTGTAACGGTTTTGTTCTCGGTCTAAATAGTAGTTTCGCTCAAAGGTAACTTCGCCAAACAGGGTTTGAATCGTGGTGCGTCGTTTGTCTTTCAAGTGGTACCGGCGCTTGTCCCGGGTTTCCGCCAATTGTCGGTCGATGTCCTCCAACAAAGCCGTAAACAGCTCGGTGAAGGCGTTTTGCAAGGCTCGAAACAAATCAAGTTCGATCTCTTTCCATGTCAACGAATTTGTGGTAAGATGTTGTTGAATATTCATGGGACTCTCTCCTCCTGTTTGTGGTGTGGTCAATGAACATCTTACCAGGGAGAGAGTCCTTTTTTCATGTTTCCTGCTTGGGATCCTACCGCGCTTTGCTTGGTGGCCCCGATGAGGGGGATTGCGAACCTACGTTCCCAACCCCCTCATCGGGGAATTCTAAGAATTTCTCCCACAAACATTTTACTCACACGATGCGAGACAAAGGATTACCAAGCTGCTTAAGCAAGTCGTGAAGCAACTTCTCTAAATATTCGTAACTTTTTCTTCCGTTTCCAAAATTCCATACCGTTCTTTTTCAATTCCCGCAATGTTTTTCCTTGCGTATTCGGTGCCAAGGCAATCCCGAACCGAATAATCTTAAGGGTACCAATAATACGGCCAGTATAAATGTAATGGTCGGTCCGATTGACCAAGCGAGTTGGGTTGCTCCCACTCTGAATGCCGGTTTATCCTTTTCAGAAATTCGATCAAAACAGATAAGCAGATGAAAAGAAACTGTCGTTTACTCTTTTTTTCGGGACTTTTCAGACAGCTCTTACTATGTTAGTATGTTTTGGCTTTTATTGACATGGAGTTTTAAGTTAGTTCAAAAAAAAAAGATAATCGAATAAAAAGCTGCTGCAGAACATGTTATAATATGATATTCATGTACAAATATGAACAATAAAGGTGGGATTCGTTATGAGATTTGGTATTATAGGAACAAACTGGATTACCGACCATTTTATAAAAGCTGCAAGCGCACACCCGGAATTTTCCCTCGGCGCTGTTTATTCGAGAACAATGGAAAAAGCAAAAATGTTTGCCGAAAAATATCAAATAAAACACGTGTACACCAACCTTGAAGAAATGTTTCAAAGCGGCAATATTGACGCCGTTTATATTGCATCCCCCAACAAATTCCATGCCGAACAAAGTATTTTGGCCATGAAAAATAGAATTCACGTTCTTTGCGAAAAGCCGGCAGTAACGTCCGTGCAAGAAATGGATGAGGTCATTCAAACAGCCAAAACTTACAATGCCATGTTTATGGAAGCGATGAAATCAACCGTTACACCGACCTTTTTAAATTTAAAAAAACATCTTGACGAAATCGCTCCGATCAGACGATTTGTTTTCCATTACAATCAATATTCTTCACGATATGATAAATATAAAGAAGGAATTATTGAAAACGCCTTTAAACCGGAATTAGGAAACGGTTCGAAAATGGATTTGGGTGTATACTGCTTAGCACCAATTGTTCATCTAGTCGGCGAACCAAAATCCATAGTAAAAAATCACTATTACTTATCCACCGGTGCAGACGGTCAAGGAAGTATGATTTTAAATTATGATAATTTTGAAGCAGTCGTAATGTATTCCAAAATAACAGACTCCTTTTTCCCTAGTGAAATCCAAGGAGAAAAAGGTGTTATTGAAATTGACAAAATCAGTGATCCGAAGAAAGTTGTCATCAAATATCGAAACGGTGAAATAAAAGATTTAACCGTGGAACATAAATTTGAAACGATGTATTATGAAGTAGAAGAATTTATAAACTGCGTGAAAAACGGCAAAATTGAATCCGATATAAATAGTCATGAACGGACAAAACAAGTTGTGAAGCTGTTGACGATGTAGTGAAATTCCTAACGCCAGTGGAAAAATGCTAATGAAATGAATCGCAATCGACTTAGACGGCACACTTTTAACAACTGATCATATGATTAGCGAACGAAACCGTGAAGCAATTGTAAATGCACAAACAAAGACAAAGCCTCTTTACCCATTTAAAGGCAGAAGAGGCTTTCTGTTTTTCTCTCCGCTATTTTCTTTTCCGCACGTTCAATCATTGTTGGCACGGCTCCTTTTGAAACATAAATAATTGGCAATTTGGCTGTATGATAAATAATGGCCTCCAGACGTCAAACAAACTTCTCTCTTTCGATTTGCTTGCAATTCCTCATAGTGAAGATAAAAACCCCAAAAAAGTGTTATATACGCATTTCATTTTTAATGCTTGATTGATTATTTTTAGGAAAACTTT
Organism: Aeribacillus sp. FSL K6-8210; assembly: GCF_037963925.1. NCBI lineage: Bacteria > Bacillati > Bacillota > Bacilli > Caryophanales > Bacillaceae > Aeribacillus > Aeribacillus sp. FSL K6-8210. Next base: position 1,531,377 of record NZ_CP150172.1, on the reverse strand, counting down.
GCCAATCCTTTGATTTGCATCGGTTGAACAGAGATTTTTGCACGATTGGGGGCGACGACAATTGGCTTATTCAAATCACTGAGACCTTCTTCTGTAAAATAACCACCATCTCGGAATATGAACTGATTTTTGTCGCGATTGACGGAGAAAAATATTGGAAAAAATGGCTTGACTTAAACATCCAATTCGGTAAAATAGAAAAAATATTGAATCTTTAAAATTTTGAAGTTAGGAGACTAAACTAAAATGATGTTACGATTTCACTATGCTTGGGTTATTTTATTTGTCACGTTTTTATCTCTTTTAGCTGTTCAAGGTGTTCGTCTTTCTTTCGGGGCTTTTGTTGAACCTTGGGAAAGGGAATTTTCAATGGACAGAGGGACGGTATCGCTAATTTCGACATTAAGCTTTATCGTTTATGGACTTTCCCAACCATTTATAGGAAGGTTAGTTGATAAATTTGGGCCTCGTATAATCCTTTCTGTCAGTACTTTTTTGGTGGCAGTTAGTATTCTATTAACAGCTTTTGTCCATCATCCATGGCAATTGTTTATTCTATATGCCATATTTGTATCACTTGGGGTTGGCGGAGCGTCAAACGTGGCTGCAACAGTAGTCGTTACAAACTGGTTTAATGAAAGACGAGGATTTGCTTTAGGGATTGTCGAAGCAGGGTTTGGAGCCGGACAAATGCTGTTGGTACCAGGATCTCTATTATTAATTCAATGGTTGAATTGGAAAGCAACGGTCATCATCTTGGGATGTTTTTTAATGATTGTTGTGTTTCCAATTGTCCTGTTAATTTTACGAAACCATCCTAATGAAAAAGGTATGTTGCCAATTGGCGGAATGGATCAAGAAGAAAGCACAACTGAACAGCCAAGTAAATTCAATGATTTTTCAATTTGGGATGCTTTTCGTAAAAAACAATTTTGGTTCTTGATTTTACCATTTAGCGTTTGCGGTTTTACCACTACAGGTTTAATGGATACACATCTTATCCCTTATGCCCAGTTGTGTGGAGTTCCAACAAGTGCGACTAGTGCAGCAGTAACTATATTGGCTGCTTTTAATATTGTAGGAATACTATTTTCTGGTGTGTTAGCAGATCGCTGGAGTAGTCGAAAAATGCTCATCTGTCTATATGTTATACGGGCATTATCGTTGTTTATTCTATTCTATAGCTATAACCCTCTGCTATTAATTATTTTCGCTATCGTTTTTGGATTGGTTGATTTTTCCACTGTTGCTCCTACACAATTGTTGGTCACGCAATACTTTAAACAACACTCTGTTGGTTTTATCATTGGTTGGCTATCTTTCAGCCACCAAATTGGATCAGCACTAGGAGCCTATGTGCCGGGTTTACTATACAGTTACCACGGGAATTATAATGTTGCTTTTTATTTTTCAATAATCATATTAGTCATTTCAGCAATCCTCACCTTCTTTCTTCCTGAATTTTCTAAAGAAAAGGTAACGATTTAGGAGAAGGCACCTATGCGATTTTTTGGAGACCTCGAACCTGTTGTCACTCGGCAAAAAAGCTGAACAAATTCGTAAGACTGACCTATTCATTTATTTATTGGGCCAACCTCAATATTCGCAGATCCCCTGTTCACATTTTTATTTGCCTAACCAAACTTCCTGTTTCGGTTTTCCGACAAGTCCTTTAAGGCTGCAGATAACGTGCTAAAAATTTTTTTGAAAACTTTTCACGGAACATGATTGCAAAATGGAGGATACGGAAAACGTTCAAAAAAAAGCTGTCCAGAAAGTCAAAATCCATTGAAAACGAAACATTATAAACATTGATATATCAACGTTTCTAAAACATTAAAGGGGCGTTTATAAGCCGGAAAATCGACTTATTAGACAGCCCCCTTACCCTTTCCATCATAACTTCAGCCATTGGCCAAGAGGCTTGGAAGCCCGTATGCGCCCGTTGTCAAATACCAATTTCCCCCGTTGAAATGTCGCAAGGATTTTGCAAGGAAATGTATGATTGACATATAAACTATGCTTGTGTTTTTGAAGCAAACTGTTTTTCTCGACTGTGAAGGAGTCTTTTAAACTTATAATCACAAAATCTGCGTCTTTTCCTTTTGCAATTTCCCCTTTTTTCCCGTCCAATCCAAATCGTTTGGCGGGTCTAGCAGATGTCCAATGAATCAGCTTCGGAAAAGGAATGCGATAGCGAACCGCTAGTTCGATCATCGCCATCAATGTAAATTGTCCCCCGCTGATTCCTCCCCAAACATTGAAAAAATTCGTTTCATCTTCTTTCAAGCTCCATGGCGACGGGGAATGGTCGGATGCGACAAAGTCAATCTGATCTTTTAAAAACAAATCAACCAATTTTTTTTGGTCGCTTAATTCGCGCAATGGGGGAGCGCATTTTGCAACCGCTCCAAGCTTTTTCGTATGTTCATGGTCAAACAAAAGATAATGCGGGCACGTTTCCAATGTGACATCAAGTCCTCTTTTCTTCGCTTGCTGGATTTCTTCAACGGCTTCTGCACTGCTGATATGAACGAAATGCAAAGAACAGCCGGTCTGTTCCGCAAATGTAATGGCTTTTCTGACAGCTAGCCATTCCGCAGCAATCGGTCTTGATTGTAAATAATCGTCCGGACCGAATTTTTCTTGCCGCTCTTTTTCTCTCTGCAAAAATTGCACCATTGCACCGTCTTCTGCATGAAGAGCCAAAATTTTACGCAAGCCGGCGATCGTTTTCATTCCATTCAAGAGCGTATTATCATCAACCGCTGCGAACTCTTTATTGCCGCTCGGAGACATGAAAGCTTTAAATCCGACAACTCCTTTTTCGGCAAGAGGCGCTAAATCATTTTCATTGCCCGGAACAAGCCCGCCCCACAATCCAAAGTCAACGAATGACTTTTCCTCGCCTATTTTTCCTTTTTGTCGAAGAGCTTCAAGATCAGTTGTAGAAGGGACACCGTTCAGCGGCATATCAAAAAACGTTGTACAGCCGCCCGCTGCAAGCATAGATGAACCTGTTGAAAAGCCTTCCCAATCCTCTCTGCCCGGTTCATTGAAATGAACATGGACATCAATCAATCCGGGAAAAACGTATTGGCCTTCCGCATCCCAAACGACATCGGCTTCCCCGTCAATGTCATCGCCAATTTCAACAACAATGCCGTCTTTAACAGCTAAATTTGTTTTTTTCACTTCGTCATGAAACACAACGCTGCCGTTTTTGACTATAAGATCGTAGATCATTTTTATCAAACTCCATTTAAAATAAAAATTTTTCCATCATGCTTTTTTCATGTTATTTGTTATTCATAAGTTCCGGTTCAACTTCTTCTAATAATGAAAAATCAATATAATCTTTCTTATTTGGGATATTTTTGATATTTCCTACACTCAATAAATATTCTCCTACTTCAGAACCATTGCTTTTGTTCATAAAGGAATCGTCGACTTGCATTGTATAAACATTTCTATTCATAATTTCCTTTAACTCGCTTTCTTCTAAATGAAGTTCAGGCGCTAAAATTTTAATTGCTTCTTCTCTATTCTTATTAATGTAATCTGTAGCTTTTATTAAAGCCCTAATGATTGCTTTTACCGTATTCGGATTTTCTTTTAGGAAATCATCCGTTACTTGCAGTGTTGTATGAACACTCATCCAATCAACAGATTTTTCTTTTTCATCAAAATTGTCAACCGTACCGCTAAATAGTAGTTTTCCTCCGCTGTTGATAGCCTTCGTTATAAACGGTTCCCAAGCAGCCATTGCATCAATATCACCTTTTTCAAGAGCAGTTAAAGCATCGCTAGGAGCTAGGTTCACAAAATTTATCTTTTTTATGTCAACATTATAATCGTTGGCCATATTTTGAATTGCAATCATTACATCAGCACCACTAGGAATACCTATTGATTTTCCTTCCAAATCTTTTGGAGAATTAATTTCAGCATGCTTGCCCGCTACAACCGCTTGTGTTCCTGCAATTTGTGCAAGCGGAGCTACGATTTTCACCTTAACGCCTGAGGAAGCTAAAATAATATCCATAAAATTTGTTTGTAAACTAACCGGAGCACTTCCACCAGCAATCATAGGTCCAATATCTGGTCCGCTTTCAATTAATTGGTTTGTTACGTTTAGCCCTTCTTCCTTAAAAAATCCTAACTTATCTGCAATGATTTGTTGTGAAGAAATTTGCGCATCTCTTACCCCTACTAATGTTATATCCTTCACTTCTAGTTCATCACTCGCTTTATTACTATTTTCACTAGTTGTTGTCGAACTGTTTGAACCGCACGCAACGATTGCAAACATTGTCAAAAAAACTAGGCAAAAAAGAAAAATTTTTCTCATTTATAATTCCTCCCTTATTATTTTTCTACAGCATTTTCAAATCCGCCTGTTCTCCATTTCAATAGTTTTTTCTCAATCACTTTTAATAACAAGGAAAAAAGACTATATTCAATACCTATTAAAATAATAGCTACATACATATTTAAAATTTTCATATAGTTTCGAGCGTCCACAATAATATACCCTAAACCACTTTTTGCACCCATCATTTCTGAAACCACTAATGCTGAAAAAGCCAATCCTAAACTTATTTGACATCCAGTAAAAATATTTGGTAATGTTGACGGAATAATAATTTTCTTAAATATTTGTCTATCATTTGCGCCTAAGCTTAATGCAGAACGAATATAAGAAGAATGAACACTTTTAATTCCATCAATTGTATTCGTCATAACTGGAAAAAATGTTGTCCAAGCAATTAATATAATTTTTGGAATTTCGCCAATTCCGAACCAAATAATAAATAAAGGCAGCAACGCTAAAGCTGGAATAGGACCGATCATGTTAAAGACAGGCATAAACCAAAATTCAATCTTCTCTACCCTTCCTATCAATAATGCGGCAATCACCCCGAGAAGAACTCCGATTGCAAAGCCAATTACTATTCGGATCGTACTCGACACAATACTGTCTATAATTAATCCTGAATGAAATAGTTCTACACCATTTAGAAATATAAGTGAAGGCGGTGGAAAAAAAACGGGATTTACTATGGAAAAATTTATATTTAATCTTGTAATGACTTCCCATAAAACAAAAAAAGCAATTATTGGAATAGCATGTAAATATTTTTTATTTCTAACCTTGCCCACTTTTTTCGTATAGACAGAAACTGCTTCTTGTCTGGCCGCCATATTTTTCATAAGCTTCCTCCTAACTAGCTGACAAAATGCTCTTCTAAATTCTCCATCAAAATACTAAATTCAGGATCACGATAATTTCGAGGACGGGGTAAATGAATCTCTAATTCTGTAGCAATCATTCCATTTTTCATGACAATCACTCTATCTGCAAGATAGACAGCTTCAGCTAAATCATGGGTAATAAATATAATAGTAGGCTTTACTTCTTTCCATATACGAATTAGTTCAGTTCTCATATTTTCACGGGTAAACATATCTAACGCTCCAAAAGGCTCGTCCATTAACAAAATTTCAGGTTCTCCGGCTAAAGCTCTTGCAATGCCGACGCGTTGTTTCATACCTCCTGAAAGTTGTTCAGGATAATGGTTTGCATAGTCTGATAAACCAATTAATTCTATATAACGTAATGCTTTTTCCAATGCTTTCTTTTTTGGCATCCCTTGCACGATTGGTCCAAAAGCGATATTTTCTAAAACAGTGAACCAAGGGTATAGTGCATGATCTTGAAAAACGACTCCTCTTTCCTTGGAAGGTTTTGTTACAAAAGATCCGTTTACCTTAATCACTCCTTCATCTGGTTTAATAAATCCCGCAATCAAATTTAATAGAGTTGATTTTCCGCCGCCACTGCTTCCCAATACACAAATAAATTCATGCGGTTGAACAGTAAGGTTTATCCCTTTTAAAACAAGATGATCATTATAAAACTTTTTTACATTTTCAACTATCAATGTCATATTTCTCATCCCTTTATGTAACTTTTATTAACGCAAAATGAAACTATATTGGTATATTATACGTAATTCTTTGATTTATCCACTGTCAAAATAAATAAAAATTAAAAAAGATTTTGTGTAAAATATCAAAAATTAAAAAAATCGAACAACTGTTTTTGGTAACAATTGTTCGATCAACATGTTAAAAAGTATCATAAATATCTAAGATGATACTTTACTTTTTTGTTTCCCATACATATTCAGCGCTGCTTGTGCTCCTTCACCTCTGTTTATGCGAACACCGTGATAGATGAGAACTGCCTCCAATGCTGTCAGCAGCTTGAGAATATTTTCTTTGCGGCAGCTGTAGCCCATTGTACCGATCCTCCAGATTTTTCCGTGGAGCGGGCCAAACGAGCTGGCAATTTCAATCCCGAATTCATCCAGCAGCATGCGGCGCACGGATTCTCCATCGACGCCCTGCGGTATGTTGACGCATGTGACGGTCGGCAGTTTAAAGCGTTTATCGCCGAACAATGTGAGTCCCATTGCTTCCAGCCCGGCCATTAATGCCCGTTCATGGAGGCGGTGGCGTGCAAATCGATTATCCAATCCTTCCTCCATAATAAGCCTCAAGCCTTCACGCAATGCGTAAAGCATTGATGTAGCTTCCGTATGATGATTTAATCGCCGCGGGCTCCAATAATCTTGAAGCTGGCTTAAATCAAAATAGTTGCTAATAATTGTTTGACCTGTGGCCATTTGCTGATCCAATTCCGTCCGAATTCCTCTTTCTACCTTTTTACGCGACAAAACGATTTTTTCAATTCTGTCATTATATGTGATGGGAGCCATCCCTGATGGAACCGATAAGCATTTTTGCGTCCCGCCGATCACGCCGTCAAGCTGCCATTCGTCGACATTCACGTCCGTTCCTCCAATTGTCGCAACCGCATCGACTACAAGAATTACATCCATCTCCCGGCAAGCTTTCCCGATCTCCTCAAGCGGCTGCATGCACCCCGTTGAGGTTTCCCCATGGACGATCGCGACTATTTTCGGCTGAACCTTCTTTATTTCTCTAATTACATCCTCCGGGTCAAACACCGTTCCCCATTCACGCTCAATTGTAGTGACATCAGCCCCGTAACGTTCGCATATTTCGGTTAATAAATAGCCGAACCGGCCGTATATCGGGATCAGCACTTTATCGCCCTGTTCGATAATGCTCGCCAGCATCGCTTCAATGCCCGATCTGGAGGTTCCATCGATAGGGAACGCCCATTGGTTGTCCGTACGAAATAAATAGCGAAGCATTTCCATTACTTCATTCATGATCGAAGTAAATGCAGGATCAAATTGGCCTAAAATCGGCGTACTCATCGCCTGCAAAACTCTCGGATCGACTTCAACAGGCCCCGGTGTCATGATCGTTCTATTAGGTGTCTGTAGAGGCAGAAATTTCATTTCGTCCACAATCCTTTCTTTTAATATGCCAATCTATATAAATAATGGATTAAAAACTTAACGCCGCTTTCTAAATGAGCCGCTGCGGTATATTCCTTCGGCGAGTGGCTGATTCCGTTATGACTCGGGACAAAAAAAAGCGCAGTCGGACAATAGGTTCCGAACATTTGCGAATCATGTCCCGCTCCGCTAACCAAGATTTCATGAGACAGATTTTGCTCTTCTGCAATTTCTTTTGACAGTCTCAGCAATTGTTGATCCATTTTGACCGGCTTGACGTTCAGCCATTCATTTAACAAAATATCGACATTGTATTGTGCGCTCACATTTTTAAAATGACGTGAAAATGTTGAACAAAATTGCTCCAATAGTTCTTCTTCGTGATGACGGATATCGATCGTAAAAACGACTTCACCTGCAATCACATTCGGAACGTTAGGTTCAACCTTTATTTTGCCGACGGTCACTCTTAGTTGGTCGCACACCTGTTTGGCTTGTTTCATTAAATAGGTAATCAGTTCAGAGGCAATGGCCACCGCATCTTTCCGGCAGGACATCGGGGTTGTTCCTGCATGGTTGCTTTCACCGACAACCTTTACTTGATAGCGGCGTTGACCAACAATGTCGCTGACAATGCCCAACGATTTTTTCTTTTTTTCTAACACAGAGCCCTGTTCGATGTGCAGCTCAATAAAGCATTGAATATCGTTTCGAAATGGCTGGCGAAATCTTTCCTGTCCAAAACCGCATTCATTCATTGCTTGCACAAACGAAATCCCTTTAGAATCAACAATTTTTTGTATATGTTTAAAAGAGCGCCTCCCCGTTACAGAGCCTGACCCCCAAAATGTAAGCGGAAACCGGCTGCCTTCCTCTTCACATAAGGATACGACCTCAATCGTTTTTTTTGGTGTTCCAAAACGCTTTAATAAATAATGAGTCGCCAACAAGCCGGCAATAATGCCGTATGCGCCGTCATATTTTCCTCCTTCAATAACCGTATCGATATGCGAACCAGTTAAGATTGTTTTGGAGGATGGAGATGATCCTTCTGCTCGGCCGAACAAGTTGCCGACGTCATCAAAATATGGAGCTAATCCGCATTCCTCCATTTTCTCCTTCAACGCTTCCTGCGCTGACAGCCATTGTTCGCTATATAACAGCCGGGTAACTCCGCCTTTTTCCGTTTTACCGAATGTTGCAAGCCATTCGATCAGCCTTTCAACTTCCTCTTCAAGCTGAATGGGCCCAAGTAAATGAACTGTCATATCTCTTCCCTCTTTTCTATTCAAAATGAGCAAATATCCTTGTTACATTTTGTTCCATAAAATGTGAATTTACTTTATTTTATCGTTATTCTTTTTCATATACATTGGCAATTTTGATATAAATTTCACCATCTTTTGTGCATGTTCACTAAAATTTGAAGACAAAGGGGCTGAAAAAATGAAAATTTCCGAAATATTAAAAATTCCCGTTATGAAAAATGCCAAGCTCATCGCCGGCCATAACGGAAAAGATCGAGAAGTTTTCAGCGTCAATATGATGGATGCACCGGATATCATCGATTTCCTTAAAGCGAATGAACTGCTTGTAACAACTGCCTTTCATTTAAAAGACAATCCGAATGATCTGCTCGCACTCATCAAAAATATGGCGGATCAGCAATGTGCAGGGTTGGCAATTAAAATGAAGCGATTTTTGGAAGAAATTCCGGAGGCTTGCCTGAAGTATGCAAATGAAAAAAATTTCCCAATTATTGAATTGCCGATTGAGGTTACGTTAGGGGAAGTTGTGAACCAGACATTAAGCTATATATTGGACAAACGGACAAACGAATTGCTCAATGCGATTGAAATCCATCAGCAATTTACAAACCATATTTTAAGAGGAAAAGGGCTCGTCTCATTACTGGAAAATTTGGCAAACTTGATCGGCTGTCCAATTTTACTGTTGGATCAGCACTTTCAAATGATTGCTTCTTCATCTTCCGTTACATCGAGTCTGCCGGAAATCGAGGAAATGTACACAGACGGATTTCGCTTTTTCTTACAGCCAAGCTCTTACACTTGTTTTTCCATTATTTCTAGTAAACGAACTGTTTCCGTTTTTCCCATTTACACTCATGAAAGCAACAGCGGATGTTTAATTGTTTTTGATGCCATTCCTTTTCACAGTCCTTCGCTTGTGTTGACGATTGAACAAGCGACAAATGTCATTTCATTTGAATTGATGAAAAAAAATGCTCTTAAACAACATAAACGAAAAGTTCAAAATGAATTTTTTATCAATTTTACAGATGGCGCCTTTCAATCAAAAGAAGAGATTGTCATTAAAGCAAAAGAATTTAAAATTCGCAATGATCAATCGTATTTTTGTGCAGCAGGAAAATTGGATGAAAGAAAAAAATCATTAACGTTTACACAATTCCATAAAGAAAATGAACGGATTTTTGAATTTATGGAAAAAGAAGCTGATGCGTTCCCAAATCCTGTTCATTTTTTTGTGAAGGGGAACGTAGGCATTTTGCTCTTCCCGATTCAAAAATCATGGCTGGAGCTTCATTCTTCCATCATGCCGTTTTTAAAGGAATTGCAAGCGAAAATTAGAAGCAGGTTCCAACGGACTGTCTCATTCGGCATCGGCAGTCTTTGCCAGCAATTTTTAGATGTAAAAAAAGGCTATAAAGAAGCGTTGGAAGTGCTGGAAGAAGAACAGTATTCCGGAAATCAAGAATTCATTCAAATTCATAAGAAAAAAGATATTTATACGTTATTGAAAATGATTCCAAAAGAAGAGCTGATTGATTTTTACGAACAGATTTTGACAAACCTTTCAGACCCGGCAGACACTGAAAAACAGGCTCTGCTGCAAACGTTGTTTTTATTTTTGGAAAATCATTGTCAAATTTCTGAAACAGCCAAAAAGCTTTTCGTTCATCGCAATACGGTGATCTATCGATTAGAAAAATGCGAGGAGCTCATCGGAAAAAGCTTAAAGGATCCAGAAGCCACTATTAGCCTCCGCTTGGCATTCCGCATAAAAAATTTGCTTCAATTATAAAAAAATTGAGGCAAGAGCTTTAGTAAATGAAAATGTAATTTGTCTATAAAGTTTTAGATACATTAACTAAATTTTGCAAAAACGATTATGTAATTCAACCAATGACTTCACTACATCGTTCTTTTATTATGAAAAACAAATAACATCTAATGTTAGATTTTTTTACATAAGAGGAGGAGAGGTCACTTGACAAATAAAAATGGAGGAATTCATCTTTTTTCACTTGGTTTGCAGCATGTACTGGCGATGTATGCAGGCGCCATTGTTGTTCCTCTTGTTGTCGGAGGAGCGTTAAACCTTTCGACGCAGGAGCTGTCATATCTAGTTGCGATTGATTTATTGACATGCGGAATCGCCACCCTGCTGCAGGCGTTCAAAACAAAATATTTCGGCATTGGTTTACCTGTCATATTAGGTGCTTCATTTGTTGCTGTTACACCGATGATCGGGATCGGAAAAGAGTACGGCATCAATGCAATCTATGGATCGATCATTGCCGCAGGAATATTCATTATTCTTTTTGCTCCGCTCTTTGGCAAAATAACAAGATTATTGTTCCCGCCGGTCGTGACAGGTACAGTTGTCACCCTTATAGGACTGTCCTTAATACCGGTCGGGATTAAAAACATGGCGGGCGGTGCAGGAAGTCCGAAATTTGGCGATCCGGAAAATTTGCTCCTTTCATTTGGGGTTTTTCTTTTGATTTTGTTTATGAATCGATTTTTCACAGGCTTTTTTCGGGCAATCTCTGTGCTTATCGGGATTATCGCGGGTACGGTCGCCGCGGCTTTTATGGGAGGGGTTGATGTGAAAGAAGTAATGCAAGCTTCATGGATTCATTCTCCGAAATTTTTGTATTTCGGTCCACCTACTTTTGAGCTTGTGCCGATCTTAACAATGACATTAGTGGGCATTGTCATCATGATTGAATCGACTGGCGCCTTTTTAGCCCTAAGCAAAATTTGCGGAAAAGATCTTAGCGACCAAGATCTTGCGCGCGGATATCGTGCCGAAGGATTGGCTTTCATCATCGGCGGTTGTTTGAACGCTTTCCCGTACAACACGTTTGCTCAAAACGTCGGACTTGTGCAGCTGACAAATATAAAAACAAGAAGCGTTGCGATCGTTGCCGGCTTTATACTTGTCACCCTTGGATTTATTCCGAAAATTGCTGCTTTTGCCACGATGATCCCAACATCTGTATTAGGGGGAGCAATGGTGATCATGTTTGGCATGGTCGTTGCTTCAGGCATTAAAATGTTAAGCACTGTTGATTTTCAACAGCAAAGCAATTTGTTAGTAATTGCCTGCTCCATTTCCCTCGGATTGGGTTCCACAGTTGTTCCTGATTTGTTTGCACAGCTGCCGCCTATGCTGCGAATTCTTTTTAGTGATGGGATTATAACAGGCAGTCTTACAGCCATCTTTTTAAACTTATTTTTTCACCATTTCTCACTGAAAAAATCTTCTGCTGCCGAACAGTTAAAACCGACAACGATCAAATTTTAAAAACGAAAGGAGAAAGCCGAATGGACATAGAACAAGTTAACCAACTCAGTGCGGCTGAATTTATTGAGAAGCTAGGCGGGATATTTGAAGATTCAACATGGGTGGCAGAAAAAGCAGAAAAATTCCGCCCGTTTTCTTCCGTGCAATCGCTTTTTTCCAAAATGGCTGAGATCGTGGATCAAGCTGACGAACCCGAAAAATTGGCGCTTATTCGCAATCACCCTGCTTTAGGCGCAAGAACAAAAATGACCCGATTTTCGCAAATAGAACAACAAAAAGCGGGACTGCAAAAACTGACAGATGAAGAATACGATCGATTGTTAAAATTAAACGAAACGTATATGGAAAAATTTCAATTCCCGTTTATTTTGGCTGTGCGCGGCAAAACAAAGCAGGAAATATTTGCATCGATTGAACAGCGAATCAAAAACAATGCGGAAGCAGAGATAGAGCAAGCAATAGCAGAAATTAAAAAAATTGCCTATTTTCGACTGAAGGATATAGTGAAAGAAGAGAGAAACCTATGCTGACACGTACATTCCATTTTGATAGAACAAATTGACTTTCGTTATTTTTGATCTTTTGCACAGTACGAAGCCATATCTTTTTAAGCGCCATAAATGGCGGTACAACTGAATCTGCTGAGAAATAATAACCAAAGAAACTACACGCTGGTTATATAGTGAAAGAAAGCCGTGATTCAAATGCCATGCCCCGTCAGACAAGCGCTTCCAAAGTAACAAAACGGGCTTCCAAAATGAAAAACGAGGCAAATAAAAAGGTCAATAAGGAGATGGAATATGAAAGGATTAACAACACATATTTTAGATTTAACTCACGGTACGCCTGCACAAAACGTCAAAATCGAGCTGTTTTCTGTTACAGATCAAAACGAAACGGAAAAACAGCTGCTCAAAACCGCATTCACAAACGAAAACGGTCGGGTTGACGAACCGCTCATCACTGAGCAGCAATTAACACCGGGAACTTATGAACTTCTGTTTTACATTGGAGATTATTTTAAAAACAAAGGTTTATCCTTGAAGGAGCCGCTGTTTCTTAATCACGTCGTCGTCCGCTTCGGCATTTCTGATGCAAATGCCCATTATCATGTTCCATTGCTTATTTCACCGTGGGGGTATCAAGTGTATCGGGGAAGTTAATCGGATACAAATACTTTCTTCAACAACGTCATGAAAAAACGGGGCCTTCCAAAAGTCAGCGTTACTGACTTTTGGGAGGCTCCCTTTATTTAAAAAACAAAAAAAATCGTCCCTTCTAGTAAAAGAAAGTTGCCTCACAATATTTCAGAAAGGACGATTTTATGAGCAACAATTGGAAGCTGGAGCGAAACAAAAGAAAAACAATCAAAACAGATAAAGATGAGAACCAAACCTAGAGGAAGCCGCTAAGAAATTAGAAGAAAAAGTGGAAAAGTTATCAGAAGAAATCGAAAAGGAAACAGATACAAACATACATAAGGACAAGCAACATAAGCGCAGTCAATGAAAGAAATTTGTGAAGCAAATTCGAGAAGATTTTATCCTACGGCAGGTTAAATACAAGGAACAAAAAGAAATCTTTGGCAACCGTAACAGCTATTCTAAAACGGATAAAGACGCAACCTTCATGCGCATGAAAGAAGACCATATGAAAAACGTGAAAAAACGGAACTCATCAATATATATTCAAATTTACTATTTACGTTCATCTCCTCTATAAAATACATCAGGCTATCAGCAAACAGGCTTACGCCCATAATAATGCGGTTCGCTACTTTTATTTTACATTCAACAAACACTTTGGATATGAGGATAAATTTTTTAATATTGTAAAAAGACTAGTAAATGTGTTAATATTTTAAAAAATCAGAAATAAGTAGGATTTTAAAATGCTTAAGAAAATAGGTTTATGTAATTGCATTTTTATTTTCCCTAAATTTAGTAGAATTTGCTGCAGAAAACGATGCAAATGTTAATGAAGAAAGTCTTACACAAGAAGAATTAAACTATCTGTAAATGAAGTTGGCAACACTCAAGAAGAAGCTGATGCTCTGCCCATTGAAGTTGCTAGACAATTAATTGAAGAGGAAGCTAAAGTTATAGATTCTGGATCAGAAATTATTACTATATATGAACCAAAAGATGTTAAACCAGGACAAATTAGTACTATGGGAACTATTGCTTCTTCAACTTTAAAATTAGGTGGAACAGTATATAAAGTAACTAGTGATCGTTCAAAAGAAGATAAATTTTATATATATGGTAACTTTCAATGGTTAAAAACACCTTCTTTTCATTTAGTTGATAAAATGACTATTGGTTTCCCTTCAAATTCAGGATTATATCTACCAACTAGCGGAGGAACAGTAAAACAGCACCAACATAGATATTCTCAAGATCCTCAAGGAAATGGACGTTCGATTGATTATTCAATTAAGTATTCTCCGAGTAATTGGGAGCCAAGTGCTGGTGTGGCTGGCTCATATGATTTAAAACCTTCTACTAGTCATACAAAACACAAAGGGTACATTGGTCAATATGTATATGTTCCTAAATCAAAAAATGCTAAAAACGGAATATGGTCATCAAAGAATTGCTGGAACACCTAGTATATCAATTTATCCAGCAGGTTTATCAATCACGTCAACTCCAAAAACAGATACAAAATCATACGCATTAACTTTATCTTATTAATCTAGTTGGAGTGGTAAATCTATGATACAAACGATTGCCAACTTTATTCTTATTCTAGTTGTATCGGTCATTTTATTTTATATACTTAATTATGATACTTCTTTAGATAGTGAATTAATACTATCTCTTTTAATTATCATTTCTCTACAAACATCATTGATATTAGCTATTTTATTAAAAAGAAAATAACTTTCTTAAAGGGATTGTCCAAAAGTTGAACTGTCCCCTGTCAAGCAGACAATGGAAATCATAAAATTGCTTTAAACGGCTTGAGCTCTAAATTCTAATGGGCTTAAGCCGTTTAATTTTTCTTGATAGCGTTTGTTATTATAAAACTCTTAATCGCTTGTTGTAACGCTTTAAACGTTTCATATCGTTTCAGATCATACCTTTCACACGTTCAGGTTGCCCAAAAAGATTCCATTGGGTCGTTTTCCATGCAGCGTCCCACTCTTGACATACTATGTGTTCGCTTTGCTTCGATTATTCGCTTCTTAAGCCCATGAGATGTACTATAAATCAAAAGTTGTTTATGTTCTTTTAAACTTGTGATAGATTAAGTCCTGAATGTTGTGTAAAAAAAGCAGCGGTTTGATTTGCCAGGAATCTAGGGCAGGGTTGGACTTGACCCTTGCGATAGCGTGATCAACTGTTTGAAACACAAGTTGATGATTGTTCGAATGCCCTAATACATAACTATACAGATCTAGAATTGCACTCAAATACGCTTTTTTACCGTTTCCTTTCTTGAATTCCGTGACATCCGTCAGCCATTTTTCATTTGGCTTACTTGCTGTAAATTTGCGATTTAATACATTCTCAGCCACATGCACCGCTGATGATGAAACGTAACGGTTCTTTTTACAACGAATCACAGATTGAATACCGTCTGTTTTCATCAGGCATATATTCGTTTATGGGTCACTTATTTTCGATGTATGACGAATTTCATTCGGCGATAGCCATAAATTTTTAACGCTGCAGACAAGGAAACAAGCCGAAAAACGCTAAAATCTATAATTTCTTTCAACTGATCATGTTAAAAAAAATCGCCGAACTGCTCCGCCTTCTTAACATTTGCTGTCTAAGCGAGAAGTTTCTTTTTCAGCAAGCTTTTGAACTGCTCTAATAATACCGGAGTAGCCTGTGCATCGGCAAAGATTTCCTGATAAACCGTCAACTATTTGCTGACTAGTTGGATTCGGATATTGATCCAAAATCGCTTTGACAGCCATAATCATTCCTGGGGTGCAATATCCGCATTGGAAACCTCCCTCTTCCAAAAACGCCTGCTGAATCGGATGAAGCCCTTTTTCCGCAAGTCCTTCAATTGTAACAATTTCTTTTTCATTTGCTTGATAAGCTCTAACTAAACAGGCATTCACTAGCCTGCCGTTCATGATGACAGAGCAGGCGCCGCAGCGGCCAATTCCGCAGGAAATCTTTGTGCCAGTCAGATGCAGCTGCTCTCTTAAAATGTCAACTAGCCGAGCGGCCGGATGAATCTCAAGCTCTTTCTTTTTGCCATTCACAAAAATCGACATGCGCATTCGTTCTTCAGACGGTAATTTTATGCTTGCGCTCATTTGCTTGTCAGCCATTTGCTCATCTCCGTTTCCATCATCTTATTGACGATTTCTTCCCTTGATACCGGCAGCCTATTCACCCAGATGCCAGTCGCATCATAAATGGCCATTGCGATGGCAGGGGCAACAGCAACCGTGCCAATTTCCCCGACGCCTCTTGGCCCATATTCATCCTCTTCGCACAACTCCTCGATTGCGGTGATGTCAATCGAAAGGGGGACATCTTTTATCGTCGGAATTAAATACGTATCAAAATTTTCCGTTACATATGTTCCGTTTTCTATCAGCGCTTCTTCCGATAATGTATAGCCTAACGCCATCACGGATCCGCCTTCAATTTGTCCCAAATATCCTTGCGGAAAAATAACAGGACCAGCGGCAATGGCTTGCTCTAAATGTTTTACACGAACAAATCCAGTTGCCAGATCCACTTCCACCTTAACGGCACAAGCTGCAAACGAATATAAAAAATGTCCGCCTGGTATGGAGCAAGGGGTTGCAGGAAAGTCAAATCGAGTTTCAATGATCAGCGGCTTGTCTATCGTTTGTTTTGCCAGTTCTTTGTATGAAATCAGCAGCTCATCTTGGTGCCAAACACCTTTTTCGCCTATTTTTAATTGACTGACGGGCACATCCGTACATTGTGTGGCTCTTTCCAACAGGCTGTTTTGAAACGGAGCTTTCATCCGTTGAATGGCTTGCCAAACCATGCTCGTACCCCTTGAAGCAGTTGATGATCCTGAACGCGGGACTTTGTCCGTATCGCCGATGACAATGTGTAAATCCTCTCGGGAGCAGCCTATTGCTTGAATGGCAATTTGTTCAATCACTGCGAGCAAGCCTTGGCCAAATTCTTCAAACCCAAAAGCAATTTCGATTTTTCCTTCCTCGTTCAATGAAATTCTCCCGCCAGCCGGATCTAAACGTCCATAGCCCAGCCCTCCGCCGTGCATGGTGATTGCCACCCCGACGCCTGTCTTAATCAAGCCGTTATGATCTTGTTTTCGGCGGCTGTTTAATAGTTTCGATTGGCTGATCTGTTTTAAAACTTGTTGAGCGCCGTCAGTTGGGGCGATTTTTTGCCCGACAGGCCCGGGATCATGTGCCTTGCGCAGATTTTTTTGTCTGAGTTCAAGCGGACTCATTCCAAGCGTGACCGCCAAGCGATCGATTTGCCCTTCCAATGCGAAGGTTACTTGGTTTCCACCAAAGCCTCTAAATTCACCGGCAACACCGTTATTCGTAAAAACCGAATAGCCTTCAACTTGAATATTCGGGATCATGTATGGGCCTATCGCATGTTCAACCGCAAAATCCAATACTGCGGGGCCTAACGTTGCATATGCGCCGGTATCCGCTATAATTCGCACTTGATGGGCGATGATTTTGCCGTTTTTTTTCGCACCTGTTTTCATTTTAATTTTCATCGGATGCCTTTTGATACCTGACCGCACCGATTCCCTTCTCGTTTGATGAATTTTTACAGGAAATCCCGTTTTCAGCGCCAATAAGGCTCCGTACGGCTGGATGTTTAATTCGTCTTTTCCGCCAAAAGAGCCGCCAAGCGGGCTTGAGACGACGCGGATGTCTTCTTCCGGCATATTTAAAATGCGGGCTAATTGATATCGGTCTTTATATCCATGCTGAGTGCCGGCATACACCGTCAAAGTGCCGTCTTTTTCCGGAACAAACACCCCGCCCTCTGTTTCCATGTACGCATGCATTTGCCTTGGAAGTTGATACGTTTCCTCTACAATACAGTCGCATGATTGAAATGCTTCTTCCACATTGCCGCTTTGATAAGATGCTTGGTGTAGGATATTCCCGTTCGGATGGAGCTGCGGAGAAGAAGGGAGCATAGCCTGTTCCGGATCATCAACAACCGGCAGCGGCTCATATTCCACTTCGATCAGCTGAAGCGCCGCTTCGGCGATTTCCTCTGTTTCCGCAGCAACAGCCGCGACAGCATCGCCGACAAAACGAACTTTATCTTTGCATAAAACAGGCTGATCAGGAAAGATTAAGCCAAACCCGTTTAAACCTAAAACATCCTTGCTTGTAATGACAGCCCGAACTCCCGGCAATTCCTCCGCTTTTTCCGTTGAGATCGAAACGATATTGGCATGCGGATATTCGCTTCGCAAAATTTTTGCAAACAGCATATTCGGAAACGAAAGATCTGTTAAAAACTTTAAATGTCCAGTTACTTTTTCTACTCCGTCCGGTCTGATGCACACTTGTTTCAATCTCAATCCCTTCCCTTCTTCATAATCCAAATTGAAAAAGCTCGTATTTGAATATATTAATCTTTCTCCTCTAATTTTTTTAGCTCTGCTATGACTATGTTGGCGGCGACCCGCCTGCGGTAATCCGCTGAAAAAAAAGCATCGCCGACAGGTTGAAATTCAGAAAAGACCGCCTCATGCACCTTTTTTAGTAAAGCGGACTCAACCTTGCGTCCGGCCAGCAATTGCTCCGTTATTCTTAATCGCCTTGGACGATTCTCGCCTCCGCCTGCTGCCAACCGCGCAAAGTCAATTGTTCCGTTGTCATTTTGGCCGATTATCCCTGCAATGGTGACGACAGAGCCTGAAAACGCCTCTCTCCTCCCAATTTTTTGATAAAAATGGACATATGATGGCGGAGCTGAAATTTCCGGCACCACTATTTCCGTTATAAGATCATCCTTGAATTCTTCATTCAACCAATGATCTAAATCGATTTTTTTTATGTCGTCCCCATCAAAACAACCGATTTTCGCTTCCATCACTAACAGGGCGGGGATGGCATCACCAATTGTTGAGGCGACGTTTCCGCCGATCGTTCCAAGATTGCGCACGGCTGGTGCAGCAATGGTCTTGACAGCTTTGGTCAATAAAGGCCATTTCGCTTTTATAATGGGATGGCGGAGGCAGTCAGCCAATCGGATAAGCGCCCCCAAGTGAAGAAAGTTTTGGCCGCCATCTTCTTTTTCATATATCGCTTCTAAAATTTTTATGTTCTCAAGGCTGATTAAATGAGATGGCTGCGGTGCTCCTTTTTCCCATTTTGTTTGCCATAATGTTCCGCCGGCTATAAAGTGTGATTCTAATTGCAATAGCTGCCGCAATCGCCATGCTTCTCTTAAATCTGTTGGCATCCATATTTTTGAGGACAATGTTTTCAACTTCATCCCCCTTCCTTTGATAGTAAAATAACGTGCTTTTGCAACCATATTGCGATTAGAAACGGAAATGCCTTGTGGACGTCCGCATTTGACCGATTGTGCACCATTATCGCCTGTCCGCTTCCTTAAATAGGGATAACAAAATCGGCGTACTCGGCAAGCGATCCAGCTTGGCAGCATCCTCATCAAACAACTTATTGCTGCGTATCAAGTTTCGTATTGAAAAATGAGATCGTTGATGATTTCCAGTTGAATAAACGGCTGTTTTGTGCAATTGCACCGCTTGCTCTGCTATCGACTTTTCCAAGCCGACTTTAAAAGAACTCTAAAAAGGGGCTTGACAAGTTTAGATACCGCGTCGGTACATAACCATCGGTTCGTCTATTGGTCAAGTGACTTTGGCATTCCGATTAGCGCCTGGCTTTTTGTGAAATGTGATTGCGGCTTCATTATGCACGCACCTTCTGAGGAGATCGAAGCTTTGTCAATTGAATTAATTCTGCTAAAATGCTGATCGCGATTTCTTCAGGGCCTTCTGCCCCAATAGACAAGCCGACAGGTGAATGAACGTGCGGGGGAATTTCCTGGTCTCCCAGCAAGCGTTTTGTCCGTTCTTTTGAACCGATGACCCCGATATATCGCAGGTTTTGCTGCAACAACAGCTTTAAAAGCTCTTGATCCTGTTGAAATTGGTGTGTCAGCAACACAACAAAATCGCGGGGGGAAAAATATATTTTCGTTGCCGCTTCCCGCGGGAAAGCGATGATAAGCTGATCGGCATCAGGAAAACGCCATCTATTGCACAACGCTTCTCTCCAATCACTAACGATAACCGAAAAACCGGTCCGCGAAGCGAAATGCGACAGTGGTACAGCATCCGAACCGGCACCGAAAATAATCAATCTCGGTTTAGGCTCAAATCGCTGAACATATACATATGAGGACAGTTCATTGACCCAAACTAATCCGCTTTTCTCTTGCGCAGCTATGGCATCGATTTGTTTCGGTACCGCACCAGCCCATTCCCCGAACGTTTCCGTGTCTTCTGTAAAAAATAAATAATTGCTTACGGAAAAATTTTTGCCGAGTTGTTTTACGATGAAAACGTCCTTGCCGTTTTGAAGCAAATCATGCAGCCGGGATAAATGCTTTCGCAAACGGTCATCGATGCACTCCAACAGGATGCGTATGACGCCGTTGCAGCCGGCGCCTTTTCCCCACGACAAGTCATCTTCGCTTTTCAAGTCATATACGATACATTGCGACTCGCCCTCAAGCAAAAGCTTCGCCCTTTCTTGCAGGTCATTTTCAAGGCAACCGCCGCTTATTACGCCGATTGTTTCCCCATCCTCCTGAATCAGCATTGCTGCTCCTTCTTTTCGGTAAGAGGAGCCTTCCACATCAATAATAGTAGCAAGCACAGCTTTTTTTGGCTCAGTTGTTGCAATCTTTAAAATTTCATGGATATAGTCCATAACAATTCCCCTCTTATGAAAGAAAAGTAATGAGAATGATTGTTTTGTTCAAACGCAATCATCAACTGTTTCTTTCTCTTTGCATACACAATGCGTTGGCAATATACGCCACGTTTCTCCCCAGGCGACCGGCCATTTTTAATTCTTCATCAGACGGCTTTCGCGAACCATCAGGGCCGGCTAAAACTGTTGGTCCATACGGAGTTCCGCCAATGGGGGCGTCCGTTAAATATTCCGGATTTTGAGTATAAGGTAATCCGATAATGATCATTCCGAAATGGAGAAGCGGTACGATGGATGTTAAGATGGCCGCTTCATGCCCGGAATGAATGGAACCAGCGCTTGTAAAGATGCCCGCGGGCTTTCCCTCCAGTACGCCTTCCACACAAAGGTCGCCGATAGTTTCTAAAAAATATTTAACTTGGGACGGCATCGATCCAAAATACGTCGGAAATCCCCATATCACTCCATCTGCCCAGTGGAAATCTTCTATTTCCGCTGTTTTAAATATTTTCTGCTTTTCGCTTTCACGCTCATAATTTTCTTTTCTCTTTCCAATTTGAAATGTTGCGGAAATTCCTTTTTTATCAATCATCAACGGATTTTCTCTAATAGCCGGAATTAAACGATCAGTAAATTCGGGAATTTTTACACATCGTACATCTGTTTTCTCAATCGCCTTTGCTCCTTCGCAAACTGATTGCGCCATTTGTCTTATATGTCCGAAAGCACTATAAAAAACAACTAAAATATTTGCCATAAAGCTTTCTGCTCCTAACCTTTTAAAATTACAAATAAAAACCGATTTGAATATTTCTATATCAGTATTGGGACAGAATCAAAGCCTTTTAAATTACATATAAAAAACGGTTTCCATCGGATTGGTGTGAAGCAAAACTCTGCCCTTCTTTATCACATAGCGGCAATGGGGCTGAAGGCGAATCAAATCTATAGCATGATCAACCGGGAACGTAATGATATTTGCTTCATTTCCTACCTTTATTCCGTAATCGTTAATTTGCAGAGCTTTGGCTCCGTTTATCGATATCATGTTAATCAATTCCTCCAATTCCTTCATTCCCGTTAAATGACCTGCATGAGCAGCCATATGTGCAGCCTGCAATATATTCCCGTTACCTAACGGATAAAACGGGGTCATGATATCGTCATGGGCGATGCAAACATTGATATTTTTTTGCAGCATCTCTTTTATTCTCGTAATCCCTCGCCCTTTAGGATAGGAATCATATCTTCCTTGCATTGCCGTGTTGATCAGAGGACAAGCTACAATATGAATTTTGGAACTCGCAATCAAATCTAATAATTTGGCAGCATAATTATCCGGATAATAGGCCATTGCACACGCATGACTTGCAGTCACTTTGTCTTCCAGTCCTGATGAAATCGCCAATGATGCAACTGTTTCAATAAACCTCGATTGCGGATCATCGATTTCGTCACAAAAGAAATGAAGAAATAGGCCGTATTTTTCAGCCAAAGAAAAGCAGAATTGAATGGATTCGATCCCTTCCTCCCTCGTTCTTTCCAAGTGAGGAACAGCACTTACCCCGTCAGCGCCCAGCTTGATTGCTTCAAGCATCCGTTCCTGATTTTCCGGACAAGAGAGTAAACCATTTTGAGGAAAAGCAATGATTTGCAAATGGATGATGTCCTGCAAGTCTGATTTCAGCTTCAGCAATGTTTTGAAAGCAACGAGGCGTTCATCGGAAATATCCGCGATCGCTCTTACATATAAAACACCGAATTTCATTAACTGATTCAGCGCCTTCCTGGCTCGCTCGTAGACATCTTCCATCGTCAAAGTTTGCTTCCGTTCGTTCCATAATAAAATTCCTTCTAATATCGAGCCGCTTTGATTCCAGCTCGGCTCTCCGGCAGTAAATGCCGTATCAAGATGAATATGTGGTTCGACAAATGGCGGCATGGCTAAATCTCCACAGCCGTCTATCACTGCTTTTCCTTGTAGGGGATAAGGGGAAATTTCAGCAATGATCCCGTTTTGAATCCCGATAAAATGATGCCTTTCTTGATTGGGTAGTCTGATATTTTCTAATACAAGGTCATACATATTGTAAATTCCTTTCAAATTTTGCATATTGGCTTTCCGTCTCGTGCTGATACATCAACAACTGGCGATCGTTCCAATGTTCAGCTTTTTTAGATTGATAGAGCAGTTTTCCGTTTCGAAACACATATCTTTCAACAGGCAGATTCGTAAAGATGTCTTCTACTGATCTAGCTTTTAATAGAACGAAGCTTGCCTTCGTTCCGCATCTTACACCGTAATTTTTTAAATTTAATAATTTGGCCGGATATTCGGTAATCATCCGAATAATTTGTTTTAGGCCTTCACCGCTTCCTAAATGGGCAACATATGCAGTTAGCAAACCGATTTGCAGCAAATCCGCCTTCCCGAATGGATGAAATGGATCATGAACATTATCGGAAGCAGTTGCAAGCGTCGCCCCGCTTTGCAAAATTTCATGAATTCTTGTGACGCCGCGGCGGACAATCCCTTGATCAAATCGACCTTGCAAGTACATATTGGCACCCGGCAGCGTCACCGCTCCAATTTGTGCCGCCGCCATCCGTTTAATTAAAGAAAGAGCTTTTTCTTGTTCCATTGGCGCCAAAGAGCAAAGGTGGCCGGCTACAACGCGATTGTGATATTGCCGCTCCATTGTTTTTTGGATAATATAATCCAGTGTGCATACGTTCGGATCATCACTTTCATCTACATGCATATCAATCGGTTTGTCGTACTTTTCCGCCAATGAAAATAAACCGTCAATTTGCTTCTCAGGGTTTTCAGCTAAATGAGGAGCTCCGCCAATTCCATCAGCCCCCATTTTGATCGCTTGTTCAATCCATTCCAGCTCTCGTTTCGAATCGTCGTCAGGCAGTAAAAACATTGGA
Organism: Aeribacillus sp. FSL K6-8210; assembly: GCF_037963925.1. NCBI lineage: Bacteria > Bacillati > Bacillota > Bacilli > Caryophanales > Bacillaceae > Aeribacillus > Aeribacillus sp. FSL K6-8210. The sequence goes on along the minus strand of NZ_CP150172.1, from coordinate 1,507,548 downwards.
ATGACTTGAATCGTAATGTATTGTTTTAATTTTTCTTTTACGTTTAAAACAGCTGTCAACGCCCGGAACACGACGTCTTCCCCTAAAGGCAATTCAAAATTGACATGTGTGCGAATGGCTGTTGTGCCATGGCTTAGTGCATTCAGTGCAGTTTTCATCGCCCGATACTCAATTTCTTCCACCGTAAAATGGGGAGATTGCTTCCGGTAATTTATTACTGCTTCTTGAAGCGTCCCGCTTGCGTTCGGAACTTTCCTGAGAGAATAGGCTTTATCTAAATGCATATGAGCATCAACAAAGCCGGGCAGCAACACATATCCTTGACAATCAATGAATGAATCGGAGGATGAGTTAAGGGCATCTAAAGTTTTAAAGTCTTCGCGCTGAAGATAAGAAGGCTGCTTTGTGATTTTTTCATATCGATCATCGTTAATGATGATTTCAAAGAGAGAACCAGGATCTTCAAGCGGCAGACAAACATTCAGCAAATGCAGTTGACTCATAGCTTTCTCCCCTTTTTGTCCAACTTGCTCCAAGGCGCATTTTTAATTTTTCGCCAAAAACTCGTTTGTGTAGGCATTGGCGATATCTTCTTTCTTTTTAATTAAACCTAGTTCATAGAGTTGATTTTGCAAGGTGTTCCACCGTTCTTGAGACATATAGCCGAAGCCGTGGTCTTTCGCATCGTGCCCGAAAATTAAGTTCAGCTGCTGTTCAGCCCCATATTCGAGCGCCTCCATTGATAAATCAGGATTATATTCATGTATAAATGGATTTACTTCATCCGAATGATCTTTATAATACTCCCACCCTTTCGTTGTCGCTTCCATAAACCGTTTGACGAGTTCAGGTTTTTCTTTGACCATTTTTTCGGTTGTAAATATTACATTGCCATAAGGCTGGTAGCCGGAATCGTGAATGAGTAAATATTTCGTTTCGATTCCTTGCTGCTTTAAGGCGAAAGGCTCCGCCGTAATGTAGCATTGGGTAACTGACTCTTTATTCTCTATAAATGGGGTCAACTGTCCGCTATATGCCATTTCTTTCGCATTGTCGAGCTGATAAGCCTTTTTTATATATGCCCAGTACCCTGTTCCAGGTGCCGTGTACACCGTTCGCCCATTCAAATCGGAAAAATCTTTAATATTTTGATCAGCATGGTACAACAACGCCTGCGGATTCACTTGAAAAATGGCTCCGATCGCCACAATGGGTATTCCTTTATCGCGAGCTAATAAAATATCGTCAGCTTGAGTGATTCCAAAATCGGCTTCGCCAGATGCCACTATTTGAATGGGGGAAACTTGCGGCCCGCCTGGCTCTATTGTCATATCAATGCCTGCTTCTTTATAAAAGCCTTTCATCAAAGCTGCATAGTTGCCTCCATGTTCCGGTTCGGCAAACCAGTTCGTGACTTGCTTCACTTTTTCCAATTTTTCTGAGTCCTCTTTGACTTCTTCGTTATTAGTTGAAGCTGATTGGCTGCCGCATCCAGCTAAAAGAACGAGTAGAAATAAAATGAAGATTTTTGTATATCCCTTCCCTTTTGCCTGCATACGAATCCTCCTACTATTTTTGATATTTTTCTAGTTACATTTCTGCTTCATGCCAAGAACCTAGTGCCGATAATAAGAACTTTTTTCGGTATATTTCAGCCGTTTCAATTCATTTTCCCATCGTTACACTTGTGCATAAGAGGTGACGTCCGCTATTTTTCCTGGATTCAGCAAATGAAACGGATCATTTTTTTGCTTGATTTTTATGATTTCATCCATTCGTAAACTCCAACCGCCGAATCCCAACAAATAAGTATGCGGATCATGCACTTTAGCTCCTATATTCAGGAAAAATTGTATGATTTCATACAGCCGTTTCTCGCTTGTAAAGCGAACGACCGGCAAGGCCGTTGGAATAATTGCTCCGTTTCTTTTTATAAATTCAAAATGAAGAAGAACTTCTTCACCAAATTCCTTTTTTAACAAATGGACTTGATGATAAAGGTGTTGAATATCAAACTCAACTTGCAAGTAAGTAATATTGTCTTCATTTTTGCAGGCCCACAGCGTGGAGTGGTTCCAAGTAAAATCCGAAAGGCGGACCCCTTTTCGATACTGCTTGGCAGGAATGGTATGTGCCAATATTCCTTTATGTTCGGCAACGAGTTCGACAAATTCACTTTTTGCTTTTTCATCGACCTCAATCATCGTTAACGTTTTTTCAGGCAAAATATATTGTTTTAAAGGAGCGAAATGCTTTGTCAAAGCTCCTTCACATACTGATAAGAGCCTTTTTTTCATAGTTTCTATGCCCGAAAATTGATGGGCGAAATTTATCGCTTCATCTAAATGGTCATGAAAAACCATTGCTTGCATCCAATCTGTTTTCTCCTCGATCGGCAATTGCAGCTCTGTCATGACACCTAAAGTTCCGTAATTGTGAATATATTGCTCGAGTTTATCGCCTGAAACAACAATTTTTCTCGGCTTTTCCTCAATTGTGTAAACCGAAGCGCTGTGCACATTGCCATCCCACAAATTGCCCCATGTAATGGAGCCGATTCCTCCCGATCCTCCCGCCACAAAACCGCCAATCGTTGCTTGAATATATGTGCTCGGCATAATTCGCAGCTCTTTTCCGTTTCGCTCTAATATCCGTTCAAGCTTGCCGATTCTTATTCCCGCTTGTACCGTTACAGCGTTTTCGCCGATTTCAAGTACTTGATGAAACCTCGTCATGTCGATCACAATACCGCCTTGAAGAGGTACGGCCTGACCATAATTTCCTGTTCCAGCACCTCTGACCGTAATCGGAATTTTTCTTTTTACGGCGAATGATATTAACGAAACTAATTCCTCTTCTGACTCCGGAAAGGCGATGCAATCGGCCAGTTTATCCTTTAGCTTTTGTGTGAGAATGGGTGAATACCAATAATAATCTTTAGAAAATTTTCCTCTTGAAGCTGCATCGAACAGAACTTTTTCCTTCCCTAAAAGCTGCTGTATTTCTTTTTTCCAAGCCATACTTCCACACCTCCAAAGTTTTCTTTTTGTTTGAAACAATTGATCATCCTTTCTATGTCAAAGGACTGTACTGCTTTTCGGTAGAAATGTTGATGAGATCATCCATTTCGAATTCCGCCATTTCCCGCAAAACAACCGCCAGCTTTTCACCCAAACGGTTGGCGATGATTTCTCCCGTTTCTTTTGAAGCTTTTTTTGCATTTCCTAAAACCCCGGATTTCGAAATATCTTCCATCCTCCAAGCAACATAATGGCTGCCTTTTAATTGAAGATGCTTTGCGCTTTCCGGAAACTGGATGAACTCATCGGGACAAAGCTCTTTTTTCACCCAATCGGTTTTGAAGGAAAGAATGAAGGATGTTTCGATTTCTCCCCCGTGGATTCCGTATGCAGCCTCTTTTTCCTCAATGAGATCCTCTGAGACATTGAAGTCATAGCTGTTCAACCGGAAAGTCATCAAACCTGTTTCAATGCGGATATCGCGGGCAACGGAATTGAGTAAATCATGGTTTCCTCCATGTGAATTAAATAAGACGAATTTTCTAAATCCACTTTTTTTCAGACTTGCGGCAATATCCTTGATCATTGCCTCTAAAGTGCTCCCAGATAATGAGATGGTTCCTGCATATCCGAGATGTTCGATGCTTTTGCTGTACGCAATTGGAGGCAAAATCCAAATATTATCTTCTTCTTTTAAATGTTTGCAAGCTGAATGCAAAATCCCCTCCGCTATTAAAGAATCAGTAAATACCGGTAAATGAGGCCCATGTTGTTCAACTGCGCCAACCGGCAAAATGATTAAAGCATTTTGCTTTGGCAATTCAGCAATTTCCTTACTCGTTAGTCTTGCAAAAAATTTCTGTTCAAATGCTTCTCCCCGGTAGCGAAATTCCATGCCGTTTCCCCTCCGAACAAATGATTACTTTTGTGAAAAAAGAAAAGCCGCAGGAAAAGAAAAACAATAAGTTTTTTCTTTCCTACGGCTTGTTTCCATCCCGTAAACAGGATCAAAACAATACCGAATGATCTATGGATAGCCTAAAGGACGGAAAACGTCCTTCAAGCTAACTCATTTTTTTTAAGAATAATTGTCATGCATGCTGAGCCAGTGGAAGGATCATAATCTTTTAAAACCGAAAAAACGTTAAGTCCGACAATTGTTTCCATTTTATATTTAAATCGCTTTTTAAATTCATCAATTAATAACGAATCTGCCCACATCGTCAAAGCCCCATCTACTTTTTCAAGAATTTGCAAAGCAGGATCCCGTTTATGCAACCCGAAAATTAAAATTTTTTCATCCGTTACTTCAACTCGCAGTTGAATCACACCTGTTTGAAAAATTTCTTTATTTACTTCGTTGTAAATTCTCGCAATATCTTTTTTTAATGATTGCCTCTGTTCTGTCAAAAGGCTTTTGTCTTTCAAAAAACCACCTCTTTTCTTAAAAATGATTTTACAATTTTTCAAAATGTTTGATTATTTCTTTGTTAACTTTTTTTCCACATTTTTTTATTTTTGTCATAAATTCTTACATTTTTATTGAATTTACCTGCATACATTCTTAGAATGAATTTCAATACTTATAGCAAGGAGAAAGGAATATGAAGAGCCTGTTGATCAAAAACGCACAAATTATTACGATGAATCATGCGGATGAAATTTTCACGGGAGATATTTTCATAGAAAATGGCATCATAAGCAACATAGGGAAAAATCTTGCATGCGACGCCGATCAAATCATCAATGCAGAAAATCGGACCGTCATTCCGGGCTTCATTCAAACCCATGTTCACTTATGCCAGACACTTTTCCGCTCACGGGCGGATGACTTAGAATTGTTAGATTGGCTGAAAAAACGAATTTGGCCATTGGAAGCAGCACATGATGAGGAATCGATCTATTATTCCGCATTGCTCGGCATTGGAGAATTGATTGAAAGCGGGACCACAACGATTGTCGATATGGAAACCGTTCACCATACAGAAGCAGCGTTTCAAGCGATTGCAGGAAGCGGAATCAGAGCTTTATCAGGCAAGGTGATGATGGATCGTGGCGACGATGTGCCAATGGAGCTTCGCGAAAAAACAACTGATTCTCTCCAAGAAAGCGTTGATTTGCTTGAAAAATGGCATATGTTTGCAAACGGAAGAATTCAATATGCCTTTTCTCCCCGATTTGTCCTTTCATGTACAGAAGAACTGTTAAAAGAAGTTCAACGGCTTTCTGAAATATATCAAGTAAAAGTTCATACTCATGCAGCGGAAAATCAGGAAGAAATCAGGCTGGTTGAACAGCAGACAGGGATGCGAAATATCGAATATCTTGACTATCTTGGACTTGCCAATAAACGATTGATTTTGGCGCACTGCATCTGGCTGGATGAAAAAGAAAAGAAAATCATTAAAGACAGAGGAGTAAATGTTAGCCATTGCCCCGGGTCTAATCTAAAATTAGCTTCAGGAATTGCGGATATTCCCGGGCTGATGGAAATGGGAGTTTCGTTAAGCTTAGGCGCAGACGGAGCGCCTTGCAACAATAATTTAAATATGTTTCAGGAAATGAAGCTTGCAGCCCTCATCCAAAAGCCGAAGCACGGCCCTTCCGCAATGAAAGCAAAAGAGGTATTTAAAATGGCGACCATCGGCGGGGCAAAAGCGGTCGGATTGGAAAAAGAGATTGGCAGTATTGAAATCGGCAAAAAGGCAGATTTAGTGATTCTAAATTTACATCATTTTCATACTTTCCCTTCCTTTGAAGCTGATCCGATTTCGCGGATCGTTTATTCTGCTTCAAGGGATAATGTAGAAACAACCATTATAAATGGGGAGATTGTAATGGAAAACAAAAAAATAAAAACACTCGACAAGGAAATTGTTTTAAGAGAAGCAGACCGCTCGATCAAAAGAATGCTCAAAAAAGAAAAAGCAGTTTTCCACTGAAATCCGAAAAAGGGTGTCTTAGAAAGTCAAAATCCATTGTAAACGAAACATCATAAACATTGATATATCAACATTTCTAAACCATTAAAGGGGCGTCTATAAGCCGGAAAATCGACTTATTAGACAGCCCCACTCTCCCTATAACAATCTATTATGATTGTTTTGCAAAAGCTTCGCATAATATCGGCCATGAAAATTTTCCACCACGATGCCTGCTTCAAAAAAGTCTGACAATCGTTCACTTGAAAGCAGCTCTTCTGTTCTTCCCTCAGCAAAAACCTTTCCTTCCTTTAATAACAGGGAATTGGTGAAGCAAGGCAAAATTTCTTCAACATGATGCGTCACGTACAGGATCGTTGGCGCATTTGGCCTTTTGGCAATTGTTTCAATCAGCCCTAAAAGTTCTTCTCTCGCCAATATATCAAGACCATTGCACGGCTCATCTAAAATAAGGAGCTTCGGCTGAGGCATAAGCGCCCGCAAAATCAGCACTTTTTGCTTTTCACCTTGGGAAAGGCTGTCATATGTACGCCCGCTTAGTTTTTCCACCCCGAATAGCGTCATCAATGACCCCATCTCTTCTAAATCGTGTTCATCCGGTGTTTCATATAAGCCGATTGACGCGAATTTTCCGCTCAAAATAACTTCTTCAACAAGATCATGTCCGTAAATTTTTTCTTGGAGCGATGAGCTGACAAGGCCGATTTTTTTTCGAACCTCGCGAAAATCTGCCTTTCCAAAAGTAAATCCAATGACGGAAACCGTTCCTTTTGAAGGAAACAAATAGCCGTTTAACAAATTGAGCAATGCTGTTTTCCCCGCTCCATTTCTTCCTAAAATACACCAATGCTCGCCTTCATCAACATTCCAATTTATATTCTCCAAAATATATTTTTTGTTGCGAATGAGCGAAACATTTTCAAGTGCAATCACCATACGCTTGCTCCTCTCCATACGTTACATTATAATTATTATTCCAAAAATTTCTGTTGAAGGGAAGAGAGGATCATTGAAAAATCTGATTTTTCCATCAAAAGTGTTTTCTTCTTTCTTCAGATTGGTTTAGTTCCATTAGGTATTTATGCGAGTGAAACATTTGTAAGATAAAACCGTAGAAATAATCAAAATGTTTTGTAAAGCGTAAGGGGGAACCATTGTGTCAACAGATACGATCGTTTTTTTAATCACTATGGGGTTCACACTTATCATACACGGGGGCCTGACGTATTTAGTCGTAAAGAAGCAAGATTACAGCTTAATATCGGGCTTCTACAACAGACCAGAAGAAGAACAGCAGCAATTAATTGAAAATGGTTATCCGCAGGCAATTGGTAGATTGCTGTTTTATACGTTCATCATTTTGTTCATTTCGGTCATTTTAGCACTTTTTCAAATCCCATATGGATTTGAAATAGGCATGCTGCTGTTTCTCATCGTACTGCTCGGCGGTTCGATCTATGTACAAAAATATGAACTAAAGCATAAACGGAAAAAATATTATTGGATTACCGGAATTGTTGCGGCTATTGTGATCACATTCGTTATCGTTTTAGGCTATTTGGGACTTAAGGAGCATGATGTGATCATAAATGACCGACAGTTGAAGGTAACGGGTTTATATGGGGTGGAATGGCCGATTGATGAGATTGACCGTGTGAAGCTGTTGGATGAACTTCCCGAGGTCGTTGCCAAAAGTAATGGCTTTGCGGCTTTTGATCGTTTGAAAGGATCTTTTCGGCTAAAAGAGCCATACGGTGGAGGAGGAAAATTGTTTGTTTACAAAGGGCGTGCACCGTATGTATATATCGAAAAAGATGATGATTATATCATTTTGAATCAAAAAGACAGGGACGAAACGCAAAAGCTGTATGACCAATTACTGGAAAAGATAAGCGAATGATAATAGTGCACATGGAACCCTGATCTATAAATATATAACTGGAAACTTTACAGCAATTCTCTTTTTCATGCCCGATATCCGAATATTCATTAACAGTGCATTGGAACATGTATTTAGAGGCTCCCCATTCAGGAAGCCTCTTAAATTTTCAATCATTGCTCAATCCTATCGGAAAACCTATTAATCTACTACTTTTAAAACAATTTGACCATCCTCTACTACCGCGATTTTTCGTTTCACTTCCAATCTTCCGTCATCACCGATTGATGGAATCTCGTATACGCGTTTGTCTTTTGGCAGATTATCCAGTCCATCTTGCATATGTTTGCGAATAGCTTCCGCATCGTCAACAGTTTTTGCCGCTTTCATCGCTTCAACGAAAATATACGTAGCGATATAGTTGAGCCCTGATTCAGAGCTAGGTTCATCTTTAAACTTTGCTCGATAGTTTTCGGCAAATGCCGGCGCTCCCGGATCATTAGATTTTACGAGCGGCAGCACTCCAACAGAACCTTCTAATACGTCATAGGAACCTGTTATTTTTTCCATAAAATCCAGTTTTGCCTGATCCATGATAATGAATCCGCCTTTAAATCCTAGCTCTCTAGCTTGCTTTGCCACTTTTGCGGTAGGTTCTGAAGCTCCGCCTATAAATAGAACATCCGTTTTTTCTTTAAGAGCATTTGTGACAATGGTGAAAAAGTCGGTTTCCTTTGAAAAATCAATGGATGAATGATATACAACCTTTCCGCCCTTCTTTTCCCATTGTGGAAGCAAAGTTTTTGCCCAGTCTTTCCCATATTGTGTAGACGGCGGAAGAGCGGCTAATTTTTTGCCAAACCGTTTCATAGCATAATCTGTAAAAGGTTCCACGTAGCCGTCATAACGCGGCGGTATGCCGATCGTAAGGGAGTTCCCGGCATCAGTTACATCCGGTTCACTCGTATAGGCACCAATCAAAAACTTTTCAGTCTCATTAAATACTTGAAGCGCCATCACTCCACCGCTGTGCGGCGTAAAAATAATAGGTGTTTTAATAATACTTTAATAATTTTGTAAATAATCCCAATACACATGAAAAAACCCCATTTGGATGGAGTGATCCAAACGAGGTTTTAAGCAATTAATCGATTTATATAAACAATCCGTCTTTAAAGCCGATTTCATAAATATAAAAGATGCCGTATAATATACTAATTGCTCCGGCAAGCGAGCAAATGAACGGAACATATTTTTTCACTTTGCTTCCGAGAATAAACGGCAGGCCGAGAATGGTTGTAAAACAAAACATGCCGATGATCGTCCCGACTCCGAAAATGCAGATGTATAAAAACGCTTGAAAATAGCTTTCAACAGTTGTCATCGTTAACAGCACCATTGCCGCGCTTCCTGCCAAACCGTGAATAAAACCGATGATCAATGATTTAATATTTGTAAATTCCGTTTCATCGTTTCGCGCCAGTTTGTGCCTGCCATCGCGAAGACTTAAAATTCCTAAAATCACTAACATAATCCCGACGAATAATTCCAATGTCAATGAAACCTTCTCCGGAATAGCTGTTTTTAATCCGATCACGATCATCCCGATCAACAAAAGGGTAGCGGTGTGTCCAATTCCCCAATATACTCCTGTTAAACTGGATTTCTTTAAAGTTTTTGTCCTGCTGGCAATTGTGGACACAGCAATCACATGATCCGGTTCAGTTGCATGTTTCATCCCGAGAATCAATCCGAAAAAAAGCACGGATAAAAAATTGACTGACACATTTTTCACCTCTTCTATTTATCTCTTTAATATTTTCGTAATAGGATTGGAGGTTCTTTTAATAGATAAGCTCTCGCCAATCGGTGAACTTCCAAAAACAGCCCCTCAATGTGATCGGTATGGTTTCCTAAAATTCTAATCATAAAGGCAGATGGCAAAAATCTTGAAATGCCGATCCGTCCATCAAACGGTCCTCCCTGCAAATGGCATGAAATCTTTTCCATTAATTTATCATCCACTTCGTCAGAAATAACGAGGAACGAACCGTAATGTGTATAGCCTTCCATATTCAATAATTGATCAATTCCCCGATCCCCTTGTTGATAAAAATGATCGAACAAAATCAATCGATTTTCCTTATAAACTTTTAATTTTAGCCGAATTGCATCGAAACAGAACGGCTGCCCGGTTTCAGACCAGCCCGGCGTAATAATTTCTTTGTACAAAAAGGCTGCACCCTTTTCCATATGGACGATGGTTTCCTGCTCAAAGCGAGCCTGTTCATAAACGATCAACGGATCTGACAAACATTCCAGCACGCTGTCTTTTTGCAATGTAAACAAGAATTTCTGCTTGACAGGTTTTTTCGGTGTTTTATAAATTTTCGTTGAAGATTGTGACGTCACCGCAAGCCTTGCCTTTTCACCTAAGGAAATTTCTTGTGCGTATTCATCCCCGTCTACACATCCGCCGCCGACATGAATCACATAAACGATCGGTATCGACGATTCCGTATAGACCGGCTTTGTCATTTTCAAAGCTCCCTGAAAAAAGTGATCCGTAATTACGGTCCGCTCCCCTTTTTGCTCCGCGCGAATCTGCAAAATTCCTTCCATTTCTACAACCCTGCCAGCAGCGCATTTCGTTTAATCCAATTGATCACATTATCTAAACCAATTTCTTCCTTTAAATTAGTAAAAAAGAACGGTCGCTCCCCCCGCATCATTTTCGTATCTTGTTCCATGATTTCAAGACTTGCACCGACATAAGGAGCGAGGTCGATTTTATTGATGATAAACAAATCAGACTTAATCATCCCTTGTCCCCCTTTTCTTGGGATTTTTTCCCCTTGGGCAACATCAATGATATAAATGGAGAAATCGACTAATTCCGGGCTGAAGGTTGCCGCTAAGTTATCTCCGCCGCTTTCAACAAAAATCATATCTAAATCCTCGTGTCTTTCTTTTAACTCATCAATTGCCGCAAAATTCATCGATGCATCCTCACGAATGGCCGTATGGGGACAGCCGCCTGTTTCGACGCCGATAATCCGATCCTCCGGAAGAACGCTGTTTTTTATTAAAAATAAGGCATCCTCTTTTGTATAAATATCATTAGTGACAACGGCAACACTGAATTCCTTTGACAAATAGCGAGTCAATTTTTCCACTAGCAGCGTTTTGCCGGCTCCTACCGGCCCTCCAATTCCGATTCGTATAGGTTCCATTATGACTGATTCGGGATTAGCCCCAAATCTTTCCCCCCTTATCTTTTGATCAAGCTTTGCAGTTTTTTTTGAAAAGAAGCAGATCGCTTCTTTCGCTTTCCAGCCTTTTCGCTTCAGCCAAGCAAGCAGAGAGTTTGTAAAAATAATGAAACTCTGAAAACAGTCTGTTAAGACATAAAAAGTCTTACATGCAATTGCTCATGCCTCATTTGTGCAATTTCAAGGCCAGGTGATTGCGCACCTAAATCGTCGATCGATAGTTTGCCAATTTTTAAAACAGCTCTCCTCACATCCTCCTGCAAATCTTTTAATAGCAGCTGCCCTTCTTTTTGACCGATCGGAATGCCGCGGACTCCGTTTTGTACAAGCGTTTGAATAGTGGAATACAAATACGTTACAAGCGTTGTTTTTTCATCCGCTCCTATTTTTATCCCGACAATGGCAAAAACGAGAGCCGCATGTCCGTAAAGCTCCTTCGCTTTTATTTTTTGAGCATATTGTTGCAGTGTTGGATGAGGGTAAATATTTAAACAAAGCTTCAGCATTTGCTCGCCAATTCTTCGGTTCCCTTCTTTCGTTTCTTTAGCCATTGAGCTGGCGTAAAGAATCTCATCCAGCTTCCAAAGCTCCTCTTGTTTCCCTTCTTTTTCAAATTGATATGCAAGCCGGCAAGCCAGTCCGTCCGTATAGACGAGCTGCTTGTCAATGTACGTTTTTAAAAAACTTTTAAATGTACTTGCATCTTTTATTTTCTGCTCAACAATATATGTTTCGAATCCGAACGAGTGGGAGAAGGCTCCGGAAGGAAAGTTTGAATCGCTTATCTGCAATAAAGGCAGCCAATCAATCATGGTGATGATGTCCGACATATCGAAAGGGTTGTTTTATTTTTCGTTTCTCCCGTTTGCAAGGAATGTTCAGCTCGTTTGCAAGTTGTTCTACAAGATGATCGTATTGCACGATCATTTCATTTCCTTCAAACTGAGCCGGCAAATGTCTGTTGCCGATTTGATGTGCAATTTCTCCCATCTCTTTCAGCGTAGCCGGACAAATGACAAGGACATCTTCAGGCAGGACAGAAATAATGATCATATTGTTTTCATCTTCATATAAAATGTCACCATCTGCCAGCTTCTTTTCCTCCTTTAAACGAATCCCTATTTCGTTCCCGTGGTCTGTTTTCACTCGTTGAATTCTTTTGAGCAGATCATCGCTTCTTAAATAGACGCGCTCCACATGTTTTTCCTTTACTGCTTTTGCATAAATATTTCCAAGTGTTTCTTTAATAATCATCCGTCTTCACCTCAAAACAGAAAATATCTTTGCGCCATCGGAACAACTTCAACCGGCTCACAATTGATCAATTCACCGTCCACCTTTACCTCATACGTTTGTGGATCGACTTCGATAGAAGGAGTTTCACCATTAAAAACCATGTCCTTTTTCGTCAATGTACGAACTCCTTTGACGGGTTTCACGATTTTTTGCAACTTTAACTTTTCGGGAATGCCGGCTTTTATTGCTGCTTTTGACAAAAATGTGATCGATGTTTGTGAGACAGCTTTGCCAAATGATCCGAACATCGGACGGTAATAAACAGGCTGCGGAGTTGGAATGGATGCATTTGGGTCTCCCATCAAACTATAGGCAATCATTCCGCCCTTGATGATCATTTCCGGCTTCACCCCAAAAAAGGCCGGATTCCAAACAACTAAATCCGCCAATTTGCCGACTTCTACAGAGCCGACATATTCAGATATTCCGTGGGCAATCGCAGGATTGATCGTATATTTTGCCACATATCTTTTCACTCTGAAATTGTCATGATCTTGGCCGTCTCCCTTTAAGGAGCCCCGCTGCTTTTTCATTTTATCTGCGGTTTGCCATGTCCGCGTAATCACTTCGCCGACCCTTCCCATCGCTTGCGAGTCGGAACTGATCATGCTGAATACGCCAAGGTCATGAAGAATATCTTCCGCCGCAATCGTTTCTTTGCGAATGCGGGAATCGGCGAAGGCGATATCTTCAGGAATAGCCGGATCCAAATGATGGCAAACCATCAGCATATCTAAATGTTCCTCGAGCGTGTTGACTGTAAACGGTCTTGTCGGATTTGTCGAAGAAGGCAAAACGTTTGGCAGGCTGGCCATTTTCATAATGTCCGGGGCGTGTCCCCCGCCTGCGCCTTCTGTATGGTATGTATGAATGACCCGGTCTTTAATCGCTGCAATGGTGTCTTCTACAAAACCGGCTTCATTTAACGTATCTGTATGGATGGCAACTTGCACATCATACTCGTCAGCTACGGATAAACACTGATCGATCGCCGCCGGTGTTGAACCCCAGTCCTCATGCAGTTTTAAACCAACTGCACCTGCTTTGATTTGCTCCTCTAACGCTTTTTTTCCGGATGAATTTCCTTTCCCTAAAAAGCCGAAATTCATAGGAAAATGTTCAACTGACTCCAGCATTCTATAAATATTCCATTCACCCGGTGTACAAGTCGTTGCATTTGTCCCTGTTGCAGGCCCCGTTCCTCCTCCTATCATTGTTGTAATTCCAGATGTCAAAGCTGTTTCAATTTGCTGAGGGCATATAAAATGAATATGGGTATCGATTCCGCCTGCCGTAACAATCATTCCTTCTGCCGCAACGATTTCGGTTGAAGCTCCGATTACCATTGTGACGCCATCCATTAATAATGGATTTCCCGCCTTTCCGATCGCGGCAATTTTCCCATCCTTTATGCCGATATCCGCTTTATAAATACCTGTATAATCAATAATAATGGCGTTTGTGAGAACAAGATCCATCACGTCTTTCCTTTCGGCAAATGGATGCTGTCCCATTCCGTCGCGAATCACTTTCCCACCGCCGAATTTTACTTCATCTCCGTATACGGTAAAATCTTTTTCGATTTGAATGAAGAGTTCCGTATCAGCCAATCTAATGCTGTCTCCAGTTGTCGGGCCGAACATATCGGCATATTGTTTGCGCGGCATTTGAAAACTCATTTGTCCGCCTCCTTTGTCAACGGTCCGTTCGTCAAATTATTTAAACCGTACACTTCTTTTTTTCCCGAAAATTCAACGAGCTCTACGATTTTCGCATCGCCCGGCTCAAACCTTACCGCCGTTCCGGACGGAATGTTTAAATGCCTGCCGAACGCCAGCTGCCGGTCAAATTCGAGCGCCCTGTTTACTTCAAAAAAATGAAAATGCGAACCGACTTGTACTGGACGGTCCCCTCTATTGACAACATTGAGCTTGATCGCCTCTTTCCCTTTATTGCAAACAATCGGAGCTGATTTTAATCGATATTCCCCTGGAATCATTTTTTCACCTCTTTTACCGGATCGGATCATGGACGGTTACAAGCTTCGTTCCGTCTGGAAATGTTGCCTCCACCTGGATATTTTCGATCATTTCCGGAACGCCTTCCATCACATCATCTCTAGTTAAAATTTTTGTGCCATATTGCATCAACTCCGAAACCGTCCGTCCTTCCCTTGCGCCCTCCATAATCTCATATGTGATGATGGCCACTGCTTCCGCATAGTTCAGCTTCAAGCCTTTTCTCTGCCTTCTGCGCGCTAAATCTGCAGCAACAACGACCATCAATTTTTCCTGCTCTCGGGCTGTCAGCTTCATAACACCCTTCCTTTCTAACAGACAATCAAAAATAACACGATTTTCTTACATTCCATTTCCCTCAATGGGTTGAAGATAAAAGGTGTTTTTATGTTATTTTTTATTACAAATATAATTCACACTATGTGAAACACCAAGTGTTATGTTATATTTTTTAACATGGAAAATTTAAAAAAATTTTTCTAGGGGGAGGAGGAAGTTTTAAATTAAACTACTAAATATTGTTGAATGTCTTCAATATTTGTGTTTTTTACTACACCCTTTGATACAACAGTTCTTTTGTCCAAAATATAGTATTCATCAGAACAGGCAAATGCTGAATCTATGCTGTGCTCAACTAAAACGACGCCAATTCCTTTTTTGGACGCAATTTTTACAATGACCTCCTGTATTTGCTCTACTATAGATGGTTGAATCCCTTCCATCGGTTCGTCCAGCAATAATAGCTCGGGCTGCCCGGCAAGAGCCCTCGCTATGGCCAATTGCTGCTGCTGCCCGCCGCTTAAATCTCCTCCTTTTCTCTTCAACATTTCCTTTAAAACAGGAAAAAGCTCGAAAATTTCCTCTAAAACAAGCGTTTTTTCTATCTTTTTCGAAACAGCTTCAAAGCCTAAAATGAGATTTTCTTCCACAGTCAGCGAAGAGAAAATCTCCCTGCCTTGGGGAACATATCCGATTCCTTTTTTTGCCCTCCTTTCCGGAAGCTCATGTGTAATTTCCTGATCATTCCAATAAATAGTCCCGTCCATCGGCTTTAACAATCCAACAATCGTTTTGATCAATGTTGTTTTTCCCGCCCCGTTTCTTCCCAGAATGGAAACGACCTTTCCTTTTTCAACTTCAAGATGAACATTATTCAACACCATCGTTTCATCATATCCTGCTTTCAAACTAGATATTTTTAGCACACCTTTGCCTCCCTTCCTAAATAAACCTCTGCAACAAGCTCATTTTGCTGCACTTCCTCCATGGAACCTTCACACAAAATTTTCCCTTCATGCATAACTGTTACCTGTTCAGCAAAATTCCGAACAAAATCCATATCATGTTCAACAATCAGCACTGCGCATTTCTCAGCTATTTCTTGAATAAACAAGCCGGTTTTTTCCCTTTCCGCCCCAGTCATGCCGGCAATCGGTTCATCAAGAAGTAAAACTTCCGGTTTTTGCAGCAGCTGCATGCCGATTTCAAGCCATTGTTTCTGGCCGTGGGACAGCAAGCCTGCTGGGTCATAAGCTCGATCTAAAAGATCGGTTCTCTCAAGCATTGCCGTAATTTCGTCTTTTTCATCCGCGGTTAATTTCGCCTTCATAACGGAAAAAAGATTTCTATTTTGTTTGATCGATAACTCCATGTTTTCAAATACGGTTAATTCAGTAAAAACGGACGGATTTTGAAATTTTCTAGCGATTCCATGCCGAACGATTTCGTGCTCTCTCCGCTTTGTCAAATCTACTCCTTGAAACATCACTTTTCCATCTGCTGCTTTTGTTTTGCCGCAGATGACATCAAGAAGAGTCGTTTTGCCCGCACCATTCGGACCAATTAAAAAACGAATTTCTCCGTGATGAACATCTAAATTGACACCTTGAAGCGCTTTAAAGCCGTCAAAATCAACAATAATATCATGACATGACAGAATCGGATTCACCTTTTTTCACACCTTTTTCAAAAAATTTCGCAATACGCTTTGGAAAAGCTTCGAACAACCCGGCAATTCCTTTCGGGAAAAAAACAACGATCAAAATGAATAGAATGCCTAAGCAGAAAAGCCAAACATCCGGATATGTTTCACTGAAAAAGCTTTTGGCTCCGTTTGTTAAAATTGCTCCGATTATGGCGCCGAATAACGAATGACGACCGCCGATGGCTACCCATAAAACCATTTCAATTGAAGGGATAATATCCATCATCGAAGGAGAAATGAGACCGACCTGCAAAACAAACAACGCGCCAGCTATTCCGGCAAACGAAGCCGATAAACTGTAAATAAACACTTTAAAAACAGCCGGATCAAATCCTAAAAACCGAAGGCGGTTTTCGCCGTCCCGAATGGCAATTAATACATGGCCAAGTCTGCTTTTGGTAATCCAAACAGATAACATAAAAATGGCAAACAAAGCGAAAACGGTAATAGCATATAAAACAATTTGTACCATTGGTGAGGATAAAGAAAACCCAAAAACGGTGCTAAAATTGGTTAATCCGTTTGTACCGCCTGTCAAATCCTGTTTGGCAATTAAAAGTGTGACGACGACAACAACGACTGCCTGTGACAAAAGAGAAAAATAGACGCCTTTGATCCGGTTTTTAAACGTAAGCATGCCCAAAACCGCTGCCAGCATAGCTGGTATGAAAATTGCTGCCATTATGGAAAAGAAAGGATTAAAGAAGGGCTTCCAAAACCACGGGAGCTCCTGCACTCCGTTCCATTCCATAAAATCCGGCAACGCTCCTTTTGAAGCCTCCAATTTTAAATACATCGCCATGCAATAAGCTCCAATCCCAAAATACACGCCGTGACCTAAGCTTAATATCCCGGTGTACCCCCAAATAAGACAGATTCCTACTGCAATGATCGCATAGCAAAGAAATTTTCCGAGCAACGCTAAGCGGAATTCGGTTAAATAAAACGGGGCCAGAAGTAAAATCAGGAAAAATAACAGATAAATCATTTGTTTTCTGCGCATAATCCGTCCTCCTAATCCAATGCCCTTGTGCGATAAGAGAAAATACCTAACGGTTTCCACTGCAAAAATAAAATGATCACTGCAAATACAATGACTTTTGCCATCGTGGCGCCGAAGGAATATTCAACAACAGTGCTAAGCATTCCAATGCCAAATGCGCCGATAATCGTCCCTTTCAATCCGCCAATTCCTCCTAAAATGACAACCATAAACGCATCGACAATATAGTACGTTCCAATTGTAGGGCCGATCGGTCCTAATAAAGTTAAGCTACAGCCAGCGATTCCGGCTAATCCAGCTCCGAGAGCAAAGCCTAGAGAATCTATTTTTCTTGTAAAAATTCCTAAACAAGAGGCCATATTTCTATTCATCGTGACCGCTCTTATTCTCAAACCGGTAGACGTTTTGTTTAAATAATAATAAAGCAAAGCGATACAAACGATTGACAGAGATAAAATTAACAACCTTTTATAAGGCAATGTAATGCCAAATATTTGCCAGCCTCCATCCATCCAAGCAGGTGCAACAACCGCAACATTCGGAGCGCCAAATATGGATCTGGCAATCTGCTGCAAAATCAAACTAATTCCCCAAGTGGCCAAAAGACTGTCTGTTGGTCGATTATATAGAAAACGAATGATTCCTTTTTCAAGCAGATAACCGATAAACGAAGCAACGAGAAATGAAATCGGTATAGCAATAAAGTAGTAATAATTAAACAAGCTTTCCGGCAAATATTTAGAAAAAATGAGCTGCATTACATAGGTTGCATACGCACCGACCATAATTAATTCACCGTGGGCCATGTTGATGACATTCATTAAGCCAAACGTTATAGCTAAGCCAAGGGCGATCAATAACATGATCGATCCAAGGCTCAACCCGTTAAACAGTTGACTGATGAAAATTGACAAGCTGTTCACTCCTATCAATTTAGATTATTCATTATTTTTAGATAATTTCTCCGCCCAAGAATAGCTTTTTAAATACGGATCCGGCTTCACCGGCTCACCAGAATTCCAAATTTCTTTAAATTGGCCGTCCGGTTGAATTTCGCCGATTCTTACTGTTTTCCACAGATGCTGATTCTCACCTTCTATTTTTACCGTGCCGCCCGGAGCTTTGTACTCGATTCCCTTCGCAGCTTCCTTGACCTTTTCAACCTCAAAAGATCCCGCTTTTTTTACTGCTTCTGCCCATAAATGAACAGCTATGTAAGCCGCCTCAATCGGATCATCCGTTACACGCTCTTCACCATAAGCTTCTTTATATTTTTCAACAAACGCTTTGTTTTCTGGTGTATCCGTTGTCTGGAAATAATTCCATACCGCTAAGTGGCCAGCTAATACTTCACCGCCGATTCCTCGAATTTCTTCTTCAGCAATGCTGACCGACATCACAGTAACATCCTTCGATGTGATTCCGGCATCCTTCAATTGTTTGAAAAAGGCGACATTGCTGTCTCCATTTAATGTATTAAAGACTACGTCAGGTTTCACTTTTTTCATTTTATTGATGACCGTGCTGTAATCAGTATGTCCTAAAGGTGTATATTCTTCGACAACTACCTCTCCGCCTTCAGCTTTTAATTGTGCTTTAATAATACTGTTTGCCGTGCGCGGAAACACATAATCCGAGCCAATTAAAAAAAACTTCTTTCCTTTATTGTTTAACAGCCAGCTGACAGCAGGCACAATTTGTTGATTGGTGGTCGCCCCCGTATAAAAAATGTTCGGAGAAGATTCCATTCCTTCATATTGAACGGGGTACCAAAGCAAGCCTTTATTTTGTTCGACTACCGGCAGCATGGCCTTTCTGCTTGCGGAAGTCCAGCCGCCAAAAATCGTCGCTACCTTATCCTGTTGCAGTAATTTCTTTGCTTTCTCAGCAAAGGTCGGCCAGTCAGATGCGCCGTCTTCAATAACCGGTTCAATTTTCTTTCCTAAAAGCCCGCCTGAGTTGTTAATTTCTTCAATCGCCATTAATTCTGCGTCCTTTAAAGAAACTTCACTGATCGCCATCGTGCCGCTTAATGAATGGAGAATACCGACTTTCACAACATCCGTTTCATTTTGTTCGCTATTCTGTCCATCGCTTGATTCCTTTTCCTCTAAAGCAGAAGACATGGCACATCCACTTGCGAAAATTACAGAGAAAACCGTTAGAAATAAAAAAATTTTTTTCATTATTGTCCCCCTTTTTAACACTTTATGTAATTTTATATAACAAAAATACCGATTCTCTTTCCTTCATACAACAAGTACGGAAAAAATGTTAACATGATTTTTCAAAAAAAATACCTCTAGGTGTTTCCCCTAGAGGCTCTTTTTCATCAAACAAACTCATTCACTTTTTGCTTCAAAATGGTTTACTTCTTGTTCCTTTTCAGAAAAAATTGTTTGACACTGTCCATCGTTTCGTAAGTTGGGACAATCACTTTACTTGGATGCTTTCGGGACTATTCAATCATTTAAATCTACCATGCAGCGATTATGAAAAAGCATTTTGCAGCCGGCTGCCATTTATTCAATATACCTTACATCTGTAACCGGGAAAAACGGAAGCATCTTAGCTGCATAGTAGCTTAACAAAATAGCGATTATAAAATAAAGGACAAAGCAAAGATCGTATTTGGAAAACCCGATTTCGTAGTAAAACGTTCTTTTTGTGTCATTCGAAAATCTTTTCGCCTCCATCGCTACAGCAATTCTGTGCGCTCTGCGAATGCTTTGCGATAGCAGCGGAATCGAGTATGCTTTCAATTTATGAAAAAAATTCGCTAAGCCTTTTCTTTGTTCAACACCTCTTACAATCATCGCTTGCCGTATTGTTTGAAACTCTTCGATCATAATAGGGATTAAACGAATGCCTGCCATAAAGCTGTAAGCATATTTAGGCTTCAACTTTAATTGCTGCATTAACGAATAAAATAAAAAAACCGGTCTTGTCGTTAACGAAAACATTAACCCAAGCAGAGCGAAGATAAGGGCACGAAATCCTAAATGAAGACCGCGATAAAAGCTTTCTTCTGTAATATGGATCAGCCCCCATTTCCACCATGTTGTCTCACCTTTTCCAAAAAAGATCATGGAGGTAGCAGTCGACACAAAAATAAGCACGAATGGAATCAGCAATAAAAGTATGCGCTTCATCGGATGACCGGTAAAAAAAGCAAATAAAAGAAAGGCGGCAACTGTGTAGTTGATTAAAAAATTAATGTTGTGAATAAACAGAACACTAATAAATAAAACGATCAGAAACAATAGCTTTAAGCTCGGGTTGATTTTATGCAGCCATGTTTCTTTTATGTCAAAATCCATTGTAGATCCCCCTATATCTGAACATACATCTGCTCATCCTCACAAGAATGAATTTCATCCTCTACGAGCTTCCCGCCTTCGATCCGCCAAACTCTTGTCGCCATATGCTTTGCTATTTGTTCATCATGTGTCACCATCAAAATGGTAGACCCTTGTTTGCGATAATGTTCTAAAAGCTCCAAGAGCTGAAACGTATTTGATGAGTCTTGCCCAAAAGTCGGTTCATCTAAAAGCATGATCGGCTGTTTTTTAATGATTAAAGCGGCAACACTCAATCTTCTTTTTTGTCCCATTGAAAGCTGATAAGGGTGTTGATGGCGGTGCTTCTGTAAATGAAATAATTCGAGCATTTCTTCTACTTTTGTTCGAATTTCTTCTTCTTTCATCCGTTCAATCCTCAACGAATAAGCAATTTCATCGTAAACTGAATTGGTGACAAATTGAAATTCCGGATTTTGAAAAACGAACGACAGCATGTTGGAAAGCTTTTTTATTTTCTTTGCTTCTTTTTCTAACAGCAAATAAGTGCCGGTCGTTTGTATAAACTGCATCAATGAATGTAACAAAGTGCTCTTTCCGGCGCCGTTTTTCCCCACTATCGCAATCCATTCACCTGCATGAACCTTTCCATATGGTACATCGATTTTGACTTCCTTCTTTCGATATCCTTTAAATTGCTCAAGCTCAATCACGACCTGTTCTTTTAAAGGGGTTTTTTTGTAATACCCCTGCTTATCACGAAGATAATCCTCCCATACACCGGGATACCAAATGCCGTCTTCGCGAATTTCTTTCCGATACCGAGAAAAAATTTGTTCTTTCGGACCGTCTGCGACGATTTGTCCTTTTTGATTAAATAAAAGTATGCGGTCGACAAAGTCAAGAACATGATCAATTTTATGTTCAACGATGATAACTGTTTTATCTTGAGCTGCTTGTTTCATCGTGTCCCATACCGCTTTTGTCCCTTCCGGATCCAGCATTGCAGTCGGCTCGTCCAAAAATAACACGTCTGGATGCAATGCTAAAACAGTGGCGATCGCCAGCCGTTGCTTCATGCCGCCTGATAATGATTGAATACTGATATGAAGATCATCAAAATGAAGGCCGACCATTTCCAGGTAAACTCGCATTTTTTCATGCATTTGTTCTCTTTGCACTTGCAAATTTTCCAAAACAAAAGCCATTTCTTCATCTACATACGGCATGCAAAATTGCGTGTCAGGATCTTGAAACACATATCCCCAAGATGACGGGGTCAAGATTTTTTCTGCTTTCATCGGCACTTCAATAGATTTTGGAATTAAACCGCTTAACACTTGCAAAAACGTCGATTTCCCACAGCCGGAAGGACCAAGAAGCAAGACTTTTTCTCCCTTATAGAAAGAAGAGGATACATCCTTAAAAAGCAAGGATTCCTCTCCAGGATATTTTAATCGTAAATTTTTCACTTCGCATACTAGATCCATGTTTGCCACCTCTAGTTCAGTGCGTCATAATCTTCATGCGACGCAGGTCTTACTAAATTAGTCACTCCTGTTGCTTCCAAAGATTTCACTAGATAATAGGCAAACGCGCCGGCAATAATGATTGAGCCAATCAATCGAGCTCCAATGAATAATAGCAAGTTCCAAAATACTAAGTCATCTATATAGCCTTTATAAAAATCCATAATTAGCGAACCAGCTGCTGAAGCGGCTGCAGCCAGCATGACAACACCGATATTAAACTTTTTATATCGAAATATCGCAAAAATGATCTCTGCAAATAGTCCTTGGACGATTCCGTATAGAAGAACCTCTATGCCGAATTCAGAGCCGGTTATAAATTCTGCAGATGCCGCTGCTGTTTCCGCTATCAGCGCTACTCCGGGCTTGCGAATAATAAGAAAGGCGACCGTCGCAGCAATAAACCACATACCGTATATGAGCTGGTCGACATGCAGCCCGATCGGCTTGACCGCATAGTAAAGCGGTCCCCATAGTTTATAAACAATTCCAAAAACGATCGAAATAACAATTGTTACTAGAATGTCTGTCAGTTTTAATCCTTTCATTATGATCAAACTCCTTTATTGACTGATTTTTGGTTCCACTTCCCATTTTTCTAAACGGTAAGCCATTTCCCAAAACGCTAATTCATATTGACTGCTGATGATAAAATGCTCTTCCATTCTTTTTAGATCGGCTTCTATCGTTTGTTGTGCGATTTCATCCAGCCTGTCAATTTGTTCTTCGACAAGCTGCTTAAACCAATCGCCCCCATAAGCCGCAATCCATTGGTGATAAATCGGTTCTTTTGGCTTCGCATCTTTTAATTTTTCGCCAATTTCGTAATATAGCCAATAGCACGGAAGTATTGCAGCAATAATATCGCCTAAGTGACCGTTGATCGCCGCTCGATATAAATGGGAAGTATAGGCGTACGCCGTTGGGGCCGGCTTAAAATTCGCCTTCTCCTCCTCTGTGATTCCCAGCTGTTTGGCAAATGTTTCATGAAGAGATAATTCCGCTTCAAATGTTCCTTGTGCATGCTGAGCCATTCGCGATGTCGTATATAAATCGTTTGCTTTTGCCGCTCCATACGATTGCACTTTTGCAAAATGGCTTAAATAATACGAATCTTGTAAAACGTAATAACGAAAACATTCAAGCGGCAAACTCCCTTCGGCAATACCTTTTACAAATGGATGATCGAAGCTGGCCTGCCATATCGGATCTGCTTTTGTTCGAATTTTTTCAGTAAATTTCATGTTCATTCTCTCCTATATTAAGAATTGATTTCGATTGGCCACATTTCTTTTCGTTCAGACATTTCCCAAAACATATATTCGTATTTGCTCGTTGTGACAAAAATATCTTCCAGCCATTTCAATTCTTCTTCCCGTTTTCCTTCTGCAAGCTCATTCATTAAATCTTTCAGCCATTTTGCCAATTCACCGAATTCTGTTGATGCGTACATTTTTACCCACTCGCCGTAAAACTCATGTTCACTGGCACCAGGAATCTCATGTAAGCGTGTGCCGATTTCATAATAGCTCCATGTACATGGAAGGACTGCGGCAACCAGTTCTGCCAATGATCCTCGCTGCGACACATTTAACATATAGCTCGTATATGCAACGGTTGTAGCAGCAGGCTGAACTTGTTCTAATTTTTCCTTCTCTATTCCTATTCTTTCAGCGTATTGACGATGCAAATCCATTTCCACTTTTAACGTCGAATGTAGAAGATCAGCAAAAACTGTCATTGTTTGAAGATTGTGAGCCTTTAAGCTTCCAAGGGCAAACAGGCGGCAGTATTCGATTAAATAAAGATAATCCTGCTCCATAAAAAAGCGAAATTTGTCGATATCCAGCGTCCCATTGCCGATTCCTTGAACAAACGGATGATGGTAACTCGCTTCCCAAATCGGTTTTGCAGTTTTATACAATCGGTCTGTAAACATTTGAATTACCCCTTTCGCAGCTTTTGTAATTGTCATCGTTTTTTCTGATACCAATCAAATAAAAACGCGATCAGCGATTTTGTAAATGTTTTTAATTGGGGGATGGACAGCTTTTCATTCACCGAGTGTGCATCTTCAAGCGTGCCCGGTCCATATAAAACGACGGGAATTCCCGCTTCACTCAGCCAGCCGCCGTCTGTCACAGTAGGGGACATCGTCAGCTTTGCTTCCTCATTAAATGCCAGTTTATGTGCTTTTTGTAATGTTTTCACTCCGAGTGAATGTTCGTCATATGAAAAAGCTGGGAAAATTTCTCCTCGATCTTCAATCATCGATGTGCCGCCCCATTTAAATTTCGGAGGATATTTCCGAAGCCATGGATCAGCCATTGCAACATGATGGATATGTTCTTCAATTTCCCGGATCACCTCTACATAATGCTCTTCCGGGTAATAGTGAACGGTAATCCAAAGGGAACATTTATCGGCCACAAAAGCGGCGTGCCTTCCACCTTCAATCACTGCAGGATTAATTGTGGCAGAACCAGGCGGAAAGCCTTTGCTCGTTTTCATCACTGCCCAATGCTGTTCAAGCTCTCGCAGTCCTTCAATAATTTTCATCATTTTTTCAATCGCGCTTGCCCCAAAAAGCTTCCCGCCGGCATGAATCATTTGTCTTCTCGTGCCATCGTGAAATGTCTCGGGGCTTTCAATCGTAATCCAGCCCGTGATCACCCCGCCCTGCCCTTGTATTTCACAGTTGCTTGAATCGACAACGATGGCAAAATCAGCTCGATATCCCCGGTCGCAGCACGATTTTGTTCCTGCTTCGCCTACTTCTTCACCGACGACGGACTGAAAAATGATATCCCCTCCCGGCTCAATGCCGTTTTCTTGCAGCAGCTTTAATGCAAACAGACTGGCAGCCATTCCCCCTTTCATATCCGCTACACCGCGTCCATATATGTAATCCCCTTTAACCGTTGCCTCAAAAGGAGGCGTTAGCCATTCTTCTCCCTCTTCGATTGAAGCGACATCAATATGCCCGTTAATAATTAAACTGTGGTAATTTTCTGGATCTTTTCCTTTTTTCGTTCCTACTACGACTGGATCTTGTTCATATAAATCCCATTGATCAATGGAAAAGCCGATGTCTTCCAAATATGAGGCGACATACTTTTGAGCCTCTTTTGCATTTCTTGCCGGAGGGCTCGGCGTTTCAAACGATACGAGTGTTTTTAGAAGATTCAGAAGTTCTTCTTCCCTTTCATCAATTTGCTGAAATAGCGTTTGTAACACGTTGTCTCCCCTTTCTTAACATTTTGTTTTGAAAAATGGTTTGCCAACCAGCCTTGTAATGCAAAAAGCCCGTTCCCAATATAAGGGAACGGGCAAGTATATACAAAACCCATAGACAGGTTTCGATATTACTGCACCACTTCCCTACGCTAGTATGATCTAGATCAGGTTCAAAGGGTCAAGGCACACGCCTTTCTCAGCCTTTCGGCTCCCCTAGTGGTATGTTAATATTATGAAATTTTCATTTAATTTCATTAAATCATAAAATATAGAAAAATACAAGCTAACGGTTAATTGATTCTTTTTGCTGTCTTTAATAATTCACGATAACCAATTCGAGTAAATTGCAAATGTTGATCAATATAATTAGCCTTTTTCAAATGCTCGATCGATTGTTCAGAAAAACTGCCGCTAATTTCCTGAAACCTTTGATTAATTTCCACTAACGAATGATTTAATATAAAATCTGCATCAAGCAGCAGGACAATCCGCTCGATCTCAGGATCTCTTTTTAAAATCAAGTTGGCAATCCGGCCTTTCATGAATGCTAGCTCTTGTTGAAGCTTTGAAGCTTCATCCTCTTTTTCTCTAATTTTGGCTCGGTACTTTTGTTTTTCTTCCTCTTCGATACCGGCTTTTGTTAATAGCTCCTCCAACAATTGCGTTTTATCAAGCTCCAGTTTATTTAATTGCTGTTCTTTTCGCGCCATTTCTGTTTCATCAGGCAGCTTTTCGTTTTGAATAGGCTCTTTTCGTTCTTCTTTCATCTTTATCATATAGTCTATTTTCCGATAGACAAGGAAGGCGAGAACAACTAAACATCCATTTAATAGCAGAGATATAAAACGCACGACGACGTCGTTAAATGCAAGCAAATAAAATAGGAAAAGGATAACGATGACAGCCAAAAGCACCTTTAATAGATTCATAATGGAAAAAGTTTGTGATTGTTTTGCCATCCACCTATGCTCCTTTTTGTTCAAACTAGCATCATTTATTATAGCATGTTGTGATTTGGAATGTGAATCATTTCTTTAGGATTGAGAGCTGGAAAAAGGATGTCAGATGAATGGTAAATGGAGATGCTTATCTTTTGAAAGCTTCGAAGCAATAAAAACAAGTCCTTTCAAAGCCGGAAAGGTATTTTTCTAAAATGAAAAACCACCTGCAATGTTTTGCAGATGGTTGAATCATTCAGCGTTTTCTGTTTCCGCTAACACCCGATTAACACGTTTTTCCAGCATTTTCATTCCGCTTCCTCCTGCTTGGAAGTGGCGAAGAATGCCGTTTTTGTCAAAAACATAATATGCAGGTACATATTGATTTTCAAAAGCATCGGTTAATTTATGTTCGTTGTCAACAAAGATCGGTTGCGTAATCCCGTGTTCTTCCGCTACTTTTTTAATATCATCAATATCTAAATCCTTTTCGGAGCGAGGCATATGAACAGCTACTACGTTCAGTTTATCTTTATATTGATCGCGGAACTCATTTACTTTCGGCATTGCTTCTTTACACAAATGGCAGCTGATTGACCAAAAATGGATTAATGTTGGTTTTTCACCGATTAATTGCTCTTTCGTTACTTCGCCATTCAGCCAAGTTGTTGCTCCGACTAATTCAGGCATTGGCTCACGTAATTTCATTTCCGCTTCCTCCTTGAAGAATGAATATCAAAAAAATAATCGTTTGAAAAAAGGCCTAACGTACTGCTAGGCCCTTTGAATGAAAAGCTTCATTATACTTTAAGCGTTTCTTGACCAGGCTTCCAGTTTGCTGGGCAAAGTCCGCCAGTTTGAAGCGCTTGAAGTACACGCAATGTTTCATCAACATCGCGGCCAATGTTGTTATGGAATACTGTTTGATATTGAAGTTCGCCTTCTGGATTGATGATGAACAATCCGCGAAGAGCAACTCCTTCTTCTTCGATTAAAACGCCGTAGTCTCTTGATACTTGATGATTTGTATCTGCTGCAAGCGGATATTTAATATCGCCTAAACCGTTCTCTTCGCGAGGAGTTTTAATCCAAGCTAAGTGTGTGTGAATTGTGTCAGTTGATACACCAATCACTTCTGCATCAAGATCTTCAAATTCTTCATAACGGTCAGAAATAGCTGTGATTTCAGTTGGACAAACGAAAGTGAAGTCCATTGGATAAAAGAAAAGAACTGTCCATTTTCCTTGTTTCATGATTTCTTCCAAGCTTACTTTACCAAACTCTTTGTTTGGCAAAACGGCATCCATTTCAAAACGTGGAGCTTGTTTACCAACCAAACGCTCTGCCATTATGTAACCCTCCATTTTAAAATTTTATTTTAAAGGAAACTTTTTGATCGTTTCCTTCAAAAACAAATGAGAATGAATTGAGTATTTTCTCAATATCCTTCCTCCGATTACTATTATATATAACAACAAAATTTTAGTCAATTTTAAGTAATAATTAATTTAAATAATTTGTTTTACATTTTCATTGCGGTGAAGAGAACAATAATACTATTTCCAATTTTCGCCGCTATCATTAAAAAAATGTAACAATCATTGAAAATTCCTTTTTCTATGCTAAACTTTCAACTGTACATTCAGTTTAACACGATCCCGTCAAATAACCAAATGATTGGCTTGAAAAGAAAGGGGAAATGGTTTTGAACTTTTTTGAATCTATTGATTGGGCTGATCTGGCTTTAAAATCAGGAGAAGTTTTGGCCAAGCTTATTGGAATTTACATTGCATATATTATCGTCAAATCAATCGGCAATAAAATTATTCACAAAATGTTTGAGGGGCTTGAGAATCGGAAGGAAATTTCCACCACGCGGGCTAAAACGCTGCAAACATTAGTTTTGAATTTCTTTCATTATGCCCTGTTTTTCATTTTTATTGTTACCGTTTTTCAAGTGTTTGGCTACAATGTCACAGCGCTTTTAGCCGGGGCTGGGGTTGTTGGTCTTGCGATCGGCTTTGGAGCTCAAGGGCTCGTCAGCGATGTTGTGACAGGATTTTTCCTTCTCCTAGAAAAACAACTTGATGTTGGAGATTATGTCACTACAGGCAATTATTCAGGCATTGTGGAAGCTGTCGGTTTACGAACGACGCAAATCCGAGGCTTTGACGGCACATTGCATTATGTTCCAAACAGGCAGATTGTCGGCCTTTCCAATCATTCTAGAGGAAATATGCAAGCCCTCGTTGATATCAGCATATCGTATAATGAAGACTTAAATCGGGTCATGTCCATTCTTCAAGAAGCTTGCGACCAATTTGCAAAAGAAACTGAAGAGGTTGTGGAGGGTCCGGACGTTTTAGGCGTGCAAAATTTCGGCACGTCTGATGTGATTATCCGCATCATCGCCAAAACGAAAAACATGGAGCAGTGGGCTGTTGAAAGAAAGCTCCGGAAACGGCTGAAAGAAGTGCTTGATGAAAACGGCATCGAAATTCCGTTCCCTCATCAAGTGATGATTCATAAGAACGAGCAGCAAAAGGAAAGAGGATGATCTCTCATCCCCTTTCCTTTTTAATTATGACTTCGTGTTTGTATAGAACGTATTTCTAATTTTTTTCTCTTGCTTTATGCAGGAGGCTATGAATCTTCTATTTATTGCCTTTCCATTCAAAATATTGACAAATAAGATCGACCGCTTTAAAGATTGCTTGTTCATTTGGTGAAAGCTTCGCATGATGAAGGCCGTAAGGAGAATCAACTCCAAGCCAAAACATAAATCCCGGAATTTTCGCCAGCATATAGCCGAAATCTTCCCCAGTCATCGCTTCTTTGCATACGTGGAGTTGAACTTCTGTTTCATTCTGGACAAACTCCATAAATTCTTTTGATAACGCTTCATCATTCCACACTTGATAATACATCGAACCCCAGTCAATTTCTGCTTTGCATTGGTAGCCGATTTCTATACCTTTGACCATGTCTTCAATCCGCTTTTTCACTTTTTCCATCGATTCGACAGAAAATGTGCGAATCGTTCCTTCCAATCTGGCGTGATCCGCAATTATATTTTGTATCGTGCCGCTTGCAATTTTTCCAATGGTAATTACAGCACTATCCAAAGGATCTATATTGCGGCTAACGATGGATTGCAGCTGGGTGACAAGGGAGCAAGCAGCGACGACCATATCATGTGTCGTGTGCGGAAAAGCGGCATGGCCTCCCTTCCCGGTTAAATCGATAAACAACTCGGACGTATTAGCAAAAAGTAGTCCAGGCTTCATTCCGATAGTTCCAACCGGAAGCTCCGGAGCAATATGAAGCGCAGTGATCATATCCGGCATCCATTGTTGCATAATCTCGCTGTTTAGCATCGGCTCTGCACCGCCAGGCCCTTCTTCTGCCGGCTGAAAGATGAATAGCAGATCATCTTGAATCGGATGATAGGCGAAATGAGTTAAAACCCCCAAAGCGATCGTCATATGAAAGTCGTGACCGCAAGCATGCATCAAGCCTGGATGTTCTGATTGAAATGAAAGCCCCGTTTTTTCTTCAATCGGCAATCCGTCAATATCTGTCCGGTAGGCTATCATTTTTCGAGGATTTGTTCCATGGACCTTCACGAAAATACCTGTTCTCCATGTTTTCACTTCAAGCCTTTCGTTCGACAGCGAATGAATATAATCTAATAAATATTTTTGTGTTTTATGTTCTTGAAATCCGAGTTCAGGTATTTTATGCAAATCACGGCGAATGGCAATAAGCGCATCCTTATTCATATGAGTCCCCTCCTAAAGGATAAGCGTGGACGCTGTCCACGCTTCGAATTTAGAGCTGCCGCAATTCTTGCTTAATTTCAATTTTCGCTTTCGTTTTTTCGTCAATATCTTTAATTTTTTTCGCAGGAACACCTGCAACAACTGTGTACGGTTCAACATCTTCCACTACAACAGCACCAGCTGCAACAACCGCGCCTTTTCCTACCCTTACACCTTCTAAAATGACGGCGTTTGCTCCGATCAAAACATCATCTTCGATTACGACAGGTTTTGCAGAAGGCGGCTCAATTACACCAGCTAAAACCGCTCCGGCACCAATGTGGCAGTTTTTACCAACCGTTGCACGACCGCCCAATGTTGCATTCATGTCAATCATCGTTCCTTCACCAATGACGGCGCCGATATTGATCACTGCCCCCATCATGATGACCGCATTATCTCCGATTTCCACTTGATCACGGATGATTGCACCTGGTTCAATTCTCGCTTTTACGCCTTTTAAATCAAGAAGCGGGATCGCTGAGTTCCGGCGGTCATTTTCAACAACATAGTCTTCAATTTTATCTTTGTTTTCTGCTAGTGCTTGTTCAATTTCAGACCATTCTCCAAAGATGATGCCTGTGTTTCCAGTAATAAATGTTTTGGACTGTTCTCCAAAGTTGATTCCTTCTAATTGACCTTTTACATAAACTTTTACAGGAGTCGTTTTTTTACTGTTTTGTATAAATGAAATAATTTCGTTTGCATCCATCATTTTCATCGTAATACTCCTCTCTGTTTTTCTGTACCCCCATTACTGTATCAAAGAAAAGAATCAATTGACAAGCAAATTTATCATTCATTAATAAATTGATGGACGATTTCCATAAACGCCTGCACTTGTTTAAGCTTTAACGATGATTCATGCCCGATCAACCAAGTATCCCTTTTAATCGGCTTTCCTTCATGATCAATGAGCGGCAGTCGAAAGATCGAACCATCCTTTTCATCAATGCTGACAGAAGGCAAAATCGCAAAGCCGATACCATGATACGCCATTTGCTTGCACGTCTCGATCTGATCAACGACAATTGTCCTTTTTGGCGGGTTTTTAAATTGCCTGTGCCACCATTCTTGTATTTCTTGATAGTATGTAGAATCACTTTTAAATTGAATAAAAGGCCGCTCTGTGTGTACTAAATCATCGATGCTTTGAATTTCTGTGTCAACTAAATACAAAGTATCTTCCAGCAAATGCTGTTTAAACCCTTTCCAATCAGGGTTTCCGCGTATGATTCCGATATGAATATCATCTTCATATAAACATTTTAATATTTCGCTTGACCACCCGGTTATAAGTGAAATTTCCGCCTGAGGGTATTTTTGTACATATTTTTTCAAAACTTTTGGAAGCCAGTGCTGGCCGATTATGGATGCCACTGCAAGCTTTAACGTCCCGTACACTTCTCCTTCCAAAACAGAGATTTCCTCTCTTACCTTCTCTTCCTTTTCAATCATTTCTTTTGCAAACTGGACAACTTTTTCTCCTGCCGGTGTAAGAGTCAATCCCTTTTGTGAGCGCAAAAAAATTTTAAATCCCCATGCTTTTTCGATCGACTGAAGACGCTGCGACAAAGCAGGCTGGGAAACAAAAAGTCGGTCAGCCGCTTTTCTCATATTTTTTTCTTCAGACAAAGTCACAAGGATTTGCAATTCCGAAATTTGCATCGCTAAACCCTTTCCTTAGTGGATTCAATAGTTCAAAAACATTATAAAATATTTTTGCTTTTCCGTCATAACAAGTTTAGCAAAAAACATTCATTTTAATTCTCTCTTCGGAAGAAAGAAAATAAAAAGAACGCTCAAAATTGCTAATAAAAAGACGACGAAATAAACATGGTGAAGAGCAATGCTCAAACCAGACTCAAGAACCTCTTTTATAGGACCGGAAAGATCTGATTCTGGATTCAATAGGTTGTTGGCCGAATCAATGTTTAAGTTTTTTCCAGCACTATGCTCCTCCAAATATGTTTGCAGCTTGCTGTTTAAAATCCCGCCGAGCAAAGCGGCGCCGACGGTGTTGCCGAGATTTCGCATAAACATATTGGTGGCGGTGGCAATTCCGCGTTCTTTCCAATCAACTGCCGATTGAATCGATACAATGAACGAGGTCGATGTCAGCCCCATTCCGACGCCGAGTAAAAAAGAGCCGATCATAGCATGAACAGGTCCGTCATCTGCTGAAAGCATAACAAAGACAAGACTGCCGGCCAATAAAAAAATGCCTCCTAAAATTGATGTGGCACGAAAGCCGGCTTTTAAATAAATCCTCCCCGCTACTGTTGAAGCAATCGGCCATCCGATTGACATCGTTGTCAGCGTGAATCCAGCCACCATTGCCGATTTTCCCATAACACCTTGCACAAATGTCGGCAAAAAGGTGGAAATGCCCATAAGCATCATCCCGGTCGTCAAGGACGTTACATTCGCAAGCAAAATGGAGCGATTTTTCCAAAGCGAAAGCGGCATCATCGGATCATCGGCCCGATTTTCCTGAAAAATAAACAATATAAAGAAGCAGCATGCAACAGCTAATAACGCCGCAACCTCCCAGGAAGTCCAAGACCAGCGGACTCCTCCTTCGACAAGGACGACCATCAACAAGCTGATCGCAATAAGCATGAACATGGCGCCTGCATAATCAATGCTCGACTTTTTCTTATCAATGCGTTCATTCAAAAACAGACCGATTCCTGCCATTGATAAAATGCCTAAAGGAACATTCACCCAAAATACAAACTTCCAGCTTATGTACTCAACGAACAAGCCACCTAAAACGGGACCGATTATTGCAGAAATTCCCCATACACTGGACAAATATCCTTGTATTTTGGCTCTTTCTTCTACTGTATAAATATCGCCGACAATTGTTGTGGCGACTGGCATCACAGCTCCGGCTCCAATCCCTTGTATAAAACGGTATATAATTAAAGTTTCCATCGAATCGGCGAGACCGCAAAGCACAGAGCCAATTAAAAAAATAATGATGCCAAAAGCAAAAATCGGTTTTCTTCCAAACAAATCCGCCAATTTACCATATATTAAAATCGTTACGGAATTCATTAATAAATAGGAAGAAAAAATCCAGCTATATTTTGAAAAACCGCCAATTTCTGCGACAATGGCAGGCATTGCTGTGGAAACGATCGTTGCCTCAACTGCAGCCATAAACATCGCCAGCATGACGGCAGCTAAAACGAACGGACGCTTTGTTTCTTTATGGTCTAGTTTCCCCCTATCTTTTTCAATAAGCGCCTCTTTCATCACGATCACCTCATTTGAAAATCACTTTCAATCGTTTGTAAGCATGAATTCATTTTGCCATAGCATTCGCATTCGTTCAATTGCTTTCCAAAAAAACAATATCTATATTTTCATTATTTGAAGGTTGGATGGATTCGAAACTATTGAGCCAATATGAAATAAAAACGCCGGCAAGGGCGTTTTTATTTGGGAAACCTGGAATTTAATATCATTAGTTGTTTATGGAGCTTTTTTAAGATGACCCTTCTTGTAAAAATCCCCTCTAAAACACCGTCCTCATTCGTTATACATACAAACGTATGATTAATAACGAGCTTCAGCGCCTTCATCCAATCATCCGATACATTCAATCTGGAAACATCTTTGTTCATTACTTCTTCTACTTTCATATTTTGCAAACGCTCAAATTCGATTCGTTCCAATCCTAAAATTGAATCCATGATCAAATTCGTCGTAATCAGCCCGTGCAAGCGATATTGAGCATCCAAAACCGGAACAGCTGTATAGCCTGTTTTCGTCAACACTAATAATGCATGCTCTAAGTTATTTCCCATTTGGACATGAGCCACTTTGTCTGCAGGTATCATCAAATCTTTAATCGAAATATTTGTAAATTCTTCAGAAAAAACTTTTGTCATTCGTTTCTTCCTCTCACTTTGACATTTCATTTTAATCATAACATATGATCTGGAAAATGTGTTCCATTTACCAAAAAGAAACTTCCTATTTTATGATATCATTATGTAAGCGTTTTATCACGCGATAAACTTACATTTCTGCGAAAAGCGATGCTCTTGCAAAGAGCATCGTTCAGATGCCTCTCACACTCAAAAACTGGTCCTCACAAGGATACAGGTTACGTATGCGAACGGATTTTGTCATAAAGCTCCACTAATTTTTTGTATGTACATAAATCAAACTCTTTTTTTCCGCATTCAATATCATTGATTTCGCTCACAACCAATTCAATCGCAAAATGGTTGCGAAACAAAATTGCGACAAGCAATTGCTTTTCTTCTAGAGACAATACCGGTTGAACAGCTCGCATCGTTATTCATCCTCCAGTGACTTCATTTTAAAAAACATCCTAACCATAACATATAATGAGCAGCTTTAAAATTATGTCGAAATTTGCTTACATCATGAAAAATAATATTCCTTTTTTCGCAGCTTTCAATTACAAGAAGCCGGAAATCGAATCAGAACCCCGAAGCTGGAGTATGTGCAGATTGTTTTTTGTTTATTTAACCAAGTCGATTAAATGACATCACCGTTCGAACCGCTGCATTCAGTTCCTCTGGCTCCGGCAATTGTATTTATTTACACTGATTCTAAATGATAGATACGTTGCACGTTATCAAATTCGCCAATTAAAGTGTTGGAAATGATGCGAGGGCTGCTCCCCTTTGAAACCGTATGCTCTCTCTGTTATATGAAAAGATTTGATTGAAATGAAATGGGAAACATGGACCCATTGCTCAATAATCTTTGAGGCGGAAGCGAACAATGAAGCCAGCCAAACTTTCTCAAAAATAGTTGAACTAGAGCAAAAGATCATGTAGAGCTGTATTTCCGTTCATTCTGTACGTCAGACAGCTCGAATTAGGACAAAGAGTTGAAAGATGCTAATCAATGCGTCATTAGGTGGGAAAAATGTTCAATTTTAAATCATCACGGTTGAAGCTTTTGTAGACAAAAATACTCTTTATGAAAGGCTGCACATAAAACGAAGAAGAAAAAGAAGCTGTCATTACCTTCAGTAAAATGTTCGATCAACTGCCAAACTTCTTGAATTCTGCTAAAAAATGAGCATTTGAAGAGAGTCTATGAGGCAAACTTTTTCACACTGACAAAGGCAGGAACGGCGGAGGGAGATTTCAGCCCTCCTGCCGCCCAATTTTTATTAAATAAGGCATCAATTTGTCTTACTTCCAGCCAGATGTATTACGAGTATCATGTAAGCAAATAGATGCCGTCTAGCTAAAAAAGGATGAACAGCCAGCCGACACATAGGAGTAATGGAAGATTTCTAAATTACTATCAGCTATTTTATTCCTTTCCTCATTCTTTTCTAAACGAAATGTGCCTCGATTATGATGATTTTTTCAATAAAATATAGATAAAGTAGGGCGCCCCGATTAAAGCTGTCATAATGCCCGCTGGGATGCCGTCCGGAAGTGCGATGTTTCGCCCGATTGTATCGGCTAGTAGTAGAAGCCATCCTCCCAACAAAATCGCAATCGGAAGATAAAGTTGATTGCGGGGACCAATCAGTGACCGTGCTAAATGGGGTGCCAAAAGACCGATAAACGCTACACCTCCCGTAACAGAAACCGCAGCTGCGGCAAGCCCGACAGCAGCCAATAGAAGCGTAATTCGCTCCCTTTCAATCTTCAAGCCAACCCCGACAGCAGAAGGATCGTTTAAACTTAATAAATTTAATTGTTGAGCTCTGGAAGCAATAAACGAAATCAAAATGACAATCCAAGGTAAAATTGCCAAAATAAACGGCCAATCTGCCCCCCAAACGTTCCCTGCCAGCCATTTGGCGATAAAATCAACTTTTTGCCGTTCTGCAGAAGAAATAATGACGATCATGGTTCCTGATAAAGCCATGGCGAAGCCGACACCGATAAGGACTAATCGAACGGGGTTTAAACCGGCATTTCGATCATAAGAAAAAACGTAAATAGCCCCTGCCGTTAAAAGAGCGCCGATAAAAGCTGCGACTGGCAGTAAATACACAAATGAGCCGACATCAATTGGAAAAAATAAAAAGAACACTGCAATAGCTACTCCTGCTCCGGCATTAATCCCAATGATCCCCGGCTCAGCCAAATCGTTTCTTGTAATATCTTGAAAGATCGCCCCGGAAACCGCCAAAGCCATTCCTGCCAATAAGGTCACAATGATCCGCGGCAAGCGGACGGAAAATAAAACGAACTCCTCTTTAAACGTCCCGTGGCCGAGAATAGTTGGAAGCAAACGATTCATCGAGACGGAGGAGGTGCCTAATCCCATTCCGATGATGGCCGTTGCAGCAATTAAAAGAATCAGAACAAGTATGATCAGCCGCTGCTTTTTTACAATTGCCGGATGTATGATCATGTGATAGCTTTCCCCCTTTTTTGCACAATGAACAGGAAGAAAGGCAAACCTAAAAAGGAAACAATGGCCGCCACTGGTGTTTCGTAAGGAGCATTAATCGTTCTGGCAAGCGTATCAGCGATTAATAAAAAGCAGGCGCCGAATATCGCAGACATTGGGAGAATATAACGATAATCGGCCCCTACGACCGAACGGACGATATGCGGAACCATTAAACCGATAAATGCCATATTCCCAACAAGGGCGACAGATGCACCAGTAAGCAATATAATGATGATAAACAGCACCATTTTTATTTGTGCCGTTTTTTGACCTAACCCGACTGCCACTTCTTCATTTAAACTTACAATGGTCAGCTGCCTTGAGAAAAAAAGAGAAATGGTGATCCCAACGAGAGCAATCGGTATGAGGATCTTGAGCTGTTTCCATGTTGCACCGACAAGTCCTCCAGCTGTCCACATCGAAACATTTTTGTAAATATTAAAATATAAGCTGATTCCTTCCGCGACGGCAAAAAGAAAAGCAGACACAGCAGCCCCCGCTAAAACGATTTGAAAAGGAGAAATCCTTCCTTTTTTTACCGCACCGATTCCAAAAACTAAAAAGGCGCCAGCTGCTGCTCCAATAAAGCACGCAATGGTCATACTAAAGTAATTTGCGTTCGGAAAAAGGGCAATTGTCAAAGCGAGTGCAGCATTTGCTCCGGCTGTCAGCCCTAATAATCCTGGATCTGCTAATGGATTGCGAGTCAATCCTTGCATGATTGCTCCAGCTACTGATAAAGAAGCGCCGACAAAAATAGCGCCGACTTCGCGCGGAAGACGAATTTCCCGAATCATATCAATCGTCTTACCAGCCTCATTTGTCGTTAGCGCCAGCCAAACATCTTTTACACTTGTGTCTGCCGCTCCAAACACCATCGCTAAAAAAAACGAACCAATCAGCAAAATGACTGCGAATATGAATTTAAAGAAAAATGAAGCGGAATCGTTTTTTAGCATACATCTCATCTCTTCTATTTTTCTATTTTATAGATGGAAAGAAGAGAAATTCATGCCTGCTGAATTTCGCTTCTTCTTATTACTTATTTTTTTCCAAGAAATTTTTCTCGAAAGAATTCAAGCTGATATTCCAATGTCAGTCGATCATTGAAATAAAATTCATTAGCATTTACTTCAAACACGCGATTGTTTTTGACAGCCGGTATGTTTTTATAAGTATCTGTTTCTTGGAAAGAGTTATCAGCATCCGAATACTTACTGACGATCAAATAATCCCCTGCAAAATCCGGAAGCACTTCAGTCGATAAAGCATAATAACCTTGTTTTAAAGCTTTCTCTTCCACTTTTTTAGGCATTTTTAGCTTCATGGCTTGGTATAAAATTTCTGTTCCTCTTCCCCAGTTGTTCCCAAACACATATAATTGCTTATCAAAACTTTCAATGACTGAAACAGTTGCATCTTCCCCAATTTTCGCGCGAATTTCTTCTCCTGTTTCTTCAGCTCTTTTTTTGAAATCCTCGACCCACTCTCTTGCTTCTTTTTCCTTATTTAAAAGCTTGCCGATTTCTATATGCTGTGTTAAATAATCGACTTTTCCATAAGTAAACGTAACAGTAGGCGCTATCTTTTTCAGTTTATCTACATTTTTAATCGTCGATAATCCGATGATTAAATCCGGATTTAGTTCAATGATTTTTTCTAAATCTTCATCAGATACTTCTGCAACATCTTTCAATTTGTCTTTCCAGCGCGGATTCATTTTTGACCATGAATCAACACCAACGAGATTTACTCCTAAAGACATCACATCTCCGGCAAATGACGAGAGAACAACGACTCTTTTAGGATTAGCCGGGACTTCAACAGGACCGTTTTCCGATTGATATGTAATCGTTTCAGGTTTTTCTTCTTTCTTTTCAGCGCTGTCTTCCTTTTTATTACCACAAGCGCTAACTATGAGAACCAACAAGAACAGAATTGGAATAAGACGTTTTTTCATGTTTTTCTTCTCCTTTTATTAGATTGTACGTGATGCATATTGGTTTATCTGTTCGGGGATCCCGTCCTATTACAGCATCAATTTGAAATACTTCTTTCAGCACGTTGCAGTCGATTACTTCGTCACTCGTCCCGGCTTTGATAATTTGTCCGTCTTTCAACGCTATAATATAATCGGCAAAACGAGCTGCTTGATTGATATCATGAAGCACCATGACGATTGTCCGCCCCTGCTCTTTGTTTAACTGCTGTAGAAGCTCTAGTACTTCAAGCTGATGCGCCATATCTAAATAAGTGGTCGGTTCATCCAAAAAGATGATGTCCGTTTCTTGAGCAAGCGCCATCGCTATCCAGACACGCTGTCTTTGACCGCCTGACAGCGCATTGACTGGCTGGTGTTTAAAATCGGCCGTTTTCGTAACTTCTAAAGCCCAGTTTATGACCTCAAGATCTTTTTTTGTTAATCTGCCGAAGCCTTTTTGATATGGGTAGCGGCCGTAAGATACAAGCTCTCCAACGGTAAGGCCGGCTGGACTTTCTGGTGATTGAGGAAGTATGGCCATTTTTTTCGCCAGTTCTTTCGTATCCTGCTTTAAAATACTCTCGCCATCAAGAATAATTCGACCGGATTGGTGCGGAATAATCCGAGTTATCGCTTTCAACAAAGTGGATTTTCCACAGCCGTTGGAACCGATTATCGTTGTAATTTTTTTATCTGGAATTTCAATTTTCATATCTTTCACAATCAGTCGATTGCCATAGGAAATTTGTAAACGATCTGTGTATAGGCGGATCATGGAAAACCTCCAATTTATTCCAAATTGATAATGATTATCATTTTCTTGTACAAATATAATATAATACCACCCTTTCTCCTTGTCAATTATCATTTTTTTAAGAGAATCGAGTAGGAGGGAGCGATTAACTCCCGTCCTCTCACACCACCGTACGTACGGTTCCGTATACGGCGGTTCAATTAAGATAATTGACGCAAGTCTTTATAACTTCCGTGAATAGCTGTTCTCTTTATGCCAGTGGTCACTCCACCCTCCAAGAGATCTCCCACGGGATTCACCGCTTCCTCCCTCAAGTGAGGTACTACGTTTTCTGTGTTCATCATGACTCACTGAATGCCAAGGGCTATTCTCTCTTAATTGTTCGGTCCTTCTTAGTTGTTCTAGACCAACTAATACTATGACCTCTGCTGACTTCTGACTGTTCAGCTATCTATCACTAGATAGGTTACCAAGGTTACTTGGCGTGCCAGCCAGACCTCCCCGGGTAAGAGTGTAATCTTTCCTTCCATCCATCTGCTTCATTTACTCTGTATCACCTTCGGCAGAAAGGGCTTTGTTTTGTCTTGCAAACTCACCCAGTGATACCTAGCCTCATATGAAGTTCGTGTTCCGAGAGACCTTAAAGTTTGCCGCTCGCTTCCTTCAGATTCCGCGTCACCACGGACACCCTTGCGTTAAGCTAACTGCTACTTCTGCCTTCGCAGCTCGGGACTTTCACCCTATAGATTACACCCATGCCGGGCGCACAAGAAGAAACCCGGCCTCCAAAGCCGGGTTTCTCGTCCGAATGTGTAACAAAGGGGGAGCGGGGGTTTAGCCGCGATGTTTCACTTCAAGACGTCTGTGAACTACTTCGTCTTACATTTATAATGATAATGATTATCAATATCGATGTCAACACTTTTTATAAAAAAATTTTTCAAAACAAAATTTCCTTTAATAGAAAAAACCATAACGCGAAGTTATGGCTACCAAGTAGTTGAAAAGCTAATATAAAAAATATAAAAAAGCGCGAATGCAATCAGCACGATATAAGCAATAAAAATCGGATTTCGAATATACGGGCGCTTTTCAACTTTTTCGCTTACTTCTGTATCATACTCACTTTGCCTTTTTTCCATCTGGCTGCCCACTTGTAACGTATAAAACAGGCCAACAAGCAAAACTAACAAAAAAACACCGCCGAAGATCAAATTCGTAAATTGCATAAAAACCCCCCTTTTTCTCTATTATTTGAGAAAAAAGGGGGGTTTATTCAAAGGAGACCGTCTTGTTCATATAAATAAGAATATGGAATATCGATAAACAAATAATGATCGTCATCAAGCGGATAGGAAAACGTGCGGATCGTCTCCCCTGTTTCGATATCACTATACAAATCACTTAAAAACCCTTTTTTGTTGACGCGCATGCGAATAATATTTTCTAAAAAGTACGGGCGCCAGCTCCAATTTTTCATATAATATTCTTTTTGAAAAATCCATCGGTCTTCTTTTCGGAAAATATTTCCTGACTTTTGAAACCCGTTTTCATCACAAATATAAATACGAAAGCTCATGTCGCCAAGCTCTTCTGCTAAATGGGTAATTAATTCGTCAAATTGGCTGACAGCTTTTTTATATTTGTTCACTAGTTGTGACACCCGCTGATGAAACTGGTCGGAATATGAATAAAGTGTTTCAAGCTTTTTCTTTTCAAATTGAATGAAATGGTTGAATTCCTGCTGCAGTCTTTCTTTTAGAACACATCGATCAATAAATTCT
Organism: Aeribacillus sp. FSL K6-8210; assembly: GCF_037963925.1. Classification (NCBI taxonomy): domain Bacteria; kingdom Bacillati; phylum Bacillota; class Bacilli; order Caryophanales; family Bacillaceae; genus Aeribacillus; species Aeribacillus sp. FSL K6-8210. The sequence goes on along the minus strand of NZ_CP150172.1, from coordinate 1,466,377 downwards.
CTTTCCGGATAATGAAGATAATATCCTTGATAATATCTTCCGCCATTTTTCCACGCATATTGCAATTGAAAGTTTGCCTCGATGTCTTCATATAAAAGCGTCGCACCGATTTTGCGCGCAAGTAGTGAAATCGAAAATAAAACATCGAAATACGATTGGCTGGGTGAAGCTAATTTTAATGGCTGCAAATCGATTTTCAAAATATCAGGAGATAATAACCCAATGCGGTCCAAATTGCTCGATTCTTTCCCAATATTGTCAATCGCAATTTTGATTCCGTAAGTCCGGTAATAAGTGAGCAAATGATGGAGCTGTTCGATATCTCCTAAATAATTGTGTTCCGTAATTTCCAGAACAATCCGGTTTAAATCAAGTCCTTTCTCTTTTTCTTCCAGCAGCAAATTTAAAAAGCTTTCGCCGTGATCGATCATAAGCAGATTTGGATCCCTGTTTATAAAAATGAGAAGATCATCATCCAGTTCTTTCATTTCCTCCAATGCTTTTTTGACGACTGTATCATCTACTTCCATTCGGTATTCTTCAGGGATCGAATCATCATGGAAAAAAAAGCCTAAGCTTTTGTATTCCCCTTCCATATGAATTCTGCCTAAAATTTCGTAGCCAATCACCTTTTGTTCATCTGCGCTAAAAATCGCCTGATAATAAGGCACAATTTTTTCGGTATTGGTTATGACATCTAGTGGATCCATGGGCATCTCCCCGCTTCTTGTACTCTCATATGATACATGATTATAGCATTATTTGGTACATTAGAAAATGATGAAGAACCGTTTTTGCGCATTTGCTACATTCCCATTTTTACATAATTGGAATGAGGCCCATCCTGGATGCAACGGTTGGCCTCTCAATTGATTTTATGTTTTGCGCCCGCTTCCACAATCAACAAAGTAGTTTGTTTTTTCAATGACCATACAAGCAGAAAACCGAGCAATAAAAGAACAGAGAGCAGAAACATTCCGTTTGCAAATGAAAAATAGCCGAAAATCATCGGACCGAAGGAAAACAAAGTAATTTGAGTGTTCTGGCTAAAATACCGATAGAGATATACAGGAATGAACGAAAAACAATTAACGGCATTAATCTCAACAATTTACAATCTGTTTGAACGAGTTTCATCAAGGCTTCAGCACTGCTGCTCCGATCTACGACTTTGCAAATGAAGTGATTGCTTCCATAAGTATGACGGGTCCAGATAAAAATATTCATCAAAATGACTTTTTTCTACACGGAGAAAATCGTCTAAGCAGAAAATATATTCAAAAAGATGGAGTTTTTCTCTTGCTGATTCGAATAGGGGAGTTTGAGGTGTCCTCTAAAATTATTTGAATTAGTTATTCAACATAAACGAATTTACTTTTTCTTTTTATCAATTTCAAAACTAGACTGTTGATTTTTATTGGTTTTAAATAAATCAGTATCATTCATTTCATTAAAAATCATTGACGCATTATTATTTTCCATATCTTTTCATTCAATAGGTTTTATGAAGATATTTGTCATTACTAATACCTTCTCTTTGCAAATTTTTCATTCTATTTTTGCTCTATCTTTCAAATTTCTGTTATTAATTTTTGCTTTATTAATAAATCTTCTTGCATCATTTCCTCTTACAATAGGTTTTTCCCTTAAAGTGACACCATTTTAATCCTCCTTCCTTAATAGCAATTTTACTAGAAATTTAAATCATTACATAGCTGCCCTTTATGTTTTATGAAAATTACACCATTCATTTCTCAATTCCTAAAGACTTTCTCGCTCCTGCAGAAGAGTTAAACCTTTTTCATCATATTTTCCAAATGATTGTTTTAATGTCGTCCATAGATGATAACAAAAAAGTTAATCAGAAAAAACGTGCATGTGAAGATTTGTCAAAAAACATTAAACAAGATGTTGAAAGTTTTATGTTATAATTTTTTCGATCGCTATAAAAACTGAAATGGTTGGTAAGAATGAATAAGTTGACAAGAAGACAATTTTTAAAGCATTTTTTCTGGACGGCTGCGTGCAGTTTATTCGCGAGCAGCGGTTTATACATCTACTCAAGATATATTGAACCGGGAAGACTAGAAATAAAAAAAATAAATGTTTCTCATCCAAAAATACCAAAAGGTTTTGATGGTTTGAAAATTGTTCAATTCAGCGACACACATCTAAATAACGACTTTACAATTGCAAATCTGGAACGGATCGTCAATCAAATCAATCGTCTAAACCCGGATATAATTGTTTTTACTGGTGATTTAATCGATGAGCCGAACAGTTATCCCGCTGTGCATCAGATTGCCCCGATTTTAAAACGCCTCCGTGCCGACTTCGGAAAATTTGCAATTTATGGAAATCATGATCACGGCGGATACGGCACTGATGTTTATCGCAATATATTACAAAATGCAGAGTTTCATTTACTGCAAAATGAAAAAAAAGAGATACAGCTGATTGACGGAAGCAAATTGATTGTCGCCGGCCTTGATGATGTCATGCTTGGAAGACCTGATTTTCATCAAACAATGGGCAATATTGACAAAAACTATTTTACTATTCTTTTAGCCCATGAACCTGATACAGTGCTTCAAGCAAAAAATTACAATGTTGATCTCCAATTATCTGGACACAGCCATGGAGGACAAGTAAAAATCCCTTTTATAGGTCCGCTTTACACGCCTCCTTATGCAAAATCCTTTTCGGAGGGCTTTTATACTGTTGATCATACGAAGCTTTATGTCAATCGCGGGTTGGGCACAACTAGACTGCCCTTTCGTTTTTTGGCAGTTCCAGAAATCACCTTGTTTACATTATATTCCAAATAATCCTCTCTTTTAACCGGCTTAAAAGTACTTGGCTTTCATTTCTCTAACCAAAATATGAAAAAAAGATGTTCATATTGAATTAGGTAAATTATAATAGCTACTGTAAGTGTCAGTTAAGGGGAATCGCAATGGATATTTTTAAAAACCGCAATTTTGTCAAATTGTTTTTTGCAGCGCTTGCTTCACAAATGGGTTCAACAGTTGGCAATATGGCGTTTGCTTTTTATTTGTTGGAGCATTTTAGCAGCAAACCTTATTACGCAACTATTGCTGAGCTGATGTATTCTTTGCCGACTGTATTTGTTTTTGTCATTGTCGGTGTAGTAGCAGACCGCTTCGATCGAAAAAAGGTGGCAGAGAACTGCGACTGGATTCGTGCAATTATGACTGCATGTTTGTTTTTCGCCTTATTTACAAATTCGATTCCGCTCATTTTTTTCATCTTGTTTTTGCGGAGTGCTGTCACGAAATTTTTTTATCCAGCCGAATCCAGTTTAGTACAAGCTATTTTGCGAAAAGATCAATATGCGCAAGCTTCAGGTTTGAATCAAATACTTTTCAGCATTTTTTTAGTGTTTGGCGTCGGATTAGGGGCATTGGCTTATCGAACAGTTGGAATTCATGGGGCCGTATTGGTTGATTTAATAAGCTTCGTTCTTTCCGCCTTGCTCATTCGCTCGTGTAAAATCCCTAAATCAGCAAGGCTACCAAACGGTCGAGTGTCATGGAAAGGTTTACATATATCATCCGCTGTTTCCGACTTTTTGGAAGGTATTCGGTACATTTTACATAATCGGCTTTTATCGCTCATTATTTTTGGTTTTTTCATTTTCGGCTTTGTTCAAGGAAGTTTTGCCGTTCTTCCGTTATTTACAATGAAATATGAGCTGGCACCGAATTCTTATGAAATGTATTCATCCTTATTTGCCATTTTTCTCGGTGCGGGCCTTTTAGTCGGCAGCACAGTTTCAACATTTTTTGCTAAAAAAATAAAACCGTTTCCAATGTTTGTTACACCGATATTTTTGACAAGCATTTTTGTTTTTCTCCTTGGTTTTGTGGATGAAGTAGAATTTTACTTGTCGATTATTTTTTTGATCGGCATGTGCATCGGTCCTGTGAACGTAGCAATTGGCGGTTGGATTCCGAATATCGTTCATCCAAAGCTAATGGGACGTGTCAGCGGATGGATCGACCCGTTAATGATGTTTGCGCAGTCTGCTACGCTTTTATGTATTGCACTATTGTTTCCAAACATCATTCGAAACATCGATTTACTTTATTACGGTATGGCTCTTATCATTCTTTTCGTCTTTTTCTTTTATATGATCTTGATGCCGAAATATTTAAACGAAAAACGGCATCGGCTAGGTAAAAACACAATCAAATCGGTTTTATAACAAAAATGTGTTTGACAGCCAGACTCATACTCCCAATAATGTGGATCATAGTGGATGAGAATTCACCCTACAACCGCATTGATTGGGAGTTTTTTTGTGATATTCGTTTGAAGGAAAGGGATAATAATAAACTTTACCGAAAAAATTCATCATTAGTTTTGCTTCTACCCTCAAGAAAACTTCTACTAAACGTATAACAAGCAAAAAAGGGAGTGTCTAATAAGTCGTTTTTACGGCTTATTGACGCCCCCATGAATGTTTTAGAAACGTTGATATATCGGTGTTTATGATTTTTTGTTTTCAATGGCGATTTGACTTTCTGGACACCCCCTCCCTATCATGCTCCGAAAGAAATTCGAATCTTTTACAGAATGTGAAATAAATAAATAAATGAATGAAATCAGCCCCGCTTCCAATAAATTACAAAAGATGACCCCGGCTCCATACCGAGATCATCTCTTAACCGTTTAGTCCCCTGATCAAACTGCCCACTCGACGCCCATTTTAATTATGCCGAGCATGGTCAATGGTTTGCTCTAGTATTTTTTTTACATGCTCATCATCATGTGAATAGTAAACGGTCGTTCCTTCCCTTCTAAATTTGACTAAACGCAAATTTTTTAGAAACCTCAATTGATGGGACACGGTTGATTGCAAAAGCTCAAGCTCGGCAGCTATTTCATTCACAGAACATTCTTGTTTTTCCGCAAGTAAATGTAAAATCCGAATTCTAGTCGGATCCGATAACGCTTTAAACGTTTGCGACACGATAAAAAGCGTTTCTTCGTCTATATCTAGAAATTCCTCTTTTCCGCTCATGACCCACCCTGCTTTCTAAAATATTTCATAATAACTATTATAGGCATAATTAATAGACTGTAAAAACTGGTTGCATTTTCTATTCATGAAAGTATAATGTAAATAAAGATTACGGAAAATAATGAAAAAGGAGAGACATCATGGACGATATCAGTCATTATAAGCTACGGGATGAGACGCCGGAAAATATAGCACGAGCCATCTATGTTGTCAATCGGCATGCAAAAACAGCGCCAAATCCTAAATATTTATATTATTTAAAAAAGAAGGCGCTGCAAAAGCTGATCGCTGAAGGAAAAGCAACAAAGAAAGGACTGCATTACTCAAAAAATCCAAAATTAAGCAAACAGCAGTCAGATGTTCTGGTGTCGGCAGGAAATTATTATTTTCATATGCCTCCTACAAAAGAAGACTTCCAAAACCTTCCTCACTTAGGTTCCTTAAATAATTCATACCGAAACCCGAAAACAAATCTATCATTGTCAAAGGCAAAAAATTTATTGGAGTATTATATCGGTATGGATAAAGCGAATCGACCGCTTTCTTCTCCCAAACGGTTCCATCGTCATACATATCAAAAACCGGTGTTTAAACGATTAGGCGAACGGTATGATTGAGTAAAAAGAGAGGCTTATTCAGCCTCGTCTTTTAATTCATCATCTTCTTCATTTTTAAATAACAATTCATCGATTTGCTCAATCAAGTGATGGACCTCAGGTTTGCTAATTTGGGCATTTGCACCTACCTGTTGTCCTTTATGTTTTAAATCATTCGTAATCAATGAGGAAAAAATCACAACCGGAATATGATCCAGCTCTGGATTTTCCTTAATTCGCTTCGTCAAATGCAATCCGTCAAGCTGCGGCATTTCGATGTCCGTAATGACTAAATCAACACGCTCCTTAACCGGTTCGCCTTCATTTACAATATTCTCTAAATAGTCCAGTGCATCCTTGCCGTTTTCAAAAAACTCAATCTGTTGAAATCCCGCCTCCGTCAATGTGTCGTTCAACAATCTGCGCAACAGCGGGGAATCCTCGGCAACGACAATTTTTTTATCAGATCTGTCCCTCTTTTCCAGTTTTTTCGCTTTTTCCTGCTGGATTCCGGACTCAGGATTAATTTCAACAACGATTTTTTCAAAATCAAGCATTAAAATCATTTCGTCTCCCATTTTGACAACGCCGGTAATTTGAGTTTCCAATCCTTGATACATTTCAGAAGGCTTTTCAATTTGCGACCAAGACACACGATGAATTTGGGTTACTTGATGGACGCGAAACACAACTTTTTGTTTGTTAAATTCCGTTACAATCAGCTTATCTTTTTCGCTGGGCTCGCAATTCGGATCGCCGATCGCCTTCGGTACGTTAACTACCGGGAGCACTTCTCCTCTTAATTCAATAATTCCTTCAACGTATGGATGGACGTGAGGCACGCTCGTTACAGGAAGAGGCTGAATGATTTCTTTTACTTTCATCACATTTATACCGAATTTATTCGAGCCGACGAGAAACTCTACAAATTCCAACTCGTTCGTACCGCTTTCAAGCAAAATTCCCTTTTCGTTCATATCTTTCTTCCTTCCGTCTAATATTTGCGAACGTTTCTTTTTCACTTTTTTATATCGGTTTTATTCTTTGTTCATTTAATACTTCTTTCGCTACAAATCGGTGGGAAATAAGTCTGAACAGCGTTACTCACAAAAATGTAAATGATACATTTCATTTCGACAAAGACGACTTGATTTCCTTTTTTTATAAAAAACTTTTATGTAGGTCAAACACCTTAAAAGTGAAATTGCATATGTTATGGTGAACAACTGAAAAGTGAAAGGAGCATTTACGTGTATCCATTCTATCGACAAATCCTCCCGGGAGTTCAACAGCCAGAATTTTTTCCGGGATTTCCAGGGATGGGTGGAGGATTTCCTTCGTTTCCTCCTACGGGGACTGGTCCCGGTTTCCCTCCATTCGGCCCTCCTGGAATCGGCGGAAGTCCAAGTGACGGTTTTGGACAACAGCAAGGACCGCCTTCAGGACCGCCTCCAAGTTTTATTCCTCAAGAATCACCCGGAGTCGGAACATTTGCAGTTGATCCCGGAGGCATTAGAAGATGTTTACATCGTTTTACATTTATCCGATTAACAAACGGCAGAAGCTTCTGGTATTTCCCTGTGTTTGTAGGACAAAGGTCCATTGCCGGGTGGCGCTGGAGACCTCGTCAAAATCGATGGGAATATTTCGGCATTGATTTAAACAGAATCTCTTCCTTCTCTTGTTTTTAAGGAATTGACACTCGGGGCTGTCTAATAAGTCGTTTTTGGCTTATGGACTCCCCTTTACTTTTTTAGAAACGTTGATATATTGTTTTCAACAGATTGGACTTTTAAACATCCGCATGCTAGTCACCTATTAAACCGGTATTTTTATCGGGATCAACAGGGTTGTAAATGGATTGAAAAGCAAGATCTACAGCTGATTTAGCCGTTTTAGCGAACTGAATTTCGACTGTTCTCCGCTCATCTAAATAACAGCCTTCAAAGGCGATTTGCTTCACGTTGTTCGACCACCCTCCTGAATTTTCAACGATGATGACACGTTTTTTGTTCATATATGCGGCAGACAATTCTCCAAGCGTTCCATTTCCTCCTCCAATCATAATGATGGCATCTGCGGAATGAACAAGCAAAACGCTTCTGTAATCAAAACCTAATCCAGTATTAATCGGAATATCAATAAATTCGTTTGCTGCCTGTTTGTCGTCTCCAGCCAAAATACCTACGACAAGGCCGTTTGCTTGTTTGGCCCCTCGTGAAACTGCCTCCATCACTCCGCTTCCGCCGCCTGTCAAAAGAACAGCTCCTCTTTTAGCAATTTCTGAACCGATTTCTTCAGCCAGGAGGCGGACATGCTCCGGAATCAAGCCGGATTGACCAATTACTGCAATTCTCTCCATCATAAGCCTCCATTTCAAATTTTTTGCTGTTTTATATTATAGAACGAAGCTTGTGAACAGCTTGTATTGCTGTCACTGTTTAGCCTTTTATAAAAAGAGTTCCTTTTGATTGTTTACCTTACAAAAGAATTTGAGGGGGCGCATACTGAATTTTTTCTTACTCTCGCCTTTGTTTTCTTTTTTAGCTTCTATGTATGCTTGTCAAGTCTTTCAAAGACGCTGTATCGATAAATTGAAAGAGCAATTTTCCGCCTTTCATTGTTAAATTTTGCACTCTTCAAGTTTCTTTTTTATAATGTGCAAAAACTTACCCATCCTATTTTTTACGAAGCAGGCCGCATTTTTTGCCCGCTACAATTTTGGACCTTTATGAAACCGGAACCAACCCATTTTATAAAAAATATAAAGCATTCCTGTTCCGATGAGAGCCATGACTCCTAATACAATATAATAGCCATACTTCATTTTCAGCTCGGGCATATATTCAAAATTCATTCCATAAATTCCTGCGATAAACGTAAGAGGCATAAAAATAGACGAAATAACCGTCAATGTCATCATAATCGTATTCATCCGGTTTGAGTTGTAAGATAAATAGCTGTCCCTTATATCAGCCGCAAGCTCCCGATTTGCCTCCGTCATCTCGACAAGCTTGAGTAAATGGTCATAAACATCATAAAAATACAAATCTTCCTCCTTCATTTCGTTCAGCCTGTTGGACGAGATGATCCGGTACATCAAATCCCGCATCGGAATGATTGTTCTTCTTATTTTTGATAATTGAGACCTGATGGAAAAAAGCTCTTTCATTAACTCATTGATCGATTTGTTTTTATTGTTTTCCTCAATTTGATTTAATAAATCTTCCAAATGGTACACGGGCGGAAAAAAATCATCAACGAGCTTATCAGTCAATTGATGCATGATTTTCATAGGCCCTTTTTTTAAAGAATCGTCTTTTTTGATTCTCAGCCAAATGTTGTTTAGATCTCGAATGGCATTTTTGTGAAATGTGACGATTCCTTTTTCGTTTACAAATAAGTCAAGCTCTTCCGGTTCCAGCGTCTGTTGATGAATTCCGTGCAACACAACAAACATATAAGAGTCATAAAAATCTATTTTCGGCCGTTCAACATTTTCGACACAATCCTCAATGGACAAAGGATGAAAATGAAAAAATTTCCCTAGCAATCTAATTTCATCTTCCGTCGCCTTGTAAAAATCGACCCAGTACCAAAGAACTTCCTTTTTTCGAATCTCTTTTAATGCCACATCATATTTAGCTTCCAAATCAGTTGTAATGACTAATGTTCGTATCATAGACATCACACTTTCTAAATTTTTTTGGACATAAATTTAGTTTACCAATAAAAGCTTGGGACAAACATGATAAAATATAAGACGACACTTATTAAAGCAGGTGATTTGTATGGAACATTTGATTAACCAAAATGTAAAAAACATTGCGATTTCCGGCATTCGAGCTTTTTTTAACATCGTTTCCAACTATGACGATGTCGTTTCGCTAACGATTGGCCAGCCTGACTTCCCAACGCCTTCACATATAAAAGAAGCGGCAAAACAGGCAATTGATGACAACTATACAACGTATACGCATAATGCAGGATTGATCGATGTAAGAGAAGCAGCATGCCAATTTGTACATAAAAAATATCATCTCTCCTATGATCCTGGTTCGGAAGTGATTGTTACAATCGGGGCCAGCCAGGCGATTGATATAGCGCTTCGAACGATTTTGGAGCCCGGGACGGAGGTAATGCTGCCAGGTCCTGTTTATCCGGGGTATGAGCCAATTATTCAATTGTGCGGAGCAATACCCGTTTATGTTGATACGACAAAAAACAAATTTAAATTAACTGCGGATTTGATTAAACAAAATATAACAGAAAAAACCCGATGCATAATTTTGCCTTACCCGTCCAATCCGACAGGCGTTACATTCACTGCAGAGGAGCTGATAGAGATTGCCGATGCCGTTCGCGGGAAGGATATTTTTATTTTAGCGGATGAAATTTACAGTGAATTAACGTATGATGCACCTCATACCTCGATCGCTTCTTTTTTGCGGGAGCAGACGATCGTCGTCAATGGACTTTCCAAATCGCATAGCATGACTGGATGGCGGATCGGATTTCTTTTTGCGCCGAAAGATATCACAAAACATATGTTAAAAGTGCATCAATATAATGTTTCATGCGCTTCGTCGATCTCTCAAAAAGCTGCTTACAACGCTTTAACGGAAGGGTTTCATGATGGTCAAATAATGAAAAAAGAATATGAAAAAAGATTGGAGTACGTATACGGTCGTCTCGTTGCAATGGGATTTGAGGTTGTTAAACCAAGCGGAGCCTTTTATTTGTTTCCTTCGATTCAATCATTTGGACAAAGCTCTTTTGATTTTGCTTTGGAGCTGGTTGAGAAGGCTGGTGTAGCGGTCGTCCCGGGGAGCGCTTTTTCCAAATTTGGAGAAGGGTTTATCCGCATCTCTTACGCTTACTCGACAAAAGAGCTGGAAAAAGCTTTGGACAGGCTTGAGCATTTTGTGCAACTGAAAAGAAAATAGAAAAACAGTGCGCTTTTAAAGCACTGTTTTTTGTTTTGGCAACTTAATTGTGAAAACGGTGCCTTTTTCGCTGCTCGACACATCGATCGTGCCTTTATGATTTTCAACAATTTTATATGTGATCATTAATCCTAGACCTGTTCCTTTTTCTTTTGTCGTTAAAAAAGGCTCCCCTAATCTTTCTAGCAGCTCTTTCGGTATCCCCTCTCCTTCATCTTTTATTTCAATCACAATGGAAAAATTTTCCGATTTAGTAGAAATTGTCACTGTTCCTCCATTTGGCATTGCTTCAATTGCATTCTTAATGAGATTAATAAAAACTTGCTTCAATTGGTTTTTATCGCAAACAACTTCTTGATTCTCATCAGAAAATTTTTTCTCAATCACAATATTTCTTAATATTGCTTCCGTTTCCAGCAGTGTAACAACTTCGAGTAAAATCGTTTTGACATTTGCTTTTTCAAAAACCGTTTCTTGCGGTTTCGCAAGCATCAGCAATTCACTCAAAATCATTTCAATTCGATTCAGCTCTGAAAAAATGATTTCAAAATATTGATTATCTTTTTCGATTTCACCATGCATCAGCTGTAAAAAACCTTTTATTGCTGTTAACGGATTGCGTATTTCGTGGGCGATACCTGCTGCCAGCTGCCCTGCAACAGAAAGCTTTTCAGAGCGAATCATTAATTCCTCCGCTTGTTTATGTTCAGACAAATCTCGTAAAATGATTTGTACCGCCGGTTCGCCAAAATATGTTGTCGGAATGCAAACCATTTCGGTATGGACAATTTTTTTCGAATATGTATACCAGCTTTGCTTGGTCACGATTGTTTCCGTTCTTCCGTTCGTTATGTCATCTAATTGATCTTTGACATGCTGATGATATTCCGGGTGTAAAAAATGATAGATGCTTTTGCCCAATACGTCCGGATAATCTTGCGCACCGAAAAGTTTGATCCCCGACTCATTCATAAAAACCCATTTATCATTATGAATCACTGCGATTGTATCGATGGAATTTTGAATCAGCCTTTGATACTTTTCCCTGCTTTGCTGCAAAATGCTTTGGTATATTTTTTTGGATGAAATATCGGTAATGACAAGCAGTTCTGCTTGTTCGCCTTTATATGATATAAGCACGCTCTTCAACTCAACATAGATCTTGTTCCCGTCCAAAGATGTCCAAATTTGTTCTAAAATTCCGCTATCAATTCCTTTGTGAAGATTTTCAATCGTTTCATGGACAGATTCGTGAAACATTTTGTCAATAAATTGGAAAACCATTTTTCCAACAATATCTTCACTGCTAGTCGCCACAAGCAGCTTAACAGCAGCCGTATTAGCATATTGAACTTTCCCTTTTTTTGAAATTATAAGCGGGCACGGAAGCTCGTGCACAAAATCAAGAGCACCGTCAGCACGTATCGGATTTACTTCTTTGGGAACTTCATCTATCTTGTCATCCGCCGAAGTGACAGCAAACTTTAAGACAAATTCTCTTTGATCCTTGTTCAAATGATTGTATATAACATCAACTGACGTTTTCATCCAAATATAGGATCCATTTTTCTGCAAAAAACGGAAGGAACAAGCATCTCCATGATATAAAAAGCTTTCAAATATATTTATATCTTCTACATGCAAGTATTCTGAAAGATTGGAACCGATTAGTTCTTTTTGTTTATATCCGAGCACTTTCAAACAATTTGAGGAGATGTATTCAAAATAGCCTTCATTAGAAATAACCGAATAAATGATTTCTGTTTGATTGTGCACACCCTTTTGTATTTGTTGACTCATCCCTGGCCCCCCTATTACTACCCTTTCCAGAAAGAAAAAGTCTATCTTGTTCATTGACCTGCTACTTTTTGTCCACCTAAAATTTTAATATAGTTTTACAAATTAAACATCTAAAAATGTGTCAATCTTACTATTTAAAATGTTTTTTCGACTTTTTCCACTGCATTTCCTTCCCTATAAAAAATATGTATGTATCAACATTTTAAAAAATACTGGCCAAAAAAGGGCTAGTTTTTTTTGTCTTATGCGGATTTTTCGGTTATTTTGCGGACTTTGCGCTTTCTTTGGATTTAACAACGCACCGGAGGTATGCAAGAGGTGGTATGAGCTTTACCGATTTTGCGGCCATGCGCGGTTTTTGCGCTTCCTTCTGGTTTCACACCATTCGGAGATATGCAGATAGGACAAAAGTTTGCGGTTTTTGCGGCATGTGCGAATTTCGAACAATTTATCGAAAAATCTTTATGCGAATGCGGCATCGTTCAATTTATATGAATGGTTTTCGATAACTAATAGAAAAGCCATCGCTCATTAAAAAGCAACGGCCCTTCTATATAATTTATTTTTTTATTGCTCGTCATCATTTGATTTTGCATTGGAATTTCCGGCGTATTCTTCCTGTAAATCGATGTATGCTTTTACAATATCTCTCGCTATACGTTTATTCACATCTTCGCTTCCGGTTCTTTTTGTCCAAGGGACGACAACACTGAAAGCAACCTGCGGATCTTTAGCAGGATAATAGCCGATAAATGTTAAATTATAAACGTCTGTCCCCCAGTATTGGCGCTTCGTACCATAATAAGTCGTTTCCGCTGTTCCGGTTTTGCCCGCAACATTTAATCCATGTAACTGAGCGTAAGCTGTTCCGCGTCGAGTATTCGTCACTAGATAAAAGCCTTGTTGGACGCGTTGAATATCCTCTTCCGTATTGTTTATTCGGTTTAACACTTTTACCGGCATTTCTTGAGCAATCGGTCCGAGCCCATCGTCAGTCGGTTCAAGAATTTCTGTTACAAGCCGCGGCTTAACACGGTATCCGCCATTTGCAATCGTTGAAACATATTGGGCCATTTGCAGCGGTGTGTACGTATCAAACTGACCAATGGCAAGGTCAAGCAATTTCCCTCTGTCAATTCCAGGATCAGATTGCTGCCCTGCAGACTCCTGCGGGAGATCAATCCCTGTCGGAACCCCTAAACCAAATTGGGCATAGTAATTCCGCATCTTTTGAAAATCTTCATCTTTAGCTGGAAAACTTCTTCCCGGATAATATTGTATACCAGCAATTTTCATAGCGATATGGAACATATAAACGTTTGAACTTCTTTGCAACGCTGTTAGGTCAGATACAGCCCCCATATTTTGATAAGAAGATTTTTCCGGAGTCCCTTTTAAACGAATTGGTGCGTCATAAAAGACGGTTCCGTGTCTCAGACCAAATTGATATCCTGCTAAAACTGTCGCACCTTTAACGGTAGAACCCATTTCATATTGCGTCCCAAATGCACCGTAATCAAAGTTCAACATCTCTCCTGAATCGTACATTCGTCCGACCATCGCCAAAACGTCTCCTTTATACGGATCCATCATGACAACGAAAGCGCGGTCAACTAAATAATTTCCACGTCCTCTTGCTGCTTTAATCTGCTGATCAACAATTTTTTCAATTCTTTTTTGCAGTTCGATATCGATGGAAAGTTTTAAATCGAATCCTCTTCTGCCGTCATCAATTTCCTTTTGTGAAATCGTATTTCCATCTTTATCAGATATATATTGAACTTTTGCTTTTCTTGGGTTTAGATAATCCTCATATTGCTGCTCCAAATAGCTTTTTCCAACTCGTTCATTTCGGGCATAGCCTCGAGCTACAAAAAATGATTTATTGTCTTCTGGTATCCCTTCTTTTGGAGATGAGATTTTCCCTAAAATCGTTTTAAATACGTCATCATAAGGGTACACCCTTTCCCAATCTGTGATGACATCGACACCCGGAAGATTTTCCAGCTGTTCCGCAACCCTTGAAACTTCTTCTTGGCTTAAGTTCGTTGCGACAATCTGCGGCTCATACGTATATCCGGATGAAAATTTCGTATATAGAGCGGCAAGCTCCAATTCTTTTGGATCCTTCTCGATTTTTTTAATTTCTTCTTCCGGAACCCGTTCAACCTGAAGTGGATATGTTTCCTTAGGTTCTAATTTTTTCTCTTTTTCCGTCAATAAGTTTTCTGCCTTTTTTGGATTTTTGGCTATCCAATAATCCCGCAAATCTCTTTCTCTTAGAAAAGATGTGTCGAGATCAATCAGCTGTGCTAATTTTTTTGCTGTTTCCAGCTTGTCTTTCGTTTTGGTCGTCTTCTCCACCGTATAGGTCACAGCAGGAACATTTTTGTTGTCTACAACGATTCTCCCGTTTCGGTCAAACATTTTTCCTCTTGGTGCAGGATATTGCGCAACATTCACTTCTGTCCGGCTGACTTCTTTCGCATATTCTTCACCCTGAACAATTTGAACGATGCCAAGGCGGACGACAAGTGCGGCAAATAAAAGAAAAACGATAAAAAAGAAAAAATTGATACGAAAAATTCTCGCTTTCCTTTGCCGTTTTGTCTCAGAAGGAGTTGTTTCCGCTTCTTTTTTCACGAAGGAATCTTCCTTTCTTTTCTAATATAAATCATGTTTCAGTCGACTCATGAACTTGTAAATATATTGTAACATACATTACAAAGTTTTGTTTTCTATACAGATTGTCAACCCCTAATTCTTATCAATTTATAGACATTTTGCTTAATTTTGTCACTTCTTGAAGGAAGTATATCATATATTCCCTCGGTTGGAACCCTATAATTTCAACAATTACATGATAATGTTTATAAACTTAAAATCTATTATTTGTCAATGGAAGGAATAGACAAAAATATGACAAAAAACGCATGTTATGATAGTTTCGTAAATTACATGAACAAATTTCAAGGAGGTAGAAAACGCATGAAGAAATCTATTATTGCTTCTATTGCAGCAGCTGCCGCCATTTTCACTGCAGGCGCCGGCACAAATGCCAATGCAGCTGAAATTCAAAACCAACCAGTTCAAATCAAAAGCTACGTACAAACTTTCGGACCTTATCATATAAACGAAGATCAATTGAAACAGCTCATTCAATCAGCTGATTCAAAAGAATTGCAAAATCTATTAAACAACTGTTTACAAAATCCAAGCATAGAAGCAAATAATGCTATAAAAGAAGCAATTAAAAGAAACACAAACCAGCCTGCGAACAAGCAAGCTGTGAAAAAACCAGCCCAAACTACTCAAAAAACAACTCAGCCAGCACCATCTGCCAATGACAAAGCAACCAACAACCAAACACCAAAACAATCACAAACCGCTTCATCCGTAAATGCATTTGAGAAAAAAGTAGTTGAACTAACAAATGCTGAGCGGCAAAAACAAGGTTTAAAGCCTCTTGTTTTAGATGAAGCTTTAAGCAAGGTAGCTCGTGAAAAATCTTTAGATATGCAAAGAAACAAATATTTTTCCCACACAAGCCCGACTTACGGATCTCCATTTGACATGATGAAAAAGTTCGGCATTTCCTTCAGAACAGCAGGGGAAAATATTGCAATGGGGCAGCGTACTCCTGAAGAAGTTGTTAATGCTTGGATGAACAGCTCTGGCCACAGACAAAACATTTTAAATCCTAACTTTACTCATATCGGCGTTGGTTACGTAGAAAATGGAAATTACTGGACACAAATGTTTATTGGAAAATAATAGATTGGACAGTTCACTCATTTCAACTGTTCAAAAGGGGGCTGTCCGATAAGTCCCTAAAATGAAGCAAGTGGAGAAAAACAATTCGTTTCTCTCCACTTGCTTTTATATTTTTTCGATTTTTATCTGAAAGTAGCTGGCGGATGCCGGCTACTTTCAGTATGTTGTGGGCTAATGCCACAATCCCAAACTCAACATGTACCTTGTCGAGGCCCCGCAAAGAAAATCTGCGGAACGACCGATTGCCCTTGATGTGACCGAACACACTTTCTGCCTCGACTTTGCGTCGAGCGTAGATAGCGGCTTTCTCTTCACATTCAAGGGCTGTTTTGGCCTTTGCTTTCATTTCTTCGAAGATGGGATTCCAGTGAACTTGTCGGTTGCCTTTCGCTTTTGTGCATTTCGCTTTCAATGGGCAATCGGTACAATCTTCACATTCGTATATTTTGAAGCTTTGTTCATAGCCAGATGGATTCTTTTTGTTTTGGTATTTTTTAAACGTTACTCTCCTTCCATTCGGGCAAATAAAACAATCATCCTCTTCACAATAGGTCCAGTTTTTGGCATTTTTAATGTCTTTTTTGTATGTACGTGTTTGTTCTTTTACATAGCTCCCATAAGGAATTAGAAACTCAAAACGGGGCTCTTTCTCATCACCAACTGCATATACATAGTTTTCTTCACTACCATAGCCTGCATCCGCAATAACTGTTTGGGGCATCGGTAATGAACTGGAGGCTAGCTTCTCCATATGTGGGATAAAGCAACGTGTATCGGTCGGTCGTTGATGAATAGTATAAAACAAGATAAACTGATTCTCTGTCCCCATTTGCACGTTGTATCCGGGCTTGAGCTGACCGTTTTTCATATGGTCTTCTTTCATGCGCATGAAGGTTGCGTCTTTGTCTGTTTTCGAGTAGCTGTTACGGTCACCGAACATTTCCTTTTGTTCTTTGTATCTTGCCATTCGGGGCAGGAAATCTTCCCGAATTTGTTTCACCGATTTCTTTAATTGACTGCGTTTTTTTCGCTTCTCTTTCCGAATGGATGTATCGGTCTCCTTTTCGATTTCTTCCGTTAGCGTTTCAACTTTTTCTTCTATTTCTTTTGCGGTTTCCTCCAGGTTTTGTTCGGTGATCTCTGTATGTTGATCGCTTTCCTTTTGCCCTGTTCCGGCTTCTAATTGGGTTAATTCATGAATGTGCTTTAGTGTTTCTTGGATTTTTTCTTTTAATTTCTCTTCGAATTTCAAAGTGGATTTTTTCCACACAAAAGAATACTTATTGGCATTGGCTTCGATCTTAGTGCCATCCAAAAAGTAGTTTTCCATCGTGATGTAATGTTCTTTTATCAATTTGAGAATCATGACTTCAAAGAGCTCATCCATGAAAGCTTTCATCCGTTCCCCTCGGAACTCATTAATGGTGCGAAAATCTGGTTGTTGCATCGCTGAAAGCCACATGGCAGGAATATTTTCTTTAACGAGTTTTTCGATTCCTCGGCAGGAATAAACCTTTTGAGAATAAGCATACAGAATGATTTTCAGCATCATTTTGGGATGATAGGAACTTCTGCCGCCGCCTTTATAATGAGAAAACAATTGTTTATCTGGTATCGCCTCCACCATTTCGTCCACGACACGTGCCACGTGATGTTCGGGTATAAGAGATTCAATATCATAAATCATTTGAACTTGACGGTTGTCATATGGTTTGAAAGTAGGGGCTAAATTTCTTTTGGCAGGAGTTTTTTCTTCTTTTCCATCTAGAGGAAGTGTCATTTGTGTGTTATAATTTTCACGAGTAATCATTTGATTGCTCATAAAAAATCGTCCTTTCTGTAATGTTGTGTGGTAACTTCATTTTACTAGAAAGGACGATTTTTTTGTGCATTTTTTTTAAAAGTGAAAAATGAGGGGCTCCAAAAAGTCAGTTACCCTGACTTTTTGGACAGCCCCTTTTTTTGAAAATAAATTGGCTGAAAAAGAAGAAGCTGACTAAAATTGTGTGACTTGAAAGAATGATGTGCGTTTTTATTTTTTCCACAGCTTATATAATGCATGTATTCCGCTATTTTCTTCTCCCATTTCAGCCAGTTTTTCATACAAGCTTCTCGCAAGCTCAAGCCCTGGTACGTCTAATTCCATTCTTCTTGCTTCCTCTAAAGCAATGTCCATATCTTTTATAAAGTGCTTGACATAAAATCCAGGCTCAAATTGATTCGAAAGCATTCTCGGCGCATAGTTCGACAAAGACCAGCTTCCAGCAGCCCCGGAGGAAATGCTTTTCAACACCTTATCTGGATCCAGCCCCGCCCGAACAGCGTAGGCAAGCGATTCACAAACACTAATGATGCCGGCAGCAATCGCAATTTGGTTGCACATTTTTGTATGCTGCCCCGCACCAGCTTTTCCTTGATAAACAATATTTTTTCCCATTTTCTCAAAAATTTCAAAACATTCATCGAACGTCTCTTGATCTCCTCCGACCATAATCGATAGCGTTCCATTTTTTGCGCCGACATCTCCTCCTGAAACAGGTGCATCTAAAAAGGAAATGCCTTTTTCCTTTGATTTTTCGTATATTTTTTCGGCAAGCGATGGTTTTGTCGTTGTCATGTCAATACATATGGCTCCTGGATAGGCATTGGCTAAAATTCCATGTTCACTAAAATAAACTTCTTCAACATCTTTCGGGAAACCAACCATCGTGATAATAACATTCGCATCTTTTGCGAGATCTTTGATCGATTCTTTCCAAGCAGCACCTTGATTGATCAAATCTTCGGCCTTTTCTTTTGTCCGGGTATAAACCGTAAGCGGATAACCCGCTTCAAGCAAATGACGTGCCATGCTTTTTCCCATTACTCCAAGCCCAATAAAACCGATTGTTTTTTTTGACATATTGTTCACCCTTTCCCCATTTCAGTGTATACGGCTTAGTAATGAAACTGTTCTGCTATGAAACGCTTGCATTTCAGCTTTCAGTGCACACCCGATTAAATGGACTTTACTAAACCGCCGTCAATCAAAAAGGTTTGTCCAGTCATATATGTATTCAAGTCAGACAGAAGAAACAGCACATAGTTCGCAAATTCATTCGGTTCTCCGTAGCGATTGAGAGGAATCGCTTCCAAATATTTGTTCTTGATCTCTTCTTTCGGAATACCGAGCTTCGCTGCATTCCATTCTTCCAATTGATCAATCCGTTCTGTTGCAATTCTGCCGGGTGACGCCGTGTTAATTAAAATATTGTACTTTGCAAATTCTGTTGCTAACGTTTTCGTCAGCCCCACAATTCCTAAGCGAAACGTGTTGGATAAAATTAAACCCGGGATCGGCTCCTTCACGGAAGAAGAGGCAATATTTACGATTTTCCCTCCTCTTTGTTTCATATGCGGAAGAATCTCGCGAATGGTACGGATATAGCTGAGCAAGTTTAATTCAAAAGCATTTTGCCAATCTTCATCAGTCATTTGCTCAAATCCTCCTGCAGGGGGACCGCCAGCGTTGTTAACGAGTAAATCAATTTTGCCAAACTCTTTTATTGTCTGATTAACTAGCCTGCTAATTTCCTCTTTTGAAGTAATGTCTGTTTTAATAAAGGCTGCTTTTCCTTTTCCAAGCGCATTTAATTGATTTGCCACGTCTATTAGCTTTTCTTCATTTCGGCTTGTGATCATCACGTCGGCTCCTTCTTCCACAAGCCTTGTTGCAATCGCTTTACCTAATCCTTGACTTGATGCCAAAACAAGTGCTGTTTTACCTTTGAAACCGAAATCCATTGACATTCCATCCTTTCACCTTTTCTTTCATCTTATCATGATCTTATCAAAATGTGGGAACTTTCGTTTTACTCCCATTCTGAATTTTTAAACGGCATAGAGCTTCTTTTGTTTGCTCAACACTGTCAAAGGCGGCTTGCGAAGGTGCGTTTAAGCTTGTCTTCTTTCACGCAGTAGTATGTCCAAAATTCAAATTTCAAAGGGAGCTTTAAACCCATGCTTTTTCTTGACATCAACTGTTATGATTTTCTTATCTGCCTGCTCATCTAGGTGAATTGCATTCAAATCAAAAATGAAGAAGGAGCTGTCCAGAAAGTCAAATCCCTATTGAAAACAAAAAATCATAAACACCGATATATCAACGTTCTAAAACATTAATGGGGGCGTCAATAAGCCGTAAAAACGACTTATTAGACACCCCCTGCATATTTTTTATAACTTAAAGCGTTCTACTAAGCCTTTTAAGCGGTTGCTTTCTTCGCTTAACGATTCCGCTTTTTCCGCAACCATTGAGAATGCTTTGACTTGCTCGTTCGTTGTTGCACTGACTTCTTCCGCAGAGGCAGCTAGCTGCTGGGTTACTGCAGAAATATTTTCAATCGATTCGACGACTGTTTCTTTTTGCTCATTCATCCGATCGATCGCATTTAATGTTGATTTAATGGCATTAAGCAAATCTTCCATTTTAATTGCAATTTCATGAAACGCATTGCCCGTCACTTGAACAGCTTTGTTTTGTTCTTCATGAATTTTCTTCGAACGACTCATTGCATCGTAGGCATTTTTCGTTTCAATTTGGATTCCTTCAATCATATTTTTAATGTTTTCTGTCGCTTTTGCCGATTGTTCAGCAAGGTTTCTTACTTCCTCAGCGACAACGGCAAATCCTTTACCTGATTCACCTGCTCTTGCTGCTTCAATACTTGCATTTAAAGCGAGCAAGTTCGTCTGATCTGAAATTTTGGAAATGGTCGACACGATATCAGAAATTTTTTCAACTCGATCTACAAGATTTTGTAGTACGGATTGGACCATCTCAGATTCTTTGTCAGCCTCATTTGATTTTATTTGAAGCTCATTTAGCTTTTCTAAACCATTATAGCTGGCATTTTGTGATTCGTAAGATAAATTTTCGACATTTTTTACATCATTGTTTACTTGTTGAATACAATCTTCTAATTGTTTGATTTGTCCGTTTATAATTTCCGTACTGTTTGCCTGCTCACCTGAGCCTTTTGCAATTTCCTCAATTGCAACGGAAATTTCCTCACTTGACGCAGTAGCTTCTTCCGAAACCACGTTTAATGTTTGAGCAGATTGCTGCAGCTCCTTCACGGATCCGTCCAGATCGAGGAGAATTTGTCGGATGTTATCGGTCATCTTCGTAAAGCTATTAGCCAATTTCCCGATTTCATCTTTATTTTTCACTGTTAATGTTCCGGATAAATCCCCTTCAGCCATTTTGTCGGCGTTTTTAGCCAAAAGCAAAATCGGCTTTGAAATGCTTCTCGAAACAAAACTAGTGATGAAAAATGCCACAATCAATGCAGCAATAATAATGGAAACGTTAATGCTCCGGATTGTGCGGGCTGTTTGCTCCAGATTTGCATCCGAATAGACTACACCGATTTTCCAATTTAGTTCCGTGATCGTTTCAAAAATAATGGTTGAATCTTTTCCATTTTCTTTTATAGAAGCTATACCACGTTTTTGGTTTTTAATCGCTGCCATAAGACCGTTGTTTTTATATAAATTTTTTCCGGTCATTTTCGGATGAGCGATGGCAACTCCATTTCTATCAAGCAGGAATGTATACCCTCCAAAGCCAGCTTCCACTTGCTTAACAAATTCATTAAACGTTGTTAAATTAATATCAATTCCAATAACGCCAAGCAACACCCCATCCTTTGTAATGGCCTTTGAGGCGGTAACAACATATTCTCCTTTTTCCCCATCACGATAAGGCTCTGACCACGAAACAAAGTTTGGACTTGTTACAGCGCTTTTATACCAAGGTCGTGAATTGATTATCAAATCTTCCTTTAAGTTTAACTCAGGTTCTGCAGCAACAAGAGTCTTAGTGTTGGCTACATAGACAGACCGGACCAATTGATTAGCGCTTAAAAATGATTGAAACGTTTCCTTTACGGACTGTAAAGATTGATCGTCATTTTTTTCAAGCAACTGTGCGATTTCCGGTTCATTGCTGAAAAGCAGCAAAATTCTTTCATATTCCTGCATCTGTAAAAGCAGGTTCTTTTTCGCTTGCTTAACAATCGATTGCCCCGTATGAAACGCATCTGATTTAATGTTCTTTTGAACAAAATAATCAGACGTGAAAAAAACAACCAAAAGTGAAAAAATTAACAATATGGTGATGAGCGCTGTCAATTTCCACTGAAGCTTTTTAAACATTTGTTCCATCTCCTACATAAATCTTTATTTAATAAAAATAATTAAGAAAACTTATACGTTTTCTAATGTATATATCGGCAATCTGATTTATCTTTTTACAAAATGAAACTAATTATCTTTTTCATATTTCCAATTGGCTTTGTTTTTGGGAGCGATCTTGCATAAAAAAAGCATAGGCTGCATGTGTTTCTTCTAAAAAAAGATACCGCCGTAGCGGTGCCGGCTGTGAAAAAGAAAAAAAGTTTTAGCAAATTGGAGGAAAGTAACAAGAAGAGATTCGGATATCGAGGGCTTCAAATTTTTGCATTTGCAAACTTTCCTAATTTATATCGTGATACCCCGTCGTTTTAGTTGCTCAAACTACAAAAAGCTTTTTATGAACTGCAGCTGCTGTGTTTTGCTTTCTATCGTTTGCATCAAATTAGCTATACGCTCGCTGCAAATCATTTTTATATTTTGATGGACTTTATCGGGATAATAAAGCGGATGTAAAATCAAAAAATGCTGATGCTCTGCGTTTTTCATATTCCATTTTACTTAGAGCCGAAATTCTTTTATATTCACCTTCCGTAAATAAATCGGCTCATCAAAATCGAGTAGGAGGGGGTGACTAACCCCCGACCTCTCACACCACCGTACGTACCGTTCGGTATACGGCGGTTCAATTAAGTATGACGTAGTGCTTGATATCTTTCGAATAGACTTCTTAACCCTCGACGCTTCCAATAGGAGTTGTCGAGGGTTTTGTGTAGGATGGGACTGCAGGCAATCCGCCAATATTTCTTGCGTGTATTGCCCCATTCGAATGCTTTATGGCTTGGAACTTCTAATCCTCTGAGTTTCCGAATTCTTGTTTTCGGGGTTTTCCATTCTTTCCACAAACACATCCGAAGCCTTCGTCTAATCCATTCATCAAATTCTTTGAACTTACTTGGTGTTTCTGCCAAGGCAAAATATCCGCACCATCCCATTAAATACTTATTCAGTTTCTCAATCCTTTTCTCCATTGGATACGGTTTCGACCTTGATGTAATTTCACGGATCTTGTTCTTCAAACGTTTCACACTTTCGTTCGCAATCCGTACCTTTGGAGTCTTATTGAGTGTGAAGCTGAAACCGAGAAACTTCCGTTTCCAAGGACGGTCTACCGCCGATTTCTCTTTATTTACCTTGAGCTTTAACTCCTTCTCTATAAAGTTCGTAATGGAGTTCATGACACGAATTCCTGCTTTCTTTGTTTTCACATAGATGTTACAGTCATCCGCATACCGAACAAACTTATGTCCACGTTTCTCAAGCTCTTTATCCAATTCATGAAGCATGATGTTTGATAAAAGTGGACTAAGCGGGCCGCCTTGAGGCGTTCCCATGTCCGTTTCCATTACCACTCCATTGATCATCACGCCTGATTGAAGATACCGGCGAATTACCTTCAGTAGAATTCGATCTTTGATCGTTTTCGCCAAGATCCCCATCAGTTTGTCGTGATTCACCTTGTCAAAGAATTTCTCTAGGTCTATATCGACTACCCAACGATATCCTTCTTTGATATAACCCTTTGCTTCCCTAACCGCATCATGTCCCCTTCTACCTGGTCGGAAACCATAGCTATGGTTCGAGAAGGTCGGATCAAAGATTTTCGTCAACACTTGGGCAATCGCTTGTTGGATGAAACGATCCGTCACGGTAGGGATCCCTAGAAGTCTTACTCCACCGTTCGGTTTCGGGATTTCGACTCGACGGACGGGTAAGGGCTTGTAGGTTCCTTCTCTCAACGACTGTCGAATGGAGTCCCAATTTTCGTAGAGGTGTCTTCGTAGGTCTTTTACGGACATGCCATCTACTCCGTGACCTCCTTTATTCTGTTCGACTCGTTTCAGTGCCGCCAGGAGATTTTCCCGTGACAAAATCATTTCCATCAACATTGATATCCTCTCCACGTGAACGAATTCTTCTATTTGTGCCATCTTCTGCTCCACCCTCTTGAAGTCCCCCGTGGGATTCACCACTTCCTCCTTCAAGTAAGTCCTATCGGATTGTCTGCTTCCACACAGAAGGTGAACGCCTAGCGATTCGTTCTCCTTAATTGTTCAGTCCTTCCTCTTCCATCTCGAGCTTGAAAGAGTACTATGACTTCTGCTGACTTCTGACTGTTCAGTTATCTATCACTAGATAGGTTACCAAGGTTACTTGGCGTGCCAGCCAGATCTCCCCGGGTAAGTACATGCACTTTCACACCATCTATCCGCCTCATTTACTCGATATGACCTTCGACAGAAAGAGCTTTGTTTTGTTTCGCAAACTCACTCAATCATACCTAGCCTTATATGAGGTTCGTGTTCCTCGGACCGGTGTTTTGCCTCCAGCTTCCTTCAGATTCCGCGTCACCACGGACACCCTTGCTCTTGGCTAACCTCTACTTCTGTCTTCGGGGTTCGGGACTTACACCCTATAGTTCATGTACATGCCGGGCGCACAAAAGGAGCCGATTCAGATGAAACTGATCGGCTCCGTACCTTTTATATTTGGAACGTTTTTTTAACAAAAGAAACGACTTCTTCCGTTGTTTGCATAGAAAGAACTTTTTCTTTAAAGCTTTCTGCTTCCTGTTTTGAAAGCTTTTTAATTTGTGAACGCGCAGGTAAAATAGATGTTGCGCTCATGGAAAATTCATCTAATCCAAGTCCAAGCAGAAGCGGTATAGCAATCGGGTCTCCTGCCATTTCTCCGCACATTCCAACCCATTTTCCTTCTTTATGAGCTGCATCGATCACAATGGAAATTAATCGGAGGATGGCCGGATTATACGGTTGATACAAATATGAAACCCGTTCATTCATCCGGTCTGCTGCCATTGTATATTGAATTAAATCATTTGTTCCAATGCTGAAGAAATCAACCACTTTGGCAAATTGATCCGCCATAACAGCAGTTGATGGAATTTCAACCATTATTCCAACTTCGATATCATCAGCTACTTCAATACCTGCTTGAACAAGTTTTTCTTTTTCTTCGAGCAGAATAGCTTTCGCTTGATGGAATTCATCGATTGTCGCAATCATTGGAAACATGATTTTTAAGTTTCCATATTTGCTTGCGCGAAGCAGCGCTTTAAGCTGTGTCCGAAAAATATCTTGCTTTTCTAAACAAAGGCGGATGGCGCGGAATCCAAGAAAAGGATTCAGCTCCTTTGGAAGATTCAAGTAAGGAAGCTCTTTGTCCCCGCCGATATCCAATGTACGGACAACAACAGGTTTTCCTTCCATTCTCTCAAGAACTGTTTTATATGCTTCAAATTGTTCTTCTTCTGTAGGCATTTGGTCTCGTCCCATGTATAAAAATTCCGTACGGTAGAGACCTATTCCTTCACCGCCGTTGTCAAGAACACCTTGTACGTCATTAGGCGTGCCAATATTAGCGGCAAGCTCGACACGATGTCCATCCTTCGACAACGTCGGCTCGTCTTTTAATTTAGCCCATTCCGCTTTTTGCTCTTCATATTTTTCTCTTTTCTTTTCATATTCGGCAATACAATCTTCACTTGGATTTATGATTACTTGTCCTTCAATCCCATCAACAATGACTAAAGCACCGCTTTCAATTTTGGCGGTAGCTTCCTTTGTTCCGACAACAGCAGGGATTTCCATAGAACGAGCCATGATCGCAGAATGGGATGTTCTTCCTCCAATATCAGTTGTAAATGCTTTAACAAAATTTTTGTTTAATTGCGCAGTATCAGAGGGTGTTAAATCTTCTGCAACAATAATGACTTCTTCATTAATTAAACTTGGATTTGGGATTTGAACGCCTAATAAATGGGCTATAACCCTTTTCGTGACATCCCGAATATCCGCTGCTCGCTCGCGCATATACTCATTTTCCATCGCTTCGAACATCGCAATAAATTGATCAGCTGTTTCCCTCATTGCAAATTCAGCGTTTACAGCTTCGTTTTCGATTTTCTCTTTGACTGGATTTAACAGCTCAGGATCGTTCAAAACGAGCAAATGCGCTTCAAAAATCGCTGCTTTATCCGCACCAAGCCTTTCTTCTGTGCTGTTTTTAATTACCTCGAGCTCTGCTTTGGCGCTTTCGACAGATTGTTCAAAACGCTCAATTTCTGCTCGAATATTTTGTATTTCTTTTTTTGATACGGTTAAATCCGGCTCTTCTAGACGGTATGCCTTCGCAATAGCGATACCGTTTGATGCTGCAATCCCAGATAGCTGTATCATTATTCGCCTAACCCTTCTTTTTTGATTGTCTCTTCAATCGCTTGAAGTGCATCATTTTCATCAGCACCTGATGCTGTAACTTTAATGGTTGCTCCTTTTGGAATACCTAATGACATAACTCCCATAATAGATTTTAAGTTTACTGTTTTTCCATTGTATTCCAAATTAATGTCGGCTTCAAATTTGCTTGCCGTTTGCACTAATATAGTCGCAGGTCTTGCGTGAATTCCTGTGTCAGCGGTAATGTTGAATGTTTTTTCAGCCATTTGCATCAAATCCTTTCTGCTATTTTCTTTAAAAATTTTATCAGTGCATGTCGAGTTGTGCAAGCTGATAATCAATT
This sequence comes from Aeribacillus sp. FSL K6-8210, assembly GCF_037963925.1. NCBI lineage: Bacteria > Bacillati > Bacillota > Bacilli > Caryophanales > Bacillaceae > Aeribacillus > Aeribacillus sp. FSL K6-8210. Next base: position 1,439,438 of record NZ_CP150172.1, on the reverse strand, counting down.
ATTTGTGAAACCAGCCTTGTCCGATTTAAACAAGGCCGGTTTACTAACTGCTACCGAATGGCAATAATGTTTTCTTCGCCCTTGTTTACTTTGCCTACTTTTTTCAATTCAATTGCTTCACCTTCTTTTAAATTAGTGAAGACAATCGGCGTCATAATAGAAGGAGAATGATTTTTAACATATTCAAGATCCACTTCAAGAAGTTTGTCACCCAATTTTACAGTATCGCCTTCTGAAACGAAAATGTCAAATCCTTTTCCTTTCAATTTTACTGTATCAATACCAAAATGGATCAATATTTCATGGCCAGAATCAGACTGCAAGCTAATAGCATGTTTCGTTGGAAATACATTTAACACTTTACCGTTAACAGGAGAGACGACGATACCTTCTTCAGGTACAATAGCAATCCCATCTCCCATCATTTTTCCAGAGAATACTTGATCCGGTACTTCTGTAATCGGATGAAGAGTACCTGTCATAGGCGATGAAAATGTTAAGCTTTCGCTTTGTAATTCTTCCGGCATAACATTTTCCACTTGTTCTTTAACTTCCTGCTCTGGAGAATGAACTTTTTCTGCTCTTGGAGTTCTTCCATTCATGATGTCTTGTATTTGAGTTTTTAAATTGTCCGATTTAGGGCCAAAAATTGCCTGGATGTTGTTGCCCACTTCTAAAACACCTGAAGCGCCGAGCTTTTTCAAGCGTTCTTTATCAACTTTCTTTTGATCATGAACAGATACGCGCAGCCTTGTGATACATGCATCAAGGTGCTGAATATTTTCATTTCCGCCAAGCGCCTCTAAAATGTTATATGGAAGATCTCCGGCTTTTTCGCTCTCCTGCTCATCATCAGACGTTTCAACACTTGCATCTTCCCGTCCAGGAGTTTTCAGGTTGAATTTTCGGATGGCAAATCGGAAACCGAAATAGTAAATGACCGCAAATACAAGCCCAACTGGGATAACGAGCCACCAAGCTGTTCGATTCGGAAGGACGCCAAATAATATAAAGTCGATCACTCCGCCTGAAAAAGTCATTCCAATTTTAACATGTAAAATATGCATGACCATAAAGGATAGTCCTGCAAATATCGCATGAATCGCAAACAAAAGCGGTGCTACAAACAAAAAGCTGAATTCAATCGGTTCTGTAATTCCTGTTAAAAACGATGTCAACGCGGCAGAACCCATAATCCCTGCGACCACTTTTTTATTCTCGGGTTTGGCTTCGTGATAAATAGCGAGTGCTGCGGCAGGGAGACCGAACATCATAAACGGAAATTTACCTGTCATAAACGTTCCAGCTGTCAATTCCACACCGTCCTTGATTTGGGCAAAGAAAATGGCCTGATCGCCGCGAACAACGTGCCCTGCTTCGTTTACATAAGAACCAAATTCATACCAAAAAGGAGCATAGAAAATATGATGTAATCCAAACGGAATCAATGAACGTTCAATCACACCGAAAATAAAAGCGGCGAGCGTTTTGTTCGTCTCAAGTATTCCTTGAGAAAACTGGTTTAATGCCCCTTGGATCGGCGGCCAAATAAAGTACATCGCAATCCCTAATAGAACAGCGGACGCAGCTGTCACAATTGGAACAAACCGCTTTCCGGCAAAAAATCCTAAATATTGCGGAAGCTCAATTTTATAATATTTGTTGTACATATAAGCAGCTATGATACCTACTATGATCCCGCCAAACACACCTGTTTGCAAAGTCTCAATTCCGAGAACGTTTGCAAACGCTGGATCAGAACTAATATCTTTAGGCATTTGACCCAAACCTGTTAAAATACCGTTCATTGTAACATTCATAATTAAGTAGCCGATGACTGCTGCAATCCCTGCAACTCCATCGCCGTTTGCAAGACCGATCGCAACGCCGACTGCAAATAACAACGGCAGGTTGGTGAATACAATTTGCCCAGCTTGCTCCATGACGCTTGCGATAAGCACGATCCAGTCGTTCGTTAAAGCAGGAATTCTATCTGTTAAATCCGGATTTTGCATAGCATTACCAAATGCAAGCAAAATACCTGCTGCAGGAAGAAGCGCTACCGGCAGCATAAGCGCGCGTCCTATTTTTTGTAAAACACCGAAAATTGATTTAAACATAACATGACCTCCTTATAATTATCATTTGACAAATGCAGCAAGAATAATCGATGTTTAGAAAAAACAAAAAAGGCATGGTGAAACAAGGCGTCAACTGTACGAAAACAAATCCCTATACAGTACACCTTGCTCACTCATGCCTGATCGAATCAGTAACACGTGCGCAAAATTTATTCTTTTTTTGCTATTCGATATAAATGCATCGTTAAATAAACAGCTTCTGCTTCATCAATTTGTTTTTTCAATACTTGCTGCATCATTTTAATCATTTTCCATGCAACATTATAGCATAGAGGACATTTTTTTTTCAACAATAAAGCTAATTCTTCTGGTTCTTCCGTTTTTTCCTCTTTGAGAACCCTTTCAATTGTTGCCTGAAGATGCCTTACAAGCCGCAAATAATTAAAGCTTTCTTTATCAAGCTGGATGTTTAAGGAATCTTCTGCAACTTCGATTAACTGAGCAATAAGCTGAGAATGGCGGTTCACTTCAGAAATTGATTTATGCGTTATGGCGCTGTGAATGTGGAGAGCGATGAAACCGATCTCACCTTTGGGCAGCTTGATTTTCAGCTTATCTTCAATAATGGACACCACTTCACTAGCAATATTATATTCTTTCGGATAAAGCACTTCAGTCTCTGATAAAAAAGGGTTTTTGATGTCCATCCCCTGCTCGATCCTCTTAATTGCGAACGTAATATGGTCTGTTAAAGCTATATGAATATGTTCATTCAGAGGAAGTCCGACTTTCTTTGAAATGTGGGCAATACAGTCTGAAACAACTTCTATCATCTTCTCGTTTGTATAAGGAAGAAGTTTTTTATATTGTTCCTGTTCTTGTTCGTTTTTCAGCACAAATATCTTTTCAACTGTTTCGTTGGAAATCAGCTCCCCCCTTTTTTTTTCGAAACCGATTCCTTTTCCAATCAAGACGACTTCCTGAAAGGTGTCGTGGCCAGCTATTAATACATTATTATTCAACACCTTTTTTACTTTAAAGGACCCCATGTTTAAAAAGACGCTCCTTTACCAGAAATCTATATAATCGTACAAAAAAAGAACGGGGAGGTCAATGCATTTTGCACTCAGCAAAAGCAAGAAAAAATTTACAATCGAACACCTAAGACTGGGGGTGAGGCATCTAAAATGGAAATAGAAAATTTAGTTTTTTCATCTTTCTCGGCAGTTCATACTTTCCTTTCCAAAAATGAAGAGTCCGTTTTTTTCAACTGTCGCCTTTTAAAGGTTCTATATGCACATGTACGTTCGTAATATTAAATTCTTCCGTCAGCCTTCTTTCCACTTCATCACAAATCGCATGGCTTTCAACGACATTTAAATTAGAATGAACTTTAATGACAACATCAACATATACGGTGCTTCCGACATATCTGGCTTTAATATCTTCAAGCGATTGAACCCCGGGTATATTGTTAATTGTTTCTTTATATTTGTCTAACTCCTTCTCTGAAAATCCGTCCGTTAAGGAATGAACCGCTTCTTTGAAGATATCCCAAGCAGTTTTGCAAATAAGCACTCCGATGATCATCGCAACAACTGTGTCCATCCATGCGATATGAAATTGCGCCGCCAAAATCCCTAGGAATGTTCCGACACTGACATATGCATCGGATCGATTGTCCATAGCTGCTGCCATGAGCGCTTGACTTTTTATTTTTTTCGCAAGTCTTACATTAAATAAATAAACGGAAAACATGACGATTGCTGAGCCGATAGCCGTCCATGCCGCGATCAAATCAGGTGATTCTGTTTTCGGGTTTATGATTGATTTTGCTCCTTCAGTAAGAACTTCAAAACCAACCATGACCATAATCAATGATGCAATTAAAGACGCAATGGTTTCTGCCCGAAAATGTCCATAGTGATGATCTTGGTCAGGAGGACGCTGCGATATTTTTAATCCGACTAAAACCGCGATCGAAGCAATTACATCAGTCCCGTTGTTCAGTCCGTCAGCCATTAAAGCTTCCGAATGAAAAAAATATCCGACCGCTATCTTTACAACGGTCAACAAAATATAGGCTGCAATGCTAATCCATGCTCCCCGTTCACCCTTTTTTAAATTTTGATAAACTTCCACCTTCCACTAACTCCATTCGTTTAGTCTGCCATTTATACTATCAAAAAAACATGTAAAGGTCTATACATACAGATTATTTCCTTGTTACAAAAGGTTTAATATCAAAAGGTTTTTCTGAAATCAAAGCGATCATTCCAATATGGAGATTAGTAAAACAAGGAAAAATATAAATTATTTCATTTTTTTTACATTACATTAAAAAAATATAGCAACCAAACTTTTTACAGTTTGATTGCTATCAATCGAGAGAGATTAATTTTCTTTTTGTGTCAAATAAACCGGGATCATTTGAATCGAATGGTTTAGGTCATCAAGCTTGCCTTCAATCCGGTGAAGCAAATAGAGCGTCACAACAATAGGAAAACCGACATCGCTGATAAACGACAGCCAATCGTGCAAACCAATCCCTCCCTTTATGGCATCTGAAATCCGGCCTGTTCCCGAACCGGAAACAGGCCGCTTCCGTCAGCTCATCGTATATTCTGTCACCGTTTGCTCAATAATTCTGGCTCCTTTTTTTGAAACGAGCGAACCCCCAGAAGAAGTAAAAACATTTGATTGAATGATTGTTTCCATAGCTTGACCAATTTGCTCTGCTGTTAATGAATCCTTAGGTTCATCAACATTAATTCTGACTGTCTTTCCTTCCATATTGGCAAAAAGAAGATCGAGCGATTTAGACATTTTTTCACCCCCAGATTACTTATGCATTAATTTGATGCGTATCGTTTCGTTCCACTTTGGCAAGCGGCATTTTTTGAAGACTGGCAATTGCTTGGGCTGCTCTAAGCAAATCATCTGCACTAGCTGACGTTTTAATATTGCTGTAATTTTTATAGCGATACAGCGGCTTGCCGGAATGATCAAAACCTTCTTCAAAAACAAGACGCAATTGTGATTTGACCGGTTGAACCTCAGCCATTTGCTCGCACCTCCTTTCACCTTCTTTATATAAAGAAATGAAAAAAAAGGGGCAGCAAATATGTAAAAAGGTGAAAAAAGAAATGAAAACGGAGCCCTGTCGCTGCAGACAACGGCTGTTGATGCCGTTTTGACCATTTCCAATAAACGGAATCTCTTTGGTTTCGTCAATATTTTATTTGGATAAAACTAAATTTTAGAGTAATGAATTTCATCAAAATTAAAAAAGCATTTACGAAGTGCTCTCTTTTATTATGAAAGTGGTCAAACCCCATTAAAAAAGGAGACTTCGTAAATGCAAAACTATTGTGTATCACAAAACGGAACGGATGAAAAAATAAAAGAGCGGTGTCCGCTCTTTTTAAATAGAAAGCTGTTTTGACAACGTATATAATTCTCCGATTGGTTCGCTCTTTTCTTTCAATATCTCTTCAATATCATGATCAACGATTTGGTTTTTCTGTATTCCGACTGCTCTTCCGCCTTTTCCTTCTAACAGAAGCTCAACTGCTCTCGCTCCCATTCTGGAAGCAAGAACTCTATCAAATCCAGTTGGAGAGCCGCCGCGCTGAATATGCCCTAATACCGATACTCGCGTCTCAATGCCGTATTTTTCCTTTAAAATATCGGCAAGTTTTGATGCGCTCATAACTCCTTCAGCTAACGCAATAATGGAATGTTTTTTCCCGCGTTCAACACCATGCTCCAACCGCTTGACAATATCATCTAAGTCAAACGATCTTTCAGGGATTAAGATCGTTTCAGCGCCTCCAGCTACTCCTGCCCAAAGCGCTATATCACCAGCATGCCGCCCCATCACTTCGATTATAAAAATCCGCTCATGGGATTGCGCTGTGTCCCTAATTTGGTCCATTGCCCTTACAACCGTATTCAGAGCTGTATCAAATCCGATCGTGAAATCTGTTCCTGGAATATCGTTATCGATCGTTCCAGGCAATCCAATGCAAGGGAAGCCTTTTTCCGTCAGCTTCAAAGCCCCTCGGTATGACCCGTCTCCGCCAATTACAACAAGACCTTCAATTTCAAATGATTTTAATTGTTGAATCGCAAGAAGCTGTCCTTCTTCTGTTTTAAATTGTTCAGAGCGCGACGATTGGAGAATCGTGCCGCCGCGGTGAATAATGTCCCCTACAGAGCCAAGCTCTAATTTTTTTATGTCACCGTTAATTAATCCTTGATATCCATGGTATACTCCATAAACTTCCAACCCATGAAATATCCCTTTTCTTACAACTGCACGTATTGCAGCATTCATCCCCGGAGAATCTCCGCCAGACGTTAATACAGCTATTCGTTTCATTCCATCACCTCATTATGCAGTTCAATAATTGCTGCCATCTCATGTTTTATAAAATGTATTATATCAAAAAATTTTCCCGCTTAAATGATTTTCTCGTTATTCAGCTTTTCGAAATCCGGCTTCTTTTGCTTCCTCCTCTGTACAAAACATCATTTCTGGTTTTGTTATATAATAGTGCCTGCTGCCAGGCATATGGTATATTTTTTCACCTTTTGAATTAATGTTTCCTTTTATGTCGCAGCCCTCTTTTTTGTCGTCTTGTCCAATCTTATCATTAAATCCATCGTTTGTAACATAGTTTTCTATACTCCAGATTCCGATTTCTTTGTGCTGGGCTTTTTTTTGAACATCTAAAAAACGGTCTACATATTTTGTATTTGGCTGATGAACGTATGCGACGCGGGCTAGCCCGTTTTCAAGCAGCATTTCATTAAACATTTGTCCGTTTATATATAAATAAACAAGTAATCTTCCATACTTGTCACGTTCTCTAACGCCAAGCTCTAATTCAACTTTTTTGTCTGACAGCATTTCTTTTGCAAAATTGCTTGCTTCGATTGCAAATGGCTGCACAGGCTTCGTTGGGTGTACAGATTCAGGAGTATCGACAAGAAGAAGTCGGATTGTTTCTTTTTTATTGTTGACGATGACTTTCATCGTATCACCATCGACGACATCAATTACTTTGGCTTCCAACCGATTGTTTACGGCTGAATCATCTTTTTGCCAAAGCTCCCATCCGAAAAATAATGCAAGCAAACCAAAAAATAAAACAATCCATTTTCTCCACATGATGTTCTTCCTCTCTATTGTGTCCATTCAATGAAATATCATTTTAAGCGAAAAGAACATTCATATCAATAAGAAATGTGGAGGATTTTTCACCTTCAAAGTTATTTTAAATGTTGTTTACATTTTTCTCGGAATATTTTATAAATAAAACCATTCTAGTATAATAATAATGGTAAAGCAATCGGGGGAGTTAAGGAGTGTATTTTTTGTGACATTTATCAAAAGAAATATCGTCCCGATCCTCTGCTTGGCGGCATTTTCGTCACCCATAATCGGCATGATGTTAATTGATGTGTATTATTACAGTTCGGTAATCGGGTGGGTGGTTGGATTCATTTTTATTGTAGCTGCATACATAATTGTAACGAAACGACCCGATGACTCTGAACCAAATGACTTTTTAAAAGAAAATAAAAGGCGGATCATATAGCTTAATCCGCCTTGTTATTCTTCTTATTTATGATCTTAATAGCCGCAATCCATTTAAAATGACAAGTATGGTGCTTCCTTCATGGCCAATGACTCCGAACGGCAAGTCAATGACTTGAAGGAAATTAGCACATATGAGAAGGGCGATGACCGATAGAGAAAAGGCAATATTTTGTTTCACAATTTTGTTCATTTTTTGCGACAATTCGATCGCTTTGATCAATTTCGTTAAATCGTTTTTCATTAATACAACATCTGCTGTTTCCAAAGCAACATCCGTTCCCTCCCCCATTGCTATACCGACAGATGCTGTTTTTAAAGCTGGTGCGTCATTGATACCGTCGCCGATCATCGCCGTTACGCCGAATTGTTTATTCAACTGCTTTATTCGGTCAACTTTGCTTTCAGGCAGACATTCACCGTGAAATTCATCAACGGATGCCTCTTTAGCAATGGCTTCAGCTGACGCTTTCGTATCGCCCGTCAGCATCACCGTATAGATGCCTTTGCTTTTCAATTCATCCATCAAATTTTTCATATCAGGTCTAAGTACATCTTTTAAAGCGATGCTTGCGGCAATTCCTTTTTCGTCTTTAACATAAACAACCGTTTTCCCTTGTTTGTATAATTTCTTGGAAACAGAGTTTTGAAATTGTTCAGCCTCTTCTTTTCCGACAAACGCAGCTTTCCCAACGAATATTTTCTGCCCGTTCCAAGAAGCAGAAACTCCAAACCCTGAATGTTCATCCACTGATACCCATTCATCTTTCAGTCCTTTTACATTTTCCTGAATATAAGCTGTAATAGCTTTGGCAAGAGGATGGGAGGATTGCCGCTCAATATTATAAACTGCTTGTAGCAGCTCTGTTTTATCGATGTCTGGGCGTACGATTACGTCCGTGACGATCGGCTCGCCTTTTGTCAAAGTTCCCGTTTTATCAAACGCGACCGCCCGAATTTTATTAAGACGCTCTAAATGTACGCCCCCTTTAAACAAAATGCCGTTTCTTGCCCCGTTAGAAATAGCGGATAACGTCGCCGGCATGATCGAGGCGACGAGCGCGCACGGGGAAGCCACTACCATAAACACCATCGATCTGTAAAAAGTTTCCTGAAAGCTCCAGCCTAATAAAAATGGAGGAGCAAACATCAAAACAGCCACTGCAATAAGCACACCTTTTACATACGTTCCTTCAAATTTTTCAATAAATTGCTGGGACGGAGATTTTTCAGATTGGGCGTTTTGCACCAGTTCAATAATTTTTTGAAAAAGCGTTTCCGATGCTTTTTTCGTTACGCGAACGGTGATCGATCCATTTACGTTTACAGTCCCTGCATACACTTCACTTCCAGGCTCTTTCTCAACCGGGATGGATTCGCCCGTTATAGCTGATTCATCCACTGTCGTATGACCATTTATGAGTTGGCCATCCACCGGAATGCGGTCCCCGGGCTTCACAATGATCAAATCTCCAATCGATAAAGTGGAAACATGCACTTTTTCTTCCCGTCCATCTACTAAAAGCAGCGCTTCTTCAGGCTGCAATTCCATCAATGAAGAGATCTCCTTGTTTGTTTTGTTCATTGTATACGTTTCTAATGCGCCGCTTAGGGCAAAAATAAAAATTAAAATCGCTCCTTCAAGCCAATGGCCGATGATTGCCGAACCGATAGCAGCAAAAACCATCAGCAGCTCTACATTCAACTTGCCTTCGCGGATCGTTTCTTCAATTCCCTCTTTAGCTTTGGCAAATCCCCCAATAACGAATGCGAAAATAAATAAAATCGTTGATATGATGTTGAAATCATCTATGCTAAGCAGCCAAGCGAAAAAAATGAGAACACCTGACACAATGGCCGCAATCATTTCAACATGCTGTTTCAACCCTTGAAATAATTCCGTATTATGAAACATCTTTGCTTCCATTCTCACTTACAACCTCCTAACTGAGAATAAAATTCAGCTTCACTTCTATTGAATTCCATATGCTATTCTTGGCGACTAGTAAAAAAACTATTAAAATATCAATATCTATATGTATATTATATATCAACAATTATTTTTTTCAAGTAATAATTATATTAATTTTAAATTAATAATTAATATTAATAATTATTATCATTCTCAATCACGGTTTTTTACAGATCAAAAACGCAGGTTGGAAAATCGGTCGATTCATATGTTAAGCATTAAAATTCTATTTTTTAAAAAAGAAAAAGCACAGAAGCTTCGCTGTGCTTTACAAATCGGTTAAACGTTTTAATTGTTCGGTTGTTACGGGACCAATGATTTTTTTAAACACCTGTCCTTGTTCATCGATTATAAAAGTAGTGGGAATGACCATAACCTTGTATAATTTCATGACTTCGCCTTTTTCATCAAAAAGCACAGGAAAACTAAATCCGCTCTTTGATAAAAAAGACTTTACTTCTTCTTTTCCCCCTTCTTCTGAAGTAATGTTAATTCCTAAAAACGCGACGTGCTCAGAATCCGCTTGTTCATAAAAACGTTGAAGCTCAGGCAATTCTTCCTTACATGGAGGGCACCACGTCGTCCAAAAATTGATCACGACCTTTTTCCCTTTAAAATCCGAAAGTTTTACCATCTTGCCGTCAGTTGTTGGCAAAACAAAATTGTTAGCGGACACTTTCGATTTTTCTTTCGTTATTATTTCTTTCATGGTTGTTTTGCTCGGTGCATTTTCTTGTTTCAAATCGCTCTCTTGACATCCAAAAAACACACATGATATAAGCAGAAAATGAAAAAGCAAGGCAGCTGTTTTTTTCAAAACGCTTCCCCCTTCATGAGAGCACTATTTTTTTCCATTCAATGATGGAAAAATGATGACTTTCGCTATTTCATAATTTATTGCTGCGATAGATCACAGTAGAGACAACCCGGAAAATCTTAATGAACACGTTTTTCCTTCAGCGACCAATAGCCAATGCCGATTTTTTGGCATATTGTCATATAATGCATTAACAATTGCAGCAATCCTCCTGCATTGAGCCCGATAATAACTCCTGACATTTGCCATTCTGGCTGCGATCCAAGCAAAAAGATGACGACAAACGAGATAAAATGCGCCCAAACCGTATGAAACAAAGCATCCTTTATTAAATTCAGACCGATCAAATACGCTTGCAGCGGAATGATCAAAAAGTGGGTAAAAAAGTACGGCCATAAAAGCTTTAAAAAAAGTGTTGCAGTAGTTCCGTTGACAAACAAACTTGTAAGCGGCTCAGCAAAAGCAAACATAATCACAATCGCAGGTATTCCGTAAAGCATTGTCATTCCGAGCGATTGCTGCAAAAGCTTCTTTAAAAGTTCCTGGTTTCCTTTAGCAAACGCTTCTGATACAGTTGGGATCAAAATCGTTAACAGTGCATGAGCGATAAACGCTGGAAAAAAGCCGATCGTCATCGCAACTCCGGAAAGCAGACCGAACTGTTCTGTCGCTCCAACCTCCGAAACACCTGCTGCCATTAATGCATATTTGATTAAAAACGGCTGAATCGCATGTGTCATAGAATGAAAAATGCGCAAAATTGTCGTTGGAACAGAGACACGAAATAAACTCCGCCGGATCAAAGCTGTTTTGGATGAAGCGAGCGTGCTTTTTTTTAGTTCTTGCGCCTGATAGACATAAACGGTAAGCAAATAAAGAACAATAACGGCTTCGCTTGCAATAAATGAGCTTAACCCTGCAATGACAGACATTTCAGGAGAAAATTCAAACAGGTTGAACAGCAAAATGAGCAGAATAAGCTGAACAAGCTTGCGAAATCCATTTGCAAATGCAATTTTCCCCATTTGCTGCGTGCCCATTAAATAGCCTCTAGCAATAGAGGAAAAAGAAATCATCGGAACAAGCAGTACAAATAAAACCGTAACGGAAGGATGATAGCTTTTTAGCGGCGGAAGAGCAGGAAACAGCAAAAAAACAATTAAGCTGAAGCAAATGCTGATCCACAAAGTTAGGCGAAAAGCATATTTCAACATTGGCCAATGGTACGGCTTTTCAGTTTCCGCCACATATTTTGAAATAGATATCGGCAATTCAAAGCTTGCTAACACGATAATGAAAAACATAATAGGCATGATCGACATATAGTGGCCGATGCCTTCTTCACCAAGTTCCCGCGTCAATACCATGTTAATCATAAAATCAAAGCATTCCCCTAGAAACGAAGCAACGATTAAAAGCAGAGCTCCCTTAAAAAAAGTTTTCATTTTTCCTCCCTCTTTTCTTATTTCATGCATATGAGACAAGTTCAAAAACATGACAGAGGATCGGAAGAGGGAGGAAAATTTTTAGTCAGCCTTTGTTATTTCGGTTTCTCGTTTCATTGGCAAAACGAAGCAATCAAATATTTAGAATTATTGCACCACACCAGTTTCAGTAATTTTTACATCCGCATGCACATCGACTTCCATCTTTGAATAAATATCCCTCCAATTTTTCACTTTTCTTAAACCTCTCGCATGGCTTAAAATTTCTTCTCCTAATCCAACCGGATCAATGTTTTTCTCTTTAAACATATCGATCATCTCCATACTGTTCTTCACAATTTCCTTTTCAAACGCTTTTTCAGCTTTTTTTAAGATTTCCGGACGAACAGTCCCTTCCGAATATTCGCGTAGATACCCTTCAATTTCCAGCTCTATCGTTAAATGGAACGGATTTTTTTCATCGATGTTCGCTCTTCTTTTCGAACGGATGCTTTCTATAGATGCTTTATTTCCATCATCCATTGTGATCGTATGAATTCCTTTAACATATCGATCGGAAAGAAGCTTAAAATAAAAAAGCTGATCATTTTCGATTTCGCCAACCATTTTGTCCTTTTGAAACAAGGCAAGTCCAGTTATTTTGACATGGTCGTTTTTCTTTTCTAATAAAGGTAAAGAAGGGTCTTTTCCTTTCATGCGAAAGTTGCGCAAATATGTGTGTAAATTGATAATCGGCAAATTTTCCCGGTGCATATTATGCTCCACTAAATTACGAAAGTACGTGGCAGTCCCCTGTTGTCCATATTTTCCTTCCAGCAAATTTTTCGCTTCACCTTTGCAGACCGCTAAAATAACCTTTGAACCGACGCTTGCATCTCGTTCAAGCGAGTCGACATATTTTTCAATTCCCTGTTTTGCTACGTCTTCACTGTAAAGAGCAAATTGCAATTTTCCATAAACTAGAGGGGCTGGCGACTCCTTTTGCAAATCGGAAATCAGATCCCTGCTTAAATCTGATTCGACCGTCATCACCTTGCTGTCGACCGGCTGCTCCTTTTTATATTCAGGAGCAACAATGGTTCCTTTAATTTTATTGCCTTCGCCGACATCGTATCCAATAACCATCACTAAATTGACATCATCAATAATTTCTTTATCCAGACATCCATAAAGCATCAGCATGAACAACATAATGAAGGAGAGAATTTTCCACATGTTTATGTTCTCCTTTTCCATAAATCCCGTACAAACGTAATGAGGTATAAAACCGGAATATAGCAAAATACAATACCAAGAGCATACGTATTGATGATCTTATTTAATAATTGAATATCTTCTTTATCAACAATGACATTGACTATAAAAAACATGACGACCAGAACAGAAATGATTGCCTTCTTTTCTGTTATTCCAAAAATTTCTGTTATACCTCTTTTGGCGCTCCACAACATGACGCAAATATTCGGCAAGATGACGAGAGACCAGGAAGCAATACCGATATATTCGAATCTTTCAACAAAAGGAAGTTCAACAATTTTCCACATCGCTAGCGTCGCCCATTTATTGCGCAATATTTCTTCTTCCGCAGAATAATAAACGATCGAAACAATCATGATGATGATATAGGAACAGGTTGTAAATAAACTTCCAATATGAGCCCATTTTTGGGATTTGTCAATATTTTTGACAAAGGGGTAATACAAAAAAAGAGTTTCAAACCCAATAACAGTTATGACCATCTGCATCGTTCCCATGAAAATTTCCTGAGGTGAATGATCCATAATTAGCAAGAGGTGCTGAAGATCTGCAAAACGAGTCGGGAAAATTAAAAATGTAAGAAAAATCCAAAGCGGCAGAACCACTCCAAAAAAAGCAAATCCGGTTACTACCCGAAATCCACCGTTAAAAATGTAATAAAGCAATCCCATAAAAATCGCGGTATAAATCCAAATATTTAAATCTTCAAACATCCACACCTTCAAAATTTCAATATATCCTATTAATATGGCGCAGCTTCCAAGAAAAAAATAGATGATCCAGACAATGTTCAATCCATTGCCGACCCATTTTCCAAACAAATCGTGCTGCAGTGTCATTAAGCTTCCGCTTGAACGTTTCAAAATTTGATAGATCATCCAAATGTACAGATGAACAATAAGACCGATCAAAATAACTGAAATCCATGAATCATGTCCCGCATACTTGACGACATTTTTTTGAAAACCTAATACACCGATGCCGAATTGAGTGCTGTGCACTAAATAAAAAACGAGCGGTGCGGAAACTTTATGACGTTCTGCTATTTGCGCCAAGTTGGATTCCTCCTCTTCCGCTGTTATTCATCAATATCTTTATTTTCCCTCGATTTCTCTTCATCCATTCGCTTCGGCTGCTCCGTCCGCAGCTGTTTCGGACGTTCATTCATCATTGAAAACGGCATACGCAGGAATGCATCCTTTAAATCGGAAATTCTCGGAGGATAGATTGGTTCCAAAAAAGGACGTCCGAGAGAAGTTAATCGTAAAAGATGGGTCGCTAAAAAACAAAAGCATAAAACGATTCCTAAAAGACCGTACATTTCGGCAAACATGAGAAATGGAAAACGCAAAAGCCTGATCGTATTGCCCATTTTATAGACAGGTGTTGTAAATGATGCTAATGCAGCAAGCGCTACAATGATGAGCAAAATATTGCTTGTTAAACCTGCTTCCACACTAGCTGTTCCGATTACAATCCCCCCGACGATGCCGATCGTTTGTCCAACCTTTGTCGGCAGCCGGGCGCCCGCCTCACGCAGCAATTCGATCGTTCCTTCCAAAAACAGCGCCTCTAAAAAAGGCGGAACTGGGACCTCCCTTCTGGATGTGACAAAATTGTTTAGTAAATCAGTTGGAATTAACTCATAATGATAATTTAAAACAGCTACATAAATCGGTGTTGCCAATATGGAAAAGGAGACAGCAAACAGGCGGATAATACGGAAAAAGGAAGACAAAATCCAATTTAAAAAATAATCTTCAAACGATGCGAAAAATTCGACAAGAGTTGTCGGACCGATTAATACATGGGGAGAGCCGTCCACAATGACCGCTATTTTCCCTTCCGCCAAAATGGAAACTACACGGTCCGGTCTTTCCGTATCCAACAGCTGAGGAAAGGGAGAATTATGATTGTCAGAGATCATTTCCGTAATGTACGAACTATCATTCACTTGATCAATTTGGATATTAGAAATTCTTTGCCAAACCGTAAATACATTTTCCTCATCCGCTATGCCTTCTATATAGATGATCGCTAATCTCGTTTGCGTCAGCCTGCCAATTTTTAAAGTCCGAATGCGCAGCTCTTCAATCGGCAATCGTTTTCGAATTAAATTAATATTGGATTCAATGGACTCAACAAACGCCTCTTTCGGACCGATGACCGTAAATTCCACTTCCGGGAGTGTAACTTCTCTAGCTTTGTTTAATTTTGCATTAACGAGCAAGCACGGAGATCCATATTCGCTTAGCGAAATCATAACAAAGCCTTCCAAAAGCTTTTCCTTCATTAAATCCGTATCAATGGTTAAAAAAATATCTTTGACCGGTAAAATGTTTTTTAGTTCTTCTAATGACTGCCAATATTTTGAGTGAATCGGCTTTAAAATGTTTTCATTTAATATATTTACATCCACTAACGTTTCAAAATATGAAATCCAATATTTGATATGGCTTGTATTGACGTCATATTGAATAAAATCAGTAGAACTGCGGAAGACAGCAAACAATTTTTCAATTGAATCTTTTCTTTTCCAATTTTGCTTATACATTCGGCTCATTCATCCCACCTCTTTCCATTATTTTTTCAAGCCATCTTTTTATTTATTCAATTAAATTTCTTCTATAGAAATAAGGAGGAAAATGGTGAAAACGGAGGAGGCTGAAACGAAATAATTGTATTTTCCTATATAGAAAATTGAATTTCCCAGACAATTGGACGCGTATCATCTAAATCATGATGATTCGCTCAAATGATTTACACCGTTTACGATTGTATTACCGCGGAAAAAAAAAGAGCGCGCTCTTTGAAAGGATGCGCACACGTGGAAAAGAATCAATCATTTGAGGAGATGCTAACTGCTTTTCGCCCTTTAATTTTTCACATTATGAAAACTTTAAATATTTATACAGACCAAGACGAGTTTTTTCAAATAGCAGCGATCGCCCTCTGGAAAGCAAGCATCAATTATGACGAACAGAAAGGACGGTTTGCCACTTATGCTTATGCAACGATAAAAGGCTCGCTCATGACAGAATTAAGGAAAAAACAAACATATAAAGAAAGGCATGTTCTTCATGCGAATGACATAATAGCTGCTAAATTGGAATTTTTTCCATATACAGACATTGAAGCAAGAGATTTATATGAACGGATTGCCCCCGCTTTATCAGATGCTCAACGAATTTGGTTTACCATGTATTTTTTTGAAGGAAAAACTCAGAAGGAAATTGCAGAGGAGCTAAATGTCACAGTCAACAAAGTAAAAAATTGGAGAAAAGGAGCATTAAAAAAATTGAAGAAATATGCCGTAAAGGCACGGGAAGAACAGTGAACAGTCTTTAATAGCAGTTTTTAAGGGGAAGATGTGCCAAAAATTAAGAAGCTGACATCGGTCAGCTTCTTGGATCTTTTGTATATCGGTAAACAATGCTGCCACCGCGTTTTGCTGTTCCATGAAAATGTTTAAAATCTTCCCTTTCGATCAGCACTTTGCGAAACGCCATAAAATCTTCCTTTGATACACAATATTCTTCCAGTTCTCCATCACGAAGCTTGTTTAAAATGTCTTGTATCTCTTGATTTGTCAACTCGACCATCTCCTTTTCTATGAAAAACAGTCTACCGAGCAATGGAAACTTTTTACCTATTTTTTTGCGATTGTCCAAAAAAACTTTACAATTCTAAAGAAATCATGCAAAATATTTGAAAATCCATAAAAAAGGAGAGAACAAATGAAAATTGCTGAAGTTGGAGATGTTATTGAATTTAAAGACGGTCTCAAAGGAATTGTCGAAAAAGTAAATGAAAATTCCGTCATCGTCGATCTTACGTACATGGAAAACTTTCGGGAAATGGATCTGGAACAAAAAACAGTAGTTAATCATAAAAACTATAAAATTGTCGGAAAGTAAAACGGAGAATTGAATGCTCCGTTTTACTTTTTCTTATATCAAAGAGTTTAGTGCCATTTCAAGAATTTTTTACAATTAACGCAAGTTTCGGCAGGTTCTTTTATCAAAAAAACTCCTCAAGCGACTTGCTTTATCGGTTGTCCACTTTTTCCGGGTACAAATCATGGTTCATCATACGATACTCCGCCATTTTCTCGTATTTTGTTCCAGGACGTCCCCAATTGACATAAGGATCAATAGAAATACCGCCGCGCGGCGTAAATTTTCCCCATACTTCGATGTAGCGGGGCTCCATGATCTTGATTAAATCATTCATGATAATATTAACACAGTCCTCATGGAAATCGCCGTGGTTGCGGAAGCTGAACAAATAAAGCTTCAGCGACTTGCTTTCCACACATTTTTTGTCTGGAATATAGCTGATATAAATGGTCGCGAAGTCCGGTTGTCCGGTGATTGGCCTCTGTTTTTCACAAACAGGTGGACTATATCATATTCTTATTCAACTGCGATATTGAATAAGAACCCTTGCGCTTCCACCAAGATAATATATGCTGTCATCTTGGTGTACTCTACTCTCTTCCTCCAACACTACTCTTACTCGCTTCATGCTGGAGTGATTTCGATAGTCTCTGCACCTTCCTCAAATTTAAGAAGAAGATTCCCTTAAATTTGAGGCTTGGCTCAGGGTTGGAAAGATAATGGGAATAAGAGACAAGAACATGTTTTTCTTTTATTCGATCACAATTGCCATTTCCGCTTTTTACTCCATTATCCTCTTCCCCTGAATTCACAAGGTTTATCCGACAGTGTCGCCACTGAAGTGTGCCCTTATTGACACAAGCTGGTAAACTCCGGACAATTGAACTTCACGAAATAATCGCGGTCTGGATGTTTATTATCGAATACTTCCAACACTTCTGGGCTGTATTCAAATAAATATTTTGTATTTTTGTTGCCTAACAGCGTCAGATCTTTCAATTCATCATCTTTTCTTCCAGCCATCTTTTTTCATCCTTTCCTATTCATTTACACTCCGCGCTTGTTTCCCCAAACAAGTGCATGAAGCTGCGGCAAAACTCGAGCATCGTTCATTTCTTTTGATTGAACAGTCAATTCGATCAGCCATTCTAATTTTTCTAAAAGCTGATTTCTCAGGATGTGATCATTTTGTTCGTTTACTTGATCATTTCCAGGCTGCAAATAAAATGAAATATTTGGATAGCGAAGGTGGACGTTTTTCGCGTAATCAAAATCTTCCTCATTAAAAACAACAACTTTTAGACTAACATTGTCTTTCCGTCCGCCATCGATCAGCCGCTTCATAATGTCATCAAGCACAGTAAAGTTCGTTTTCATCCCTGAACTAGGAGGCTTGGGAGAAAGAGTTAAATCATCGATTAGTAAAAACCAATCTTGATAACGACTTCCCTGTGTCTCCAGTGCAGTGCGAAATCCTTGCTCCCTTAAAAGGATAATCAATTCATCCAATCCTCTAATCAATGCCGGATTTCCGCCCGAAATGGTGACGTGATTGAAGCGATCGCCGCCAAGCTCAATAAGATCGTCCAAAATTTCCGCTGCTGTCATTTGTTTAATTTCATCGTTTGCTGAACCGTTCCACGTAAAAGCTGAATCACACCAGCTGCATGAATAGTCGCAACCGGCCGTTCGGACAAACATTGTTTTTTGTCCGATCACCATTCCTTCCCCTTGAATGGTTGGTCCAAAAATCTCGATGACCGGTATTTTTTTCATTATTTCATCTCCCTTTTCGGGCGGTACACAACATAGCTTGTCGGCGTTTCTCTGACAAACACCTGCAAGCATTTCGGTTTATTCGGGAGTACATTTAAATGATCCTGGACAATTTCCCAAATTTTCCGCGCAACCACTTCTGTCGTTGGAAAGTCTTCGCTGTTTTGACCATTGAATACATCCGTATGGTCATTGAGCAGCGTATGGTCAAATCGATCATGAACCCATTTTTTTAAATGCTGAAAATTCACAAGGAATCCTGAATCATCAAGCTGATCACCGCAAATAGTGAGATTGACGAAATACGTGTGGCCATGTACACGGGCGCATTTCCCCGCTTTTTCATGCGGGATGTAGTGTGCAGCAGATATTTGCATATCTTTATTCAGCTCATAACTATAACTATGAAAAACTTGCGGATAAAATTGATGAAGCATCACGTATTAGCTCCTTTTTCAGCCAAATATTGTTCCAATCCCCTTTTTCTCAATAAGCAAGCAGGACATTCGCCGCATCCGTCGCCAATAATGCCGTTATAGCACGTCAACGTTTTTTCGCGAATGATATCGAACACCCCTAATTCATCGGCAAACTTCCACGTTTCCGCTTTATTGATCCACATAAGCGGCGTGTGAATCACAAACTCCTCTTCCATCGCTAAATTAATCGTTACATTGCAGGATTTTACGAACACGTCCCGGCAGTCAGGATAGCCGCTGAAATCCGTTTCACATACACCTGTCACAATATGTTTCGCTCCCAGTTGTTTCGCCAAAATGGCGGCAAATGTCAAAAAAACTAAATTCCTCCCCGGAACAAAAGTGTTGGGAAGCTCTCCTTCCTTTTGTTCAATTTCCATATTTGAACGCGTTAATGCATTCGGCGCCATTTGATTTAATAAGGACATGTCCAGCACATAATGAGGTATGCCGGCTTCGTTCGCAATGTTTTTCGCTGCTTCAATTTCCTGTGCATGCCGCTGATTATAATGAAACGTGACAGCGGTCACCTCATCAAATTGTTTCTTCGCCCAAAACAAACAAGTTGTACTGTCTTGTCCTCCGCTAAACACAACGACCGCTTTCTTATTATCCATTTGAAAACGCTCCTTTCTGAAAAAAGAAAGCCATTCACACTGCCTAGCTTAAACAGAAACTGACTTTTTCTGCTACAGTGGCGGAAGCAAGCTGTTCAGAAGCCTTTCGAAATCATCATAAATCTATTCAACTTCTAAACCTTTCGCAAACATTGAAAAAACTATATCCCAAGGATATAGTTTTCCTTAGTTTTTTATAGAGGGTGTGCTAGAACCTCTCCCGTTCTTTCGAAACGGATTTTTATTCAAGTTGTATCTTATTATATCATACAGAATTGGTTATGCAAACGGCATGCTCCGACTGGAGTCACTCAAGACTTTGTGGGCAACTTTTTTAATCGCTATTTTTGATAGCGAAATCACTTTTTTCAGGGTACTCTCTTGGTAAAAAAAATCTTCTTTTTTCAAAAAACAGGATTGAGCCGAGCGTTTGTGGGCAATTTTTTATCTAAATGTAGTCCATGATCATTCTACCAGGAGCAGCCGCACTTTCTCATATTACTGCCACACTTTCCCTTTCATTTAATGAGCAATCAGAGTTCTCATTAAATGAAGGCGCTAATTTTTGCCTACAATAATTTTACTTTTACCTCCGCATCATGCCTTTTCCAAGCCTCTGTAGCGTGAGGTCGTTAATTCCTGAATATACTCTTTTAGTTCCGGCATTTCTTTTTTTCTAGCTAATTGAATGGCAAGGTCAATATCATATGGAACACGTATGTGCTGAATCGAAAAAGGAGCCCTTTTCTCCGAGTTGAACATGCCTTCCAAAATGCAGTAGGATGCTTCGGGCAGGTCCAGCGGATTACCGACACTGCCTGCATTAAAAAGCGTTTTGCCGGATAAATGCTGTATAAAGGCATTATGAACATCACCGTATCCGACAACATCCGGCTCCTTCGTTCCCAAACCGGTTTCAACGCTGTTTTCAAACATGGACAATCTTTTTTCAATCGAATCCCAAGGCTGTACCCTTATCCAGACGCTGAAAGGGGATGCATGAAAAAGCCGCAGCCGGCGGCCGCTCATATAAAAATCAATGGAAAACGGGAGGCTACGCAAATATTCTATGTCTTCTTGCGACAACTGATTTTGATGCCAGCGAACGACATCGTTTACATCTTCCCTTGTAATCAGCTCGTCCCAGTTTCCTTTTAAAACAAAATCGCAGGAGCTGCGGACGATATCGATCGCTTCTTTTGATTCAGGTCCTTTTCCGACAAGATCTCCTAAACAAAAAATTCGATCTACATTTCGCAAGCTTATATCTTTCAATACAGACGACAACGCTGGAATATTCCCATGTATATCAGAAATGACCGCGATTTTATCCAAATAAACTCCTCCTTCATTTCCCTACTATTTTATCATGATTTGTTATCGTCTGGAATTTTTTTGAACATTAATAATATGAAAAAGGCAATGCTCATATACCCGAACAGCGGATAAAGCGTGGAAATAAGCTTTCCGTATCCTATCAGGCTGACTAAATAACATAATAATAGGATGAAAATGACACCAGCGATTTTTGCCAAAGGCTTTTCCGATGATAATTGCCGTTCCAAACCATACAGATTACCGATCAACGATGAAAATATTTCTCCAAAAATAACAAGGATGTATATGTAATAAAAGCCTGAAAACAGCTGCTTGACAATTTCAGCCATTGGGATTTCAAAAAGCCCGGCGTCCGGCAAATGCAGAAGAGAGAAATAGCTGGAAAATAAAATGAAGCTTAATCCGAGACCGCCTACAACTCCGCCCAATTTAATGGCGCTTTCATCCTTTATTGCGTTTGCGAGCGGAACAAGTACAGCCTGAGCAAGAGAGAGATTAAAAGAAACATATAAAAAGCTTGATTTGACTGGTTGAAACACTCCATCCAACGATAAATCGATAAAATCACCCCTAATGATGGCTTCAATGGAGATGATCAGGCTAAACAAAATAAAAAGCGGAACAACCAATAGATTGACGGAAGACAGCCCTTTGACTCCAAACGAAATCACAGCAATGGAAAGCACAATCGTTAAAAAAATTCCAAATTGCTTTGAAAGCGACAGTTGCTCTTCAAAAATCGCCCCCGCCCCCGACAGCATGACCGATGTGATGCCAATCAGCATCATAAACATCAAGCCGTTGACTACATAAGCTGACAACGTCCCAAACAAAAATTGGTTCAACTGCAAATACGAAGATGCATTAATGCGTCTTCCGATCAACATCATTTTCGTTCCCAGCCAAACAAATAAAACGGCAGAACAAATAATTCCAACAATTCCTCCAGCGCCGTATTTTGAAAAAAACTCAACGATCTCTTTTCCCGTTGCAAACCCTGCACCGATGACAGTGCCGATATAGACAGAAGCTATTTGAAGTGCCAATACCCATTTATTGCTCATGTTTCACCCACCTTACTTTATCAACAATATATGGACAAGAAGGGAAAAAAAGACGAAAAAAATTTGTAAAAAAGACTTGAAAGTCAAAAAAGGTCAAAGTATAATAAAGTCAGAAAAGGTCAAACAGTGAATCTAACTATTGAATGATTGAGATTGTTTCTTTGATTCCAAAAGGTCAAAGAAAGTCAAAAAAGTTTCTTCTTTTGGTCAAAGTTAATCAAAGTCAAAAAGGAGGAATGTTATATGTTGTGTGAAAATTGCCAAGCAAGAAAAGCCAATGTTTTATTAAATGTACAAATCAATCACAACAAACAAGAAATGCGTCTCTGTCAAGAATGCTATCAACAATATAAACAAAAAATCCCAAGTGGTTTTTACGGATTCAGCGGTTTCGATGAATTATTTCAATCATTTATGCCAAACTCTTTTGAGAGCTTTGACCAAGCTGTTCAAGCACAACCGAAATCAGGGGGCGGAAAACAGAACGGCTTCCTCGATCAATTCGGCCGAAATTTAACGGATGCTGCAAAAGCTGGGTTGATTGATCCTGTCATCGGCCGCGATGATGAGGTAAGACGAGTGATTGAAATTTTAAATCGACGCAACAAAAATAACCCGGTTTTAATCGGAGAACCAGGCGTAGGGAAAACAGCTATTGTGGAAGGACTAGCCTTAAAAATTTCTCAAGGAGACGTTCCGCAAAAATTAAAAAATAAAGAAGTTTATTTGCTGGATGTTTCATCACTTGTCGCCAACACGGGAATTCGCGGACAATTTGAACAGCGGATGAAGCAGCTAATTCAAGAATTGCAGGCCCGGAAAAACATTATCCTGTTTATCGATGAAATTCATCTTTTAGTCGGCGCTGGTTCTGCGGAAGGTTCTATGGATGCCGGCAACATATTAAAGCCAGCGCTCGCCCGCGGTGAGCTTCAAGTTGTCGGAGCAACAACTCTAAAAGAATACCGGCAAATCGAAAAAGATGCAGCCCTTGAACGACGCTTCCAGCCGGTTATTGTGAAAGAACCTTCCATTGAAGAAGCGATCAGCATTTTAAAAGGAATTCAAGAAAAATATGAACAATACCATCAAGTCAAATATTCAGAAGATGCGATTAAAGCTTGCGTCACACTATCTCATCGATATATTCAAGACCGCTTTTTGCCTGACAAAGCCATCGATTTAATGGATGAAGCTGGTTCAAGATTAAACTTAAAAGCCGAGCCGGCTAATGAAGCAGACATCCACGAGCGGCTTAAACAAATTGCCCATGAAAAAGAAAAAGCGCTAAAAGAAGAACGATACGAACTTGCAGCTAAGCTTCGCGACGAAGAAGCTGCCCTTGAAAAGCAGCTTGAACAAGGAAAGGACAAACAGCAAGCAATCGTTCAAGTAGAAGACATTCAAAAAATCATCGAAGAAAAAACCGGCATACCAGTCGGCAAGCTGCAAGAGGATGAGCAAGCAAAAATGAAACATTTAGAAGAAAACTTGGCGAAAAAAATTATCGGCCAAGAGGATGCTGTCCGGAAAGTGGCAAAAGCCATTCGCCGCAGCCGCGCTGGATTGAAAGCAAAAAACCGACCGATCGGATCCTTCCTGTTCGTCGGCCCGACTGGCGTTGGAAAAACGGAATTGTCGAAAACATTAGCTTTGGAGCTGTTCGGTTCAAAAGATGCCATGATTCGCTTGGATATGAGTGAATATATGGAAAAACATTCTGTTTCAAAATTAATCGGCTCGCCTCCAGGCTATGTCGGACATGAAGAAGCAGGACAATTAACGGAAAAGGTTCGTCGCAATCCTTACTGCATTATCCTGCTGGATGAAATTGAAAAAGCTCATCCAGATGTACAGCACATTTTCTTGCAAATATTAGAAGACGGACGCTTGACAGACAGCCAAGGCCGCACCGTCAGCTTCAAAGATACGGTCATTATTATGACCTCTAACGCTGGAGCAGGTGCAAAACAAGTTCACGTCGGTTTTAACAGCACGGTGGAAAAAGAATCAAGCATCCTTGAATCTCTCGGTTCATTCTTTAAGCCTGAATTTTTAAACCGTTTCGATGCCATTATTGAATTTAAACCGCTTGATAAAGAAGATTATTTGAAAATAGTTGATTTGATGCTTGAAGAAGTTCGGAACACGTTGAAAGAACAAAACATTTCATTGGACGTAACAGAAAAAGCAAAAGAAAAATTGGTAGAAATCGGCTATCATCCATCCTTCGGCGCTCGTCCGCTTCGCCGCGTCATTCAAGAACATATTGAAGACAAAATTGCAGACATCCTGTTAGACGGTGAAGTGCACAATCATTTAATCGCCGACGTGGAAAATGAAGAAATCGTTATTCGTTCATAACAGCTGCCCTAACAGTCCATTAGGACAGTTTTTTTTGGGGAACAGCATCGCAAAAATCGATTCCGATGAATGTGTCGTTTATTTTTTTTATCAAATATAAAATTTTCGTCTTTCTTTGTCGATATAATAATTGAATATAGAAAGAAGAAGGATTTGATGAACATGGACAAAACATCAATTATCGGCATTTTTTTAGGAATTATGGCAATTATTGTCGGCATGGTTTTAAAAGGTGTCAGTCTTTCCGTCTTAATCAATCCGGCAGCTATCGTCATTATTATCATCGGAACGATTGCTGCGGTCGTTATTGCCTTTCCGACAAATGAAATTAAAAGAGTACCGAAATTATTCCGCGTCTTATTTAAAGACACACAAACTTATACGATTCAAGAGTTGATTGTCCTTTTCTCTGAATGGGCGCAAATCGCAAGGAAAGAAGGATTGTTGGCACTGGAAGCTAAGCTTCAGGAAATAGATGACCCATTTTTAAAGACCGGTTTAAGCATGGCTGTGGACGGTCAGTCTGCCGAGTTCATCCGAGATGTTATGACAGAAGAAATCAATGCAATGGAAGAGCGGCATGAAGCAGGCGCCGCTATTTTTTCTCAGGCCGGCACGTATGCTCCGACTCTTGGCGTATTAGGAGCTGTATTAGGTTTGATTGCCGCACTAGCCAATTTGGAAAATATTGAGGAGCTCGGACATTCGATCAGCGCCGCGTTCGTTGCTACTTTGCTCGGAATTTTTACAGGATATGTTTTATGGCACCCGTTTGCGAACAAGCTGAAAAGGAAATCCCAGCAGGAGGTGCTCGTCCGCCAGGTGATGATCGAAGGCATTCTTTCCATTTTAGAAGGACAGGCACCGCGGACGATTCAGCAAAAATTGGCATTTTATCTTCCTGAAAAAGAGCGGGCAAAGATTTCTGATGAAGGAAGTGTTGCGTCCGATGCGTAGTCGAAAAAAAAACCGCAATGACCATCATACAGATGAAAGCTGGCTTATTCCCTATGCCGATATTTTAACCCTTTTGCTTGCGCTCTTTATCGTCCTATTTGCTCTCAGTTCGATAGATGCCCAAAAATTTGAACGTTTGGCAAGAGCTTTCAATTCCAATTTTGACGGAGGCATAAGCGTTTTAGAATATCCGAGCCCTCTACCACAACAAGAAATGGAAAACATCGAAGAAAACAAACAAAATGGAAAAGTGCAAAATGAGCCTCATGACAATGATGAATCGGGAAACAGCGATCAAGAGGAATTAGCGGAAGTTCAAAATCGGTTTAATCAATACATTGAAGAAAACAACTTGAAAAACAATATTAAAACATCACTAAACGAAGAGGGTTTGTTAATCACGATTCGGGACGATATATTGTTTGATTCGGGCAGCGCCAAAGTGAGAAAAAAAGATGAAATTTTGGCTACTGACATTGCCAAAATGCTCGCCATGGGCAGTGCCCGCAACGTGGTTATCAGCGGACATACAGACAATGTACCGATTCATAATTCAAACTTTGATTCAAACTGGCATTTAAGTGTTATGAGAGCCGTAAATGTGATGAAAATTATTTTAGAAAACAAAAATCTCGACCCAAGCAAGTTCAGTGCGAAAGGATACGGCGAATACAAACCCGTTGCTTCCAATGATACAGCAGAAGGAAGACAAAAAAACAGACGGGTGGAAATTCTAATTCTTCCAAACAATAAAAAAGCGGAGCCGAATTAAGCCGGTTCCGCTTTCATTTTTCTTTCGCATGGTACCCTACTTTTTTTAATAGATTAATCGCTGTTTCCTTCTCATCTTCTGTCAAAATATTCACGATCGAATCAATCATCTCTTGATGAGAAGGAAAGATTTCTTCAATCCATTTTCTCCCCTTTTCCGTTATTGCTGCATATGTGACACGGCGGTCTTTAGGGCATGCTTTTCGAACTAACAGCCCTTTTTGCTCTAATTTATCAATAACATACGTAATGCTGCCGCTAGCTAAAAGAATTTTTCCGCCGATTTGTTGAAGTGGCTGATCTCCTTTATGATACAAAAGCTCTAAAACGGCAAATTCCGTTAAGTTTAATCCATATGATTGAATGTGCTTGCTAACTTGATCATTCATTGCGCGATAAGCACGTGAAAGAACGATAAAAAATTTTAGAGATTTTTCAATACTGCTGTTTTCCTTAGCCAACTTTCATCATTCCTTTAGTATTTCAATGTCTTGAATTATAATAGTGAAACTTCTCATTATTGTCAATCACTGCATAGAAAATTTCAGAATAAAAAAACTTTTTTTAACCCCGATCTTCTTTCAAAAGATCATGCTATAATAAAAAGGTTGATGAAAAAGAAGGAGTTTAAAGAAATGCTGGACTTAACACATCGCCATAAGGTTTTGCTTTACATTTTGATCGTGATCCTGCCCACTTTTCTGATTTCGTTTATCATATGGGAAAAACAAAAAAATATCCTCTTTTCGAAACATGAAAAAGAAGCCGTATATATGCTAGACATTCATCAAAGTCAAATTGACCGCTTAATCTCGGAAACAAAAACGAGAATGGAAACAATGGCGTTATTCATAGATCAAGAAAATAATCCAAACCAAATTCAAAGAGCTCTAAAAGAAACCCTACAACAAGAACCCCGCTTTACCGGCCTTTATATCGCAAATGCAGACGGGACAATAAAAATCGGCACTCAACCCGTTCCATTACATCATGACATCTCTTCGGAAAAATGTTTTCAATCTGCGCTCGCAACAAAAAAGACTGCTATTTCAGAAGTTCACGATAAAAAGCTTATCACGATCTGCACCCCGATTGTAAATCAGCAAAAGGATGTAAATGGCGTTTTATACGCCACATTAAGCATAAACTATATACAAAATATTATGAACGTACTGAGCCCAGATTTATATATCGTGGTGAGTGACACGAAGAACAACTTTCTTTTCAGTGCAGGCGAAAAAGAAAAGGACGCTTCCGAAAAATCTGTTCAAACTGATATTACCCAGCTTCCATGGGTGCTGAAAGCGTCGGTCGCTCCGGTCAAGCCGTTGGAAATCTCTCAAGTTGTTTTAACTTATGCCGCCATTGTATACATTTTTTTTAATATTATTTTTTTGTTGATCCAATATTATTTGCTGAAACGTAAAGCAAGATTGGAAGAAGAAAAAATTAAAGCGCAAAAGCTTGAACTGGTCGGTACTCTCGCTGCCAGCACAGCGCATGAAATCCGAAATCCTTTAACTGGAATTAGCGGTTTTATTCAACTGTTAAAGAAAAAATATCAGTCAGAAGAAGATCAGCATTATTTTTCCGTCATAGAAAAAGAGATCGACCGAATCAATGAAATTGTGAGCGAATTTCTCGTTCTCGGAAAACCAACCGCTCATAAACACAAACTGTACGACTTAAATCAGATTATCGACGAAGTCATGCCGATCATTAAATCGGAAATCAATCTCCATCGAACAAATTTTCAAGTTCATATGGATCGGCATAATCCTATTCGGATTTATTGTACAAAAAATCATATTAAACAAGTTTTGTTAAATTTAACGAAAAATGCTTTAGAAGCAATGGACATGAACGGATCATTAGAATTGATTGTCAAAAAAGAAGCAAATCTTGCAGTTATCAAAGTGATCGATACAGGGAAGGGGATTCCTGAAAAAATGATGGAAAAAATTTTTGACCCATTTTTTACGATGAAAGACAGCGGCACCGGACTTGGACTGGCAATATGCAAACGCATTGTCGATATGTATGACGGCACCATTGAGATTGAAAGCAAATTGAATGTCGGCACAACCGTGACGATAAAGCTGCCGCTATCAAATAAAAGCTGAAGCTCGATGTGATTCTGAACTAGGCGAAAAATAGCCTTCTTGTTCTAATGTAAGCCGCATCTAAAAATGCCTGATGATGCATTTGATGCAGGATTGGTAGAAACCGATGAAAGCGACGGTTTCTACCTTCTTTTATCTATTTTTGAATCAAAAACCGATTAGAGGATCGGGGCTAAAAAATGCTGAGTCGTAGCCAATCATTTTCTTATGATGAATGATATCTTGACATGCGGCTTCCGCTTTTTCCTTTTCTTCCTTTTTGAGAACGTGTTTTTCCCATTATTTTTACTGCACCTTTATAAACGATATAAATGCTCAAAAAAGCGAAGAACAGAGCGAGAAATCCCCATAGTCCTTGCACAATATCTTCAAATTCCATATTTCCTCTATTCGTTATTTTTTGTTGAATCTCAATGGCAAACACTATGACAACTAGTACGGTCATTGTATAAATAAACGATATACATAAAATGCCGAATTTTGCTATATATTTAAATACCACATGTGTAATGAAAAAGATAACCATGCCGAAAATGCCGATGATCCAAAAATGCAGCTGTTTATCTGTTAATTGAAAACCAGCCATTTCTACCAAATGGATAATATTGTCATGAAAATCATTAATCAGTTCTACAATGAACAAGAGCGTTTCTTTCATATAAAATCTCCTTCTATTGATAAAATAACAAATCTATTATAAAACATTATTATCAAAATTTATTTTTTCTGAAAAGGGGTACGATTTTATGTACGACGTATATATTGGGAGTTTTTTATCAGCAATGTCTACAGGTTTAGGGGCTGTCCCGATTCTTTTTTTGCAAAAAACGATTAAACATAGAGGAAGAGATTTATTATTAGCATTCAGCGCTGGGATTATGATGGCTGCTTCCATGAGGGGGTTGATACCTGAAGCATTAGCAAACGGAAATATAATGAAAATGTGCATCGGATTAATACTTGGAGTGCTTATATTAACAATTTTAGAGAAAAATATTCCTCACATTGAACTGGAGCATACGAAAGAAGGAATACAATTTGACGAAAAAGCATTGCTCATTATCTCGGCGATCACCTTACATAATCTCCCCGAGGGTCTATCTGTCGGAGTAAGTTATGCCTCAGAGAAACAAGATTTAGGTCATCTAATTGCTCTTGCAATCGGGCTGCAAAATGCACCAGAAGGCTTATTAGTTGCGCTTTTTTTAATCAATCAGAACATTTCCCGCATCAAAGCCTTTTTCATTGCAACGTTGACAGGAGCGATCGAGATTGTCACATCTCTAATAGGGTTTTATTTAACAACATTTGTTGAATCTTTAGTTTCTTACGGTCTTGCTTTTGCTGCAGGAGCAATGCTTTTTATCATTTATAAAGAATTGATTCCGGAAAGCCACGGCGATGGTCATGAATTGACTTCGACATATTCTTTTATTTTCGGAATTTTATTTATGATTGTGCTGACTGAACTTTTTTAAGCTTGTCAAATATGTGTTTTCTTTATTTTTCAACCGTTGCAACAAAAGGATTTGTTAATGTCCATTTCATAGGGTGGAAAATCGATTGATTTTTCTCATCGCTGCTTACCATTTGCTGGTATTTGTTTAAAAGCTTGTCCAGTTCTTGGCTCAGCTCAATCGTCTCTTTGCTGTTCATCCCGTTTACTTGAGCCATCTCAATCATTTTTTGCCTTTTTATTATGATTTCTATGAACAGCTTTTCTTTGCGCAGCTCTTCTTCCGTTGCCATTTCTCATATCCTCCTTCCAAATCTCGCGGTCTAAAGACACGCACTCGGTTATTATTACAGATTCTACTATTTTTGTAAATAGATTCGCAAATTTAGACAATATTTTTACACAAGTATTTGACAATCCTCTTTAATATTTACGTAAGGAGGATTGTCAAAACATTCATACAGTCATAAAAAGCTTATCCAAAAGCCTTTTTAAAAGAAAAAATTCGACTTCTTTTTTACTCGCTGACAACAGACCAAAGCTTATTGCCTCAATAACCGCTGCCGTTTTATAGGTCGAAGGACAATATTTGAGCAATGATAAGATGCTTGATTTCTATTTAAAATATTGTCGGAAATTTCTTTCCTTTCATTAAGAAAAGCTGCGCTTATTTCTATCATCACAATGACAAGCCTAAAAAACAGCGCAATTTTATCGGATTTTTACAGCTGTTCCAGTTGCTACAACCATCATCATCCCATCTCGTAATGTTTCAAAGTCAAGATCCACTCCAATCACAGCATTGGCGCCCAGATTTTTAGCTTTCGCTGTCATTTCTTCAATAGCTACTTCCCTTCCTTCTGAAAGCTTGCTTTCATATGCGCCGCTCCTGCCGCCGACAATATCCGTAATGCCTGCCAAAAAATCGCGGACAATGTTTGCCCCAAGAATGGTTGTACCGCTGACAATCCCCAAGTATTCTTCAATTTCCTTTCCTTGCAAAGAATTGGTTGTTGTAATAATCATGGATTTCCCTCCATTATTTATTTTTTTACTTTATTACGTTTGAAAAAACGTTTCGTTCCATTCCGATTCACAAATCATTCTACTTTTTCTCTAAATTGTAGTAAAATTGTAGTAAAAAGCGAAACCTTGCTTTCCGTTTGTTCGTAAATTTATTAAACAATGCTGACAGGGGTAGGATCATGAAATCGATATTCTTGTTTTTAATAAGAAGTTTTATTGCTGTTTGTTCGATGTCTGTTCTTTGGTTTGCCTTGTTTTTAGGATTTGACCAAGCTTTCATTCAATCGTCTTTGTATGCTGTTGCAGGCGGTATTATCGTCTATTATATCACCAAATGGCTGCAAAAAAGAAATTGGCTGAAGCAAAACGGATTGACAGCCAGTGAATACAAATATGTACAGGAAAATTTAAAGGAAGCAAGACAAAAAATTGCCCGACTGCAGCGCACCTTATTTAGAGCCCGATCGCTCGGAACGATTCAGCAGCTTGTCGAAGCAATCAGGCTTTCCAAACGTATATATCATGTCGTTGAAAAGGAGCCGAAACGCTTCTATCAAGGCGAATCATTCTTTTTCTATCATTTAGATTCTTGCGTGGAGCTTGCAGAAAAGTATACGTTTCTTTCCGCCCAGCCGATCCGCGATCAGAACGTTAAATCATCATTGGAAGAAACGAAACAGATGTTGAATCAAATTTGCGAATCATTGGAGAAAGATTTAATCACCGTTTTATCGAATGATATCGAACATCTTCAATTTGAATTAAATGTTGCGAAAAAACAAACAACGAAATGGAAAGATAGGTGATTACGTTGGAAGAAAAGAAAGAGTTGGATCTATTAGATGATCTATTAAAGGACCCATTTGGAGAAAAAGAAGATAAGCCCGCATCACCTTTAGCAGTCGGCGAAGAAGAACAGCCGAAAAAATTTATCGACATGCTCTCACAGGAGCATAAAGCAAAGGCTGCACAGCTGGCAGCTCAAATTGATTACAAAAACCGGCATTCGATCGTCCAATTTGGGGCTTCCGCTCAGCAAAAGCTCTCCAGTTTTTCCCACGAAATGCTGGACTATGTTCAAAAAAAGGATATCGGGCCTATAGGCGATATTTTAAAAGAGCTGATGAGCAAACTCGAACAAGTAAACCCGGAAGAATTAAAACCGGAAAAACGAAGCTTCTTCTCTCGTCTTTTCAAGAAAATATCTAGTTCGATCAATGAAATTTTATCCAAATACCAAAAAATCGGGGCACAAATTGAACGCATTACAGTCCGGCTGGAAAATTCAAAAAAAGCGCTGATGTCCGATATTCAATTGCTCGATCGTTTATATGAGCATAATAAGGAATACTTTCACGCGCTAAACATTTACATCGCTGCTGGTGAATTAAAATTGGAGGAGCTCCATACAAAAGTAATACCGGAATTGCAAAAAAAAGCGGAAGCAACTGGAGATCAAATGGCGGTTCAAGAAGTAAACGACATGCTTCAATTTGCTGATCGGTTGGAAAAACGGATCCATGATTTAAAGCTATCTAGGCAAATTACAATCCAAACGGCTCCGCAAATCCGGATGATTCAAAATATGAATCAAACATTAGCGGAAAAAATCCAATCCTCCATTTTGACGTCCATTCCTTTATGGAAAAACCAAATTGCGATCGCTCTCACCTTATATCGGCAAAAAGGAGCACTGGAGGCCCAAAAGCAAGTGACGAAAACAACGAACGAGCTGCTTTTGAAAAATGCAGAAATGCTGAAAGCAAACACAATTGAAACAGCCCGGGAAAATGAACGAGGCATCGTCGATATTGAAACGTTGAAAAAAACACAGGACGACCTAATTTCAACAATCGAAGAAACGCTCAGGATCCAACAGGAAGGACGTCTAAAAAGGCAGCAGGCTGAGCAAGAACTAATGCAGCTCGAGAAAGACTTAAAAACGAGACTATTGCAATTTAAACAAGAATAAAAAAGACAAACCGGGATGATTTTTATAGAGGAAAGATTTTACACATATACAGCTGTTGAGTGATTCGTCCAAGCTTTTTTAAATGCTCATGCAGAACCGGCACGGCATTTACATCGTAAAAACAGCAAATTTTTTAAAAACTCTGCGCAGGCATCGCAGAGTTTTTCATTTTGAAAGGTTCTATGATGCCCAATTTTTGCACTGCTCTAATTGCAGCAAAAAAGCTTTTTTATCCGTTTGATTGCCTGCATAGCCTACAAGCGCTCCGTTTTTGCCAATCACCCGATGGCAAGGAATTATGATCGGGATAGAATTCGCTTTATTGGCTTGGCCAACTGCCCGAACAGCTTTCGGATTTCCGATCCCATCTGCAACATATTGATAGCTTCTAGCTTCACCGTATGGAATGTTCATCAACTCTTTCCATACTTTTTGCTGAAATGAAGTGCCTTTTGGAAAAATGGGAAGGGAAAATATTTTTCGTTTCCTTTGAAAATATTCCTTAAGCTGTTTCGCAGCCTCTTCCAATAGATCCGTTTTATGTTCCACAACTTTTGAAGATGCCAGAAGCTCTGTAAGCTCCTGCTCGTCCATCAACAAAGAGACAATTCGATTCTTTTCCTCTATAATCCCGATCGTACCAATAGGGCTGTTCATTGTATGCAAAAAGTACATCCTACACACCTTCTTGACCATTGATAGGGAGCGAAATATAAAATGTCGTTCCATACCCTACTTTGCTTTTGACATCAATTTTCCCATTGTGCTCTTTAATTATTTTGTAGCTTACCATAAGACCTAGGCCTGTTCCCCGCTCTTTCGTTGTATAAAACGGCTCCCCAAGCCGCTTCAGTTTATTTTTTGGAATGCCTGGCCCTTCATCTTGAATGGAAATTTGAACCCGGTGATCATCTTCTTTTGTGATCGAAACATAAATATTTCCTCCATTTGGCATCACTTCGATTGCATTTTTTAATATGTTAATAAAAACTTGTTTTAATTGATTGGGTTCGCAAAATATATCCGGCACTTCCCCGTAGTCTAAATGAATTTGCACATTTACTAGAATAGCCTGTGCATTTAATAATTCTATCGTATCTTTCATGATTTTCACAATATTTTTTTGTTCAAATCGAACAGCTTGAGGCTTCGCCAAAATAAGAAATTCATCAATGATTGATTCAATTCGCTTCAGCTCAGAAGTAATGACATTGAAATACATGGAATAATCTTCTTTTATGCTTCCTTGCAGCAGCTGGATAAATCCTTTTAACGCTGTCATTGGATTGCGGATTTCATGGGCTATTCCGGCTGCCAATTCCCCAACAATATTGAGAGTGTCCGATTTTCTCAGCCGCTCTTCGATTTCTTTTCTTTCGGTGATATCGCGAAATATAACTAAATTCATATTTTCAATAATGTGGCGTTTAAATGAACATTCGAGAATTCTTTCCTGCTTATTTTTCACCGTAATCGCAAATTCTTTCGTCAACCCATCCATTTTCCAATCACTTTTAAAATGAATGGGAAAAAATCGGAATATGCAATCACGTCCAATTTGGTCTTGTGTTAATCCTAAAATTTGCATTGCAGCAGGATTGGCATCAACAATCACCCAATCATCATTAAACAGAAGGATGCCGTCCATCGCTCCGTTAAACACATTCCGAAATTTTTGTTCACTTTCACGCAATTCTTTTTCCATTCGTTTCCGGTCGCTGATATTTCGCAATATGGTCATATGGGTTTTTTCCTTCGGGTTGTATTTTGATGTGAATTCGAGCTGCTTCTTTTGTCCGTTCGGCATGTAAAACATTAATTCTTCCCGGATGGCACCAGATTTTAAATATTCATCTTTCACCTGCAAAAACTTTGGATCATTTGCATTGATAAATCGCATTAAATTGCTTTTCAACAGTTCATCAAAGGGGAGTTCAAATATGCGGCAAGCCCATTGATTCGCGCGTATAATATTTCCAAAATGATCCCAAATAAGGATGGCATCAAGAGCATTTTCAAAAATTTCTCTAAA
The DNA here is from genome assembly GCF_037963925.1 of Aeribacillus sp. FSL K6-8210. Lineage (NCBI taxonomy): Bacteria > Bacillati > Bacillota > Bacilli > Caryophanales > Bacillaceae > Aeribacillus > Aeribacillus sp. FSL K6-8210. Next base: position 1,404,387 of record NZ_CP150172.1, on the reverse strand, counting down.
CCTTTCTTCACTCTTCAAAATTTGCTGTTCCATAAGCCTCTTCTCTGTAATATCGCGCAATATCGACATGTAAAATCCGTGTAAAATGTTTGACGTGGTCGTAAATTCAAAAATTTTTCGCGTTCCGTCTTTTAATCGGACAGGCATTTCTCCTTTCATTTTTCCTTTTTCAAACAATACTTCATAAAAATATTTTTTCATTTTCTCATCTTCGATAAAATCTGAAAATTTATAGTTTTTGAGTTCATCACTCGGAATGCAAAAGCTTGTACAAAATGATTGATTGGCATCTATAATAAATCCTTCGTAATCAAAAATGACAATGCCGTCAACAGCACGGTCAAATAAATCCGGAAACAGCTGTTCATTGATCGATCGTTCCTGTTCAAGAATTTTTTTCGAAGAAACATCCCGAAAAATAGCAAGATTGTATGTGCCGTAAATGTTCTCAATGATGCTGTATTCAACATATTTGATTCGGCCGTTTTCCAGTTTTAACATGAGTTCCGCATATTGCTGTTTTTCATGATCAGAAAAATTTTTTATAAATTCGTTTCCTGGCAGAGCTGCTACAAAATCATCTATCGACTTCTCTAGTATGACTTCTTTTTCCATTTCAAAAAGGCGGCATGCTGACTGATTTACTTGAAAAAACTTGCCGTGATGATCTAAAAGCACCATAGCATCTACTGATCGATCGAAAATTTCGTAATATTTTTTTAATTTTTCATTTTCTTGTTGCGCTTTTTTTAAACGCTTTGCCAACAAATCTTCTTCAATGGCTGCAATGTTTTGCTTCAAACTTCCCACCTCTCATTTTAACACTCTCAATATATTTACATTTTCTACAAATTACGTTAGAATCCTTCATGCACTGTCAATTTAGTCAATTCGATGTACCTTTCAGTACGACTGTTTACAAAATGTTGAATTTGTCTTATATTTTAAATCGAAACTTTTTTTGAAGGTGATAACATGAATGAGAGGAACAGCTACTTTGATAACGCCAAGTTTATATTAATTCTTCTTGTCGTGTTCGGCCATTTTATTCGATCGATGATTGAAGACAATTACATTATGATGAACATATACAAATTTATTTACACGTTTCATATGCCTGCGTTCATTTTAATTTCCGGCTTTTTTGCCAAAGGGTTTAACAAACAGGGATACGTTAAAAAAATAGCCAAAAAACTCATTTTGCCATATTTCATTTTTCATGGCATCTATACAGTTTATTATGTTTTGATTAAAGGCGACAATCTGCTCCATTCAATTGATCCTTTGAATCCGCACTGGTCCCTCTGGTTTTTAATAAGTTTGTTTTTCTGGAACGTCATGCTGATCCCGTTTTCTAAATTGAATAAATTGGTCGCTTTAGGACTTTCGTTCTTTATCGGTATTGCAGCTGGATATTTTGATTTCATCAGCAACTATTTGAGCTTGTCACGTACACTAGTCTTTTTTCCTATTTTTTTAATAGGTTTTTATTTAAAGAAAGAACATTTTGCCATGATGACGAAGCTGCCTGCAAGATCTTTAGGGGCAAGTGCTCTGTTGCTTACATTTGTGACGTATTTCTATTTGCCTTTTGAGTATGAGTGGCTGTTCGGTTCCATGCCTTATTCAGCTTTTGGCGAAACGGATATCTTTTCAGGGCTGGTGCGGCTCGGATTTTATTTTCTTACTTTGATTACGACGTTCGGATTTTTCTCGTTAATACCGAAAAAGCGTCAATTTTTCACTGAATGGGGCACAAGAACTTTTTACGTTTATTTATTGCACGGATTTATCATTCAATCGTTCAGAGACAGCGAACTTGAAAGCTGGCTTACAGAAATAGAAAGCATCACGGTATTCGCCATTGTTTCAATTGTCGTTACATTCTTGCTGTCGAGCCGCTTTGTCAAAACGATCGCACAGCCAATCATTGAACTTCGAGCGACAATGCTAAAAAAAATAGTAAAAGGCTTATAAGACCGGGGCTGACGCACACAGACAGTCACATCACATAAATAGAACGGCTTCTAATAGCTTTTCAGAAATAGGTCTTTTCTACAGTCCGAGATGCTGAAACAACAATCTAGAGTAGTTAGAGAAATAACTTCAAAGGCGTCGCAGTTCCTAAACTTTCTAACTTTAAAAACAAGTCATAAGTCAGAGGTCCTAGCGGGGTATGGAAAATTCGAACATTTGCCAAAAAAATCTGGCGAGGCCCCTCGATGGACTTCGCCAGATGTTCAATTTTTTAGTCAATCCATTCAGCAATCTTCAATAATGAGATAGGCTGTTTTAATTGGCCCATGTACGCCAACCACTAAGTTCATTTCAATATCCGCTGAATTGCTCGGTCCTGTAATAAAATTAATGCAGGAAGAAATCGTTTCGCCTTTTTCCACCATTTGATGAAATTTTCTGGCGGCCTGTGTCATTCTAGGGAGGATCGTGCTTTTCGGAATAATGGAAATATACGTTGTCGGCAAAAGGCTGACCGCCCTTCCTTTCCCTCCCCCATTCAACAAGACAACCGTTCCGGATTCAGCCAGTGTATAATCGCTGAACGTAATTCCGATATTTGCTCTTTCCGCAATTTGAATATTTTCTTTTCCAAGCTCAGGATCCCATATATGCACGTCTGTTCCTTCGTTTGGCAATTCCTCCAATAAAAAAGGCATCAGCCCGAATGCTTCAAACCGATGATCGTCCCACGTCACAATCGGACCGCCTCCATAAAAAGCAATCACCTCTTTCAGCGTATTTTTCAATGATTTGGAAGTCGTTCTGTATACATCGACATGAACATTTTTACATTGTTTTATAAATGCATCAACCAGTTCGTCGGAAGAATAACCAGCAAGTGTTTTTTCTTGAGGGTGAAATGACCAGCTGGGCCGTTCCACCCCTTCCTTCCGGGGATTTCGTCCTAACCTTTGAGCTATCATCTGCAAAAACGAATCTCGATTTTGAATCGTTCCGTTCATGAACGATCACCACTTTCTTTTTTACGATTGTGAAACCATTCGCGAAAGCTGTTTTTTTCCGGTGCCGGGAAATCACGTATGGACGTCCAATTTTTCAAAGGACCTGGTCCATTGGAAATTTTCCCGTCTTTCGAAAACGGTTTGAGGGCTGCTGGCGCCAGTTTTGTTCCCCACTGATACAGTTTTTGATTCGATGCTCCTATTCCAAATGCCTTCATCGCCAGCTTCTCGCTTATTGGCGCTCGTCCTTCCCGCTCGACAATTACTTGCCGATGCTTATGGAGAAGTTCATGAAGCGGAATTTTTACGGGGCATGCTTCCGTACAAGCGGCACATAGTGTGGAAGCATAAGGCAATTCCTTAAAATCATCATAACCACCAAAAAGCGGCGTCAATACAGCGCCAATCGGACCTGGGTAAATCGATCCGTACGAGTGGCCGCCTATATGCCGATATACAGGACAGACGTTAATGCACGCTGCACAACGAATGCATTGAAGAACAGGCTGGAATTCAGTTCCTAAAATTTTGCTTCGTCCGTTATCAACAATCACCAAATGGAATTCTTCCGGTCCGTCAACATCCTCTTTTTGTTTCGGACCAGTTAAAACCGTTATATAGCTCGTTAATTTTTGACCGACTGCACTCCTTGTCAAAAGACTGACAAGCACATCAAGTTCTTCGAATGTTGGAACTATTCTTTCCATCCCCATGACAGTTATTTGTGTTTTCGGAATGGTCGTCACCATGCGGGCATTTCCCTCATTTGTCACTAAACAAAACGATCCGGACTCGGCAATGGCAAAATTGCATCCTGTGATGCCGACATCCGCTGTTAAAAATTCCTCCCTAAGCATTTTTCTAGCATGGAGTGCAAGCTCCTCAGGCTTTTCTGTTTTCTCATACCCAAGTTTTCGCTGAAACACATCTCGAATTTGTTCCTTATTTTTATGCAGGGCTGGGGCTACAATGTGCGAAGGCGGATCATGATCATCAATCTGCAATATATATTCGCCTAGATCCGTTTCAATAACTTCACAGCCCGCTTCCTCCAAACATTGATTCATATGAATTTCTTCCGTCACCATCGATTTCGATTTGACAATTTTGCGAGCCTTTTTTTTCTTGATAACGCTTTGGATGTAATCGTTCGCTTCCTCCGCTGTTTGAGCAAAAAAAACATGTCCGCCCCTTTTTGCAACATTTTCGCTTAACTGGTGTAAATAATAGTCCAAATTTTCCAATGTATGCTTTCTGATTTGTTCACCGAGCGATCTCCATTCTTCCCAATTGCCAAGCTCTTCAGCAGCTTCCAGACGTCTTTTTCTCAGCCTTTCTTGAGCATCTTGGACTGCATTTCTCATAAAATCGTTTTCAATATTTTTTTGCACCCTTTGATCAAACGGCTGATCCGAAATTTTCATTGCCATCCTGCTTTCCCCCCTCCATTATTCGATACTGTTTAACACCTCAGCAATGTGCATGACCTTCACTTGTTTATTTTTCCTGCTTATTCTCCCCCCAATATTCATTAAGCAGCCGCAGTCTGCCCCGATTAAATAGTCGGCATCGGTTTCCTCAATATGCCGAACTTTTTCATCAACCATTTGTTCAGATATTTGTTCCATTTTGACGGAAAACGTTCCGCCAAAGCCGCAGCAATCATATGCATTTGGAAGCGGAACCAATTCAAGCCCCTTCACGTTTGCCAGCAATTTAAATGGTGCCTCCTGAACTCCAAGAAGACGGGTCATATGACATGATGTATGATAGGTTGCTTTTCCTTTTAATGTTGCGCCCACATCTTCCAAATTTAAAACATCTACAATAAACTGTGTTAATTCATACGTCTTATTTGCAAGCTTTTGCGCCTTTTCTTTCCAAACCGGATCTTCATCAAAAATGTGCGGATATTCCTTAAACATCGTGGCACATGATCCGGAAGGTGTGACAACATAATCGGCATGTTCAAAGGTGAGAATCATATTTTTCATCGCTTCTTTTGCCGCTTGAACATATCCGCTGTTATAGGCAGGCTGTCCGCAGCAAATTTGGCTTTCCGGAAATTCTACTTCGCATCCAAGTCTTTCTAAAAGCTCAACTGTTGCTTTGCCTACTGAACCGTTAAATACATCCACTAAACATGTGACAAATAATGAAACTTTCAATTTGCTCCCCCCGCCTTGTGAAACAGTTTCAACTAAGATGTAACCCTTTTCTTTTCACTTTATCGCTTTTTTTATCTTTAGTCAACAGGTCATCTGATGACTAGAAAGGAATATGCTTGCTTTATTCATAAAAAAAGCCGCCAACATCTTTGAGATGTCAGCAGCTATCCTTTGTCGAAGCGGGCCAAACGGGTTTCTCCCGAAAAATTTTTTATTGCCGCAAAAAACAACAGTTCTTTTGTCAGTTCAAGTCAGAGACGGCATGTGTAAAAACGCTTGCATCATATGTCAATTCCTAGTTAAAAAGACTCTGTTTTAGCCCCTGTTTTTATATGGGCTTTATGATGTTTTTTCAAAACCTTTTCAACATTTGTCAGGTGTGCGAGCATTAAATGCTGTGCTTCTTCCGCGTTTTGTTGTTCAATTGCTGTAAAGATGGCTTTATGCTCTTGAAAAATTCGTTCTGCGGTTACTTGCTCTGAATAAAGCCAAATTTTTCGTGTTTCCCGCATCGTTTCAACAATCATGTCGGCTACATTGTTCATTAAGCTTAATAAAATGGGGTTTTGCGTAGCGGCTGCGATCGCTTTATGAAACTTCCAATCCGCTTTTTCTCCTAATTCTTCATCGTTTATATGGATAAGCATTTCGTCAAGCGCAGCTTTCATATCATGGAGATTTTGCTCCGTCCGCTTTGCTGCAGCAGTAAATGCAGCACCGACTTCTAATATTTTTCTAACCTCTAATAAATGTTCAATATCTTTCATATTCATTAACGCCGCTGTCGAAAGAGAAAACGTGAATGACATGGGATCAAACTCTTTTACAAACGTTCCTTCCCCTTGTTTCATTTCAACAATCCCCATTGCTCTTAATGCGCTTAATGCTTCACGAATCGCTGCACGGCCGACTTGAAAATTTTCAGCAAGCTGATGAACGGATTCCAATTTTTCTCCAGGTTTTATTTCTCCTTTTTTAATCATATCTAAAAGGGCTTCCGCCACTTCTTCATAAAGCTTTCTCGGTTTGATTTGTTTATATTCCATTTGCTTCACCCCAAAGTTCAACTAAACAAAATGAAGTCCAAAATATCGGTACATTTATTTTACTGGAAAAGACTTATAAAAATCAAAGTGTTGGCGAAAAAATAACAGCGTCTAACCATAAACTTTTTCTTTTTTGACAACTTTTTTGGAAGGAATCATAGACCTGTGTCTCCGAAATCGCGCAAATGACTGAATGAAACTTCATCATAAAAAAAGAGAAATTTGTCTAAACTCTTAAACAATGCTTCATCCGTTACGAACGTCTAATATGTAACTCACTTTTACTGTACCAGTTAAAATGACAAAAACACTCGACGAATATGCTTTATAGCCGTAGACTTGTTAAGGTGATTGATAGAAACGGAAAAGAACGCGTACGAAAAACTTATCAAAAGGGTGAATCCCTGCTTCTTCTTATTTGAAAAGAATATGTTACAATAATGTAGAAAATCGCAACTTCTCAATATCCATTATGAAAAAGGTGTGGAAATATGAACATCATTGTCAGTTCATTAAATGCCAAATACATTCATATGAACTTGGCTATACGTTATTTAAAAGCATATGCCGAGCCTGAATTTCAAGTTCAAATGGCAGAATATACGATAAAAGATCCCGCGATGAACATTGTAACAGATTTGTTTCGAAAAAAACCGGACATAATCGGTTTTAGCTGTTACATATGGAACATTGCAGAAACAATCAAAGTGGCGAAAATACTGAAAAAAATAAAGCCGGAAACCATCATTGTCTTTGGTGGGCCTGAAGTATCCTATGATACGAAAGAATGGCTTGAAAAAATCCCAGAGATTGATTTTATTATCGTAGGAGAAGGGGAAGAAACGTTTAAGCAGTTTTTGCGGGAAGCACATGGAAACCAAGAATGGGAAAACGTGAGCGGTTTAGCTTTTCGAAAAGACGGAGCAGTCATTGTAAATCCGCAGAGGAACAAAATTGATCTGCGAATGATGCCGTCGCCTTTTCGATTTGAAGAAGATGTGCCACATCTTAGCAAACGGATTGTTTATATTGAAACGAGCCGCGGCTGCCCCTTCAACTGCCAATTTTGCTTATCTTCCATTGAGGTTGGGGTTCGTTATTTTGATCGGGAGAAAATCAAGGAAGATATTCGCTATTTAATGAAAAACGGTGCGAAAACAATTAAATTTGTCGACCGAACGTTTAACATCAGCCGGAAATATGCGATGGACATGTTTCAATTTTTAATTGATGAACATGTTCCGGGCGTCGTGTTCCAGTTCGAAATAACTGGCGACATTATGCGCCCGGAAGTGATTCAATTTTTAAATGACAACGCACCGAAAGGACTTTTCCGATTCGAGATCGGCGTTCAATCAACAAACGATTTCACAAACGAATTAGTGAAACGGAAGCAAAACTTCGCAAAACTGTCCAGAACGGTGACGATGATCAAACAAGGCGGAAAAATAGATCAGCACCTTGATTTAATTGCCGGACTTCCTGAAGAAGACTACAACTCTTTTCGCAAAACTTTTAACGATGTGTTTGCATTAAGACCTGAAGAACTGCAGCTTGGTTTTTTAAAATTGCTCAGAGGGACTGGTCTTCGAATTGGAGCTAAACATTTTGGCTACGTGTATATGGATGAACCGCCATACGAAATTTTAAGCAACAACGTTCTCTCTTTTGAAGATATTCTCAAAATTAAACAGGTGGAAGATGTTCTTGAGAAATTTTGGAACGACCATCGAATGGACGCGACAGTGGAATATTTAGTAGAAGAAGTGTTTGAGACGCCTTTTGATTTCTTTCAAGAATTTGGCGCCTACTGGGATGAACGCGGATGGGCAAGAATTGGTCATCAGCTCGAAGATTTGTTTCGAAGATTATTTTCGTTTATTCAAGAACGCAAACGAGAACATTTGCCAATTGTTGAAGGGTTTCTGAAATACGATTATTTGCGCAATCAGAAGCAAAAGCCGCGAAAGCCATGGTGGGATGAAAAGCTTAAAAAACAGGAGCAATCAGCAATCTATCAATTTGTCCTGTCCAATCCTGAAATGCTTGGAAAAACCTTTTTAAATCTGTCTCTTTCGGAAAAAGATTTATATAAGCATACGGTTTTAGAAATTCTTCCATTTAATCCTGAGCTGTATTTGCAAAAAAAGATATTAGTAAAAGAGCCGGCAATTTTGTTAGTTTATTACAACTATAGCGATCACCAGCCGCATATGTTTTCTTTTCCGTATACTTCGCTGAAAAAGGTGAGGGAAGCTTAACATCCCTCACCTTTTGTTTTTGTTTTTCTTTTGTTTTCTTCTAAAATATCGTAAATTTTCGCAGCATTAAAATCTCCCAGTTCATTGCCAAATTCCAAATCTTGTTTCACATCTTTTTTGTTCTTTACGTTTTTATTATGATCCATGTGCTTTCCCCTTTTTTGAATTTCGGTTAGCCCCTTTCATCGGGTCTTCATCTGTATAGGATGCTGAAAATTCTTTTTCAGGAAGGCTTTCTGTTGGTGTTTTGCTCGTTTTTTCTGCTTGATTATATGCTTGTTTCCTCTTCAATCTGCATCCTTTCTTTTTTATCTTTTTCAGAAACAAACCATTTATTCAGCTGTTTCTATAAAAGATGGAAAAAGGGATGTGCTTCCATATGGATGCCCGATCGTCAATGCTTAAGTTTTTTCTTGCTCCGCAAGGGTATTTTGTGCTTCTTTTATAACAGGTTAAGCGGCAATTTTGATGCTTTATACTTCAAGCTATTCGGCAATTTTGGACCGTTTTCTGTTTTGCAGCTAAAAAAAGTGATGATTTAGCACTTTGTTTGCATAAAAAAAGAACCGCTCTTATTTGGCGTAATTTCGTAAAACTGCCAAACAATGAAAGAAGCGATTCATGACAACACTGAAATTCGTTTATTCTATTCATCTTCGCAATGGATGGTTGACCTTTTTTACTTTCTAGCTTTGAAAATATTTTTTACTTTCGAAACCACGTAATGGCTTCCTCCGCGATCTTCAACACGTTCAATCATCATCGTTATTAAAAGATCTTTTTTATCCGCATCAACAGCAACAAACCAACCGTTTTCCTGACCTTTTTCTCCTTTTGCCGCTTTCAGCTCTGCCGTTCCTGTTTTTCCAGCCAGCTTCAATCCTGGAGTTCGAGGTTTATACGCCGTTCCGTTCGGATCCTCCACCACTTGAATCAAATCTTGAAAAATCAAATTCGCATGTTCCTTTGAAACAACATGGCTTTTCCAATTGGATGGTGTCTTCTCTTCTTCTTTTATTAATACGGGCTTAATCATGTTTCCGCCATTGATAAATACTGTAAAGGTGTATGATAAATGAAGAGGAGTGATTTGAATTTGTCCCTGTCCATATCCAGAATCGGCTAAAAGCACTTCATTATCCATACCGTTATTTGCAATTTTCGATGTTTCAACAGGAAACGGAAAATCAATTTTTTCATTAAATGCAAAGGACTCTAGTCCTTTTATAAATTTTTCGGCTCCAATATTTAAAGCAGCCTGAGCGAAGTAAATATTATCTGAATAGGCAAGAGCAGCGCGCAAATCAACTTGTGTTGCAGGGGATGGAACCCGCTTAATATAATAATTGCCCCAGCTCCCGTCTTTTTGCCAAGTATCTTTTGGAATGGAAATCTTTTTATTCGGATCAATCGTTCCGGTATTGAGCCCAATCGCTGCTGTGAGCGGCTTTAAAACAGAACCAGGTGTATACAAATTTTTGAACTTAGCCATAAACGGTTTATTCGGATCATCTTTTTTCTTCTTGTATTCCGTCAAAAAATCGTTCGGATCATAGGACGGCGCACTGACCATAGCCAGAGTTTCTCCGGTTTTTGGATTGATTGCGACACTTGCACCGGAATCAGTTGATAATTCTTTGTAAATATTTTGCTGAAGATCAGCATCAATTGTAAGGTAAATATCGTTTCCGTTCTCAGCTTCTTTTTTGGCGATCACTTCATCTGTTCCTTTTACTTTGATGATCCAGCCTGTCGTTCCGTGCAGCTCATCTTCAAAAACTTGCTCCAATCCAGCTGCGCCAATTTGCTCAGAAGAGCTGTACCCTTTTTCCTCATATTTCTCAAGCTCTTCTTTATACATTGACCGCAAATAGCCAGTCAAGTGGGCAGCGCTCTCGCCAAAAGGATACATTCTTCCCGTTACATTTTTTTTCTTAACGGAAGGAATGGCTAAAAGTTTGTTGACAAGCTCTGTATCAGCCGGATTTACGATTTTCAGCGGGACGAATGAGTCCTCCTTCACCCAGCCTTGGGATAATTTTTTCTCAATTTCCTCCTTGGAAACTTCAAGAAGCTTCGCTGTTTGTTCCAAAATGGTTTCTTTTTGCTCCTTCATTTCTCCCGGTACTACACCGATTTCAAACAACAGGCCATTGATGGCAAGTCCTTTTCCATTTCGGTCAAAAATCTCCCCTCTTTCCGGCGCGATCGGCTGGATGGAAATTTCTTCTCCTTCATCAAGCTGAGGAAAAATAAAGGAAGGATTCCATTCAATTCGCCAATCGTTTCCATTATCTGTTTCTTCTTTTTTTAAAACGGCTTTGTTTTCAAAGCTTATTTTCCCCGCTAATGTTTCCATTGAAACAGCAAATGGGAATGTAATATTTCCGTTTTTATCAGGCTTTATTTCTTCTTTCGGTTTCTTAAAGTCGATTTTCAGCTGTTTCACACCTGAATCTTGATAAATTTTTTCATAGCGGGAAACAAATTCGTCTTTTTTGATATTTTTTTTCACATTGGCAGTCAATTGGTCATACATTTCCGAAAAATTTTGGTCTCTCCAATTGGCAACAAAGTCTGCAAAACGATCCTCCGGCTTTGGATCTTTAGAACATCCCGAAAAAAGCACCAGCACGACAAAAACACTAAAAAAAAGCTTTCGAATCCGCACAAAAATTCCCCCTCTCCCCTATGATTTTATCACAATTCTTTTTTATCCAATAATTACCCGTTCTTTCGGATAATGATAATTGGCTTCCTTCCTCTGTTTTCCAATTAAAAAGATAAACGATAAAATGCCGATCCGACCAATAAACATCATGATCATGATTATGATTTTTCCGATCGGACTAAGTTCAGGTGTAATGCCAAGCGAAAGCCCTGTTGTTCCAAAGGCTGAACAAACTTCAAAGATAATTTCCATTAACGTAAACCGTTCTGTTGCAGATAATATGACAATCGAAGTTAAGCACAAAATAACAGAAACTGTCATAACGGCAATTGATTTTTTTATATCATCTGGGTGTATTTCCCGTTTAAATACTTTCACCGTGCTGGAACCTTTCGCAAAATGAAAGGCAACTAGCAAAATGACTGCAACGGTAGTCGTTCTGACACCGCCACCCACAGAGCTTGGCGAAGCACCTATAAACATAAATATGGACATAATCAGCAAAGTCGTCTCGCTGAACATGCTGACATCCATTGTATAAAGCCCTGTGCTCCTTGTGGTAGCTGATTGAAACAGAGCATAGAAGAAAGATTCGAGAAAACTTTTATCAGATAAATAATTGCTTGATTCTATTAGATAGATCAGGATTGTTCCAATAACGACCAATGCGAAAAATGTCACAGTTGTCAATTTTGTGTACAAGGAAAACCGGTATGTCCTTTTTGTTCCAATTGTCAAAATAAAGTTTTTTGTCTCAATCAAAACTGGAAATCCGATAGCTCCCAGCGTCATTAAAATAATATGAACCATTTGGACAAAATAATCATGTGCAAAAGGTACGAGCGACGAACCGCTTATATCAAAGCCGGCATTCGTTGTGGCGCTGATGGCAGAAAACATGCCATGCAAATAAGCTTCCTTCCATTCCGGAAAATATTTTAAATAATATGTGCCTAATATGATGGTGCCGATCAGTTCAATAATCAAAATCATCAACATAATTTGCCTCATTAAATTTACAATGCCGGACAAATTCAATTGATTTTGATCAACCATAATCAACTGACGTTCCCTTAAGCCTATTTTTTTGCCTAAAACGAGCCAAAACAATGTGCCCAACGTCATGATGCCGATGCCGCCAATTTGGAGAACAATCATTAAAATAAAAATCCCCGGAACGGTAAACGTATCAATAATTGAAACAGTTGTCAGCCCTGTTACACTTACTGCACTAACAGCAGTAAACAATGCATCCAAAAACGTCCATTCGGCATCCGGTTTGTGAACAAACGGCAAACTGAGCAAAATGACCGCAACTGTGATAGCTAAAAAATAAAAAATAGCAAGCATCTGAGCTGGTGATAGTGAAACTAATCGATTACGAATATTTACTAGCATCCTTGTTCAATCCTTTTTTTTACTGCTCATACTATCATAAAGAAAGTACAAGTTTTTTTAAAGAGGTTTTTCCAATTTTGATCATCGAAACTGAAAAATTTGTTATTGTGTCAATTTCTACAAATTCATACTCAAGAAAAATTTATCTGAACTTATTAATTCCATATAAAATACTTGTTTTTTTATATCTTTTTATTAAAAATAAGGGTAGGCTGTTTAATAAAGGGGGATGTTATGGGAAAAATTCAATTGCGCCGTTCCGTTATGGTTCAATTATTACTATCTTTAAAAGGAATACACGAATTATCCCCTGAAGAAGTGATGAAACAACAATTGCCCTCTGATCAAACAAACCAAATACCTGGCTTCATCAAAAAATTGAGCAAACAAAGAGACAAAGGAGAGCTTGGACTGTCAACGAATGAAATCGTCATCTTAGGAAATTTTTGCGAACTAACTTCCTTGAAATCAACTTCCGTTCAAAATTGGGTCAAGCGTGATATAAAAGAAATCATCGGTCCTCCTGAACTTGGAAAAAAATATTCGGTCGAACAAGCTGCTTTATTGTTAATTGTAAAAGATTTAAAAACCATATTCGACTTTGAAACTGTCCGTTCCTTATTGATGAAAGTTTTTAATACGATTTCCGACCGGAATGATGATTTAATCAGTCCGTTAATGTTTTATAAATTATATACAGATGTGTTGGAACAAGTAAAAAATGTCGAGATCGACAACAACCGGCAGTTTGAAAAAAAACTTTTCGTACAAACAAAAAGGCTTCTTCAAAAGCAAACTTCTTTATCGGAAGCTCAAATCGACAGCATTTGCCATGTGACGGTTGCTGCGGTATTGGCTGTTTTAACGTATCATTTTCAAACAAGGGCAAAAGCGTTCATTGATAAAGAAAGCGAATCGACAAAAAATAGATAATAACTAACTTTTAGATCGGGAATTGCGGTTGTGCAATTCCCGAAGTTATTTTCGGGCTTGACTACTTTTAGCCGAACCTTTTATGTAAAATTCGAGCGCCCTCATGTCTTCAAGTAATTCCTTTTTCATTCGTTCAAAAGCTGTATAACGTTCGTATGTAAAATCCATTTTTTCTTCCATCATCTTGACCATTTCATGAAAATGGCTTGAAATTCTTTGTAAGCTATTTTCCATCATGTTAAGATAAACATCATTTTTTTGATGATTCAAATAAGTCCCCTCCTTATAGCGACCAATACCTATATAATAACAAAGAAACAGCAAAGGGCAACATTTTTAAGGAAGCGTGAAATCACATAGAAAAGTTAAGAAATGTGGCAAGAAAGACAAGAAAAGAGGGATTTCTAATTTTACAATCGCAGTTGTCGTAGCACAAGATAGAAATGGCAATATGATTGCTCGAAAAACAGGAACAGGGCGTGTGAAAGCCGAAGAAATTGAACTGTGATAAGTGAGTTTATTCACCCTTCCGCTTTGCTATGCACTGATACAGCAACGAATTATAAGAAGTTTGCCAAATTGAAGGGGGTGTTGGTCAATGAACGCCAAATGCAACGTGTTAAGGAAGGAATTTATCATATTCAACACGTTAACAATTTCCACAATCGTTTGAAAGGTTGGGTGGAAAGGTTCTAAAGGGTTGGAACTCGTTATTTGGATCACTGCCTTTATTAGTTCCGTTGATTAATAAAGAAAGGATTTAACATTTGATAAACGTGTTATTTCAGCTTGTCAAAAATCAAATTATACAACTAAGAAGTGCATAATAAAAGACCTCAAAGCGCTCTCCTTACTTTAAGAATATTGATGCGGCTATAAAACCTATTATGATCGCAAGAATAAGTATTCCAGTACCCTTCCAACCTAAACTACCTACTAAATCAGCAAGGTTTCCAGTTTCAGCTCTATTAAACGCATCGCTTATATTTCCAGTTGGGTTTCGTATTAATTCTTCTCGTCTTAGTCTTTCTCTTCTTCTTCCAGGTGTTTCTTTGTCTTCGCTCATTATCACACCCCCATTTTCTGTAATGCTAACATATGTTCTTCATACTCTTTACATAAATCTTACCTTAAGGTTTATAACATAATTTTAACACATTATGGTAATTTAACAAATTTTCATATAAAAAAATCTTTTAGAGAACAGCCTTTACTAAAAATAAACAATTGAAATGATCAAAACTAAAGACGCTCCGGACCATGTAAAAATGATAAAAGGGGGTGTCTAATAAGTCGTTTTTACGGCTTATTGACGCCCCCATTAATGTGTTAGATATATCGGTGTTTATGATTTTTTGTTTTCAATGGCGATTTGACTTTCTGTACAGCCCCTCTTAAAATAGATCATTCCACACCTTTTGTCCATTCTGCCACTTTACCTTGATTTGCTTCGACCCAATCTTCTGCTGCTTTAGCAGGATCACTGCCTTCTGAAATTTCCAACATGACTTGTTCAATATCTTCAGCAGTCCATGAGAATTGATCCAAAATTTTATATGCTTTCGGCATATCTTCTTTTAATCCCTTTCGAACGATTGTGGATATATGTTCTTCTTTCCCAAAGGAGCCTTTCGGATCTTCCAAAAATTTTAAGTCATATGCAGCAAATTTCCAATGCGGGGACCAGCCTGTAACGACAATTGGTTCTTTATTTTTATAAGCTTCCCCTAAAGCCGTTGCCATAGCTCCGCTTGAAGATGTTTGGACTTGCCAGCCTTTTAGGCTTTCATATGTTTTAACAGCGTTTTCCGCTGATTTTACAACGCCCGCTCCAGGTTCAATGCCTGTAATCGTTTTGTTTAATTTGCCAGCATATTGATCGAGCTCTTCAATTGATTGAATGTCCATATATTTCGGAACGACGAGCCCGATTTTCGCACCCTCCAAGTTTGGACCTAAATCCTCCAGCTGATCTTTATATTCTTCATATAAATCTCCGTGAGTAGCCGGCAGCCAGGCGGCAACCATGCCGTCTGCCTCACCTTTTGCAACAGATTCCCACATAACAGCATTATCAACAGGTGTAATGTCCACATCGAATCCTTGATCTTCTAAAACTTTTTTGATGACATGGGCGGAGGCGACTTCCGTATCCCATTCCACGTAAACCAATTTTATTTTTCCTTCATCTGCCGCCCCGCCTTGAGATCCCCCGTTTGATCCGCAGCCAGCCACTAAAAGCGACAAGGAAATTCCGGCAACAAGTCCTAGGCGTTTCCAAATTCGTTTAAACATAAATATCAAAACTCCTTTTTAATTTTTCAATTCGAAAAAAGACCAACTTGCTATACATGATCATGCTTCTTGTTCATGCTTTGAGTGAAGCGGTCGATAATGATGGCTAATATGACAATACCGATACCTGCAACAAATCCGGGACCAATTTGAGCGCGCTGCAAAGCGGATAACACGTTTCTTCCAAGACCCGGCGCTCCAATCATCGAGGCAATGACAACCATTGATAATGCCAGCATGACGGTTTGATTGATTCCGGCCATAATTGTGGCTCTCGCCATCGGCAGTTCTACTTTAAATAGTTTTTGAACTGCTGTGCTACCGAATGCATCAGAAGCTTCAATCAATTCTTTCGGCACCTGGCGAATTCCTAAATTCGTAAAACGAACGGTAGGAGGTGTCGCGAAAATTAATGATGCAAACACTCCCGGCACCATGCCGATGCCAAAAAAAGCAACGGCAGGTATTAAGTAGACAAATGCAGGCATCGTTTGCATAAAATCCAAGATAGGAGTAATCATTGCTTCCGCTGTTCTGCTTTTAGACATTAAAATACCTATTGGAATACCGATGATGACGGATAATAAACTTGCCATCAAAACTAAAGTAAATGTACTTATTAAATGATCCCAAAGCTCTTGGTTGTAAATAAACCAAAGGCCGACGATGGAAAATGCCGGCAGGCCAAACTTTTTTCCACTTATAAAAAAGGCAATAATGGCAACGATCAATATGACTAAAACAGGCGGCACAGCCCCCAACAAATCCGCCACATATTCCATTAAATCCTCAAAATATTTTTTTAACGGATCAAACAAAAACGAAAAAGAATTTGTCACCCAGTCCGTAAATTGTTTGATCTTTTCCGCAACTGGAATTTTCGGAACAAAATCCAACACATTATTCAGCACTGTTTGTGCTCACCTCGCTTTCACCTGCAAGAGCCGCGATGACTGACCCGCGAACGATGATCCCTATTAATTTTTCCTTTTCGACTACTGCTACTGGTATCGGCGAGTCGTGGATGACCGTAAAAATATCATGCATTGGAGTGTCCTTTTCAACCTTCGGAACATTTGTCCGCAATATTTCTTCAATATCACGAACATCTTTTTTTCTTGCTTCTGATGCATCATCAGCTGTTACATAACCTTTTAGATTCCGTTTGCTGTCAACAACGAAAATGGTGGATATCCCTTCTTCTCTCATTCTTTCCAATGCAACACGCGGTCCATGCTTTTCAATATTGATCGTTTCGGGCCGTTTCATAATATGTTGCGCCGTCAATATTTTCGATCTGTCTACATCTTCAACGAATTTTTCAACATAGTCGTTTGCCGGATTCATTAAAATCTCTTCGGGCGTACCGATTTGCACAATCGATCCGTCTTTCATTAAGGCAATCCGGTCTCCAAGCCGCAAAGCTTCATCTAAATCATGTGTAATAAATATAATGGTTTTCTTCATCGTCCCTTGAAGATCGAGCAATTCATCCTGCATTTCTTTTCGGATAAGCGGATCCAAGGCTGAAAAGGCCTCATCCATCAACAGCACTTCAGGATCATTTGCCAATGCTCTCGCAAGTCCTACGCGCTGCTGCATTCCGCCTGACAGCTGATTAGGCTTTTGCTCCAAATATTGTCCTAATCCGACCATTTCAAGCGCTTTGATTGCCTTCTCCCTTCGTTCTTCTTTTGGGACCTTTTGAATTTCAAGTCCGAATTCTGCATTTTCTAAAACCGTTCGGTGCGGAAATAGGGCAAATCGTTGAAAAACCATGCTGATTTTTTTTCTCCGCACCTCTCGCAATGATTTTTTATCCATTTTTGATAAATTGTCCCCATCGATAAAAATGCTTCCTTTAGTCGGTTCAATCAACCGGTTGAGCAATCTTATCAATGTGGATTTGCCGCTTCCAGACAACCCCATAATGACGAAAATTTCTCCAGCCTCAACGGAAAAGGAAGCGCGATTCACTCCCACTGTATGTCCGGTTTTTTGTAAAATTTCATGCTTTGAAAATCCTTCATCTAATAGCTTCAATGCTTGAGCGGGGTTTTTACCAAAAATTTTTGTTAAATTTTTTACCTCAATGATCGGCATTTTTCCACCCCTTTTTATAAAATTCAATATTTTCAAAATAATACGCCGATAAAATTGTCATACTAAGCTTTAATAGCTCATAATAAAAATATGTAAACCCGAACGATTCGTTGCTTTATAAGTATAACTAATTTTTCTTGATGGACACAAACGCGGTATATAGCGGATATCTCTTATATTTAATGGTCAGTTTGTACTGAATAGTTTTTTTATATAGTTTTCTTACATTTCCTTTTATATGCTGGTAAATTCATACCAATATCAACATTTTACGGTCAACTACATTGTTTATTTTTAACCAACAAGTTCCACACATCAGATCACTTCTTTTTTGCAAACTATGCGTAAACAGGCAAAAAGGAGTTGAATTCGAATGGCAAGGCGAAATCAATTAATTGTTCCAGGAGTTGAACAAGCTCTCGAACAATTTAAAATGGAAATCGCGCAAGAGTTTGGTGTCCACCTTGGTTCAAATACTACCTCACGCGCAAACGGATCTGTTGGAGGAGAAATGACAAAGCGTTTAATTGCACAAGCTCAGGCTGATTTTAGCGGAAAACAGCCTTAAAATAGACTTTTGTAAATAATACAAACATTTTATCCTTTCCCATGTTCGTCCAAATGCTTCATTTTTCATATTGTTTAGGGTAAAATGATGTTGGATGATGTTTCATAAGTTTTATTTGTTCATGTTCCGATTGCATAACGGCATGAAATGGAACATTTTTTAGGAGGAATAGAACATGGGAATTGGTTGGACAGAATTTATTTTAATCATTTTCGTTGCACTTTTGCTTTTTGGACCGAGCAAGCTTCCGGAGCTTGGAAAAGCAGCAGGAAAAACGCTGCGGGAATTCAAACTGGCTACAAAAGGAATTCTTGACGAAGAAGAAAAAAATGAAAAAAAATAATTGGTTCAACCGTAAAATCGGCAAATTGCCGATTTTTTCTTTTTTCGGAATTTGTATGAACCGGTTTTCGAGTATGTAACTTACATTTTTTAACACAAATCATTCTGATCCTTTCGCTAAAAATAAAGAGAAAGAAAAGGTAACTTACGGAAAGGCGGAATGAATATGCATACAATGTGGAAAGGTTCCATATCCTTCGGGCTCGTCAACATCCCGGTCAAACTGTTTTCTGCTACAGAAGACAAGGATATGAAATTTCGTCAGCTTCACAAAAAATGCCATACCCCAATTCAATACGCAAAACGTTGTCCAAACTGCGACGAAGAAGTTGGCAACGATGACATTGTGAAAGGGTTCGAATATGTACAAGGCAAATTCATTATTTTAACAGATGAGGAATTAGCAGCTCTGAAGGAAGAAAATGAAGACAAAACGGTTGAAATCGTCGATTTCGTGAATTTGCCGGAAATTGATCCGATTTATTTTAACCGGTCATATTATATCGGTCCAGGCGAAAACGGACAAAAAGTGTATGCATTGCTTCGTGAAGCATTGAAACAATCAGGGAAGATTGGAATTGGAAAGATTTCAATGCGCTCGAAACAACAATTGGCTGTCATCCGGACATATGAGGACGTCATTTTAATGGAAACGATTCATTATCCAGATGAAGTGCGAAACGCCCGTGACGTTCCCGGGGTTCCTCAAAATACCAATATTGAAAAAAAAGAGCTGGACGCTGCCATGCTGCTTATCGATCAGCTGACAACAACGTTCAAACCGGAGAAATATCAAGATGAATACCGTTTGCGGATTCAAGAAAAAATTGAACAAAAAGTACAGCAAAACGAAACAAAAACGGCTGAACCGTCTCCAAAAAAGAACATAGTCGATTTAATGAGTGCGCTTGAGGCAAGCATCGAACGCTCAAAATCATTAAATAAAAAGGGAGAAGAAAAAAGCGGTGCAGCAGGCAAAAAAACGAAAACGACCCGCAAAAAAGCTTAGCTTTGCCGGACAATAAAGCGGGCGGCCGACAGCAAATCCGGAAAATGAAAATCAGCTATTTTTTCTTGATGGCGGCTGCCTACTAATATCGTTTTAGCTCCTGCAGCCTTTCCGGCAGCGATATCTACTTCACGATCGCCAATCATATAACTGTTCTCTATATTGATGTTATATTTCTTTGCCAAATCAACAATCATCTTCGGCTCTGGCTTACGGCAGGCGCAGCCTTCTTTAGGTGCGTGGGGACAATAGGCAACCTCTTTAATCGTTCCGCCTTTTTTTTCAATTTCACGAACCATTTTTTCATGGATTTTGTGGAGCATTTTTTCTGACATGTATCCTAATCCGACTCCGCCCTGATTTGTGACAACGAAAACATCAAAATTGGATCTGTTCAAAAGCGCAACAGCTTCAGCTGCTCCTTTTAACAAATAAAAATCTTCAGGCTTATTTACGAAACGGACACGATTGGTCATCACTTCATTTACAACGCCGTCTCTGTCTAAAAAAACTGCATTTTTCACAAATCTATCCTCCAATCTTTAAGGGTGAACACTATGCAACCGATGATGCCGACATTATCTTTCCATATTCCGGAAGGGGAGCAATGGCTATATGAGCCAAAATATGATGGTTTTCGCACGATATTGCAAGCGGACGAAGACCGTATTTCTCTCATGAGCCGAAATGGAAACGATTTATCCCCATCGTTCCCGGAAATTAAACATTTTATCGAAAGACATATAGAAAAATGGCGTCCTTTTTTTCCGCTTGTTTTGGACGGAGAGCTTGTTATGCTCAAAACAGCTTTTTCCGCTGATATTGCCTCTTTAAAAAGAAAATGGAAAAGAAAAAGCGATGAAACGACCGAAGCATATCAGCTTCTCGTTTTCGATATACTTTTGCTGCAAGGAGAGGATATAACAAAAAAACCCCTTTCCAGCCGAAAAGAACTACTATCCTCCTTATTTCAACAACTCGGTTTACCGCTGCATGTTAGTCCAGAGAATCCGGTCCCGATCCAAATGATTCAAGCATATCATCAGTTTTCCCAATTATGGGAAAAAATTGTCCAGCATGATGGAGAAGGCGTTGTTTGCAAACATATGTTAAGCACATATGAGAACAAGAAAAGAACATCACAATGGCTGAAAATCAAAAACTTTAAAGAAGCGCTCTTTTTTGTCACTGGATTTGATTCAAACAACGGCTACATGCATATTTCTGTTCATCATAAAGGAACAATTGTGCAAGCCGGCGTTTTTTCTCACGGTATGCCTGACAACCAAAAACAAGCGTTGTTGGAGATTATAAAAAAGAAAGGAAAAAAGGAAAACCACCTATATACTATAGAGCCGGCCATTTGCATGAAAGTACGGTTTCTTTCCATTGACAGCGGCAGTTTAAGAGAACCTTCTTTCCATTCCTTTGCATTGGAACATGATTGGACAGACTGCACTTTTTTGCAGCTGAAAATGGCTGCAGCCAATGTCAAAGATGTGGCTGTCACACATATTGAAAAACCTCTTTGGCCGAAACATGATATACAAAAACAAGATTTTTTGCTTTATTTATTGGAAATTTCCGATTACATGCTTCCATTTTTAAAAGACCGCCCCTTAACGGTGATCCGCTATCCGCACGGTTTGTTGGGAGAAGCATTTTTTCAAAAAAATTGTCCTGATTATGCCCCGGAATTTATTCAGACAAAAACAATCGACGGGATTCATTATATCATTTGCAATGACAAAAAAACGCTTATGTGGCTTGGCAACCAGCTCGCAATTGAATTTCATATCCCCTTTAATACGTGGAAGGAGAAACAGCCGGCAGAAATTGTATTTGATTTAGATCCGCCGTCGAAAAACGAATTTCATTTGGCTGTTTATGCTGCAAACAAGCTGAAGGAATGTTTAGATCGGTTTGAGATTGCCTCCTTTCCAAAGCTTTCCGGAAACAAAGGAATTCAAGTTCATATTCCGATCGGCACCAACATTTTCTCATATGAGGAAACGAGGCAGTTTACGTCTTTTTTCGCTAATTATTTAGCCGAACAGCATCCGAACGAATTTACGATTGAACGCTTGAAGAAAAACCGGGGCAGCCGCCTTTATATTGACTTTTTACAGCATGCAGAGGGAAAAACGATCATTTCACCTTATTCCGTCAGAGGAGTCGAAAATGGAACGGTTGCCGCTCCGCTTCATTGGAATGAAGTCAATGAACAGCTTGACGCTGAATCTTTTACAATGGACTACTGCATCAACAGGGTAAAATCAGGTATTTGTCCAATGAAACATTATTTTTCCATCGATCAGCATGAAAAAATTAAGGCCATTGTCGAGCATTTATTATGAAAACCGCCTATACAACTTGAGCTTCTTCAGCATAGTTTATAACTGTAATAAAACATTTCACAGGGAGGTTTTCATATGTCTGGAGTATCTGGAGGATACGGCGGAGGCTTTGCGTTAATCGTCGTTCTGTTCATCCTTCTCATTATTGTTGGTGCATCTTGGTGGGGATGGTAAATATTGCATTTTGACTTTTTCAAAAATGCCAGAGCTTATTCTCTCGTTGAAACCGGCAAAATTGCCGGTTTCACCTGTTAAAAGCAGAATATTTTTTTAAGAGTAATCAATCTAAATCCGACGATCAAGATTTTCAAATGAACAATTGATTTTTCTTTTCAGGCCAATTTTGCAAAAGTTGGAATGCTTCATCAGATGAAACAGGCTTGCTGAAATAAAAACCTTGCATTTGAAAACAATGGTGGCGATTCAGAAAAAATACTTGTTCTTTTTTTTCGACGCCTTCCGCTACGATGGAAAGCTTCAAATTTTGTGCTAGAGCAATGATCGTTTTTACAACGACATTGTGGTCGTGCTCTAAATAAATGTTTTGAATAAAAGAACGGTCAATTTTAATTTTATCCAGCTTCAGCTTCGTTAAATAGCTGAGCGAACTATAGCCTGTTCCGAAATCATCGATGCTCAGACCTATATTTAGTTTCTTTAACTTACGGATGATTTCCAAAAACCATTCAAAATTGTACATTGGGACGGTTTCGGTAAATTCAAGCTCAAAGCATTCAGGCGGAATTTCATACATCGTCAAGTAATCCGTAATCATTTTCACAACATCATGCTGGTAAAATTGTTTAATAGATAAATTGACACTGATTTTCAAGTCACGGAAGCCCTTATCTCTCCATTCCTTTAATTGCTGGCAAGCTTTTTCCATGCTCCATTTGCCGATTTCTACGATAAGCCCTGTATCTTCCGCAATCGGTATAAATTCTGAAGGGGGAATCATCCCAAGCTCTTTATGTTTCCATCTGAGCAGCATTTCAAAGCCGGTAATTTTTTTTTCTTTTGTATCGACGATCGGTTGATAATATAAACATAATTCTCTTTTTTTCACAGCTTTGTAAAGCTCATTTTCTATAAAAATTCTTCGTTCGATCGATTTGCTGTTATGATTATTAAATTGGGCAATGCGCTCGTTTTTTTCTTTCCCCATTTTGATAGCAATTTCACTATTTTTAATTAAAGTTTTCGGCGTTCTTCCATGAATCGGGTAAAACACGATGCCAATGCTGTAGTCGTAATAAATTTCCAAATCGTTGATGACAAGTATATCTTCCAGCTTATTGATACGATGCACAATATCACGAATCATCTCATCTTTATTTACAACATTGTAAACAATAACTAAAAACTCGTCATTTGACAATCGACCTATAAAGTATGTATCGGGAAAAATATTTCTCAACTGCCTTGCAAATGACTTAATCACTTCATTACTAATATCTTTCCCAAAAATTTCGTTTATGTATTTATAGCGGTTAATTTGAAACTTCACAACTGCAGCAGGATTTTTTTCTGTTTGGCATAAATACTCTAAACGGTTGAAAGTAGCTTGTTCATTTGGCAGCTTTGTCAAATCGTCAAATTGCGTTAAATATTGAATCTTTTCATCCGCTTCCTTTACTTTTGAAATATCTCTTATAATCAGCGCATAACCATAAAAAAAATTATTGCTATATAAAGGAAGGCATAAGATGGACGAAGGCGTTTCCTCAACAACTGCCTCAAAAGTTGCAGGTTCGCCGGTTATCCTCACCTGTTCAAAAAGATGCTGAATCTCTTTTCTGGATGAAGAATGAAAAAAATGATAAATCGAACCTTTCTTTTGCAAAAAATGCGCAGCCATTCTGTTGCCTTCCTTGACCAATCCGCTTGGATCACAAAAAACGATCATATCAGGGTGAAATTGAAAAATGAGGTCATAAAATTGTTGAAAAAGGCGATCCATTATTTTAACACTTCCTCAACTATGGGTTCTCATTTTTTATATCGGTATAAACATAGCTTTATTCAATAATTACATAGAATTTCATTCATAAAAATTATCGAAACAGCACACTATTGCTGGAGTCTGCAGCTTTTTTTAACAGTTCGATCAATTGCACTTGTTCTTCTTCGGATAGGCCGGAAAAAACTCTCGCCATCCTTAAGGCGCGGATCGGATATATTTCATCAAAATATTGGCGCCCCTTCTCCGATAAATTTGCATAAACTGACCGTTTATCTTTCGGATTTTTTTCCCGATAAATCCACCCGTTTTTTTCAAGCTTGTCAATAACATAAGTTACATTACCGCTGACAAGCAATAGTTTTGACCCGATTTGCTGAAGTTTTTGCGGACCCTTTATGTACAGAAGCTCCAATACAGCATATTCGGTTGGATTCAAACCATGCTCCTTGCTGTCTCGATTGGCGTGATCCGAAACGTTTTTATACGCTTTTGCAAGCGTATGAAACAAGTTTAAAGCCCTCTCCATTTCTTCTTGAGTATAGGAAAAAAACATTTCCAATCCCCTTTTCCTTTTTTTATTTTATAATGCTCATTTTAATGGAAAAAACAGTTTATGTAAACGCTGTCATTTTAAAAGTGCGCTCTACCAAACAGTCAGTCAAAATCTTTTCTTATCGAAAAATCGAGTAGGAGGGAGCGATTAACTCCCGTCCTCTCACACCACCGTACGTACGGTTCCGTATACGGCGGTTCAATTAAGATAATTGACGCAAGTTTTCATAACTTCCGTGAATAGCTGTTCTCTTTATGCCAGTGGTCACTCCACCCTCCAAGAGGTCTCCCACGGGATTCACCGCTTCCTCCCTCAAGTGAGGTACTACGTTTTCTGTGTTCATCATGACTCACTGAATGCCAAGGGCTATTCTCTCTTAATTGTTCGGTCCTTCTTAGTTGTTCTAGACCAACTAATACTATGACCTCTGCTGACTTCTGACGGTTCAGCTACTTATCACTAAGTAGGTTATGAAGCGTACTTCACATATCCACCAGACCTCCCCGGGTAAGTACATGCACTTTCACACCATCTATCCGCCTCATTTACTCGATATGACCTTCGACAGAAAGAGCTTTGTTTTGTTTTGCAAACTCACTCAATCATACCTAGCCTTATATGAGGTTCGTGTTCCTCGGACCGGTGTTTTGCCTCCAGCTTCCTTCAGATTCCGCGTCACCACGGACACCCTTGCTCTTGGCTAACCTCTACTTCTGTCTTCGGGGTTCGGGACTTACACCCTATAGTTCATATACATGCCGGGCGCACAAATAAAAGCGTGCAGCAAGATGCTTGCACGCTTTACAGTCCATTCATCCTTTTATTTTGTCATACGGTTCGTAAAAATTGATTATTGAACTTGAAACCTTTTCACTAAAGATTGCAAATCTCCAGCCAGATTTGACATGGATTCGGCATGTGAAGCAATAGTTGCCGCTGACTCATTTGCCGTTGCTGCTGAAGCTGATGTTTGTTCAATACCTGCAGCCGCCTCTTCCGAAATCGATGCGATGTTGGAAATCGAATCATTAATCGATTCGCTCGTTGATAACATGTCAGTTAAATCATTTTGAGCATTGTTGATTCTTTCGGAAATTTCTTTAATCGTTTCTTTAATTTGTTGAAATGCGGCACTCGTTTCGTTCATTGAATCCATTTCCGATTCTACTTGTTGAAATCCTAATTCAAAGCTTTTCGTCACTTTATTCGTCTCGCTATGGACTTCTTCCACGATTTTTTGAATATCCACAACGGAACTGGAAACTTGTTCAGCCAATTTTCTGACCTCGTCTGCAACTACTGCAAATCCTTTTCCATGTTCCCCCGCTCGAGCCGCTTCAATCGCTGCATTTAGCGCGAGCAAATTTGTTTGATCAGCTATAGATTGAATAACTTCAACGAGTTTGGAAATTTGTTTTGAGCGTTCATCAAGTTTTTTAATTTTTTTCATATTGCTTTGCATGCCTGTAAACATATAATCAAAAAGTTTTTTCGATTGATTCATCAGCTTGCTGCCATTGTCCGTCAACTCCAGCACTTCTCTCGATTTATCAAACATTTCTTTTCCATTCCTATGTATTTGATAAATCTTATCCATGTACATACCCATTGCTTCAGAAAGCTCTGAGGCAGAATTAGCTTGCGATTCTGCTCCAGCCGACAGCTCTTGCATTGTCGCAGCGATTTGGTTGCTTCCTTCTTTTAGCTCTTTAGAGGAAGAAAGCAAATCGCTGCTTTGTTTTGACATAGTATCTGAAGCATGATGAATGTCTTGCACGATCTTTCGAAGCTGATTCCCCATTTCGTTGACAGCTTCCATCAATTCGCCGATTTCATCCTTCGACTTTATTGATAACGGTTCCAACATTAGATTTCCCTTAGATATTTGCTCCATTTGGCCGGCGATTTTGATCAAAGGATTCGTAATGGAACGAGCCATTTTAAAGGACATGATGAAACCGATTAAAAGTATGGAGGCCAAAACAGCTAATATGATGATGATAGATAGATTGCTAAGTTGAATCATATTATTTCCGCTTTTGATTACATCGTTTTGTCGATCCGACGTCACTTTTTCAAATTCTTGAATAATCGTTTCCCCAAGCGGTTGTACACTTTCTTTCATTTGCTTTAAAGCATCATTCTTTTTCCCCATATCATAGTCAAATAAAACCTCGTGTCGGACAAGCAATTCCCATTGGTGGCATTTCGCAACTAAATCCTTCATTTGCTGTGAAGAATTCAATTTCAATAACTGCTTTTGAATCTCGCTGCTCTGTTTTGCCAATTCTTCGTATTTTTGACGAATGTCTCGGTCCCCATATAGAAGAAACTGGTTTATTAATGAAATGCGTTCTGCAATATTGTATCGCATTTTCTCGTTTTGGATCAGTCCTTCTACATCTTCCTTCATGATGCTTTCCGTATGATTTGTTAAATTTTTTATTACCCCAAAATTAATAACGGCCATTAAACATGTTAGCAGCATTAATATTCCAAAGCTTCTGAGCAGCCTTCTTCTCAATCCGCCTTGCTTTTTGGAAGTAGTGATCCTTGTCACTGTTTTATTCTTTTTCATATGATCTACGATCCCCTTCCCAAACCTCTTTTTTATTTATATCGGTGCAAAATTCATCATTTTTAAAGAATAGTAAAATCGACCCAGTTTCATCATCAATGCTTCAGACGACTAGCTTTTTAAGAGGCATACGACCGTTTACCATAACTTTTTCTGCAAAATCTTTTTTAATCCGCTTGAAATCGCATATGTAAAGTCGCCATATGTTTTTCAATAAATAGACTGCCCTTTTAGAAAGCAAAAAGTAAAATCGCTCGTTTTTGAAATGGAGAATGAACTTGCTATTTTCAAAGAAAAAGCCACTCATTCATCAGAAAAAAAGTACCGGATCTCCATAAATATCTTATCTGTTCCAACAAAAAAACAGCCTGCAGACAGAAAATACATTTTGTCTGCAGGCGTGGACAATTTTGATTAAGTTATTTAGTCCCAAAAAACTCTTCATATAACGCTTTTACGGCTTTCTTTTCATCCGTTCCTTTTACGCCAAACATCATGCTCACTTCTGATGACCCTTGATTGATCATTTCAAGGTTCACACCGCTGTTTGCAAGCGCTGTTGCAGCTCTGGCCATCGTTCCGACATTTTTCCGCATTCCTTCGCCAACAATCATGATTACCGCTAAATCATAAGCAACTTCTATATTATCGACTTCCAGTTCCTTTTTGATCCGCTCTACAACTTTCCGTTCTGTTTCCGAATCAAACTGGTCCTGGCGCAAAATGACAGAAATGTCATCAATTCCAGAAGGTGTATGTTCATATGACAGCCCAAAATCTTCTAAAATTTGCAGCAATCTTCGGCCAAAACCGATTTCTCTGTTCATTAAATATTTATTGACATAAATGCTGCAAAAACCGGTATCACTGGCGATGCCCACGACAGGGCCGTTAGAATCTGTTCGTTCATGTACAATTTTTGTACCAGGAGCCGATGGATTATTGGTGTTTTTAATATTTACCGGGATTCCTGCACGGAATGCCGGAATAAGTGCTTCGTCATGAAATACTGCAAAGCCAGCGTAAGATAACTCACGCATTTCTTTATATGTAAGCTCCCGAATTTCTTTTGGATTTTCAACAAAATTTGGATTTACGGAATAGACCGCATCTACGTCCGTAAAGTTTTCATATATTTCCGCTCCGACCCCGTTGGCCAAAATAGAACCGGTTATATCGGAACCGCCACGTGAAAAGGTGACGAGCTTTCCGTCTTTTGAATAGCCGAAAAATCCAGGAAAAATCAGAATTCCTGAGCGATCACGAAGCTTTTTTAAATTTTCATAGGCTTCCGGCAGCACTTGTGCATTGCCTGGTTCATCGCTCACAATAAGCCCTGCTTCTTTAGGATTCACATAATGGGCTTCAACTCCGCGCGATTGAAAATACGCAGTGATCAGTTTTGCATTATTATCTTCACCGCTGGCCTTCACCGCATCCATAAAACGGGCAGGATTTGATTTGTCCCCATGTAAAATTTCTTGCAAATCAGCAGAAATTCGATCAATAATATCATTAGATAATCCTAATTCTTTAGCAATTTCAACATATCTGTTCACAACAGCTTCATATGTTTCCTTTACGCTGCCATTGTTCAAATATTCTTCCCCGCACTTTATTAATAAGTCGGTCACTTTCACATCTTCTTTAAATCTTTTGCCAGGAGCCGAAACAACGACAATTTTTCTTTTCGGATCAGATGTGACGATATCGAACACTTTTTGAATTTGTTGCCCAGATGCAACGGACGTTCCACCAAACTTTACAACTTTCATATTTACTACATCCCCTACCAATAATTTTAGCAATATTTTATAAAATTCCATATAAATCTTATTATCTCTTTTCATGCTGATTGTTGCAATAGTTTTTTCAGTGCCTAAATGATCATTACAGCTAAACTCTCGGTTTTTAATTAGTTGCGTTCACGGTGCGTTTTCCTCATCAACAACCTTCTTCTATGACTTGAAGAAGAATCAAGTCTTTCATATCTTCTAGTATATCACCCAAGAAGAAAAATTAGATCATGTTTCAATCGTTTCACCAGATCCTTTATGGTTGAAATACGCTGTTTTAGCGCTCAAAGAATACATCTCGCCGTACAGCTTTGTTTGGTTGGAACATTTTCCGATATTTTTTGCAGCGAAAACCTGTATCTTTGTCAATGATAAAACGCTGAACAGGTTACATCTCGGATGTTGAAAATTGTTATCGTTCGATGGTTAATGGCTACTGCTTTTTTCGACAACTGGGGACGCGCTCCCTTTTACGCTCTAGAAACCTTAAAAGATGAGTGACGACTGGGCCTCGGGTAAACGGTGTTCTTATCCATGCTTTACAATCTCTTTTGGATTCCTAAATTGATGATGGAATTGCCATTTCAAAATGATTGATTCAAACAAAGAATGATTTTTTTCTAGCAGCCAAAGCCGATAATGATTATAATAATGATTATTGATCAAAAAAGGGAATACGAATGTATCAGTCGTTTTATCATTTTCGAACTTTAATTCCTTGTCATGTACCTGTTAGAGAGGTGAAACATCATGAATCAATCGAAAGGCAGTATCGAGGCTGAAATCAGCAAAGCATTAACAAAATGGGAAAAAGATTTTCTTGGACGCGGATCTGTGTCCGTCAAAACGGATATTTTGCGGGATATGATTATTGTATCGCTGCAAGGTATTCTAACCCCAGCGGAATATGCCCTCTGTGAGTCTAAAGAAGGGATGTTGTCTGTGAAACAAATCCGCTCCAGTTTAGTCGAATCCGGGGTTGATGAGCTGAAAGAGATGATTTTTCAAATTACAGAAGAGCAAGTAAAAAGTTTCCATACGGACCTTAGTACTCAAACCGGGGAGCGAATTATGGTGTTTAAATTGTTTCAAAATTTGGAAAAGAAACTCCTTAAATAAACGTAAACGCTTTTTCTATAAATCTCTAAAAAAATACGTGCAATCTTGAAAACGATGATGTATAATGAAAACAACTTTTTTTGAAAAAATACGAGAGAATTGCCAAAGTCGGCAGACCTTCAAAAAACCTACGGAATCTATTAGTAGGTTCGTTGAAGGTAAACCGACAATGGGAAAACTGAAACGGGAGATCTAAGCCAATCGAAATTGGTTTAAGGTAAACCGGCTATCGTCATTTTTAGGCAAAAGACAGTCATTTTCTTAAAAAAGGCTGTTTTGCTTAGAATGACATAGCCGGTTTTTTTCTTTCAAAAAGGTCACACCAGAGGAGGAACGAAATTTGCAAGAAATGTTGGTTTTCGGATGGCTGGCAGCATTGATGATTGTGCTCATAAGCGCATTGATTTATCTGCATCCTCGTGTGCCCGACTGGTATGTACATGTTCACGTCGGCCTGCTTCTTTTGCCGATTGCTTCGGCATTCTTCGGGTGGATTTATTCTGGCGCGGAAATAAAAGCCGGACCATGGCGGCTCGACACGATTAGCTGGATGATGGCGGTCTATATTTCAACACTCGGCTTTATCATCCAGCGGTTTTCCATTCGATATTTGCATGGGGATCGAGTCTACCGGCTATATTTTCTATTCTTGACATGGACAACCGGCTCTTCCGCCAGCACTTGGATGACTGATGATCTACGCCTGTTTAGCATTTGCTGGGCGATGCCTCTTTTCGGTCTTGTCTTTTTGACGGCTTTAAAAAAAGAATGGCGGCCGGCAAAAGCTGAAGCGGTGCAAATGGGAACAATGTTTTTTGTTTCTTCCCTTGCGGTATGTGCAGTGTCTGTCTGGCTGTTTCATGCGACTGGGGAGTGGAAGTTATCGGGCGCTTTATCAACGGATAAGTTGTCTCATCTTAAATGGTGGGAGACAGCCGGAATAAGCTTGCTGCTTATTTTGGCGGCCATCATTCCTGCCGGGCAATGGCCTTTCCACCGTTGGCTGCTTGAATCTGCGGTAACGCCGACGCCGGTTTCGGCTGTGATGCACGCCGGTCTTGTCAATGCCGGAGGACTTTTGCTTTGGCATTTCTCACCGTTGTTTACGGACACAGTCACACACGCTCTCCTTCTTCTAATCGCGTTTATTTCCGTCATGATCGGTACCGGCGTCAGTTTCGTTCAAGTAGATTATAAACGGCAACTAGTCGCCTCAACGATGGCACAAATGGGTATGATGCTTATTCAATGTGCATTAGGCGCTTACGAGGCGGCAGTCATTCATCTTATTTTGCACGGCTTATTTAAAGCGACTTTATTTTTACAGTCCGGATCGGCTGTTCCCCGTCCGGGACATTCGGCACGAACATTGGTGCACAAAAAAGGACATAGGTTTGTCGGCACGATGCTTGGCTTGGCACTTGGATTCGGCTTCTGGGCCGTTTCGCCGGAAGAGCCGGCGCGCCTATTGAGCGCTTTGCTCCTTGGTTCGTCCATGACGATTGCATGGAGCAGATTTGCGCTTTTCCGAGAAGGTCGATGGCTTGGGTTGGCACTAGCAGCGATACTGGCATTTATTTCAGAAGAAGTGCGCAGCGGACTAATGGCCATGCTGCATAAAGCAGAGGCTTCTCACTTTGCACCTCCGCTTGTCCTTGAATGGCTTACTTTCATTTTGTTTATTGTTTCCGCATTGGCGTTGGCACAGCTCTTTAAACAACGTTCTTCCGGTATTGCTGCCCGATTTTATATGCGGCTTGTTCATTTTGGCGAGCCCAGTCTGTCTGCGGTTGAACGGCATCCCCTTTATTTGCATGCATATATGAAGGAGGAGATGACCCATGAGTAAAACAGTGATTTCACTTGAACGTCCTGAAGAGCAAAGTAAACGAAATAAGAAAGATGTGTCCCGCTCTATTCTTCAGCTCGTGGAACAGGCATGCGATGCAATTGCTCCCCTTTGGCCGATTTCAACGTTCATTGCACGGCATCCGTGGATGGAACTTGAACATATGCCGTTTACCGAAGTAGCCGAGCATTTTCAACAAACCCAGCATGTTCACCTGTATCCGACAATGGCGGTTGTACGCAAAGCTCTCGCTAGAGGCGAGATCAATCCCTCCTTCGTTGAAAAACAGCTGGAGAACTGGCTTTCCGAGCAGTCTCTACCCGTTCATCGCCACAAAGCGGAACAGTTGTGCCATGCACTTTTGTGGAACGAAACCGTACCACATGAATGGTTAGATTCATCAGAACTGAACGAGCTGGCGGAGGAAATAGCCGAGTGGATCGGTTCCACAAACGCAGCGGTGGTGAAGCCGATTTGTACCCGCATTTACAAGCTAGACGAACGGCTTGATCAACAAATGATCAAATGGTGCAAACTATATTTGGATGATAATCAAGCTGCATGGGCAATGCCCTTCCGGGAACAGGGATTTTATCCTGCTTGGCAAAAACTTATCCAAAACGATCCGGCTCTTTCAAAAAATGAGAGAAAACGCCTAGCTGACTGGCCGGAAGATGCGGAAACAGCACTGTTGTTTTCGCTGTCGCTGCTTGATATAGACGATGAAAAGGCGAAAGACTATTTAGAATCGCATCTTCTTGCATTGCCGGGATGGGCCGGCATGTTAAAGTGGCGTTCTCAGCAAAGTGGAGAAGGCCTCCAACTGTTAGTTGATTATTTGGCCATTCGTCTTTCGTTAGAATGGGCATTTGTCTCCCCTTACTTGCCGCTGGAACAGGAGAAAAAGGCTGACGTTTCAAGTTTACTTCCCCTTTTGGCCGCATGGATCCATTGGGGAGGAATATCTGTGGATGAGTGGAGGCAATTGTCGAAGGATGAAATGACATCCTGTTTATTGTTTGCCGACCGGTTTTGGCGGATCAATCGTTATCACCTTTGGCTCGAGGCGTGGGAAGAGACGTACGAATCCCGGCTGCAAGAAAAAATTGCATCCCGTCCATACATTGGACAAAAAGAGCAGGCCGCCGTCCAGTTTCTTTTCTGCATTGATGTCCGTTCCGAGCCTTTTCGCCGTCATTTAGAGGAATCCGGTCCATTTGAAACGTACGGTTGCGCAGGATTTTTCGGTTTGCCGATCCGAACGCGTGAACTTGACAGCGACCATACCCATCCTTCTTGTCCTGCGATCATTGAGCCGAAGCATGAAATTTACGAATCTGCACAAGATGATGCTGCAAAATACCGTCGCCGGCTCAATGTATTTCAGTTCATCGGGGGCACCTTTAAAAAAATGAAAAAAGATGCATTAGCGAGTTTATTGCTTCCAGAAATGAGCGGCCCATGGCTTGGTTTGCATACAATCGCCAGAAGCATTGCCCCTAGATGGGCGGGCCATTTTCTCCAGCAAGCTGAAAAAACAGCTGAACGGAAGCCGCCGACAAACTTGTCATTGCATCATGAAGTGTCTTGTTCATCATCCGGTTTGCCCATCGGGTTTACAACAGAAGAACAAGTTCAGTACGTAAAACAATTGTTAACAAATATCGGGTTAACATCGTCTTTTGCCCCCCTTGTCGTTGTCTGCGGTCACGAAAGTATGACAACGAATAACCCGTATGCCTCCTCCCTTGATTGCGGGGCGTGCGGCGGAACAGCCGGAGCTTTTAATGCCCGCGTGTTTGCAAGCCTATGTAACTTGCAGGAAGTAAGAGAAGGACTGGTGAAGGAAGGGATCTTCATTCCAGATGAAACCGTATTTGTGGCAGCGGAACATATCACAACGGTCGACGAACTCTACTTACTCGATTTGCCAACCTTATCGAAAAAGGCAGAGCAGTCACTCCGTTTACTAAAAGGAAAGCTAGAAGAAGTGAAACGGAAAGCAAACGCCGAACGGCTGGCGAATCTCCCTTGCACCGGCAAGTCGAAAAATCCGGTGACTGAGGCGAGCCGCCGTTCCGTCGATTGGAGCGAAATCCGTCCTGAATGGGGATTGGCTGGAAACGCAGCCTTTATTATCGGCCGCAGGACGCTTACAAAACATTGCCATTTAGACGGGAAAGTGTTTTTACACAGCTATGACTGGCGAAAAGACCAATCCGGCGAAGCACTTGAAAATATCATCTCCGGTCCTGCTACGGTCGGGCAATGGATCAATTTGCAATATTACGCATCAACCGTTGCACCGCATTATTACGGAAGCGGCAGCAAAACGACGCAGACGGTTACAGGTGGATTCGGGGTGATGCAAGGGAATGGGAGCGACTTGCTTTCCGGTCTTCCGTGGCAGTCGGTTGCTTCTTCCGACGGGGAGCTGTTCCATTCCCCCCTTCGTTTACTCTTGATCATTGAAGCACCGAGTTTTTATATCGAGCGGCTGCTCCGGGACAATCCCTTTTTCCGTCAAAAAGTGAAAAACGGATGGCTCCGTCTTTCTTCCATTGAACCTGAAACAGGGGCTTGGCTGAAATGGAGGTTTGATAGGATTCATGGCGAGTTTTATACCGAGCCAATTTGAAGTGACCCTTGTGAAGTAGCAAGACTAAAAAGCGATTGAAGCGGTATTAAACCGTTGATGGTTGTCAAGTTGACATATTTGTCGTACAGGAACCCTGATCGAAAAAAGTACAGATTGAAACACTTTTCCTTAAATTCTCCGGAGGAGTTTTCCATATTTTTCTAAAATAATCTTGGGTTCATTTTGCAGTTATATTGACTTGATGAACCCGTAATCACTATGTAAGAGAAAGCCGTCTACTCTCCATTCTTTTTTGTAAATGTCAAAGCAAAACATGACGTTTTCAAAAAGTTGGTGAAGTGAAAATCAGGCTGTCGGAGTGTTTCCCGACAGCCTTTACCGTTAGTTAGAATCTTTATTTATTCATCGCTTAAGTTGAAGTTGATAACCATGTTAATGACGAATAAAGAACAAATGGCTTGTATGGAAGAGCTTGTTTCTGAAAATCTCTTCTGCAAAAACAAGATTTTCTTTTATATATAAAAGAAAAGTAAAGAATCTCTGCCGCAATGATAGCGGTGGATCTTAAATTGATCTTATTGTTTTTTTATTGTCCTTCAAAAAAGAAAATCTTTAGTAACATCTTCGTTAATTTCATGATTCTCTTTCAGCAATTTCAACCGTTTTGACATGAAACCCGTCCATGTCTAAAATTTTAAACGAATATTGGTCAAAATCAATTTCATCTCCGACTTTCGCATCCATCTTTTGGGTTAAAATCCATCCGCCGATAGTATCAACATCGGACTCTTTAATCTGGAGGCCAAAAATATCATTGACTTCTTCTATCAAAACTTTTCCATCGACAACCGTTTTCGAATCAGTAATTTTCTTAATTTGCGGAGTTTCATCCGCATCGAATTCATCGCGAATTTCCCCGACAATTTCTTCCAAAATATCTTCGACTGTCACTAGACCTGCCGTCCCGCCGTATTCGTCAATTAAAATGGCCATATGAATGCGTTCCATTTGCATCTTAACCAACAGGTCATGGATCGGAATCGTTTCAATGACATGAATGACTGGCCGCACATATTCGCCCACCGTTTTTTCTCCTTGGATTCCTTTGACATAGTCGGTGAGCACCTCCTTCATGTTTACGATTCCGATCATATTATCTTTATCGCCGTTAAATACGGGATAGCGCGTATAATGCTCCTCCATGACAATCTCAATGCAGTCTTTTAATTTCATGTCTTTATCAAAAGCAACAATTTCTGTTCTTGGAACCATGATTTCTTTTGCAATACGGTTGTCAAACTCAAAAATGTTGTTGACATATTTATATTCCGACTGGTTGATTTCCCCGCTTTTATAGCTTTCAGACAAAATAATGCGCAATTCTTCTTCCGAATGGGCAATTTCATGCTCTTGTGCCGGCTTGAGGCCAAACAAACCCGTCAAAAGCCTCGCAGCGCCGTTTAAAATCTTAATAAACGGTTTCATGACTTTGTCGAACAAAATGAGCGGACGGGCAAAAAGTAGCGTGATATGTTCCGCTTTTTGTATGGCGAATGTTTTCGGCGCCAATTCGCCGACAACAACATGCAAAAACGTCACAACGGAAAAGGCGATTACAAAAGATAAAATGGTTGTAACCGAGGCTGGAAGCTGAAAATAAACAAACACAGGGTGCAATAAATGCTCAATCGTAGATTCACCAATCCAGCCCAATCCTAAAGAGGTGATGGTAATTCCAAGCTGACAAGCTGACAAATATTCATCTAAATTGGATATAACCTTCTTGGCTGCAATCGCTTGTTTATTTCCTTCCGAAATAAGCTGATCGATTCTTGAAGTTCGGACTTTGACAATAGCGAATTCCGATGCCACAAAAAAACCTGAGAGGGCGATTAAAAAAGCCACTATAAGCAAATTGAAAATTTCCAAATATCTCCCTTACCGCTTCTAAACAGTAAGGAATACACCTCCTGTAATCTTACTTTTATTTAGTATTTTCTTAAAAGGGAATATGATTAATAATAAGTTGCCAGCAACGCCTTCACCAAATTGGCACTTTGCTTAGACAATTTTTCCATTATGATGGTGCGCTGTTCCCTGTTCATATGATCCATCAATTGCTGCATGTCTTTTATTTCTTTTTCAAGATTTTGCATAAGTTGGGCAATATGGTCGACATGCATTTCCAAGCTTTGATTTGATAGTGTTTTTGATTGCAACATATCAATGATATCTTTAATTTCATAAAGCGGACAGTTCATTTTTTTATACCGCTTCACCAATTCAATCGCTTCAACCGCTTCTTCATCATACAGGCGATAATTGGAATCAGAGCGCCTTGGGTGCAATAAGCCGATCTTCGTATAATAATCGATCGTTCGTTTTGAAACGTTCGTTCTCTCGGCTAACTCTCCAATTCTATAATACTTCCCAATACATTCACCCCTGCTTATAGAATTATTTTTAATTTACAAAAAATTAACCGTACAGTCAACGTTTTAGTTTTGGAAAACAAGCAAAAAACTTTTCATTTATGTCTAACTTACTTTCACAGTTTGATTTTTAGTTCAAGGCCTATTTAGGAACTGTTTCAAAAATAAATTTCATTTTGTAAAAAAATTGGTTAGCAAAATGAAAGTCACTTTCTCCTTTTGGCAAAATACAGGAAACAAGTTAATAGTTTGGGCTCATGATTTTCGAACCCTCATTTTGTATTAAGTTGGAAAAAATGCCCGCCTGCCGCTTTGGCAATGTCTTCGGTTCGGTCTGGATGAAACGAGATTAAAAAACATGTGGCAGGTCCGGCCGATTTTGTTATATCAATTTCTGTTGAAGTGATTTGGCAATAATCTAACTTGTTTTCTTCACAAAGCTTTTTCCATTCATATTGAACTCCTTTTGAGCCGATCGGAACGATTTCAAATACATACGGCAATTCCAATAGTTTTTTTATGATTGGCAGAGGCCCGATTTCATGTTTTTTTTCGATTACTTCGCCTCCGCACAGCGGTTTTCCGATGCAGGCAAATTTCGCATGGCTTGGCGTTTTCCGAACCTTGATGTCTGCTCTTCTCACCTTCCCGATGACCATGATCGCAAAAGCGGACTGAACCATCTTGAAATTGCTTTCTGTGCTTCCGGTTATGGGAATCGGTTCGCACTTAAGTTCCGAGAAAAGGGTTTGACAGCCTTTTTGCAAATGAGACCATTCTTCTTCACCGATGAGGTTTTGCATGACGATAGCAAGCGGCTTTGCCCCCACTGTTAAACATTCGGATAAAGCTACTCTTAAACCATAATAAGCGACCGTTTCATAATCAACTTTGACGTAATCGAACAATTTTTGTCCCACACCGCCGGAATTGTCAGCGGCAATCACAAGATCTTCATCATTTGATATCGGAATCATGATAACGTCTCTCATGGCGGTGAACCCCTTTTTGTTTTTCTAAAATAGGAACAAGTTTTATGGTTACGATATGACCAATCATTAAATTGATGGCTGTACCGATGACCAATCCCGGCAGCAACCCGAAATAAAAGCCTTTCCCGATCAGAAAGGAAAAAGGAACGGCAGCTAAAAAACCATTGGCGATAAAAAAGAAAACGGCTGCTGCGTATTTGTTTTTTCTGTAAATCACCCCAAATGCCCAAACGAGCAAAAACATTTCGACTGCAATCATTGCATGAAACGCTCCTAACGGAGAACCAGCGAGATAGCTTGACATGATATGACCAAAGAAAGCCGCAACTGCTCCCGCAACCGGCCCTAATACGACAGCGGCCACAAGGGCTGGAAATGAATCAAGGGCAACACTCGAAATATACGCGGGGATTTTAATAAATGCTCCGACAACGGAAAGTGCAATAAACATTATCAAATACGCATATTGTTTCATTCTGTTCCCTCTTTCTTTTTAATTGCGCAATCTTCCCATTAATATAACGAATGAAAGAAGTTTAACCGTACTTTTATTTTAATCTTTCACTGATTCCATACCAAATGATATCAACGCGTCCTGCTTTCGCAATCAATTGTTGGAGGCAGCTCCCGCATGCATCCCGCCACTTGCGTTCCAATGGGTCAATTGGAACAACGCCTTTTGTAATATCATTGGCAATAATAATGACTGTTCCTCTCTTTTTTACTTCCCACTCATGCCAGTTGAAAATCATCTTTTCCCACTTTTTTTGCCAGTCCGACGATTGATCGATCAGATGAAAAATATATTGTTCAATTCCTTCAATGACCGTTATTTTTTGAAAATGCTCCGTCTCATAAATTTCAGACACTTTGGTTTTCTTTACGTAGCCGCAAAACCATTTGCAAGCGCCGGATTGCAGCCGGTAATGCTCTTTCACCCATTTTCTTTTTCCGTTGAACGCTCCGCCGACAACAACATGCACCGCTTTCCCCTCCTTACATCTGTTCGCTTTCCTGTCAATGAACAATACGCTCCATGATCCAAGCGCCATTGCCAATATGATGATCCTTCGGGTCCATACCGATAAAGGATCTCGCGAATGACGCCGCCATGAGTGATCATTGCAATGTGGGAAATGGTTTCATCAAAAAAATAGGTGACCGTCTTTTCCCAGCCTCTTTTGACCCTTTCTGAAAAGGTTGGATACGATTCTCCGTTTGGCACTTCAAGATGCAGCATATCGCGAAGCCAGCTTTGATAGCGGGCATCTCCTTTCAGTTCGGAATAGGTTTTCTGTTCCCAATCGCCGAAATTCATTTCCCTGAGTTCTTTTAAGGCAACGAATTTTTGTTTTGGGTAAATGATGCCGGCCGTTTCTGCGGCGCGTTGCAAATCGCTTGCTATTATCAGATCAGGAGCTTTTGGATAATGGCTTTTTTCCAAAGCTTTTTTTCCTTCTTCACACAGCGCTTCATCCGTCCAGCCGATATAGCGTTTTTGTCTATTTGCTTCTGTCAACCCATGACGTATAAGAGTAACAACCACGTTACCATCCATAAAACTGTCTCACTCCCTTCAATCACTGCTCCAAAGGAATCTCCTGTTAAGCCGCCGAACGATTGAAGGAAAAACCGGCGGGCGTACAAATAAAGGAAAATAGACGAGAAGGCCATCAAAAGATAAACGGCTGGTAAACCCGGGATCATGGGGACGGCGATGAAAAAACATAACAAATAACCGATCAGAACGGCGAAATCTTTTTTGGCAAGCGTTTTAGCAAACAAGTACCCAAGCCCTTCCCGTTTCGCCATTCCCGGACCATCAATCATTAGAGCGCAAACGATGAGACGGGAAAAAAACGGAATGAACACAGCAAACCAAAAATTGTCGATTGCACCGATGATTTCCGCCATAAACAAAAAGCGAAAAGCTGACAAAAACAGCAGCGCCAACACCCCAAACGTTCCCACTCTGGGATCTTCCATAATCTTCAGCCTTTTTTCCTTGTCGCGATAAGAAAAATAGGCATCCGCTGTATCTGTAAAACCGTCAAGATGAATACCGCCCGTTATCGCCACAAAATAGAATAAAAGAAAAAGAGCGCAAGCCCAATTGGACAGCGGTGTCCAAGATTTTGCCATATAGATGATCAAACTCCCTGTCAAACCGATGAAAAACCCGATCATCGGCAAACTTAACACCGCGAATTTGATCCGTTTCTCATCTATTGCAAACTCCTTTTGAACCGGAATGATTGTGAAAAACTGGAGCGCAAGAAAAAAACCCTCCATTATTTGTCTGGCCGTTCTCATTTCATTTCCCCCACGATTGAATGATGTTGAGCAAATCATCCATATGAATATGGTTTTGGACATGTCGGGCAATCTGTTCATACTTTTTTGTTTTTTCCTTTTTCAACCATTTTACTTGCTTTTTTTCAAGTCCTTTCCGTTCTCGAATCCTGTTGAGCCATTCCGTGCGGAATTCGTCATTGAAAAAAATATGGTGGAAATATGTGCCAATAACCCTTCCAGAGTCGATCACCGCACCATCCGTCCCGTCCGAAAGCTTGATAAAAGGCCGCACTGCTTGCGGAACAATCGGTTCGGTTACGCCTAAATGAATTTCATACCCTTCCACGAAAAACTGGGGAAAACCTGATTGCGGATGAATAATTCCTTTGTTCCGCACCGTTTTTTTCTCATGATAAAAGGTTGTGCCCACTGGGAGGATGTTGAATCCTTCTTCATAACGTCCTTTCACCCCTGTATCCGATCCGGCTTTATCATACAAGTATCTTGAAAGCATTTGATAACCGCCGCAAATGCCGATGATCGTTCCGCCCGTTTCGTTGTATGCTTTAATCTTTTGAGCCAAGCCGCTATTTTTCAATTGTTGCAGATCGTGAATCGTGCTTCTCGTTCCCGGAATCAAGAGGGCATCCGGTTCGTCGAATTCATCCGGGCCGTACACAAGTCGAATGGAAACATCTTCTTCAAATAAAAACGGCTCAACGTCCGTATAATTGGATATATAGGGGAGCTTTACCACCGCAATGTCAATTTCTCTCCTGTTTTGGTTGGCAAATCGTTTGGCAAGCGACAAAGAATCTTCGCCTTCGATCATATGTCCTGAAACATAAGGGACCACCCCTAATACTTTGATGCCCGTCCGTTCCTCCAGCCATTGCACACCGGGTTGAAACAAGCTGAGATCTCCTCGGAATTTGTTGATGATAATCCCCTTTACCCGGCTACGTTCTTCTTCGGAAAAAAGTTCAAGCGTCCCGATAATGCTGGCAAACACGCCGCCCCGATCGATATCTGCCACCAGTATCACCGGAACGTCGGCCAGTTCGGCCACTTTCATGTTGACAAGTTCCCTGTCTTTCAAGTTGATTTCAACAGGACTTCCTGCCCCTTCCATCACGAGAAAATCATATTGTTCCGACAGCTTTTCCAGTGAAAGCTGAATCGCTTCCAGCCCTTTTAGATAAAATTTTTCGCGGTAAGCTTGACCGCCTAATGTTTCATAGCTTTTGCCAAGCAAGACGATTTCCGAAGTGCAATCGCTTTTCGGTTTCAATAAAATCGGGTTCATATAGACGGAGGCCGCCGTGCCGGCGGCTTCTGCCTGAATTCCTTGAGCCCTGCCGATCTCCCTTCCATCCAATGTGACATATGAGTTGTTTGACATATTTTGTGATTTAAACGGAGCAACCTTGTAGCCAAGTTTGTGAAAAATAGCACAAAATGCCGTTGCAATGAAACTTTTGCCAACATCAGAAGCCGTTCCCTGAATCATGATCCCTTTCATTGTAGTTCTCCCTTCATAGCAACTGGAATGCCGAATTCCATTCTGACCACCAAATCCGCACGTTCAACGATTTGTTGATGGAGATGGCCGAGAAGGCGAACATATTGGAACACTGCATTTGACCGCGCTGGAAATTCCCAGTTGACCTCATTGGAGACGATGCAAAATAGCTCGCAGCTTTTTTGCAGCTCAGATAGATCACGGATGATTTTTTCCAACACATATTGGCGAAAAGAAGCGGCCTGCCATCGTTCA
Source organism: Aeribacillus sp. FSL K6-8210 (assembly GCF_037963925.1). Taxonomy (NCBI): domain Bacteria; kingdom Bacillati; phylum Bacillota; class Bacilli; order Caryophanales; family Bacillaceae; genus Aeribacillus; species Aeribacillus sp. FSL K6-8210. The sequence goes on along the minus strand of NZ_CP150172.1, from coordinate 1,362,302 downwards.
CCATGTTGTTCATGAAAAAAAAGTTCGTTCGTCAACAACGTTGTTAAACAGTCTAGCAGCACAAAATCATTTTTTTGCAGTTTTTTCGATAACTTGCCGACATCATTTGTCTGTTCAATTGCCAGCCATTTTTCTTTGCCTTGGGCTCTTTTTAGCTGGTGTTGCAATATTCGTTTTGTCATTTCTTCGTCTGATGGAAAAGAGGTTGCAATATAAACAAGGCGGTTGGCCTGATTCTTTTTAGCCGTCAAATAATGTTCTGCCCACGAACTTTTCCCGCTTCTCACCCCGCCGGTCACAAAGATTAACACTTGTCCTTCCACTCCTTAAGCGCTGAAAGAAGCCGGTCGTTTTCTTCTTTTCTCTTAACCGCCAAACGAATGTATTTGCCGGACAGCCCGTTGAAATTGTATGTATGTCTAGGTACTATACCTCTTTCCAATAAAAAGCGGATCAAAGGCAGCATATCTTTTTTTGGCTGCTCTCTTAACAAATAAAAATTGACAGAGCTGTCCGCCACCACAAAACCAAGTTCATGGAGATGTTCAAACATTCGCTTCCGTTCTTGAGAGATCATTCTTTTTGTTTTTTTAACATAGTCTTCGTCCTTTAATGCTTCTATTCCCGCCCTCTGTCCAATGGCGTTGACGCTCCAATGCACCTGAAATTTTTTTAGTCTCTGGATGACCGTCTCATCGGCAAACAAAAAGCCGAGTCTTAAACCTGCAATGGCATACATTTTGGTCAAAGAACGCAAAATGATCACATTGGAAAAAGATGATAAACAATTCAGAATTGATACGTTTTCCAAGGCGAAATCATAGAATGCTTCGTCCAGAACCACAAACGCATGCTTCTTTTTGGCATCTTGAATGATTTCCAATAATGCTTCCCGGTTAAATACTTTGCCTGTCGGATTGTTGGGGTGGCAGAGGAAAACCGCTTTTTTCCCGGAAAGAGCCGTTTTTAGCTCCTCAACGTTCAACTCCCAATTCTCTTCCTCTTTTAAAACATAGGATGAAATCCTCTTTGAGAACGGTTCGCATGCTTTTCGGTATTCTGAAAATGCCGGTTCCACGATCAAAACGTCTTCATTTTGCAGCAAGGCGGCTGCAATGATAAAAATAAGTTCTGCGGCACCGTTTCCAATTAATATATTTTCAGGCGAAACATTTTCCTTTCCGGCAATTACCGCTCGCAATTCCCTTATATCAGGGTCTGGATAATCGGAAACAAATGAAAAAAAGCGATGCCAATTTTTGCGGATGCATTCAGGCGGGCCGAAAGGATTGATGTTGACGCTGAAATCGATGATGTTTTCCGGCATCCGGATGTTCAATGATTTATAAAGATAAGATGGATTGGCTCCATGTGATGGCAGCATCGAAGCATACACCTCCGATCATGAAAAATAGCAAGAAAAACCTGTCTGTTTTCTTCATAATATCAATGGCCTCCGGAATATGTTTTGCTTCTAGCGAATAAACCCCGTCTCCCAATTTAGGGCGATTAGAAATTTTCCCTTGATAACGGTTGATTCCCCCTAATGATACACCCAGCAAAGCAGCCATGGCGCTTTCAAGAAATCCGCTGTTGGGGCTGGGGTGTTTGCGCGCATCCCTTTTCAGAATGGAAAAGCATTCCCGCTTTTGAATCCCTTTTGCCGGATGATTGACAAGTACCATGATGAAAGCTGTCAGACGGCTCGGAAGGTAATTCAACAAATCGTCCAGCTTGGCGGAAGCAAACCCGAATTCAGCGAACTTCTCGTTTTGATAGCCTACCATCGAATCCGCAGTATTGACGACCCTGTACAAAACCGCAAAAGGAGCTCCGCCGAACAGCGCCCAAAAAAGCGGTGCGGTAATGCCATCGCTCGTATTTTCCGCTACCGTTTCCACCGTTCCCCGAACGATTTCCGATTCTGGCAAATCTGCCGTATCGCGGCCGACAATCCATGACAGCTTTTCTCTTGCCGAAACGAGATTTTTTTGGCAAAGCGGTTCATAAACTGCCAAAGCTGCTTCCCGCAAACTTTTTTCCGCTATCATAAAAGAAATGATCACCGCTTCCGCAAAAATGCCCGCTGCTGGGTGAAGCCTAGAGAAAAATGACACAATTGAAAAAGCGGCCAGCATAAAAAATAAACCGACCAGCATGATCATCGCCATACCTTTTTCTTTCTTAAAGCGCCCTTTGTTGAGGCGCCGTTCGCAAAACGCAATAGACCAGCCAAACAAGCGGACGGGATGGGGGGCATTTTTCGGATCCCCGATGACTTGATCGATTACAAACGCCAGCATGATCGCAATTACATGTTCTGTCATGTCCTTCCCCTTCTTTTTTTATTTAGCTGAATCGCTTGAATTGTACTCTCATATACCCCCCTGCCGACCAATCTTCCAAGTGTTGTGATCGTGCCAGCGTGCTGATGAAAAATGCCCTTTTGCGTGGCAGCCACCAATATGCTGTCTGTGGAAGTACCTGTTGCAATCGTATTGGAGACAGGATCCAACACTTTTTCATCAGCCAGCGCCTTCGTTTTGGCTTCTGTTGCCGTCATCACACTTTCAATAAATGCTTGATCAGATAACCGTCCGTTTATCAAAATCCATGTATTGATCGTCCCTGAAGCTATGCCATTCCGTTTTATACTATTTGCTGCATCCACTGCATTGGAAAGTCCTGCTGTCACAACAATGACAACGGAGACTCCTTCTGCTTCAAGCTCGCTGACTACCCCATCTTCCAAACAAGCCGCGGTCATCATGGCGACTGTTGCATGTTGATCAAACCCGTTTTTCTGCAGAAAATCGGCCATTTCCGAACGGCTGTCTTGACAATTGTAGCTTTTATCGACATGACGGTTGACAAAAGTGCTGTGCCAGCCAAATCCTCCGCCAATAATGGCAGATGAAAGGGTTTTGAGCGGCGATGCCGCTTTTAAATAGATGAGTTCCTTCGTCTGAACAATGTCCCTTTTTGTCACTTTATATGTTTCTTCCTGTTTCTGTTCGGGTATAAGCAGCATTTGCGGGCGGGCAAGCTCCGGATGTGATTGTTTGACAATCGAAACACCATACACCTGTTCAATCGTTTTTTCGTTCATCACGACAGATGGATTATCAACGGCAACCGCTTTTCCATCTTTTAATAACAGCAGTTTGTCACAATAAAGGCTTGCTAAATTCAAATCATGAAAAATTGAGACAACCGTTAATCCATTTGATTGTGTCCAATTTTTCAACTGATCAAGCATGATTTTTTGATGGGAAATATCAAGATGGTTCGTGGGTTCATCTAATAAAAGCAAAACGGGGTTTTGTGCAAGAGCCTGCGCTAAAAAAACCCTCTGTTTTTCCCCGCCGCTTAATTCATTGATCGCTTTATTTTTTAAGTGGGAAATATTCGTCTGCTCCATGGTCTTTTGGATGATTTGTTCATCTTCTCCCGTCAACCGCTTGAAGAAACCCGTTTGAAAAGGATAACGGCCGAGCGCCACTGTCTCCCAAACGGTATAATCAAACATTTGCGTTGGGATTTGCGGCAATGAAGCGATGTTTTGCGCCAATTTTTTCGGAGAATAAGCAGAAAGAGGTTTGCCGGCAAGCTCGATCGTGCCGCTTTTAACCGGAAGAATCCCGCTGATCATTTTTAATAGTGTCGTCTTTCCACTCCCGTTTGGCCCCAAAATGCCAAATATTTCCCCTTTTTTTACTGAGAAGGAAAGGTTTTCGATAATCTTTCGCTCTTGATAGCCTCCCGAAATGTTCTTGACTTGCAGCATGTTACCCTCTTCTTTCCATTCTTTGTTTCATTAAAATAAAGGCAAAGCTGGGAGCGCCGATTAAAGCCGTGATCACACCGATCGGAAGTTCTGTCGGCGACACGATCGTTCTTGAAACGAGATCCGCCAAAATTAAAAAAGCGGCGCCAAAAATGGCGGACAGAGGGAGAAGATGGCGATAATCACTTCCCCAAAGCAGCCTGTTTACATGCGGGATGACAAGACCGACAAACCCAATCGTTCCGCTGATGGCAACGGCCGCACCGGCTAAACAAGAGGATGATGCTAAAATAAACAGCTTTCTCCTTTTTACATGGACCCCAAGCTGCTTCGCCTTTTCTTCGCCAAAGGACAGAGCGTTTAATTCTGTTCCGTTTACAAAAATCAAAATGGACCCGATTAAAAAAAACGGCAAAAGCATCAATACGTATCCCCAGCCGCGCATCGCAACGCTTCCTAACAACCAGTTGACAATTTGTCGCAATTCTTCGCCTGTCAGGGCAATCATTAATGAAATGAAAGCACTTAAAAAGGAACTTAAAATAATTCCGGTCAGCACAATCGTTTCAATCCTCATCGTTTTTTCAATGAAATTGGCGAACAAAATCACAGCCAAAATCGTTAAAAAACCCGTAAAAATGCTGACAACCGGCAAAGTGAATGAGCCGAAAAAAGGAATTTGAATGCCGAAAAAAAGAACAAGTACAGCACCTAAAGAAGAACCTGATGAAACACCGAGCGTATAAGGATCTGCCAAAGGGTTTTGCAAAAGCCCTTGATAACAAGCCCCCGCCATTGCAAGCGAGGCTCCGACAAGTCCGGCTAAAACGACACGAGGAAGTCGAATATCAAGCACAATGCTTTTCATGCTTTCATCAATGTCCGGCGCCAAACCGGTATAGAACAGTTGATTGAAAATTATTTGGAAAATATCCTTAAACGTGATGTGAAACGTTCCGATAGAAATTCCTAAAAAGACGGAAAAAATAAGAAAACAAGCGGTCGCCGTATAGGCGACCACATGTTTATTTTTTGTAGACATCCGGATAAATTGCTTTCGCAAGTTCTTCTACTCCTTCAACCAATCTTGGGCCTGGGCGGCTCACCAAGTCGGAATGCACATCGTAAACCCGTTTATTTTTCACCGCTGATACATTTTCCCATCCTTTGCGTGCCAACACCTGGTCAACAGCTTTATCGACGTAATAGCCGTATGTCGTCACAATGACGTCTGGGTTCAGTTTTACAACGGCTTCTTCCGTCATTTGCGGCCAGCCTTCTTGATCGCCCGCTGCATTTTTTGCTCCAATGATCGTTAGCATTTCATCCATAAACGTTCCTTTTCCCGTCGTATAGATTTGTGGTGCGGGATTCACTTCGACAAAAACAGACACTTTTTGATCATCCGGAATCGTTTTTCCTTTTTCTTGAATATCCGCCAGTTTCGTTTTCATCTCAGCCACAATATCTTCGGCTTTGTCACTTGTCCCTGTAATTTTGCCGATTGTTTGGATGGAGTCATACACTTTATCAAATGATTGGGCATCTTCGACTACAAAAACATTTATTCCCGCATCTTTCAGCTGCTTCAGCCCTTCCTGCGAGTTATGGGCGCTGGAAGCATGCGCTAAAACAAGATCCGGTTTTAAAGAAATAATTTTTTCAACATTAAATTCCATCCCGCCAACCTTTTCTTTGTTTTGAACATCTTCCGGATAGTTGTCATTATCACTTACACCGACAATTTGTTCACCCAACCCTAAAGCATAGGCAATTTCAGTATTGCTTGGAATTAGCGAAACAATCCGCTCCGGTTTTTCGCTTACCGTCACCTCATTTCCTAAACCGTCCTTGACCTTCACCGGAAATTGTGAAGCCGTCTCTTCCGTCTTTTGATTGCTTTTGTTTTCAGACGGCTCTGATGTATTTTGTTGGCCGCATCCAGCCGCAATTCCAAATAGAAGTAATAAGGCTAAAAATAGTGCAGATAATTTTTTCATCATTTTCCTCCTCCAATAAAAAACATCTTCTTGAATTCGATAAGAAGATGTCTGAAAACGTACATATGTATTGTTTTCAAACACCTCCCTATCCGCGTAGGGTTTTAGGTGTGCTCAAACAGGCAGGTCTCCTGGCTCATGGTCATCGCTTCCTGGACCTTCCCGTTGAAACAGTGGTTTTCCCAGGTTGCTCCCATTCACAGTGGCGGGACCGCGTTGGATTTTCACCAAACTTCCCTTTTAAGCTGGCAGCTATGTGCCGGCACCTGTTTGCTTTTCGGTATAATGTTATGACGAAATGTATTATACATGATTTGATTGAATTCTGGTAGGAAGAAAATGAAAAAAATCGACAAATTGACCTAAATGTTTTGGATTTCGATACAGTTTTCGCTAAAAATAAAATTTTTTTGAACTTCCTTTCCATTACTTGAATAAAATATTTGTAGACAAGCGAATTGGATGTTTGAAAACGAAGGAGGATATTGCAGTGACAACCGTTCTTTTAGACCCTGGCCACGGAGGAAGCGATCCCGGCGCAACCTATAGAAATTATGAGGAAGAAGATTTTACGTTGACTATTGCCCTCTTGGCAAGACAACATTTACTTGAACATTACCAAGTCAACGTTCTCATGACGCGCACAGACGATCGAACAGTCGGTTTGTCAGAAAGATCATCCATGGCTAACCGAGAGAATGTTGATTTTTTCTGTTCCATTCATATTAATGCCGGCGGAGGAACAGGTTTTGAAAGCTATGTTTATAACGGAGGGGCCTCTCCAAGAACGATCCAATACCGGTCCGTCATCCATGATCAAATTATGAGCGTTATCGGTCCGAAATATAGCGTAAAGGATCGGGGCAAAAAAAGCGCCAATTTTCACGTGTTAAGAGAAACAAAAATGCCTGCGGTTCTTTTGGAAACATTGTTTATTGACCATTCGAATGACATCAAACTTTTAACATCGTCTGACTTTATGAGCGACTATGCAGCAAGCTTAGCCGATGGAATCGGAAAAGCGCTTAATTTGCCCAAAAAGTCGACACGCACCACCCCAACTCCGCAGCCATCGCCAGCTGCAGGCAGCAGGATGTACAAAGTCATTGCCGGTTCCTTTAAAAACCGAGAAAATGCAGAAAAGCTGATAAATGAACTGAAAGGAAAAAATGTTGATAGTTTCCTTTCCGCTGCGATGGTGGACGGAACAAGTTATTTCCGCGTTCAAACAGGGGCATTTAAAAATTTGCAAAATGCAAAAGACCAGTTGGCAAGGCTTGTTCAATTAGGATACAAGGATGCATTTATATTAACTCCTGCAGAACAAGGAACGGCACAATCAGGCCAAAAGACAGATTCATCTCGTTCATCAACACTTCAACCGAAAACCCCTTCTCCCGATTCAAGGGATATCCCTATTTTAGGAGAAACGCTCGTATCGGGAACAATCTTGGATTTATATGTAGGAAAAACAAATCCTAGCGCACCTCAGCTGGGCGATTTGTATGAACAATTAAGCAAATCCTACGGAATTCGCGGCGACATCGCATTTGCACAAGCAATTCATGAAACGAACTATTTCCGTTTTACGGGAGTAGTCAATCGCAATCAAAACAATTTTGCCGGAATCGGAGCTACCGGTCCAAATGTTACAGGAGCAAGCTTTTCTACTCCGAGAGAAGGGGTTCTGGCCCATCTTCAACATTTATATGCATACGCCACAACGAAGCCTCTTCCAGCCGGGTTCCCCCTTGTCGATCCCAGATTTATTTATGTGGAACGAGGTTCTGCCCCGACCTGGAAAGATTTAAATGGGAAGTGGGCCGTTCCCGGCAGCCGTTACGGAGAAATGATTTTATCCATTTACCTATCCATTTTGCAGTTTGCAATTCAACAATTGAACGCTGCTCAATCAGCCATAAGCAAACAAATATAATCTGAATTCCAAAAAGATGTTGTATAAAAATGAAAAGATTATCAAAAATACAAAGAGAGCCAACTTCCGGCTCTCTATTTTATTAAAATGTTTCTGGTTCAAACGTCTTGCAATCAGTTTCCTTTTGATTTTTTGCCGTTTTTCCTGAATGACTTACGACATAAATGGCATCAGCTGCACATTTATTCCCTTCCGCCCAATATTTGCAGTTATTTACCTCACACAAAACGTCCTGCGCCATGTTTGTCACCTCCCAGTTATATATTTTCCTTTGGAAAGTGATTTGATACTTGTTGGTTGTGAAATGTCCATGGCAATATTTCGAACCGCAAAGACAATCGTTTTTGCATGTTTTGTTGGCTGTTTAATGAATTCATGATTATCATGTCATTTTAAGCCAAAATTCGATTTATTTTGTCGATGGACAAGCAAGGTGATCTGCTCCATACCAAAAGGTGCCTCAGAAAAAGAAAATGCAAACATTTGTAACGCCTCAGTCCTCCATTCGCCATGCAATTTCATTCATCCGCAACATTCATTTAGTGATTTGGAATGACAAAAGCCGCCATTTGCGGCGGCTTTCTTTTATTTTGCAAAAATGTGATTACCGATCACTACATGTTGTTTTTGCCGGAAAACGATTCCATTTGGCAAGATCCATAAAGCTTTATTATCTTTTCGACAATCCGTCTTCTGTCCATCATGCAGCAGAAAGCTCTATTTTTCAAGAAAATCGAGGCAAAAAACAGGTTTCATCAATTTGGCAATTGTGCCGCCTCCGCTTTTGCTGCAAGCATTCGGGCTCCCTTTTCAGTACACAATTTCCTTATTTTTGCTGCTTTCTTCGCTGGTTGGCTGTTGTATCCATTTGTTTGTTCTTTTGTTGAGAAAGAAGAATCGCTTTGGTAGGTAAGTTCGCTTTTGCAATGAAATAAAAAAGGACATAGTCGCTTGATGCCTTGTCCTCATTCCTTTTTATTCATTTTTTCAAAACATCATGGTCGACGTAACGCTCGCCGTTCAGCTCACTAATAACATTGATCGCAACTTTGGCGCCGTCGCCGGCAGTGATGATCGTATGTACGCTGACACCTGCAGCTGTACCCGCAGCCCAAATTTCCGTAAACGTTTGTCTTTCCTAGTGCATCGACATCAAATATTGTTTTAATGCGGGGTTCAGTCCCGTCTTTTGTCTTTAATCCGACTTTGTCGGCCAAATCTGTCAGAACTCCTGTAGCTAATATGACGTGTTTTGTTTCATAGGATCCTTTATCCGTCTTGAATACAAGCCCTTCCGCTTGTTTTTCAATTGTCTCCACATTTTCTGCCACAATCTCCGCGCCGAATTTTTCCGCTTGTTTTTCCCTGTTTCAATTAAATCAGACCCAGAAATTTCCATAACCCATATGGTTTTCAATCCAAGCTCGTTTCGTCACGGATTTATCGTTGTCCAACACAAGCGTTTTTTTACCGGCTTTTGCCGTGAACAAAGCGGCGCTTGCACCCGCCGGACCAGCCCCGACAATGACTACATCATACATGTTGCAATTCCCCCTTTTAGGAAAACTATTGTACTTCCATCGTAAGCGCAATTAAAACGAATTGTAAAGATCTTCATCTGCCTTTTCCTTGCAAGGGGAACCGCTTTTGTAGGAATCGTCCTCTCAACATTTTATTATTTCCGCAAGCAGTTTGAAAAGAGGACGGGATAAAATCTCATGAAAATCAATAAAACGGAAGGAATATCGGCATAATAACATAGAGGTGATTGATCATGAAGCCGTTTATTCCACAACTCGTATACATTGAACCAAGAGCCCTTGAATACCCGCTTGGAGTGGAATGGAAAGAAAAATTCGAAAAAATGGGAATCGACATTCGCTATACAACTTCCCACAATCAAGTGCGTAATATCCCCGGAGAAACACCTCTCCAGAAATACCGCAATGCGAAGTCGACTTTAGTCATCGGGGTTCGAAAAACATTGAAATTTGATACGAGCAAGCCTTCTGCCGAATACGCCATTCCACTGGCAACCGGTTGCATGGGGCATTGCCATTACTGCTATTTGCAAACAACGTTAGGAAGCAAACCCTACATTCGCGTTTATGTAAATTTAGAGGAAATTTTTCAGCAAGCTAAACAGTATATAGAAGAGAGAGTTCCAGAAATAACCAGATTTGAAGCTTCGTGTACGTCTGATATCGTCGGGATAGATCATTTAACACATTCACTCAAAAAAGCGATCGAATTTATTGGAGAAACAAAGCTGGGGAGATTGCGGTTTACAACGAAATATCATTACGTAGACCATTTATTGGATGCCAAACATAACGGCAACACCCGCTTCCGATTCAGCATCAACAGCGATTGGGTCATTCGTCATCTGGAGCCGGGAACATCAAGATTGGATGAAAGAATCAGCGCCGCTTTGAAAGTCGCAAAAGCAGGATATCCTATCGGTTTTGTTGTTGCTCCGCTATATCGGCATGATGGATGGAAAGAAGGATATAGAAAATTATTCAAAAAACTGGGTGACGTAATCGAAGACGATAACTTAACATTTGAATTGATTCAACACAGATTCACGAAACCTGCCAAAAAAGTTATCGAAGCAAGGTATCCAAAAACGAAACTGGAAATGGATGAGAAAAAAAGAAAATACAAGTGGGGGCGGTATGGAATTGGCAAATATGTTTATCAAACAGAAGAGGAAAGGGAGCTGAAAGAGACGATGGAACAATATATTCACTATTATTTTCCTAACGCCATCATCGAATACTTTACGTAAAACTGTAAGGAATACAAACCTTTTTTAAATCGACGGTCAGAAATGGTTAATTCAACAAAAACATTTTCTTTTGCTAGCTCACCTTTTCTTGAACGAACATATGATAAAACAAACAGTTTACGAGGTGATACAAATATGAAGGAAAATCACACAATCGATGTTCCCGTTTTATATGATTGGGTCCGTTCCGCCTCCCGCCTCCACATGAACGTTCGGCTTCATATGAAACAAAAGCCTTTAAAAGCTGAAACATTTTACTATTATGCTTTAGCTGATGGAAAAAAGACCGTTTATACGGACGCCGATCAAATCAAAGAATTTACGAATAAAGGGATCTTGGATCCAAAAGATGTATCCTATATCCGGCTTTTCATTAACGGTGTTTTACAACCGCCGAACATTTATGAAGTGAAAAAAGGAATGTTAAGATTAAAATCAAGCGATGTCCCGCAAAAAGGTGTTCCTATTATTTTGGAATTTATTTCCATATATTTATAATTGAGGAAATAGGTGATGCCTGCACGGGATAAAAAAATCAGGATCCAAAAGAAGGACTTTCGGATCCTGATTTTGTTAAGCTGACACAACAGTTGTCGATTGAGGTGAATAATTGACCACTTCCAGTACAATTGGCGTGTCAGCTAAAATTGGATCTCCACCTGCAGGCACATTGATCGCAAGCGAACCGACCGTCGTTGCTCCCGGCGTATACGTACTTAGTCCGCCCATTTGAAGCACTCCGTTGACATAAACATTATAATAACTGTTGTTAGCTGCCAGTGCAGGCAATTCTGTAACAGCTGAACCATCATCTTGAAAAAAGCTGGCTGCATCAATGGTGAGCGTACTTCCCGGAGCAGTCTCTGCAGTCGTGACGTAGAAAAATCTTTGATCTTGAGGAACGACATTCGTTGTTGTGGACGCAGTGACAACCAATTTCATTAATTGCAGAGCCAATCAAACCCCTCCCTTCATACGATCTATTTCATCGTATGTAAAAATGCGGCGGAAGCTATAGACAAATACATAAATTCTATGTATAGCCGATTCCCTATTTTTAAGGGCTCCAATGGAAAATTCAAGGGCTTTTTTATTAATTGCTCTTGCTTCAGCGAATGGCAATAGTGATTATAAAGCAGCAAAATATTTCAGTTTTAGATTCGTCAAAACATTGTCACTTTTTCCGAACTTTTCTTCATATAAAATAAAACGCCAGGAGATTCTCCCGTGACAAAATCATGTCCATCAACATAGATATCCTCTCCACGTGAACGAATTCTTCTATTTGTGCCATTTTCTGCTCCCCCCTCTTGAAGTCCCCCGTGGGACTCACCACTTCCTCCTTCAAGTAAGTCCTGTCGGATTGTCTGCTTCCACACAGAAGATGAACGCCTAGTGTTTCGTTCTCCCTAATTGTTCAGTCCTTCCTCTTTCGTCTCGAGTTCGAAAGAGTACTATGACCTCTGCTGACTTCTGACTGTTCAGCTATCGATTACTCGATAGGTTACCAAGGTTACTTGGCGTGCCAGCCAGACCTCCCCGGGTAAGAGTGTAATCTTTCCTTCCATCCATCTGCTTCATTTACTCTGTATCACCTTCGGCAGAAAGGGCTTTGTTTTGTTGTGCAAACTCACCCAGTGATACCTAGCCTCATATGAAGTTCGTGTTCCGAGAGACCCAAAGTTCGCCGCTCGCTTCCTTCAGATTCCGCGTCACCACGGACACCCTTGCGTTAGGCTAACCACTACTTCTGCCTTCGTGGCTCGGGACTTTCACCCTAGAGATTACACCCATGCCGGGCGCACATAAAAAAAGACAAGACAAATGAATGTCCTGTCTTTTTTGAAGTTAATTTTTCAATAAATCATGATCGACGTACCGTTCGCCATTCAGCTCGCTGATGACATTGATGGCCACTTTTGCACCGTCACCGGCGGTAATAATTGTATGTACGCTTACGCCAGCAGCTGTACCTGCTGCCCAAATTCCGTCAATATTTGTTTTTCCATTTGAATCCACATCGAATATTGTTTTGATGCGAGGCTCTGTTCCGTCTTTTGTTTTTAATCCGATTTTCTCGGCTAAATCCGTCAATACTCCTGTCGCCAAAATAACATGCTTCGCTTCATACGAACCGCCATCGGTTTTGACGATAAGTCCATCCTGTTTTGTTTCAACTGTTTCCACTTGCTCGTTTTTTATTTCTGCCCCAAACTTTTCAGCTTGCTTTTTCCCAATATCAATTAAATCAGGACCTGTAATTTCCAAAACACCATAGTGGTTTTCGATCCATGCCCTTTTCGTCATTGACTTATCGTGATCTAAAACTAATGTTTTCTTTCCAGCCTTCGCTGTAAACAGTGCAGCACTTGCCCCTGCAGGACCGGCACCAACAATAATCACATCGTACATCTTAACTCCTCCTTTGCCAAAAATGTTTATAATTTCATTGTAAACGCAATCGAAAACAAATGTAAAGAAACTTGCTTACCAATTCTGAAAATTAAAAAATCCATATATGATCTCCCTTCTCCAGCTGAATATAAAACCTTTGTAGGCTGGAGATCCCGAAGTAAAACCGCTTATTCCCCTGTTGATCTATTTTAAGCATACAGTAAAAAACGCTATTAAAATTCGCTATGCGGCTTCCGACAACCCAATGTGCAATGTTCCACAAAACTGCTACATAAGTTCGCCGGAGTAAGAAAAACATTAAAGTCAGTATATGACACTCCTTTGGCGATTGGCATTACAAACGAAACTTAGTCATAATCCATATTATGCAAATTCAGGTGAATTTTTTTAGCAGACTGAACCATATATTAAAGAAAGAGCGTCTAAATATATTAGTTTGAAACTTTAATGGAATAAATCATCATTTACTTGAAAAAAATAGGGAAGCTTTCGTTTAACAACAAAAAATTTATTTATGAAATGAACATTACAACGGCTCTGATAGCAGCAACTCGACCATTCAACATCTTGAATATTTGATAAATATTTTACGCATTCTCTCGGCTTCTTTATTCACCGCTAGATCGTCACGAAACAGGTTGAGATAAAGGTTTCGAACGACAACTAACATTTACACTAGATCCATACCTCTTTACGAAGCTTTCAAAAAAGATTGGTGAAGCGCATATCCAAACCGAAGCAATGAATGAAATGACAAGAAGATAAAGAATCATCAAGTATATGAATCAAGCTCAAGAAAACGGACTGAAACAATATATTTATGATGATATTTCGAATTTCATAAGGATCGCAGAAATGTATGGATATAAAAGCCAATTTTAAAAAAATTTATTAAAAATGGAAAACGGCTTTGACATCTTTTCATCCTGATAGTACTCTATATTCGTTGACATTTTACATACGGCATTTATTTAAAGAAGGCAGTGAACATTAGTGAAATCGTTTGTATGGAAAATAAGCGGCATCGTTTTCATTTCGATCATTTTCATTTTTTTAATGTCTTTTTATTACAAAACATTAAGGGTACAGTCTGTCCCAGCAAATGGAAGCAAACAAATAGAAAAATCGCAATATGATGGAGTTGACTTAATTTCAGATATTGAGGATAAAAAAGAATTCCATTCCGCCATACACTATCCGAGATTTCAAAGCAGCAAACTGAATGCATCCATCCAGTCTTACGTCAAAGAAGAGAAAAGACGGTTTCACGAACAAATTCAATCCCAAAAATGGCGCTTGTTTAAAGATTCGTCGAATTTTTCTCTGACTTTTCGCCTCTATCCGGTCACAGACAGCGTCTATTCTTTTGTTTTTACTTCGGAAAGCCATTCAGATGGGGAAAAAGAAAGTAAAGACTTTAAAATCTTCATAGTCGATTTGGCAGCAGAACGTTTTATAAACAGCCAAGACATTCTTGAAATCGATGAAAAAACAAAAGAAAAGCTGCATGTTCAATTGACGGACCAGTTTCTTCAATCAAAAAAATATAAAAAAAGCTTTAGCAAAAAGAAGCTTAACAAGTGGCTCAATCACCCATATAACGATTTTTCCAATATTTATTTGACAAACAAATTCATTGTTTTCAAGTTTCATAGCAATGAAGTAACAGAAGGTGCTGAAAGTCCTGAAATTTCCATTCCTTTAACGAAAGGAAAAGAGTTATTGACAGAGGAGTGGCGAAAGCGATTATGGATGGAAGAAAACAAACCAAAAAAAGCAGAACCATTGCCGAAAAAACCTCCCATCCAAAAAGACGAGCCGATCAAAAGCAAAAAAATAGTTGCTCTAACATTTGATGACGGCCCTCACCCAAAATATACAACAGAAATTTTGGATTTATTAAAATCGTATCATGCAAAAGCCACTTTTTTTGTGATTGGTCAAAGAGTTAATTTTTATCCTAATATTGTAAAAAGAATAGGTTCGGAAGGACATGAAATTTGCAACCACAGCTTTAGCCATAAAGATTTTACAACTATAAAAAAAGAGAAAATACTTGAAGAAATAAATATGACCGATCAAGAAATTTTCAAGGCATCGGGCTTAAAAGCGAATTGCGTCCGCCCTCCATATGGGGCTGTTAATCAAAAGGTCAGATCAGCTATTGAAAAGCCTATCATTCTATGGACTGTAGATACATTAGATTGGAAAACGGATGACCCAAAAAAAGTACTTAAAATCGTTCAAGCCAAGACAAAAAACGGTTCCATCATTTTAATGCACGATATTCATTCATCCACAGTAGAGGCATTGAAGCTAATCTTGCCATATTTAAAACAACAAGGTTATGAGTTTGTAACTGTATCAGAGATATCAAAAAAATGAAATCCTCGTCACATGCAGTTGGCGACCGAAATATGAAATGCATACAATGGCTATTCTTATAGTGTTGAATGCGATCCTCTTCCCAAATCTATGGAAACGTTCAACAGAAATTTTGAAAGCTGAAACGTTTGATGCCTATTTTAATGAAAAAAATGGTCTGTCCTGCTAAAGAAGCTTTGCAGTGGAAATGTGTGAAAAGGAAAAGGGATTTTAAAGCGATTCCCATAAAAAGATGTTCCAGTATTTTAACGTTTGCACTCATTTTTGGCCATAAAAGCAGGGATCCAAAAAGGTCAGCATTTTGGGTCCCTTTCTTTTATCAAGCCGTAACAGCTGGTGCCGATTGATGTACACAATAGAGCAATTGATTTGCTTTTCCTTGCAGAAAGTTGATTGCTTATAAACCAGACGTCGCTGCTCTACGTTTTTCATTTAATGCACAAATACGTTTATATTGCTGTTATTCATGGGCAGTGCATGCCGCAAACCGCCTTTCTTGCTGCAGCAATTGTAAAGTATTCCCCAAACAGCTTCTGCTGTAATGCAAGGCATATTGTTATTCTCTTTAGAGCCCATCCCCTCTTCATTTCATCCTATCCAGTAATGATCAAAAGCTTTGAACAATTTTTCCCTTTCACTTTATAGCAAACAAAAAAAGCCCATTTTAGCTCGTATGTAAACTAAAATGGACAAATTTCTTATTTTTATTTAATGATTAAGACTGGACATTGAGCCTCTTGGGCTACTTTTCGGCTGACGCTTCCCAACAACGTTGCTTTCAGTGCGCCTTTTCCGGCACTTCCCATTACAATGATGGAATAGTCATGTTCTTTTGCATAATCCGTAATAATTGTTGCTGGTTCCCCTTGGAAAATATGTGTTTCATGCGGTACGTTGCTTTCAGTAAGGAAATCAATCGCTGGTTTTAAAATCGCTTCGTTTTCTTCATCAATTAATTTGGAAATATCAACAAAATAATACTGTTCTGTAAATCTTAAATTATTGACATGCAAAATCGTGATTTTTTCAGACCCAACTGTTTTGGCAAGTTTTACAGCATGCTCAAGCGCGCGTGTAGAATGGGCAGACCCATCCATTGGAACTAATATTTTTTTGTACATCCTCATCCCCTCCAAAAGAACTATTTTTTTCTTTATTTCCATTTTATCAAAATTTTTCTATAATTTAAGTAGAGATTTGTCAAAATTTCGATTTTCACCACTTTGTCACTTTTAAATCCATTTTAAAATGATAAAATATACAATGAGAAAATTTATGTTAGGAGGAAAAAAATGGACTCCATCCAAAACTATGAACAGCCTCACAACAAAAAAAATTACACCGGCATTGTTGTGACACTGTCAGTTATTATAAATGCCATTATTTTACTGTTATTTTTCTCTCCAATCGGATATCGAGGCGAAGTCCATTTTGATTTGACGATTTTCCCAAGACTTAATGCGATTTTTAACAGCTTTACGTTCGTCTTTCTGCTCGCTGCTCTTTATGCAATTAAAAAGAAAAATATTAAAGTACACCGGAACTTTATCATCGCAGCGTTTACAACGACCACCTTATTTTGTATTTCTTATTTAACCTATCATTTTTTGCAATCTGAACCGACCCGTTATGGCGGTGAAGGATTTATGAAAACATTTTATTTATTTATTCTAACTTCCCATAGCATATTAGCAGCCGTCATTGTTCCGCTTGCATTGTTTGCCTTTTTCTGGGGAATGTCAAGACAGGTAGAAAAACACCGGAAAATTGTTCGCTGGGCGATGCCGATTTGGCTATACGTCTCATTTACTGGTGTTCTTGTATACATCTTGATTTCTCCTTATTATTAAATCGAGTAGGAGGGAGCGATTAACTCCCGTCCTCTCACACCACCGTACGTACGGTTCCGTATACGGCGGTTCAATTAAGATAATTGACGCAAGTCTTTATAACTTCCGTGAATAGCTGTTCTCTTTATGCCAGTGGTCACTCCACCCTCCAAGAGATCTCCCACGGGATTCACCGCTTCCTCCCTCAAGTGAGGTACTACGTTTTCTGTGTTCATCATGACTCACTGAATGCCAAGGGCTATTCTCTCTTAATTGTTCGGTCCTTCTTAGTTGTTCTAGACCAACTAATACTATGACCTCTGCTGACTTCTGACGGTTCAGCTACTTATCACTAAGTAGGTTATGAAGCGTACTTCACATATCCGCCAGACCTCCCCGGGTAAGAGTGTAATCTTTCCTTCCATCCATCTGCTTCATTTACTCTGTATCACCTTCGGCAGAAAGGGCTTTGTTTTGTCTTGCAAACTCACCCAGTGATACCTAGCCTCATATGAAGTTCGTGTTCCTCAGACCGGAAGTTTGCCGCTCGCTTCCTTCAGATTCCGCGTCACCACGGACACCCTTGCGTTAAGCTAACTGCTACTTCTGCCTTCGCAGCTCGGGACTTTCACCCTATAGATTACACCCATGCCGGGCGCACAAAAAGAAGGTTGACCGAGCTGTCCGGTCAACCTTCTTTTTCGTTTAGAAACTCTTTCATTAAATAATCTTTTTTTTCGATCATCGTTTAACTTTCTTTGCCGTTCAAGCCATTCTCCTGTTTGTTGAAACAATTCGGTTGAATGACAAATAGACGAAAATGTATGGTTTCCGCCGATAATGAGTGATTTTTCAACGCTGTTAGCCCTTTTTTTGAAGCTTTTTTCATACAGGCAAGCATAAGAAGGAGAAATGACTTCATCTTCTGTTCCGTGGGCAACGAATACGTCACCTGTAAACGATTTTGCCTCTTGTAAAGGTGTGTACTGTTCAAGCGAGCGGAAAAATGTTTTCGTTAAGGAATAGCCTTCATAATCAACATATTGGCTTGATTCTGCTTCTTCTAAACCTTCCTTTCCAACTATGGCCGCTATATCTTCAAATGGCCGACCGACCGCTCCCCAAATCGCCAAATTTTTCACGCGGTCATCCCGTACAGCTGTGAGTGTCGCCACTGCTCCTCCTAAACTATGGCCAAGCAAATATAATTCATGTTTGTCAATGAAAGGAAGCTTTTCAACAAAATCGATAACATGAATCGTTTGTTCAATAAAGCGGTCGAGGCCATAAGTTCCGTAAATACCGCTGCTTTCGCCGCAGCCTTCGTAATCAAACCGCAAAACGGCAAAGCCGAGCGAAGCAAAATGGTTGGCTGCTTTGACGAACAATCGGTTGACACCTATTCGGCTTCCTACAAAACCGTGACAAATAACAACAACCGGAAATTTTTCGTTTTTAGATGGAGCGTTCGGTATATGCAATGTGGCAGCTAACGATGCCTGTTGGCTCGGAATATAGTACATTTTTTCCATAAAATTAACCACCTTTAATCGTTCGTTTTTTTTATTATAATGTTTATAATTCCGATAAGTCAAGTATGTTTTTGGGGATTTAAACTCAAAAAAAAAGCAATCTTAACAGTTTGCTTTTGCACCTATTTCGGTAAATGATTGAGAAAATTTTGATACGCAAATCCTTTCACTTCGTCCTCATTATAATATTTCAGCAGTTCATTGATCAAGTTTTGTGTTTTTGCCGCATCTTCCAATCCTATTACTTTTTGCTCAATTCCGTCAAAATCAGAGCCAAGTCCGATTTGTTTCACTCCACCTAGCATGCAAAAATGGTCGATATGTTTGATTACATCTTTGATTGCTGCCTGATCATTAGTTGTTAAAAATTGGGGGGCGTACACGATGTGAATGGTACCGCCTTTTTGAAACATTGCCCTTGCCTGTTCATCGGTTAAATTGCGCTGATGATCACATAAGGCGCGGGCGTTTGAATGGGTCGCAATCGGATAATCCGCAAGCTCGATTACATCCCAAAACGCACGCTCGCATAAATGGGAGACATCAGTGAAAACTCGATGCTCATTGTTTGCTTTTATGATTTCCTTGCCAAATGCTGTTACACCAGCGCCTCGTTCTTCAAGTGCTCCATCAGCTGCCAGATTGGCATAATTCCATGTCAATCCAACCGATCGAACTCCCAGCTGATAAAGAAGTCGAAGTTTGTAGAGATCTCCTCCAATCGCATCAACACCTTCGAGAGTCAGCATCGCCCCAATTTCATGTTCCTCAAGCTTATAAAAATCAGACCAATCCTTTATTTGCTTCATTTCCGGATTGTTTCCAAGCACTTCTGTAAAAAACAGATCGATTTGTTCAAGCGCCGCTTGGAATTTGTATTCAGTTTTTATTTTTTGATCGATAAAGACGGCAAAGCATTGAACCTTAATTTTACCTTTGATCAATCTTTGTTTATTCGTATCCAAATACGAGGCGTTAGCAAACTTCAGCTTTCCTTTAGCATTCGCCAGCTTCATCAGCGCATCACAATGAAGATCAATAATATTCATGTTTTCCCCCTGTTTTTTATGATAAAAAAAAGCCTGGCAGGAAAGATTTCTTGCAGGCTTATACGATCAATAGGCTCGTTATTCGTTTGCGATGTTTTCTTGGAATTTTTGATAAAGTGTTGTCGCGATCTCACCCGGTTTTCCCGTGCCAATTTTTTGCCCGTCTACGGTCACGATTGGTAAAATTTCAGAAGTTGTGCTCGTAATGAAGACTTCATCGCTTTCAAGTACATCCTCTTTCGTAAACTTTTCTTCTACTAATGTTAAACCTTCTGTTTCAATGATCGATTTTACCGCCATTCTTGTAATTCCTGACAATATATGCTTTGATAGCGGCGTCGTATAAATTGTTCCGTTTTTGACGATGAATACGTTGGAGCTCGATCCTTCCGTCACATATTCATCACGGACTAAAATCGCTTCATAGCTTCCTTTTTCATGGGCGGTTTGTTTAGCTAAAATATTCGGCAATAAGTTAAGCGATTTAATATAGCAATTGGCCCACCGCTCATCGTCATGGAATATAGCAGAAACGCCGTTCTCCCGCAAATGACGGGGCAATTGCTTTGCAGGTCTTACGGTCATCGTTGTTGAAACAGAAACATCTGGAAACAAATGATTTCGAACGGCCACTCCGCGCGTAATTTGCAAATAGACGTCGCAATCTGTTAATGCTGATTTTTCAATTGCTTCTTTTATCAGCTGTTCATATTGCTCCAATGTTTGATCGAGTTTTAATTTAATCGCTTCAGCACTTGTCTGTAACCGCTCTAAATGCTCGCGCAGCATAAACGGCTTTTTGTTATAAACGCGGATCACCTCATACACTCCGTCTCCAAACTGGTGTCCTCTTTCATCAATCGGGATCACCGGTTCATTGAGGTCAACAAAGCGACCATTTACATAACCGATTGACATTTTCATATCCCCCTAATTTCCATAATATCTACCAACCATTGTAACATAATTATATGAATGGAGGCTTGATCAAAATCAAAAAAGATGCAATGCCTGCACATTTATGATATAAATATCATAAAACATATATGGAAAGGTGGGATTTCCATGGACGGCATCCCTCGTCCTCTAGTTTGAACGAATCAATGGACAATTGTTTTGTCTGTTTTGATCACTTGGATCACAAACGAGCCGCTTTTTCTTCTTATTCCGCTTATTGCTGGTTTGATTGGACTTATTTTTGGCGTCAATCCGATTATGGCGGCCGCTAAAACGTTTTTGCGAAAACCGCATTCGTCCTATCATTTAGAAGATAGATCTGATCAGCAATTCAATCAAATCATTGCCTGCACTTGCTTGCTGCTAGCATTTATCGGATTTTCTTTTCATATTGATGTTTTAGGATATATTTTTTCGATTTTAGTTTTTTCAGCGGCTTTCATTGCGATTTTAGGATTTTGCATCGGCTGCTTTATCCGGTTCCAATGGAAACAGTATCAATATCGAAAAGCGAAAAATTCATAAGCTTCTCCCCTGATTTTAAAAATCTGGGAAAAGACGTAAAAAAGGGGCAAGAGCACCCGAACTTTACATCGCATCTTTCAGCGACACTTTCAGCGTGCGTCTTGCCCTGTGAAGCCTAGTTTTAACTGTTCCTTTCGAAAGCTTTAGCTGTTGAGCTAGTTCCTGTTCTTTTAAATCATAATACAATTTCAATTCTAAAATTTCACGGTATTTCGGTTTTAGTTTCCGAATTTCTTGAGAAATGGTCTCTTTCAGCCATTCATATTCTGCTGTTTGTTCCACATTGCCCCCTTGACTGATCAATAATTCGTCTAGGGGGCACGGCGTTTTCTGTTCCTTCCGAAGAAAATCAATCGCAGTTCTCGCTGCTACTGTACTGAGCCAACCAGAGATTTTTTCCATATCCTCAATTTGTTCAGCCTTTTGATAAAATTTCAAAAATGTTTCCTGCAATACGTCTTCTGCCAAATGTACATCTTTCGTTATGGAAAAAGCAATCCGGTACACTTTTTTATAAAACATACAATAGATGTCTTGAAAGCTCTCTTGAGCGGATATTATATCATTCATAATTCTCCAATCCTTTTTTATTTTTTTGCCTGTTTCTTGATCGATTCAGCTATTTCTGGATGAACAAAGCTGCCAACCTCATAATTTCCATTTTTATAAACAATGAACATAATATTTTTTCCTGAAGTCGATTCTGTTTCATCTTGCAAGCATTGCTCAATCAACTGTTTATCTACAATTTTGACCGTTTGCGGATCTTGTTCAATTTCTTTCAGCATATTTTTATAATCCAAATCGTGATTGATGTTATTCTCCGTTATGAGTACATATTGGACATCATCAGCTGTCACTCTTGCGTTTTTAACCGTTCCGTTATTCTTCATCCACTCATCGAACTCTTTAAAGCTTTTTTTCCATGGAATGAATAATTGCTTATTATTTTTTAAAGTGATTTCAATTTCTCCCCAGTCTTTTCTTTCATCGATCATATCTTCATATGTAAGATTCGCGATGTCATTTTTTAATGCTTTTAATGCTTTTGCAAGTTGATCAGAATTATTGGCAATATCCACTTTTTCAACATAGTAGTTTGAATAGTTAGAATGAAATACTATTTGTTCAACATCTTGATCGTTTACGTCTAGAACTTCATAGTTTGCTTTTTTATATTCCTTCGATTCATAAATCTCCTTCAAATATCGTTCGAACGATTTCCGATCAACTTCATATTGGCGGATCGATTTGCTTCCATTTTTTAAATAATAGACGATAAACAACGATTCAGGTTCGGAAACATCTTTGGATCTATTTTCGGCAACGATTTCTGTATGCAGCTTTTGAATTGCTTCGATTATTTCCGGTTCCTGGTAGATAAACTTTTTAATCATCTCGTCCTCGTAATACCAATAATTGCTGAAAAATACCGATTGTATTTCTGCAACTCTCGGAACCTTTTTCTCATATCCTCCCGCACCAGAACCGGTCAAAATGAATACAAGTATCACTGTAATAGAATAAATAAACAATCCTTTGAAATTAGGCTTGATTCGCCACGTCTGCTGCAAGATCATTTCAGCTATAAAATAACCGATGAGTGTACCAACTACATATCCGGTACAAATCCATAATAAGCTTCCGCTATAGTCAATAATGCCAAAATACATCCCACCGAGCAGCATCGTACAAAAAGTGGCGCCATATTTAAAAACTGGTTTAAGCTTCCAGTAAATAACGGCTTGTGACACATATTCGACTGGCCGCCGTGTGTACAGAAGCAAGGAAATACAGCAAAACAAGGCTGCTAGCAATAAATAAACGGCGATTTCCCACCAAGAGAAAGGCTGGAATTCGAGAGAAATCAGCCTCGTAAGCGGTGAAAAAAATTCGATCCAAAGATTATTATTCAAATAATAGCCGCTCGGAAATCCAAACAAAATGTATTGCAAATTGTACACTATAAGTTGATAAACCCCGAAAGGAAACAATAAAATAATCAATGTCAATACAGCTTGAATCGTGCTAATTCCTGTCAGCATGGCAGAGAAGGTGCCGATAGAAAACAATAATAACGTATATGCTAAATAAGTACAAAACCATCTAACAAGGTTCAAATCACGAAAATAACTCGACAAATCAAACACCTGTATTAAAACGGCCAATATTAGAGAAGTAATCATGACAGGTACGATTAAAAACACAACACCCGTCAGCCAATGATGCCAAAAAAGCATTTTCCGATTTATCGGAAGACTATGAAGAAAATCGCTGGATTGCTTTACATGCAGGAACCGAAACAAAAAAATGGACATAAGCACAGGTATCACGATTAACATGAGTAATTGAAGTTCTTGTGCAATGGAAAACAAACTTTCATATATGTTCTCTTCATTATAATTCTCTCTCCCGGAAAACAACACCGCAATTTCCATCGGTACTGATAGAATTAGACCGATCAAAAACGTAAGTCCTACCCAACCGACAGAACGGAAATTTTGAATTAACAGCTCTTTTTTAAATAAGGATGTTTTCGATTGCATATCCTTTTTCCCCCATTTCATAAATAAAAATTTCCTCCAATGTAAGCGGGAGCAAATCGAATAAAAGAGGCTTAAAGCTTTTTATATAGCTGGAAAATTCATCAGCATTTCCTTTTACAATGAATAAATGCACGCTGCCTCTTTGTTCCTGATAGACAATTTGAAGCTGCTGCAGCATTTCCGAAGGAACGCTTCCTTGAAAGGCAATTTGCACTTTGTGTATATTCGACTTTAGGTCATCCAAATTCCGTTTTATTAGCAGTTCACCTTTATGCAAAATGCCGATATGGTCGCTTATATCCTCTACTTCCTGCAAGTTGTGGGAAGAGACGATCACAGTCATTTCTCTCGCTGCCACATCTTGGATGATTATATTTTTCATTTTTTTCCTCATGACCGGATCTAAACCGTCAAACGGCTCGTCTAAAATGAGCAGTTCAGGCATTGCGGAAAAAGCGAGCCAAAATGCCACTTGACGCTGAACTCCTTTTGACAGGCGATAAATTTTTTGCTTAAGATCTAGATCAAATACATCCTGCAATGTTTGAAATCGTTCTCTGCTGAAGGATGGATATATGTTTTCATAAAAATTCGCCATCTGTTTGATCGTATAATGAGGGAAAAAATAAGGAATATCTGTAAGGAATATGAATCTTTGCTTAATGTCTTCATTTTCAAATACAGGTTTTTTATCAATTAAAATGTCTCCCCTATCTTGTTTATACAAACCTGCGATCAGCTTCAACAGCGTCGTTTTTCCAGCGCCGTTTGAACCTAGAAGCCCGAAGATGGATCCTTTTTCAATTTGTAAATCGATGTTAGATAACACAGTCGCATTTTGAAATGTTTTATATACCTTTTTGACTTCAATCATCTCTTTTTCCCCCTTGATGATCTTTGATAATTTCCTCCATGATCTGCAGGAGCTCATCAGATTGCATCCCTAAAAATAATGCTTGTTGTGCTAATTTTTGCAAATTTTCTTTAACCATTTTCAGCTCTTCCTGATTAGATGCCTCAATCTTCTCCGAAACAAAATTTCCTTTTCCCTGAATCGAGTAAATATATCCGATCCTCTCCAGCTCACGGTAAGCTTTTTGAATTGTATTTGGATTCACCGTCAATTGCTGTGCAAGCACTCTGACGGAGGGAAGTTGTTCTCCCCCTTTCAGCACTCCGCTTACAATCATCTCTTTTATTTGATCGACAAGCTGTTCATAGATCGGTTTTCGGCTTCGAAAATCTATATCAAGCATTTTCCCGCAGCCCCCACATCTGTATTAACTGTATTATAATTCTTAATACAGATAAATCATACTTTATTATGAAAAAAATGACAATACTTTCTGGAAAAATTTTTTTGCGTCAAAAAAGCACAGCTTTTTACGCTGTGAAAGACTGTTGTCCTTTTTCAAAGTTTGATTTATATGATTGTGCTATTTAAAACAGTGAGTACATCTCTTCTAAACTATTTTCTGTCTGTTTGTAACTGGCAGATGTTCAAAACTTTTATTTGTTCGCCAACCAATGGACAGACGATGAGAAGCACCGCCTTCAACCGAAAAATTGGATTATAGTTTTCAAGCTTTTCCCAGGAAATTTTTTCTTTTGAAACGAACCGTAAGATAATGATGAACTGAGTTTTCCGCATCTGCTATTTTTTAAACGATTCTTCCTGCCGATTTTCAAATGTTGGAACAAACGATAAGTACATCTTTTCCAAACTGTACCGACATTCCCAGAATGTTTCTTGTCCATTTTCGTCCATCCAGCCTGCTTCCCGATTGATTAAAGTGCACCAGAAAAGGAGTTTACTATATAAAAAAACAAATAGTAGGAGATTCAGCATGTATTTATCCTTGTTGCTCTCAAATGAGGCTTCAACAATGTGAAACCCGAAAAAAACATATTAAGATTAGTAGCACAGACCACGACCAATGTCTGTGCTGCTATTTTTTTAGTAGAAGTGGAGAAAAGGTCGTGACAGCCTAAAGAACGATAGGTTCGCATTGAAATAACTGGCCTACTTCACGGACCTTATAAGATCAGGTTTAATATGTTGAATCCATGAGATCGTGGATAAGAAAAAGGAATCGTTAACGCCAACGACGCATTGGAAACAATCATTTTGTAGAATATTACGACAAATTAAAAACGCAACCTTATAACAAATGTCATAAAGTTGCGTCCATCGCTTGTGTGAATAAGTTATTGAAGTGTCTCTTCCATCTTAATACACACATTTTAACGTACAATTACGAAATCGCATCAGCAACTTCGCAATTGTTCAGGAAAAATATAACATATTTGATCTAGTGAAAAAAACAAAAATCGTTAGATCTATTAGGCATGCGTAAATTTATTTAGGAGGAAGGGGTACCACTGCCTCCTAAATAAATCCACTGAAACAAATAGTTACGAAAAACTCTTGACTAATTGTAAGAAGGGGCTCTCCGTTGAGTTCCTAAAATGAAGGATTTTGGAGAAATACTGCTGTGAAGGACAAAAATAATCGAATAAAATTTGTAAATGGCCTTCATAGAGGCAATGAGGTCCAACAAGAAGCAATTGTATATGCTGAAAAACTTTTGAAGAACCGAATTCAGAAAGAGAGCATAAGAAAAGTCCTTCATAAGACTTCTGAAGGATATAAACAAGATTGGAAAAATGGCCTGTCCGATAAGTTCCTAAAATGAAGGGGCTTCAAAAAGTCAGTTAACTCTGACTTTTTGGGCTGCCCCCCTGGAGGAAACGGCTCAGCTCTCTTTTTCTAGTTTTACTTCGCGATTTGATCTTTTATTGGTTCCGCTTTAAGCAGCATTTCATTTTTCTTAACATCATACAAACCAAATGGAATAAGACGAAGACCGGGCAAGAAATCACAAGTTAAAAACAATAGCGTATATAAAATGTCATGGAATGGGAATCCTCTTTGCTGCACGGCTGCTAACAGCTCATCATGATATCGAACAGCTTGATCAAATGATGAATCGTCCGTCATCATGCCGGTAAATGGAAGAGGTATTTCAACCACAATGTCCTCGCCATCAACAATGACGATTCCTCCTCCTAGTTCATGCACTCTTTTAGCCGCCTGGGCCATCGCTTTTGGATTTCTTCCGATCACAAGCAATTCTGTTGTAGTATTGTAAGTTGACGCCATCCCATCTAGATGAACGGCAAATCGTTCTAATATCGCTTTCGACACCCACTTTCCGTTCCGGTCAATTAACGATGCATACAATAAGCCTTCTTCACCGGAAATATCTGCGAATCCCTCTGCTTCTGGAAGCTTAACATCTTTTCGCTGCGTAATGACATTGCTTTTAAAATAAGCGACCGGAACAGTTTGTTCAGTACTTGAATATGGGTAACGGTACAAGTTTAAATCGTCCAAAAGTTGCTTCGAAAACGCAAATGGCTCCCGGACAACATATTGATTCCAATTTAGTTTTGGTGTCGACACAAGCAAATTTCCTTGCTCGGCTACGACTTCACCTCTTGAAATGACGATATCCGGCCGAAAATATTTCAAATCTGGAAGAAGTAAAATGTCTGCCAATTTTCCTGGAGCAATCCCGCCGATATAATCATCTAATCGCAAATAAACGGCTGCATTGATCGTAGCCATTTGCAACGCGTTTATGACCGGCACTCCTAATTCTACAGCTCTTCTGATCAATCCATCGACAAAGCCTTCTTTTTCGATAAACCCAGGGTGTGGACCGTCGGTTGTCATCGTAATTCGATGTGTACTGACTTTCCCTTCTGTAATCATTTTTATAACTTCAGGGAAATCAGGGCGAAGCGAGCTGTTGCGTAAAGTCGTCCACATTCCCAACCGCAGCCTGTCCAGCGCCTCTTTTGCCGTTATTGCTTCATGACAAGCGCTGACTCCGCTCGCAGCAATGGAAATCAATTTTTCATATGAACAGCCCGCTGTATGACCGTCCACGACTTTCCCTTTCTGTTTTGCCACTTCAATTGTATCAAGCAAAAAGGAATCAGCCTGATACAAAAGCGGCCATCTTGTGACCTCCGCTGTTCCGACAACTTCTTCTAATTCTAAAAGCTCTTGGACATCCTTTTGATTAAACCATTCCCTTTCTCCTTTGAAATTCGCTTGCGAGACAAGCCGGACAAGCCAAAGAAAATTGCCCGGAAGGTCTTTCAAGTCTTTGACCATTTTTTTAAATCCAGCAGCTCCCATATGCAAATAAAAAAACAAATTGTCATTTACCGTTGTCGTTGTTCCAAGGGGAAGAACTTTCCTAGTCATACTAACAGGATTGTAGATGACCCACGGATGTGCATGCGGTTCAATAAAACCTGGTGAAACATACATCCCTTCTGCATCAATAATTTTTGTATGTTCATCGGAAAGGACATCCCGTTCGCCGACATATGCAATGGAGTCTTGATAAACAGCGACATTTTGCTTCAACAATTCTCCTGAATAGACGTTGATCACCGTACCATTTTTGATAATTAAATCTGCGGGCCTCCGTCCTTGAGCCACTTCAATTAATTCCGATCTTGACGCTTTTTGTCTCAACAGTTTCACTCCTACTCTTTTAAAAAATGTTATGAAGAAGCCGTAGGTCATCAATCGGATGTCAAATTTTCCAGAAGGTTGATTAACTTTATGATGAAGGAAGATCAAACATATGTCTACCGTTTGATCTTCCTTGCATGAAATTATCGCAATTCTGTTTGCAAATCTTCTTTTAATTTTTGCTGAAGTTCTACTTTTTTAATTTTTCCGCTCGGCGTCATCGGCAGCTCATCGACAAAAACAACTTTATCCGGTATTTTGTAGTCAGCAATTTTTCCTTTTAAATAATTTTTCATCGATTCTTCCGTTTCCAAAGCTCCGTCTTTTAATTTTACCGCCGCACATGAAATCTCTCCTAAAACAGTGTCAGGCAGCCCGATAATGGCTACTTCTACTACATTCGGATGCTTATAAAGAATTTCTTCAATTTCTCGAGGATAAATGTTGTAGCCGCCGCGGATGATCATTTCCTTCTTCCGTCCAACGATGCGGACATAACCTTGTTCATCAAGCGTCACTAAGTCACCTGTATAAAGCCAGCCATCTTGATCAATGGCTTCTTTCGTTTTTTCAGGCATGTTAAAGTAGCCTTTCATGACATTTAACCCGCGCACAGCAAGTTCGCCAATTTCTCCAGTCGGTAAAGTTTGGCGATTCACATCAACAACTTTAATTTCAACTCCTGGAATCGTTCTGCCGACCGTTTCTGAACGAATGATGTCACTGTCTGTAAAGCTTGTAATTGTCACAACTGGAGATGTTTCCGTTTGACCATAGGAAATAGTTATATTGCATCCCATCTCATTTCTAATTTTTTTCACGACTTCGACAGGGCATGGTGCTGCCGCAATAATACCTGTTCTTAACGAAGATAAGTCATAGGATTTGAATTGAGGGTGATTTAATTCCAATATAAACATTGTCGGAACTCCATGGTGTATCGTAATCTTTTCTTGTTCAATCATTTTTAATACAGCTTCCGCTTTAAATTGCTCCATAAACACCATTTTGGCACAGGCAGTCACAGCTGCCAGTATGCTTGGAACCATGCCAAACACGTGAAAGACAGGAACGACCACTAAAAATACGTCATTTTCGTCGCATTGAAGCGCCTCCACTGTACATGCGGCATTATGGACAAAATTTAAATGCGTGAGCATGGCACCTTTCGGAAGTCCTGTTGTTCCTGAAGTATATAAAATGGAAAACACATCTTCTTTCGGATCGATGGACACTTCCGGCGGCAGCTTCGACTGTCCTATTTTCAGCAAATCTTCAAAGGAATGGTGACCATCTTCTTGAAACCGCACCGTAAACACCATTTCCAAAGCGCTTTCATTACTTTCCATTAAAGATTTTACCGTATGGAAATGGCCATGCTCTTCTACCACAAAAATTGCTTTTGCACCAGAATTGGCCACTATATAAGACAATTCTTCAACACGATATCGCGTATTGCATGGAACTAATATGGCGCCTATTTTTGCAATTGCAAAATATATGGCAAGAAACTCATGCCAGTTCGGCAGGCATGCAATGATGCGGTCTCCTTTCCCTATACCGAGCTGGTGGAAAGCGGAGGCGATGGAATCGGACATTTGTTTGATATCTTTGTAAGTTAAACGTTTATAGCCATCGTAAATGAATTCTTTATCAGGATAGCGCTTATATGCTTTTTCAAACACATCATGAATGGATACGTTAAGATCCACGCTACTCTCCTCCATTACATTTTTTCAATGTTCATTTATGCGCTGAGCCATGGATTGATCTGAGCCTGTTCACCAAACCCGTCTTCTTGAAGCAATTTTTTCACCTCTTCAGGTATGGGCACTGCAAATTTTTTTCCGTTTTCTTCTTTCACCCACCCCCTGAGCTCATATCCGTGCCCGGTTCTTGTATCTTCACGATATACTTCATGCTTCAGTTTTATTGTTTTCCGGTTCACTTCCATTACTTCTGTTTTAATAGTGATAATGTCGTCATAATATAACGGCTGCTCAAACGTACAGCGGACATCAAGCAGCGGAAGAATGATGCTGTATTCTTTGATGAGTTTAGCCGGAGCAAGGCCGATACTTCTAAAAAATTGATGCCCTGCAATATCAAACCATTTAAAATAATTCGGATAGTATACAATGCCGGCTGCATCCGTATCTCCAAAGTTCACCCTGAGCTGAAATTCGTTTCTTTTCAAATGTACGTACTCCTTTCAATGCTATGTCTTAAACTATTGAGCTGAATTCGATTTTAATAATTCCCGAAGTTTAAAACGCTGAATTTTTCCTGTTGCTGTTTTCGGAAGTTCGTCAATAAATTCTATAATTCGCGGGTATTTGTAGTGGGCCAGCTGCTGCTTCACGAAGTTTTTTAATTCATCTTCCATTTCTTTGGAGGGCGTTCTATCTTTCAAAACAACATATGCTTTTGGAATGACAAGATTATTTTCATTTTGCACGCTGACAACTGCAGCTTCCAGTACATTTTCATGTTGAAGAAGGCAATTTTCGACTTCTACAGGCGATACCCAAATCCCGCCAACCTTCAGCATATCGTCGGAGCGCCCGCAATACCAAAAATATCCTTCTTCGTCTTTATAATATTTGTCACCTGTATGAAGCCAATCTCCGACGAATTTTTTCTTGTTTTGCTCATGAAGGTTCCAATATCCATGTGCGATGCTGTCTCCGCGAATCAACAAATCTCCCATTTCATTTGGAGGCAATTCCCTGCCCATTTCGTCGACAATTTTTGCTTCATAACCAGGAACGACTTTTCCGGAGCTTCCTTCCTTTACATCTCCAATCCGATTGGATAAAAATATGTGGAGAGCCTCTGTTGAACCAATTCCGTCTAAAATATCGACATTGTACATTTCTTTCCATTTGCGGTAAAATGCTTTCGGAAGCGCTTCTCCAGCCGATACACAAACTCTGAGCGAGCTCAAATCGAATTGTTTTCCCGTTCGCGACACATAATCAATCATCGCTCCATATAAAGTCGGAACCCCAAAGAAAATGGTCGGTTTGTACGTTTCAATCGCCTGAAACATTGCTTCCGGAGTTGCGCGTTCTTTCACTAATACAGTTGAAGCTCCTGCTCCTAAAGGAAAGTACATTCCTCCGCCAAGGCCATAGGCGAAAAACAGTTTAGATGCGGACAAGCATCGGTCTTCTTCACTTATATGCAATATTTTTTTCGCATATGTGCTGAAAGCATATTCCATATCATGCTGCAAATGGATGACGCCCTTTGGATTACCGGTGCTTCCGGAGCTGAACAGCCAAAAGGCTTGATCATCCTTGTTCGTCATGGCTGCATCAAGCTTTTTGCTTGCCCTATTCATCAGTTGGAGGAAATTTAAATGTGTGCCTGATTGTTCGCTTTCACTGTCCGGAATGATAATGATATCCTTCAAAAAGCAAAACCGTTCTTTGTAAACTTCAATCTTTTCCCAAATATCTTCATGGATGATTAAGCCCTTTGCCCGGCTGTTGTTTAAAAAATATTCATAATCGGATGGCTTCATCATGGTGTTGACCGGAATGGGGACAGCACCAATTTTTATGGCGCCAAAAAATGAATAAATAAATTCGGGTGTATCGTGGCAAACCATTAAAAGGCGGTCTTCCAATTTATAACCGAGCTCACGGAGCATGTTGCCTGTCTGATTGACTTTCTCCTGCAATTCATTATAGTGTATGCGCTCATCGCGATAACAAATGGCTATTTTATCGCCCAAACCTTTCTCTACACTTTCATCAATGAACCGCACTGCCGCATTGTAAAGCAAACCTAATCCGCGGAGATCCATTTTTTCACCATCCTATATATCAATTTTTTGAATAGATGAAGCGGCATTGAAGCCGCCTGAAGAAGATATATATTCAGGAGGCTTCACAATATATATGAAAAGCTAACGTTTATATCCCTTTCCAATTTGGTTTTCTCTTTTCTAAAAATGCGCTTAATCCTTCTTTTGCATCCTCTGAGCGGAACAACAAGTTTTGCAGCTCTCCTTCGTAGCGGATGGCCACGTTCAATGGCATTTCCTTTCCGTTCATGATCGACAGCTTGATGTTTGAAACCGCATAGCTTGCGCTTTCAGCTATCTTTCTCGCATACTCGAGCGTCCGCTCTCTCGTTTCCGCCTGCGGGAACACTTTGTTGACGAGACCAATGTCCAGCGCTTCCTGCGGTGCCAGCGTTTCCCCAGTTATGTTCATATCCAGCGCTCTCGAATACCCGATCAACCGCGCGAGCCGCTGCGTTCCTCCCGTTCCAGCCAGCACCCCAAGCGATACTTCCGGCAAGCCGATTTTTCCTGCTTCATCTCCCATGAATCGCAGATCGCAGCCTAGCGCCATTTCCAATCCTCCGCCGACTGTATGCCCTTCCAAACAGGCGATATATACTTGCGGCGAACGGGCGATTTTATCCAGCGTTTCATTACAGAACAGGCAAAACTGTGTTTTATAGCGCGGATCCGCTGCTTTTAAGAAGTTGATATCCGCTCCTGCCGAGAAAAATTTCGGCACATCGCTCATCAGCACGACCACTTTTATGTTTGGATCGAAGCGAAGCTCATCGATCGCTGCGTTGAATTCTTGGTAAAACTCCAGCCCATAGGCATTCGTTTTATTGATGTGAAGATGGATTTCCGCCACTCCGCTGTTTTTGACCACCGTTAAATTTTTGTTAGCAGTTGTTTCAACTGTCATCATTATTCTCCTTCCATTGTTCATTTATTATTTGAAAAATCAGGTTTGCGTTTTTCTTGAAAAGCCGCCAATCCTTCTAAACGATCCGGATGATAAATCGTTTTTTGATAACAATCCCATTCCGCTATCAGACCCTTTTCCATTAGTTCTCGAGCAAAACTGTCGACAGCCTGCTTCGCTAAACGGACAGAATGAATTGAATTTTCCGAGATTTTTTCCGCTATGTTAAGCGCTTTCAATTCAGCCTCGCCAGCTTCACAAATATACTCGACAAGTCCTATTTCATAAGCTTTTTCGCCATTTATTTTTTCAGCTGTAAAAATAAGCTGCTTGGCCCTGCCGATTCCTACTAATTGCGCCAGCCGTTGAGTGCCGCCGGCTCCCGGGATTATTCCCCAAGAAACTTCCGTCAACCCGATGAGCGCCCCTTTTTCCATGACACGAATGTCACAGGCAAGAGCAAGTTCACATCCCCCTCCAAGAGCCAATCCTTTTACAGCCGCAATCGTCGGCATTGGCAAAGATGAGATATTTGTAAATGTTTTCCTGAGCAATGCGACATATTCTTCCACTTCTCGTTCGCTCATGGACTGCCTTTCTTTTAAATCCGCCCCTGCACAAAACGCTTTGCTTTCACCTCCCGTAAAAATAACTGCGCTTACATTCGAATGATCTTTTATCGTGTTTATCGCATAAGAAAGATCTTTTACTAAAAATTTGCTTAATGCGTTGGCACGTTTTGCGTTATTTAATTGAATGATAGCCACTTTGTTTTGAATTTCTAAAAGAACGCCTGATTCTGACATGAGCATCACTCACTTTGCTTGAACAAGCTGTTCCGCATTTAATTGCTGCAGCCGTTTTTCAAATTTTTCCGTGAACGAAGGAGTTTCCGGGAAATAACCTTCCTTTTTCAATTCTTCACTTTTTTCAACTTTTGCAAGCCAAGCCTTTGCTTCCTCTGCCGCCTCCCTTAATGCTTCTTGAAATCTGTAGGGGACAGCTCCTTGATCAAGAAGAAGTTGTTTTGCCCAATTTTCTGCATAGATGATATGATCGTGTTGTTCGCGGACAAGCTTTTGAATCCGTGAAGCAACCTTGGAATGACTTGTTTTTAACACCGTTTGAAAGACGATATCGATTGCGGCATTGATTGCATATAGCGAAGCAATGAGAGAAATCCAGTTTTGAACGTTTACAGCTGTTTGAAAAGCTTTTCCTGTTTGTGCTTGAATGTCAGGCTTCTTGCCTTTTACCCCTTTTAAATCAAAACACCAATTGTACAAAAGTCTTGCATGCCCCAGTTCTCCTTGAGCCATAGCTATAGCAGACAAGGTCGCTTCCAAATTCGGACCGCTTACACCAACTTCCACTAAACGGTCGCCAAGCACATATTTGTTATCCGCTATTGTCTCCAGCAATTCAATCAAAGAATGCGTTCCTTGTTCCATTACGCTCACAATGCTTCAGCTCCTTTCTCTGAAAATAGCCAATCAGGTTTTTTCACCCAATTCAGCTTGTTTCGTTCCACGACAACCATTTCGGTCCAATCCTCTTCGTCGTACGTAAACGTTGCATACACTTTTGCCAGCTCGCTGTTTTCTGCTTCTACCGTGCCTATATGCATTAAGTTGTCTCCCCGATTAATGCGGGCAAAAATATCATAGGTTATTTTTTCTGCGATCATTTTGCACTTACACCCCAATACTTTAATTTTTCCCTTCCCTCTGGGCTAAGACGGTCGACCGTCCATGGAGGATCCCATACGACATTTATGTGTACTTCCTTTACTTCTTCTTCTGCAAGAAGCCGATTTTTTATATCGCTTTCAATCCATTCCATGCAGGCGCAGGAAACGGCTGTGTATGTCATCGTCACATGCACTTCCCCGTCATTCATTTGAATGTCGTAAATGAGCCCCATATCGACAACGCTTATTGGGAATTCAGGATCCATCACCTCTTTCAGCGCCTCCCAATATTTTTTCGTATCCACAGCTTGTTTTTGCATCATACCACCTCTTTTCTCAGCTGTTCTAATTCTTTTGCCCCTTTTTGAATTCTTCCTACAAACCTTTCATTTTGCGGCCCTCTTTGTTTAAATCGTTTAATGACGTTTTCCCATGTGTCCGGCTGGTCGAACAGCCATTTTTTATTGACTGGATCAAATTTACAAGGGAATGGGACATCGAGCACATATTTTCCTTGTTCTTCATCATAATGAGCTGGAACTTTTACTCCAATTGATTCACAGAATGGAACTGCTGTCGACAGCCATTTTTGACGGAGCTCATCGTTTGTTCTTCCTTTTAAGCGGTATTCAAGCTGTGCGGATCTGGATTTTAAACGGTCTTCTACACCAAAAAATTCAAGCGCCATTAAAAACATCCAATCAACCGCTTTTTGAACTTCCTCTTGCAATTTCGGATCATTCATGGCTGTTCTCATAATGATTTCACCATTTCTAAGATGGAACAATTCTTCTTTATCAACTTTCACTAATGCGCGTTTCCATGGCCCGTAAGATGTATGCTCAAACGCATCCCCAAGCAGTGTGTAGCCGGCGCGGTCAAAGAACGCATTAAACACTCCAAGCTCAATCCAATTTGACAGTTCAAAGTCAAAGGCATAAGGGTTTTTCCATTTATTTGGGGCTCGATTGTACAATAATTCGTCTGTATCTTCGCCCAAATCTTTCAGTAGCCTGAAAGCAATATGTGCATGACCGATTTCATCCTGCATAATGGCGAGTGCTGTAATTTTGTTATTTAAAGTGGGCGCTTGATCATAAACAGTAAGGAGCGGCGGCACACTTAACAATTCTGTATCTCCGACAATAATCAACGTCTGTTTTAATGCCTTTAAATATTCCTCATTCATGTCACCGACGCCTTCAACAATAAAACCGTTTTGAATTTTTTCTTTTAAAAGGGCTGCCTGATCCATTTTTTCACCTCTTTTATATTACGTTTTTATTTATTTCGTCTGTTTAACATAATATTATTTTACAAACGCCTCTTTTGTCAAGAAAAAATAGAAAAATCAAATTTTTTTGTTAATTTAAAAAATAAAAGGTTTTTCTCCTTTCTTTCGTTCTTGTCGTTTTTACGACCGCAAAAAAAAGCGCATAGCTTTTTGCTATGCACTTATCCATTATTTATTTTGTTTATAAAAGGCAATATCGTTACGATTCTCTTTTTTAATTTGCCCTGTGAAAACTAAATACTCCAAGTGCGACAAAGTTTCTGCGATCGCAAACCGCCATTGATGCGAATTCAAGCTTTTGTGCTGGAATAAATCTTGGGCAATGTCATAGGCGGTACGGCCATCCTTCGCAAGTCGAAATATTTGATCCAAGCGCTTTTGATGATGCTGGATGATTTCTGATATTCTGTCGTCAACTCGTTCGATCAATGCCCCATGGGCAGGAAGCGCCAGGTCTACCTTCAATTGCTGTATTTTTTCAAGCGAAGATATGTAGTTTCCAAGCGGATTTTTGCTTGAACCGGGCCATATGCTAATGTTCGGAGTAATTTTATCCAAAATATGATCGGCTGCAAGCAGCAGTCTTTCTTCTCTTTGATAAAAGCAAATGTGTCCATCACTGTGACCAGGTGTCGGTATAACTTCCCATTTTCTTTCGCCTAGAATGACCTCGTCATCCTCTAGAATCGTCAATTCCGGAAACGTTACATGCTTTGCCAAACTTCTCATACTTTCTTCAATTTCATCCGCAAGATCTTCCGGTGTACCGTTTTTTCTGCACATTTCACCAATTTGCTCCGCCTGGCTGCTGTTTTTTCCCCAAACACGCTGCGCCATGGCAAAATCTTCTTTGCTTATATAAGCTTTTGCCCCTGTTCTTTCCTGCATCCACCCTGCCAACCCGAAGTGATCAGGATGAAAATGAGTGAAATAAATCGAATGAATCTGTTCATAACGAACATTCATTTGTTTCAATACTTGCTTCCAAGCTTCAATCGCTTCGGTATTATGAAATCCTGCATCAACAAGGCTCCATCCGTCTGCATCGCGCACCATATAACAATAGATGTATTTCATCGGAAAAGGGATTGGAACCGGAATGCGATATATATTTTTCCCGATTTGTTCAATATTGACCACCATTATGCACCTACTTGCTTTTATTTTAAACAATGTCCATAAAAGGGTTGATCGCTCTGTCCCGATTCGCTTCCAATTCACAATCGGGAGCTTTTTCAAATAAAGTTTCAAAATATCGAATAGCAGGTACAGACAAAAGCTGATGTACATTGAAAAATAGCTCTCTAGCTTTTAAGCCGCTCCAGTCAGCAGGCAGCAGGTCGTTCGGAAACCCCGGGTCGATAAAGAAAAAGCTGCGATATTCATGAACAAGCTTCGTTCTCTCAATAAAACATTCTTGATCTGATAATTCATTATTCCAAATGCGTTCCTTAAAATCATCATACTTTTGCCGATATTGATCAATGAATGATTCATACTCTTTGGCAATTTCGTCAAAATTCCATCCTCTATGAATCAACTCATGATTATCATGGGATACTACTGAACTGGAAGTAAATAAAATCACATACGGCTCGAGATGGTAATCTTTTATAAACTCCATCACCCGATCTTCAATAGGGTTTGGACTTGCCCACGTACCGTGCGAAATCAAGCCGAATCCCATGAGGCTCAGCTCTTTTCGAATTTGATTGCGAAGCTCCCTTTTTTCTTCCGGGACCGAATAGGTCAAAATTCTCCAATTCCCATCCCATTTGTAATTTCTCATTGAATAAACGCGGGCAAACCCGTCCATCATCGTTCTCTTCCCTTTATTTGTAAGAGAATAATAGCTTTTATTGCCAATTTTGCGAACTTTAAAAAAGCCTTGCTGAACCATTCTTAACGTGGCTCCCCGTATCGAAGATTCAGAAATGCCGAAATGGGACATCATTTGAATTAAGCTGCCAATCCAAACTTCTGTGCTGTAATGCTGAATGTACTCACCGAATAGTGTAAACATTAATGATCTTGGCTTCATTTTCTTACACCCGTCTTTTTCCTGAATTTTGCTTTTATTTTTATTATGCTGGATGGAATTCCATTTTTACAAGTTTTTTCTTCAAGATAGGGAGCCTTTTAATCTATTTTTTTATAAGTCTGAAGCTGTTTAAATCGACTCTGCCGATCAGAAAAAAAACTGCCTCCTCCTTGAGGAAGGCATATGACTTGTCTTTAAATTTCCGCATTATTTTCTGGATGAAAAAATACCGGCCGTTTATGGCCGATATGCTTCGTCCTTCTTTTTTATATCCCTTTCCAATTTGGTTTTCTCTTTTCTAAAAATGCACTTAATCCTTCTTTTGCATCCTCTGAGCGGAACAACAAGTTTTGCAGCTCTCCTTCGTAGCGGATGGCTACGTTCAATGGCATTTCCTTTCCGTTCATGATCGACAGCTTGATGTTGGAAACCGCATAGCTTGCGCTTTCAGCTATCTTTCTCGCATACTCGAGCGTCCGCTCTCTCGTTTCCGCCTGCGGGAACACTTTGTTGACGAGACCAATGTCCAGCGCTTCCTGCGGTGTCAGTGTTTCCCCAGTTATGTTCATATCCAGCGCTCTCGAATACCCGATCAACCGCGCGAGCCGCTGCGTTCCTCCCGTTCCAGCCAGCACCCCAAGCGATACTTCCGGCAAGCCGATTTTTCCTGCTTCATCTCCCATAAAACGCAGATCGCAGCCTAGCGCCATTTCCAATCCTCCGCCGACTGTATGCCCTTCCAAACAGGCGATATATACTTGCGGCGAACGGGCGATTTTATCCAGCGTTTCATTACAGAACAGGCAAAACTGTGTTTTATAGCGCGGATCCGCTGCTTTTAAGAAATTGATATCCGCTCCTGCCGAGAAAAATTTCGGCACATCACTCATCAGCACGACCACTTTTATGTTTGGATCGAAGCGAAGCTCATCGATCGCTGCGTTGAATTCTTGGTAAAACTCCAGCCCATAGGCATTCGTTTTATTGATGTGAAGATGGATTTCCGCCACTCCGCTGTTTTTGACCACCGTTAAATTTTTCTTTTCTATTGCTACTGTATCTGACATTGCAATTCCTCCTTTATTTATACGTTTAATATTTTATCGTTTCATAAACATAATATACTAAATATTCTAATAATTCAATAGAAATTATATTTTTTTAAACGATCTTTTTTTATACATATAATTAGAGTCCAAAGAGATTTAATGGTTTGCTGCCGATATAAGAAACGACGCTTTTCGTTTCCGTGTACAAATTCAATGTTTCCAATGCCAGCTCCCGGCCAAATCCCGATTGCTTATAGCCTCCAAAAGGTGTTCCAGGAAATGCAGAAATTGGCGAATTCACCATAACAATTCCTGTCTTTATTTGTGCCGCAACACGGTGTGCCTTTCCATGATCGTTCGTCCATATAGCCGAACCTAATCCAAAAATGGAATCATTTGCTTGTCGGATCACATCTTGCTCGTCGCTGAATTTCATAACAACTACGACAGGCCCAAAAATTTCCTCTTGTGCAACTCTCATATCATTTGTGACATCCCCGATAACCGTCGGCAAATACCAATACCCTTTTTCATACTCTCCGCCTTCCGGTATTTTGCCGCCGTATAAAATTTTTCCGCCCTCTTCCACCGCTAATTTCACGTAATGATCAATTGTTTGCTGATGACTTTTGGAAATGACGGCCCCCATATGCACGCCTTCATCAAACGGATTTCCTACTCGTATACGGGAAGCTTTTTCGAGAAATTTTTCCATAAATTCATCATAAATGTTTTCATGAACAAACAAGCGGGATCTTGCTTCACAAGATTGTCCTGTGTTGTAAAAAATTCCATAAAGCGAACCGTTTACGGCTCCTTCCAGATCACAATCGTCAAAGACGATGTTCGGCGATTTTCCTCCTAATTCCAAAGTTACCCGTTTTAACGTTTCAGAAGCGCGCTTCATAATGTCCTTTCCGGTTTCCGTTTCGCCTGTAAACGCAACTTTGTCGATTCCAGGATGCTCCGTCATATATGGTCCGATTTCAGACCCGCTGCCTGTAATAACGTTCAGGACTCCTGCCGGAACACCTGCTTCATGGCATATTTCCGCAAGCATATAGGCTGTAATTGGAGTGTAGCTAGCAGGCTTCAAGACAACAGTGCAGCCGGCAGCCAATGCAGGCGCCACTTTCCAAGCGGCCATCATGAGCGGATAATTCCAAGGAATAATTTGACCGCATACCCCGACTGGCTCTTTAAGAGTATAGTTAAAAAAGCCGTTTGGAACTTGATTG
This sequence comes from Aeribacillus sp. FSL K6-8210, assembly GCF_037963925.1. Taxonomy (NCBI): domain Bacteria; kingdom Bacillati; phylum Bacillota; class Bacilli; order Caryophanales; family Bacillaceae; genus Aeribacillus; species Aeribacillus sp. FSL K6-8210. Next base: position 1,321,962 of record NZ_CP150172.1, on the reverse strand, counting down.
ACATCACCTTGGAGAGTTAAGCATGCAGCGGCATAAAATTCAAAATCTTCAATCGCCTGCATAATTTGACCCTTGGCAGCAGCAACGGTCTTTCCGCTGTTTAATACTTCAACGCGAACCAATTCTTCAAATCGCTCTCTCATCATTTCCGCTATACGGTTTAACAGGCGAGCTCTTTTCGCTGCCGTCATTCTCGGCCATTTGCCCGACTCAAATGCAGCACGGGCTGCCTCCACCGCTTTGTCAACATCCTTCTTTGTTGCTTTGGCTACCGTTGCTATGACTTCGCCGGTTGCAGGATTATGCGTTTCGAATACTTCTCCGTTTGAGCTGTCTACATATTGTCCATTAATAAAAAGCTGATAGTGTTTTTTCATATTTTTCATTCCTTTCTATATTTTTTCGACAATCGTGGCGATTCCTTGCCCGACGCCTATGCACATCGTCGCGAGTCCATATCTAACGTCTCTTCTTTTCATTTCATGAACGAGAGTGGTAACAATTCTCGCCCCGCTGCAGCCGAGAGGATGACCTAAAGCAATTGCTCCACCGTTGACATTCACCTTTTCCATATCAAATCCCAGCTCCTTAATGCAGGCAATGGATTGGGATGCGAATGCTTCATTAATCTCGATTAAATCCAGTTGGCTGATAGATAAACCAGTTCTTTGCAGCACTTTTTTCGTTGCTGGAATCGGGCCAATCCCCATATAAGATGGATTCACCCCAGCGACAGCGGAGCCGACAATCCGTGCCAGCGGCTTAAAGCCAAGTCTTTCTGCTATCGATCTCTCCATGATTAAAAGTGCGGAAGCGCCGTCATTGATTCCAGAGGAATTTCCAGCGGTCACTGTTCCGTCTTGAACAAAAGCAGGCTTTAATTTATTCAGCTTTTCCAAAGTCGTATCAGGCCTCGGATGCTCATCTGCATCTACTATCGTTTCTTCCCCTTTTTTCCCTGTTATTGTCACCGGAACAATTTCATCTTGAAAACGCCCTTCTTGTATCGCTTTTCCGGCTTTTTTATGGCTTTCCAACGCAAATTCATCTTGCTCCTGCCTCGAAATTTGATAGCGCGCAGCTACATTTTCAGCCGTCTCGCCAAGACTGATCGGCGGATACATTTCCGCTAATTTATCATTGACAAGCCGCCAGCCGAGAGTTGTATCATAAAATGTTGGCGTGTCCCTCATTCCAGAAAGCTGCGGCTTCATCATGACATATGGAGCTCTTGTCATGCTTTCGGTTCCGCCTGCAATATAGACGTCTCCCAATCCGCCTTGAATCGCCAGCGCTGCTTGATTAATTGCTTCCAGACCCGATCCGCATAAACGGTTGACGGTCACGCCTGGAACCGTTTCAGGCAAACCCGCAAGAAGCACGGCCATTCTTGCCACATTGCGATTATCTTCTCCGGCTTGATTAGCGCAGCCAAAAATTACATCCTCCACATCGGAAGGATCAATCGGATTTCGCTTGAGCAGCTCTCTTACGACGTGAGCTGCCAAATCGTCCGGGCGGACCTCTCTTAATGCCCCGTTGAACCTGCCGATCGGGGTTCGGACAGCATCAACAATCACAGCTTCTTTCATTTTCTTACCCCCATTTTGACCGTTTTTTCAGGCATTTTGATTCATTTTGAACTTTTCCCGAAGTTACCATCATCAACCGGAATTTTTAATCATATTGATAAAAGCCTCTTCCCGTTTTCTTTCCGAACCATTTGGCATACACCATCTTTTTGATAAATGGAGCAGGCCGGTAGCGGTCCTCCCCTGTTTCTTTAAACAGTCCGGCTAAAACAGCATAAACATCATCAATACCGATATGATCCGCCCAGCGAAGGGGGCCCATCGGGTAATTCGTTCCTTTCATCATTGCTTTGTCTATGTCCTCTGCACTTGCAACACCTTCTGTTAAAGCAAAAGCAGCTTCATTAATAATTAATGATAAAATTCTAGGAAATACTAATCCTACGCCGTCTTCCACTACTTCGACCTCTTTTCCAACTTCTTCAAAAAACTGCTTAGCTTTCTCAACATTTTCTTTTTCGGTTTGCAAAGCCGGTGCAAGTTCGACAAGTTCACAATCTTCCCAAGGGAAAAATGCGGCAAATCCGACTAATCGTTCAGGATGTTGGAGCCAAGAAGCGGTTTCTGTTGCTGTTACACCAAGACATGTAGACAAAATGACCGTTTCCTTTGGCAATGTTTTTTCGATTTCGACCAACAGTTTTTTCTTTTGGTCGATGTCGAGATTTGTCGTTTCGATCACAATATCAAAATTTGAATGAACAGCCGATTGATCTTCGAGCTGATGGCCTGTTTCGCGCAATTGCGCTATGATCGAATCGGCTAAAGAGCCTTCTCCAGCTACTTTTACAGTGAATGATTTAGTTTTCATAGCGATAATATCCTTCACCGGCCTTTCTGCCAAGCTTACCTGACTGAACCATGCGCTGCTGCAAATAATGCGGACGAAATCTTTCCTCTCCGAAAAAACTATTGTAGACGGTTTCCGTTGTGGAAAAATTCACATCAATACCAATTAAATCTTGCAGTTCAAAAGGACCCATTTTAAAACGTCCAGCCTTTTTCATGATCCTGTCAATCTGTTCGGGCTTCGCCAAACGTTCACCTGCAATTTTCAATGCTTCATTGTAAAAAGGACGGGCAATTCTGTTTACAATAAATCCCGGTGTGTCTTCGCAAACAACCGGATCTTTATGAAGAGAAGAGACAAATTGTGCAAGCTTTTTCAACGTGTCCTCAGATGTTTTCACCCCTCTTACGACTTCTACTAAAGGCATTAGCGGAACCGGATTAAAAAAATGAAGACCTGCCACTCTTTCCCCTGTTTTGGTAACGCTTGCAATTTCAGTGACAGAAAACGATGATGTGTTGGTGGTTAAAATGGTTTGTTCTGGACAATGTTCATCCAGCGCTTGGAAAATGTCTTTTTTAATATTGATTTTTTCCGGAACTGCTTCAATCACAAGATCACACGCTTTCATCAGTGATAAATCGGTGCAAGTCTCAATTCGTGATATTGAATCTTGAAACGTTTGTTCCTCCATTTTTCCCTTTTCTACTAATCTGTTAAGGCGTTTTTTAATTTGAGTAAATGCTTTCTGAACGATCGCATCATTTAAATCATAAAGCAATACACGAAATCCATGCTGCACACACGTTTGGGCAATGCCAGAGCCCATCGTTCCGCTTCCTACAACTCCAACCGTTTGGATCGTCAAACAGACTACACCCCTTTGTTCAAATCATTTTGCCATCTTATAAATTCAAAAACGCTTTTACATTGGTTGCAGTAATATTGAGAAACGAGCTGAGCAGTGCCGAAAACAGCTATTTTCTTAACATTTGTAGAATCGCAAAAGGAACAATGCACCACATATTTGTCGGACACCGGTGTCACCTCTCTGTTATATTACGTTTTTTTTACTATCGTTTATTTAACAAAATATTAATAAAAACAACAGGTTCTGTCAATGAAAAAATTAAAATGTTATTTATTTTCTGGAAATTAAAATAAAAAAGGGGCTGTCTAATAAGTCGATTTTCCGGCTTATAGACGTCCCTTTAATGTTTTAGAAATGTTGATTTTATGATGTTTCGTTTTCAATGGATTTTGACTTTCTGGACAGCCCCCTATAATCAACATATGTAACATTTATTCATTTTTACCTATAAATGAAACGAGAGAATTTTACAGCGAGGGGTTTTGACGACAGCTAAACCGCGGCAGTTTTCTTTCTAGCTTCATACTGCTATGAGCGCTGGTTTCGGGAAACGGTAATATGCAGAGTATGTCCATAAGTCCATAAAATAAAAGTAGAGAAAAACAGTCGTTTTCCTCTACTTCTTTCGATATGAAAGCAGCTGAAGGTTGCCTGCTGCTTTTCAGTGTGAAGTGGGCTTATGCCGCAATCCCTGCAAAATTTTTAACTGGCGATACGATCTTAAGCTTGGCTTGCTCGAATCGCTTGTTCCAGATCGTAAATAATGTCATCAACCGATTCCGTACCGACTGATAACCGGACAAGACCAGGTGTAACACCTGTTGCCAGCTGCTCTTCGCTCGTTAATTGCTGATGAGTCGTGCTGGCAGGATGAATAATCAACGATTTCGAATCGCCGATGTTGGCAAGGTTTGAAAATAATTGAACCGAATCGATCAGTTTTCTTCCTGCATCAACGCCGCCTTTAATTTCGAATGTCAAAATGGCTCCCTGACCTTTCGGCAAATATTTTTGTGCAAGTTCGAATGAAGGGTGATTTTTCAAGCCTGGATAGCTGACAGATTCGACCGCTTCATGCTCAAGTAAATAATTCGCAACTGCAAGCGCATTTTCACTATGGCGCTGCATTCGCAAATGAAGCGTTTCAAGCCCTTGCAAGAATAAAAATGAATTGAATGGAGAAAGTGAAGCTCCAAGGTCTCTCAACAGCTGAATGCGCGCTTTCGTAATATAAGCAGCTTCACCAATGTCATCAGCATAAATGAGACCATGATAGCTTGGGTCCGGCTCGGTGAACTCAGGGAATTTGCCGCTTCCTTTCCAATCAAACTTGCCGCTGTCGACAATGACGCCTCCGATTGAATTTCCGTGTCCTCCAATAAATTTCGTAGCCGAATGAACAACTATATCTGCGCCGAATTCAATCGGACGGAGCAAGTAAGGGCTTGGAATTGTATTGTCAACGATAAGCGGAATTGAATGTTTATGAGCGATTGCTGCCACCGCTTCAATATCAAGCACATCCCCTCTTGGGTTTCCGATCGTCTCGGCAAATATTGCTTTTGTTTTTTCAGTAATCGCTGCTTCAAGATTTTGCGGATCCGTCGTATCGGCAAATTTTACCGTGATGCCAAACTTCGGCAAAGTATGTGTGAACAAATTATAGGTTCCGCCATATAAGCTAAATGAAGAAACAATTTCATCGCCGCTTCCAGCAATATTCAAAATCGAATAAAAAACAGCAGCTTGTCCAGATGAAAGCGCCAGCGCCCCAATTCCGCCTTCAAGCGCAGCTACACGCTTTTCAAATACATCAGTCGTTGGATTCATGATCCTTGTGTAAATATTTCCTTCTTTCTTTAAACTGAATAAATCTGCCCCATGCTGACTGTCTTCAAATACATACGAAGTCGTTTGGTAGATCGGAACAGCTCTCGACAAAGTCGTCGGATCAGGCACCTGTCCTGCATGCACAGCTAGCGTTTCGGGCTGAAGTTTTCTTTCGTTTGACATAGTTTATTTCTCCCTTCAATTCTAAACTTATATATTCGCAAAATTAAACCTACTAAAATAATAGGTTTAATTATATATAAATAAAATGTACTGCTTGTTCAGCCGGATGTCAATTACTTATCAAAACTTTCAAAAATTTTTTAGACTTCTTCAGTATAGCATAAAATCTCAATTGGAAGATAAACTTTTTGGATATCATTTCATGTAATGGAATGCTTTATAAGTAACCTTTCCTCGTATTTTCATTTGATAATAATTTTCCAATCTACTTATTCTTTTTTAAAGGGAATGCAGGATGAGTAAAAGGAATAAAGAATATACTGAGAGCAGTCCGAAAATGAAATTTCTTAAATTGATGCAATAAAAAAACAGTTTGCCATCATTAAGCAAATGGCGAGGAACTTCATTTTTCTCTTCAGACTTTTTTGAGAGGATTTTTCTCGCATCCCGGACAAATTTTTTATCCTTTCACACTTCATCTATTGCTAGTTTATATTTTCATTGACAAAGTCTTAGTAGTTTTTTGAAAATATAGAAAAAATTTTGTTGAAGTGGTAAAATAAGATGAAGTATGCCTATCAGTTGAAGGATGGTTTTAGCAATGACAGAAAATAAAAAACATGCACAAATTCAGTCTTTGCTTGTAGGATTCTCAATTATTGACCTGATTGCCAAAAACGGCAGTCCGATGAAATTTAACGACATTCATCATTATACTAATATAGCAAAAAGCAATTTATATAAATATTTAAATACCCTTACGAATCTCGGTGTCCTTCATCGGGATAAAGGAAGCGGCTTATACTCTTTAGGGAGCACGCTCATTCAATATGGAATGGCAGCTGTCAATCAAGAGGACCTCATCGGCAAAATCACGCCATTTTTGCATGAAATTAATGCCAAATCGAAAGAAACGACTCTCCTTGCCGTATGGACAACAAACGGCCCAATGATCGTCAAAATGATCCATAGTCATTTAGGGCTTAACTTAGGCGGACAGGTCGGAACAATCCTTCCGATCTCCTCGGCAGCCGGAAAACTTTTTGCGGCATTTAAAAACGATCCAAGTGTAAACGTTTGGAAGGAATCGGAGTTGTCAAAGCTAAGCAAACAGGCGAAAGACGAGCTAATGACAGAGTTTCAGCTTATTGCCGATCAAAAAATATCGTTTGCGCAGGAAGCTTTAGCGCCAAGCATCGCTTCTGCCGCCATTCCGATTTTTAATTTTGAGCGGGAAATTTTAGGGTCTATTATTGTTGTCGGCTTTGAAAAATCGATTCCAGACACTATCGAACATGAGCTAAGCGAATATTTGCTTATAAAAGGAAAAGAAATTTCCGCCGTTTTCGGATGGAAAGAAGAATAAAAAAGAGCTTTTTGCACCCTTTTAAAGTAGAAGTGAGATGGAATTTAAAAAATAGGAATTGATTTTTACTATTTCATATGTTTCAGTAAAAAAGACGGTGTTCGCCTTCTTGTCATTTATAAGGTCAGATGTTATTTTTATCCTTATATGAAAAACCGAGCGTTAAAAAATCAACGCCCGGTTCTTTTGTGTACATACAAAACCCTCTTTTATTGATAACAGAAAATTCTGCTATCATCTTGTCGGTACTATTCTCCCAATAATAATTGATTAATCTCCTCATTTCAGAATCCCACAGCTTTCAAGGCTGTGGCTGACACAAAACTTAATACTCTCTTATTGTTAAATTTAAAATAAAAACATCCATGAGTAATTTTACTCCCCACCCATGCATGAAAATCCATCATTCCTTCCCATAATGGATATGAACGCAAACAGTTTTGAAAGACGTTCTCTTTAATGGTGGTTCGACCCTGTAATAAAAACTGTTTGAGTCCATTTGGTGTTCCACCCATTGTCAGCCCTTTTCGTGTGAAAAGGTGACTACGAACAGAAAAATGCCTAACGTGCAAATGGACTCCCTGTTTGCGAATTTATCGATGGAAGGAGTAAGAATCATGGATGTTCTTTATCATCGTTGTGCAGGATTAGATGTCCATGCCGAAACAATTGTCGTTTGTGCTCTTCTTGGAGAGGAAGAACACGTTCAAAAGGAAGTTGAAACATTTCCTACTTTCACGAAAGACTTGTTTCGTCTTCTGAAATGGTTAGAAGATCGTGGTGTCACTCATATTGCGATGGAGAGTACGGGCGTTTACTGGAAACCTGTGTTCAATATTTTGGAAGATTACTTTGACATTACACTTGCCAACGCTCAGCGAATCAAAAATGTACCGGGGAGAAAAACCGATGTTTCCGATGCAGAATGGATCGCCAAATTGTTGCGTTACGGATTGATCGAGAAGAGTTTCGTACCTCCTGAGAACATTCGAGAATTACGGGATTTAACTCGCTTGCGCAAAAAATGGATCGGGCAGTTAACCGCGGAGAAAAACCGCATTCAAAAAGTGTTGGAATGTTCCAATATCAAGTTAAGTTCCGTGATTTCGGATGTATTTGGTGTATCTGGGCGAAAGCTACTGGAACGTTTAATGAAACAGGGATACATCGAAGAAACCGAAGTCGATGCTTGCATTCACAGGAGTATGAAGAGGAAAAAACAACAAATTCAGGATTCTCTCTTTGGTACATTGACCAACCATCAACTGTTCATGATTCGCCAATCGTGGAAGCACATCGAATCGTTGGAAAGTTTACTTCGAGACATCGAAGAACGAATCGACCAACTCTTACAAGTATACAAACAAGAGATGGAGCTTCTTGTGACCATACCGGGGGTCAAGAAGGAAACCGCTGCCGTGATTATCGCTGAAATCGGAGTCGATATGGGACAATTTCCAACGTCTCAACACCTCGCTTCATGGGCGGGAGTCGCGCCGGGAAATCATGAAAGTGCTGGAAAACGAAAAAGTACCCGAACGACGAAGGGGAATCCGCATATCAAATCGGCGTTATGTGAGGCGGCTTGGGCTTTGTCTCGATGTAGGAATCAACGTTTGGCAGCGAAATATTGGTCATTGGCGGCACGCAGGGGAAAGAAAAAAGCACTCGTTGCGATCGCGCACCGAATGCTTACCATCATTTACTGCATCATTTCTCGAAAAGAACCGTTTCGAGAGCAGTAAATAAATTAGTATAACCAAAAAGGTTCAGAAATATACGAGATACCTAAAAATAAGGTAGCTCTGCTTTCCTATTTCCTTTTTTTGGTCGTTAATAGGGTATCCAATTTGATTGTGGGGTATACCGCTTCAGCCATGGTTAATTGATTTTCACAGAAAAAAGAGTTTGAGTATGAAAACTCCTATTTTGATAAATCAGGACAGCAACCTGCTCTTATACTAGTTTACATTTTCCATTAATGGATCTGCGTACGTACCCTCTTTCGGAAAATCCAATTTTTCATCAACTGCTTTCGAAGCTAATAGATTTACTTCCGAAAAAGCTTGATTCTCATGTCGAAACATTGCGTAAATCAACGCAACACAGATGCCGATCGCAGCTATAATCGATAACACAACTCCTATAGAATGCGGGCCAAAGGTAAAATAAGCACCGACATGCTCCCAATTTGTTATTGGACTTGTATTCATTTACTATTCCTCCTTTACATTTTTATCCTTTTATTAACTAGTTTTGCTCTTTGACATGATCATTTTTAATCTTCCATTTTCTTGAGTAGATGGAATTCCTTCCGGAAAAGCTGTTGCAGGTATTTCAGTTAAATCAATACCAAGCATCTCTGCTTGCTTTGGTATTCTCAACATACTAAGCTTTTTCAAAAGCAGTGATGTCCAGTAGCCTGGGAGAAATCCTAGAAGGATCACAACCGCTGCACATACGAGTTGTCCAATAAAAGAGATTTCCGGGCCGTTTATATTGGGATAGCCGGAGGCAAATATCCCGACTGCAAGGACTGACCAGATCCCGATAAATCCGTGGACGGTAATAGCACCTACAGGATCATCAATCCCCTTCCTTTCGAGAAAATTTCCAATGAATGGACACATCAATCCTCCAATGACAGCTATAACAAATGCAAGCGCTGGATGATATAAATCTAAACCCGAACCTACTGAAATAACCCCGGCCAGCCCGCCTGAAGCGACCCAAAACGGTTCCCCTTTTGAACCTAAATATGCCCCTATTAAACCTCCCGCTAATCCCATTAAAGCATTGAATACAAAAGCCGATAAATTGGTAGGAGTACCGTAAATCGTCATCCATTCCCCATTTGTAACAGCGATTATACAGCCTCCGAGGAAGCCGAAAAAACCAACATAAATGAGCATCAGCCCTAATAAAGTGGACGGAAGATTATGCGGCAGAATATTAACAATTTTCCCATCCCCTGTATATTTGCCGATTCTAGGTCCTAAATTGATCACGACTCCTAATGCAAAAAACCCAGCTATTGCATGAATAACGCCTGCAGCGGCAACATCATGATAACCAAATTGCGTTAAAAACCATCCTTCTCCGTGCCAGCCCCAAGAAGCAGCTAAATTCCAAATAACTGATCCAAGAATAGCGGCAAGAATAAGAAATCCACTTAATCGAACCCGTTCGATCAGCACGCCGGATAAGATGGAAGCTGTCGTAGCAGCAAACAGCGCAAAAGCACCCCAGAAAACTCCACTCGCATGATCCGTTATATTCGGACCCATATTTTCACTCCAAGGCAATGCAGCTAATGCCGCTTCACTCATTCTCGGAATCAAACCGTCTGGAAACGCATTGTATATCCACCAGCCAACAAAATAGAAAGCAGGTAACACGACTGCTAACGTCATAATATTTTTCAAAGCCGTCGCCAATACGTTTTTTACACGGGAGATGCCGACTTCAAGAGTCAAAAACCCCGCATGGATCTGCAGCATGATTGCAATGCACCACCAATAGAATACTTCTATTTGGATTGCGGCAAACTGTTCAAATCCCTCCACATGATCATCCCCTTATTCTAAAGATTTCAAAGCCTTTAACCTACCATTTTTCAGGCCCTCCTTCTTCTGTTTCATGAAATTATTTTTAAATAACCTAAATATGCATCATGGAGCCTAGAATAGTGTCTTGAAACCTCTAACGATGCATGACACTTTTCACACGTTACTTGTTTTTGTGCTGTCAGCTTGTTCAGATGATAACACTTTACACAAAATACCCTTTCCTCTTTCTCCCCCCATCCTTGTGCCTGGATCTCATCTTCATTAAAACCAGCCCGCAATGCCAGTTTTTTCAGCTCTTTTAACATTGACCATTGAACTGAAAGAAATAGCTTTGTACCGATAAATTGACTTTCAAATATTTTGTAAATTTCCTCACTGGATGTTGATGAAAGGACAGTCGCTTCATTCGGAAAAAATTCTGTCCCCTTATACGAATGAAGGCTGCTATCATTTTTCTTCAATATATAGATTTGTTTCTTCGTCTGTTCTGGAATTTTTTTAATAAACATCAACGTTGGCAAAATCATCGGTTCATCAATGATAAACAAAAATTGTTTCCCAGTGATGAATTGAAATAGATTACCAGCTTGCTGATTTTGCGCAAAAAATTCATCTGCTTCAGAAGCGCTTGTTTTCCCATCTGCTGTTTTAGTCATTTTTTCAACCTCCCTCCTTGTTTGTTTTTCAACATGGTCGAATCGAATAAGCAATTTGTAATTTTCTCAATTCGAATTTTTCGAATATCAGGATATTCTCCAACGATAAGCTGCAGCTAGTTCGAATCAATATTAAGCAAACAAAGCATTGCCGTAACTTGATTTCTATCAAATTACAACATAGAAAGATAACGGCTAGTTGTGAAGCCCGGACCGTTCGAGCGAGTAAGCATATAAAGAGCATCTGTTAAAGGAATCCGGCGATAAGTTTCAATAACACGCCCATTGACAAATAGATTCTCCCGTTTTTGTTTTAATTGGGCAGCCGTTTGTTGAAAAAGTTTCTTAGATCTATTAAACGAGTCAAAAACGAAGCGTTCTGCTGCTGGACAGCTTGCAATACTCACATCGCCGAAATGAACCCGTCCTGACGGTGAATATGCTATCGCACTGACGATTCGTTGCTGCGCACTGCTGATGGTTTCTTGTAAAAAAGTCGCATGAGCGGGTTTGATATCTTCCACAATCAGCCGGGTGATGCCCCGATCGTTAATCGCTTCTAAAATTTGTTCAGGGTCATCCTCTACGATAACCTCTTTATGGGGCGGCCATATATCCATCCAATAATGATCTAAGTGCTGTTTTCCGACATGGAAAATGAAATAATCAGGATAAATTCGAAGTCCGCCCTCCTCATCTGTTAAATCCTGACGATAAAAATCATAAAATCTGGTGACAGCTGCCATAAGCAAGGCGCTAGCACCAGCACTTCCTGCCGGTTCCCGTACGACTATTCCTATTCGATCATATTGATGAAATCCCGGCAGCAACTCCTCAAAAGAACATTTCACGTCGTTTATCTTGAATTCAAAATCATCGATTCCGATAACCTTTGTTGTGTGCACAATTCCATTTGCTCCTTTCTTGTATGCTCTTAAAGATCTAAAACAAGACTGCCGGATTTTGCCCTTGAAACACATGTTAAAATGACATTGCTTTCTTTTTTCTCCATTTCGGTAAGAAAAAAGTCTCGGTGGTCAATTTCTCCTTTTAAAACATGCAGCTGACAGCTGCCGCATCCCCCGATTTTACATGAATATGGCGCATCAATATGATGCTGTAATAAAGTGTCCAGCAAGCTTTTCCCTTCAGGCACCTCAATCACTTTGTTGCTTTTATTGAGTTTTACCCGGAATGGCTGCATCGGTCCTGATTTTGGCGGTGTAAAGAGCTCAAAGTGGATGCTTTTTTCAGAATAACCAATGACTTTGGCAGCATCGGCAAATTCTTTGATCATGGCCTCTGGACCGCAGAAATAAACATGGGTTCCTATCGGTTGATTTTCCATTAACTTTGCTGACATTTTCTTGTTTTCCTTTGAAAAATAAAAATGAGTTTCCTCTGAAAAAAAAGTGGAGAGATGGCGATAAAAGGCACATAATTCCTTTGAAGGAGCGGCATAATGTATTTCAAATGGAGCCTTCTTCTTTTTTAATTCCTTCGCCATCGAAAGAAAAGGTGTAATGCCAATCCCAGCTGCAAAAAACAAATGGCGTTTTGCTTGAAAGCTTAGCGGAAAATAATTTTTCGGATAACTAATGGAGATCTTATCCCCTTCTTTCACATGATCGTGCCAATAAATTGATCCTCCATTTGAATCCTCATTGCGGCGAACGGCGATTCGATAGTAGCCTGTATTGTCCGGATCACTTGTAAGAGAATAGTGGCGTTCGATTAAGCCTGTTTCAGTTTGCAAATAAGTCGTAATATGAGAACCCCCACTAAAACGAGGCAATGGCGAACGGTCTGCTGACACTAGCTTAAAACTTTTAATCGCAGCTGTTTCATGCGTAATTTGTTCTACAATCACTTCAAGTGTTCGCGCCATCATGTAATCCTCCTCCTTTCATGTTTTTTAAAAACAGCTTCTTCACACGCTATTTTCTTCCAATTTTCCCAATTTCAATCTGTCAAGCTTTTTTCTAAATAGCGAATGATTTCTCCTTTGTATAAACTAAATCCTTTATATTCAGCCATATAGTCAGGTAAATCCTTTAAAACTCGAAAAAAACGTTTCAACCAATCTTCATTTTTTTTCAGCTCATCAAGTGATATTAAATGAGTATGAATACTAAATAAAATCCCATTGCTTCGCGGCATACGAAATAGCCTTTGATCCTCCACTCTTAAGTGCACAAGCTGACCGGCATTTTCTGAAGTTACCTTTTCCTTTTTTGGACCCCATTCATCAAAATTCTCAGGGAACGTGTCAAGGATTGGCTCCACTGTTAAAGTCCAGTTTAACCGTGTCCACGGTTTCCCTGCCTCGATTCTCAAAAGAAAATTGAGGACTTTTTTCGCTAAACCGCTGTCGAAAAAAACCGGTACAGGAGAATGGAACTCGGTGTAAGTCATGCCAATATCAAAGGCAATCGACCAATTGGCAGGAAAACACAATTGTCCTGCATCCATATATAAATCACCGTCTCTTTGCCCCATAAAAATGAGATCCTCTTGAACGTGTCTGCCGATAAAATCTAAAGGCTCGTAGGGCAATGTCGATAGATCGCCAAAAGTAAATGTATGTTTCTCATCCAAAAGCTTATTTTCAAACGTCCATTCATGACCATTTTTTATAACCGAGAAATACTCAGGGTAAATAATGGCAAGTTCATCTATTAAAAATTCCAGCACTTCCCACTGTCCATCGATTGAATGTTCTAAAGATTGAAAAGCACGTTCATGGTGGTTTAATAGTATTTGACGCTTTTTATCTATTTCTTCAAAATATTCGGGAGTAATATCTGCAAGTTTCCCGGATTCTAGAGGCCTCAAATTATTAGAATACCTGTAAGAGTCCTTTTGAAATGGAAATGGGAACCTTTTAATAAGCGGAATTTCTTTGATCATATGTTGGTTAGTCGTTTTTACACTCACTGCCCTCTCTCCTCCTCACGATCAAAACTGGATGAAAGAACCTCCCCATGAAGCCGCGTTACGACAAGGGGAAATTCTTTCATTTGTTTAATTTAAAAATGTTGGCTCCGGCAATCGATGTGCCGTATAAATCGCATCTCCATCGCTTTCAGCATCAAAGATCACTTTCGTTTCAGGGGTAAAGATAAAAACATCTCCCGCTTCCCCTACATATTTGTTTCCTTGTTCATCTCTGACGATGATTTGCCCCTTTATAATTACCTTTACTTCTAAGTAAGTATACAAAAATTCAAACTCTTCCGACTTTTGCATAGAGAAATATCCAATTGTTAAAGGCTTCTCTAATGGGCTAATCGGAACGTCAATAATTTGACTTTTCAAAGCCGGTATACTCAAAACATTGTTCAACTCAATTTTTTCATACGTTCCAGCTTTTATTAGCTGAATTCCTGGCTTTTGACTTAAAAATTGATGATCCATAGCTGTTACCGCTGATTCACTCATTCTTTCCACTCTCCTTTTTCAATTTTTATAATCAGAGTTATGTTATGTTTTGTAACAAAAAATGTATTATTTTATAACTCTGATGATCCTATCATAATAACAACCGTAACGTTCTCACAACCGTTTTTTCTCAAATGGCGGGAATATTCGCAAAAATCTGTAAAATGTTCTGACAATTAGAGCTTTTCCTTTCGGATCATTCAACATGAGCAGGCAATGAAATTTTATTTCTTTGAGAACTTAACATTATTAGCGCCAATAATGAGATCAGCAACGATGTTTTACACGGAAAGGAGACAGGGAGAGTACCGAATCATTGTAAAATGTAATGACAAGGTTTTTGATTTATTCCCACTATTTAGGAAATCTCTGTTTCTTTGAAAGAATCGTCTATGTAAAAATAAAAGCACAATATTCATAATATTGTAATTTTTGTTAACATTCTTAACAGTAACCTTTAAAAAGTCCTGCGGTAATATGTCAAGGTGAAAAATCATAGAAATTGGAAATTCCCTTGTCCGATGATCCGAAAAAAGGCAATACTGAAGAAACCCAGTATTGGTACATGTAATAAACTGGGTCTAAAGGTTGATATTGGTATACCAGATCGATCCTCTTATCGATCTTCCCCCTTTCTTGGCGTGTAGATTTGACCGTTGCGTAGCAGCGCATCGATCACACGCACGAGTTTTCTAGCGGTGAGGACGAGGGCTCGTTTATGTTGGTGTTTGGGCACTTCCTCATACTTCTTCCGGTAGTACGCACGAAACGTCGCATCATGCCGTTGCACCGAGTTGGCAGCCTCCACTAGGTAGTAACGGAGATAGCGATTGCCGGAACGAATGAGGGAGGTGTCCTCGGCTTGAAAACGGCCCGATTGGTGCTTGGACCATGTCAAGCCGGCATATTTTGCCAAGGCGGCCTGGTTGTGAAACCGCTCGATTTGCCCGATTTCGGCCAGGATGCCTGCGGTATAAACCGGTCCGATGCCTGGGATGGTTTGCAGTGTGTTCGGAATGCCTTCAAGATGGCGGGTAATGGCTTTATCGAGCTCTTTGAGCTGCGATTGCAGGCTGCGGATTGATTGAATCGACAGCCCTAACAGCAAGTCGATGGAATCCTCGACACACTTGGACAACCGATACGACGAACGGGCCGCCTTTTGAATCGACTTGGCGATGCATTCCGGATCGGCAAAGCGATTGCGCCCTTTTTGGCGCAGGAAGTCGGCCAACTGCTTGACATCCATTTGGCAGATGTCATCGAGGCTCCACGACTCAAGCAGCAGTTCGAGAATGGCATGTCCGAAGATCGAACTGTCCACCTCTTGGGTAAAGGAACTGCATTTGTAAAACAAGTGCTGGAGAAAATACTGTTTCTCACGGGTTAACTGGTGGACGAGATGATATCGCATGCGTGTCAGTCGCTGAAGCGCGAGAAACTGCTCCTTGAGGACAGCCGTCATCTTCAGACGGCCGAAGCGAAGCCGATCCGCAATGATCCAAGCATCGATGTCATCCGTTTTCTCCAAGTCGACATAGGCTTCTTTAAACTTGCGAATGAGCTTTGGATTGATCGTAAACACCTTGACGTTCCAAGCCTGCAAGGCCTCCTGCTGGTGGAAAAACATAGCTGGATGCCAACTGTAGACCGAGGTGGCTTCCATCCCGATCAGAATTTCGGTTGGCTTTCGCTTGTTAGCCCACAGGAGGATTTGATCCCGAAGGAAGGTGGCGCCCAGAAGATGATTATCCACTTTGAAGCGTGCGCACGTATTTCCTTCATGATCCATAATGCAGGTGGCTAAGTCGCGTGAGCTCACGTCGATCCCGACGTAGAGTTTCATGAGATCACCTCCTATTGTTGTAGGATCGAGGGGTAGGACTCTTCGGGATGCCCCCGGATCGCGCCTGTTGACCAGTCACCCTCGCATATGAGAACTCACGTTGGACCATGGGCTGCCCTGGAAGCTGCTCCTTCCAGCATGGGGAAAACCAACGGGAACAGCCTGCGGGTTAGACGTCCAAACAGGGGCCGAGGAGACAGACTTTACAAGTAGTCAAAGCTACAGGAGTGAGAAGAGTATCCCCGATGATCCTAAGACCATTATCCAGGAACATTGCGAAAAGTCCAACCCCGGTACGCTCAACCCTTTGTGGGAGGGGCGCGCCCCTCCCACAAAGGCAACCACCCAAGATATGCGATTGTCAAGGAGCGTATCGGACTGGAAATTCGATAAAAAAACTTTCTGAAACTTAGTATACGAGGAGTGATGTCAATGGTAGTCAATCAGACAGAACTGCAGGAAGAAATTATGCAAATTCCAAAATGGTGGTCTTACCCAGAAGGATTCGAAAAACTAATTGAAAAAGCACATGAATTAGGCAAAAAGGAGCTGCTGCCCCGTGCTTCTATTTCAGACAAGGAGTGCCGTTATCCTCGGGAAAGCTTACAAGCAATTGCGGATGCTGGATTTGGAGCAGTTACAATCCCTGTTGACGACGGAGGCCTTGGCGCTGGACTAACTGGATTTGCTTTGTTAGCCGAAAGTTTTTCTCAATATTGCGCTTCCACTACTATGTGTTGGGTTATGCACACTGCTGCCGTCCAAACGCTTTATACAGCTGGAACTAGAGAGCAGCTGCAGCGTTATATTCCTGGGGTGCTAAAGGGAAAGATTGGCGCATTAGCCTTTAGTGAACCAGCGACTGGAAGCCACTTCTGGAATGTTGTTAGTTCGGCTCCCCGCAAAGGAAACGGATATTTGTTAAATGCGGAAAAATCATTTGTCACCAGTGCGGGCGAGGCGGATTGGTATATTGTTTGCACCAATTATCCAAATAGCATAGAAGACGATCCATTAATGTTTTTAATTGTAGATCATAATCAGAAGGGAATCGAATATTTTCCTTTTTCAGCTATGGGGCTTCGCGGAAATTCAAGCGGACCGATGAAGTTTAAAGATGTCTTTGTCCCTATTGAAAATCGTCTTGGGACTGAAGGCGGAATGAATGTTTATAATGAAAACGTCATTGATCCGCTCTTTTTATTAGGCACAAGTGCTTGCTGGGTTGGTATTGCTCAAGGAGCCTTGAATGCAGCAATTGACCAGGCAAAGAAAAAAGTCCATAAAGATACAGGAAAATCAGTTGCCGGCTACCAAGTCATTCGCCACGAATTGGCAAAAGCGCAAATTTTAATCGATAGTGCAAGAAGCATGCTTTATCGTACAGCTGAAGGGATGGATCAATGTTTAAATAGTGGAAAAGAATTGTCAGAATGCTTATACCCGCTTTGGGAACTCAAAACTCATGCAGCAGATATAGTCATACAAGTTACAAATCAAGCATTACAAGTTTCTGGAGGAAGAGGATATCTAACCGGGCAAGTGGAAAAATTTTTACGTGACGGTCGAGCAGGTGCAGTCATGGGACCCACAAACGAAATATTGCGCGAATGGATTGGCCGCACGTTAATTGGTGTTCCTTGGTTTGAATAATTTGTATCACTTGATCTGAAATATAACTGTTTGTGCCAATAACTTGTTTCTGAAATGCAAAAAAAGAGAATCGTTAGCCGAATAAATCGCCTTACGAGAGGAGGGAGCCCTGCCTTCCGATTAGTCGAAAGATATTTCAGAAACAAGCTCCACACCCTTTTGTATATTTTTTGCTTAAAATAGTTTTAAAGAAATAAGAGAACAAAACGATCACATGACGACAGATTTTTAATCTTTTTCTTTACAGTATAAAAAATTAACAATAATCGGCTGTTTTTCTTTGTCGAAATCTACTTGTTGTGTTTTTACAAATTCATCAAAACAAACATGAATCCTCACACTGTTTATCAGGTGAGGATTCTTTTATGCGTATACAATTGAATTGGTCATAGCTTTGCCGTTTTGACAACCAATGAAAAATACATTGCCATGCTAGGACATTTGAGAAGCAATATCGTTTGATTTACCCTTCTCTTCTATCGACTGATCAACATCTGAATAAGCCGGTTCTTGATGAAAGCTTAAATCAAGGCCAAGCAGCTCGTCTTCTTTTTTCACACGCAACGGTGTAAACAGCGAAACAATTTTCAAAACAATATATGTTCCTACTGCCGCAAGCAAAACAGCCACAATCACTCCTATAACCTGATGGAACAGCTGTTCAGGATTTCCATAAAACAAACCGTTATTCCCTGCCGGATTCACTGACTTAGTAGCAAAAAGTCCTGTTGCAATGGATCCCCATATTCCGCAGATGCCATGTACTCCAAAAGCATCTAACGTATCATCATATTTTAGACGTGCTTTCACAAAATGGATAGCAAAATAGCAGATAGGGGCGGATGCAAGTCCAATAATCAAAGCTGAAGGGATTGTGACAAATCCTGCTGCTGGAGTTATGCCAACAAGACCGCCTATTGCCCCAGTGGCAGTTCCTACTAGCGTCGGGCGCTTGCGAACCATCCATTCTATGATCAGCCATCCCAAGCCCCCGGCTGCTGCGGCAACTTGTGTATTGGCAAAGGCAAGAGCGGTAATACCATTTGCACTAAGTGCACTTCCTGCGTTAAAACCGAACCAGCCAAACCAAAGAGTGGCCGCTCCAATAAGAAATAAAACAATATTATGAGGAGCATCATTTTTCTTCATATGTTCATATCTCGGCCCAATTACGAGTGCAGCTGTTAATGCGCTAACACCGGAAAGTATATGAACAACCGTACCTCCAGCAAAATCAAGTTCGCCCATGGCAAAAAGCCATCCGCCTCCCCATACCCAATGAGCCATTGGTGCATAAACAAAGGTGATCCATAAAACCGAAAACATTACCCATGCAGGAAAAGAAATACGCCCTGCAATTCCTCCGGAAATAATCGCAACCGTTATAGCAGCAAATGCACCTTGAAAAATGGCAAATATATAATGAGGGATGGTTAATGAACCAAAAGCAGCCTCTCCTCCTACTCCGTTAAATGCCAGGTAGTCCAGTTTTCCAATGATTCCCCCTACATCCTGTCCAAAGCTGAGGCTGTATCCCCATAGCACCCAAACAATGGTCACAGTTAAAAGACTGACAAAGCTGTGCATCATCGTTGATACAACATTCCGTTCACTTACAAGCCCTCCATAAAAGAGAGCCAAACCAGGTACATGCATAAAAATAACGATAGCCGCTGCTACGAGCAACCAAGTTGTATCCCCCGTATCAACCACCGGCTCGTTCTCTTGCGCAAAGGCTGAAATCGGAAAAAGGAATAAAAGATAAAGAAGAAAAACGAAAAATATTGAAGCTCTTTTCTTTACGAAACCATCCATAGGAATCCTCCTCCTTACTTTTTTCATTACTCTAGCTTTCGGTAGCGATTTGTTCAAAACGATTTAATCGAAAAAAGGAAATATCATGTTTTGTTTTCCCAAGCGTGACTAAATCTGCTAAAATGCTCCCAACGATGCTGGCAAACTTAAACCCATGTCCGGAAAATCCACCGGCTAACAACACATTGCTGAAGTTTGGATGAAAATCGATAATAAAGTCGCTATCAGGAGTAAGTGAATATAAACAAATTTTACCATCGGTCAGCTCGCCGGCAGCCTGCGGCATATATTTTTCAAGAAAGCTTCGTACATCACGTTCATCTTCGCAGTAAGAACCAAATAGTCTGTTCACGGAATCTGGATCACTTTCAATCCCCATGTCATGACGTCCTATTTTTACACCTGTTTTCCGAAAATTCGGAAAACCATAATAATGACCTTCTTTTGTGTCAAAGACAAAAGCAGGAAATTGACCAAAATCATATAGTCCATCCTCCAACGGTGCAAACCATGCAACAGGTTTTCGGATCACTTGGATCGGAAAATCGAGTTCCGGCAATAATTTCGGAATCCATGCACCAGCTGTGATCACTAAATTGGCTGCTTGAAAACGTCCCTTCTCCGTAATGACCTCCGACATATCCGATTGAATGGACAGCTTTAAGACAGGATTGTTTTCCAACAGTTTGGCTCCCAGTTTTAAAGCTTCTTCTTTATAAGTTTGAATACATACTTCACATAACAAAAATCCTGCTTGGGGATCAAAACATGCAGTAAAATCTTCGGGAATTTGAATGCCTTGCCATTTGTTCATCACCATGCTTGCTGTGAACATTTCAATTGGGAGGTTGTGATGAATAGAGCTTTGAATCGTTTCATTGACAAAAGATGAATCGCGTTCGCCGACAACTAAAGTGCCTGTTTGATAAAATAACGTTTTTCCTGTTTGCTCTTGCAGTTCCATCCATAACCGGTATGCTTCTTTAACTAAATCAACATATTTTTCCCCTTGGCCATAACCAAATCGCAGCATTCTTGTTTCCCCGGCGTGGCTTGCAAAGGAATTTGGAACAGAAAATTGATCAATCATCAACACGCTTTGACCATTTTGGGCTAAATAATAGGCTGCAGCACTTCCTGCAGAACCTGCTCCAATAACAATCACATCGTACATCCCGTCATAATTCATACGAATTCCTCCATATAAATCAATACGATTTGTTTTTAGTAGCCTTTTAAATATTTTTCAACTTCCCATTCGCTGACATAGTCATGATATTCTTTCCATTCAGCCTTTTTTCGTTTAATAAAGGTCTCCATAAATGTTTCCCCTAGTGCCTTGACTAACACTTCATCGCTTTCTAATGCTTCAATCGCTTCATTCAATGTAGAAGGCAATTTGTCAAATTCATTTTCTATCGAATGGAACATGTATAAATTTCCGTTAAATGGATCTCCTGGATCCATCCGCTTTTCGATGCCGTCCAATCCCGCTGCTAAAATCGCAGCAGTCGCCAGGTACGGATTACAGGAACCGTCCATGGCCCGAAACTCAATCCTTCCAGCATCAGGAATGCGAATAAGCTGTGTGCGGTTATTCCCTCCATAAGAAATAAAATTAGGAGCCCATGTAGATCCAGATGAGGAATTTAACGCTCCTAGCCGCTTGTAAGAGTTGACAGTTGGACAGACAATAGCAGCCAAGGCTTTTGCATGATTGAGAATACCTGCAATAAAATGATACGCGACTGCAGACAATCCAAAGCCTTTTGGATCATGAGCATCTTCAAATACATTTCGTTCTTCCCGCTCATCCCATAAGCTTAAGTGCATATGGCAGCCATTCCCGGTCAGATTGGAAAATGGCTTCGGCATAAACGTGGCGATTAGTCCTCGTTCCTCTGCCATGGTTCTAATCATATATTTAAAAAATGTATGCCGATCAGCAGACGTCACCGCATCTGAAAAATCAAAATTGATTTCAAATTGTCCATTGGCATCTTCATGATCTGCTTGTGTGACATTCCATTTCAATTCATTCATATACTCAATCAAAGTGCCTAAAAATTCGATATTTCTCATAAGCGCCTGCTGTTGGTAACATGGTTTCAATTCTTTATCCTGTTCATCAAACGGGGCAATTTTCCCGTCTTCTCCCTGTTTCACAAGGAAAAATTCCGGTTCCACTCCCGTTTTCATCGTATATCCCATGCTTTTTGCTTGCGTCAGCACATTTAACAAAATCGTTCTCGTACAAAACGGCCAAGGAGTTCCATCTTCCGTTAAAGTTCCGGCAAACCAAGCAATCTCTTTATTCCACGGTAATATAGTCATAGAACGCAAATCAGGGATGCACAATATATCGGGATCATGCGGTCCGTGGCCGAGATCGCCTACAGCAAAACCGGCGAATCCAGCCCCTGATTGGCAGACTGACTGTAAACGGGAGGAAGGAATTAATTTCGCACGTAAAGAACCGTTCAAATCCGAAAAGGAGGCTAACGCCAATTTGATCTTTTTACCTTCGATATATTTTAACGTCTCCTCCAACACCTTGTTATTGCTTTCCACTATACCGATCAATGATCATCACCATCCCTTATTTTTTACACTTTTAAAAGATCTTTAAATGAACTCCCATGGTCAAGGCTTGCAAAATACGGTTTTTTGCCCCCTAATCCTACTAGAGGAACTCCTGTAATATAGGAGGTGACTAATGTTAACGAGCGCAAATCGGTAGGATCTAAATCACTGACTCTGCTTTTTCCGCACGATCTTGCAAAAATTTGCATTTCCATCGTGATCGAATTGATATAATTCTCCACTCTTTCAGCGGCAGCTGTAGGATCTAATCTCGCCATTAACTCAGGATCTTGTGTCGCAATACCGACCGGGCATTTACCCGTATGGCAATGATGGCATGCACCAGGTTCTGTCCCTAAGGCATGGTAGTCTTCTATATAAATTGGCCGCTGGCAATTAAGGGCAATTAACATTGCTGAACCCATATAAACGACATCCGCACCTAGTGCGATGGCTTTCGCTGCATCAGCGCCATTGCTGATTCCGCCGCCGATAATTAGCTTTACTTCGTGCTTCATACCGATATCGTAAAGTGCTTGAGCTGCTTCAACTACAGCGGAAATGGTCGGAATCCCTGTATGATCCAATTGGATTTCCGGTGAGGCAGCGGTTCCTCCTTCCATTCCATCAATGACGACTGCTTCCACCCCAACCTTTGCCGCCAGCTTTACATCATCATAAACGCGTCCGGCCCCAATTTTAATAAAGATCGGCACTTCATAATCAGTCGCTTCCCGAATTTGCTCTACTTTTACCCCTAAATCATCTGGCCCCATCCAATCGGGGTGCCGGCACGGGCTTCGTTGATCGACTCCTGCAGGAAGATCCCGCATTTTTGCCACTTCTTCAGAAACTTTATGTCCAAGAAGCGTTCCGCCCGTACCTGGTTTGGCACCTTGGCTCACGACAATTTCTACCGCATCGGCTTTTTTCAAATCATAAGGATTTAAACCGTAGCGGCTCGGAAGCAATTGGTAGACCAATTTCTCCGAATATTCACGTTCTATCGGATGCATGCCCCCATCGCCCGTACATGTACTGATGCCGCATCTAGTCGCTGCAATGCCAAGCGCTTTTTTAGAATGAGCATTAATCGCCCCAAAACTCATCCCTGCAATCATGATCGGTGTTTCGAGTACGAGGGGACGTTTCACCTTTCCTTCTCCTATAACAACTTTTGTATCGCATCGCTCCCGATACCCTTCCAGCGGTACCCTTGACAGTCCTGCCGGAGTAAAGACGAGATCGTCAAAGGAAGGTAAGTCCATTCTTTTTGTAGCTTGGCCGCGGATGCGATATCGTCCAATCTGAGCTTTTTCTTGAATTTCTTCAATTTTTTCCGGACTCCACACCTTGCTTTTTCTTATAAGATTTCTTTCCATACGCGAAACTCCTTTTTATTAAAATGATGAAGCAAGCCGTTAGGAACAATTTTTTGAAAAGAGGGCGGCGGTTCTATTTGATAGAAATCAAGCAAACTCTTTATCTCATCTTTTTCCTCTTCCGACACTTCCTCTACCTTTGTTCCATTCCCCAGCTCCGCAATTTTCCCGCCAACATAGATCACTCCATCATACATGGAATCTCCCAGCGCTTTCCCAGCATCTCCACAAATAATCATTTTTCCTTTTTGCATCATAAAACCGGTCATATATCCGGTATTACCGCCAATAATTAAAGTCCCTCCCTTCATGCTGATTCCCGCCCTGGCGCCTGCCTCTCCTTTGACAACTACGATACCGCCTCTCAGCGAAGCTGCACAGGAAGACGCTGCATTTCCATTTACGACAATTTCTCCGCTCATTAAATTTTCACCAACTGCCCAGCCGCAATTCCCGTTTATGGTCGCTGTCACCTTATCACATAAACTCACTGCATAGTAGCCGACATCTCCGTTATAAATGAGATGAATCGGATCTGTTATGCATACTCCAAGATTATGGCGTGCGAGAGGGTTTTCGATGATGACCTCCTCTATATTATTTTTCGCAAAATCCCGAATCATTTGGTTGATTGAAGTCACCGTTTCACTCTTGCAATCAATTACTATACTTTCTTTCACAGATTCCATACCAATACCTCCTCTGCCCCTGGTTCTCTTACTGGCAAGCTTTCCCCAAAGCCATTTGTAATTGCTAAGCTTTCAGAAGCAAAAGCGATGAAATCATCAGTTTCCGCAAGCACAATCGGCTTCATACTAAAAGGTTCTTTTGCTAAACCGACTGCTGTCGGCGTAACAGCAATATAGCTAAAAGAGCCGTCTAAATCATGAACAGATGCTGTCATTGCTTCTTTTAAGCTGGCTCCTTTCTTCATTTCATCTACTAAATAAACGGCAATCACTTCCGAATCATTTCCGGTTATAAATTGATAGCCTTTCTTTTCGTAGTATGCTCTCAATTTAATGTAGTTTGTCACATGGCCATTGTGAATAATCGTTAAATCTTTGAAAGTATTGCAGCAGAGCGGCTGCGAATGGGAAATATCGACTTTGCTTTCTGTCGCCATTCTTGTATGGCCTACAGCAACTTGCCCGTCATATACGGAAAGTTTAAATTGCGCATCTAAAAGATGAGCTCCCCCTAAAGATTTCAACACTTCAATCGATTCTCCGATGTTTGCGACTGAAATGTCTTCGTCCAACTGACTGATTCCTTGTACAATATGTTGGATATCTCCTGAATGGACAATTTTTGTTCTGACGTAATTGCCATGATCAGATGAATACAGCACATCTGCTTTATCTTTTAAGAAGGAAATGATTTTCTCCCCGTTGCCCCTTGTTTCATAATTCACATCAACATATAAGACGTTCTCTTCCTTTGGATGTAGTATGGCAACTCCTGTTGAATCAGGACCTCTTCGAAACAAACTGTCCAGCATTGCCAATATAACTTCGCCTGTTTTCCTTTTGTGATTTGGATTTTTAAAGATGACACCACCGATCCCGCACATCTTTTTTCCCTCCAGTCGTTGAAAAATTTTTGGAACTTTTTGTGAGAGGTTGTGGTTATATACAATATTCCATAATTTTTTCCCAAAAAAAAGCTCGTTTTATCGAATATTGGGAAAATTACGAAAACTATGTTACCTTTTCTTCCATAGGATGGACTTTTTCATCCTTTGGTCATCTGTTTGGTACCCAGCCTAGTTCTTCGGAAATTTCATTTGCGGCTCTGATTGTGGTAGATATTAAACCGGCTAACTCATCTTTCGTAAAACGCGTTTCCGGTCCGGCAACACTTAAAGAGGCGATCACTTTATTTTCCCAAGAGAAAATAGGAGCTGCCACACTGGCGGTTCCTTCTGTTGTTTCCCCGAAAGAAATACAATATCCATGCTTTCGAATTAACATTAAATGTCGGTGAAGATGATCCACGTCTTTTATCCTTCCATTTTTTACAAGATCTTTAATCACTTGGCTTCTTGTTTTCTCTTCCAAGTATGCTAAAATCACTTTTTTCGAAGCACCTACGCATAATGGAAGACGCATTCCAATCGGTTCGACAATTCTAAGCCAATGCGGCGAATCAACACAATCAATAAACACGCCTTCACATCCTTCCGGTACGGTCAAGTACACACTTTCCTTTGTTTTTTGGGCCAGCTTTTCCATAATTGGTACTGCAGCATTACGAACCGATAGATTGTCTCGTATGGAAAGACCTAATTGAAGCAATGTAAGGCCTAGACGGAATTTTCTCGTTTGTTTGTTTTTATACACAAATCCATACTCTTCTAAACAAGTCAGCAATCGGTGCACCGTTTGAACGGGAATACCGAGCTTTTTACTGATTTCCGTAGTACTCCACTCTTCTTTATTTTCGTTCGGCTGAATAGTTTGCAATAATAAAATCGTTTTCCGAATCACCTCTGACATCTAAACCCCTCCTATGTAAAAAAATTTACATAATGAGAATGGAATGTTTGCTTTTATATTAACGAAATAAAAAATGATACAACGTTGTTTTGTTAGATCGGCCAACATACTTTTTATATTTTTTCCCATATAATGAGATTTTTTACCGGAAGAGGTTGAGGGGGAATTTAATAAACGAGCAAGTTGAGTTAATTTTTCTCTTCTCTATTTTTTGTGGTTCTCTAGAGGCGAACTGGGGATGTATATCGGATCATGTAACAATTTGCGAATTTATTATCCAAGCAATATACGACAAAATAATCCGTCATTTGGATGCACTTGTTGAAAAAGCGCAAATTGCAGCTAGTTCTGAAGGTCTCATAAAATGGGGGTGTCTAATAAGTCGTTTTTACGGCTTATTGACGCCCCTTTAATGTTTTAGAAACGTTGATATATCGATGTTTATGATTTTTGTTTTTAATGGGATTTGATTTTCTGGACAGCCCCATGTCTCATGTCTCTCTCGTGTCGTAATGAAAATACCAGCCAAAACGAATAGTACACTAGCCAGGATGCCCTTAATAGTTCTTCTTTAGTTGAATGGTTTTAGTGTACTCGATTGCACTTTCGTGAAAAGTTCGTATTGACAACAAATTCCGCTTAGGATAAGGTCAATCCGTTTCGAAATTCACTTACATATTTAAATTGTCGGTTTTGTATAATATTGTCTTTCAGTTACAAAATGCCTAAATAAATCCAAACCTTCATTATAAAATAAATGCTTTGATAAAAATTGAAACGTTTATCCTTTCTTTGCTTTAAAAAAATCCCCTCCCATGTAGACGGTTAGGAGCATAAAATCATTACATTTAACTGTCTACCTGTTAAGGGAAAATACGAGACCTGCTCAATTTTTAAAAATGGTAACATACTTACCATTTTGGAATATAAAATTAAGCAAACTTATCATAACGTTTTTCAGATGCGGCAGCCCCTTCGGAAATCGATGTAGATGACATCCCCTTTTTTCGTTTGCCATACCTTTTAGTTATGTCTCTTTTCATTCTGGCAATAGTCATAATTTCAAATTTGTCGCCGTCATCCAATTGACGGAGGATTTCGATTAGTTCCTGCTCTTCTGGTGAAAGTTCGTTTTTGTCATTTTGTTGATCGATCATTTCGTTTTCACTAACTTTTATAGATGGATCGGCAAAAAGAGCAGCTGAAGCTTTAAATAGATTCATTAGTGCTTCAGGATCTAAGCTGACCGAACTGTTTTCGCCTATCAAACATTTTATGGTCAAATCCTGAAATCTTTTAAACAATGGAGATTTTTTAATTTTATCGTCTTCAACTGAAGCACGGTCAGTCATTTCTTGTAAACAAGAATTTGACGTAAATTTATCATTAGTTTCAGAAATCGGAACACTAGTCAAATAAGCCTCGCCGTATAGCAAGTAATCATTACTCACTCCTAAAACTCTGCTTATTAATGATAGATTCTCAGCAGAAACTGAAACTGCTCCTCTTTCAATTTTGCTTAGTGCGCTATTCGTAATACCAGTAGCTTTTGCCATTTCCTCAAGTGTCAAACCTTTTTCTTTACGAATTCGTCTTACCCGACTGCCCAATTCCTTTTTGAAATCGCTCATTTTCTGTCAACCTCTCTATAATCTTCCTAAAAGAAACATTTTTAGTCCTAAAGGAAAATTTTGTTGATTTTCGTCTTATAGGAATATATAATGTAATCAAAAGTGGTAACCGATTACCTTGTCAAACAAAAATAAAGTGTAAATAGATGTAAAAGTTCGACAATCTGCGTAAGTTTCCTAGTCCATTGGTCCAAAAGAACCGTCATAGGTCATTTCATGAAGGTTACCGATGGACTATATATCCGTTTGAATAATCAGCGCGCTCTATATTAATCATCACAACCGCTTTTGCAGCCTTGAAACTGAACTAGCAGTTGAATCATTGCAGCAACAATATCATGCAATCCAATGATTGGAATGAGCAAGCTGTTGTTCCGGTGCAGATGCTTTGGATGAAACAGGTACAGCGTGCTGACTGAAAAATGCAGCATATCAAATGTTCTTTATGCCCGGAAAGCCTTCTGATTATTGATCTTAACAATGAAAGAAATAGACGAGCTCAATCAAAGGCTGCTATACCCATTCGAAGTCATCAAGCAGAGTTTTGCTATCTAAAATAATTCTTTGAGTTGTTGTATAAATACATTCAAATTCATACATAAACTGTTGAATCATATGTCCTTTAAAAATTGCCAATTTGAGGTATCGAGAAAACAACTTGTTCCCAACTACATCAATCAGTTGAAGATATACAAATGGAAATGCTTCACTGTTTTTTAATACCATCTGCATTAAATTCTCCGAAATATAGATAGTCTCTAAATAGAGCTAGTACTGGCATGAATTGAGGAACTTGGTTCTTTTATTTGTCCACAGTTTGGTTTTACAACATGATGAGCAGGCTTAATCTCCTGAACAATCTGGTCGATATGAAGCTTTAAGGATGATAAAAGCTCCTGCTGCGTTTCTCCGTCCTCGTTATACATGAAAATCTTTCGGAGATAGCACCAGGACATAGTTAATCAGCAATAGATTTTTGAATCAACATCTCATAACGAATTCTAATCCTCAATATAGTTATGACTCCCTTTCATTCTACCAAAATTCGGCATAGGGAAACAGAATGATCATAGAAAGGATTGAAAAGGTAGATGCAGGGAAAGTATTTATCGACGGCTTAGATCTTTCGAAAAACGATGATATTCTTAAGGCATATAGAGAGAAGCTCGGATTTCTTTTTCAAAACTTTGCATTAGTAGAAAATAAGACTGTTGAAGAAAACATTCTGATGATCGACAAGAAATATAGAAACAATACCACTGTTTCAGCAGCATTAGAAAAAGTTGGATTGAATGGTTACGAAAAAAGAAAAATATATACTTTGTCCGGTGGAGAACAGCAAAGAGTAGCCATTGCGCGTCTGTTTATGAAAAAATGCAGTATTATATTGGCAGATGAACCGACAGGAAGCTTGGATAAATATAACGCCAATCTAGTGATGGAACATGTAAAAGAACTTAATAGATTAGGAAAGACCATTATATTGGTTACACATGATGAGGAATTAAAAAAGATGGGAGATGTTATCATTGAATTATAAAAAAGTTATTTTTAAAATAATGATTGGAATTGTTGGCATATTTGCTTTATATTTTGGCATCCACACTTATGCCAATGGCCAATTGATGAAAACATATGCGAAAGGATTCGAACAAAACCCATTAGGTGATTATGCGAAAAACGAATCAGATATGGTTCTTACAGTATATGAAGCTCCCCTTTTCCATACATATACCAATTTATCAGTAAGTAATAGCAAAGAAAAAGTGGATTTAATTGTTTGGGTTCCTCTTTATAGTAAGGAATTATCATATGGCCTTATTGTAAAAGATGATGAAAATATCGCAACTTATCAAATTGAAGTAAATGACCATCTCCAAACAGATGATGAAAAATATAAACATATTCTTCAAAAAAAGCAAAATGCTATTAACGAAATAAAATCCGTGGCAGAAAAAGAATGGGGTTTAAACTTTTAAAATGAAAAAGAGAACTAGCTCACAAAACATGAACTAGCACCTATTAAAAGTAACCCTTATGCGTTTTTGTTCAGAAAATAAGATCTGCTGGTGCAAACATCGGGGCAGACTTTTAAAAAAGGTTTCTCAGACTTTTATTGATCTTTTGTGAGTTCTGCTAACGTTTGACCGAAGCATGTCGTTTAAAACAGGCAGACAGCCTTTGTTCGTTGTCTGCCTTGATACATGCTTAATTTTCAGATAAGGATGCTGCTTCTGCTCTGACAAGCCCTTTTGAAATTTTGCCGGACGGAGTGGTCGGCAGTTCATCTTTAATCACTAAATATTCTGGAAACTTATACTTTGCAAATCCTTTTTCCTGCAAATATTCTTTAATTTCCTCCAGATCAATCGTTTCATTTTCTCGCAAAGAGACGAAGGCGCAGCCCCGTTCGCCTAGACGAGGATCTGGAACACTGACGATTGCCACTTGTTTTATTTTCGGATGCATTTGCAATGCTTCTTCAATTTCTGAAGCATGATATTTTAATCCGCCGCGGTTAATCGTATCTTTCGTCCGTCCGACGAAATGGAGGTATCCTTTTTCATCAAGCCAGCCTTGATCCCCTGTTAAAAAATAGCCGTCTTCCGTAAACGACTGGGCGGTTACTTGCGGATTTTTATAATATTCAATAAATAAGCTTTCTCCTTTAAAAGCGATTTCTCCTATCTCGCCCGTCGGAAGCGGTTTGTGCCGCTCATCTACAATGATGACTTCCCCGACCGGTGCCGGTCTGCCAACTGTTTCCCATGTTAATGAAGCTTCATCGCCCGGACGAGTAAAGGTTCCTGCACAAATTTCACTCATGCCCCACTGAGCAGCTACATCGCAGTTTAATGTAGCCCTAAGATCTTGAACCATTTTCGCCGGTATTTTTGTTCCCCCAGTTAAAATAAGTCGAGGATTTAAACCGCTTACATTTTGCTGTTCGCACTGTCTTAATAAGTCAATTAAATGTGCGGGTGCAGCAGTCAAAAAAGATACTTTTTCTTTTTTCAATAAGTCGATAATTTCATTTGATTTATATTCTGGATAAAGTAAATGCTTCGCTCCATATCGAAGGCTAATGATAATCATCGGCAGTGAAAACATGTGGCATAATGGAGTTAAGCATAAAATGGTATCATTGTCCGTTATTTGATACTCCTTGCCATTTAGCAGATGGCACGGAACAAATGTCCGGAATGTATGAAGAACTCCTTTCGGATTGGACTCTGTACCTGATGTAAATAATATGATGCACGGATCATCAAAAGCCGGTAAGTTTTCATGTATGTCTTGATCAGAAACGGAATCTGGTTCTGATTCAAGCAAAGCTGTGATACTTATGCTGCGGTCATTCTTCTTTTCCCCTGCCACCAAAACATGCTGTAAATGAGGAAGCTGAGCCTTCAATTCATGAGCAAGTTGTTCATGATTGAATCCCTTCCAATTGTCAATTGTTACAAACGCTTTCGCTTCACAATGTGAAAGCATATATTGCAGCTCTTTTTTCCGGTAGTTAGGACTGAGCGGATTAAACACTAACCCAATTCTCGATGCAGCAAGATGTACGACAACAAACTCCCAGCAATTGGGCAGCTGTGCAGAGATGGCATCGCCTTTCTTCAAACCTAGCTGTATAAAATGCCTCGCCAATCTTAATGACAATTGATTCAAGTCTTCAAAAGTATAGAAATTGTTTCCTTCTGCAAAAGCAACACGGTCTTTAAATTTTTTTGCCGATTCCTCAATCAATTCATGAATCAGCACATTTTCAGTCATCCGGTTTGCTGCCATTCAAATCCCTCCCATCAAAAGTAGACGGAAAACCGCCTTCTTACATAAATGGCGGTTTTCCGATTGAGTTTGTCAAAAACAACCTTTGCCTTCAGCTTAAAATTAAGACAAAAGGATGTTTTTGACATGTTCAGGAACAGGCACTGCTTTTGGCCGATCTTCTGCGACAGATGTCCATGCTCTCACTTCATGGCCTTCTGCTACAACTTGATCCCCTTTTTTAAACGTATGCTTGATTTTGAAAACTTTGTTGTTAACTTCTACTACTTCAGAATGGACAGCTACCTCATCATCATAAAGAAGAGGTGATTTAAACTGGCAAAATGCTTCCAAAAGCGGTGTAATGATCTTTTCATCCGATTGCAGCTTCGCCACAGGAAAGCCTGCGGAGCGCAGCAATTCATGCGAGGCTTGATCCATCCACCGGTAAAAATTCGGGTAAAACACGATGCCAGCAGCGTCTGTATCTCCCCACACTACTCTAAACGTATAAATATTTTTCATGTTTCCACCTTCTAATTCTCATCTGCAAATTTTACGTTTACGGAAAATTCCCCCACACTTCCAACTTGAATGCGGACGACATCTCCATCACGGATCGGTCCGACACCTTCAGGAGTTCCGGTTGCGATAATATCCCCAGGGTTTAATGTCGAATAAGTCGATGCGACTTCCAAACATTTGTAGCAATCATAAATTAAATGCTTCGTGCTTCCGTCCTGGCGCAATTCTTCATTGACCCAGAGCTTCAATGAAAGATCATTTGGATTTTCAATCTCATCAGCCGTCACGATCCATGGACCGATCGGTGTGAATGTATCAAAAGATTTTCTCCATGTTCTCTCTTCATTTCCCCGGATGGAAATGTCCAATAAGGCGAAATAGCCGAAAATATAATCTTTTGCATCTTCATATTTAACATTTTTCGCTTTTTTGCCGATGACATATCCGAGTTCTGCTTCATGATCTGTTCTTCTGTCTTTAAATGGAAGCAAAATCGGATCGGACGGACCTGAAACAGATGACGGAGCTTTTAAGAACAGCGCAAGTTCTTCAATCGTTCTCGGAGCGTTGTTAAATTGTTTGTTCATCTCCTCTTGGTGCTTTTTATAGTTAACAGGAGCAGCCCATATTTTGCTTGGTGAAGGGACAGGCGCTCTAAAAACTACTTCTTCAAGATCGTACTGTTTTCCTTCTTGAGCTGCCTTTTCCAGTGTATCTTTCAATGAATCAAAATTTTCCATCAGCCTTACTAATGATTCATGCGGCTTTGTTTGATCCCAGTCAGCGGTAGTTGTTACATCTGAAACTTTTTGGCCTGTTACGATTCCTAATCGATTATCATTAAAAATGGCAATTTTCATAGGCACACTCCTCACTTAAATCGCTTCTGCACAATTTTTAATCTATTTACGGGCCTGGAGTAAATACTTTTTCAATTTTTTGATGCCCTTCCGGATGGGCCTCTTCATATTCTAATCCAAGAATGTCCATAACCGGCTTATCATTGAATGAGAACAAATAGGCGTCCTCCGATCCTTCATTGACATGCTCATGCCAGCTCCACGGCGGCAGAATGAAGAAGTCTCCTCTTTCCCATTCAAATTTTTGTCCGTTAATGACTGTATATCCTTTTCCTTCAAGAACATGGTAAATGGCGCTGTGAACATGGCGATGCGCTTTCGTATGCTGGTTCGGCAGCAATCTTTGCATCATCGAACCGATTCTTTCATCTGCCGATCCTCCTGTTGTCGGATTGATGTATTCAATCGCATAACCATCATACGGATCTTCGTTTTCCTTTGGCGATTTACTCATTTGCTCTAAAACATATTTGGCGCGCTCCCATTTGTAGCCAATAATAGGAGAAGGGTACCCAGGCTTTTCTTTTTTGCCTTTCGGAACGAACGCACCTTTTGCAAATTTTTCAGTTGAATAATTTTCAGGCGGCTGTTCAGGGTAAAATCCATTTTCATAAGGTTCGAAGAAAGAAGCAGCCAAATTTTTCACAAGTCCTACATCCAAACCGTCTAGCCAAATCATCGGTTCAGTTCCTTCATGTTTATGTTCATGCCATGTCCATGCAGGAGTAAGAATCATATCTCCCCGTTCCATGTACACTTTTTCCCCATTCACAGCTGTATAAGCTCCAGAACCTTCAATAATAAAACGGATCGCTCC
The DNA here is from genome assembly GCF_037963925.1 of Aeribacillus sp. FSL K6-8210. NCBI lineage: Bacteria > Bacillati > Bacillota > Bacilli > Caryophanales > Bacillaceae > Aeribacillus > Aeribacillus sp. FSL K6-8210. Next base: position 1,288,277 of record NZ_CP150172.1, on the reverse strand, counting down.
TTGAGAATGGTGGTGCGAAGGAGCAAATTCCCCCGGCAGCAATAGCTGGATTCCGGCATACAACGTATGTGTCCCATATCCGACTAATCCATGTTTTAATAGATTAGGATTTTGCAAATAAACAACGCGCCGCTCAGCATCTTTTCCAGGTTCTAAAATTTCTCCCGCCTTCATAACATAATCGCGGATCGTTTTCCACTTCCATAAATATGGCTCCACATCATGAACAGGCTCTTTTGTCACCATGTGTCCTAAATCATACCATAGCGGACCTAAATAACTATTTTTCATCCCATCGTAATATTCTTTTAATTCTGTGTCCGTGATGACTTCTTTTTTGCTCATAGGAAACCCTCCCGAAAAATAAAATTGATCCAAAACTAATGATCATGTATGCGTTTCCATCAATCCTAAAAAATAAAAATTTTTATTTGTTCCTGATATAGGGAACTTAATTACTTAATTCGATATTAAAAAAGAAAATTAATATTGTCAATAGTCAGAATTTATTTTCTAAAAACCGGGCGGATACCTCACTCAGCAGTGCCTGTGCATTCTTTCCTCATTTCAATTCATCTGCTCAATATTTGTCATCACGCTAAAAAAAGGCTTACAGAAAGTTTCGTTCTATTAAACTTTCATGCAAGCCTCATTTGTTTTGATTATAATCTTTTCCAAATTTCTTCTCTGACCGATCCTTTCCATCAACGCCAGCTTCTGCATATGACCTGCATAATGTGATGGATGCTTGATAGTTGTCATAATATGAGACGGCTCGAAATTTAGATTTTCCTCTACCCCTTTGCAAATGATTGGTAAAAAGCGCTTTTAATCTTGTGAATGAACCTCATACACGACAAATATAGGAATGGTTTTTCCTTCAATTTGTGCAAACTGTTTAGCAGTTTCAAGAAAAACCGATATTCCTCGCTGCATCTATTTTTCTGCACAAAGGAAAATGCATCTTTAAAGAAAAACTCTCTAATACTTCCAGCTTTTTGTCTTTCCAATAAACAAAAACAAACCCGCTCTTTCTTGAATACGGGTTTGTCCCAAAATCAAACGTTTATCGAAATGTCCAGAAATCTTTGAAACTAGAGCTAATGGGCAATTATTTGATTATATTCGGAAGCCAAAGAACCATCTGCGGCCAATAAGTAATGATGAACAGTGCAATAATGGACACGACCAAAAATGGCAAAATGGCTTTCGTTAAGGCTTCCAGCTTGACATTTCCCAACGAAGAAGCAAGGTAAAGCCCCGCTCCAACTGGAGGTGTAAGGAGACCAATTGTTAAATTTATACAAATAATTACTCCGAAATGAATTGGATCAATTCCATAGTTTGCAATGATTGGCGTAAATATCGGTACAAGTATAATCAATGCAGCGATTCCGTCCATAAACATTCCTACAATTAATAGAAAAATATTAACTAATAGAAGAAACAGGAACGGATTTTCAGTTAAAGAAGTCATCCAGGATGCAATTGTTTGAGGAATTCTCTCAAATGAAAGCATCCAACCAAATAAATTTGCCATTGCGATGAGCATAGTAATGATAGCACTTGAAATAGCTGTATTAATCATAATAGTTGGAAGATCTTTAATTTTCAGTTCTTTATAAATAAAAAAACCGATAACTAACGCTACAACACATGCAAACGCTGCTGATTCCGTAGGAGTAAAAACACCGCTTAAAATACCGACAATAATTATAAACGGTACTAACAGTGCAGGAATCACATTCAAGAAAGATTTGAACATGACGGATATTTTAGCGCGTTCATGCGTCTGCCACTTCTGCTTGTAGCCTGTGTATGCAATTAGTAATATAAAGGCAATCCCCAATAAAACTCCAGGCATAATTCCTGCCAAAAACATTGAACCGATCGATGCTCCTGACGAAACGCCATAGATAATAAACAGCATGCTTGGCGGAATAATGGGACCTAAAAGACCTGCGGCTGCTGTCGTGGAGGCGCTAAATTCCCTTGAATATCCTTCCTTTTCCATTGAAGGCACCATAATTTTGCTCATCATAGCAATTTGAGCTGTAGCTGACCCTATAATGGATGCAAGTAGCATATTCGAAACGACATTCACATATGCCAATCCACCTTTAAAATGCCCAACAAGAGTCGTAGCAAAGCGAATTAAACGCTTTGTTATGCCGCCGGAATTCATTAACTCCCCTGCCATCATAAACAGCGGAATCGCAAGTAGACCGTAACTTTCAAGGCCTGAATATAACCGTTGGGGCGCTGTTGATAACAAACCCGTATTTCCAGTTAACAATATATAGAGAATCGTCGTGATTCCAAGTACAAAAGCAATCGGTACTTGTAAAAGGAGGAGAATAATAAAGATTAACAGTGCGATAGCCATATTACAATGCCTCCTTTTTGCCTTGGAAATTTTTTAAAATCAAATCGAGCGAATGAATGCTAATAAAGAAAAAACTAACAGGTACGCTCAAATATGGAATAATCATCGGCAATTGCATCGAATTGGAGCGTTGAATCATTATATTAGATGATGACAGCCACATGACAGATAAATAGAAAATATACAAGGCGAAAAGAAGGACGGAAAGCAAACTGATGCCAAACAAAACTTTTTTTGTTTTTCCAGTCATTTTATCCATAAAAAGAGTAACGGCAGCAGAATTCTGCCGTTTAATACTCATGCTTCCCCCAATAAAAGTTAACCATGCTAACGAAAAAATGGCGGTTTCGTCTGACCAGTTTAAAGGAGAGCTTAAGACATAGCGATAGAAAACACCTAAAGATAATGAAACGAGCATTAAAATGCATAAAATGATCGCCAAAATTTTTTCAATACTGTGTAAGATTTCACTCAGACTATGGATAAACTTCATAAAAACTCCTCCGTTATTGTTTCGCTTCCTCTAAAAACTTTTTAATAACCGGTGATTTTTCAGCATATTTGTCCTTCACTTCTTTTGCGATCGAATCAAAAGCAGAGGTATCGGTAAGTTCTTTTACTTTAACTCCATGCTTTTTTAATTCCTCCAAGTTCTTATTCTCTCGTTGAATTGCTTGTTGAACACCCCAATCTGCTGCTGCTTTTAATGCTTTTTTCACAATTTCTTGATCTTCAGGCGTTAGCTTGTCATATGTTTTTTGACTCATCACAATAACAGATGGAAACGTTATATGGTTTGTCAACGTTAAATTTTCAGCATTTTCATAATATTTTTCCGTTACTAACGCATCTAAATCAATGTCAATTCCATCGATGACACCTGTTTGCAAAGAAGTATATACTTCAGAAAGCGGCATTGCGGTTGGACCAGCGCCGACTTTTTCCCAAAATTCCTGAATAGCCGGGCTGCCAATAATGCGAATTTTTTTCCCTTTCAAGTCTTGCGGAGAAGAGACATGCCCGTTTTTCATCAAAATGTGGCGGTTTCCGGCAAAAATAAAATCAAGTCCGACAAGCCCTTGTGAATTCAGATCCTCCAACATTTGCTTTGCAGCTTCAGATTCTCTCATTTTCACCGCTTCTTCTAAATTTTTAAACGTGAATGGCATAAACCAAGCGTTTAATGAATCTTGGCGCGTACTCATATAGGCGTTTGTCAGAAAACCAAAATCTAATGAGCCAGTTTCAAGCTGCTGTACCATATCTTTTTCCAGTCCGAGCTGAGAAGCAGGGTAAATTTCCAGTTTCATTCTTCCGTCTGAAAGCTTTTCCAGCTCTTCCCCGAATTTCAAAGCAGTTTGATGCCAGACGTGAGATTCTTGTGTCACATGGCTTACTTTAAAAGTGTATACGTCACCGCCTTTTTCAGAGCTTTTCTCATCCCCGTTTGCGTTGTTGCCGCTGCATGCTGAAAGAATGATGACTAAAATGGACAGCATGACAAGCAACCTCATAATTCTCATTTTCTTCATGTAAAAATCCCCCTTTTTTAAATCAAATTTTGTTAATTAAAGTTTGCAGGTACAAAAATGAAACGCTTTCAATAATAAACATTAAAAAACATTTATTATTGAAATAGTGAATTCATTTCATTTATATTATAATTCATTCTCTCCCTATGTCAAACTATTTTTAACATTTATTATTTTCTAATAATTAAAAATAAAAAAAGAAGCTTTCCTGCTAGAAAGCTACTTCTCGCATTTAAATCCGAACGATTCGGATATTTCAAAAGCGCACTTCATGACGTACTGACTTACTTCATCCGTCGGCTTATGCGGGATCATCTTCGTGAAGCCTACCACTGTTATAGAAGCTACAAGATCATGATTAAAATCTAAGATCGGTACACTAAAAGACGAAACGTGCTCCACTAAAGGCTCTGCTGCGTAAGCGAAGTACGTTTTTTCAATTTCAGCTTGCTCCTTTTCAAATTCCTTTCTTTGCTCTTCCGTCAATTTGCTTAACTCTTTTAACTTCCATTCTTTAATCTCAATCTCAGGCGTTTTGTTGAAAACAGCGAAAATTTTCCCTGTGGCAGACATAAGCGGCAGCCGTGTTCCTATTTGCGCTCCGATATTTAGACCGTAGTTGGCATTCCAAATATTTGCGATAACAGGGCCTTCATGCGTCCAAACTGTAAGCAGCGATGTTTGGGCTGTGTAGCGGCTGATATCTCTTAAATATGGCGTCACCCTGCCGATCACATCTTTGCTTCCAATTGCAGCTGAACAGTATTCAATAAATTTTCCTCCCAATGAATATGTTCCATATCTTTTATCCCGATACAACAATCCAAGCTGCGTCAATGTGTTCAAATATTTATAGAGGTTGCTTTTTGTAATGCCGGACAACTCCTGAATTTCCGTAAATTTTAACGGATGATCATTGTTTGCAATAATCTCTAAAATTTGCACGCCAGTTTGCAACGATTGAATGATTTGTACGTTTTTTTGCTGCTGCATTTCTCTTCCCCTTTTAATCCATTTTTTAACCCAATATCCAAATTCTTTTATAAACATGAATGTAACAAGGAACTTTGAAAAAATCAAACACAATAAAATAACTGAAAAATTTTTATTTTATTAAAGTTGACAATTTTAAAATATTTATTTATTTTTATTATTAAATAACAATGTTATCTAATAATGGATTTTATGATCCAAAAGTGAAAGGCTAACACTACCATTTTTCAAAACATTGAATGCGCTTCCAACTTTTTCGTTAGTCACGTTTTCTAATTACACAGATCAAGAGTAGGCGCCGTTAAAAATTTAAGCAAAATGTATTGCCTAAGGAATGCTTTTAGGCCATACAATTTTCCCGACTATTGCTGCATGGATGCAAAAGCTTCCGAAAGGGTTCCATTCGAACGCCCATAGACATATGCACACATCGATTTATCATGCTCCGTTATACGATCATTGACGGCACTCGATTTAACTGGGAAAAAGGAGATTTTTCCGTTGTCCCGAACTGGTCGTGGCATGAACACGTTGCAGAAGAGGAAAGCTATTTATTCTCAACAAATGATTTGCCAATACTTGAAAAATTCGGATTGAAACGTTTGAGCAGTCAAAACGGTTATCAAGAAGTAAAAGATAGTTTACACCAGCCTTATAAATTGAATTTTGTAAAAAGTGAACTTGAAGCAATTGTCGATTCATTTCATTTTTCATTCTAATAAGGGGGATCAATATATGAAAAACAGTCAAACAGATTTAATCATTGTCGGCGGGGGGATAGGCGGTCTTTCGGCTGCTCTAGCGGCAGCGGAAGCCGGAAAAACTTCATTAGTTTTGGAAAGAGCTCCTCAGTTTGGTGAAGTCGGAGCAGGCATTCAATTGGGGCCAAATGCAACCGCTGTGCTGAAACGATTTGGAGTCATGGAGGAAATTTCAAAAGTTGCTGTATTTCCAAAACGTCTTGTGCTAAAAGATGTTTATACGGCAAAAGAGTTGTCAGCAATGGACCTTGGCGAAGCATTCAAAGCCCGATACAAACATCCGTATCTCGTTTTGCACCGTTCGGATCTCCACCGAATTTTGCTTGAAGCTTGCAAGAAAACAGGTATGGTCCGCTTCAAAAACAACCAAACAATTGAGACTGTCAAGCAAGAACATGACGTTGTTTCTGTTTACAGCCAAAGCGGAGAAATGTTCACGGCTGATGCCGTCATCGGAGCAGACGGACTTTGGTCAAAGCTTAGAAAATATTTCGTTGATGACGAACCCATTTGCTCTGAATATGTTGCTTACAGAGGAACCATACCGATTTCCGAAATTTCAAACGCAAACTTAGACGATGTCGTCATGTGGATCGGCCCTTATTTGCATTTAGTACAATATCCAGTAAGACGCGGAGAGCTTTATAATCAAGTGGTCGTGTTTAAATCTTACAATTATAAGGCAAATTCCGATGATTGGGGCACACCTGAAGAAATGGACAGACGATTTAAAGGATGCCATCCGGATGTGAAAAATGCCTTAACATTTATACAAAGGCAAATTCGCTGGCCGATGTATGACAGGCTGCCAATTAACAATTGGACAAAAGGAAAGGTAACATTGCTTGGCGATGCAGCTCATCCTATGCTGCAATATTTAGCTCAAGGAGGCTGCCAAGCGCTTGAAGATGCTTCTTATCTTGCAGATATGCTCAAAAAATATCCGGACAGCTATGAGCAAGCATTCGCCGATTTTCAGAAAGAGCGGCTGCCGCGTACAGCAAAAGTACAAACGAGCGCTCGGACATGGGGTGAAATTCTTCATACTGAAGATCCTGTTGCAACACTGCTCAGAAACACTATTTTTGAACAAAGAACTCCGCAAGACTATGAAGTGGCCGATTTCCTTTATAGCTATGACAAAACGACTAAACAAATCAATTAATATATGAATAGAGAAGCCTGACGTAAAAATTTGAACTTATAAAAAATATTTTAATAGAAAGCGGTGAAAAACAAGGGATAGCCTTCGTTTCACCGCTTTCTTCATACCATGTGCACGATTCTTTTATTTTTTTAAAAAAAGGTGTACAATTAGTTTGTTGTTTAAAAAGTCTGAAAAAATGATTTTTTTCAAAGAAGGGACAAATATGGAAGAAGCAAAATTATGGACGAAAAATTTTTTTAGTATTTCAATTTGTAATTTTTTTCTTTTTATGAACTATTATTATTTGCTGGTCACCTTGCCGATCTTTGTCATTCAAGATTTAAAAAGCAGCGAAGCTGAGGCTGGCTTAATAGCAATGGTTTATTTATTTGCTGCGATCGTGACTCGCCCGTTCGTCGACCAATTTATGGAGAAGCTTGGAAAACAAAAAATGTTGATTATTTCCTTGGTCATTTTCCTGATCGCCTCTATTTCTTATTTATTTGTCAGTTCAATTGTCTTATTATTGATCATTCGTTTTCTTCATGGAATCGGTTTCGGGATCGCGACAACCGCAACAGGGGCGATTGTGGCAGATATCGTGCCGGAATCGAAAAAAGGAGAAGGAATGGGATATTTTATTTTATCTTCCAATGTCGCCATGGTGATTGGACCGTTTTTAGGGCTTACCTCGTTAGATCATTGGGGTTCTTTTGTCATGCTCGTCATTGCCCTTATTTGTTCCGTTGGGGCGCTTTTGACCGGGGGAATAGTTAACCTGCATGAAATGAAGCCGAAACTAAATAAAAGAGAACTTTTCAAAGTGAATTTCAGCTTTGAAAAACTTGTAGAGGTATCAGCATTCCGCATTGCGTTGATTGCTGCCTTTTTAGCTTTTGCTTATTCGACTGTATTATCGTTCGTCTCCGTTTTTGCGGAAAAAATGAATCTTGGCGCCGGTTCGAATTTATTCTTCGTCGTGTATGCAATCGTTTTGCTCATTTCCCGGCCGTTTACCGGAAGGTGGTTTGACCGATACGGCGCAAATGTCATTGTTATCCCATGTATCGTTTCATTTGCCTTCGGATTATTTATATTGAGCATGGCAAATACATCCTTCATCTATTTGTTAAGTGCAGTATTTATCGGTCTTGGATGGGGAACCTTGTTTCCAAGCTTCCAAACAATGGCTATACAAATTGTCCCTCCACAGAGAAGAGCGGCTTCTCTCAGCACCTTTTTATCGATCTTCGACATCGGCATCGGCCTCGGATCGTTTTTAACTGGAGCAGTTGTTGTGTTTACTGGATTTACATCTTTATATTTTTACACTTCGCTTTATGTGTTGGTAGGTTTAGTTTTATATTGCCTCTTTGTACAGCATCGTTTTGCCAGAAAGCCGAAAAGTTTGGAGCACGATCGAAAATCTTCTCTTCAACAGTAGCCCCCTCAGCTATGGGGGCTATATCATCTTCTTTCAACACATTGCAACGATAATATTTTTTCATGTATATTTAAATTTTGTTCGAAATAAATATTTCCTCACTGCTGAAAATAATGCAAACAAAAGTCTAAATCTTTCTGCAAATGCTCTTTCATTAATCTTTCCGCCTCATCTCCATCATGATGATATATGGCTTTATAGATTTGTTCATGTTCATCAATCAAAAAAGGCCTTTTATAATAAACAACAGTCTTCCTAAATAAATAGATTATGGATTGCATCCGATCAATGATATCAATCATAAACGGGTTGTTGCTTGTTTGAACAATAATATTATGAAATTTTTCATTTGCTTCCATGATTTCTTCAGTCGTTCCGGTTCTTGCTGTGACTATGCATTTCCATAATTCTTCTAAACTTTCTTCACTCATATAAGTTGCAGAATAGCGAGCCGCATATCCTTCAAGCAAAATTCTGACTTGAAAAATGTTTCGCAAGTCACTGTCCGTTGGATTTACTACTTTTTTTTGCAAAATCAGCCCTTCTTGCTCCAACTTGCGAATCGCTTCTCTTACAGGCGTTCTGCTCACACCCAATTCTTCCGCAATTCTTTCTTCTGTCAGCTTTGTTCCTCTTGGCAACTCCCCATTTAATATTTTATCTCTTATATATTCATAAGATTTAATGTATGCATGTTTCGGTGTCTTTTTTGTCAAAGCAATCGTCTCCTCTGAATAATCTCTAATGAATAGTATAAATTGTCATTAACAATATTAAAAGTACACAAGTTTTTTGTATTCATTTTTAATTTTTTTGTATACAAATTTAATTAAATTGTGTACAATTAGACTCGAAAGAAAACGCTTACTACTGGGGGGTTACTTCAATGATTGGATTCATCGGTATCGGCATCATGGGAAAACCAATGGTTAGAAACCTTATGAAAAAAGGCTATGAAGTCACGGTTTATGATATTAACGAGGAAGCCGTTCAACAGTTGGTGCAGGAAGGTGCAATATCATCTGCCTCTCCAAAAGAAGTGGCGCAAAAAAGTAACATCATTTTTACTATGCTGCCCAATTCTGAACATGTAAAAAGCGTCATTCTAGGTGAAAACGGCATTGTGGAAGGCGCTTCCAAAGGTACGATAGTCGTGGATATGAGCTCGATCTCTCCTGTTGTTTCAAAAGAACTGGCGCAAATTTTACAAGAAAAAGAGATTGATATGTTGGATGCACCAGTGAGCGGAGGAGAACCGAAAGCAATCGATGGCACTTTGGCGATTATGGTTGGAGGAAAAGAAGAAGTTTTTAAAAAAGTTTTAGATTTATTTAAATGCATGGGGCAAGACATAACTTTAGTCGGAGAAAATGGGGCTGGCACAACTGCTAAACTTGCAAATCAAATTATGGTCAACGTCAATATCGCAGCAATGTCTGAAGCTTTAATTTTAGCTGCAAAAGCAGGCATCGATATTGAAAAAATGTATCGAGCGATTCGAGGGGGGCTTGCAGGAAGCGCTGTGTTAGACGCAAAAGTGCCGCTCATTTTAGAACGCAATTTCACTCCGGGCGGAAGAATCGATATTAACTTAAAAGATTTAACAAATGTTGTGGAAGCAGCACGTTCTATTGGCACGCCCATCCCTCTAACCTCCCAAGTATTAGAAATGTTTCATGCATTAAAGATAGATGGAAAAGCTGGTGATGATCATGCAGGTTTAATTCAATATTATGAGAAATTGGCAAATTTTGAAGTGAAAAAGGGAGTGTAAGCTATGCTCAAGACGACGGAAGTGATTTCCTCCTACCCTACAGTCGATCTCGACATGATTCAAAACGAGTGGTCTCAATATAATTCGAAATTCAATCACAAAATTATTGTGCTTGATGATGATCCTACTGGAGTACAGACCGTTCACAGCATTCCCGTTTACACGGACTGGTCATATAAAGCAATCGAACAAGGATTTCAAGAAGACAATCAAATGTTTTTTATTTTAACAAACTCTAGAGCGTTTACTGAGGAAAAAACCAAGCAAGTTCATCAAGAGATTGCCGTGACAATTGAAGAGATTTCTCAAAAATACAAACGTCCCTATATTTTAATCAGCAGAGGAGATTCAACTTTAAGAGGTCACTATCCTCTGGAAACTAAAGTACTCCGCGAAACAATTGAGCAAAAAGCAGGACGAAAAATAGATGGAGAAGTTTTAATACCGTTTTTTAGAGAAGGAGGCAGATTAACAGTCCAAAACACTCACTATGTTGACCAAGATGGGGTTCTCATTCCCGTTGGGGAGACAGAATTTGCAAACGACCGGACATTTGGTTATTGTTCAAGCCATTTAGGCGAATGGATTGAAGAAAAAACAAAAGGTGAATATACGAAAGATTCTGTTACCTATATTTCATTAGATGATATTCGCGCAATAAATATTGATAAAATATACCGCCAATTAATGTCCGTATCAAATTTTAACAAAGTTGTCGTTAACGCTTTAGCAGAAGAAGACGTTTCCGTTTTTGCATCCGCCCTGATCAAAGCAATTCAAAACGGTAAACAGTTTTTGTTTCGGACGGCAGCCTCCTTTACAAAAATCATTGGAAATGTAAAGTCCCGTCCACTACTTACAAAAGAAGAATTAATTGAGGAAAATCATAGCAATGGCGGCCTTATTTTGATTGGTTCACACGTAAAAAAAACGACTGAACAGCTAAACCAATTAAAAAAATTGTCAACTCTTCATTTTATTGAGCTTGATAGTCATCTCGTGTTGAATCAAGAAAAATTCAAAAAAGAAATCGATCGTGTCCGCTTGGAAGCAGAACAAAAAGTAAAAAACGGTATCACCACCGTCATCTACACGAGAAGAGAACTTCTGAAATTAGGAGAGGATGCGGAAGAAGAATTACAACTTGCTGTCAAAATATCTGATGGAGTAACCAGCATCGTTTCTAATTTTGCTATAAGGCCTAAATATATTATTGCCAAAGGCGGTATCACATCAAGCGACATCGGTACAAAAGGATTGGGAGTAAAACGTGCAAACATTGCCGGCCAAATCGCACCTGGTATACCTGTGTGGCAGATTGGCACTGAAAGCAAATTCCCTAATTTACCTTATATTATTTTTCCAGGGAATGTCGGTGCTCCCTCCACACTGAAAGATATTGTAACAAAATTGGAAGGAGTGAAAGAATAATGCTTACTGGAAATATGTTAATTTTAGTATTCATATTCGCATTGGCATTCTTGTTTTTCCTTATTTTAAAACTGAAAGTTGACCCGTTTTTATCACTCATTACCATTGCTATTATAACCGCACTTATAATGGGGTTCAAATTGAATGAAGTTGCTGGAATTGTTTCAGGCGGTTTCGGAAATACTTTAATGGGCGTCGGAATCTTAATCGGTCTAGGCGTTATTTTTGGAGAATTTTTGGCTGCATCAGGTGCCATTGAAAAAATAGCACAAGCTGTTTTAAAGGGCTTCGGAAACCGCCGATCTGTTGCAGGATTAGGATTAACTGGAACTGTTGTGTCAATTCCCGTATTTTTTGATGCAGCATTTGTCATACTAAGCGGTTTGATCAAAAGTTTATCGAAAAAAACAGGAATATCTGTTGTATCTTTTGTAACCGCTTTAGGAATTGGATTAATCGTTTCCCACAGCATGGTGCCGCCGACACCAGGTCCGCTCGTTGTAACGGAAAATACTAATGCTGATCTAGGGCTGTTCATTTTATATGCCATCATTTGCGCGATTCCTGCAACACTGGTTGGCGGCTACTTATACGGATTGTTCATCGGAAAACGAGTCAATCCTTCAGGCGATTTTGACGAAAATGCAGGAACCGATGAAAATAATCCAAAGCCGAAAAAAGAGATCAGCACAGGTTTATCCTTATTCATGCTGGCTCTTCCAATCATTTTAATTTTATTGAATACCCTTTCACAATTATTATTTCCAAATACACCAATTTCAGCCGTTTTAGGGTTTATCGGCGAAAAAAATGTTGCTTTACTAATAAGTGTATTAGCAGCTATTATCATCCTTAAGCCATATATTTCTATACCTTATCAGCAACTGTATTCACAAGCCATTAATTCGGCAGGTATTATTATTTTAATAACCGGTGCCGGAGGAGCTTTTGGAGCTGTTATTAATGAAAGCGGGATAGGAGACCATCTAATCGAAACGATGCAAAGCTGGAGCATTCCGGTACTTTTATTAGCTTTTATTTTTTCACAAATTTTGCGCGCATCGTTAGGTTCTGCTACTGTTGCTTTAGTGACGACTTCCAGCATTTTAGGACCTGCCGCGGGAGATCTTGGGGTCTCACCCATCCTGCTTGGTTTAGCCATATGCTCAGGAGCAATCGGCCTTTCACTTCCGAACGATTCTGGTTTTTGGGTCGTGAACAAATTCGGAAAACTTACGATAGTCCAAACTTTAAAAGCATGGACGATCGGAGGATTTTTGGCAGGCTTAACATCCCTCACCATGGTTTATATACTCAGCCTGTTTTCAGGAATTTTGCCTGGAATATAAAAACTTTAAGGTTGGCTCATGGATCCGAGCCAGCCTTTTTCAATGAGTGAAAATCGTAAATCATGATCCATACTAAATACGCTAGAACGTATCAACTAAAAATAATTTAGCTTCTTCCATACGATAAAATAAAAATGTTTTCATTTAGAAATATCAATTGAATTTTTTTCAACTCAGTTGACGTGAGCGAATATTGAACCTTCCTCTCAGCCATTTAATTTAGATAAGAAAAAACAAAACCGTCTTGTTATGACAAAATTGTTGATGACGCCTCCTGTTCGATATATTGCTTAACTAATTTGTAGCAATCATCAATATGCTTATTTCCTAAATATTTCATCGTCGCAAAGCTGATCCCGGCCGAAACCCCTATTCCAATGAGAGGAATAAGTTTGCTCGTCTGTTTTGCCGCCATCCGGGTTGCTGCTTTTTTCACCAAGCTCAGCACCAATTTTTTGCCAATTTTTCTTCCGATGAGTTCATTTCCTAATGAAGTTGCCAGAACAATAATGAGCTCTTTTGTTTTCGCATCCAATTGATCAACTTGCTCTTTTGATAAACCAAACTTTTGATTAATCTCATTTAGCAGATCTTTCACAAGTGCAGCATCCACCGTCACATCAATACCCGGAATTGGAACAGCTGCAGCAATAGCAGAAACAGATGAACGTCTATTCACTAATTTACGGCATTCTTCCCGAATTTGATCCAATTGATCGATCGTTTTTGGCAGCATAAAAAACCTCCGTTTCTAAATCACTTCTTCTGTCATCGCTTCAATGACTGCGTCGCTATGTAAAAAGAAGGCGACAAACTTAATCACCAGCCAATTCAAAGGGAAACGGCAATAAGAACGTTGCAGCCGCAAATATTTTTGAAATCTTTACTTTCTCCCTTTAAGGCTCCTGCTAACACTTGCGATTAGAAATAGTTTTTTGCTTTTTCTCCATTAAATACCCCAATCGTGAAAAAAAATCTTTTCTCCGCCTCCTTATAGGAAGAGTATACCATGTTTATAGGCGTTCAGAAATAAAGTCATCTACAAAAAAACGGAGAAACGAGTGAAAGGATGAAGTTAAAAAACTAATAAGCGCTCACAAAAAATTCTTTGTGAACTCAAGATCGTTGAAAATTCCGATTGATCAACACGCTGAACAATGGAAAAGCAGCAAGTATTGTTTATTCATTTTTACAATGGGAGCAAAAGGTGTGATTGCTTTATATTTTTTCATCGATTCATGCATTTCTATTAGAGGAAAAGCGTAAATTTAACTTTAGTTATTAGCAAATGTGGATCTTAGTAGATTCTGTGATTAACCTTTTATAAATAACAAATAAACGGAAAGCTGACTTTATTAAAGATACAAGAAAATAAACTCTTTTTTGCAAAAAGAAAAAAGCAGGAGTTCATCCTGCTTTAGCTATTGAATCATCTTCAACATAGTAGGGAAAACTTCACAATCTTAACATTACAATTTTAGAGATATGTTAAAAATACTATGAAAATTGATGAAACGTAATTTCAGGGCGGCTGCCAATTCGGATGTTCACTCCTGTTTGTCCTAGGCCTTCGCTAATATAAAACGGCCGCTCGTTATGGTAATGGAGTCCTTTAATAATGTTCATTCTTGGAAGCTTGCCTTTGTAAAAAAGATGGTACGGCTTTGGCAAATTGATTTGTCCGCCGTGGAAATGACCGGACAGCAAGTAATCAAACGGAATGTTTTCCATTTCAAGAATAACGCTTGGATCATGGGTCAGCACTAATCGCATTCCTTCTTCTACTCCGTGAAAAGCTTTTTGAACATAACTGCGGTTTGTCGTGTAATCATCAATTCCAATAATATTCAAGCATTCTTCTTCAAGCTGAATGGTCACGTGCTCATTTTGTAATGTCTTTATCCCGTAATGCTGCAGCATTTTTTTCAAAGTTTCAAAGTCTTCTTCCTTTAAAACATAATCGTGATTGCCGAACACAGCATACGTGCCGTACGTTGGATTTGTTTTTCTCAATACTTCCAAGTATGCGGAAAGTTTTGGGATGCTTCTCTTCCGGTCGAGAAAATCACCTGTCAGTGCAATAAGATCAATTGGTTCTGCTGAAATCAGCTCATCTAATTCCTTTGGGCTGATCGATAAGTTTTCTAGGTGTAAATCAGATAGATGGAGTATTTTTATATTCTTTGCAGAAGCTTTCCTATCGGGGCAGCGAACTGTGATTTTCTTAACAGCTACATCCTTTGTATTTTTATTTCCTTTTATTAAAAAGAATATGAAAAGTCCAAGAAAAAATAATATAACAAAAAATAGCATAACCAAACTCCTCTCTCCCCCAAGTATAACGAACCTTCTCAAACGATCCTAGTGGGAGTTAAAGGAATTTGAAAAAAAAACTCTTAGCTGCAAAAGAGCTCAAACTATTAACAAACCTGCCTTCCGCCTTGAAAAGGTAGGTTTGCCTTTCTGAATTTGATTTACGTCTGTCCATATGTTAAATTTTTTCAGCTGTATGAGAACTTTCCCCCGTTTGCAAAATCGATCCGTAGTACCCAATGATTTTTCGTTTGCCAATGCCCTCACAATCGTCGATATTCTTTTTACAAAATAAAAATTGTTTTTCACTTCATCGCCCTAAATATTTTTAGCTATAGTGACAAATTGTCTTGTGCTCTGTCACTAGCCTAAATGACCAATCACATCATATGCCTCCGGCTTTTTTAGGAAATCATAATTTTACAAATGTCATTTGTAAACTCAACAGGATCTTGGACTGGCAGGCCTTCAATTAGCAAAGCCTGATTATACAAAATGTTTGTGAACAGCTTCAGCTTCTCTTGATCGTTTTCATACGCTGCTTTTAGCGTTTGAAAGACTTCGTGATCTGTATTAATTTCAAGCACTTTCTCCGCTTTAATGTTTTGGCTGTTCGGCATAGCATTTAACACTTTTTCCATTTCAATCGTGATTTCGCCGTCTGTTGATAAACAAACAGGATGTGTTTTTAACCGTTTTGATGCTCGCACATCCTTTACTTTATCACCCAAAATGCTTTTCATTTGTTCGAACAGCTCTTTATGTTCTTTTTCAGTTTCTTTTTTGTTTTCTTCTTCGCTAATTCCTAAGTCGCCGCTGGAGACTGATTTAAATTCTTTCTCTTTATATGTCATTAACATTTTGATCGCAAATTCATCGATATCCTCTGTCAAATACAAAATTTCATAGCCTTTATCTGCAACCAGCTCGGTTTGCGGAAGCTTTTCAATTCGTTCATACGAATCGCCCGTTGCATAATAAATATATTTTTGCTCCTCAGGCATTCTTGATACATATTCTTGCAGGGTGACAAGTTTTTTCTCCTTTGAAGAGTAGAACATAAGCAAGTCTTGCAATGTTTCTTTATTTGCGCCGAAATCGCTGTAAACGCCATACTTTAATTGTCTGCCAAATGCTTCATAAAACTTTTCATATTTTTCTCTTTCATTTTTTAATAGGTTTTCTAGTTCGCGTTTAATTTTGTTTTGAATGTTTTTCGCAATGATTTTCAATTGCTTGTCATGCTGGAGCATCTCTCTTGAAATATTTAACGATAGGTCCTCAGAATCAACCATTCCTTTAACGAAGCTGAAGTAGTCAGGCAGTAAATCCGGGCACTTGTTCATAATTAACACGCCGTTGGAATACAGTTCAAGCCCTTTTTCATATTCTGCTGTATAGTAATTAAATGGCGTTTTTTCCGGAATATATAAAATCGCCTGATAGCGAACCGTCCCATCTACGCTAATATGAATATGTTTTAACGGTTTGTCAAAGCCATAATGCTTTTCGGCATAAAAGTTTTCATAATCTTCATCTGTCAGTTCACTTTTATTTTTCCGCCAAATCGGAACCATGCTGTTGATTGTTTGTTCTTCAACAACCTCTTCAAATTCGTTCTCGTTCTCATTTTTCGGTTTTTGTACTTTGACATCCATTTTGATCGGATAGCGGATGAAGTCGGAATATTTTTTAATGATTTGTTTTAACCGATATTCGTCAAGAAATTCGTCATAGTTGTCATCTTCAGTATTCTCTTTGATTTTTAGTATGATCTCCGTTCCGACCTCTTCCTTCTCATATGGTTCGATTGTAAAACCATCAGCGCCTTTTGATTCCCATTCATATGCTTGATCGCTGCCCAGCGCTTTACTGATGACAGTGACAACATCCGCAACCATAAAGGCGGCATAAAAGCCAACGCCGAACTGTCCAATAATGTCATAGCCGTCTTTTAATTCGTTTTCTTTTTTAAAGGCGAGCGACCCGCTCTTTGCAATCGTACCAAGATTTTCTTCCAATTCCTCTTTTGTCATGCCTATGCCTGTATCAACGATTGTGAGCGTCCGCTTTTCTTTATTTGGAATAACTTTTATGTAGTATTGATCCTTTTGAAAGGTTAACGAATCATCAGTCAGTGCTTTGTAATAAATTTTATCAATCGCATCGCTTGCATTTGAAATTAACTCTCTCAAAAAAACTTCCTTTTTTGTATAAATGGAGTTGATCATCATTTCTAATAACCTTTTCGACTCGGCTTGAAACTCTTTTTTTTCCATGACCGCCTCTCCTTTCTAAAAAGCGTATGTGCAAAATTAAGATAAAAATTAGCACTCTAATCAATCGAGTGCTAATCATCATTTTTTTAATAACAAATATTTAATTTTATGTCAACTCCGAATGATTGACCGCTTTGCACTTTTCTTGAGTTTTTCTTTACGAACGATAGGCAACAGTCGTTTTCGAATGAGAAGGGCTTTGTCTTTCCACATAATGGTTGCAAATTTCTTTACCAATCAGGATGTTTTTCGGCACAAAAGCATTCCCTCGCAACTTTCAAGCTTCACTTTTATTGCCAATCCTTTAAGATTTCCCCATTCCTCTTAAAAAATGAAGAAGCATAGTAATCGATCGGTTGATGTCAGGATCTTTTAAAGCCGATAGCAATTGGAAAAAAGAAGTTGTTTCTTCTTTATTGACGCTTGCCGCAGCTTCTTGTATTCCAGCATTCATTCTTGTCGTCATTACCTGCAGCTTTTCGAGATCGATTGTTCCCAGCAGCATCAACAGATTGACGATATTTTTTAAAACATCAATGTTCGGTTTTCTGCTGACTTCCTTAACCACGTTTTCTAGTACTTGATCTTTCCGCGCTAAAAGGGCATTGGCGATTTCCAGAACACCTGCATCGTGAAGCTTCCGTAAACATGCTATGCCTTCTAAAACTGCCTCTTTATTGTCTGCTAACGCTTGCTCGATTTCTAATAAATTTTGCTTTCTTTTTTCTTCTTGTGACACTTCGATTTTTTTGATGGTTGTAATTGGTTTAGCCATGTATTTTCACCTTGCTTCCGGGAAACGTGTAGTCGCTGCGCTCCCATTTCTTCTCTACTTTGACCCCAATTTGCGGATTTCTTTTTCCGTTTCGATGGTTGTTTGGACGAATTGGGGAGTCTCCTTTTTCCTTCAATACGACCATTTTTACGGCAATTTCTTTATATGCCGGTGTGTTCGTATCGCGGTCAGCATGATTGCCTGTTAAACGATTAATAGCCAATTCGCCCGTATCATTCAATGGGATAAAGATTTCATGCTTTTGCACGCGATCCGTTATGTGAACAGGGCCTTTTACAGAGCCGTATTTGGAAATAAGCTTGACAATGGCTCCTTCTTGAATACGGCGTTCTTCAGCCAATTCTTTCGAAATTTCTATAAAAGCGTTCGGGGTTTTCCGGCTGATTCCTTGTGATTTATACGTCATGTTCCCTTCATGGAAATGTTCTAGCAAGCGCCCGTTGTTCACGTGAAGATCATACTCTTCATCTACATCATATAAATAATCGACTTGAAGCGGATAAAGCTGTGCCTTTCCATCGGCAAACGGGAATTGATCTTCATAAAGAAGCGGCGAGTCGGTTCCATCTTTCTCAACAGGCCATTGCAAGCTTGAAAATCCTTCTAAACGGTCATAGGAAACACCGGCAAAAAGCGGTGCGAGCGACGCCGCTTCTTCCATAATTTCTCCAGGGTGCTGATAATCCCAATTGAAGCCCAGCGCTTTCGCCAGCATACAATAAATTTGCCAATCAGGCTTCGAATCTCCAAGAGGCGGCAATGCTTCATACAATCGCTGAATCCGGCGTTCTGTATTGGTAAAAGTTCCTTCTTTTTCTAAGCTTGGACTGGCCGGCAGCACAACATCTGCATATTGGGCCGTTTTTGTTAAAAATAAGTCCTGCACAACGAAAAATTCCAGCTTTTCAAAAGCGGCGCCGACTTGATTGATATTGGCATCGACAATCCCCATATCTTCGCCAGTCACATATAATGCCTTCAGAGCGCCTTCATGAATCGCTTTAACCATTTGATGATTGTCTTTTCCCGGATTTTTAGGCAATGTCACGCCCCAAGCTTTTTCATAACGGCTGCGGACTTTTTCATCCGCTACCTTTTCATATCCCGGGAAAAAGTTCGGCATGCTTCCAAAGTCGCTGCACCCTTGAACATTGTTATGGCCGCGCAGCGGATAGGCTCCAGTGCCCGGTTTGCCGTAATTGCCTGTCACTAATAACAAATTGGAAATGGCAGTACTCGTATCACTT
This sequence comes from Aeribacillus sp. FSL K6-8210, assembly GCF_037963925.1. Lineage (NCBI taxonomy): Bacteria > Bacillati > Bacillota > Bacilli > Caryophanales > Bacillaceae > Aeribacillus > Aeribacillus sp. FSL K6-8210. The sequence continues at coordinate 1,268,825 of NZ_CP150172.1, read as the reverse complement.
CCGCGCTGCTGTTGAGTGACTCCCATCGCCCAGCAAATGACCATTGTTTTAGATTGATGAATCGTTTCAGCAACCTTGATCAGCGTGTCCTTGGAAATTCCCGTCACTTCTTCCGCATATTCCAACGTAAACGGCTCTAAGCTACTTTTATATTGTTCAAAGCCGTTCACTCGTTCTTTGATAAACTCTTCATCATGCCAATTTTGGTCAATGATGTATTTCGTTACAGCTGACAGCCAAACAAGATCCGTTCCCGGCTTTGGCCTGATAAACATATCGGCCCGCTCCGCCATTTCATGCTTTCTTAAGTCAAACACGAGCAGCTTTTGTCCATAAAGTTTTTGCGCTCGTTTGATTTTTGATGCCAAAACCGGATGCGATTCCCCTGTATTGGCGCCAATAATGATGACAAGATCAGAGGAAGCTATGTCAGAAAAAGATCCTGAATCACCGCCATAGCCGACAGTACGAAATAGTCCAACCGTTGCTGGAGATTGACAATATCTTGAGCAATTATCAACATTATTCGTTCCTATCACTTGACGGGCAAATTTTTGCAGTAAATACGATTCTTCATTCGTTGCTTTGGAAGAAGCTATAAATCCTAAAGCATCAGGGCCATGTGCATCTTTTATTTCTTTAAACCGTTTTGCAACATATCGAATCGCCTCATCCCATTCAACTTCTTTAAAATGGTCGCCTTCCCGGATCAACGGTTTTGTCAGCCGTTCTTCACTATTGACATAATCCCAGCCGAACTTCCCTTTTACACAAGTGGAAATTCCGTTTGCCGGCGATTCCGGTGTTGGTTCAACTTTTAAAACTTTTCTGTCTTTTGTCCATATATAAAATGAACAGCCAACTCCGCAGTATGTGCAAACTGTTTTCGTTTTCTTGATCCTTTCCTTGCGCAGCTCAGCTTCTGTATCTGAGATGGCCATTAGCGAACCGTATCCTGTTTCCACTTCCTTCGTCAAATTAATCATCGATCGTAATGTACCAGGTTCTACATTTGTTAAAAAGCCGGCTTCCCCTAACATTGATTTTTCCATTAAGGCATTGCACGGACATACAGTTACACATTGGCCGCAATTTACGCAGCTGGACTGATCAATCGGCACATCGTTGTCCCAGATCACACGAGGCTGCTCTCTGCTCCAATCAATCGTCAATGTTTCATTTACTTGAACATCTTGGCACACCTCTACACAGCGTCCGCATAATATGCATTGATTTGGATCATATCGATAAAATGATCCTGAATAATCCACTTCATACGGTTTTGGTTGGAACGGAATGCTTTGATGTTCAATGCCTAAAGCTTTAACCGTATTATGAATTGTACAATCTCCATTGTTTTTATCGCAAACTGTGCAATATAATTCATGATTTTTTAAAATTTGATCCATCGCTAATTTTTGAGATTCTTTTACTTTAGAAGTCTCTGTTTCAACAACGAGTCCTTCTTGGACTTTGTAGCTGCAGGCTCGTACAAGCTCCCCGTTCACTTCCACCATACAAGTATCACATGTTTGAATTGCGCCCAAGCTTTCATGATAACAAACGTGCGGTACATCCATTTCATGTTCGAGCAAAGCCTGCAGAAGATATTGATTTTCCCTTGCGGTTATTTCTCCCCCGTTGACCGTAATCGTTACATTTCCCACGATACGTTCCCCCTGTTATTTTGTTATTCTGTTGCTATGTGTATAAATGTTCATTTTATTTTCCCGTATAAACCCAACAGTCGTAATGTTTAAATCTTCTGCCAATTGAAGTGCCAAATTTGTTGGAGCCGATTTTGATAGAAGTATACCGCATCCAATTTTCGAAACCTTCAGCACTACCTCTGAGGAAATCCGCCCGCTAAAAGCGATTATTTTATCATTTAAAGAAATGCTTTCGTTTAGACAGAAGCCATATAATTTATCTAAAGCATTATGTCGTCCAATGTCAGAAAATGTCTTAATCAATCCCTCTTTTGAACATAATGCCGCATGATGAATGCCTCCAGTACGCTTAAAAGCCGATGAAGCTTCATGTAACATTTCCATTAACTGAAAGCATTGTGCGGCAGAAATCGTCATGCTGCTCAAAATTGTTTTCGCTGTTTTCACATCATTATAAAAATAAAACTGTCGGCTTTTTCCGCAGCAGGAGCCGATAAAGCGTTTGGAAACAAACTCTTTCTTATCCCCTATCGGCTGATGCAAATGAACATAGGCAAACCCCTTATCCTCATCAATTTGAAGCGCTTTCACATCTGCTTTTATGCGGATTATCCCTTCTGAAGCTAAAAAGCCCAATACAAGCTCCTCTACATGGGACGGCGAGCATACTAATGTGGCGAATTCCTCATTGTCCACAAAAATTGTTAACGGATACTCTATCGCAATTTCATCTATCACCACTTTCTTGTTTTGATGATCAATTTTGATTATTTCTCTTTTACAAATAATTTCTTTTTCCATAATGGGAACCTTCCTTTTTAATCACACCTTTAAAATAAAATATTCGACAGAAGCAGAAAAAATCCTTTTCTTCTTTTTTTCTCTATTTGTCCATACAAGGAAACTGTTTCACTGGAAAACCTAAGCGAGGTCAGGCTGGGAAAAATGAGGGGAGAAATATATATCTTTCAAGCGACATCGACTGATTTTGGCAGACTGCTTGTTCGAAAAAATCATCCATTGATCATTGTCTTTTATCGTGCCAAACAGCTGGGGAAAAGCAACTGAAAAACTGTAACCCCTCTGCTTTTTCATCTATCCATCTAATAAGCTATTCGGTCATTCCTTAACCAACATCTACCGTTTAAAATTATTAGCAAATTTTTCACATTCTCTGCTGCCATTTTTCAATGCACGGAATATTTAACTGCTTGCACTTGTGTACGATCGGAGCGCATACCGCCAGAACCGGCGCGATATCCATAAGAACAGCCCGGCAAGTACAACGGATAGGATTGTTGTCATCCCGTTCCATTTTCCAAGCAAAGACAACGCCGGCGTGCTTGTAATAAAGGCAGCTGGCAAAATGTATGTGAGCACGATGCGAAGCCAGCCTCTATACATTCCGATTGGGAACCGTGTTGTTTCAAAAAATGAATTAAAAACAAACGATAGATCATCGATACGAATAACCCAAAAGGAGGTGGTCATCAGCATCATCCACAGCGCGTAAATCAGGACAAGCGAAGATCCGATACTAATGAAAAACATCACTGCATCCATTATTGTCGGCATATAATGTTTTTGTATTAACGCATAGATTATCAAGCCGATGCCAAGAAGCACATCAATTAGGCGCCAAAACACTAAATGGCGGAAGCTGACATAAAACATGCTGTCGACCGGCTTTGTCAATACATAATCAAACGTCCCCATGCGAATATGCTGCAGCAGACGGGACATGTTGGGCCGCAGGGCAAAATCAATCAATCCTTGCAGCGTATTGAATATACCAAGAAGCAGCAGAACATCCGCATATTTCCAACCGCCGAGGTTATCTGTTTGATAAAAAAATATTTGAATTGTCAAAATAGCCATCCCAATGCCAAACAAACTCGACAGGAAATTCCCTAAAAATTCGCTGCGATATTCGAGCTCCTCCACTAAACAAGTCCGAAAAAATTCACAAAAAATGCGCCAATGTCTTTTCACATTATCCCCCCACAGCTTGGTTTTTCCTTAGACCAGCCTTCCAAAGCAACAATACTGCAAGCATAAAAAACATGCACCAAACTGCAGCCCATCCAAATCCGTACACAATATCCATCCCTTGGACGCTTCCGGTCAAAATTTCGATTGGAAACCCGACCATATATCGAAAAGGCAAATAAAAGCTGATCGTTTTCAAAAGCGGCGGCAGGAGCGACATCGGTGCAATGCGGCCCGACAAAAAGAGAGACACCGCTTCAAACATGCCGTACAAAGCCGTCACTTTTGTCACCCAAAAACCTAACAGACCAAATGTGTAGCTGAATAAAAAACGAATGACCGCTGCCAATAAAAGCGCACAAAAGAATAACAGCCACTGCGCCGCACTTATTTGATCCAGCCGCAGCGCCGGAATAAAGACCGCCAATAGGCCCCATGCCGGAATTAAAATGACGAAAAATAACGCTTTATACACGATATTTTCAGCAATGGCCCAATGTATCGGGTGAAACGGACGGACAATTTGATAAGAAAAGGTTCCCTCCCTTATTTCCCGCTCCAATTCCCAAACGTCCCAAGCGCTTGTCATGCGTTCAACAAAAATCAATGCCGCAAAGTAAAAAATAAACTCATTCTCCTGATCAGGATCAATATTCATCCAGACCATCATCGTGATCAGCGGCTGAACCATGGCTCCTGTCATCCACACGATCGTCGCCAGCCGGTAGGCAAACATCTCCACATATTTCATGCGAAGGAGAACAGAGTATTTACGAAACATGTGCATCCTCCTGAAACGCGAGCGTTATCACTTCTTCCATCGGCGGGTCTTCTATATTTAAATCGCGAACATCAAACTGCTGCAAAAATCGGGAGGATACCTCGTGAATGCGTTCCCTCGGCACACGAAGCGTTACTTTACCCTCTTTTGCATCGACTAATTCGCCGTATGCATCCCATGAAATATCGGGAATGGACGAAAGCTGAACCTCTAGCAATTTATACGGCGTCAATTTTTCCGTCAACATGTCCAATTCACCATCATACAACAGCTTCCCATGATTAATAATGAGCACCCGATCGCACAGCGCTGTCACATCGCCCATGTAATGCGATGTCAACAATACTGTCGTTCGGTGCTCGCGGTTATATTGTCCTATAAAGCGGCGGACTTTTTCCTGCGTATGGACATCCAAGCCGATCGTCGGTTCATCCAAAAATAAAACCTTCGGCCGATGCAAAAGCGCGGCTGCTAATTCGCATTTCATCCGCTGTCCGAGAGACAAACTCCGCGTTGGTTTCGTCAAGAGCTCTTCTAACTCCAGCAGCTCGACAAGCTCATCCAACGTTTGCCGAAACGCACGGTCTTCTATTTCGTATATCGCTTTATTGACGAGAAACGTTTCCATTGGCGGAATATCCCATATGAGCTGGCTTTTCTGTCCCATGACTAAACTCATGATCTTCTTAAATTCCGCTTTTTGTTCAAACGGTACATATCCGGCAACTTGAATGCTCCCGGAGCTTGGATAAAGCAAACCGGCCAGCATTTTAATTGTCGTTGTTTTCCCCGCTCCGTTCGGCCCTAAAAATGCGACAATTTCTCCCGAAGGAATGGTAAATGAAATGTCTCGCACCGCTTCCACAGTACGAATTTCCCTCTTAAACAAACTGCGTACAGCCCCCGTCCACCCTGCTTGCCGAACGTGAACTCGAAATTGCTTGTACAAATGCTCTACATGAATTGACATAGTGCCTCCCTCTGTTTCTTCGAACACCATGGGATTACGCCATTGAAACAATCATTGTTAAATCGTCTCAATTAATTCTAATCGAAAATCACCAACCTGATTTTTTTTATACAAATTCGTCACAGAAGTGGAATAATTTTGTATCGTCCCCCTAAAGTTCAGGTCTCTTTCAGGAACTGACACATCAAACGTTTGCTGATACAGCAGCGTCGTAATATCATGATATTCATCGCTTCTCACCTTAAAAGCAAAACGAATTTTATGTAATGGCTCACCGTTTGGTTGATGAACCACTTCCTCTTCATACTCCTCAACTTGTATCTCTACACCATTCAATATTACTTTCTTCACCATACGATCCATCCCTCCTTGGCAGCTGTTTACAAAAAATCATAGCACGAATGCTTCCTGCCCACAAACTAGCATGCTTATGAATATACAACAAAAAATTCGAAGCTGTCATTTTTTTGACTCTATTTAGCCTGGATGAACTGGAGCTAAAAAACCGTGCGATTTAGAACGGACTATGTAACATTTTTGATTTTATATAGTCAAGATGAACTGCAGCCGTATTTTTGTTTGCCAAAAAAATATACATTTAGAGGCGGCAGCAACAATCCGTTCGATTACGGATTCAAACGTTCTGCAAATTTTGCAGCCAAACATAAACAGAATCTTATTGGCTGCTTTCAGGCTTTTTAAGCTAGGGAAAACATGGATTTTTTTCACAGGACTTAACCCAATATTTTCTTAACCCGGCAGATAATCCGATATGATTTGAAAATCATGTATATTCTTTAAATATTTGTACAAACATATGTTGAGCAATGCTGATTTTTTCAGATTTTGCAAATGGTACAGGCTGCCTAAAATGCTATAATATGGCATAAACTAAGCGAAAAGAGCCAATGTTCACATATTTTTCATTCTCTATATATACATTTGTCAAAGAGAATTGACAAAGAGCACATTTTTATAAAGTAAAATGAAATCATATTGTATTGGTTCATCCTGATCATATACTCATGACCGGTTTCAAAGATTTATCCCATTCAAAAGGAGGAAATAAAATTGTTATTTGAAGACCCCGTATTCAGCAGTCGAATGCTGACTATCCTTACACTTTCTTTTCACGCTATTTACGCAACCATTGGGGTAGGCGTTCCGTTGATGATCATGATTGCCCAGTGGGTTGGGATCAAAAAAAATGACGAACATTATCTTTTAATGGCTAGACGTTGGGCGCGGGGGTATGTCATCACCGTAGCTGTCGGCGTTGTAACAGGAACTGCGATTGGACTCCAGCTGTCATTGCTCTGGCCGAATTTTATGGAACTTGCCGGAAATGTGATCGCATTGCCGCTTTTTATGGAAGTATTTGCTTTTTTCTTTGAAGCAATCTTTCTCGGAATTTATATGTACACTTGGGAACGATTTAAAAATCAGCGGAAGCACCTGCTCTTTCTGATTCCTGTCTCCCTTGGCGCCGCCTTTTCTGCCTTTTTTATTACCATCGTCAACTCTTTTATGAATGCGCCGCAAGGGTTTGACATTGTAAATGGTGAACTCATCAATGTCAATCCGCTGGGTGCGATTTTTAACCCGGCCATGCCGACAAAAGTCGCACACGTAGTCGCAACCGCCTTTATGACAGCCGCCTTTACGCTGGCATCTATTGCAGCATGCCAATTATTAAAAGGCTCCAACCATGTTTATCATAAAAAAGCCTTGTTTTTAACTATGAAAATAGGACTGATTTTCTCCATTGCAACAGCTGTTATCGGAGATTTTTCCGGCAAATATTTAGCTGAGTACCAGCCAGAGAAATTGGCGGCTGCGGAATGGCATTTTGAAACAGAAGGAAATGCTCCTCTAGTCATGTTTGGTATTTTAGATGACGAACAAAACATTAAATATGCACTTAAATTCCCATATTTGCTCAGTATTTTGGCGCATGGAGATCCAAATGCAGAAGTTATCGGACTAGACCAATTTTCAAATTTTGAATCTCCTCCGCTTTATATTCATTATTTTTTTGATATTATGGTAGCCATTGGCGTTTTCATGATTTTATTAGCACTTATCTATTGGGTTGGGGTGAAGCGCGGATGGGCTTTCATCAACCAAAAATGGTTCCGCATGCTCATTGTGCTCGGAGGGCCTCTATCTTTTATCGCGATTGAGGCTGGCTGGTGGTTGACTGAATTTGGCCGTCAGCCTTGGATCCTTCGCGGAATTATGACAACGGGTGAAGCAGCAACTTCAAGCGGCCATGTAGGTCTTATGCTCATTCTTTTTGCCATTTTGTATTTGATTTTAGGAATCGGCACGATTGTGATTCTTCGCCGGTTGTTTAAAAATAATCCGGTGGAAAGAGAGCTTGAAAATCGATTAGGCGGTGAGCAGTCATGAGCTTGGAGATTATTGGGATATCCGTCCTTTGGATCTTTTTGTTCGGCTATGTGATCGTTGGATCCATTGATTACGGCGCTGGATTCTTTAATGCTTACAGCATTTTGAGTGGCAAGCAGCATATATTGTCCAAAATTATTCAACGCTACCTGTCTCCAGTTTGGGAGGTAACCAATGTATTTTTCGTTTTCTTCTTTGTTGGGATTGTCGGTTTTTTCCCAAAAACCGCATTTTATTATGGGACAACTCTCCTTGTTCCGGGAAGCATTGCGATTATTTTGCTTGCCATTCGCGGGTCTTATTACGCATTTGAAACGTATTCATCAAAAGGGCATAAAGGGTATGCCTTTATGTATGGATTGTCTGGATTATTGATCCCTGCATCATTATCTGTCGTCTTAGCCATTTCTGAAGGCGGATTTGTCTCGATGGTGGATGAGCATCCAGTTTTAAACTACGTAGCATTATTTAAAAGCCCATTATCTTGGAGCATCGTCGTTTTAAGTATTACGGCCGTCCTTTATATTTCAGCTGTTTTTCTTACATGGTACGCGAATCAAACTGGTGATACAGACGCAACGAATTTAATGAGAAAATATGCTCTTTTCTGGGCATTTCCTTTAATCATAACAGCTTGCGGCATCATTTATGAACTGAGCTATCACAACCAAGAGCATTTTGAACGCATCCTTAATTTATGGTGGATGTTCGCTTTATCGTTTCTTTTATATGTCGGGACTGTCTGGCTCATTTGGAAAAGAAAAAATTATGGATTGGCATTCGGATTGTTAGTAGGTCAATTTCTGTTAGCTTTCTTTGGATATGGAATCTCCCATTATCCGTACTTGCTTTATCCATATTTGTCCATTTATGACAGTTTTACAAACGAAGCTATGGCCATTTCCCTGATCATCGTTTTTATTTTAGGATTAGCCCTTTTGCTCCCTTCCCTTTATTTACTAATAAAACTGTTTCTGTTCGATAAAGATTATGTGAAAGGGCAAAACGCAAAATAAGGAGTGTGGAACGATGAAGACTTTTTTAATTACGTTTGCCCCCTTTCTCGTGCTATTCGCTGCTGCAGCTTTATCATTTTGGACAGCAGTGAAAGATGAGCTCATATCCAAAAGAGGATAAAAATTGAAGCAAGCTTAGAAATCAATCGAAAAAAAGCCGACAGTTTGCTCCATGTCGGCTTTCTTTAATTTGCTGTAAAGACACTTTGTTCAATTTGCTTCATTTGATAAAAGTATCCTTTTTTGTTCATCAATTCTTTGTAGGTTCCCGCTTCTACAATAGCTCCTTCATCCATAACGATAATTTGATCCATGTTTTCCAGACCGGCCAGACGATGACTGACAAGGATGACGGTATCATTTTTAGCAGCTTCAAACAGATGATGATAAATAGACTGTTCCGTTAAAGCATCCAAAAATGATGTCGGTTCATCAAGTATCCATAGCGGAGCTTTTTTCAACAATACCCTGGCGATCGCCAGTCTTTGCTTTTCCCCGCCCGATAAATTTCCTCCTCTTTCTAACAACGGATCGGCCAAAGAAAGATAGTCAAGCTTCACCTTTTTCAGCACATCTTCCAAATCTTCGTCAAGCACTGCATCTTTAGCAATCATTAGGTTATCGCGAACGGTACCGTAGAAAAAGTGGTTGTCCTGCAAAATAACGTTCGCATTTTTCCAAAGGCTATCGTCATCTAATTGATCGATCGGGATGCCGTTGATCCGAATCACCCCTTGATAGTTTTTATAAATTTTTAATAAAAGGGCCAGCAAGGTCGATTTGCCCGAACCACTAGGTCCGACAATGGCTGTTTTCGATCCTGCCGGAAATGTAATTGAAACATTTTTTAAAATTTCACCAAATAAATGAAAGGTGACATTCTCCATGACAATTGATGGAGCTTGTTGACCGGGAAGCTCCTTCATTTCTTTCTCATCAGACGTTTTTACAGAAGAGTCTTGATGCGTGGCGTCTGATAGTCTTGCAGCAGCTTGGCGGCTGTCCTCTAAATAACTTGGAAAAGCAGCCATCGGTGCCGCATGTTCAAAAACAGTTAATGAAATCATTACAAGCATGGCAAGAAAAATACCATCTAATTGACCGCCTGCAACGAAATAGACGCCAAGCAAAAGAATAATCCAAGAGACAATTAAAGATACAAACGTATTGACAGATTGACTGAAGAGGTTATAGATTGCTTCACGTTCCTGTTCTTTCAAATAAGCATCGGAGCGTTGGGTAAGCTTCTCTTGTTTATGCTCAAGCTGTTGATAAATTTTTAAATCGCGAAACCCATAAAAAAACTCCGTCACTTCTGTCGATAAATTCCCGCGGCTTTGTCGAACATGACGCTCTACTTTTTTTAGTCTGAAAGCAAAGTAAGCCGGAATTAGGACAGTGGTGAAAATCAAACCGATACATAACACCAAGGCAATATAAAAGGAAAAGAACGAAGTGAAAAAAATGGTCCATAAAAATATGAGAGTGGATACGATCGGCGGATAAAAAACACGCAAAAAGAAGTTTTGCAGCGTTTCCACATCGCCGACAATTCTGGAGAGGAGATCTCCGCTCCGATATTTAAGAAAAATCGCGGGCACCAATGGCACCAGCTTTTCAAAAAAAGAAACTCGCAACCGGCTTAATATATTGAATGTGGCGCGATGAGAAAAATAACGCTCCCCGTAACGGCTGCCGGCACTGATAAACCCTAACAGTTTTATACACGCTATGAAAACAGTCAGCGTGTAAATTGGCGGTGCAAGAGCTGCTTTAGAAATCAAATAGCCGCTTGAAGCAAACAAACTCACTGTCGCGATTCCTGTTATAAATCCGAAGAGAATGGACAAAAAAAGATCTTTCTTTTCTGTTAATGTCAGCTTTGTAATAAAAAGCAAATCTTTCATTTTGCCATGCCTCCTTGTTGGAGCGTTGTCATTTTCCTGTACGCTTCAACTGATTCCAGCAATTCTTTATGTGTTCCGGATGCGATGAGTTCTCCATTTTCCAAAAAAAGAACTTTATCCGCATTTATAATGGTATGAAGCCGATGAGCGACGGTAATGACGGTGGAAGATTGAGCTAATTCCTTTATGGAATCCTGCAAAATTTGTTCTGTTTGAAGATCCAGTCCAGTCGTCGGCTCATCAAACAATATAATGGATGGTTTTTTCAAAAACGCTCGTGCCAGTGCAATTCGTTGTTTTTCTCCTCCGGAAATTCCCCTTCCTCCTTCTCCAATAGGTGTATCAAAACCATTTTCAAGTGATTGGACAAGCTTTAAAATTCCTGCCTTTTCGGCTGCTTGTTCGATTTCCTCTTTCGTTGCATCGAGTTTTCCTCCCAAAGCGATATTTTCCGCAATCGTTCCAGAAAAAAGATACGGATTTTGCGAAATATAGCTGATTTCATCGAACCAGCTCTTTTCGTTCAAATCAGACCGCCGAATTCCGTTCACATAAATTTCCCCTTCAGTAAGCGGAACAAGACCTGCAATCACATGTAATAAAGTCGATTTCCCAGCACCGCTCTTTCCGACAATTGCCACTTGCTCAAACGGGCGGATTTCAGCATTTATATTTTTTAAGGCAAACCTATCTCCCTCGTAACGAAATCCCGCTCCTTCTATGCGAATGGTCGGCGGTCCTTCACCTTTTGGCAAAACTGCCTTCCCCCATTTTACTGGCTTTCCGATTGCGTTTAGCTCCTCTTCAATCTTTCTTGCCGCCCCCATACTCCCCCTGCCTGCATGAAAGGCGCTTCCTAAATCTTTCAGTGCATTATAAAACTCAGGAGCTAGAATCAGCATGAAAAACGCGGTAAAAAAAGAAATGTTTTGAAAAATAATTAAGCGAATCGCCACATCAAGGGCAATCAATCCCATACTAAGCATGGAAATGAACTCCAGCATAAAAGAAGAGGTAAAAGCAATTTTCAATACTTCCATCGTCGCATCCCGAAAGCCATGGCTGCTTTTTCTGATCGCTTCTTTCTGCTGTTTCGCACGGTTGAACAGCTTAAGGGTTGTCAGCCCTTGCAAGGTGTCAAGAAAATGTCCCGATAAAGCGGTCATTTTCTCCATTTGCTCCTCCGATTTCTTTTTCGTTTTGTAGCCAATGATGATCATGAATATCGGTATAAATGGCGCTGTAATCACCATGATTAATCCAGTAAATGGATGGCTAGCAAACACAACGAAAAGAATGAGAAGAGGTATGATCGACGTTTGAACTGCCTTTGGAATATAAATGCTAAAGTAGCTGTCGATTTCATCTACCGCATCTAGCAATACACTTGCTTTTTGTCCTGTTTTCCCTTGCAGCGATACTTGCAGCGGGTTGCTTGAAAATTTATTTAATAAAGATTGGCGAAGATCTTTTTTCACTTTGGACGCTATTTTAATTCCTGTTAAACCGCTGAAATAATGGGATGCAGTTCTGGCCAAAAGAACAATGAACAAACCTAAAAGCAACTGGAAAACATCAGCAAAAGACTGTTTCTGTAAAAAAATGCGATCGACAATCGCCGCAAAAAAATAAGCTTGTCCAATAATGGCAGCACCAGAGATTAAAGCAAGCACGATTAGCAACATCAATTTTGTTTTCTGCTTAAAAGCCAATTTTTTTAGCTGAACCATCCTTTCATGCCTCCAAAAAAACACGTCCATAGATACGTTTGATGAAACTTGAAGAAACTCTTTTAACATGGCAGTCCAAACGTTTTACAGTTCGCAAATACTTTCAAACAAGTATACATGATAAAATATATTCAAGTAAAACAACGGCCTCACCATTTTTTTAAAGTCTTCTATTCTTAGTTTACAGCATTGTAATAGTTGAATAACATGCTTAGATGAAAGAAAAATTTTTATTCGTTTATATAGAAAAGATATCAAATCGTGAAACTAATTTGATTTTCTATCGTATATAACATTGAAACTGAGTTCACAAAAATACAAATACTTTCATACAGGGGGAAGTCGAAATTGAAAAAATTATTAGCAGCTTTGTTTGCTTTCGCGCTTATTTTTTCACCTGTTGGAAATGTTGTTTTTCAAGATCATCCAACGATAGTAGAGGCGAAGTCATACAAATCAGGGAAAAAAAGCTTCAATTTGAATAAAAATACCACAACGAACAGTTCGAATTTCCAAGATAAAAAGGCAAACACTCCAAAAAATCAATCTGCCGCCTCCAAAGGCACATTCTCATCAGGAGGATTTTTCAAAGGCCTTATGTTAGGAGGGCTTGCCGGATTATTATTTGGCGGACTGCTAGCAAACATGGGTATATTCGGTTCAATTTTAGGTTTATTCATTAATTTGCTGGCAATCGTTATTCTCATCTCGATCATTCGCAAAATTTTCGTCCTGATCAAGCATAAAAAAGAAAAAGAGGCTGCTAATCCATGGAAAAGCTGATCATTCCGGAGCAAGATATTATTAACGCAATCTGCGTGTACATTTCCCGAAAAAAACAAATAAAGCCGGAAGAAGTTGTAGTGGAGCTGATGTATGACGACGATTACGGCTTTTCTGCCGAAGCGTATGTAAACGACCGAAAGCAAGTACTTATTACCGCAAACATCATCGAAGCTCTGCGTCTTTGGCTCGATGAATTTTTAAACGAAGACCCGTACGCTGGGATTGAACTTGTGTTGGATGATGAAGAAGGAATGATTGCCATCGTCAAAGGAAGATAAACGAACAATCTTTAAAAATAATCAGCACAAATTCGGCTGACTATGGATTGCGCTGGAACATTATGAAAAATGTTTCGGCGCTTTTTCATGTTTCCAATTAAAATCCACTCTGAATTTAAAAAAACTCTATTTTATTGATTTTTTAAAATGCGATGAATCTCTTTAATCTCTACCCCGTATTCAACTGAACGTGCTGACAATTCCTCAATCACACGCTGCTGACGTGCTACAAATTGTTCTAAATTCTCATAAGTTTTAGGGATTCCTGTAATTTTTCGTTCGATATTTTCCATTTTTACTTCTAATCGGGATTGTCCTTCTTTTAGTTCTTTCATCCCTACTTTTAGCTCTTTCAACTCTTCTTTTACACCTTGTTGTTCGACTGCCAAACGGTGTTGTCCTTCTTTTAGTTCTTTCAGCTCTTCCTTCATATCTTTTTGCTCAACTGCTAAACGAGACTGACCTTCCTTTAGCTCTTTCAGCTCTTCCTTCATACCTTTTTGCTCAACTGCTAAACGAGACTGACCTTCCTTTAGCTCTTTCAGCTCCTTCTTCATATCTTTTTGCTCAACTGCTAAACGAGACTGACCTTCTTTTAGCTCTTTCAGCTCCTTCTTCATATCTTTTTGCTCAACTGCTAAACGAGACTGACCTTCCTTTAGCTCTTTCAGCTCTTCCTTCATACCTTTTTGCTCAACTGCTAAACGAGACTGACCTTCCTTTAGCTCTTTCAGCTCCTCCTTCATACCTTTTTGCTCAACTGCTAAACGAGACTGACCTTCTTTTAGCTCTTTCAGCTGTTCCTTTACACCTTGTTGTTCGACTGCTAAACGGGATTGTCCTTCTTTCATTTCTTTTAGCTCTGATAATATTAATTTTAACGCTTCTTCCATCATATTAAACCTCCATCATGATTCATTTTATAATAACAAATATCTATCCTCTAAACGTTTCTACATAAAATAATAGAACAAATGTTTGGTTTTGTGAAGAAAAAGTTTCATATTAACTTCTGCTTTTATAATGATTATAATACACTTTTCTCTGACAGAAAGGTCTTAATACCACCTTTTTTCCTCGATTAATCTTTATTAGGAAATTTTCGAAAGCACCGATAAAAAAATTTCACATTTTCTCAGATCATTCATTTTTTTCCCTTTTGAATACTAAGTTTGACTTTTCCCCATTCCGATACATCAGCTCCTCCAGGTTTTGTTTGATTTTTTCTTGTAGTTTGTTCGATTCTTCAAATTGTTCGAGCAACCGTTTCGTTAGTTCGGCTATTTTTTGCTCAAAAGGAATGTCTTCTTCTTCTTCTGCCTCTGTTCCGACGTACATGCTTGGTGTCAGTTTGTAGTCGTTTTGTTGTACTTCTTCAAGTTTTGCAATTTTACAGAAACCTTCAATATTTTCGCAGCTTTTTGCATGTTCATATTTAAATGCTCGATAAACTGATGCGATTTTATCAATTTCTTCTTTAGACAATGCTTTTTGCTTGCGGCTGACGGGCTTTCCCATTTTTCGGGCATCGATAAACAAAATTTTGTTTCTTCGAGCACGGTAACCGTTTTTTCCATCGCGGTTTTTGCTTAAAAAGAACAAACAGCACGGTATGCCTGTTGTGAAAAACAGTTTTTCCGGCAATTGGACAACGCAATCGATGTACCCTTCATCCACCAATATTTTCCGCACTTCCTTTTCTTCCTTAACATTAGTTGTCATTGCGCCATTTGCCATCACAAACCCTGCTGATCCTGCATCATTTAAATGGTATAAGAAATGCTGCATCCACATATAGTTTGCATTGCTGTTTGTAACAGGCCCGATCAAGCGCGGATCGCTTTTCGATATTCTGTCCGCCCCCCAATCTTTTTGATTAAACGGCGGGTTGGCAATCACATAATCAGCCTTTAATTCAGGAAATTGATCGTTCAACAGCGAATCTCCCAGCCGTATTTCCGCATTGATGCCATGAAGCAATACGTTCATTTTTCCAAGACGTACTGTCGTGACGACATTTTCCTGTCCGTAAAATAAAAGAGACTTTTTATTCGGCGCATACCTCCCGCTTTGAATAAACATTCCACCGCTTCCACACGCTGGATCAAACACGATACCTCTTTTTGGTTCAAGCATCTCCACCAGCAATTCCACAATACAGGATGGGGTAAAAAACTCGCCGCCTCTGTTCCCTTCTGACGAAGCAAATGAACTAATAAAATACTCATAAGTACGACCGAGTATATCTATGCTGTCTTCCGAGCTGCCACTAAACACATCACGTGAAAAAATTTCAATTAATCCAGCAACATTTTCTACCGGTAAGTTCAAGCCTTGATAAATTTGCGGCAGCACCCCTGTCAATTCTGGGTTTTCTTCCTCGATTCGCTTCATCGCATTATCGAGAATTTCTTTAATATTCGGCTGTTTAGCATTTTTCATTATATAGTGCCAGCTTGCTTCCTTCGGGACGACAAACACATTTTTATCTCTATATTGATGAGAATCTGAAACGAAACCTTGCTGCATTTCTTCATTTTCCGCAAAAATTTGCTCCAACTCATTGCAGCTCTGTTCATATTTATTCGAAAGATAGCGCAAAAAAATAAGCGGCAGTACATAATGTTTATAGTCAGCTGGAGCCACGCTTCCGCGCATTTTATTAGCTGCTTCAAATAATTCTTTTTGGAAATCAATCTCTGCTTTAACCGCCATGGTTTTCCCCCTCTAAATCTTGCTGTCGATTCATTGTATTTTAAAAATATTTTAGCATAATCTACCCGTGGTGCTAGTTGAGTCTTAACGCTCAACTAGCCCAAGAACAACAAGGGAGTAAGCCAGTAAAATACCATCCAGTGCCGTTTCAAATCCAGAAACCGAGTTCGCTCGAATCTCGGTGATCCGATACGAATCGACTAAAATCGAAAACACGGTTTCAATCACTTTGCGTTTTCGTTTCATCCACTGTTTCCATGCGTCGGATTGGAGAATTCGCTGATTTTTTCGAACGGGCGTCCAAAAAGCGACTCGATGCTCTTCGTACAGCTTCTTTTGCAGTTTTTGGCTGATGTACCCTTTGTCACCTAGGTTATATGGATGTGGAATTTGCGTCATGACGGTTTCAGCGGCCACCCGATCGTGACAAGACGCTTCAGTGACGACATATCCCATCGGAAGCCCTTGGTCGGTGACCTGCAGATGAAGTTTCAACCCATAGAAAGCGATCTTTTTCGAAGCACAATAGCCAATATCCGCAATTCCACGAAACCGTTTGGCGCGATACATTCGGGATGAATGACACAGCTCGATCGGCAAACTGTCCACGACCGCATACGCATGGTGTTGTCCACGCTTGGCCAGCTGGTGCCGCATCCACTTGATCGCAAAGCCAAGCGCTCGGCAGCGACGGTTGTATCGAGAACGTTCAGGGAACAAGTCCTTGGAAAACAAATTCCCGATCACAAACCGGTGCCAAGCCCGTTCGGAAGTGAAGCCTAACAACTTTCCAAGGACATGGACGGCGATGATGACCTCGTCCTTCTGTTTCAACAAATGAAGATTTCGACGTTGAAGATGAATCTGGATACTCGATAGTTGAGCTGATACAAAACACAAAATCGATACATATTGTTTTTGAAGTTTGGCTCGATCTGTTGTAAAATGAAAGTGCTCTTGCATGTGAATTCTCCTTTTAAATGTTTGGTCGCACTTTCATTTTAAGGAGATCCTCATGCAAGGGCTATTTTTATGCTTGTCTGATTTTATCTAGCACCACGGGTATAATCTGTCTTCCTCTTTTTCAAAACAAAAGAGCGGCCCATGCTTTGGCCGCAATAAGAAACAAAATAAATTTTCGAATTTTCACAATATGAACTGTCGATTGATATCCTCTTCCTGCAAACTTTTGGGCATTTATGTTCTTCATCAATTCTGAATTTGGTTGAAAAAATAATACCCTTTCTACATATGCTGCTTTAATCAAGAAAAACGTGCCAGTGCTTTTTGCTGAAGGGATAAAAAAATTTAATTTACAAAATCTTTAAACTTTCACTGCATCCATACAGCAGCTTTCTTTTCCAATCTTCTCGATCATTTACGTGCTCACCATTTTATAACTAGATCGTAACCCGGGCTGAATTCAAATAAAGGAAGATGCTTTACAGTCTTACAATTTTTTGCATTTTCACATTTTTTTAAAACGTACCGTCCCTATCATCATAACAGTTTCAGAAATGATCAAATGCTAAAATAAATCCCAAACGATAAAACTTAAAAAACTAGGTTACCTGTCATGTTTCCCTTTAAAAAAATGAAGGAAAGTAAAATCTCCTTTATTATTTTACCTTCCCCATACATTAGGATGTAACAAATTGACTCTTGAAGAACCGTCACGGTTCAGCTTTTTATACTTGTTTGTTGTCTCCAATAATTTACGTAAAGCAAACTCAAACTCTTCGTGCGATAATTGCTTAGTAGCCAATAAATAGTAAAGAACGGCAAATGCAATGGGTATCGTATCAACTTGAATATTTACATCAACATTTACATCTGAATTACCGCTCGAATCAATGGAAGATTTATTTGATTGAGGGCTTTGAGTAGAAGCATTCCGTAACCAAGAGAACTCTCCTTTATCTAAATGTTCCATAACATTCTCACCCTATATTATAGGTGGGACAAAAAAGACATCTCACCCACATTTAATTATGCTCAATTAATCTCTTTGCTCTTGGTTTTGATCTTGATCAGATTCTGCTTTCGACCGAACTTTTGCATCTGAATCGGAATCAACATGAATATCAATTTCCACTTTTGAGTTGCCGCTATTATTTACTTTTGCAATATTTGTGTTACGATCAATATTTTTTAATTTATTCTCTAATTCGTTGTCCGTATCCACATCAACGTCACTTTTAAAATCTACATCAGCTTTTGCCTTTGCGTTCGCACGTTTTTCTGAATCGGAGCGTCTATTCTCTTCTTTGTCTGGATACCATACACTCATTCGTTTCACCACCTTTCTTGCTTTTGTCAATATAGTATTCATAATGAAATAATTTACTGGTCAAATATTCTAGTGAAAACATGGATTTTTTTCAAAAAGATGCGGCGGGAAAGTTAGAAAGGTCGAAATAAACGAATCACTCATGCAGAACGGCACGAATGGAATTTTTGGAGGCAAGGTGCTGGGCGATACGGAAAAGATTTCACAACATCATAAATGAGCATTCAAAAGCTGAAGTTCAAAATTCTGAAGTCCATAAAATCAGCTGAGGCAACGATTCTTTCATTGCCTAAATATTTGTTTTATATTCATTCTCAGATTTATTTGAATCATCTCGAAGGTTTATATTCTATAAACTACGGTATAAGCAACAGACGGCAGCATCCGGAATGCTTATGTTCTATAAAATGGGGCTGTATTCCCCATTTTATAGCTTGAATTTATGAACTAATTCTTGCATTCCTTCTGCCATTGTTGCAAGCATTTTTGCTGAAGAAGTTATTTCCTCCATCGAAGCTAGTTGTTCCTCTGTAGACGCTGCTACTTGTTCGGATGTTGCTGCGTTTTCTTTTGCTATTGTTGTAAGTTCATCCGCTGTAGATGTTATTTCTTCTACTTCCGCTGAGACTTGTTGAGCAATTGAAGAAATATCCTCAATTTGCGGTGCAATATCCTTCATATTTTGAACGATTTGAGCAAATTTTTCAGATGTTTCCTTCGTGATCTCAAGACCATTTTCGACGTTATGTGTTACTTCTGTCATAGCTTTAACAGAGTTTTCTGTATCGCTTTGGATTCTTAAGATTAAATCAGCTATTTGCTTTGCTGATGCCTGAGATTGTTCAGCTAGTTTCCGCACTTCATCGGCTACGACCGCAAAACCATTTCCATGCTCTCCCGCTCTTGCTGCTTCAATTGCCGCATTTAAAGAGAGAAGATTCGTTTGATCGGCAATTCCACTAATTACATCAAGAATTTTACTAATTTCTTTTGATCGTTCATATAAAGACTTAACCATGCTATCAGTCTCTTTAACTAATTTATAGATTGAATTCATTTGGTCAACTGTACGTACAACGGAACCTTCACCATCTTCAGCTTGCTGAGAAGTTTGTTTTGCAAGCTCTGCAACCTGATTAGAACTATCTGCAACACGGATAACCCCTTGTGCAATTTCTTCTAAAGAAGCAGCATTTCGTTCTATTCCATTCGTCTGTGTTTCAGCTCCGCTTGCTACTTGTTGAATGACAGAAGCAACTTGTTCTGTTGCAACTGTTGTCTGATCGGCACTTGCTGTTAATTCTTCAGAAGATGCAGCTACTTGTTCTGCAGTGTTTCTTACTTCCCCAACAACATTTCTCAAGTTTAAAATCATTTCATTCATTGATTGAACTAATTGACCAATCTCATCTTTCGATTTTGTTTCAAGCAGCTTTGCAGACAAATCTCCTTCTGCCACCATTTTCATACGATCTACTACTTGGAAAATTGGTTTTACAATCCGATTCGAAAGAACAATTGCAATCGTCAAGCTGACAAGAACAGAAATAATAACAGTTAGCACAAATGTATTTCCTGTTCCTGTTCCATCTGCAGTTAAATGTCCAAGTTGATTTAAATCAAAAATTGCTGCGGTAGTAAATAATAAAATAACAACGACAAATCCACTAATAATCTTTAATCGCAGACTTTTCATTATTGTCCTCCTTACACCGTTTTATTTTAGTGATTTTTACCAATTTCAAACAAAACTGAATCAATTGGATAATTTTGTGGTTTAACAAAAAATTTTTTTATAGTTTTGGGGAATAGTAGGTGTAGGGTTGGAGTTGCTCTTCGTTGATGTCGATTACTTCTTTTAATGCATGAAATATTTCCTACATCTACTTCCTTAACTATTACTACCACTAATCTGTTTAATCAGTAGATGAAATTCCGGGAAGGCGTTGAAGTAAATCAATTTCAGGAATATTCCCTGGGAAATTCATACTCCCTTTTGACACAGAGGGTTTAGACCGATTGAGATGTTTTTACAATGGGCCAATAGAATGAACTTTGCCAAATATGTATTTTTATTTTACTCCATCACCAAGCCTCCTTTCCTATGTAAAAATAAAAAAACTGCCCTTAAAAATTCTAAAGAGGGCAGTTGAATAGACAATACATCCGCTAATAACCTTCTTAAAAAGAATCAAAACCATTCTTTATAGGAAGGGCAGCTGGCTGGCATGTCTATCAAAATAGATTTAGCCCCTTTAGCTTTGCGTCCTACCCTTTCGAGTAGTTTGCCGAAACAAAATTATATTTTTGTAGAAATTTGAAGGAATTTATCAAATAATACCTCTTACTTAATTGTATAACAAATTTTATAGTGAAAATGGTATAGTTAAAATGAACTATTTTTAAAATTGATAGGCAAAAAGTTTTAATCGAATGTATGACAATTAGCCTGTTAATCACGAGAAATTTAGGATCAATTGATTAGTAACAAGCCAACGTATAATAGTCAGCTTCTTGATTTCTTTATTGGTGAAGACAAAAGACCTATGGAAGGCAGTAAATTTTTCAATTTATTCTCTACATGACAGAAGCTATGACACAAAGCCAACCACTTTTAATAAAAAACAATACAAAAAGCGGACGAAGAAAACTTGTTCTTTTTCTTCCGTCCGCTTTATTTTTGTGGCTTATCGGAGAAAGCTTTTCCAGAATATTGATGATTTACATACAGACGGGGAATGACCTCTGATTATGGGACTTGACACTCATCAGCATGTTATTATTTTTGTACCTCTTAAAATAGAAAAATATACTCTGTTTAAGAAAAGAATGGCAGAGAAAAATGGAACATAAATTTTTGCCTTAACCTTAAGCTTGGTACAGTTATGAATTTTAATCTATACAGGGCATATCCCAATAGAATAAGATGTCTTTCTACATCAGGAACAGTTAAAATAGTTGGACATTATTTTTTTAATGAAAAGCATGTAGCTGCTCTTTGAAAAGAAATAAGAATGGCTCTTCGATGCTCCAATGGTGACGAAATGGCTGGTACAGATAAAGCCCTCAACAATTCCTAGGAAGCCGCTCGTAAAACTGCGGAGAATTATTTTAAAAAAGTTGATTTTAGCTGAAAAAATGAACTATTATCCAAGTCAACTTTCCGGAGGACAACAACAGCGCGTGGCAATTGCACAAGAGCTTGCTATGGAACCAAAAGCGATGTTATATGATGAATCGACATCTGCCTTTGATCCCGAATTACATCTTGCAATCTGCGGATAAAAAAAGCCGCCTTAAAGTCATTCTAAAATGACCGTTTAAGACAGCTCGTCGAAAAAATTTTCGTTTACCAATAGTACGGATAACCGCCATAAAATCCTCCGTAATACGGCGGATAAAACGGATATGGCCGCGGTCCTACCAGTGCACTACCTAAAAAGCCGCCGAGCAAGCCGCCAAAAAACGGCGCACCGAAGAAAAAGGGGTTCCGCCCTCCGAAGAAAAAGGGTCTCCTTCCGAAAAATTGACGTTCCGGGTACATTTTCCATACCTCCCGTTGTAACAATTTACATCTCAATATTTTTTATGCATTCGTCACGGCTTTTGTATGGGCATATGTTGGATATCCGGCAAACGTCAAGATTTATTTTAAATAGATGGAAGAAAGAATCCCTCCGCTCTCAGCATTCTAAAGAAGCCTCTATGAAGATACGTCATGATTTTGGGGTTCCGCAAAAATGCCCGTTTCCGGGAGAAAAATGCTTTTGGATAATAGACAGGCGTTATTCCCAGTCTGGAAGCGAACAACGGATATGAAAAGCACCGTGCGGTTTTCCCGTTCCGCTAATGAATCAAAAACGTTGGGGCAGCGACAAACACACCAGCATTCCCTCTCCATAAGCGAATTAGGGAAAAATCTTGGGGCATCTCGTCTTCCCTGTCAGCTAAATTTTTTTTACGATAAAATCGCCCGAAACGAACTTCCCATCCATAGCAAAACACCCTTGAGGAAAGGCGATTGCTGCCTTAAGCCCTTTTTATTGCCTGGCGTCGAATAAATAGGGTAAGATAAATCTAACATCGGTATGAACGAACAGTAATCAAAGGAGGGGCCAACGGATGGAAATCGGCATTTACACATTTGGAGAACGGACGGTTGATCCGGAAACCGGTCAATTGATCAGCCCGGGGGAACGGCTGCAAAACTTGATGGAGGAAATTGAACTAGCCGATCAAGTCGGACTGGATGTGTTCGGCATTGGTGAACATCATCGTCCCGACTACACCGTATCGGCTCCAGCGGTAGTGCTTGCCGCTGCCGGGACCCGCACCAAACGCATTCGGTTGACCAGTGCAGTAAACGTCTTAAGCTCTGACGATCCGGTGAGGGTGTTTCAACAATTTGCCACCTTGGACCTGCTCACTCAAGGCCGCGCTGAAATCATGGTCGGCCGCGGTTCGTTTATCGAATCCTTTCCCCTTTTTGGCTACGACCTGAAAGATTATGACGAGCTTTTTGAAGAAAAGCTTGATCTGCTGCTCAAACTGCGAGAATCCGAACGGGTCACATGGGCGGGAAAGCATCGTCCGTCGCTGGACAATCTAGGGATCTATCCGCGGCCCCTGCAAAATCCGCTTCCGGTTTGGATAGCCGTTGGAGGAACCCCGGAGTCGGCCGTCCGTGCAGGCATGCTCGGTCTTCCGATGGCACTGGGCATCATCGGTGGTCTGCCCGAACGGTTCGCGCCCTTTGCTCAATTACACCGGGAGGCAGCGCAAAAGGCGGGGCACGAAACGCCACACCTCAGTATCAATTCACATGGTTTTATCGCCGATTCGTCGCAGGAAGCAGCTGACATTGCATTTCCAGCGTTTAAAACGATGATGGATCGGCTGGGACGGGAACGCGGTTGGCCGCCATTGACCCGGGAGCAGTTCGAGTTCTCTCTTTCCTTACGGGGCGCCAATTTTGTCGGCAGCCCTGAGCAAGTGATCGAAAAAATCTTGTTCCAGCATGAAATTTTCGGCCACGATCGCTTCCTTCTGCAATTGACCGTCGGCACGCTGCCGCACAAAAAAGTGTTGCGTGCCATCGAACTGCTGGGTACTAAAGTGGCACCGGCCGTCAAGCGGGAAATTGCCCGCACAAATCGGAAACCGTAACCGATATCCGCTAAAAGAAGCTAGCAGCAAGAAAAGGTTTCGGCTGGGCAACAACGGGTGCTGAATCAATTTAATCGGTGGACCATTTCATACTTGTTTCCGCAAGGATCCTGAAAATAAACCGCATAATAAGTCGGGCTGATCGGGAACTGCCAGGGGCCGCTGTCGATGGTGCCCCCATATCGAACTACAAGCTCTGCAATCCGGTCCACCTCCTCCCGGTCATGCGCCCAAAACCCGATCAAATTCTCGTTTGGCTTATGATTGGGATCTTCCGTGATAGCGAAATAAGGAACGCTCGGAAGCTCTCCCTCCGCTGCAAACACTTTCCATTTTTCCGAATGGAAAGTGCGGGTAAAACCCAATGCAGGAAGAAGATTCTCATAAAACGTGCGCACTTTCTCCCATGAATTTACTCTTAAATCGATATGACTGTATCTATTCATTGCGCCCCTCCAAATAATTTTTAATTTGCTCCAGCTTGTCTGCCCAGAAGCGTCTCATCAATTCTCTTACATAGACATCATCCAGCATTTCCTGATGGATGGCGATCGTCGTTTTGCCCGAATCCGTGGGCAGCAAATACAATTGAAGCCGGGAAGGCTTTTCCCATTCCGGAAGTTTCCATTTCATGCGGAGCTTTCGAAATGGCAAAACTACCGTAAGTTTCCCGCAGATACCTTCCTTAGATTTAAATTCGTAACCCTTTTGCAGCCGAAACTCGGAGACGTCCCCGATCCATAAGAGCAAGCCATGCGGCGAAGTCAAATAGTCCCAAACCTTTTCCTTCTCCACCTTTATCGTTTTTCGGACGCCGATTTGAACGCCCGCATCTTTGGTGACACCAACAGGAATCCTGCCGAGCAGCTGTCCATACTTGACGGTCAGCCATTCCCCCATTCATCCGACACCTGAAATTGTTCGCATATGTGCTCCTTCATATGTTCGTGAGACCAAGAAGGATCCACAGCCTGTTTCAAGGTGGCAACCCATTCTTCCCAGGTAATTCCCGTCGCATCCTGAACAGCCTGTCGAAAAACGGCCCCTGGCATTTTCATTCCTCCCCTCTTTTCAGTGAAAAAAGAAACACGATAGGATCAAAATCTTTTTGACGGCATCCTGAGCGGCATGGATACTGCACGACAGGTTGTACTTCGCAACTATGCAAATAAGTCAGTTGGATGAGGCCGTTCATTTGTATTGGATGCAGCCAGCTTTTTCGTCATTATTTGAGGATAATCACTCTATTAAATGATCAAACCTTTTTCTTTCCATCAGACAAAATGAACGAACGGATGCTCTGCATTTCTGCCATCACCAACCTCAAGGGACAAAGAGTCCAAGTAGGAATCGTAGCCCCTTCAAACTTCACAAAATATACAGAATCAGGATTATCGAGATAGACTTATAACTCATGACAAAGAGAACCGATAGAAATCCTTGCCCCTGCAAACTTCGTAAAAACAAATCAGAATCATCGAAATAGACTTATAGCATACGACATTGAGAACCAATGGAAATCCTCACTCCAACTAACTTCGTAAAATAAACCGAATCAGGATTATCGAAATAGACATGTAACTCACCACAAAAAGGGCAAGTGGCAATCGGCTCCCCTGTAAACTTCGTAAAACCGGATCAGGTTTATCTAGAAGATCTATAACTTACGATTTTGAAAGACTTCCATCGATTTGTCGCTTTCAGCTATATTTTCAGTAAAGCTCCCCGTTTCAATACCTCCACCGATTTCAATATGGATCGGCAATCTGATGTTGAGCCCTCTCCTTCAAAAAATTTTATGAATTGCTCACCTACATTTTAACAGAAAATTCAGAATATTAAACCGTTGTTTTGGAGTATTTTTTCCTCAATTTAAGAACTTACCCCAGATCCCCTGTCCTTATGTGAATGTAACAAAAACTGTTTAAGAGGACAAAAAATCTCTATCATATATAAAAAAAACACGAAGCATCATAGGTTTATCTAGTTTAGGGAAAGAGAAAATAACTTTTTCATGAGTTGAACAACAGGGGCAAACTATTAAAAAGCTAAAAAGAGGAGTTGACTTGTAAGAATTTTGATTGCACGGCCTTATCTATGATAGGCGCGACAAAAATGATAGGAGGCGTTCACCTTGTTTAGCAGCACAGGCATAAGATTTGATTTACATTTCTGATGCAATTATAATGGTGGGCAAGAATGGCCGAAATACATAATAAACAGTCATTCCTCAATCCAGTCTTCAATTGCGGCCGCCTTCGTTTATTTTTGGCTTCGCCACCTAGATGATGTTATTTATTCAAAAAATCTTTAGAAAAAAAGGAGAAATGTTTATGTCAATTGCGGTTACTGGTGCTACTGGTCAACTCGGTGGGCTTGTGATTCAACATTTGCTCAAAAAAGTTCCCGCCAGTCAAATCATTGCCATCGTGCGTAATGTTGAAAAAGCCTCTACTCTTGCCGATCAAGGCGTGGAAGTTCGCCATGGCGACTATAATCAACCGGAATCTCTTCAAAAGGCTTTTGCAGGTGTCTCCAAGCTGCTCTTTATCTCAGGTCCGGATTCTGATAATACGCTTCGTATCGTTCAACATGCAAATGTCGTAAAAGCTGCCAGAGATGCGGGAGTCAAACATATTGCTTACACAGGGTATGCCTTTGCTGAGGAGTCATTAATTCCCCTTGCATACGTTCATTTAGCAACGGAATATGCCATCCGTACGACCAATACCCCGTATACTTTCCTGCGTAATGCCTTATATACGGACTTTTTTGTAAATGAGGGGCTGCGCGCATCCATAGAATCTGGAGCAATTGTTACGAATGCGGGAAGCGGGATCGTTAATTCAGTAACACGCAATGAACTTGCTTTGGCTGCCGCAACGGTGCTAACAGAGGAAGGGCATGAAAACAAAACGTATAACCTTGTTTCCAATCAACCGTGGACCTTTGATGAACTTGCCCAAATTCTCTCCGAGGTTTCCGGCAAAAAAGTCGTGCATCAGCCTGTCTCATTCGAAGAAGAGAAAAATTTCCTCGTAAACGCTGGTGTCCCTGAGCCGTTTGCTGAAATTACGGCAGCGATCTATGACGCGATTTCCAAAGGAGAAGCGTCCAAAACATCAGATGATCTGCAAAAACTGATCGGATCCTTGACCCCTCTGAAGGAAACCGTAAAACAAGCCCTGAAAAATTAAAAATTGACCAAATGACATAAAATGAAAAAACAGAACATCCAATGGCTGCAAACTCATGACCTGCTTTATCTTAGTTCGGTAGCAAAAAAACAAGAGATGTCAAGAGTGACATAGCTTAAACTTTTAGGAATCAAGCTCAATTAAAAACTCGGGACGGACATTCCGTTTCGAGTTTTTAATTGAACAGGATAAAGATGGTTGCAAGTATAATCATATTTGACTTAGTGTTAACAGAAGATGTTGTGATTAGGTATTTCAATATAATTCAGATTTCGAAGTCAGTGAATCTTTACTTCACCAATTGCTAAATGCGGAATGAAGAGGAAAAAGATCGGAATTTTAAACAGAATTTTCTGAATATAAATCACTCAACTTTCGCACACAGAAATATTTAAGCATTGCTTGATATAATTAGGTATAGTGGCCAACCATTTATTCATTTGATTTTTAAAGATGTCCATGTTCAAAGAAACCTCGGCTTCCGCCAAAGTTTGGAAAAGGTCAATAAGTGATTGAAGGGCAGTAATAAAATCTATGTCTTTTACATCTTCGCAAAGGATGTAAAAAAGGTTGCCAATCGTCTTAGGATCCTCCTCTTTTCGCATTTGCCAAGCAATGAGAATATATCGTGTAAAAACAATGGTTGTATGGCTAATTAACATGTCGTAGGAACGTCCCTGGAATTCTTTCTCTAAATTTAAAAGGGATTTATTGCATTTGAAGAAGACTTCAATGTCCCAACGCATGCCGTAAATACGAATGATCTCTTCATTTTCTAATGTTGTATCTGTGCTGAGAATGGCAAGCCATTCGCTCCGTTTATTACGGTTTCGTACAAATAGAATTTTTACTGGAATTCCATTGTCTAAAGTAGCATAAACGGATCCGCGAATGTCTTTTTTACCCATGTGAGGTTTTGCCAATTTGTAAAGTTGATTCAGTGTGAAACGTTCACCATTGTAAACGTATCGCTGCTTTAATTGCTTCACCAAGCCAATGACAAATAACCCTTTGTTCGTAATCTTCTCAATTAAAGGCGCTTGTGTAAACCAGGAATCCATGAGAACATAGTCAGCTATAATCCCTTTTTCAAGCGCATGATCAAGTAAAGCTGAAGCCACGTCCGGTTTTGATTTCAGAGCTTCCTGGCGACGCTTATAGCCAGATGTTCGTTTATCAATATTGGTATTGATTTCTTGCAGGCGATTTTCCTTTTTCGGTGAACTTAGAAGAGCAAAATCAACGGGAATAAAAGTAAAACTATCGGTCCAGCCAAGGGTAAGCATTTGAAACCCTTTCAAGTACTGATGGGTAGAGTGATCAAAAACCTTAGCCAACAGTTCAACCGACTTACTACGGTTTCTTGAAAAGACAGAATCATCAATCACAAAAGCTGTGACACGATCTTTTGAAGTTAATGGTTGAAGCAGACGGATCATTTCACTGCTTAATGAAAGCAGAAACTTTCTCCAATGATAGGTTGGTGTATTTAAAAAGCGATAGACTGTATCCTTTCCGGGCAGATCCTGAGATCGTTTACTCATAAAAGCACGAAACCAGTTCTTATATTGGAAGACTAAAAGAAAAATCAGTTTGAAAACAGTAAGACAAGAATACCCGGAAAGTTTCGTAATATTCGCTTTTCTTAAATGATATCCAATATTTAATTCGGAAAATCCTTGTTTAATTTCTTTTGGTAATTGCGCAAAGTAGTCTTTATTCGTTATCATAGTGGTGACACCTTTCTTTTGGATTTGGTTTCGTCACCAATATTTTACCAAAAGAATAGGTGTCTTTCTTTATGTTTTAAAAAATGTCAAATGATAATTTTGTACTTCCCAAAACCATTTACATCAAGCATTTAAACAAGATTTTGGACTGCGAAAGCTGAGTAAATCAAAAAAAGAGTCGGATGATTTTATCAAAGGCTCTCTTTACTGATATCTACCGCACTTTGACATATTTCGGATGATGCACAGTGGCACGAATTCTTTTTTGAATCACAGACACCTATCCTTTATTTTGGACCGGAACGGTACATTTCTAATTTGTCTAGGTCTAGAACAAGTCCAGCGTCTAGCAATATATCTAATCCTAACAAACCGTTAATCCCTTCATAGTCCATCCCACTAAAATCAATCTCATACTCTCTCAGTTGAAAAGAACCTAATTTAATAGAGTCCAATTTCTTCGTAAATGCGTGCTCTTTTCCTCCGATTCCGTAATAAGTAACAATATGATCGCCCATCTCTACTCGTAAATTAATATCCTCTACTACATTTTGAGAAATCAGTGTTTTGACAGCACCAGTATCAATGACCATATTATCAATCAACTTATACCTTCCTTGATAAACAATTTCTATCGATGTAAACAACAACCCATCACGATATTCAATCTGCATAACGAAAATTTCCCCTCAGACCAATCGTTCCACGAACTTTTAAGACAATCTCCTTGTGACTAGTGTGATAAACAAGCTGATCCCCTTTTGATTGCAGTAACTCACGAGTTGCATCCTCATCCGAAACCGTTTCAATGACAGCCACCTCTTCAATAATCTCCTGATCACCCTGTAAATGAGACTTCAATACCTGTAATTTCACAAATTGGTTCGGATACAGTGAACGCACTTCCTGCCATTCCATCTCCATCACCTCAACTTGTTCTTTTAATTGATTATATCACTACCCGAAAACTGAAAAAAGAATAGGCACCTCTGATGCAATATGCATCACTAGCGGAAAGATAAAAATTCATTTCGCCGAATGTTTTACATTTATGCATTTAACGATCGTACATACTACTTGTAGGATTCGATGTTGGTCAAAGAGTCGGAGTATATTGATAAAACCAGCGTTCTGCTGTTGTGTAAGCGAGTTATAACAAGCGAGCGACTTCTTGAATCGTTTTTCCGATACGTAACTGGGCGACCCACAATATTGAAACGATTCCGTTGCGATACTGTGAGACGGAAGCCCCGGATAGGAAACAGTAACTGTAAGGAAACAGGCTTGGCAGCGATGTCTTTCTATGGAAAGCTCAACCCAGTATAGCCATGAATCCATTGTTTTCGTTTCGATGACATGTTAGTTGTCCGTCCGAAGCAAGTCGGGCAGATCGGACAATGAGGAGGGGAAGTTCAAAAATCCAGCGTTCTCCCTATTTTCGTTCTCCTTGAATAAGAAAGCCTGTAAATTATATGCAAAAGAAGTTTGATTTATCAAGGTTTTTTAGCTGTTGAAAATTAACTCCGTTCATTAAATTTAACTTAAAAAAATAATTACGTTAGCAAATGTGTTAGCAAGAAAGTAAGTATGTGGTCTGTTGTAGTTAATATGCGTAGTACAAATAACAGAATGACGAAGACAATGTTGAATGAGTGTACTATCCCGCTTCACAACTTTGCGCAATGAAAAAAGAGGGGCTGTCCAGAAAGTCAAATCCCTATTGATAACAAAAAATCATAAACATCGATATATCAACGTTTCTAAAACATAAAAGGGGGGCCGTCAATAAGCCAAAAAACGACTTATTAGACAGCCCCTCCTACATAAATATTTTATTTAGATTTTAACACTTCCTTTAACAACTCAATCGCATGTTTGTCGGTTAGATCGTTCGTACCAAGCTCGCCGCGGAAGGCTTTGTTAAGGATAGATTGACGTAGTGAATCTATTTCTCCTTCTAATGCCTCTATTTTACTAATTTCGACTTCTTTAACATGTAAATGATCTAATAACTCAACAATTTTGTCTTGTTCTGCTTTTGGTGGCAATGGAAATAAATAATTCTCTAAAAATGATTTAGGTACACGTTGTTGTCCTACTGCTCCTGTCATTTCCTTTTTAGCTTCCATCCTAAATTTTTTAGATCGGAGTAAGTAATATATTAACTTAGTGTTAATATAAGGGTTTGTTCTAATCACGTGAAACTCAGTTGATCCAAATCCAAAACCATTTATTAAATTATGAGCAATGGCAGTTTTTCCATTTTCCATACATGGAGTTATTTTGGCAAAAAGAATGTCATTCTCAAGGAAAAATGTATAACCTTTCTTGACTTCAGCATACTTCCTAATCTCTGGATTTTCTATTTCACCTGTTTTATCATTTACAGAAGGCATAGGAATAAATGAGCAACTTTGAATATCTTCAATATCCTCTAATTTCTTCCTAGCTGGGTTAATATCGACAATATCACCTAATCTAACCCATCTCCAATTTTGAGGGATTGGAAAAGGTGGATTAATTTCGTATTCATCTCTTTTGTTCTTTTTTTTATAGACATTTTGAATTTCTTTAAAAATATCATCAGCACTTTTAATGATTGAGCTCTTAGACCGCCATTTTTTAGTTAACTCTCCTCGAAATGCCTTGTCTAAAATGCTTTCCCAGCGAAGTTCAAACGACCCTTTCACTTCCTCAATCAACCGCTTCGCTTCATCAATTTTAGCAAAAAGCTGTTCAATCTTCTCAACAATGCGTTTTTGTTCTTTGAAAGGTGGGAGCACTACTTTTTGAGTATATGCATCTTCTCGGTTTAATCCGGGAATTGCCGTGGATCTATTAAGTTTTTTTAGGTTTAAAGTTTTAAGTAAATAATACACATATTTATAATTTATTTTTTGTTTTGCAAGTACATAATAAGTAGTGTCAATAGCCCATCCTGATTCATTATACCAATTTACTTCACCATATGAGCCTTTTCGACCAACAATAATTACAGGTCCTTCTATGAGAAACTCAGAATGATAACCAACCACTCCGTTAGAACCATAAACAGGAAAACCATTTCCACTTCTTTTTTTCTCTGGAAGAGATTTTCCATAAACTAATTCAATTAATTTACCTAATCTTGTCCACACCCAATTCTCCGGCACTTTATAAGGCTGTTCTTCTTCCGGAACTAATGCTTCTTCCAGTAGTTCTTCGATAGACTTTTGTTTCTTTTTACTCATTTCTCAAGCACCTCAGATGTTTCTGCGACTTTTAGCATTTCTTTAAAATCTGTTTGGTAGCTATTAGGTTGTTCGACAGCTTTTAACTCGGCAATGACTTCGTTTAGTAACGAAATCGCTAGTTCTAATTTTTCCACCGCCTCTTCTGCAGATTCGATTGGGTCCGGCAAGTTTTCGTAAATAGACAGGGATTCATCAGCAATTAGCCCAATATCCAAACTGTCGCCTTTTTTCGCAATTTCTTCACGTGTGAATACATTCCAGCGCTCGTCTTTGACTTGGCTGCGATCTTCTGCCGTATAAGCCTTGATAAATCCTTCAAAATGTTCTTTCGTTAGCGGATTCCGTTTGCCAAAGGAAGGCATATTCGTGCGTAAATCGTACACCCATACTTCTTTTGTATTGCCGACATCTGTTTTCCCTCGGGTGAAGAATAAGACGTTCGTTTTCACCCCTTGGGCATAGAAAATCCCTGTCGGCAAGCGTAAAATCGTATGTAAATCGCATTTGTCCATTAGGTCCCGGCGAATGTCAGCGCCGACTCCGCCTTCAAACAAGACGTTATCTGGAAGGACAACCGCGGCACGAGCTTTGCCGTTTGCCTTGAGAGCGCGGTAAATATGCTGCAAGAAATTCAACTGTTTGTTCGATGTTGTAAAGGTGAAGTCAGTTCGTGTTGCCCGCTCGCCGCCTTTTTTTGTTCCAAAAGGCGGATTCGTTAAAATCACATCAAAATTTTTCAAACTTTCACCTAGTGAAGAGAGGGTATCGCCTAACAAGATTTCCCCATGAATATCATGAAGCAACGCATTCATGACCGCTAGACGATGCGTGTCTCTGACAAGCTCTACTCCTGAGAATGCCTTGTATTTTTGAAATTCGATTTCTTCTTGAGATAAGTCAAAATAATCATCGGTTTGTTTACGAACATGGCGATCTGCCGCGATCATAAAGCCGAATGTTCCCGCAGCAGGGTCATGGCAGCGTTCGCCCGGCTGAGGATTGACAAGTTCGACAATAACATCAATAAGGACGCGAGGCGTAAAATATTGCCCCGCTCCCGATTTCACTTCGCTCGCGTTTTTTTCTAACAGCCCTTCGTATAAATCCCCTAATCCTTCTTGCTTCGCATTGTACCAATCTAAGTTATTGGTCGATTGAATAATTTTTTCTAGGTTCTTTGGTTCTCTAATATTAGATGTCGCATCTGTATAAATTTGTTTTAATAATTCATTTTCCTCTTTTCCTAAATCAAGCAACAGCTGTTGATAATGCTCTTTAAGTGCGATCCCGTCTTTTTCTACTAACGAATCCCAACGATATTTTTCAGGAATCATATATTCTTGACCGGTTTCTTTCATCATTTTTAAGAACAGCAAATACGTTAGCTCTGTCACATATTGGTGATACGTAATGCCGTCATCACGAAGAACGTTACATAAATTCCATAGTTTTTGGACGATTTCTCTGTTGTTCATCTACGCTTGCTCCTTCTTTTGGTGATAGTTATACAAATTATAATTAATTTCGCGAACAATTTGTGCTAATTGTCCATCGAAAATTTGATTTAATTGTTTAAAGCCTCCACGGCTCTTAAAAGGTTCATATTCAAAAGCCTTTTCAGGGTCCGGATGAAGAACAGATTCTTGCAGTAATTGCTTTTCAATACGTTCCAGCCATTTCTTGTGCACAGGCGGCCACGCTTTCATTTGGTAAATTTTCTTCATGGCGTGTTTAATTCGTTCTTCATGACTAATAAGCGGATCGCCTAAAGCCTGCTGGCGGATGAAGGCGATGATGTCCGCTGCGATGTCTTCATTTTTCGCCTCGCGCCAAGCTGCTTGTAATTTTTTCTCGGAAAAACCTTTCTGGTCCAATTCAAGCAACAATTTTTTTAACTCTTCTCTCGTTAATTCAGTTGGACGTTGACATACAATCATTAGCGCAGGGATTTTGTTCATATTGTTTCGGATAAACTCTCCAAATGATTGTAAATAATCATCCGGTTTTTCCGCATTTCCATATCCGCGTTTAACTCCAATAAGTTCATCTTCATGCGTGGAAATATATTGTTTATTTTCCCGATAGCGATTTTCATCCATATAACGGAACATCGATATATACTCTTTTAATTGCCCAGTTAATTCAGCAGGATTCAAGTTTTTTACCCAATCTATAAATTCATCAACTGTTTTTCCACCAGATAATACTTTAAAGTCTTGGTGCTGCTTATCTGACCATTGGCGTTTTTTTCGTTGGATTTTGGCTATAATTTGTTCTTGTTGATGCTGAAGGTGTTCTTCTTTTTCTAAACCTTCTAATTCTTCTACTAATTGAGTCAGTGAAATATTTGGTCGAGTGACAACAGGCTTCATGCTTGTATATGGTTTTAAAGACTCATAGATTCCAACCGCATCGAAAATATTAAAGTGATCTTTTCGGATTTCTTCACATCTTCTCGTTGCTCGGCCTAGCATTTGCTCATAAAGAATCCGAGAGCGAACGCGGCGCAAGAAGACGAGATTTGTAATTGCTGGAACATCGACACCTGTCGTTAGCAAATCCACCGTCACAACAATAGTTGGATATTTTTCATTTTTAAAGCGTCGAATCGCACCTGATGGGTCTTTAATGGAGCCTGTAATTTTCATAATCGCATTGTCTTCGACTTCACCGTATACTTTTTCAAATTCTTCTTTTAAAAGACGTACGACTAAGTCTGCGTGATCATCTGTCGCTGCAAATATCAATGTTTTGCCTTCATCGTCAGGAGAAATATAATTCGTCAACTCTCGTATAATAACACGATTAAAGCTTTCTGTGATAACTTTTGTATTAAAATGTGCAACCTCAATATTCACTTCATCTTCAAGGTATTCTTGTGAAATTGTGCCGGAAACCGTATCATATACGTCGACCTTTTCACCTTTGGCCCAAGTGATTCCTTCCTTTTTTAATACCGTTTCAAATTGATACGGTGGTTCATGGTCGACTAAATATCCATCGACGACTGCTTCTCGATAAGAATAAGTGAAAACCGGCGGTCCAAAAATTTCTGTAGTATGCAGCGCAGGAGTTGCTGTTAAACCGATGCGAACGGCATCAAAGTAATCAAGTACTTTTCGATATTTGCTTACATAATCATTGTGATCTCTTATTTCAATTTCTATGTCATTCATCTCTTTATCTAGTGTATAGCCTCGATGGGCTTCATCGACAATAATGCAATCATATTGATCAATCGATGGAATGTCTTCTGTTTTCTCGTTGTAGAAAATGCGTTTTAACATTCCTTGTACGGTAGCGATATGTACTTTTGTTTCATCATCTGGTTTTTGATCGTATAACGATTGTAAGCTATAAATTTCAGTGAACGTATGGAAATTTTCCAGCTTACTTTCTTTAAATGCGCTTTCCGCTTGTTCTCCAAGAGCTTTTCGGTCGACAAGGAATAATATACGATTAAAACGCTTTGCTTTGATCAATCGATAAATGAGACCAATCGCCATTCTTGTTTTCCCTGTTCCGGTTGCCATGGCGATTAAAATGCTGCGTTTTTTCTCTTCCAATGCTTTTTCGACCGCTTGAATAGCTTTGACTTGATAGTCTCGTAATTTAAGATAATCAAATTTTTCATCACGCAAAAATTGCTCCGAACGTTCCGTATCTTTTTCTAATAGATTTTTCAGTCCTTGAGGAGTGTACCATCCTTGAAGTGGGCGCGGGTGATTCGTTGATTTCCGCGCATCTAAAAACCAAATGCCTGACTTTTGTTCTAGCTGTTTTAAAAAGGGGCGGCCATTGGTTGCGAACAAAAATGGAACATAGTAATCTCCCCATGGTTCATGGATCACTTCATGACCATGCCGAACAATAAGTTTTGCATATTCTTTTGCTTGCTCAATGTCAGATGGAATATCTTTACTAGCACGTTTCGCTTCAATGATCCCTACTAGCTCGGGGCCAATAAATAAAGCATAATCAGCGTAACCATGTTTTAAAGGCCACTCCGCAATCGCCATGTTTTTTCCTTTTTCCGGACGAACTCCTTTTGAGAAACGCAGCTTTTCTGAATCAGCCTCCCAGCCAGCATCTCGTAATTGCTGATCAATAAGAATGCGGGTTTCTGCTTCCGTCAATTCAAAGTTGGCGACTGCCCGTTGTGAGTACTCACGTCGTTTTTGTTTCTCTTCATTGCTAATATATAGCTGTTCCTTTCGGATCTTCTCAAGCTCTGTTTCCAACTGAGCAAGCTTTTCTTCGTATGACTTAACTACATGGTTCAATTCATCTTCTGATATAGATGTTTGCGGTGTCGGTTCGATATATTCTGGAGCTTGAAATGACCAATCGCCATACACTTCCATAAACCAAACCGCAATTCGAAACGCCATATGCAATAAAGCTTTTGCTTCATTTACTTCACCATAGCTCGGATTATGTACCGCTTGATTCCCTTTCAAACGAATGACCGTAAATAAGTCATATATTTCCTTCGGCAGAATTTGCTCATAAAAAAGAATTCTCAGACGCTCCTGTTGATCAGTTCTGCGTTCTTCCTTTATTTCTTCTAACGCTAAAATATATTTTGTTATAGTTTCAGCAAATTTTCTAAGCTCACTTATCGCCACATTTGGATTTTGATAGACATTTCGTTCTGCCGTTTCCCCAACACGGGCGAGAACTTCCCATTTTTCTTCTAAAAAGCGAAAATTTTGCGACATATACACACCTCACCCATAAGAACATGTATATAGTGCTATTTTATCATAAATTTTACAATATATATCATTTCCAGTCATACATCTATTTAATAGAGTTAAGTCCGTATAATTGTGTAAAAATGAATGGGTCTAAAAATACTAGCCAATTTCAAATCCGATCCTTTCAGATGCTTGAGCTTGTAAAAATTGGTTTATTTTAACCGCAAATTTTTTGAATTTCCTTGAAAGAGTTGATGCAAAATTTCTAAATCTAGGTTAATCTTGTTTTGGTACATTCAAATCTTTTCTCCATTAGAGTTTGGCGGTCCAACTTAATTTCAACTGAGTGTTTTTATTTCCTTTGGTACATTTGCTTTTGCTGGCATTGGTATTGAATTGTAACTTATTAAACATATATGATAACTTCTTACAATCATCGCATTTATAGAAACCATCCAAAATTTCTTTCATTAATAAACTCCTCTAGCTTTATATGAGTATAGGAAGAGCTTCCTCGGCAATATTAGAGCAGCTGCAAAATAATTCGCTTGTCTTTCCATTTCAACATAGGAATTATTGACCACTTGCACCAAAATGAGCAAGCTCATCATATAGAAAAAGAAATAGACATTCGAGTTAATTTAAAACCAACAAAAAGCTTAAAACCTCAAATAATGAAATATGATCATATAAACTCGAAAAGTAAGCACGTCTATCCAAACGAGTATTTTCTTTACTATGTAACCACCTGTCCCCATTCGCGCATTGTTAGCAAATCGAATGGGAACAGACTCGCAAATCATGTTTCCAGCCTAATCCCACATGTGGCGACAAATACCTTCATAAAGCTTCTTCAGGATTTCTTCTTGATACCCAGCTTTTTTTATTTCCCGCATTTTCTCTTTGATCGGCTGCAATTCTTCGATCGTAACAGTTTCTAGTTTCGCTACTCGGTCATCCGACAGCAAAACCTCTGGAGATGACGCTAAGTAATCTTCTAATTGGAAATGCCATAAATGAATATGCTCCTGATTCCGCTCCTTTAATCGCTGCGCCATTTTTAGTCCTTCAGGATCAAAATCTCCAGAATAATATATTTGACAACCTTCTTGGATGATTAAGTCTATTAACATTAGTGACGCTAGTTTAAATTGCCCATTTGTGCAAATCAGCGGCGGAAAAGCGTCAGGAAATAAATCCAACAAAGCGGAAAATACGCCTGAGTTCTCAACGACAAATACGGTCTGCCCCTTAGCAGGATATGCACGCTTTAACTTCAATATTTCCCGCAATGGCACATTGAGTACTGTATTGGTTTTTACAGCAGAAGCAAACACAGAATGAATTCCCTGTTCCGTTTCTGTCAAAATTCCCGCACATGTCACAAAGTTTAAAATATCTTCCCGTAAAATGCCAAATGATTGCAGGAGCTCATTGACTTCCTCGACTGATGATAAGTCATAGTCTTGATCAGAGTAAAATTGAAGTGCATGAAGAAATACTTTTCCTTGAAACGTATGTAAGTCAAATGCGTGCGGATCTTTTAGCACTTTTTGTGAAAAAATTGAAAGACGTTCATAATCACCTTTTTTCGGCAAATGTTGAAGCGCAGTGCACACATTCTTTAAAACAGTCTCCAAATGTTCCCGATCTTGCGAATAGGCGATATGAATAAAGCGGTTTTGGGGAGCTGATTCAGCTATAAAAGACAGAAGCCTTGCTTGTTCGGGATATTGATGAATAAGGTTTTGAAAAAATTCTTCTTTTTTCTTCCGATCTGTTTCCCTCTTCTCTTGATTGGTTGTAATGTCTTCACCAAAATAATTCTCAAGTAACGTAACGAGCGGTATACCGGCAAAGCGCGTTTTCTCTAATTGTTCGGCAAACATTTTTAATGAAACCGAAGGAGTAGATTCTTGATGAAAATCCTTCC
Source organism: Aeribacillus sp. FSL K6-8210 (assembly GCF_037963925.1). Lineage (NCBI taxonomy): Bacteria > Bacillati > Bacillota > Bacilli > Caryophanales > Bacillaceae > Aeribacillus > Aeribacillus sp. FSL K6-8210. The sequence continues at coordinate 1,230,322 of NZ_CP150172.1, read as the reverse complement.
CAAAAAACGCCCCGAGCGCTTCTTTTTCTTCAAAGGAAAAACCGTCTAATTTGACCGTTCCGCCGATTCTCCCGAGTGATTGATATTTCTTTTTCATCAGCAAAAAAAGGCGGTGAAAGCCAGGTTCACCGCGAAAAAACTCAACAGCATCCGCTACTTTTTGTTCCAACATGAACCATCCTTCCTATATGGATGATGTAAAAGTAAATTCTTCGTCCGGATTTGTCGCAAGTCGTTTCACCTTTCCATCCCAATGATAACGTATAACCGTTACGAACGGAGCATTTTTCGGGCGAACTAGCTCGCAAATAGAAAGCGATGGTACCGTGTCGTAGTCTCCCCAAAGCGCCTGAGAGTTCATGATATAGTTAAAACCAAGCTCTTCGACTAAAGCAAACATATCACGAATGTTATTTTCATCAACGCCGGCAAACGCTTCATCTAACGAAATAATATATGGAGCATCCTCTGCAGCCTCTTGATATCGTGAATATGCCGCGGCAAAAAGAGGAATATACATCGCCATCGCCTTTTCTCCGCCGCTAAATTTATAAAACTTTTGGTTCGTTAATTCCCGCTTTGGTTCATTTGTTTTTTGGTAATAAAGCGTAAACGAGAACCACTTTCGGTAATCGAGCACTTCTTTAATGACTTGGTGAAGCGTATTGCCCTGCCCACTTTCTTCAAGCATTTCTCTCGCTCGGTTGATTTTTGAGCGGAAATGCATCGTAACCCGCTGCAAATCTTCTTCCTTTAGCAACCGCGAATTCATTCGCAACAATTCGACTAAATCTTTCGTGTCCATTTCTTCTTCGGTTTCCGCGGTCTTCGGCTTCCATTGAATTGAAAACGTCAGACCTGAAGAAGTATCACGTTTTTCCATTAATGCGTTCATATCTTTAACCCAGCGTTCGGCACGCTGTATGCGGCTTCGCAATATTCGCCCGATCGTTTTCAAAATAATATCTTCATACAATTCGCGGTCCTGTTCGTTAATATATTCTTTTTGCAGCAATATATCTTTTTCAATCTCTTTTAATACATAATATGGTGTAACGCGTTGTCCTTTGTAGTCTAGTAAAATGATGATACGTCCTGCTTTTTCCTTCCAATCGTTCGCTTTTAGCTCCGATTCCTCATCTAATGAAAGCTCGACGAACGGATTTTGTTTGTTCCAATCGGCAGGTTCCTGTGCCGGACGATATTCGATTAAATTCGGTTGTTCTTGGAAAAATATTCGGTTTAATCGTTCGGTGACAGAAAGTCGTGTATTCTCTTTTAATACAGAACCATATTTCTTGGAAATGTCTATTGCTTTGTCCAAAAGCGAGCCTGTTTCATTTTCGTCAACAAACACTAGCCCTCGTTCCAATTCTTTGGCAAATAGCTCTTCCCATGCTTGGACAAGAACCTTTGCAAATTCCAGTTTTCTCTCTAAACCGTTTATTTTGCTTTTCATGTTTGAAAGTTGATTCCCGATGTCTGCTTGTTTCTTAATTTTCTCAGGAATTTCCGTTTTTAAAAACGTTAGTCGTTCTCGAATCTGTTGAATCTCTTGACGAATATGTTCCGCTCCCATTTTCGTTAACATCAATTCGATATGCTCAAGTTCAAGTGATACTCGCTGTTGTTGATCGAGAAGAACATTGATTTCGCCTTTCGCTTCGTCTATTTCGTTTTGTAATGCTTCAAGCTGATCATTTAGGTTTTTGATCATTTCATCGGTATGCACGATGTTTCCATGCGTAATTTGTACATCATTTAACTCTTTTAAATATGATTTCATATAAGACAAAGCATCTTCGTACCCTTTTTTCGAAAACTTAAGGTCCAGTCCTTCTGTCTTGTTGCGCAAAGTATTTTTCACTTGCTGCCATTTTCGAGCAATTTGACCTAATTTTTCATTTTTCTTTTCTGTTTCTTTTTCTTTGCTCTCTACTTTGAGTTTCGTTTCCTTCCACTGGTCATAGGCATATTTGACATTTTGGTCAGTTGGAAACGATTGAAACCCTTCCGTAATATGGCGAATTCGTTCATCCACTGCCGCGAGCTGCTCTCGTTTTTCTCTTAGTTGAGTGTTTAAAAGCTGTAATTCTTCCTCAAATTGCTGAATTTTCTCAAGACGCAGCCGTTTCCGTGCGGCTCTTCCAATATACTTTGCCTTTTCCCTTTCAGGGGCATGTCCTTTTAAAAGTCCTAGTGAATATTGTCCGGCTTCGTTAATGACAAAATATTCGTTACCTTGCTGTTCGTCCGATACGATTATACTGCGCAATACCGCTTCGATTCGTTCCTTAGTAACACCTGAGTCATTCTCTACATCAGGTTTTAAATAATCCTCTAGCGTGTGTGCCATCATTGCCGGGTTTGGCATGATTACTCGATCATATTGGATATCTAAATCCGCTTCCACAATTAAAGCGTCGAGCAATCCAGCATGATTTAATGTAGATTCGATCCGTTCCCGCAACTCTTCGGACACGTGCTCTTGAAACTCCACCGCCGCATATAACGGAACAAAAGGTATTCCTTTTTCTTTTAGCGACGCCCTTGTTTGCACCGTTTGCATGTCTCGTTCTGGTTCAGGATCTTTTTGTTCCTTCCAATAACGTAATTTTTCTTCCGTTTCACGAATTTCATTTTCTATCAATTTCATTTCATGTTGTTTTTTAATTTTTTCCGCTTTCCACGATTCTAAAGATTGATAATATTGATTCGTAAACGGTTGTTTCACCTCTTCGAAATGATAGCGCTCATATAGCTCATTCAACCTTTGTAAAAATACTTGAAATGCTTCGTCATCCACCTTTATATCCGGATACATTTTGCTCCATTCAAACACGCTTTCCTGCAAACGGGATTTTTCGTCTTCAACCAGTTCATACCATTTTTTCTCTTCATTTTTTAGTTGGTCTAATTCCCTATTTAATTCGCCGAGCTCTTTATACGTTTCTTCATAACGTAATTGAATTTCATCATGTTCTTTCCAAAGTCCGTTAATTTGCTCCAGTCGATCAAAATGTGCATTAGCTTCCCGCTTCCATACGGTAAAATCAAATTCATATTCTCGGTTCCGCTGAAAATCTTCTTCGTTGATTGTATGCTCGGAAAAAGAGCTTTCTAACGCATCGTTCCGCATCATTTCTAACTGTTCTGTTAGCTTTTTCAATAACTGTTCGAAACGTTCTTCATACATGTTTAAGTTTTGTTCAATTTTCCGTTCTTGCTCTCGTTTTTCATCTATAAATCTTTCTTTCTTTTTGAGCTCTTTGTTTACATTCTGCAGTTTTTCCGCTGTTTCATTACGCTTTTCTTCTGCCTGAAACACTTCATGATTGGATAAATCAAGTTCCCGTTTACGCAGCACTTCTTGTTCAATCGATAATTGTTGAGTCTCTTCTTTCAATGTCGCAAGTGTTTCCTCATATTCACGATGTTGTGCGACAAACTGTTTCTTTTCTTCAGCTAACTTTTTAAAGCTTTTTTCCGATTTTACATATTCATTCGCTTTCTCAGCCAACATATACTCATTGTAAGTCGAATAATGCTGGCAAAGATGCTTTAGAGCCTTCTCGTCTTTTTCAAGCTGTTCTAATTGTTGTTTTGCTTGATCCATATTTTCTATCGTTTCTGACAAGTGTCGCAGCTCTTCATCTGTAAGTGCTGGCAGCGAGCTTTCTAATATTTCGTAGATCACAGTTGGCTTAAAATCTTTTGAAAGCTTCGGACTGCGTAATTGAATGAGTAATTCAATCAATTCGTGGAACGCATCAAGCGACTCAAATCGAAAAATATGTTTATTCACTAACTCCATATATTCACGTTGCGAATCAACAACCGTACCGCCTTCACCAATAACAGTGATCAACTCCCGTTTCGTTAAAGGAATTTTTTGCGTCTTCCCGTCTGTCTTTTCTTCTTTATATAAACGCAAGTCTTTGCCGATGCGCCGATTGTCAAAAACGACAAATCCCCAAAAATCCATATTTTTCTGCCGTTTTGCCCGTAAGCCGATACCCGTTGTGATATATTGTTCAGAGTTTTTTCGCTTATATTCTAAAAATAAATAGCCTGTTCGTTCGTCCCTGTCGACGAGTTCTTTTTCCCCAAGCAAGTAATCTTCCATTCTTCTAGCTCGGGAACCGAACGGATCGAGGCGATCAGGACTCTTTTTTCCATCAAGCAGAACCGGAAGAAAACTTTGCATCGTCACCGATTTGCCGGAGCCGTTGCTTCCACGCAATAGAAGTTTTCCGTCTGCGAAATGAAAAAATTCTTCATCATAATACCAAAAATTTAACACTCCCGCTCGATATAACTCCCATTTACTCGTCATCTTCATTCGTTCCTTTCATTAGAAAATCATCAGGATATGTTCCGACTAATCGACCTAAAAGGGGGTAGAGAATAATCATCCCAGTCTCCGCTTCACGTTCTGCCATTTTCCACTCCTTTAATGCACTCAATACTTCATCAGAAAGCTGAGAGATTGTCATGTCGCGGTATGTTTTACTCCATCCTTCGGAAAATTCGTCACGGCATTTTTTTAACAGACCTAAAAAATCATTTGGTGTTAAGCGGATTTGTCCATATTCATCAGGCATGTGAACATCAAGATGCTGGCGAATAATTTTGGAAAAATGAAGAATAATCTCCGAAGTACCTTTTTGATCTGGAAACAGCGTATAGCGGCTTTGACGTTCCGGTAAAGTTAAAAGTGCCGCATTTTTAAAAAGTTCATAGTGATAATCAGTATGTTTTTCAATATCTTCCCGCAAGCGATGGCGAAAGTTTCTTAAATAATAAAAGTCAGGATCGTCTTTTTGTCTTCGATAAATGGCTGGCGATAAAAATAGTTGCCGATATATCCGATGGCGGCGATAGTCTTGCGGGGACGCTTTCCATTCTTCTTCTAAAATCTCCTCTATCGTTTCATATTGAAACAAGTCTTTCGGATATGATCTCATAAAATAGCGGGATACAACGGGAACTTCATAGAGTGCTTCATGGTCTTCTTTATTTGCAAACCCTTCAAGATCCCCATCGACGCGTTTTACGATACCAATTTGCTCCGACGTCCTCAGCACCCGAATGAGCGACTTCCGATGTTGATAATTCGTCCAATCGATTGGCAGTTCCCCGGGATACATCGCTTGAATCTCTTCACATAAATCGGACAGAAGAAATTTCTCATCGACGGCTTTGCTCTCTAAATATGCTAATAAGCAGCAAAACAGGGCATAATCTAATATATCTTGAAAATCTTGAATACCCATCCACGATTCTGGCTCAGCCGGGATTTTCTCGAGCTTTGCAAAATAGCGGTGAATGATTAGCCGATATCCAAACTTTTCTTGCAAGTAACGTTTCAATACTTTTTCACGTTCTCTAATCTTTTGATAAAGCTCTGGTTCCTCTTCCCGGACAATCCAGAAGTTTTCAAACAGGGCTGTCATGGCTTCTTTCGCTTTTTCATCAAACCCTTGCTCCGTCTTTTCCAATGTTACATCTCTCCCTTTTCGAGGACATAAAGTTCATAATTCGGCATCGTAAGTGTACCGTCAGAGGCTTTCAATTGAATCGAGGAAGAGTCCTTTTGCAAGATTTTCACTTTCCACCCGTTTTCCGTTTTTACGACTCCGTCTTGTTTTGTCATTGATTTTGCTATCCAGCTTAACAATGTTTTTCGAATGTGCGGTTCGATCACCGGCAACTCTCGTAATACGATTTTATTGTCTTGAATGAGGTTCTCTAACTCTTCTTTCTCACGTTTTTTCTCCAGCAAAAATTTCACCTTCATCTCCTGTTTCTCTTTTTCATGTGTTTCGATCGCTTCCGGCTTTTTCTTTTCACGGTAATGGCGAACGCGAGGCTTTACCGTCCATTCTGTCGGCTCTTCTTCCCAAATATCGCGATAAAAGTTTTCTGTTGCATCGTTCTCTGTTATGAGATGCTTTGTATGGAAACAGCCGAAAACAACAGAGGATAGTCGGTGGGCATCTACTAAACTCGGAAGCTCGGAAAACCACTTTGCTAAATGGAGAAAATCTTTCTTGCGGCTGCGGAAATTGTGATGACGTTCCCCCAGCCTTTGCACGACCCGGGTCATGCGGCGAATGGCTTCATTCGTTTGGTGCTGAAGAAAATACAATTCACTTTCACGTCCTTCTCTGCCTAAAAACCATTCTTTTAGACCTCTCCACTTTTCGAATAAATCTTCTTCAAGTTGTTCTTTCGTCACTTCCATTTCTTCTAATCGAGGAATCGTCATTTGATAATCAGCAACAATTGCGACTAGTTTGTGAACATCATCTTCTGCGATATCTTCCAACAACTTTTCAATTTTTAACGATGTTTTCTGTAAGGCAACGATGAAATCGCGTAAATATGTCGTAAATTTTTCTTTATATACAAGAAAGGCTTCCGACATCATTCGTTCTTCCGTGTTCTCACTGTTAAGGTAAGCGATGTAATCTGCAGAATTTTGAATGATTTTTTTGAAATAATCGAATGTTTCTTCCCAATTTTGATTAATCTCTTCTCGTTTTTCTTGAAAATCGTTTTGTATAATATTTTCTATCCGAACGAGTGAAGAGTATAAACGGTCAAAACGCGTTTTTTCTAAAGATCCTCCGAATGAATCCCCTAGCTTCTCTAACGTGCGGATCATCCTCTCAATTTCAACCGTGTAAGGACTGCATTGATAACGAAACCGTTTCTTTTTAAATTCTTCGATTGTGCGAATATTCACCGTCTCTTGCCGAGCAATTAAGTTTTTCCATTTGACAAGCTGATCTAAATCCTGCTGGAGATCGTCTTCAGTATAGTTCTGAAACTCCTTATGTTCTTTTAAAAATGCAAATACTTCTTCAGGAAACAAATATTGCCGCATTCGTTCATGCTGCATATAAAAATATCGTAAAATCGCCCGATAGCGATAAGCATTGTCCGTTGCCAAATACTTTGCTTCCGAAATCGGCTTCAGCCATGAAGAATCCATTATGCATCACCTTATAAATTATGTTTTTATTTCTATTGTAATAGATTTGCAGAGAGATTGAGACAAGATTTTGATGGGGATTTTTTTGCTGTTTTGATTTTTTGGGTATATTTCGTTTTTACGATCTGTTTTGTAAGCGTTCGCCAACCATCTCATCCTGTTTGTATGTGCCTCTTTTGTTTTTTTAAATCCTTTCAACACTTTTAATGCTTGTAAATCGGTGTTCCTGCCGTTTTCCGAAATACTCCCGGCAAGCGGTGATCCACGCGGTTCTATCTCCATTGAGAAAACCAGTCCATCATCGGGTCATAGCTGTATTCTTCCATCATAAACCCTTCAAGCCCTTCCTACACCGGCTCATTTCGTCTGATGCACATAGTGACGTTTGTTTACCAAGGGCACTCATGATCGATGTACTTCAACACCTGTTGAAGCAGTTCCCCGAAGGTTTCTTGAATCATCGAAAATAATTCCATTTCGATCTCTTTTAATGTTTGCCCACCTCTCTTTTCTCCTTGTGTTTGGTTTGTGCACTTATCACAATACAGGAAGAGAGTCCTTTTTGCATTTATTTTGCCTTTCCCCCTACCATTTAAGAGAAACTCCTGCTTCTAACGGAAGGATCTTATCTTTCTCCAACAAACATTTTACTCATACAGAGCGAAGATGCATATGAATGCTAATTTAATAAATGTACAATTTTGATTCTCGCATGAATACTGAACTTGAGGGAAAAGAGGATGCATGCGAAATGAACAATCACAAAAGAGATGAAGAGACCAAAACACTTTTTCTTCTTTTGCTCTTCCTCTTTGGCCACAGTGATCATTTTGTGTGTCTCCATGGATTCCTTTAGAAACCGCGTGAGAAGTTCATCCCTTTCCTTTATGTATTTCTGTTGTTGATCTAACCTCATCATGAGTACTTTAGCAGATCGTTTTGTTTGGCACCATCACTTTTAACGTTTGTATATTATCGTTATAACGATCTAATTCCCGTTTTGTCTTCATTTCGCAAACTGCTACGTTTGATTGTCGAACACATGCCATTACTGCTTCTGCCGCTTGTTTCTGGCGTCATATCGCTGCTCTGTTTTATCTCCATAAAACGCTTCAAGAATATAATGTCTTTTCTAAATAGCCTCGCTCCCACCCGCGTCTTGCTTGGAGAATGAGAGCATACTTTCTTAAAGCAGATTCCTTCATTCTTAACTAGGTACACACGTCTCTCGGTTCAATCAATATTAGTCCTTCGTCTATATCACTAGTCAAAACACCGATACATTCTGTTATAACACTGTTATATAATCATTCTATTGATGTTTCGGCATACCCTGCAAACGACAAAATAATGGGAATGTATAGCGGAAAAAATATTGAAGCTTTAACAAACTTTAAGATCATGACGTGATACAATCATGAGTGTGACGGTATAAAACAAAGGGAAAGGGAGAAGAAGATGGAATCAGATGCAGTAAAACAGGAGCGATGATTAGTTTAAAAAAAGCTGACAAAAAAGCTAAACTAGACAAATGGTATCCCAATAAGATCACATTAGCTAATGAATGGATTGAGAATGAGCAAACGCAAATGAAACGACTGATCGTTCAAGGGGCCATTTTCACTTGTGAACTCGGGGAAAATATCGGCACAGAGCAAAACGGAGAACGACCGATGCTTGTCCTTTCTAATGACAGAATTAACCGTACATCCGTTAATGTTAAGATAGCTCCTTTGACTACAAAGTTAAAAACCAAAATTATAACAGACCGGAAAGGAAAAACAAAGGTATCGCCAAAACTTGCGACACATTATTTTCTCAAAAAGGAAGTCTATCCGTTTTTAACGCAGACTTCCGCCGTAAAGGTGGAAGAATTAACGACAGTCAACAAAGTAAGACTAAAGCAACATATCGGCAATATAAACAAGGATGATTTAAATAAGATTATGAACCGTGTAAAATGGGTATTTAATCTGTAACGTACTTACAACGTATTGACAGTGTATTAATCATGTATTGACATTTCCCAAGATTTTTCTATACTTAGAATACAAAATAAGTTGTCTGTCTCGTCACAGACCTTTTCACACGTGAAAAAACGTGGATTCGTTTGTGTTTTCTAACGGAGAGGAGCCTAAATGGTTCCTCTCCTTGCATAATATCAGCAAAAAGCTCATAACTTAATGATAAGTTGCCTGCCGCGTCGCAGGCCATTTCACCCCGTCAGCGGGGGATTCATGTTTTTTGCCCCAGTACTTAGGTGCTGGGGGTTAATGTATTTATTGGAGAAGATTTCTCTCGAAGAAAATCTACATAAAGGTCTGCGATGTTGAATGATTCCGCATCAAAGCGGCTGAATGACTTGTGTAATTCAACATAATTAATGTACGTGTTCACTTACAAGGGGTAGAAAAGAGCATCCGTTGATTTTGCTGCCAGCTGCCTAATAAATAGAAAAAGGTATTTTTGCCCAGCAGATCAACGAACAAGAACAATACAAAGGGCAATAAGTTAAAATTTCTTTGTTATATACAAGAAAGACTTCTAACATCAATTCGTTTTTCCGTGTTCTTTAATGTTAAGGTAAGCGATATCATCCGCACAATTTGAAATCATCGAACGTTTACTCTCAAATTTGATTCATCACTTCCAGTTTTTGTTCATAATCAGTTTTTCAAATATTTCTATTCAAACGATTAAAGAATAGAAGCCGTCAATACACATCTTCTAAAGCCCCTCCAAGTGAATCTCCTGCTTCTCAACGTGTGAAGCATCTGTTCAATTTCTTTATACCTTCCTATGGTATAATGTAGTAAGTTTTTTGATCATGAAAGGAGACGAAATGAATTTTGCAGACAAACCATGATTTATTTTCCATAGAAGATGTCGAGCAATTTATTAATAGTCATCATTTGGCATTTTTATATATATCCAAAACAAATTGCAGTGTTTGTCATGCTTTGCTGCCAAAGGTGGAAAAAGTGCTGGCTGAGTTTCCAAAGATTCAAATGGGCTTTATCAACGTCGATGATATTCCGAGCATAGCCGGTCACTTATCCATATTTACCGCACCTGTTTTAATTTTGTATGTCGATGGAAAAGAGGTTTTGCGAGAAGCGAGGTTTGTTCATGTTGAGCAGTTTAAGGAGAAAGTGAAGAAAATTTATTTTTTAGCGGAGCAATCGTAACTTGTTTGCGGGTGAAGGCACCTTTTGGCTGAGACGTTTCACAGAGGCGGAATGCTAACTAATGTATTCCATGAGCGGAGTCTTCTACACATAGGGGCTGTCTAATAAGTCGATTTTCCGGCTTATAGACGCCCCTTTAATATTTTAGAAACGTTGATATATCAATGCTTATGATGTTTCATTTTCAGTGGATTTTGACTTTCTGGACAGCCCCAAAAAATGTTCTTGTTCTAAAAGGGAATGAGCCTGCTTAAAGTTAGACTGGATCATCAAACGAAAGCAAACTTGCCAACGCCGCAAGAAAAATCTCCAATGATAAAAATGAGGTCTGGAATAAAAAGAGATGTTTAGTTTTTTCATGGAAAATCTAAATGTTTTGCCAACCGTAAAATCTATCTTGATGGCGGTTGAAATAACGGAATGCATGCGCGGTACATTCCGTTTCTTTTCTTCATTTTATGTTGAATTTAACTTAAAATCAGACACAGATGCTTCCGAAGGTCTGAGACACTTGAGTAGAAGCTACTTCAAACAAGTCCGCTTCTTAGAGAAAGTCCTCCCCCATAATCATCTGAACAAAAAACTGCAGCTTAGCAATTAAACATTCACATTAAGTTTCAAAATTACATCAAATATAGTGCTTGTTCGTTATTTCGCTGCTTCTAACAATAGATCCACAATATGAACAGCTTTTACATCCTTTAATCCTTCTCTTTCAATTCCTAGCTTCATTTGCATGAAACATCCTGGATTAGCTGTTACTATTGTAGTGGCTTTGGTTTTTTTCATTTTTTCCATTTTCTGATCTAAAATTTCCATGGATGTTTTCGGTTCGACAATGTTATAAATGCCTGCAGAGCCGCAGCAGCTATCGGCATTTTCCATTTCTGTGAATGTTACTCCTTTAATTGAACGAAGCAATTCTCTAGGAGCTTTTGACGTTTTCATGACGTTTCTCAGGTGACAGGAATCTTGATATGTGACGACTTGTTCAGGAAGTGAAAGGCGAAATTGTTTGTGAAAATCAAGCTCATATAAAATGGACGTAATGTCTTTTATTTTTGCAACAAATTTTTCAGCGCGCTCTGACCATTGCGGATCATCTTTTAATAAGTGATCATATTCAATCAAGAAAGCGCCGCAGCCACCTGCGTTTGTTATAATATAATCTACTTCGTTTTTTCCAAACGCTTCAATATTTTGTTTTGCTAATTCTTTCGCTAGTTCTTTTTCTCCGCTATGACCGTGCAAAGCTCCGCAGCATGCTTGTGTTTTAGGAATAACAATTTCACACCCGGCTTTTTGCAATAATTGAATGGTTGCATGATTTGTTTCGAGAAACAACGTGTCCATTAAACATCCGGAAAAGAAAGCAACAGTTGCTTTTTTCTCTCCTTTTGGCGGGAAATATTCAGATCGCTGTTTCAGTGTCTTTCTCTCAGGAACATCAGGTAATATTTTTTCCATTTCCCGGAGATGATATGGAAACAGTTTCATAAATCCTATTTTACGTGCCGCTTTTTGAAGTCCAGATTTTTGATAAAATCCAACTAAGCTAGTTATGTTGATTAAATTACTTTTTTTAGGAAATAGTTGTTTAAAAACTACATTTCGAACTGCCCGCGCAGGTAAAGAATGCTTTTTATTTTGGTTAATTATGTCTCTTGCTTCTTCTAATAAATGTCCATAATTCACACCCGATGGACAAACCGGCTCACACGCACGACATCCTAAACACAAGTTTAAAGACTTTTCAAATTCATCATCCGGTTGAAGGACCCCATCATAAACTGCCTTCATTAAGGCAATTCTTCCTCTTGGTGATTGGCTTTCTTTATATCCAGACACAATGTAAGTTGGGCAAGATGGCAAACAAAAACCGCATCTCATACAATTTAACAGCTCATCTTCGTCCATGCGTTCCTTGAAATCTCTTTGGATATTTTGCTTTTCTGATTCTGTCATCATTTTGAGATCACCACTCGTTTTCGTGTATCCTTTGCAAATAATTTCCCAGGATTCATAATATTGTTTGGATCCAATGCAGCTTTGATCGACTTCATCACATCGATGCCAGATTTTCCTAGCTTCCATTCTAAATAAGGCGCTTTCATGGCTCCTACTCCATGTTCTCCAGTAATTGTTCCTCCCAGTTCAATGGCCTTTGCAAATATTTCAGCAAAAGCTTTTTCCACCCGTTCCATCTCATCTTTCTTCCGAATATCTGTCGTGCAGGTAGGATGAAGGTTTCCGTCTCCCGCATGACCAAACGTGCATATTTTTACGTTATGTTTTGCGGCTATTTCATTAATGGCTTTGACCATTTTGGCAATTTCTGATCTTGGTACAGTCGCATCTTCTAAAATAGTAGTTGGTGCTAGTCTGGCTAAGGCGGACAAAGCGGTGCGTCTCGCTGTTCGTAAAGCTTCAGCTTCTTCTTCTGACTGGGCAATTTGTACAGATACGGCGTTTTCACTCCTGCATATTTCTTCCATGACCTTCATATCTTTACTCACATTTTCAGGCGTTCCATCTTGTTCAATCAGTAATACGGCTTGAACGTCTGTTGGCAGTCCGATTTGTGAATAGTCCTCCACTACTTTTAGCGTCGGCTGATCTAAAAACTCTAAAGTTGCCGGAATTACTTTATTGGCAATAATTTTCGATACGGAACGCGCAGCAGCTTCTAAATCTTGAAATAAAGCAAGCATTGTCTTTTTTGATTCAGGCAGTGGGATCAGCTTTAATGTCGCTTCTGTAATCACTCCTAACGTTCCTTCAGAACCTATAAATAAGCGCGTTAAATCATACCCTGCCACATCTTTTGCTAGCTTTCCTCCTGTTCGAACAATTTCCCCATTAGGAAGAACCGCCTCTAGCCCCAGCACATAATCACGAGTTACTCCATATTTCAGTCCTCTTAATCCTCCAGAATTTTCGTTAATATTTCCCCCAATTGTAGATATTTTCATTGAGCTTGGGTCTGGTGGATAAAACAAACCTTTTTGTTCCACCGCATGGATTAAATCAAGTGTGATAACTCCCGGTTGACATGTGACGGTTAAGTTTTCCTCATCGATCTCTAAAATTTTGTTCATATGTTTAAATAGAAGAACGATTCCTCCTTCAACAGGACAAGTGCCGGCGCATAAGTTCGTACCAGAGCCCCGCGGAACAATCGGTATTTTATTTTCATTACATAATTGCAATATTTTAGATACTTCCTCTGTATTTCTAGGCGAAACGACCGCATCCGGAATCGATTGAAAATTTGGAGTCGCATCATACGAATATACTAACCTTTCAACTTCCGAATCTTCAAAATTTTCTTCTCCTACAATATTTATGAATTCCCTCTTTATATCAGGAGCAATCATTCAAACCCCTCACTTTTATTCTTTTCGTTTTATTATAAAGAATGAGAGTCATATTATCTATGTATGATGATATAATTAACATACCAAAAATGCCTATTTTATTGTCTTTTTAACCAAAAGGGTGGTGATACGAGTTGCAATTATCCCCAAAGCTGGCTGCTAAAATTATTTCAGAGGTTCAGGACGTAGTCAAAGAGGATATTATATTAGTTGATATTAATGGGATCATCATATCCTCCACTGATGAGAGTCGGATCGGCTCTTTTCATGAAGGAGCTACGATTGTTATTAAGTCCAAACAAAAGCTTTACATTGATCAAATCAAAGCACAAGTGCTGAAAGGAGTCAAAGCAGGAATCAATATGCCCATTATGTTTCATAAGAAGGTAATTGGAGTGATCGGAATAACTGGCGAACCGAAACAAGTGGAGCCTTATGCGGACTTAATTAGAAGAATGACAGAGCTCATTATACAAGAAGCATATTATACTGAAAGAAACGAATGGGAAATAAGAGGAATAGAATCGTATCTTTATGAATGGATCAATGCTTCATCTGTGGATAAAGATTTTTTAGAGCGCGGGTTTATGTTAGGCATTCCTGTGTATGACACTCATGTTTGCACACTCATGGAATTGGAGATACACACATTAAATAATTACGATATTCATCGAATTCAAAAAGAAATCATAGAATTGTTTTATTCTATCTTCGGGAAAGAAAAACATTTTATTGTTCGATGGGGGCAAGAGCGCTTTTTAGTATTAAAAAAGATGGATGCTTCTTATAAACAAAATTATTTTTACAGTCAGTTAAACGATTTAAAAAAAAGATTCGAAAACAGATACAAAAGCACTTTAGCTATTGGCATAGGAAAAACAGCTTGCAAACACATGATCAATAAATCTTTTAAAGAAGCACAAAAAGCATTAAAGGTAGCGCGAAAAAATAAAGGCATTGTATTTTATGAGGATCTTATATTAGAAATCATCTTGGAAGATATCCCATCAGAGATGCAAAAAGATTTTTTGAAGCAAACCATTCATATGATGGAAAAAGATCAAATTCTAATCGAAACGTTACAACACTATATGAACAATAATCAATCGATCAAAAAAACAGCAGAGGAAATGAATATCCATATTAATACACTGCACTACCGTTTAAATAAAATCGAAGAGCTGACAGGAATTAACCCTAAAACAACAGAAGGAATTGTCATATTTTATATATCGTTACTGTTATTAAATTCTTTAGACCGTTAAGTCCGTATAATTTGATCGAAACGGGAGTGAATGAAAAAAGACAATCGGCAAATGTTGTTCGGGGAGACGACCGGCAGGAAAACTTGGGATTGCTACCATACACCAAGTATTAAGTCCATAGTGTCTTTCAATGGGCAATTTCCTTTTTAGACAAGTAATTAGGAACTGCTCTAAATGTGGAGAACGTCTGGACACATGTTTGACATTCCAATGATTTTCTCTAACTGTCTCATTTGAACGTCACTCAAATCATCCTCATTGGATTTTCTCCGCTTACATCTTGGATTCGATGATAAACGTATTTTTCCTGATGAAACAAAAAATCCCGAATATCGAACTTTTTTCAAGTATCCGATATTCGGGGGGCATTTTCAAATACATCAGCCCTTTTATGTTTTAAACAGCAGACTTTTCTCTTACATTCAACAATTTAAAGAATTCTCTCATGAATCCCGGTAAATCCGGCCAAGCGTGGCCCGATACAATGTTCCCATCCACATGAAGCATTTTTTCCACATAAGTAGCTCCTGCTGCTTCCACTTCTGGTCTACAAGCAGTGTAAGCTGTCATCTCTCTTCCTTTGATGTATTCTCTTACAGTTGTTAAGACTAATTGTCCATGACAGATCACCCCAAGAGGTTTATTTTCTTTTAAAAAGTGAGCAGCAATTTCCTGAACCTTTGGATTCATACGAATATATTCAGGCGCACGCCCTCCTGGGATAATTAATCCATCATAGTCGGCCGGATTAATCTCATCTACTGATGCATGAGATTCGATTTTATATGCCCATTTTTCTGTAAAAGTCTCCATTTCAGGAAGGAAATCATGGACAACCGTCTGGAGCTTCTTTTTAACAGGTGAGGCAATTGTACAATTAATATTTTCTTCAATACAACGATAATAAGGATAAAACACTTCTAATGCTTCAGCAGCATCGCCAGTAATAATAAGAACATTTTTACTCATCTTACATCACCTTTCCTTTTATTATGAAATTATTTGTACGCTGTAAAAATTATGAATCATTTTGCCAAACTGCCTTCATAAGCAGCAGACAAATTATATCGTGCCTCCAACAATCCCCGGCAATAATGCGCATTAAACTCCATGCTCAACCTTGTCAGCTTGGCGCCTTTCAAGTAATCTGAAAACTCTTCTTCAGTCAATGGTTTCCCTTCTGGAGTTGTTATGGCAAATGTACTTGAGTGATGGAATACTTTTTTCTTCTCCAAATATTTTTCTCTTAACAGCCTCCCTTCTTCGGGCAGGGACAGTTCATTCAGTTCTTGTAGAGATAAAGACGTAATTTCTTCCTTTGACATTCCTATTTTTAGTAGATATTTCATCAGTTTCTCTTGCCTTGCATAGTAGGCTTTTATATCAAAAGTTTTGCGCAATTCTTCAAGGTCTCCGTCAGATAAAGCGCCGAAGACTTCGCTAAATGATTTTCCTGCTGATGCTCCGTGATTAATTTCATCGGATGCACAATGATCCAGTAAATGAACTTGAACCGTTTTTACCCATTCTAACTCAGACACATATTTCCTTATATCTTCAGCCATGATGTATGCAAAGTTAGGAGAACACCAATAAGTTGGAAGACGAATGACTACTTCAACATGATTGTCTTTAATTACAATATGGTCGATAAATCCCAACTCTGTTAACGGCTGATCAAGTTCAGGATCATACACTTTTTCAAGCATGCTATACACTTGCTTTTCTTTATCCATTAACTTCGATGCACCTCCCCATTCAATGGATTAGATAAGTCTTTTAATAAGTTATTCCCTCATTTCAGTTATGCTGTTTGTTTAGATAATTTACAATTTTTTAACTTTTCTTTTTGTTTTTCGATATCAATGTTATATAATCTCGCTACATTTCCTGCTAAAATCTTTTTCTTAACTTCCAAATCAAATGTAACTCCAGTTTCTTCTTGTATATCTTCTGGAAGTTCAAATTCAAGAAACTTTTCAATGATCCACTTCGGTTCCCATATAGCATAATCACTTCCAAAAATGATTCGGTCTTCATCAAGCCAGTACAACAATTCACTAATAATCTGAGCAAAATAACGAGGTCGAGTATGAATTAAAGCAATGGCAACTGACAAACCTGCATAGACATTTTTCTCTTGTGTAGCAATCCAACAAAAATCTTCTAATCTTGGAAGTCCTACGTGTTCGACAATAAAGTTCAGTTCAGGGAAACAACTTGCTGCATCATCAACATCTGCTACGTCAAATGCATCCCGATTTAAAGGAGTGATCGTTGGACCCTTATGAATATGAATATTTCTTATCCCCAGCTCTTGGCATTTTTCAAGATATCTTTTTGACCAGTCATCAGATAGTTTATAGCCCTTTGAATTACCGTACCAATCAGCTGTATATAACTTGACACCTTGCCAGTTGTATTTTTCTTTATTTTCTTCTAATTTTTCTAAACCTCGTTCACCATGTCGGGGATCGAATGTTCCATTGCAAATAAAACGATTAGGGTACTTTTTTGAAAGTTCCTCATTTGCATCAAAATTACCAAAACCATTTTTATAAAACTCTTTTAGAAGAACTGGTTGGAAAATCGCCATATCCACATATCCTTCAATAAACACATCATTCACAAGTTTTTCTGGAGAATACTTTACGAACTCATCTTTCGGCCACCAATATTCTTTCGGACTTAGATTTTTGTGATAATCATAAAAGCAACTAATAAATTGTTCTCCGTGGATATTCAATTGATTCTCCTTACTTCCATCCCATAAGGCAATGTGTGCATCAATAATAAAAATTTCTTCACCATTAGATGTTTTGATCAATTCCATTCCCCCCTCACATTAGATTAATTTAATTAATTGAAAGCGGTATCATTTTTTACGAATATTCATTGATGTTTATCAGGTAATAAAACTTTATTTTCTTTTTATTCAGAAATTTTTAATCAAATTATACTTGGTTCATCCTCAATTTGATATATACACTTAAACAAAAAAACAACCATTTCTCCAGCAATTTTTTGGGTGATTAAACAAATTTTTTATAATCAAAAACAGACAGCGAAACAGCGTTTAAATCTAATGCACCAAATCCTTATCCTGTGAACGATGGCGTAATAAATCTCATCTCCTTCGGCTATTGCATAAACGGTGACCCAATACGGTCACGCTCTAAAATTCCGAAATTTTTAATTCCTAATTGTTTTAATAATATCCCCATTCCAATCCCGGCAGGACCCGCTCCTACGATTAGAATAAAAGGGTTCATCTCTTTTCCACTCCTTGAAAATAGTAAAAACTATACCATCTAAAACGGAATTTGTGAATGGATAATCTTTTTTCCATTTATAAAAGCATTGTGCACATTGATTTCAAGCTTCCAGAAATTGTTCATGATGTGTATTGTACGATTGTTTTGTAGAAGACCTTTCTCTGAAGTACTTTTTGGCAGCTATGGATGGATTGCACCAACCGTTCTGCTTTTATGTATATCGTTTAATATTCGGCTTGCGGCATTCTAAATCAATACTCCCACAGTTTATTTTGCATTTACGAAAAAAATATGTTTAAATATTATATAAATCGTAATGATTACGATTTATATAAATTGGTTTTCAATTATCTCGAACCAATCTGAGGTCAAAGAAAAACTTTAATTGTTGAAAGGAAGATGACAATGGATAAAAAAATACCTGTGACCGTTTTAAGCGGCTACTTAGGAGCAGGGAAAACTACCATTTTGAATCATATTTTACAAAATCGCCAAGGGCTCAAGGTAGCCGTTATTGTGAACGATATGAGCGAGGTCAATATTGATGCTGAATTAGTCAAACAAGGCGGAGAGCTTTCAAGAACTGAGGAGAAGCTAGTCGAAATGTCAAACGGATGTATTTGCTGTACATTAAGGGAAGATCTATTAATTGAAGTAGAAAGGCTCGCTAAACAAGGAAATATCGATTATATCATTATTGAATCGACTGGAATTAGTGAGCCAATCCCAGTTGCTCAAACTTTTTCATATATTGATGAAGAACTAGGAATCGATCTGACGCGCTTTTGTCGATTGGATACGATGGTGACGGTTGTAGATGCCAATCGATTCTGGAAGGATTACCAGTCAGGTGATCGGCTATTAGATAGAAAGCAAGCGTTAAGTGAAGACGATACTCGTGAAATCGCAGACCTTCTTATTGACCAAATTGAATTTTGCGATGTGCTCATCTTGAATAAGTGTGACTAGGTGTCTGAAGAAGAATTGGCAAAGCTGGAAAAGGTATTAAAAACATTGCAGCCAAAAGCGAAACTTATTCGTACTGTCAAAGGTGAGATTGATCCTCGAGAGATTTTAAACACTGGACTATTCAATTTTGAGGAAGCAAGCTCTTCAGCTGGATGGATCAAGGAGTTAGAGCAAGGGCATGATCAGCATACACCGGAAACTGAAGAATATGGAATTTCTTCCTTTGTTTATTCAAGACGTTTGCCTTTCCATTCCGAGCGCTTTTACAATTGGCTTCACTCCATGCCCGAAAATATTGTAAGGGCAAAGGGAATTGCATGGTGCGCAACTAGAAATAACCTTGCCCTTTTGATGTCACAGGCAGGACCTTCTGTTAGTATTGAACCGATCTCTTATTGGGTCGCTTCTTTACCGAAAGAAGAGCAGCAGCAAATTTTAAAGGAAAACCCTTATTTGCTGGACGAGTGGGATGATCAGTTCGGAGATCGGCAAACAGAATTAGTATTTATTGGAATAGATTTACGCCCTGAAGAAATCATAAAGGAATTGGATAAATGTTTACTAACCGACGCTGAGTTTGATCAAGACTGGTCTACTCTTCCAGATCCATTCCCTTGGAATTTACAAAAAGTGTAACTGGAGGAAGGAAAGAAGGAATGATTTTATCTGGAAAAACTATTCTTGAGAAAATTCAACATAAAGAATTGGTCATTGATCCCTTAACAAAAGAGCAAATTCAACCTGCTTCAGTAGATTTGCGCCTTGGAAATCATTTTCTTGTGATGGATGAGCACGCCAATGCTCATCTATCATTAGAGGCGAAAGCGAAATATAAAGAAGTAGTGGCTGAAAACGAGAAAATTGTCATTCCCCCCTTCTCTTTCTTGCTTGCTACTACTATAGAAACCATCGAGCTGCCGGAAAATCTTACTGCTTTCGTAGAAGGAAGAAGCTCGATCGGCCGCTTAGGGCTATTTATTCAAAATGCCGGTTGGGTTGACCCGGGATTTAAAGGACAAATCACGTTGGAACTGTTTAACGCGAATCGCCTACCGATTGAATTAACGATAGGAAGAAGAATTTGTCAGATTATCATTTCTAAAGTTGATCAAGAAGCAAAACCATACAGCGGAAAATATCTATTTCAAAAAGGAGCGACAGAAAGCCGAATTTTTCAAGACGATGATGTCACGCAATAATGAGGAATTTTCAATAATAAATGATATGACAGGAAGGACGAACATTGGCTAAAAAATCAAAAATAGCGAAAGAAAGAAAAAGACAAGAATTCGTTGTTAAATATGCTGAGCTAAGACGAGAGCTAAAGGAGAAAGGGGACTATGAAGCTCTTCAAAAGCTCCCCCCTATCCGTCTAAAAAATCGTTGTGAAATTACCGGAAGGCCAAGAGGTTATCTCCGTAAATTTAAGCTGTCGCATATTGCATTCCGTGGGTTAGCCTACAATCGAGTAGGAGGGAGCGATTAACTCCCGTCCTCTCACACCACCGTACGTACGGTTCCGTATACGGCGGTTCAATTAAGATAATTGACGCAAGTCTTTATAACTTCCGTGAATAGCTGTTCTCTTTATGCCAGTGGTCACTCCACCCTCCAAGAGATCTCCCACGGGATTCACCGCTTCCTCCCTCAAGTGAGGTACTACGTTTTCTGTGTTCATCATGACTCACTGAATGCCAAGGGCTATTCTCTCTTAATTGTTCGGTCCTTCTTAGTTGTTCTAGACCAACTAATACTATGACCTCTGCTGACTTCTGACGGTTCAGCTATCTATCACTAGATAGGTTACCAAGGTTACTTGGCGTGCCAGCCAGACCTCCCCGGGTAAGAGTGTAATCTTTCCTTCCATCCATCTGCTTCATTTACTCTGTATCACCTTCGGCAGAAAGGGCTTTGTTTTGTCTTGCAAACTCACCCAGTGATACCTAGCCTCATATGAAGTTCGTGTTCCTCAGACCGGAAGTTTGCCGCTCGCTTCCTTCAGATTCCGCGTCACCACGGACACCCTTGCGTTAAGCTAACTGCTACTTCTGCCTTCGCAGCTCGGGACTTTCACCCTATAGATTACACCCATGCCGGGCGCACAAGGACAAATTCCAGGCGTCAAAAAATCAAGCTGGTGAGTCAAAAATATTTCACCAATGTCTAATAGTCTGAGGAAATAAGAGCGAGCGTAAGCAAAATTGAGCTCTTTATTTCCTTTTGCTTTTTTATAAATAAAAATTGGAGTTGATTTTCATAAAGAACTTTTTTGTTGGCGAGATCAAATTTATTCTGAACATATATAATATAATAACCCGTGGTGCTAGTTGAGTCTTAACGCTCAACTAGCCCAAGAACAACAAGGGAGTAAGCCAGTAAAATACCATCCAGTGCCGTTTCAAATCCAGAAACCGAGTTCGCTCGAATCTCGGTGATCCGATACGAATCGACTAAAATCGAAAACACGGTTTCAATCACTTTGCGTTTTCGTTTCATCCACTGTTTCCATGCGTCGGATTGGAGAATTCGCTGATTTTTTCGAACGGGCGTCCAAAAAGCGACTCGATGCTCTTCGTACAGCTTCTTTTGCAGTTTTTGGCTGATGTACCCTTTGTCACCTAGGTTATATGGATGTGGAATTTGCGTCATGACGGTTTCAGCGGCCACCCGGTCGTGACAAGACGCTTCGGTGACAACATATCCCATCGGAAGCCCTTGGTCGGTGACCTGCAGGTGAAGTTTCAACCCATAGAAAAGTGATCCTTTTGGAAGCACAATAGCCAATATCCGCAATTCCACGAAACCGTTTGGCGCGATACATTCGGGATGAATGACACAGCTCGATCGGCAAACTGTCCACGACCGCATACGCATGGTGTTGTCCACGCTTGGCCAGCTGGTGCCGCATCCACTTGATCGCAAAGCCAAGCGCTCGGCAGCGACGGTTGTATCGAGAACGTTCAGGGAACAAGTCCTTGGAAAACAAATTCCCGATCACAAACCGGTGCCAAGCCCGTTCGGAAGTGAAGCCTAACAACTTTCCAAGGACATGGACGGCGATGATGACCTCGTCCTTCTGTTTCAACAAATGAAGATTTCGACGTTGAAGATGAATCTGGATACTCGATAGTTGAGCTGATACAAAACACAAAATCGATACATATTGTTTTTGAAGTTTGGCTCGATCTGTTGTAAAATGAAAGTGCTCTTGCATGTGAATTCTCCTTTTAAATGTTTGGTCGCACTTTCATTTTAAGGAGATCCTCATGCAAGGGCTATTTTTATGCTTGTCTGATTTTATCTAGCACCACGGGTATAAAGATAGAAGAAAGCAAGCATCAAAAGCGCTTCGGAAAGAAAACCAAACATTCCTTTCGAACGCTTCAAGATAATCGAAAAAATCGTACCTACCATCCCTGTGGTGACTACAGTCGTTATAAAAAATGTCAGGATAATTTTGAGCGAAGAGAAGGTTCCAAGTGAATGAATACGCACATCAGTTGTCAACGAAATAAGATGCATGACTGCATAAAAAAGCAGGAAAGGAAATGAAATAATAGCTAAGCACATGAAGAATACAACAGTTATTGCAAAGATGTGATCGGAAACAGAATAGTTCTTTCCCCTTTTTCTTTTCTTTATTACATACAACCCCTTTTTGTAAGTTTATATATATTGGATAATAGATGTTGCAACTATTCAGCCTCATAAGAGGAACGAGATCTTCATATGATGAAAGGCGAAGAAAATAGTTCGGACACAATCCAGCGAAACATCGTACCCACACTCATGAAACACGAACAAAACGTTTGGTGTCTACTGTTGATGGACGAAACAATAGTGCATATTCCGTCTAGAAACGCCCTTTTTGTGCTAGGCTTCTTTAGCCGCTGTCTTCTCTCATTAAGCTCAAGGCGCATGAGCATGCGCAAAAACCCTTTTCCCCTTCCATTGCACTTAACAAAACAGCAGCCACCGATGATTTTAATAAATATACTAGCGCCACGGCAGTTGATACAATTAAGGATCGTTAGCAATGGATTGAAATAAATGAATAACAGGGCCGGACAAGCCGCCCCACGTTCCTTACCTCACGGATCTTCGCCACAAACTCAACGTGGCACGAGCTAATGGATTATCTCTTAAACATTGCGTTTGCGGGAACATAGCAATGGTTTTTTCTCATTTTCGAGAACTTGTCTGTTCATAGAAACAACTCAAATTTTAGAAGATCACCTTTTCTTCTTATTTAGCATTTGAATCGTTCGTCCGTGCTAAGATTTCCTGCACGATTGATGTTTTCGCATCTGCATAGTGCTGAACGTGCCGCCATTTATTCTTTGCCAAACTTCGCTTCACTTGCGCATATTTGTCACGGTCGCTCTCGTTCGAGCGCAACCAATCTCGAAATCGTAACATTTTATCGATTTCAGACGTTCCCTTGCTGAACACATATAAGTTAATGTCAGTATCCGGTCCTTTAAATAAACGATGCTCGAACCATTCAGGTTCTCGAATTCGCAGTCGATAGCCAGCTGCTTCCAATGCCGGAACATATGATGGCTCGTCTGCAGAATCCTCCACAACCAGCAGCATATCAATGATTGGCTTGGCACAAAGTCCTGGCACCGAAGTTGAGCCAACATGTTCGATTTGCAATGCTTTGCTGCCGAGTACGGAACGAATCCGTTTTGCTTCCCGTTCAAACAATTCAGGCCAACGCGGATCGTATTCGACAAGAGTAATCGGTGCATTGTGCGGTTTCAGTTCACCCACCGTAAGCTTCTGGAGTTCCTCATCACTCCTAGGTGTAAAGGGCTTGTCTAAAAAGTCCATAAAAACAGAGCGAATGGAGAAAACAATGAGTTTTTCCATTCGCTCTGTTTCCTTATTTTTGAAATTGGTTTGGGAATTTGCGGCCCATTTCAGTATGTTGTGGGCCATTGCCACAATCCCGAATTCTGTTCGGACTTTATGAAGCCCCCGTAACAGAAATCGAGTGAAACGCAAATTGCCCTTGATGTTACCGAACACACTTTCGACATCCACTTTACGCTTCGCATAAAGAGCTGCCTTTTGTTCGTCACCAAGAGCTGCTTTGGCTTTCGCTTTCATTTCTTCATAAATCGTGTTCCAATATACTCGACGATTTCCTTTGGCTTTCGTACACCCATTCTTCAACGGGCAATCCGTACAATCTTCACACTCGTACACTTTCAAATCTTGTATGTATCCAGATGCATTTTTTCTTTTTTGATAATACTTGAATACGACTTTCCGATTGTTCGGACAGATAAAGCAATCGTCTTCTTCGATGTATTTCCAGTTTTGTACTTTTGATAAATCCTTTTTAAACTTTTTACTTTGTTCCTTCAAATAGGTTTGGTATGGGGCTAATAATTCAAAACGAGGTTCTTTTTCTTCGCCAATCGCATATAAATAGTTTTCTTCACTCGCATATCCTGCATCGGCAATGACATACTTGAGTTTCTTTTCCTTCGGCATCGATTCCAATAACTTTTCCATAAATGGTTGGAAACAGCGAGTATCTCCTGGATTTTGATAAATTTCAAATCCCACGATAAATTGATGTTGTGTGGCGAGTTGAACATTATAACCCGCCTTGAGTTGGCCGTTTTTCATATGGTCCTCTTTCATTCGCATAAAAGTGGCCTCATGGTCGGTTTTCGAGTAGCTATTTCGTTCACCTAGAATCTGTTTTTGTACTTTGTATTTTCGTAATCGTGGAAGATAATCCGTTTGAATCGTTTTCAGTTGTTTGGTGAGTTGGGATTTTTTAGAGCGAAGTTCTTTTTTTCTTTCTTTGTCTTCTTCCTGTTTATAATCTTTTTCCAAAGCTTCTATTCTCTCAGAAAGTTGTGCCGATGATTTTTCTAATTCTTCTTCTAATTGTTCTTCTTTTAATTCCTCCAAGGCGATTTGGTGCGCTTCTTGTAGAAACGATTGAATTTTGGCTCGTAGTTTCTGATCATATTTTTCTACGGATTTTCGCCATACAAACGTATATTTGTTGGCATTCGCTTCTATTTTCGTACCATCCACAAAAATATGGTCGAGGTCGATAAGTCCTTGTTCTACTAGTTGAAGGACAAATTGTTCAAATACAGAATCCATCATGTTTGACATACGAACACTACGAAAATCATTTATTGTGCGATGGTCAGGGGTTTGCAATCCCGCCAACCACATCATCGGAAGATTTTCTTTCACCATTTGCGCTATTTTCCGACTTGAATAAACATTTTGAGTGTACGCATATAAAATCACTTTCAATAACATTTTAGGGTGATAGGGTGCACGACCCCCACCAACATAATGAGTATACAACACTTCATCCGGAATCGATTCCACCATTTCATCCACTAAACGGGCGACATGATTTTCAGGAATATACATTTCGATATCTAAAATGCTCATGACTTGACGATTGCAATAAGGTTGGAAAACTAGTTTTTTGCGTTTCTTATTCTTTTGAACCTCTATTTTTTGAATACCCTCTAGAGTCATTTCTAATTGCGTGTTATAATTTTCTTGAATAGTCATTTGATTATTCATAAGAAATCGTCCTTTCTGTAGAATGTTTTTTGGTCAATTTCATTCTATAAAAAAGGACGATTTTTTTGTACCCTAAAAACAGAAAAAAGGGCTGAGCCCAAGGTCGATTCAATCGACTTTTCGGACAGCCCCATCATGCCACACTCCTTTGCTGTTTATTGTTGAGGGGACAGACTGAAGCGATCACTCATGATGATCCAGTCTTATGTTCCATCAGCAGTAAAAACAAGATGTTCAACCGTAAACATCAAATTACCATCGGACTTCAGCATTCTTCCCCTCATCTCAACAGTGATTTATCTCCGATACAAGTTGTTTCACTTCATTGTAAAGCTTCTCCGTCATGTCGCAGCATTCCATAAGCGAAGAACCAAGTAGTTCAAAAATGCGATTCACCTTTTGCGCATAGTTCTCAGGTTTATGCTCAAATGTTTCAATCAGCTTGATTGCCTTCTTTTCGTTAATGCAATAAGCATGATTGCATGCAAATATTACTTGATTTAAACATGAAATCATACGAAAAACATGGCCTACAATATAATATTTATCATTTGCTTTTACATTTTTCTTTACAAACAATAAAGAAAATTCTGCTTCAAACATAAAAAAGTCAATTAAACTTTTCCGCAAGGCAGCGGGATAAGTTTCTGCCCGTTTTTTTAATTGGCAGAAGGTTTCATCCTTCGCATATAGTATTTTGCTGATCGCCAATTCCCCCCGATACATGGCACTGATATAACCATGGGGATGCCCGGTCTGATAATCGGCAGTGACCATTCCTTGCTCGGTTTCTTTGATGATTTGTTCCACACGTTTGATATCACGTAAAATGAAATCGACATGATACCCGTTGATGACCAGCCACCCGCCTCCATTCACCCACTTCCCCCATGCTCCGGGAGGGAAAACAAGGTTGCTTCTACGCTCGTCGTCCAATTCTGCAGCAACCTGGTTCATCGCATTGAGATCAAATAATTCTGCGTTGTAATAGATACCGATATCAATATCCGAATCCTCTTCATGAGTCCCCCTTGCACGAGAGCCCCCCAACACAACGCCTTCAATAAAAGGAAGACAGGATAACTTTTCTGCTACTGATTGAATCATATGATTGACCATCCAAGCCCGCACCTTTCGTCAATGACCTTCCATAAAATTCCCATCAAATCTTTTTCCATTATACCTCATAAATGAAGATTAACCAACTGCAAATGTTGATCACGCTGACACAAAAATTTGGGCAAAACTGGCCGAAGCAGAGAGCCAACTTTGAATAAAATGATCATCAGCTGGTTGATCACGATACTCATAATAATAATTAATAAGGTCAAATAATTGTGATAAAACTTTCACTTTTTCTACCTTATCCATTTTATTCACCCTTTATATATTTCTTACTCAGGAAATTACAAAAACATTTAATTTAACATTACTTTGGCTGTTCCATCTTTAATGTCAAATTTGGTTCCATATTGTTTCGATAATATTTCCAACCTTTTCAATATTTCGATATTATCCGATAATTTAGGCCAGCCTCTTCGATATCGTTTTAATCCATATCCTAATTCTATTGGATAAAAAGTTAAACTTGTAAGAGCACCTTCCTTCATTTCCCAAAAGGCAACCACAGATTCCCATACTGCCTTATTAACCCCAAGACCTTTTATATTATTGTTGCTTCGTTTATCAAGTGCATCCGCCACAGTAGCCGTCAATGGTAAATCATATTGTTCATAGAAATCGCTAGGCAATTTCTGCACAGAATCGTTTTGAAAAATAAAATTCCCTAAACTGTAAAAAATCGGTCTGTTTTTATAAATTTCTACGCCTCTAAGAATATGGGGGCCATGGCCAATCACTGCATGAGCACCTTCATCGATACAATGACGGGCAAAGGCTTCCAGAAAATCAGGCGCCTGATCTTTGCGATCCTTATTCATTTCATGGCAATGAATACTAATGATGACGTAATCAGCCTGGCGCTTTCCTTCGTGAATGGCTTTTGTTATTCTCTTTAAATCCTTTTCATAGGGAACTCTAACCATTCCTTCTTTGTCGCCTATGCAAAATGTATATTCCCCAAATTTAAACTGATCATTTTCAGCAGAAAACCCCTCTTTAATTGCCAGATCATTTTCCGCATTCATTCCCGTAACATCAGCAATTTCCCTGAGAACCTTCATATGTTCCGGTTTTACATAATACGTAGTCTTGTAGCGAAGCGGATTGACCCCAGGACGTCCTTTCATATCAGAGCGTTGTTCACCAGCCCGCCAAAAATCATGGAACGTGGAAGTGGCTCCAATTATAGCTACTCTTCCTGACTCGCAGTCTAAATATTTAGGGGAACTTGCAGCAGCCAAATTTTCTCCTGCACCTGCATGTACGATATTAGATGCATTCAAATATCGTTCCGTTGCACTCAAACCGCCGTATAAATAATCAAGCGTATGGTTATTGGCCCATGTCATACAATTAAATGTATACTTTTTTAAGTCATCCAGCCGTTCCGGATCGGCCATAGCCCACGTACCACCGCTTAGCGCAGAAGGATACCCTTCGTTATGGTGAAGGGTAACTTCTAAATTTGTAAAACGAAATTCCGCTCTCCCAATCAATTCAGCAAGATGACGATCATAGTCTTTCTTAGACAACCTTCTTGTTAAAAAACTGTCTCCTGTCGCAACAAAACTCATACCTGTCATTCGCCAATCTCCTTATCAGTTTGATGCATTTGGTGCAATGAATTTTCCTGTTGGCGGGCCAATTATTTCGCCATCCCTCATAACAATCGTACCTCCTACAATTGTCTGTTCGGGAACCCCTTTCACTTTAAACCCATCAAAAGCGGTAACTTTACTCTTGCTATGGAGCTCATTGCGTTTAATTGTATGTTCTTTATTCATGTCAACAATCGTGATATCCGCATCGGCGCCTATACGAATAACACCTTTATTAGGATATAAATTAAATAATTTTGCCGGCCCTTCCGAAAGAAGGTGGACAATATCATGGATTGAAATTTTTCCTTCGTTGACTGCATTTAACATTAGCGGAGCCATTGTTTCAACTCCACACATACCTGCCGGGATTGACCATAAATCTCCTGCTTTTTCTTCTTCAGTGTGTGGAGCGTGATCAGAACAAACATGAGAAATGGTCCCATCTTGCAACGCATCCCAAAGGGCTTCTTGGTCTTTTTTATATTTAATCGGAGGATAAACTTTCATCTGTGGCCCTATATGATCATAATCTTCTGCTGATAAAAACAAATAATGCGGGCATGTTTCTGCGGTAATTGGATAGCCTTCTTTTTGCGCCTGGCGAACTAATTCTATCCCTTCGGCAGTACTAACATGCAATATATGGAGTCGCGCCCCGGTTTTTTTTGCCATAGCTATCCCCGATTGTATTGTCAATTCTTCGGCAAGACTGGGTCTGCCTTCGAGCAGATCCATGTAAGTGCGTCCATTCCGATCCTCAACTTTTTGTGTCAGCCGCTGGATGAGATCATGATTTTCCGCATGAATCGCAAATATTTGCCCGGTTTTTGCCACTTCCTGAAACATTTCATATATTTCACCGTCTGCAAATGGCGGGATTACATCTTTCATCCCCGGTTTATAGTTATATATCAATTGGAATGTTTCCGAATGTACAGCATATCCCCAGAAAAATTTAAAACCAATGACACCAGCATGGTGAAGCTTTTCGTATTCTTTCATATTTAAATGCCCAAGACAAATTCCCCAAACGCCAAAGTTAACAAAAGCTTTACTTTTCAAATTTGCAACCTGTTTCCGAAAATTTTCCACATTATTTACCGGCGGATTCGTATTTGGCATTTCAAAAACAGTCGTAACACCTCCGGCTGCGGCAGCTTGAGTAGAATGGTAAAAATCCTCTTTATAGGTAGCACCGGGATCCCTCGAATGCACATGGGTATCAATAAAACCAGGAAATACAAATTTTCCGTTTGCATCCACGACTTCCCCTACATCGCTCCGCAATTCATCGTTTGTGATAGCGGCAATTTTTCCATTTTTTATATAAATATTGCCTTTATAAGCATCTTCTGGGGTCACAATCGTTCCATTTTTTATTAGTAAATCGAACTCCATTGATTCCATCACCCCTTGTTATTGATTTATTACTACTTGTCCGATGATTTCACGAATATCTTTTATTTGATATTGCTCCATATATGATTCAATTTCTTTCAATATTCTGATCATCGCATCAGGTTGAATGAAATTTGCCGTTCCGACTTGAACAGCAGTTGCCCCAGCTAACATCATTTCAATGGCATCTTCTCCTGACATAACTCCGCCACATCCAATAATCGGAATGTGAACGACTTGGGAAACTTGATAAATTAGTCTGACAATGATCGGTTTCGTTGCGGGTCCAGACAGCCCGCCCATAATGTTCCCAATCTTCGGCTTTCTCGTATGAACATCAATGGACATCGCCAAAAAAGTGTTAGCGACATTTAAACAATCGCTCCCAGCTTCTTCAGCCGCTACAGCTATTTCTTGTATGTTTGTTACATTGGGCGTAAGCTTTGTAATGATTGGTTTTTCCGTTACAGCACGAACCTTCTTTACAAGGTTAAACGTGATGTCTGCATCCATACCGAATGCAAGGCCGTTTCCTTTTAAATTAGGGCAGGAAATATTTAATTCTATTGCATCCACATCATTGCTTTTTGTTACAATTTCAGCCAGTTTGGCAAATTCATCAATGGAATCAGCTGATAAGCTGGAAATGAGGGGTGAGTCATATTTTGAATAAGAAGGGACGGAGTTTTCCAAATAATACTCTATCCCTTTACTTGGGATCCCAATGGAGTTTATCATTCCAGCCGGTGTTTCACACACGCGTGGAGCTGAATTTCCAGCACGCGGAAACATCGTAATGCTTTTAAGAACAATCGCACCTAAGCGATTAAAATCAATCACCTTTTCCATCTCAGGGCCGAATGTACCTGAAGCTGGCATAACCGGATTTTTCAAAACTAATCCACCAATATCTACACTCATATTCACTGCCGCATTTTTCATTGTAGGATCACCTGTTCTAAAGGAAATACAGGACCGTCAACACAAACTCGGGCACTTTTCGCTTCATGGCCATCATGTATATGACAAAGACATGCAAAACAAACTCCCATTGCACATCCCATATTTTCTTCGAGAGCAATTTCTCCCCACAATCCTTCCCTTTTTCCGATACTTTGCATTAATCGAGCTAATCTTTTTGAACCGCATGTATAAAGAGCATGAATGTCATTTTCAATAAGAAGTTGATTGATTAATTCCTTAACGTTGTGCAAATCGCTTGTTCCTTCTTCATCAGTCACTTTATACACTTGAACGCCAAAACTGGTTAAATAATCAGCAGCCAAGAGATCATTTCGGCATCTGGCGCTTAGTATTGCAATGACTTTTTTGTTTTTGCCGACAGCTTTATAAGCTAATGCCGCCAATGTCGCAATGCCAACACCTCTGGCAAGAAGGAGGATATTGGAATCGGATTCTTTTAAATGAAATCCGGTTCCAAGCGGGCCAAATATATCAATTTTTTCTCCAGCCTTCAGCTCAGTCATTTTCTTTGTTCCCAAACCTTTTACTAAATAAAGAAATTCAAGAGTATTGCGATCCGAATCGATTCGGTATACACTAAACGGCCGTCTCAGGAATGGATAGATACTATTACTGCAAAGAAAATGAAAGAACTGGCCGGGTTCCACATTCTCTTTTATATCACTTGCATCAACAATCATATGCCAATAGCGTTCACTTACTTTTTCATTTGAGAGGATTCTCACTTGGTGCGACTCCATACTGAATCTCCTTTCTTGCTTAAAGTTATCGCGCTGGTTAAGACCGCTTGCTCTAAAAGTGCTATTCCAGCTGCAATATCCTCTTGTTTCGTGTATTCATCAGGATGATGGCTCAAACCATCGACTGACGGGACAAAAATTAAGGCAGTAGGCCAGCGTTTTGCCATATTCATTGAGTCATGGCCAGCTCCACTTGCCATAAACATATAACTCAATCCTTGCTCCTCGCAGATTGAAGCAATCGTTTTAGCGATGCCTTGATCCATCATGACCGGTTCTTCTTCAATCATCCAATCTATCTTGATCACAACTCCCCGCTTGTTCTGCAGGAATGCTATCTCTTCTTGAATTTTTTTGAAAACCCGATTACGAGATTCAATGTCAGTACTTCGAATGTCAATCTTTAATTCCGCTAATCCCGGAATCACATTCATGGCGCAAGGATGAACATCCAACACTCCCACCGTTGCCACTGTTTCAAAATCGCTTTCAGCAAATGCCGCTTCTTCCACAGCTAAAGATAATTCGGCAGCAGCCAATAAAGCGTCTTTGCGATGCCCCATCGCCGTTGTCCCGGAATGGGAACTTTTCCCTTCAATACTTACGGCTAATCGCAATGGAGCTGCAATGCCAGTAACAATTCCTATTCTTTTTCCGCTTTCGATTAGCTTGGCGCCTTGTTCGATATGAAGTTCAAAAAACGCCTTTAATTCTCTTTCTGTTCTTTCCGCCATATGGTAGTTTTCGAGGTGTAAATTTTGCTTTTGAAATGCATGTGCTAAGGAAATGCCATCATGATCTTTCAACTGTTTAAGGGTTTCGAGGTTTAAGCTGCCGATCATCGCTTTGCTGCCTAATGTTGAAAAATTAAATCGGGATGATTCTTCACAAGCAAAACATATCAATTCAATTGGATGAAGCGTCGTGATCCCTTGTTCCACAATGCTCCTAACAATTTCAAGTCCTGCAACAACACCCAGCACACCGTCAAACTTGCCCCCATTGTAAACAGTATCTAAGTGGGAACCAACAGCTACAGCAGGCAATGTATGATCCAATCCTTCATAACGGGCGATCATATTGCCAACCGGGTCGACGCTTATTTTCATCCCTAAATTCCGACATTGCTCCAATAAATAGAATTTGGCCTGTTGTTCTTCATCTGAATAAGCTAATCTTGATATACCGCAATCCGTCTTTCCAAACTCGTTGATTTTTTCTAATGTTTGCATAACCCTGGAAATTTTCAAAAAACCACCTCATATCTGTCCCCCAATGTTTCAGATAATTCCATTGTTTTTCCCACCCCTCTTTTCCTACTTGTTTTTGCTATTCTTTTTCTCTAGATCCGATTGGAACTTAATAGATTCATAGATATTAAATGCTCGCTTGCCTGTTCGGAAATGTTTTTCAGTTCCTTGATGAATTGCATTCGGTTTTCTTGAATATATTGGCATTCCCCGACCAAGCTAAGACTTATGGCCGTTTTATGATTTTCATGAAAAAGCGGTACGGACATAGCATAAACACCTACTTCCAATTCTTGATTGCAAAAAGCAATACCGTCCTGGCGAATTTCGGATAATTCCCTTTTTATCAATTCAATATCCTGCTTTGTGTATTCGGTGTACTTCATTAAATCTTCTTTTTGCAGAAGGCCATCTACTAAATTAGGAGGCTGGTAAGCCAGTATTGCTTTTGCCGCTGACGTACAGTGCAGCGGCATTCTCTGGCCGAGATGGACAAAATATTTATGGCGTACATCTGATGGTTGATGTGTATAGGTACAATAGACTTGATTGGATTGGAATCTGCAAATATAAGAATATAGGTTGGTTTTATTGCCAATTTCATTGCAATACTGAGTTAACAAGCCTGTTGGATCTTGGTTGCGAAGAAATTCGCTACCCCATAACATTGATTTTGGCCCCAGCATATATCGTTTCGTAACAGCGTCCTGGGTAAGCAGTTTATGTTCAACCATGTTTTTTAACATCCGATGAAGAGTTCCCTTACTTATAAGGGTTTGCTTGGATAATTCCGTTATACCAATACCTTCTACCGATTTTTCACTGATTATGTCCATGACCGATATCATTCGATCTAACCATTCCATAAACATTAACCCCTTTTTACTAAATAAATAACGGAAACCGATCCGACTACTTCAATTCTGTTCCTTTCGTTTCAGGGATTAAAAAGATAAAACTTAACGCTGAGATTATATACGTAAGAGAAATTAGCCCTAAAGCAAAGCTTAAGGAGTAATTTAATGACAGATAACCGATAATCCATGGCGCAAATCCGGCAAATCCCCGGCCGATGTTAAAAATGACATTTTCAGCTGTCGATCTTGCTTCGGTTGAATAATGTTCGGCAAGCAGAGCGCCATATCCGCCCATCATGCCGTTTACAAAAAATCCGAGCACTCCTCCCAAGAGCAGAAGAATCGTTGTAGAAGTTTGATGAAAATAAATCCAAACAATTGTCGCAGCTGAAAATAAATAAATGATATAGGACGGTCTGCGCCCGATTTTATCTGCCAAAATGCCAAATGTAATAATGCCGATAATCATGCCAATAATAGTGACTACTGTCCAAACGGTCGTTTTGTTAAAAGAGTAACCCATTTCAGTAGCGAGCATGGTCGGCATCCAGGTCATGATTCCATAAAAACCAAAGTTCTGAACAGTCGTCGCGATGATAAGGCCAATCGTAGTTTTTGTTTGTTTAGCAGAAGAAAAAAGTTGTCCAATCGCAATTTTATTTTTATTTTCCTTTTTTAAAACCTTCCAAATTTCCGGTTCTTCTAGATTTTTACGAGACCAGAATGCTAACAATGAAGGCAATACCCCTGCCAAAAAGACACCTTGCCAACCAAATTCAGGTGCGATAAATAACACGGCTAGTGTAGCCAGAACGGTTCCAAACTGAAAACCGACTGCAACAATCGATGTTGCTCTTGAACGATATTTTTTATGCCAGCTCTCGCTGACAATGGTCATGCCAATACCGAACTCTCCGCCAAGACCAAGCCCGGCCATAAAACGGAAAAATGCAAAGGCCTGCTCGTTAGGCGCAACAGCACAAAGACCAGTGAAAACCGAAAAAATTAAGATAGTCCATGAAAAAACCTTAACTCGGCCAAACTTATCTGCCAAAGTGCCGAAAAAGATCCCCCCCAGTACCGATCCGAGCAGAGTGATGGTAGAGAGAGCGCCGCCTTCAGCTTGATTCAGCCCATAGAAGGCCATGATCAGAGGCAATGTATATGCAAGGATCATCATATCCAGTCCGTCCATTGCATAGCCAATTGTGGATGCCCACAATGTTTTCCACTGATACTTTGTAATCTTAGGTTTGCTCTCTATACCTATTTGTTCCGATAAATTTTTGTTCATTTCCAATTGTTCCATCACATTCCCTCCTCACAATTTGAACCTCTTTATTTCATTACTCATTTTGTTCCGCTAAGAGGAACATCGTTCTATTTTAGAGTAAAAAATAATAGGTCTTGAATATGTAAATTAATATACTCTCTTGTTAATTTTTTTGTAATATTAATGTAATAAAATCTTACATACTTTTTTAACATTGCGAAGAGAAAGGGCAGTATCGGCAAGTTGGAAGGAATCAAGCTGACGAAGGAGCTACTCTAGATTGAGTATCAATCTCGCTAACTTATTACCGGAATTGTGTGAACATCACAGAATATGGTGATGAGACAAAATTATTAGGTTAAAAAAGATTTTGAAATTAGATTTTCTTCTGTTTTATAGGGGTGCTACACTAAGAAAGGGACTGTCCGATAAGTCCCTAAAATGAAGCAAGTGGAGAAAAACAATTCGTTTCTCTCCACTTGCTTTTATATTTTTTCGATTTTTATCTGAAAGTAGCTGGCGGATGCCGGCTACTTTCAGGAAGTTGTGGGCTAATGCCACAATCCCAAACTCAACATGTACCTTGTCGAGGCCCCGCAAAGAAAATCTGCGGAACGACCGATTGCCCTTGATGTGACCGAACACACTTTCTGCCTCGACTTTGCGTCGAGCGTAGATGGCGGCTTTCTCTTCACATTCAAGGGCTGTTTTGGCCTTTGCTTTCATTTCTTCGAAGATGGGATTCCAGTGAACTTGACGATTTCCCTTCGCTTTTGTGCATTTCGCTTTCAATGGGCAATCGGTACAATCTTCACATTCGCATATTTTGAAGCTTTGTTCATAGCCAGATGGATTCTTTTTGTTTTGGTATTTTTTAAACGTTACTCTCCTTCCATTCGGGCAAATAAAACAATCATCCTCTTCACAATAGGTCCAGTTTTTGGCATTTTTAATGTCTTTTTTGTATGTACGTGTTTGTTCTTTTACATAGCTCCCATAAGGAATTAAAAACTCAAAACGGGGCTCTTTCTCATCACCAACTGCATATACATAGTTTTCTTCACTACCGCAATAACTGTTTGGGGCATCGGTAATGAAGTGGAGGCTAGCTTCTCCATATGTGGGATAAAGCAACGTGTTTGATCGGTGACTTGATTAATCTTCTTGTTTGAGATAGAATTCATGTATAGTCCTCCTTGGTATCCAAATTAGGGGTCAATTCATCCGATTGACACCCCCGAATCATACCAAGAGGGCTTTTTTTATTCAAGTCCCCGAAAAAACTTCTAACAGGAATGCTCCTTCTTCTTTAATATGTTAACCAAATAAAATTCTAGGTTGACATTTCTATCATTCTTCTTGCATAATAAATAACAAATATTGTATTAGGAGGAAAAGCATGAAAATCAAATCGATGGTGTTAATTGCTCTTTTTGCGGCGTTAACGGCGATCGGTGGGTTTATTAAAATCCCTATTCCATATGTCCCATTTACGCTGCAAATTGTATCTGTTTATTTAGCTGGGTGTTTGTTAGGCCCAAAACTCGGAATGTTAAGCCAGCTTGTTTACGTTTTGATTGGACTGGCAGGTGCGCCTGTTTTTGCGGAAGGAGGAGGTCCAAGTTACATTTTTAAACCTACATTTGGTTATTTACTAGGTTTTGTGTTAGGAGCATACGTCAATGGCTGGTTGATTAAGAGATTGCAATTGGTAAAAACATTTTCTATTTTCCTCGCTAATTTCGCCTGCCTTCTTGTAGTGTATCTTCTTGGCTGTCTTTGGTTATATGCAGCAATGAAATTTATTTTCGATAAGTCGTTAACGATTGCTCAAACATTATTATTTGGTTTTGTGATTCCTATACCGGGAGATATTTTCTTATGTATCCTATGTTCCATCATCGCAGCGCAGATTCTTCCACGGACGAACTTTTTGATTCATAAACAAGGAGTTGCATCTTAATGGGAAAAGCGATTTTTATCACAGGGACCGGAACAGAAATTGGCAAAACGATTGTCACTTCCATTCTATTTCTGGTATTGAAAGAAATGGGAGTGAAAACAAAAATATTTAAACCCATTCAAACAGGTGTAGTAGAAGAGAGCGATTCTTTTGCCGATCAATATTGGTATGAAGAAGTGATTGGAGAAGAAAAAGGCTCTACGGGGATGTATTATATGGAGCCTGCTGTTTCCCCTCATTTAGCTTCAGAGATCACAAATACTACGATTCTGCCAAATGAAATAAAAAATAAAATTTTAGAATTAAAAAATCAATACGATGTTGTTCTAGTAGAAGGAGCAGGCGGACTCGCGGTTCCGCTCATTGAACATTCTAATGGATTTTATATGACAAAAGATTTAATTCAAGAATGTGAATTGCCAACAATTCTCGTGTCTCTGGCTGGATTAGGGGCTATACACCATACACTCACAACTGTAAATTATGCCGAAAAGCACGACATTAAAATCCTCGGGCTTATATTTAACCATTTTGACCAATACAATATGATTCATGTTGATAATGTACGGACTATACATAAGATGTTGAATCTTCCAATTATCACTAAATTGCCAACAATGGACTCGTTGTCTAAAGACAGTCTTACTCAATTAGCCAAAACATTGATATCCAAGCAAGAACTTAAGAATGTATTGTCAGGGGGATTAGAAATTGAAGTATAGCTACGAACAGTTAGAACAACTTGATAAACAATATGTATGGCATCCTTTTACCCAAATGAAGTCTTATATCGAAGAAAAGCCGCTCATCATTGAAAGAGGAAAGGGAAGCTACCTTTATGATGTCGAAGGAAAAAAAATATTTAGACGGTTATGCATCTTTATGGGTAAATGTTCACGGACACAGTGATCCTGAAATAAACGAAGTGCTTTATGAACAAATTGAAAAAATCTCTCATTCTACGCTTTTAGGGTCCGCGAATGTTCCTTCCATTTTGTTAGCAAAAAAACTAGTGGAAATTTGGGGAGGAAATTTATCAAAAGTATTTTATTCCGATACAGGGGCTGCTGCCGTTGAAATTGCATTGAAGATGGCATACCAGTACTGGCAAAACATTGACCCTGTCCGCTACAAGGATAAAAACAAATTTATCTCATTAAAAGAAGCTTATCACGGGGATACCATTGGTGCTGTAAGTGTTGGCGGAATGGATTTATTCCATCGAATCTTTAGGCCGCTATTGTTTGAACGAATTGAAGTACCTTCCCCATATGTATATAGGATGGACGAATATGGCGATGAAAAGGAAATTGTGAATTATTGTTTAACAAGGCTTGAGGAAACGCTTGAACAGCATCATTCAGAAGTCGCGGGTATGATTGTCGAACCGCTCGTTCAAGGAGCGGCAGGTATCATTGTACATCCGAAAGGGTTTTTAAAAGGCGTTGAAAAGCTTTGCCGCAAATACAATATTTTGCTTATTTGCGATGAAGTGGCTGTTGGATTCGGCAGAACCGGAACATTATTTGCCTGCGAACAAGAAGATGTCCAGCCTGATATTGTTTGCTTAGCCAAAGGCATCACAGGAGGATATTTACCGCTTGCGGCAACATTGACAACAGAAGAAATTTATTCTGCATTTTTAGGAGATGTTCATGAAAATAAAACATTTTTCCATGGTCATACATATACGGGAAATCAATTATCTTGTTCTGTTGCGTTAAAAAATATTGAGTTGATCGAAAAGAGAAACTTAGTTTCGGATGTCCAACGAAAAGCTCATGCGTTGGCAGGTAAATTGCAAAAGCTTTATGAACTGCCGATCGTCGGTGATATTCGTCAAAAAGGACTCATGATTGGCATCGAAATCGTCAAGGATAAGAAAACAAAAGAAATATTCGACCGCTCGAAGCAGATTGAGCATAAAATTATTTTAGAAGCTAGAAAGCGCGGGCTCATTATCCGACCATTAGGTCCTGTCATCACGTTTATCCCTGTTTTGGCGATGACCGATGATGAGCTAAAGACCGCTGTTGATATTATTTTTGATTCGATTGCGGAAATGGTAAGCATCAAGCAGTTTTAAGATGAAGGTACTTTATCGTTGCAAGGGGATGTCTCATGTTTTGAGACATCCCCTACTTACAATTAGTCAAGAGTTTTTAGTAAAACTATTTGTTTCAGTGGATTTATTTAGGGGTTGTCCAGAAAGTCAAAATCCACTGAAAACGAAACATCATAAGCATTGATATATCAACGTTTCTAAAACATTAAAGGGGCGTCTATAAGACGGAAAATCGACTTATTAGAAGCCCCTAACTAAATAATTTTACGCATGCCAAATAGCCCCCACGATTTTTGCTTTTTTTCCTACACAATTACGAAGTTGCTGATTCGATTTCGTAATTGTAGGCGATTATGTAATATTTCCCCCTCATAAACACAAATCTGAGCAGAATTATAAATAACCATATAGCTCTTTCCCCTAGTAACATCAATGGCAATGACACTTTGCATAAACATTCCTCCTCTATTATTTGTAGAAGCCTTCATATAACCTTAATGATTCCCTTTTCTTATCCACGATCTCATGGATCCAACATATTAAATCTGATTCTTATAAGATCCGTGAAGTAGGCCAGTTTTTTCATTGCGAACCTATCGTTCTTTAGGCTGTCACGACCTTTTCTCCACTTCTACTAAAAATCGAGTAGGAGGGAGCGATTAACTCCCGTCCTCTCACACCACCGTACGTACGGTTCCGTATACGGCGGTTCAATTAAGATAATTGACGCAAGTCTTTATAACTTCCGTGAATAGCTGTTCTCTTTATGCCAGTGGTCACTCCACCCTCCAAGAGATCTCCCACGGGATTCACCGCTTCCTCCCTCAAGTGAGGTACTACGTTTTCTGTGTTCATCATGACTCACTGAATGCCAAGGGCTATTCTCTCTTAATTGTTCGGTCCTTCTTAGTTGTTCTAGACCAACTAATACTATGACCTCTGCTGACTTCTGACGGTTCAGCTACTTATCACTAAGTAGGTTATGAAGCGTACTTCACATATCCGCCAGACCTCCCCGGGTAAGAGTGTAATCTTTCCTTCCATCCATCTGCTTCATTTACTCTGTATCACCTTCGGCAGAAAGGGCTTTGTTTTGTTGTGCAAACTCACCCAGTGATACCTAGCCTCATATGAAGTTCGTGTTCCGAGAGACCCAAAGTTTGCCGCTCGCTTCCTTCAGATTCCGCGTCACCACGGACACCCTTGCGTTAAGCTAACTGCTACTTCTGCCTTCGCAGCTCGGGACTTTCACCCTATAGATTACACCCATGCCGGGCGCACAAATAGCAGCACAGACCTTGACCGTGGTCTGTGCTGCTAATCTTAATATGTTTTTATTTACATGAAATGAAGTTAAGGATTTCTTCTTTTGTCGGTAAGGATGAAATGGCACCTTTTCCTGTTGTTGTGATCGCACCGCTTGCATTGGCAAAGGTGAGGATTTCTTGATGGTGTTCATTTAATACATCTATTAAGTTATCATGGTTTACTTCTTTTTCGAGTAGTTTATATAAAAAGCCACCGATAAAGGCATCTCCTGCACCTGTAGTATCCTGAACCTCAACTTTGAAACCAGTTGATTCATATTTGGCATTCTTCGTGTAAAGGTCGGCTCCATTAGCTCCTTTTGTGTAAATAACGGCTTTTACATCACCTGTGAATAAGTTTTCAATCGCCTCTTTTTCATTAGAGATTCCTGTGATAAACGCTAATTCTTCATCGGAAATTTTGATGATATGTGCTTTCGGAATAAATTCTAAAATCGTTTGTCGACAATCCTCTGCACTGTTCCATAGTGGAAGGCGAACGTTGGGATCAAAGCTAATGATTCCCCCATTTTCTTTAACAAGTCGAATTGCTTTTTCATGGGCTTTTTTCATTGGGCTTTCGACTAGATCGACGGAGCAAAAATGTAAAATATCTCCTTTAGCAAACCAACTTTCTTCAATTTCATCTTCTGAAAGCAAAAGATCTGCAGAAGGATTGCGATAGAAGGAAAAATCACGTTCACCATCATCGAGCAGTGAAACAAATGCTAATCCTGTATTCGCTTCATTTGTTCGCTTTATTTTATCTGTTTTCACACCGATTTTTTGTAACTCTTCAATTAAAAAGTCACTAAAGGCATCCATTCCAAGCTTTGTGATTATTGCAGATTCTGCTCCAAATCTCGCAACAGCTGCTGCAACGTTTGCTGGGGCTCCCCCAGGTGCACGTTTAAAAGATTGAACATCCTTTAATGCTTTGCCTTTTTGCATTGGAAGAAAATCAATTAACACTTCACCAATTGAAAATAAGCGCCCCATTGTCTACACCTCCCTTTTAATTCATAGTGGATAAGTTATATTTCGTTGTGTCTAATGTAACTTTTCCGTTTCGTGCAAAGAAGCGAATATCTGTGCTTTCAAGTCTTGGAAAAATTCGGCTCGTAAATACTTCAACGCCGTCATTGATAAAAATTTCGACAGAAGACGTATCAACAAACAGATGAAGCTTTAACGTATCCCCTTCAACGCTGCACGTTCTTGTTGTTCCATATTCTTTAGCTGGAACCTCCCCTGAATGGGTACGGTCTAAGGTCACCTTTTGTTCCTTTCTGTTATAGGAGATGACCGTTTTTTCATCTTTACATGACCGGAATTCAATCCCGACTTCATCTGCTTCCATGTTCGTAAATTCACAAATAAGTTCATACGTCGTCCCATTGAATCCTTCATACATTTTTTTCTCATCATCGAGAATATCTTTCACATTTACCGAATCTTGTCGCAATGCTTCTAGTTCTTTTACAGGACACTGAATAAGCTTTCCATTTTGAACGGTCAACTCTCTCGGTAATGTTAAACAATGAGCCCACCCATCCTTATCAGTTGGATACTCGATTTCGGGAAGACCCATCCACCCGACTAAAAGGCGACGTCCCTTATGGTCAATTGTCGTTTGTGGTGCATAAAAGTCAAATCCACGGTCTAACTCAACAAACTCACTGTGTTCAAAAACTTTAGTCTTTAAATCTAGTGTGTTCCCTAAAAGATAACCAGATTGATAGATATTTTGAAATTGATCTCCCTTTGGCTCTAACCCTTGTGGTGAGAAGATCAGCACACCTTTTCCATCTAGTTCAAAATAATCGGGGCATTCCCACATAAATCCAAATTCCTTTAAGTTTGTTTGAACCTCACCTTCAAATGTCCAATTTTTTAAATCAGGTGATGAATAAAGAACAATACAACCTGTTTTGTTTTCCCTCTGTGCCCCGATAACAGCATAAAATGTGTCATTTTCCTTCCAAACTTTCGGATCGCGATAATGATCGGTATAACCTTTTGGAACTTCTTTAATAACCGGCTCTTGTAATTTTTCAATACGTCCATTTTCATTCATTACCGCTAAGCATTGATATGGATGACGAACCCAATTTTCATCTCTTGTATTTCCTGTATACATTAAATGGAGCTTACCGTCATGACAAATAGCACTACCTGAATAAGCTCCGTGAGAATCAAAATAATCGTTCGGCTTAATACCAATTCCGACATTTTGCCAATTGACAAGATCTTTTGATTTTGTGTGATACCAATATTTTAATCCATGAACAGGACCTAGCGGAAACCATTGATAAAACAAGTGATATTCTCCGTTAAAATAAGAAAAACCATTTGGATCATTTAAAAGTCCCGTTACTGGTTGAATATGAAATTTCTGACGCCAAATGCTTTTGTTGACTTTTTCTTTTAATGCATTCAATTCTTCTTTTGTCGCTTCTTCGATTCGGCGATACCGTTGTTTTCTCGTCCATTCCATCTTTAAACCTCAAACTCCTTCACGATGTAAACACAGGGCCTGACCTCTTTTTAAGGATCAGACCCCAATATTTAATTTATTAACTGTAGATGAGCAATTTTCATAACAATAATTACCATACCAAAAGAGACAAACAGGGTACCCCTTATGCCACATGGAGCTGTTTTTTGACAACATCAATGGGAATATCTTGCTTCGCTGCATGGTAAATGAACTCGACGAGACTATGCCCTTTCTTCGTTCGGAGAAGATCAAGCCCAGTAGAGAAATCCCGGTTGGACTCGACCATACTGTACACATAAGCGAGTTGCACCAAGATCCAATACCGTTTCACCGCCCGACGATGACGAACACGGTACCCATCGAGCTTCAGCTGGTCTTTCGCTTGTCGAAAAAAGCATTCGATCGACCAACGTTGGGCATAGTAGCGCAAGATCTCTTCATCGCTTAGCTCCCGGTCGGTGCTCAAGACGCAGTGAAGATGTTCGGGTGTCATCGGCTGATCGGCTTTCCAAGCCAACAACACAACGGCATCATCGAGACCTTTCAGCGATCCCTCGTAGCGATACACGCGATAACGCTCTTCTCCCACCGTGACGAGATGGGTGTCGTTCGGTTCGATATAGCGGGCAAACTGTTTGGCTTGGATGGCGATGCCTTTCGGATAGAGAATCCGGTTCGTTTTGAGCATCGCGATGACGTGAAATCCTTTTTTCAGACAGGCTTCCACGAGCGCTTGCGATGGATACCACGAATCCATCAGCACATAAACGGGACGGCGTACATCCAAAGAAGAAAGCATCTCGATCGCGAGTTCCCCCTTGCTTTTCCCAGCCGCCTTGTCGTAGAGGCGGAACGCAAAGGGAAAAGCCTGGGTCATCGTATGAACCATGAGCCAAACAAGAGAATGTCCCCAGATCGACTTTTTCTCTGTGTGAGAATAGTGCCAATCACACCCTTGAATGGCGTGCGTTGCCCGTGACGAAGGCTTGATTTTTTGGCAAATCGTATCATCGATCGAAACAAAAAGGGGTTGATTTTTCTGTTTGGCGATCCGTTCGACACGATGAAGCATCCATTGCTGGAGTTTGCCAAG
Organism: Aeribacillus sp. FSL K6-8210; assembly: GCF_037963925.1. Lineage (NCBI taxonomy): Bacteria > Bacillati > Bacillota > Bacilli > Caryophanales > Bacillaceae > Aeribacillus > Aeribacillus sp. FSL K6-8210. The sequence continues at coordinate 1,186,519 of NZ_CP150172.1, read as the reverse complement.
CAGCGTCTCTTCATCCCAAGGGCTTTTCGTGAAAAAATGGCTGAGTGTCGTTCGATGATTGGGGTGAAAGCTCCAATGATGAAGATCGGTCAACGTTCCAGAAAAGCCTTTCGTGATCATCGCATCCACGATATGAACGAGATGCTTCATGACAGGTTTTGAAAAATAAAGTGCCAACCCCAACATCGTGAAAAACTTGTGGATTCCTTGATGATGTGCTAATCTATTCATGAGACATGAACCTCCTTGTGTGAATGGTTTGTTGGCACATCTATTCTAACCAAGGAATCGGGTTCATGTCTCCTTTTTTGTTTCGATGTAAATTTATGTTAGTGATTTTGCTCATCTACTGTTATTAAGATGCTTTTTCTGCTGCTTGTTCTTTTTTCGCTGCACGTTTCGCTAAAATGATGGTTGTTACGAATGCAACGATGAATGAAATAACCATTCCAATTACGTATGGAGCTATGGAATCTGGACGAATTGAAATAATACCTGGTAAACCGGCTGCTCCAAGCGCAACAGCTTTTACTTTAAAGATCGTAATAAATGCGGCTGATACAGCTGCACCTGTAATAGCACCAATAAATGGATAACGTAGCTTCAAGTTAACACCAAACATAGAAGGCTCTGTAATTCCTAAAAGAGCCGAAATACCAGCTGCGGATGCAATACCTTTAATTTTCTTATCATTAATAATCATAAAAACAGCTAATGTTGCTGCACCTTGAGCTACGTTTGACATAGCTGCAACAGGGAAAATAAACGAACCACCTGTTTTAGCAAATTCTGCTAACAATTGTGTTTCAACTGCAATAAAGCTATGATGCATACCTGTAATAACGATTGGGGCATAAACTAAACCGAATAACGCACCACCAATGAGTCCCGTAGTATCATATAACCAAACAAGTCCGTCTGTTAATAAGTTACCTGCAGAACGAGTAATCGGTCCTACTGCTGTAAACGTTAAAATGCCTGTAATAAAAATCGTTAATAATGGCGTTAATAAGTTATCAAGTGCAGACGGAATATATTTGCGTAAGAATTGTTCTGTTTTCGCTAAAATAAAGGATGATGCTAATACAGGTAATACGGTCCCTTGATAACCGACTTTTTCAATTTCAAATCCGAAAATACTCCAAACTGGAATTTCACCGTTCGCTAAGGCGCTACCATAACCCCAACCATTTAATAAATCAGGGTGAACCATTAACATACCTAAAGTAGCTCCTAAGTACGGGTTACCACCAAAGCGCTGTGTAGCGGAGAAACCAATTAAAATTGGTAAAAAGACAAATGCCGCATTGGCAAATGTATTAATAAGTGCTGCTAAGTCCGCTATTTCTGGATAAGCATCAATGAGGGACTTACCTTCAATAAATAGATCCTTTGCCGTTAATACGTTATTAATTCCCATTAAAAGACCGCCAGCAACAATGGCAGGAATAATCGGAACGAAAATATCAGAAAGTAGCTTCACTAAACGTTGAATTGGATTTAATTTTTTCGCTCCAGCATCTTTCACATCTTTTGTAGACATTTCTTGAAGTCCAGTTAATTTGGTCAATTCTTGATAAACTTTGTTAACTGTACCTGACCCTAAAATAATTTGGAACTGTCCACCCGTTGAAAAAGTTCCTTTTACATCGTCCATTTTGTCAAGCGCTTCTTGATTTATTTTACTTTCATCATTTAAAACTAGACGTAAACGTGTCGCACAGTGAGCTGCAGCAGAAATATTATCTTTTCCACCAAGAGCTTCTAAAATTTCTTTTGCGATTTGATCGTATTTCATAGCTTCCTCCCCCATTTATTCAGTGGAACCGGTTCCATTTTTTGCGATTTAGGAACCGGTTCCAAACTTTATGAAATGGAACCGGTTCCAGTATGATTATAAGTCATTAGGAATGATGCTGTCAACGCTTTCTCGTTCAATAATTTCATATTTTGATAATGTTCTTTTTGGAACTGACTCCTCATTGACAAGCTTTACAATGTTTTGCGCTGCCATCTTTCCAGCCTCTTTAAAAAACAGTTTTACTGTTGTTAGCCCTGGGTGAATAATTTCCGTCACATCATATCCTCCAAAACCTGTAATAGAAACATCCTTTGGAATGCTCAATCCTTTTAATTGTGCTGCCCTTAAAGCACCGAGAGCAATATTATCCGTTGCACACACAATGCAAGTTGGCTGAAATCCTTCTAGCATTTCTGTTACTCTTTGTTGAGCAGCAAACATATTAAAACCTGTTTCAAAATAACGAACCTCACATCCTTCCGCTTCTGCTATTGCCCTTTTAAATCCTTCCTTTCTTCTTACTCCAACTGCTACATCCTTTTCGGTAACACCTAAGTAAGCAATTTTTCGATGCCCTTTCTCTAATACATATTTTCCAATTGCATAGCCTGCTTCCAAATCATTATGAATCAGACTATGTACATCAGGATGTTCTTGACCAACAAGAAGAATCGGGATGTTCACCTTTTCAAATGCCTCTAAATGTACTTGTGTAATTTGAGTAGCAAGTAAAATAATTCCCGCAACTTTTTGACTAGCCAAGCTATAAATCGTTTCAATTTCACGTTCAATTTGCTGATTCGTATTGGATATTAATAATTGAAAATTCAACTCTTTTAATTGTTCATCAATCCCAATTAAAGTATGCGATGCTGCATAGGAATCTAATCGCGGAACAATCGTTCCAATAAAATATGTTTTCTTAGCCTTTAAACTTTGTGCAAAAGGATTAGGTGTATATCCTGTTTCTTTAATGGCAAGTTCAATTTTTCTTTTTGTTGCTTCACTAACAGATCCACCATTTAAGTAGCGAGATACAGTGCTTTTGGAAACTCCCGAAATTTTTGCTATATCTGCAATAGTTTTATTCATTCCTAGTCCACCTCAAAAATGAGTTCTCTTTTTTTTATTATAATATTAAACCCATTTTTAATGCATGGGGTAACAAAATAAGCATTCGAGATTTAAAATCCTTGTGTTCCGAATAATAAAGCACTCGGTCATTCACCGATTGCTGCAAATTTGATAGGTTACTTCTAGGATCGATTGATTCCTCCACTTTTGCTGGGGATTTAAATCACTTCTGGGATCTTTCCCATCACTTTGGCTAGGGATTCAATCACTTTTAAGCACTTTCCCATCACTTTGGCTAGGGATTCAATCACTTTTAAACGCCATTCCATTACTTTCCCCTAACATTTTTACGCACCTTTCCATCACTTTGGCGGGTGATTCAATAATCAATCTTTTGTTTCCACTACTCGATCGACTCTCAACTTTTGAACATTAAATAGGTCAATGCCCTTATCTCAAGGATTTATGACTTTTCATCTCGATGATTCCGACTGGGTTCGAACCAGTGACCTCCACCCTGTCAAGGTGTAGTAGTAGGATAAATCATAGTCTAATAGAATGCAAAAAATTTATTTTTATCTTAAACAAAAAATACGCCAACAAACATATTATAAAACCAAAAAATCGACGACAAGCTGCCGTCAAGATTACCTGCAAAACAGAATCATTTATCCCCCTTCAAATTTTAAGGGGGATTTTTATTTTAAGACAATATGATTGGTCTCTATTACCTAAATAAGAAAATAATCTAGAAACCTCTTGGTAGTTTTTTCTTAAAATTCCCTTTTTTCATTTCTATTTACTAAAAATTCCTTTATCTGTCTTATAATGAAACAAAAAGCTTTTCCACTTGATGGAATCCATTTCGTTTCAATCGGAGGCATGGATACAGTGAATGTCAACTATATACCTTAGAATGGGAAAGGACCAAGAAAGGCATTGGCGATCTGATCGGCCTTGGCGCATGGGGAAAAGGCATGATCGACAACTTAAAAGATATCAGCGATCTTTTGGAAGACGCCCAGTCAGACATAGCCAAATATGACAGCGATGGTGTCATCTCTTTCACCCATACCGATCGCAAAAGCCAATATCAAAGCTTATATGAGGATTTTCTTGTCATGCACCGCTTTAGCGGCCGCATCGGAGATATTGTCGACCGCACCATCGATGAGCCGTTTTATCAAGATATCGATGCTTTTGTCGAAGCGATGCGCGACTTATCGATATCAAAGATCAAGACGAAAAACCACATCGGTGTTAAAGAAATAATCGTCGTTCCAGGAACTTATGGCTCACAGGAGACGATCGAAGTGCCGAAAGCGGAAGTTGGACTGGAAGATCTGTTCAGCGGCAGCAACTACTATGCCAGGCTAATGGAACGGGAATACGCCTCATGGAAAGAACTGAACACCCGCCATGACTTTTCGAAAAAAGAATATATACAGACGACATTGAATTCCCATGCTTTTCAGTATGAATCGATCAAAGAAGGACAGTTGAATAAAGAATTCTGGGGGCAAATAGCGGCGCTCGTCGTGATTGTCGGCGTCTCATTTATTTGTCCGCCGGCAGGGATGGCATTGGGCATGGCCTATGGTACACTGGAATTAAGCTCGGCCGTTTCCGGAAAAGACTGGATTTCAGGGAGGGAACTGGGAACAGGCGAAAGAGTATTCCGCGGTGCCCTCGCCCCATTGGATATCGTCCCTGGCATCAGCGCGCTTTCGAAATTCAGCAGTGCCGCCCGGTTCGCACCTCTTCTAGAAGCAATGGATCCCAAGCTATTTACAAGCTTGAAAGCTGGATTGCACCAGAAATCACAACGTGCCTGCGACCTGGTTGTCCATGCGGAAAACAGCATATTGGCCCGCATCAGGAGTGCCAAGGCATGGACGAAAGAAATGACGCAGCATTTAAAAACCGGTGCAAAAAAAGGTTCGTTGCAAGTCGGTCGGTTCGTAGACAACGCCGCAACAAACTTAAGACACCTCCTGCCAAGCCGGCAAATGGGATTGGCCATAGAAGGGGTTGGGAATGTTAAGGTTCCGCCCGAAAACACCAAAGGATTGGAGAATAAAGTTCGAGCTTATCTAAGTGAGAAGACGGGGGTAAATTTAGGCGGAAGTAAAGCAGGCAACGATGGCGTTGAACTTGGCACTAAGGGTACGGGTAAAACTGTTAAGCTACCAAGCCAAGGGACGGTGGATGCAGGCGTTCCGGGAGCACCAAAAGTAGATGCTGGTAAGCAAGGAAAGCATGTTTTAGGTCATCCTAATAGTATGCCTGGTAAGAAAACTCAATGGCCAGAAGGAGAAGATGGAGTTAAATTGACTCAAGAAGCATGGGTAAAGGGAACTGTAGTTAAGCCAGATGGTAGTGTTAAAATTTATGACTTTCACAAACCAATTGGGGTGAATGGAGAAACTAGAGTAAAAGTTCATATGGATAAAAAAGGAAACATCCATGGTTACCCAGTAAAATAACGGAGGTATATCATGAAACAAAATGTATTAAATACAATTGAACAATTATATCACCATGGTGATTTTGGATATGTTTTATTGAATTATGTCGATACTAATGTTTGGGCTAATAAAATCACTCATGAAATAAAAGGAATAAACGTTGAGAATTTAACAGATTTTAATTATTCAAAATGTTTCACATTATATATTATGCCTTCGATCCATCCTAAGATAAAAATTGGTACGGATGAATTTAGAGCATATATCAGAGAACACACTTATTTAAACGGATTATTGGTTTATATTTCGGCAATTGCTCCATTCGCAGCAATAAAATATGTTAGGTATGAATATGTTGATGGAGAGATTGAAATGCAAGAACAATACCAGCCATTCGATGAAGAAACAGAACGAATCGGCAAAGATATTTTGAAATTATTAGAGAATGAGGGGATAGAAGTTCTTGAAAAAAGCTTATTAGAAATAGAAGTACCTAATATTTCGTTAGAACTTAGAGAGGAAAAGGTAACAGTATTTCATTGCCTATTTGAAGATAGTTATTAAAAAGAAATTATACTTGGATTGGCATTAAGCAAGAGACTTTAATGGTTGTAGATTATTTGAACAACGAAGACAATGAGAGCATTAGTTTTGGAGTTTTTAAAAGATAAAGTAAATTTTAAACTCTATGTGGTGTTATGTCAAGAAAACGGACACGTTAAACAGAGAGAAATAGCTGAATTTAGGCAGCTACTTTTCTCTGGTTAGCGTAATATGCAGCTTCAAATTCACATGGCGATACATAGCCAAGGGCTGAATGACTTCTTTTGCGGTTGTAGAAGCATTCGATGTACTCAAAAATGGCTTGTTTCGCTTCTTTTCGCGTACGGAATCGATTCAGATAAATGCACTCTTTCTTGATGAGGCTATGAAATGACTCTATACAAGCGTTATCGTAACAGTTCCCACGTCTCGACATGCTCACTTGAAAATGATGTTCCTGTAAAAGTCGCTGATAGTCATTCGAAGCATACTGGCTTCCACGATCCGAATGATGAATCACTCGTCCCGTTGGTTTTTCGCTGTTTAGAGCCCGTTGTAACGCTTTGATGACTAACTCTTTCGTCATTCGTGTATCGATATACCATCCTACAATCTTACGAGTATATAAATCCATGATACTCGCTAAATACAACCAGCCTTCGTCGGTAGGAATGTACGTAATATCTGCCATCCATATTTCATTAGGAGCCGTTGCTTGGAAGTTCTGTTTCAATAGATTGGCATATACGTTGTAAGGATGGTTACTGTTCGTAGTGGCTTTGAATTTACGGACGGTAATGGATCTCAAGCCTTCTTCGCTCATGATGCGAGCGACATTCTTTTGAGAAACACGAATCCCTTGTTTGCGTAGTTCTTGCGTAATTTTTGGGCTTCCGTAAATCTTACGGGACTTTAGATACTCATTTCGAATTTGTTGAGTGAGTTGTTCTTTTCGTTCTTTCTGTTTACTTTTCACACGCTTGAGCCAGTCGTAATACCCACTTCTTGAAACACCGAAAACTTGGCACATCTTCACAACAAGAAATTCATTATGGTGTTGAAAAATGAAGGCGTAAATTACTTCTGGTGAAGATGCCTAACGCCTTTTTTAGGATCGCTAATTCCTCCTCCAACTCTTGATTGCGACGGCGTAACTCGATGATTTCTTGATTTTGTGGCTTGATGTTGCCTGAACCTACAAAGCTTGTTCCATTGCTTTCTTTGTATTCTTTGACCCAACGATGAAGAGTGTTGTAAGCCAAACCTAGTTCTTTTGCCACTTGGGCGATGGACTTGTCCCCCTCCAAGCATAACTCAACAGCTTGAATCTTGTATTCTTGATCAAATGTTCTCTTTTTCATGATTGAACACCTCGAACCTATTGTAATTAAGTTTATTATAATCTCCCTGTTCTCCGTGTCCAATTTTTAGACTAACATCACGCTTATATCATGCCTGAACGGAAAGTCAGTTGATATAATGGGTGATGGTTAGTGAAACTGCCGCCCATTTATAAAGTACATTTTTATAATTTCCTAAGGGTACTGGTAAAAAAACAGTTGAAAAAGGAAAAGATTACTCAACTCGTATTGACAATCAGGTAGAGGAAATTGAAAAAATGCCTTTACCTTCGAGTATTGCTACTACATTTAAAGATTCAAATTATAGGTAAGCGTCAAATCTTGCACACCTTCTTGATGTGCTAATTTCATGAGATAATCTCCTCAAGATGAAATTGAAGGAGGTTTTTTTATGCCTAAGAATCCTGAATTACGAAAGGTTTGGGAACAACGAATCGCTGACTATCGTAAAAGCGGTCAAACTCAAGTAAACTGGTGCAAGGAAAATCAATGGAGTATTCACCAGTTTAAATACTGGTTAAGAAAAATTGAAAATCCAATAAAAAATCAAGGAAAGTCTACAAAATGGGCATCCGTTACCCTAGAAGATCATTCACAAACAGTTGAAAATTCATTACGGATTGAAATTAGTGGGATTTCAATTGAAGTAAAACCTGGTTTCGATCCGGCCTTTCTTTCAGAAGTGGTTAGGACGTTGAAATCAACATGTTAGTTGGTACAAGAGCTGAACGAGTTTACTTGGCAAAAGGAAGTACTGATTTGAGAAAATCCATTGATGGATTAGCTGCTTTGGTGAAAGAGGGATTTGATTTAGATCCCTTTTCATCAAGCTATTTTGTGTTCTGTAATCGAAAGCGAGATAAATTAAAAATTCTTCACTGGGACTATAATGGTTTTTGGCTTTATTATCGTCGATTGGAAAAAGGAAAATTTCAATGGCCAAATGAAAATGACACTGGAACGATACAAATTAGTTATCGGCAATTACGCTGGTTATTGGATGGTCTTGCAATGGAGCAAAAGAAAGCACACCCAGAAGTAAAGGCTAGAACAGTTATATGAATTTTTTACTTTTAACAAAAACCTTGGAGGAAAATAGCTAAAACCGTCGAATTATTACTACATGATGAAAAATTTAAAGAATCCTACCCAAAACCCATTTGAATTAATTGAAAAACTTCAACAGCAAATCGTTGAATTGACGGCGAAATTACAATGGTATGAAGAACAGTATCGTCTTAGTCAAAAACGAAAATTTGGCTCTTCAAGCGAAAAAACAAATCCTAATCAATTAGAACTACCTTTATTCAATGAAGCAGAGGTAGAGTCTAATGTAAAAGCCGAAGAGCCAACTGTTGAAACAATTACATATCGTCGTAAAAAGAAACGTGGTCAACGTCAAGCTACGTTTGAAAACCTGCCTATGGAAACGATTGAATATCGTTTACCCGAAGAAGAGCAGGTCTGTTCGTGTTGCGGTGAAAAAACACACGAAATGAGCACAGAAGTACGACAAGAATTAGTGATTATTCCGGCTCAAGTCAAAGTTTTAAAACACGTTCGATATGTCTATGGATGCCGTCATTGTGAGCGTAATGAAATAGAGACACCAATCGTTACAGCACCTGCCCCAAAATCTGTGTATCCAAAAAGTTTAGCTTCACCGTCAAGCATGGCATATATTATGAATCAAAAATATGTAGAGGGGCTACCTCTATATCGCCAAGAACAACAGTTCAAACGATTAGGTGTGATCTTATCCAGGCAAACCATGGCCAATTGGATGCTTTATGGTGCCGAAAAATGGCTTGCGCCAATTTATCAACGAATGAAAGAGCATCTCCTCTCTAAAGACATTCTACATGCGGATGAAACAACTGTTCAGGTTTTACATGAACCTGGAAGGTCAAGCACATCGAAATCTTACATGTGGCTTTATCGGACTGGAAGAGAGGATCCACCACTTGTCCTTTATGACTATCAGGAAACTAGAGCAGGAGAACATGCCAAAGAATTCCTAAAAGGGTTTAAAGGATACCTGCATGTCGATGGATATGCAGGATACCATAAGGTATCCGGCGTAACATTAGTTGGATGTTGGGCTCATGCCCGCAGAAAGTTCGATGAGGCTTTAAACGTACTTCCTGAATCCAAACGTCATTCAGCAGTCACAGCTCGGGAAGGACTCAATTTCTGTAATCAGCTATTTGCCATCGAGCGTGATTTGAAAGAATGTACACCAGAAGAACGATATAAAAAACGACTTAAACACAGCCAACCATTGTTGGAGGCTTTTTCAGCATGGCTAAAAACAGAGAAAAGCAATGTTTTACCAAAGAGTCTATTAGGTCAAGCCATTACATACTGCCTCAACCAATGGGAAAAACTCGTGGCATTTTTAGAGGATGGACGATTAGAAATCGATAATAATCGAAGTGAACGATCCATTAAACCATTTGTGATCGGAAGGAAGAACTGGATTTTTAGCAATACTCCGAAAGGAGCTAAGGCCAGCTCAATCATTTACAGTATTGTGGAGACAGCAAAAGAGAATAAATTAAATCCATTTTATTATCTTCGCTACTTATTTGAAAGGCTTCCCAATATGGATATAAGCAATATGGATGAGCTTGATCAACTACTTCCTTGGTCCAAAACAATTCCTTTGAATTGTCGGGTTTTTAATAACTTATCACAATAATAGTATTTAATCCCTATCATTAAAAGGTGGGGATTATTTTACGCTTACTTTTGAACGAGTGTACCTTGCACGTGGAAGCACCGATCTCCGGAAATCGATTGATGGTCTCGCAGTCATCGTCAAAGAATGCTTCGATTTGGATCCATTTTCCCCTTGTTTATTTGTTTTCTGTAATCGGAAAAGGGATAAACTTAAAATTCTACAGTGGGATAATAATGGGTTTTGGCTCCATTATCGAAGATTAGAAAGAGGAACTTTCAACTGGCCATCTGAACAAGAAGGAGTGCCGATGGATATCAGTCCTCGTCAGCTACGCTGGTTATTAGATGGCTTATCCATCGAACAAAAACAAGCCCATCCCACAGTGAAAGCACGCACGATTCTATGAAATTAAAAAACTTGAGAATCCGACTGGTCAAGCCGGATTCTTTTGCGTATACTGGAACTATGAAAAACACGGACACAAAAATTCAGGAAACAATTGAATACTATAAAGCGCGTAACGAAAAGCTTGAAATAGAAAAGGAAGCTTTGGAAGCGAAGCTAAAATGGTATGAGGAGCAATTTCGGTTAAGTCAACAACGTCGTTTTGGTTCTTCCAGTGAGAAGACCAATTCAGACCAACTGTCCCTTTTCAATGAAGCTGAAGCTACCGCAAATCCTGATGATGAAGAACCGACGATTGAAACCATTACATATACACGCAAGAAGGAGCGAAATCGTCGAGATGAAAAACTAGAAAACCTGCCTACTGAAACGGTGGAATACCGTTTGCCAGCTGAGGAACAGGTTTGTTCGTGTTGCGCTGGACCTCTACACGAAATGAGTACGCAAGTACGCAGAGAAATAGAAGTTATTCCAGCACAAGTAAAAGTGAAAAAGCATGTCCAATATGTTTATAGTTGCCGTCATTGTGAACGCCATGAAATAGAAACGCCTATTGTCACGGCGAAAATGCCGGCTCCTGTTTTTCCGGGAAGTCTGGCATCTCCATCGTCAATGGCTTATACGATGACGCAGAAATACGTTGAAAGTATGCCTTTGTATCGCCAGGAAAAACATCTGGAGCGATTTGGCATATTCATTTCCAGGCAAACTTTATCCAATTGGATTTTGTATGGAGCCGACACCTGGTTGAGTCCTGTTTACGACCGAATGCGTAACCATCTATTGAATCAGGATATCCTCCATGCGGATGAGACCACCTTACAGGTTCTTTCAGAACCTGACCGACGAGCGACTTCCAAATCATTTATGTGGCTTTATCGGACAGGACGAATGGGGCCTCCAATTGTTTTGTATGACTACCAGCGAACCCGTGCATCCAAACATCCTTTACGATTTTTGGAAGGTTTCCGTGGATATTTACATGTGGACGGGTATGCCGGTTATAACGGAATCCCTGATGTCAGTCTGGTCGGTTGTTGGGCTCATGCCAGACGTAAATTCACAGAAGCTTTGCAGGCTCTTCCTGAATCGGCTAAAACTACTCACGTTAAAGCCAAAGAAGGTCTTGCATTCTGTAACCAACTTTTCTCGATAGAACGGGATTTAAAGGACGTTAGTCCTGAAGAACGTTATAAGAAACGTTTAGAACGCAGCCAACCGGTATTGGAGGCTTTTTTGGCATGGCTTCATGAACAAGCCCCAAGAGTGTTGCCAAAAAGTGCACTTGGGCAAGCCATTAAATATTGTCGTAATCAATGGGACCGTTTAGTAGCTTTTTTAGAGGATGGTCGTTTAGAAATTGATAACAACCGCGCAGAACGATCCATTAAACCGTTTGTAATCGGGAGGAAAAACTGGCTGTTTAGCAATACCATAAAGGGGGCTAAATCCAGCGCAATCATTTATAGCATTGTGGAGACTGCGAAGGAAAACGGATTAAACCCATTCAATTACCTTAAATATTTATTTGAACAGCTTCCAAATATTAATCTGACTGACAAAGAAAAATTAGATCAACTCCTTCCTTGGTCCACAACAATTCCAGAAGAATGTCGTGTTCCTAATAAAAGCTAAATAAATCATAACAATAGTCCACATCTAAAGGTAGGTGTGGACTATTTTACGCTTACAATTATTTCATTGATTGCATGTAATAATCTGATCTTGTAATTCCTTGATGGGATGATGATTAACATATTTATTTTAATAATCCGTTGACAGGTACGAAAAATAAAAGAGCACCCAAAAGCTGAATTTTAGAAGCTTGGGTGCAAATAAGAAGACAGGAAATCACAAATTAATCAAATTAGATTGATAGCAGCTGCTTGTCTTTTTTATATACATTTGTAAAATCGTATTTCTTTTCCACATATACTTGGTGCCAAATCATAAAGATAAGAACGGTCCAAATTTTTCGGCTGTGATCTGCCTTATCGCTACAATGCTCGTCTAGTAAACGGTACAATAGATTTTTATTAAATAAATGATCTGTTGCACTTTCTTTTATAATATTTTTCGACCAGTCATACATTTCGTTTTTCAACCAATGACGTATTGGCACGGGAAACCCTAATTTTTTTCGATGTAAAACATGATCTGGCACAATACCCTCCGCTGCTCTGCGCAAAATGTATTTCGTCGTATTATTTGCTGTCTTCATCTCTGGAGGAATTTTTGCCGCTACTTCAAACACTGCTTTATCTAAAAATGGAACCCGCAATTCTAATGAATGGGCCATTGTCATTTTGTCCGCTTTTAATAAAATATCGCCACGCAGCCATGTATGAATATCAATATATTGCATCCGGTTTACAGGAGGATAATGGGTTGTTTCTCTATAAAAAGGAGCTGTAATATTTGTATATTCTAATCCCCTCTTATATCCTTTTAGCAGCTTTTGTTTTTCTGCCTCGCTATACATTTTCGCATTGCCGATATATCGTTCTTCCATGGGTGTTGTACCACGCTCAATAAAACTTTTTCCTTTTATTCCTTCCGGGAGTATTCCTGCAATCACTCTCAAGGCTGATTTAACTGCATTTGGCATTCGCTCAAAGAGTTCCAATGACTGCGGCTCACGATAAATATTATAACCCCCAAACAGCTCGTCTGCTCCCTCACCGGAAAGAACGACCGTTACATGCTTTCTTGCTTCCCGGGCGACAAAATAAAGCGGCACTGCAGCAGGGTCGGCAAGTGGATCATCCATATGCCACATAATTTTCGGCAATTCCTCCATATATTCCTCTGGTGAAATGACATAGCTAATATTCTCAACGCCTAACTTGTCCGCTGTTTCTTTTGCCACATCAATTTCACTGAATCCTTCCCGATCAAAGCCGACAGAAAATGTCTTGATATGAGGGTTAAATTGTTTCGCAATCGCTGCAATGAAGGATGAATCAATTCCTCCTGATAAAAAAGAACCTACCGGCACATCGCTGCGCATATGCACTTGCACGGAATCGAACAGCGCGTTGCGAATTTCTTTGACAAGTTCATCTTCTGATTTGATGATAGGTTGGAATTTGGCTTTCCAATAGCGATGAATGGTTAATTTTTCACCGATTTTTTTCTTAATATAATGACCCGGTTCTAACTTTTTAATACCATCAGACATCGTCATTGGTTCAGGTACATATTGGAATGTTAAATAATGCTGCAGTGAATCATAGTCTAATAAATCATTTTTAAGAGCGAGCAAAATACTTTTCTTCTCGGAAGCAAAAAACGTACGGTCGCCCTGTTCCATATAGAAAAATGGTTTTATGCCAAACGGGTCACGTGCCGCAAAAATCGTTTTCTCTTGTTTGTCCCAGATGACGAAAGCAAACATACCTCGAAGCTTTTCTACAGCTTTTTCTTTTTCAGCACTATAAAGAGCAATAATGACTTCTGTATCGGAATGAGTAGTAAATTTATATCCCTTTGCAAGCAATTCTTCTCGCAATTCCACATAGTTGTAGATTTCCCCATTAAATATGATCCAATATCGTTCATTTTCATAGGACAATGGCTGGTGCCCTGTCTCAAGATCGATAATACTCAAACGTCGAAATCCAAAATTCACATATTCATCAAAAAAATAACCACCATCATCAGGACCGCGATGAGTAATGATATCATTCATTTCTTGAAACGTTTCTTTCCATTTTTCATCAATGATTCTTGGATGATCATGAATACTACAAATAAAACCGCACATGATATTGCTATTCCCTCACTTTATCAAATTTAAATTTTATAGATTGTATCAAGACTTGGGTTAGCAAAATATAATATTTTGATCTTATTTAAATGTAACAAACTCTATTTTTATACCATCTATAGGTTCCTATAATGAACTTTAATTATTCCTCCTGAAACCTGCTTGCGATATTTTCATTCCTTTAATATATTATAACACAGTAGCGTTGCATAAAAAAATTTAATGTTTGTCAAGCTCAATAAAAATTCCAGTTATTTCATGTAACTGAATATTCAGACATACAATCTTTCTAAGCAAGCTTAAAAGGACAATGACGTCTTAATCGGCAGTCCATTTCCACAATTTGGTAATATATTACAGAAACATTGGATCATAAACTAAATCGTCTAGGTGTTCCACCTCCCCTTCTTCAAATTGGTACACGATGGTTTCAAAATCTTTTTCCCAATGGTATTTTTTCCGACCGTTGGACGTTCGAATTGGCTTTTTAAAAAGGGAGCGAACAAAACAGTCAAAACCTTTAAAAAGCAGATTCTGTAAAGTTCGCTTGATCTCTAATAAAGGACCATCGTGATTCACTTTTAATTGGAGCATGGCCTGTAAGCAATAGGTGATTAGGGCGATCCAAATTTGATTGTAAACGGCATTTTGACTTTTTCCATAAAATCTTTTTATCTTAAGGTGCTGTTTCATCCATTTAAAGAAGGTCTCTATCTTCCAGCGATATCGGTATAAATCTGCAATCTCTTCCGCAGAAAGATCAAAGCAATTGGTTATGATGATCACGGGATTCCCTTCGCTGTCGACCGTTTCGATCAATCGGAGAGGATGAGTCATTTTGGTATGATTACGGTCATTTCCTAAAATGACAATCTGATCCCTATAAATCAAACGTTCTGGATTGGGAATCCGTTCCGATAAAACTTCAATCTCTGCGTTCTTTTTAAGCCGGGTAATGAATCGCACCCCTTCTCGGCATAAGCGGTCGAACTGTTTGTAATCGACATACCCTCGATCAAACAAGTAAATCGCATTTGGATCGATTTCAATGAGTTCGTCCATCTGTGTGCGATCGGCATGTTTCGCGGGTAAGATAATCCCTTGATCCGGAACAGTGATATCCTTCGTTACAACAACCTTTAAATGGAGTCGAACACCAGCCTTTGTCTTACGAAAAGTTGCCCATGGATATTGGCTCAAACTCATGCTCATCGTGGTAGAATCAATGACCAGAAGACGACCAATGTTTCGGATGATCGGGGCATTTTTCATTTGCCCTTGGATCTTTAAGACCAGATATTTAAATACTTTTTCAAACAGTTGAGGGGATAATTGGCCTAATTTGCGAGAAAGTTGCGAAGTACTAATTGCATCAAATTCCAGATATGTCTGCAACTCTTCCTTGTCTTTCAAATGTTTGGCCAATTTTGTTAAGCTTTCCAATTCGTTTAACTGAGCGATGATACAAAGTTGTAAAAACTTATACGCCGTTAATTTTTTAATGTATTTGTCAACGTCAATCACATTAATTAGTTTTGAAAAAGTTATTGGATCGATCTCTTTAAATAGTTCATTTATTGTGGATTCTGTGGTATTCTTATCCATAATGGTTTCTCCTTATTCTTAGGATTTGGATAGGACTGCCAATCCTAATTATAAGGAGTTTTTTTATATCCAAAAAGATGAAATTTAACATAAAATTGGGCTTGACAAATTAAAATTAACTTAATGCAATGCTACTGATTATAACAATAAAATGTGGAAAAATTATGGATTTTTTCGAAATTGTTACATAATTACATGATAAGAATCACCTCCATTGTTTCTGCATATTTAGTTGATAATATAAAAACAGCAAGTTTAACAAAGGGGTGCAGCTGTCATGTTAGGGATTATACTTTTTTTAGCCTTTATGATTGTTTCACTTTCTATTTTTCTTTTACGAAAGCCAACCAATGAAAAGTTATATAAACTAGCTATAGGGTTCTATACCGCTTTTTTCCTATTGTTTTTAACTCTATTTGTCCATTATGTAAATTCTGAAAATATGATCGATGCTATAAAAAATCAAGTACAGAAAACATCATATAAAAATAAAGTTGAAGAGAGAAATTCGTCATCTAATTCAAAAGAACAAGTCCCGGTTAAATCAGCTCTCATTGATGCCCCCCTTCTCTCGCAACTTCCAGAACTACCAAGGGGGTGCGAGGTAACAAGTCTGGCAATGCTTTTGAATCACGCGGGAATCAAAGTAGACAAGATGACACTAGCGAAGCAAATAAAGAAAAACCCAACTCCTTATCGAATACATAATGGAAAAGTATTTTATGGACATCCAAATGAAGGGTTTGTTGGTGACATGTATACAAAAAAGAAACCGGGATACGGTGTCTATCATAAACCTATAAAAGAATTAGCCGAGAGTTATTTACCTAACCAAATCATTGATTTAACAGGACAGTCATTTGAAGAAATATATAAATATTTGTCTAAAGGTACTCCAGTTTGGGTTATTACTAACACAACCTTTCGTGTACTTCCTCCTTCTGAATTTATTGAATGGCAGACCCCGCAAGGTCCTTTAAAAATTACATACTGGGAGCATTCCGTGTTAATCACCGGATATGATGAGCAATATATTTATTTTAATGACCCGTTGACAGGTACGAAAAATAAAAAAGCACCTAAGTCTGAATTTATAAACGCTTGGATACAAATGGGCAAACAAGCTATTACCTATAACCACAATTAACCGGTTATAGATAGTGGTTTGTCTTTTTTGTTTCATATCCTCCATTAACATCGAATAATTATTTTCTCTAAATTACTTTGTGGAAAATTATTTATATAACTCTTTCTCCATAAATTTTGCACATTTATTTTTTATGATGAAAGTTTATGGAGGAAAATACATGAAAAAATTATTGTTTGGAACCATTTTAGCGGGAGTCGTTGCGATTAGTGCAGCCTGCTCAAATAACGCTTCGCACAGTTCTATGCAAGGACACGATATGTCAAACATGAATAAAAATGAGGAAAAAACATCCAAAACCTCTGAAGTCAATGAGCAACTGAATTTGGTAACAAATACAGAAGTTTTATCCGGTAAAGAGATTAATCTTACTGCTAAGGAAGCATTATTACAAATAAATGATAAAGTAAAACTTCCGGTCTATACGTACGATGGATCGGTTCCCGGAGCGCAAATGAGTATTAAACAGGGGGAGACTGTTAAAATCAATTTGAAAAATGAATTACCGGAACAGGTTACGATTCATTGGCATGGCTACCCTTTTCCAAATAGTAAGGACGGAATTCCGGGGATCACAATGGATGCAGTCAAACCGGGCGAAACCTTTACGTATGAATTTACAGCTACTGTACCAGGAACGTATTGGTATCATTCCCATCAAGAAAGCGCGAAACAAGTGGACAAGGGATTATACGGTACATTAATCGTAGAACCTAAGAACGAGGAAAAAGTAGATCGAGATTATACACTTGTGTCGCCAAAGATTTCATCCTGTTCCTTGTATTGGGCTAGTCGAGGTAAAAAATTTTCTTGAATCAGTTTTAAAGTTTTTTTTCCATTTCTTGCGTTCTGTCCGTTTTTCCTTCCGAACTTTTGGTTCGGATTCCTGTTCGATTTCCTGTACAACAATTGTATTAATTTGATCTTTCTTAAGTTTTTCGATAAAATACTCTGCACATTTTGGGGTATATTTATATGAAAGTTACCCGCCTACAGTTAATCGTGTAACTTCAAATCTATCTTACAACAAAAAATTCTTGTCGGCACCATCTTCCTCAATTTTTTTTGTAGCTTTATTTCTTTCATTCACCAGAAACAGAAATAATATTGGCACGATGATGAAAGCTCCAATAGTACTCCACAATATATCTGTTCCGCTTATGACTTGTTCTTTCAGCAATCGATAGTAGGTATATGAAGAATAGGGCAACACTAGAATGATGGAAGTGATTACACCAGGAGTGTATTTCCTTAGGTAGAGTGCTTGCCCTAAATGTGTGAACACATGGGCAAAAAAGATAAACAGTAACATTAAAAAAATATAGTAAAAAGAGAAAATGACGGCTAAACATGTTGCTGTTGTAATGGTAAGGAAAATCCAAAATACATCGTACGCAAATTGAACAGTTGTCATCTGAAAGCTGCTATAAAAATATTTTCGTATTGATTTAGGTAAAACCGCAAGAACTTGTTCCTTGTTCTGTTTGGTCCACTTCTCCACCGTAAGAATCTCTTCGAAATCATGAAACATAAACAAAATGGGAAATAACCAAAGCACGCTAATCAAATGAAGTTGAGAATCCAACCAATCTAATACCATTTCAATCACCGCTTTTCGAACGATTTTGAATTCCGCCCAAAAACATCTGTCCTACTTTACTTTTTCTCCTGTTAATAAATATCGATGTAATAGTAACAATTGACTCTGGCGCCACCCATGTGTCAATTTTTTCTTTTACAATTCCGAATCGCTTGTTATTGAACATATCAATCTTACAAAACTTTGACATCCGATAGCGATAGTTCAACAGATTTTTCCAACATCCCTTAGTTTTATTAACTGTTGATCAAAATTTTGAAATATTTGTTGAAAGATATCTTCCTTACTCTTGAAATTAAAGTAAAATAAAGCTTGCGTTAAGCCTGTTTTTGCAACAAATTCGCTCCTTTTGATACTTTGAAAACCCTTTTTCCGAAAAAAGCTCTTCAGGCATTTGAAATAACTTTCTCATACTCTCTTCGCCTTTTTTTACAGCCAACAAGAATCTCCTTTTTTATAACTAACTAATTAGTTAGTTATAATTATAGGAAAAATTTGCTTTGTTGTAAATAGATTTTCAAAACAGGGAAGAATGGAAAGTACCGAAAGTAAAAAGCCTGAGGCGCTTAAAGCTAATGTCAATCTTTGCTTTCGCTGATAGAAAAAATTATTGCATTTATAATAAAAATTAATCAATAAGGTGAAAGCATAACGAGGCTGCCGCAATGGCCGTTAAACCGATGAGACAGCCGCTGTTTTTTGAATGGGGATTTGTCCTTTGTTGCGTCTTTTTTCTCACACTGTAGACAGCACAAGCCAGATCCTATTGCGGGGATTATGTGTTAAAAACGGGGATAGTATTAATTGGATAATAATAGGAACGAATAAAGCTAAATAAAAACAGCGAAGAAGTTTGACATTATTTTGAAGAAAACAGGGAGGCGAAAAGCTAATTTCAGACATCATTTTGTTTTTATCTAACGGTTTTGTCCAAAAAGAAACGCTTAATAGATCAATGCGGTTAATATATGTTTAAAATATTTTTGACTCGCTTGATTTCTTTCTTATTTTCAAACAAATCTTCCACAAGAATTTTTTGACCGTTTGCTACATCAGTGAGCTGTTTGTCCATCTCCTCGATCTTTTGTTCAACTTGGTCGAGCCGCTCATTGATTTCGACCAATTGCTGCTTCGTTTGTTCAAACTGCTGATCGGTTTGTTCAAATCGTTGGTCAATTTGTTCAAACCGTCGATCAATCTGCTCAAACCGTTGATCAATTTGTTCAAACCGTCGATCAATCTGCTCAAATCGTTGGTCAATTTGTTCAAACCGGTTATTCGTTTCTTCTGAATGGTTTTTTAGCTGCTCAGCCAGTTCTTTAATCGCTTGCAAAATCATTTCATTTGTAATTTCAGCCATCGGTATGCTCCTTTCTTCATTTTAAATATAACTATTATTATACCATATTGCGGTCATTTCGATATAAATCGCATCAACTTTCATGTATTCACATGGTAATTGGAGTATGATGTTTAAAAACACTTTATGCAATGTTTCGCTCAAATGGAGAAAGTTCGACACTCTCTACATTCGCAAGAGCGGTTATAGATACTTTTTGTTGATTTATTAAGAATCTATCACATAATTCAGAATAATTTTCGCTGATTTTTCCATTTTCGGATGATTATCTTTTGTTGCGTTTCATAATTTAACAACGATGTTTCGTTTACTGATCATTTAATACAATCAAATGATTATTTGTAATCTTTAACCATACTTTTTTTGCGCAAGTTCAGAAGATGTTGAGTAGAGATTTTTCTCATAACGTACTTTGCGTTTCTATCCTTTTTTGCTCTTACTAATCGGTAGAGATCAAACGATGTCCTCGATAACAGTCCGAATGTCTTTTCGTCTTCCTCAATAAAAATAGAAATTTTGGAAAAACCCTCTTTCGTTTTTGAAAGGCATCGCTTAAATAGATCCAACCTACTTTCTCATTTTTTCTTTCATTTCGAAGGAGCAATTGAGAGATTGAATTGATTTCTGAACTGTTTTCGATCCTCAATTTCCTTATATTATTAGAAAATATTCATTCCTCTTTTATATATCTCTTTGAACAAAAAAATTCTTCTCGTAATCGTAAACGACAGCTTCTCTCATTGACACTATAGTTATATGCGGGGATTTTTTTCAGACGATACGGGGGTACCGGTTCTGACGTCCTTTTGATGAAAAATCGGGATTATTGAATTAAGATGAGAAGCTAAAAACTTTACACACTAATATTCTCCATAAAACTCCTCCCTATCATCAAGATTACGTAAAAACCCTTTTATCATCAGCTTTAACAATACGTCCTTTTTCACCAAAAGGGCTCCTCATGATCGACAAACGAATATAAAAATGGCAGCAATATCATACCCAAAACTGACAACAACAAAAATATCAACATAGTAAACTTGAATGGAAGCCCAAATACCTGTAATGCAAAAGATATGACCAATGGTACAAAAGTTACTATACCCATTTTTTGTCTTGATTTCATTGTTGGATACATTTTTGTTCCACACTTAGGGCACTTTATTTCTTGGCTAAATTTGAACGAAGCACGAAATATGTTTCTCCAACTAAATGGATAGTTACATTTACAACATTTTGGCAATCCCATTGAAACTACCCCTTTTTACTTTATTTTACCATATGATATATATTTCTCTATGATTGATAACAACAATCTTTTAGAGAATAGCTTTTATTTTACACTGATGTAACCTGTTACAAATCCATGGAGTGTATCATGTTTTCATGAGTGAAATGTTTGGATATTATGTGTGAAAATAAAGGCAGAAATTTCACTTATTGTCGGCATATAATAAATAATAAGTGTATGTATTAAGATGAAAAAGAGGAATATTGCAAATAATCAAGAATGATCAATGCCGATCTTTAGATGAAAAGAGTAATAATAGCATGAAAAAGATATTTTTTATAAGTCAAAAGGATTTGTTAAAAAGAAGGTTAAGCAAATATTATCGAAAGTTCGAACAAAATAATTAGGATCAAACGCGGACTTTGCTGTTAAGCTGAATTTAAAAATAATGGGATCGATATGTTTCGCGTTGCAATGAATAAGTTCGGAACATGAAAAATATGATAAAGTAGAGTAAATATTTATGGATAAAATCAATTAACCTCCTTCTTTTTGAACATTTTTAAGAAGGAGGTCTCAAAGCAATCGTACGATAGGCTTGTTCAAAACAGATCTTTTTCCTATCCTGTATGTTGTTTTTAAAGGCTGTTTTCGTAAGATTTGCTGCTTTGCGACTATCTAGGACAATCAAAAAGAAATAGTAAAACAACAATCTTTTAGGCAGAACCTAAACGATTTTTAGAAAGCGATTTTAATTTGTGTCATTTTGAAATTGAACACCTTAAAATGTTTCAGAAATGGCATGATCCATTTTCTCAGGAAGATCAAAATTATCCTCATGTTCTTTTTGAAAATGATGAGGTTCGATTAACAAGGAAACCAACACTCCTCCAACTAATGCCCAAAACGGTGAACTAATATTAAAAAAACTAATATCCGACATACCAATGATTAATGCGAAAAACGCTCCAACTTGAAATTTAGTTTCAGAAAAAGCACTTTGTAAAGAGTTCACCAGTACGCTAATCATTGCTAGACCAGCAATAGTACCAACGAGTACAGATGGTAGAGCCGTTACAAACGGTACGACGATGCCGGCAAGTAATCCAAATAAACTGAATAAAATACCGTTTACCACAACAGATGCATAACGTCCTTCCTTATTTTTCCCCGCTTCCTCTGAAGCACAAATGGCCGTCATCGGACCGGCAATATTTGCATTATGTCCTCCAAAGAAAGAAGTGACCATCCCACCAATTCCGCTTATTATTGTCATAACATTGACAGGCGGCTTGTATCCTTGAGCCATTAATACACCGGTTGCTTGAGCATTTTCTGCTCCGATAACTAAGAAAGCAAGCGGAATTGAAACAGATACTATTGCCTCAAGACTAAATGAAGGTATTAAAATTTGTGGAAGAATAAAACTACTTTGCTGATCTTGAATTTGAAATTCGTTCATGATTACTACTAAAATAACAGAAACAATGAAAGATGTTAAAATTGGCGGTATGACTTTAATAAATCGTACTGATAGCAAGTATACGAGAACTGCTACCCCTGCGATCAATGGGGCTTTTTCAATAGATGTAATCATTCCGGTTCCAAACCGGATCATGGCCCCAACAATCATCCCCATTACGATCGGAACGGGTATCCAGTTCATTATCTTTCCGATTGTACGAGTAATTCCTAGTAGTAAGACAATGACACCAGCCACAAAATAAGCACCCGCTATTTCATTTAAAGAAAACTGTGATAATGCACCTGCAACAAGTACTGCACCTGGAATAGAGTAAGCTCCTGCAATCGGCTGGCGATATTTTAAAGCCAAATAAATCCCCAACAATCCACCAAAGAAATAAACAGCAAAGAGCCACGAGATCGTCTGCGCATGTGTTAAACCACCGTCTGCTGCTCCACCAATAATAATTAAAGCTGGACCAGTACATCCAAAAATAGCGGCAAGTGTACCAGCGCTCACTGTGTTAATATTTAAATGTTTCGTAAATCCTTTTCGTTCGGTATTCATCGTATACCCCCTTTTATTATGAATTTTCTGAAAATAACTATTTTTTATATGCTCCCTCAACTATAGTTGGGGAGCACGAATAATTCGTAATTCAATATTATTTGCCTTTAAAATTCGGCTTTCTTTTTTCGACGAATGCTTTGACGCCTTCTTTGAAATCTTCTGTAGTGCGAAGCAATCCATAGGCTTTTCCTTCTATTTCAATTCCTGCACTAAGCGGTGTTTCTTCGGCTGCATTGAGCACTTGTTTACATACTTTTAATGCAAGCGGAGAGAAGTTTACAAGCTCTTCAACGAGTGAATCGACAGCGCTTTCTAGTTCTTCCTTTGGAACAACCTTTGTAATAAGGCCCCATTGATACGCTTCTTCAGCAGGAATTCTTCGTGCACGCATAATCATGTCTTTTGCGCGAGTTAATCCTACTGCTTTGGCCACCCTTTGTGTTCCGCCGCTTCCTGGAATCATACCAAGATTCATCTCAGGCAGTGCTAATAATGTGTCGTCTGCTGCAATTCGAAAATCACATGCCATAGCAATTTCAAAACCGACTCCAAACGTATAGCCTTGAAGCTGAGCAATGACAGGCTTTGGAGAACGTTCTGGTGCTGCAACGTTTACAGCAAGATGTGATAATTCTTCTTGATGCACTTCCAAAAATTCAGGGATATTCCCTCCTGCACTAAATGCCTTATCTCCTTCACCTTTAATAATGATGACGCGAACATCATCGTCTTTATTTAACTCATCAAAAATTTCTGGAAATTGCGAGCGAGCTAGCATGCTAATATAATTCATTTTTTCTGGACGGTCGAAAACAATTGTTGCCGTCTTTTTTTCCGGATTTTTTTCAACTCGAATGTGATCATATTGTTTTACTGCTTCCATGTTTTGGTTCCCCTTTCTTTTTTGAAAAAATTAAACGATTTTTTCACTTTCATTTATATATAGTTCAAATTCTCCCGTTTTGAGTTTACGACGGAGAATTTTCCCAACAGGGCTTTTCGGTACTTCTTGAATAAATACATATTTTCTTGGACGTTTAAAGTTTGAAAGTTTTGTATTATTTTTACAATAATCGTCAAGTTCCTGTATGGTAAGTGACGGATCTTTTGGTACGACATAGGCAGAAACAACTTGGCCCCAGCGCTCATCTTCTTCACCAATTACAGCAACTTCATGCACTTTCGGATGCTTGGCTAAAACATCTTCTACTTCAAGAGGATGTATATTTTCTCCGCCGGAAATAATCATATCATCGACACGTCCGACGACATATAAATCTCCATCCTCATCTAATTTGCCAAGGTCTCCAGTAAAATACCATCCATCCCGAATGGCTTTTTTTGTAGCATCTGGTCTATTCCAGTAGCCTTTAAAGCTTTCTGGTGATTCAATATTGACAATGATTTCTCCCAGTTCTCCTTTTTCCACTACATCCTCTGGAGTTGCATTGCCATCAGGATCTGCCTTAACAATGCGGATACTCTGAT
This sequence comes from Aeribacillus sp. FSL K6-8210, assembly GCF_037963925.1. Classification (NCBI taxonomy): domain Bacteria; kingdom Bacillati; phylum Bacillota; class Bacilli; order Caryophanales; family Bacillaceae; genus Aeribacillus; species Aeribacillus sp. FSL K6-8210. Next base: position 1,161,949 of record NZ_CP150172.1, on the reverse strand, counting down.
GAAAGCCTGGCTTACCGGCACATCCTGGTTTTTCCTTCACATTATGGTTTATTGTAAATGTGTAAATTTCAGTGCTGCCAAAATGGTTCACAAACACTTCAGGCTTTAACATCTCAATACATTTTTCTGTTAAAGCTGTTGTCATAGAAGCGCCTGCATAACCAATTTTTTTCAACTTAGACAAATCGAAATGATGAAATTCAGCGTGATTTAACATATCGTGATATAACGTAGGTACTAAGTAAAGGCATGTAATTTCTTCACGTTCTATTAATTCCAACGCTTCCTTTGCATCAAAATCAGGCAGAATAACATATTTTCCATTTAAAAACATAATAGATAGAAGGGAGCGCATTCCCATTGTGTGATAAAGCGGCATTGTCCCTAATGTACTTTCCCCATCTTGATATTGGTTTTGAATAATATGGGCTAGCGCTGCACTATATTCATTTTTGTGCGTTCGAGGAACTCCTTTCGGTTTTCCTGTTGTTCCGGACGTATAAAGCATAAGAGCGATATCGTTATCATCTATCGTTGGCTTTTCCAAGCTGCCAGGACTTCTTTCAACAAGCTCATCATAGTAGATATCAGCTCCTTCTACTTCGCCGAACCCAATAAGTATCGGTTTTTGGTGCAGATTTGCTTTCAGCACGGATTCTTGGCTTACGCTTTCGTATATGACAGCAGCAGCCTCTGCATCATTGACACAATACTCAACTTCTTTCACCGAAAGCCGAAAATTAATTGGAGTGTAAACGGCTCCAATTTTTTGCAGTGCCCAATAAATCACCGTATTTTCAAGACGATTTTTTAAAAGGATCATAACGCGGTCATGCTGTTTAATGCCGATTTTTTGAAGTGAAGCAGCGACTTTTTCCACTTCGTTATGATATTGCCTGTACGTATACCTTCTGTCTCCTTCTACAACAGCAAGTCGATTTGGATGACGCTCAACAGCAAATTCAAAAAGAGTTAAAAGGTTCATATCATCATCACCTTTCCACCCGAGCATGATTACTATTTTCTTCAACTGTTTTTTGAATTGCTTCTATAATTCCAACATAACCCGTGCATCGGCATAAATGTCCTGATAGCATTTCTTTTATTTCTTGAACGGAAGGATTCGGATTTTTTTGTAAATAGTCAGTTGCTGACATTAAGATTCCAGGTGTACAGAACCCGCACTGAAGGCCGTGACATTCAATGAAGTTTTTTTGTAATGGAGTTAATTGACCGTCTTCTCCCAAACCTTCTACTGTCGTGATCTCCTGCCCATCCACTTGAACCGCAAATATGAGGCAGCTTCGAACAGCTGAACCATTTAAATGGATCGTGCAAGCTCCGCACACACCATGTTCACAGCCGACATGCGTGCCAGTGAGACCGCACGTTTCTCGTAAAAAATCACTTAACAGCAATCTTGACTCAACTTGTTCTTTATATTTTTTTCCGTTGATGGTCACTTCGATTTCATGAACACTCATTAGTTTCACCTCTTGCTCGTTCGTAGGCTGATTTCACCGTACGCACTGCCAATTTTTTCGAAAGATGTCTTCTATATTCAGCAGTTGCGTGTATATCTGACTCTGGATCTACCATTTCATCCACTATATCCTCGACTTTTTGGAGAAGGGAGTCAGATAAAACCTCTCCTTTCATCCATTCGTTTGCCCCTTCTATTAACAATGGCGTTGCTTCAACACCGCCTAATACAAGTCTTACATTTGTAATGCGATCTAAATGATCAATCGTTAATTGACAAGCAGAGGCAACGAGTGCAAAATCACCGTGACGACGAGAAATTTCATAAAATGAATATCCATTTCTTTCTTGTTCTATAGGAATGTGAATTTCCGTCAGCATCTCATTTGGCATTATGTCAGTTGTTAAATAAGTAATAAAGAAATCCTCGACGTTTACTTCTCGCACCTCTTCTTTAGAAGCAATATGAAGGGTCCCTCCGAGCGCCATCAATGAAAGAGGAATTTCAGCTGTTGGGTCAGCATGAACAAGACTTCCCCCAAATGTTCCCCGATTTCTCGTTTGAACGTGCCCAATAAAGGGAACCGCTTCACTTAGAAGCCCTAAATGCTTCTGAACTACATCTGAACTTTCAACTTCCGCCTGCCTCGTTAACGCACCAATTTTAACTTTGTCACTATCAAACTCAATAAATTGCAAATCATGAAGCTGATTAATGTCAATTAAACATTCTGGCGATGATAGTCTCATGTTCATTATTGGTACAAGACTTTGACCACCGGCAATGATTTTCCCGTCAAATCCTGCTTCTTCTAAAAGTGTTAAAGCTTCATCAACTGTTTTCGGGGAATAATAATCAAATTTTACGGGTTTCATATACTCCCCTCCTCGTTTAGTATTTTTAGAATCCTCTTTAGAGAGAGGCATTTTCCAGTTAGATTCTTTGATAACTTTTTCAGATAGTGTTGCTAACTGGCACTATCTGAAAAAGTTCCATTTTAGGGGTAGACTTTTCGTGATGCCCCTAGATAGTAGTATTAAGGATCATTGGGAGAAATCCATCAGCTATGACTACTTATAAAGTCTGTTTCTCTAGCTCTTGCTCGAACTTCTAACCCGCAATCTTGTTCCCTCTTGCCACCAATGCTGAATATGACAGCTTCCAGACAGCATGGATTAGAGCAAGTTCTCGTGATTGATCAACAAGTGGACTGGGGACATCCCGAATAGTCCTTTCCACAGATCCTTACATGAAAAGGGTTATTTTCAGGAAAAGGGCAAAAATCGCTTTAATGATGCTAAATGTAGCAAACTCCATTCAAAAGGCAGCCAGATTTTCTTATCGGTGCAGAAGACTCAATCGACCTTTTCATTGCGTCCACTCACAGTATGATCTAGCAGTTCAAAGAATTGGATAAAGCCATTCAAAAAATTTGGAATTTCCAATTCCTTTGATTTTTGTGCTTGACTAGTATTTTCTCTATTTAAATAGATTGTTCGCTTTTCGCTAGTTCTTTATTAAACTTTTTAAAGAAGTCCTGAATGATTAATTTAGCTACACCATTTAGCATTCTTTGCCCAACCATTGCCACTTTTCCGCCAACTTCCGCTTCATACGTATAGTTCAATTCCGTCTTGTTATCGTCAATTGGAACAAGATCAACAACTCCTGCTGCTTCAACACTTCCTGGTCCGCCTTCCCCTTTTACAATGAGCTTATAATGGTTCGGTTTTTGAACATCAGCAATTTCAATGGTTGATTCATATTTTCCTTTCACAGCTGCAATTCCAATAGATACTTCCGCTTCATATTTGTTTTCATTGACAGGCTCTAATTTTTTACAGCCCATAATGCAATTTTTTAATGCCTCTGGGTCCAGCAGCACTTCCCATGCTTTTTCAATTCCTGCATTTAATGTTACGCTCCCTTTTCCGTTCATGATGAAACCTCCTGTTTTTTAGACTGATTCAAAATGTTCCATACTTTATTTGGTGTTACTGGTAATGAATCAATCGTCACACCATATGGCTTCAACGCATCATTTACTGCATTTGCAATGACAACAGGTGCACTCATTGTATTTCCTTCTCCAAGACCTTTAGCGCCTAATGGTGTAAGTGGTGACGGCGTCTCGATATGTTTGATCGTTACATTTGGTACTTCAGGCGCTGTTGGACATAAATAATCCATAAACGATCCAGTTAAAAACTGACCTTTTTCATCGTAGACGAGCTCTTCATACATGGCGCCGCCAAGCCCATGGACCAGGCCTCCCAATATTTGTCCATCGACAATAAGCGGATTTAATAGTTTTCCTGCATCGTGAACCGTGAAATAATCAAGAATGTGAATGTCACCCGTCTCTGGATCAATTTCAACTGTCACTAAATCTGCAACAAATCCATACGTAACCGATGAATTAATTAAATCCTGATCATCCGGCGGTTCAGCCTGGGCTGTATAATAGGCTGTTTCATAAATTCCAGGCTCCATCCCTTCTGGTAAAGAAAGCGGATTCCAATGGGCTGATCCAACAACCCTTTTTACAGAAATAGATTTAGATGGATCGGTTTTGGAAACAATATTGCCTTTTTCAATTGTTAAATCTTCTTCCTTAGCTTTTAAAAAATGTGCGGCAATTTTGATAAGCTTATTTTTTACCTTATGTGCTGCGTAGTACACTGCACTTGATCCGAGTGACGCAAACCGGCTGGAATAGCTTCCAGAAGCAATGGACCATGCACTTGTTGCTGTATCAAGTTCAGCTACAACATTAATTTTGTCATGCGGAATTCCGAGAATTTCCGATACGATTTGGCTAGCGACCGTTTCATGCCCTTGTCCGGACGGTGTTGTACTAATGCGCACATTCACATTTCCCATAGGATCCATCGAAATCGTCGCCGCTTCTGAACAACCAGATTTCGGCAATCCTGCTTTTCTTTCCTCTGGAGTTAAGGCGATCGTAATGTATCCCATATTCGAACCGGATGGTTCAACGATAACAGCGAGGCCAACACCAAGAAGCTTTCCCATCTTGCGTGCTTCAGCTTGTTTTTTTCTGAATTCATCATATTTACCGATTTTTAATAGCAGGTCAAATGCTTTTTCATAGTCGCCGCTGTCATACACTCCACCAGATGCCGTTCTGTATGGAAATTGTTCTTTTTTAATTAAATTCCGTCTGATCACTTCAGCTGGCTCTAATTTTAATTCATCTGAAATGATTTGCATGATCCGTTCAAGAGGGAAATACGTTTCTTGTCCCCCATATCCGCGTATAAGCCCTGTTGGCAATTTATTCGTCATAACGGCATACGCATCAATCATTAAGTTGGGAATATCATAGGCACCGGTTGTGTTAGCATGATTCCGGTACAGACATGCCGGCTCTGGTGCCCGGATATATGCACCAACATTGTCAATCATTTTCATTTTTAATCCGAGTATTTTTCCGTCATTTTTTACTGCTGCTTCAATATATGTGACTCGATCCGTACAGCTTGAACTAGCTGCTAAATGCTCCTGCCTGTCCTCGATCCATTTCACTGGACAGCCTACGAGACGGCTTACAACGGAACAAAGAACGATATACGGGAATATTCCTGCCTTAATTCCATAACTGCCGCCAATATCTTTTGGTATAATAATCCGCAACCGATTGCTTGGAATTTTTAATGCACCTGCCATAATCGAATGAAGCACAAACGGTCCGTGAAAGTTTGCGTGAACCGTATAACTATCAGAGCTATCCTCGTATTGTGCAATAATGCCGTATGTTTCAACTGGCGTTGCAGAATATTTCGGAAATTGAAAACGATGCTTGATGATTTTGTCAGCCTGCTCAAAAGCCTTCTCTACATCTCCATAATGAAAAGTTCGATGATTAGCGATATTTGAACCAACATTTTCATGTAAAATAGGTGCTCCTTTTTCGAGTGCACGTTCAATATCTACAATTGGTTCAAGATTTTCATATTTCACCTTAATTTTTTCTAACGCATCCTCCGCAATATATCGGTTTTTTGCCACGACAACTGCTACTGGCTCACCTACAAAACGAACTTTATCAATGGCAATTGGATAATAGTGTACTGGAGCACTGACGCCAACACTAAAAGGATTTAATAGAGGATGTACATCCTTACCTGTTACAACACCCTTTACTCCAGGAATTTCTAAGGCTTCCGAATAATCGATAGACACAATTTTGGCATGCGGATAAGGGCTCCTTAAAATGGCCACATGACCAGTATTCGGCGGGGTACCGATGTCATCAATATATTTTCCCTGACCAGTCAATAATCTAGCATCTTCAACACGCGTCACTCTTTTCCCAATCACTTTACTCATTTAACTTACCTCCTTCCGAAGAAATCTCTCATAATTTTGTGGTGACTCACTAACTTGAGGATATTGCGATCGCAGCAAAACAAATATCATTACGAATTTTTGCCCTTTATCTCATCCTTTTAAAGAAGTAAGAAAACTTAAAAAGAACTGGATGACCTTTTTAATTCGATATTTTGCTTGAACAATAAACAGGTTCCCATTTCTTTCATAGCATTGAATCACAGCACAATAACGCAACAATGGTGTCAGTCTTGTCAGATACATTTTTTAATCTTATTTTTAGCAACGTAATCAACCTTGATTGGTAATATCACCCAAAACCAATCGGTTTACTTATTTCACAGAAACTTCAGTTCCGAGTTAAGACAGCAACACTACCGCTTAACTGAGATTTTTTACTTACATCCACGGTATTTTGGTTAATACCTTTCCAATAGATGGTATTAATAGATTGTGTTTGACCATCCGCTTTAAAAAAACTGCAGCTGACAACACAACAAAATATGTTTTTTTACCTTTATGACTGATGTATCTTTTTTAGGAATAAGCCATTGCCGCCAGCTCTGATAATTTCTTTCCTGTTCCGCCTCTGTACACCGTCATAATTTCAGCCAAAATACTAAAGGCAATTTCTTCCGGTGTTTTCGCTCCAATATCAAGACCGATAGGACTATGAATTTGCCGAATAGAAGGATGAGCCTTTAGAGTTTGGCTGCTTTCAATTAATTGGGCAGTTCTTTTTTTCGGACCTAAAAGGCCAATGTAAGCCGCATTTGAATGAATGATGGATTCTAATATTTCTTGATCGTGCAAAAAATTGTGTGTCATTATAATGACATATGTGTTTTCATTAAACGAAACGTCAGGAACAGACCCTTTAGGATAAACTTGGATAAAATCAGCATCAGGAAAATTATTTTCATTGCAATAAGTAGGACGATGGTCAAGAACAGTCACAATCCATTTCAAGCTTTTCGCCATTTTGACAAGCGGAATGGCATCAGGACCTGCGCCAAAAATCTTTAAGTGTGGTGGTGGACTTAATGATTCATAATATACGTACAATTCTTTTTCACCACCTAAATAAACCATTTCATTTTTTAAATTGTTTTTCCGATCTTGATAATCATGAGCAATTTCAGAAACGGTAATAAGTGAGTCGTCATTACTTTGCAAAGGGTCTAGGATCCACATTTTTCCTTGAAGATTTTCATCTTTCGCATTCACGATCGTGACAGCGTGTAATTGTTTTTGGAGGGATTGTGAAAAATATTGATCAATCACTTCTGTCCTTTCAGGCTGCTTTTTTGGCAGATATGGTTGTAAAAAAATGTTCATTTTTCCATTACAGCCGACACCAAGTCCCCAAACAATATCCTCTTCTCCGTAAAAATCATAGTGGAGAACTGCCGGTTTTCCCGTTTCGAGCACTTTTACAGCATGTTCCACAATATCTGCTTCGACGCAGCCTCCGCTTAAAAGACCTGTTAGCTTTCGATCTTCTGATACGAAGCATTTTGCCCCTGTCTTTTGGTAGGTAGATCCTTTTGTAGAAATAATGGTTCCAATAACACCTGATAACCCTTCCTTTTTGCAGCGTTCCAATTCCTTTTTAATCGTAATCACGACTTCACCTCCTATTCTTCAAAATGAAACTGCTCCCGATACTCTCTTGGCGTCTTCCCAACCATTTTTTTAAAAGCGGTTGCAAAATAGCTTGCATTTGAAAAACCGGTATTGTTAGCGATAATTTCAATCGGAAGACTCGAAACTCTAAGCAGCGTTTTAGCTTTTTGAACTCTAACAAACGATAAATATTCCACAAATGTCATACCAACTTCTTCTTTAAACAATCGGCTGAAATAAGATGGACTTAAATATACTTGATTTGCTACTTCTTTTAGAGTAAGAGCATAGCCATAATTCATTTGAATAAACTGAATGGCACTTTCGATCGGATTTTTTAAGTCAGAGGAAAAATGACTTTTACCATTGATGGTTTGATTAATTTCTTTATTTAATCCTTGGGGCAAAATCCGCTCAAATGTATCAAGCAGTTCATTTTTGGAAAGCGGTTTCAACAAATAAGCTGAAAAACCTGAGTTGATCGCTTCCTGAACAAACTCGAACATTTTTAACTGAGTCACAACAATCACGGGCAAATCTGGATACAGTTGCAACGCTGATCTCCCTAATTTAATACCGTCTATATCTGGCAAGGAGATATCCACAATGAGTATAGTCGGTCGATTTTGCTTTAAAAGGATCATACCTCGTTGAGATGTACTTGCTTCATAAATGGAAAGAAAGCTGAATTTACTATCTTCAATAATTGACTTTAAATCCTTCCGAGCAGATTTATCATTATCAACAATTAATACATCAGCCAATTGCTCCCCTCCTTGCTTCTATATATTAGATAAAAATGTATTTTAATGGTTTAAAAATTTTGCGATTTCAATTTTAATTTTTTTCTCTTTCGAATTTTCTAAAAAAAATAAAAAACAATCAGCATTTCATCACCAAACGCCGATTGTTTATCCTCCTATATATGACATCTCAATTTTATTTTTGTTCAACATACCTTTGTTTTCTGTACGTTCAACAGAATATTGATCTTTACGATTTTGCCAAACACGTTCAATAGCCATTTTGATTTCTTCTGGACTTTTTCCTGAACGAATGAAATCCCGTAAATCAAATCCTTCGTGGGCATATAAACAAGTGTACAGCTTTCCGTCTGATGAAATACGCGCCCTCGTACAGCTTGAACAAAATGGTTCTGATACTGATGTAATAAATCCGATTTCTGAACCTGTGTCTTGATGACGATATCTCTTGGCTACCTCTCCAAAGTAGTTTTCATCAATTGGTTCAATGGAATAAACAGAACTAATCATCTTTACAATATCTTTTTTTATCAAGACATCTTTCATATTCCAGCCGTTTGTATTGCCTACATCCATAAATTCAATAAATCTTAATGGAATCCCCTTGTTTTTAAAGTATTCCGTCATCGGCAAAATTTGGTGATCATTTACTCCTTTTTGTACAACCATATTTACTTTAACCGAAAATCCGATCGATACAGCATAATCAATATTTGCCAAGACCGTTTTTGCTGATATATTTCGTCCATTTAGACGGCGAAACGTATCGTCATCAATTGCATCAAGGCTGATGTTCAATCGGCGAAGACCTGCTTCATACAATTTTGAGCCATACTTTTTTAAATACACGCCGTTTGTTGTCAAACCAATATCATGAATTCCTTCAATTTTTGAAAGCATGGCAATTAGTTTATATACATCCTTTCGAAGAAGCGGTTCGCCTCCCGTCAGCTTAATTTTCTTCACGCCAAGCTCAACAAAAATTTTCGTGAGCCGGGCAATTTCTTCAAACGTCAACAAGTGATCCTTCGGAAGGAATTGATAATCGTCTCCGAATATCTCTTTCGGCATACAATACGTGCACCGGAAATTACATCGGTCGGTTACAGAAATACGCAAATCGCGCAAAGGGCGGTGCCTCTGATCCAAGACTTGGCCATTTTTCATTTTTTATCACATTCCTTTATAAGGATTTTCAAAAATGATCGATATTATAAATGTTATCCTATCAAATTATTAAAACGATTTCAAAAATATTGCATAAATGGCAAAAGGACACTCCTTTTTCTTTCCTATCATTTTGTATAACAAAGAGGACTCCTTACAGATTATTTAGATAAAACGGAAAAATAACTACTGTTACACTTTGTCGTCAATCAGGAACAAAAACCTCTCGGAAACCCGGTTGGTCGTTTCGTATAATTTATAATTCTCAACATTTTGTGCTTCTATTAAAAGCACTTTCTTTTATCAATTTAGATTCTAAGACCAGAAGAGCTTATCAATGATTAAAAACTACAGCAAGTAAAAAAACTTGCATATTATGGCTTGACATATTTTTTTAACAACATTACAATAGATATTGTCAAAAAAACGCATTAGAAATTCATCTGTTTTGTTAATATGATTCCGTAGCTCAGCAGGGAGAGCGCCACCTTGACAGGGTGGAGGTCGCTGGTTCGAGCCCAGTCGGAATCATCATTAAAAACCTTAGTATGACGTGGTTCTTGTGAAATACAAGAATCGCGTTTTCTTTTTCTCTTTTTTTTGTCGACTTTTTAACGGCGAAACATTAAAATATCAGGTTTATTCAACAGACTATTTAACTTAAATTTTCGTTTTCTATCGGATTTCATTTTGCCGTCTAGGTTGATATGCCGCTCCATTTCCCCCCTATTCGTGACATAAAGCGGTTTTTCTTAAACAACATTTTGAATTTTGCAGCACAAAAATAAATCGGACTCACAATGTTCGTACCGAAAAGGGACGATCTTACTGGATTGATAGAAAGTTTGCATACTCAACAATTGGAAAAAATCATGCTATAAAATGATCGTTATGAACCAACAAAACTCGCATTTCAAATCATGCAGTCTAAAACGGAAAAATAAGTTTTCTGCAGGCTCTTTTTTTATTTATGATATAAAACTGTCCCGCTATCAACCGCTTACACACGAGCAGCCGTTCCCCAAAAGATTTTTAGAAGCTTGCTGTATTTTCAATTTTGTTTGCCCCTTTTTCATTTTTACAAGCAATTCAGCCTGTCAAAAAACCAGTTTTATTTTTCGCATAACAAAACAAGCTGAGTCATATCATCCTTTTGGAGAACGTCTTCTGCAAATTTATGGATCGATTCCAACACATCTCTTTCAAGCTCCCCGACTTTCATCCTGATTTTGTTCGTTCCAATGTGAATGGCTCTCCGCGTTTATTCTGCGTCTCAATGATCCATCTGTAGAATCATGTTCTAATCATTGGATCGATTCTTCATAACAACCTGTCTTCTTTATATGCTTTCACCTTTCACTTTTTGATCAGCTCCGTATTTCCATATATATTGAAACGCATATAATGCGATGAAAATGATGAGACCTGTTATGTCTGAAAAACGTTCTGGATAAATCAGCAACAGCCCGGCCACGACCGCAGCAATTCGTTCAATCAAATGCATGTTTCTCATCCAATATCCGATCATCCCGGCTCCAATTGCGATCATTCCGCAAAACGCCGTAAAGACTACCCATAAAATTCCAAGCCATGTCGTATCAATCATTAACATTTGCGGAGACAAAACGAAAATATACGGAATGATAAAGGCGGCGATTGCCAATTTTGAAGAGTGAATTCCCGTTCGGATCGGTTCCCCCCCTGATACACCGGCTGCGGCAAAGGCTGCAAGAGCAACTGGCGGTGTAATGTCGGCAATAATCCCGAAGTAAAACACAAATAAATGTGCAGACAAATCAGGTACCCCCAACAAAATAATCGCTGGTGCAGCAATCGTTGAGGTAATAACATAGTTCGCTGTAGTCGGCGAACCCATTCCAAGTATCAACGAAGCTATCATCGTCAGCATTAATGTCGGAATGAGATTGCCCCCGGCGATATCAAGCAGACCGTTGGCAAGCTTCAAACCAAGCCCGGTTTTCGTCACAACGCCGACAATAATTCCGGCAGCGGCTGTTGCTGCCGCAACCCCTAACGCTGTACGGGCGCCGTCGACGAGCGCTAATACAATATCCTTAAATGTCATCCGATTCTCGCGATTTAAAAATCCAGCGACAATCGAAATACATATCGAATAAATGGCAGCATGTGTAACGGTCACTCCTGACATTAGCAAAATAATAATGACAACGATCGGGGCTAACAAATGCAGTTTTTTCAAAATTTCTTTCCGATTCGGCATTTCTTCTTTTGACAAGCCTCTTAAACCGATTCGCTTTGCTTCAAAATGAGTCATGATCCAAATCCCTGCAAAATATAGAATAGCCGGAATAGCTGCCGCTTTGGCAATGTCCCAATACGTAATGCCGTTTCCGATAAATTCAACCATTAAAAACGCAGCTGCCCCCATTATCGGCGGCATTAACTGACCGCCTGTAGATGAAGAAGCCTCCACCGCTCCTGCAAAATCTTTGTTATAACCAAGCTTTTTCATCATCGGGATGGTAAACGCGCCGGATGTGACGACATTGGCAACTGAGCTTCCGCTGATCGTTCCTTGAAGAGCGCTGGAAAAAATAGCTACTTTTGCAGGACCGCCAATTCTGCGCCCTGCAACGGCAACGGCCAAATCATTAAAATATTGACCAATCCCAGTTCTAATTAAAAAGGAGCCGAAAAGGAGAAACAAAAAGATAAAGGTTGATGACACTCCAAGCGGGGTTCCGAGTATTCCTTCCGTCGTAAAAAACATCGTTTGCACAATCCGATCAAAACTAAGTCCGCTGTGTTGAAGGAAATCCGGCATATAAGGACCGAAATAAGCGTACGCTAAAAAAAGAAGAGCGATGATGGTGATCGGCAAACCCACTGCACGGCGCGTTGCCTCTAAAACTAGCAAAATAGCGATGATGCCAATATAAAAATCCGTTTCTGTAAGCATCCCTACTCTCATGACAATATCGTTAATAAACAGCGGCCAATACGCCCCCACGACAACGCTCAAAAGCGCAAGGATGATATCATACCAGGCCACTTGAAATTTATATTCTTTCCTCTTTTTTCGATTAGCCGGAAACAAAAGAAAAATCAAAGCAAGCGCAAAACCGAGATGGACAGAGCGCTGGATTTGCGCTGTAAAAACACCGAAAATTGATGTATACAACTGAAACAGCGAAAATGCCAATAATCCGGCAAATGCGATGCCGCCCAACACTCCTTTTAGTTTCCTCGTCCCGGCTTCAGGATCATATTTTTCCATCAGCATTTGCTGCTCTTCTTCTGACAGTACGTCAAATTTCTCTTTACTCACGAATATTCACTCCTTTCACCTGCTGCCAAATACTGATTTTTGCCGGTTTTATTCTTACCCATGATCCGGGTCCAAAAAAATCCGCCAATTTGTAGCTAATACCTTGATAAACAATTCGGTGATCGGCCTGTACTTGTCCAATTCTCAAATCAATATAGGAAAATTCTCGCTCCATGTTTTTTATAAAAAATTTTCCATCCTTTTCTAAAAATTTCCCCTCCCCTTCCACATTAGAAGGCATTCCAACAGCAAAATTTTCATACTCAAGTTCTGTCTGAATGATTTTATTATTGCGTAATGTATATGTCTCCTTCACATCCGTAAGATGGATGGAATGAGTGTACTGAATTTGAAACAAGTCATCATCACGGACAGGCAGATAACCTAATAAGTCATTCTGATCTTCATGATAAAAAGCGATGGCATTTACAATAGGAAGGAAAAATAAAAAAACGTTGATTGTCATAAAAAGGGGAAGACAGATGAACAAAGCTTTCATCCTAGCTCTCATGAAAATCCCCGCCTAAAATGGAGTTACATAAATGAAATCGATAGACCGTTTAAAACGGCCTATCTTTGATGCGTTATGGCTGGATTCCTTTTTCTGAAAAATACGTTTCAGCCCCTGGATGAAGCGGCAAATTGCCTATTCCATCAAGGGCTGCCTCCGCTTTGATTAATTTGCCTTTTGCGTGAGTAATTTTATTTGTATTTTCAAAAATCGCTTTTGTAATATTGTATACGGCATCTTCATCCAATTCGCCGCGGACGACCAGCATCGCTTTTACAGCGACTGTTTTTACGTCCTCAGGAATTTTATATGTCCCCTTTGGTACTGTATCTTCAGCATAGTAAGGATATTTTTCGATCAATTGTTTGATTTTGTCATCGGCAATCGGAATTACTTTAATTTCTTTTTGTGCTGAGAGCGATTCAACTGCAGCCGTCGGTGTCCCTGCAGTAATGAATGCAGCGTCTATGCTCCCGGATTGAATGCCGTCCGTTGATTCGTCAAAAGATAAGCTTTGCGCTTTAATATCATCAAAGCTTAATCCATGAATTTCTAAAATTTGCTGTGCGTTTGCATTCACTCCAGACCCAGGGGCACCAACGGAAACCGACTTGCCTTTCAAATCTTCAACAGAATTAATGCCGCTACCTTTTGTTGTAATAATTTGTACCGTCTCCGGATATAAAGTCCCAATTGCTTTAACATTGTCGACTTTATTGTCTTTGAACATCAATTCACCGTTTAATGCATAAGCAGCAATATCAGTTTGCGAGAACGCAATATCAGCTTCACCATTTTTTAGCGCTTGCATATTTTCTGCAGATGCTCCTGAAGATTGTGCATTTGCATTAAAATCTGTTTCTTCCGATATAATTTGCGCCATCGATCCGCCGAGCGGGTAATAAGTTCCTCCTGTGCCTCCGGTTAAAATGCTTAACGTCTTGCTTCCTGCCTTTTCCCCGCTTTGATTGGAGCCATCACTTGTACTGCTTCCTCCTTCGTTGTTATTTCCACACGCAGAAATGATCATTATGAAAAGAAGAGCTGTTATGAATATGAATCCGCTTCGCCATTTGACCATTGATACTCCCCCTTTTTAAATTCGTTTGACTTTGGATGCATTACTATCATATTAAGGAACAAATGAAAAAATGTAAGATAATGTGTCAGCTAAACTATCAACATAAAAAAAGACAGGAATTGTCAATATTCGACATCTTCCTGTCTTCTATTAAGTAAAATTTTATTGATAGGCCAAAACAGTAGAAAGACCAGACTCCAAATCATTTTTTAAGTCTTCAAAATTTTCTAGCCCTACGCTTAATCGAAGAAGACCATCGGTTATCCCTCTTTTGATCCGTTCTTCTTTCGGCATCGCGGCATGGGACATTTTAGCTGGATACGACAAGATCGATTCAACTGCACCAAGGCTGACTGCGAAAACAGGCAGCTGAACATGATCAGCAAGAATCTTGACCGCTTTTTCATCTTCTAGTTCAAACGATAAAACCGCTCCACCGTTGACACTTTGCCGCAAATGAATATCTGACCCTGGGTGATCGTGAAGACCCGGATAGTACACTTTTTTAATGGCAGGGTGCTTTTTCAAAAATTCTGCTAATTGAGAAGCTGTTTTGACGGATTGATCCAGCCGCACATGAAGTGTTTTTAACCCTCTTAATACAAGCCAGCAATCATGCGGGCCGAGAACAGCGCCGAAGGCATTTTGAAGTTTGTAAAGCGCTTCGCCTAGCTTTTCATCTTTCACAACTGCCAGTCCTGCCAAACAGTCGCTATGACCTGCCAAAAATTTTGTTGCACTATGTAAAACAATATCGGCCCCTAAATCGAGAGGCCTTTGCAAAGCCGGAGTCATAAATGTATTATCAACAAATGTTAAACAGCCATTTTCTTTTGCAAGCTGCACAATTGCTCGAATGTCCGTCACTTTTAACAGCGGATTCGAGGGCGTTTCAATGTAAATCACTTTTGTGTTCGGACGTATATTTGCTTTTACGGCATCAAGGTCCGTCATATCGACAAACGTATATTCAATGCCAAAGCGCGATAAAACATCGGCAACGATCCGGTATGTTCCGCCGTACACATCTTCTGTGACCAAAACATGATCACCGGAAGAAAGTAAAAGAAAAGCTGTTGATATAGCGGCCATCCCAGAAGCAAACGCAAAGCCTCTCACTCCGCCTTCCAGTTCGGCAATCGCCTCTTCCAACGCTTTTCGTGTTGGATTTCCTGAACGGCTGTAGTCAAATTCAGGAGATTCATCCAATGTTTGCTGATGAAACGTTGACGCTTGCTGAATCGCCACGCTGACAGCACCAGTTGTCGGGTCAACCTTATGTTTATTATGAATCAATTTTGTTTGAAAGCTCCATTGGTCATGCATTTAGTAAATCCCCTTTCGCAGCTGCTTGCAATGCCTGCTTGAGATCTTCCTTCAAATCCTCCACGCTTTCAATCCCTACAGAAAAACGGAGAAGCCGGTTACATACACCGTTTTGAATTCGGATTTCTTCCGGAATGTCCGCATGTGTTTGGGTAGCTGGATACGTTATAAAGCTTTCTACCCCTCCAAGGCTTTCCGCAAAACAGATTAATTTCAGATTCTGCAAAAACGGGTTGACCCATTCTTCTTTTTTCACACGGAAGGAAAGCATTCCGCCTCTGCCAGGATATAATACATCATCAATTTCAGGAAGCTCTTTTAAATATGCCGCCAGCTTCCTTGCATTTTCCTGATGTTTGGCCATTCTCAATGATAAAGTTTTCATTCCTCTAAGCAGCAGCCACGAATCAAAAGGAGATAATACCGCACCAATTGCATTTTGATGCATGGCTAATTTTTCGCAAATTTCTTTCCCTTTTGCACAGACCAGGCCGGCAAGGACATCGTTGTGACCGCCTAAATATTTCGTTGCGCTGTGAATCACGATATGCGCTCCTTCTTCAATCGGACGCTGCAAAACAGGTGTGTAGAACGTATTGTCAACGATCAGCAGCAAATTGTGCTTCCGGGCCAATTCCGCCAACGAGGAAATCGATGTTTCCTGCATAAGCGGATTAGTGGGCGTTTCTAGAAAAATCGCTTTAGTATTTTCGTTTATTAATGATTCCGTATATTCGCGAGACGTAAAATCGTCATAGTGGAAGGAAAGACCGTATTTGCGCCACTCTTCTTCAAACAAGCGGTATGTCCCGCCATATAAATCTTTTGAAACGATCAGTTCATCTCCACTTTTAAATAAAGCCATAATCGTCTGAATCGCTGCCATTCCGGAAGAAAATGCAAATCCTTGATCGGCTCCCTCCAATTTGGCTATGGCGTCCTCGACAAGCTCTCTCGTTGGATTTTTTGTCCGAGTGTAATCATAACCTGTTGATTCACCTATTCCTTTATGCCGGTAGGCTGTGGACAAATAAATGGGGGCGCTTACTGTTCCTGTAAGAGCTTCACTTCGATTTCCTAATTGGGCCAAAACTGTTTCAATATTCATCTTTGACTTTCCTCCTTTTTTAGTTAGTAAAAATGTGCTGCTTTCATTGCCTGTAGAGGAGGCTTTAAAAATAAAACGCCCTCTTCATAAGAAGAAGGCGTTTATTGTTTGGCTCCTTCTTATCTTCCAAGCATATCTTACGGCAAAATGCTTGCTGGATTTAGCACCTTGGTACAAAGGTTATCATGCCGCCGTCCTTGTACCGGTTGCTGAGACTTCTTCGGGCCAGTTCCCTCCGCCTCTCTCGATAAGAATTCCGATATGAACTTTTGATAGGTATAACTTTACCTCAGTTTTAAAAAAAATTCAAGACGTTTCCTGCCAACAATTCCGATAACTTTGATTTATTTTCAGTAAAACTAAAGAAAAATAAGAACTTTCTTTAAATAATCCGTCGATTCTTGAAATGTTTTTTTGCGAAAGCCAAAAGGGAAATTTTTTTGTATGGATCACCTTTGATCCTCCATCATTTCAATGAAGTGGTTTTATTTTCCCCTGAGGCTTCCCAAATTTTAATAGATTTTAAAATATAAATATTCAATTCGGAAGCTGTCGTATTTGGAGAAAAATTGTGAACGAGGTGATCTTCTTTAGAGGAATTGGAAAATTTTAAGAGTATTTAATAAACAGTGAATGAAACGATTGAATTGGCAAACTAATCGTTTGATAAATTTTTCGCCAACTTCTGTCAAACGAACCCGTACTCCATAAAGCAACTGAACAGAAAACGAAGATGCGATATTTGTTTTGCAGGTGAAGCTGGGAAGCAAAAAAGATGAACATAAACGTGCCGTTGGAAAATTTGCTGAACATTCTTTACTGATGCGCCTTCTCTTTTTTATCAATATTATGGAAAGGAAAGACTGTTTATGATGCTGTATATAATCGACAGCATACGAACCAATAATTTTCATGACGAGCAAATGATGGGGCAAATCAAAATTATGTGAGAAAACGCTTTCTAAAAACTGGAACATCATCAAAACAATGTGTACGGAATTTATTATGATTATGAAAGCGACTACAGAGGAGATTATTTATTAAGCATTGCAATTGAAGAAAATAATGGGGAAGCTTTTAATTGAAATCCCGAGCAACACGAAATATAAAGTTTTCCAAGTAGATAAGACGGACGAACAAGGCATGTTTAAAACTTGGAGTAAGATTTGGAAGCAAGAAGAAACTGGTTTAATAGAGCGTGCTTGAAAAATACAGCCTAAAGCCCAAATGGAGAAATTGAAATTTATATAGCCATTAAGTAATGGCAAACAATGTTAAAAAATGGGAGCTTAGTCGAGCGAATTAGATAAAAGCTCTCGCAACAGCGGAATCCCAATATACAGGCATAGTCATAAACAACTTTCGGGATAAGCCCTGTTTTAACAACTGCTTCATCTTGAATTTACATCAACAAAATAACCCCCCTATCCAGAAGCCGCATAATATCAAAAAGCTTCTGTATAGGGGGTTTATTACTTAATTCAAAAAGCTTGTATCTACAAGACCTTTAAGATCCGGTTTTTCTTTTAAAAATTTCAAGTCATAAGAAGAGTTAGAAAAGTCTTGAAGAACTTTTTCATCCACTTCGGTTGTATAGCGGACACGTTCCCAAGCGCTGTCGATAATTTCTGGGTCAAGCTCTTGATTTGTTATTTCTTTAATCGATTGAATGGCAATATCGCGTGCTTCCTCTTTGTTTTTATTGATGAAGTCGACTGCTTTTTTGTGGGCTTTGACAATATTTTGAACTAAATCTTTATTTTCTTTAATAAATTTGTTGCTCGTCACTAAAACAGTGTTCGGAAGCGTTGTGCCATAGGCGATATCTTTCGTATCGACAATCACTTTCGCCCCGTCTTTTATTAATAATGAAGCCCAAGGCTCAGGCACAGCGGCTAAATCCACTTTTCCCGATTCAAAGAAAGCTTGATATTGTGCCGGGTTTCCAGTTGTATGCTTTAATGTGCCGCCGATTCTTGATGAAGCAATGTCGTAATCTTGCAAGTACGTTTCAAATTGGACATCGTGAGTGCAGCCGACACCAGGAGTAATGAATGTTTTATTATGAATATCATCTAAGCTTTCGATTCCGCTTTTTTTGCTTGCTACGACGACAGTACCCCCAGATGACGCACCGGCAATAATTTTCACGTCTGCACCATTAGAATAGTTATTCATGACAGGAGCTGGACCGACAAGCCCGGCGTCAATTTCGCCGGTTTTCAACGCTGTCATAAAAGCACCGCCATCCGGAAAAGTTTTATATTCAATCTCTACCTGATCCCCTAGCGCTTCTTCATAGTAGCCCTTTTCCTTCGCAATCATCGCCGGAACATGGTCAATGTTTGGAAAATAGCCGATGACTACTTTATTTTTTCCGCTTTCTTCTTTCCCTGATGCTTCATTTCCTCCACCGGCTCCGCAGGCAGATAAAATACCGATCAGCAGCAAGGAGATAAATGATAGCAACAAACTTTTTCTCTTCATAATCTCAACTTCCTCCTTTATTGTTCAAGCAATCCCCATTTTTTCATCACTTTCTTTTCAATTCTGCTGAAAAAAACTAAATCTACTAAAATTCCAATTAAGGCAATGATAAATATAATGCCCATCACTAACGCCATATCGCCAAAGTCCGATGCGAATTTTAATGTATAGCCTAAACCCGGGCCGGTGCTTAGCAGCTCGCTACCCATTAGGCCTCTCCACCCAAACGCCCAAGCAAGCCTTGCACCAGTTACTGCATGCGGAATGGCTGCAGGAAAAATCACATGAGTAAACAGTGAAAATCCGTTGTAATCCATTGTCCTTGCCGCATTTGTGTAGATTGGAGGAACGCTTTTAATGCCTGTCCGCATATTCAATGTCATCACAAGCGTTCCACCGAGCACAACAATAAAAATGATCGCTTTTTCATTTAAACCGAACCAGATGATGGCTAGAGGCAGCCATACGATGCTCGGTACGCTTTGCAACGGCAAAATTAAAGAGCCAATGGTATCATCAATTACTTTCGATTTTGCCAAAATAACCCCTAGCACCGTTCCAAGAATTAGAGCAATCACAAGCCCGATTGCCAGCCGCTGAAAACTTGCCAGCAAATCATAAACAAGAGTTAGATCAGCAAAACCGTTCCACAATGCCTGAAAAATATCGCTCGGAGCCGGAAAGACGACAGCCTTAATATTTAACAGCTTGACGATTGCTTCCCATATACCCAGTGCGGCTGCATAAAAAATGATTCGTTTAACGACCTGCTGCATAACTTTCTTCCTCTTTCACTACTTTATCAATTTCTGACTTCAACAGCTTTTGAATGCGCTCTTCATATTCAGCAAGCTGCTTTCTAAATTCATCACGTGGTCTCGGAAAAGAAACTTCAATCTCATCAATAATTCTCCCAGGCCTTGTACCCATGACGATAATACGGTCCGATAATTTTAACGACTCTTGGATGCTGTGCGTAACAAATAGAATTGTTTTTTTCGTATCGATCCAAATTTTTTCCAACACTTCGTGCAGACGTGAACTCGTCTGCTCATCCAACGCTCCGAACGGCTCATCCATTAAGAGCACCTCAGGATCCATCGCCAAAGCTCTTGCGATCGATACGCGCTGCTGCATGCCGCCGGAAAGCTCGTGCGGAGAATGCTTGGCATATTGGCTTAATTGAACCATGGCCAAATATTGATGCGCCTTTTTTTTCGCTTCTTCCTTCGGCATTTTTTTCTTCAGCGGAAACATGACATTTTCCTCAACTGTCAGCCATGGAAAAAGGGCTGCCTGTTGGAACACTACTCCCCGGTCGCTTCCAGGTCCTTTTACTTCCTTCCCGTTTACCAGCACTTTTCCCGATGTGGGGGCTGTTAACCCGGCAACAATCGATAATAACGTCGACTTGCCACAGCCGGAAGGGCCAAGAATGGAAACAAATTCTCCTTTCTGCACAGTCAAATCAATTTGGTCAAGAACCGTTTGGGAGACGCCATGATGTTGAAATGTTTTTGAAATATGCGCAATTTGGACAGACAAAGTAATTCCCCCAGTATATGATCATTCTTACCTATCTTATCGGATTAGTCGTTATCATTATAATATAAGCATTTTTTATTTTGTCAACCTTTTTATTTGTTGGAGACTTTTCAAAAGAGTGATAAAATAATGAGAAGTCCAGCCTAACTGGTAATTAGTCATTTTGGAGGAATTGGTATGGCCCAAAAAGTCGCACCTATTAAAGAAGAAACATTTTTTAGCAAAGAGCTGGGGGAAGAAGTTTCTTTGCTCATATTTTTGCCGACTTCTTTTTCTCCATTATCTCATCATCATCTTCTCATCGCCCAAGATGGTGGAGACTACTTTAAACTGGGAAGGATCGCGCGTTTTGTTGAGGAATTAACAGAGCAGCAAACGATTGAAGATTTGATCGTCGTCGGCATTCCTTATAAAGACATTCAAGATCGAAGAAGAAAATATCATCCCGATGGAAGCCAGTTCAACAGCTATATCCGATTTTTAGCTCATGAATTAATTCCTGTTTTAGAAGAACGTTTTCCACTTTTGCCATTAGGAAGAGGCCGTGCGCTTATCGGTGATTCTCTGGCTGCAACCGTTTCACTTATGGCAGCGCTGTATTATCCGCATACATTTGGAAAAGTGATTATGCAATCACCATATGTGGATGAAAAGGTGTTAGAAGCGATCGATGCTTTTTCACAGCCTTCTTTATTATCTATTTATCATCAAATCGGGAAACAGGAAACGAGCGTAAAAACGACCGATGGGAAAATAATAGATTTTTACACAATCAATCAAAAACTTCATGAACGAATGGAACATAAAGGATTCGAATGCATTTATGAAGAATTTGACGGCGATCACCGCTGGACATATTGGCAGCCGCTGCTAAAAGACATATTAAAAAAAATGTTTGCTGTATCATGAAAATTCATTCTTTAAGTTGTTATAATAAAGAATACGAGTAAATATCAAGGAGGCCAAAAAAATGAAGTACGGAATTGTGTTATTTCCTTCAAAAAAGTTGCAAGACATTGCCAACTCATATAGAAAACGTTACGATCCGCATTATGCGCTTGTCCCTCCTCATTTAACATTGAAGGCACCGTTTGAAGCTGACGAAAAAGAAATTGGCGATATTGTGAAAGAACTTAGGAAAATTGCGAAACAAGTGAAGCCTTTTAAACTCTCTGTCTACAAATTCAGTTCATTTGCTCCTGTCAATAACGTTATTTATTTAAAAGTTGAACCAAATCCGGAATTAACAAAATTGCATGAGCTTCTCCATCAAGGAAAATTTAAAGAGAAGCCTGAATACGCTTTCGTACCTCACATTACAATTGGACAAAATTTATCGGATGATGAACATTCTGACGTTCTCGGCCGTTTAAAAATGTTAAAAATTCAACATGAGGAAACGATTGACCGATTCCATATTTTGTATCAATTAGAAAACGGCTCATGGACTGTTTATGAAACATTCCTGCTTGGAGAAGGACGAGATTGATGAAGGCAGTCAAAGCTATTAATGAAAAACAACGAAATGATGCTTTTTATGTTAGAAAAAAAGTGTTTGTAGAGGAGCAAAACGTTCCAATTGAAATTGAGCTCGATGAATATGAAGACTTTGCCGAGCATGTCGTGCTTTATGACGACAATCAGCCTGTAGGAGCCGGCAGGTTTCGTGTTATTGGCGACACCGGAAAGCTTGAGAGAATTTGTGTTCTGCCACAATACCGAGGAAAAGGAGCGGGAAATATCATTTTGGAAACACTTGAAAAACTCGCGGCCGAAAAAGGATTAAAGAAAATAAAATTAAACGCTCAAACACAAGCGGAAAATTTTTATAAAAAGCATGGATATCAAACCGTTTCCGATATTTTTATGGATGCGGGCATTCCTCATGTCACGATGGAAAAAACGTTACATCCACATTCATAAAGCTGAAAAACAAACGAGGCCGCGAATTGCGGTCTTTCATTTTGAAGGGTCAGAAAGCGTGAAAAAGAGGTTAAAAATCCCTTCATTACATTCAGATCAATTTGAATGTTTCACCATTTTCTCCGCCGCACACCTTCCCATAGTTTTTAAAAAATGTACATGAATTTTGGCAGTTGGGACAACCTAACCATTACCGATCTTAGCAAAGGTGATGGGAATGGAATTTGTAGCAATTGCCACTGAACTGATTTTCGGATTCTTTGCCCTTTTTCTTCTGACAAAAATACTAGGTAAAACACAAATTACGCAAATCACGACGTTCGATTTTATTTCTGCACTCGTTTTAGGCGAGCTGGTTGGCAATGCTGTTTATGATGTGAAAATGGGGATTGAAAAAATATTATTTACGGTCGTGATATGGGGAATGTTAATCTATTTGTTGGAATTCATCACACAAAAATGGAGAAGAACCCGAGGAATACTGGAGGGCGCTCCGTCAATGGTCATCCTCAAAGGAAAAATTTTACGGGATCAGCTGAAAAAAAACAAGCTTGATATGAACCAGCTTCAACATTTGCTAAGAGCAAAAGGAGCTTTTTCGATCCGCGAAGTGGAATACGCAGTTCTTGAAACGGACGGCACGATCAGCGTATTGAAAAAATCGGAATTTGATAAGCCGACCCGAAACGATTTAAATATTCTATCTTCGCCAGCTACCATCCCCTACACGATTATTGTTGACGGCGAAGTGGTTAGTGAAAATTTAAAAGAAGCAGGTTTTGATGAAAAATGGCTTCAGCAGCAGCTTCTCGCTTACAGTGTGGAAGACGCGAAAGATGTTTTTTACGCGGAATGGGATCAAAACAACGGATTATTTGTCCAAAAATATTAGCTTGTTTCGAAGCATATCATGAAACTCATGTATGTGCTTTTGCTGGAAATTGAAATATTTTCTTAGATGGAATAAATAACACTAAGTTGAGATTTAAGTTATAATTGACTTATAAATCTTAATGGTTGATGTTTATTTATGCGTACAAAAAACCGATTAACTCCTATAGATACAAAGTATTTTCGTCCTGAAATCACCCATTGCTCCGATTGTGGTGAAAAACTTACATATTGCCATCCAGTTTGGAGAAAACCATTTCCACTTTAGATGGTGAATTCAAGATCGTGAATATGGGATATCGCTGTGAAAACCCATCTTGTTCTAACACAACAGTTTATCGTTCGGCACAAGCTGAACATTTAAGTATGAAGCACATTACTTATGGTATGGATGTCATTGCATATATTGGCCATTTACGCTTTAAAGAACATAAAGCACGAACAGAAATGGCTTCTATTTTGAAAGAGAAGAAAGTAAAAATCTCAGACCGTCAAGTACAGAAACTTTATGAACGTTATGCTTTATTACTTCGAGCCAATGTCAAAGAGACTGTAAAGGATGATCTCCAAAAAGTGGTCAATGAACATGGCGGGATCATATTGTTTATTGATGGAGTTCAACCTGAAAAAGGAAATGAAACCTTATACGTGATTCGAGAGGTCCTGAGCGGTACGATTTTGGCAGCTCACAATTTAAAGAGCAGCGCATCTCAAGAACTTATGGATTTCATACGGCCAGTCTTAGCCGTCTAAGAATATTTTTCATCCATTCTAACATTTGTTTCGCAGTTTTCGTTTCGCATAATCTGCTGTTGGCTGAACAGCTCTGCTATCTTAATTGGCAGAAGTCTGGATGGAAAAAAGCTGCCCTATTTTCTCTTTTCCTTCCATGCTGCCATAAAGCAGAAGTGTAAAACAATCGGCATCGCCAAACAAGGCCATCATGCCCGCCACTCCATGTAAAGCGGGTGCACAATCTTAAGATAGCCATTAGGCAGTACGCCGAATGTAGTCCTCTAGCTCTTGTGGGGTTTTATAACCAATGCTGCTATAAAACCGTCAGCGGGAGTACTCCCGCTGACGCGCTATTTTTTCTTATTGTCCAGCATATTGGCGATGGTGTTAAAATCCATATTCTCTTTTCCATTTACAATCGCATTGACAATTTTATTTTCTAATTCTCTTGAAACCGGCCGATTTGCCAATTGTGCAACCCGCTTGATCACTTTTCTGACGGTTGCTTCATCGTTGAAATTGGAATTTTGCAAGGAATTGGCCAGTTCAAACACATCTTTCATATTGACGCCGGTTTTTTTCTCAATATTTTTAAAAATATGATCCATTCTGAAATTCGTCCCCTCCTAAATTGTCGAAATGTCCTGTATAACAGGCTTTAATATTTTATGAAAATGAAATGAAAACGTGATGAGGAAAAAGTATAGTCCGCCTTCTAAAAGGCGGACATCCATCCGTGACCAGCACTCACCATTAGTTTTGTAAAAGACTTACAGATTAATATTTAAAACAGGAACAACCGACGATAATCAACAAGATGAATAAAACGACGATTAGCACAAAGCTGTTGTTATGAAAACCGCCGCTATAAGGATAGCTGTATCCGCCGTATCCTCCATATCCGCAACCAAAGCCCATTTTTCTGCACCTCCTCCTTTATTCATCACTATACAGTATGAAGCAGTTCCTCATTTGGAGTGGACACACAAGATGGGCAAGTGCGGATTTTTTAGTGAGGTTTCAACCTGTTTTGGTTCACTTTTCGTTTCCCTTTTAAATATGTTTTTCCATGTTTTCGATCTCTTTTTCAAATTTTACCGCCGTTTTTTCAAGGTCTAAAAGCTCACCGTCTTTTTTCATCATCCAGCTTAAACATTTTTGCTGAACTTTGTCATGGTCTTCGTATATACCTTCTATCCATTTGACGAATTCCTTTTCTAGCTTGTTCATCTTTCCCTTTTTAAAATCCTTTTTTCCCACAGCCGCAGCCACCGGAACTCGATGAGTTGTAAATTTTTATGTCGGATGGGTAAGCTTTCTTTTTCATCATCTTCTTTTTAAAAACATCTCCTTTTGCCATTGAACCGGAATAAACCTTTACGTTTTTTTTCAATGTGCTTCTCCCCTTTCTTCCAAAAAATAAGAACCTTATTCCATTCTATGAAGAATAAGGTTGATCTGTGTTCCTTCTAATCGTTTTTGGCCGCATCATCCATCATCAAAAAATGAAATTCTCTTTGGTTGTTCTTTTCGTTTTTTTCTTTTATAAAATATTCTTTCCACTCATGAGGTTCAACTCTTCCTTGAATAGCTTTCGTTTCTTTTAAATTTCGGAAAAACCAATCTCCCTGCTTTTTTTCATCAGCCTTTTTTTCATATTCATACGGATGGTGATTTTTTTCAGCTAATTGCTTTTTTAACGCCTCGATTTTTTCTAAAAGTTTTTTTTGTTCCTCCCACTCATGATTTCGATCATTGCTTTGGCGGTGCTGTTCGATCGTTTCCTTTAGCTTCTCGTTTTCTTTGATGATTTTTTCAAGTTCCCGTTCTTTTTCCTGCAATAATATTTCTAATTCTATCGATTCTTTTGCTTTTTCTTTATAAAACGAAAGTTCCGCTCTCATCCGCTGCAAAAATTCTTTATTTATTTGCGCCATCTTCCTCACCCCTTACTGTAAATGTATGAGCTCAAATGAAAAATGTTGACAAAAGCCCAGGAAAAAGATGCATATGACTTTTGTATATTGACATGTGCGTATAGGCAAATATAGAGATTCTCTCTCATTGCTTCAAAGAAAGGGATTTTTTTAG
The DNA here is from genome assembly GCF_037963925.1 of Aeribacillus sp. FSL K6-8210. Lineage (NCBI taxonomy): Bacteria > Bacillati > Bacillota > Bacilli > Caryophanales > Bacillaceae > Aeribacillus > Aeribacillus sp. FSL K6-8210. The sequence goes on along the minus strand of NZ_CP150172.1, from coordinate 1,135,548 downwards.
CAAAACAAATTCAAAATTTCCGCTCCTGTCACTGCACATTTAACCAGTTTGCTCATAATATACAGTAGTCCGACACCTAAGAAGGTTTTGGAAATCAGAATGATTAGGAGGTAACAGCATGAGCCATTTGGGACATGATACAGAAAGATTATGTATTCGCGTTCCGAAAGTTTATGACTGGGTGAGCCGTCAAATTGATCTTCCTCAGTTAAGCTTTAGAGATTTATCATCCATCGGTTTTGATTGCGAAGGAGTGACAGGTACATCGGAAGATCCGTGTGCGCTGTATGATGATGGGCCTGTAAATGTCAATTGCTACTTGTCAGACAGTTTAGGAAATCCCGTTGATCCAAATTCTCCAAACGCTATATCAGTGACAGAAATTGTTCAGCCGCAAGGTCGTCAATCAGTAGTCGTTCATTTGCCAAGGGATGGAAAAATTACCCTTCAAAAAGTAAGAGTGCTCATCAGAGGGTATATTGTCGTTACTCTCTCCGATTTGCAAGGATCTGTCACTTGTGTGTCAGATGCTATTCCATTTGCAACGGTTCAAACCTTCTTCCTTTGCGCACCACCCGGCACAACATTAAACAGCCATGTTTCCTTTTTTGAAAGCGACGCGAACATGATTTGTGATAATACATCATTCAGCCAACTAGATATTTCCATCATGATTTGTCTAGATGTGCAAATGGAAGCCCAAGTGAAGCTTGAGGTGGAAGGGAAATTTTGCAAACCCCGTCGCGAACTGCCTACAACTCTTACATGTTCGGCCGTGCAAGTTCCGCCGCAATGTCCGGAAATTTTCCCTGGTGACGACTACGACTTGGATGACTAAATCAACTGGAAAAGGGGATGTCCTCCCCTTTTTATTTTTCCTCTCATTTTTCCGGGAAAGTGTTTAAAGAAGTGAACATACATATGTATAGAAAAACTGTTCTTTCAAAGATGGTTTTGTTGAAACTTAAACGAGAACAGCGCTTTCGAAAGTTTTCGTCCCTTTATACGGATTTTGAACCGCTTATGCGCCAAATTCCGTATACATATGGGATTTAAACCAATGATCAGAATCAACTGCAGGCTTGGTCAAAATCAGATAGAATGACTAATTTCTTCCATTTATATCCTGTTACAATTATGTTTTAAAAGCGCTTCTTTTTGAAAGAAATGGCTAATAACTGTTTTCTATTTTCAAGAAAAAAGCAAAATATTTATTTGTCCGAGGAGGCGATTCAATGAACAAAACAAAACGGGGCAAACAGGATTATTTACAACTTCAGCAGCAGCTTATCCACTATAAGTCCGAAATTTCGAAATACAAACACGAATTGGCAAGCGTTCAGAATAAACTTCTTCAAGAACGGGAGAAAACAGAATATTACAAAGCAGTCATCCGAACCGGCGAACAATATCGCATCGCAAAAGAACAATTTGAACAAGAAATCCAATACGTTCAATCCAAATTGAAAGAAGCTGAAAAAAATGCTGAGAAGATGAACATGCAGCTTTCCATTGTTGAAGAGGAACGAAACGACCTATTAAAACTGTTAAAAGCAGCAGTTACTAACCTATTAAAAGAAAAGCAATCTTCTGACGAAAAGATCAATCAACTATTGTTGGAAAAAGAACGATTGATTACACAACTAGATAAAAGGCTTGAAAAAGAACAATTTCGCATCGATTTATTGACAGCTGAACGAAATGAACTTTTAAATACTTCTCAATTTTTATTCCAATCACTATACGAGAAACACGTTGAACAAAAAGAGGTTGATGCGGTAGGAAAGGAAAACACCGCCTTTATGGACGACCCGATTCGCGCTCGTTTTATACACTCGATTGTTCTTCCTCATGAAAACGGTGATCCGGTAACGATTCTTGGCCATGCCGAGATAGAAAACATTACAGAACAAACTTTGCACCATCCTGTATTATGCATTAAAATCCACCCTCATCAACATGTTCAATTCAGCGGAAAAATTATTACAACAAAAAAACAAAACGAAAATGATTTCAACTATAAAACTGATTCTTCCATGGAATGGAAGTATTTGCACCCTGATTGGCGAAAACAAATTCAAGAAAAAGGGGAATACTGGCTAAAACCTAGTGAAAAAATGGCGATCGAACCATACGAAAAAATTTCCTTTGAAGGATTTCACATTGTTTTCCCTTTAGATGATTTCGATGAAGCGCTAGTCATTGAAGGTTTTGTATATTGCCAGGAAAAGAAAAACGGCATTCCATTTGAAAACAAAATTATTATAAATTAAAAGGCGGTCATGTTTTAATGAAAATTCTCTACATTCCATCTGGCCATAAAGGAATCTACACGTTTTTTGACCGATCCCTTTTTCGCGCCTTTAACAAACTGTCCATTCCATTTGTCGTTCACCACCCTTTAGAGCCGATTCAAAAGCTTACAGAATTGCTACTTAAATTTCAGCCAGACCTTGCTTTAACAATGATTGGCGACAAAATTCCGCTGCAAAAACTAAAACTTATGAAAAAAAGAAACGTTCCTGCCACGGTTTGGCTGACAGAAGATCCTTACTATTTAAAAAAAACAATACAATATGCTTTTTGGTTTGACTTTGTTTTTACTGTTGACCGATTTAGCGCCGGCTGGTATCAAAAACAGGGAATTCAAAACGCCTTTTATTTGCCGCTTGGAACAGATTTTTCTACATTTTATCCAAAACAAGCGGCACCTCTTTTTAAAAGCGATATTTGCATCATCGGCTACCCGTATGAGAACCGAAAAAAACTCGCGGAGCTTCTGATCAAGGAAACGCCTTACCGACTAAAACTAGTTGGATTATGGAAATTAAATCTTTCGAAACATCAACAAAAACGGGTATCTGTCCATTACGGTTGGGTTTCTCCCGGCATCGCTTCATCCTATTACAACAGCGCGGAGATCAATGTCAACACTTTAAGGCCCATCAACGATTCCCATAATGACACGCTTGACTTCATACCATTTCGATCATTGAACAATCGGACGTTTGATCTTGCAGCGTGCGGAGCTTTTCAAATTGCTGAAAAAAGCGATGACTTGGAAGATTTTTTTATGGAAGAAGAAGAAATTTGCATTTTTTCTGACTTTCAAGAAGCCGTACAAAAAATAGATCGTTATATGAAAAACAAGCAGAAACGGGAACGAATCGGCCGAAATGCACAAAAAACCGCCAAAAGCCGTGATTCATTTGAAAACAGATTGAAACAAATGATTGACTCGATTTCTGGAAAAAATGAGTAATTGATGTATTTTTTTTTTCTAAGAAACACATTCACTCTTCAAATGCATAAAACATAAAGTATAGATACTTTAAGGAGAGTGAGCAAATGTATAAAAAACACATGAGGCTTCCGCTCGTTATTTTCATGCATATTCCAAAAACCGGAGGACTTACTATTAGAAAACTGATGGAACAACAATACCGTCTGAAAGAAATTATGCTTATTCGATCTGATCTCGATCTTAATCAACAAATGAAACAGGCGGATAACACACAAATAAAGGCTCTCTATGGACACAATCGGTTTGGAATTCATCAGCATATACAAAAGCGGTCCTTTACGTATATCTCCATGCTAAGAGATCCTGTTGAACGGGTTATTTCCACTTATTATTTTATCTTAGAACGCCCGCAAAATCGATTGCACCAATTGGCGAAAAAAGTCACCTTCGAACAGTTTGTCCAAGAAAAACATCCTGAATTTCATGTTCCGGTAAACAACCACCAAACGAGATTTATGTCCGGTAAAAAAATTCCTGACTTAAAGCTTGCGCTAAAAAATATGGAGCAGTTTTTTTCAGTTGTCGGCGTTACGGAAAAATTTAACGAATCGATTTTTTTAATGAAAAAACATTTAGGTTGGAAAAATATTTCTTATCAAAAGGTAAATCAAACTAATAACAGACCGAAAAAAAGTGATCTTGACGATTCTTTGATCCAGCTCATTGAGTCAAAAAATCAGTTGGATCTTGCCCTTTATAGTAAAGCAAAAGAAAAATTGGAGAAGATGCTGGATGAGCTTACAGCTAAAGAAAAACAAGAATTGAACAAATATTTGAAGAAACAAACTTGAGGGGGTGTCTAATAAGTCATTTTTACGGCTTATTGATGCCCCCTTTAATGTATTAGAAACGTTGATATATCGGTGTTATGATTTTTTGTTTTCAATGGGGATTTGACTTTCTGGACAGCCCCTTGTTTCGTTAATGTCCCCTATTGTTCACCATATACTCCTTCAAAGCCTCTTCCCACGAACGCAGGCCGGCAAATCCATTTAGTCTTAAAGCAAAATTGTCAAGGACGGAATAATGCGGACGTTTTGCTTGTCTATTTATTTCTTTTGTTGTGCAAGGGATGATTTTGATATCTGTGTAGCCTGCTTCGTTTAAAATTTGATTGGCAAATTGAAACCATGAACATTCTCCGGCATTGGAAATATGGTACACCCCGTATTTTTCCGTAACCATAAGCTCGATCAATTTTTCGGAAAGATCTTTCGTGTATGTTGGCGAACCGATTTGATCATTTACAACTTGAATGTTTTTCTTTTCTTTCGCCAATTTGATCATCGTCTTGACAAAATTTAACCCTTTTTCGCCAAACAGCCATGACGTTCGGACAATAAACCATTTTGAATGGAACTGTTTGACAAATGTTTCTGCTAGCAGTTTTGAATGTCCGTATATATTGAGCGGTTTTGGAACATCGAATTCGTTGTAAGGGCGATTCTTTTCCCCATCAAAAACGTAATCTGTGCTGATAAACATCAGCTTCGCTCCGACTTTTTCGCTCAATACCGCAACGTTTCGCGTACCTATTCCGTTGATCAAATAAGCTAGATCCTGCTCTCTTTCCGCCAAATCTACATTCGTGAAGGCAGCCGCATGAATGACAACATCAGGTTCAGCCTCTTGAAATGCTTTATAAACTTTGTCAAAATTCGTAACATCTAGTTCTGCTTTGCCAAAAGAAAAAACTTCATACCCTTTCTGTTTTATAATTTGTGTCAAGTCTGTCCCTAACAGCCCTTTGCCTCCCGTAACAACAATTTTCATCCCTTCTCACCTTTTTTTAGCGGCTTCCACCACGATTCATGCTCCACATACCATTGAATCGTTTTCTTTAAACCATCCCTGAATAAGCGGTTCGGCCTCCATCCAAGCTCTTTCTCAATTTTCTCAGGATTGACCGCGTATCTGAAATCGTGCCCCGGACGATCCTGCACATACTCGATCCATTCATCAGATAAATTCAATTGCTCCAAAATTAGCTTGGCGATTTCATTGTTTGTACGTTCATTTCGGCCGCCGACATTATATATTTCTCCCGGCTTTCCTTTATGAAGTATCAAATCAATAGCTGCAACATGATCTTCTACATATATCCAGTCCCGGATGTTTTCTCCGGTTCCATAAATCGGCAGCCTCTTTCCCTCCAATGCGTTTGTAATAATTAGCGGAATCAGCTTTTCTGGATATTGAAAAGGGCCGTAGTTGTTGGATGATCTTGAAATATTAACGTTTAACCCGTACGTTTTATAATAGGATCGCACAAGAAGATCAGCTCCTGCTTTGCTTGCAGAATACGGGTTGTTCGGTTTCAGCGGCGAATCTTCCGTAAAACAGCCGAATTTAGTAAGGGATCCGTATACTTCGTCGGTAGATATTTGGACAAACTTTTGTATACTGAAATCTTTTGCAGCTTCCAGAAGAGTTTGCGTTCCAAGCACATTTGTACGGACGAAAACTTCCGGCTCGCGAATGCTTAAGTCTACATGGGATTCGGCGGCAAAGTTGACAATGGCGTCAATTTGTTCAGATTCAATGATTTGTCGGACGAGCTTCCGATCCTGAATATCGCCTTGAATAAACATATAGTTTTGATGCGCTTTTATATTTCCTAAGTTTTCCAAATCCCCCGCATAAGTCAATAAATCAAGATTCACCAGCTTATAATCGGCATATCGCGCGATCATCCGGCGAATAAAATGACTTCCGATGAAGCCGCATCCGCCTGTAACAAGAATGTTCACGGCCAACTCCTCCAGACAAAATCGTTTTCTGCCTCACGAAGCGGAGGAAGACTTGCATCTTTTACCGAAAGAATCGGTTTTTGAACAGGCCAGCTGATTTGAAGTTCATCATCATTCCAACAAATTCCGCGGTCGAATTCCGGTGAATAAAATTCATCCACTTTATAGATTACTTCTGTTTCTTTGACGATGGTGCAAAAACCGTGGGCAAAGCCTTTCGGTACAAGAAGCTGTCTTTTGTTATTCTCTGATAAAATAAATCCTTCCCACTTTTTGAAAGTCGGCGATCCTTTTCTAAGATCAACGACCACATCCCAAATAGCTCCCTTAATGACGCGAATCAGCTTTGTTTGCGCTTTTTCAGAAAGCTGATAGTGCAGACCACGCAAAACTCCAGAAGAGTTGGAAAAAGAATGGTTATCTTGGACAAATTTGAAAGAAAATCCAAGCTTTTGCAGCGTTTTTTCGTTAAATGCTTCCATAAAATATCCACGTTCATCTAGAAAAACGTCTGGTTCAAACAGAAAGACATCCGGGAACATCGTGTTTATGACATTCATTGCGCGTTCCTCCCCATATCTTCATTTTATGAACGCATCAACGGTTTCATGAACTGCATCCGCCTCTTAAAAGAGAAAGAAATTAAAGGAACAACCTAGAACTTTCATACATTGCTAAAAATATTGTAATTATATATAAAACAGCAAATGATAAAAAATTGTAAAAAAGGCGGATGAAAATGGGAACAATGATTCATATTCAAAAAAAAGCCCCTTTAGTAATTCATCTTCATATGCCGAAAACCGGCGGAACAACATTAAAAAAAATCATCAAAAAAAATTACCCGAGAAGTAATGTTTTCGACGTATACTTAGACCATCAACAATTGGAAACACGGCTTCAGGAGATAGCTGAAAAAGATGTCAAGTGCTTGCAAGGTCACATGCCTTTCGGAGTTCATCATGTTTTCAAGCAGCCAAGCACTTATATTACACTGTTAAGAGATCCGGTTGATCGGATCATTTCAGAGTATTATTTTATCCGAAGCATTCCCTGGCATAATTCTCATTTAAAAGTTTCAAAGATGAGTTTGGAAGAATATCAGGAATCACCAATGAATCAAAATTTGCAAACTCATTACATTTTAGGGGGAAAGTTTGGTTCTCCTCTATCAGAAGAAGATTTTGAACAGGCAAAAAAAAATTTAGAAACACATTTTTCCGTTGTCGGCATTACGGACATGTTTGATGAATCTTTATTTTTGTTGATGAAACAATTTCAATGGGCGAACACGCTTTATACGAAAGCAAATGTCACAAAAAAAAGACCCGCAAAACATGAAATTTCCCAGGAAACAATTGAAAAAATCAAAGAAAACAATAGAACAGATATAAAACTTTATGAATTTGCCAAACAGCGATTAACCGATCGAATTTCCTCTTTAGATTTTTTGACAAAAAAACATTTGAAAATTTTTAAGAAAAAAATAAACGAGTATAAACAATTACATTAATATAGCAGAGGGAAACGGAGATGAGAGTTCAGAGAAATTAGCGAGCTTTAACCTATGAGTTCATGCATCAATGCCAAATATTCGCTTGATACATCTGACCACGTTCGCTCCAAAGTTGAGCGAAAGGCCGCCAATTGTTTTGGCAGGAGATAATTGTGCTGTTTCCACAAGTTGAAGAGCGCCCGTTCAATCTCTTCTATTTGATAAGGATTAAATGGGACAAAATCGTTCAAATCATGAACTATCTCTTTTACCACTTCCATATTGCTGACAGCAACAGGAGTCCCCATAAGTAATGATTCCAGCATTTGAAACGGGCAGCTGCCTTCAAAAAGCGTTGGAACAACTGTGCCAATGGCATATTTATATAGAAGGGAAATATCAGTCCACGGCAGCCTACCTAAAAAAATAATCCGGTTTCTGAAGTCCGCTACTTGCTCCTTCTGCAAAATATCTTTTATCTTTCCAGCTAAAGGGCTGTTTACATAATGATCAGTGAAAACAAATTTCAGATCGGCTTCTGGATAATTTTTACTAAATCGCAAAAACGCTTCAATAAGCCTTTCTATATTTTTATGCCAGCGAAACACTGTTGGATATGTCATATAATTTCCATACAGTTTATATTTGTTCCTAAATGCTTCTTCCGTTGTTACAGCGGATGAGCTGTACTCCTCCCTCGGCGCAGCAAGTCTGATTACGCACGTTTTCTCAATAGGCAGTTTTAGCACATGCAGCCCTTCATGATTTCTGATAAATTCGGAATGAAATACAATTTTTTTAGCTTTCTCTGCTACCTTTTTTACAGTTTCATGAAATTGATCGTAAAAGATTTTATTTTGTTTATACATACCTTGAAAATGTGTGTAAACAAGATCATGCAGACAGAGAATCATCGGCTGTTTTAAATCAGCTGCCTGTTTCATCCCGGCGTATGGGACGATCCAGCCATCAACCATTACGTTTTCGTTCAGCCAGCCAATTGTATCAAATTGAATCAACTTTATTTGTGCAGGAAATACTTTTAACAAAGTTTGAAACGCCTGTTGGATTACGCCATAATTAAGCGCCTCTATTGCTATTATTGTTTTAATACGGCCGTTGTTTTTTAACATTCCTTCAAGAAGTCTTATGACAAAACGCCCAATCCCTTCGCCGTCAAAATTGTGAATCTTTATAGAGTAACAGAGAAATACTCCTATTGTTACATTGTTCGAAAATGATTTTTCCACCTTGCTCCTTCCTTTATGAAGATGTTCTCTTTCTGGCCGGACTTTGGAAGCGAAAGCAAGAGCCATTAAAAGCTTTCGAAATTCTTCTGAATAGATGAGACGAAAGATGATTTTGATTCGGGAAATGCCTTGTTGAAGCCGCTGAATTTGATCATTCCATTCTTCTTGTCTTGGCTTGCGAAGAAGAAAATGTTCATAGATTTTAAGTATGAAGTCTTCATTTTGGGTAAACAGACACTCTCTTATAAATTTTAATACTGTTTGTTCGTTGTTTTTCAATTGATTGTTTGCATATAATTTTTTAGCCTCTTTGCTTTGCATCATTTTTAGAATTATTGCAAACTTTTTGTGACTACTAGAAGCCTGTGTAGCAAGAGCCTGCAAACTATCTTTTTCCGGCTCCCGCTCAAGTATTTGTCTGTATAGCTCCCAAACGAAGTCATTTCCATCCAGCTGAAGCACTTTTGACAAAAAATGCACAACCGTCTTGTCGCAATGGCCATACATTTTTTGTAATTGTTTGTTTCTTTTTCGCAATTCGGCAAAATTCATTTGACGGCATCTCCTTCCATCCAAATTCAAATGGATGCAAAATTTCTTTTAAATTGATTGAGCTCACGCTTCGTTTGATCATCTAGCCCTGCTATTTTTTTTAAAAGCTTATTTTTAGCAAAATTGTACACTTTTAAATCAATTTCATTTTTTTTACATATTATTTCAATCGTCGATTTTGGCAAGTGTTCTCTTAAAGGCCGATTGCGGTTGACATTACTTTTTTCCACAAAGACTTCTTGCCAATGAAACTTCTTTTTCATAAAAAACAGTGACTCGGCAAAAAATTCCGTAATGCCCACGACAGAAAAATAAGTTGTTAAAATCATTTTCGCTTTTTCAAAACTTGGAGGATCATCCCCACAAATAAAACGGGTTTGCAAATTGCTATAGGTCAAATTGAATATGTCATCGTTTAAATAATCTTCAAAACTGCCGTCATAAGGGTCGAGGTAGGGGCTTTTATAGCGGTAATAAAACCATGAAGTCACGTGTTCAACCGGTTCTCTCAACATTGTGATATAAGTGCATTTTTTAGATACATAACGATGCGCGCCAAAAGGCAGATGACCTAAAATTGTCTCAGCTCGATCCAGATCCATTTTTAGTTTAGATAAATCCCCTTTTTCATAATGAAAATTGTTTTGATATTGTTGTTCGATCACTTTTGTTAAAGTCGTACCGCCTGTTTTTGGGATGTGAAGAAAAATAAGAAGTTCATTTCCATTCACTTTGCTCACCCTTTCCTCAGATTAATCCAGTTTTTCGACGATTAAATTCTTTAACTCAAACGTATGATTTCCATTCCAGACAAACCTAATTTCCTTCAATAGTTCAGCTGTTTGTTGCGATATTTCCGCAGAAAACGCAACAATATTTTTTCCTTGCTTTAAATTGGAAACAGCGGTTGATCTAATCAATTGAAACTCTGGATTCCAAACTCCGATCGAAAAAACTCCAACAGATGAAGGAAACGATTGTCCACTGATCAATTCAAGAGAAAAAGAATACCTGCCAGGGGACATCTTCTGAATATATTGTCCTATCAACATTCCAACCGGATCTGAACCTTTTTCAGCCCTCTTCGCAATAAATTCGCCTTTGTGGTCGTAAATCATTTTTCCCGTTGTTCCGCTGATGTTCTCCATACTGAAAACTGTCCGTTGCCCCATTATGACCGGCAAATCCGTTTGAATATCAGGACTTCGGAATAAGGTATTTTTTGATAGATTGGCAATCGTTGTTTGTGCACGCTCTTCTTTTCGACGTTCCCGAATGTACGGCCTTATGCGGCGGAAAAATATTTTCGTTCTAGTTAATGCTGCTTGGCGGCTGAATATTTTTCCAAATACGTTCGATTGATCGTTCGCAAGGTTTTGCAAAGCTTGAATATTGTTCATTTTGCTCAAGACAAACTGTTTTATTTCTTTTGGATTTGCACACATGCCGATTTTTTTCAGTTCATTGTCGTTTATACCGTGATCGCGTGCTTCTTGAGCCAGACCTGATTTTTCAAGAAAAACGACTGGCACTCCCATTTCAATCGCTTCAATCGGAGTGTAATGCAAATGGTAGTTGGAGCCTAAACCGAAATAAACGAAAATCCGGCTTTCTGTAATTTTCGAATAAAATGACAAATCGTCCAAATGGCCAAGAATTTTGTCGGATATGCCTTTAACTGCATTTTTAGAATTTTTTCCAAGAACAACGAATGGAATCTCTTGAAATTCATTTATAAAATTTTCGAAAATCCCCCTTGCTGCAGGATTACTGTCCAAATAGGAAATCGTCGTGCTTACATATGGTTTGGAAAATGGACCTTTCCATGCAAATTCAAGCCTTTCTTTTGATACAAATGCATTTAAATAAAATTTATTTTTGATGATTCTCTTATCTTCCCGATCATCTAAAGAATGTAATATCGGGCACCAAACATATCGTTCGGATGCAGTGATTTGACCGATATCTACATGAAGACGGTTCATTTGCTCCGTATAAGTTGTATAATCTCCATGGCCAAAAACACGGAATACAATGTATCCATGAAACCATTTGCTAATATTTTGCAAAATTTCTGGGTAGTTTGAAACAAATATGCAATCGATCCATTGATTGATCAGTTTTGCTTCTTCTGTTGACAAATTTCCTTTTTTTCCTAATATGTTTATTCTTCTAATCTGTTCCACAATATTGGTGGGAAGCGTGCATGACTTCCTCCAATGCGGATAAAGCCGGTCTGTTTCATCATCGTAGCGGCTGTCAAATTTTAACCAAAACCGGTCTCCCAAACATGGAATGACTTCGGCGCCGGCCTCAATTAACAACGGAATTTCCTCATATCGCAGCGTTTGATGAGTGCAAAGCCAATAAATCCTTGGTGCAATCATTCTGACACCTCCAAAATTCGGTCTTTTCTTCACATCAACAGATGAGTTTCTCGATGACTTTGTCCCAGCATTTATGTTCAGATAAAGGATGTGACAATATTTCACAGTCTTTCTTCCAATGTCTCTGGATGAATTCACGATCTTTAATCGACGGTGTATAAATGGCTGAAACATCAGCAATTGATCTTGCTCCAAAGTGAATCACTTTATCGATCATACGCGGCTTTAAATTCTTTTTTTCCAACTCCTGAAAAAAAGAACTGGTGTTCATAAGCCACCATGTTTTGCTCGAATGATCGACGAAACAGGCCGGAATTTCAAGTGCAATAATTTGATCAAAAAAACATTGAAGATGAAGCAGCCTGATCGACTTCACGTGGTCAATCAAAGCTTTTGAATCTGTCCAATCAAAAGGGATGTGGATAATTTCCGTTTGATGTCCGAATTGACTTATTTTGTTTACTAACTTCCTGGCTAATTCGTCTATACAATCTTTTTGGAAAGGTATAAAGTTTTTCACAACAGCGATTCTCAACTCAATAACCTCCGAACAACATGGTTCCAAGAAATGTCCATTGATTTCAATTTTTCATATCCTGCTTCACCGAGCTTTTTAGCCAGTTTCCTGCTGAAATAAAGTCTATCAAAACATTTGGCAAGTTCTTTCGGATCCGGTTGTGACACGAGTCCGTTTTCTTCATGTTCAATCAGTTCGAGTGTGCCGCCGGAATCAGTACAAGTAATAACAGGTTTTCGAGAGTAATAGGCTTCTAAAGAGGGATATCCGTAAGAATCCTCTTGATATGGGATATATAAGCAGGAGAGCGCTTTTGCCATTAATGCAATTTTCTCCTGTTCCGTGATCCATCTATTTAGAATCCAAACTTTGTTTGCTAAGCCATTCTTTTCGATCATTTGTTCTAAAAGAAATGCCATTTCTTTTGATTCGGTTTTTCCTGCAATAATGAGCTTTACACCTGACCTAGTGTATTTCATGGCTTTTATGGCTAATTGCTGCCTTTTATGATGAACGATTCGGCTCGGATAAAAAAGAAAATCACCGTACTTATCGCAATAAAATGCATCAGGATCATATAAAGGAGGATAGAGCACTTCAGCATCAATATGATTAAATGTTTTTAAGCGGTTCTTGACGGTATGCGAGTTAGCAAAGATTTTTTTTGCTTCCGAAAAGGCCAAATTGTCCGCTTCTATCATTCTGTTTCTAATATTCCTTCCGCTATCAGTATTCGGAATATCTTGATAGCGGGTTCCCCAAAAATCGTAAGCCCCTCGATGATGATGGATAAACCAGATCACTTTCTGCGGATGCTTCACCAAATAGCTTGGAGGTCTGATGGCAATAAACCGATCTATATTTTCGCTTATTGGAAAAGAACGAATTGCTTTCATTTGCTGAAGCATCGTCGGGTAGTAAGAGAGAAAAGGTATTTTTAACATTTCCGTTTGATGGCCATACTCTTCTAGCTTTGCCTTTAGCCAATCAGCTATGAACGTTGCGCCGCCCCTCACATAAGGTACATACGTGCTTCCGATTAATATCTTCATCATCTTTTATCCTTTGCAATGGTATAAAATACGTTCTGCTATATATTGAATTTCTTCTTCTGTTAAGAGAGCATGAGTTGGCAAATTCACTCCCCGCCGCGCAATGTTTTCAGCAATTGGAAAACGGCCTTCCGTCTCTTGATATGGCGGCAATGTATGCATTGGATAAAAAATTGGCCTCGTCTCGATTCCATCATTTCTCAAGAGATTCATAAACTGGTCTCGATCTACTTTTGAGCGGTTTTTCAGCAAAATCGAATACATCCAAAATGAATGACGGGCCCAACTTTGTTCCTTTGGAGTTTCAATAAATTTTCCCAGCGGTTTTAAATAGTGGTCATATAAAGTGGCAACGGTGCGGCGTTTCTTTAAATGAAATTGAATGTTCTCAAGCTGCCCGAGGCCGACAGCGGCTTGAAGATTTGTCATGCGGTAGTTGTAGCCGATGACAGGAAACCAATATTTTTTTGTTGGATCCATTCCTTGATTTCGAAGCAATCGGATTTTCTCATCCAACTTATTATCATTTGTCGTAATCATGCCTCCTTCTCCCGTTGTAATTATTTTATTGCCAAAAAAACTGAAACAGCCTATATGTCCGATTGCTCCAACTTTCTCTCCCTTGTATTCGGCACCATGTGCTTCAGCTGCATCTTCGATAACATACAAATTATATTTTTCAGCAAGTTTCATTACTTGCTCCATATTAACCGGGTGTCCGTATAAGTGAACGACCATAATTGCTTTCGTGCGATCGGTAATTTTTTCTTCCATTTTTTCCGGATCGATATTCCATGTTTTCTCCTCGCTGTCAACGAATACAGGGGAGGCTCCGCAATATGAAACAGCATTGGCTGATGCGATATACGTTAATGTCGGAACAATCACCTCATCTCCTGGTTTTATGCCGCATGCCAGTAAAGCAAGGTGCAGGGCAACAGTCCCGTTGGCACATGTGATGGCGTATTTTGTTCCGCAAAATTCAGCGAATTTCTTTTCAAATTCATCGACATATTTTCCAACCGAAGAAATCCATGTTGATTCAAGGCAGTCCAATACGTATTTTTTTTCATTCCCGTTCAAAAGCGGGTGTGCTAACGAAATGTTATAACGATTGCTCATGTTGTTCACCTTTCTACATTCATTCATCCCTGATTTTTGTGTCAAGGCTTGTTTTCTTTGAATATCCTTGCCGGTACGCCGGCAGCCTTTTTATAATCAGGTATTTGCCGAATGACCACAGCTCCGGCTCCAATAACCGACCATCTTCCAATTTTCACATTTGGAATCACTTTGCTTCCAGTTCCGATGAACGCCCCTTCTCCAACATGTACATTTCCAGCAACATTCGATCCAGGTGCTATATGGGTGTGGCTTTCGATGACAGCATCGTGATCAACTGTTGCACCAGTATTGATAATGGCATTATCACCAATAACTGCATCTGCATTTATCACCGCCCCAGGCATTACCGCAACCCCTTTGCCCATCTTGACAGTCGGAGCTATATAAGAAAACGGGCTGATGACATTCAGGTGCTGAAATCCTAATAAGGATAGCTGTTCGAATGCTTCTCTCCTCTTTTTATTGTCTCCGATGGCAACAAACGCATTCTGGATGCCTTTTTTAAGGAGTCCGGGAAGGATGCTGTCATCACCTATTACGGGCACTCCTTGCACGTTGGACTCTGTTTTCGATGGGGCTGTGCAGCCGGCTATCTCAAATTGGCTGCTGCTTTTTAGCATATCAATAATGACCTTCGCATGACCTCCGGCACCAATGATCACGATTTTTGTTTTCATGGACTTCACCTATTAACTTTTTTTAACTGTGATGAATATTTTTCTAAATCATAGTCAACCATCATTTTTACCAGCTCTTCAAAAGATACTCTCGGTTTCCAGTTGAGCTTTTTCTTCGCTTTTGTCGCATCGCCAAGCAGCAAATCGACTTCAGCAGGCCGGAAAAATTTTGGATCTTGGATGACAAATTCTCGCCAATCAAGACCGACATGATTGAAGGCAATATTGACAAATTCTTTTACTGTATGGGTTTCTCCGGTGGCGATGACATAGTCATCAGGTTTTTCCTGCTGAAGCATCAGCCACATTGCTTCCACATAGTCACCGGCAAATCCCCAGTCCCTTTTGGACTCCAAATTCCCAAGCCTTAGTTCTTTTTCCAAGCCCAGTTTAATTTTCGCCACCCCATCTGATATTTTTCGTGTAACAAATTCAAGGCCTCTCCTTGGCGACTCGTGATTAAATAAAATGCCTGAACAGGCAAAAAGAGAATAGCTTTCCCGATAATTAACAGTAATCCAATGACCGTATGCTTTTGCAGCAGCATAAGGACTCCTTGGATAAAAAGGGGTTGTTTCCGTTTGCGGTACTTCAGCCACTTTCCCATACATTTCGCTGCTTGAGGCTTGATAAAATTTTGCGTTTGGGTTTACGTTCCTTACAGCTTCAAGCATGTTGACGACACCCAGTGCAGTCACACTGCCTGTAAAAAACGGCTGGTGCCATGAATCGCCGACAAATGATTGAGCAGCTAAATTGTAGACTTCATCAGGCCGGGCAATCTTCATTGCATGAATAAGAGAATATAAGTCTTGTACATCACCGGGAATCATGTCAATTTCTTTTTCGATATGTTCAATATTTTGGTGATTTGGCGTTGCACTTCTCCTTTTTAATCCATATACTTTATATCCTTTCTTCAGCAAAAACTCGGCTAAATAAGATCCGTCCTGCCCAGTTATACCGGTAATCAACGCTTTTTTCAAGTTATCATCCCCATCCATATCAAAAGCCATTTCTACGTGCTAACAATATATGTTTTAAAAAGAAAAGCGTATAAATGATCAGCCTATTTTCAGTTATGTCCATATAATTGTGTAAAAAGGAAATAGAAAAAGAGCCATGTTGTTTCCCCTTTGGTAGAATAAACTGTGGACAAAACACTACACATAAGGAGGAATACAACAATGGCTCAAAATCATATTACTGGAAATGATGAACTTTTGCACGGGGCATGGCTGCTATTGGAACAAGTGCTGGCCAAATGGGAGGAAAAAGTGCCAAAAGCCATGCAGATCCTCGAAGAAGGATTTGAAGACGCCACAGCTGCATTGGACTAACTGGACCATTAGCGGCGGCACCTGCGCACGACCAACTGGGTAGAACGGCTGAACGAAGAAATCCGCCGTAGAGAACGGGTGATTCGCATCTTTCCGAACTGGGAATCGGTGTACCTCCTCGTTGGTGCCGTGTTGATCGAAATTGACGAAAAATGGATGTCCGGACGTAAATACTTGGATATGTCCGAATATTGGCAGTGGCGGAAAATGAAAGAGCAAGAAGCTCGATCGGTGAATCAGAAGGCTTCGGCGATCAAGAGAGTAGGATAACCCCTTCGCTGTGTCAAGGAGAACATGGAATATCGGAGCGAAGCGAGATATGCCGCAAAACTCCTTGGCACGTCTGTTCCTTGACAACATGATTGTTTGTCCGGGAAGGCGACCGGCTGGGAGACTTGCCGGACTTACCTTCTATACGTCAAGCCATCAGGTCCATGTTTTCTATCAAAGGTGTTTTCTGCAAGAAAAAAAAATACAGAGTGTTGCAGTATATCTTTATCAAAATTTTGAATAAATATACATATATGTGATCTATCCATCAAGGGCTTGACATGGATCCTCTGTAGCCATGATTCTTTAGCCAAGCGCCAGCTTCAACAGTTTTGGCAAAACCAAAAAAGGTTATCATGGCTCCTCCTCCATGTAAAGCCCCATTGCATATCACTGCATAAGGATTTTGCAATTCTCTGCACTTTTATTTTGCAAAAAACATCAAAGGGGAATTTACACAATAATTTGGACTTGACCATATTTCCATCTCTCACATATGAAGAAGTTCACCCATATATATAGATAGGCTTTTTATGATCTTAAATTTTTTTGAGGAGGTACATGATGCAAACAGTTCCCCATGTTACCATTATCACTCCATCTCTCAATCAAGCTCATTTTATCGAAGACACAATACAAAGCGTGCTGTCTCAAGATTATTTCTCATTGGAACACATTGTCATTGATGGCGGTTCAACGGATGGAACTCTTGACATTTTAGAAAAATACCGCCAAACAGACTTGCGATTTCGGTATATTTCTGAGCCGGATAATGGACAGTCAGAGGCAATCAATAAAGGGCTGAATTTGGCTAAAGGGGACATCATCGGCTGGCTGAACTCCGATGACACGTATTGCCAGAATGCTGTTTCAAACGCAGTGAAAGCATTTGAGCAACATCCAGAGTGGACAGTTGTGTATGGAAAAGCGTTTATTATAAATGAAAAAAACGAAATCATCCGCTCCTATCCTGTTCGTCCTTTTACTATGAATCAATTATTTCATTCTTGTTTCATATGCCAGCCGGCAGCATTTATCAAAAAAACAGCTTTCGATCGTGCCGGCGGGGTCAATGAACATCTTGATTTTTGCATGGATTACGATTTATGGATTCGAATGGCAAAAAGGAAAGAAACGTTTGGGTTTCTAAATAAATATTTAGCAAACACCCGATTTTATGCAAACAGCAAAACAGGTGCGAAACTGTTTGATGCCGGCTTTCCTGAAATTATCGAAACGCTCAAACAGCATTTTGGGGCAGTGTCCAAACAATGGATTCTTTTTTTTCTCAACCATTTCCGGCACAAAGGGTCTTACCAATTTCTGTATTTATTTAAAAAATATTCGCTGCTTGGAAAAAGTTCAAAAGTACATTTGTCAAAGAAGGTAGATTACCTTCCAAGTTTTTCCGCGACGATCAATTCCAATCCTTCAGAGCCTGTTCAAGCCATTTTATTTAAAGGTGAATTAAAAAAATTTCGCACATGCCGCATTGAGATTGTCCACAATGGAAAAACGGTTTATCATTCAACTATTCGAAAAGGATCTTTTGAACTTGTGATTCCTCTTTTCATAAAAAACAGGGAGATAATTGAAGTGAAATTGAAACGGCCTCATGACCAGTATTACGCAGGAGAAACAATTTTTCGGCTGGACCATCTCCTTCCTCTATCCAAAAAGGAATGGGAATTTTACCAAAATTTTGAAAAAGGAGCTCGTGAAATAACGAAGTGGGTTCATCAACATTTTCCTGATGCACACTTTCAAGAAAAGGATGAAAATACATGAACATAAAAGAATTAAAGATCATTGTGACTGGAGGATCTGGTTTTCTTGGAAAACATGTTGTCAGCTGCCTGAAAGAACGAGGATGCCAAAATATCTTTATTCCAAGAAGCCGCGACTACGATTTACGAAAAGAAAGCGACATTATCAATATGTTCAAAGATTTCAAAACAGACATTGTCATTCATTTAGCAGCTGTTGTCGGCGGCATTGGAGCCAATCAAAAAAAACCGGCAACGTTTTTTTATGACAATTTAATTATGGGTGTTCAATTAATGGAACAAGCAAGAAGGTTCGGCGTAAAAAAGTTTGTCACTGTCGGCACAGTCTGTTCTTATCCTAGGCTTGCACCCGTTCCCTTTCAAGAAAAAGACTTATGGAACGGCTATCCTGAAGAGACAAATGCACCTTACGGCATAGCGAAGAAAGCACTGCTTGTACAAGCTCAAAGTTACCGAAAGCAATTTGGTTTTAATTCCATCTTTTTAATCCCTGTCAATTTATACGGTCCATGGGACAATTTCGATTTAGAAACATCCCACGTCATTCCCGCAATCATCCGCAAATGTTTGGATGCAAAAGAACTAGGAAGCGAACACATTGTTTTATGGGGCTCCGGCCATGCAACGAGAGAATTTCTTTATGTGAAAGATGCTGCATGTGCAATTGTATTGGCGACGGAACTTTATGACGAGGGACTGCCTGTCAATATCGGAACAGGGAAAGAAATATCTATTAAAGCGCTCGCTCATTTAATTAAAGAGTTGACGGAGTTTGAAGGAGACATCTTATGGGATGAAACGAAACCGGACGGACAGCCCCGCAGGAAGTTGGATATCCGTTTGGCAAAAGAAAAATTTGGCTTTTCAGCCAAAACCGATTTAAAAACAGGTTTGCAGCAAACGATTGAATGGTACCGAAAACATAGGGACTTCACCAATCAATGATTTTTTATTTGATGAAAGATTTCAAGCAATTTTTGACCGCTTTTATCCCATGAAAAATTTTTTGAGCGGACTTTTCCTTTCGCAATCACCTTTTTTCTTATCTTTACATCCATTATTTTCACGAGTTTATCTGCTATATCGTTCGGATCATACGGATTGAACAAAAGTCCCGCTGATTGGACGATTTCCGGTATGCTCCCGGCGTTTGCTGCGGCGATGGGGGTACCGGTTTTCATCGCTTCAACTAACGGAATGCCAAATCCTTCAAAAAGAGAAGGATAGATGAGGAAACTAGCGAGATGATACATATACGGTATATCTTTTTTCGGCACATATCCTAAAAAGGAGATTTGTTCGTCTAATTGCAGCTTTTGAACGAGACTTTGGATTTTGTCAAACTGTTGAAGATCAGCTTTTTCATAACCTGTAAAAACAATGGATATTGAATAGTTGTGGTATTTTTTTGCAACGGATAACGCCTTCAGCAGATTCAGATGGTTTTTATGAGGCCAGAAATTGGCTGGATATAGACCGAATTCAACCGGAAGCTGATATTTTTTTTTGATGCGTTCGATTTTTTGTTTCCTGATAGGCTGCTGAAACTCTTTCGGAGCATCTCCATAAATGACATCTATTTCTTTTTTATTTACTTCGAATTTTTCGATTATTGTCCGTTTAGAAAAATCTGAAATCGTTATAATGCGGTCGGCATGTTCGAGGGCATCTTTTATATCGCGATTGCGTTTTTCCCTTTCACTTTGTTGAAAAAACTCCGGAAAATATTCATGCTGAACATCGGGAATTAAAACACAAACCGGAATGTGAACAACTTTTGGAAACCTTGTAAACAATGGGCACAATAAAACATCAATGTTTAATTGATCAATCCAAGTCTTCAACTGTTTTTCCGTAGAATTGTTCATGGAAACGCTCAATTTTTTTACATTACATCCTTCGATGTTGAACAAATGCATCTGAAATTCGTTCAGAAACAGATAAAATTCATGCTCAGATGTTCTAGACATTCCCTCTATTAAATTGGCAGCAAACTGCTCCATCCCGCCCATTTTTCCTGACCAAAATTGAATCATGTTTACCGCAATTTTCATGTTCCGTCATCTCGTTCCTTTAACAACCTTTTGATTTCATGTTCTTTTGATTTATGACAAATTAAGAGACCATCTTTTGTTGAAGCGACAATCAAATCTTGAATTCCAATCAATAACGCATGCTTTTGATCGACTTTTACAAGACAATTTTTTACATCACTGGCTGTGACTTGCCCTATCAAAATGTTTTCTTCCTCTGATGAGGAGTAAAAATGTTCCAATGAACTCCATTTCCCTACATCATTCCACTGTAAGTCAACAGAAATTGTGTAAATGTTGTCCGCTTTCTCTAAAATGGCATAATCAACTGAAATTTTCGGCAAGGACTTATACACTTTTTGGACATGCTCATCGTCTTTCGTAAACGGCTCCCACAATTCAGGTTGAAACTTTTCCATATAGTACGCAATGGTCGATGGTTTCCAAATAAAAATGCCGCTGTTCCAAAAAACATGATCCATTTGATACAACGTTTTTGCCAGAGCGTAGGAAGGTTTTTCAATAAATGCTTTCGCCCTGAATACCGAATCCTCTTTCTTCACGCATTGAATGTAGCCATAACCCGTTTCCGGCCTATCCGGTTTTATGCCAAGCGTCACGATCGTATTAGACCTGCAAGCTATTTTTTCGGCAGCTTTCAAAGCCTTTAACAGCTCATTAGCATCTGGAATATAGTGATCTGCAGGTACAGCAGCAAATACTTCATCATCCTGTTTTTTTAAAAATGTTCGAGCGCAAAAAGCCATGCATGGTCCAGTATCTCTTTGGGCGGGTTCGATGAGGATCTGTTCATCAGAGATGCCCAATTGATCTTTTATCAAATTTTTATATTGTGCTGTAGTAATAATATATATATTTTCAACCGGCATCTGCCCGGAAAAACGTTTATATGTTTGCTCTAGCATCGTTTCATCCTGTTTGGTGAGCGGAAGAAATTGCTTAGGTTTTTCCTTTGTACTCCAAGGCCAAAATCTTGTACCTTGTCCTCCAGCCATTATCACGACTTTCAAAAAGCAACACCTCGTTTCGAGTTTCACAGTATTTTACGCAAGGCATAGATTTTTGTTTGAGTAAACCGCCTTGAATAAACAGATTTAGGCGCTGAAAGAAGGAATCCTTAAAGTGATAGAGCAAGTATCATGCCGTTTTTCATAAAATTATATATAAGAACAGACATTGGCGATGGAGAACAGCGGATTTTTAAATATTTACATTTTCTTTTTTTAAGAATTTTATGAAATAGAAAGGGCGTATCTCGCATGAAAATATTGTTTACTTTTTATATTGCGGGAAGCGGCGTCGAAACGTTGAATCGTCAACGTTTTGCCGCTTTAAAAAAATACGGGGTCGAAAGCCATGCATTATATTTAACAAAAGGTTCCGGATGGAAAAATATAGAGGCAAGCGGAATGACAGCGTTTGTCACCAATGATGAACAAGAGATTAAGCGGATATTTGAAATAGAAAAATACGACTTGATTTTTGTTTGTGCAGACTACCTTTTTTTGTCAAAAATTAGAAAACTAGGCTTTAACGGCAAGATCGTATATGACATTCAAGGGTTTGGAACAGAAATCGATCAACTGTTAAAAAAAGCTAAACCGTTCGTTGAAGAACATGCCGCTGCCATTTTATCCCCCAACACATCCCACTTAATTACAAAAATAAAGAAAGCTTTTCCGGATAAACAGCTTTATAGCTTTCATAACGGCATCGATACGAAGTTATTCTCCAAAAAAGAAGTGGAAGCTCCTCAAAAAAGGATTATAGGGTGGGTAGGCAGAATAGAGGAGAACAAAAATTGGAAACTTTTTCTCCGCCTTGGGAGACATTTGTTAAATCAACAATTTGACATTGAATTATGGATGTTTGAGGACCCCACTTTAAGCATGGATGAACAAAGAAAACAGTTCGCAAGGTGGCTGAAACGTCTCGAGCTAACAGAGCATGTAAAAATGTTCGCAAATATCCCCCATGGTGAAATGCCAATCTATTACTCTAAAATCGCAAAATCAGGAGGCTTTTTTTGCTCAACATCGCTGTTAGAAGGATTCGGATATGCTCCGTTGGAAGCGATGAGCTGCCAATGTCCCGTTCTATGTACAGATTCAGACGGAGTGAAAAGCTTTGTCATTCATAATCGGACAGGAAAAATCATCCCAAAAAACCGCCTTCAAAAAGCGGTTTTAGAAGCAAAGGATATGTTAACTAATGCACCTCTCCGTTCAAAATTGGTTCAAAACGGTCTGAATTTAATTCAACACGAATTTTCACTTGAAAAATATGGTGAATCTTTTATCAAAATGCTTAAACATCTTGGATATAAACAAAAAGAATAGGCTTGTGAAAATTAATTAATAATTATAAATGACTATACTTTTTGATCGACTTTGAATATACGTATAGTATTAGGAAGTTCCATCTGAGCGCACTTCCTAATTTTATAAATAGGAGGGGTATGCTTTGCCACAAACTGTAGAAGAGTGCCGGGAAAAATTAGAACAAACACGTTTATCGCAGCAGCAAACAAGAAATAAACTACTTGAATGCCGGCAAAAGCTAATCGATTGTAGAGAAGAATTAGCACAGTGCAGAGAAGAATTACGAGAATGCAGAGAAGAAATGTAAACTATTTTAAATAGGAGGGTGAAAGAATTGCCGAGTCCTGAACTGATTCAATGCCGAAATGAATTACGGCAGGAAAGAGCAACGTTAAGGGAGATCAGAAACGAACTGCGCCAATGCAGGGAACCATTAAGCATCTGTCGAAGCGAACGGCGCGAGTGTAGAGAAGCGCTTAGAGAATGCCGAAATCCATACACCATTGCTGCAATTGAAAGCATGCATCTATAAGAAAGGCGCTGACCAAGTCTTTCAGGTGTAAGAAACCGGAAAAAACGAGCTGATCCTGTCAAAAATTCCGGTTTCTTCCACAATTTTTGGATAAAGAATGCCGAAATATTTTTCCTTAAAATTAAACACAGGGGCTGTCTAATAATAAGTCGATTTTCCGGCTTATAGACGCCCCTTTAATGTTTTAGAAACGTTGATATATCAATGCTTATGTCGTTTTCAATGGATTTTGACTTTCTGGACAGCCCCTTCTTTAATGTTTGAAACTATAAACATTTTAGTTCAAATTGCTTCTCAATTCTTATCTTTCCAGCGGACAACTTCCCATTTTAATGATTCGCCTTTGGGAAATGAAGCAAATTCATATTTGCTTAATGGAATGGCAAGCGATTTGTCGTATTTTAATTTACGGAGGACCTTTGCTTCCATTGGTTTAAGTTCACCATTTCCACTAATAAAAAAATGCCGTTTATACAAAAACAATTTTCCTTCCGGAATCGGGTTTTTTTGATCAAATGTTCTCGAAATAGGCTTGCCAATTTGAAAATCTTCCAACATGTCAGGCGCTACAAGAATGAAATCTTTTAAGTCTGCCTTTAATCTCCGCAAAGCATCGGCCGACTCAATCGGCCTGGCGCATCCCCCTTCTGTATAAAAAATACTTTTCCCACATTTAATGAAACGATAATTTGGAAACAATTTGGCATTGGAAAAAACAGATTTTTCAATAGGGGCCCCTTCACGATATTGATAAAGCAATGGATCATGTACTTTTACCAGCTGTTTTCGATCATATTTTAACATTCGAAAGGCTGCCTCATCGATTTTCCGCCTTATGTTTCCGTCAATTAAAAATGTGTTTTCATTTGTTGAGAGGACAACCAGCCCAGTCGGCAATTCTTTCGGCATGAATGCGTTCAATTCTTGAAATGAATCAGGTGTTTTTAAACATATATCCAAAACTTTTGGAATAGGATAAAATGGTGACCATTCTGCCAAACGGGCCCAAAAAGCAGCATCACCGTTATGCCAATATTCAGGCGAATCGTCCCAATATGAACCGTATTTCGCCAGTATGAGCGGCAACAGTGAAGCTCGATGCATCACCGAACAATGATCAACAAGATTTTGAGGTTTTGTTAATATCCCGTTTGTTTCCCGCACTTTTTCATACACGGTTCTTCCGCTTTGATCAATTTTTCGGACAAGCTGTTTTGAATAGACAACACCATAAGATGGACTGTTATTTAAAATAGTTGTCATTTCAGAAAGCCGTTCCGGCAAATATATGTCGTCATCTGTTAAATAAGAAATGTAGTCGCCGGATACTTTTTCCAACGCCTCATTAATCAATGTTGCGTAACGTGTTGTTTTATGTCGATCCTCATCTCGAATGCCGCTGTCAAAATATTGAATTCGTGAATCTTGCAAAAAGCCTTTTATAATTCTTTTTGTCTTATCATTGGAATGATCGTCCATGATCAATAGCTCCCAATTGTCATATTTTTGGGCAAGCACGCTTTCAATCGCTAGATGAACCGTATCCGGCTTGTTATAGCTCGTTAAAATGATGGAAACCTTCGGCTTCATCATCTCACACCTTGCTATTTATTTGATGAAAAGCAAATAGATTGGCATCCACCCATGATTCATACGTGCCAGCATCTGACCAAAACCCTTCCACATAGGAAAAACCGATCGTTCCTTTTTCCAAAAATTTTCGGTTTACATCTGTAATTTCATATTCTCCTCTTAAAGACGGCTTGATCTCGTTGAGCACGTGAAAAACAACCGGTTTATACAAGTAAATGCCTGTAATGCATAAATTGGACTTGCTGCAGGTCGGTTTTTCGACTAAATCCGTGATTTCCTTTTTTTCTTTATCCAAAAAAGCAACGCCATATCTCGACGGCTCATCCACTTCTTTTAAAAAGAGATGAGCTTCATTCCCGCTCTTTTCAAAAGATTTCAAAAATGAGCTTAAATTCATTTCAAAAATGTTATCCCCCAGCAAAAGCACAAATGGATCGCCATTCGTAAAAAATTCAGCCTTTCTAACACCATCTCCAATTCCATTTGGCTCCTTTTGAATCGTATATTGGATATTTACATTTAAACTTTCTCCATTTCCAATAATTTTGAAAAACTGTGGTAGATGTTCTTCATTAGTAACAATTAAAATATCTTTAATTCCTGCTTCTTTCAACCTTGAAATCGGCCAGCATATCATTGGGAATTTTCCAACCGGAAGTAAATGTTTATTGATTACATTCGTAAATGGTTTCAATCTCGTCCCTTTTCCTCCTGCCAAAATGACGCCTTTCAAAACCTTTCACTTCCTTTACGATGCAATTCCCGGAGATATTCCGGTAAACAGTTCATTTCAAATGGCGCTAATCAAGCAAATGTTCAATAATTCCAGCCAAACCTGAGATCGCTAATATGACCGTAATTGGATGGAAAATGGCGTATAAATATTCATTTCCAAAAAATAAAATGGCGGCACACCATATTCCTGTGCACCAATAACAGCTTAAAAGCTCACCGATCCACAATCGAAGTCCTTTTCCTTTCGGTCTGAAAAAAGAAACGGTTTCTCCTGTCTCCCCTTTTTCCTCCACAATTGTTAAAAAAGGAGCCCGCAAAAATGAAGCGATTTTATCAAACACTATAATTCTCGTTAATCGAAAAGATGCCAATGCAGTGAGAACAAATGAAAACCAATACCACTCCATGGAATCAATTCTCCTTTCCTTCACCAACATATGTTTTGAATATTTAAAGCGTTCAAATAAAATTAAAAAACCCGGCATAACCGAGTTCTCCATTTTAATTCCCTAACACTTTTATGTCTAAAATACTTTTCGATTTTATTTTCAAAGGTTCATTTTGATCAAATGTACGGATTTGAACGACATCGTTTTCCTTTGACAAAATAATTCCTTTGTATGTTTTCTCTACTGTTTTAATTTCACATACGTTTTTATACACATGCTCCGGAAGACTTGAAAAGAAATCAATCTTTTCATGAATCGTCATATTTGCCAATTCTCTTCTTCTTTTATAAATCTCTTCTTTCGTCCATGTACTCTTTACCGCTTGCTTAGAATTATTTGCAATTTTTTTTAATAACGTCGACTGCATGGTCACTTCAGGTTTTTTTATATTCGGCTGGACAATATACATCAAAGGTTCTAATTTTTCTTTTTTAATCAAGTTTGATCGCCACCCTCTAATATGATTTCTCTCATTATTTTATGACACGATAGAATGAAATCATGACGGAAATCTAACTTTTTCTTATGACAAAAGAGCATTTGAAAATCGCTGCACATTGACACAAAAAGTCGTAACAGAACATCAACAATAAATCCAAGCTTCACGGCTTGAAATAGTGGCACCTTGAAGCTGACAGCAAAATTTCATTTTATCCTGCCATAAAAAAAGATTAATCTTGTGCGAGTAACGCACACAGATTAATCTTTTTCAGCTAACTTAATAACCTAAAATATGAAAACCTGAATCAACATGAATCGTTTCCCCTGTAATGCCGCGGGAAAGATCGCTGAACAGGAACAACGCAGTGTCTCCAACTTCTTCTTGTGTTGTGGTTCGGCGCAGCGGAGCACGTTCTTCTATTTCCTTCAGAATTGAATTAAAATCACTGATACCTTTTGCCGAAAGCGTACGAATCGGACCAGCGGAAATGGCATTGACGCGAATATTTTCTTTACCTAGATCGTTCGCCAAATATTTCACGCTAGCATCCAATGACGCTTTCGCAACTCCCATTACGTTGTAGTTTTGAACGACTCGCTCACCGCCCAAGTAAGTTAATGTAACAATGCTTCCGCCTTCTGTCATCAAAGGACGGGCTGTTTTCGCAACCGCCGTTAAAGAATAAGAACTGATGTTGTGGGCCAACAGGAAGCCGTCTCTTGTTGTGTTCAAATATTCACCGCTCAGCTCTTCCTTATTCGCAAAGGCGATACAATGAGCGATACCGTGAATCACACCAACCTCGCTTTTAATTTTTTCAAAACACTGCTCGATTTCTTCATCCTTTGTTACATCACAAGGCAGCACGAGATAATCTTCCCGTCCTAACGAATCTACAAGCTCTCGAACCGATTTCTCCATTCTTTCGCCCACATATGTAAAGATCAATCTTGCTCCTGCTTCATGCAAAGAGCG
Source organism: Aeribacillus sp. FSL K6-8210 (assembly GCF_037963925.1). Lineage (NCBI taxonomy): Bacteria > Bacillati > Bacillota > Bacilli > Caryophanales > Bacillaceae > Aeribacillus > Aeribacillus sp. FSL K6-8210. Next base: position 1,107,941 of record NZ_CP150172.1, on the reverse strand, counting down.
GGCAATTCCCCAAGCAATGCTTCGCTTGTTTGCAACACCCATGACCACAATGTTTCGGCCTTCCAAATTCAATTTCATGGAAAATCCTCCTAAACATTATTACAAGTTATTAATACCTGATCATAATTATAAAGGACAAAAGAGAAAAAAGCCAGAACATATATGTCCGGCTTATGTTATTTCGAAGCAGCTAAATTTCTTTTATATGCCCAATGATTGGTAGGACCGTGGCCGCCTCCAATGCCTAGCGCATTTTCTACAGCAAGATGGATGAACTCTTTTGCGGTTTTTACGGCTTCGATAACGTCTTTACCTTTGGCGAGCTCAGCTGTCAGCGCAGCAGAAAAAGTGCAGCCTGTTCCGTGCGTGTGCTTTGTGTTGACATAGTTGCCTTTAAATTCATAAAAATCATGCCCGTCAAACAACAAATCAATGATTTCGCTGCCCGACGGCTGATGTCCTCCCTTTATGATCACATGCTTTGCTCCCATTTGGCAAATTTTTTTCGCAGCTTCTTTCCGATCATCAAACGATTTTATCTCGATGCCCGTGATCGCTTCCGCTTCCGGGATGTTCGGCGTCACAATAAACGAAAGCGGAATTAAGTCGTTGATGAGCGCGTTGATGGCAGACTCTTCAAGTAATGGATGTCCGCCTTTTGCAATCATTACTGGATCAACGACAATTTTTTCCCATCCATGCTTTTGAACTTTATTTGAGACGATTTGGATGATTTCTTGATTAAAAAGCATTCCTGTTTTGACCGCATCTGGCGATAAATCTTCAGCAATTGCATCAAGCTGACTGATCACCCCTTCAATCGGAACAGGGTAGACGCCATGAACACCTAATGTGTTTTGAGACGTAACGGCCGTGATCACGCTCATTCCGTATACATCCAACTCCTGAAAAGTTTTCAAATCTGCCTGAATTCCCGCGCCTCCTCCTGAATCGGACCCGGCAATCGTCAACGCTTTTCCGATGGTCATAAACACACCTCCATTTAAGCTCCGAAGTAACGTTGATAAATAGCTTTTGCTTTCTCTTCTTCCTTAGTGCCGTGAATTAATGCTCTTCCGTCTTGAAAAAGCACAACGCGGAAATCATCCGCCTGAAAGGAAATTAAATAAGCATTTCCTTTTAAGTCTTTCACGATCGGACGCAAACGATTGGTAATTTCTGATAGCGAAATCTTCTGTTTTTGCTGCGGACGTATTTGTACGGTATTCCTTCCGCACAAAACCGCTGTTTTTAATCCATTTTCAACCGACAAATATGGATATGTCGGGTGATGTCCGCACGATGGGCAGTCGGCCTTTTTTAATTTTGTCATGTCCACTGCAGAATGCTCCCTTGTCCAAACATCAAATGAAACTAACTTCTTGGACACCTCTCCGCTGACTAAATATTTCAGTGCCTCTGCTGTTTGATAAGAGGCGACGATTTGCACCGCCGGGCTGATCACGCCAACTGTATCGCACGTCATTCCGTCAGACGGAATCGCTTGGAGCATACAATGGAGGCATGGTGTTTGTTTCGGAACGATGGAAACGGTCATTCCATAACTTCTCACTACTGCCCCATAGATCCAAGGTATTTCGTGCTTCATCGCTAAATCATTGATGAAAAATCTCGTTTCAAAATTGTCAGTCCCATCGATGATAAGGTCGACATCCTTTACATGTTCAATAAAATCAATTGAGAAATCGCCCACAATCGCTTCAATCGAAATGTTCGAATTGATTTCCTGCAAATGTTTTTTGGCAGCAACCGCTTTTGGCAGCTTTTGTTTCGCATCCTCTTCCGTATACAGCTGTTGACGCCCGAGATTGCTCCAATCGACATAATCACGGTCAATGATGGTTATTTTGCCGATTCCAGCACGGGCTAACATTTCAGCGCTTGCGCAGCCGAGTGCCCCAGCTCCAACAATGAGCACATGGCTTTTCAGCAATTTTTTTTGTCCCTCTTCTCCAATAGGAGAAAACAAGATTTGGCGAGAATATCGTTCCATTATGTCGTTAACATTCCTTCCGTTGGACTGCTTGCTTGTGCATACCGTTTTTTCGGAATGCGTCCTGCTTCATATCCAAGTCTTCCTGCTTCAATCGCCAGTTTCATTGCCTTCGCCATTTTCACAGGATCTTTTGCACCGGAAACAGCTGTATTTAATAAGATTCCATCTGCTCCCATCTCCATGGCGAGTGCGCAATCTGCCGGCGAACCGATTCCGGCATCAACAATGACTGGAATATTGGCTTGCTCAATAATAAATGATAGATTGAGAGGATTGACAATTCCTTGGCCTGATCCGATCGGAGATGCTCCCGGCATGATGGCATGAACCCCTAATTCTTCAAGCTTCTTCGCCAGAACAACATCGTCTGAAGTGTATGGAAGAACAATAAACCCTTCATCCAATAACATCTCTGATGCCTTCAATGTTTCAATCGGATCAGGGAGAAGCGTTTTATCATCTCCAATTACTTCCACCTTAATCATATCACATAATCCTGATGCTTTAGCAAGTTTAGCGATTCTGACTGCTTCCTCCGCAGTTTTTGCCCCGGCCGTGTTCGGCAGAAGCGTATATTTCGATAAATCCAACATTTCTAAAAAATTTGGCTGAGAAGGCTCGTAAATATTCATTCTTCTGACGGCAAATGTCAAAATTTCAGCACCTGAGGCCTCCACCGCTTCTTTTTGTATCTCAAAAGACGGATATTTTCCAGTTCCTAACATTAATCTCGACTGAAATGTTTTATCTCCTATTTTTAACATGAATCATCATCCCCCTCCAACAAAATGGACAATTTCAATTTGATCACCATCATGTAATGTCTGGAAGCTGTATTGTTCTTTTGAAACAATTTCACCATTTCGTTCAACGACAACAATTCTTTCCTGTAATTGAAAAAAGTTCAGCAAATCTTCAATGCTTCGAACACTATTCTCCACTTCCATCTGCTGGCCGTTGATGCGAAGTTTCACCGTTTCATCACCTCCCTTTCGCATCAGAAAGCAATCGGTTTAAAGAAAAGCTATGAACATAACGCTCATATTGATTCGTTTTCAAAATCATGTCTTTTACGATCAAGCTTGTAATCGGCGCTAGAAGAATGCCGTTTCGATAATGACCGGTCGCAAAAAAGATTCCCTCATGCTCCGGGTGCTCGGCAAAATACGGCCAGCCGTCAGCTGTTTGCGGCCTGAGCGACGACCAAGCACTAACGACCGGTTCAGACCCGATTTCTGGCATAATTTTCTGAACCTTTATCATTAATTCGGATACTCCTTTGACTGTCGGATGCGTATCCCAGTCGTTTTCATAAGAAGTTGCTCCAATAATAACGGTGCCGTCTTTTTTCGGTACGATATAACAGTGCTCGTAAAACACTGTTTTGTTGATCACCAGTTTTTTCGGTTTTATGGCTAAGCATTCTCCTTTAACGGGCTTCATTGGATTTCTCAGCCCCAGCTTTTCAAAGAAAAAGCCACTCCAAACTCCGCTTGAAACGACGACTTTTCCACATATAAAAACTCCTTGGGAAGTGACAAGCTTGTATGCTTTTCCCTCTTTAATCACGTCGAAAACAGGACATTGTTCAAAAATAGATGCACCATATTTTCTAGCGCCTTTCGCATATGCCTGGCAAACAGATGAACCTTTCACTTGGCCGTCATGCTTAAGCCAAAGAGCTCCCACAATGTCTTCAGAAACATGTGGCTCATTTGCCAGTACGTTTTCCCTTGAATGCCATTCTAGCTCATCCTCATCTGCAAGCGATTGCAGAAAGCGGCCTTCATCCTCAGTAAATGCAAGCCGATACATGCCTTCCTGCACAAGCTCAATATCCACACCAGATTGCTCCAATAATTCTTTTGCAAGGCTCGGATATAAATTTCGGCTCTCTAAGCATAGCTCAAAAAATATGTCTCTTTTTTCATTTTCAGAATGGGCACCCAGCATTCCTGCTGCAGCGGATGTCGCTTTACCTCCGATTTCGCCGCTTTCAAACACGGCGGTCTTCAGCCCTGCTTTTGATAGCTCATAGGCGATCCCTTGGCCGATGACCCCTCCCCCGATGATTCCAACATCAAAAACGTTCATTTGAAAAAGCTTCCCCTTTCCTGAAAAGTTTGGCAGCGCTCTCTGGATCTTTCGAAGAAAAGATATAGGACATAACGGCAATACCGCTTGCTTTTTTTTCTAAAACCTTTTGCATATTATCAGGCGTGATCCCACCGATGGCGATAATAGGAATATTGACGTGTCCAACGATTTTCCCAAGCAAATCTGTTCCCTTTGCCGGAAGTCCTTTTTTACTGTTCGTTTCAAAAACGTTTCCGAAAAAACAATAGTCTGCTCCGTCTTTTTCTGCTTTTACCGCTTCATCTAATGAATGGACGCTGACACCGGCTTTTATTTGCGGAAAAGCGCTTTTCACTTTTTTTACCGGCAGGCCGGTTCCCGGAAGATGAACATTTTGAACGCCTGTTAGGAGCGCAACATCGAGCCGATCGTTGATAACAAGCTGTTCTCTCCTTATCCCGTTTGCCAAAAGCTGTTCTACGAGATGAATGATCTCACATGGTCTTTTATTTTTTTCTCGTATATGAACGTAATCAACATGATCTGATATGGACAAAATTATGCGTATTAGCTCGTTAACTGGTTTTGTTCCGTCTGTTACGGCATGAAGCTCCAACATTGTACATTCCTTTCATGAGAAAGACGCTCACACTCGTCTTTCAAGGTTCAAAACTGGAAAGCAGCTGTCCAAGGGTGAGACTGGAAACAATAAAAAACCACCTTCCTTGCTGGAAAGTGGTAATGGAATATCAGACATATGTTTCAAATTCCCACTTCCCTACGCTGGCATCATCCAGATCAGGTTCAAAGGGTCTTAAAGTCAACACTTTAATCTCAGCCTTTCCAAAGGCTCCCCTAGTGGATGCTTATTAAATTTTCATACTAATTTCATGCTATCACAATTTGTTTTGTTTGCAAATATTATTTACTAAATTCCAGCTCATCTTTTAACTCATTTACATATTTGCGGGAACCCGTTACAATCAAGCGGTCCCCTTTTTTCAATTCGGTATCGCCGTGAGGCACAATGGAATCTTCACCTCGAAAAATCCGGACAAAGATACAATCTCCTGTAAACGGAAAGTATCGAAGCTTCATTCCATCATATTTTCGGTTATTCATATTAATTTGATAAAGAGAGTTGTCTTGGTTTGTTAAGATCCGCATAACGCCAGGCGATTCGATCAAAGCCCTGAGCAGCGTTTTTGTTGACAGCATGACGGAAAATACGCTGATCCCCTTTTCTTTTAATATTTGATCCAACTCCGGGGAAGAAATAGAGGCGATGACCTGTTCTACGCCGCATTCTTTTGCATATGTCGCAATTTCCGCATTTCTTTCTTCATCCCCAGTAGCCACTACCACTATATCAGCTTCCATTATGTGGTGTTCATTCAATGATTCTATCGAATAGTCTTTCAATTCTTCAATTTTAAACACCGATTGAGCAGTCCCGTTTTCAATTTTGTCTTGCTGTGTATGATATACGGTTGCTTCATACAAATTTTTGTCCAATTCTCTTGTGACTGGAAGGGTCATTTGATTTGCACCAATAAAAGCAATTTTCTTTTTTGGCTGCACCGCCATTTTTTTAGGGAATAATTTTTTAAATCCTATCGGCGTGATAATGCTTGTTAACACGGCAACTACTATTAGTGCGTCAGCCATTTGCTTATCAATCAGTTCGATTCGCTGTCCAATTTCAGCTGCCGCAATAACTAATGATAAAGTAGCAGTCAACAAGAACGCCGCCGCAATCGTTGTATTCGTATCATACCATTTTCTCAGCACAAAAACGGGAATAAACTTTGAGATCAAGAGGGCGAGAAATAACAAAGGAATTAACAAAAGAAGGTTCGGATCTTTGATCAATTCCCATAAATCCAATTCCACCCCTACCATGACAAAAAAGATCGGGATTAAAAAACCGTAACCAAACGAATCTAGCTTTTGCACCAAGTCTGAATTAGGCGATAAAAGCGAGACTAAAACTCCCGCAAGGAAGGCGCCTAAAATATTTTCTGCCCCAAGCGTTTCCGATAAACCTACAAGTGCGAGAATTAACGTAAAAACCGCCCTTGTTCCAATTTGAACCGTTCCTTTTGACATCGTTTTAATAAAGGATCGACTTTTAAACCTTTTGCCAATGAAGTAAAGCAGTACGCCTGCTGCAAACAAAAGAAGCAGAAGCCACGTATTGCTTTCTCCTTCGCTGTTTAAGGAGACAAAAACCGCCAGCAAAATCATGGTGACAAGGTCGGCTATGACAGCAACCAGCAAAATAATTTGGCCGATGTTTGTTTTCATAATTTGCTCGTCTTTCAGCGTCGGCACTACTACTCCTAAAGAAATCGTTGAAATCACTAACGTCATGAAAAAGGCATTGCGGATAAATCCCATCCACATTAACAAATACGATAAAAGTAATGAAACAACGAAAATGCCAAGAAAAACAATTGACGCAACCAAAAAAGTATGAGGAGCTTTTTTTCCGTTGGGCAGCTTTTCTTCTTTTTTCTTCTCTTTGGAGAAAATGGTGAAATCAATCTCAAGCCCGCTTAAAAACATGAGAAATATAAATCCCAGCGTTGAGAGAGTTGACAGCCATACATCTTCCTGCACTAAATTAAATCCCGTTTTCCCGATGATTAATCCGACAATAATTTCCGCAACGACGACAGGAATGAATGCCAGTTTGAACCGATGCAGCAAAATCGGGGTTAAAAAAGCGCCGACCAGCACGATGACAAGAGAGGTTACTGCATGTGATTCCATATTGCGCCTCCTTTAGCTAATTTTGTTAGAGCAAATAGTTCATAAATAGCGTCGCCATGCCAAAATAAATCAAAATGCTGATCATATCATTAATCGTTGTAATAAATGGACCGGAGGCCACAGCCGGGTCAATGCGAAGCCTGTGCATGACAAGAGGAACAAACGCCCCGGCAATTGTCGCAACAGTCAGCGTTGACAATATGGAAAGACCCACTAGCAGTCCTAAGAAAAATTTCTGCTTCCAAATAAAAATTGTCAGTGCAACAACAATTCCGCATACTGTTCCGGTAATCAAGCCGGTTCCAGCTTCTTTGAGAATAATTTTCCACACGCGTTCGGAAGTGCCTTCGCCTGTTGCAATTCTTCTTACGGCAACAGCGAGAGCTTGTGTTCCTGTATTTCCAGCCATCCCTGCAATTAATGGTATAAAGAGCGCTAAAGTTGCCACTTTGTTCAACGTTTCTTCAAACTGGCCGATTAGGCCGGCGGTGAACATTCCTAAAAATAGGAGAATAATAAGCCATGGCAATCTTTTTTTGGCAGCAGAAACAGCATTCGGATCATATGAATCTACATCCGAGACAGCGGCCAGTTTCGAATAATCGTCAGAAGCCTCTTCGTCCAGCACATCAATAATATCATCAACAGTTATAATTCCAACAAGACGATGTTGAAAATCAACAACCGGAAGAGCCAAAAAATTGTAGTCCTTCATCTTTCTTGCTACTTCTTCCTGATCATCCGCCACAGATACCGAGTAGACTTTCTTTTTCATAATGTCAGCAATCAAAGTATCGTCTTCATGAACAATTAAATCTCTTAACGACAGGACGCCAACAAGATGTTTCTCTTCGTCAATCACATATAAATAATATATTGTTTCCGCATCAGGAGCTTCTTTCCGCAGCAAGTCCATCGTTGACCGCACCGTATAATTGGCATTAATGGCAACGAACTCAGTTGTCATAATACTTCCTGCGGTAAATTGTTCATAATCAAGAAGCTCGCTTATGCTTTTGGCAGCTTGAGCGTCCATGATGGTTAAATAGCTGGAAATTTTCTCTTTTGTCAGCTCACTTAATACATCTGCCGCATCATCAGCGTACATGTATTCCATCATTTTGGCGGCAAATGCCGGATGCATTTCCTCAAGCAGCGATTTGTAGCGGTTTTTATCATCCCTTATATTTTCAAAAACATTCGCCATTTCTTCCGGAGATAGAATTTGATATAAAAGCATTCTATCCGGCTGGTCAAGTTTTAGAAAAAATTTTGCCTGATCATATGGATGTAGCTCAAAAAACAGCGAACGGAATTCCTCTACATTGTTCTCTCTCAGCTTGTCAATCATCAACTGTCTGTATTCCGGTACATCTGTTTTAGGCTGCATAAAATCTCCTCCTTTCCGGAAAAATATCGAAAAGTTTTGTGTTTTACTATATTAACAAATCTATCTGATTTTGTCGTACATTTTTTCATAATAAAAGCATGCACTTACAGGCGCGCATGCTTAATTATTTTTTCCATATCAGGAGGAAGCTTGCAAGTATACGTCAAATTTTTATGCAAAACGGGATGATAGAAGGACAGCGACTGACTGTGGAGGGCATGGCGGTCAATTTCTTCTTTTTGTCCACCATAAAGCGAATCTCCTAAAAGCGGATGACCTATATAGGACATATGTAGACGAATTTGATGAGTTCTACCAGTTACAGGCTTTACCTCAACAACCGTTTTGTCAGAAAAGCGGCTTATGACCCGAAAATGCGTAATAGCTTTTTTCCCATCCTCCCTGACAGTTCTCTCGATGATGCTATCGTCCTTTCTTGCAATTGGCGCATCGATGATGCCTTCGTCTTCGCTGATCCTTCCATGGACAATTGCGATGTATGTCCGTTTTACCGCTCCTTTTTGCTGTTCCTTTGAAAAAAGAAAATGGCTGTAGCGATGTTTGGCTACAAGAAGCAGCCCGGATGTATCCCGGTCAAGCCGATTGACGATATGCACCGTAAGATTTTGCCGCTGTTGATCATAATAGTGTAAAAGCCCGTTCGCAAGACTTCCTGACGGATGCTCTCTAGACGGAATGGTGGACAAAAACGCCGGTTTATTTACAATAAGGCAATAATCGTCTTCATAAACAATGTCCAATGGTATGTTCTCTGGAATGAGCGACTGGCTTCTCTTTTCTTCCGGAAAATGGACGGTTACTTGATCGCCTTCTTGTAAGACGTATCGGACATTTTTTTCGTTCCCGTTAACGACAATTTTTCCACCGTTAAATTTAATATCTGTTAAAGCGGATTTAGAAATATGATGCTCCCGCAAAAATTCTCTAAGCAGCCAGCCATGATGTTCTTTTTTGATGTCCCAATGAAGCTGAAATGTCCCCATGTTTTTCTCTTTCCTTTATCTGTCGCCAATAAACGAGTCCCGGACCCGCTTCCAAAATGGGAAAGGCCGAAATCTCGCAAACCTTACCTTTTCCTGTGCGACCCGGCATTGGATGGACCTGACGTTTTTGTGAAGAAGTGTTAAATGATCGATTGTAATTTGAAAATCAACATCATTGACAGGCTTTAGCATACACGTATGGTGGTCAGGCAAAATTAACGGCGAGCCGATTGTCCGGAACACCCTGTTGTTTATGGAAGCCATTTCTGTTAATTGAATAGCCCGCAGTGAAGGATGAATGAGAGCACCGCCAAGCGCTTTATTGTAGGCGGTGCTTCCTGTCGGTGTTGAAATACACAACCCATCTCCTCGAAATGTTTCAAAGAGAAGCCCTTTAATTTCTATATTCATGACGAGAGTCCCTTCAATGCTTTTCACTGTGCATTCATTTAGCGCAAGGTAGGAGGCTTCACTCCCGCCATTATGCCGGACCACCACTTCAAGCAATGGATATTCAACGATCTGAAACGGTGTTTTAGCAATTGCAATCACCATTTTTTCAATTTCATTCGGGAGCCAGTCGGCATAAAATCCTAAATGCCCCGTATGAACTCCTATAAACGCTGTTTTATCCAATCGTTTATTATATCGATGAAATGCATAAAGCAATGTTCCGTCTCCCCCGACGGAAATCACGATATCCGGCTGATCTTCATCATATTGAAACTCGAAATCGAGCAAATAGGTTCTGATTTTTTGCGCCAAAGCATTAGATGTTTCATCACCTTTTGATGTGATCGAAAACTTCATTTAAGTATCATTCTCCTTTTTTATGTTGTTTCTGTTTTGCGTGAAAATATCGCGTGCGCTTCTTGAATTTCTCCCCGTATTTGCGACATTTCCTCATCCAGCCGGTAAGCTGCTTCAGCTGCGCGCTGCAAGCGGATTTTAATCTGTTCAGGTATGTTCCCGCTATATTTGTAATTTAAAGAATGCTCAATCGTCGCCCAAAAATTCATGGCAAGCGTACGAATTTGAATTTCAACCAAAACCTTTTTCAATCCTTCGAACGATTGAACCGGGTAGCGGGCCACAACATGGTAAGAGCGGTAGCCGCTTTCTTTATTTCGGGTTATGTAGTCTCTTTCCTCCACGATTTCCAAATCATGCCGATCTCTTAGCATTTGAACAACCAATTGAATGTCGCCGACAAATTGGCACATCATTCGGAGCCCGGCAATGTCCTGCATTTCTTCTTCTATTTTATCAAGGGGAATTTGTTTTCGCTTCGCTTTATCCAAAATGCTCGGCACAGGTTTTACCCTGCCTGTCACAAACTCAATTGGAGAATGTTCTCCTCTCAATTCAAATTGGGAACGAATCCCTTTTAATTTGACCTTTAATTCTTCCACTGCCTGCTTATAAGGCGCTAAAAATTGCTCCCATTCCTTGTAGTTCATAAAGTCCCCCCTCCTAATAAAACACGCTTTCCACCATTTTTTCCATCTCCTCGCCGTAATTTGCGTTTCCTTTTATATTTTCAAGCAAAAACTCGATCTCCTCATGAAAATGGGTAAGCAAAATTTCTTTTTCTCCCACTTTAGCATAAACAGGAAGCTCTTCATTTTTGGCTTCTTTTAAATGCGGCCAAATATCCGATGATAAATCTATGTAAAGAAAGTCAGCGCCATTATCCAATATGTAAATAAAAGAAAATTGGTCTGAATCTACCAGCATCTGTCCTTTTGCTGCAAGATTGACTGCATCTTGGACATGTTCCGTTTCGAGCAGCAATTTTTCTTCCGTTTTGCTGACAGCCAGCACTTTTATTCTTTTTTTCATGCTGTTCACCCTTCCAATCAAACATTTCAAGTTCAACTCGAATATATTTTATTGTATCATATTCATAACTGTATTACCTTATTTTGATATTAATCAAAGAGAGGAATGCCCGATGGTTCAAGAGCTTGAGATAGAATTTAAAAACCTGCTTACAAAAGAAGAATTCCACCGCTTAGCTGATTTTTTTCAATTGACCGAAAAAGATTTTGCCGAGCAGGAAAACTATTATTTTGACACAAAATATTTTGCGTTGAAAAAGCATGGCGCTGCCTTAAGAATTCGTAAAAAAAAGGATCAGTATGTTTTGACATTAAAGGAGCCCTATCATGTCGGACTGCTGGAAACACACCAGTTTTTAACCGATCAGGAAGCAGTTTCAGCCATTCATGAGTCAGTCTTTCCGAAGGAGGGATCAGTGGTCGAAAAAATCAAACAGCTTGAAATCAAGCCCGAAAGCCTTCTTTGTTTCGGTTCGCTCATTACAAGCCGGGCAACAAAAAAATATAAAAATGGTGAAATTGTTCTCGATCATAGCCGATATGAAAGTAGAGAGGATTTTGAAATCGAATTTGAGGCAGAGGATGAAAAGGAAGGAAAGCAGCAATTTTTGGAGATTTTAAACAAACACAACATCCCGATCCGTCAAACAGAAAATAAAATAAAGCGGTTTTATTCCGCAAAATTTTCAAAGGAGAATTTGTGATGAATACAAACTATAATTTCAATGTTCTGTTTGAGCTTGAAGTCCTTCGTCTTTTGTCAGGCCAATCCGATGGGCCGCAAACAAAAGATGCAGCAATTTCGCTGAACTTTCAGGATGTTTTAAATGCCTTCATCGAACAAGATGTACAATCTGAAACGGCCAAAGAGAATATTTCACTGTCTTCCTCCCAATCTGCCAAAAAAACAAATGAACAGAAACAGGTTTCCGCTGATCTAAATGAAATCATTCAGAAGATGGCTCAAAAATACGGCGTCGATGCCAAATTAATCAGAGCTGTGATTCAACAGGAGTCAAGCTTCAAGGCAAATGCCGTCAGTCCTAAAGGAGCTGCCGGCTATATGCAGCTCATGCCTTCTACAGCAAAAGCGCTCGGTGTAAAAAATCCGTTTGATCCTGTGCAAAATATCGAGGGCGGCACAAAATATTTAAAACAGCTTTTAAACCGATATAACGGTAATGTAAAATTGGCGCTGGCTGCATACAACGCCGGTCCGGGAAATGTCGACAAATATGGAGGCATCCCTCCATTTAAAGAAACGCAAAACTATGTAAATAAAATTACTCAAAAATATTTTGCGTAAAAAGGTGCAAACAAACAGCACCTTTTTCTTTTTCATTAAAAGTAGTTGGGAATATTTGTTATCCAATCGATTTCGGCTAATCTTCGATAGCTGCGCTTCAAGCCGCAAGTCCTTCTATGTTCATTTCACAAGCAAGCACAACATATTTGCGGAAATAGCTCCCGCTTTCGCTATTTATCCTTTTGTTTGCATTGCCTCAGCCAACTCCTTCAAAGCGATTCGTTTGAGATAAATAAGTTATGTTGATAAAATAAATGTAACATCATTATTAACGAATGATTCCAAAGGAGCTATCACCATGACAAAACCACCCTTAACTCCATATGACGCGATTGGAGAAAAGAAACTTCACGCTCTAATCGATGCTTTTTATAAAAATGTTAAAAAACATCCTCTTTTAAAACCTATTTTCCCGGAGGATTTAACGGAAACTGCCAGAAAGCAGAAACAATTTATGACACAGTTTTTAGGTGGTCCGCCACTTTACACAAAAGAACACGGACATCCGATGCTCAGAGCCCGCCATCTTCCATTCCCGATTACGCCGAGGAGAGCAGAAGCATGGCTCTCATGTATGCGAAAAGCAATGGACGAGGTCGGACTTGACGGGGAAATACGAGAGTTTTTCTACGATCGGCTTGTGGTGACCGCCCATCACATGATTAATTCGAAAGACGAAGATCAGGAGGAGTATTCAGTTGAAACCTGACAAAAAAGACGAAGTGAATGCTGCTCACTTCTTTTCTCATTGTCACAGTCATCCTAAAAAGCCGATCGAGATTTATATGTTTATTGATCCGCTATGCCCTGAATGCTGGGCGCTTGAACCGTTTATCAAAAAACTGCAAATCGAATACGGCAGGCTTTTCTCATTGCGCCATATTGTTTGCGGAAAGCTTGCTAATTTAAACTTAACAAAACGGCGGAAACCGAAAACAATTGCCCAATCATGGGAGAAGATAGCGAGCAGAACCGGCATGTCATGTGACGGCAACCTTTGGCTTGAAAACCCTATATCATCGCCCTACAGAGCTTCCCTTGCTTTAAAAGCAGCGGAGCTTCAAGGGAGAAAAGCGGGCATCCGTTTCTTGCGGCACTTACAGGAAGTTGTTTTTTTAGAAAAGCAAAATGTCTCTGATCAAAACGTTCTCATACAAATTGCTAAAAATGTCGGCCTTGATGTCAATGAATTTGAGAGGGACTTATATTCCGAAAGTGCAAGAAAAGCACTTCAATGCGATTATAAAATTACAGAAGAAATGGACGTGCATGAAATTCCTTCCCTTGTCTTTTTTCATTGCCGTGAAGAGAAGGAAGGATTAAAAATTACCGGATTATATCCTTATGAAACATATGTTGATATTCTTTGCGAGCTTGTCGGAGATAAACCGAAGCCGTCTCAAGTGCCGCCAATAGAGATTTTTTTAAAGCATTATAAATTTGTCGCAACAAAAGAGATCTCCGTTGTGTATAATATGACTGATGAAGAAACGGAACGTGAAATGAAAAGACTGCTTTTAAAGCAACAAGTTGAGCGGGTGCCTGTGAAATATGGAACTTTTTGGCGCTATATCGGGCAGTGAGATTGAGGGGTTTAATTCAACGAAACGTTCTCCATCGGCTTCTATGCTGATGGGGAGCGTTTTTAACCAAAAATGTAAGCGCTTTATCTTTATTAAACAATTAAAAAAAGAAACCACAAACAAACGTTTGTGGTTTCTTTTTTGTCTTATGACAACAAAGGGGATGGGAGAAATTTTTCACGGTCAAACAAAGGGGTAAATGTTTGTTTGTGATCAATTTCACGTTTTTAATATAACAAATTCCTTTTTCAGTTTGCAAGAGGGGAAAACAACAATTCACAAATTTGTCACAAAACATGAAGAACGGGCAAGCTGCATACAATATACAAAATCTTTTTCCTCGTTTTAGAACATGTGTAGGAGGGAAAAATCGTGAAAACATTTTGGCTCATAATCAGCCTGCTGCTCGTCATCTTCGCTTTTTTTTATAATCTGTTAGGATTGATGAATCTCGCACCGATTTTCGTTTCTGCCCCCCTGCTTTTTATTTCTCTTTTCATATCGTTTCTTCTGTTTAACCATCGAAAAACGTTCCGCGGATTTTAAGATAAAAAAGAGAACGGGATGATGAACTGCATCTCAATTAGTAGATACAACTGACAATTGGAGGTGCAGTTTTTATATGACCGGAAACAAAAAAGGCATGAGTCCAGTTCCAGATCGAACTCATGCCACTAATTTTTTGGATTCAGATGATGCTCCTGTTTTCTTTCACTTTACTTTAACAGCAGCTCCTCCATCTCCGTCAGCTTTTCTTCAAATACTTTGCAAGCATCTTCAATCGGCTTGGTTGATGTCATATCGACCCCTGCTTTTTTCAGCACATTAATCGGATAATCAGAGCTTCCCGCTTTCAAGAAATTAATGTACCTTTCAACGGCAGTTTCTCCTTCCGATAAAATCTGCTTGCTCAAGGCGCTTGCAGCACTAAAGCCTGTTGCGTATTGATAAACGTAAAAATTGTAATAAAAATGCGGAATTCTTGCCCATTCTAAGCCAATTTCTTCATCGATCACAATGTTGTCACCAAAATATTTTTTGTTTAACTCATAATACGTTTGCGTCAAAAATTCCGGTGTGAGCGGCTCTCCGTTTTGCGCCTTCAAATGGATATAATGTTCAAACTCAGCAAACATCGTTTGCCGGAATACCGTTCCTCTAAACCCTTCAAGGAAATGATTCAGCAAGTATAAACGTTTCTTTTCATCATCGATCGTGTTGAGCAAATATTCATTTAACAAGTTTTCATTGCATGTAGAAGCCACTTCCGCGACAAAAATAGAATAATCTCCGTACGGATACGGCTGTGTTTTTCTTGTATAGTAGCTGTGCACCGAATGGCCAAGCTCGTGAACAAGTGTGAATAAATTGTTCACATTATCTTGCCAATTCAGCAAAATATATGGATTTGTTCCATAGGCGCCAGAGGAGTAAGCTCCGCTTCGTTTCCCTTTATTCTCCTTAACGTCAATCCATCTGTTTTCAAAGCCTTCTTGTAAAATGCCGACATATTCTTCACCTAATGGAGCAAGCCCCTTCAATACGATGTCTTTCGCTTCTTCATACGTGATTTTCAAATCGACGTTTTGTACAAGCGGCGTATAAAGATCATACATATGAAGTTCATCAAGCTTCAGCGCTTTTTTCCGCAAATCGACATAACGATGGAGCAGCGGCAAATGTTCATTGATCGTTTTTACTAAATTGTCGTAGACTTCCTCGGGAATGTTGTTGGCGCTTAGTGCAGCCTGGCGGGCATTCTCATATTTCCGCACCTTCGCATAAAAATTATTTTTCTTAACAGCTCCGCTTAATGTGCTGGCAAACGTATTTTTAAATTTTCCATATGTTGCGTATAATGCCTGGAACGCATCGCGACGGACTCGTCTATTTTCACTCTCCAAAAACTGGATATAACGGCCGTGAGTGATTTCCACTTCTTCTCCATTTTCATCCTTAATTGCTGGAAATTCCAAGTCCGCATTATTTAATTTTCCAAACGTATTGGAGGCAGTGCTCAGGGCTTCCGCAGCTTGAGCTAAAATAGCCTCTTGCTCCGCATCGAGCACGTGCGGTCTTTGCCGGTTGATTTCGTCCAAGGCATGTGCATAAAGCTTCAATTGATCATTTTCTTTCAAAAATTGCTGAAGCTTTTCTTCTTCAATGGATAGTATTTCCGGAACGATATAGGATGAGAGGCTGGAAGCTTGTGTATAAAGATTTGCTGCCCGGTCATTCAATCCTTGATAAAAAGAATTAGTTGTATCTTGATCGTAGCGCATATGGGCATATGTATAAAGCTTTCCAAGCCTCTCCATCACGGAATCTTGATAAGAGAGCGCCTCATATAACAGATCGGAGGATTGACCTAATTTTCCTCTATATTCACCGATTTTTGGAATTAGCTGCTTTACTTCTTCAAATTCTTTTTCCCATTCATCATCAGAAGCAAAAATATCTTCTAGCCGCCAAGTATACTCAACAGGGATTTCTTCCCGTTTTGGCAGCCTTTTGACAGCTGTTTCATTGCCCATTCTCGATTTCCCCCTTTAAAAAAATCAGTCTGTTTCCATCATATTGAAATTTTTTTCAAAACGCAATAAATCACTATGCTTATATTATTCTACAGCAGAAAAAAACATACCTTCCTTGTCCAAATAATGTCCAAGACGTTGTTCACGCTTTTCCATCGACTCCAAATGAAAAGGAGATGATGTTTTTCGAAACGAATATGGACCGATTGGCTGCAAAAATTTAAAATGGGAAAGAGTCGTTAAATATTCAATAATCGGCTTTTTTAAATCCGTTTTTACGCTACAGCTTCTTTCTTTCATCCCTATTTTCTTAAGGTGCCAAACTAGCTTTTCTGCGTGAAATACTTCATCGGCGCGTAATGTTTCAATAAATAATAAAACTGAGCATTGCCAAATATAGACCGCCTCATCAACCATATAACCGCTTTTTAAAGGGATAAAAGCTTCAACTGGCAGCTGCGATAAAGATAAGCCAACTGTTTCGTAAACCTTTTTTTGCAGCTTTCGCTCTTCGTTCGTCTTTTGAAACAGCGGCTTTAAGCGATATTGACTTATTTTCTTCAGCCAATGCTTCCATAAACCGTTTGCCGCCAGGCTCTTTCCTTGCAAACAATCTCGAAAGAAAAACGACTCTGGAGAGATCATAGCAGATGCGGCAAAAATATTCTGTTTAGAAAACGGAATCAGATGGGAAAAAAAGATGAAGGTTTTCTTATCTGAGCAATAATTGATGATAAAAGGATGATCGTTTTGCGGGGAATGAAGAAACTGACAATGAAAAGGAGTCAGTCGATATTGATGTTCACCGACTTGCTTCATTTGTTTCCAGCCTAATATCCAAATCGGTTTAATTCGTTCTTTTTTGTAGCCATTTGTCCGTTTTATCACCTGATCAGGGGGAATATTAGAGCATTGGTATTCAATCGCATACCGTTTATGCTGAAAAGATACAAACAGATCCGCTCGTTGTGCAATAGAAGGTATAAATTTTTCCACTTCCGCAGCTAACCGCTGCCTTTTCAACCAAACATACAATTGCTTTTTTCCGTTCAAATGGTACGTGCTTTCCGCTTCCGAATCAGCCTGACAAGAGGCCGTTAAGTGGGCAAAATGAGGAATTTTGATTTTGCCTATTTTTAATTTTACCGGCTCCTTGCAAGCCGGACAAAAAAAGGCGTGCTCTTCTTTCAGTTTTAGAAGCCTTTCTGTCGACCAGTACGGGGCGGCGACATTTACTTTTTCGCCGTTTCGCAAAATGGCAACAAGCATATAAATCATCACTTCCTTTCACAAATAGAAACATTCGACAAAAGGGAAAAAAATCCTTTCAAAAGCAGCGTTTTTCATAAGTTTTAAAAGATGCCAGAAACACTTCATGGAAAAATATACTTTTTTCAAAAACGCATGCTTGCCGCTAAAGAGGCGGAAGTTAGATGTTGCTTCATTCGTTTCAATAAAGGTTCGCCATTTTACATCGTGACGGTCGGCAATTCACCTGTGGTGTTGTGAAATCCGCTCAAATAGAGCTTCATCCTAAAAAAAAACACCGCTGTATCAAAAACGGTGTTTTATAATAAAGGAGACAAAAGCCGCGACGTTGATTCAAACAGCTTTATATATAGCGGGCGTTTTTTGAATTGTTCAAGGTCGATGACACTTGAATTTTCAATGTCTCGAATATAATCCTCTACAAGCGTTTCAATGCTGTCCGTTCGGTATAAAAAAGCATTTACTTCAAAATTCAAATGAAAACTTCTCATATCCATATTCGCCGTACCGATCGATGCCAGTTCGCCATCAACAATAATGATTTTGCTGTGCATAAACCCTTTTTCATATTCGTACACTTTAACCCCGGCTTCTAAAAGCTCCGGAAAATAAGATCGCGACGCATAAAATACAATCCGTTTGTCAGGCCTTTTCGGAACGAGGAGACGAACGTCAATGCCGCTCAGCGCAGCAATCTTTAAAGCGGATTTTATATCCTCGTCAGGAATAAAATACGGAGAGGCGATCCATATCGAATTTTTTGCGGAAACGATCATCGAAAAGAACAAGCTTTTAATGACCTCCCACTTATTATCAGGACCGCCGGCGATTAGCTGAACGCCTCCTTCTTTATCGTCCATTTGAAAATGAGGCAGCAAATATCGATCGGTAAGTAGCTTCTGCCCAGTCATATAATACCAATCCTGTAAAAAAATAAGATTGAGCGTCCGTACTCCTTCCCCTTCGAGCATCATATGCGTATCCCGCCAAAAGCCGAAATACGGATTTCTTCCCAAATATTCATCTCCTATATTTAAACCTCCGACAAAGCCGACTTTTCCGTCAATCACAATAATTTTACGATGATTGCGAAAGTTAATATTGTTAGACAAAAACGGAAGCTTTACAGGTAAAAATGGAACCATTTCCACCCCGGCATCGAGGAGCTCCTTCCTGTATTTTTTGGACAGCTTCCAGCTGCCGACTGCATCGTATAAAAATCGAACCTCTACACCGTTTTTCGCTTTTTCGATCAACAGCTTTTTTAATTTTTGCCCAATTACATCATGCCGAACAATATAGTATTCAAGATGAATATGATCTTCCGCCTTTTGAAGCTCTCGAAAAATATGGTCAAATGTTTCAATGCCGTTCGTCAGCACCTTTGTATTTGTCCGAAAAGAAATCGGACTGCGGCCAAGCTTATGGGCAAGCTTAAATAATAGGCGCTGGTGATTTCTCATGAATTTAATTTTATCTTCATATGTATGAAATTCAAATTGAGCATAAGCTTGCTCATCTATTAAAGCTTTTTTCTTAAATAGACGATGCTTCCGGACATTTCTTCCAAAAAATATATAAAAGAAGAAGCCTATTAATGGAAATCCTCCTAAAACAACAAGCCAAGTAAGCGTTTGAGTTGGGTGGCGGTTTTCCAAGAAAATAACAAATCCGATAAAAATGATGGATAACGTGAACAAAATGGAAACGGCTCCTAAAAACCATTCCTCCCAGATGTTCTTAGTTAAATACAAGATGATAGCTAGACCAATGGCAAAAACGATTACTTGCAGAAATTTTCTCATAAGCTTCCTCCAGGCAATCGATATTTCTTATCTCTCGATTTGGACATATCTCATTTGATCTGAGATATTAAGCGTTCCTTAAGTAAAAAAGACCGATTTCGAACATGAAATCGGCAATTTAAGAAAAGTGCGTTTCGATTTGTTCCAAGGCATTGTCCTTCATAATCAGCTTTCCGTATTCTTCAAGACGGTGAATTGTCATCCTTGATTCCTGACCGTATTCAAGCATAATGCTGAGCAAATTTTCAATTTGTTCATCGTCTTTATCCGAAAATTCAACGAATAAATAATATTTTTGTTCAAATACATATAAGCTATTCAAAAATCCGTCCAAACGATGGGATGCTAACGAAATAACGTCTTCAAAGTCCTGAAACTTTATGACAAATTGCAATTGCGCCGTTTCATCTTTCTCATCTGAGGAAGATCGTTCAGACATATTAAAATGTTTGTCCAACAAAGATTCTATATTCTCATCAACCGGGATTTCTCTTAATTTTTCATCGACTACCGGAAGCTCCAGCTTTTGTCCGTCTTTTGACAGCTGTGCTTTTGTGACAATGACTTCAAGCCCTTTGTCATTGGCATGAACTTGAATCCATAACGGACCTTCAAGCGGAAAGTCTTCTTCATCATTAATTTCATCCATCATTTCCCAAAACAGCTCTTCGCTTCTTTCTCTGTTATACCAGATTTCTTCTCGGTCAAATCCTCGTTCTTCTATGTCAACATATGAAATATAAAATTTTACTGTGTTTTCATTAATGCGTTCGATTTCCATTTGAACAACCTTCCCTTCTTTTTAAATTTTTGGAAGGGACAATAAACCCCCGAATTCGTTGCACTTTTCTTTCCTAATTTAAAAAATTTCCAAATTTTCATCGCGAGCACCAAGTTGTTCAATTCTAATTCTATTGTATGATAAATCACTTCATAAAGAAATAAAAAAAGCCTTGATTTTGAAAAAAACCGTTATTTACCTATTAAGCATAAAATATTTCGTTTTTCATATATATTGTACGAGCCATAATTTGAAAAGAGGTTGACTGATGGATGAACAATTTTTCACATCTTTATTCCTTATCATTGGCATTGACCTCATATTAGGAGGAGATAATGCCATTGTCATTGCGCTGGCATGCCGCAATTTGCCGGAAAATCAGCGGAGGAAAGGAATTTTATTTGGAACAATGCTCGCGATACTCAGCCGAATTTTGTTAACGGTACTGGCTGTCCATTTATTGAACATTCCTTTTTTACAGTTTTTTGGCGGATTATTTTTAATGTATATTGCCTTTTTATTATTGACAGGAAATGAAGGTGAGCATACTTCCGTGAAAAGCCACCGCTCATTGTGGAAAGCCATCCAAACGATTGTTTTGGCTGACCTTTTTATGGGATTTGACAATGTCATTGCGGTTGCTGGAGCAGCTGGAGGAAATATCTTTCTTGTCATAACAGGTCTTCTTATATCCATTCCGATCATTATTTGGGGAAGCAGATTCATCATGTCTGGCATGTCCCGATTTCCTTTGCTCATTTACGGGGGCGGAGGAATATTAGCTTATACAGCAGGTAAAATGATGGCAACGGATGAAAAAATGACCCCTCTGTTGAAAACTGAAGCTGTTGCACAAACTCTCCCTTATTTCACAGCTTGTCTCATCCTTTTCTTTGCCCTTTTTTACAACATAACAAAAAAATAACAGCCTTCCGCAATCTATTTTGCTTTGCGTACGGAAGGCATCATTCCCTTTTAATTTGCCATTCTCTGAGCTTCTCTCAGCTGGTAGGTGCGAATTTTTCTTGGCAGAAAGCGTCGTATTTCATCCTCGTTATAACCGACTTGAAGACGTTTTTCATCTATCAAAATCGGGCGGCGCAAAATTCCAGGGTTTTTCCGGATAATATCATACAGCTCCTGCAAAGGAAGCGATTCAACATCAACCTTCAATTTTTGAAAAACCTTTGAACGAGTGGAAATAATTTCATCTGTTCCGTCTTCTGTCATACGAAGAATTTCTTTAATTTCTTCGATCGTTAACGGCTCGGAAAAAATGTTCCGCTCTCTATATTCAATTTGATGCTTTTCTAACCAAGATTTTGCTTTTCTACAAGATGTGCAGCTCGGAGATGTATACAATATTACCATGCCAATCACTCTCCTTTTCGTGAAAAATATAGGTGTATATATAAAAACTATGCCAATCTCACATTAAAATAAATTTAAAAAAGTAATTTGTATTGATTATTATACTATAAAAAAGCAACTTCGCCTATATGTTTTTATTTCTCAAATTATAACAAAAGTGTTACAACCGGTGAATGATGATCATTTTCAAGGCCATTTTCTCAATTAACACCTCTTTTCTTTCTCTACTCTTCTTTTCCCCTTTTTTGGTTCGATCAAACGTGAAAAAGAAATTTTTTCAGAAAGACGCTGAGAAGTTGCAAAGAATACACAATTTTTTTATAATCATCTGTAAATGAATACATAGGCGATGAGAAAGAGAAGTACATGCCGAAAACAGTTTTCAGAGAGTTTGTGGCTGGTGGAAACAAACACTGTCCGGTATGGAAATGGACTTTTGAGCTCTCAGCTGAAATCAGTAAGCTGCGGCGTTTTTGTCTTGCGTTAAAAGACGAAAAGTGATTTCACATGAAAGTTTGTGAAATAATTAGGGTGGCACCGCGGTCCATTCGTCCCTATACGGACGGATGGGCTTTTTTATATATAAAAATCAGGAGGAGTTTGCACATGAAAACGATCTTTTCAGGAATTCAGCCTAGCGGCACGTTAACACTCGGAAACTATATCGGAGCAATGAGACAATTTGTAGAGCTCCAGCATGAATATAAATGCTATTTTTGCATTGTCGATCAGCATGCCATAACTGTTCCGCAAGACAGACTTCAATTAAGAAAAAACATTAAGAGCCTTGCTGCATTATATTTAGCAGTCGGCATCGATCCGGAAAAATCCACCCTTTTCATTCAATCGGAGGTGCCCGCTCACGCGCAAGCAGGATGGATGCTTCAATGCGTTTCTTATATTGGCGAGCTTGAAAGAATGACACAATTTAAAGATAAATCTAAAGGGAAAGAAGCTGTTTCAGCAGGACTGTTAACTTATCCGCCTTTAATGGCCGCCGATATTCTTTTGTACAACACGGACCTTGTTCCAGTCGGCGAGGATCAAAAACAACATTTGGAATTGACAAGGGATTTAGCCGAAAGATTCAACAAAAAATATGCAGACATTTTTAAAATTCCAGAAGTCCGCATTCCAAAAGTCGGTGCTCGGATTATGTCGCTTCAAGATCCGACGAAAAAAATGAGCAAATCCGATGCGAATGAAAAATCGTTTATTTCCCTTCTCGATGATCCAAAAAAAATTGAAAAGAAAATTAAAAGCGCTGTGACTGATTCAGACGGAGTGGTTCGTTATGATAAAGAGAACAAACCAGGCATCTCCAACCTTTTATCTATTTATTCAATTTTAGCTGGCGTGTCAATTGCCGAGCTGGAAACAAAATACGAAGGAAAAGGCTATGGTGAATTTAAAGCGGATTTGGCAGAAGTCGTCATTAACACTTTAAAGCCGATTCAGGAAAAATATTATGAGCTCATTGATTCTGATGAACTTGATGACATTTTAGACAGAGGCCGGGAGGAAGCAAACAAAGTAGCATCCAAAATGTTGAAAAAAATGGAGAATGCAATGGGATTGGGAAGAAAAAAACGAAAATAAAAGCGCTAGCGAACGAATGACGATTGATGATGGAGCTGATTAAACAAAACAAATATACTAGCTTAAAAAAATATTGTTCGATAAAAAGAGGGCGGCTGATATAGTGCCCTCTTCCTTAATTTACTTTCGGTTCTTGCTCCATTTCCCAAAGCTTTTCAAAGAAAGGCTGCCCTTTTATTAATCGTTCGCATAATTGTTCATGCTTTTGAGACCATCCGACAATCGCTTCCTCATAAAGCATAGTCCAAATTTCCTCAAAACCGAGTGATTGAATTTGACCATACATGTACGGATTCCATTCCGTATACCAATATTTCATTTCCGCCGTATTTTTTGTCGATTGCAATTGATCAAGAGCCATAAACAAAAGCTGTTTCAGCTGTCTTTCTTTGCGGGTTAATCCGTGCATATATTCAGGTGCAAGGGATAAAAGATGATAATCTTTTTTGTCTTTGTCATTTGTTTGTGAGAACTCGTATGATTCCGGCTCTAAATCCTTCACCATGTCATATACAAGCTGCTCTTGTCTTGGGATAAGCCGGCTTTTGCGAATTGGCGTCGTATATCCGATCGTATCTACTGCTAAAATGCCGTTGCCATCCGAAACAACAAAGCAATAATCTAGCTGAATTCTCTCATGGTTTTTCCGGGCGTATGCCTTCTGGTAAACATCCTTTAAAAGTTTTTCAGGCAGTTCTTTTAAGTCATTTTCAATATAATCATAAAGTTCTTTACTCACTTTAATCAGCGGTACTTGGTCTAACAGTTCAACCTTATCATCCTTTCTCCATTCATGAAAATGACAAACATTATAACCATTTTCTTCTCCTTCAAACCAGTTTACCCAAACATCGTACAAATTCAGCATAATTAGCCCCCTTACTACAAGACTGTTTGTCATCATTATGGTCAGTGGAGAAGGTTTTTATTCCAAATTTTTCATTGCCCAAAAAACTTTTCATCATTACGTATTCCACTTTTGATCAATGCGGATTTCAGGCCTGTCAGCTTTCAGAAAAGGACCATTCATGCACTTTATAAAAGTAATTTTTCGGATGAAAAATATAGCCGTTTAATCGTTCAGGCAACGCCCGAAATTCCTTCGGATAGTATAAAACTGTATATGGCTGTTCATCCTCGATAATTTGAAATATCTCCTTGTAAATTTGTTTTCGTTCGCTTTCGTCCATTATTTTTCTAGATTTAGACAACAGCAGGTCGGCCTGTTCGTTTTCCCACCAAACAAAGTTCAATCCATATTCTCTCTGACTGGAATGGAAAATATCAAAATGATTCGGAAATTTAGATAACGACCATTCTAAAATCAACGCATCGTAATCCCAATTCGGCGGTGAAATTTGCTTAATTAAATCTTCCCATTCCCAAAACTCCGTTTTCACGTCAATTCCGATCTCTTTCAATTGTTTTTGCACGAGCAACGCAACTTTTTCGCGAACAACATTTCCTTTGTTCGTTTTTAACGTAAACGAGAAATCTTTTCCTTCTCGATCCAGTATGCCGTCCCTGTCCGTATCTTCCCATCCCGCTTCTTTCAGCAGCTTTTTTGCTTCTCTCCGGTTATACTTTAATGTTTGAATTTCGTCGGTAAAAATAGAAGCAATAGGCGTTTCTGGAATATGTGCTTCCTTTCCTTGTCTGTGCAAAATCTTGCGAACGATAGCTTTGCGGTTGATCGCCATCGTCAAGGCTTGCCTTACTTTTTTATCTTGAAAAAGTTCGTTTTTTTCATTCCAGCCGATAAACACATAAGAATGGGAAATGTTCGATTGAACGTCCAATCCTCTTAACCTTTTTATTTTTTTTACATTGGTTAGTTCTATTTCAGGGGCGTAATGAACCTCGCCGTTTTTCAGCTCTTCGTAAAGAGCTTCCTGATTATGAACAATTTTATACTTGATTGATTTGATTCGAGGCTTCCCTAAAAAATAATGTTCATTTGCGGCCAGCTCTACGAATCCATTCTTTTCCCATTTTACGAACCGAAAAGGCCCAGTGCCCACAGGCTGTGATGTATTAAACTTATGCTCCTTTAATTTTGCAACCTGTACATTTTTCAACAAATGCTTCGGCAATATGCCGTATGATAATGTGACTGGAAGAAAGGAGGCGTCTTTTTCTCTTAAACGGAATTTCACTGTATACTTATCAAGCTTTTCAATGCTTTCAATCATTTCAAAGTCTGAACTTCTTTCGCCATTATAATCAGGGCTTAAAGGAATGCTGTAAGTAAAAACAACATCATCCGCCGTTAATTCTTTTCCGTCATGAAATTTGACCCCGCGCCGAATAGTGACCGTATATTCAAGTCCATTCTCTGATTGCTGAATCTTTTCAGCCAGATGCGGTTTCGGTCGCAGCTGCTCATCAACTGTCACCAGTCCATCAAAAAGCATCCCTTCTAACTGCGAGCTTGATTCATCTAGAGAATACAAAGGATTAAAAAGCTGCGGCGATTCAGTTGAACCGATTATAAATGTTTCCGGAACAATCAGCGGATCGAGCTCTTCCTCCTTTATCTCCTTAACCGTTGGTTGCGGCTTTCTATTATAATCCAGACTTGAGCAGCCATGTAGAAGCAATAAAAACAAGAGAATCGATATATACAGCCATGGTCGTTTTAATCGTGCCAAATCCATTCCCCCATCATTGGAAGTTTCGTTCTATTTTTTATTCATATTCACAGTCTGTCCAAATTATTAATAAATATAGAAACAAAGGAGCCTATTCCTTTGTTTCATAGCTTTCCACGAATTGTTCGGCAGGCAAATAAAAGCTTTCTTTTGTTGAAAACGGTTTTTGTTTATAAAACGTTTGTACGATATCATATCCAATTGCGTATCCAAGCATGGTCGGATAAAAGCCTTTTCCGAACAAAAGCTGATCGAATAACGGATGGTCCCATTTTATGTCTTTATTCGGAACAATTAAATTTTTCCACCAGCTGTATAGTTGTCTCTTCGAATATTTTTTCACCCAATTTGTTACATGCTGCTCACCTATCGTTCTGTAAACCGTATGCTCCGCCAAACCTTCCAAAATAATCGCATCAAGAAGCGTATAGTCTTTTTCGTGCTTCGGATTTTTCCTAAGCCTGCAAATATGATGATATTCGTGAATCAATAGCGCAATGAGCTCATCATTTTTTACATCCGGCGATAAAAATAAAAACATTTTATCCTGAAAAGACAACCCCGAACGACCTTTAAAATCTCTCCCAAAAAAACTTTTTCGCTCTTCAACAGGAAAAATAAAAATAGGGACATCTGGACCGTTCCATCTTTTCTTTAACTTCAAAAAAATGTTATTTGCTTTTGTCCAAATATTCGAATCATCAGCCTTAACAAGCCAATGTTCATAGCCAGTTCGAAGCATGCCGTATTGTGACAGGTAGTGATGGATTTCCTCCGCTTGTAAATGGTGAAAATATTTCTCTAGCTTTTCACAAAGCTCGATTGGATTCCGGCTTTCCTTCAACCAGTTTTTTGTGTCAATAACTCCCAAATCTTCGCACCTCCTTTTCTACACTATTCATTAGAAAAGAAAGATGTTTGAATTTTTTTAAAATCGAGTAGGAGGGAGCGATTAACTCCCGTCCTCTCACACCACCGTACGTACGGTTCCGTATACGGCGGTTCAATTAAGATAATTGACGCAAGTCTTTATAACTTCCGTGAATAGCTGTTCTCTTTATGCCAGTGGTCACTCCACCCTCCAAGAGATCTCCCACGGGATTCACCGCTTCCTCCCTCAAGTGAGGTACTACGTTTTCTGTGTTCATCATGACTCACTGAATGCCAAGGGCTATTCTCTCTTAATTGTTCGGTCCTTCTTAGTTGTTCTAGACCAACTAATACTATGACCTCTGCTGACTTCTGACGGTTCAGCTATCTATCACTAGATAGGTTACCAAGGTTACTTGGCGTGCCAGCCAGACCTCCCCGGGTAAGAGTGTAATCTTTCCTTCCATCCATCTGCTTCATTTACTCTGTATCACCTTCGGCAGAAAGGGCTTTGTTTTGTCTTGCAAACTCACCCAGTGATACCTAGCCTCATATGAAGTTCGTGTTCCGAGAGACCCAAAGTTTGCCGCTCGCTTCCTTCAGATTCCGCGTCACCACGGACACCCTTGCGTTAAGCTAACTGCTACTTCTGCCTTCGCAGCTCGGGACTTTCACCCTATAGATTACACCCATGCCGGGCGCACAAGAAAAACCGCTACTGCCTGTTTAGGCAATAACGGTTTCATATAATCCTTAATTTCCTATATGTTGACATCAGGCTTCTTCAAATTTCTTGAAAACGAGCGTGGCGTTATGTCCTCCGAAACCAAGGGAATTGCTGAGCGCCGCCCGAACTGTTTTTTGTTTAGCCTGATTAACAGCATAATCCAAGTCACAGTCAGGATCAGGTGTTTCATAATTAATTGTCGGAGGAATTATATTTTCTTTCACTGCTAAAATGGTGAAAATGGCTTCAACTCCTCCTGCTGCTCCAAGGAGATGACCTGTCATCGATTTTGTCGAGCTGACGGTTAATTGATAAGCATGGCTGCCAAAAACTTCTTTAATCGCCGATGTTTCAAATTTATCATTATATTCGGTGCTTGTTCCATGGGCATTAATATAATCGATATCTTCCGGTTTTAAGCCTGCATCTTGAATTGCCATTTTCATTGCACGTGCTCCGCCTTCTCCGCCAGGAGCCGGTTGTGTAATGTGATAGGCATCGCCTGTTGATCCATAGCCGACGATTTCTGCATAAATGTTTGCTCCTCGTTTTAAAGCATGTTCCAGCTCTTCAAGAACAAGTATTCCTGCACCTTCTCCCATGACAAAGCCATCGCGGTTTTTGTCAAAAGGACGGCTAGCAGTTTTCGGATCAGGATTTGTCGACAACGCTTTTGCTGCACTGAAACCTGCAAAAGCCATCTTGGTCAGCGGCGCTTCTGTTCCGCCCGTAATCATCACATCGGCATCGCCACGTTGAATTACTTTAAAGGCATCGCCGATTGAATTTGATCCTGTTGCACAGGCAGTGACTGTACATGAATTTGGACCTTTCGCGCCGATCGCTATGGACACCTGTCCGGCTGCCATATCAGGAATCATCATCGGAACAAAGAAAGGACTTACACGTCTCGGACCTTTTTCCAGAAAAGTTTCGAATTGCTGTTCATACGTCTCCATTCCGCCTATGCCTGAACCGATCCAAACGCCTACCCGTTCGCGGTTTTCATTATTTATTTTTAAACCTGAATCTTCAAGCGCCATCAACGAGGCGGCTAATGCAAATTGTGTGAAGCGGTCCATTTTCCTCGCTTCTTTCCGATCCATAAAATCTTCAGGTTTAAAATCGTTTATTTCGGCGGAAACTTTGACAGGAAATATGTCTTTATCGACTCTCGTCAATTCTCCAATGCCTGATACACCTTTCAAAGCATTTTCCCAGCTTGTTTTCGCATCCAATCCAATCGGTGTCACAGCACCGATGCCTGTTACAACTACTCTACGTTTTTCCATATCATTACACCTCGCCTTTTTCGGTTTGTATGACGGAAAAAAAGCATTTTTATTTTTGATTGAATGATTTTACTGTCCCCATCTTAATGCAATGGCTCCCCATGTTAAACCTCCGCCGAAGCCGACCATCACAATAAGATCACCATCTTTTATTTTACCAGCTTTTACTTCTTCGTATAAAGAAATTGGTATTGATGCTGCGGAAGTATTCCCGTACTTGTGAATCGTCTTGGACATTTTCTCCTCCGGCAATTCAAGCCGTTGTCTGGCGGCTTCCATAATGCGGATATTTGCTTGATGCGGAATGAGAAAGTCAACATCTTCTTTCGTTAATCCCGCTTTTTCCAATACATTAATGCTTGATTCTCCCATCTGCCGCACAGCAAATTTAAATACTTCACGCCCGTTCATCACAATATGGCCTTTTTCATATAAATGCTTGCCGCCGCTTCCGTCCGCTCCTAGCTCAAATGAGAGAATCCCTCTGTCATCACTTACCTCTCCTAAAACAACCGCCCCGGCACCATCCCCAAATAAAACACCTGTTGAACGGTCATTCCAATCCGTAATTTTCGAAAGCTTTTCGGCTCCAACGACAAGAATTTTTTTATAAGCTCCTGTTTGTATAAACTGCTCTGCCGTTGCCATCGCATAAATAAAACCTGAACATGCGGCACTTATGTCCAAAGCAGCAGCCCGTTTTGCACCAAGTCTTTCCTGCAGAACACAGGCAACTGATGGAAAGGATTGATCAGGTGTTGCGGTCGCAACTATAATCATATCGATTTCTTCCGGGGAAATTTTTGCATCTTCAATGGCCTCTAATGCCGCTCTTGCGCCCAAATCCGATGTTTTCATATCATCTGAAGCAATTCTCCGCTCTTCAATGCCGGTTCTTGTTCGAATCCATTCATCAGACGTATCCATGATTTTTTCTAAATCATAGTTAGTCACAACTTTTTCCGGTATATAACGGCCTATCCCGATGATCCCAGCTCTCATCAAGAACATCTCCTTCACAAAAAATTATTATCAAATGTTATGACTTGGTACTAATTTTATATTATTTTTCTACTTATAGCAATATGCTTCATAACAGTTAACTACAGGTTTTCTTGTTTTTGACTGATAGATTGAGCTAATCGTCTATTCCTTACTCAGTTTTGTTTCATAAAATAGGATGAAAAGGAAAAAAGAACGGAAGGTGAAACGGGAATGAGTGATGAAAACGTAAACGAGCGGCAGGAAGATGAAAAAGAGAAAGCAGAAGCACCAGAACCCGATTTTTTTACCCAATTTATGTTCGGCCGGCAGCTTCCGGTTCATTCCGAAAAAACTTCCGAAAAAAACGAGCAAAACGAGCAATCAGACTATCAAAAAATTTTTGAGCAAGTCGATGATATTGTGACAAAATTATCTGAGCTGAAGCCAATTATTAAAGAAATAAAGCCGTTCGTCAATCAAATTAAAAAACTATTTAAAAATTAAGGGGATGAATTCAACCATCCCCCAAAATTTTTATTTTATTTATCTCACCATAGCATTATTCGTTAGGCAATTTCCCTGTTTTCTTATATTCTTCCACATATTTTAAAACTTTATTTTTAAATTCTTTATCTACTAGAGGGCTGAACTTCCCTAAATCAATCACACCATCTTGAAAATCAAAATATAAATTCCCGCTTTCCAGTTCGCCTTTTATAAATTTTTTTGCGACTAATAAATACAACTCATCCACATGCTGTACTGTGCTTGTTAAAACCATTTGTTCGCCCAAATCACTTTGATCTGAAACAAAGCCAATTGAATATATTCCTTTTTCCTTCACTTTTTCGATCACTGGCACGTTGTATCTGTCGCCTGCCGGATAAACAACATCTACATTTTCTGCGACAAGCTTATCGAGCTTCTCAAGCGCCAAGTCAATATGATCAAACCCTTGGACATATTCAATGTGAATGGTTACGTTTGGATTTTCAAATTGCGCCCCTTGATAAAACCCCTCCACTTCAGGCTGCCACTCAAAAGCGGCAATAATTCCGATTTCGTTTGTTTTTGTCATATGTGCTGCCACCATTCCTGCGAAAAAGCCCATGGCATGCGCCTCAAAATTTAAACTTGTGGCATTCGGGCCTTTTGCATCACCATTAAAAAAAACGAAATGAATATCTGGATATAGATCCAGCAAATCTCTAAAAAAACCCTCATATTCGTGACCGTGCCCGATAATTAAATTAACTCCCTTTCCGTGAAATTCTTCGACCGCCTCCCTCACCGCCGCTTCGGAATTCATTCCTTCTTTATAAAAAACATCTACATTCAGCTCAGACTGAATTTTTAACAGCCCTTTATACCCTTTTGTCCCCCAAACTTGATCATTAATCGTTTCAGGAACGAGCAAACCCACCTTTTTCAGTTTTCCTTTTTCTGATGCTTGTCCGCAGCCAACGAGAAATAATAAAATAAAAATGATCACAAACATTTTTTTATACATACCAAGCAACTCCTTTAAACCAGTGAACTGCATCATCATTGAAATGGTGAGGTTTCTCAATAATCGAAATGATTACATATCGATCTCAGCTAAGTTCAAAACGATCTTTTGAATTTACGGTCAATTTGATTGTCACGAAATATAGCTTATGAGGCGTTTCTCTAGGAAGCTTCCTCTTTAACACGATGTATATTTAGTACTAAAATTTTCACGTTTCACTTCATTCCTCTTTTATTTTGCTATACGCCGTCAATGAAGTAAAGAAATTTTATATTTAGGTATAAAGTCTGCGTGTATTGTGCAGGAAAAAATCTTTTAATTCTTGCAAACTCTTTTCAATGTTTTCGACCGTCTTTGGAACAACTAAATGATGTTCGCTTTTCGATATAGGCTTGTAAATGTAATGAAAAATGTCAAAAAAGCTCATCACCTTCTTGATGCGCTCTTTGTCGTCGGAAATCAAGTAAATTGTTTTTTTCGCAAACAAATCTTCGTCAAATTCTGTTAACACCGGAACTATTTCATCAATATGAAGAATGTCGCGAATGACAATTTTTTCATTCGCATTCGTCTTGGAACGGCTGATGCCTGTACATTCCAACAAACTGTTCGAAATCCAATGGCCTAGCGGCTGCCAAGGTCCGAAAACGGTTGGAAGATAAACAAATAAATAAGGGAAAGTCCATTTTTGTCCTATTTGCTGCATCCAGCTGTCAATTTCTTCATCCCTATCTTCCTGCGGATTTTCTCCTTCAAGAGAAAATATAAAAATAATCGGAGTCTGCTTGAGGGATGCGATTTCGACCGTTTTTTCCAATCGGTGTTTTTCAGCTTCATCGTCTATCGGTTGATGATCTGTTTGACAATAATAAATCAAATCATATTGCTTTTTGGAAGCATCCTCTATCCAGCTGTCTTCTTCCAATAAATGAAAATGTGCGTTCCGCCCGAGCCACATCATTTCTTCTTCGCATATTTTTTTTTGCAACGGATTTTTAGGAACGATTACCACTCCATCGACTAGTAATCCTTCCTCTACCAGTTTTGAACATATATGAAAGCCTTCAAATTGATGAACCCCAACAATTAAAATATGTTTACACTGCTTTAAGGCAGTTGACATTTTGAAAACCTCCTTTATGAAAAAACTATTATTGTATCGTATGCGAAAAAAGAAGAGATTAGTCCAATGCCCTTTTCAAACAAAAAGGGGGCAGCCTGCTCACTTATTGAGCATTTTCGCCCAGTCCTCAATTCCTTTTCTATAAGATTCTTTCATGCTCTTTGTAAAAACTTCTTATCATATCATGGATCCGATTTATATTTTCCTGGAAATAAAATGTGAATTGAATTGGAGCTTTCAGCTGCTTTCTCCATTCCTCATATTTTTTTCCATGAATTTTATAGGAATAGCTTCCCCCGTTCATTTTCTGCCAGATGCCTACAGGTATTTTTGATACAAAGTCTTGTATACGGACAAAGGGATAATGGGTGACAGCTTTTTCATCTAATTGGTAAGCTTTTGATAGTTCTTTTATCATTTGTTTGTAAAAAAATTTATTCTTTTTCTCTTCCGCTATTTGGGCTTTTATGTCCAAACAAGGATTGATCATCACCGATGAACGGATGGAATTTGGCATCTCTTCCATCAACTGCAGCGCAACGAGTGCTCCTATACCTTCAGACAGTATATGGATTTTTTTATTTAAAATTTCTTGTTTCATGACAAGATGATAAAGCTGTTTTGCCAACAAAACGGCGTGAGAGCTGCCCCAATGGCGTCCGTAAAGATTGGAATGAAACAATGTATATCCGCAGCTTTTTAACGTATTGATCAGCTGACGCCGCCCGTAATGCTCCAACCAGTAGCTTGAACCATTTTCAACAAAATGGGTTCGATCGCCAATGATCAAGATGCCGAATCCGTTCGGCTTTTCCGGAAGATGAATGACATTCCACTCGTTTTCAATTTGAAAAAATCTTTCCGAAACACCTTCCATTTGCCCACCACCTTTCCATCGATGACCTTTTATAATGTATGTACGAAATGTCAAAAAGGCTCGCAAAAAAATCGCGAAACAACCGTTTTCATGAAAAATGTTGTATGATAATATAAGTAAAGACAGGAATAAACGAGGTGAAGATAATGAGATATTTCGCAACATTTTTTTGGACGTTTTTGCTTGTCAACATGGCCAGCTATGTTGTTTCTTCCATGACAGGCTCTGCATTCCATTTTTCAACAGCAATTATAATCTCTGTTGTTTTTACCGTACTTCTCTTTATAATTGGGGAGTTAATTCCGGCTGAACCTTCAGAAGAGCATTAAGAATTTGTCGAAATTGGCGAATTGCCAATTTCTTTTTATTTAAAACGAAAATCAGCGATTAGATGCCTGCTGCTATCGGCGAAGCCTCACTTGTTACGCCATAATATAGACAAATTCAAAAAAAGGGGATAGTCTAATAAGTCATTTTTGGGCTTAAGACATCCCCTGTGATTTTTTGTTTTCAATGGAGATTTGTCTTTGGACAGACCCTTACCAGTTAACATATACGTCAGTATAATTAAGATTTCAGCCTAGCAAATTTACATGAAGCTGTTACGTATACGTCAGCACAACTAAGATTGGCGGAAAAACTTATAAATCACTACACTTTTCCAATTATAGTTTTCTAGTCTTTTAGGCAGAATCAGGCTTGCTTAGCTGTGCAATCTCCCCATGAAACTAGCCTGATAGGAATCTCGCCCTGTTTTTAGTCTCCGAATCAGATTCCCCGCCGCCAGGACACAGTTTCCTATGTCTACATGGTCCGCACAAAAAAAAGAACCCTCCTCGATTGAGAAGGGTTTTAATATCCATTTATAGCTATTCTAATTTTGCTGCTCCGCTCTTCTCATGAGCATGCAAATCCGTTTTTATAACAATTTCTTCATTTTCTACCCCTAACAGAACTTGGTCACGATCATGAACGGTTCCAGCAATAACCGCTTTCGCAAGTTTTGTCTCTACATGCTTTTGAATAAACCGTTTCAGCGGCCGTGCGCCAAATACAGGATCAAATCCTCTTTTTGCAATGAATTCCTTCGCTTCATCTGTAATCTTTAGTGTAAGTTGTTTATGGGATAGGCGCGCTTGAAGCTCTTTTAAAAGTTTTTCTACTATTCCTTTTACTTCGTTCATTGTTAAAGGCTTGAACAGGATCGTGTCATCAATCCGGTTTAAAAATTCTGGCCGGAAATGCATGGAGAGCTCATCAAGAACTTTCTTTTTCGCTTCGTCTGTTATTTCCCCCTCATCATTTAAACCGGAGAGCAAATGCTGAGAACCGATGTTGGATGTCATAATGATCACTGTATTTTTAAAATCAACTGTTCTTCCTTTCGAATCGGTCACCCTGCCGTCATCAAGCATTTGCAGCAATATGTTAAACACTTCTGGGTGAGCCTTTTCGATTTCGTCCAGTAATATAACCGAGTACGGATGTCTCCGAACTTTTTCCGTCAGCTGTCCTCCTTCTTCATATCCGACATAACCCGGAGGTGCGCCGATCAGCCTTGAGACAGAATGTTTTTCCATATACTCCGACATATCAATGCGGACTATTTCGTCCTCGCTGTCAAAAAGCGCTTCTGCCAATGCTTTCGCCAGCTCCGTTTTCCCGACCCCTGTCGGACCTAAAAAGAGGAAGGAGCCGATCGGCCTGTTCGGATCTTTTATGCCTGCCCGCGCACGCAAAACTGCATCCGATACTAATTCAACTGCATCGTCTTGCCCGATGACCCTTTCTTTTAATATTTGTTCAAGCTTCAGAAGCTTTTCTCTTTCCCCTTGTACAAGCTTTGCTACCGGAATGCCAGTCCATCTTGACACAATACCGGCAATTTCCTCTTCTGTTACTTCCTCGCGAAGCATCTTGTTTTCCTCTTTCTGCTTCATTTCTTCTTCCAGCTGTTTGATTTGTTTTTCCAGCGCCGGAATTTTTCCATGGCGCAGCTCAGCCGCTTTGTTTAAATCGTATTCATTTTCAGCATCAGCTAAATCTCTGCGTGCTTTTTCCAGCTCTTCCCTCAAGCTTCTAAGCTGTTGAATACCTTCGACTTCAAGCTGCCATTTCGCCTTCATTTCATTTGCTTTCTCTTTTAAATTTGCAAGTTCCTTTTGCAACTCTTCCAATCTGATTCGGCTGATGTCATCCGTTTCTTTTTTCAATGCAGCCTCTTCAATTTCAAGCTGCATAATCCTTCTCGTCACTTCATCAAGTTCTGTCGGCATTGAATCTATTTCCGTGCGGATCATCGCGCATGCTTCATCGATTAAATCAATCGCTTTATCAGGCAGGAAGCGTTCTGTAATATAGCGGTGCGAGAGCTCACTCGCAGCTACAATCGCCGAATCATGAATTTTGACTCCATGATGGATTTCAAACCGTTCTTTTAGTCCTCGTAAAATAGAAATCGTGTCTTCCACAGACGGTTCGCTCACAAGCACCTGTTGAAAACGCCGCTCAAGCGCCGGATCTTTTTCAATATACTTGCGATGTTCATCAAGTGTCGTTGCTCCTATGCAGTGCAGCTCACCTCTCGCAAGCATCGGCTTTAACATGTTGCCGGCATCCATCGCTCCTTCTGTTTTGCCGGCCCCGACTATTGTGTGCAATTCATCAATAAATAAAATAATCCGTCCATCGCTCTTTTTAATTTCTTGCAAAACAGCTTTTAATCTTTCTTCAAATTCTCCGCGAAACTTGGCTCCCGCAATGAGCGAGCTCATATCTAAAGCAAATATTGTTTTATCTTTTAATCCCTCCGGTACATCTTTTCGTACAATCCGATGGGCTAATCCTTCCACGATCGCTGTTTTTCCAACCCCTGGTTCACCGATTAACACCGGGTTGTTTTTCGTTTTTCTTGATAAAATTCGGATCACGCGCCGAATTTCTTGATCACGGCCAATGACAGGGTCAATTTTTCCTTCTTTCACCTCTTTAACTAAATCACGGCCGTATTTCTCCAATACTTCATAAGTGCTTTCTGGATTAGGTGATGTCACCCGAGCATTCCCCCTTATTTCCTTTAACACTTTCAATATGGCAGCTTTTGTTAAGTGATATTGCTGAAAAAGCTCTCTCACTTCTTTTGAGCTCGATTCGGTAAATGCCAATATAATATGTTCAACTGATAAATAATCATCTTGAAAATCTTTCCTTATTTCGTCCGCTTTTGCAAAAGCTTCTGAAAGAGTACGGGAAATATAAATACTTACCTCACCGTTTCCGTGAACAGATATTTTCGGCTTTTTTTGTAAATACTCGTTGATCGCTGACTCAATTTGTTGTACAGGACATTTAAGCTTTTCTAAAATTCTTGGAAAAATCCCGTCAGACTGCCGCAGAAAAGCAAGTAAAATATGAAATTCATCCACTTCTTGATGTTCATGTTCTTTTGCGATTTTTTGAGCTTCTACCAGACCTTTTTGCAGCTTCTCCGTGAATAGATTTACATCCATACCGAAACGCCCCTATTTTGACTTTTTTTGACCTTTAATTTTATTATAACTTCTTTATAAATCAAGTAAAGCCATTCGTTTTCCGAATGGCTTAGCGTTGTTCGAAATATTACGGCTTGCGCTTATAGGTCCAAACCCGATTATGGTTGGATGTTTCGGGGAATCGATCTCCTGCTTTGAGTTCAACCTTTTTGGGATCGACCACCATCGATCCGGTCTCGCCGACTTCGATGTAAATTCCGTTGTTAGGTGCTTTTTGACCAGGCCTGAATTGACGATTTTGACCCATGAATCATCCCTCCTTGGACATTATTGTTGGCTATCAGAAGATTTTTCATGTATAGACAGAAACACCTTTGATAATTTTCATTATGTGATGTACTTCGAAACTTTACTCAACGCCCAAAATCGAACCCACTGCATATGGCATCCTTTTGAAAAAATCGTTTAAGCGTTCAAGCACCGAATGCTGGGTCAAAAGCTCTTTTTACTGTTTCTGTGAGAAACATTATTTCCAATTATTTCTAAAATCGTCTCACCTGTCGTTTTTTTTGTCTGGATATACATGCAGTAGAGTAAAACCTTTCGCCCCGTTTCAAAAGAAAAAAGCAGGAGATCATCCTGCTTTATCAACGAAAGATCTTGTTAAGCCATAATTTCTTTTAAAATTGCTTTTTGCGCATGAAGGCGGTTTTCGGCCTGCAAAAATACCGCTGATTGGCTTCCGTCCATCACTTCATCTGTCACTTCCAAACCGCGCGCAGCCGGCAGGCAGTGAAGGAAGCTTACATCTCGTTTTGCTTTTGCCAGCAAGGATTGATTTACTTGAAACGGTTTAAATGCTTTCATTCTTGCTTCTGTTTCTTCTTCCTGTCCCATGCTGACCCAAACGTCCGTATAAATAATATCAGCATCCTGAACCGCTTCGTCTGGATTATGAATTAATTCGACTTTGCCGCCCGTTTCGCCAGCAATTTCTTTCGCCTGTTTCAAAATGCTTTCATTTGGCTCATAGCCTTCTGGGGCTGCGATCGTAAAATGAGCGCCAACTTTTGCGCAGCCAACCATAAGGGAGTGGGCGACATTGTTGCCGTCGCCAACATAAACGACTTTTACGCCTGAAAATTTGCCTTTCAGCTCATAAATTGTCAATAAATCAGCTAACGCTTGGCAAGGATGGTACAAGTCGCACAAACCATTGATGACAGGGACAGTTGCATATTCGGCAAGCTCTTTGACCCGATTATGGTCAGTTGTGCGGAGAAGAATGGCATCCACATATCGCGACAATACTCTCGCTGTATCAGCGATTGTCTCACCGCGCCCGAGCTGTAGCTCTTTTGAAGAAAGAGCAAGCGCATGTCCCCCTAATTGCAGCATTCCTACTTCAAAGGAGACACGAGTTCGAGTGGATGATTTTTCGAAAATCATCGCCAGCGTTTTCCCATGAAGAACGTTTGATAGCGGATTTTGTTTCAATTTCAATGCTTCCTCGAGCAAATATTGAATTTCTTCTGATGTAAAATCAAGCAGCTTTAAAACGTTACGACCTTTAAGTGTGCTCATAAACTCATTTCGACTCCTTTATCTGACAGTTCATGTAAAGAAATAGGCGTGTATTTGCTAACTGTTAGTGCACTTAAAAATGCCTGAAATGATGCTTCTTCCGTCAATACCATAATTCCTCGTTCAAGCGCTTTTTGTCGTCTTGCCTTTGCCTGATCGTTTTCTTCCGGATTATAATAAAGCACCGCTTCTTTTTTCTCAAGCCAACTTTCAAAATTATCCGTTACCGGTTTTATATAATCGAGTACATCATCTTTCTTATCTCCATCCACAAAAATACCGTCCGAATGAATTGGAAATAAATGATCGAATACCTTCCGCATCGCTTCCTCCACAGATTTGCCGACACACATTCCTTCGCCCGTCGATTTCATTTCCGGACCTAGTTTCATATCGACATCTGAATGGGCGTGCGTTGAAAATACCGGATATTTAATAGCCACATATTCATGGGCTGCTATTTGAGGATGTAAGTCAGTTAACATTTTTCCGGTTAAAATGGTTGTCGCAAGATCTACTAACGGCACTCCGGCAACTTTGCTGACGATCGGCACAGTCCGGCTCGCACGCGGATTCACTTCCAGCACATAAACGTCCTGACCATCAATTAAAAATTGAATGTTCATAATGCCTTTATATTGCAAATGTTGAACCATTCTTTCCGCATAGTCGGTCATTTTTTCTTTTATTTCTTTTGACAACGACACAGCTGGAAAAATCGCATAACTATCGCCAGAATGAACACCAGCGGGCTCGATATGCTCCATAAATCCCGGAATAAACACATTTTTCCCGTCAGCTATTAAATCAACCTCCGCTTCCTGACCAAAAAGGAATTCATCTAAAAGAAGAGGAAAATGATTTTCGTCCGTCTGCTCCACTAACGAAAGCAGCTCTTCTTGATTTTTTACCTTCACCATGCCTTTTCCGCCAATAACATATGAAGGTCTTAACAGGATCGGATACCGCAGCTTTTTCGCTTCCGATATCGCCTCCTCTTTTGTATGTGCCATTGCTCCTTGAATGTGCGGGATATTCGTTTCGTCTAATAGCTGATAAAATCTTTCTCGATCCTCCAATATGTCCAGAAGCTCAGAAGTTGTACCAAGCAGCTTCACGCCTGCTTTTTCAAGCTTCTCCGCTAAGTTGATCGCCGTCTGGCCGCCAAATTGGACGAGCGTTACGTCAATGTTTTCATTTTCAACAACATTTAATATATGCTCGACTGTTAACGGCTCAAAATATAATCGATCCGCTGTTTCATAATCAGTGCTGACCGTCTCAGGATTATTGTTGATCATGATCGCGTCATATCCAAGCTTTTGCAATGTTTGAATGCAGTGAACAGCACTGTAGTCAAACTCAACTCCCTGTCCGATGCGAATCGGGCCGGAACCAATGACAAGCGCCTTCTTCTTTCCTCTTGTGGAGACAGCTTCGTTTTCACCGAAAACGTACGTAGAATAGAAATAATTTGTTCTCGCTTCAAATTCTGCTGCACATGTATCAACCATTTTGAATATGGCTTTAATCCCCCACTCTTTACGGAGCTTTCGGATTTCTTTTTCTTCTGTCTTTTGCCAATATGAAATCGAACGGTCGGAAAAACCGAAAAATTTCAGTTCTTTTAAAAGGCTTGGAGACAGCTTTTCTTTTTTCGCTTTTCCTTCAAGTTCAATTAGATGGTTGAAAACATGCAAGAAATAATAGTCAATTTTTGTCTGGCTGTGAAGCTCATCTATAGAAACTCCTCTTCTTAACAGCTCCATTAAGATGAAAAAGCGTTCATCATCTGCATGCTGGAGGCGGTTAATAAGAGCTGACGTATCTTCTTTCACAAGCTTAGGCAAATAAATGCCGATATTATTTAATTCCAACGATTCCGCAGCTTTTTGCAGAGCGGCTTCCATCGTCCGTTCGATCGCCATCACTTCGCCGGTTGCTTTCATCTTTGTTCCAAGCTTCCGATCTGCTTTTGTAAATTTATCAAACGGCCAGCGCGGAAATTTGACAACTACATAGTCAAGTGCAGGTTCAAAGCTGGCATATGTCGACATCGTTAACGGGTTCTTCAGCTCCGCTAATGAGTAGCCAACAGCTAGCTTTGCAGCCATTCTGGCAATTGGGTAACCGGTCGCTTTCGAAGCAAGTGCGGAAGAGCGACTTACCCTAGGGTTGACCTCAATCACGTAATATTGCTTGCTTTCAGGGTCAAGTGCAAACTGAATGTTGCAGCCCCCGACCACCTTTAATGCATCGATGATTTTCAAAGCCGCCTGCCGGAGCATTTGATATTCTTCATCTGTTAATGTTTGAGATGGGGCAACAACGATCGAATCCCCGGTATGAATTCCGACTGGATCAATGTTTTCCATATTGCAGACGGTAATACAAGTACCTTTTGCATCGCGCATCACTTCATATTCGATTTCCTTAAATCCGGCAATGCTTCTTTCCACAAGCACTTGATTGATTGGGCTCATTTTAAGTCCATTTGTGACAATGGAAATAAACTCTTCTCGGTTGTAGGCGATGCCTCCGCCTTTGCCGCCAAGCGTATAAGCCGGACGAATGATAATCGGAAAGCCAATTTCATCAGCAAATTGAAGGGCGGACGGAACATCCTCCACAATTTTGCTTTCCGGGATCGGCTCGTTCAAATCAATCATC
This sequence comes from Aeribacillus sp. FSL K6-8210, assembly GCF_037963925.1. Classification (NCBI taxonomy): domain Bacteria; kingdom Bacillati; phylum Bacillota; class Bacilli; order Caryophanales; family Bacillaceae; genus Aeribacillus; species Aeribacillus sp. FSL K6-8210. Next base: position 1,066,811 of record NZ_CP150172.1, on the reverse strand, counting down.
AGCTTTCGAAATAGCTCCCGGTCCTCCCCTTTTTGAATCGATTCGATCGAGGTTCCGAGCAGTTTCAAGCCGTATTTTTGCAAAATCCCTGCCTGATCAAGCTCCACAGCTAGATTTAAAGCCGTCTGGCCCCCCAATGTTGCCAAAAGGCCGTCTGGACGTTCTTTTGCAATTATTTTTTCAATGCTTTCCACCGTAAGCGGCTCTGAATAGACCGCATCGGCAATTTTCGTATCGGTCATAATCGTTGCAGGATTGTTGTTAACAAGTACAACTTCAAATCCTTCTTCTTTTAACGCCAAGCATCCCTGTGTCCCAGAATAGTCAAATTCCGCCGCTTGGCCGATAATGATCGGACCTGAACCGATCACTAGTATTTTGTTTAATGATGTATCTTTAGGCATAGACTTTTTCTCTCCCTGCTGCTACATATGTGTCTAAAAATTCATCAAAAATAAAACTAGCATCTTCCGGTCCTGGATGGGCTTCCGGATGAAATTGAACAGACATGACTTTCAATTTTTCATGCTCAAGCCCTTCAACTGAGCCGTCATTGACATTTGTATATCGCAATTTAAGAGGTGTTTTTTCCAAGCTTTTTTTATCCACCACATAGCTGTGGTTTTGTGATGTAATAAATACGTTTCCTGTTTTTTGATCAATTACCGGATGGTTTGCTCCGCGGTGCCCGAATCTGAGCTTTGTTGTATTCCCGCCAAACGACAGGGCAATCAGCTGATTCCCTAAACAAATCCCGAGCGTCGGATATTGCTTCATCAATTGGTTTAATGTTGAAAAATAATTTTTCATTTGCTTTGGATCGCCCGGTCCGTTCGACAGCACGATGCCATGCGGCTTGATTTCAAACACTTTTTCCATTTGATGAAACGGAACGACTGAAACTTTACAGCCTCTTTTCAGCAAAGAATTCAAAATCGATTTTTTAAATCCAAAATCAATTAACGCAATGTGTGTCGCACCATTGCCAAACGTTTCGATTTCGCTTGCAGAAACGTCGCGAATCGGAAAATCGGAGAGCTTATCCTGAGAGTCGTATTGTTTGTCTTTTGAAATGACCGCATGCAATGTCCCTTTTGATCGGATTTGTTTGACAACAGCTCTCGTGTCAACATTTGTTAAATAAGGAATATTCCATTTTTGTAAATAGTCTTTTAATGAACGGTTCGCTTTATAATGGGAATAGTGTTCAGTCAGCTGAAAAAGGATGACCCCTTTCACCTGCGGCTTTTTGCTTTCAAAATCTTGATCATTGATACCGTAATTGCCAATAAGCGGATACGTAAAAACGACGATTTGATCTTTGTAGGAAGGATCTGTCAACACCTCTTGATATCCTGTCATTCCTGTATAAAAAACGAGTTCCCCTTTAACAGGAGACACGATTTCATCCATCTTGCCTTCAAAAACTGTTCCATCTTCTAATACAAGATAACCTTGCATATTGAACACCTCTTTGATGTATATTTATACAACAATTTGCAAGAAAATTCTTCTCTTTTAGGAAGAGAAGATCTTTTCTTTTTTCAAAACAGAAGCAATAATGCCCAGTCCTAAATCAATTTCTTCATTCGAAACAGTGAGCGGAGGAAGAAGCCGTAACACATTGGATCCAGCTGAAAGTGCTAGAAGTCCTTCTTCTCTTAAAGAAGCAAGCACTTTATTGACCTCAATATCCAGCTCAATTCCAAGCATCAATCCTTTACCCCGCACTTTTTTTACAGTAGGCACATCTCTCAAGAGTTCTGATAGACCTTCGAACAGCCGCTGACCTTTTTCCTGAACGCTTTGCAAAAAGCTTGGCTGAAAAACAGTTTCCAAAGTCGCTTTCGCAGCTGCCATAGCCAAATAATTCCCGCCGAACGTTGAACCGTGTGTTCCCGGTGAAAAACTTTCGATCAATTCTTGTTTTCCGATCATGGCTCCGACAGGAAATCCGCTTCCCAATCCTTTGGCGACAGTGATAATATCCGGAGAAATGCCGTAATGCTGGTAGCCGAATGCTTTTCCGGTGCGTCCGATTCCAGTTTGCACCTCATCGACGATGAATAATGCGCCGATCTCCCTGCACTTTTCTTCTACCGCCAGTAAAAATTCCTTCGTTGCAGGAATAACTCCTCCCTCGCCCTGAACCACTTCCAGCATAAAAGCAGCTATATCCTCATCATGAATGTTTTTCACCGCAGCTGCATCATTGTAAGGAAGATATTCGAACGTAGGAATGAGAGGACCGAACCCTTTATGTACTTTTTCTTGAGCAGTAGCCGTCATAGTCGCAAATGTTCTGCCGTGAAAAGACTGGTAAAATGTAATGATTTTATGTTTGCCGGTATGTTTTCTAGCCAGTTTTATGGCGGCTTCATTCGCTTCGGCGCCGCTGTTCGCAAAAAATACGGCATCTCCGCTTGAATGCTCCACCAATTGCTTGGCAACCTCTTCTTGAAGGGGGATATGAAAAAGATTAGAAGTATGCCATACCTTTTGCAGCTGTTCAGTGATGGCATCCGCCACTTGCTTCGGACAATGACCCAGGTTGCATACAGCAATTCCGGAAATAAAATCTAAATATTTTTTTCCGTTTGCATCATATGCATAGCTTCCTTCTGCTTTTTCAATCGCCACATCCCACTTCGCATAGGTTGGAAATAAATAACTCATTTGACCACGACCTCTCGTTTTTTCGTAATTTTCGTCCCGATCATTTTCCCTTCCTTAAAAATACGGTCGTTGCCGCTCACAATCATCACATGCTCAAGCTGATCAGAAAGCGCATCTAAAGCCGCCTGTACTTTCGGAATCATCCCGCCGTAAATAACCTTCTGTTCAATGAGTTTTTCGATCATCGTTTCCGTCGCTTCTTCAATAAGCTTGCCGTCATGTAAAATTCCCGGAACATTCGTCACAAACAGCAGCTGTTCCGCATTTATTTTTTCAGCAATTGCACTAGCAGCCAGATCTGCGTTGATATTTAATTTTTGCCCATCCGCCGTTATGCCGATCGGGGCAATGACTGGAACATAGTCAAGAATTAGCAGCGAACGCAATAGTTCATCATTAATCTGCTCGACTTTGCCGACAAAGCCAAGATTTTCTTCATCTAAAAATGACGAGACAATTAGCTGACCATCAGTGCCTGAAAGGCCGATCGCTTTCACATTTTTTTGTGTCAACAGAGCCGTAAGCTGTTTGTTAATTTTTCCTGAAAGAACCATTTCTGCAATTTCAAGCACTTCTTTTGTCGTTTTACGCATGCCGTTGTAAAACTCGCTTTTTACATTTAATTTTGTCAACATATTGTTAATGTCCGGTCCTCCGCCGTGGACGATAATGACCCGTTTCGTAGTTAACAGTTCTTTTATGCTGTCTAAAAAGCTTTCTGACAGCTGTTCCAGCATGCTGCCGCCAAGCTTAATGACAACAATCGGTTTATCATGTCCGGTAACTTGCATTGATTTTGACATACTCATATGTTAAATCACATCCCCATGCTTTTCCTTGTGCTTCACCATTATTTAACATTACCTTGATTTCTACGATTTCCTGATCCAAATATTGGATCGCTTCTTGTTCCGAAAATGAAGCCGGCAATCCGTTTTTAAATAATAAGATATGGCCGAGATACACTTCCATTTGATTCGGATCGAATTCCGCTCCGCTGTAGCCGGCGGCGCACAAGATTCTTCCCCAGTTCGCATCTTTTCCATATATTGCAGTTTTGACGAGGGAGGATCCGACAATCGTCTTGGCAATGATGTTCGCTTCCTGCTTTGATTTAGCCCCATTAACAGAAACTTCAATCAATTTTGTCGCGCCTTCACCGTCTCTGGCAATTTGCTTTGCTAAATCTTCGCTTACTTTTCTCAACGCCTCTTTAAAAACAGGCCAATCTGGATGCTCTTCCGTCAGCATTGAGTGTTCAGCTTTTCCGTTTGCTAAAACAAGCACCATATCATTTGTTGATGTATCGCCGTCAACGGTTATTTGATTAAACGTTTCATCGATAACTTCTCGAAAAGCTTGCTGCAGCGATTTTTCATTGATATTCGCATCTGTCGTCAAAAACCCGAGCATTGTCGCCATGTTGGGATGAATCATCCCCGATCCTTTTGCTGCTCCGCCGATGGTCACCTGTTTTCCCTCGATTTCAAATTGATAGCAGGCAGTCTTTTCACACGTATCTGTTGTCAAAATAGCCTCGGCAAAGCTTTTGGCTCCTGCTGATGAACGTTCATATTCAATATTGTTGATCCCCTCTTGGACTTTTTCCATGTTTAAATATTCGCCAATCACTCCTGTTGAAGCGACAGCCACAAGATGATCTGCAATTCCAAGCTTTTCAGCTGTCCATTTCCGCATTGCGTATGCATCGCTTAAACCTTTTTCGCCTGTACAGGCATTGGCGTTGCCGCTGTTGACAATCACCGCTTGAATTTTGTTTTCCTTTGCAATGCTCTCTTTTGTCACAAAAATTGGGGCAGCTTGCACAACGTTTTGTGTGTAAACAGCTGCAGCTGTTGCTGAAACGTCACTATAAATGATGCCGATGTCTTTTTTATGAGTGTAGCGGATGTGCGCTTCATAGCCGCCTGCATAAAAGCCTTTCGGTGTTGTAATTGAACCGTTGTCTATTTTTCTTATTTTGGTTGTCACTAGAAGTCCTCCTTGATGTTATGGATATACTGGCAAAAAGTTTAGTCCTTCATTTTCTTGGAATCCTGACATAATGTTGAAATTTTGCACTGCCTGCCCTGCAGCGCCTTTCATCAAATTGTCAATGACAGATACGACTGTCAACCGACTTGTTCTTTGATCAAATGCAAGACCGATATCGCAATAATTCGAGCCGAACACTTCCTTTGTGCTTGGGAACGTTCCGTTTGTACGCACTCTCACAAATGGTGAATGTTTATAAAACGATTCATATAAATCTACTAATTTTGAAGTATTCCATTCTTCTAATAATTCAATATACATTGTCGCCATAATCCCTCTTGTCATCGGCACTAAGTGGGTGCTGAACGAAATGAAGCCGACTTTCTCGTCCCACTTATGAAGCTCCTGTTCAATTTCCGGTATATGCTGATGCTGATGTACTTTATAAATTTTGAAATTATCTTGTATTTCAACAAAGCTTGTAGCAAGCGACGCGTTCCGACCTGCACCTGAAACACCCGATTTTGCATCAACAATGATCGAGTTCTCTTTGACGATTTTTTCCCGCACAAGCGGTGCTAGGCCAAGCAAGGTTGCAGTTGGATAACATCCAGGATTCGCCAAAATTTTAGCGTTCTTAATATCCTCACGATACAGCTCTGTCAAGCCGTATACCGCTTTCTGCAAAAGCATTTCAGGCGCTGGTGCTTTTTTATACCATTTTTCATAATCATTACTGTTTTTTAACCTTAAATCGCCTGATAAGTCGATGATTTTCAATTGATCGTCAAGCAATTCCGGCGTCAGTGAAGCCGATATCCCCGACGGCGTCGCAAGAAAAACAACATCATTTTCTTCTTTTATTTGATCCGGCTCTAGCGGTTTTAGTTCATTTTCTTTTATATGGGATAAATGCGGATATTCGTCAATATAGCTCTTTTTTTCTGCTGAAGATGTATATAAATGAATGTTTTCGACATACCGATGATTGGCTAAAATTCGATAAAGTTCCACACCGCCATATCCTGTTGCCCCGATAATTCCTATATTCAACCTCAATCACCTTCAATTCATTCCGTTAAATTAGTTACCATTATAATACTGTATAAAAATAAAATCAATTGTATATTTATAATTTTTCTGTTCAAAAACAAGGATTCTTAATGTAGTAGAGAGCAGGGAATCCCTTGCAAATTATCCGGATATGCCATGCTGAAGAAAAAATGCAAATTATGTTTCGGGATAAAAGCTCCATTATGGTGAGAGATAAACAAAAGAAGCGATAAAGACGAAAATAAAAACATAATGACACTTGCAGCCAAATTGATAAAACATTTGCATAAAAAAAAGACTGGCCTTTTCCGCCAGTCTGCACAAGTTTTTATTGAATACCCAAGGCAATTTTTGCGTATCTGGACATGCGGTCCTTCGTCCAAGGTGGATTCCAAACGATGTTGACATCGACATCTTTGATTTCCGGAATTCCGTCAAGCGCAGCTTTTACTTGTTGAACAATTGTTCCAGCAAGGGGGCATCCCATTGCCGTCAATGTCATAGTTACTTTGAGGACTCCTTCATCGTTCAGTTCCAAATCATATATTAATCCTAAATTGACAATGTCAATGCCGAGTTCTGGGTCAATAACTTGTTCAAGAGCACCCATTATATTTTCCTTCAGCGCTTCATCCATTTCGATCCACTCCTCTTATATTCGTTAATTACATTATATCGAAGTTAATGTCACATTAAAAATTTTCTACCTCAAATGCCGTACAAACCATTCAACCGTTTCTAGCACCCCTTTTCGAGACACCTTATGCCCTGCATCCTTTTCCGCAATAAATGCCAAATGTTCCGGATTGTCAGCATACAACGGCTTTATCTCTTCATAAAATTGATAAGTAGGAGCGAATGGTACAACTTGATCCTTCATCCCGTGCCAAAACAAAAGGGGGCGGTTGCATAACGCTTCTTTATGTACGGATAAATCATACTCATACAATGCATCGAATTGCTGCTGAATTTCTTCTTCAGACAACGGAAAGGTATAGCCTGCTTTTTGATAGGAGTCCACAAGATATTTGAAAAATTCCTGATAATTTGGGCTGCCCATTAAACTGACAGCAGCTTTGATCCACGGATATTGAGTGAGCGCTCCAAGTGTAGCAACACCGCCCATGGAAGTTCCCGCTACCCCTATATTTTTCCCGTCAATCAATTCTTTTTCAAAAAAATAATTTTTTATTTTTTCGAGCTCTTTAACAGAACTGATAACAATATTCCAAAAATTTAAATTTAAGTCAGCCTCTGAAAGATTCTCATCCCTCTCTCCGTGAAATTTCGCATCAGGCAATACTACTCGCAAACCTTTTTCCGCCAAAAGATAGGCAATGTGCAAATTATGCTCTTTTGCGCTCGTAAATCCATGGATAAACACAACAAGCGGCAGCTCATCTTTTATAAAATCTTCTTTGCATACATGCAGTACAGGGATATTGTCCGCCATCGTATGCTCAACAATGACCTTCAATTAGGATGCTCCTTTCATTATTTTTTTGCTAAAATTAGTTTAACATATGGACAAAAAAGATGGAAAAAAGATACACTAAATAAAAACAAAAAATGAGGAGAGATTATGGCCAAAAAACATTTAATCGCATTGGATTTAGACGGCACATTGCTGAAAGATGACAAAACGATTTCTCCTTTTACAAAAAATGTTTTGCAAAAAGCACAAGAAGAAGGGCATATCATATGCATTTCAACAGGAAGGCCGTTCCGCTCGAGCAAAATGTATTACGAAGAATTAAATTTAAAAACCCCGATTGTCAATTTTAACGGGGCCTTTGTCCATCATCCGCTGGATGAATCCTGGGGATTTCATCATACAACCCTTGATGTATCTGTTGTAAAAGAAATTGTAGAAATCGCCGAACAGCATCAAGTCCATAACATTTTAGCAGAAGTGCTTGATCATGTTTATTTTCATTACCATAATGAACAATGGTTGGATATTTTCAGTATAGGAAATCCGAAAATTGAAATCGGCAACTTAAAAGCTGTTTTAAATCGCGATGTCACAAGCATGTTAATCCATTCAGATGAAGAAAATGTCAAGCGGATTCGCCATTATTTAAATGAAGTTCATGCGGAAGTTGTAGACCACAGAAGCTGGGCTCACCCGTGGCATGTTATTGAAATTATCCGAGCAGGCATTAATAAAGCAGTCGGATTGCAAAAAATCGCCGAATTTTACAATATCCCTCGAAAGCAAATTATCGCTTTTGGCGACGAAGACAATGATTTGGAAATGATCGAATATGCGGGATTAGGCGTTGCAATGGGAAACGGAATTGAGCGGCTCAAAGAGATTGCTGATGAAATTACGCTGACAAATGAAGAAGACGGAGTTGCAAAATTTTTAAAGGAATTGCTGTCCCTTTAATCTTTGCAAAAGTCCAAAAGTTCGATTATCTTTTTACACCTCACAACAATTGACAAGGATTTAGATGTTTAAAAAGGGATACCCTATAATTGACGAACTCATTTCGTCAATGATCAAAAGGGGGATTCCAACTTGGGCAAACGGAATAAATCGAAACGATTCATTGAGCAAGGAAAAGGTGCTGTCAAAAAACATGATGAAAAGTTTCCATACCGTATGACGTTTGCCGAATCAGAAGCAAGAGTCAATAACGAAGCAAGCTTCGAAGGATAATGCCCTTCCGTTCATTTTCGAATCCTTTTAAGGGCTGTTTTTATAATGAACAGATCGAATTTGAACAGACCAATCTTTGTACAGCATCTGCATCGAGAAAAAATCGAGCAGGCATAACACCATCCAGAATGCCGATTGTACGGCACATTTTGAACAAGGAATAAATATGAAATGGACGAAACGAGCTCCTCTTGTTTCGTCCATTTTTTCTTTTTTTGTCCTTCTTTTTTAAATTTTCAGTTTGCACAAATTGTATTGTTTTCTATTTGTGATCAAGATAGACTATATGTAAATGAAAAAAAGTAGGTGTGATTAATGAATATTCACATTATCGCTGATAGTGCTTGTGATCTGCCTGTCTCTTTTTTAAACGATCAAGGCGTTTCTTTCATCCCTCTTCGTGTCCACCTTGGCGAGAAGGACTATGAGGATCAATTGACAATCAAACCGAAAGAAGTTTACGACTATATGAGAGCTGGAAACGTTGCTAAAACATCACAAGCATCACCGGAAACAATCACCAATCAATTTGAAAAGCTGGCGAAAGACAATCAGCCGGCGCTGTATATTGCCTTTTCTTCCGAATTGTCCGGTACATATCAAACTGCCGTTATGGTTCAGCAGCAATTGCTTGAAAAATATCCGAATTGGAAACTGCAAATTATCGATTCGAAATGTGCTTCACTTGGGTATGGACTTGCTGTCCGCTACACCATTCAATTAGCAAAACAAGGACTTGATTTAGAACAAATGGCAAATGCAGTAAAAGAGTATTGCAGTCATATGGAGCACATTTTTACAGTTGATCGCCTGGAATATTTGGCTCGCGGCGGGAGAATCAGCAAAACATCTGCGTTTGTTGGCGGACTGCTTAATATCAAGCCGCTTTTGCATGTCGAAGAAGGAAAGCTGATCCCGCTGGAAAAAATCCGCGGGAAAAAGAAGCTTTACCGGAGAATTCTTGAGCTGATGGAAGAGCGTGGAGACGGATTGAGTGAACAGACAATCGCCATCAGCCATGGTGATGATGAAGAAGCAGCTCTCGAATTAAAACAATTAATTGAAGAAACGTTTCATCCAAAAGAAATGATCATCCATACGATCGGTGCTGTCATTGGTGCACACTCTGGCCCCGGCACCCTTGCTGTATTTTTTCTAAATAAACATATTCAAGAAGCTTCATGGAAATCATAAGTATATAACAGTATGGAAAGGAGCTTCCTGAATGTCCAAAACAAGCGATAATGATAAAAAAGCTGTAGACAACAATGCAAAACGACACGAAAAAAATCTATTGAAGGAAAAAAATCGAGAGCTTGGAAAACGGCAATACTCAAAGAAAACGGATCATTTATAATGCCCGCCTGTCGGGCTTTTTCTTTTTTTGAAATATCTCTAAAGGCGAGTCTTCCACCTCTTCTATCCGGACGTTCTGAAAGAAAAAGACGCTTTCTTATCTTACAGTATGCATCTTTTCTCTAGCTTTTGTTTTCATTTTTGTCTAATAAAACATGGGCGGGGCAATAACTTTCAATTTGATTAGGCCATTCATTTCATTAAAAAACAGAGAAATCCAAAACGTTTCCATATTCAAAAGCGGAGGTCATTTTTTTATATGTAAGAGGAAATGACAAACATGTGGGAATCTATCCTTTATTAATGTAAGATATTGTAAAATAAGTATACAAGAGGTGGCACAATGAAGAAACATGAAATTTCCGTGTATCTTACAAAAGAGATGGAGCCGGAATATGTCATTTCCCTTGTCCATGAAGCGATTAAATTTAACAGCTACATTTTATTCCAAACAAAAAAGCTCCAATTAAATGCGAAAAGCGTTTTAAGCATGCTCGGTTTTTCCGCCTTTTTAGAAGGTCATGTAGTCATCAGCGCTGAAGGAGAAGATTCGCTCGAAGCAGTAAAAAACTTACAAGACTTTCTTTCCCCTAAATGTTCTAAAGCGACATCTTTAGCTTAATTGCATTTAAGCAGATATTAATTTCCTTGCCGTTGCTTTAAGTAACGGTTTTTTCATTTAATTTGCGAGGAACCCCTAAAAGAGTTGTTCAACTGAACGACATTCACTATAATGAATGTAAATAACGTTATTGGAGGTAAAAAGTTGGCTAAGGAGAATTCATTTGACATCGTCTCAAAAGTGGATATTGCCGAAGTGAACAATTCCATTCAAATGGCGAAAAAAGAAATTGTAAACAGATATGATTTCAAAGGATCTAAAAGCGATATATCCCTAGAAAAAGATGAGCTTGTGCTAATCTCTGACGATGAATATAAGCTGAATCAACTAAAAGATGTATTAGTAAGCAAAATGATTAAACGCGGTGTCGCAACCAAGAATATTCAGTACGGGAAAATCGAAAAGGCTTCAGGAGGCACTGTCAGACAAAGAGCCAAACTTGTCAACGGAATTGACAAAGAAAACGGGAAAAAGATCAATGCGCTGATCAAAAATACCGGGCTAAAAGTAAAAAGCCAAATTCAAGACGACCAAGTCCGGGTAAGCGGCAAAAGCAAGGACGATTTGCAAAAAGTGATTGCAGCTGTGAAAAGCGCCGACTTGCCGATCGACGTACAATTTATTAATTTTCGCTAGCTTTGCCCTGTTCACAAAATTGAAATTTTATATTGATTATTTTGATAAAATTCGTTAAATTAGGATTAATCCGTTGTTTTAAAATTTCATACGGTAAAGCGTTCTTATCAAGAGAAGCGGAGGGACTGGCCCGATGAACCTTCAGCAACCGGATTACCCAAAAACTTTGGGTACCAAGGTGCTAAATCCAGCGATGCGTAAATTTGCGCTCGGAAGATAAGAAGAAGGGGAAATTGTTCAAGAAAAAGTCTTCTTCTTAGAAGGCTTTTCTTTTTTATATAGGTGTTCGCCTCCTTGCAGGCGCCTATTTCATTTGATTGGAGGACTTTTTATGGGGCTTTTACAAGATTTACAGAATCATATATTAATTGCCGACGGAGCAATGGGGACTCTACTATACTCATTCGGAATAGACAGATGCTTTGATGAGCTAAACGTTTCAAAACCGGAAGAAATAGAACGGATTCATTCAGCCTATTTAGACGCAGGCGCAACTGTTATTCAAACAAATACATACGGCGCCAATCGCATAAAGCTTGCCAGATATGGGCTGGAAGATGATATAAAGATCATCAACCAAAAAGGGGTTGAACTTGCAAAGAGGGCGTTACAAAAAGCGGAAAACAAAGGGTATGTCATCGGAACAATCGGCGGCATCCGTTCGTTTCAAAAAAGCGCCTTCACGCTATCTGACATTGCCGAAAATTTTCGTGAGCAGCTTCATGTCCTTTTATCCGAAAACGTAGATGGCATTATTTTAGAAACCTATTACGACTTGGAAGAACTGAAAACCGTTTTGCAAATAGCTAGAAAAGAAACGGATTTGCCCATTATCACAAATGTTTCTTTGCACGAACAAGGCGTCTTTCAAAATGGAACAAGATTGGCAGACGGTTTGAAAATGCTTGAAGAACTTGGTGCAGATATTGTCGGCCTCAATTGCCGTTTAGGCCCTTATCATATGCTGCAATCTCTGGAAGAAGTGCCGCTGTTTGAACATGCCTTTTTATCCGCTTTTCCAAACGGCAGCCTGCCAAGGTATGAAAACGGAAGATTAGTTTATGAATCAGATGAACACTATTTTTATGAAGCGGCTCTTCAATTCCGAAAACAAGGTGTCCGGCTTCTCGGCGGATGCTGCGGAACCGCGCCGAAACATATTCGGGCAATGGCTGAAGCGGTATCAAACCTCCCTCCTGTCACAGAGAAAGAAGTAAAAGAACGAAATGTTCCAATTCATGTTTTACCTATGAAAGAAAGTCAAGAAACTCCTCTCCCAGATATTGCAAAAAACAGACGCTCAGTGATTGTAGAATTGGACCCGCCGAAAACGCTCGGCTTGGAAAAATTTTTAACAGGAGCAAAAGCGTTGAAAAAAGCGGGGATTGATGCAATTACGCTTGCGGATAATTCCCTTGCTACACCAAGAATCAGCAATGTTGCTTGCGCAAAAATTGTGAAAAGCCGTTTCCAGCTTCGCCCGCTCGTTCATTTAACATGTCGTGACAGAAATTTAATCGGCATTCAATCCCATTTAATGGGGCTGCATACGCTTGGCCTGCACGATATTTTAGCGGTCACCGGCGACCCGTCCAAAATCGGTGATTTTCCGGGTGCAACCTCTGTCTATGATTTATCATCGTTTGATTTAATCAGTTTAATTAAGCAATTTAATGAAGGTTTGTCATACTCCGGAAAATCACTTGGTCAAAAAACAAACTTTACTGTTGCCGCCGCCTTCAACCCGAACGTAAGACATCTTGATCGCGCAGTTCAGAGACTTGAGAAAAAAATCAGCTGTGGAGCCGATTATTTTATTACGCAGCCGCTCTACTCGGAGAAGCTGATCGAAGAAGTATATGAAGCAACAAAACATCTGAATGTTCCGATATATCTCGGGATTATGCCGTTAATAAGCAGCCGCAATGCTGAATTTATTCATAACGAAGTGCCAGGCATTAAATTGTCTGATTCGATTCGCGAACAGATGCAAAAAGCAGGCAATGATAAAGAAAAGGGAAAACGAGAAGGACTTGCCATTGCAAAATCGCTTATTGACGCAGCATTTGACCTGTTTAACGGCATTTACTTAATCACTCCGTTTTTGCATTATGAGATGACAGTCGAGCTGACGGAATACATTCATGAAAAAGAAAAGGCAAAACGAGAAAGGAAGATTTCCCATGTATAACATAAAGGAACAGCTGGAGAAAAAAATTTTAATACTAGACGGAGCCATGGGAACAATGATTCAAGCTGCAGAATTATCTGCGAAAGATTTTGGCGGTGAAGAATATGAAGGATGCAACGAATATTTAAACATCACTTCCCCTGAAACGATTGTCCGTATTCATGAAGCGTACCTTGAAGCAGGCGCTGATATTATCGAGACAAATACGTTTGGCGGTACAAGCATCGTCCTCGAGGAATATAACTTGGGGCACCTTGCTTTTGAAATAAATAAAAAAGCAGCTGAGATTGCAAAGCGCGCTGCAGAAAAATATTCAACACCGGATTGGCCTCGTTTTGTGGCAGGATCAATGGGGCCAACGACTAAAACGCTCTCCGTTACAGGCGGCGTCACATTCCAACAATTGGCAGAAGCTTATCAAGTTCAAGCGGAAGGACTGTTAGAGGGGGGCGTTGATGTACTTCTGCTTGAGACAAGCCAAGATATGCTCAATGTAAAAGCGGGTTACTTAGGAATTCAACGAGCTTTTCAAAAGCTCAAGAAAGAAGTGCCGATCATTCTGTCCGGAACGATAGAACCGATGGGAACAACTCTTGCCGGTCAAGATATTGAAGCGTTTTACATTTCAGCTGAACATATGAATCCAATTGCCGTTGGCTTAAACTGTGCGACAGGCCCGGAATTCATGACCGATCACATCCGCACATTGTCTGAAATCGCCAATACCGCTGTCAGCTGTTATCCGAATGCCGGACTGCCTGATGAAGAAGGACGCTACCACGAATCACCGGAATCTTTAGCCAAAAAAATCAGAGGGTTTGCAGAAAGAGGCTGGCTTAATATGGTCGGCGGCTGCTGCGGAACAACTCCCGAACATATTCGCGCAATAAGGGAGGCAATGGAAGGCTTAAAACCGCGAAAAATCGTCAAAAAGCAAAATCAACATACGGTATCAGGCATCGAGCCCCTTCGCTATGATGAATCAATGCGCCCGCTGTTTGTCGGTGAACGCACAAACGTCATCGGTTCGCGTAAATTCAAGCGTCTCATTGCGGAAGGAAAATTTGAAGAAGCAGCGGAGATCGCCCGCGCTCAAGTGAAAAACGGCGCCCACGTCATCGATGTCTGTCTCGCAGATCCGGACCGAAACGAGCTTGAAGATATGGAAAACTTCATCCGCGAGGTTGTAAAAAAAGTAAAAGCGCCGCTTGTCATTGACTCAACCGACGCCAATGTCATCAGAAAAGCGCTCGAATACTCACAAGGGAAAGCGATCATCAACTCGATCAATTTAGAGGACGGCTTAGAACGGTTTGAAGAAGTTCTCCCGCTTGTGAAACAATTCGGTGCAGCTGTTGTCGTCGGAACAATCGATGAAGACGGAATGGCTCTGACTGCGGAGCGAAAGCTGGAGATTGCCAAGCGGTCTTATGACATTTTAGTCAATCAACACGGTATAAGTCCAAGCGACATTATTTTTGACCCACTCGTCTTCCCTGTCGGCACAGGTGATGAGCAATATATCGGATCTGCCCAAGAAACGATCGAAGGGATCCGTTTAATTAAAGAACATCTTCCCGGCTGTTTAACTATTCTCGGGATCAGCAATGTTTCTTTCGGGCTTCCGCCGGTCGGCAGAGAAATATTAAACGCCGTTTTTTTATACCATTGCACACAGGCAGGGCTCGATTATGCGATCGTCAATACGGAAAAATTAGAACGGTACGCTTCGATCCCTGAGGAAGAGCGGAAGTTGGCAGAAAACTTATTATTTGAAACAAATGATCAGACGCTCGCACAATTTACGAACTTTTACCGCGACAAAAAGAAAGAGGAAAAAAAGCCGAAAACGGAATTAACCTTGGAGGAACGGCTCGCACAATACGTTGTGGAAGGAACAAAGCAAGGATTAATCGAAGACTTGCAGCTGGCACTAGAAAAATATGATGATCCTCTCGATATCATCAACGGGCCGTTAATGAAAGGAATGGAAATTGTCGGCGAACTGTTTAACGACAATCAGCTGATTGTTGCTGAAGTGCTTCAAAGTGCGGAAGTGATGAAAGCATCTGTCGCCTTTTTAGAACCGTATATGGAAAAAAAAGATGACAGCGGCAAAGGAAAAGTCATTTTAGCTACAGTCAAGGGCGACGTCCATGACATCGGCAAAAATTTAGTTGACATTATTCTTTCCAACAACGGCTACCGCGTCGTTGATTTAGGCATTAAAGTTGCGCCGCAGCAGCTGATTGAAGCGGTCAATAATGAAAAGCCTGATATTATCGGTCTTTCCGGACTGCTCGTCAAATCAGCCCAGCAAATGGTGTTAACAGCACAAGACTTAAAAACAGCCAACATTTCGATTCCGATTTTAGTCGGCGGTGCTGCATTATCACGCAAATTTACCGATCAAAAAATATCACCGGAATATGACGGTCCTGTGTTATATGCGAAAGATGCAATGGACGGGCTGTCGCTTGCCAATAAGCTGAGAGAAAACCCGGATGCATTCCTTGAGAAAAGAACGGTCGCAGTTGAGGAAAAACAGAATAGACAGAAAAGCAGCAAACCTGTTATGATCATTGAAAAAAAATCATCTGTGTCCAAACCGACCGTATATCATCCAGCTGACTGCAATCCACACATTATTCAAAACATTGATATTGCCCAAGTCGTCCCGTATGTGAACATGCAAATGCTTTTAGGACACCATCTCGGATTAAAAGGCAATGTCAAACAGATGCTTCTGGAAAAACAGGAAAAAGCGGTAGAACTAAAAAATGAAATAGATGAATTGCTGCGTTTAGGGAAAGAAAATGGCTGGTTCCGTCCATCTGCTATTTATCAATTTTTCCCGGCCTATCGCGAAGGAAACTCCATTCACATTTTAGATCCGGCTGCAAAAGATAAAATCATTGAGACGTTTACATTCCCTCGGCAGGAAAAGCCGCCGTTTTTATGCATTGCCGACTATGTAAGCGAACGGTCAGATGAAACACCGCATGATTATATCGCCCTGTTTGCCGTAACTGCTGGAAAAGACATTCGCAGCATCGCCATGCAGTTTAAAGAAAGCGGTGAATTTTTCCGGAGCCATGCGATTCAAGCATTGGCGCTGGAGCTGGCAGAAGGTCTTGCAGAGCGGACGCACCAGCTGATCCGCGACCGATGGGGCTTCCCGGATCCACTTGACTTCACAATGCAGGAACGGTTTGCAGCAAAATACCAAGGTCAGCGCTATTCATTTGGCTATCCGGCTTGTCCAGACTTAGAAGATCAAGCGAAGCTGTTTAAGCTGTTAAAGCCTGAAAAAATCGGCATCCAGCTGACGGAAGGCTTTATGATGGAACCGGAAGCATCCGTCTCTGCCTTCGTCGTCTCACACCCTGAAGCTCGATATTTTAATGTCCTTTAATATTTCGTCTCGCCGTTAAGGGCAAGCTATTTTCGGATGCATATGGATAACGAAGTGCTAAACGAGCACTTCGTTATCCATTTTTTATTAAATCGCCTCAAAGCTTTTCCTAACCATAAGCTTGAATAAATTGTATTAAAATAGCCTATTGCGGTTTCCTATCCGCCCGCTGAATGAAAACAACTGTTATAAACATTAGCACGATAACGGTTATCGACAAAAATAACCATTTTCTCAATAAAAATGGATCCCAAACAGGCGGATCGAATAGAAAGATGTGCGGCCATGGATAAATTCTCCTAACGTAAGCACTTCTAAAACCGTGTAAATCATGATAATCGTTAGAGAAATCTCAATGTTTATAATCAGCACGATAAGTGATGTGCCAAAAAGCATATAGAATAATACTAAAATCATAAAATGAATCACGTTAAGACCAGATAACGAAGTCATCCCGTATTTCATCACAAAAACGGTACATAAATGAAAAACCCCGATAATATTGACAATCAAGTACTGGAAGAAATCCATCCCAAACCGTTTTTAGTAATATGGAACTAACGTTTCATACGCCCCTTCTTCATACATTTCACTCAGCCGATACATAAGGCACCAGCAAGTAAACGGTATAAAAACACCTTGAATAATAATGATATTACTGTGAATATCATCTTCCTCTCTTGGAACAAACAGAATAAGCAACATAGATAAGCTAAACATCACAGCAGGGACAAAAAAAGTGAGCCCCATCGTCTTTCGGTCAAATACAAAGGTGCATAAATGCTTTCTAAATAATCTCTCATTTTAGTTCACACCCCTAACAACGGCTAAATACCGATCCTGTGCGATTCCCACCCATTTTCTCATTCCGCCGGATCATTCCATCATTTTCTTGTTTTCATGCCTTGTCAGATTGACCTTTTTAATAGCCTCCCATATAGTTGGAAAAATTCAAAAATATGTAAAATTTTTCTGTAAATTAATGGAGTTCATCATTTATAATTTTTGGTAGAGAGGCCTCTTCACTTTCTTCCCCTAAGATGGTTGCAACAAGGTTAACGTTAAAATAGAAAGGAAGAAGTGAAATGATTAAATTTTTAACTGAACCATTATTATTTGATACCGAAAAAGATAATTATTGCTATGACAACAGTACGAGAATAGTTATTCCAGTAAATAAATCAGAAAAAAACTTTTTGTCGGCAATTAAGATAGGTGACACCATTCATGAAGAAGACTTCAAAAAAAATAATCTAAATGAATTGCTTCATAAAATTGTAAAATATAACCTCTTTCAATCAGATTTTCAATTGCCAAAAATCACTGAACAATTTATTAAAGAAAAATTACTGACAGAGGGAATATCGCATCTATGCTTAATTGTTACCGATGCTTGCAATTTCAGATGCAAATATTGTATTTACTCTGACCATTATTTTTATTCAAAGAATTTTTCAAATAAACGTATGGAACGAAAATTCAACATTGTTCAAATTGTGAGAGAAATTTATTTTGCTTTGATTGCCGTGCGCTAGATTATTTTAAATCCAAAAGGATTGATGGAATGGTCTATTGCAATAAAATAGAAAAATCAACGGTTACCTCTACTAACTAAACCGGGGCGATATATATGAACAACAGCGTAAAATTATTGTTTAGCTATTTAAAAGAATTTAAAAAGAGCTTGTCTATAGCTTTTCTTTTATTAGTTGTTCTTTCTGCAATCACTGTACTTCCAGGATTAATCATTAAGAATATTTTTGATTTTGGAATAGCAAAAAAAGATTATCACTATGTTCTTTTATTCAGTGCAATACTTGCATTAATATATGTAATTAAGAGTATGCTCAACTATTTTTCCAATGTAGTTTTTACAAAAGTAAGCCAGAATATAGTGTTGAATCTTCGGCAAAATATATCAACAAGACTGCTGAAACTGCCTATGGAGTTTTTCAATTTTTACCCCAGCGGATATATTACATCAAGATTAAATGAGGTAAATAATATAGGGGGATTGTTTTCTGCCAACACATTTAAAATTTTGCTGAGTTTTTTTGAACTGTTTGCTACCCTTATTATTCTGGCAGCAATCAATTTCAAATTAACATTAATTTTATGTCTGCTAATGCCGGCATATTACATCATTTCAAACAAATTCTTGTCTTCAATATTTCATATATCTACTGAAACAGCTGAAAAAAGTGCCGTTTTAAACAACAAAATACAGCAGTCAGTACAGGGTATCGAAGAAGTCAAAAATCTCTCGGTAGAGGATAAGGAAACAGAAAAAATCAATTCAGCAGCTAAAGATCTAGTGGATGCCAATATTAAACAATCAATCTTTTATTCAATTGGTATGGAATTAATTGTTTTGGTTGGTTCACTGTCTTCTGTTTTATTAATCGTTATGGGTGGAAAAGATGTCATAATAAATAGTATGACAATAGGCGGATATATGGTATTTATGAACTATCTTCCCAGACTGTATTCGCCAATTCAAAATATATCGGCTACTGTTCTAACGATCCAGCCGGCATTAGTAAGTTTAAAAAGGCTCCATATATTTATTGAACAAATAGGAGAAGACGAGGAACAGAATAAAGTCAAAATAAATGATATTAAGAGCATTGAGTTTAAAGGTGTATCTTTTAGGTATAAAGAAGACCAGCCATATATCTTGAATAATGTAAGTTTTTCGCTAGCCCCTGCTGATAAGCTTTTAATAAAGGGGAAAAATGGAACCGGCAAAACAACAATACTTAGAATATTAATGGGATTATATAATGTGCAAAAAGGAAAAGGACAAGTTCTTATAAATGGAATACCGATTGATGACATAGATAAAAAATCGCTTCGGAAAAACATTGGCATCGTATCGCAAAAAATATATTTATTTAACGATACAATTGAAAACAATATTAAATATGGTGTAGAAAACGTTGATTCGAATACTTATATGGAAGTGCTGAGAACGACTGGTTTAGATGATATTATAGAAAAATTGCCTGATAAAGAAAATACATTAGTTGGGGAAAACGGAAAAAATTTATCAGGAGGCCAAATTCAAAGAATTGCTATTGCCAGAGCCCTTTTAAAAGGGGCAAACATCATTATGTTTGATGAAGCAATTTCTCATATGGATTTTAGCGGTAAAGAAAAGATAAAGAAATTAATTGAAAGCGGCTCATCAAATTCCATTTTTATCATTATAGACCATAGCAATGATTTTGACACAGTATGCAACAAAATCATTCACTTACATGATCATCCACAAGGCGAAGCAACAATTGCTGCCAATTAGCAAAACTCATGACTTCAACCTAAAATCCGTAAATACCGTTCACATTTTGCAAATTGCCCGGATTTTGTGCACTTTGGGTAATTTGACTCTTCCCCGATCCATGCCCCAGCCTGCGGGAAAAATCCATCACTCCTTCTGGGTGTAAGGGGAAGTATTTGAGGCTCTGATGAAAAAACCGAGGCAGGCGCCCCGGTTTCTACCATTCTTTTGCTTTGAGCTTAAAGAGTTTTGAAGAAAAATCGCCCGATTCATTGACCCCGAAGTGGGCATCAAAGATATTGTTCGTCAGCTGAATGCCGACGTTCATCAGTTCATCGCCAAAAAATGTGTTTTCGACTCCTTTTATTTCATATTCAAAATCGCCATTTAACCCTTTTAACAGAATGCGTGAATATCCGTGATTTGGTTTTGCCAGCACTTGGTAGTAACCTACAAGCGCTTCTTTTTGATCTTCTGAAACAATATAATGCTCCCATAAGGTGAGACACATGAGCGTGATAAATAAGTTATAATGATACCATGAAAAAAAGAAACCGATATACCGCAGAATTTAAAGCTAAGGTGGTTCTTGAGGTGTTGCGTGAAGAGCAAACCGTCAATGAAATAGCCGCCAAATATGAATTAAGCCCAGTCATGGTCAGTCGTTGGAAAGCAGAATTTCTAGAACGATCCTCGATGGTCTTTGAAAAAGGCTCAAGCGAAGTGGATAAAATCCGTAAAGAATATGAGGCCAAACAAGAAAATTTAGAGAAATTGGTAGGTCAGTTAACGGTTGAAGTTGACTGGCTGAAAAAAAAATCTGGGCTCAAATAAGTCTGTTGACGAACGAAAGGCTATGGTCGAATTCAATCACCCATCGATCAGCATCAAGCGTCAGGCACAGTTATTAGGTATTCATCGTACTAGCGTGTATCGCCAATCAAAGGGGCAAACAGAAAGCTCAGAAAACATCATGCTCATGCACGAAATGGATATGCTTTATACAGCTCATCCCTACTTTGGCTACAGGCGAATGACTGCGAAACTTCGTGAGAAAGGATTTGATGCGAATCGTAAACGCGTACACCGTCTCATGCGTCTTATGGGTATACAAGCTATTTACCCTAAACCCAACCTTAGTAAGAGGCTACATGCCAAGTACTGCCGACCTTACCTGCTCCGTGGATAGGAGATCACTCATCCGAACCATGTGTGGGGAGTGGATATCACCTACCTTCGTATGGGACGGGGCTTTATGTATCTGTTTACCATCATCGACTGGTTCAGCCGCAAAGTGATCGATTACGAGTTATCTAGTACGCTGGAGAAAGGATTTGTCATCAACTGTCTTAAGCGGGCATTGCGTCATGGTAAGCCGACCATCATCAATAGTGACCAGGGCAGCCATTTTACAAACGCTGACTATCTCGGGCTGTTGAAAGAGTATGGCATCCAGGTATCAATGGATGGCAAAGGACGAGCAACAGACAATAGTCGTACGGAACGATTCTTTAGAGCTTTAAAGTATGAATGTATCTATCTCAATGAATTCGAGAATCCTAAAGAGTTGCGAAAAGGCATTCGACGCTATGTTACGTTCTATAATACAGACCGACCTCACCAATCCTTGGACTATTTGACGCCAGCAACAGTGTACAAGCAACCTAAGATGGCTCAAGCATCCTAACCATCGAACGTGATGAGAGGCTTTATATGGAGAGACGGGCATGATAGGCTGTTTTAGCCATGCGATGTTATCTGTCCATCGCTCCAGCGCAAAAAATCGTGCCCGTAGAGGCTCCATGTCAAGCCTTTATCGCACACGCACCACATTCATAGCGAAAGGAGAGAATGGATAACTTAAATATTATCAATTTGTGTCTTGACAAAGGGGTGCATTACACAACCATACATGCCGTCACATTTCCGTCCCCGTCAAATGGGCTTATTAAGCGGTAAAATGTTCCTTTTTGAATCCATTTGCGATGATCTTTATTCGATATAATCTCGCGATATTAGTTGAAAAAGAATATTATAAAATGATGAATTCATCGAAAAAAAAGTTTATCTTTTAAGATACTCAATAAAAATAATGTCCTTCCTTCTAAATATTTATCAGGAATCAGTTTTATATTCTCCGATTTTATTTCTCCATCTTATCATTAATTTCCATTTAAGCCACTTTATTATTAACATTTCATCACCCAAAAGCCATTTTGTTATTAACGGTTCGCTTTTTCCAAATGTCATATCAAATATTCTCCATTTTATTATATAACCAAATACTGTTACTTCACCTAAATATAACCATAAAACAGATTGTAGTATCAATAGTTTTTTTGAAAAATCATTCTTTTCTAAAATATACTGTTAATCAATTTTTGTTTATTATCCCGTCAACTTCCCATACTAACTATATACTTACTTGTTTTAGGAGGAGGTTTTTATGGTTCAGCAGCAAAATCAGCCAAATACACTTCCGCCTCAACAGCAAAATGTGCAGCCGGGGATTGAATCGTTTATGAATCCAAGACCAATCTTTGATGATCCTTCTTATCAAGGCAGCGGAAAGCTTGCAGGAAAGACAGCGGTCATTACCGGCGGCGACAGCGGCATCGGGAGGGCGGTTGCGGTGCTGTTTGCCAAAGAAGGTGCCGATGTGGCCATCATTTACTTAAATGAGCATGAAGATGCAAAGGAAACAAAAGGATATGTTGAACAGCTCGGGCGCAAATGTCATTTAATAGCCGGCGATCTCGGCGACGAAGCATTTTGCCAGCAAGCGGTGAAGGGAGCAAAAGATCAATTTGGAAAAGTGGATATTTTAGTAAACAACGCAGCCGAGCAGCATCCGCAGCAAGGAATTGAATTTATTACAGCAGAACAGCTTGAACGAACGTTTCGGACCAATATTTTTTCGTTCTTTTTCATGACAAAGGCTGTTCTTCCCCATATGAAGACAGGCAGCACGATCATAAATACGACATCTGTTACAGCCTATCATGGAAATGAACAGCTCATTGATTATTCGGCAACAAAAGGCGCCATTGCGTCATTTACCCGTTCTCTTGCTTTATCATTGGCCCCTAAAGGCATTCGAGTCAACGGTGTAGCGCCAGGACCCATTTGGACACCGCTCATCCCTTCTACTTTTGATCGTACAAAAGTAGCTTCTTTTGGCTCCAACACAGCGATGAAGCGGCCCGGACAGCCGATGGAAGTTGCGCCTGCTTATGTATATTTAGCAAGTGACGATTCTACTTATATGACAGGGCAAATTCTCCACGTAAACGGCGGCACGATCGTAAATGGTTAATCTGCAAAAAGGCTCCAAAATCCAATACTTTGGGGCTTTTCTATTTGTAAATAGCTCTGGCATATCTGAGAGCAATATCCACATGGCCAGATCAATACGCTAAACAAAAGTCATCGATACATGTTCGCTCCTGTCAGATGCTGATAAATGAATTCCACTGGATTATTAATTTCTGGAAAATTCTACAGACTGCATCAATCGCTTTCAAATCCAAAGTAAAGAAGAAAATTTCGTGGCATTCAATATTTTGCTTGACGGTATGTCGTGAAAAATAAGCAAAATTTTTTACAAGCCCCTCTCTTCAGCGGCTCCTTCTATGAATTAACGGGATCTGTTTCTTGTAAAGAAATGAACCAAGTAATAAAAAGCCGTGCCTGCTACAAGTGAAAGAATTAAGCCTAACCAGGTCGCTTCCGCTACAAATTTACTTCCCTCTATTTTGATGACATATAAGGGAAGGTTCAGAATCTTCGGACTTGATTCAATGTGGGTGATGCCGGATAACCGAATAATAAAAGGGGTTATTAGAACTATTAAAGCGTACAGAAAAACTAAACTGATTCCGCCCATAAGCGCTCTAAAGAAAGTTGTCATAACATCTTCCTCATTTCTTCTATTGCTTTTACAATTTTTTTCATCAGGCCATTTGAGGACAAAAAGAGCAAATTACATAACGATGTTAAAAATAACATCTTCACAAAAAAGCTGTCAGTCATATTTATTCATACTATCGACACTGCCATTGGAGCAAATGCACAAATTTATTTCAGAATTGAAATATATTACATAAAAATACTTCAAATTGATTATTTGCCGAAGTCCAATATTTTTCATCCCCTCTTTATAATTCATTGCGATATATCCCGTCTCATGAAAAATTGGAGGCCAGACTGCTAATAGCACTTTTATCATTTGAAAACAGGCCTTCTTAAAAAAATATTTTGAGAAATCAAGTATAGAAAAATCCCGCCTGCAACATATATAAAATCAATATAATAACTTTGCGAAATGAAATAATGTAAAAAAGAATCAATGATTGCCACAATGACAAGGATTATAATTAACGCTACAGCCTTATTCCCGTCATGAATTCTCGCTATAAATCCGGCAAAGGTTGAGAGCATTGTAACGAAAAAAATAGAAAAAATTCCGGTTAATTGCGGAAGAAAATCTTGATTTAATATAAAACAATTTAAAACTACAAATAAAAAATAAATCATAAAATTTACTGCTATTGCCATGAATATTCTCGGAAAAAAATAGACGGAAGCCGGTGCATTGATCATAAATATGGAAAGATTATATTGCCTAAAATGCATCCCAATACATAAAGGCAAAACAATCATAAGTTCTTTTAAACCTAAATTCATAATAAATGAATATACAATGGCAAAGGTCATTGCATCCGAGAAAATATAAACCCCTATGGTGAGAGCATAGAGAATCGAGAACATAAGAGCCATTTCCGCAAAAAGTCGATTTCGAAAATAATAGATTGCTTCCAATACAAAATGAATAACGTAATGATTAAGCTTAAATTCCTTGCTTTTTATTTTTTTAGGATAATTACCTGTATGGCTTTGCTGAAATAAACCAAATAAATACCTTCCCGATAAATTTTTTATCCCTATCCATAATATTAAAAGAGCGACCAAACAACCGATCCAAAACAGAAAGCCGAAATTTCCTATACGCTCCGCCATATGTTTAGAAACAAAATGCATCCCCCATATGATGGACATAAATAATAATGATTTGAAATAAAGTCCATCTTTATGTCTGCCCAGCCATTTTCCGACAATCAAAGAGGATAAAATCCAAATAAACAGGATGAACCAAAAAATAATAAACAACAAAAGAAGAACTAGAAAAATATGAAAGATATGTATTTGAATATGTTTTATATAAAAAGAAATGAGCAAAGGCAAAAATGCGAAAAAAATGAAGATGTTAAAAAAGACATATAACAAAAAATAGCTTCCCGCAACAAATTGACCCGCATTAATAGAAGTGTTTAAAAAGAAAAAGGCATACTCCTTTCTTTTTAACTTTTCTCTGGAAAATATCATAAGGAAACACGCCAATAAGATGCTGAACACCAAAATTGAATCAAAAGCGTCTGTCTTATTCAATGGAATGAAATCCAAATATTGAAATAAAATTAAGGCATATACGACATAAAGGAGAATCGCTCCTAAAACAACTGCCAATAAATGAGTCGGGTAGTTCAAAAAGATATTTTTTGCTTTTTTAACCTGTTTCGGAATCTCGATCCTCGCTATTATCTCGAACATCGGGGGCATTTAAAATCTCCTCTGCTTTCAAGTAATAATCCTTGTTTGCCTCTTCATATATTTCTTCCAAAGACATTCTGCCAAACTGCTCAAATACTTGATCCCGCGTACAATTTAATTTTACTTTTCCGTTTCGAAGCAAAATAACCTTGTCGTACAATTCTTCCCCAAAACTAAGGTGATGGGTGGACAATAAAATCCCGATGCCTTTTGTTTTTAAAAAATGAAGAGTTTTCCGCAAGATAATGACCATATCGGGATCCAGCCCGTTCGTCGGCTCGTCAAAGATGACAAATTCACTTCCTTTAAAAAGCTGTGAAACAATTTGTGTTTTTTTCTTATTGCCATGAGATAAATTGCTTATCGGTATATGCAGATACCTTTCAAGTTCAAAAATTTTTATAAGCTTTTCTAATAACTGATGGTCTACCTGATGTTTAAATGAGTTTTCGATTAAAGAGAAGTATTCTTTCGGCGTCAAATAATCGAAAAGAGCAATCTCATCTGAAATATAGGAAACATTTTTCTTCAAATAATCCACATCTTCAGAAACATTCAAATCAATCTTTTTGTTATTTACGGATAAAGTACCGACATAATCCATTAATCCAAAGAGTGATTTAATAATGGTTGTTTTCCCCGCCCCATTATGACCTAATAATAATGTGATTTGAGAAGGCATGATGGTCACTTCTATATTTTTCAGCTCAAATTCATCACCGTGTCTCTTGTGTTGAATATATAATGACAGCATTCTATATTCCCCGCTTTGCAGTTGATTGGAAACATTCAATTATGATAGATTGAAAGAGAGAAAACGGGATCATGTTTTCTATCCTTTTTTCTTCACGTAAATGCACTGTCTAGGGATCAACAATAACTGAAAATAGTTCTTTTATTTTGTATAAAGATACTTGTGCTAAAACCACTGCTTATCCCGATGAATAATGGAAAAATCTATTTTCTTTGTAAACTATAAACTTCACTTTCATTCTTTTGAATATTATATATAATTTTCCAATTCATTGGTAATTTTACCAATACTTTTTTCTTTTTGTCAATTTTAATTTCCGATCATTTACAAACTTTATAGAAATTGTTTTTTCATAATAGATATAGAAGAAGTTTTCAAATGGTCATTTTTTAATGGAAAAAATCATAGGACGGCTGACTATTCAGGCAAGAGACCCAAAGTTTGCCGCCCGCTTCCATCAGAATCCGTGTCACCACGGACACCCCTTGCGTTAAGCTAAATGCTGCTTCTGCCTTCAGAGCTCGGGACTTTCATCCTAGAGATTACACCCATGTCGGGCGCACCAAGAAACGGGCTGTCCAGAAAGTCAAAATCCATTGAAAACGAAACATCATAAACATTGATATATCAGCGTTACTAAAACATTAAAGGGGCGTCTATAAGCCGGAAAATCGACTTATTAGACAGCCCCGTTTGCCTATTTTATTTGTAAATAGCTTTGCGCTGACGAATCTTCAGCATCATTCCCATTGCTATCAGCAGCATGCCTATCAGCAGCCAGCGATACACGTACGTTGCTGTATCCGGAAGTGATGCCGAAGCTTGATTCTCACTCACCTGTTCAAATTTCGTTTCATCCGTAGTTCCATCCGTACCAGAAGGATTATTTGTGCCGCCTGATCCGCTACCGTTGTTTCCATTATGATTTTCGTTTTCAGGATGATCTTCGTTACCCGAATGATCTTGATCTTTTTCTTGGCCGCCGCTTTCGGAAGGTGTTTTATCGCCTTGACCACCTTTATCCCTGTTGTCTTTTTCCGGATCATTTCCGCCTTCTCCCGGATCAGCCGGATTTGGAACAATTTCACCTTCTTTCGTTTGGAAAGACCAAATCGATGAGCGCGTTTTACCGCCAAATTGATCTTCCGCTTCCGTGTACCAATAATACACTTGGTTTGGCTCTAAATCATGCCACATGACAGAGGCCACTTCGCCACTCGGAACGTTTTCGACTTTGCCGATCAAGCTGTCGGTATAGACGTTGACAACAAAAGAATCTGTTGCTACTTTTTTCTCTTGCGGTTGTAAATCGGTTTCAATGATAAATTCATCTTTTCCTGGATACTGTTCCGGATCGTAAAAGTTGTAGTCGTCTAAATAAGGCGAATATGTTTTTACATAAATTTGATTCGTATCTGTATTGAAATGCAGCAAACGGATATAGCCCTGGCCGCCCTCAGGACCGCCTTGATAATCAGCAAGTATTTGATATACTTTTCGGTCAGGCGCTCCATCTCCGTTATCATCAATCTCATCGACTAATGTCTCGCTGTCATGATAATGTCCGCATAATACCGCCATCACATTTTTATTTGGTTTAACAACTTTTTCAAAAATTTGATTTCCAATCGGGCTGCGGTTTCCGCTGACTAGTAAATATTCATGGAATGCTAAAATTGCTTTCCGATCGGGATACTTTTCAAGCACCGAATTCACCCAGTCCAAATCTTCATCCGAAACGCCCCAGCCCATATACACCATAATATAATCATTACCGTTCGCCGAAATTAAATCATAATGACCGCGGTTATTTTTATAAGAACCTCCATAATAGTCACGACCTGCAAACCGATTCTCGCCGAAATATTGATAATAATTGTCATAGCTTCCGTCTTTATGGCCAACATCATGATTGCCGGCTAGAACTCCATATCTGATTCCTGCATCATCTAGCACTTTCATAGCTTGATCGGCCACTGCCCATTGATTGTGATCATCTGCTTCATCGACTAGATCACCTGTATGAAATACATACTGAATATTGAGATTATCTTTTTGATCTCGAATCCATTCGACTTGCTTTTGATAAATGTGTGGATAGCTTTCCGAATAATATTGCGTATCGCTCATCCATACAAACGTATAATCATAATCTATAGTTTGCGCGATTTGGTCTTGAACGATCACGCTCACCTTTTGGTTTTTCACATAGTCTTTCGCAATTACGCTCCCTTTCAATTGAAATCTTTCTTCACCGGCAGTTTGTGAAGCAACTTCCTTCCATTTATTTTCCATATTGTTCCAGGCATACATCGTCACTTTTCGTCCCGGCAATGAAGAACCGTTCCAAATAAGTTCTATTTCATCATTTTCATCAACTTTTTGATCAACGGTAACGTTGAAGCGATGATACGGAAACTGCTCAGTTGATGTTGTTGCAAGCGCCTCGCCATCTGCGTTTTCCAACTTCCTGCGTTCATCTTTCGAAAGAACTTTTTCGCCTTCAACTTGAAATCCAGCAGGCGGTTCTGTATCAGATGCATTTTGCAAAATATCTACATGTTCTTCATCTGATGCTTTATACTGAAAAGCTTGAAAGAAAGATACATCAAGATCGTCCATTGTCGGATCCGCCACCCTTACGGACAATTTAGCACTTAAAGCATCCTCATCTGTTTCGGAAAAATCAGGTAAGAGCGGATGTTCGTCCACTGTATAGAAAGTGACTTCGCTTTTGCCTTCATTGCCTGCCTCATCAATAGCTGTAATGACAAGTTGATGTTTGCCTGATTGAAGCTGTGCTGACGAAGCTGCAAATGGAAGATCGATATATTGATCATCTAATTTGGCAGTGATCGATCTAATTTTACTCCATTTATCTTGAATTTCAGCATCAATAACAAAAGGTCCTTTATATTTTTTTCCTTCCTCAATAGTTGGTTTAATGATTGGCATTGTGTTATCGACAATAACTGTCGATTTCACTTCATTCCCCTTTTGGTCAACTGCTTTCACTTCATGCTCGCCATCTTCTTCATTTTCGCTGTTCCATAAGTAACCGAGGGAAGTAAATTTTTCATCCGGAATATTGAACGTAAATTCGACAACCGGGCTTAATCCGGCACTGTCGCCGACGGAAATCTCCTGTTCGGGTTCTTGATACTCGCTGCTGTATAGAGCTGTGCCGTCAGATAAAACTAATCGCACATTTTTTACATAAAAATCATCTCGATTTTCTTCAGATGTTTCATCAAATGGACTGACCTTTGTGCCTGCCCTAATCGCAATTGATAAATCTTCACCGATTTTCAGCCTTTCCGACGAAATCGGAACCGTAATTGTTGTATATTGATTAATGGTGTCATCAAATATTCTCAAAATGTCATTTCCTATCGTCACACCGTTTTGAAAATAAAGATTCGTTTTACGAACATCAAAGGCAAAATAAACGTCTGATTCAATCGTGCGGAAAGTATTTGTTTGTTTTGCTCCATCAATATATAAGGAAACCTCCTCAGGTGTAAGATCGCCTGTTGCCTTCACTACGGTTTCTTTTGAAACAATTTGTCCATTTTCTACATTTAACCGCAATCCCTGCTTCTTATTTGCATTTCCAATTTGAACGGTAAACTTAGGAGACTCCTTGATATTCACTCCATCGCCAGCGACAAAGTAATACTCAACTATATTTTTCCCAATTAATTCAGGCGAATAAATCGTATGTTCATATAATCTCGAATTATAGTTTTCTTCTAAATTCACTTTTTTAAATGGTTCTTGTAGTTTTGTCCGGTAGTATAAAGAAACGGTTTTGACTTCGATATTATCTTTTACTTCCGCTTTGATGAAAATATTATCCGTTTCCATGGCTTTTTCAGTATTTGTTAAATTTTCAATAGTTGGCGCCATTGAATCGGCTGGAACAGTTACTTTCACTTTCGGAGTTTGTCCGTCTTTTACCGATCCGGGTGTAGCCGCTTCAACGCCGGCACTAATTTTTTGCATTATATTGCTTCCATCCGCAGGATATTTGTACAAAATCCCTTTGTCCTCTTTAGTATCATCAATATTTACCTGATCATTATAATGAGCAACGGAAATTTCTTTTCCGCTGTTTGTGGCAATTACTAATGATCTCGCACTACTGTTGGCCATCCCGTTATTATAAATTTTCACAATGTTTTTATTCTCTTCTAACGAAACACCATAATGTTTATTAAAATCTTCAACAGCCAACGATGCATTCCCTTGATTGATGATCCAAAATACAAGCGTCCCACCTGAAGGAATTAGCAGTGATTGATCATCATTAGGAGGTCCCCAAATAAGATCGGATTCTGCACCTTCCTGCGGATATCGATAACGGATTTTATAGTCTTTAAAATCAATGGTCTGATTAGTATTATTATAAATTTCAATAAATTCATAACCGTCCAACCCATTTATATTGGCGCTGTCCGGAACTACTTCAGTAATGAGAAGTTTTGGGGCTTTTTGATAATCAATATTGGGAGTTTTGAGTTGAACATGGTGTTCCTCTGTTTTGACCGTGTTTGTTCCATCTGATGCCTCTATGTAATATAGGAGTTCGCTTCCCCACATGCCTGCACTGGGAATCGCCGCCCTATATTCATTTTGATTTCCGTTTTCAGTCATTTGAAGGGATTTGTATGCTCCATTTTCCGTCAATTTATAAAATAATGTGACATAACGGACTTTTTTATTATCAGTGACTGTAGCTTTTACAATTAATGGCTCCTCGCTTTCCCATTCTGCTATTGGCTGATGTGTAATGACAGGAGCTTCTTTGTCATCAGGCTCTTCAATAGCGACAGGTGTCTTCGGCACTTGCCCTTCGATGAATGCACCTGGATTAGCTTTTTCACTTAAGCCAATTTTTTTCATTTTCGTCTCTTCCGTAAATTGATAAATGATTCCTTTATCTCTTTCAACATCATCAGCTCCATCATTATATGCTGCTGCAGATACTAATGAACCATCCTTTGAATAAACAGCTAATGCCCGGATGCCGCTGTTAGCCATTCCTTCAAATGGCAAGGCTTGGACTTCGCTTTCTTTCAAATTCGTTCCGTAAAATTGATTAAAATCTTCCAATCTTAAAGATTGATTAGAACTATTTTTCACCCAGAGAATGAAAGTTTTTTGCGGAGCTATTACTTGATTGTCCGAAAATTGAAAAACTTGATCGGCTTTTGCTGTACCCGGATATTGATAATGAAGTTCATAATTTCGCAATTCAATCGGCTTGTTGGTATTGTTGTAAAGCTCAATAAATTCATATCCGTCAGCACTTCCGACATTTGACGTGTCTGGAGCCAGTTCGGTGATTAAGATTTTCGGAACTTTTTGATAATCCGGTTCCGCATCTTGTTGAATAGCTACTGAAAATGTTTCAGAAGAATTTATTGGAAGTCTTGTTGTTTCTGTCTCATTTTTCCCTTCAAACCAATAAGTAAAAGCATAAGACCATAAATCGCTTTCTGGTACAGTTGCCGTAAAGGTTGTATCATTTATTTTCTCCATTTTCATGCTTTTCACAAGCATACCCGGTGCTGTACGATAAAACAGTGACAACTCCGCAAGACCTTTTCCTTCCGCATCAATTTTAAGCGGCCGGCCTTTTTGAATGACTGCCGGTGGCTGATGAACGATTTCCAGTGGCAGTGTAACAGCTTGCTGTTCAAGTTGGGGGGTAGATTGTGAATTTGCTTCTGGTTCTTGTTTTGAAGTTTCGGGAACTGTATCAGTATCTTGCTGTTCTGGTTTTTGCTGCTTTTGTTCACTTTCATTAACCGGAAAAGATGGATGATCCCCTCCTTTTGCAGGTTCTTTCATTTCTTCATTTGCTGCATCAGGCTGTCTTTCATCACTTTTGTCCTGTTGAACTTCGTTTTGCTGAGAGTTGTTTTCTTCAACATTTGGCTCGCTGTCATTTTGATGAAGCGGTTGTTCTTGATTTGGTTTATCCGTTGATTTCGTTTGTTCCTCCATCTGCTGCTCGGCGTTTCCTGCAACTGTTGCTGTTGCATACGTATGTATCGGTGTTAACACGGAAACAAGAACAAGCAAAACAGCGGAAGCTCCAGCCAGCATAGAGCGTCTCTTTCTTTTTTTCAAATAAAACACCTCCCTAAAATTTTCTAACCTCAAATTATTGTAATATCGAAATATTTAGTTGGTTTTAATTATTTGTAAATTTTCGTCTAATTTTCGTTCATTTTAAAATAGAAAAATAGGAGAATTTCCATGATATAATTCTAGAAAAGTATATTTGAAAGGAGCATGTTTCGTGGCAAATCCATTCATCGGTTATATCGGTACATATACGAAAGGTGAAAGCAAAGGCATTTACAAATTTACATTGGACACTGAGAAAAAAGAGCTTGGTGAAGCTAAAGTAGCAGCAGAGCTTGACAATCCGACATATGTCGCGATTTCCAAAGACAATCAAAATTTATATTCGGTTGTTAAAGACAGAAATTCAGGGGGGCTTGCTGTTTTTTCCATTGACGAACAAACAGGCGATCTGCAAAGCATCAACCGACAAGTGACGGAAGGACCTTCTCCGTGCCACGTCAGCGTCAACAAAGCAAACCATTTCGTCGTCACCGCTAATTACCATCGCGGAACGATCGAGGCTTACTTGCTGAATGAAGACAAAAGCGCAAATCCAGCGGCAAGCGTTGCAGAACATACAGGTTCAGGCCCTAATCTTGAAAGGCAAGAAAAACCGCACGCTCACTATTCGGGGTTTACACCAGATGAAAAATATGTTGTAGCTGTTGATTTAGGAATTGACCAAATTATTACCTACTCTTGTGATCAAGGTGTTTTAAAGAAGGTGAGCAGCCTTTCTGTTAAACCTGGAAGCGGCCCTCGCCATATCGTCTTTCATCCAAACGGAAAATTCGCTTACGTGATGACGGAATTAAGCAATGAAGTGATCGTTCTTTCTTATAATGCAGATGAAGGAAGCTTTCAAGAGCTGCAATACATCCCAGCAATTCCGGAAGATTTTGCAGAAAACAGCCAAGGCAGCGCCATTCACATTTCTTCCGACGGCAAGTTCGTTTATGCTGCTAACCGCGGCCATGACAGCATTGCTGTTTTCAAGGTAGAAAATGATGGGGGCAAGCTTGAATTTGTTGAATGGACAAGCACCGGCGGCCATTGGCCAAGAGACTTTGTCCTCGATCCGACAGAAAGATTTGTGATCGCCACAAACCAAGAATCAAGCAACGCCGTCTTATTTGAACGCGATCCTGAAACCGGCAAATTGACACGCTTGCCATCAGAAATTTCCGTGCCTGATCCGGTTTGCGTGAAATTTCTTCATCAAGGCTAAAAAAATGTCTTTGCAATCTATTTTCACCTTTACGAAAAGAAGGCTCATCTTGTTTTAAAACAAGACGAGCCTTTCAAATTTTTATAAAAATGGCACCTTCCATCAGACTTTTAATTTAGGAGCCTATTGGCGTTGGTCAACTTCGATCACAGTGCGAATCCCTAGTGAAAGAGTATAAAAACGGTGAAGTGCTGCTCAATCCGTTTGCCTCCAACTTATTAATTCAAATCTTATCGTCGTCCGATACAGAGCGTTTCAAACAATCTAGTTTTCCTCCAACTTATTAATCCAATTCCCGAACTCGAAAGAAAAATCGTCATGGAAGCACCCTTCTTTTAAGCTGACCGCTTATGATCCATCGGACAGCAAATGTTGCAAACCTTTATGACATCTTCATTCATGATTCCTATAGAAAAGAAACGGAAACAGCTTTCTACAAAGCTTGCAGTATTATAGTGAAGAAGCATAGCCCTCCGTGTTTAAAATTAGAATAGCCGAATTGTCGCTCGGCTATTTCCACGAAGAGGTTATTTCCTGCTTAACAGGAGCAAAATCTCAACATGGTTTCGCTAATACTTGGATTATGTAAAAGATGACGAAGACGAAAAAGAGTACAAAATTTCAACAAGATTGCGCCAATATGCACCAATAATTTTGAAAAGCCGCAATCAGCTACACTGACAGATTGGGCAGTGACGAAAACTGTAAAAAGCTACTTAGCTTCCTTTTGCGCAATATTCCCGTTACGGACATTGGCGATGCCTTCTTTGCATACACCGTGCGGAAGCCAGGAGCAATTCGCACATAAGTAATCTAAGTCGTCAGGGACTACTTTTTGGGCCGTGAGCCCCAATAATTCCGATTTTAAGTAAATCCCATTTTCTTCAATGCCTAAATGGCGGATTACTTTTTGATCCATGGAAATCACATGCTCATTTGAATTCGGATCCGCTTGGCACGTCGATTCTCCATGGTGCGGACATGCCATGCACGCATCATCAAGTGCAGATACGACTTGAATGGGAAAGTCTTGCTCTTCATCACGAATTTTTGTAACTACTTCCCACATCTTCTCTACAAACGATGGACTATATCCCATTCCGCGAAATCCGTGCACACATAATAAATGATGCCCCCGTAAGCGAAGCGGCTTCATACATTTCTCCTCCCCTTTTTCTATTACTCCCATCTTATGAGAAAAAGCACAAGCCTACAACATAAACGTGAAAAAACATTGCATCCTTTAAAATTAAAATACAAGCGTCACAACGAAAAAGCGAGCAAAAGCTTGTTCCAAATTCACAAGCTATTGATAAGAAGCCCTCTTTCCTAATCGGTTATCCATTGATCAATATTGTTTTACCCACTTTAAATGGAGTCGCTCCTTTTTCAGCGTCTTGATATGAGGAAGGGGCTTTTTTGCGTTCAAAAAGGAAGAATTAGGCTTCTTTTCCAACATCTCAATATGAAAAGGAAGATGTGATAGGCGAACTTTCCGCCCCGAAGCTTTCAGTTGAAAAATTCCTGTTTAAAGCCTATGTGTACATAGAAGCAGCTTCAAAATGGCAAATCAAGACGAGTTTGTCCTTTTTTTGCACCTTTAAGGGATCAGCTTTTTATTTTGCATTTTACGACGGCTGTTTTCCCTTCCCTTTTTTATATGCGGCATATAAGAAAAGGATAAACAAAACTGGGACTCCGACCAAAATGGAAATAAAAGGGATGCTCGCGCCTTTTTGTTCGTCCAGTTTAAAAATCTCCGCTGTTTCCCGTTCCAAAGTGATCGTGTATCCGTCCTTTGAACTTTTTATGCTTCCCCCTTTTAAATACCCTCTCAATTCGTGATTATCCGGCAAATATCGAAATCCGATCGTTACGCTTTTTGTTTGCGATGTGTTGTTAATGGCAATAATGGATGTTTCATCACCGCTTTTTAATTGATAAACGAGCATGCCGTCCTTTTCATACAACAAATGATATTGCCCTGTTCGGAGAGAAGGCAGGATTTTGCGAATGTCGGCTAAATTTGTTATGTACTCGACTATTTCGGTGCTCGTGCGAAAATCCATCATCCGATAATTGACTGCTCCATTTCCGCCATCCAATGCAATCTCCGTCCCGTAATAAACAAAAGGAACAGCCGGTAAAGTATATAAATACGTCAAGGCAAGTTTTAATCTTGTCACTGGAAACGCTTCATTCTCAACAGCTTTTCTTGTAAAACGAACGATATCCTCGTCATCTAAAAACGAAACGACAGGCAGATTGGATTGCGTAAACCCGTCCAATCCCGAAAGCGGTTCATCCACATTCGAAAATGATTTTTGCGCATTTTTCGCAAAATAGGTATTCATCACGGCATCGATTCCACTGTTTTGATATGTATTCGGATCACCCCCGCCAATATCTGCCACTAAAACGAAATCTTTTTTGACAGACTTAACTTCTTCAGCCATTTTTTTTAAAAATTGAGGTTCAGTTCGATTCGCGTCAATCAACCGATACCCGTCAATATCACTTTGTTTGATCCACCATTTAGCGACATCGATTATAAATGCTTGAACGTCGGGGCGAGAAACATCGAATGTCGTACTTCCTTCAACAAACCATTCTTTTTTAGCTGGATCAGACAGCCAAGGGTGGTTCGGTCCTGTTTCGAAAACAAAATCTATCATGACCTTTAGATCACGTTTATGTGCTTCCTTTGTCAGCTGTTTTAAATCCTGCATTGTTCCAAAATGCTCGTCCACTTTTTTAAAGTCT
This sequence comes from Aeribacillus sp. FSL K6-8210, assembly GCF_037963925.1. NCBI lineage: Bacteria > Bacillati > Bacillota > Bacilli > Caryophanales > Bacillaceae > Aeribacillus > Aeribacillus sp. FSL K6-8210. The sequence goes on along the minus strand of NZ_CP150172.1, from coordinate 1,030,429 downwards.
TTCACCCATTTCCCATGAAAGCCGTTTGCCTCATTTTGAAATATTGGTGATAAAGAAACGATTGTAAAGCCCATTCCTTTTATGTAATCCAGCTTTTTGATCACCCCTTGCAAGTCACCCCCAAGAAAATGTTCAAGACCGCCCTTTCTTTCGCCGTCATTGGCCGTCGTTCCATTGTAAAAGCGGTCAACTGCTACGTGATAAATTGACTCATCCTGCAAGTTTACAGCGCTAGCAGTCGCTGAAAAACAAAAAAGCAATGAAACACACAAAATGAAGATCAATCCTTTTTTCACTCGTCAAAATCCTCCTTATGTCAGCAAAATCCATGCTTGTCGCTTAATTCATCTAAGTTCGCCGCTTCAACTCTTCCGCAAAATCGGCAAGCGGTGTTGCATCTGTTTTGGTTTGCTGTCAATCTTCTCATCGAATGTATGTAATGTTTGATGGGATTTATCCCCTTTTCCGATGAGTTTTTCTTTATAAGCCTCGCGAATCACTCGCTGGCTTATCCCAGTTTCATTTGAAAGAGCCTTTATTCCTTCCATGCTAACTGAAAAATAAGTTTACATGTTTGAAATCATTGCGTTACCTACATCATTTTGCCTGGATTGCGCCACGATCAAACAGTTCGTCAACGTATTCAAAAAGTTAGGTCAGTTAATTTTTCATTCATATCTTCTTGAACTATTCTCTTACAACATGAAACGTACCAGGCCAAATTCGGATCTTATTGTAAGCTTCTCTCCCTGCTTGATTCCTAGACATTAGAAAATTTTTTGAAAACGTTCATCATTTTCATAAAAATCTTTTTTCTACCGATGAATCATTCAGTTTCTACAAAATGTTTATATATCTCTCCCCTCCCGCTCCCCTTGCAGATCATTTTTGAATTTCATTATAAAAAACATTATAACATGCTGAACATGTTTGTCCTTCTTTATTATAAAAAGCAAGGGGGGTGTCTAATAAGTCGTTTTTACGGCTTATTGACGCCCCCATTAATGTGTTAGAAACGTTGATATATCGGTGTTTATGATTTTTTGTTTTCAATGGCGATTTGACTTTCTAAGACAGCCTCATTTTCCCTAAATTCATCAAATGATATTAATCCGGTACTTTTCAAACCAAATGTGAATTTGCCAAAGATAGGCTAACAGCTGCGGTCCCGTCATCAGCTGTCCGTACCATGGGCGTTGAAAAGATGCACCGTCTGTCTCTACTAATTTATTTAATGCATTCCCATCGAAAAGCTCGTGCAATATGGAGTCTTTCATGGCCAATACGTTTTCAAGCTGTTCTTTTACAAGCTTCGTATATTTCGGATGATGTGTTTTCGGATACGGGCTTTTTTTCCTGTAGACAACCTCCTTCGGCAAAAGATCTTCTAAGCTTTTCCGTAATAGGCCTTTTTCCCGATCGCCATATCGTTTCCATTCCCACGGAATATTCCAGACGTATTCGACAAGCCGGTGATCTGCAAACGGAACGCGCACTTCAAGCGATGCCCCCATGCTCATGCGATCCTTTCGGTCAAGCAATGTTGTCATAAACCATATCATATTTAAGTAAAAAAGCTCCCGCCTTTTTCTTTCCGTTTCAGGTTCTCCATCTAAAACAGGTGTTTCTTCAATCGTTTTTTCATATTGCCTTAAAGCATATTCTTTTATATTCAGCTTTTTTTGCCAATCGTTCCGGAGCAGCTTGATCCGCTCATCTAATGAACGAATCCACGGAAATCCTTCTCTTGCCAATTCCTCAGGACGATAAAACCACGGATATCCGCCGAAAATTTCGTCCGCACATTCTCCCGACAAGCTCACGACAAAGTCCTTATTAATTTGCCGGCAAAACCAAAGAAGTGAAGAATCGACGTCCGCCATCCCCGGAAGATCACGGACTTCAACTGCTTCCTGCAAATATGAGACAAGCTCTTCCTGTGTCATGATACATTCGTGATGAATGGTTTGAAAAGATTCCTTCATTAAATGAATCCAGTAGGCATCAGCATTCGGCTGAAACTCGCTTTGTTGAAAATACTCAGAATTCCCTTCGTAATCAATTGAATAAGTATGAAGATGCCCCTTTCCTTCCTTTTCAAATGTCCTGGCGGCAATCGCTGTAATGGCGCTCGAATCCAATCCTCCCGATAAAAACGTGCATAGCGGAACATCGCTGACAAGCTGTCTTGTGACGGCATCTATTAGTAATTCACGCACTTTTTCGACCGTTTCTTCAAAAGAATCCTCATGCGGATGGCTTTTAACGTTCCAATACCTCCATATTTTTAAGCCATCTCGATTAAAACTTAGGGCATGGGCGGGTCTAAGCTCTTCGATTCCTTTAAAAACGCCTGAACCGGGAGATCTCGACGGCCCCAGCGCCATAATTTCTTGCAGCCCTTCCTGATCGAGCAAAGCATCGACTTCAGGGTTGGCTAAAAGGGCTTTTATTTCAGAAGCGAACAGAAAATTACCGTTGTTTTCATAAAAAAAGAGCGGTTTAACGCCAAGACGGTCGCGTGCTATAAATAATTTTTCATCTGCTGAATCCCAAACGGCAAAAGCATAAATTCCGTTTAAATGGTGCACACATTCTTCTTTCCACTCCATGTATGAAGCTAAAAGAACTTCCGTATCTGAGTGGCCGCGAAACGTATAGCCTTTTTTCAATAATTCTTTGCGAATATCTTCCGTATTGTATAGCTCGCCGTTATAACAAATCGTGTAGGAATTATCTTCTTTTTGTTTTGTCATCGGCTGTCGACCGCATTCCGGGTCAATGACAACAAGTCTTTTATGCCCGAACAATACGTGCTTCTTTCCCCAAATATTTGTATCATCAGGCCCTCTTTTGCTTAACGTGTCAATCATGTCTTCCATTATTTCAGTATTTTGGAAAAGTGATTGTTGAAAATTTACCCAGCCAGCAATTCCACACATATGCTTATCACCCCACTATCTATAACATGAAAGATGTAGCTATTGTATGCAAAAAAAGTTCAATGTTACCTGCCCATTTGTATAAAAAGAAAGCATTTTGTCTAAAACAATCAATAAAAAGTATTGAGGTGTTCATATTGTTTTCGGACGTAAAAAATGACCTTCTCCATAAACAAAAAAGGAGTTTTCGGACCGCAACCGTTGAAATGCTTCAAGCAAAACCGATTTTGATCGATGATGAAGATGATGAACAGATTTCTCTTGATGATTTAAACGATCAGCACATTGAACTTTTGAAAAACGGCCGATGGGTTGATATTGGACATAATAAGGAAGAATACTTGCGGTCAGGCGGAAAAATTCGAATCAAGAAGACATTCCCCTATGCATTTCATTCTTTTTTAAATGAATTGGATGATGAAAGCTTTATAATGTTTGTACACCATTTAAATGCTTTATCCTTTTCCGTTTATGACATCATCTACTGCCACAATCAATTGTTGTATCACCATGGAAACAAACCGATGAAAGGCGCTTCTGTTTTTATATTTGATAATACGGATTCTCTTTGTGCGGTTCAGCATTTTTTCCATCGGGGAGACAAACAAAAAGACCTGTTTGAATTCACTGTAAGCACAGGGGAACGAAGCTTTGTCAGCTCTATTTCATAACTGCAATTCAAGGAAAAAAGGATTTAGTTAAAAAGTACTTTTAAGACAGTCGGAGTAATGAAAGCTTTGCAATTGATAGGGGGAGTGCAGAGAAGAGTCATTTAAATTTTTTTAAGGAGACACATAAAAAACAGCTTCAGCCTGATAATGCTGGATATTCAAAAAGATGCTATTCGTTCGAATTGTCACCCTGTGGCTAAGTATTTATTCAATGATGGGCGAAACAGACCGGCTGCCCAACATCAATGTAGACTGCGCTACCGAAAATGTTTATAAAAACAAAAATATGAACCTAAAACATTAGGATATTCACAAAAAGAAAGTAAACGTAAGGCATCGCCTGCATTGAAACTTTTTTCCAATCCGCGGAATTTCGTCCAACTTTTTGGCGATTAGCAAGGTTTCAATGAACTCATATCGAATTATTATTCAAGCCTTAATAAAAAACGAGATAAGGAGAGTTTCATAATTTGAGGTGGTTATTAGCTATTCCATTTATTTTGCTTGGAGCTTTTTTATTTTCATTAACCATTGATGATATGAAATATAGGCCATATAATTCTAATAATTATAGGATTTGGATGTTTTTTTAAGGCTGGTTTTTATTGTCAAAGACAAGAAAGAAAAATAATAGGGGGGTGTCTAATAAGTCGTTTTTACGGCTTATTGACGCCCCCATTAATGTTTTAGAAACGTTGATATATATCGGTGTTTATGATTTTTTGTTTTCAATGGCGATTTGACTTTCTAAGACAGCCCCTGCGAAATACGCTCCTATATTTTTGCATCAACATATTTTTTAAAAAGTAAGAGGCAGTCTAAATCCAAGCAAAATGACGAGAATCAGCACAATCCAAAAGCCGATCCAAATGCCTTTGGACGATTCGTTTCTCTTCTTTTTGCCCAAAACCATTTCCATAAGCCCGATCAAAACAATGGCAAGGAAAATTTTAGCGACATATTCCCCTACATAGTTGGCCATGCTGAACACATTATAGCGGAAAATTAATTCAAGTCCAGTTGCCAACACGATTAAATAAAAGATTCGCACAGCCATATGCAAACCTTTTGAAGGTTTGGCAAAGGCAATGAAAAACAAAATCAGCAAAATGACCCATGATGTAATATGCAAATGTGTCATAAATGCCCTCCCCCATCTATACTTGCAAGTCCACATTCATCATATCAAATGATCATCCAAAAACATAGCAATTACTATGATAAATAAAATGATTTCACTAAATTGACAAAGACGCACTAAAACGAAAGATTAAAGGGGCTCACTCTTGCCCGTCCTTTCGCTATTAAATTTCCTTGACTTTATTTCTCAACGTGCCAATTCCTTCTACCGTAATTTCGACAGTGTCGCCAGGCTTTAATAATTTCGGCGGATTGAAGCCTTTTCCGACTCCCGCAGGTGTACCTGTTGCAATGATATCTCCCGGTTCAAGAGTCATGCCTTGAGAAATGATGGAAATGATCCGTTTAATCGGGAAAATCATTTGATTTGTATTGGCTTGCTGCCGAATTTCGCCATTAACTTTCGTCTCGATAGACAGATGCTGTGGATTCGAAACAGCCGATTTATGTACAATATACGGTCCCATCGGGCATGATGTATCCAAGCTTTTTCCTAAAAAATATTGTTTGTGGCGAGCTTGCAAATCTCTTGCTGTGACATCATTGATGATCGTATATCCAAAAACGTAGTCATAGGCTTCTTCTTCGCGAATTTGTTTTCCTTTTTTCCCAATGACAACTGCAAGTTCCCCTTCATAATCAAGTTCGTCGGTTAAATAAAGATGAGGATCAATTTCTCCTTCATGAGCAATAACGGAAGTTGAAGGTTTGGAAAACAGAATCAAATCGGAAGGAATATCACTTTCGCTTCCCATTTCCGCAACATGGTCACGGTAGTTTTTACCGACGCACATAATGTTTTTCTTCGGCCGTGGAATCGGTGCTTGGAGTTTAACAGCTGACAGCGGATAGACATATGTCTCCCTTTCTTTTTCCTTCGCAACCCATTCCTGTAATGCTTCAATATGGCGGACAAATTTTTCACCCATTTCAATGCACGCTTGCAGCGATGCAGGCGATATTTCCGATTCATAAAGCTTCAGTTCCGCTTTTTGAATATCAATAACCGAATCTTCGTTAAAAATTAGTCCGATAAACGTTCTGTCGTGAATATTTGCAGTGACAAGCTTCATGTTCTACCCCCAATTAAGATAAAGTTTTTTCGCATTATTTGCAGTTGTGCGCACAATATCTTCACGCGGCCTCTTTTTAATATTCGCCAATTTGCGGCAAATTTCCTTTAAAAATAACGGGGTTGTGTCAACATTTTTAAACGCTCCCCCATACCGCCAAGGGCCGTCCGTCTCAATAAGCAGCTGATCCATCGGAACTTGTTCAGCAAGCTGCTGATCGCGCAGGCGGTAGCAAACTTCCGGAGTCACAGAAATATAATAGTGTTGTTTACAAATTTCCTTCACTACAGATGATGCCGCTTTAAGCCAATGAAAATGCGCTTTTTTCACTTGATGTTTTTGCAAAAGATGGAAAGCTTTTTCCGCATCTTCATGAACTGCATGCAAGGCAACTGGCAGTGAATGTTCAACGCTGATTTTCAAAAATTCCTTCAAGACATCTATATAAGTTTGTTCCGAATACTTTGCAAATAATCGCTCTTTTTCATAATACGGCAAACCAATTTCCCCGACAGCTGAAATCGCCCTCTCTGTTCGAATCAGCGATAGAAGCTCTTCAAGCTCCCGTTCTTCAAGAATCTCCTGTTCAGGGTGAAAGCCGGCAGCTGCTATAATAAAATCTTCATGTTTCTGCTTCAATTCAAGCGTTTTATAGGCGGATGTTAAATCGGTTGAAACGGCCACAACATGAGTAATGCCCGCTTCCTGCCACTTTTTGATTTGCTCATCAATAGTTTTTGGATCGTATTGATCCAAATGAATATGAGAATCGATCATTCTTCATGACTCCCATCGGGCGGAATGAAGCCTTGCCTAGAAATGAACAGCTGATCTTTCGCAAACACATGTAAAAATAAGTCTTTCACATATTCGATGTTTTCAGGGGAAAACCATTCTTCTTCTCCAATTTGCGAAAAAAGCTTTGACAAACCGAGCGCCTGTGATCGTCTTCCGCCGCTTCCATCTCCTAAAAAGAAATCATCTAAACAGACTCGTTTCGTCGCATTCCGTAATAGATTCGTAAAATTAGGAGAAAAAGGCAGTACAGGAGAAACTGCCGCCTGTGACGGAATGTTCTCTTCATTTAGTTTTTTAAGCGCATTGATCCTAGCTTGAATCGGCGGCGCCTTTGGAGAAAAAATTTTGCGCACATCATCTCTGTCCGTTTCAACGGTAATGCTGACAAGCACCCGATCCCCCAATTTTTGAAAGATATCAATATCTCTAGTGACAAGCGGGCTTCTCGTCTGGACAAATAAAAAGTCCGGAGGCATTTCTGCTATCACTTCAAGGAGCCTTCTTGTTCGTAATTCCTTCGCTTCCAGCGGCTGGTAAGGGTCTGTTGAGGATGACATGAAAATCGTCACTTTCCCTTTCTTCTTGGCCCGCTTCAATTCGCCTAAAAATTGGTTTGGCTTTTCATCCTTTATTTCAACCCATGTTCCCCACTCTTTTTTCTTAAACAATGCGACTGGAAGCTTTTGTACATAACAATAATGGCAGCCGTATGAACAGCCGACATACGGATTTAAACTGTACGAATACCCTTGCAAATAGCCGTTTGTTTTCGTTAAAAACGAGTTTGGATTTTTACGGGTAATTTCCATTCATTACATCCTTTCCCGCAGCGAAAAGATTATCTCATTCAATGAAAAAAATTTTGAAAAGAAAAACGGCCTCAAGGTTCACAGACAGCCCGCTTGCAAACCGGCCATTACCGCTTCCGTGAAGATAAGGACAACTGTTCTCCACAAAAACAAATGGAGGGATAAACACCTCCATTTGTAAAAGGACAACTATTTGCGCTTGTCAATCGTTATCGCATGGATCTTTCTTTTGAACATTCCGTTTCAGGGTCATTATAACTTATAAAGCATGAAATGACCACTTTCTTGCTTCGTTAATCTGAAAGAACAGCATCTTGCACATTTATTTTCTCGTTTATCAATCCTGCCTCTAAAAAAGTATCTGCAAGCTTCTGTTGGGCATCCACCACTTCAGGTGTGATGTCAAATACTCCATATTCTCTTCTTTCCAAAGTTTGCTTCCATACATCTTTCGAAATGCCAGTTTTCTGTGAAAAGTTTTCGGCAGCCCCTTGTTTGTCTGCTTGAATCTCTTTGTGAACCTTCTCTAGTTCACTGATCACTAAATTTCGAAGTTCACGATTTTCTTGAAAATAATCGCGTCTTCCTACAATAAATCCATATTGACGCGGGAGACCTTTTGCATCGGCAATGATTCTAGCACCTCCACTTTCTTCTGCGTCCGCAAGATATGGATCCCAAATCACCCATGCATCCACATTGCCGCGTTCAAAAGCTCCTCTAGCATCTGAAGGCTGTAAATAGACAGGAGTAATATCATTCAAAGTCAGCCCTACACTCTCTAAAGCAGTAAGGAGCAAATAATGTGCGCTTGATCCTTTACCAAAAGCAACCTTCTTCCCTTTTAAATCTTCTATCTTTTGAATAGGTGAATCTTTTGGAACAACAATCGCCCGATATACTTCCGGTTCATAGGCAAGATAGGCTAATTCAGAATCTGAAACGGCTCCTGCAAGTACAGCAGGTGCTCCGCCTACATATCCTACATCAATTTTTCCTGCATTCAACGCCTCTAATAATGGCGGTCCTGATTGAAATTCATGCCATGTGACTTTAACTCCTTTTTCAGCCAAAATTTTTTCTAAGCTGCCTTTTTCCTTTAAGAAAAGCAAAATAGATGATTTTTGATAGCCAATTCTAAGTTCGTCTGGTAATGTCTCCTCTTCCGCTTTGGCATTTGATTTTTCCGCATTGGAGGTCTCATTTGCCTCCTCCTTGCTGCCGCAGCCTGAAATCCAAAGCACTAAAAGGAAAATCAAACTTAAAAACATACTTTTTCTGATAATTTTCATTAGTAAATCCCCCTTTAATGAATATATTTATTAAGCTTATTACGTTGATTGCCTTGCATAGACAGCTGGTGTGTTTTCTTCCTCACCCATTACGCGGCGCAAAATCTTTTCGACGAGGGCTGCAAATGCGGCATTACCGCGCTGCCTAGGACGAGGAAATTTAATCGGTGTATCCATCGCAATTTTTCCATCCTCTATCAACACCACTCGATCTGCCATTGCTACCGCTTCTTCCACATCATGTGTAATCAGCAAAGCTGTAAATCCTTGCTCCTTCCATAATCGTTCGATCAAACGCTGCATTTCAATGCGTGTTAAAGCATCTAACGCACCTAATGGTTCATCCAATAACAACAGCCTTGGCTTGCTGGCTAATGCTCTTGCAAGTGCCACCCGTTGTTTTTGTCCTCCTGATAAAACGTGAGGCCATTCTTTTGCCCTGTCGATCAGACCAACCTGCTTTAGAGCTAACTCCGCTTTAGGTAAATCTTCTTTTTTCATGCCAATCGCTACATTTTGAATTACGCGTTTCCAAGGCAAAAGTCTGGCATCTTGGAACATAATGCGAACCTCCGGATTTAATCCCTTCATCAATTCGCTGTTAGCCTTGATCTCACCAGCTGTCGGCTCATCTAATCCGGCAATTAAACGAAGCAGCGTGCTTTTTCCGCAGCCGCTTCGGCCGATGATCGCTACAAACTCACCAGGCTGCACCTCAAGATCAATTCCGCGCAGAACTTGCTGATTCCCAAAGTGTTTCTCTACACCATTGATTTGCAGATGAGTTCCAAAAGTTGGAGATTCCACATTTATCCCCCCATTCTCTACAAGTTTTGATAATTTGGATTCCAATTTAAGCATTTTCTTTCAAGCCATTTTGCCATTGAATCCGCTATTTTTCCAAATAATGCATATAGAAGAATGCTGAGCAGCACTACATCTGTTTGCATAAATTCTCTCGCATTCATGGCCATATATCCGATACCAGAATCTGCGGAAATTGTTTCAGCAACAATTAACGTCAGCCACATGATCCCCAGTGCATATCGAACTCCGACTAAAATAGACGGGAGGGCGCCGGGCAACACCACTTGCCAAAAGAGAAGCCAGGAACGAAGTCCATATACCCGTCCCATTTCAATCAACCCTTGATCTACTGACCGAATGCCATGAAGTGTATTCACATAAATCGGGAACAACACTCCAGCTGCTACTAAAAATACTTTGGCTTCCTCACCAATTCCAAACCAAAGGATGACAAGAGGAATCATGGCCAGGTGAGGAATATTCCGCACCATTTGAATCGTTGTATCGAAAATTCTATCTGCGATCGGAAACAGCCCGTTAATAAGGCCGAGAAACAAGCCAATGCTTCCTCCAATCAAAAAACCGATTATGGCTCGTTTAAAGCTGATCAGCAAATGCTGAAACAATTCACCAGAACGAATGAGCTCCACTCCTGCCATCACAACGTCTGACGGCACTGGAAGAATTTTTGTTGAAAGAATCCCTTTAGAGGATAACAATTGCCAAATGATTAAAATCAATATAGGCAAAAGCCATGGGATTAATTGTTTTTTTACTTGATCGGAAAACAACGACTTTTTCATTTTCTGATTCTCTCCATTTCTGCTGGTAAACTGTTGTTGGCAATAATTTCTCCAAATGGTCCAAACGGTTGTGGTTCACTGTTTCTTTGAACATGGCTTATCGGCAAGTGAGGAAACAACAGTTCAGCTGTTCTATATGCTTCCTCTAAATGAGGATAGCCGGATAAAATAAATGTCTCGATGCCGAGATCAGCATATTCCTTCATCCTTTCTGCAATTGTTTCCGGACTGCCGACTAGCGCCGTACCTGCTCCGCCGCGCACAAGACCGATTCCTGACCATAAATTCGGGCTGATTTCAAGCGACTTGCGGTCTCTTTTCACAAGATCTGACATCCTGCGCTGCCCTACTGAATCAAAACGGTCAAAAACCTTTTGTGCCTGAGCGACCGTTTCATCATCCACATATTTGATTAACCGTTCGGCTGCTTGCCATGCTTCTTCATCCGTTTCACGGACGATGATATGCAAGCGAATGCCGAAGCGCACTGTTCTTCCTTGTTCCTCTGCCAGCTTTTTCACCTGATTCAGTTTTTCAGCAACCTGTTTCGGCGGCTCTCCCCATGTTAAATATACATCTGCATGCTTTGCCGCTACTTGCTGGCCAGCCAATGATGAACCGCCGAAAAAGACAGGCGGATATGGTTTTTGCACTGGCGGGAACAAAAGGTCTCCTCCTTCCACCTGTAAGTAACGACCTGTGAAATCGACTTTTTCATTTGCAAGCAGCTTTCGCCAAATTGTCAAAAATTCGTCAGTCACTTCATATCTTTCATCATGTGAATAAAAAATTCCATCACCCTTCAGCTCCACCGGATCACCACCGGTTACAACGTTTACTAGCAATCGTCCATTTGAAATTCTGTCAAATGTCGAGGCCATCCTTGCAGCAGCGGAAGGAGCCATCAACCCCGGCCGAACTGCCACAAGAAACCGTAAGTTTTCCGTAACGGGAATTAAGGCAGAGGCAATAATCCAAGCATCTTCGCAAGATCTTCCAGTTGGAATCAGCACCCCGCTGTAACCAAGGCGATCCGCTGCTTGGGCAATTTGTTTGAAATAAGACAAATCGGTTGTACGTCCTCCAATGGTAGTACCTAAATAATGCCCGTCACCATGTGTTGGAATAAACCAAAAAATGTTCATTTTTCACTCCACCCATTTCGTTTTTAGATTTTCATCTGTCATTCAAGGTTTTAAATGCGCAAAAAGGCCCCTTTCTTAGCATGCTTCTGCTAAGTAGGAGCCTCCAGTTGTCTGGTCGGTTCGCTATTGTTTTCATTTAGTTGTTTGTTTCCTCCAAAGCTGCTTCTTTTACATTGATTTTTTCAGGAATTAATTTTAATTGATGAAAAGTATCTGCTATTACCTGCTGATCATTTAGAACTTGTTCGCTTATTTTCTGAACACCATATGTTCTTCTTTTAGCTGCTTTTTCAAGCGAAGCAACATCAATTCCCAATTCAGGTGACAATAGTTCTGCAACTTCTTTTGGAGCACTTTTAGCCCATTGATCTGTTTTATTGATTTCTTCCAATAACAGATCGATAACCTCTTTATGATTTTCGGCAAACTTTCTGCTCGCTAAATAAAACTCTCTATTTTTCACTAAATCCTTTCCGTCTGCCAAAACTCTGGCGCCTGTCTCCGTTTCAGCAACAGCAAAGAAAGGATCCCAAATGACCCATGCATCCACACTTCCTTGTTCAAAGGCTGCTCTTGCATCTCCCGGTACGAGATATTTAGGTTCAATATCATTTATGGTCAGCCCCGCTTTTTCCAAAGCTTTTACGAGCAAGTAATGGACGTTTGAGCCTTTGTTGAGCGCAACCTTTTTACCTTTTAAATCCTGAACAGTGCGGATGGGGGAATCTTTTGGAACAAGAATAGCTTCTGAAAGAGGGCTTTCTGGCTCATGACCAATATAAACTAAATCAGTGCCTGCCGCTTGTGCAAAGATCGGCGGCGCTTCGCCAGTATGCCCGATATCAATGCTGCCGACATTTAATCCTTCCAAAAGCTGCGGACCTGCCGGAAATTGAATCCATTCGACAGAATATCCGTGACTTTTTAACGCTTTATCCAGCGTTCCTTGTTTCTTTAAGATGTTTAATGTCCCGTATTTTTGATATCCGATTCTAACTACCTTTTCCTCTTTATCTTTTGTTTCTTGAGATTCACCGGCGCTTTTCACATTCTTTTCTTCTCCTGAGCAGCCGGATATAACAGCAAATAAACTAACAATCATGATTAAAAGCAAGGCAAGCAAAGATTTTTGATTTTTTCTCCTCATTTTGCTACCCCCTTTGTCCTTATAAAAACTATTAGTCAAATTTATTTACATTCTTTTTGAAATGCAGGCTTTTCGAGTGATAATGATCTTGGCGACATTATTTATTCATTCTACGGATGGAGAATCTGAAAAAAACTTTATTTTTTCCAAGTCAGCATAAAGAATCTCATCATTTTTCACGTTCAGTTGATTCGCCTGTTCAACACTCAAGTCCACTTCGATCAGATCATTCGTTTTCAATCTTTCCAATTCCAAACGGACAATCGGACCATAAGATTGGATGCGGCGAACCTTTACTTGAATTGATTTTTGATTATCATTATGTCGAGTTATTCGCACTTCATGAGGACGAATATACCCGATCATTTTTTTCGTTTGAATGTTTTCATCAGGTGCAGCAAATAATGCTTCTCCGATATGTAGGCGACCATCGTTCACTTCAGCATGAAAAACATTAACACGCCCTAGAAACTGATACACGAATTTCGTTTTTGGATGTTGATATACTTCATCCGGTGTTCCGACTTGCTCAATTTGTCCATTATTTAAGATTACCACTTGATCAGCAACCTCTAAGGCCTCTTCTTGGTCATGCGTAACAAAAACAGTTGTTACATATAATTGTTCATGCAACTGCCGCAGCCATCTCCGCAATTCTTGACGCACTTTTGCATCAAGAGCTCCAAACGGCTCATCAAGCAGAAGCACGTTCGGCTCCACTGCTAACGCTCTAGCTAATGCAACTCTCTGCCTCTGTCCGCCTGATAATTGAGCCGGGTAACGGCGATCAAGACCATTTAATTGGACTAAATGAAGCAATTCATTTACTTTTCGTTGGACGTCTTGTTTGGACGGTCTGTCTTTTCGCGGACGCACTTTAAGTCCGAATGCAATATTCTCAAAAACGTTCATATGATGAAATAAAGCGTAATGTTGAAAAACAAAACCGACATTTCTTTCACGGACCGTTTTTGTCGTATAATCATGGTCGCCAAAATAGATGCCTCCGCTATCAGGCATTTCCAATCCGGCAATCATCCGCAGCAACGTAGTTTTCCCTGAACCGGATGGACCTAACAAAGCGGTAATCTTCCCTGACGGTATTGTTAAATTTACTTCTTTTAATGCTTGAAATGAGCCATAATTTTTAGAAATTTGCTTCACATTGATATCCATGATGCACACTCCTTACCCTTTTCCATCAACTACACCCTTCCATTCAAGCACCCCTTTAACAATTAATGTAACGATCGCCAACATAGCTAAAAGGGAAGCGACTGCGAATGCAGCAGTAAATTGGTACTCATTATATAAAATTTCTACATGGAGCGGGATCGTATTTGTCATTCCTCGTATATGCCCTGACACAACAGAAACGGCTCCAAATTCACCCATTGCTCTCGCATTGCACAGGATGACGCCGTATAAAATTCCCCATTTGACGTTTGGAAGCGTCACGAATAAAAATGTTTTCCATCCGCTGGCTCCTAAAGATAAAGCGGCTTCTTCCTGTTCACTCCCCTTTGCCTGCATGACCGGTATTAACTCGCGGGCTACAAACGGAAAAGTTACAAATAAAGTAGCCAAAATTATGCCTGGGACAGCAAAGATTATTTTCAATCCGAGCGAATCTAAAACCGGCGCTAACAAACCTTGTGCACCAAACAATAAAACAAAGCTTAAACCAGCGATAACGGGCGATACAGAAAACGGCAAATCAATAAGCGTGATGAGCCAGGTTTTCCCGGGAAACTGAAACTTTGTGATACACCATGCAGCAGCAATACCAAAAATAAAATTTAATGGCACTACTATTGCTGCGGTCAAAAGTGTAAGACGGATCGCTGATTGAGCATCCGGTTCTGTAACCGAAGCAAAATAAACTTCTAAACCGTTTTTCAAAGCTTCTGTAAAAACAGTAATTAGCGGGATAATGAGAAAAAAACCAACAAATAATAGAGCCGTTCCCGTCAATATAAAACGAATCCACGCAGATTCTGTATGAACACCGACAAGAGGCTGTTTCTTCGTTTTAGTACCCATTTGAGGCATAACATCTCCTTAGTGACTTAATGAATAAAATATTTTCGACTCGTTCTCCATTGCAAATAATTTATAAGAAAAAGCAGGAAAAAAGAGATAATCAATACAATAGCGGCAATCGCTGTTGCCCCCTCATAATCGTACTGTTCCAATTTGGTGACGATCAAAAGAGGGGCGATCTCCGTTTTCATTGGCATATTGCCGGAAATGAAAACGACTGATCCGTATTCGCCTAACGCCCGCGCAAATGCGAGCGAAAACCCGGTGAACATCGCAGGAACAAGTGATGGCAAAATCACTTTCCAAAACGTTTGCCAACGGTTTGCACCTAAAACAGCTGCCGCTTCTTCGTACTGCTGATCTAAATCATGCAAAATGGGCTGGATAGACCGCACAACAAACGGCAATCCGATAAACGTTAAAGCAATTACGACACCGAGCGGGGTATAAACAGCCTCAATACCGAAGCGGTCCAAATACTGTCCAATAACGCCTGTCGGGGCATAAACAGCTGTTAAAGAAATTCCCGCTACTGCAGTTGGGAGAGCAAACGGCAAATCGATTAATCCGTCGATAATTCTTTTCCCTGGGAAATCATATTTCACTAACACCCAAGTAAGCAAAAGACCAAAAACTAAATTGATGGCAGCGGCAATAAATGAAGAAACAAAAGATAAACGAAGCGAGGCTGCCACCCTGTCAGTTGTGACGATTTGCCAAAATTGCTCCCAGCTGAGTGTTGAGGCTTTTAAAAAGATAACGGACAAGGGGATCAACACTATTAAACTAAGATAAGTTAGCGTAAAGCCCATCGTGAGTCCCCAACCTGGAATAACCCCTTTTCTGTGCTGTTGTTTTGTTTTGGCCACTTCCAATCCTCCATTCATCGGAACAAATCATTATTTCGGCTGATAAATTTGATCGAAAATACCGCCGTCGTCAAAATGTTTTTTCTGAGCCTCTCTCCAGCCCCCAAACAGTTCGTCAACTGTAAAGAGTTCCAATTGCGGGAATGTATCTTTATATTTTTCAGCGACTTTTGGCAATGTTGGACGATAATAATGCTTCGCTGCCAATTCCTGTCCTTCTTCCGTGTACAAATATTTCAAATACTCTTCAGCTACTTCGCGCGTTCCTTTCTTATCAACCACCTTGTCTACAACAGCAACAGGAGGTTCTGCTAAAATGCTTACAGAAGGCACAACAATCTCAAATTGATCCTTTCCTAGTTCATTGATGGCTAGAAAAGCTTCATTTTCCCAAGCAAGAAGAACATCACCGATTTTTCTTTCGACAAATGTTGTTGTAGCACCCCTTGCCCCGGAATCTAATACTGGAACATTTTTATATATTTTCGCAACAAATTCTTTTGCCTTCTCTTCATCGCCGCCATATTTTTTCAATGCGTATCCCCATGCAGCTAAATAATTCCAGCGTGCTCCACCCGATGTTTTTGGATTGGGGGTTATAATCGAAACATCAGATCTGACAAGATCGTCCCAATCTTTAATACCTTTCGGATTTCCTTTGCGTACTAGAAACACAATAGTGGACGTGTAAGGAGAACTGTTTTTATCCAATCTTTGTTGCCAATTTTTTTCGATCAATCCAGTATCTGCAATGGCGTCAATATCATAAGCCAGCGCTAGCGTTACAACATCTGCCTCCAAACCATCGATAACAGACCGCGCCTGCTTTCCAGAACCTCCATGTGATTGCTTAATCGTAACCTCTTGACCAGTTTTTTCTTTCCAATAGCTTGCGAAAGCTTTATTAAAGTCTTGATAAAACTCACGTGTAGGGTCATAAGAAACGTTTAATAACTCGACTGCCTTTTTATCTCCCTCTGAGCTGGAGCTGGCACTTTCATTTTTTGAACCACAAGCACTTAAAACAAGAGCTACACTTGTAATAACAGATAATAGAAAAAATAGTCCTTTTGACTTGCGTTTATTTGTAATATTCATAAAATTCATCTCCCTTTCCGCTATGTTTCGGTGGCGGTGTTATAAATAAAAAAACTTCCTCGATCCGGGAATATTGAAAAGACATAGGGAGTCTTCGGTGGACCGATCGACGACCTCTTTATGATATTGTTTTATATGTTCACTTAGCCCCTTTGTTATGGCTATCCTTTCGTTCTAAAGGATAACGGAATTTTTCCAATTTTTCGATTTGTGTTATTCTTGAGTCATGTACAATAATTTGCACAGACCCGTATTCCAAATCTTCTAGTGAACGTATAATTCTTTCAATCCACTCCTGATCAATTTTCGTTTTTAACAAAGCTCTCCCCTCCAATTCCCGTTGTAATTCTTTTATTCAATAAATCATCTAAAGTTGTTTGTTCAAGAACGCGGGCAATTGTGTCACGTACAACCGTCCAAAGCGGCTTTAATAAACACTTATCTTCCAATGGACACGGCACATAAGCCGTCGTACTGGCACACCCCATTGGAGATAAAGGACCTTCAATTTGCCGGATAACCTCTCCTATGTTAATGTCAGTCGGCGATAAACGGAGCATATAGCCTCCTTGTATGCCCCTTTTACTGTGCACATATCCCAACTTTCTTAATTGGAGCAAGATTTGTTCCAAGTATTTGACCGTAACTAGCGTTTGTTTGGCGATTTCATTGATCGGATAAATTCTTCCCTGTTGCTGTCCAAGTACAAGCAAAGCACGTAATGCATATTCACCTCTGCTTGAAACCTTCACCAAATGCCCCCTTCCCCTGAAAGTTTACTAGATTAATCTCGACTAAAACGGTAGGGATTTTCACAACAAAAACTTTTTGATAGTTTAAGAAAATAATATTGAGTTACATTTTAATCGTATTAATCCTATATGTCAAGTAAGAATAATAATTTTTTTGAACTTTTTTCCATTATTTTTCCTTGATAAATGAAAAACAATTTGAAAACAAGAAAAGTCACCATGCTCTTCGGGCAAAAATTTTTTCGGATGCGATTATTTTATGAAATTTTTGTGTAAATGTGCTAAAAGCACCACGAATTTTGCATAGTTATTTTGTGAAATATTGAGGTATACAAAAATGCGACTCTAAACGTTTATCACAGTTTTCAAGACATGACATACACTTAATATAGCTAAACAACTTTTAAGGTAAAGGAATGGAAAACGATGCCTGCAATTGTTGGTGCTATGAAGGTAAATAGCGTCGGGACGGCCAGTGTCGTTCATGTCGGAGACGTCGTAAACATTTCGCCATACAGTGAAGTGAAAACATTCGCAGGGGCTGGTTCCTTCAATACAGGTGACGGTCTTTACGTATTTAACCAAAACAGCATTACGAATACGTTTGACAGTGATCTCGTTGATCAGCCGCAAGTGTTAAATGCTTAGAGGGTGGTTATATGAATTTTTATATTCAACAATCGATTCACATACAATTTATACGTATCGGAACGATCGCCAATTCATCCGTGTTTCAAATCGGCAGCGCCGGAATCATAAAACCGCTGTCGAATTTATACAACACAGGACAATTTACTGAACCGGCTCCCGCTCCGTCCGGCCAGGGAAACGGAGTCATTGTGCCTCTCCGTCCACCAAGCATTTCATAGCGATTCACCTTTCATTTGGAAAAGAATATAAATATGGTAACGAATGCAGATAAAGGTGGGGAGAACATCATGAATTACACTATACAATCATTATTGCAATATATTCTAAAATTGGAACAATATCTCCATTCCCAAAGCAAAAGAATCGACCATCTGGAAAAAGGGTTTCTTTACCTTGAAGAACAAATGGAAGAGATCAAAAACAAACCTTATACAAATATTGAAAAAGTTGAGTACAAATTTGACCAATTGAAAATCGAAACGCTCGAAGGAGTCTTGAATATCGGTTTAAATCCTGCCGATCAGGAGGCAATTGAACAATTTTCCGTAAAAAATGAAGAACTAAACGTCGATGATGTTCATCGCGAATTAAAACAGCAAATATTCGAACAATGCGTTGAAAGCATTCATAGTTATTTACAAGAAGAATGTCCGAAAAAGATTGAAGACTTTGCTAAAAACTATGAATATGAATTAGATGAAACATATAAAGCACTCATCATAGAAGACATTAGAAAACAACTTGAAGGAAGGATTACTTATTATCTACAAAGACTCCGTCTCCATGAGCAAACAGATATAAAAGAAAAAATACAATGGATTGAAGAAAAGGTAAAAAAAGATATTGATCAATCGATCGATCATTTTTTTAAACATTTCCCCAATAAAAAGAAAGGCGACGAATTGTCATGAATTTTACCGTCATCAATAACGGCTTGCATGTGGGCATGGTGAGAATCATAGGGGTTTCAAGTTCATCAGTTTTTTTAATAGGGGATGCGGATAAAATCTCTCTTTCTTCCATTTTTGATACGCCACCTGAATCACTGGTCATCGGTCCATTTGTTCCTTTGTCATTAGACTAATGTATTTGTTAAAAAGATTTGCGAACATAAGAGTGGCGTATATACACTCAGTAGACATCTGTTCCGTATTCCAAATCGGTGACGCGAAAAAAATTACCCCTAAAACGAATGTTCTGGCAGTTCAGCGGGACTATGAAAAATTTAATACAAAGGAAGGGTCGTTTCGCTCCTATCAGCTTTTCCGCGAATCCATTCCTCAGCCTTCCTTTGACGAACAATTTTCCAGCGCATATTCAAACAATTCTCCGAACATATATGTCGATCACGTAAAAATTTTGGGCATCTCATCTTCAAGCATCGTGAACTTTGGATCAGCCGAAGAAATATGCGCGGAAGCACGAATAAAACATATTCGACAATTGTCTAAAAACGTTGATGGCGACGAAAAACAACGGTAATTTCAACAAGACAAAACATATTGATGCACCTGAACAATAGATTTTCTCTACGCATATGATTTATGAGACAACAAGGAAAAGGATGTTCCTCATGCCAGCGATTGTCGGACCGATAAAAATTAATTCCGTTTCAGGAGGAGTTGTAAATTTTGGAGATTCCTTTTATTTATCTCCAAAATCAGCATCAAAATCCATCAGCGGCTCTGGTAGCAGCTGCACAGGCGATTTTCATATTAATAACAACGGTCTCAGCATAACAAACGGAATCGATCCGGACGTAAATGATCAAAACCAGACGGCAAATGCATAGCCACCTGGTTCGTTAAAAAGACTTAGTGAAAAATAACGATTGGATTTATATTATGATCCAGAAACACTATTTGCGAGCAGGACATTCAATTTGTTGTCCTGCTCAATAAAAAAAGCGCATTGTCTTGCATTTCAGATCAAAAGACTCTTTTTAGGAATGTGGATGTCCTCATGATGCACAAATAGAGTGAAACTATGAATCGGTTCAAAGAAGCTGAAAACCTGCATTAGTTTTTTCATGGACTGTTATACAGTTAGAAAGCATTCGCACTCACAACATTAACATACAATACAGTTAATTTCGTAAAGTGATTTTCATCCCGTTGTAAAAGAGGAATTTGATATTTTATAAGACTCGCCTTTTCATAGTCTTATTTTTTTGACGGAAAACTTTTACTCAACCTATTTCAAAACGGGCTAAATTGCAGATGGTACCGTTCTCCTGTTTTTAAGCTTATTTGGAAATGCTGAAACGATTTGTGCATGATGCAGCAGGCGTCACCATCGAACCTGCTTTTTTCGCTTATTTGGAGAATGCTGAAGCAGCATACATCTTGTCAAAACGATGAAAAACGGTTAAAAAAGTACGGATGAGCACAGCAATCAAAACATGCTAAGATTAGCAGGGGCTGTCTTAGAAAGTCAAAATCCATTGAAAACGAAACATCATAAACATTTGATATATCAACATTTCTAAAACATTAACGGGGCGTCTATAAGCCGGAAAATCGACTTATTAGACAGCCCCGTCATGTTGAGCGGTTAAGATCCTTTAGAGAATGTAATACTTGCTGTTAACTGGTAACGGCATACTAGGTCAGAAATATCCTTGCTTCATGTAATTAAATCGTTTCGATTCGCACGGTCGTTCCATTTCCGGAAGGTTCAGCTGGCTCAATGATCAGCCGCTTAGGCAATCGTTCCCTTAGCTCCTGCACGTGACTGATTACGCCAACGGATAAATTTTGCGATTGCAGTTTTTCCAAAGCCGATACAACCGTATCGAGAAGCTCTGCATCAAGCGTTCCAAACCCTTCATCAAGGAAAAAAAACTGAAGCGGATATTTTCCGCGAAGCTGAATTTGGGTGGACAACGACAAAGCTAAGGCTAAAGAAGTTAAAAATGTTTCTCCGCCAGATAATGTCGAAACAGGTCGTTTTACTCCGCCATTTGCATCGTCACGCATGATAAAACCGCCTTCTGAATCGACTTCAATCGCATATCTTTGTCTTGTCAATTCCCCAAGCCGCTGTGAAGCATCAAAGCTTATTTGTTGAAGCTGTTCCTCAGCCATGTATTCGACAAAACTATTCCCTTTCAGGACGGCTTGAAGTTTTTCTAACCGATTAAGAAGAAGCTGCAACTCTTCTTTCTCTTTTTCTATTTCCACATATCGTTCATGTTTTTCCTTTAACAGCTGCAAATGCTTTGCCGCCGCGCCTCTTTGTTCCATTGCTTCGTTTACTTGCTTTCTAGCTTCTTCTAAGCATTTTTTCGTTTCTTCCCATGTTTCCTGCTTAAGAACAGTTCCGCCTAATTTTTCTTCCAGACGTTCAATTGCAGATGCTACATGCTCCATTTCCTTTTTATATTGATCTAGACTCGTTTGCATAGCCAGTTTTTCTTCTTCCTGCAAAACGGAATTTCTCACTTCATGCACATTTGCAAAAGGAGTCTGCTGTTTTCGGTCGTTCCAATTTTTTTCCGCTTTTTCAAGCTTGCTTATACAGCTTGTCAATTGCTGTTTGGCGGTATGGAGCTGACTTTCAGCTTTTTGATATTCATTTGCCGTTTTTTGGAAAATATCATAAGCTGCTTGTTCATCCCTTTTTAGCTGTTCAAGGGCAAGATCGATCCTCTTAAGTTCTGTTAAAAGGTTTTCCTTTGCAGCTCTTTGCGCTGTGAGCCTTTTCTGTTTATCGGCTATCAGTTCTGCCTGCCTGTCCATTTCTCCTTTTTTGGCAGCTAATTGAGTGGAAAGATTGAGTATTTCTTCCCTTAACCGCTCGATTTCCTGTTCTTTTTCTTGAATAAAGCTGACGCTTTTTTCAATTCGTTCGTGCAGCTGTTCAACGAGCGAGTCTTTTTTACTAATTTCCTTTACATACATCTCGATTTGATCCATATCGAGATCAGCAAACTCTAAATCCCACTTTCTTTTTTCTTCTTCCAGCTGCTCTATTACATTTTGCAATTGTAGCATGATTTCGGATAAGTCTTTTTCCCCAGCATCCAGCAACGGTTCTATTTTTGCTGTAATATGGTTGACTTCACGAATGTCTGCTATTGTTTTTCTTATTGCGTCTTTTATTTCTAAGTAATCTTGGTTCAAAGCTTTCCATTCGATTTTAAATTTGTCATATGCCAAAAGATCATGAGGCTTATCGTCCATCGTAATGATCGGCTCTTCATTAGCCGACGCTATTTCTTTCACTCCGGCAAGGAATGACTGTTCCGCTTGTAAATCTTCAGACAGCTCCTGCAGCTTTTGCTTCAGCGAGGAATACAGCTGTTCGGTTTGATCACATTCTTTGAAAATTCGTTCTAGCTGCTGCGTTGTTTCTTCTAATTTTTTTAAACGTTCAATCGAAAAATGTCTGTTCGGGGCCGGATGATGTGTGGAGCCGCAGACAGGGCAAGGCTCCCCCTCCGTCAACTGCTCGGAAATCAAAGCTGCCGCCTGATTTGTTCTTTCTTCTTCAAGCTGACTTTTTGCAGCCTGTAAATCATCCTTTACTTTTTCTTTAAAAAATTCATGCTCCCGCATTTGGCTGCATAAACGATCATAAACTTTTTGTAATTGATTGAAATTACCTGCCAGGCGTTCGTTTAATTCACTCTTTTTGCGGGCGGACTCGTCAGCCTTTTCCCGCCATTCGTTAAGCTGGTCTTCTTTCTTTTGCTTTTTGCTTTTTAATTCATATTCGTCTTTCATAAGCTGCATGATTTTCAGCTTCTGTTGATATGCTTTTTGGATTTTTTCCCGGAATTCTCTTGAAACTGTTTCTTCTTTCGCCTGCTGTTTTAAAGCCTGCTGCTTCTCTAACGCCCTATTTAATAATTCGCTCGTCTTTCTCTCTGTATGCTGTTTTTCATGCAGCCTCGTTTTCAATGCTTCATAGTCTTCTTTCAGCTTTACAAACGATGCTTCATCCTCTTTGATTTCTGCATCCAATGAGATAAGCTGTTTCAATAGTTCACGTTTTGTTAAAAGCTCCGGCTCTTCAACAGCTTTTTTGGCACGAATCGCTTCAAAAGCTTCCTTTTTTTCTTTATAAAGGCTTGCTAGCTTTTTCTCTTCCTGCTGCCAATGCTCTGTTTCTTTTTCAAAACGGTCCTTTTCCGCTAAATGCTCGAGCACTGCTTCCGCATATGGTTTCAGCATCTCCGCTTGCTCCGCTTTTTTCAGCTTTTCTTCGATTTCTTGAAACCGCTCCTTTTCTTGCTCAAGCTCCTGTCGTTTTTTCTCATAAGTCGTTTTTTCCGTCTGCAAATTCCAGATTGTCTGAATCCGCTCAAATTCTTTTGCTGCCTCATCCAGCTGCTTTTCCCGTTCTTTCAGCACTGTATCACAGCGTATGAACGTTTTTTCTGCCTCTAAAACGGCTTCTTTCGAGGCATCGCCAAGACCTGCTTGTTCCGCTGACAATTCAGCGAATTGCTGTCTTGATTCCAAAAGACGTTTTTTCAGCTTTTTATTTAATTGGTCGCCGAATCGTTCCAAGTTGAACAATCGTTCAAACATTTTCCTTCTTTCCGAGCCTTTTAAAGAAAGAAATTCAGCAAACTTCCCTTGCGGAAGGACAACGGCGCGGGTAAAATCCTCTATCGTCAGCCCTAAAAGCTCGTAAATCTTGTCATTTACATCATTTGTTTTATCTGCCAAAACGACCGTTTCTTCTCCTATTTCGAGAAGCCGGCACAGCCTTGTGTTGATCCTGACATTATCCACCCGCTTAAACGTTCGTTCAACAGTGTATCGTTTTTTTGATCGGCCATCTTCAAGCTCAAATGTAAAACTGACATATAATTGATCTTCCGCATGGTTCATTATCCCTTGCGTATTATTGGCCGCTCGCTCTACTTTTCCATAAAGCGCTAACGTAATGGCATCCAATATCGTTGATTTTCCACTGCCAGTCGGACCAAATATTCCGAAGACACCGCCGTCGCATAATGTTTCAAAATCGACCGTCTGCATCTTTCGATAGCTATTCAGTCCAGCTAAAGAAAGTTTTATCGGCTTCATGACTGTGCTCCTTCCTCTTTTAAGTCTTCAGAGAGCAATGTCATAAACAGTTCAATGAGCTCTGCCTCCGGCTCGGCGCCGCCAGTTTGTTTTTTGTAAAAACGTTTAAACATTTCATCAATCGGGAGATTTTCTCTTCTTTCTTGTTGGATCTTTTCGGTTTCTTTTTCAAAAATCGGCCGGATGTGAATAAAGCCGTCGTGCCATTTTCTCAACCGATGAATTTCTTCTAATGAAAGGCTGTCGGTCAAAAAAATTTCAAGATCAATCCATGCGTTTTTGTCTCTTCCTTCTTCAAGCCACTGGTGAACTTGAAGAAGACCGCCAGTTGCTTTCCATTTCACAAGCGGTTTTCCGCTCGACAAATAAATTTCGGAGACAACCGCGTTCTCGCCGGGTTTTGCATCGATCACTGTGACAGACTTCGTATAACCTGCCTCAGAAAAGCTATAGGCAAGCGGCGATCCGGAATATCTTGCCGGCACATTGGACTTTTTAACATTTTGCGGCCGATGAAGATGCCCCAATGCGACATATTGCGCTTTTTCCGGGAGACTTGTGGCTCGAACTGTATACGCTCCGCCGACTTCAATCGGTCTCTCCGAATCTGTCGTGCTGCCTCCGGCTACATAAAGATGGCTCATGGCAATATTCACCGTATGAGGTTCAAACTCTCTGCTCATCATTGCAAACAAGCCGCGAATTTTTTCATCGTAATGCTCTCTCAATAAGAGTTCATCATATTCGTTTGAAAGCAGTTCATTCAGCCTTGCTTCCGACGGATAAGCAAGCGCCGCCAGCTTCATTGTTTCATTTGTCCGCGGAACTTCAACCGTTAAAACATCGCCTCTTGGGTAGCCGATCAGCTCGATCGCCTGCTCCTTTGCCAGCGGAGCTGCTGCTTGCAATCGTTCCGGACTGTCATGATTTCCGGAAATGATGATAACACGTCTTTTTCCTCTATCAGAAAGTCTTGAAATACTTTCATAAAACAGCTTTTCTGCTCCTGCCGGAGGATTCACCGTATCAAAAACGTCTCCTGCCATCAAAATGACATCAATTTTCTCCTTTACAACAATTTCATACAGTTCATCAAGAAACTGTGCCTGCTCTTTTAGCCTGCTCCGACCTTCAAGCGTTTTTCCGAGATGCCAATCCGCCGTATGCAAGATTCTCAATTGCCTCACCTCTAAAATAGTCTGCAAATCTATAATTTTATGATGAGCCCTGCATCAAAAAAGAATAAATACCGATCATCGACTCGTCTTTTTAAGATTGACTCTACCGCCTTTGCATACAAGTCAATTTGAAATTCATATCGAGAAGCAAGCACCGGCTTTGCCTTTTCAATGGATGGAAAACGATCCTTTACCGCATCCGTTTTGTAATCTAACAGAACGAGCCCATCGTCATCTTCAAAAAGGCAGTCGATCACACCTTGAACGATGACCGTTTCAGTATTGAGAGAACTTCCTTTTTCGTAAATTTCGTTCGCCGGCACTGCCAAATTGAAAGGGATCTCGCGAAAAATTTTTTTTGCGCCTTTTAGGCGTCTACCTAGCGGTGATTCAAAAAATTGCACAATTCCTTCTACATTGACCGCTTCCACCTGCTCCTCCGTTAATATTTCTTTTTTCACGAGAGAATGCACGGTTTGTCGAATCGTTTGTTCCGTCAAGTCTTCACCCAATGGCAAATGCTGCATCACTGTGTGCATGGCCGTTCCTTTTTCTGCTGCTGTAAGAGATTTTGCCTGCATAAATTTCGGACGCTTGTACGAGGAATTCCCTTGTATTTTCTTCTTTATGGAAATGTCGCTGTATTCATCCGAAAATTGAAGTCTTCTTTTGATTTCCGTCACCGATTGCTTCGACCGGAGAGAGGCTGCATCTGAAAAAGGATAGCTCCAGGACAACTGATTTTGCACTTGGTTGGCGAAACTACTTGTTGACTGAACAGGAACGAAATTTCTCAAAGCGTCCATTTTTTCATCCATCATAACCGCTGCCTGCTCATTTTGCTCTTTTAATTTTTCTTCAGGAATCACATCAATTTGCAATTTCACCGGATAAGAGAAGATTTCATCCGCTGCTTCTCTTTCTTCTTCTCGTAAAATTGCCGCATCTTTATGACGGATGACAGCAGGACCGATCCAATCTAAATAACATACTGCCTTTAAACGATCGTAATCTGGAAGCAGCCATTCGCGGTGAGTGAATGATTGCTCCCATTCTTTAAACTTTTTTTCTCCGTCTTTCACTGTGCCGATTAAAAACAGCTTTTCCTTTGCTCTTGTCAAAGCCACATACAATACCCTAAGCTCTTCCGAAAGCATTTCCATCCTCAATTTCTTTTTTACAGCTACATAAGGAAGAGTAGGATACACAATCCGCTTTTTTTCATCGATAAACAGCGAGGCAAACCCTAATTCTTTATCGAGCAAATATTTTTTGGTCAAATCTTTCATATTAAATCGTTTAGATAAACCTGCACAGAAAACAATCGGAAATTCAAGCCCCTTGCTTGAATGAATCGTCATAATTCGGACAACATCTTCCTGTTCTCCTAAAGATCTTGCTGCTCCTAAATCATCGCCCCGTTCCTGCATTCTTTCAATAAACCGCAGGAATCGGAACAATCCCCGAAAGGACGTTTCCTCATATTGCCTTGCTCTGTCATATAATGCCCTTAAATTGGCCTGCCGCTGCTTTCCGCCGGGCATTCCGCCTGCAAAATCAAAAAAGCGGGTATCACGGTACAATTGCCAAATTAAATTCGAAACGGAGCTTTTTCTCGCCAAGTTCCGCCATTGATTGAGCCGGCTGACAAATTCGCTTACTTTTTGATAAAGCTCGCTATGATGGGCTTTTTCTTGCTGCAAAAATGATTCAAGTGCATCGAAATACGGACCGTTTTTCTTATAAAGACGGATGATGGCAAGTTCATTTCCGCTTAAGCCGACAATCGGCGAACGCAGCACAGAAGCGAGCGGAATATCTTGATAAGGATTGTCGATAATTTTTAAAAGCGAAAGCATAATGGCCACTTCTGTTGCTTCAAAATATCCTGTTGATAAATTCGCATACACCGGAATACCTTGCTGCTTAAACTCTTCCATGATTTGCGGCGCCCAAGGCATCGAACGAAGCAGGATCACAATATCTCTGTATGTGACAGGTCTCGTACGATCAAGTTT
This sequence comes from Aeribacillus sp. FSL K6-8210, assembly GCF_037963925.1. Lineage (NCBI taxonomy): Bacteria > Bacillati > Bacillota > Bacilli > Caryophanales > Bacillaceae > Aeribacillus > Aeribacillus sp. FSL K6-8210. The sequence goes on along the minus strand of NZ_CP150172.1, from coordinate 1,003,152 downwards.
TCGGTCGTAAACAGGAAAGCCTTCCTGAATAAGCTCTTTTATTTTTTTCGCCATAAGGCGGGCTTCAAGCTGCACCGTTTCCAATTCTTCTTCATCAAATTCAATCATTATTTCTTCTTTTTCTGCTAATTCCTCCTTCCGGCGGTCTATTAGGAGGAGCTCTGTATTCATTCTACTGTTCTCTGGATAACGTGCGCCAAGCTTCAATTCTGCTGCCTCATCATAAACAACTTCGCCTACAGTCTCTCCCATCAATTGTTTGAAAAGAAAATTTGTGGCGTCCAAAACTTCTTTTCGGCTGCGGAAATTTTTAGCTAAATCGATGCGCAAGCCGGAATTCGTTCCGCTGGAGGTAAACCGTTTATATTTCGCCAAAAACAATAACGGTTCAGCCAGCCGGAAACGATAAATGGATTGTTTTACATCGCCGACCATAAATAGATTTCCTTCCGCTTCATGATCTTTTGACACCAGCTTTAAAATCGCTTCCTGCACCAAGTTGGTATCTTGGTATTCATCCACTAATACTTCTTGAAATTGTCGTTTGAAAAACAAAGCAGCATCACTCGGAACAACATTTCCCTTCTCATCTTTTTCTGTTAATATTTGTAAACAATAATGCTCAAGATCCGAAAAATCGACAATTCCTTTTTCTTTTTTCATTGCTTCCAGCCGGACAGCAAATTTTTTCACCAAGTCGGCTAAACAAATCATTGTGCGCTTCATTTTTTTCAAATCAAGCAGCTGGTTTTGAATATCCCTAGAGAAAAGCTCATTTTTTAATTTCTCTATTTCCTTTGTCGCTTTCTTTCTCATTTCCGTCACTTCATCAATGAGCTCTTTTCGATATTCTTCTCCCCTGCATGCCTTGGCGCGTGTCGGTTGAAAAGCTCTCATTTGCTCGGCAAGCTCCTGCCACGATGAAGCGTTTATAATGTTTTCCACCTGCTTCATGTCATCGAGTAAATTTTCAGCCCTTGGAGAAGGGCCGCCCGGCAATTTCGTAATGTCGAGAGCTCTCGCTAACAAATCCTTTATTCCGGAAAGCTGTATCGCTATATCCTTCCGTAAATATTGAAAAAACGGCAAGTCCTCGTATGATTCAGCTTGTTCTATGTCATACATTTGCACCATTTCATCAAGCCATTTTTCCGGGAATGGATTAGATCTAGCAAATTCATAAATGGATCTAATAATTTTTTTGATTTCATCATCTGAGCGATCGCCTGTATATTTGTCAACTAATTCGAAAAATAGTTCATTATGCTCCATTCCGTATTCTTCTTCTAACAATTCATCCATGCAATCTTCCATTAACAGTTCCATTTCTGTTTCGTCCGCTATTCGAAAACCGGGATCAATATCAATTTTGTAATAAAATTTGCGAACGACTTGCAGGCAAAAAGAATGCAATGTTGATATTTGCGCTTTGTTTAAAAGGGTTAATTGGCGGCGCAGATGGAGGGAAGAAGGCTGTTTTCGCAAAGCCTTTGCCAGCGCTTCGCCAATTCTGCTGCGCATTTCTGCAGCCGCAGCGTTTGTAAACGTTACGATTAACAGCCGGTCCACATCTACAGGATGCTGATTGTCGGTCAGCTTGCGAATAATCCGCTCAACTAGAACGGCCGTTTTCCCTGATCCGGCAGCAGCCGCCACTAATATATCTTGTCCGTCGGCAACAATCGCTTTCCATTGTTCATCGGTCCATTGGCCTTTTTCTAACTTTTTCAGCTCATTCTTCATCTGAATCCACCTTCTCCCTTACCTTTTGCAGCACTTCTTCCCCTTTTAAGCTTTTCAATATGCGAAAACGGTTCGTTTCAATCGATTCATCAAATTGACAGACCGATTTAAAGGAACAAAAGGTGCAAGGCGTTTTCTCTTTCATTTTATATGGCGCAATGGAAATATTTCCGTCTGTTATTTCCGTACCGATCCGCTTAAATTCGCGCCGGATATACGAGCGTAATGCATGAAATTCTTCCTCGCTGGCGATTTGAGAATTTGCATAAAATTCCCCGGTTTTCTTTATGCCGGCTTGAACGATTTTGGAATAGCCGCTTTCCAATTTTTGATCCATTAACCGCACCGTTTCTTCGTCTCCAAGCAGCAAGCCTTTCATTTTAAATTTCTTCAAAATTTCTTCTTCTATTTCATCATCCGTTAATAAATCTGGGGACTGTATGAACGGATCATGAATATGGAAATACAGCACCCCTGCTGGAGTCGCTTCTACGCCAAGCCAAGATTGAGAATTGGAAATGACAACATCCAAGTAAGTGAGCATCTGCAGCGCAATGCCGTAATACACTTCTGCCAAATTTAATGTTTTGTCGCTCGATTTAAAATCGACGATGCGAAGCAAAAGACCTTTCGAACTTTCCGCTTTATCCACTCGGTCTATCCTTCCGACGACCTCCAACGTACATCCGTTTTCAAGCTTAAATCGGAACGGGGGGAGCTTGCTTTTTTCATCAAATGATATTTCTAAACCAATTGGGACAAAACCGCTTGCTTTTGCATGTTCGCTTAAAACCTTTGATGCGCGGGCAACAATATTTTGAAGCTTGCGTTTAATATAATAGTGGCGGTTTGTGCTCATTAAAATTTCTTTTTGCAGCTTCGGCGCCAGCTGTTCGACTGCATCATGAGCAAGTCTTTCGCAGTTCTCCTTTGTTAATTCGCGCCATTCTACTTTCATGCTTTGAAGCCGGTCTGCCATCAGCTTTAATGCCGCATGGAACAATTGGCCGATATCCGGCGCTTCCAATCTGTAATACTCCCGTTCTTTTAACTTTAAGCCGTGAGAAGCAAAGTGGGCAAAAGGACATGCCCGAAACCGCTCCATCCTTGAAACGCTTCCTTGTATTTTCCGTCCATATAATTTTCTGCTTACCTCTTCGGATAAAGGTCTTTCTGTATTTGAATAAAACAGGCTGGCAATCGCCTTTTTCGCTTTGCTGCTCCATTCTTGATCATATACAAAGTAATTGTAAACATCCCACCACAGCTCATGGAGAGGATACTGCTTTTTCCAATTTTGCAATTTTGAAGTTAAAACAGACAAAGAAACATTCGGACTGACAATAAAAGAAAGCTGTTCTTCCGCCTCCTCACTTTCCGGTTCATTAAGAGAGATCATTTCCTTAGCATCTGGAAATATTTCTTTTAACCGTTTGACAATAATAGACGGCATGAGCGCTTTTCCTTCTTCATCCGCCAAAGAATACGATAAATACAGCTTTTGCTTAGCAGACGTGAGCGCTAAATAAATCAAAAAATTTTCATCCAGCAATTTTCTTCGAGCTGTCGGCGCTAGCTTCACCCCATTATGATATAGAAGCTCTCTTTCATCATCTGTTAAAACCCCGTCTTCCACCGGTTTTGCCGGAAGCACTCCGTCATTTGCTCCTGCAATAAATGCCGTCTTAATGCCATATAAACGTGACCGGTCAAGTGTTGCGACAATCACTTGGTCAATGGCCGGCGGAACGAGAGAAAATTTCATCGATTCCATTCCGGTTTCGACCATTTCCCTAAACAAATGAATGGAAATTTCCTGATCGCCCATAATTTCTACAAATTCATCCAATAGCTCTATCACAGCATTCCAAACTTGATCATGCTCCCTTGCTTCAATCAAGTTCCCTCCATTTTCCGCATCTAGACGAAGAAGCTCCAGCTTATCAGGCACTTTTGTTTGTTCTAAATACATATATAGCGCTTCGGCCATATCCCTGCCGGTTTTGGCGCGTTTCATCTTATTTTCCAATGCTTGCAGAGGCTCCACAATCAGCTTCCGTAATTGATTGATCCGTTTTTCTATTTCCTCTTCTTCATCTGTCTTTTTGTCGTTGTCATAGAATGAATGGTACTTCCTGTACGTCCAGCCGGCTTGATCCGTCCATTTTTTCCCTTGAATACCATAGGCAAGCACATAATTTTCTAATTGATCCATTTCTTTTCTCATTTCGGCTTTATCGGCATCTAGCGGGTAAAGAAATTCTGTTTTAATCGTTCTGAAAACAGCTTCATACCGCCAGTTTCCGGTTATGACTTCCAAGCTCGAGCGGATAAATTCGATCAGCGGATGATATGTCATTGAGCTTTTTTCATCTATAAAAAAAGGAATCTCGTAATCTTGAAACAATTGCTCCAGCAAATCTCTGTAATCGGACATGTTTCTAATAAGCAGTGCAATCTCCCGAAATCGCACTCCCTCATCCCGAACGAGGCGGATAATTTCTCTAGCAATCCCTTCAATTTCGGCGCGTCTATTCACCGCTTGCATAAATACAATCGCGCTGTCTCCGTGAAAAGGTTCGGGAGTATGGGAAGAGTACATTTTTTCTAGATGAACAAGTGACGGCTCTTCAATAAAACGTTTCCGGTCAGTCATATATGCTACTTCATCAATGGAAATATTATTTCGTTCAGCCATTTTTTTCAGCAAAGAAAAGGTTTCAGCCGTCATGTAAAATAAATGAAGCTCGTCGGCAACGGCCTCTTCAGGCGGTTTATCCAATGTGAGAGCAATTGTTATAGAAGAAGCTGTTTTCATCATCGATTCGATTACTTGCAATTCTTGAGGCGTAAAATTGTGAAAGCCGTCGATATAAATTTCCGCTCCGTCCATGTAGCTTGATTCATAAATCTTCTCTGAAAGAAGCTGCAAATAATCCTCTGAATCTATGTATTTATCAGCAAATAATTTTTCCACGGAACGATAGATGCCCGCCAAATCTTTCAATTTATCGGAAAGAATCCGCTCTCTATGATCATGGCTTTCCGCTAATTTTTTTACTTGATCATCCAGCATATCTGGACTGATGATATATCTTTTCATTTCTGTAATCATCTGTTCGATATGCTCAATAAAGCCTTTTTTTTCACTGGCTTTGGAAAACACTTTAAATTCGTGCTTTTTTTCTTCGATGATTTTTCGAAGAAACATGTTCATGCCTGTTTGGGAAATAAAGGTACGGCTGATGCCTCCTTCCTCCTGCAGCACCCTCCACGCCAAACGGTTGAAGCTCAATACTTGTGCTCTAATGATTCCTTCTAATTCCGGAGTTTTCATCAGTTCATATTCCATTTGAAAAGTCATTTGATCTGGAACAAGAAACAAAATAGGTTTTCCATTATACGGATCTTCTTTTAATTTTCCCCTAATTTCGTTTAAGATTGCCGTCGTTTTTCCTGTGCCGGATGAACCGACCAAAAACTTAATACCCATGAAATCTCCCCCCTTCAGAAGGCATCCAAACGGAAAATGGGACAATTTTCTTGTCCCATTCTGATTTCGTGTTTATGAATACATTTATTTTACTGTAAATGGTTTTGAAAATCCATTGATTCGGACAATCCGAATTTCCAACTTATAGGAATCATCGTTTACGGTTTTACCTCTCCGATCACATTTTTTTCACGAACAAAGCCAAAATGCCGGCTGTCCCTGCTGTTTAACCGATTGTCGCCAATGACAAAAATACATTTTTCCGGCACCGTTTCTTTTCCAGTTATTTCTTTTAATGTAAAATTCCCTGTGATCGGATTTCCATATACTTTTTCTTTATTTTTCTTTAAAAATGGTTCCGGTACATATTTCCCATTCACATATAATTTGTCGTTTCGATATTCAATTTTTTCTCCTGGAAGGCCGATGACCCTTTTAACCAAAACTTGCTTTTCGCCGGGCATCTGAAACACGACAATGTCAAACCGTTCAATTTTATTAAACCGATTCGTCAATTTATTTATATAAAAATGATGGCCTTCTTTTAAGGTGGGCTGCATCGATACGCCATCAACAGTGTACGCGGCAAACGCAATATTTTTAATTAAAACGGTTGATAAAAGAGCTGAAGTGACGATTCCCGCAATAACTCGTTTTTTCCTCACGGCTCTTCACCTACTTTTTATCTTTTCGTTTAATTAACGAAACATTTAAACGCTGCTCAATCCTTTTTCCGATAAACCACATGAGCGCCATCACAACAAACACAATGATCAACCGGGCGGGCTCTTCAATCAGCTCCCGTAAATCATACCCTGATAAGCTAAGCATAAAAATCATCACGAGCTTCCCTGATAAAACAGCGAGCGCAAACTGCCACACATTGATTTTGGAAAGGCCGGCTACTACATTTACAAGCGCAGAAGGCGTAAAAGGGAAACAGAGCATTAAAAATAAAGGAGCAAAGCCGTGCCGTTCGACCCAGTTCATCATTCGTCTTACTTTTTCATGTCTGCTTAAAAAATTTAAAAAACGCTTCCGGCCAAACTTTCGCACTAAAAAAAACACGAGCAATGCGCCTGCCGATGAACCGATCCACGAGTACAAAAAGCCGAACCAAAGTCCGAATGAATTAGCGTTCGCAATTACAAACAGAATAAGAGGCAAGAACGGAAAAAAAGCCTCAAGCATCGGAAGCAGAATCCCTGGGAGAGGTCCGAGCGCTCGGTATTCTTTAAAGATTCGTTCAACATCTTCTAATGTAATGGAATCGAAAAATGCAATGACATCCATATCTTAACTCCTTACTTCAACATCTCCTTTTATTTTACACCTTTTGAGCATAAGTTGAAAAATTTTGCCGAAAAAAATTAATTGAAATGATTTATTTTCCTGTTTTATAATAAAAAACAGAACATACGTTCCTTTTGAAGCGAGGTATTCCCTATGTCGAAAATACCAACCGACATTCGCCATTTGATTGAACAGTCGATCTACTTACCGATGACTGCTACGGTGCTGAACAAAGACATGAATGTCGTAAAAAAAAGTCCATTCAAGCTGAAAGATCCTTATTTGCATCTAATTGAAGAGGCGTTAAAGCTTGTACAAAAAGATTTGGCAGAGGTTCGCAAAGAATTGCGCAGACAAAAGGTGAAAGTTTTAAAAGCCAAACAGGATGAAGCATTCACAACGTACACTTTCTACTATAACGGCTACGAAGAACACCACAGCTACTTCAATCCAAGAATCCGAAATAAAGTAAATGAACTGATTGAACATTATTTGTTTAAAACTGAAAAAAAATCTGGCATTCCAACCTCTTAGACTTTTTATCTTAAAAGAAAGACAACGGCCAAACCGTTCGCTACAGAAGATGAGGGAACAGGACTATTTGTTTCGCCCGTTGAATGCCTGTCCCCTTATAACAGAAAAAATGAAATCTCCCCCATTTTCTAACACGGAAAAAAGCACGCAAATTGACAGCTTGCGTGCCGGAAGATAAAGCTTATCCATCTTCTTTTCTGAATTCGCGAACGAGCTGTTCATAAATATATGCATGCTGCTCCTTCGGAAAAAGGATTGTGTTCATGCGGCGCTGCTCCTGCTCAATTCTTGAAGAGATAATCGTTCGAAGATGTGCCGTTTTATAAAATTGATGGGAAAAAGAAGATGGAGATATGTCAGCAACTATTTTCTGACCGTTACGGAATATGACTTCCGTACAATTCGAATCTGTTTTCATAAAGCGGGAAATGTGGGAATGGGAAAACCAGGCGCACTGATGCCTTGCGGGTGAATGAGTAGGAAAAAAATAAAGGGAATTGGCAGGATCAATGACAATCGGAAGCTTTTTTGTTATGCCAAGCAGCCCTTTTGATCCTTCAACTCTTCCTTTAAAGCTTGAACCATAATAACGGCAGCTTTGATCAATAACATAAACAGGTCGAATAGGTACTATGCGCTCTCCGCTAGTTTCCAAAATTTTAGCGTACAAGTGATGTTCTTTTCTAAAAGGCAAAATTGCCATTGTTTCCCCATTTACAATACATTTTTCTGCCTCAAACTGCTTCGTACTCACTAGAATTCTTACCTCCTAATTTTTTCTATATAATAGTTCTTTTTCACTGATTCAAATCTATCATAAAAATTCCAAAATTTCTATATTTTTTTAAAATTTTTTAAATACAAAGCATTAGATCAAGGTAAGATGTTATTGTTAATATAATTTTTCTAAAAATTACAAATTATAAGTTGATTTTTCCTTCCGAAATCCATATAATATAAAAAAGGCATCAGAGGTGATGGGTTATGGAAAACCGGAAATCTTATTCCGAACTGATGAAGACCCGTTCTGTGAAGGAAAATCCAGAAAACTTCATGATGGATGTATACATCCAAATGATTCTGGACGAAGCATGGTTCAATCATCGAAAAAAAATGCTGGAAGACAAAATTAATGATGCTCTGGACCGAAAAGATAGAGAAAAATTTATGGAGCTATCCAAAGAATATGCGAAATGGGTGCGTTAAATGATAAAAAAAGCCAATCCCAGAGGATTGGCTCAATCTATGTGAAGGTAATGATTATGGCCAGTCAATTAAGCTGTGGTAAATTGTTCAGCTTCCGTAGACCCTTTTAAAGCGGTTGTAGAAGAAGTACCTCCAGTAATCACTTGGGCAACCTCATCAAAATAACCAGTTCCAACCTCCCTCTGATGCCGTGTTGCTGTATAACCATACTGTTCGCTTCTAAATTCGGCTTGCTGAAGTTCAGAGTAGGCAGCCATTCCATGATCTTTATACTTGCGTGCAAGTTCAAACATGCTGTAATTCAATGCATGGAATCCAGCTAAAGTAACGAATTGGAACTTGTAGCCGTAAGAAGCAATTTCCTTTTGGAAACGTGCGATAGTATCGTCATCAAGCTTTTTCTTCCAATTAAAGGAAGGTGAGCAGTTATATGCCAATAACTTGCCTGGGAATTCTTTATGAATAGCCTCAGCAAACTTCCGTGCTTCTTCCAAATTAGGTTCAGATGTTTCACACCAAATCATGTCTGCGTATGGCGCATATGCCAAACCTCTAGCAATTGCTTGATCAAGACCAGCGCGAGTGCGGAAAAATCCTTCCTGTGTCCGTTCCCCAGTAATAAACTCTTTATCCCTGTCATCGATGTCGCTTGTGATCAAATCAGCCGCATTGGCATCAGTACGAGCAATGATAACAGTCGGAACATTCATCACATCAGCAGCCAGTCTTGCAGCAATCAAATTGCGAATAGCTGTTTGTGTCGGGAGCAAAACTTTTCCGCCTAAATGGCCGCATTTTTTCTCAGAAGACAATTGATCCTCGAAGTGAACAGCAGCTGCTCCTGCTTCAATCATCGCCTTCATCAATTCAAAAACGTTCAACTGACCGCCAAATCCAGCTTCAGCATCCGCAACAATTGGAACGAACCAATCAATTGAATGATCCCCTTCCATATGATGGATCTGATCTGCCCGCTGCAAAGCTTGATTAATCCGCTTTACGACATGCGGCACACTGTTAGCAGGATACAAGCTTTGATCCGGATACATTTGCCCCGCAAGATTAGCATCTGCTGCCACTTGCCAGCCGCTTAAGTAAATTGCTTTTAATCCGGCTTTTACTTGTTGGACAGCTTGATTTCCTGTCAAAGCTCCGAGGGCATTTACGTATTCCTCAGTTTTCATTAAATTCCAAAATTTTTCTGCTCCTCTTCTGGCAAGAGTATATTCGATTTCAATGGAACCTCTAAGCTTCAACACATCTTCAGCCGAATAAGGGCGTGTAATCCCTTTCCAGCGTTCATCTTTCTCCCAGCTTTCTTGCAATTGTCTCGCTTTTTCTTGTAATGTCATCTTTTCTCTCCCCTTTTTTGAAATATTTTTTAATTTAATCTTTCATAGCCTGGAAGCGTCAGAAAATCTACGAATTCATCATTTCTCACAAGCTCATCAAACAATTTCGCCGCTTCATCAAAACGCCCTTTTTGATAGGCTTCTTCACCAAACTCTTGTTTTATTTTTTCCAGCTCTTCCTGCTTAATTTTTTCATAAAGCTCTATTGTAACCTTCCGTCCGTCCTCCAACACCCCCTTTGGATGACGAATCCATTGCCATACCTGTGCCCTTGAAATTTCTGCCGTTGCAGCATCCTCCATCAAATTGTGGATAGGTGCAGCTCCTCTTCCAGAAAGCCATGATGCAAGATAACGAATGCCGACATCAATGTTCGTTCTTAATCCTTGCTCTGTAATTGTTCCTTCCGGGACTTCAAGAAGCTGTTCTGCTGAAATCTCAACATCTAGCTGTTTATCAATCTGGTTAGGTTGTTTCATATATTGGTCAAAAATTTCTTTGGCAACCGGTACAAGCGCAGGATGTGCCACCCATGTGCCATCGTGTCCATCTTTCGCTTCCCGCTCTTTATCAGCGCGCACTTTTTGGAACGCCTCTTCATTTTTCACCGGATCATCTTTAACCGGAATTTGCGCAGCCATTCCTCCAATGGCATGAACGTTCCGGCGATGGCACGTTTTAATCGCGAGCAGAGAATACGCCCTCATAAACGGAACCGTCATCGTTACTTGCGCCCGATCAGGTAAAATGACGTTTTGATCGTTTCGGAATTTTTTCAGATAGCTGAAAATATAATCCCATCTGCCGCAATTCAATCCAGCTGAATGCTCTTTCAGCTCGTATAATATTTCGTCCATTTCAAACGCGGCCAATATCGTTTCAATCAGAACGGTCGCTTTAATCGTCCCCCGCTTTACCCCCAATTCATCTTGCGCGAAACAGAAAACATCGTTCCACCATCTGGCTTCTAAGTGGCTTTCCAGCTTCGGCAAATAAAAGTAAGGTCCGCTTCCTCTTTTGATCAGTTCTTTTGCATTGTGGAAGAAATAAAGGCCAAAATCAAACAGACTGCCTGAAATCCGTTTTCCGTCCAATAGGACATGTTTTTCTTCTAGATGGAGTCCTCTCGGCCGCACGATCAGCGTTGCCGTTTCTTCATTCAGCTTATATACCTTTCCGTTTTCATTCACATATTCAATCGTTTTGTTGACCGCATCCCTTAAGTGAATTTGTCCTTCCACAATATTTTCCCAAGTCGGTGATGTGGCATCTTCAAAGTCCGCCATAAAAACTTTTGCGCCTGAATTTAAGGCATTGATAATCATTTTCCGGTCGACAGGTCCAGTAATTTCAACTCTGCGATCCTGCAAATCTTTTGGAACAGGCGGTATCGTCCAGTCCCCTTTTCGAATATGTTCCGTCTCCTTTAAAAACGACGGCTTCTCCCCTTCATTAATTCGCCTTTCCCGTTCTTTCCTCAGTTCAAGCAGCTCGATTCTTCTTGAACCAAATGTTTGTTCAAGCTTTTCGACGAACTGAAGGGCTTCGTTCGTTAAAATCTCCCTGTAAGAAGGCAGAAGAGTTCCCTTCACTTCCAGCCTAGATGCTGCACTAGCCTTCACGTTTCCTCACCTACCTTGTTATAAAACAGTTTTTAAATTACATTTTTAATATATAACAGATTAATACAGATTGGAAGACTTTTTTGAAAATTCGTTGTTTTCGTTTTCTTATCACATTCAATAAGTTTTTATTAACTTCCCTTTTTCGCTCGTACATCCGATCCATACCTCTATATCAATCAGCACTTTTTGAAAACTTAAATAATTTTATGTTATTTTTTATAACATGATTTCGCTTTTCAAATTAAAATAATTGTAAAATTTAATAGATTTTACAAAAAAATAGTTCATTTTCAGTGAAAATAACCAATGACAGAATAGCTACCACAAATTATTATGTTATAAAAACGAACATGAATTGTCACAAACAGAGGAGGAGGGATAAAAAATGGAAGCTGAAAAAGGTGTAAAAAATGCAGCTTTTATTAATCAAAAACCACAATTGGAGAAAAAGAAATTAAGAATGCCTCATATTTATGTCATATTGTTTGTTTTAATAATTCTTGCTACAGCCGCTACTTATTTTGTACCTGCTGGCGTTTATGAACGTATTCCAGGACCTGAAGGAAGAACAACGATTGATCCAAACTCATTTGATTTTGTTGAAGCAGCACCTGTAAGTCCTGTTGAATTTATGATGGCAGTCCCAAAAGGATTAGTTGCAGCAAGTGATGTCGTTTTTTTCACTTTGATCATCGGCGGTACATTTGCCGTTATTCGAAAAACAGGACTTATAGAAATAGGAGTAGAGAAACTAGCAAAAACATTTGCTTCCAATTGTATTGTGTTAATTCCAGTTTTAATGACTGTATTCGCAATTATATGCAGTTTAATTGGAACGCAAGAACTTAGTTTAGTTTATATACCTGTAATTCTCCCCCTATTTATTGCTTTAGGATTTGATTCAATGGTGGCGGCGGCGGTTGCTTTAGTTGCAACTACTGCTGGTTTTATGACAGGCTTTCTTAACCCGATTAATACTGGTTTAGGTCAAAAAATTGCAGGACTTCCAATATACTCAGGTATAGAATTTCGCATAGCGGCTTTCGTTGTCTTTGTTTTAGCAGGAATGATTTACATTATGCAATATGCTAAAAAAGTTAAAAAGAATCCCGAAGCAAGCTTAGTATATAAAGACGATCATGCTAAAAGGAATATGTACTTCAATCAATCTGTATCCAAAAGGAATGAAATGAATAAAAAACAAAAAGCTGCTTCTTTTGCATTGTTATCCTTTTTTGTCTTATTAGTGTACGGTGTTTTAACTCAAGGCTGGTTTATGTTAGAAATGGCTGGACTGTTCATTATAATGGGTGTGGTTGTAGGTCTGATCGCTGGATTAACATTAAACGATATTTGCGAAGCATTTAATGACGGTTTTCGTGAAGTTTTAGTTGGGGCAATCATTGTTGGTATTGCCAGAGCAGTATCAGTAGTTATGGAAGACGGACAAATAATGGACACCATTGTCCATACACTAGGAACGATAGTAGGCGAAATACCAGGAACATTTAGTGTCATTGGGATGTTTATTGTCCAAATGCTATTTAGCTTTTTAATTCCGTCAGGCAGCGGACAAGCATTAGTTACTATGCCGATTTTAGCTCCGCTTTCTGATTTAATCGGAGTTACGAGACAAACAGCTGTTTTGGCCTACCAATTTGGAGACGGGCTAGGCAACATATTATTTCCAACTTCAGGATATTTTATGGCTGCACTAGCACTAGCTGGAGTTTCATGGCAAAAATGGGTTCGCTTTTATGCACCATTATTTTTAATTTGGTTTGGATTATCTGCTATTTTCCTGATCACCGCTCATTTCATTCAGTGGAACGGTTGAATCATGATTTAAAATGAGTCAAAAATTAATAAATCATCATATAATCGAGTAGGAGGGAGCGATTAACTCCCGTCCTCTCACACCACCGTACGTACCGTTCGGTATACGGCGGTTCCATTAAGATAATTGACGCAAGTTTTCATAACTTCCGTGAATAGCTGTTCTCTTTATGCCAGTGGTCACTCCACCCTCCAAGAGGTCTCCCACGGGATTCACCGCTTCCTCCCTCAAGTGAGGTACTACGTTTTCTGTGTTCATCATGACTCACTGAATGCCAAGGGCTATTCTCTCTTAATTGTTCGGTCCTTCTTAGTTGTTCTAGACCAACTAATACTATGACCTCTGCTGACTTCTGACGGTTCAGCTACTTATCACTAAGTAGGTTATGAAGCGTACTTCACATATCCACCAGACCTCCCCGGGTAAGTACATGCACTTTCACACCATCTATCCGCCTCATTTACTCGATATGACCTTCGACAGAAAGAGCTTTGTTTTGTTTTGCAAACTCACTCAATCATACCTAGCCTTATATGAGGTTCGTGTTCCTCGGACCGGTGTTTTGCCTCCAGCTTCCTTCAGATTCCGCGTCACCACGGACACCCTTGCTCTTGGCTAACCTCTACTTCTGTCTTCGGGGTTCGGGACTTACACCCTATAGTTCATATACATGCCGGGCGCACAAAAACACGCAGCAAACAAAATGTTTTCCGCGTGCTTTTTGAAATTTTATCGCATTTTTACTTAAAAAACGGCTCCCCTGGCTTTCGACTATCTTCCAATACAAGAATCCCTTTTTCCTTTGGTGCATTGGGCAGGTTTAATTCTTTTGCCGAACAGATCATGCCGCTCGAGGAAATGCCTCTTAGTTCAGCTTCTTTTATCACCATTCCGCTTGGCATAACCGCTCCTACCTTTGCAACAACAACTTTTTGTCCAGCCGCAACATTCGGTGCCCCGCAAACAATTTGAAGCACTTCATCCCCCACATCGACTTTGCATACACTTAATTTGTCAGCGTTCGGATGCTTTTCTTTTTCCAATACATGGCCAACGACAAATTTCGGTGATAAATCCGCCTCCAGCTTATCTGAAAAACCGTTTTGCGCAATTGTTTGATTGATCTTTTCCACCATTTCTGCCGTTACATCTAATTGGCCGTTTCCGTCAAGCGAAAAATAAGAAGTTGCCTGAAAAATGTTGAAGCCTGCTGTTTCATTAGTTTCAGCATCAAATATTTTTACAACATCTCCTTTTCTTTCAAACCGCTTCTGTTCATACGGTATATCTTTTAAAGAGATGATGAGTACATCGCCGATTCCTTCTTTATTGTAAAATACATTCATTGCTTGTCATCGTCTCCTTTCGTCAGTTTTCTGCGGTTTTTTGCCAAAATAAAGATCGGTTCGAGCTTTTTGTTTTCATAAATAAAGGATAAAGCCGTAATCGGCACCCTCCCATTTGTAAAAAAGCTCATCGTCAGCTGTGCCAGCACGTCATAACCCGTTTCATTTCGAATGTCGCCTATGATCAGCACGTCTTGATGAGGGACGCTGACAGTCATATCCCCTTGAACTTTTGATTCATATTCTTTTAAAATTGACTCATTTAAAATCCTGCTGGCATCGTAGCCGTCATTTGAATTAAAAAAATAAAAAACATTGCCTGCGACCTTATCTTCTTTTACTTTTGTCGGCAATGAACGCAAATTAAAGGCAGCCATTTCCTTCAATTGCTGGCGCGTCCAATTCTCCTTCTTCATCATCTGTTCATCAATTAGGCGATACGAATTTCCGAGATCAAGGGCATAATAAATGCGGGTCTCAGCAGTATGATCCTCAAAAATAAGAGGAACGCCATTCGACTCAACCGGAAAGGAAGTTGAGCGAATGACAGGATAAATCTGTTTTTCCTTGCCGCTTAATGCACCTTCATTTTTCATAGCTGAGAGAGACTCGGTTATGTAATAAACGAATTCATCAATCGCTTTTTCTTTTTTTTCGTTCCATTTTGAAATAATACCTGGCAAGGAGAGTGTCAGCCCTTTTTTCAATTCTGGATCTTCGATTCTTAACGTATCCTTTTTTCGATTAAATGAAAAGTGAAATGAGTAATCATTTAACTTCTCTTTTAACAATTCGACCATTTGTTCAGAATTCATAAGGCTGATCATCTCCTTTTTATTTTCTTTATATTAAAGATTTAAGCCATCTAAAAATTGCTGAACTTCCTCTTTTGTTTTCCGATCTTTGCTGACGAAGCGTCCGATCTCTTTTCCCTCGTTAAATGCGATAAAGCTTGGGATGCCAAAAACATTTAATTCTGCACATAAATCGATATATTCATCCCGATCGACATAATAAAATGCGAACTGCGGATTCTCCTTTTCCAATTCAGGAAGATGCGGCTTAATAAACCCGCAATCTGGACACCAATCAGCCGAAAATACAAATAAAGCATTTTTTCCTTTCGTAAGCTCCCAAAAATGATCAACAGATTGAATGTTTTCCATCTCTGCAAGTCTCCTTTTATCTTTTTTCATTGGCATCGTAACAAATCTCAGCAAAAAAAGCTACTAACTCGCATGCCTTTAGCCGATCAAAGTTAATTTTTTTTTGGAAAATTGATATTGTCCTATTAACAGCTTCACGATATGTGCAAACATTTCTTTCCGGTCGATAAAGCCGTTTGTAAAGATTCCGATTGCTCCTTCTCGATGTCTCACATTTCTTTTTTTCGCATATGCATCCATTACATCTCCAAGCTCCAAGCCTTTTTTCAACGGCTCAAGAAATTCATTCGGGAGCGGGATTCTCGCCCCTCCAGCAATATATTCATTTCCATCTTTATCAATTAATGCACCCCAATTGCATAAAAACAATCCGCGAGGTGTAACATCCACACCCCCCTCAAGACCAACCGAAAGATCCGGTTTAACTTTTTCAAAGACATTTTTTGCCCGATTTAATGCCCCCTGCAATGTTTCCTCATCGGAAAATGGCTGTGTTGAAACCCCGGATGGAACATCAACTGAGATGAATTCCATGTTCTTCTCTTCCAAAAGAGAAAAGGTCTCCTTCACCGCATTGATTTTCGCCAGGTTTTTCGATCCGATTGCGACATTCATTTTTTCCCTCCGGAATGTTTTATGTTAAACGTTTTGCTTAATCTTTTCAACAGTGGATCGATCGCAAGCTTTTATGAGCTTCACAAGCAATTCTTTTGCTGCTAAATAATCATCGACATGGATCATCGAAGCATGAGTATGAATATATCGGGCGCATATTCCGATTACCGCTGAAGGCACACCGCTGCCAGAAATATGTACTCGGCCTGCATCTGTTCCGCCTTGGGATGTAAAATATTGATATGGAATATTGTTTGTTTCAGCTGTGTCAAGAATAAATTCCCGCATTCCCCGATGAGTGACCATTGTCCGATCATAAATTCTCAGCAGAACTCCTTTTCCAAGCTGACCAAATTCGTTTTTGTCCCCGCTCATGTCGTTGGCAGGACTCGCATCCAATGCAAAAAAGATGTCCGGCTTAATCAAATTGGCGGCCGTTTGCGCTCCCCTTAACCCTACTTCTTCCTGGACAGTCGCTCCAGAATACAAAACGTTTGGCAATGTTTCATCTTTCACTTCTTTCAACAGCTCAATGGCCAGCCCGCATCCATACCTGTTGTCCCAAGCTTTTGCCAAAATTTTTTTCGAATTAGCCATCGGCGTAAACGGGCAGACCGGAACAATTTGCTGTCCTGGCTTGATTCCTATGGCTTCCGCATCTGAGCGATTATCAGCGCCGATATCAATCAGCATATTTTTAATCTCCATCGGCTTTTTCCGAACTTCCTCATTGAGCAAATGCGGAGGGATGGATGCGATCACGCCGATCACCGGACCGCGTTCAGTTATAATTTGCACGCGCTGCGCCAGCAAAACCTGACTCCACCATCCTCCCAGCGGCTGAAAGCGGATCATTCCATTTTCTGTAATAGATGTGACCATAAAGCCTACCTCGTCCATATGGCCTGCAACCATTATAGTTGGTCCATCCTCACTGCCTTTTTTCACTCCAAAAATGCTGCCGAGTTTGTCTTGAACGATCTCATCTGCATATTTTTCTAGCTCTTTGCGCATAAATGAGCGAACAGCGTGTTCATTGCCTGATGCACCCGGCAGCTCTGTTAATGTTTTAAATAAATCCAACGTTTCGTTGTTCATGTTTATATCCCCTTCTTTAGCTTAATTTAGACCATCACGTACACAAAATATGTATAAACTTATTTTAGCGAATGATGAATGTATATTCCACAAATGTAACAAAACTGCGTTATACTAATAGTAAATTGTTTAAGGAGGGAAGATTGTGAAATGGAAAAATTTCCTGATCGGCTTCGCAGCAGGGATTGCCGTCGGATATGTATTAAAAAACGAATATAAAAAGCCGTTTCTTTCGCCGGAAAAAGCACTTGAATCGGTGAAAAAAGCTTTTAAACAAAAAGGCCCGATCAACGGATCCTGGATTTACACCATCCCGCAAGATTATGAAAAAAATGATATATCTTATAAAGTGTATGAGGCAGGAATCAGCCGTTTTTATAAAGGGAAAACTGAACAGTTTGAAGTTATTGTCGATGCATCGAGCGGAACCATTTTACATGTAAATCAGCTTTCCTCTTAACAAGAAACAGAGAAAACAAATTTCTTTGTCTCTTTGGGGAGTGAAAAAAATGGGGATTGTTAAAAAAGGTGTGACGATTTTACATTTTGATGAAACATACCATTATCAAAGAAAATTACAATCGTATTCTCACGAATGCATTGATTTCACTGATTTAGAAGGAACCCGGCTGTTTTGTGACGGACAATCGTTAAAAGTAATAAAAAGAAAGCTGTTGAGCCGCAAGCAAAAAGGAATTACGTTCATCGGCAGCGGCGATTATCACTATGTTACATATCTCCTGTTGAATGAAATAAAACTTCCGTTTACCCTTCTTCTATTTGACCATCATACAGACTTAGACGATTCTGCAATCGGGAGGAACATGCCAATTTCTTGCGGCTCATGGTTATCTTTTGCGCTAAAAGACAATCCTTTTTTAACAAAAGCCATTATCATCGGTCCAAAATGGACAGAAAAACAAGAAATAGAAAAAGTCAAGGTCATCCCGTATACACCTGAAAATCATCCGTATATTTTACAACAAATTCAACAAATACAAAATGATTTTGTTTATATTAGCATCGACAAAGATGTTTTAAAAAAAGGGGAGGCGGTGACAAACTGGGACCAAGGTACAATGAGTGCTGCAACATTGCTTTTTTATTTGCGGACAATATTAAATGAAAAAAAAGTGATCGGCCTCGATGTTTGCGGCGAGGCGCCGCGTAAAAGACTGGCTTTCTCCTTTCTCGAAGATCGAATGACGAATAAAAATGAAACGATAAATCTGAACATTTTAAAAATGTGCTTACGGAATCCTCACGTGTACGAAACAAATCAATTCGCCTAAAGTTTTTGCTTAAGCAAAAGACTGAAGAATGCAGAAGATTCATCCCTCGAAGATTCCATTTTTTATCAAAAAAAACATCCCGCACACTATCGTGCAGGGATGTTTGTCTTTACCGAATTTTCACTTTCGCAATTTCACTTCCGCCCTATAAATCTTTTGTCCTTTTTTGGAAAATTTCTCTTCGTATTCCGTCATTACATTGTCTGTAAAATCACTTTGGTGAAGATCTAAACTTACCCATTTCAATAAAAATCCGTATTCGGAAAAACTGACAAGCGAATATTCAAACAGCCTTTGGTTATCCGTTTTAAAATGAATTTCACCTTCATCAGCTAAAATGCTCTCAAAAATGGAAAGAAAGGAATGATGTGTCAAGCGCCGCTTCGCATGGCGTTTTTTTGGCCAAGGATCTGAAAAATTTAAATAGATTCGCTCAACCTCGCCTTTCGCAAAAATTTCAGCTAACTGGCTCGCATTTACGTTCATAAGCTTTACATTCGGAAGTTCCTCTTCTTTTAATTTTTTTAAAGCCGAGACGAGGACGCTTTCCTGAAGCTCAATGCCGATATAATTAATATGCGGATTTTGCTTCCCCATACCGACAATAAACTGTCCTTTGCCGGTGCCGACTTCTATATGAACGGGATGCTCATTCCCGAACAAATCGTTCCATTTCCCTTTCCATTCAAAAGGCTGCTGTATAACAAATTGGGGATGATTTCTTAAAAAATCTCCGGCCCAAGGCTTATTTCTTAAACGCATATTCCACCTCTGTTTATTTTTTTACTATGTCAAAAGAGCCGTATACTGAACGGCTCTTTATTGTATAGAAATCGAAATGATGTATATTCTAATCAATAAAGAAATGGGGTGAGAATGAATGCAATTGAATTATCGTGATCAACTGATGCTTCTGAAAGATATTTTATCTGAACATGAAAGTGAATGCTGCGGATCAGTAGCGGAATATGAGCAATTAGAGCGCCTCATTCGGTCATTAATGGCCAATGCTGAAGTTAATGATCAGTTAAAGCAATCGCTTGAAACAATATATACTTATTGCCAAAACGGGAAAAATTCCAGCGATATAACCGATTTTATCGCCTCACATCAAGGGCAGTTGACTCAATGGCTTGAGGATATCAATGCCCTTTCCTAAGCAAAGCATTTAAAAATTCCAGCTGCTCCGCCATTTCTTTTTCATTGTTTTTCTTTCTCAAAAAAGAGATGGACAAAATGACTTGAGCTAACATATACCAATGCATGCGAACTTTTAAATCGTCCGTTAAATCAGCTCCGTATTTTTTCAGCCATTCATCCCATTCACTTTCATGAATGTAAGTATATAACAGCATTCCTAAATCAATCGCCGGATCGGCAATCATTGCTCCATCCCAATCGATTAAATACAATTGGTTGTCCTCAGATAAAAGCCAGTTGTTATGATGAATATCACAATGGCAAACAACAGCTTCTTTATGCTGCACCTCTGTCACGTTTTGTTCCAAATAACATAGTGCTTGTCGAATAACCGGAAGCTCCAAAAGCTCCAAATTCGCTGCTTTTTTTACATTTTCAAGCAGCGTTTCAGGCGAGAGCGGCTCTTTTCCTAAACGTTTTAACATATCAAGTAGTTCATACGACCGATGGATTTTCTTTAGGAGCTCCGCAACGTGCTCGTTTTTCATATCTTTCGGTTTTAAACCGCGCCCGTTTAGCCAATGCTGCGCCGTAATCACATCACCGTTTTCCATTCTTTTCGTCCAAACGAGCTTAGGAACAATTCCTTCCGCTGACAAAACAGCTAAAAACGGCGAAGAATTGCGTTTTAAGAACAGTTTTTTTCCATTTTTTTCAGCATAAAAGGCTTCTCCTGTCGCTCCTCCTGCCGGAGATATTTCCCAATCGCTACCTAATACGTCTTCCAACCAATTCACCTTCAATTTCAAGCCCACATTTCGTTAGTAGATTCACCCTGCGCAATAAAAAAGACAGCTATTGAATTGAATGAGATGTTTCCAATAGCTATCCATAATAAATTTTATCTTCTAACAGTCTTTTTCGTCAAGAAAAAGTAAAAACATACCCTCATACTTCCATAAAGAACAACATGTAATCGAACATTTTCAAAAAATTCATTCATTAAATCGTTTTACCGCATTTGTTGCACATGATGCTAAAAGAGCCTTTACAGCTTTTAGTTGCATATTTTTAAAAGGAGAAGGCTGGCGCCGCATATTTTGAAACCAGTCGTCGTAGCTTCTCACATCAACTATTTCAATATCTGCCGGCAGCTCTGAAGCATGTATATATCCCGTTCTGTTTAATAATATTTTTCGAATTGGAAAGTCAACCTCCGCATTTGATAAAATCTGTTTTACTATATTTGCTGTCCGCTCCAATCCGATAATGGGAGATAATATTTTTTTCTCGCCTTGATCGTCCCGTTTCAGCCAAAATTTCTGTTTTGTACCGATTAATACGTTGTTTTCTTTATATTCTAATGCGGTAAGGCATACGATATCTGTTGGCCGAATGATGATAATTTCTCCTTGGACAGAGGCTTTTTTAATAAGAAAAATCGGATAATACATGACAAAATAAGTGTCAGGAAACCGCTGCAAAAAATATTTGAGCAGCGAATCCTTTTCAAAAGCTTCATCCATCGGGGAAATTTCCCGAATGGTAGAGCTTGCCCATACAAGCTGGGAGTTGAAAATCCGATCTAAAAACAATTGTTTTTCACTATCTAAGGTTGAATGAGCAAATTGGATACTCTCAAACCTTTTTTTAATTACTTCCCACTGTTGTTTTTTCAAGCGGATAAATTGATTGGCATAACGATTTAGATCTATTTCATACCTTGATATATAATCCTCCATTTTAATCAACTGAGCCAAGATCGCGTCATCTCCTCTTTATCTCTACAAAAATAGCTGAACAACGTACGGGCAGATAATGGAAGCAAATATAGCGCTTAACGTCATCGAAATCGAACCGATTGCTCCTTCCAGACTGCCGTATTCTGCTGCCTTCGCTGTGCCAATTCCGTGGGAAGCTGTACCATATCCGATCCCAATAGCAATTGGATGATGTATGCGAAGTAATTTCAATAAATAAGGTCCAAACATCGCACCAAATATTCCTGCTATCATGACATAAACTGCAGCAAGGGTAGGATTACCTCCAATTATGTCTGTGATATCCATAGCTATCGGCGAAGTGACCGATTTGGGCGCAAGCGAAAGAATCAGTTCCTTATCTATTCCGAGTAAAACAGCCATCATAATTCCTGAACACAGCCCGATAATCGTGCCGACGACAACGCTCAAAACAATTGATACAGCGTACTTTTTCAATGTTGATCGATGCTTGTACAGCGGGAATGCCAGCGCGACTACGGCAGGGCCTAGAAGCTCATCAATCCATTTTCCTCCATACATGTACGTATGATACGAAATATGAAATGTAATCAATAAACTAATGATGACAAATGTTGAAGTGGCAATCGGAACTAATAATGGAATATGGATTTTATTGTACAATTTAACCATTAGCCAATAAATCAGCACTGTAGCAAGTATCATTAAGATGGAGACTATTATTTTCATAAGCTTTGATCACTCCCATTCTGCCCAGCAGCCTGCTTTTTTTTGGCAGCGGTCATCTGGCTGACAAAAGATGAAATGGACATCACCAGCACCGTGCTAATAATGACAATGAATACTGTCCAGATACCTTTTGATTGGAACAGCGAAAAATATTCCATCACCCCAACTGTCGCAGGAATAAATAAAAGGGCAAGATTCTTGACTAAAAAAGAGCATCCGTCTTTCACTAAATTTTGAAAAGGCTCGTAATGCAAAAGAGCGAAAAGAATCAACATGCCTATAATGCTTCCTGGAATCATTAAATGAAACAATTTTTGAAGGAACGTGCCAATAACATAAATGACATACAACAAACCTATTTGCCATATCAAATTAAATATTTTCAATTTTTTTACCCCTTACTCCTCTCATTATCCTCCAAGAGGAATTTGTTTGATCGCTTCATATTTAGGCGTTTGGTCAATATTCGTTTGGAATAAAGTAACAGAACCCACATGAAAATGTTCGTTTAACAAATATGGGGCGCTTTTCTCCCCCAAGGAAAATGAAAGCTGTCCTTCCCATTTTCTGGCGACAGTAATATGAGGTCTAAACGGACGTTCATCTAAAGAGAAATCGAAAGCTTTGCACGTATTATAAACTTCATTTCGCAACTGGTATAATAACTCGTTTTCTTTCACGCCTACCCATAAAATTCGCGGATGTTCCCGTTTCCCAAAAATTCCTGCCTCTGAAAGTTCAAGTGAAAAAGACGGAATTTTCCGGCAGGGCTCAAGCAAGCTTTCTGACAGCAAAGCAAGCCTCTTTGCATCAACATTCCCTAAAAACACTAATGTTACATGATAGTCAAAAGGATGGACGTAACGCGAAAAGTGCCACCGATCTTGATTCGCTGATATCCATTTTGTAATACTTTTTGCCGTTTCAATCGGAACATCCAATGCAAGAAAATAATGTTTTTGCATTTTTTTCTATCCTCACTTTCGAACATATTGTAGCAAAAACTGCGCATTCTTTGTATATCCGAGTTTTTCTGTCCGTATAAATTATGATATGATATGGATGGACTATATCAAAAGGAAGTGTTTTGAATGCGCGTAGTTCATAATATCGCTGATTTAATAGGAGAAACTCCATTAGTCAAATTAAACAGAATTAGCCCGAAAAACGGCGCAGATATTTATGTAAAGCTTGAGTATTTTAATCCTACCCGCAGCGTTAAGGACAGAGCTGCTTATAATATGATCGTAGAAGCTGAAAAACAAGGTTTGTTAAAACCGGGAGCTACAATTATTGAACCGACAAGCGGCAACACTGGCATTGGGCTCGCCATGAATGCGGCCGCCAAAGGATATCGGGCAATTATTGTCATGCCGGACACCATGACAGAAGAACGGATCAATTTGCTGAAAGCATACGGAGCTGAAGTTGTATTAACGCCTGGGGACGAGAAAATGCCCGGTGCGATTAAAAAGGCGCAAGAACTGGTAAAGGAAATACCGAACAGCTTCATACCGATGCAGTTTGAAAACCCTGCCAACCCAGATGCCCACCGGAAAACAACAGCTTTAGAAATTGTCGAAGCAATGAAAAAAATAGGAAAACCGCTTTCCGCTTTTGTTGCAACGTCTGGAACAGGAGGAACAATCACCGGCACGGGAGAAACGTTAAAAAAATATTTTCCTGAGATGACCATTCACGTTGTCGAGCCTGCTGGGTCACCTGTTTTATCCGGGGGCAGTCCTGGCAAGCATAAACTTGTCGGAACAAGTCCTGGCTTTATCCCTAAAACATTAAACACGAACATTTATGATGAAATACACAAAGTGAAGGACGATGAAGCGTACGAAATCACCCGCAGACTCGCCAAGGAAGAAGCCATATTAGTGGGACCTTCATCAGGTGCTGCATGTTTTGCCGCAATTCAAGTTGCAAAAAGATTATCTCCTGATGATGTTGTCGTGTGCATGACGGCTGATACAGGCGAACGCTATTTATCAAGCGATTTGTTCTTATTTGAATAACCGTTTATAAATTGCCTTCTTACTATTTCTGTGAGATAATTGAATCCAATAATGTAAAGTTTTCTAGGGTTCCGCAAGCGCCGTTCGTTTGGACTGGTCCGAGAGAAAACGCACAAATTGCTGTGTACACGGAAGGATAAAAGCCTGGGAGAATGACCTTATGGTTTCTCGCAGGCTTTTTTTGATTGCAATGGAAAGGGGGAATTTGTTTATGAATTGGTTTTTAATCGTTGTTTCGGCGATTTTTGAAGTGGCGTGGGTCATCGGCTTAAAGCACTCAGACAATGTTTTGGAATGGATGCTAACCGTGATCTCTATTTGCATAAGTTTTTTGCTGCTTCTTTATTTAACTAAAAAATTGCCGACAGGAACGGTATATACAATATTTGTCGGACTCGGCACTTTAGGAACAATTTTATGTGAGATTATTTTATTCGACGCCCATTTCAGCCCGATGAAAATGGTATTTATTTTGTCGCTAATTTGCGGAATCATCGGGCTGAAATATCAAACAAGCAAATTGGAAGCAAAAGAAGGTGACAAATCTTGAGCTGGATATTTTTAATTATTGCAGGATGCTGCGAAGTCATCGGCGTAACAGGATTAACAAAAGTGAACACGTCGCCAAGCTTCTCATCCTTCTTTATGCTAATTGGCGGATTTATTTTAAGCTTATATTTTTTATCGCTTTCGATGAATGAAATTCCGATGAGCATTGCCTATGCAGTCTGGACAGGTATTGGCACTGTCGGCAGCACGCTCGTCGGCATGTATGTATTCGATGAACCGAAAGACAAATGGAGAATAACATTTATCGCCTTAATTATCGTTTCTGTTATTGGTCTGAAGCTAGTAGACTAAAGGACACTTATTTGGCTAATTCATAAATCGCTTGAGCGTAGATGGCTGTCGCTTTTAACAGGTCTTCGATATAAATGTATTCGTCTTTTTGATGGGCGATGTCTTCCCTTCCCGGAAACAACGGACCAAAGGCGATTCCTGCCTTGAGAGATCTGGCATAAGTGCCGCCGCCGATGGAGATGAGCTCCGCTTTTTGCCCTGTTTGCTCTTCATACACTTTTTTCAATGTTTGAATAAGCGGATGATTTTGTTCTACGTAATGGGGAGCTGAATCGGAAAAGTGAATAAGCTGGCAACCAGCTATTTTTTCTAGTTTTTCTTTAATCTCGCTCCCTTTTTTTGTTACAGGATAGCGGATATTAATGCTAACGGTTTTCTCTTTCCCCTTTTCGTAATGAATAATTCCGACATTCACCGTTAACTCACCGCTTACTTCATCTTGTGTTGAGATATCCAGCTTTTTCCCTCTTGTATCTTGATAAAAATAACGATTAATCCAATCAACAAAGCCTTTTCCTTCGCCATCCAGCGGCAATGCTGACAAAAAATTCGCCAAATAAATCCCGGCATTTTTTCCGTTATCAGGTTCCATCGCATGAGCGGATATCCCTTCAAGCTCGGCGACTGCACCTTCTTCATTTTGATACATTCGACCTTTTAATTGTGATGCTGATAAAAATTGCTTAAAGCTTTTTTCAACCTCTGAAAAATTTTGGACATTTCCAAGCACAGCTTTCGCAAAATCAGGAACCATGTTAAACCGTCTGCCGGAAGAAAAGCTTTTTAACACATATTTTCCTGCTGCATGTTTATTCACGCTGTTCACCGAAAACACTGCATCGATTATCCCTTTTTCTGCATGAATAATTGGAAAATCAGCATCTGGCGCAAATCCGATGTCAGGCATTTCTTCATGCTTAAAGTAATGATCGACACAGCGCCAGTCACTTTCTTCATCAGTGCCAATGATCATTCTCACCCGCTTAGATAACGGAAGACCTAATTCTTTTACAATTTTCATGGCGTAGTATACTGCCATCGTCGGCCCTTTATCATCCAACGCACCGCGGGCATATATTTTCCCATCATGGATCGTTGCGCCGTAAGGATCAAATGACCAGCCGTCCCCTTCTGGCACGACATCAACATGGCAGAGGACGCCGACGATTTCCTTTCCTTTTCCCATTTCAATATGACCGGCATATCCGTCTAAATTTTTGACTTGAAACCCGTCTTTTTCCCCTTTTTGCAAAAGATGTTCTAACGCCCTTCTGATCCCAGTGCCAAAAGGCGCTCCCTCCCCTATTGTTGAAGGATCAAGCACACTTTTAATTTTTAAAAAAGTTTGGGCATCAGAGATGATTTCTTCCTTCCGCTTCAAAACTTCCCTCATCCAATTCATTCTGTTCGCTCCTTGTATTTTATATTTCGATGATAGGTGAAATGTCTATCGATTTCAATAGAAACATTAAATAGAGGAGTGGATGTTCGCATATGTCATATGAAGACGACGATTATTAAACCGAGTATTTTATATTACGGCATACCAGTCATTTTACTTACGACGTTAAATGAAGATGGAACGGTAAATATTCATTTACCCTAGGTAATCACATCATTTTAGGCCTGGGGGTTGGCGGGAAAGCCATTGAGAATTAGGAAAGGCTAGCTGAATGTGTGATCAATCTGCCGAATCCTAATCTATGGGAAAAAGTAGAACGACTAGTCCCCTTCACAGGTAAACGCAAAGTACCGAAGGAGGAGGAAAAACTCGGTTTCAGATTTGAAAACGATGAATATGGGTGGAGCGGCTTAACGCCTGTAGCATCAGTGTCTGTTCAACCGGACCGAATCTTGGAATGTCCGTTGCAGATCGAAGCAAAGGTAATGGATACGAAGGTACCAGCTTATGCACCATACTTTGCGGTTGTAGCAACAAAAGTGATTCATGTCCATGCTCATGAAGACATTGTGATCGATAACTGCTACATTGATCAGAACCAATGGTGTTTTTTGCAAAATAAAAGTGGAGTCTACGTTCTTTTGGTGAAAAATTGAGTAATTGATAACATGGAGTTAAAAAATGATATTTACATCCTCATTTTCTCAATTAATCTCTTCCTTTCACCAAGATCGCATAAGAACCATAAAAGTGCAGAGAATTGCAAAATCTTTATGCAGTTATATGGGGCAACACATGGAGAGGGAGCCATGATAACCTTTTTTGGTTTTGCCAAAACTATTGAAGCTGGCGCTTGGCTAAAGAATCATGGCTACAGAGGATCCATGTCAAGCCCTTGATGGCTAGACCGCATATATGTATATTTATACAAAATTTTGATATTGATATACTACAACACTCTGTATTTTTTTCTTGCAGAAAACAATGTATATTCACAGGTAAAACTCGATCTTACGCAAATTCTTTTCTTCTAAAGTGGAGCAACCCTAAGGTAGTAAAAAGAATAAGTAATACGCTAAATACTGCGAACAATTCTTCGTAGGAAGGTCGGAAAAGTTCATAGGCTGGAGACATCATCATCGAGGGCTGAGCCCACGGATAGTAAAAGGCATACGGAGTCTGACTAACCATTAAGACCGGGATCGTCAAGGCAATGTTTACTGTAAGAGGGAGTCCGAAGCTTCTCCAATTAAAGGCCAACCATAGCTGTAATGAAGCGAGCGGTAGAGAAGCTAGCCAGCCAAATAGGCCATATAATACAAAATCTTTTAATACAAACGTTCCCGAGAGATCAACGATGTGACCAATGAAAATATATTGACCGACTAAGGATAGCTGGGTAACGGCCAACAGTAAATATAAAATAAATAATTTAGCGAAATAAAGCTTGATGCGTGAAATGGGAAAGCTTAAAATTTGTTTCCATCCCCCTGTTAAATGATCAAACCTGCATATGGTAACGGCATAGATTCCAACAAGAGTGGGAAGAAAGATCATTCCGTAAAAAATTACAACTTGTGACCATGCTTCAACCCATAAATTATCATCTGGACCGATGAATTCCCTTGCGTTAACAAGGAAATTTCCGACCCCTAGGAAGATGGATAAACTTGGGACGAGAAGGGCTAGAGGCCAAAGAACCGATCGTTTCGTTTTTAAAAGCTCAACTGATAAAATGTTGGAGAACATAGTTCTTCCTCCTTATACGAATTCTTTTTTTCTAAAATGAATAAATCCAACCAGAAGAATCATAAAACCTATGATAAAGCTAGTGCCGACAATGTCCCATGGCAAGCTAGCCATCTCCTGGTTAGGCGAGGGTAGCACTTGCACATAAAATGACCAGGGTAACCATCTTCCTAACGGCAGCTGGCCCCCAAGTATTGCTAGTAAAATTCCCAATGATCCAATCGTGATCGGGATCGCTTGGTTTTGAAAGATAAGCGCTAGCCATAACTGCAAAGCAATAAGTGGAACAGCAGCCAAGAATGGAAGAAGGGAAAATCCGAGAATATACGTCCAAGGAAAAGATTCATTTCCAAGCAGCATGCCTAAGCAAACAATTCCTACTGTTAAAATTAATCCTGAAATGATCGTGAGGACCGTTGACCATGCAAATTTGTTGACGTATATGTGAAATCGTGAAACTGGCATTGAAAAAATAAATTTCCAGCTGTTACCTTGATGTTCTACATTTGCAATGATTGATGTGATGAGTGTTACTTCTAAGGGAATGGCTAGGAGTATGAGGAAAAAGCTAAAGATCCATATTGGGTCCCACATAGTCATGCTATCCTGTTCTACTTGTTGAACAATTGTGTCAAAGCGTAAAAAGATATTTAAAGCATTTGCAATAATTATAATGAATGGTATGATCAACGGAAGCAGCCAAAGCCATGTCCGCTTGTATTTGACCATTTCGGAAGCTATTACTTTGCTCATCATACGGATTCACCCACCCCCGTAAGTTCGATAAAAATATCTTCTAATGATCGTTTCACTTCTTCTAATCTGTACACCCAGAACCCTTCGGAAACAAGTGCATAATTGATTTTACCTACAAGTTCAGGATCTGTGTCCTCCATGACTAATCTAGTGCCCGCAAGCTTTGCATAGTAACCTTGTTCTTTCAGGAAGGCAACTGCTTTTTCTGCCTGTTCGACGCCAATGTGCAAAGCTGGTTTACTTTTCTCTTTTAGTACATTGATGGAATCTTGGAAAATTAATTCGCCTTTATTGATGATGCCTACTTGATCGGCCATTTGTTCAATTTCACTTAGTAAATGGCTTGAAACGATGATCGTCATGTTGTGTTGTTTCGGCATCGTTTTAATCAGTTCACGTATTTCTTGAATCCCTGCTGGATCAAGGCCGTTTGTCGGCTCATCTAAAATAAGGAGCTTAGGTTGTACGAGTAAAGCGGTTGCAATCCCTAGGCGTTGCTTCATTCCTAGTGAATATTGCTTAACCTTTTTATCTGCTGCTTTTGTCAGTCGGACGATATTTAGTACTTCAGCTATTCGTTTTTCTGGTACACCTAATAGCCTGCGGGCGGCTTCCAAATTCTCATATCCCGTTAAATGACCGTAATACGAAGGGGTCTCCACTAACGACCCGACTTTACTTAAAATCTCCATACGATGTTTTGCTAAATCTTTTCCGAATATTTTGACACTCCCTTTAGTCGGTTTGATCAGTCCGAGAAGCATACGAATAGTTGTGCTTTTTCCTGCTCCATTCGGACCTAAAAATCCGTAAATCGATCCTTCTTTTACGTTTAAATTGACGTTTTTCACCGCATATTGCTTCCCGTATTTCCTCGTTAAGTGACTCGTATTAATGACATCCATCACTTTGTTCCTCCTTCTTACATGTAAAATTCATATATAAAAGGCTGCTAATGGTTAGATTGTCAACCATTTTTCAACAAAAATTCCAAGATAAATGTTTCATTGAGTTAGATTAATATTGTTGATTTGGCAAAACACCTCAAAAGAGAAATGCCTTATTCATAAATAGTTGTCATCCAATCGACTATTCCGAGGTTTTGCTCTTCCCGCAGTTGCTCCACGTTATGATGGCCAATGATCTTACCGTCTTTTATCGCGATCACCTCATCTAAGATGTTTTCTACTTCTCGGATCTCATGAGTGGTGATCAGAACGAGCTGTTTTTCTAGATCGATAAAGGAGATCAGTCCTTTGACGATCGATTGACGTACCATCGGGTCCAATCCTGAAAGTGGTTCATCCATCAGGATAATTGGGGCGTTGCGGGCAAGGGACAGCACGATTTTTAATCGACCGCGGCTTCCTTTTGACAGCTCTTTCAACTTGCTTACCGAATCGAGCTTCATAAATGTTAAAATTTCATAGGCCTTTTTCAGATCAAAATCAGGAAATTGACTAGCATAAAATTCAATCGTTTGTTCGACGTTATAAAATCGGTAAAACTCATCCAGCTCTGATAAATAGGAGACTGTGGAGGCCACACGGCGATTCGCCTTGCTCCCACTAACGAGCACTTCTCCTCTCGTCGGATAAGCGAGGCCGGCGATTAACTTCAACATCGTTGATTTTCCACTCCCGTTTTCACCGACCAGTCCGATAATTTTTCCCCGTGTAAGCTTTAAGTTCACTTCATGCAGTGCTACTTTTTGACGATATTTTTTCGTTACTTGTTTAAATAAAATCATCGCTCAGATGCTCCCTTCTTAGTCAAATAAGAATCTAGCCCTGCTTTAATTTCGTCGTCAGAATACCCCATTTCCCGCATTCCATGTACAAAACGGGATATTTCCCTTTCCTTCATTTCCTCCCGGATCGCCTGGAGAACTTGCTCATCGACTGTAACAAATGTTCCTTGACCCCGTTTGGACTCCACAATTTTCAAACCCTCTAGTTCACGGTATGTTCGCTGTACCGTATTCGGATTCACGTTAACCTCAAGTCCCATGTCACGTACTGAGGGGAGCTTTTCACCAAGTTGTAATTCACCACGGACGATTTGCCGTTTTATACGTTCCGCTAATTGTAAATAAATCGGCTCTGCAGAATTGAATATATCAGACATCGATTATACCTCAACTTTCCGATCAAGAATCCAGCTGCCTCCGACAAAAAGCAAGCTAGCCAATACGAGATCCCGTACGAAATGACCGATGTAAAAAACGGTTGATGCTTCTTCAATTTCAAAACTATAGATTTCATTTGAAATGCTAAACTCAATCCCTGAAAGCACACTTTCATTGTTAACCTCCCCCCAATCGAATAAGAAGGATACGCCTTCAACTGTATTGAAGAGTGATACGACGACGAGAAAAAATAAGAACGTCAACACAAAACTAAGAAAATCATTATACGTTTTGCTTAACGTCATAAAGACCGTCCAAAAGAACAAATAGGTACACCCTAGTAATAACGTTGTTGTGAATAAGGTGATTACGGACAAAATAAGAGTAGTCAGCCATTCACTTACATTGATAGACACCATGCTGTTTACGTAAGCTTGCCATAATACAATTGCTGCAGTGATAAGGGTAATGAGCATATAGGAAAGGCCAGAAACTAGCTTCGCCAATAAGAGTTGTACGATCGGCAGCGGGTTATGGAGCCACAAATGCATTCGTTTTCGCTCTACATCCAGGCTGTAAAGCATGTAATAGGCTAAATAAAAGCCATGAAGAGCAACCGTAGCAAACGCCCCAATCGTTAACGTTTCCCACATTAAGTCAATCGATAGGCCAATTATGGTACTAATGGCGAAGATCCCGATCAGAACGATCAATGAGAAAATAAACGCAGGAAGTCCTAGTCTGAATTCCTTTTTTGTTAAATTGAGCCAAGCAGTCATTATTATGCCTCCTATCTTTGAGTGTATCATTGTACTAATAAAATAGTACACTAATACAAAGGTACCGTCAAGGGAATTTTAAACTAAATGAAAGGAATTGTGCGTAAGCCTTTAGTGAAACGTAAAAAAACCCCTGTCTATTATGACAAGGGAAAGAGATTAGGGTATCACTTAAAAAACTTTTTCGAGCTTTTTTGCTTGTTTTCCTTTCGGGCTTTCCATATTCCCGAATTCAAAGAATTTGACCTGTTTGATACCGACATAATGAAAAATGGCTTTTCTTATTAATGTTTTGTGGGTGTTATTTAGGAAAAGAAAGGATAATAGGTCGGGCCTCTCATCATAGAAACACAAACAATTGACTTTCCTTTTAATAGCTCTTCTAGTACAAGTCCTTCTTCGTCTCTATAGGCGATGTTAGATGCAAATAGTTGATCGATGTAACCAAGGAGGCTAGCAGGAGATCGGCCCTACCAAATTGGATAGACAAACACGAGCTTGTCAGCCCAAAGAATTTGCTTTCAATACGCTTCAAAGGCGGGATCCTGATGCTGATCCCGTCTCCGCTTTGTTTCATTAAATACAAGTAGTGGATCAAATTGTTCTTTATATAAATCTAATACCTCTTGAATGCTCGGGTTTTCCCTACTACCTTGGATGATTTTTTGCAAAAAAGAATGACAAAGACTCTGATATTAGGGTGGGTATAAATAACGAGTAGTAGCTTCATAAATTCCTCTTTCTACTTAATTATCATTTAATAGTTAGATGGTGCGGATATAGTGTTTAGTTGTCAAATTGTCAATTGAATCGATATTGCGACGCAAATTTCGTTTGAATGGTTTACGGGTGATAGATGGGAATCAAGTCGCTTGGAATGGGGAAACTGCTGTTGCCTCTAAACTGAGGCGAAAAGGAATTGACCAATATATCTTGATACTTTTTTTCCAGTAAATGTTATTTGTTTTACTGGGCTCCTTAAAAATTGCTTTTTTACATCTTGGTAAGATGAAAATTTCCAATTCCTTAAAAAATAGTGCTTGACATATTACCTTAGTACTTACTGATGTTTTTACGGCTCATCATTTCATTATCACCTACATTCAATTATAAAATACCAGCACCCCTCTTGCAAAAAAGTTAAAAAACGAATATTATATATGTGTTTTTATAAAATGTTCGTATTTAATTGGAGGTATCATATGTTTAAACTAAAAGAACACGGAACAAATGTTAAAACTGAAATTATTGCCGGTTTAACCACCTTTTTAACAATGGTATATATCGTTGTTGTCAATCCGATTATCTTATCGGAAGCAGGCGTTCCGTTTGATCAAGTGTTTACAGCGACAGTTGTTGCCACGATCATCGGCACATTGTGGATGGCGCTGTCGGCAAATTATCCGATTGCGATCGCCCCGGGTATGGGAATGAACGCATATTTTGCCTATACTGTTGTTGGGGCGGAAAAAGTTAATTATGAAATCGCCTTTTCAGCAGTATTTCTTGCAGGCATCTTATTTATTATTCTTTCGCTAACTCCGTTTCGTAAACAAATAATTGAGGCCATTCCAAGCAATTTAAAAAATGGAATTACCGCCGGCATCGGCTTATTTATTGCGTTTATCGGACTAAGAATGACCGGGCTGATCACCGATCATCCGCAAAATTTAGTGACTCTTGGGGATCTGCATTCCCCTTCCGTTGTTCTCGCCTTAGTCGGCCTTGCTATAACTCTTATCTTAATGAGCTTGAATGTTCATGGTGCACTTTTTATCGGAATGATTTGTACCGGTATCATCGCATTTTTTACCGGACAATTATCGTTTGACCAAGGAATTGTTTCAATTCCAAAACTGCCGGAAGGCATTATAATCTCCAACCCGATTGATGCAATTGGGGATGTGATTCAACATGGCCTATTTGCAGTCGTCTTTTCCTTTTTATTAGTCACCATTTTTGACACAACTGGAACAATGATCGGTGTTGCCAAACAAGCAGGTTTAATGAAAGGGGATGAAATGCCGAACGCACGCAAAGCCCTTCTAGCTGACTCAATAGCAGCAACAGCAGGGGCTATGCTCGGAACAACTCCGACGAGTGCTTACATTGAGTCTTCTTCAGGAGTAGCTGCTGGCGGTAGAACTGGATTGACAACTTTAACCGTTGCCGTATTGTTTGGAGCTGCTGCATTTTTCAGTCCGATCGTTGCAGCTGTGTCCGGCATTTCAGCGATTACAGCACCTGCGTTAATTATAGTTGGAAGCTTAATGATGGGCTCAATTGCCGAAATTAATTGGAAAGAAATTGATGAAGCATTTCCAGCCTTTTTAGTTATTTTAAGCATGCCGCTTACATCAAGTATTGCAACTGGAATTGCGCTCGGATTTATCTCTTATCCTCTCATGAAAGTCATGAAAGGAAAATGGAAAGAGGTTCATCCATTTTTGTACATTTTCGCCGTACTATTTTTCATCCAGCTCTTTTTCCTGGGAGGTCATTAATTAAGAGGCTTTCCCAAAAGGAAAATCTATTAAAAATAAAAAATGGATATCGGGTTTTGAATTAGAAATAACCTCTCTAAGCTGATATGCACCCCTTAAGGTAGAGCAATCTGTTTACCTTAAGGGGAGTTTTTCTATGTATAAACATTCGAAAATCTTTGCGTAACACCGTTTCGTCGTTCACCAAAAGAGCTTTTCTATGTATCAAGATTCGAGAGAGTTCTGGATGCGGGCTGGACCTCTATTCAGTTGGAACGAACCTATTAGATGATTTTGTGGGACATGGATCCACATAAGCGGAATAAACTTTATTTCTACAGTTAAAATAATCATCATGATCGTAACGGTATGAGGTATGATTAGAACAGAAAAGAAACGTCCATAAACGTTCCTTTTCTTATTTTAAATAACGATCCAATTATGCTTGTACATTTACACCTTTTTCGTCTAACTCGATTTTTTTCATTTCTTCAGCAGGAAGCTTCTCAATCTTGAAACCGACGAAAGCATAAATGATGGCGATCAACGGACTGATAATATTCAAAATTGCATACGGTGCATGGCTTAATGTAGCCACTCCCAAAGTCGCAGACATAAAGGCCCCGCAAGTGTTCCATGGAACGAGGGGAGAGGTCATCGTCCCTGCATCTTCCAATGTCCTAGACAGATTTTTTGCATGCAAACCACGTTTTTTATAAGCAGTCAAATACATTCTTCCCGGAATTAAAATCGATAAATATTGGTCACAGGCAACGACATTCACTGTTACACAAGTAGCAACGTTGCCGTAATTAAGCTTCCAGTTGATTTTGCCAGTTTCAGTAAAGAGTCGACGATTATCTACAGCACTCCGCTTGTTTCTAAAATTCCCCCGAAACTCATGGCAATCATAACAAATGAAACTGTATACATCATTGCTTCTGTACCGCCGTTATTCAATAAATTGTCAACGACTTCATTTCCTGTTTCCTTTGAAAACCCATAAACCTCGATACTAAAAATGTCTGAAACAGCCATGATGGAGCCATCGCGACTGAATATTCAGTCTCCTGGTGGGAACAGATAAATGTAATTGAATAAAGCATAATCTGAGGATATTCTATAGAACCTTACAAAAAATTCTTGACAGTACCTTTATTTGCAATCTTCTTTATTCCCTTTCTATTTTTCTAAATTCTTATTTATAAAATTTTTCATTACTTTATTTACCTTAATTCCTCCATTCAAGCCATTAGTTCTGTAACTTCCTATATGTATTCCTATAATTTCATTTTTACTATTTAAAATCGGAGATCCCGATTGCCCTGATGTCGTATCTATATCATAATAAAGATTAAAGAGATCTTCGCTCAATACCCTTCCATTCATTTCATATTGCGAGACTGTACCAGTTTCCTCCAGTTTATCAACTGGATAGCCAATTACTTTAATAGGCTTTCCTTTGGTATATTTAATATTTTTAATATCCAACTTTTCTATGTTCTGCCCAATGGGTTTATCTAATTTTATAATGGCATAATCAAATTTAGAATTCCCTGAATGAATATATGGTTCTGGAACAATATATTCTATAGAAT
The DNA here is from genome assembly GCF_037963925.1 of Aeribacillus sp. FSL K6-8210. Classification (NCBI taxonomy): domain Bacteria; kingdom Bacillati; phylum Bacillota; class Bacilli; order Caryophanales; family Bacillaceae; genus Aeribacillus; species Aeribacillus sp. FSL K6-8210. The sequence continues at coordinate 967,161 of NZ_CP150172.1, read as the reverse complement.
CTGCAGACTCAAAAGGAAATTCATCCTTATTTACTCCTGGATATATTGTACTATTTCTATAAAACTGTTTTGTGTCTGGATTATATACACAATGGGCTGCTGTCAAAACCTTATCATCGTCAACAATCGTTCCTGTACAGATTGAGTCAAGAGAGTATATGAAAGAAATAGATGAGTATGGTTTTTTTTCTGAATTTACTACTTCAGAGCGTTCATCTTTCCCAATAATTGAAAAAGGAGTAATGATTGTATTAATGTTTCCTTCATTAGCACTCGCATTAATATTGTTACCAAAGAGTAAAATAAATAGAATAGTAAATTTTAAAATAAAAAAACATCGACTATTTTTCATTTTATAAATTCCTTTCACTTATTTGTATTTTGGGATTGCTTATCTTCTCTTTCTATCATTTTCCCAATTTTTCCAATTCCCAAAAAACCAAAATACATAATTGTATAAAAAATTATCTCTGTATCAGAATAGAATTTAACAATATCCATACGTGATACTGTAATTTTCATATAAAAAATAAATAATGATAACTCGATTATGTGAACGATGAAAATTCCTCCAAATTTATTAAATCCCGTATAATTAACGATAGTTTCCAATAAGATACTTAAAGGAATAAGTAAGATAAATCCAGCAAGTACATTCAAAGATAAAAATATTGGCCCATAAAAACTTAAAAACTCGAAACTAACAATTATACTCGCTACATACTGTAAACCCATTATGAAACATATAATGATAATTAAAACAATTACTATAAATATAGGAACTAAAAAAAAATCTTTTTTCATGTCAACAATTAAAAGCAGAACAGTTGACTGTTCTGCTCCCTCCTTATTTCTTAAGTTTATAATAGAAATGAAACGATAATTTTAGCAATATCATCTGCAACATCTTCTGGTATACCAGCTTTTTGAAGACCTTTAGATATTCCGCTTTCTGTTGTTTTTTCTGCTTTTTCCAGTCCATCGGCTATTTTTAATCGATATTTTTTTATTTTATTAGCTGCTGATTTGCTTAAAGGTGCGAGAGCTTTCTCAAGTACCCATCCACCTGCTCTTAATATTGATGCAAGAACTTTTAATTTAGCTTCTTCATCGACTGAATCTTTCACTACTTTAGATGTTGCTATTTTAGTTGTCTTACTATGAGTAGCTGCCGATGCTCCTATTGGTCCAATTCCTAAGATTAATATACTAAGACTTATTACTGCAGGTAACACTTTCGATTTCATAATTTTCATTTTCTCCCCCCTTTCTTTTTAAAATTTTAAAAATTCTATATTATTTTTATCCGAAATTATAACATATAATACCAATAATGTAAATATTTTTAATTGATTTTTCCAATAGTACAACATTAATACTGCCAATTTATCTCTTTATCCATATCCTCCTATCTCAATAAAAATCTTTACTTATGTCGTAACACGTATCGAGATTCTTCGAGAAAGTTTCACCATCTTAACAAGGCTTATCGTGTTCGTTCTTCTATGCCAAACGCACATTTTTCCTAGACAACGGTGTTACATTTTATTTGACGCTTACTGTAAATGTTATCTAAGTAGTAAAATGAAATATATCATCATTGAAGTATTTTTATGCATAAGATTTCTAACATTTCAGGTCAGTTCCTTTCATCTTTTTTATGATCATCAATTTTGACAGCAAAAATTTGCCTTTGTTCATACAACGTTTTTTATTTGCATCTGTTATTGCTTAGACAAAGATAATTTGTGAACTTTTGAAAATCTAATCACCAATGGAACCTTTTTTACCGGTTGAAGGAATCATCTCTTCACTATTTGTCTATTCGACTGGGGTCAGTTCAAGCTGTTAAATCGGCCTATGAGAGGTAAGTATTGTAAATATTATGTGAATTTTATGAACACACTGGAAAGTTTACATGTAAATTGTGTATAATGGAATTGTACCACTTTAGGAGTTTGACATCTAATGCATGGACATTGAAGAGTATGTAGGTTTGTGATTTCGATGCATTAAATGATAGGGAGTGGTTTTTTGAAACCTTCAACAAACCGTATGCTAACCCGAATCAAATCCGTCTACATGTTCATTCATGAAAGGGGTACAGTGACAACTCAAGAGCTTGTCGATGAATTTGGTATTACCCCCAGAACGATTCAGAGGGATTTAAACGTGTTAGCATATAACGATTTAGTGCACAGTCCTGCAAGAGGAAAATGGGCAACGACTAACAAGAAGGTCAAGATGTCATCCTAGCTGCTAAAAAAAGAAAATTTGGGTTATTCGTTCACATACATATACAGGGCTGATCCAAAAGAAAAATTCCTTTTGGATGCAGCCCTTTTTTGTCTGCTGTTGCAGGAAAATTCAACCTTTTTATGGCGCCAGTTTGTCCGTCTTTTTTGAAAAACCGAAGCTCAATGTAAACCTTTTTCAAACTGCAAAGAAAAATCGGCTGAATCGCCTGTCTGCCCTTGAATCGAACGCAGCTGTTCTAATTCGTCTTTTGTCAGTTCTCGATATTCCCCTGTTTGCAATGTTTGATCTAGTTCAAGCGTTCCCATTTGAATTCGTTTTAAATATTTCACTTTTTTTCCGACAGCAGAAAACATCCGCTTAATTTGATGGTATTTACCCTCCGTTATGGTGACAAAAACTTCAGAAATGTCGTCTGCCTTAATAATTTCAAGCAAGGCAGGCTTTGTAACATAACCGTCATCAAGTTTTACACCTGCTTTGAACCGCTCGACATCTTTCTCTGTCACTAGACCAATAACTTCCGCAAAATATTTTTTAGGAACATTTTTCTTGGGCGATGTTAATTGATGGGCAAGCTGTCCGTCCGATGTTAACAGCAATAGCCCTTCGGTATCTTTGTCAAGCCTGCCGACAGGAAAGGGATTATAGCGAAGATCTTCCGGATCAAGCAAATCGACCACAGTCTTTTGGACGTTGTCTTCTGTAGCAGATAAAAAACCAGCTGGCTTGTTCATCATGAAATAAACATGTTCTTTGTACAACACCTGTTCACCGTGAATGATGATTTCTTGTTTATTCGGGTCGACATTTGTTTTCGGATCCGTCACCACTTCTCCATTAACATGAACGGCCCGTTCCTTTAGCAGCTTTTTTACTTCTTTTCTGCTGCCGTAGCCAGCATGTGCTAATAGTTTATCAATACGCATATTATCTACCCCCTTTCCTTCCTCTTACTTAAAAATCTAGTTCCAAAAATAACTTTTAGGAATCCTGATTGCTTAGCCAGCCAAAAATACGAGCCTGCTCCTAATAATGCAGCAATTCCAACCATGATGGCGGCATTTGTTTTACTTGCATGGTAATCAAAAAAGACAGTGAAGAGAGAGGAAAACGCTACAACGACAATTGACATACAGATGACCAAAATTCCCGTAAATATTGTTCTTTTCCAAAATCTTTTATACGAGTAGCCTGTATGACGGCGAATCATCATTAATCCGTATATGAGCGAGCCAAGAAACCCGATCGCAGTTGCCATAATCGAACCGTATGCACCAAACTGCGTGATAAGCCAGCTGTTTAAACAAATTTTTAGCAGAAGACCGAATGCAAGGCTGATGACAGCCAATTTTTGTTTATTAATCCCCTGCAAAATGGCGGCTGAAACAGTGAAATAAGAAAAAAGCAAAGCGATCGGTGCATAGGCAGCTAAAATGCTCGCACCTGTTTCATTGTCATTATAAAAAAACATGTAGATTGGTTCGGAAAGAATAATGATCCCAATGGATGCAGGGAGAACGAGAAACATTAATGTTTGAAACGCTTGGTCAATTTGTCTTCTAACAAACGGAAAGTTTTGATTCGTGAACGCATTTGTAATGGCCGGCACGAGCGTTAAGCCAAAAGCAGTTGCTAAAGAAACAGGAATCATGACAATTTTATTCACTAAAAAATTGACCATGGCATATAATTCTTGCGCTCTTTCGCCTTCTCCCGCCTGAATCATAGCTTTATTAAACGTAAAAGAATCGACAAATTGATATAAAGGAATAGCTAGTCCGACAAATACAAACGGACCGGCATACCTGAACACCTCGAGAAACATTTGCTTCGTGGAAATGCCGGAAGGTTCAATTTTGTTCTCCTGCATCGCCAATAAGGAATTTTTTCTTTTCATCCAATACAAAAAAAGGACGAACAGCCCGCCGATGGCGCCAACAAAGGCGGCAAATGTCGCATAACCCACCGCTGTAATGATATCGCCATGTAATACTTTTAAAATGATATAGCTGGAAACAAGCAAAAAAATGATGCGCACTAGCTGTTCTATTACTTGGGAAACGGACGTCGGGCCCATCGACTGATGCCCTTGAAAAAAACCTCGTATTAAACTCATGATCGGAACAACTATAAGCGCAAGGCTGACCATTCGTATAACATATGTGACATCCTCAACTGTCACACCTTGCAGCTCCTGTTGGCCAAGCTGGTGTTCCGCAAAGAAAGGCGCAGTCACAAATAAAATAAAACAAGTGAAAATTCCTCCAAGAAGCATAAACAGCATCCCAGATCGAAACATTCTGCGGCTTGTCTCGTAATCACCAATGGAATTATATTTTGCGACAAATTTTGAAATGGCCATAGGAAATCCCATTGTCGCAATGCTTAAAAAAATCGTATACGGAACATATCCATATTGATACAAAGCACTTCCCGTTTCTCCAACCAACGCGAAAAACGGAATGACATAAATCATTCCTAAAATCCTTGAAATATATGTACCTAATGTTAAAATAAACGTCCCTCTTAATAATTTATCCGACATCTTTTGCTCACCATTGTTTCTAACAAAAATTTTCAACTATAACATTTTACCACATTCACTAGGAACTAAGATATAGTCATCACTCATTGAATTCAAAAATTCATCTTTTTATAATGATATAAGACTAGGATGTAGACGAAACTAGGATTAATCTAAAAGTACGAATAAATTGGACAAGCAACATCAACTTCTTAAAGGTTGTGAGAATATGAATTATGATGTAGCAGTAATTGGAGGGGGACCATCTGGATTGATGGCCGCCATCGCCGCCGCTGAAAACGGAGCGAACGTGCTGTTAGTCGATAAAGGAGAAAAATTAGGAAGAAAGCTGGCGATCTCCGGTGGCGGACGGTGCAATGTAACAAATCGCCGGTCAATTGAAGAAATTATCAAAAATATTCCCGGCAACGGACGATTTTTGTATGGCGCTTTTTCGCAATTTAATAATGAAGACATTATACGCTTTTTCGAAAACCTTGGAGTTCGTTTAAAAGAGGAAGACCATGGCCGGATGTTTCCAGTATCAAACAGAGCTCAAGACGTAGTCAATGCGCTGCTTTCCGAACTGAAAAGGCTGAACGTTACAATTAAAACAAATCATCCGGTTGAAAACATCGAATATAGTGAAAGCAGAGTAAAAGGAATCTGGTTAAAAAATAAAACCTTTATTCCTGCCAAAGCTGTTGTCGTTGCTGTCGGAGGAAAATCTGTCCCTCATACCGGAAGTACTGGAGACGGATACGTGTGGGCAAAAAAAGCCGGTCATACTGTGACGGAATTATTTCCAACTGAAGTGCCGATTACTTCGAATGAACCGTTTATCCGAACAAAACAATTGCAAGGCCTGTCGTTAAGAGATGCGGCTTTAAGTGTGTTGAATCAAAAGGACAGACCAATTATTACGCACAAAATGGATTTTATTTTTACCCATTTTGGCGTATCAGGTCCAGCTGCACTAAGATGCAGCCAATTTGTTGTAAAACAATTGAAAAAAGAAAAAACGGTGACGTTGTCAATTGACGCTTTTCCTACTGAAAATGAAGAAAGTCTTTTTCAGCATATTTTGCTTAAATTGAAAGACGAACCGAAAAAGGCTGTTAAAAATGTATTAAAAGGTCTCTTGCCTGAACGATATTTGCTATTTTTGCTGGAGGAATCCGAAATCGATCATTCGATGACATATTCCCAGCTTTCAAAAGATAAGCTGCGCCAATTTGTCCGCTTAGTGAAAGATTTCCGCTTCGAAGCAAACGGCACGCTCCCAATCGAAAAAGCGTTTGTGACCGGCGGAGGCGTTTCTATAAAGGAAATCGATCCAAAGACGATGGCCTCTAAACTAATGAATGGGCTTTATTTTTGCGGCGAAATATTGGATATTCACGGCTACACGGGCGGCTACAACATCACGGCTGCGCTCGTAACAGGACGGTTGGCAGGCTTGCACGCAAGCCGTTACGTGGAAAAAGGCGAACCGATAAGTTGAACTGCCTCCTGTCAAGTAGTCAGTGGAAATAATAAAAATTGATCTAAGCGGTCTTGGCTCTATATTCCATAGGACTGAGACCGTTTAATTTTTCTTGATAAAGATGGTAATTGTAAAATTGGATGTATTCGTCAATCGCCTTCTTTAGCTCTTCAAATGTATCGTACTTATGTAAATAATATTTTTCACATTTACTGTTCCCCAAAAGGATGCCATTGGACCATTATTCTATACATCGTCCAACACGAGACATATTATGTGTTATCAATCCTTCCTTTAAATCCATGTGAAGTAAATTGAAATCCTCGATCACTATATAGTAAAAAATGTTTACCATGAATAGAATGAATTTCTTTGACTAACGTGTAAAACACTAGCTTATTATTATTAGATTGCTAAATACATAGCTAACAATAGAACCATCAAAGGTCTAAAATAACACTTAAATAAGCTTTCTTTGAAGAACCATATTTTAGTTCTATCACATTCGTTATCCATTTTTCATTCGGTTTACTTACTGTAAATTCACGATTTAAAATGTTATCTGCGCATGTTGGGGTTAGATGGATACAATCTGTCATTCGTAAAGAGAAAAAGCGTTATTTTAAAAACGTTGATGAGACTTCTGTTCATGTTAACTCTGATTTTGAGTAGAAGTAGAAGCAGAGGCAAAGTGAGGTAATACAGTTCCGAGAAGTAAAAAAGTAAATGCCAGTACAGAGATTACTTTGAACTTCATTTCATCTTCCTCCTCTTATATTTTTAAATACAATAGTATAATATCAAAAAAATACATATTTAACATTTTTTGTCTCAAAATAGTATAATAATGGTATATTTTAATATGAAAAGAGGATAATTCTAATGAATAGTAACAAATCCGTATTATTAGCAGTGTTTAGTATTCCGATTTTTATGTTAATCACATCTTTTGATTTATCTATACAGACTGATAGAATAAATGCCCTAATTTTCCTTGGATCCACATATCCGATATTTTTCCTTTTGTATTATTTAGTTAAGATTAAAAATTTTAAACCAATGTTAGTTCTATCAATAGGAATATTATTATGGACTGCATTCACTAGTTTTTTATTCAAAGATACCTTTATTACAATTGGTTTATTTATAATTTCCATCTTAGTTTTAGTGACAATAACAGTTATAACTAAAGAACCTAATTAATCCGCATTTAATGTCATGGTATTAAATGGAATGTTTTGGATGGCATAGTATCAAATTGCATTTTTAAACCTTACCTTTTTCATTCAAAGCGCATAAATTGATGGGTCTGTCTAAAAAGTCAGGATAACTTACTCTTTTTTTTAAAAGACACACAAAAAAACGTCCTATCTAGTAAAATGTGAGGTGACAAGCCCAATTTTGCAGAAAGAACGTTTTTTATGAACTGGGCAGCTGACTTTTGGGGGCGCCTCTTTTTTTGCACAAATCGTTCATCCCACGATCCGGTTTAGCTATTCGCTAGACCTGTTCGCATTCAAAAGCATTTCCAGCTGCTTATACCGTTCTTCATTTGAAGCTTCTAAAAAGCTCTTGTCTAATAATTGATGTAAAACACTCCTTTTTTGCTCTGGGTCGTTGATTTCTTCTAAGACACGTTTTCGACCTTCCTTTAAAAATTCAACATAGTCAGCAAAATGTTCATCAAACTGCTCTGCCAAATTATTTTTTAATTTTCTGGCGAGCCCCGGAACTTTCCCGCTCGTTGATACACTGATGATTAAATCGCCCCTTTTAAATGTTGCCGGCATAATGATATTGCTTTTTTCAGGTGCATCCACTACATTGATCAGCTGATGTGCTTCACATGACTGGTAGACCTGCTCATTAACTTCCCTTTCATTCGTTGCCGCAATGACTAGAAACGCACCGTTTACATCGTCTTTTTCAAACGTTTTTTGTTTCCACGATATTTTTTTTTCTTGATGCATTCGAAAAAGATGATCTGATAGATCGGGACTGACAACCGTTATATCAGCACATGCATCGAGCAAAGCTTTTATTTTTCTTTCCGCTACCTTCCCTCCTCCGACAACGACTGTCTTTTTTCCTTTTATATTCAACATCGCACTGTAGTACATATGCTCACCCTTTTTTGCCTTAGCGCTTACAATTTCTGGTTGATGCGAAGCGTTTTTTCCTTTCAAAAGGTTCTTGTATAACTTCAAAAAAATTGGCCATCCTTTTTTTCGTGCGGTCGCTTCGGAACAGCATTGAAATCTTTTTTCCAATAAAAAAAGACCTAGATTCCCCATAAACAAGGATTTTCAAGCGGATCCCCAAAGCTTGCTTTAAAAAGCTTTTTCATGAGTTAGTCCGTCTTCCATCCTGCAAAACGATGGCGATCATTTCAGTTTTATTCGACTTTCTCTCATCAGGTACAATTTATAAAGTGTTTCCTATCTGGATCAGTGCTTATAAGCTTTCAAGATCCTCTGGGCATAGCAACTGCTTGGAGCGCATGCGAACATTGATGCATTGACGAAGATTCTCTAAAATTACAATCAACCAACGCTTCACGTTTAATTCTGTTTACATTCTTACTAAATATAATAGACTTTTCATTATTAATGTGAAAGTCTTCTTATTCTTTGTAAATAATCATCGCTGAAAAACAGTAAATTTGTTCACCTTTTTGATCGCATGTTACCGCTACATGATATTTTATGTCGATATATTTTTGACTTGGAAGCGCAGTTAAAAAAGCGTTCACTTCCTCTTCTAAATCTTTTTCATGCTCTTCGTCAAAAATGGCGACTTTATAGCTCAATTTCTTCACACTCCCTTTATTTATCTCGTTGCTTCCAATATACTTTTATGCTTGTACAAATATGACACTTTTAATAAAGGGAAAAGATTTGCTCATGTCGGCAGTTTTTATGGGGATTTTGAGGGTATTACATGCGGTATGGTTTACTGTTTTGCCACGCTAATCTTCCTTTATATCGAGTAGGAGGGAGCGATTAACTCCCGTCCTCTCACACCACCGTACGTACGGTTCCGTATACGGCGGTTCAATTAAGATAATTGACGCAAGTCTTTATAACTTCCGTGAATAGCTGTTCTCTTTATGCCAGTGGTCACTCCACCCTCCAAGAGATCTCCCACGGGATTCACCGCTTCCTCCCTCAAGTGAGGTACTACGTTTTCTGTGTTCATCATGACTCACTGAATGCCAAGGGCTATTCTCTCTTAATTGTTCGGTCCTTCTTAGTTGTTCTAGACCAACTAATACTATGACCTCTGCTGACTTCTGACGGTTCAGCTATCTATCACTAGATAGGTTACCAAGGTTACTTGGCGTGCCAGCCAGACCTCCCCGGGTAAGAGTGTAATCTTTCCTTCCATCCATCTGCTTCATTTACTCTGTATCACCTTCGGCAGAAAGGGCTTTGTTTTGTCTTGCAAACTCACCCAGTGATACCTAGCCTCATATGAAGTTCGTGTTCCGAGAGACCCAAAGTTTGCCGCTCGCTTCCTTCAGATTCCGCGTCACCACGGACACCCTTGCGTTAAGCTAACTGCTACTTCTGCCTTCGCAGCTCGGGACTTTCACCCTATAGATTACACCCATGCCGGGCGCACAAGGAAAAAACCGCGCCTACATAAGCGCGGTTTTTCCACTTATTTTTTTATCTCGCTCTTCGGTTTAGTTTCCCCTGTCCATTCGAGCATTCCGCCAACCATATTGATGACATTAAAACCAAGATCCTGTAAATATAAACAAACATTTTCACTTCTTCTTCCTGAGCGGCAGACGAAAATATATTCCTTTTCTTTATCAAATTCTTCAATGCGGTCCGGGATTTCTCCCATCGGAATATGTTTTGCTTGTGGAATCATGCCTTCTTCTACTTCTTCTTCCTCGCGGACATCAATAATGTCTAATGTTTCGCCGTTTTCAAGCTTCGTTTTGAGATCATTTGGTGTGATTTCTTTTACCATGAATGGCCATCCTTTCATTGATATTCAAGCTTAATTGGCTACGATGTTGACAAGCTTGCCAGGAACAGCAATCACTTTACGAACGGTTTTGCCTTCAAGCTGTTCTTTTATTTTTTCATCATCCATCGCGATTTTTTCCATTTCCTCTTTAGAAGCATCGTTTGGTACAAGCAGCTTTGCCCGCACTTTTCCGTTGATTTGAATGACAATTTCCACTTCATCTTCGACAAGCTTTGATTCATCCCATGCCGGCCACGATTCATAAGCAATCGTTTCAGAATGGCCGAGTTTTTCCCAAAGCTCTTCGCAAATATGCGGAGCAACCGGCGATAAAAGCTTTACAAAGCCTTCCATATATTCTTTCGGAAGAATTGTCGCTTTATAAGCTTCATTAATAAATACCATCAGTTGCGAAATAGCTGTGTTAAAATGCAGATTTTCATAATCCTCCGTTACCTTTTTCACTGTTTGGTGATAAATGCGTTCAAGCTCTTGAGACGGTTCATCGACGATTTTCGGATTCAACTCGCCATTTTCCATTACAAACAGCCGCCATACACGATCTAAAAATCTTCTTGCGCCGTCGAGTCCTTTTGTTGACCATGCAATGGATGCATCAAGCGGACCCATGAACATTTCATATAAACGGAGAGTATCCGCTCCGTGGCTTTCAACGATTTCATCAGGATTGACGACATTTCCTTTTGATTTGCTCATCTTTTCATTGTTTTCGCCGAGGATCATTCCTTGGTTAAACAATTTTTGGAACGGTTCTTTCGTCGGAACTACTCCGATATCGTATAAAAATTTATGCCAGAAACGGGCATACAGCAAGTGTAAAACAGCATGCTCAGCCCCGCCGATATAAATGTCCACAGGCAGCCATTTTTTCAATTTTTCAGGATCAGCTAATTGTTCTGAATTGTGCGGGTCAATATAGCGCAAATAGTACCAGCAGCTTCCCGCCCATTGAGGCATTGTGTTTGTTTCGCGCCGCCCTTTTTTGCCTGTTTTCGGGTCAACGACATTCACCCAATCCTCAATATTCGCTAAAGGTGACTCACCGGTTCCCGAAGGTCTAATTTCATCTGTTTCCGGAAGCACTAACGGCAGCTCCTCTTCAGGAACAGCTGTGATCGTGCCGTCTTCCCAATGGATGATCGGAATCGGTTCACCCCAATAACGTTGACGGCTGAACAACCAGTCTCGGAGACGGTATGTCACTTTTCTTTGTCCTTTTTTGTTTTCCTCCAGCCATTTGATCATCGCTTCAATTGCTTCTTCTTTATTCAATCCGTTCAAAAAGTCGGAATTTACATGCTCGCCGTCTCCTGTATAAGCTTCTTGTTCGATGTTTCCTCCAGCGACAACCTCTTTAATCGGCAGGTCAAATTTTTTCGCAAATTCATAGTCCCGTTCATCGTGGGCAGGCACGGCCATGATCGCACCTGTACCATAGCTCATTAAAACATAATCGGCAATCCAAATCGGCAATCTTTCTCCATTGGCAGGATTTACAGCATAGGCTCCGGTAAACACGCCTGTTTTTTCCTTCGCCAAGTCCGTTCTTTCGAGATCACTTTTACTTTTAATTTGATCTAAATAGGCTTCCACCGCTTCTTTTTGTTCCTCGGTTGTAATTTCTTTCACAAGCGGATGTTCAGGCGCAAGCACTGTATACGTAGCACCAAAAAGCGTATCTGGACGAGTAGTAAAAACAGTAAAGGTTTTATCAGTTCCATCGACTGTAAAATGAACTTCCGCACCTTCCGACCGGCCGATCCAATTTCGCTGCATTTCCTTTATGCTTTCCGGCCAATCAAGCTCTTCTAAATCTTCCAGCAGCCTGTCAGCATATTCGGTGATTTTTAACACCCATTGTTTCATCGGACGGCGTTCAACAGGATGTCCTCCCCGTTCGCTTTTTCCGTCGATGACCTCTTCATTTGCAAGAACAGTTCCGAGTGCCGGGCACCAGTTGACGGGCACTTCATCAATGTAAGCAAGTCCTTTTTCATAAAGTTTTAAGAAGATCCATTGCGTCCATTTGTAATATTCCGGATCAGTTGTATTTACTTCCCGATCCCAATCATAGGAAAATCCTAGTGATTGAATTTGTCTGCGAAAATTATCAATATTTTTTTTCGTAAATTCCGCAGGATCGTTGCCGGTATCTAAAGCATATTGCTCAGCCGGAAGTCCAAATGCATCCCATCCCATCGGATGGAGAACATTGTATCCTTGCATCCGTTTCATTCGCGCCAAAATGTCGGTTGCCGTATAACCTTCAGGATGTCCTACATGAAGACCAGCTCCCGAAGGATACGGAAACATATCCAATGCATAAAACTTCGGTTTATCGGAATCATCCTCTGTTTTAAATGTTTTGTTTTTTAGCCAATAATCTTGCCATTTTTTCTCAATCTCACGATGGTTGTAAGACATGTAAAAATCCTCCTTTGCTATATATATGTATAAGCGTCAAATAATAAAAAAACTCCCATCCCCACGACGAAGGGACGAGAGACAATTTCCCGCGGTACCACCCAAATTAGCGCAAATGCACTCACTCTGTTCCGTAACGTGGAAACACGTCGGGCATTAGTCTGTACCGGAATACATTTCACACCCGCAACTCAAAGGGGAGTTCGTGAATAAACAACGATTGACTTTCACCTTCCGTCAACTCTCTAGACGCCTTTATCCACTACTGATCCTTTTCACCGTTCTTGCTTTTTCATCCACTTATCATATTGTTATTTTAATGAATTTTATGAGTTCATGCAAGTCAATGTCGAAAAATTTGGATTTCAGTCTAATAATTAATAATTGACAGACCCTTTCAAGCTTGAATCAAGCAGCATTTCTGCTTCATTTAAAATGTCCTGCAAGATCGTGTCAGCAGCGTTTGGTCTATATAATTCAGCAATGCTCATTTTCATTTTTTCCATTTTTTCAGGGTGGTTAAATAAATCATTGACCGTCTCTTGAACTTTTTCAAGCTTATTGATGACAACCGCCGCCCCTTTTGCTGCAAACAAATCGGCATTCTCCCTTTCCTGCCCCGGAACAGGTTTATAGAGAATAAGCGGAACTTTTAATGCGGCCGCCTCGCTGAGAGTAATCCCTCCAGGCTTTGTTATCATGCAGGAACAAATGCGAAAGAGCTCATCGATTCTTTCGACATAGCCAAAAACTTTTATTCGATCCGGGTGAATATACTGAAGCGGTTCAAGCTCATCTTTCAGCGATTGGTTATTTCCGCATACAACGACTATTTGCATGTCGTCTCGTGTAAAAAATGATTCACACAAATCTTTTACATTTTTTAAAACTCCATGAGCGCCTGTAGCAATTAACAAAGTTTTCTTGTTCGGATCCAAATTGTATTTTTTATATAAATCGATCGTTTCCATTTTTTCTTCAAACTGCGGCCGAATAGGAATTCCGGTTACTTTGACAAGCGCTGGATGGATGTTGAGCATTGTCAGTTTTTCCTTCACATCGTCGCACGAAACATAATATTTATCAATGTTTTTATGAACCCATACTCGGTGAAGACAAAAATCGGTCAGCACATTAAATGTCGGGATGAACACGCCTGTCCGCGTGCGATATTCAGGAACAACGGAAATAGGAAATGTATTAATGATGATGTCAGGATTTATCTCCCTTACTAGCTGATTCAACTTGCGGTGTCCAAGCTTCAAATACAAATTCATAATGCGTTTGTTAGACATTTTGTCCACACTATAATAAAATAACCGATAAAATTGCTTACCGATGGAAAAACTTTTCAAATATAAATATCTTGTAATTTCTGCCATAATTGGATGAGACTCGCTAATTAAATCAGAAACTTTTACGTTGTTGATTCCCATCTTATGCAAAGACTGCTCCAATGTTTTAGCAACTTGGATATGACCGTTTCCGTAATTTGCCGTTAATATTAATATCTTTGGGTCTTTTAACATTTTATTCACCTCAACTTAAAGCAGCTCAACAATTAGAACGAACTAAAATCAAAATAGTTTCACTTTAAATGTATATTTCCTTTTATAATTTTAGGAGAAAAAAATTAAGAATCCTTTATTATTTTATTACATTTACATTTCACTGGAAATTTTCGTTTTTTGTTGGTTGCAATAGCTAAAATGACAAATATATGGATTGGGATTTTTTAATGTCCAACAAAAAATAATTCTGCCCGTTTACTCGCATGGTTCATACAAGAATCTTACCGATACGCATTGGTTTAATTGAATTTATGCCGTTTTTCCGGGGATTTTTTACCTAGCTAATGGGCAGCCAAAGCTGCATGAATAACACCGAGAAGAATAAGATATGCCCTCCGAACAAAGTTTTTCCTTTATCTTTTCTGAACCGTTTTAGCCAAACAAGCTGAAACTCACGCTGCAGAGATTCAAATACTTTTTCTTTGCTAAACTTTATTTATGAAAAGCATTGGCAAATTCGTTTTTCATGTCTTTCATCCATTGGTATATTTGTTCAAAGCTGATTCCTGCATAAAATGCGTCGATCATAATTTGCCGCAGCTCCTCTTTAATTATTTCAATTTTCTCTTCATCCAGCTTTTTCTGCACCATTTTCGATACAAATGTCCCCCGTCCTCTCAGCGTTTCAATCAAGCCTTCTCTTTCCAGCTCTTTATAAGCCTTTGAAACCGTGTTAGGATTAGCGATAATCATGGAAGACATCTCTCTTACAGAGGGCAGTTTATCGCCAGGCTTTAACACACCTTTGATACATAGTTCTTTCATTTTTTTTATGATCTGCTCATATATCGGAGTGGCACTTCTCGGGTCAATTTCAAACATCAAATACCCTTCTTTCTTACAAAAAGGACTCTTTTGTATTATGTGTACTACATTATATAGTACACATAATACAGAAAAGATGCAATCAACATTTCTGATTCCGCATATAAAAAACACTGAATGATTTCACTCGTTCGGGGCTCTTGATCTTAGGGAAAAATTATGATGTACATAGTCGTATAACAGCTTTTGCTAGAAGTTTGACTGATGTTCAACAAACTGATCCCGATTTTGTTTTAAAATGTAATCGTTCATTCGCATTGAGCCGAGCTTTTATATCGGTAATTGCGCAATCTGTTGAAAGATATTTTTATTCTATATTTTCGTTTTTATTCCAAAAACCATTCTTTCCCTATGCAAATTTATATATAAGATCAAATCGGCTAAAGAATAAATGAAAAATAATAACTGCAATTAAAGGGCAAGCCTACAATCAGGCTTTGCCCTGGAATTTTAATGATCGAGCAAAATCATCTCATTTTGAAGATGCTGCAGTTGAAGGCGCATGCGGTGAAGCTGCTCCCGCTGCTGGTCATTTGCGCTTAAACTGAGTTTTTCCACTTCTGCAAGCGCATCTTGAAGCTTTTGCTGTGCATTTGTATATTCTTCATCATTGTAATGCTCCTGTTTCAGTCCTTCAATATATTGCTCATTTGCATATTCCAATGCTTGCTGGCAATGTTGAATGCACTCTTCCACGGATTGTCTAGTAGCCAAACAAATCCCCTCCTTGATGAAGAATTTTCTTCATCAACTGTATTTTTCGCTATTTCTGCAAGCTCCATCATGAAAAAAGCTGGTAAATTCTTATTTGAGATTGGTTTGGCAATCATGGTAAAATGTCTTGATAGTATATCGAAACAGGAGGAGTAGGAATTGGCGAACCACAATCCATTTCCGTATACGAATGACAACAAACGGTATCATACATGGAATTACCATTTACGAAATACATTTGGAGATAAAGTGTTTAAAGTTGCTTTAGACGGAGGATTTGACTGTCCAAACCGCGACGGTACGGTAGCACATGGCGGGTGTACGTTTTGCAGTGCCGCAGGGTCGGGCGATTTTGCCGGAAACAGAGCTGATGATCTTGTTACGCAATTTCACGACATTAGAAGCAAAATGCATGAGAAATGGAAAAACGGAAAGTATATTGCTTACTTTCAGGCATTTACAAACACTCATGCACCCGTGGAAGTTCTTCGTGAGAAATATGAAACGGTATTAGGTCTCGAAGGAGTTGTCGGTTTGTCCATTGCTACAAGGCCTGACTGTTTGCCTGACGATGTTGTTGATTATTTGGCGGAATTAAATGAGAGGACATATCTTTGGGTTGAATTAGGATTGCAAACCGTTCACCAGCGGACCGCTGATTTAATTAACCGTGCGCACGATTATGAATGTTATGTGGAAGGAGTTAACAAGCTCAGAAAGCACGGAATCCGAGTTTGCACACACATCATAAACGGTCTTCCGCTTGAAACGTACGATATGATGATGGAAACTGCAAAAGAAGTTGCTAAGCTGGATGTTCAAGGAATTAAAATTCATCTGCTCCATTTGTTAAAAGGTACACCGATGGTTAAGCAATATGAAAAAGGGATGGTGCGCTTTTTATCCTTTGATGAATATGTACAATTAGTTTGCGATCAGCTAGAGGTACTGCCTCCCGAAATGATCGTTCATCGCATTACAGGCGACGGTCCGATCGATTTAATGATAGGGCCGATGTGGAGCGTTAACAAATGGGAAGTGCTGAATGCCATTGATGCCGAACTCGAAAAACGAAACAGCTACCAAGGGAAGTATTATACAAAAGATCGAGTGATGTCAAAATGAACCTCATTCGCATTCTTCCATTTGCAAAAAAATTGATGGCTTCCGCTGTCCAAAACGGCGATATCGTTATTGATGCAACAGTCGGGAACGGACATGATACCGTCTTTTTAGCACAACTCGTTGGCGAACAAGGTCATGTGTTTGGATATGATATTCAAAAACAAGCGCTTGAAGAGACAAAAAAACGGTTGAAGGAATCCGGTTTAATCGACCGTGTTACTTTGTTTCATTCCAGCCATGATGACATTTTCAATACGATTCCGAAAAAACATCACAATCATATCGCCGGTGCGATGTTTAATCTCGGTTATTTGCCCGGTGGCCAAAAAAACATTGTGACAAAACCAGAATCAACTATTGAAGCAGTAAAGCAGCTTTTATCCATACTAAGACCCGGTGGAATGATCGTGCTGGTCGTTTATCACGGCCATCCGGAAGGAAAACGTGAGAGAGATGAGCTTCTTAAATTTGCCGAACAAATCGATCAACATACTGCTCATGTACTTGAATACCGGTTTTTAAACCAAAAAAATTCCCCTCCGTTTATTGTAGCAATCGAAAATCGAGTAGGAGGGAGCGATTAACTCCCGTCCTCTCACACCACCGTACGTACGGTTCCGTATACGGCGGTTCAATTAAGATAATTGACGCAAGTCTTTATAACTTCCGTGAATAGCTGTTCTCTTTATGCCAGTGGTCACTCCACCCTCCAAGAGATCTCCCACGGGATTCACCGCTTCCTCCCTCAAGTGAGGTACTACGTTTTCTGTGTTCATCATGACTCACTGAATGCCAAGGGCTATTCTCTCTTAATTGTTCGGTCCTTCTTAGTTGTTCTAGACCAACTAATACTATGACCTCTGCTGACTTCTGACGGTTCAGCTATCTATCACTAGATAGGTTACCAAGGTTACTTGGCGTGCCAGCCAGACCTCCCCGGGTAAGAGTGTAATCTTTCCTTCCATCCATCTGCTTCATTTACTCTGTATCACCTTCGGCAGAAAGGGCTTTGTTTTGTCTTGCAAACTCACCCAGTGATACCTAGCCTCATATGAAGTTCGTGTTCCGAGAGACCCAAAGTTTGCCGCTCGCTTCCTTCAGATTCCGCGTCACCACGGACACCCTTGCGTTAAGCTAACTGCTACTTCTGCCTTCGCAGCTCGGGACTTTCACCCTATAGATTACACCCATGCCGGGCGCACAAGCAAAATAGCCGGGAATAATATCCCGGCTAGCTTTATCCATCAAGAAGATTTAATCAAATTCCATTTTCGGAACGTTCGATATGCCCTAGCATTCACATAAAAGAAAACGGAGGTTGTTCCTCCTTTTTTTATTAATTTTTTAGCCAGCTTTCCTAAATCTTTATGTACTAATACTTTGTCATCAGATAAATAAATGCCGAGCAATCCGCGGTTAATTAATTTATGAAAATTTTCGTTCGGAATACCTTTTAAATTTTTGTCCGCTTCATGTACAAAATGAGCTAATCGTTCCATCATTTCTGATGTGCTTTCATAAAAACTGCAAAAATTTAAATCGCCCTCCAATTGATCCTCCTCTTGATCAATAAAGTAATCCAATAAAATGTGAAGCCCTTGCACATATGGAAAGTAACCGTCTTTAATTTTTTTGGCAATCGCTTCGTTAAAGCTGGGCTGAAATGCATAGGCGACTAAACAAAAAATGCCCAATGTCGATCCAGCGCAGGCAGAAAATTCATACCACCGCATATCCGGGAGGGAAGATTTATATTGTTCGAACCACTGTACTAGCCTTGGCACTCTTTCCTCTTCTATTACATGCTTATGTACTTGCAGTTCACAATAATATTCGCAAAGCTCCATCAAATAGCCAGCTATAACCGGATAGTTCTCCAATTGGCTCAGCATTCTTTGGCATGTCATGACAAGCTCTTTTAAATATCCGCCGTCATCTTGGTCCTCACGAAATTGGTAGTAATTTTTTAATTCTGCATGAATCGACAGTGCGTCCTTCATTGATTGGTGCAGCATGCGGAAATCTTCCGGATCAAAAGAAGTGCTTCTGTCGCATAAATTATCCAAGTAATCGCTAATCGTTTGATAAGCAACGATAAACTCTATGCATTCCTCTATATGAGAGTTCGACAAAAGCGCTAAAATGCTTCCTCCTTCGCAATGAAATGCCTTCGTATTTATGCTTGCAAGCGCCTGCTTTCTCAATTCAGGATTCGGTATTTCCTCAGCCTTTTTTTTCCACCCATCTAAGTAATAATGGACGGTCGGAAGAATTTCCCTATAAACTCTTGACATAAGGCTGATAGGGTGTTCAGGTATACTCAAAGATCAACTCACCTCTTCATTGTAAAATTCCAGTGTTTATGTTAAATGGCTTTCTGTAAATCTCAACGCATCTTGAAAAACAAGTTCTCTTTCCGGTTCATTAAAAATTTCGTGATATAGTCCTTCCCATTCTTTATAGCTCTTTTTCGTGAGATTCAACTGACTATACCATTTTTGAACTGCTGATTTATCAACAATTTTGTCTTCTCCTCCCTGCATGACGAAAAGAGGGACATCTGGAAACTGCGGAAGCTGCTGAAATGCTAGTTCAATAGCATGAAGAAGCTCTCTGTACCAGCGCACAGAAACTTTTCTTACGTAAAGGGAGTCGTTTCTGTTTATGTCTTGAATTTCCTTATTTCTCGTTGCCATCTCAACTGTCAAACCGGAATCAAAGCGTACCCTAGGCGCGAAAATATTTAATCCTTTTGCCAAAAGATCGAGCGCTTTACTCGGTTTTTGCAAAATTCCTAAACATGGCGAAGATAAAATGACCCCGTTTAACGGAATTTTATTTCTCTGCAGCGTACGTATGGCTATTAAACCGCCCATGCTATGCCCCAGCAAAAAAAGCGGCAATTGGAAAGATTGAGCCTCCCTGATCCAACGGTCAACTTCATCAATATATTCATCAAACGATTGGACATGTCCCCGTCTGGAGGATGAATTTCCTTGTCCTGGCAAATCCCCCATGACAACATGGTACCCGTTTGTTTGCCACTTTTTTATCAGCCATTTGTAACGTCCATGATGTTCTAAAGCTCCATGAATGATGACAATCGCAGCTTTAGGACTAGAACTTACCCATTTCCACATAAATTAACTCCTTTCCGAACATGACGGAAAATTTGTTATAATATGAAAAAAAGAAAAGGATGGTTCCCATGGTTATTTATCCATATAAAGACAAAAAACCTATAATTAGCGATTCGGCTTATATAGCTGATTTTGTCACAATCACCGGCGATGTTCAAATAGGAGATGAATCAAGCATTTGGTTTCAGACGGTTATCCGCGGTGACGTCGCCCCAACTATTATTGGAAATCGGGTCAATATTCAAGACCAATGCTGTCTGCACCAGAGCCCAAATAAACCGTTAATTATTGAAGATGATGTAACCGTCGGCCATCAAGTTCTGCTCCATAGTGCGATTGTGCGGAAAGGAGCTCTAATTGGAATGGGTTCGATTATTCTGGATGGAGCAGAAATCGGAAAAGGCGCTTTTATCGGTGCAGGCAGTCTTGTCCCGCCAGGCAAAAAGATACCTGAGAAAACTTTAGCATTCGGAAGACCCGCCAAAGTGATTAGAGAATTAACAGAAGAAGATCTTCAAGATATGGAACGCATCCGTCGCGAGTATATCGAAAAAGCTCAATATTATAAAAATATTGCTCGTATGAACAACATATAAATTGCTTATAAAAACATTTTAAAACTTTCTCTTTCAAATGTCATTCTTTACCGGGCAGCTTCATGTATTTTTAAAATTTTGTAAAATTTTTATTAGATTTGTTGAAGTTTACATAAATATGAGAGAAAATTTTTTTAAGAATTTTTGCTTTTTGAAAAGAGGAACTTTAACATGGGCAGACTGCTGAATCAGCTTTACCAATTTGAGTGCAAGTTGTTCAAACTGATTAATTCGCATTTTGAACGAAAAGGACTGAATGTTTATTTTCGGTATATTACTCATTTAGGAGGGGCTGTTTTTTCAATTGCAACATGTTTAATGCTGATGTTATTTTTTAATGAACCTGTAAAAACTGTTGCCTTGGCAAGTTCAGCTGCTCTTTTTTTCAGTCATATTCCGGTTTTCATTGTGAAAAGAATTTATCCACGCAGACGGCCTTATCTTACATTATTTGAAACAAAAGTGTTAGAAAATCCGTTAACTGACCATTCATTTCCTTCTGGACATACGACAGCTGTATTTTCAGTGGCTACACCATTTTTGCTCTTTTTTCCAGCCTTAACATGGATTTTGCTTCCTCTCGCATTCAGTGTAGCACTATCAAGAATTTTTCTTGGCCTACACTACCCTTCAGATGTGCTGGCGGGAATAGTTCTAGGAGCTTCAGCAGGCACCATCTGTTTTGTCGCATTCGGACCATAAATCGAGTAGGAGGGAGCGATTAACTCCCGTCCTCTCACACCACCGTACGTACGGTTCCGTATACGGCGGTTCAATTAAGATAATTGACGCAAGTCTTTATAACTTCCGTGAATAGCTGTTCTCTTTATGCCAGTGGTCACTCCACCCTCCAAGAGATCTCCCACGGGATTCACCGCTTCCTCCCTCAAGTGAGGTACTACGTTTTCTGTGTTCATCATGACTCACTGAATGCCAAGGGCTATTCTCTCTTAATTGTTCGGTCCTTCTTAGTTGTTCTAGACCAACTAATACTATGACCTCTGCTGACTTCTGACGGTTCAGCTATCTATCACTAGATAGGTTACCAAGGTTACTTGGCGTGCCAGCCAGACCTCCCCGGGTAAGAGTGTAATCTTTCCTTCCATCCATCTGCTTCATTTACTCTGTATCACCTTCGGCAGAAAGGGCTTTGTTTTGTCTTGCAAACTCACCCAGTGATACCTAGCCTCATATGAAGTTCGTGTTCCTCAGACCGGAAGTTTGCCGCTCGCTTCCTTCAGATTCCGCGTCACCACGGACACCCTTGCGTTAAGCTAACTGCTACTTCTGCCTTCGCAGCTCGGGACTTTCACCCTATAGATTACACCCATGCCGGGCGCACAAGCAAAAAGGTGTCTAATGCATGCATCGCATTGGACACCTTTTTTATTTTACAAATATTGATGAGCTTGTTCGCGCAAAGCTTCCGCTTTATCTGTGCGTTCCCATGGCAAATCTAGATCGTTGCGTCCGAAATGACCGTAAGCAGCTGTCTGTTTGTAAATCGGGCGGCGCAAGTCAAGCATTTTTATAATGCCAGCTGGGCGCAAATCAAAGTTATTGCGAATTAATTCAACTAAAACATCTTCGCTTACTTTGCCAGTACCGAACGTATCAACAGAAATAGAGACAGGTTTCGCCACACCAATTGCATAGGCCAGCTGAACCTCGCATTTGTCTGCAAGTCCGGCTGCGACAATATTTTTCGCTACGTAACGAGCCGCATAAGCTGCAGATCGGTCTACCTTCGTCGGATCTTTTCCTGAGAAAGCTCCTCCGCCATGGCGCGCATAGCCTCCGTAAGTATCGACAATGATTTTTCGTCCCGTTAATCCTGCATCTCCTTGTGGTCCGCCAATAACGAAACGTCCGGTAGGGTTGATGAAATATTTTGTTTCTTCATCGATCAGTTCTTTTGGAGCAACCGGATCAATTACTTTTTCTTTAATATCCTGCTTAATTTGTTCTAAAGTTGCCTCCGGATGGTGTTGAGTCGATATGACAATTGTGTCAATTCTAACCGGCTGTTCATTTTCATCATATTCTACCGTAACTTGCGTCTTTCCGTCCGGACGCAAATAAGGAATTTCTTCGCTTTTTCTAACTTCTGTAAGCCGGCGTGAAAGCTTATGGGCAATGGAAATCGGGAGAGGCATTAATTCCTTCGTTTCATTGCATGCAAAACCGAACATTAACCCTTGATCTCCAGCGCCAATCGCTTCAATTTCTTCATCAGTCATTTGTCCTTCTCTCGCTTCTAAAGCTTTATCCACCCCTGCAGCAATATCGGGTGATTGCTCATCAATTGATGTTAAAACAGCACAAGTTTCAGCATCAAAACCGTATTTAGCTCTCGTATAGCCGATCTCTTTGACCGTTTCTCGCACAATTTTTGGTATATCCACATACGTGCTTGTCGTAATTTCTCCACTGACTAATACAAGTCCGGTGGTGACAGATGTTTCGCAAGCTACACGTGCGTTCGGATCTTTTTCTAAAATGGCATCTAAAATCGCATCTGAAATTTGGTCGCAAATTTTGTCCGGATGCCCTTCCGTTACGGATTCAGATGTAAACAGACGGCGCTTTTTTGTCATTTACTGCTTCCTCCTCAAACTTAAAATGATGTTTATGGAGTGCTACACTCCTTGTCATTGACACGGAACTCATTCCCTCGCCACTATTGTAAACATATCAAAATATTTCGTACGATAAGAAAAACTTGGCTAAACGAGATTTCTCTTATACATAGAAAAAACCTTCCCTGCCAGAGGAAAGGTTGTTATAAACATCATTGCCTTTCACTCTTATCGTTCAAGGATATAACCTTGCATCAGGTTAGCACCATTGCTCGTCTATGAATATGGAATTCTTTCGCATCATGTTGTATGTCCATAGAATACCGGGATTTTGAAAGCCATATTCTACTGTCTTCTTTCAACGAGCCGGTTGCTGGGCTTCATAGGGCCTGTCCCTCCGCCAACTCGGGATAAGAGTATCCGTTCAAATGTATATCATACAGGAGCAAAAAAGTACTTGTCAACAATAAATAAAGCTTCTCTGTAATTTTCCAAATCATCTGATATCCATTATTTCAGTATCAGCTGATCAATCATGATTCGTATGATGCCCAAAAATGAAGGCAAAATATATAGTAAAAACATTATTTTCAGAAATCGATAAATAGGATGGATTATTTTTGCGAATGTGTTATACTATTTCTATAAAACCATTTCAAATATGCAAAAAAAGGATGGTATGTATATGAATATTGTAGATGTATCAAATGAATTAGCTTCGTTGATCAGCGGACCAAATGCATATCATAATTTACCAGTCGCACGACTTGTAGAAAAAGTTTTAGCTAGGAAAGAAGGTTTTTTAACAAATACAGGTGCAGTTTCGGTTACAACAGGCAAATATACCGGCCGGTCACCAGAAGATAAATTCATCGTTGAAGAAGATTCTGTCAAGCATTTAATTGATTGGGGACCCGTCAACAAGCCAATTTCATCAGAAGTTTTTGAAAAACTGTACTTAAAAGTCATACAATATTTAAAAAATAGAGATGAAATTTATGTTTTTAACGGATTTGCCGGAGCTGACAAAAAATATCGTCTTCCAATTCAAGTGGTCAATGAATTGGCGTGGCAAAATTTATTTGCTCGCCAACTGTTTATCCGTCCGAAAAGCCAAGACGATTTAAAGGAGCATAAAAATCCGTTTACGATTGTTTCCGCTCCTTCCTTTAAAGCAGATCCAGCTGTGGATGGAACGAACTCAGAAGCATTTATCATTATTTCTTTTGAAAAGAGAATAATCCTGATCGGCGGAACTGAATATGCAGGCGAGATGAAAAAGTCTATCTTTTCCGTCATGAACTTCCTGCTTCCAGAAAGAGATATATTTTCAATGCACTGCTCCGCCAATGTCGGTCAAGAAGGCGATGTCGCGCTCTTTTTCGGTTTATCGGGAACAGGCAAAACAACACTTTCCGCCGATCCAAAACGCCGATTAATTGGTGATGATGAACACGGCTGGTCTTCATCTGGTATTTTTAATATTGAAGGCGGCTGTTATGCAAAATGCATCGGTTTGTCTGAAGAAAAAGAACCTCAAATTTATAACGCGATTCGATTCGGTTCCGTTTTGGAAAACGTTGTGGTTGATGAATCGACACGAATTCCTGATTATGACAACTCCTTATTAACAGAAAACACCCGTGCGGCTTATCCAATTGAAGCGATTGACAATATTGCTAAACCGAGCATTGCGGGTCACCCTAACACTATTATTTTTTTAACAGCTGATGCGTTCGGTGTTCTACCGCCAATAAGCAAATTAACGAAAGAACAGGCTATGTATCATTTCTTAAGCGGTTATACGAGCAAGCTTGCTGGAACGGAAAGGGGTATTACTTCCCCTAAAACAACGTTCTCCACATGCTTTGGCGCACCATTTCTTCCGCTTCCAGCTACAAGATACTCTGAAATGCTCGGAAGAAAAATCGAAGAACATGATGTGAAAGTATTTTTAGTCAATACAGGGTGGACCGGTGGAGAATACGGAGTAGGAAAGCGAATTAAACTTGCTTATACAAGAGCCATGGTTCAGGCAGCATTGGAAGGCGAACTCGATGAGGTGGAAACTGTAAAAGACCCTATTTTCGGGCTGGCGATTCCTGCTCATGTTCCAGGAGTGCCTGATGAAGTTTTACAGCCTATTAAAACATGGAGTGATAAAAACGCTTATGAACAAAAAGCGTATGAATTAGCAAAAGCATTCAAAGAGAACTTCAAAAAATTCTCGAACGTTCCGAAGGAAATTGAAGAACTTGGCGGTCCAATCATATAAAAAAATTACTTACTTTCGGCTACAGCTTTGAACTGTCCCCTGTCAAGTAGACTGTAGAAATAATAAAAATATACCTAAGCGGCTTTAGCTCTATATTCCATGGGGCTAAAGCCGCTTAATCTTTTTTGATACCTTTCATAATGATAAAAGCGGTTGTACTCATCCATCGCAAGAGCTAATTCTTTAAATGTCTGATACTTATGTAAATAATACTTCTCGCATTTAAAGCGTTCCCCAAAAAGATACCATTGGCCCATTATCAATGCATCTGCCTACTCTTGACATACTTTGTGTCATCCCTGCTTGGTCTATCCTACGTTTAAAACCATGAGAGGTATATTGGAACCCACGGTCACTATGAATAAGTGGATGCTCTCCTTTTAAAAGTACGGTGGCTTGATCCAACGTTTTGAATACAAGATGATGATGATTGGAATGTCCTAAAACATCGCTCACAATTGATCCATCATATAGATCAAGAATAGCACTTAAATAGGCTCTCTTTGATGAACCTATTTTAATTCTGTGACATCAGCTACCCATTTTTCACTTGGCTTTTCCGCTGTAAATTCACGATTCAATATATTTTCTGCAACATGTTGAGGGAAAACGTTTTAACCACTTATAGTAAGCAGCTCGTGAAATACCGGCGATTTCACATATAAGATTATGCTTAGTTTTCTTTCTCATGAAGTTCCCGGATTGCGATATACTTGTCTTCAAAACGGATTTGGTTTACTTTCACCTCCTTTCGATTTCCTCTAACTTTTTTAAAAATAGATTCTCCGCACGTAAGCGCTCATTTTCTCTTTCTAACTTTTTCATCTCCAGTTTCATTTTCTCTTCTGGAGATAACTCTGCTTCTTCTTTTTTTCTTCCTCGTTTGTCTTTATCCATTGCCTTAAAGAATATTTAGTAATTTGATACCTTTTACAAAGCTCTTGAATAGTACATTCTCGGTTTTCATATGCAAGTAAAACTTCAAGTTTGAGCTCTGTTGTATATTGCTTATACATAGAAAAACTCCCCCTAAGGTAAAACAGATTTTTTATATTTTAATCTGTCTACCTTAAGGGGAGCATATCACTTTGTCGATAGCCTTTTAATATTTTTATGTGGTTTGGCAAAACAAATCGGCATACGCAGATTTTTAGACGAAAACCCCTTTTTCAACGAACTTTTATGAAAAAGGGGTTACGCGATTTTTTATGATAAGACAAATGGAAGCCGTACTCGATAAAATTAAGCAAATTCCTCCTTCCACAATCCGTTCAACAAATGAACGGAAATATGATGACGGTTAATTGGTTGAGTACAATGAAGTGAGATTATAAGTAAGCACGGTTTTGTTATCAGCCCATTCCAATTTAATAATTTCAGCTGTTCCTGTAGGATCGCTTATCAACGTTTTTCGAACTTCCAAAGGAATATTCATAGGATAAAGGCGATAGCCATCTTTGACAAGCTGAAATACGTTTTCCTCTATCCGCTTTTCCTTCCCTTTTGTAATAATCATCGTATTTAATTCAAGCGGCATGCCCATTTCTCCAATCCCCTTTCATTTGATCGATCATTTTTTAGTATGTATCATATGAAAAATATAATGGTCAATTTTTCATCCATTTTATCATTCGTTCTAAAACCATCCGGTTATGCCGAGGCGGAAAATGATGACTAAAATGTTGGAAATACCAGCTTTCCACTTGCTTTCCCAATTCTTTCAGCCTTCTTTCCAATCGATATGCATGTTCAATTGACACGTTTTCATCTTTTCCCCCATGAATGATTAAAACGGGTGCTTGCATTTTTTCAAGGTAATACAACGGTGTCCGCCATTTATAGCGGTCAGGATATTTCTTCGGTGTCCCTCCAATAACTCTTTTCATCATCCTTCTTAAGTCCTTTCTCTCCTCATAAGTTAAAAACATATCAGACACCCCGCCCCAGCTTACAACAGATCGAACATTTGAGCATATAATCCCAGTAAGCAAGGCCATGACTCCTCCCCTTGAAAAGCCAAAAACGTGAATGCGATCCGGATTCACTTGCGGATGTTTCATCAACAAATAGAATGCATTGACCGCATCAAAACGATCATTCCCCGCAAAATCTTCATTCCCTTCTCCTCCTAAATTTCCTCGATAAAAGGGAGCCATCACGATAAAGCCTTTTGATGCAAATTGTATAATTCTTCCTGCCCGAACCATACCAACATTTTTAATCCCTCCGCGCAAATATAAAAAGCCATCATAAACACCTTCTTGAACAGGCTCTGCTAACAGACCTTTCACTTTTAGTCCTTCAGAAATATATGTCACGATGGAAAGCTTAATCGAAGGGTTCGGTGATGGGAAAATTTGTTTGTCAACTATTTCTCCGTTTCTCAGCATCTTTTCAACCTCCATTTAGGTAGGCAATCACACATTATATTTTTTTTTCATACTTTATCCTAGATAAATATATTTAAACATTTTTCCTTTAATATGAACATCATTAGGGAGGATTTCACATGAAAAAAAGGCTTGCTTCCATCGTATTGGTGATCCTTTTCATCATACCTCTTTCAGCCTGCGGCGGAGGAGTGGAAAAAATTCGGCTGGCGGAAGTCACTCATTCTGTTTTTTACGCACCATTGTACGTGGCCATTGAAAAAGAATTTTTCAAAGAAGAAGGACTGGACGTAGAATTAAAAACTACTTGGGGCGGAGATAAAACAATGACCGCCATTTTATCAAACGGCGCTGATATCGGTCTTGTCGGTTCGGAAACGTCCATTTACGTATATGCCCAAGAAGCAAATGACCCAGTCATTAACTTCGCCCAGCTGACCGAAACGGACGGCACTTTCCTTGTCTCCAGAGCCAAGTTGGATGATTTTCAATGGGAAGATTTAAAAGGAAGCACTTTTTTAGGACAGCGTAAAGGCGGCATGCCGCAAATGGTAGGGGAATTTGTGCTGAAAAAGCATAACATCGATCCGCATCAAGATTTAAACCTTATCCAAAACATCGACTTTGCGAATATTGCAAATGCTTTTGCTTCCGGTACAGGCGAATATGTTCAACTGTTTGAGCCAACCGCAAGTATTTTTGAAAAAGAAGGAAAAGGTCACATTATCGCATCCTTCGGCAAGGAATCGGGCAAAGTTCCTTATACAACATTTATGGCAAAAGAAAGCTATATTAAGAAAAATGATAAAACGGTGAAAAAATTCACAAAAGCGCTCTACAAAGCGCAAAAATGGGTGGAAGAACATGACGCCGAAACAATTGCCGAAACGATAGCGCCGCAATTTAAAGATACGCCGATCGATATTTTAATATCTTCCATTGACCGTTATAAAAGCCAAGGATCCTATGCAAAAACCCCGCTGTTAGATGAGGACGAATGGAACAATTTGCAAAAAATTATGGAAGAAGCAGGAGAACTGCCGGAGAAAATTGATTATGAACTATTAGTCAACACGTCCATAGCAAACGAAGTGGCAAATATAATGTTGTTTCAAAAGGAGTAAATTTATCGACAAGGGGGGAGGAGATTGTCATTTTTAACGATCGATCATGTCAGCCATACTTATTTTACAAAAAAATCGGCAACGACAGCTTTGGAGGACATCCATTTGGAAGTAGAGGAAGGGGAATTTATATCCTTTCTAGGTCCTAGCGGCTGCGGCAAAACAACGCTGCTTTCCATCATTGCCGGTATCATGAAACCGACAGAAGGGCAAGTTATTTTGAACGGAAAGCAAATATCTTCCGCAACACCGTCTGTCGGTTATATGCTGCAACAAGATTATTTATTTCCATGGAAAACGATAGAGGAAAATATTTTAATTGGATTAAAATTATTGAACAAACTGAATGAAAATGAGAAAAAGCGGACATTTCAGCTTCTGCACCAAATGGGTCTCGAAAATGTAGAAAAGCTATATCCGAATCAATTATCAGGCGGAATGAGACAAAGAGCCGCTTTAGTCCGCACTCTTTCTACAGATCCGAAAATGCTGCTATTGGATGAACCTTTTTCCGCCCTCGATTATCAAACGAAATTAAAGCTTGAAGACTTAGTCTTTCAAACATTAAAGGATTTTAAAAAAACAGCCATTCTAGTCACGCATGATATTGGGGAAGCAATCGCCATGAGCGATCGGATTGTCCTGCTATCCAAAAGGCCTGGCAAAATTGCCAAAATATTTACTGTCCCAAAAGAATTGCGGGATACATCCCCGTTTAAAACAAGGCAGCATCCAACGTATACTTCACTTTTTGACTTAATCTGGAAGGAGTTAGATCAGCTTGAAACAAACAACAACAATTGATCTCCTCCATAAACAATATTTGCAAAGATTGCATAAAGAAAAGAAATGGATTACCTTTTATCAAATCTTAATTTTTATTTCTTTTTTTCTCATATGGGAGGTGTCATCCAGCCAAAAATGGATAGACCCGCTCATATTCAGTTCGCCGACAAAAATTTTTCACTTATTTGTTGAAAAACTGCAGGACGGTACATTACTTACCAATTTGAACGTGACGCTTTTTGAAACGGTCTTGGGGTTTATTTTTGGGACATTATTCGGGACATTACTTGCTGCTCTATTATGGTGGTTTCCAAGGCTGTCTAAAATATTAGATCCGTATTTAGTGGTTTTAAACGCAATGCCGAAAGTAGCTCTTGGGCCGATTTTCATCGTTGTACTTGGGCCCGGATTTACCTCAATTATCGCGATGGGAACAATCATTTCGGTTATTATTACTACAATTGTAGTCTATACTTCCTTTAAAGAAGTGGATCCGAATTATATAAAAGTGCTGCAAACATTTGGGGCAGGCAAAAAGCACGTGTTCAGAGAGGCGATCCTGCCGTCATCTTTTCCAACCATTATTTCTACTTTGAAAGTCAATGTCGGGTTATCCTGGGTGGGTGTGATCGTCGGAGAATTTCTCGTTTCAGCTAAAGGATTAGGCTATATGATTATTTACGGGTTCCAAGTTTTTAATTTTACCCTTGTGCTGTTAAGCCTAGTTATCATTGCCATCTTTGCAACGATCATGTACAAAATTGTCGAACTAATTGAAAAAACATTAATCAAAAGCCAATAAGAGGCTGTCAAGAAAGTCAAATCGCCATTGAAAACATAAAATCATAAACACCGATATATCAACGTTTCTAACACATTAATGGGGGCGTCAATAAGCCGTAAAAACGACTTACTAGACACCCCCTTAAACAATTTCTAAACCGACTTTCAGGAATTTAAAAGCTATTTTATGTAATCGGCATAAATTTTGTCCAAGCTACGTTTTAGAACATCATCTTTCATAATAAAGCTAAAGCGATGATCGTCCTCAATTTTTTCAGGCAAGTCCGCAAGCAGGACTGGACCTAACGTTTCAAAATACGTGCTCTGTTTTTCGAGCCTCTCAATTTCCGCATAATAAATATTTTTCACAATCGTTTTCTCTTTTCCTATAACCTTATATTGCCCAATATATACGATATCTTGGACAATTCCTCCCGTTTCTTCCCTCACTTCCCGGACAGCAGCTTCAACCGGCTTTTCGCCGTTCTCGACTTTTCCTCCTGGAAACTCGTAGCCCCGGTCTTCATGTAAAGTTAAAAGCCATTTGTTTTCATATCGGCAGATGACCCAGACATGCTTCGGGTAAACAGAAAAAGGGTGTTGACGGAAAGACAGGTATACATCATTGCCGTAAAAATCTTTAAAATAAAACATAATCAATCCCTCTACTCCCATTTATCTGTTTTCATCATAACATATGGAAAAGAGGATTGTATAACTTATTCTTGATTATGCATAAGACCCATTGAAGCAATATGTTTTCTAGCTTCTTCGTCGCCATGCTTATAAATGAATTCATATACTTTTTTTGTTAAAGCATCAATCGCATCATTTTCCTTGTCATAATGATACTGTATATACGGAACATGCGCCCGGAAGAAATTTTGCCAGCTGGTAGAATGAATCTGATCGAAATACTCCCGTAACTCCGTAATTTCCTCATCATTGGCAGAAATTTGAAAATCCCACGGAGATGCTTCTCTGCTTTGGGAAATCTCACCGCTAGCTACTGATATATAATAGGTTTTTTTTGGATTTTCGGACATTTATATCCCCCTCCTCTTTTTAAGTATTGCCTTATCAAAGAAAAATATTTATAAAAAAAGGCTGCCTAACGCAGCCAAAAGAGGAAGGATATAATTATTTTCCAAGGAATGACTTTAACATCCAGTTATGTTTTTCAAGATTCACTTTAATATCGAGAAGCATGTCACCAGTTGCTTCGTCATTCACTTCTTCAGCAACTTTGATTCCTTTGTCCAAATCTTGAATGATGGCGGAAAAGTCGTCAACAACTGCCTGCACCATTTGTTCTGCAGTTTCAACGCCTTCTGCTTCTTTAATAGAGGAGATTTCTAGGCTTTCTCTAATCGTAGCAACAGGTTTAGCGCCCAAAGCTAAAAGTCTTTCCGCTAATTCGTCAATATAACCAGCAGCTTCATTGTACAGCTCTTCAAACTTTTCATGGAGAACGAAAAATTGGTCTCCTTTTACATTCCAATGAAAGTTATGTAATTTTACATAAAGTACCGTCCAATCCGCAATTTGTTTATTTACGATTTGAAATAAATCTTGTTTAGACATAATCCCATCTCCTTTTTATATAATCTTTTAGTTATACAGTACCCCTTTTTTGCACTCTTAAAACTATAAAAAAAAGTTGCATCATTGCGTGTAGCTGTTAGCTGAACACTTTTTCCAAATCCTCTTTACTATGCTTTAGCCAATATTCCATGAGCTTTTTGGCGCCTTCTAAATCATGAAGCTTCGCTTGGCCGCATTGCAGTTCGTTTGCGGCAGGCACTTCTGTCTGCTCTACAGCATCTTTCATTGTCTCTTCCAATAAATCAATGATTTCTTTTACGGTCGGTTCCCCGCTAACGACTAAATAAAAGCCTGTTTGACACCCCATTGGAGAAATATCAATGATATCAAAGTGATCATATTTTTCCGCATATTTGCGAATTGTAAATGCCAGAAGATGCTCCAATGTGTGAATAGCATCCGGTTTCATTGCCTGCTTATTCGGCTGGCAGAAGCGGATATCAAATTTGTTAACTACTCCATCCGTGCCGACTTTATGTACTCCGCAATGTCTGACATACGGTGCTTGCACTTTTGTATGATCCAGTTCAAAACTCTCCACTGAAGGCATTCCCATCACTCCTTACATTTTCTTAGTTTCCATTTTAACACAAAATTTTATAACATACATTTATGTTAAAATGTTGTCAAGATTCCAGAAAAAAGAGGTGCTTGCTGTGAAATCTGTCATGATCGCCCTTATCCGTTTTTATCAAATCTTTATCTCCCCGTTAAAGCCGCCTTCATGCCGCTTTTACCCAACATGCTCTGAATACGGGCTTGAAGCAGTGAAGCGTTTCGGAGCTGTCAAAGGCGGCTTTCTGACAGTAAAACGAATCTTGAAATGCCACCCGTTTCACCCGGGAGGATTTGACCCTGTCCCGGAAATTGAAAAAGATATAAATAAAAAAACGAGTGAATAAATGAAAAATAATGCAAAATACTACAATTATCAAATAAAGCTAAAGGGGAGCAAAAGATATGGAAAATATGATCGCTCAATTTAAACATGAAGTGAATAATGCAACAGAAGAGACGTTCCATTCTTCTGTTTGTTCGTTTTTAAATTTGTGGAGCTATGAATACGGCTCGTTCGAACATTTGCCAAACGAAATCCACCACTTATTGCATATTAGCCAATATGATATTTTAACTGTCGATCATGAATAGCCAAAAACTACAGCCATTCTTTTAGTTTTCTCCTGAGCAGCTTTTTAGATGCATTTCGTGGCAGAGATTCAACAAATGTAAATCCTTTTGGAACTTTATATTTTGCCAGCTTTTTCAAACAAAATTGCCTTAATTCTTCTTCAGACACCTCTTCGCTTCGGACAACAAAAGCATGGGGAACTTTTCCCCATTTTTTATTTTCTTTTCCTACCACTCCTACATCTTTTACGGAAGGATGCGACAAAATAACTGCTTCAACCTCCGCCGGATAAATGTTTTCTCCTCCCGAAACAATTAAATCGGATCGACGGTCCAATACATATAAAAATCCTTCTTCATCCAGATAGCCTAAATCTCCAGTATAAAACCAGCCGTCACGTATAGCTTCGTTAGTTGCGTCTGGACGATGTAAATACCCCGGTGTAACATTCGGTCCTTTTACTACAATTTCTCCCTCTTCATTAGGGGAGCAGTCCCTGCCGTCTGCTACGATCCGAATTTGAGCTGGAAACAACGGTTTTCCCGCAGATCCGAGTTTTGAAAAGCAAAATTCAGGGGCTAATGTGGCAATTTGCGAACACGTTTCCGTCATCCCATATGTTTGAAAAACGGGAATTTCTTTTTCACGGCATTGTTCAAGAATCGGCCGCGGGGCAGGACCTCCTCCTAAAAGCATGCAGCGAAACGATTTCGGATACGTGTCACTTCCTAATTCCTGCAGCATGTCATTCAGCATGGCCGTAACGACGGAAGCAATCGTAACTCCTTCATTTTTGATCGCTCTGTTTGCTTCTTTCGCTGAAAATGAAGAATGGAGAACAATTCCGATTCCATAAATGACGCTGCGCATCAAAATTGACAGTCCGCTTATATGAAAAAGAGGAACTGCCAAAAGCCAGCAATCGCCGTCCTTCAGTCCAAGATTCAGCACAGAACCGATCGCACTCCACCAATGATTCCCAAATGTTTGCTGAACTCCTTTTGGTTTTCCTGTTGTTCCAGACGTATACATAATCGTTGCCACGTCATCTAAAATAAAGCTGTCATCTAATGCTGCTTCCTTTTCATCACAAAGCTTCAACTCTGATAATGTCATAACTTTTTTACCGGGAAAATGAACCGATAATTCATCATCACAGATAACGCATTTTATATTCGCATCATTTATTTGCCATAATAATTCTTCAGCTGTTAGTCTAGTATTCAAAAGAACATTGACTGCACCGAGATACATTAAAGCATGAATATTAATGACCATTTCTAAGCTGTTTTTCATTAAAAGCCCGACTGTATCCCCACGCTTGATATCTATTTGATGCAGTTGTCTTGCTCTTTTTTCAACAAGCTGATGCAAGTCCAAAAATGAATAATTTTTCCCCTCATAACGAATGGCCAATCGGTTCGGAGTCAAAAAAGCTCGCTGTTTAAGCCAATTCGGTGTTTCATTTCGATTTGCACTCATGTCTTAACACCTCGATTATTGCACAATAAAGCAGCTCGATGCATCGCCATCAAGCTGCTTGTTCTTTTTATGGGAAACGCGGGAATTGTTTGAAATCAGGTTTTCTTTTCTCTTTAAATGCATCTCGTCCTTCTTTCGCTTCATCTGTTGTATAATACAATAATGTCGCATCCCCCGCAAATTGTTGGAGACCGGCGAGACCATCTGTATCTGCATTAAATGCAGCTTTCAAGAAGCGAATAGCAGTTGGGCTTTTTTCCAAAATTTCTTCACACCATTTGACAGTTTCCTCTTCAAGCTGCTCTAATGGGACAACTTTGTTGACTAAGCCCATCTCATAAGCTTCCTGCGCATTATATTGACGGCATAAATACCATATTTCACGAGCTCTTTTCGTACCAACAAGCCGGGCAAGCAGTCCCACTCCATATCCCGCATCAAAGCTTCCAACTTTTGGGCCTGTTTGTCCGAAAATTGCATTCTCTGATGCGATCGTTAAATCACACACGACATGCAGAACATGTCCTCCTCCAATTGCATATCCGTTCACCATTGCAATAACCGGTTTTGGAATCACCCGAATAAGCCGTTGCAAATCCAAAACGTTTAATCTAGGAATTTTATCATCACCTACGTATCCGCCATGCCCCCGCACTTTTTGATCTCCGCCTGAGCAAAACGCTTTATCACCAGCACCTGTCAAAATAATTACACCAATTTTATCATCGTCCCGCGCATAGGAAAAAGCATCGATCATTTCCGCGACCGTTTTTGGTGTGAATGCATTATGTACATGAGGACGATTCATCGTAATTTTTGCTATCCCATTGTACGTTTCATAAATGATTTCATCATATTCTCGTTCTTTTACCCAAGGAAATCCCATTTTTATCCTCCTTTAATATGTAGAAAAATGTTGGAGAAACTCATCTACTATTTTACCAAAAAATTTTGACTGTTCCACATGAACTGCATGTCCGGCTTGCGGCACGACCTTTAATTCAGAGCAAGGAATCAATTGGTTCATTTCTTTCATAATTTTGCAAAACTTAAGATCCCTTTCACCGCAAATTAATAATGTAGGGATGTTGAAACTTTTTAATGCTCCCCACCATGAAGGTTGAACGCCAGTTCCCATTCCTTTTAAACTGTTTGCCAATCCAATTGCATTATTTTTCAGCCGGTCCTTTCTTATTTTGTCCTTGACGGCAGGCGGGAGAGACTTTTGCGTTAAAAACAAAGGGATATTTTCCCAATGTTGTACAAATGCCGCAATCCCTTCGTCCAAAATCATTTGGGCAAGTTGTTCGTCCTGCAGCCTTCTCGTCTCTCGTTCCTTTTCAGTTTTTAATCCAGGAGAACTGCTTTCCAATATTAAAGTCTTCACAAATTCCGGCTGTCTCATTGCAAAGCTCAATGCCAATCTTCCGCCCATTGAATACCCGAGCACATGCGCTTTTCGAATATTGAATGAAAGCAATATTTCTTTTAGATCTTCAACTGCTTCTTCCATCCGATATCTTTCAGGATTTTCAGGCGAATCTGTTTGACCATGGCCGATGATGTCGATAAGTACTAGCTGGTATTTTTTTAAACTATTTTTCAAAAATCCCCAGGTTTCTCCGCTTCCTGTAAAACCATGAAGGAGAACAAGTGGCTCCCCCTTTCCAAACGTTTCAGCCCAATAATTCACATTTCGAACGGCCAATTTTCCCATCATAACATCCTTTCTATTTCCCAGGAAACAGAACGAAGCCATTTTCTCTGTTCGTTGACTCGTGTATGTCGATTGGTCGGGATTTCAATAATATTTAATCCATCTCTATTCATGCAGAATTGAAACTCGGTTCTGAATTCTTCCCAAGTGGAAATTTTTTTATAATGTGCACTATATAAGCTGGCTGCATATTGAAAATCTAAATTGGTCGGGGTGCCAAACAATTGTTCAAAATGCGTCTTTTCATCCGCCTGCGGCAAAAATGAAAAAATGCCGCCGCCGTTATTATTAATTAATAAAACAGTTAAGTTCAATTTATTTTGTTTTGCAGCAAGGAGTCCATTTAAATCATGATAAAATGATAAATCCCCTATGATTAAAATAGTTTTTTCATGACTAGCTGCAGAAACCCCAAGGGCTGTCGAAACGACTCCGTCAATTCCGTTCGCTCCCCGGTTGGCATAAACCGCAATATTTTTATCACTGTTATGGAAAAACGTGTCGACATCTCGAATCGGCATGCTGTTTCCTACAAATACATTGCAGCGATCCGGGAGCAATTTTTGCAATTCGACATATACCGTTCCTTCAAATAAAGAATCTTCCTCAATGACCGGCGTTGACAAATACTCTCGAAAGAGATTGTTTACTTGTTTCCATTTTTTGCACCAGGATGTTTCCTGTTTATCTTTACATTTTTTGATCAGCATTTCACATAAATAGGCTTCATCACTGTGAACATGTTCTGCTGATAAAGTAGGATCGCGATAACCGCCATCACCATCAACCACAATTTGCTTTATTTCAGGATGGTCTCTTAACAATAGAAACAGCGGTTTTGAGACGGGCATTGCACCAAAACGAAGGACGACATCAGGTTTCAGATACGCTTTCTTTCCCATCGTTTTTAAAATGGAATCATAACAATCAATAATATAATGTTTAGAATGTTCGCCAAAGCGTAAATTGGACAACGGATCCGCTAATATCGGGAATTTCAATTTCTCTGCTAGTGCCAAAACTTGTTCACGAAACTCTTTGTTATGTAATTCCCCGCATACAATAAGTCCTTTCTCGCTTGAATCGATTTCATCCACAATCCGTTCAATTTGCTCATGTTCGACCAGCTTTTTTATTTCCACCACTGGCTCAATATGAAGAGACTTCTGCAATTGATGGATTTTCGATAGATCGGGCAAAAGCGGCTCTCGGAAAGGTAAGTTGATATGGACTGGTCCTTTCGGATTTTCATTTGCAGTTTGGACCGCCCGTTGAGCGATATTTTTTATATATAACAGCATCGTTTGACTGCTTTCAGGAAGAGCGCAATCAACAAACCATTTCACATAGTTCGAATACAGATGAATTTGATCAATTGCTTGTGGAGCTCCAATATCCCGCAGCTCATGAGGTCTGTCAGCCGTTAAAATCACAAGAGGGATGCGTGAATAATGGGCTTCTATGATAGCTGGATAATAGTTTGCTGCAGCTGTTCCTGATGTGCAAAGCAAAGCAATTGGTTTTCTTTGTTTTTTAGCCAATCCAAGAGCAAAAAAACCTGCAGATCGTTCATCAATATTAATATAAGTATGTATTTTCGGATGCTCTGCAAATGTGATCGCAAGCGGGGTAGATCGTGAACCTGGGCTAATCACAACTTCAGAAATACCTTTTGTAATTAATCCATTTACAAATGCAATGACATAGTCAGATAGATTTTTATTTTTCATTCAGTTTTCCCCCTAATGCATGCTGCATAGGTCCAAATTTGATTTCTGTCTCCCTGTATTCCTCTTCCGGCTTCGAATCTCCAACAATCCCGCATCCTGCATACAAATAAGCTTTTTGCTCATCCAGCAGACCTGAACGGATCGCAACGACAAATTCTCCGTTGTCCTGATCATCCATCCATCCAACCGGAGCAGCATACCAGCCTCTCTCTAAAGGTTCTTCATTGCGAATAAATGCTAGAGCAGCATCTTTCGGATAGCCGCCAAGCGCAGGGGTCGGATGCAATTTTTCTACAAAATCAATCAACGTAAAACCTTTTTTTACGGTTCCTTCAACAGGTGTATACAAATGTTGAATATTCGGCGTTTTTAAAATCGTTGGATTGTTTTGTAGTTGCACTTCTTGGCAATATTCACGGAACACTTTTTCGATCGCTTTGACAACAATTTGATGTTCATGAATGTTTTTTGTATCTGAAAGCAGCATCTGAGCGTATTCTTCGTCTGCCTCCACTGTTTTTCCTCTTTTAATTGATCCTGCTACACATGCAGACTGGACCTTTTGGTCTCTCTTGCTTACAAGCCGCTCAGGAGTTGCACCAACGAACGTTTTTCCTTCATTTTCAACAACAAATAAATAACAATTAGGCTGATGTTCATTTAACATTGATAAAACATAATGTATATCAATCGATCCCTCAAACTCCAGCAGCATTTCCCTTGCCAATACGACTTTCTCAAAACGGTTTTGTTTTATTTGTTCTGTTGCTTTTTCAACAGCTGCCATCCACTCTTTTTTATAAAACAAACTTTCTTTTTTGATGGTAAAATTCAAAAAAGAATTTGTGTCTTCATTTTTTTTCTTTAAGGTGTATTCATATGTATTGAAATGATTTATAATTTCATTTATATCATCAGTTGATTGAATTAACCTGTTTATAGTAGCAAGTGTGTGACGGCCAATTTTTGTAATCATGAAAGAAGGTAAAGTGAATCGTGCTTCATGAAACGGTTTCCATTTTGAAGAATTCGCATTTTTTAAAGGGTCAAAAGAAAAACCCCCAAAAAGAAGCGGACCCGTTCCAATCGGATGGGCGCCTTCAATTTGTATATGCTCTTTCCAATCTTTCCACTTTGAATAAATGTCAAAAAAACGGTTGGAAAATTTTTTGTCTGACGTCAATTCGAGCTCAACACCAATTCCACAAAGGATAAATGTACGATCAGGTGTCGCCCAATAAAATCTTTTCCCTGCATAAGCCGATTGAAAGCTTGAGAAAATCTGGAGCGGATCTTTCTCCTTGATTTCAAATACATAACTTAAAATGATTGGATGGGAATATTTTTTGGCATGATTGACAGCATTCGCAACTTTATCCCTCAATGTATCTGAACATGGAATTGAAACCAAAGATGATCCCTCCATAACCGAAAAATAGCTTATATTAAGATACACCTGTTCAAAATTTATGTCAACTATATTATAGAATGACGCAATGCAAAACAACAAGCAAACAAACTGCTCAGCTCTTTGATGGGGCTTGAGCATTTATTCCAATGAAAAACAATTGACACTCTTTCGACATTTTTCTAGACTAGGTTGTGGGGAATAGCTTTCGTTTTCAGAATGAAATAAAGGAGAGAACATATTATGCATCCTAAAACGGAGTCACATAATGTACCCATTATAAAAGCTGAACGAGGGTTTCGGGCTTGGTGGATGCTTTTAAGACCCCATACATTAACTGCAGCATTTGTCCCCGTGATTGTCGGAACTCTTTTGGCACTGCAAGTAGGACCCATTCATATTGGACTTTTTCTTACAATGCTTACTGCCTCGTTGTTAATTCAAACAGCCACAAACTTATTTAATGAATATTTCGATTATAAACGAGGTCTTGATACAGAAGAATCTGTCGGAATTGGAGGAGCAATTGTCCGAAATGGCTTCAAGCCCCAAACCGTTTTAAATTTAGCAATCACATGTATTGTTGTCTCTATCCTATTGGGAATTTACATTTGTCTCCAGTCAAGCTGGTGGTTGGCATTAGTCGGTTCAATTTGTATGGCAGTAGGATACTTATATACTGGAGGTCCATATCCAATCGCTTACACGCCGTTTGGCGAGCTAGCTTCAGGTTTATTTATGGGAGTCGTTATTATCCTTATTTCCTTTTTTATTCAGACAGGTTATCTAACTTCAACAGCTTTCATTCATTCGATCCCGATTGCGATCACGATCGGCGCCATCATGCTTGCGAATAACATAAGAGACTTAGACGGCGATAAGGAAAACGGAAGAAAAACATTAGCAATTTTGCTTGGCCGCCAGAATGCAATTCGATTTTTAGCAATTATGTTTATTGTTTCTTACTGTCTCATTTTTATTATGATCATTTTTGATTATTCCACATGGTGGTCTATTCTAGCTTTTCTTAGCATTCCAAAAGCTATTCAGGCGGTGAAGCGATTTGTCGGCAAAACAAAGCCTATTGAAATGATGCCGGCCATGAAAGCAACATCGCAAACAAACACTTTATTAGGCTTTTTGCTTGCTGCAGGTTTGCTCATAAGCACCATCATATCTCAGTAACACGATAGTATGTTTACTATCGTGTTTTTTTATTAAGCTTTACTGTGAAATTTGTTCTGTATCATCCACTCGCAATTTCAATATGCTGAGCAAATATTTTGTCCTGAAAAAACATCTCGATAGGTCACAGCCTCTTTATCGGATAGCCAGCCTGTTTCTCAGCCGAATGATGTTGTGGTAGCCTTTCAAGTGCCATCAGCTTCAAAGCATAGCGTTAAAAAAGGCGTGGAAGCAGCAATCCTTTCCTGACATGTTTTAAAATGATGATGAAATTTATGGCTGCAAAGGTGAATTTTTTTCATGATTTTAAAGTTATAATTTATTCCTTTTCGTCCAAAATAGCTTTAGATTCTAAAAAAGAAGGTGTCTTTCATATGGACATGGACGAAAAAAAATTAAAGGAATTTCAAAAGCAATTAATATTCATGAAAAATGAGATTGAAAAACGTTGGGATAATAACGATCATTTTCAATTGGAAAAAGGGCTGGACCATGAATCAACTGGAGAGCTTTCCAGCTACGACAATCACCCCGGAGACGATGCGACCGAACTGTATGAAAGAGAAAAAGATTTAGCATTAAATAAACATTTAGAAAAAGAATATGAAGAGATCGTTGAAGCATTAGAAAGAATTCATGAGGGTACTTACGGTACTTGTTCCGTCTGCGGAAAAAAAATTGATGAAGACCGTCTCAAAGCCATACCGACAGCCAAAACATGCAAAGAACATACTCTAGTTCAAACGATTTCTCATGAAAGACCTGTAGAGGAAGAAATACTTGATGCGACTTTTCACGGATCCTCTCAAATCGACCATGAAAATACCGCTGTTACTGAACCGTATGATTATTTTCAAGATGTTATCGAATACGGAACGTCAGAAACACCGCAAGATGTAAGAAC
Source organism: Aeribacillus sp. FSL K6-8210 (assembly GCF_037963925.1). Taxonomy (NCBI): domain Bacteria; kingdom Bacillati; phylum Bacillota; class Bacilli; order Caryophanales; family Bacillaceae; genus Aeribacillus; species Aeribacillus sp. FSL K6-8210. The sequence goes on along the minus strand of NZ_CP150172.1, from coordinate 925,395 downwards.
TCCACCGTTATCGTACGGAGATATGTATAATTCCGATGATGAAATTGGATATATTGAAGATATTGAAAACTTCATTTATACAGATATTGAGGGAAAAAACGTAAACGTCTATCCGTCACATGAACATAAACGATATGAAAAAATGCTTGATGAAGAGGATTTAACAGTTTTATGGGGAGATCTTCCATTAACAGAAAAAGAACCATATACGAAAAATGATTAAAATTACAAATCGAGTAGGAGGGGGTGACTAACCCCCGACCTCTCACACCACCGTACGTACCGTTCGGTATACGGCGGTTCAATTAAGTATGACGTAGTGCTTGATATCTTTCGAATAGACTTCTTAACCCTCGACGCTTCCAATAGGAGTTGTCGAGGGTTTTGTGTAGGATGGGACTGCAGGCAATCCGCCAATATTTCTTGCGTGTATTGCCCCATTCGAATGCTTTATGGCTTGGAACTTCTAATCCTCTGAGTTTCCGAATTCTTGTTTTCGGGGTTTTCCATTCTTTCCACAAACACATCCGAAGCCTTCGTCTAATCCATTCATCAAATTCTTTGAACTTACTTGGTGTTTCTGCCAAGGCAAAATATCCGCACCATCCCATTAAATACTTATTCAGTTTCTCAATCCTTTTCTCCATTGGATACGGTTTCGACCTTGATGTAATTTCACGGATCTTGTTCTTCAAACGTTTCACACTTTCGTTCGCAATCCGTACCTTTGGAGTCTTATTGAGTGTGAAGCTGAAACCGAGAAACTTCCGTTTCCAAGGACGGTCTACCGCCGATTTCTCTTTATTTACCTTGAGCTTTAACTCCTTCTCTATAAAGTTCGTAATGGAGTTCATGACACGAATTCCTGCTTTCTTTGTTTTCACATAGATGTTACAGTCATCCGCATACCGAACAAACTTATGTCCACGTTTCTCAAGCTCTTTATCCAATTCATGAAGCATGATGTTTGATAAAAGTGGACTAAGCGGGCCGCCTTGAGGCGTTCCCATGTCCGTTTCCATTACCACTCCATTGATCATCACGCCTGATTGAAGATACCGGCGAATTACCTTCAGTAGAATTCGATCTTTGATCGTTTTCGCCAAGATCCCCATCAGTTTGTCGTGATTCACCTTGTCAAAGAATTTCTCTAGGTCTATATCGACTACCCAACGATATCCTTCTTTGATATAACCCTTTGCTTCCCTAACCGCATCATGTCCCCTTCTACCTGGTCGGAAACCATAGCTATGGTTCGAGAAGGTCGGATCAAAGATTTTCGTCAACACTTGGGCAATCGCTTGTTGGATGAAACGATCCGTCACGGTAGGGATCCCTAGAAGTCTTACTCCACCGTTCGGTTTCGGGATTTCGACTCGACGGACGGGTAAGGGCTTGTAGGTTCCTTCTCTCAACGACTGTCGAATGGAGTCCCAATTTTCGTAGAGGTGTCTTCGTAGGTCTTTTACGGACATGCCATCTACTCCGTGACCTCCTTTATTCTGTTCGACTCGTTTCAGTGCCGCCAGGAGATTTTCCCGTGACAAAATCATTTCCATCAACATTGATATCCTCTCCACGTGAACGAATTCTTCTATTTGTGCCATCTTCTGCTCCACCCTCTTGAAGTCCCCCGTGGGATTCACCACTTCCTCCTTCAAGTAAGTCCTATCGGATTGTCTGCTTCCACACAGAAGGTGAACGCCTAGCGATTCGTTCTCCTTAATTGTTCAGTCCTTCCTCTTCCATCTCGAGCTTGAAAGAGTACTATGACTTCTGCTGACTTCTGACTGTTCAGTTATCTATCACTAGATAGGTTACCAAGGTTACTTGGCGTGCCAGCCAGATCTCCCCGGGTAAGTACATGCACTTTCACACCATCTATCCGCCTCATTTACTCGATATGACCTTCGACAGAAAGAGCTTTGTTTTGTTTCGCAAACTCACTCAATCATACCTAGCCTTATATGAGGTTCGTGTTCCTCGGACCGGTGTTTTGCCTCCAGCTTCCTTCAGATTCCGCGTCACCACGGACACCCTTGCTCTTGGCTAACCTCTACTTCTGTCTTCGGGGTTCGGGACTTACACCCTATAGTTCATGTACATGCCGGGCGCACGAAGACAAAAAAAGCGTTGCAAACTGCAACGCTTTTTTTTGATTTCGAAATGACTCCGCAGGCAGGATTCGAACCTGCGACCGTTCGGTTAACAGCCGAATGCTCTACCACTGAGCTACTGCGGAATATAAAAAAAATTTAAGGCATTTTGCCAAATAGAACAGCTTTTGACTGACAATTGCAGCAATGTCAATTGCCCAACTAGGCTGCTAAAAAAATAGCAATGGGCCTGAGTGGACTTGAACCACCGACCTCACGCTTATCAGGCGTGCGCTCTAACCAGCTGAGCTACAAGCCCATATTAAGCGGGTGATGGGAATCGAACCCACGACATCAGCTTGGAAGGCTGAGGTTTTACCACTAAACTACACCCGCGCGAAAATATTTATTTTTCTATTTAAATGATAAACACGCATTTTCCATGCCTCTTCCTCTTCCAGCACTGTTCGAGGATGTAAATGCGTCGAGGCAACTCGCAGATTATTCATTGAAGTGTCGCTCGTGGCTGAGGTTTTACCACTAAACTACACCCGCACGAAAATATTTATTTTTCTATTTAAATGATAAACACGCATTTTCCATGCCTCTTCCTCTTCCAGCATTGTTCGAGGATGTAAATGCGTCGAGGCAACTCGCAGATTATTCATTGAAGTGTTGCTCGTGGCTGAGGTTTTACCACTAAACTACACCCGCATAATAAGCTGATAATAGAAATAAATACTTATTTTCAATGCCATATTATCTATCTCTACTATAGGCAAATGGGGCGACTGATGGGAATCGAACCCACGAATGCCAGAGCCACAATCTGGTGCGTTAACCACTTCGCCACAGTCGCCGCAATTAATAAAACAATGGCTCGGGACGGAATCGAACCGCCGACACAAGGATTTTCAGTCCTTTGCTCTACCGACTGAGCTACCGAGCCGTAAAACTCCGATAAAAAATTATGTACAATCCATCATTAAAGAAAGAATTCATTGACACAACCTGCTGTACTTGAAAAATTCCTCCTACAGCTGTTGAATCAATAATTAATGGCGGTCCCGACGGGAATCGAACCCGCGATCTCCTGCGTGACAGGCAGGCATGTTAACCGCTACACTACGGGACCATTGGTTGCGGGGGCAGGATTTGAACCTGCGACCTTCGGGTTATGAGCCCGACGAGCTACCGGACTGCTCCACCCCGCGATAATAATGACGGAGGAGGAGGGATTCGAACCCCCGCGCGGTTTGACCCGCCTCTCGGTTTTCAAGACCGACCCCTTCAGCCAGACTTGGGTACTCCTCCATATAATAAAGATGGTGGACCTTGCAGGATTCGAACCTGCGACCGGACGGTTATGAGCCGTCTGCTCTGACCAGCTGAGCTAAAGGTCCGAAAAATGGCGGTGGAGGGGATCGAACCCCCGACCTCACGGGTATGAACCGTACGCTCTAGCCAGCTGAGCTACACCGCCAAATTAAATATGGAGCCTAGCGGGATCGAACCGCTGACCTCCTGCGTGCAAAGCAGGCGCTCTCCCAGCTGAGCTAAGGCCCCTTTAAATTCCCTGGTCGGGAAGACAGGATTCGAACCTGCGACCCCATGGTCCCAAACCATGTGCTCTACCAAGCTGAGCTACTTCCCGATATGGCGCGCCCGAGAGGAGTCGAACCCCTAACCTTTTGATCCGTAGTCAAACGCTCTATCCAATTGAGCTACGGGCGCAAATATGGTGCCGAGGACCGGACTTGAACCGGTACGGTAGTCACCTACCGCAGGATTTTAAGTCCTGTGCGTCTGCCAATTCCGCCACCCCGGCAGAGAAAAGCGGAAGACGGGATTCGAACCCGCGACCCCCACCTTGGCAAGGTGGTGTTCTACCACTGAACTACTTCCGCATATGATGCGGGTGGAGGGACTTGAACCCCCACGCCGTAAGGCGCTAGATCCTAAGTCTAGTGCGTCTGCCAATTCCGCCACACCCGCGTCAAAATGGTGAGCCATGGAGGATTCGAACCTCCGACCCTCTGATTAAAAGTCAGATGCTCTACCGACTGAGCTAATGGCTCATAAAAAATTTTTTTCTCCTAATCCATTTTTCATTTGTCAGATGTCCCTTCCTCTGCCAGTCTTTTCGAGGATGTTGGATGCGTCGGGACAACTCTCTGATTGTTCGTCGAAGCATTGCTCGTTGCTCTGACGACTAATCTAAAAGCTCCTGCTCAATATGCAACACCTTTAATGATGCCGGCGAGAGGAATCGAACCCCCAACCTACTGATTACGATTCAGTTGCTCTGCCAATTGAGCTACACCGGCATGATGAATACAACAATCAATAATCAGTCTTGCTTCATTTGATCGTCGTTTGATCGTCGTTCCAATCTTAGAAATCTTGTCCAAGGAAAAGTTCAATTGGTACGATGAAGCAGCATGAAAGACGATATCTCGACCGTGCTTTGCCAATTGAGCTGAATCGATATACTGTATGGTGGAGGATGACGGGATCGAACCGCCGACCCCTTGCTTGTAAGGCAAGTGCTCTCCCAGCTGAGCTAATCCTCCAATTCAAAAATCACCAGAGGACATATGCAAAGTAAATAAAAGTCCATAATTCTTTCAAAACTAGATAACGGTTCCTTCACGAATAGATGCTCTTACTTGGTTAAGTCCTCGATCGATTAGTATCCGTCAGCTCCACGTGTCACCACGCTTCCACCTCGGACCTATCTACCTCGTCATCTTCAAGGGATCTTACTCGCTTTTCGCGATGGGAAATCTCATCTTGAGGGGGGCTTCACGCTTAGATGCTTTCAGCGCTTATCCCTTCCGCACATAGCTACCCAGCGGTGCCCCTGGCGGGACAACTGGTACACCAGCGGTGCGTCCATCCCGGTCCTCTCGTACTAAGGACAGCTCCTCTCAAATTTCCTGCGCCCGCGACGGATAGGGACCGAACTGTCTCACGACGTTCTGAACCCAGCTCGCGTACCGCTTTAATGGGCGAACAGCCCAACCCTTGGGACCGACTACAGCCCCAGGATGCGATGAGCCGACATCGAGGTGCCAAACCTCCCCGTCGATGTGGACTCTTGGGGGAGATCAGCCTGTTATCCCCGGGGTAGCTTTTATCCGTTGAGCGATGGCCCTTCCATGCGGAACCACCGGATCACTAAGCCCGACTTTCGTCCCTGCTCGACTTGTAGGTCTCGCAGTCAAGCTCCCTTCTGCCTTTGCACTCTCCGAATGATTTCCAACCATTCTGAGGGAACCTTTGGGCGCCTCCGTTACCTTTTAGGAGGCGACCGCCCCAGTCAAACTGCCCACCTGACACTGTCTCCCGCCCCGATCAGGGGCGCGGGTTAGAATGTCAGTACAGCCAGGGTAGTATCCCACCGTCGCCTCAGCGCAAGCTGGCGCTCACGCGTCTCTGGCTCCTACCTATCCTGTACAAGCTGTACCCACATTCAATATCAGGCTGCAGTAAAGCTCCACGGGGTCTTTCCGTCCTGTCGCGGGTAACCTGCATCTTCACAGGTACTATAATTTCACCGAGTCTCTCGTTGAGACAGTGCCCAGATCGTTACGCCTTTCGTGCGGGTCGGAACTTACCCGACAAGGAATTTCGCTACCTTAGGACCGTTATAGTTACGGCCGCCGTTTACTGGGGCTTCGGTTCGCACCTTCAGCTACAGCTTAAGCGCTCCCCTTAACCTTCCAGCACCGGGCAGGCGTCAGCCCCTATACTTCACCTTACGGTTTCGCAGAGACCTGTGTTTTTGCTAAACAGTCGCCTGGGCCTTTTCACTGCGGCTCATCATGGCTTATCACCTTGATGAGCACCCCTTCTCCCGAAGTTACGGGGTCATTTTGCCGAGTTCCTTAACGAGAGTTCTCTCGCTCACCTTAGGATTCTCTCCTCGCCTACCTGTGTCGGTTTGCGGTACGGGCACCTCTCACCTCGCTAGAGGCTTTTCTTGGCAGTGTGGAATCGGGAACTTCGGTACTTCCTTTCCCTCGCCATCACAGCTCAAGCACACGGCAAGCGGATTTGCCTGCTTGCCAGCCCTAACTGCTTGGACGCGCACATCCAGCCGCGCGCTTACCCTATCCTCCTGCGTCCCCCCATTGCTCAAACGGTGAGGAGGTGGTACAGGAATATCAACCTGTTGTCCATCACCTACGCCTTTCGGCCTCGGCTTAGGTCCCGACTAACCCTGAGCGGACGAGCCTTCCTCAGGAAACCTTAGGCTTTCGGCGGAGGGGATTCTCACCCCTCTTTCGCTACTCATACCGGCATTCTCACTTCTAAGCGCTCCACCGGTCCTTCCGGTCCGGCTTCGATGCCCTTAGAACGCTCTCCTACCGCTGACACCAACGGTGTCAACCCGCAGCTTCGGTGATACGTTTAGCCCCGGTACATTTTCGGCGCAGAGCCACTCGACCAGTGAGCTATTACGCACTCTTTAAATGGTGGCTGCTTCTAAGCCAACATCCTGGTTGTCTAAGCAGCTCCACATCCTTTTCCACTTAACGTATACTTTGGGACCTTAGCTGGCGGTCTGGGCTGTTTCCCTTTTGACCACGGATCTTATCACTCGCAGTCTGACTCCCAAGGATAAGTCATTGGCATTCGGAGTTTGACTGAATTCGGTAACCCGATGGGGGCCCCTCGTCCAATCAGTGCTCTACCTCCAAGACTCTTCCCTTGAGGCTAGCCCTAAAGCTATTTCGGAGAGAACCAGCTATCTCCAAGTTCGATTGGCATTTCACCCCTACCCACACCTCATCCCCGCACTTTTCAACGTGCGTGGGTTCGGGCCTCCAGCAAGTGTTACCTTGCCTTCACCCTGGACATGGGTAGATCACCTGGTTTCGGGTCTGCGACCTCGTACTATTTCGCCCTCTTCAGACTCGCTTTCGCTGCGGCTCCGCCTTTCGGCTTAACCTTGCACGAAATCGCAACTCGCCGGTTCATTCTACAAAAGGCACGCCATCACCCGTTAATGGGCTCTGACTACTTGTAGGCACACGGTTTCAGGTTCTCTTTCACTCCCCTCCCGGGGTGCTTTTCACCTTTCCCTCACGGTACTGGTTCACTATCGGTCACTAGGGAGTATTTAGCCTTGGGAGATGGTCCTCCCTGCTTCCGACGGGATTTCACGTGTCCCGCCGTACTCAGGATCCACTCGGGAGGGAACGGAGTTTCGACTACAGGGTTGTTACCTTCTCTGACGGGCCTTTCCAGACCTCTTCGTCTACCCCGTTCCTTTGTCACTCCTTAATCGAGTGTCCTACAACCCCAAGAGGCACGCCTCTTGGTTTGGGCTGTTCCCGTTTCGCTCGCCGCTACTCAGGGAATCGCTGTTGCTTTCTCTTCCTCCGGGTACTTAGATGTTTCAGTTCCCCGGGTTGCCCTCCATACCCTATGGATTCAGGTATGGATACTGCCCCATTACGGGCAGTGGGTTCCCCCATTCGGACATCTCCGGATCGACGCTTACTTACAGCTCCCCGAAGCATTTCGGTGTTTGTCCCGTCCTTCATCGGCTCCTAGTGCCAAGGCATCCACCGTGCGCCCTTTCTAACTTAACCGTTTCTTCCTAACATGAGCGATCTATTCGTGAATGTCTTTCCGTTATCCAGTTTTCAAAGAACAATCAAGAAGGATATGATCCTTCAAAACTAAACAAAACGGAAAAGCGTACCCTATTTCAATGTATATATCCTTAGAAAGGAGGTGATCCAGCCGCACCTTCCGATACGGCTACCTTGTTACGACTTCACCCCAATCATTTGTCCCACCTTCGGCGGCTGGCTCCCGTAAGGGTTACCCCACCGACTTCGGGTGTTACAAACTCTCGTGGTGTGACGGGCGGTGTGTACAAGACCCGGGAACGTATTCACCGCGGCATGCTGATCCGCGATTACTAGCGATTCCGGCTTCATGCAGGCGAGTTGCAGCCTGCAATCCGAACTGAGAGTGGTTTTTTGGGATTCGCTCCACCTCGCGGTTTCGCTGCCCTTTGTACCACCCATTGTAGCACGTGTGTAGCCCAGGTCATAAGGGGCATGATGATTTGACGTCATCCCCACCTTCCTCCGACTTTTAGCCGGCAGTCACCTTAGAGTGCCCAACTGAATGCTGGCAACTAAGGTCAAGGGTTGCGCTCGTTGCGGGACTTAACCCAACATCTCACGACACGAGCTGACGACAACCATGCACCACCTGTCACCCTGTCCCCGAAAGGGGAACGCCCTATCTCTAGGGTTGTCAGGGGATGTCAAGACCTGGTAAGGTTCTTCGCGTTGCTTCGAATTAAACCACATGCTCCACCGCTTGTGCGGGTCCCCGTCAATTCCTTTGAGTTTCAGCCTTGCGGCCGTACTCCCCAGGCGGAGTGCTTAATGCGTTTGCTGCAGCACTAAAGGGTGGATACCCTCTAACACTTAGCACTCATCGTTTACGGCGTGGACTACCAGGGTATCTAATCCTGTTCGCTCCCCACGCTTTCGCGCCTCAGCGTCAGTTACAGGCCAGAGAGCCGCCTTCGCCACTGGTGTTCCTCCACATCTCTACGCATTTCACCGCTACACGTGGAATTCCGCTCCCCTCTCCTGCACTCAAGTTCCCCAGTTTCCAATGGCCGCTCGCGGTTGAGCCGCGAGATTTCACATCAGACTTAAGGAACCGCCTGCGCGCGCTTTACGCCCAATAATTCCGGACAACGCTTGCCACCTACGTATTACCGCGGCTGCTGGCACGTAGTTAGCCGTGGCTTCCTCGTCAGGTACCGTCAAGGTACCGCCCTGTTCGAACGGTACTTGTTCTTCCCTGACAACAGAGCTTTACGATCCGAAGACCTTCTTCGCTCACGCGGCGTTGCTCCGTCAGACTTTCGTCCATTGCGGAAGATTCCCTACTGCTGCCTCCCGTAGGAGTCTGGGCCGTGTCTCAGTCCCAGTGTGGCCGGTCACCCTCTCAGGTCGGCTACGCATCGTCGCCTTGGTGAGCCGTTACCTCACCAACTAGCTAATGCGCCGCGGGCCCATCCTGCAGTGACAGCTAAAAGCCGCCTTTCAACCGAAAACCATGCGGTTTTCGGTGTTATCCGGTATTAGCTCCGGTTTCCCGAAGTTATCCCAGTCTGCAGGGCAGGTTGCCCACGTGTTACTCACCCGTCCGCCGCTAACCTAAAGGAGCAAGCTCCCTTCGGTCCGCTCGACTTGCATGTATTAGGCACGCCGCCAGCGTTCGTCCTGAGCCAGGATCAAACTCTCCAAAAAAAGTTTGTCACCAAATGCTCTTGTCAGAATCAACAGGCACGCTTTTCGTTTTGTTCAGTTTTCAAAGATCATTTTCCGCTGTATTTTTACAGCGACTTTTTCAATATACAACTATTCAGAGCAAAATGTCAAGAGTTTTTTTAAAAAGTAATTTTTTATTCATGACTAATGTCTCATTGATCTTAACGACATTTGATATTCTATCACCATTAACCACTAATTGCAATATAAATTTTTATAAAAAAAGATTTATTTTTGATAGTCGTTATGTCGTTAGACAAAAATTGATTTAGTAGACGAAAGCATACTCATTCAAATAATTATCTGTTAGAACATATTTTACCACAAACAAACGCATTGTTAAGCACCTCTTACTGTTTGTGATCCGCTAAAATTTCTATCTAACGAGCCAAAGGAAAATCGATGTCAAGCATTTGTCAGCATCACCGTTTTCATAAACACGATTTCACCGGATTGAAACATGACACTGTGAAGCAATTTATCGATCGAAACAATAGTTTCCTCAACTTAAAAAAAGACGCGATGCAGCCAAGTACAAATAAAAGCAGAATGCTGATGCAGCCATAGCATTTATTTTTTTGTATTAAAAATGAACAAGCATGAATATATAAAATTTAGAGAGACAAAAGCGGGAGGGATAAAAATGGATCTGGCTTTCTTAATTATTGCTTATTTTTTATCCATTTTCCATTTTGCATATGGATATAAAGAAGCTATAAGAATAAGCGAAGAAAACGGAAAAGTGAACGGTTGGTCCGTCATTTTTTCGTTTCCACTCGGATTTATATTTGCATTTTTTACAAACTTTTTTTATCACAAAATATATTTATAAATTCAATCAGTAGATTTATACAATCTTTACGGAAAAGCTTTTTCCTTCATCTTTTCATTGAAGACGAATATTATCACAAAAAACTCATTTTTTATGAAGAAATAATAAAACCCTTGGTCAACAAGGGTTTTTTAAATGGAGCATAGGGGGCTCGAACCCCTGACCTTCGCGCTGCCAGCACGACGCTCTCCCAACTGAGCTAATGCCCCGTTTTTCATTTGTCACAGACAATATTATAGCGTGATGATTTTTCCAATACAAGTATAAATTTATACAAATGACGAAATTTCATAAGAGGTTTTTCTCCTGTAAAAAAGTTGATGCGGTAACGCTCTTTTCAACGATATATCAGAATTTACATGGACCAATTACTTATCAAAATCATACGATGGCTACAGAGGGGGGAACGATAAATGATTGCAATTCAAAATAGGCCTATTACAGCTAATGAATTAAAAGAATTTTTTTCAGATGCAAAAGATCGGGAAATTATTGATTGGATGGCAAACAGCCACAAAGTTTATCGCTATGAATCCTTAAATGAATTAAAGTTTGAAATTTTATTCAGGAGAAAAACGATCGAAGCTTCGCTCGACCTTTTAAAAAGCAAAGCGCAATTTGCGACATTTGAAAATTCATACTGTCATGATCGCTTCTGGCAGCTGAGCAGTAAAGGGGCGTTTTTGTTAAAAAAAGATGTGACTCCGGCAAAAGGAATAGAGGACATTTTTATAAATGGAAATAAATATGCATTTGAATGTGCAACAGCTATAGTCATTGTGTTCTATAAAGCTGCTCTTGATTCAATAGGAGAAAAAGCTTTTAATTATTTATTTGCAGATCTTGTTTTATATGACTGGCATTACGACAAAGACCTCGGAGTCCGAACGACCGTTACGACTGATTTTGTCCCAGGAGACTGCGTTTATTTCAACAACCCGGATTTTAACCCGGAAACACCACAGTGGCGGGGGGTAAATGCGATTCATCTCGGCAATAATCTGTATTACGGTCACGGAATCGGAATTCGTGATGCAAAAGGCGTCATCGAAACGTTAAATCGATATCGAAAAAGACAAGCGGTTGAATCGGCTTATTTAAAAGATCAAGTTACAAGACCGAATTACAAGTACCTATCAACTTATCAAAACTATATTCGTGAAAATAAAAATAAACGAATTTCGGCTAGAATCGGGCAAACTTTTTATACATTTTAACTAAAACCTATCCTTTTAAAATTTTTGCATAATATGTCCGTTTTCTAGGTCCGTCAAACTCGCAAAAATAAATGCCTTGCCATGTCCCAAGCAGCAAATTTCCTTCCAAGATGATAACGTGCTGGGATGCTCCGACAGTACTTGCTTTCATATGAGCAGCAGTATTCCCTTCAAAATGCCGGTCAAGCGGATTCTCCCATGGGTACAGCTCATCGAAACGGCGAATCATATCCCGCTTTACGTCAGGATCAGCATTTTCATTGATCGTAATGCCTGCTGTCGTGTGCGGACAGTATACCACAACTATCCCTTCTGAAACGGCTGATTCATGTACAAACTGTTGAATTGACATTGTAATGTCAATCATTTCATCACGCCGGCTCGTCTGTAATATAAATTTTTTTAACATGATAAACACCGCCTCTTAGCCTTGCGCTTTTTCTAAAATGACAAGGGGCCTATTATACGAATAAGCCCCTTGTCCAACTTTTATTCTTCTTGAGATTGGAAGAAAATCATCACGAATTTCAGAAGTTCAAATAGAGATATTAAAGCTGCCGCAACATACGTTAAAGCCGCTGCATTTAATACTTTATTGACTCCGTGCTCTTCTTCGTTTCGGATAAAGCCGTCGCTTACTAAAATAGCTTTTGCTCTAGAGCTCGCATTAAACTCAACAGGCAATGTGATCAACTGAAATGCAACTGCAGCGGAGAAAAAGATAATCCCAAGCCCTAACAAGTTTAAGCTTTGTAATAAAAACCCGGCAATAAGCAAAATCGGAGCAATTCCCGATGTAAGATTGACAACTGGAAACATTTTATGTCTTAACACAAGAGCACCATACCGTTCTTTATGTTGAATTGCGTGTCCGCACTCATGCGCCGCGACGGAGACGGCCGCAATCGAATTTCCGTAATAAACCGGCTCTGATAACCGCACAACCCGATGAATTGGATCGTAGTGGTCTGTCAGCTGCCCGTGAACAGGCTCGACTGGAACGTCATAAAGTCCGTTTTGATCCAAAATTCTCCGCGCAACTTCTGCCCCTGTTAAATGACTCGAAGCGATCACATCGGAATACTTAGCAAAATTCCCTTTCACACGGAATTGCGCCCAAATAGATATTCCGAAGGCAATGAACACCAGAATGTCCATCGGATGAAAAAGCATTTTGAAAAACCTCCCGTTCTATTTTTTATAGTTAACAATAATATAACAATTTTTGAAGGAATTTGTACAGAATTTTGTATCAACGTAAAAGAACTGACACATGTCTTTACTATTCTACGATGACATGAACCATTTCATTCAGCTTTACTGTAAAATCACCCCATAATTATGAATTCAGCTGTCCAACATATTCATACGCATTTGTATACGAAAAGTTTCATTTTCAAAAAAGAATTTGCACATACTAATACAGGGGTGTTGAGATGAAACTTAATAATGAAGAGAAAAAACAACTGAGTACCGCAATTGATAACATGAACGATGCGTTAGATGTATTTATCGAGCTGTACAATGAATCAGAAGAAGATGTAAGCATTATAGAATTTGAAGATCAAACCATCAAGGCGATTAAACGCGCGGTCGATGCATACGGAAAAGAGGCCGTTTCCAAAAAAATCAATACAATTATTACAGAAATTTTCTCTTTTCTTGCCGAAACGAAAGGAAGTAAATCATGAAATCGACAAAGCTTTGGATTCAATATTTAAGGTGGCCGGTTTTTATCCGAATGTCTGTTATTGTGTTAATGATTTTAATTTTGTTTGGCACGATGATTTCTTACATAGAACCGAAGGAGTTTCCTACACCTTTTGAAGGCATATGGTGGGCTCTTGTAACAATGTCTACAACCGGTTATGGCGATTTCGTTCCAAAAACTTTTTTGGGACGTACATTCGGAATGATACTAATTTTGACCGGAGTAGCATTTTTAACATCCTATTTTACGAATTTATCAGCTGCTGCTGTAAAAAGGCAAAATGCCTATATTGACGGGGAAATTCCTTTCAAAGGGAAAAACCATTTTTTATTAATTGGCTGGAATGAAAAAACAAAGGAGATTATTGAAACACTGCGTATTATAAAATTTTACTGCCCTATTGTTCTTATCGACCAAACATTATCTGAGGCACCTTATATTGATGAAAACATACACTTTATTAAAGGAAATCCTGCCGATGATCAAATTTTAAATAAAGCAAACATTAAAGAGGCAAAAGCTGTCTTCATAACAGCTGATCAACATAGAAACGAATTGGAAGCCGACATGCTCACGATTTTAGTATTAATTACGGTAAAAGCGTCAAATCCGTCCGTGTACACCATTTGCGAAATGATGACAAAAACACAAACATTGAATGCCAAACGGGCGGGAGCTGATGAGATTATTCAATCTTTCCAGGTGGTTGGTCAAGTCTTTTTAAATAGCTTCTTATTTCAGAATGGATTTTCGAATGTTATATTAGAGCTCGGGAAAGCATACGGCGCCCGCTTAACAATTGAATCTCCAACAGACCAGGACATCGGGAAAAATTTTCAGCAATTACATAATGACCTGTTTTCCAATGGCATCATTCTTTTTGGCATCAAAAGAGGGGAAGAGATTTTTCTAAACCCTCCCCACAATTTTACAGTCGTTCAACACGATTGTTTAATAGCTTTAAAAAACTAATTTAATCTTCTTTCAAGCTCTTGAATTAGTGTCTCTCCTAATTGAACATAAGGCTCTAAAACATCGGCATCTTTTTCCGCCGGTTCGGAAAACTGATTAAAGGAGGCTTGGAAGTTTCCAATTGCCGCATGATCGTCAAGTCCCTCTTTATATTTGTGGGTTAAAATAAAAGGCCGGCCGAGTCTTACCGTTGCATTATGTGCATCCAATTGCCCGTCGACAGCACGAAACGGTATTCTTAAAAAGTGGTATCCGTCGTCATCATCCATCAGATAATCAAAATAACCGTGATCATAATCCCAATTCCCTCCAATTGTGTATCCTAACTGTTTTAATTCCAGTTCTAAATCGTATAAAGGATATTGTTTTCCTTCCAAAGATGAAGAAATTTCAATCATTACTTAAACACCTTCCTGCTCATTTTTTATTATGTTTACCCAATGGTGAAAAAGTAGTCATGAAAGATGCTCTTCAAGCTTTATGGAAAATGGCGATTTTTGCATTCGGCAAATATTCGAGCGAATTTTTCGTTTGATGGAAAGTCATTATTTTAAGTTAAAAAATTGGTTTTTTATTTCGAATTTTGCTCTAACTATGCGGATCCCTCTTCCCAATAATATTCTCCACGCTCTTACAGCAGACAGATAAAAGTTAAAGGGCTTCTGTTAATGGAAGGGATATAACGTGACAGTCAAAAATATTGCGATGAAGAGCAAATTGTGTATTTATTTTTCTAAATAAAGGAATAAAAGAGCAACATTGCATTCCAATTGTCGGAAGCGGGCAGCAGATAGACAAAAATAAAACAGCTGTAGCTAGAAATAGCTACAGCTGCTGCTTAATCAAATTCTGTCTGCTTGGCAAAGGAAAATTCAGCAATTGCCGTTCTTTTTTACATGATTCCCTTTTATTTCAAGCGTTTTTCAAGCTCAGCTTTTTTCTCTTCAAAGCCCGGTTTGCCTAAAAGAGCGAACATGTTGATTTTGTATGCTTCTACGCCTGGCTGGTCAAACGGGTTAACGCCAAGTAAATAACCGCTCATTGCACAAGCTTTTTCAAAGAAATAAACGAGATATCCGAATGTATAAGCGTTTAATTCAGGAATGGAAACAATGAGGTTCGGTACGCCCCCGTCAGTATGAGCTAAGAGAGTCCCTTCAAATGCTTTTTTATTGACAAAATCAACAGATTTTCCGGCTAAATAATTTAATCCGTCCAGGTTGCTTTCATCTTCTTCAATCGTTATGTCATGCCGTACCTTCTCTACATGTAAGATCGTTTCAAATATGTCCCGGCGCCCTTCTTGCACATATTGTCCTAACGAATGCAGATCTGTCGAAAAGTTGGCTGAAGCAGGGAAAATACCTTTCAAATCTTTTCCTTCACTTTCCCCGAAAAGCTGCTTCCACCATTCCGCAAAATATTGAAGAGCCGGCTCATAATTGATGAGCATTTCAATTGTTTTCCCTTTATTATAAAGAATATTGCGCGCAACGGCATACTGGTAAGCTGGATTCTCCATTAGCTCGGAAGAAGAAAAATCTCTTCTTGCATCTTGAGCGCCCTTCATAATCTCTTCAATATCCACTCCGCTTACCGCAATCGGAAGAAGCCCGACAGCAGTTAGAACAGAATATCGTCCGCCGACATCATCCGGGATAATAAATGATTCATATCCTTCTTCATTTGCGAGTGTTTTGAGGGCTCCGCGCGCTTTATCTGTCGTAGCATAAATACGTTTTTTCGCTTCTTCTCTTCCATATTTATCCTCTAATAATTTACGGAAAATTCGGAACGCTATCGCTGGTTCTGTCGTTGTTCCAGATTTAGAAATGACATTAATGGAAAAATCTTTTTCTTTTATAAAATCAATAACATCTTGGATATATGTAGAACTTATATTGTTTCCGACAAAAATAATTTGCGGCGCTTTTCTTTGGCTTTTTGAAAGAGCATTAAAAAATGAATGGTTCAACATTTCAATTGCAGCTCGAGCACCTAAATAAGAACCTCCGATTCCGATGACAAGCAATACATCAGAATCCGAACGGATTTTTTCGGCACATTGTTGAATCCGTGCAAATTCCTCCTTGTCATAATCTTGCGGCAAATCGATCCAGCCTAAAAAATCACTTCCTTGACCTGATTTTTCATGCAAGGAATGATGGGCAACCTTTACAAAATCTTGATAATATGTAAATTCTTGCTCACTAAAAAAAGATAAAGCTTTAGAGTAATCAAAACGTACATGTGCCATAAGCCAATTCCTCCATCTCTAAAAATTTATCTGCCATGTCTTCCACTTTATCGAAAATATTTGTCGAAATCAAGAAAACAATAAACAGAACAGGCTCATTATTCCTGCTATCAGATGTATAAATTTTTCATTTTGATACAAGTTAATAAGGAAAAATTCAACTTAAAGGAGGTAGCAACATGAGCACTTTACAGCGGATTGCACTGCTTTTTACAATAATCGGAGCCCTGAACTGGGGTCTTATCGGATTTTTTCAATTTGATCTTGTGGCAGCTATTTTTGGCGGCCAAAATGCTGCTTTATCTAGAATCATTTATGGTATAGTCGGTATTGCCGGTCTCATTAATCTTGCTCTCTTATTTAAACCTGATGCAGAATTTGCCCGTAATGAGCCTAAGACGGAAACAAGATAAAGACAACAAGCATTTCAATGAGATCAAAATTCGGAGCTTAAAAAATCGACATAATTTTCTGTAAAAAAACCTTCTATAATTTTTTTCTAAAATCGACAGAACCGAAAAGTAGGGTTCAAATAAACCGGCATAATTGCCGGTTTTTTTCATTAGCGCAGCTTGAAGGATTGCCGCTTTTCGAACTTCTATAACCGAAATACATTCGATAAATCTTTAAAAGAATGTCCGGGCAAAGTTCGATAGCAGTCTTTGTAACAGGAATAAGTATTAAAAAGCAAATTCGTGTTCTACAATAACGTTTCCGTAAAATTCCGCCATGACCATGATGCGTATGTCTTTATTTTTTTATAATATTTTCGTGTTTTGATTGTTCAATCCATTCCTGCAGCTTTTCACGCAATGTGTTAAAGCCTCTTGACGCTTCGTTTTCTGTTTTTTGTTTAGCAATTGGTTTTGATTTTTCTTCCACTGCCTTAATGGATAAGCTGATCTTTCCCGATTCATGATCAACAGAAAGAATTTTTACATTTACTTCATCGCCGATCTTTAAGTAATCCCGGACATCTTTTACATATCCGTGGGCAATTTCCGAAATATGCACTAGACCTTGCGTTTCTTCATCCAATGCTACAAATGCACCGTACGGCTGGATTCCTGTCACTTTACCAACTAAAACAGCCCCGATAGGATATTGATTAGCCATTTAAACACTCCTAATTCATAATTTCTGCTTAAAACGAATATGCGGTGATCAATTATAACACAATGTACTCATTTGAGCAAAAATAAATAAAAAAACCTGGCCTCATATTAGGCCAGGCAATAAAAGCATTATAAAGATTGTACAAATCGTTTGATCCTTTTCATCGCTTCTTGAAGCTGCTCCATAGATGATGCGTATGAACAACGAATATATCCTTCGCCGCTTTGGCCAAAAACATTGCCGGGGACTACTGCTACTTTTTCTTCTAAAAGCAATCTCTCCGCAAATTCCTCGGAAGACAATCCGGTGCTTTTAATGCTTGGAAAAGCATAAAAGGCACCGCCCGGCATATGGCAAAATAAACCGGCTTCATTTAACGACTGAACAATGTAGTTTCTTCTTCTTTGATAGCTTTTCCGCATATATAAAACATCTTCATCATTTTCCAATGCTTCTAATGCAGCGTATTGGGCCATTGTCGGCGCGCACATGATCGAATATTGATGAACCTTCAACATTGCACGCGCAAAAACTCGGTCAGCAGCTATATACCCAAGCCGCCACCCTGTCATGGCAAAGCCTTTAGAAAAGCCGGAAATAAGAATTGTCCGTTCCTTCATACCTTCAATACTCGGCATGCTTACATATTCATCTTCATAACAGAGCTCAGCATAAATCTCATCAGCCACTACCAGCAAGTCATATCGCTTAGCAATTTGTGCAACTGCTTCCAGCTCTTTCTTCGATAAAACCGTTCCTGTCGGGTTGTTTGGCGTACAAATCATAATGGCTTTTGTCTTACTTGTAATATATTTTTCCAAAATTTCCGGATTGACTTTAAATTCTTCTTCTCCAAAGGTAGATACGCTGACAGGCTTCCCTCCCGCGAGAGTGACCAGAGGCGCATATGAAACAAAGCAAGGTTCTATTATTAATACTTCATCCCCGCTATTAATAATAGACCGGAAAGCTATATCGATCGCTTGACTCGCACCAACTGTTACAATAATTTCTTCAGCCGGATCGTACTGTAAATCAAAACGTTTGAACAAATACTCGCTGATTTTTTCGCGAAGCTCATACAATCCAGCGTTTGCTGTATAAGACGTAAATCCTTGTTCCAAGGAAAGAATGCAGGCTTCGCGTACATTCCATGGAGTGACAAAATCAGGCTCTCCTACACCAAGTGAAATAACGCCTTCCATATTGGCAGCTAGGTCAAAAAACTTGCGGATGCCTGATGGCTTCATATTTATGACAGTTTCTGACAAATATGAATTTAACGTCTTCATTTTCATGGTGACACCACGATTCTTTTATCTTTATCTTCGTGATCAAAAATGATTCCGTCATGTTTATATTTTTTCAAAATAAAATGTGTTGTTGTAGATAAAACGGATTCAAGCGTTGACAGCTTCTCCGATACAAAACGGGCTATATCATTCATTGTTTTTCCTTCAATCACGACAGAAAGATCATAAGCGCCTGACATTAAATAAACCGATTTAACCTCGTTAAATCGATAAATGCGTTCGGCAATTTCATCAAACCCTACGCCTCTTTTTGGAGCCACCTTTACATCGATCATGGCTGTTACGCCTTCATGTCCGTCTACCTTTTTCCAATCAATGGTTGTCGCATAATTCACGATGATTTTTTTCTCTTCTAAACCTGAAATCAATTTCTTTGTCTCTTCCTCAGAAAGTCCAATCATTTTCGCAATTGTTTCAGGTGTTAATCGGCTGTCTTCCTCCAAAATTTCTAAAATTTCTGTTTCCTTTTCAGTCAATTTCATTTTTGTAAATCCCCCTAAAATGGAATCTTCAGATAATTATATCACGTTCCAGAATTTTTACATCACTATGCCAGAAAATTTTTTAAATTGATGGATAAACTAACGGTACAAAATTACTGAAAGGAGAAATAAGCATTGCTAAAGGAAATCCATCACAAGATGAAAATATTAGGAACAAATATATATTACGAATATTATCATCATCCACAACAAACAGATACGATCGTGCTGATTCATGGATTTTTATCCTCCACCTTCAGCTACAGAAAATTAATCCCTTTATTAAAAAAGCACTTTTCCATTATAGCCATTGATCTTCCCCCATTTGGGAAATCCGAAAAAGCAACGAAGTTTTTCTATTCCTATCACAACATGGCAAAAGCGGTTATAGAGCTTTTAGAACGTTTGCAAATCAAACAGGCTGTAATTGTCGGCCATTCCATGGGCGGACAAATTTCTTTATATGCAGCTAAGCAAAAACCTGATTTGTTTAAAAAAATTGTGCTCATTTGCAGCTCTGGTTATATGCAAAAGATGCCTTCCTCTCTCATATTTTGTTCATATCTCCCGTATTTTTACCTTTACGTTAAAAGACAATTTATCAGGCAAGGCGTATGGAAAAGCTTATGCAGTGTCGTGCACGACCAATCGCTCATTAACGAAGACATGATATACGGATATAGCGAACCGTTTTATGACGATAAAATTTTCAGAGCATTGACCCGAATGATTCGTGAACGTGAAGGAGATCTTTCCTCACAAGACTTAAAAACGATTGAAATTCCATGCTTATTAGTATGGGGGGAAGAAGATAAAATCGTTCCAATCGAAGTCGGATACCAGCTTCAGAAAGATTTGCCCATCTCTCGTTTTGTCTCCTTCAAACAAACAGGCCATTTAGTGCCTGAAGAGCGGCCATATCATGTTAGTAATCACATTTTTGATTTTTGTTTCGGCTAAATAGGTAAGTGTTTTTACAATAATTGGCATGACGCATTTTTTTAATCGCCAATAGTTTTTTGGCGATTTTTTCACATTCCTTTAAAGGTATAACCTCTTCAAAAGAGAATTCGTAAATTGACTGAATCTTCCTAGCCAACTGTAAAGGGTGATCAATTGTATGAACGGCTTGAATGCAATCAACTATTTCCAGTTCGTAAGCATCATTGCCCAGTTGGAGCGGATCCCATTCACTTAACAGTTCAATCATAAATAAATTTGCCTCTTTTTGTTCCATATCGCTTCCCCCAAATTGGTACAAAATGTTTGCAATTGTATTTTAGCACATATACATTGGTATTGAGGTGAGAAGATGAGTGATTTTGATCAAGTAATAAAAAGAAAAGGAACACAATCTTACAAATGGGATTTCACAAAAGAATTGTTCGGACATGAAGATGTTTTGCCAATGTGGGTAGCTGATATGGATTTCAAATCTCCCGATGCGGTCATAGCGGCTTTGAAAGAACGAGTCGAACACGGTGTGTACGGCTATACTGGCGTCGCCTCCAAAACAAAAAAATCGGTTCAAAATTGGCTAAAAACAAGACATGGATGGGAAATTTCAGCCGATTCACTTGATTTTTGTTCAGGCGTAGTGGAAGCAATGAGCATAGCCATCCAAGCATTAACGGAAGAGGGGGATCGGATTGTGATTCAGCCCCCGGTATACAAGCCTTTTTTTGACATGGTGAAGTATAATAAACGCATTGTTGTGGAGAATGAATTAGTTTTAAAAGACGGGCGTTATTCTATCGATTTTGAAGATTTGGCGGAAAAGCTGGCAGATCCATCCGTCAAAATGCTGATTCTTTGCAACCCGCAAAACCCGAGCGGAAGAGTATGGACAAAAGAGGAGCTTGCAAAAATCGGCGAATTGTGCTTAGAAAACGGCGTGTTTGTTTTTTCAGATGAAATTCATTCAGATATTTTGCTGTTCGGCAATAAGCACACTCCTTTTGCTTCCATCAGTGAATCATTTGCTCAAAATTCCATTACAGCTATTGCGCCAAGCAAAACATTTAATCTTGCCGGCCTTCAAGCTTCAGCAGTGATCATTCCTGATAAGAAAATATTAGGTAAATTTAAACAAGTGAAAAGAAAGCAGGGGCATTTTTCTTTAAATATTTTTGGCATTACGGCAATGGAAGCAGCCTACAATAACGGACATGAATGGCTGGATTCACTTCTCCTTTACCTTGAAGAAAACGTAAAACTTGTCGAACAATATATTGGGGAGCATTTAAAAAGTATAAACGTAATCCATCCTGATTCTACGTATTTAATTTGGCTTGATTGCCGTTCATTAAATATGACTGAACAACAATTAAAAAAACAGCTGCTTGAAAAAGGAAAATTAGCATTGGAACTGGGCAGTAAATACGGCAAGGCTGGAGAAGGTTTTGTGCGGATGAATATCGGCTGTCCGCGGCAGATGGTCCTAGATGGATTAAAGAGACTAAAAACGGCTCTTTCTTAACATTCGTTGGGAGGCATCGCCTCCCGGTTTCAGCTTCTTTTTTTCTCATTTTCTGAAAGCTTTTTCAGCAGCTCATTCGCTTTTTCTTCTTCCTTGCGGGATATTTTTTTAAAAAAAATGATCGCAACTACAGCTAAAATGATAAACGGAACCATTTGCAAAAAACCATATAAATATTCAATTTTATTTTCCGGAAAATATAGAATAAAATTTAGAAGCCATTCCATGATCATCACGACCTTTCAAATCCATTCTATCTTTTACTATAGCAAAATTTTGCTTTATCATGCCATCTGCTCTGAAAATAAAAGTGTACAATAGGTGAAAACATTACAATTGCTGGAGGGGAAAACTTTGGACATAAAAGTCGGGGATATCGTTACAGGCATTTATAAAACCGGTAAATATATCGGGGAAGTTACCGAAATTCGGGAGAATCATTATTTAGTAAGAGTAAAAGCGGTTTTAAAACATCCGATGCAAGGGGATTTGCACCAGCCGAAACAAGCTGATGTTCCGTTCTTTCATGAACGCAAAGCACTTTCCTTCAATGAACAAGCAAATATTCCAAAAAAAATGGTTCACCATTATAACGGGGAAATTCCTGATTACGAAACTTCTCTTAAAGAAGCTTCCGCTGCTTTAAAGAAGGAGCTTGAGGAAGATGGAAGCGATTGGGCATTGCGTTCTCTTGAAAACTTGAATCGATTAGAGAGAGAATATTTTAAAGCATTATGAAAAGATGGTTCCATTCCTTTAGCAATTCGAGGTTTAATCCGAGAGAATATTTTAAAGCATTATGAAAAGGCCACTACAAATTGCAGCTGGCCTTTTCATGTCGCTTGCTTTTGCCATAATTTTGTTAAATCTATTCGTTCACCAATTGTCAGCGGCTTTGGTTTCAAAAGATATTGCTTATCTTTTTCAATCAGCTTAAAAATATTAAAAGTTGTTAACGCATCGTCAAGTGCACGATGATGCTTGCCGATTCCTTTTTTGCCGTATTCCTCCACAGCTTTCCACAATCCTGTTTGATTGCGGTCGCCAAAAAATTTTTTATATTCCATTGATAAATCGATCTCCGTACCTGCTATTGGAAATGGCAGTCCATGCTCTTTGCAATTATGGCGAAGAACTTTCATGTCCATGTTGCCCCATGTCACGATCATTGTTTCTTCCCCAAAAGAAAGCTTGCGAAGAAGATGAACCAATTCGGAAAACGATAGACCGTTATCAACTTGTTCTTGGGTAATTTCCAAAAAACGCTTACATCGTTCTGTTAATTTTGGAAAAAATCTAGGTTTTACAAATGTGGAAAACGTCTCTTTAATTTTTCCCCTTTCTACCTTTACGACACCCGCTTCGATAATTTCCGGAAAAAAGCCTTCCGGATTCATTTTGTTCTCAGCCATTGTAAATTCAAAATCAATAAATAACTGCTTCTTGGCCTCCACGTTATCCTCCCCCCTTATGAATCACTGCTCCGAAAACACCGTTACTTCATTATATCATTTAACAAGAATAAATATCTTCCATTTCGGAAAATAAAAAATTTTTTATGAATTTTTTATTATAAAATAGAAGAAAGGAGTGAATATCGATGAAGACAAAAAAAATCATTCTTTTCGACGGCATGTGCAATTTTTGCGATTCGACCGTAAATTTCATCATTTCGCACGATCCAGATGAAATTTTTATATTCGCACCGCTGCAATCAAGCAAGGGAAAGGAATTATTACAGCAATTCGGCCTTTCGACTGAATCTTTTGACTCGCTCGTATTATCGGATGGGAATCGTTATTATACAAAATCCACTGCTGCTTTACATATCGCCAAACACTTAAGCGGGCTTTTGAAAATATTTTACGGATTCATCATCATCCCGAAACCAATTCGCGATTTTTTTTATCAGATCATTGCTAAAAACCGATATAAATGGTTCGGTCAAAAAAACAAATGCATCCTTCCTAGTGAAAACATAAAAAAACGTTTTTTACAATAATCCGAGGAAATTTTAAAACTTCCTGTTCATCTCATAAATTTTCCTTTCTGTAAAGAAAGAAAGAAACTGGACAATCGCCAATTTCTTTTAAAAAACTCGATTTTACTTGTATTTTCTTTAATGTTTTTGGCATTTCATTCTAAGTAATTGATGACACGAATGTATTCTCTTGGTGCAAACGTTTCTCCCTTCATATTTTTGGAAAAAGTATTGATTGGCGTCCACTCATATGATGGATGTACATACGTCTGTTTCGTTTGTTCATGCAAATACCATGAAATGCTGAATAATAAGATAAAAATTAAAATGGCTGTCATTACCTTTTTTGTCATCATACCACCTCATTTTCAAGGTGGGAAATTTCACAAAAAAATATACATTTTATGATTTTTTTGATACGATATTTGTGGTCTTATGAACTTGAAATTTAAAAAGCTATATATGCAAAAAATATTGAGAACAATAAAATACAGCTAGTCCAAAACATTGGATAAGGAGGGTTTACATGACATTTCTGCATTGGGCTATATTATTTCCATTTCTATTTGCTTTCATTGTACCATTCCTATATAAGACATTTCGGAAAATACATACTGGATGGTTTGTGCTTCCCCTTCCTATATGTTTATTCATATTTTTTCTTCAATTTTTGCCGGGAGTTAAGCATAAAGAAGGTATCGTACAAACTGTTAAATGGATTCCATCATTAGGAATTGATTTTGCTGTTTATGTGGACGGACTCAACCTTCTGTTTGCTTTGCTCATTACCGGTATCGGCTCACTCGTTGTTCTTTATTCGATCTACTATTTGTCGAAGGAAAAAGAACAGCTGAATGCGTTTTACGTTTATTTGTTGATGTTTATGGGGTCAATGCTTGGAGTAGTCTTAACTGATAATACTATTGTTTTATATACTTTTTGGGAAATTACCAGCTTTTCTTCTTTTCTATTAATTGGCTATTGGCATTATCGGGAAAGATCACGTTACGGGGCGCTAAAATCGATGCTTATTACTGTTTTTGGCGGGCTTTCCATGCTTGGCGGATTTATCTTGCTCTACATCATGACTGGAACATTCAGCATTCGTGAAACAATTGCCCAAAGCAGCAGTATCGCCTACAATGGATTATTTATCCCAGCCCTTATTCTGCTCTTATTGGGAGCATTTACAAAATCCGCCCAATTTCCTTTTTACATTTGGCTGCCTGATGCGATGGAAGCGCCAACGCCAGTCAGTGCCTATCTCCACTCAGCAACGATGGTGAAAGCAGGCATTTATTTAGTTGCTCGTTTCACACCTGTATTTGCAGGAAGTGCCGAATGGTTTTGGATCGTTTCACTTTTCGGAATTTTCACCTTATTCTGGGGATCCTTCCATGCGGTGAAACAAACAGATTTAAAAGCGATGTTAGCCTTTTCAACTGTCAGCCAGCTCGGCATGATTATGTCCCTTTTAGGGGTCGGCTCCGCCGCCCTCTTGTTTGATCATTTTGAATTTTATTCAGTTGCGATTTTAGCAGCGATTTTCCATTTGATTAACCATGCGACATTTAAAGGCAGCCTATTTATGGTTGCAGGCATTGTTGATCATGAGACAGGTACTCGAGATATTAGAAAGCTTGGCGGACTCATGTCCCTTATGCCCATTACCTTTACGATCGGTTTAATCGGCGCGTTTTCTATGGCAGGTCTTCCACCATTTAATGGATTTTTAAGCAAGGAAATGTTTTTTACCGGTATGATTCGAGTATTGAACATGGATGTATTTCAAACAGAAACATGGGGGTTTTTACTTCCAGTGCTCGCATGGATCGGCAGTGTTTTTACATTTATTTACAGCATGATGTTTGTTTTTAAAACATTTGCTGGAAAATTGCAGCTGGAAAATCTGCCTAAAAAACCCCACGAGGCGCCGATCGGAATGCTGATTCCGCCTATTGTGCTGGCATCCCTTGTTGTTATTTTTGGATTTTTTCCAAACTTGCTTGCTTACAGCTTAATCGAACCGGCAATGAAATCTGTCATGCCTAGCGTGTTGAAGGATGGAGAACATTTTCACATCCATATTTCACATTGGCACGGCTTTACTGCGGAATTTTGGATGACAGTTGGCGTAGTGATACTTGGAATATTCCTATACTTGACAGCGTCAAAATGGAAAAGAGTTTACGATCTGCAGCCGAAAAGGATGACGCTCAATCAATTATATGATCATTCTTTAAAAACGGTAGGCAAAACTTCCAACCGGCTGACAAGCTTTTATATGACTGGATTTATTCGCGACTATCTTGTCTATATTTTTGCATTTATGATCATGGCAGTTGGAGCGACAATGATCATCAAGCAATCAATCTCTTTTGCTGCTGATGATGCTGCACCTGTCGGAATTTATGAATTGATCCTGTCGATTGTTATGATAGCCGGTTCAATCACAGCTGTTTTGGCAAGATCCAGATTGACAGCCATTATTGCACTTAGCTCCGTCGGGTATTCACTCGCACTGTTTTTCGTTTTATTTAGAGCGCCGGATTTAGCTTTAACGCAGCTAGTTATTGAAACGGTATCAACTGCCTTGTTTTTGCTTGCTTTTTATTTCTTACCTGAGCTGCAGAAAAAAGATAAAACTCGAGGATTCCGCCTGGTGAATTTTATAATTTCAGCAGGCGTCGGGGGGATTGTAACGCTGCTGGCCATTTCCGCAAGCAGCGAACGCACTGGAAAAACGATCGCGGAATACTTTCTGGAAACGAGCTATAGCTTGGGCGGCGGATACAATGTCGTCAACGTTATACTAGTCGATTTCCGCGGCTTTGACACGCTGTTTGAAATAACTGTTTTGGCAATCGCAGCGCTTGCTGTCTACAGTATGATTCGCCTTCGCACAGGAGGGAAAGACGTTGAAGAAAACGGGTTTAAAAACGAATGATCTTATTTTGCAAACAATTACAAAAATCGTGCTTTTTATCGTGATCATTTTTTCGTTCCATTTATTTTTCGCTGGCCATAATGCCCCTGGAGGCGGGTTTATCGGCGGGCTCATCACATCAGGAGCAATCGTTTTATTATTGATCGCTTTTGATGTCAAAACCGTGAAAGCGATTTTGCCCATTAATTATGTTAAAGTGGCGGCGTTCGGATTATTGATTGCGATTTTATCGGGGATCGGCTCCTTTCTTTTCGGAGTTCCATTCCTTTCTCATACACATGGCCACGTTCACATCCCGGTTTTAGGCGATACACATCTTGCGACTGCTGTCATTTTTGATCTCGGTGTATATTTTGTTGTTGTTGGCGTGACAATGACGATTATTCAAACGATTGGAGAGACGGAATAATGGAGATTGTAACTTCCATTGTTGCAGGAATTTTGTTTATGACAGCTACATATTTAATGCTTTCAAAAAGTTTATTGCGGATCATTATTGGAACAGGTCTTTTGAGTCACGGAGCTCATCTCCTCATTTTAACGATGGGGGGACTGAAAAAAGGAACTGTTCCGCTGCTAGATGAACACGCAGCTTCTTATGTAGACCCTTTGCCGCAAGCACTTATATTAACTGCAATTGTCATTAGCTTTGGAGTAACAGCCTTCTTTTTAGTGTTAGCCTACAGATCTTATCAAGAACTTGGAACAGACGATATGGATCAATTGAGGGGAAATGATCAGAAATGAATAACAATATCATTATTTTACCGATTATTATTCCTATGATAACTGCAGTATTGCTTATTTTTTTCAATAAACAAGAAAAAGTGCAAAAATATTTAAGCGCTGTTTCTTCCGTTATAAATATCGGCATTTCCGTTTTCCTTGTTCACTATGTTCATACAAACGGAATCATTTCCCTTGAAGTCGGGGATTGGAAAGCGCCGTTTGGGATTGTTCTTGTAGCCGATATGTACGCGATTCTGCTTGTTTTAACGGCAAACATTATTGTTTTTGCCTGTTTGCTATTTTCCTACAAAATAGTAGATTATAATCGAAGCAAATTTTTCTACTATTCCGGCGTCATGTTTTTATTGACCGGAGTGTCCGGTGCTTTTCTGACAGGAGATCTTTTCAATCTGTTTGTGTTCTATGAAGTTATGCTCATGTCTTCTTATTTTTTAATTGTTCACGGAAATTCAAAGCCGCAATTAAGAGAAACTATTAAATACATTTTAGTAAATGTTATTTCATCCGCTTTATTTGTCATATCCGTTGCATTTCTATATGCTGTAACAGGTACATTAAACATGGCTGACTTGAGCCTGCGAGTCGCAGAATTAGGCTCATCCGGCATCATCGCGGCCATCTCCATCATGTATTTAATTGTATTCGGATTAAAAGGAGCCATTTTCCCGCTTTTTTTCTGGATGCCCGGCTCCTATCAGGCTCCGCCAGCAGCTGTTACGGCTCTATTTGGTGCTCTTTTGACAAAAGTTGGCGTCTATTCGATCACAAGAGTGTTTACGCTTATTTTTTTGCAGGACATTGCATTTACTCATACGTTTATCGCATGGCTGGCGGTGCTTACGATCATATTTGGCGTTATTGGCGCCATTAGCTTCTCGGATATTAAACAGATCGTGATATACAACATTTTGACAGGCGTTGGTGTCATTTTATTCGGAGTGTCCACAATGACCGAATCAGGTTTAGAAGGATCTGTTTATTACATGATCCACGATATGATTATTAAAGGGTTGCTGTTCCATTTGGTCGGAATCGTCTTTTCGATCACTGGAACAACAAACCTTGATAAATTCAGTGGACTAATAAAAAAATACCCAACACTTGGGTGGATGTTTTTTATCGCCGCATTAGCTTTAGCCGGCATTCCACCATTAAGCGGTTTTATCGGGAAACTGAAAATAGTCCAAGGGGGATTTGAGCAAGGTGAATTTGTATTAGCTTTCGCAGTCTTGCTTTCAAGCCTTTTAGTCCTATATTCTGTGATGAAAATATTTATTAACGGTTTTTGGGGAGAGGAAAAAATTCCGCAAGTTCTGGAAACCAGTCAAGTAAAAAGTCTTTACGTTCCGGCTGCTTTCTTGCTTGCTCTCTCATTATTTTACGGTCTTGGCACAGAATTTATCTCTTCATACATCAAACAGGCGGAACAGGTTCTTCTTTCTCCTGATCTTTATATTGAAGCCGTATTAAAGGAGTAGATCACATGGCCTTTCAAATACTGTTAAATTTTATGATTGCCATTACATGGATGCTTTTGCAGGATGACTACTCATTCATCACATTTTTTATCGGATATCTTTTAGGTATTATCATTCTTTTCGCGCTGCGCCGTTTTTTTCCAAGACGATTTTATCTGTACAATATTGCCGCTGTCATAAAGCTCATATTCATCTTTTTGAATGAGCTTGTCCTTGCAAATATTGCTGTTTTAAAAATCGTTTTGTCGCCAAAATTGAAAATGGAGCCTGGAATTTTTGCCTTTGAAACAGAATTGGAAAAAGATTGGGAAATTACGATTCTATCCAATCTCATTACTTTAACACCAGGAACATTTGTTATTGATATTTCCGATGATAATAAAACGCTTTATATCCATTCTGTGGATATAGCGAATGTCGAACAAGCAAGAAAAGATATAAAAAGCAGTTTTGAGAAAGCTATTAAGGAGGTGAGCCGTTAATGTTTGAATTTATTATTTGGATTTCTTTGGCTCTTATCGCTGCTTCCTCTCTCTTATTGATGATTCGGCTCATCAAAGGCCCATCCGTTCCAGACCGCGCCATATCATTAGATGCGATCGGCATTAACTTAGTCGGGATCACAGCGATCATGTCGATTGTTTTAGATACAAGCGCTTTTTTGGACATTATTTTATTAATTGGAATTTTAGCTTTTATCGGCACGGTATCGATTGCTAAATTCTTGGAGAAAGGAGAAATTATCGAAAATGATCGAAACAATCAGTAAGTTTGTGATCGGATATCTCATTCTCCAAGGAGCCTTTTTCAGCCTAATTTCCGCCATTGGTGTGTTGAGGCTACCAGATGTATATACGAGAAACCATGCGGCTTCCAAAAGCGCGACATTAGGTGTGCTCTCTATTTTACTAGGGGTGTTCTTATATTTTTGGGTGCTTGAAAACCATATGAATGGAAGAGTTTTGCTGGGAATCCTGTTTATATTTTTAACATCGCCTGTAGCAGGACATTTAATCAGCCGCGCAGCTTACTATACAAAAGTGAAACTATGGGAAAACAGCAAAATTGATGAGTTAAAAGAAAAAAAGAAAGCAAAGGATAAGGTTCATTCATGAGCCTTATCTTTTTTAGCAATCAAATTGGACGGGACTCCTTATTTAAAGAATGCCTTCTGACTTCGCAATTAATACGGCTTCTGTCCGAGAGCTGACGTGCAGCTTATTAAAAATGGAAGTCAGACTATATTCAATCGATCTTTTGCTTAAATGCAGCTTATCTGCTATTTCTTGATTTGTTAACCCTCTTTCGACTTCCATTAAAATCATTTTTTCCCTATCTGTTAAAGGCTCATTTGCTTCTTTCATAGATGGCGACTTTAATGTCTGTCGTTCAATCAATTTTTTTACGTAATCAAATGATAGAATAATCTCACCAAGCAACGCATGGCGAATGTGAGATAATATTTTCTCTTTTGACTCCGTCTTGCTGATTACTCCATGAATGCCTAAGGAAATCGCTTCTTCCATATAATCATTGACATCATATCCAGTATAAAGAAGGACTTTGCATTGGTGTTCTTGGGATGTTATTTGCTTTGCCAGTTCAATCCCGTTGACGTCACCTAAATTCATATCCATAAGAACTGCATCATATTGCAAAAAATCGATTTTCTTCATAAGTTCAGCCGTATAAGGAGGCTCCAGACAATCCACTTCAACTTCAGAATCCGTTTCCAATATCGCTTTTGTCCCTTCTCTCACAGCAGGATGATCGTCAATCACTAAAATACGAATCATGTTTTCCACCTCTTTAGACAAAATCTACAGTAAAATGACTTGGCAAAAGCCAAGTCAAGAATGTGATTAAATTTCAATTAAGACCCGAAATCCATTTCCCGGAGAAGTCTCAATCTTCATTTCACCATCCAAAGCTTTTACCCTCTCTCTAATTCCGGACAATCCCATGCTTTCTGTTTTCGCATACAACAGTTCTTCATCGATGCCTACGCCATCATCTTCATAGTGCAATACAATTTTTTCTCTTATATTGACGAGCATAATTAATATTTGCTTCGCGTTCGAATGCTTGCGCGCATTTGATAAAAGCTCCTGAATGATCCGGTACAAATTAAGCTGCATGTTTATATCAAGCTGCTTGTTAAAATTCCCCGTATTAAAGCGGATTTGAAAATTACACTGTTCTTCGTATTGCGCTACTAGCTTTGATACCGCCTTGACGAGTCCCAAGTCATATAAAATTTGCGGACGCAGCTCTTGACACGTTTCCCTCGTCATATGAATGATATCAAGAATGTTTTGATTCATGCTCTGAATTTTTTCGATCGTAGCAGCAGGATATTGTCCAGATTCCTCCAGAACCAATTCGCATTGCCTTTTTAACGAAATCAAATCTTGCAGCACAGAATCATGCAAATCTTTCGCCAAATTGGAGCGCTGCTTTTCTTCAATTGCAAACAGCAGTTTTTTGAGCCATGCAGGATTGCTGTTTCCCTCTTCCGCTTTTTCAAGCCTTTCCATCAATTCTTCTATTTTCAAAAAGTTTTCTACAGTTACATTCGTATAAAAAGCAAGGGAATTCAGCCAAGAAATTTCATCACGAGTCAGTTTAGGCGTTTTAATGACAGAAAGGCAAATAATAACATATTTCCTTCTATTCGTTTCACCGACAGTTAACACAAACCCTTTATCAAATTCTACAATTTTCCCTATTTCTGTTACAGCATTTAAAATATCTTTTTCGTATGGGGCAATTTCTAAAAGACCGCCATCCCCATCATCATCAACCATTTCGATCCGTCCACCCTCATGAACAACAAGGCAGTATGCACGGCTGACCTTCAAAACCTCTAAAATGGTCGATTTTAACTCAGCCATCATCTGTTTTAAACTGCCTGCTTTCCGGATCCTTGACGTATACTTCAAAATGCTGTCCTGATAATTATATTTTTCCGAAAACCGCTTAAACCGGAAGCGGAAGTCAACAATTTCTTTAAAATAAAAAACAAATATCATTAATATATATATAATAATTGAAAGTTGAATAGGGTAAATTTTGGGATTATGTTCTTTTAGCAGTATGATAAAAGCCACTAAAAAGATAGTCGGCAAAATGGAAAGGAGAGCATAATATTTAACTCTGCCTAGAATAAACTCAATATCATATATCTTTGATGATAGAAACTGATACACAAGGGCGAAAGGTATTAACAGCATAAAGGAAGACAGGAACACTGGTGAGAACAAAGCATCTTTTAAAATGATAGACGGAATGACATATAATAGGACAAAAGGTGCAAAAGCAAGTACATTTGTAATAATTAAATTTCTAATCGTAAAAGATATCTCGGAAAGTTTAAGTTTTCTCATTCCTTTTATTTTCACTATAAACGATATTAACAATAAAAAGAGAAAGGTGATTAGATTCAACACTTTCGAATTATAATTAATATCTAAATCTATCGGTTGTTTATTTATGTATTCAATTAAAAAGTTTACAATTACAAGAAAATATCCAAAAATAATTACTTTTTTATTAAATAATTCTTGTCCATGTTCATAAAAATAGTGATACAAAAAATGCAGATATATAACTGGAGTCAAAGTAAAAAATAAAACAACCATATATTGGGAAAAAGTGTCTCCCCGGGCAGAACTGGTTGCAAATAAATAGGCAAGAGATACACATAATAGAAAAAATTTCAATAAATATGGGGATAAAATTTTTAATTTTTTACTTAATCTATAGACAAAAAAACTGCAATACATAGATAGAAGAAAAAGAATAATTGGTATTATCATCATGAAAAATGTTTGAAAATCTAATGATGTTTCCTCAACGTTTATTTTAAATATACTGCCATCTGCCCGTTTGATTGTTAAATTCTTTACTTCTTGATAAACAAAAAAACTGCTCTCTCTAAAAAACTTTTCAGTAGGCACTCCATTTAATTCTAATACTTGATCCCCAATTTTTAGTCCTGCTCGATCAGCCCAAGCTTTCGGGTCAATATTTCTAATATAATATTGACCCTTTGATTTTTTTTCAATGTTTGTTCCTAAATAAGGATACGAGAGGTTGATTTGAAAAATATAAACAATGAAAAACAGTGAGCTTATAAATACTGCAAGTTTATATCCAAAATCAACGATTTTTATCTTATTAAAAACCAAATATTTTCACCCTTTAAACTATTTCCAAAATCCAGCAGGCGGCAACAATTTTAAACCGTCTGTAAGTCCAGTAATAATGCCTAAAAGTTCATCAGAATCTTTAACTCCAATCAAACTAGCTTGTCCATTCACGACTTTCTCCAAAACATCAGGGTTTTCGATTAAGAAATTTACGATTTCTTGCATATTGATCTCTCCTTTTTTATTTTTTGATTAAATTTGTTAATAGTTCATCCAATTTTTCAGCAGGCAGCGGAAGTTTTTTTATATAAGTTTCAGCCTTCTTAAGCGCGATGTGTTTCATCACATTTAAATATTGGGTGACTCCCGCTTCCAACAGCTTTTCTTTAAAAGCTACAATGCTTCCAAAGTATTCGTCGAAGTCTTTTCCGCTGTGCACATATTGTAAAATATCCACGCTTGTTTGATTAAATTTCCTTTGCAAATAAAGTAATGCCAGTGACGGCTTCAAAAACTTCCTGTCCTGTTTATGCGGAGTAAACAATCCTTTATAATCATTCTCAATCTGGCCGGCAATCCCTACTTGGTGCCCGTATTCCTTAACTTCCTCGTATCTTTTCCCGCATGCAAACATGACACCCGCTTCAGCTGCAAGAGCTGTAAGGGAACCTGATTTCCATCTCATCATTTGCAAACATTCTTTTTCTGTCTTCACGGCATTTGCCAAATCAATATGCTGGCCTTTCATAGCCTGCAAAGCATATTCAAGAAACAAACCAAGGATCTCAGAACGATAAGGTGATGACAGCGAATGGATATGCGATAAACTTAACGTATAAAGAAAGGATGAGCTGTTAATCGCTTCCCCTCTATCAATATCCATCCACGGTTCTGTAAAGTTGTCCAGATCCTCCAAATCATCAAACATATCAAAAGCTAGGACGAGCAATTCAACAGCTGCCATAAGCTTGTACAATTCTTCCTCATCATTTTCGCTGTTGAATACGTTCGCATGCAAATAACAAAGCTCTGCAAAAGGAAATGTTTGTTTAGATTCGATAAAACGATGCAAAAGATTCCGCAAATAAAGCCAGTCTACAGACCTTTCGACCGCATCCTTCATAAACATTGCCACTTGAACTTTGTTTAATAATAACTCACTTTTTAATGCCATCCCCTCCTTTTGATCTGATTTATATTCAGCTTGAAATCTATGGATGTTTTACAATTATTATACTATAAATTATATATATTATCATAAAAAAGGCGACCAAATTTGGTCGTCACCTCATTATACAATTTTCGTATATTGATATTTATCGTATTTGTCAATGCTCTTATTGATATTATCAAGCGCCTTTTTCGTTTCGTCTAACTCCCTTTCAAGCATTAAGAAGATCTTGTTGATTTTTTCGATTTCTTGATGATTCAAAGTATCACACTCCCTTGAAAAGATCCTTTTTTCGATCTTTCATATTTATTTTATAGAATTTTCGATCATTTTTCACCGAAAAACTAATTTGAAGTTTTATGCGTGATACCGAAAAACACGCAATGTGATTGTATGTGTCTTTTTTGCGATGTATGGCAAACTTGTTATAAAGATTGCATGATCATGATTTTTATAACAGAAGGACTCCTTCTTTCCCCCATTTGTTAAATTCATATAAAAAAGAAGGAAAATTTTGATAAAAGAGGGTTGAATGAACGAAAGAACATTGATAGAATATTTTCTAAATCCCGAGAAGATATGACAAATAAGGGTGAACATAGTGGAAAAAAAAGAATATGTTATACATATTAAATTGGACAATTTATTGAAACAAAAAAGAATGACCAAACGAGAACTTGCCCGTCAAGCTGATATTCGCCATACGCTTGTATGGGAAATGTGCCACAACAAAACGAAGCGCCTTCCTCTAGATAAGCTTGCAAAAATTTGCTCCGTATTACAAGTCGACATACATGATGTCATAGAATTAGTAGAGAGAAAAGAAAGCAATCTAATGTAACCTCCGTCTGACAGCAGAGGTTACATGTTTCTCAAATCCTCTTGAAAATTTACATTTCTTGTATCCATTGAGTAATTTTCGAAGAAAGTGAAATGGCAATGTTCTCATTCGATCTTTTTGCAATAGAATTTTGTAAATGTTCTCTTGTTTTGTCATTGATTTCTTCATATTTAATGATCTTGGACCATTCAAGCTGCGGTACAGCAACTAATATATACTCCTCTTTTTTGTTTTCATAAATATAGACGTTTCTGATCTCTTCATCGTTATGTATTATATTTGCCTTTCGTACTTTCATTGTTTCACTCCTTTTTTCCCTCTATATAAAAAAATACCTGAGTTGAAAGAAAAATCAATCTCAGGTTTTGCAAAATATTTTACCTATTCCCTATTATCGGTTGATCAAAGAAACTTTTCGAATGTTCATTCGTTTTGCTGCGAACGTCAAATGTTTTTACATAGTCTCCAACATTTAAAGCTCCTGAACCAAGCGCAGATTTTAAACTCGCCTTAGGAGAAATAGAAAAGCTGTCACCCACTTTTATGATTCCTGAGTCGACTTCATTAATCTCAATTGGACCTACAAAAGAAGGCAAACGAAACCACCACTTCCATTGTTTGTTTATAGTATTGTATGATCAAACGCCTAAATTGTTCGCTTATACAATGGATTTTAACTGAGAATAGTACTTTTCAACTTTTTTATCTAGAGTCCTAATTTTCTTTAAAGCCAGCTTTTCGTCAATTTGACGGTAATGATGCATTCCGCCTGGTTCTTCATCCAATTCATCAGCAAGCCGAACTATGCGCTGAAGAGGATTTTGCTTTAAATTACCATCAGGCAAATACGAATCCGTATGAAGGAGAATAGCTAAAGCAATTTGCTTGGCTGCTTCAGGCTTTTCCCCAAGCCTTATCAGCAGTTTATGCGCTCTGTTCGCTCCTTTTATTGCATGAATATCATTTTTTTGATATTTTTCATAATCCCATTTACCGTCCGTGTACCATTCATAATGGCCAATATCATGCAATAGAGCCGCCTTTGTCGCAAGATCGGGATTTACATTGAATGCTATCGCAAGACGAAAAGCATGATCAGCCGTTTTAATCGCGTGAGCAATGCCAGATCGTTTTAAATATTTTTGTGTAATTGGATGAGTGAATATTTCCATTAAAGTGACCCTTTTCACAGCTCATCCCTCCTAAATATTTCTGTATAAGATACCATATGTTCGAAATTTTCGCAACGGAAGTGGATTTTATAAATTTATGCAAATATACTGGCGGTTTCGCTGAAAGCTGCAGACAAACATACACCGATTTGCATATGATATAAAAACAAAAAATTCAATGAATGATTGCCAGCAGGAAAAGAAACAATAAAATGGACAGGTACATGAAAATTCCGACTCATTGTTGGTACATATGGAATATTAAAACGAAATTATATTATACAGGAGGGATTGCAATGCTAATTGGTGTACCGCGGGAAATTAAAAATAACGAAAATCGTGTAGCCATTACACCAGCTGGAGTTGTTTCATTAGTCAAGGCAGGTCACCGTGTACTCGTAGAAGAAAGTGCAGGTCTTGGAAGCGGAATTCATGATGAAGAATATATTCAAGCAGGCGCCGAAATTCTTCATGATACAAGCAAGGTTTGGGAAGCAGATATGGTGTTGAAGGTCAAGGAGCCGCTTCAAGAAGAATATAAATATTTCCGTGATGGTCTTATTCTGTTTACTTACTTGCACCTTGCAGCTAATCCTGAACTGACAAAAGAGTTGAAGGAATCCGGTGTGATTGCGGTCGCTTACGAAACAGTTTCTAACGGTCATTCGTTACCCCTGTTAACACCGATGAGCGAAGTGGCCGGTCGTATGGCAACACTGGTTGGAACGCAATTTTTACAAAAACCGTACGGCGGAAAAGGTATTCTATTATCCGGTGTTCCAAGCGTTGAACGCGGCAAGGTCGTCATCATCGGCGGCGGGGTAGTCGGTACAAATGCTGCAAAAATGGCTATCGGTTTAGGAGCTCATGTAACGATCCTTGACGTAAGTCCTAAGCGTCTTCGGGAATTAGATGATCTTTTTGGCAACGACATTCAAACGCTCATGTCTAACTCCTATAATATTTTCGAAGCAGTAAAAGAAGCGGATTTAGTCATCGGTGCTGTCTTAATCCCCGGTGCAAAAGCGCCAAAGCTTGTGACTGAAGAAATGGTAAAATCGATGAAACCTGGATCAGTCATCGTTGATGTTGCCATTGACCAGGGCGGGATTTTTGAAACGAGTGATCATGTCACCACTCATGACAATCCGACATATGCAAAGCACGGAGTCCTTCATTACGCAGTTGCGAATATGCCGGGAGCAGTTCCGAGAACATCTACGTTCGCCCTTACTAATTCGACCATTCCATATGCATTGCAAATAGCCAACAAAGGGTTAGTAGAAGTAATCGCCAAAAACGAAGCGATCAAATTAGGTGTCAACGTTGCCAACAAAGAAATAACGTATGAGGCAGTCGCCCGCGATCTTGGGTACAATTATGTTCCTGTAGAAAAAGTTTTTGAAAAAGAGTTCGCAAATATGAATTCTGCCACATAATACACATATATTTTCGACTTACCTTACAAGAAGGAAAACAGTTCTCCGCGAATCTATTATCAAAAATGCAAAAAAAGCCTTCGCTCTCTTTTGAAAAGCAATAAAAAATGCGCACTTATAGACATGTTAAGTACTGGGCTAATCGTGCACAATACAGACCAAATCAGGATAAATGTGCAGCAATTTGTTAAGTCAGAATGTGCCGACACATTATCCTAATTTGGTGTTGCTTCCGACAACATACATGTCAGAAAGAAATCAATCCACGATTTTCAAGCATACTGAATGGGTCATCTTTTTTACAAAATAGATTCCGTCTCTCTCCTATATTGAATTGCGGCTCCTGCCGAAAAACTGAAACAGCAATAACATTTCTGACATAAAGCCAAATCTGCAATAGTTCAACCTAATGATGGATGACTCCATCATGATTTAATCGGCACGAATTTTTCCACAAAGGCCGCCAATGTTCGAGTCATCACACCAGTTGCTCCTTCAGGTCCTAGAGGGCCTTTCTTAGAAGTAGTGGATGTCCCGGCAATGTCTAAATGAACCCATGGCGTATCTTCAGCAAATTCTGCTAAAAAAGCACCGCCCATTATCGCATGTCCTTCCCGGCCAGGGGAATTATTCAAATCCGCCATTTTACTGTTTTTTACCCGCTCGCGGTCATCTTCAAAAATTGGCAATCTCCATATTCTTTCATTACATTCAACAGATGCTTTCCAAAGCTGATCATACAGTTTTTCATTGTTCGTCATCGCACCTGTTGTGTGCTTTCCGAGAGCAACAATAACTCCACCGGTTAAAGTGGCAACATCGATAATGTATTTCGCTCCATGCTGCTTTGCATAAGTGATTCCATCTGCAAGGGCTAAACGCCCTTCAGCATCTGTATTTAAAATTTCAATTGTTTTCCCGCTTAATGACACGATGACATCATCCGGTTTCATCGCTCCGCTGCCAATCATGTTGTCAGTAGCCGGAATAACGGCTACAACATTTTGTTTCGGTTTTATTTCACCGATAATTTCCATCGCTCCTAAAACGGCTGCTGCTCCTGCCATATCAGTCTTCATGTTTACTAACCCATCTCTAGGTTTTAACGAGTAGCCCCCAGTATCGTAAGTAATTCCCTTGCCGACTAAACCAATCGCATCGTCCCAAATCTTTTTTCCTTGGTATTTCAACACAATCATTTTAGGGGGTTCACTGGAGCCTTTATTTACCGCCAATATCCCCCCCATACCCATTTCCTCCATATCCTTTTTTTCAAGGATTTCGATCTCAAAAGAATATTTTTTGGCCAGTTCGATGGAATAATTCGCGAGTTCTGTCGCAGTTAATAAATTTGAAGGCATGTTCACAAGAGTTCTTGCCGAATTTGTTCCTCTTCCATAAACATAACCGGCAGTTAAGGCTGCGTTTATTTTCGCTTTATCTGCATCTGTCAAAACATGAACAGCTTCAATGCTTGATTCGCTGCTGTTTGATCGTTGTTTATAGTTTTTTATTTTGTATGTAGAAAGGGCAAACGCTTCCGCTAGTGCATGAGCTGCATCTATCTCTTCCACATCTCCTCCAATAAAGGTAGAAAGCTGTACGCTTACGATTTTCTTCTGATCTTGTTGAACAGCTTGAAACGCATGCCCAAAAGCTTCCATTGCCTTTTGGAACGTGAATTCTTTTTCTTTCCCAAGCCCGACAAAATAAATTCGTTTTACGTTTTCGGCATCAAATGTATATAGTTTTGCGACACTGTTTTTCGCAGAAGAAATTTCACCTGATTTTATAAGCTTGGTGAGTTGATTGTTCAATTTTTTATCCAGCTCCTGCAAAGCTTTTGATAAATTTCCGTTTTGCTTAAAAAGGCCAACAATTAAACTTTCCCCTTCTAAACCGTCTAGTACTTTAAACATTTTTCCACCTCCTTCAATTATTATACGAGGTCGAATAGAACTTTGCTTTATTTTCAAACCAAAAAATAAAGCCCATCCCTGTGGGATAAGCTACCGTTGTCTAAAAACTTCCATCGTTTTATTTTCGTTTAATTTTTTTAATTCCTCTTCTGTTAACGTTCCGTTTCCTTTTTTAACTAAATAAACATCCACTTTTTTCTTTCCCCACTGATTGTAAACATCTTCTACTGTTTCATAATACAAATCAAGCCGATTGCCTTTAATCGCAGCACCTTTATCTGCAACAACTCCGTAGCCATATCCGGGTACATAAAGTATCGTTCCGATCGGAAAAACGTTTAAATCTGCTGCTATAGTGGAAAAATGATCCCTTTTTACTTTAACACCTGAATAAGTAATTCCATATTCAGGGTGGCCAGGATGTTTTCCTGTCGACTCATATCCGGCTGTATATCCGGTAGCCACAACTGTTTTTTTTGGATACTTTGATAAATCAATGGATTTTTCCATCGTCTGTCCTTGATTTGCATGATTAATATTTTTTGCAACGGCTTGTTGAGAATTTTCTCTTTGATTATATTGTTTGATCACCCATTTTGTCAGTTCATCTGCTTTCACACCTGAAATGGTTTCAAAAGTTGTTAAAAACGCCCCAATAAACAACAGACTCATCATAATTCTTCTAGTCCACATTTTTATACTCTTCATTTTTTCTAATTTCACTCCTCTCACCGTCTATTTGTTTCCAAATCGTAAACAAAATATACGTTGGAGGAGCTTTTGAAAGGAGTGTATTTTTCAATACATTCCGACATGTATAAATTTTCCAATAAATTAAAAATAAAATGTAGGCACTCAAATAACATTGTTTTAACAAAAAAGCGTTTTTTTTTTACATAAAAAAAAGCCTTCCGATTATACGGAAAAGCTTAAAACATTTGATATCCTCTTGCTCGAAGCATTCGAATGACAATCCCTGATAGAATCGCACCTACCATCCCGCTTCCTAAAATGAGAATGTCTGCTACGGCAAGAGAGGCGATTTTTTCACCCAACAGAGAAAATGAGCGGCTAGGTGATTTGAAATAATCAAAAAAATTCACTTCATCAATTAAAAAAATACATACTAACGGATAAAGTATCGCCATTATCCATGACATTCTTAAAAGCATATTTAATAAAAAACCGATTCCAAAAAATAAAACTAAGAACAGCAGCATGGAAATCAACAGCACCGGTATGTTCATCATCGTGTCCTCACCCTCAGAAAACTGTCGTATTATTATTAAAAGTTTTTATGTGGTTTAAATAAGGAAAAAACTTGACCAGCCTTTGTTAATTTGCCAGATCTTCTTACATGTGCCAAATCTTTAAAGCAGCAAATCGATAAATTGTTACCTTAATTATTAACCTATTTATTCCAATATATCAAGTACAAGATTTAATTTAATCGGCATAAATCAGCAAAGCAAGTTTGACATGCACACAAAAAGGTTCTCAGTAGGCTCTCCAACCTTTGAGCAGTTCAAAATTTATACAAAAAAACTGGAAGTTTCCCCAAATGTTTTAAAGTGACAAAAATTACCTATAAGAAAGATTGTCCTAATGTACAGTGCTTTGTCTGTTTTTTACTCATGTGAGATGCTTTTGTGCTTGTACCATAAAAGGAGGGATTTGGCTTCAACATTTAAGAGAGAACTTTCATTCCTTCAAGCACAAAAAAGACGGTGTAAACAAACAAAAGAAGCACAAGAACTTGAGAATAAAACGAAGAACTTTGAAGGAAATATCGGGTATAGCTGTCCGACAGACCAAATACATCAGGCTACTATATAATTGCAGATCAGCATGGCGATTTTATGCTGAATCGAACCCTCTAATCGCAATCAGCATAGCGAGCTCTTTAATTTAATTTGTTTAAAAACTTATTACTACGAAAATTCAATAAATACAGAGCGGCTCCTTCTCCAAAACATTTTACTTTCCTGCTTTAAAAGAAATTACAAAAGCTGTTCATGTTTATAAAACATTATTTTAAAAGAGCAAAAGCCCTTAAGCCTTTGCTCTTTTCTTCAGCTTAAAAAAATTTGAATTTTCCTTTTTTCAACACGAGACCTGCTCCGCCAACCATATATAGCGCGCGGTTATCAATCATTTTCTTCATGAAGGATGCTTTTGTACCGACCATTTTTTTGCCTAACGCAATACCTACTGCATCATCTTCTCCTAGAGAAGCAACAGTTCCTTTAATATCTGGCTTAAATGGTTCGAGTTCTTTTTTACCGCGAATTAATGCAGCTAAATTTCTCGCACAAACTTCTCCCTGCTGCATTGCAATTTGCGCTGTCGGCGGATATGGACGATTGATTTCCTCATTAATAATTAATGAACAGTCTCCAATAATAAACACATCATCATGTCCTGGTGCGCGCAAGTCTTTCTCTACTTTTACGCGGCCCCGCATTGCCTCAAAACCAGATTCTTCAATTACACTGTTTCCGCGCACACCAGCCGCCCAAATAACAGTGCCTGCTTTTATTTCTTCCGTTTGATCGTCTTTCCCAACAATAATTCCTTGTTCAGTACATTCTTTTATCGCTGTGCCGATTCTAAACTCAACACCTTTGCGCTGCAGTTGATTGACTGCGTACTCCACAAGTTCAGGATCGAAACCTGGAAGTGCTGTCGGTGCTGCTTCCACACAAATAATACGGACTTTTTTAGGGTCAATATCATACTCTCGGCAAAGCTCAGGAACACGGTTGGCAAGTTCGCCTAAAAACTCAATTCCAGTGAATCCTGCACCTCCGACTACAATGGTTAGACGTGTATCATCTTTTTCTTCTTCTGTATTGTATGTAGCAAATTGATATTCAATATGCTCTCTAATTTGTCTAGCAGAATTAATGTTGGAAATTGTGAAAGCGTATTCTTTTAACCCTTGGATTCCAAACGTTTCCGGATGAGCCCCAAGAGCGACTACTAAGTAATCATAGTTAAGCTCGCCATTTTCAAGAATGACTTTTTTCTCATCTGTTTTAATTAATTTTACAGAATCTTGCACAAAGTTTACTTTGTTTGTATCAATTACATCTTTAATTGGATAGCGGCATCGGTCATGATGAAGGGTGCCTGCAGATGCTTCATGCAGCCATGTTGTTTCATAATGATAATCATGCTTATTGACAAGTGTAA
Organism: Aeribacillus sp. FSL K6-8210; assembly: GCF_037963925.1. Classification (NCBI taxonomy): domain Bacteria; kingdom Bacillati; phylum Bacillota; class Bacilli; order Caryophanales; family Bacillaceae; genus Aeribacillus; species Aeribacillus sp. FSL K6-8210. Next base: position 882,560 of record NZ_CP150172.1, on the reverse strand, counting down.
TATCAGCCTCGTTCACACTCACCATTTTTTGTAGACGTGTTACGGTCATTAATCCTCCATAACCGGCACCTAAAATAACAACTTTAGGATTTCTCACAAGACACACCAACCTTTTCCGTAATTTTTAAAGCGGTCAATTCTAGACTCACTTTTCACATAATTTGTGAAAATATTCACGTTATTGGACAAAAAATTATAAGGGCAAAATTGTCAATAAAATTTAACATCTTTTTACCTATAGTCATGATATCCGTTTGTGTCCAACTTTTCAAGTTTATTTTTAAGCTAAATGATCAACTTTATAAATCTTTAAATGACAGAATTTTTGTATTTTTACAATCTTTTTTTTATGATATGATTAATAAAGATTAACAAGAGGGGGAATCGTCTGTGAAAGAGGACAGCAAAGTCTACGATATAACGATTATTGGCGGGGGACCTGTCGGGATGTTCACAGCTTTTTACGGAGGAATGAGGCAGGCTTCCGTTAAAATTATTGAAAGCCTTCCACAATTAGGAGGGCAATTGACAGCGCTTTATCCTGAAAAATACATATATGATGTAGCGGGGTTTCCAAAAATTAGAGCTCAAGAATTAGTCAATAATTTAAAAGAACAAATTGCCTTATTCAATCCAACCGTCTGCCTTGAACAGGAAGTTCAGGAAGTTGAAAAACAAAGTGACGGGACATTTAAGTTAACGACAAATTCAGAAATACATTATTCAAAAACGATTATCATCACTGCCGGAAACGGCGCATTTCAACCACGTAAACTTCAGCTGGAAAATGCTGAGCAATTTGAAGGGAAAAACCTGCACTATTTTGTAGAAGATTTAAACTATTTTGCAGGCAAAAAGGTCGTCCTGTTTGGAGGCGGCGACTCAGCTGTTGACTGGGCGTTAATGCTTGAGCCTATTGCAGAAAAAGTAACGGTTGTCCATCGAAGAGATAAATTTCGCGCGCACGAGCATAGCGTAAATCAATTAAAAAATTCTAAAGCAAATATATTAACACCTTTTGTTCCTGTTGAGCTTATCGGCAAGGATCGAATTGAACAAGTCGTAGTCGAAGAAGCAAAAGGAGATCGGAAAGAGATTATTGATGTAGATGAAGTAATTGTCAATTTTGGCTTCGTTTCCTCTTTAGGCCCTATCAAAAACTGGGGGCTGGAAATTGAGAAAAATTCGATTGTTGTTAACTCAAAAATGGAAACAAATATTCCGGGAATTTATGCTGCCGGAGACATCTGTACTTATGAAGGAAAAATAAAATTAATTGCGACTGGGTTTGGCGAAGGTCCAACAGCTGTAAACAATGCCAAAGCCTATATTGACCCAAGCGCAAAAGTTCAGCCAATGCACAGCACAAGTATGTTTAATTGATGAAAAAGATGTGGGTGTCTAATAAGTCGTTTTTTCGGCTTTTTGACACCCTCTTTCATGTTTTAGAAACGTTGAAATACCAGGACTTATGATTTTTTGTTTTTCAATGGGGATCTGCCTTTCTGAACAGCCCCCTTACAGCGGGAATAATAAGCAAAAGTAAATTTTATTGGAATCGAGTAGGAGGGAGCGATTAACTCCCGTCCTCTCACACCACCGTACGTACGGTTCCGTATACGGCGGTTCAATTAAGATAATTGACGCAAGTCTTTATAACTTCCGTGAATAGCTGTTCTCTTTATGCCAGTGGTCACTCCACCCTCCAAGAGATCTCCCACGGGATTCACCGCTTCCTCCCTCAAGTGAGGTACTACGTTTTCTGTGTTCATCATGACTCACTGAATGCCAAGGGCTATTCTCTCTTAATTGTTCGGTCCTTCTTAGTTGTTCTAGACCAACTAATACTATGACCTCTGCTGACTTCTGACTGTTCAGCTATCTATCACTAGATAGGTTACCAAGGTTACTTGGCGTGCCAGCCAGACCTCCCCGGGTAAGAGTGTAATCTTTCCTTCCATCCATCTGCTTCATTTACTCTGTATCACCTTCGGCAGAAAGGGCTTTGTTTTGTCTTGCAAACTCACCCAGTGATACCTAGCCTCATATGAAGTTCGTGTTCCGAGAGACCCAAAGTTTGCCGCTCGCTTCCTTCAGATTCCGCGTCACCACGGACACCCTTGCGTTAAGCTAACTGCTACTTCTGCCTTCGCAGCTCGGGACTTTCACCCTATAGATTACACCCATGCCGGGCGCACAAGAATAAAGGCTGTCTCGTAAAAGGTCATTTTTTATGACCTTTTGAGACAGCCTTTTTGTCAAGTACTTTTCTAAAGAAACCAGACTGCATCAATCGGACAGACTATTTTTCCTTTGTTTACATCCTTCAGAAGTTTTATGAAGGACTTTTCTTATGCTCTCTTTCTGAATTAGTCTTCAAAAGTTTTATGACGGACATTCAGCACATACAATTGCTTTTGTTGGACTTCATTGCCTCTATGAAGGACATTTACAAACTTGATTCCTTTATTTTTGTCCTTTACAGTAGCTCCAAAATCCTTCATTTTAGAAACTCATCGGACAGCCCTATCTTTTTTCAACTTTCATCGGTAATTCATATCGTCTTTCGCACAGTCTTCCATGATGAAAATCTGTGATCTGTAAATATCCTCATTTAATTCTCTATCACTTTTAATAAGTTGCATTTAGCCGTTTTTCCCATAAAAATATCCTAATAAAGCAGACTTTTTCTTTTTGGATTCCACTTTATTAGGATATATTTTATTGTGAGTATAGAAAAAGTTAAGGAATAAAGCGATCATTATGCTTGGCTTCAGGAAAGAATCTTTTTTAGCACTCTTCCGGTGTTCCAGCGTGTGTTGCAGTTCTAAAGGAGGCGCCGCAGCCGCAAGACGCAATCGCATTAGGGTTGTCTATCGTGAATCCTCCACCAAGCATCGATTGTTTATAATCAATCTTTGTTCCCTTTAATATAGGGGCGCTGTCTTTATCCACTAAAATCCGAATGCCGAATTGTTCAAATTCGTGATCATCTTCTTGTTTTTCTTGTTCAAACCCGATGCCGTATGAAAGTCCAGTGCAGCCGCCGCCTTTCACACCAATACGCAAATAGGCGCCTTCTTCTTCATTTTCTCTCATCATATCTTTTATTTGAAAAGCTGCCGCTTCGGTAAGCATAACAATTTCAGACATGACCCATCCTCCTTTTCATTAATTTTTGAGTCACTTTTAGTATACCTTTTCAGAAAAAAACTCTCAAATTTCTGAACCGGATTCATAATAATAGGTCCCCGTGCAAACCGTTTCAGCAGGTCCTTTCATCAAAATGTTCCCCTCGTCAGTCCATTTAATAAATAAATCGCCGCCGGCAAGATGGACAACTGTTTCTTTGCCTCTTGTTGTTTGCTCGTTTAATACGGATGCGACCACTGCCGCACATGCTCCGGTGCCGCAAGCTTGTGTGACACCTGAACCTCTTTCCCATACTCGAAAATGAAGCTCATGGTCGTTGACGATTTCGACAAATTCTACATTTACCCCTTCTGGAAATCTTGCATCTTTTTCGACAATCGGTCCCAATGTTGTTAATGGAGCTTTCTCAATATCGTCTACAAAAAAGATGATGTGTGGATTTCCCATCGAAACCGCTGTGACTTCATATTTCGAGCCGTTAAATTCCATGATTTCACCAATAGCTGTTTCATCTCCGTTTCCGGCCATCGGTATTTCCTTTTTTAACAGCTTAGGGTGACCCATATCAATTGTGACGCTTGATACTCGTCCATTTTCCTCATGGACTTCGGCTTCAACCAAGCCAGAAAGTGTTTCGATCAAAAACTTTTTCTCTTTTACTATGTTATGCTCATAAACATATTTTGCGACACAGCGCAAACCGTTTCCACAGTTTTTTCCTTCTGAACCGTCACTGTTGAAAATTCTCATTTTCACATTCGCACGTTCAGATGGAAGAATTAATATTAGCCCATCTGAACCGATGCCGGTATGAACGTTCGCAACTTTTCGCGCAATATCTGGCAGGAGATGCTCCGGAAGCGTTTCTTCGAATCCATTTACATAAATATAACTGTTTCCTAATCCATGCATTTTTGTAAATTGAAAAGTTTCCATCTTTTCCTCCAAAACAACAAAAAATTTGTTTTTATAAGTATAAAACGTTCAAAATTTGTTGACAATAAAAATATCCCCCGTTTTCATATATAAATAAAAGCTCCTCGGGAAATATAAGAGGGGCTTTTATTTTTTATATCATCAGCCTGCCGCTTCAAACACCTTGCTCATACGTAAAAAAAAGACTCATCCGCAAAGGCAAGCGTCGTACTGAGAAACAATATTGAGATTCATACTTACATTTTATAATATGCTCTCATACCTCGAATGAAATATTTAGAGACAGGATCAAAATAAGGAGAATCAAAAGCTTGTCTCCCTTTTAATTTTATCATTCACTTTTATTTTCTATTAAAACATTGGATTTTCTTCTAAAAATTGATAAATATTTTTCACTAGCTCTTCTGCCGTTTCCCCTTCTACCGCTTCTCCGTTTACGAGGGCAAAAAGCGATTCGTAGCATTGGCCGCAATACCCTAGGCAGCTGTATTCAACTATATCTAAATTAGGATCTTTTTCTAATTGTTCTAATGCTTTTTGTGAACCGTTTGCTAAGTTGCTGACACAAAACTCTATAATTGGTTTCACGTGAATTGTCCTCCTTCTATACTCAGTAGCCTATCATAATGCTTTTTTTCTTCATTGTCAAAGCATTGAACTTCAAGGCTCATTTAACATTTTGCCATAACAATTGTGCTATTTTTCCTTAAGTATGTTGTGATTTATACATAAATTCGTTATACTTTTAGTGGCATTTGTTACGATTGTCACAGTTTTGGGGTAAACATTTGCAGGGAAAAGGGGAATCGCGATGAGAAAGTTACTGCTCCTCGGAGGCGGCTATGGCGGCATGAGAATTCTTCACAAGCTGCTTCCCAATAACTTGCCGGATGGTGTCGAAATAACATTAGTGGATAAAAACCCTTATCATTGTTTAAAAACGGAATACTATGCGCTGGCTGCGGGAACGATTTCAGATCAGCACGTGCGCGTGGCCTTTCCAGAACACCCGAAATTGAACGTTCATTACGGTGAAGTCACGGACATTGACCTTGAACAAAAGCTTGTACATTTAAAAGATCAATCTCCAATCACGTATGATGATCTTATCATCGGATTAGGATGTGAAGACAAATATCATAATGTTCCGGGTGCTGACAAATATACTTGCAGCATTCAAACAATCGATCAATCACGTGAAACGTATCAAAAGCTGAACAATTTAGGAGCAGGTGCAACAGTCTGCATAGTTGGAGCCGGATTGAGCGGCGTTGAATTGGCAAGCGAACTGCGTGAAAGCAGATCCGATTTAAAAATCAAGCTGTTTGACCGCGGAAAAGTGATCTTATCAAACTTCCCGGAACGATTAAGCAAATATGTCCAAACATGGTTTGAAGAGCACGGGGTTGAAGTAATCAACAGCGCCAATATTACAAAAGTTGAGCCAAATATGGTTTATAACCATGATGAACCGATTCCTTGTGATGTTGTCGTTTGGACCGCAGGAATTCAACCGAATTATGTCGTAAGGAAATTGAATGTTGAAAAAGACCGGCAAGGACGGGTTATTTTAACAAAATACCATCATCTTCCTCAAGATGAACATGTGTTTGTTGTTGGAGACTGTGCAAGCCTTCCTTACGCACCAAGTGCTCAACTTGCCGAAGCGCAGGCTGAACAAATTGTACAAGTATTGCTCAAAAAATGGAACAACGAACCTCTTCCAGAGGAACTGCCGCCGTTCAAATTAAAAGGCGTTCTCGGTTCTCTCGGAAAAAAATCAGGTTTTGGGATGGTAGGAGATCGCGCACTCACTGGACGTGTGCCACGTCTTTTAAAATCAGGAATTCTTTGGATTTATAAATATCATAGTGGAGCATGAGAAAACCGGGCGTTCATTTGTACGTCCGGCTTCTCTTTTTCCGGAACTCTTTCACTGGAAAATATAAATCAAGAGAAATACAGTTGTCTATTATTTTGCATGCAAAAAAACGAAGCAGCGTTTTTTTTTTTTTAGCGAATCTGTTCTTTTGGCTTGAAGAAATCGACAATGCACTTTTTCTTTCACAGTTCTGGATGACGAGTAAACTCTTTCTTACACAGGTTGGTAACCATGTTTTTCCATCTCTTGAAAAATCCTTTTTATCTTTGGATTTCCTTCTCCTACTACCACTCCATTTATGACAACAAGGGGATAAAAATATTCTTCCTTCACGATTTGATCGGCTATTTTCTTTTTCTCTTCATCTTCCGGAGGACAATATATATCAATATATGTGATGTCAAATGGCTGATCTGGATATTTTCTAGTCAGTGCTGCTTCCAGCCATTCAAATGTATCTTTTGCTGAAGGCGAATTTACACAGCTTGGACATAAGTTTTCTGCACCATAAACGCAAATTTCTACCGGTTTTCTCATGTTTGTTCTCTCCTATTTAATAAAATGATGATCTCCTAGATTATCCATATTAGATTTAAAAAAAATGTGATACAATGAATTTGAAACTTACAAATAGATTTTATCGCTCATTTTGAATATAATGATGGATAAGAAAGGAGTCGATAGTATGTCAGATGTTCAAATAAAAGAACAAGTACAGGAAGTTTTAGATAAGCTGCGCCCGTTTTTGCTTCGTGACGGCGGAGACTGCGAATTAGTTGATGTTGAAGAGGGCATTGTGAAATTGCGCCTTTTAGGTGCGTGCGGGAGCTGCCCAAGTTCTACCATTACTTTGAAAGCAGGTATTGAGCGGGCTCTGCTGGAAGAAGTTCCAGGCATCGTAGAAGTAGAACAAGTATTTTAATGAAACAAACCGGCGAAAAGCCGGTTTGTTTCTTTATATCAAGCTTTCAATATGAGTAAACCAAGACTTTGTCCCTTCATAATCAATTTCTAGCTGTGTTACTTCACAATGAGGAAAAGCCTCTTTTAGTTTAGGACGCAATGAGTGTCTCATGCCTTTTGGAGCAAAACACAATATCGTTGGACCTGCACCGCTCAATACAGTCCCGTACACACCGTGCTCTTTTCCTATCTTTCGAACAGCTGACAGTTCAGGAACTAGACTTTCCCTATACGGTTGATGGAATATGTCCATTTCCATCATTTGGCCTGCCAATTCCCAATTATTATTCATGATGCTCCCAACAAGCACATTGCTGATCGCACTGGCTTTCACCGACTGCTGAAATTTAAATGTCTTCGGCAAAACGCCTCTAGAATCCTTCGTATATAAATAATATGGCGGAATAACCGCGATAATATCCACATCCAGATTATCCACTTTTACAAAATATGTGTGGTCATCTGTTAAATAGCCGACCACTAGACCGCCTACTATAGAAGCTCCGGCATTATCCGGATGTCCCTCAAACTTGCTGGCAAAATGAATTTTTTCTTCATCGCTCAAATTCAGTTTACAAACACGATCGCAAAGCTCAATCCCTGCTGCAATGGCGGCCGCGCTGCTTCCGAGTCCTCTTGTCATCGGAATATCACTTGAAATTTCCACATAACATGCAGGAAGATTAACACTATGTTTTTCTGCTAGCTTGGAAGCGACTTTATAAATTAAATTCTCTTTCCCTTCCGGTACGTTTGCTACTTCTTCACTTACCGGCTTAAATGTCCAATTTTCCGCAAATGTAACGGCTAGTGTTAAATAGCGGTTTAAAGCGAGCCCTACAGAATCAAAACCGGGGCCAAGATTGGCTGTACTTCCGGGAACTTGAATTTTTAACATGTCTCCTTCTTTCATACATGCCCATCTCCCTTGAGATGGTCCATCACAGCTTTCTTTTCATTAGGCAGCACGATCGGCTGGATGGATGACACATCGATCGCAGTATTCGGATCTTTTAATCCGTTGCCGGTCAATACTGCTACAACTGTGCTTCCTTTCGGGATTTTCCCCGAATTTACATCTTTCATCACTCCTGCAATAGATGCACTTGAAGCAGGTTCAGCAAAAACGCCTTCCGTTCTTGCAATTAATTGATAAGCATCCAAAATTTCTTCATCTGTTACCATATCGATCTTTCCGCCTGATTCATTGGCAGCATTGACAGCAAATTCCCAGCTTGCTGGGTTTCCAATTCGAATGGCAGTTGCCACTGTTTCCGGATTTTCAATCACTTGATTTTTTACAATGGCTGCGGCGCCTTCCGCTTCAAAACCGTGCATTTTTGGAAGCCCTGTTTGGTGCCGCTCATTAAACTCTTTAAATCCTTTCCAATATGCTGTAATGTTTCCAGCATTTCCAACCGGAATCGCCAAATAATCCGGAGCTTTTCCCAGCTGTTCACAAATTTCAAACGCCGCTGTTTTTTGCCCTTCAATTCGGTAAGGATTTACAGAATTGACAAGAGTAATTGGCAGCTCTTCACAAATTTCACGAACCATTTTTAAGGCATCATCGAAGTTTCCTTCAATTGCAAAAATTTCTGCGCCGTACATAACTGCTTGGGCAAGCTTTCCAAAAGCGATTTTTCCGTTCGGTATAACAACAATGGAACGCAATCCTGCACGTGCCGCATATGCGGAAGCAGCTGCAGACGTATTTCCAGTTGAAGCGCACATTATAGTTGTGCTTCCTTCTTCCACCGCTTTTGCAACTGCCATCACCATACCGCGGTCTTTAAATGAACCGGTAGGATTCGCTCCTTCTGTTTTCACATACAGCTCAACGCCTAATTTTTCAGATAATTTTTCTAAATGAATGAGAGGAGTATTACCTTCGTTCAATGTCAGCATCGGTGTTTTGTCCGTTACTGGCAAAAATTCTTTATATTTTGCAATTAGTCCATTCCATTTCATAATAAGCCGTTCCCTTCTACTCGATACGTACTTTTAACTTCCTTAACAACCTGCAAATCTCGGAGCTCCATTAAAATTTCCTCAAAATCTTTTTTCGATGCTTTATGGGTAACGATGACAATTTCCGCTAAATCTTTATTTTTCAGAGGTAATTGGAGAATTTTCTCAAAGCTTACACCTCTGTCTGAAAAGAGGGATGTAATTTTTGAAAAAGCTCCAACTTGATCTTCTACGTGAATTCGTAAAAAGTATTGGGCAAAAATTTCTTCAGGTGCCTTCAATTGTTTCTGATATTGCGGGGCTACGGCGCTTCTTCCATTTACACCTAGACGCATGTTTTTCAATACGCCTACTAAATCCGAAACAACAGCGGTTGCAGTTGGCAAGCTTCCTGCGCCAGGACCGTAAAACATTGTTTCCCCTACCGCTTCGCCGTACACATAAACCGCATTATATTCATCTTGGACGGAAGCTAACGGATGATGATCGGGCAGCAGTGCAGGCTGTACACTAACTTCAATTTTATCACCGCTTCGATGGGCGATGCCGATTAATTTCATCGTATAGCCGAGCCGTTTACTGTAATCAATATCCTCTTGTGTAATATCCGTTATCCCTTTTACTTCCACATCTTCTAAATCTACTTCCATAGAAAATCCAAGTCTTGCCAAAATCGCCATCTTTCTCGCTGCATCCAAGCCTTCTACATCAGAAGTCGGATCAGCTTCTGCATATCCTAATCTTTGCGCTTCCTTCAGCACTTCTTCATAAGGGGTTCCGTATTTTGACATTTTCGTTAAAATAAAGTTTGTCGTTCCGTTAACAATCCCCATCATTTTTGTAATCCGGTCTGACGCCAATCCATCTACCAATGTACGCAGAATCGGGATGCCGCCTGCGACACTTGCTTCATAAAAAAGATCGCAGCCGTTATCCGTCGCTTTTTTGAGCAACTCAGTTCCGTACACGGCCATCAAATCTTTATTTGCCGTCACAACATGCTTCTTCCGATTTAATGCTTCAAGTAAATATTCCCGTGTCTGCTCAATTCCCCCCATGACCTCAATAATGACGTCAATATCCGGATCTTCTATTACCTCATGAACATTTGTCGTTAATTGGGAAGGTTCTACATGAACGTCTCTTTTTTTATTTGTATTTTGAACAAGAATTTTTTTTACTTTCACCGGGCACCCGATTAAATGAATGAGCTTATCCTGGTGGTCTTCAATGATTTTTACTACTCCGCTACCAACGGTGCCTAAACCGAGCAGTCCTACTGAGATTGATTCCAACCAATTCATCTCCCTTATGTTTATTTATAATAGACAATTGTCTGCCGTAAAAAGACATTAACTGTTTTATAAGACATTATAAATTTCAATGACTGATTTTACAAGAGAAATTTTCATCATCCGCATATGTAAACGCTTTTTGGGCGTTTAAACAACGGCTGTTTTCGGTTTCTCACCCGTTAACACACGTTGAATATTTTCGACGCAAAGTTCGATCATTTTTATGCGGGTTTCCCGACTCGCGCTGCCGATATGCGGAAGTGCTACAACTTGTTTCAATGATAAAAGCGGATGATTGGAATCAATCGGTTCTTCTTTAAACACATCCAATCCACAACCAGCGATTTCACCAGTTTTTAGAGCATTATACAAAGCGTTTTCATCAACAGATGCTCCTCTGCCAGCATTAACAAATATTGCACTTGTTTTCATTTTTTTAAAGGCTTCCTCGTCAAACAAGTTTTTCGTTTCATTTGTTAATGGTGTTAAATTAACGACAAAATCGGCTTTCTCTAGCAATTCATCAAATGTGCAGTATTTCGCTCCAAGCTCTTTTTCCACATCCGGTTTCTTTGAACGATTATGATACAAAATTTCCATATCAAATCCTTTTGCCCGTCTCGCAACAGCTTCTCCAATTTTCCCCATCCCAACGATCCCAATCGTTTTATGATGGATATCGCTTCCTGCCAACAAAAATGGAGACCACCCTGTCCATTTTCCTTCTTTTACATACTCCGCAGCTTCAACCAATCTTCTTGCCGCTGCCATTAACAAAGCAAAGGTTAAATCGGCAGTCGTATCTGTTAGTACATCCGGTGTATTAGTTACAGTCACGCCGTACTTTTTCGACGCTTCGAGATCGATATTGTCATACCCGACTGCTAAATTAGCAACGATTTTTAATTTTTTGGCTTTTTGAAGCAGTTCTTCATCCACCCGGTCTGACAGCATTGTAAGCAGAGCATCAGCTTTTTTTGCCTTTTCCAATAATACAGCCCTCGGACATGGAGAATCCTGCTCCCACATGTCGACAACTCCGATGGAACGAAGAGGATCCAATAGGTTTTCTGGCAGCTTTCTTGTTACAAAAATATATTGGGTCACTGATTCATCTTCTCCTTCTTCTAATAAATGGCTATTGTTTTGAATTGATATGACAAAATCGATGCTTTGTTCGAAACAGCAGCAAGATTTTAGCTGCTTTCTTTTTTATGATACCACAACAAAATGCAAATGAACCTTTTATAACCATGTCAAAGCCGGCAATACAATTTGCTTTTTCCTCAAATATATCATAGATGAAAACGAAGATAAAAATTGCTCATATTGCGAAGATGTTTGCAAAATTTTTTCCATTTGAAATTGTAGAGAATCCCTTTCTTCTTCCTCTGCAAGATAATAGTTTTCAACACATTCAAAATAATGAACAGGAAACAAAAGCCTGCTAAAAACTAACCGCCAAAAAAAAGAGGATAACGGAGACGCTCGGTCGTATTCTGCCAAAAAAAGCTCATCAATTGTTTGCCTTCCTGTCAGAAAATCATACCTTAAACATTCAGCAATATCTCTTCCTCCATGATCAAAAACGAAATCAACAGGCAATGAAAATGCGTTTTCCCATGTTTCTCTCGTAAAACGTTGATGACATATGGTGCCGGAATCAACCGGCAATGGTCGATCATCAAGCTCAGTATCCGCTAAATATTGGATGGCATTTTCGCCTAAGCCTAAATAATATGGAAAGGATTCAATAAATAGCTTGTCAAAGGCGTGATGAGGCTTTGAAGCAATTTGAATACTCCAAAATTGCTCCATTTGATCGATCCGCCTTGCCCATAAATTTCTCCATTGCCCAATTCGATTCGAATGAATGGGAGTAAAAGGCAGCCTTCTGCCAACTTCGTGAAAAAATGACAGCTCTTTTCCGAGAGAAGTTATATTAAGCCGCTTTGTTTGTTGAGGTATTTGAAACACAGCGTAGCGCGTTCCATTATGTTCTGCCGTAAGATCCCCATTTACAGTTAATAAAAACGAAGCAGCTTTTCTCTCGTTTGTCATAAGGAGATAACGACTCATTTCATACAGTTCATAAAGCTCCTTATGGTCAATATGTGAAACAGCAGCAATAAAACCGATATTTCTTTTTGTTTTAAACCCCTGCCATTGCCCAATTGAAAAAAAGTCGAGTACATCTATTCCATAATGCTTTTTTAAAAGCTCTTTCATTCCTAATTCCCCCTATAAATCCATTTTTCAAAAAAACACCCCAATATAAATAATGAAAAAATGCCATAAACTATAACATGTAGAAAAGCTTTTGTGTATACAATATAAAAAAGATGTTGATGCTTTTTGAAAATTTAAGCAAGAATTTATTGAAATCGGCGTCACAGCCGATTTCAGCACTTTCATATACTTGTAAAAGATAGGGTGAACGACATGGATAAAATAGAGCAAACTGCAAGAAAATGGCTGAAAGATAGAGGAGTTACACCGGATGACATCGCAGAGCTCGTCTATTTTTTACAGCAGCAATATTATCCAAACTTAACAAAAGAAGACTGTTTGCAAAACGTGGAAAGAGTTCTTTCGAAAAGAGAGGTTCAAAATGCCATTTTAACCGGAATTCAATTAGATGTTCTAGCAGAAAAGGGGGGTTTACAGGAGCCTCTTCAATCGATCATCCAATCGGATGAAGGATTATATGGAATTGATGAAATTCTTGCATTTTCCATTGTGAATATTTACGGATCAATCGGGTTTACGAACTATGGCTATATCGATAAACAAAAGCCTGGTATACTTGCTCATTTAAACGATAAAAGCACAGGTAAGTGTCATACTTTTCTAGATGATATTGTCGGAGCCATTGCAGCGGCAGCTTCAAGCCGGCTCGCCCATCGATCCACTGATTCACAGTAGGGGCAGCGGAGCACCTATTGTGAAATCAGCTGGAAAAGAAAAAGGCTTCATCATAGCACATGCCATTCCGAAAGGTTATTCACTGTATAAGTCGGTTGTATTTCTTTATCTTTTAAGTGTTCTTTCGTTGTTACGCCTGTATGCACAAGAAGGGTGTCCATCCCTGATTGGATACCTGCCTTAATATCCGTCTCGTAATTATCTCCGACAAGAAGCGTTTCTTCTTTTTTCGTTTTCAGCATTTTCAGCCCTTGCTCTACAATAATTTTTTCAGGTTTTCCGATAAAAATCGGCTGAACATTTGTAGATACTGAAATGACCGATGTAATGGCGCCATTGCCTGGAAGCAGTCCTCGCTCAGTCGGCAGAGCAGTATCCCCGTTTGTTGAAATAAATGTTGCACCTGCGCGAACCGCTAAACAGGCCTTGGCAAGCTTTTCATAATTGATGTTTCGGTCAATACCCACAACGACAAAATCCGGATTTTCATCGACGAAGCGAAAACCTTTTTCCTCCAAGGCCTTTCGCAGCCCCTCTTCACCGATTACATATATAGAAGCATTTTGTTTTCTTTCCCAAATAAAGTTGGCTGTGGCAATGCTTGAAGTTAAAATTTGATGCTCTTCCGCCGGAATGCCGAGACTGATTAGTTTTTCAGCTACTTGCTTCGGGGTTTTAGAAGAATTGTTTGTCATAAATAAGTACGAAATTCCTTTTTCCTTCAGTTTTTTAACAAATTCTTCAGCTTCTTCAATTTTTTCTGTACCCCGATACATGGTGCCGTCTAAATCGATGAAATATCCTTTATATTTCTTCAATTTTTTTTCACTCCTTCAATCAATCCATTACGGCTTAAAAGCTGTAACTGGTCCAAGTTCATCTTCCAAGTAGGTTCGAACACGATGGCAAAAATTTCTCAAAACTTGTAAATGGGTTGATATTGAATCATACAGTTCTTCATGCCGTATGTTTAAATAATCTTGAACGAGCATTTTTCTGTAGGAAATTAATTTTTTTAATCCTTCCGCATCCCTGCTGTCAACGACAGATTCATCTTCTAAAATGTCAATAATGTCTTCATAGCTGCCCGGGTCCCGCATAATAAAACCGTCAATAATTCCGTTTCCGATATCTAAAATCGCCTCAATCAACAATTGGGCAATCCGCTCCAACGCTTTTTTTTCAACATCAGACTCCCACTGTTGATGGCCTTCAAACATGGATACAAGATCTTCTACAAATTTTACAGTATCTTCAATCTTTTTTCTGTCCACAAAATACATATGATTTCTTTCCTTTCTTAAGGTTTTTGTATCCGTTTTTTATTTTACCATACTCGACCATTTGAACTACCTACTACTTTACACACTTTTGAGTTTTTTAAAGCAGAGACACTAAATCCTCTCGTTAGACGGATCGATTTTGGCAAACAGAGCTGATGTTTCTAAAATTTGGATTTCGTGATTGAGCAGGCGTAAGCTTTCCGCGGTTTGATACATCTTGCATGCCGGGTAGAATCCGCTTAGATTTTTTCAATTTCGTAAAGAAATTCCTAAACGCGCACAAAAAATTGCTTTTACAGATGACGATTTTTCATGACAAGCAGAGGAGGATTTTGAATATGACTTTCGTGCCGATTCATGATATGTTTCTCCAATTAACTTCCCATTCGATACAGAAATCATGGCTGATTGGCAGCAGATGTGCGGGCTGATAAAAAAATTGTGTTATTTTGCTTCTATTTCAACAGAAAAATCGCTATGCGAATCGAAACAGAGGTAAGTTTTCTCACAAATTTGCGATAAATCGTTGTGAATGCATCATCTTATGCTACAATGCAATTATAAGAAACGGAGGTAATGAACCATGGCCGAACGCTTTTTTTTGTATGATGAAACCGTCGAGACAAAAACAAGATTTGTTAGCTTTATGGGAGAAAATCAACGCTTTGATTTAGCCATTATTCAATCGGACCGCTATTACGGAAAATATCTTGTACTAAATTTGCAAAGCAACCGGTTTGCGATCATTGGGGAAGATGATCTTAAAGAACCGGGGTATTTAGAAGATGTTTATCAATTAAATGATGAAGACGCAAAAGAGCTTCGGGAGTTTTTATATGAGATCGTCTAATGTATAAATTACCTTCCATGAGGAACGATAATGGTAAAATCATGGACAGGTGAACAAAATGGACAAACAAAATGAATATACTGATTTTTCAGTAGTGGAAACAATGCGAAACTATATTATCCCGGAGGATATGCCGGAAGGCGCCTACGGAGCTCCGCGGGGAAAGGATGAACCTGTGGAGAATAAAAGCACACCTTGGGAAGAAGGTCAGCGTCCATATAGCAGTTTTAACTATGAATTCAAATCCTTGCATCAGAATTTGCCGAGACAATTTCCGGGCAGTCATCCTCCTCATGATGAACCTGATAAAAATGAAGAAGACCCGTATGAAATAAAGTAATCAGGACGGCTGTATGCCGTCCTGATTACTTTTTCACACCCAGATGTTTTTGCATCTGGCGTTTATTTTTTTATTTTCTTTAATACAAAATAAGCACAGCCGAAATTGCAATATTCATACAAATATTCATCTAATGAGCTGATTTTCGTATCATGTGTTGCTTTTTGGTTTTGATCATCAAAAAATCCTCTCAGCCGCAATTGGCTATATCCCCAATCGCCGACAATATAATCATATTTGTTTAAAATTTCACTGTACCTTGCTTTAAAAGCCTCTTCATTAAAACCATTTTTAAAATCTTTTATAAGCTCGTATGTTTGATTAAAAATTGTGATCATTTACAAATTCACCCTCTTCCATATGTTTATCATAAACAAATGATTTCCCTCCATCAATTGCCTGACAACAATTTTTTAAAAGCGGCAATCCTAAAATTATAAGGAGGTGCTGAAATGAAAAAAAGGCTTTTTACTCCTTTTATCATAGCTGCGCTTGCAGCCAGCGGGTGCCAATATGATCAAGAAGGAAAAGGTCTATATAATGAAAACGGGAATACGGTAAACGTGGCAGCAAGAAATGATAATTATAACAGCAATAAAGATTCAGACAGCTTTGGATATGTCCGGCATCAAAAAAGTCCAACAGCCGGAATAGAGAAAGCCACAGTAAAAACTCCTGTCATCAATCGGGAACAATTAGCAGACGTAATCGGAAGGCTTGCCGTCCAGCTTCCAAATGTTCATGATGCTGCTACGCTCGTAACAGATGAAGAAGTTCTTATAGCGTATAAAACCGATTCAAACAACAAATTTGAAACAGCTGACCAAGTGAAAAAGACAGCTGCATCCATTGTTCCGCGTTATTTTCATATTTATGTAACCGATAATCCTAATCTGTTTAAAGAAATCGAATCATACAGCACTCTTGATGGAGAGTCTCCAAATATTAACCGCAATTTAAACCAGACCATTCAGCGCATGTTAAAGTCTCCCCAAGGAAGAAAATTGAATGCTGGTGAAAATGCAAATGGCGAAGGATTCGGAGAAATGAACGAAAGTATTGATCACGACATAAAAGATCAATGAAATAAACGTTGATGCATAGGTGAATTTTTTAGAGGTTATTTACCTATTTTTATTAAAACGGGCCGTCAAGAAATTCTTGACGGCTCTGTGGCTTTAAGCTTTTGCCTGCCGCTGTTTGGCTGCCTCATTTACTTGTTCATCAGCATGATAAGACGAACGGACTAACGGACCTGCCTCGCAATGGCTGAATCCTTTTGACAAAGCAATTTCTTTTAATTCTGCAAATTCATCTGGATGGTAAAATTTTTGAACTTTTAAATGTTTTTTCGTAGGCTGCAAATATTGTCCGATTGTGATGATGTCAACATGATTTGCACGAAGGTCGTCCATCGCTTCGATAATTTCTTCTTTCGTTTCCCCAAGCCCGATCATAATGCTTGATTTTGTCGGAATATCCGGATTGATTTCTTTTGCTCTCCGCAAAAACTCCAAAGAACGTTCATAGGTTGCACGAGCGCGAACCCTTGGGGTTAAGCGCCGAACAGTTTCAATATTATGGTTTAAAATATCAGGTTTAGCATCCATTAATGTTTTTAAATTTTCGTACACTCCGCCCATGTCAGATGGAAGAACTTCTATTGTAGTAAATGGATTTTTTTTGCGCACAGCACGAACCGTTTCAGCAAAAACGGCTGCTCCGCCATCTTTCAAATCATCACGGGCAACTGCAGTGATGACAACATGCTTTAAGTTCATAATGCGGACGGAATCCGCTACACGCTCCGGCTCTTGCCAATCAAGCTCGGTTGGCAGTCCTGTTTTCACTGCACAGAAGCGGCATGCGCGTGTACAAACGCTTCCTAAAATCATAAATGTTGCCGTTCTTCTCACTGCCCAGCATTCATGAATATTGGGGCATTTCGCTTCTTCACAAACCGTATGAAGCTTTTGCTCGCGCATCAATTTTTTTAACCCTGTGTAATTCTCGTTTGTATTTAATTTTATTTTAAGCCATTCAGGTTTTCGTAAACTTTCTTCTTTTTGAGCCATTTTTCATCATCTCCAATATGTAATCATTAAAAAAATAAAGATGATACACTATAGTCAATTTAACATAATGAAAGATATTGGACAAGAAAAAGGAATTTTATATTCCTTCAATTTCCAGCCATTGAAACTTTACTTTTTTCTTACACTAAGACATGACATGATGGAAAGGAGTTTATCAATTGTGGTTCTCAGAAAAATGTTATTATTGGCTGCACTTTTATCTTTATTTTCCAGCCATGCCAATGCGTCCAGTCAATTAACTGAACAACAAATAAATCATTTGCGAATGAGCCTGTATAAAAAGGTGGAAGCCATCACCCAGATTCCTTGGTATGTATTGGCTGCGTGCGACCAATACGAACGAAACGTCAGAAAAATAAAAAATGATATCCCAAAACAAAAAGGAGTTATTGGCATTTACATTCCTCCTGATAAATGGGCTGGGACAGCTAATCCGAATCTGAACGATCAAAATCCGGTTAGCATTCAGCTATTCGGGGGAATCGGAATGGATGGAAACGGCGACGGCAAAGCGCAAATGGATCATGATGAAGATGTCTTATATAGTTTTGCACATTTTTTATCAAAATATGGTAATGATATAGAAAATTTAAAAATTGGTTTATGGTCTTATTATCACCGTGATAAAACGGTCGGAATTATTTTAGGTCATATGAAATTGTTCAAACATTTCGGGCATCTGCAATTAAACGAGCATGCTTTTCCTCTTCCCGTCAGAACTGATTACAGCTACCGTGATACATGGGGAGATGCGCGCGGCTGGGGCGGCCGGAGAATTCATGAAGGCACAGATATATTTGCACATTATGGCGTACCGGTTCGTTCCACTTGCTACGGAATTGTCGAAATGAAAGGCTGGAATCGCTATGGGGGCTGGAGAATCGGTATTCGGGACATTCAGAATACGTACCATTATTTTGCACATTTAAACGGCTTTGCCAAAGACATTCACGTTGGACAAATCGTAAAACCGGGGCAAATCATCGGTTCTGTCGGAAGCAGCGGCTACGGACCTCCAGGAACATCTGGCAAATTCCCGCCGCACTTGCATTACGGGATGTATAAAGACAATGGTAAAACCGAGTGGTCTTTTGACCCTTATCCGCATTTAAAACTATGGGAACGGCTTGAATGGCAAAAAGAAAAAAAATAAAGAGCCCGCACCAACTCAGGAACGGGCTCTTTATGAATCAATTTTATGTTTTTTACTCGACTGAATGGCAATTACTTGCGACTATATCGCTGATCAAATGATAGAAAATACTTTTTCATGTCTGTTGAAAAATCCATTAAGGAATACATCTTATTTAAATTCATAGATGGTACGTTTTGGAAACTTCTTTCATCTGTACACTATAGATGAGCAATAATCATTCTTTTATAAAAAGATAATGGTTGTTTTTTATTTTTCTACCATTTTCAATAGTGCTTCTTTGCCTGTCATCCCTGCTTTAATGCCAATTGCCTCCGCTTCTGTTGTGACTGATTCCAATGGGGCTTCAAGAAGCTGCTCAATTGTCCTCACTCCGACAGCGCGGCCGGCAATAATTTTTCTCTCTTTTAATTTTTCATTCAATAAGGCTACATCAAGCGCACCGCACATAATATAACCTTTTTCGGCTGTAACAGCCATGAAATTCGTTTTTGGCAGCTGAATGGTAATGGCGGTAAATTGATGATCACCAATTTTAACCGGCGATACAGATACCATAAAATACCCTCCTTCCCTACTTCACTTTATGAAAGGAAAGGAGATGTTGACAAAAATTTATTGATGGATTTGCAGGAACTGTTTCGATAATTTCCAAGCAAGTACATCTCTTAGCAATTCAGGCATGAAGTATATTTTATTCTTTACACGGCTTAATTGCGGATATAATGGACCTAATGTAAACATATCAATAGTTGCCACTGCATACACATGATTTTGATCAAGATGTTTTCCATTTACAAAGATCTTTTTCACATGTTCCTTGCCATCTTCCAACGTTTCCATGACCGTTTCAATGCCGTCAAAAACCATACGCCCCATTACTTTGCCTCTGAAGCCTAATCCTTTAAGCTTCAATTGCTCCATTTCTTTTGTCCGTGCTTGTAAAATAACTTCTTTTAATTGATCGCCTTGAACCATGATTTTACAAGGATTAATCGGATGAGGACAAATCCGGTGCAAATCGCCTTTTGTGACGAGTCCTTTCGGAAGCGATTCAAGCAATACTCCGGCATTCACCATGGAAACTTCCCCATCGCACCATTCTTTTAAAGCGGAAGCCAACAGCTTTGCAAATGGTGAATCTGAAAACCAATCAATCCGTAATTCTTCTTTTAATTCCACAACAACTTCGTTAAGTTTTTGAGCACTTTCAGCTTTTTTTTGATCAAGCCACTTTATGGTAAAAACATCTTCTTTTTCAATCGTTTTCGTTTCAATAATCTCCGCTTTTTTATTTACCAGCTTCTTTTGAGCAGAGTCGATCTTAAGTTCAATATGTCCAAGCCACTGTCCAAACTTTCCTGCTCCCGCCAAAAGCGTATTGCCTACAAGCTTTCCACGATCAAGCACATGATGTGTATGGGCTCCTAATATAACATCGATATCAGGAAATTGTTGAGCAATCCATTCATCATCGGATATTCCAAGGTGTGATAAAAGAATGATAACATCTGCTTTGCCCCGGATTTCCTCCAATGTTTCTTTTATATTTGCCATCGGTTCTGTTATCATCCACCCTAACTGACGGTAAAATTGCTCAAAGCAAACCGTTACGCCTAAAATACCGATTCGGACTCCATTTTGTAAATGTTTAATCACATAAGGCTTTGCCCATTTTGGTCTAGTACCGTCTAAGTAAAATAAATTAGACACAATGACCGGGAATTGTGCATGATTATACAGCCGATCCAATGCTTCAAAAGGAAGAGTAATTCCTTCATTATTTCCAATCGTTATTGCATCTGGAGTTAAATGATTCAGCAGCTCAACATTTGCGACTCCCCCGGTCGCTTCAGTAATTGGATGAAAGCGATCGACGTGATCGCCGATATCGAATAAAAAAACAGTTTCGTTTTTACTTTTATGAATATGTTTTTTTGTTTTTAGATAATGAACGATTTTCGGCCAATTTTCAAAATGACTGTGCAGATCATTCGTATGATATATATGAACCGTCTCAATCAAAGTCGCTCTCTCCTTCAGTGGGATACTTTTCAAAACACTCAAATAAATCAAGCTGCCTTGGCGCTAAATCATGATATGTAATTCCTAACTTTTTCATCAGTTCTTTTCCATTGTCCGCCGCGTCTCCGCCCGAGTTGTTGTTGAAAATGAGATAGAGATCTTTAGTTTGCTTTTTCAGCATTTTTATGTGTCCTTTCCATTCATCAAGCTCTTGTTCATTATATCTATATAAATATCGTACTTCACGCCAATTCCCTTCTTTTGGCCTCAGCCATCCATGAACATTTCGTCCATGAAATCTTACCAAGGTCTTTTCTCTATTCGTGCAATATAATACGGTCGGAACTGAATTTTCCCCTGCCTGCGGCTCATCACAAATGGTGTGAATCCACCCTTCCTTCTCCATGAATTGAAGCGTTTTTTCATAATATGTAGGAAGGAACCAGGAGCGGTGGCGAAATTCTAGTGCACAAGGGGCATCCTTCATTTGCTCTTTGCACCATCGCAAGAAATCAACATTTTCTCTTTTGCAGTGAAACCAAGGGGGAAATTGAAAAAGAACCATTGCCAATTTATTCGCTTCTTGAAAGGGCTGAATCATTTTATAAAAAGCAGCGAACATTTCTGAGCGGCTTTCGAAAGATCCTAAGCCTGTTTCGTGTCCAGTCATTCCTTTATACGCCTTTACAATGAATTGAAAATTTTTGGGCGTCTCGTTCACCCATTTTCGAACGTTTTTCTCAGGCTGTATCGAATAAAAAGTGGAATCGACCTCAACAACAGGAAAATGTCCTGCATAAATCGTTAATTTATCATTCGATGATGTTCCGGATGGATAGAGAGAATCATGATCTCCCCAACCTGTCAAGCCTATGTAAATCATTTCTTACTCCTATCAATGTAGTCTTTATATACTCATCATAATACAGCATCGAAAAAGATTCACGATTTAAGCACTTTTTTGTTATAAAAGGCTGGCAGTATTTTTGGACATTGTATTTATAACAACAATAAAAATAAAGAGTTTTGCAACAAAAAAGTTCAAATATCTCATCCTGTACAGTTGCTGATCGAAGAAACAGGTAAAGTAAAGATGTTATAAGGATCTATGATCAGGAAATAATTCACAGATTCATCATTTACAACTTGAAAAAGCTGATGCTGCCAATTGGACTACTTCAGATAGAAAAATTACAGAAAATGGTATAATAAACATATAAGAGCACAGTTTGGCCAAATGATAAAATACACCGTATTCTACAATTTTAGTAACCTCATACAACTGTAAAAGGATTTCCACAGAAAGATTGTTAGTCCTTGCTGGATGAATGATAAAAGGAGTGATAGCCACAACATGTCAGTACGAATCAAAATGACTTTAGATGCTTTGAATAAAAGACTAGATGAAAAGAATATGCTGGTTGTTCAAAATGAAGAAGGATTTTTAGGAAAACTACAATTTCGTTTCAATCCCCCTGCAACAGAAGAAGAAATCAAGAAGCTGCCTTTTAATATTCCTAGTGACTATGAAGACTTTCTGAAAATATGTAATGGTGCTACATTATTTGATGATCCTGAAAACGGAGGTGGACTGCAATTATTATCTGTCGAAGAGATACTAGAGGATTATCAATATATTGATTATCCTCCAGATTGGTTTCCTATTGGATATGGCTACGATGGCTGCCGGCTCATTATAGCTTTAGCTCCCGAAAGAAAAGGATATCTTTATTGGCTTGACAACGGCGGAAGTTTGGACGATCCGTTTGGGTTTCTAAACCTGACTTTTGAAAAATGGTTTGATTACTTTATAGTAGCCCAAGGTAGTAAGTTTTGGGAATGGATATGGGATTTTAATAGGTAAATTATCGCTTAGGGCTAAATATATTTTGATCGTATAAATGAGTCTGCTTCTTCTTTATGAAAGGATCTCATTAAAAAGGATGAGGCTTCAGAAAATGACGCGCAATACATATGTATTGCGGTGGTTGTGTTGAAGATCGTGAAAGAAGCCGTGATTGTTTCTCTTGCACTCCATAATTATATATTTTAGGAACAGTTAAATTTGGCCAAAATCTTATACTCCTAATATGATGAATTTTTATCAGGAGATGAAATTACTGCAAATAATATAGCATTTGGTTTTATCAATCCATTATTTTTCTTGTTATCTTTTATTCTCCTTGCAGTAATTTGCGGCTCGGTTTTATTTTTGTATGAGAAGATGTTCAAGCCTCATAGAAAAACGTAAGCCATCATTTATGGTGTTCTAGAGGAGAGGGGCAAGCGAAATTTTAAAGCTTTCTGATGCTTCTTTCTCTCAGCCACTATTGGCATTGGGGAAAAGCTGTTATGCAATAATAGTCCGGTGAGTGACGTTTCCTGCTTGTGACCGCCACAGAAGTGTGCAAACATGCAAACTCCTTGTTCTTTCTTTACATGATGCTCTCCTTTAGCTGGAGCAAAAGATTAAGATACTAAAGCATAAAAATACCGCTGACACATATCTCCATGTGACTAAAAAAATCGAGGATGAAGCACTGGAGTTGTATTAACGGTATACAAACATGAATATCTAATTTTTGTGGGTGAATTGTGGGACTGTCCGAAAGTCAAATCCCCATTGAAAATAAAAAATTATAAACACCGATATATCAACTTTTCTAAAATAATGGGGGCGTCAATAAGCCGTAAAAACGACTTATTAGACACCCCCTTCTTACCTCTAGTCAAGTATTTTTTATTAAATAATTTGGTTAATATAGATTTTATTTTGGAAGGAAGGGGGACCCCTTCCTTCCAAAATAAATTTTCGCATGACAAATAGACCTCACGATTTCCATTTTTTTCGTCAGGTCTTTGTGATATAATCTTACTTACGATTACTGATGCATTGTTGCCTTTTCGTAATCGTATTTCAGATTATGTGTGATAAGGTGATAAGCCGATTTCAAGAACTTATTCACGCATGCTATGGACGCAACTTTATGAGGTTTCCTCTGGGGTTGCGTTTTTAATTTATCATAATAATCTACAATATGATTTTGTGTGTTTTTCCGTAGTTGGATCATGGTCTGGATCATGTAAAATAGAATCTTTCTAAGTTTGTTATTTCCTCTTTTATTAATCTTGTCTTTATAAAAGGTATTCCCAGATTGATATCTCATAATATCAATACCGACGTAAGCATTCAGTTGTTTATGGTTTTTGAATCGTCGAATATCTCCTAATTCTCCAATTAAACGAACTGCAGTCGTTTCTCCGATTCCTGGAAATGAAATTAAAATCTGATACTCTTGTTTATCTTTCGATAATTTAACCATCTTTTGGACAAGTTGATCTCTTTTCTCCTTCAAGTCTGCAATCCGTTTGGCATAATCCCGCACTTGTTCACAGCGAATATCATCTTTTGAAATTGCTGGATACGCTTCTTTTGCTGCTTCGATTAAAGCGATCCCTTTTTCTTCAGCACGTGCCAATGATAAGTTTTTTCTTGTGTTGGCTTTTAAACGATTACGAATCACTGTTTTTGAACAAACTAACACATGATCCGGATGAGGGTATAATTGAACGACATTCAAAAATAAAGCAGAACGTTTACTGAATAGCTTTTCTAACTCGGGAAAACTCAATTGTAGAATCGCATGTAAACGACTATATAAATGCGTCATTTCACTACTTAATTCATCATAATATCTCGTCATTGCACGCATTTGTTTATAATATTCCCCTTCTTGATAAGTTTGTTCACGTTCAACTCTAAAGTGAGTTTTCGCAAGTTCATGAGCGTCGCTTTTATCTGTTTTTTGTCTCCTCATTGAAGCCATTTGAATATTCGCTTCGAGTGGGTTAACTCGATAATACATATAACCTTGATCACCTAAGAATCGTTCTAGTGGTTTTGAATATACGCCTGTTGCTTCAAAGACAATATCAGGTGCCTGTGCATCTTTTTGTGTTAAAGATATAAGGGTTTCGTTTAATTTCTCGAAAGAGTAGCGGTTATGGGTTATTTCACCCTCATATTCGCATTGACGATAACGGTCATAAATGACCATTGTACTTTTCCCCATACTGACATCAAATGCCACTACGTGTTTCATATTTTCTGCCTCTCCTTTTTAGCCAAACATAGAAGTTCTTCACATTGCCTTATTGATTCCATTTTCTTATACACGGTCTCTTCGGACCCAACATACTAAACTGATTCAAATAAGGATGTGAAGTTGGTCTGTTTTTAATACGGACTCTATTTGGTCCCAGGGGATGTTCGACCTTCCTTCACTTCTACTATAAAAAAATAGTAGCACAAACCTTGGCCTAGGTCTGTACTACTAATGTTAGTATGTTTAGTATTATAAGGATTATCCAATACTTCCTTCCATTTCAAACTTGATGAGGCGGTTCATTTCAACGGCGTATTCCATTGGCAGCTCTTTTGTGAATGGTTCAATGAATCCCATAACGATCATTTCGGTTGCTTCCTCTTCAGAAATGCCGCGGCTCATGAGATAAAACAGCTGCTCTTCAGATACTTTCGATACTTTTGCTTCATGTTCCAAAGATATATTATCGTTTAGGATTTCATTATATGGAATCGTGTCGGAAGTTGATTGGTTATCCATGATTAATGTGTCGCATTCAATGTTTGCACGTGCTCCGTCTGCTTTCCGACCAAAATGGACTATACCTCGGTACGTTACTTTTCCACCTTGTTTCGAGATCGATTTCGAAACAATCGTAGATGAAGTATTCGGCGCTAAATGAAGCATTTTCGCTCCTGCATCTTGATGTTGACCTTTACCGGCAAGGGCAATGGACAATGTCATGCCGCGTGCACCTTCACCTTTCAAAACGACTGCAGGATATTTCATAGTTAATTTCGAACCGATGTTTCCGTCAATCCATTCCATTGTTGCATTTTCTTCACAAACCGCACGTTTCGTTACTAAGTTATACACATTGTTTGCCCAGTTTTGAATTGTTGTATAGCGGCAATAGGCTCCCTTTTTCACAATGATTTCTACAACAGCACTGTGCAGCGAGTTAGTTGTGTAGACAGGCGCCGTACATCCTTCAACATAATGAACGTGGGCACCTTCATCAACTATAATTAACGTCCGTTCAAATTGTCCCATGTTTTCTGAATTAATTCGGAAATATGCTTGCAAAGGCGTATCAACTTTTACTCCAGGCGGAACGTAAATAAATGAACCCCCTGACCAAACTGCAGAGTTTAAAGCGGCAAATTTGTTATCAGTCGGCGGAACGACCGTCGCCCAATATTTTTTAAAGATGTCCTCGTTTTCTTTTAAGGCGCTGTCTGTATCTTTAAAAATGATGCCCATTTTTTCAAGGTCTTCTTTCATATTGTGATACACAACTTCTGATTCGTATTGGGCAGAAACACCTGCTAAATATTTTTGTTCCGCTTCAGGAATTCCGAGCTTATCAAAAGTGCGTTTAATTTCTTCTGGAACTTCATCCCAAGAACGTCCTGAGTGTTCAGAAGGTTTTACGTAATAAGTAATTTCATCGAAATCTAAAGCAGACAAATCGCCGCCCCATTGAGGCATTGGCATTTTATAAAAATGGTCTAAAGCTTTCAAGCGGAATTGCAGCATCCACTCAGGCTCATTTTTCATTTTCGAAATTTGTTCAACAATTTCTCTTGTCAATCCGCGTTCTGCTCGGTATATAGAAACGTCTTTATCGACAAAGCCATACTTATAATCGCCTATTTCAGGCATTTTTTTCGCCATACTTTCTCACTCCAATCTAATTTAAATTTTATCACTCGACTTCAGATCGCACACCTTTTTCCATCGCTTTCCAGGCAAGCGTTGCACATTTGATTCGAGCTGGAAATTTTGAAACGCCTTGCAATGCTTCAATATCTCCTAAATCAATATCATCATCGTATTCCTTGCCTTGCATCATATCGGAGAAGATTTTAGAAAGCTTAAGAGCATTTTCAATCGTTTGTCCTTTGATCGCTTCGGTCATCATGGATGCCGATGACATCGAAATGGAGCAGCCTTCCCCTTCAAACTTCGCATCGATGACTTTTCCATCCTCAATTTTCATTGTCAGATGAATTCTATCACCGCAGGTTGGATTGTTCATGTCAACCGTAACGCTGTCTTGAAGAGAGCCTTTATTTCTAGGATTTTTATAGTGATCCATAATGACTTGACGATACAATGTGTCAAGATTATCAAATGACATTGCCGAAATACTCCTTTGTTTTTTGAATTGCGCGAATGAATAAATCAATTTCTTCTTCAGTATTATATAGATAAAAGCTCGCCCGTGCTGTCGCTGATACTTCTAAGCATTTCATCAATGGCTGGGCGCAATGGTGCCCGGCTCGGATCGCAATACCTTCCGCATCCAGAACAGTTGCCACATCGTGAGGATGAATGCCTTCGAGGTTGAAGGTAACGAGCCCAGCCCGTTCTTTCGGTCCGTAAATTGTCATGCCTTCAATATTTGAGCATTGTTCCAATGCATATTGGGCAAGTCTATGTTCATGATTGAAAATATTCTCAAGCCCAATTTCTTCTAAAAAGTCAATTGCTGCAGCTAATCCAACTGCTCCGGCAATAATTGGTGTACCAGCTTCAAATTTCCATGGGAGCTCCTTCCATGTAGATTCATATAAACCGACAAAATCAATCATCTCTCCGCCGGTTTCAACCGGTTCCATATTTTCGAGCAGCTCTTTTTTTCCGTATAGAACACCGATTCCTGTCGGAGCACACATTTTATGTCCCGAGAAAGCAAGAAAATCACAATTTAAATCTTGAACATCAATTTTCATATGTGGTGCTCCTTGAGCAGCATCTACGACAAGAACAGCTCCGTTTTGATGAGCAATTTCGCCTATTTCTTTTACTGGATTGATCGTGCCAAGAACATTGGATACGAGCGCAATCGAAACAATTTTCGTATTGGCTGTAATCGTATTTCGAACATCACTTAACGAGATAGTTCCGTCTTCTTTTAGTGGTATATATTTTAACGTAGCTCCTGTTTCTTTTGCAACTTGCTGCCATGGAATTAAATTGGCATGATGCTCCATGTACGTAATGACAATTTCATCGCCTTCATTTAAATTGGCCTTTCCATAGCTCTGTGCCACCATATTTAGTCCTGTTGTTGTTCCCCGTGTAAAAATAATTTCCTGGACGGATTTTGCGTTAATAAATTGACGAACTCTTTCCCGTGAACCTTCATAGGCATCTGTAGCTTTTGTACCAAGTGTATGAACACCGCGATGCACATTTGAATTGTACTCGCGGTAGTATTTTGTGATTGCATCAATGACGACATTTGGCTTTTGCGATGTTGCAGCATTATCCAAATAAACTAAATCGCGGCCGTTGACCTTTTGACTAAGGATCGGGAACTGTTTGCGAATTTCTTTAATATCCATTACCGAACTTTCCTTTCAATAACCTCTGTCAATTGGTTTTTTACACTTTCAATCGGCATTTGTCTTACAACAGGATCTAAAAATCCATGAATAATTAATCGCTCAGCCTCCGATTTTGAAATTCCTCTGCTCATTAAATAATAGAGCTGAATCGGGTCAACACGTCCCACAGATGCGGCATGGCCGGCGACAACATCATCTTCATCAATAAGCAAAATCGGATTTGCGTCTCCTCTTGCCTTTTCACTTAACATTAAAACGCGGGATTCCTGCTCAGCATTTGATTTCGATGCACCGTGCTCAATTTTGCCGATGCCGTTAAAAATGGACGTCGCACTGTCTTTCATAACACCATGTTTTAAAATGTTGCCTTCGGTATGTTTGCCAAAGTGAACGACCTTCGTCGTAAAGTTTTGAATTTGGCTTCCTCTCCCAACAACAACTGTTTTTGTATCGCCTATAGAACCGTCTCCGACAAGATTTGTTGTGTTTTCAGAAATCGTATTGCCGTCATTCATTAATCCTAATGCCCAAAGAATTTTTGCATCGCGTCCAGCAACCCCGCGGCGGTTCACATATGTTGTGATGTTTTCAGTCAGATTGTCAACCGCACCGTAGGAAACTTTCGCATTAGTATTGGCGATAACTTCGGTAATTAAATTAAACACAGCACCCTCTGTTTCGGTGGTCGAGATGTAGTTTTCGACATACGTAACAGAACTATTATCATCCGCAACGATGATCACATGATTAAACAAATTGGCTTCAGGGTTTTCATGTATAAAAACCGCCTGAAGAGGCTTTTCCACTTCTACATTTTTCGGCACATACACAAAGACCCCGCCGTTCAAATAGGCTGCGTGCAAAGCTGTCAGCCGATGTTCATCAATTTTTACTCCATCTTTCATAAAATATTGCTGAAGCAAGTCTCCGTGTTCCTTTGCAGCCGTGTGAATGTCAGTAAAAATAACTCCTTTTTCTTTCAAATCTTCAGAGACTGTCAAAAAAGCAGGCGTATTGTCACGTTGTATATAGAGATTTTTATGTTCTTCATCTGCCTCAATAAGCGTTTTTACTTCTTCCGGCAGCTCATCAAGAGAAGATAGAGTGCTGCTGGAAACGACATGTTTAGAAAACTGTGAGAAATTCCATTTGTCGATTTTGGTTTTATCCGGCTTTGGCAATGGAAGCTCTTCAGCTTTTGCAAGAGCAAGCAAGCGAAGATCTTTCAGCCAGTCCGGTTCTCCTAACTGTTTGGAGAAATTTTCTATATATTTCTGGTCAAACGGTAGTTTCGTTTCTACAGTCATTTTGATCCTCCTAACGCTTACGCTTCTTGCCCTACTGTTTCGTCTTCGATGCCTAATTCCTTTTTAATCCAGTCATATCCTTCTGCTTCAAGACGCTGAGCTAGTTCTGCTCCGCCGGATTTCACGATTCTTCCTTGCATCATAACATGAACAAAATCTGGTGTAATATAGTTTAACAGACGTTGATAGTGTGTAATAATCAGGCAGCCAAACTCAGGGCTCCGCATTTCGTTGATACCTTTGGAAACAATTTTCAACGCATCAATATCTAAGCCTGAATCGATTTCGTCCAAGATGGCAATCTTAGGCTCAAGCATCATTAATTGAAGTATTTCATTCCGTTTTTTCTCACCGCCCGAGAATCCTTCATTTAAATATCGCTGCGCCATCCCTTGATCCATTTCAAGAAATTCCATTTTTTCATCCATTTTGCGAATAAATTTCATTAAAGAAATTTCGTTGCCTTCGCCTCGGCGGGCGTTGATAGCTGAACGCAAGAAATCAGCATTTGTGACTCCGCTGATCTCACTTGGATATTGCATGGCAAGAAAAAGTCCTGCACGCGCACGCTCATCTACTTCCATCTCAAGCACATCTTGTCCGTCGAGGGTTATGGATCCTTGTGTCACTTCATATTTTGGATGTCCCATGATCGCGGAGGAAAGAGTTGATTTTCCTGTTCCGTTCGGCCCCATGATCGCATGAATTTCTCCGCCTTTTATTTCAAGGTTCACACCTTTTAAAATTTCTTTCCCTTCTACGGAAACATGCAAATCTTTAATCGTTAATGTAGATCCTGACATAACCAATACCTCCATTAATCTATAGGTCAAATATTAATATCATTCTCAATTTATTCTCATTATTATTTTATAACAAATTAAAAGTGAATACAACCTTTTAATATCTCACAACATTATTCATATTACCAAATTTTTAGGAACAAAGTATATAGTCATCTTAGTATCATTCAAACAAACTTGTTGTATGTATTCAATAAAAAGAAAAACCAGTCTTTGCCGACTGGCTGATTTAGTTTAGCGTAGACAAAAACAATTTCCCTTTCAGATTAGCTGTTACAATTTGGCTGCTGCGGTAATTTCGTTCTCTTTTTCTTTCAACCTTCATTCGCTTCTTATGTGTTCTCCTATATTCGTTATATCCCATTCCGTGAAATTGATGCATTGCTTTTTCCATTTCAGACGTAAATTTAATGTCTATCATTTCTTGGTTTAAATAAATAATGAACCAATCCTTTCATTTTTTATACAATTTAATGTTAGCAATGATTGCAACTTGAAAGCAACCTGCTGTATCGCTGATTAAAACAGCTTAAAACCCATTTTAAGCCAATGAGAAAGGATTAAAGGTTCAATCTTACAAATGCTCAAAAATACTGAAAATTACATCTTTATTTGTTTTTCATGCAAAACATTCCGTTCTAAATGCGGCCGCTAAGCTCATCACAAGTCCTTCTTCGAAAGATGGTGCAAATCCTGCTGCTTCATATATTTCCTTTCGGCTGCATTCCCGCTGGAGAGAAAAAATACAATATTCATCTTGCATTTGACACTGATCTTTCATGCTATTGATAGCTCAACCTTTTTGAAACAAGCAATTGTAAAATTATGTTGAGTAAATGCCCCATTCCCTTTCTTATGTTCTGCTGAAGCGCTTAATTGAAATGAACAGCACTTTCTATTTGCTTTTTTGGCGGCATAAATTTCACCTAAGTTCGTACATTTTCTCAAATGAAATTTTGTCCAAACAATACCAGCTCAGCTTGGTCCAAAAAAAGAAGCTGCGCGTAAATATGCACAGCTTCCCAATTGATTATTCAGCAGGAATAACGGAGCCTTGATAATTTGTTTGAATAAATTCTTTAATTTCATCTGATTGTAACACTTCTACAAGAGCTTTAATTTTTTCAGAGTCTTTATCTTCACTGCGGACAGCAATGACGTTTACATACGGATTGTCTTTTGGCGATTCAAGAGCAATGGCATCTTTTGATGGGTCAAGTCCTGCATCCAGAGCAAAGTTCCCGTTAATTAATACAGCGTCGCCTTCATTGTTTTCATAAGCTTTCGTCAACATTGGCGCTTCGATGTCTGTTTTGAATTTCAAATTCTTTTTGTTTTCTGCTATGTCATCAACTGTCGCTTTCGTTTTATCAACGCCATCTTTCAGCTTAATTAAACCTTTTTCCTCCAGCATTGACAGCATGCGTCCATGGTCAGCAACTGAGTTACTCATGATAATAGTAGCTCCATCCGGAAGCTCCTCTAAAGATTTATATTTTTTTGAATATACGCCAATTGGCTCAATATGAATTCCGCCGGCATTGACAAAATCATATCCATGTTCTTGTTTCTGTGCTTCAAGGTAAGGGATATGCTGGAAGTAGTTTGCATCAATATCCTTTTCCGCTAAAGCTTTATTCGGCAATACATAATCAGTGAATTCTTCAATTTCCAATTTATATCCTTTTTTCTCAAGAAGCGGTTTTGCTTCTTCTAAAATTTCTGCATGTGGAACAGGAGATGCGCCAACTTTAATTACTTCATTTTTCTCATTGTCAGAGCCGCCGGAGCTGCCTCCCTGATTACTTCCACCTCCGCAAGCAGAAGCAAATATCATCGTCGCACCTAAAACAGTCGCTAAAAGCCATTTTTTCATATTATTCTCCTCCTTCGTTTAACGCTTATCAATTGCTCTTGTAATCATATCGCCGATCAATTGGATGATAAATACAATAATCAATATGAGTACAGTTGCAACAAATGTTACATCACTATGATTACGCTGAAATCCTTCTAAATAGGCAAGGTTTCCAAGACCACCGGCACCAATGGCGCCTGCCATGGCTGTATAACCTACCAACGCAATTGCTGTGACAGTTATTCCTGAAACTAAAGCAGGCATCGATTCTGGAAGCAGTACCTTGAAAATAATTGTGCTCATTGTAGCTCCCATCGATTTTGCAGCTTCAATCACCCCCTTGTCAACTTCCCTCAGTGCAATTTCCACCATCCTTCCATAAAAAGGCGCAGCACCAATGATGAGTGCAGGAAGTGCAGCATTAGCACCTAAAATGGTACCAACGATTGCTTTTGTAAAAGGAAGCAGCAAAATGATCAAAATAATGAAAGGAATTGAACGGAATACATTGACAACTGCTGCAACAAACGAGTGGATAAACCGATTTTCCCACATGTTCCCCTTTGACGTTAAAAACAATAAAAGACCTAAAATAATTCCGAGAAAAAATGTAGCAAATACAGAAACAGCTGTCATATAAACCGTTTCATAAGTTGCATCAATGACTTTGTCCCATTTTACATTTGGCAACAATGTCTCAAACATTCGCAATCACCTCCAGCTCCACTTGTTGATTGCGAATAAATTCAATGGCTTGTTCAACTGTAGTTTCATCTCCATCAAAATGGATGATTAACGTTCCGTAGGATCCACTTTGAGTTTGTGAAATTTTCCCTTGCAAAATATTAACCTCTACATCGAACTCTTTAATGATTTTTGAAATCATAGGCTGCTCCGCTCTGTCTCCTACAAAGGTAAGTTTGACAACCTTTCCATGCTTGTACTTTTCAAGCAGGTAATCAATCGTTTCCATTGTTTCATCAGGTTCTGTAACTTGTTTAACAAATCGTTTTGTAATGTTAGCCTTCGGATTTCGGAAAACCGTCAACACATCACCATGTTCAACAATCTTCCCGTTTTCCATCACAGCCACTCTATGACAAATTTTTCGAATTACATGCATTTCATGGGTGATCAAAACAATCGTTAAACCTAATCGCTTGTTAATATCTACAAGCAAATCTAGGATGGAATCAGTCGTTTGAGGATCTAAAGCAGAAGTCGCCTCATCGCACAAAAGAACTTTCGGATTGTTCGCAAGAGCTCTTGCAATGCCGACTCTTTGTTTTTGTCCTCCGCTCAATTGCGAGGGATATGCATCTTCTTTTCCTTCTAAACCTACTAGTTTAATAAGTTCATCAACTCTTTTGAGCCGATCGCTTTTCTTCATGCCGGCAATTTCTAATGGAAAAGCGATGTTCTCCCGCACTGTTCTTGACCACAATAGATTAAAATGCTGAAAGATCATACTAATCTCTTTTCTGGCGGATCTCAGTTCTTTTCCTTTAATTTGGTCTATTCTTTTTCCCGCCACTTCAACTGTCCCATTTGTTGGCTTTTCAAGACCATTTAACAAGCGTATTAATGTACTCTTCCCAGCACCGCTGTATCCGATGATCCCAAAAATTTCTCCGCTCTGGATTTGAAGATCAACTTGATCGACAGCTTTTACTTGGCTATGATTCGTATGATAAATTTTTGTAACACCGTTGAGAGAAATCATGTTTACACCTTCTTTCACACATGCAGCAGCTTCGGTTTAATACTAAAAGCCTTCCTGCACAGCTGCAGAAAGGCACGATTACATTCAATTGACCTTCCTTTTTTTCAACGCAATTGTAGACAAAGCTTTATTGTACATGTGCACCCGCTATTTTTCTATTAAAACATTATTTTAAACAATACAAACTAACTGGGAGAGATTGTACCATTCAACAAACATTGTGTCAATATATTCTTTTCCGATATATTTACTCTATTTTAACCTGTTAGGCCAATAAAGACAAGACAGATTCCAATCTTAAAATATCCCGAAATCTCCCCTCAACTTTTACTGCTTTCAATTTCATTAGTTGTTGGAGCTTTAGCTGGCCTGTAATGAGCTCTTCCATTTGCTCTTCATTTCCTATAATTTTTACATCAATGGATTCGATATTTCCATCAACTCGTCTTAATCCTTCCAAATCCAATTGATAACAATAAATGCTTTGGCCAAACTCAAAAGCAATAAACATAGGATGTGCCGGAAATAAAGGCTTTAAAAAATGATGATCATTTGCCTTTTCTAATAAAAAATCAAACATTGACAACCCCCCAGCAAATATTTTATTTTACTCATTCTTTCTAGCTTTCCTTCTTCCTGCTGGGAGTTGTCGACGCTTTCTAGAAAAAACTGACATATTTCTCAGGAAATATAATTATATGGTAGAAAAACTTTTTAACTTTTGATATAAATAGTCAATAGAATGAAACGCATATATTTTTTCGGCAATTTGTCCTTTTTCAAAGATCAATAAACATGGAACACTTTCAATTTTCCATTTTTCAGCAAATTCAGGGATATAATTCAAATCTTTCGTATATATGTTTATGGAAGGAATGATTTTTTCTACAATTTCCAGCATGCTTTTAGCTAATTTACACGTCCCGCAAAAAGGTGTATATAAAAATATAATGGTTTGCTCTTCATCGCTAATCGCATCTAATTGCTCTTTTGTTATTTCAATCATTGAACACACTCCACATTTATGATAAATATCTTGCATGTACATCAATATTTGCTCTCAGCAAAACGGCGGCAATATGCTGTTCAGGTGCGGATGCAACTTGACGGTACATTTTGTCTATATATAAATGGTTGGCTTCCGGAAGCTCCCGCTTAATTTGTTTTCTCAATTTTTCTCCTGCTTCATCCGCATCGACTAAAATATAAACATCCTTGAAAAATAAGCTTTCCGCCAATTCATCGAGCTTGGACAAGCTTAACGTGCCATTTGTACAAATAATCTCAGCAGGTTCATTAA
The DNA here is from genome assembly GCF_037963925.1 of Aeribacillus sp. FSL K6-8210. Taxonomy (NCBI): domain Bacteria; kingdom Bacillati; phylum Bacillota; class Bacilli; order Caryophanales; family Bacillaceae; genus Aeribacillus; species Aeribacillus sp. FSL K6-8210. The sequence goes on along the minus strand of NZ_CP150172.1, from coordinate 847,256 downwards.
TAATTTTCTCTACTTTTTTCTTATCAGACTTTCCTTCAACAATGATAACTTTCTCAATTTCTATCAGTGCCATTGTTATCACCTGCTTATAGATGCTTTTTGATATATACTTATTCTAAATGAAGTGGTTGATTCCTTCACACAAAACACTTTGATTGTCCGCACTTTTCCATTTATAAAGAAAAGGAAACCCCCTTCTCAAAGGGAGACGGGGGTTTCATATTAGTCTTCTTTTACCATTTCTTCATATTCTTCAGCTGTCATTAATTTTTCAACATCTTGAATGTCATTTGGTTCAACAACAATCATCCAAGCCTTTTCATAAGGAGATTCATTTACATATTCAGGATTGTCATCCAATTCCTCATTCACTTCAACAACTTTTCCGCTGATAGGGGCATAAAGCTCAGAAACTGTTTTCACTGATTCAACGCTACCGAAAGGTTCGTCAGCGACTATTTCATCTCCAACTTCTGGAAGTTCAACAAATACGATGTCACCGAGTTCAGACTGCGCAAAATCAGTGATCCCAATTCTTACTTTGTCACCTTCCACCTTTACCCATTCATGCTCTTCAGAATAACGCAATTCTTTTGGTGTATTCAATGTCATTCCCTCCAATTATCATTTTTATATAAGAATTCTATTTAAATAGAATCTTTTCTAAATTTAATTTCCCCAAATCTTCTCAAATTCCTCTTCTTTAAAGCCAACGGTCACCTTTTCCCCATCGGTAACAATCGGCCGCTTAATGAGCATACCGTCTGATGCGAGCAAATCAAAGAGCTCCTCATCTGTTGCTGTTTTTACTTTTTCTTTTAAACCTAATTGACGATATTTTTGACCGCTCGTGTTAAAAAACTTTTTTAACTCCAATCCGCTCTTTTCATAAAAGGATTTTAACTCTTCTTTAGAAGGAGGATTTTCCACGATATGTATTTCACGAAAATCAATTCCGTGATCTTCCAGCCATTTTTTCGCTTTTCTGCAAGTTCCGCACTTCGGATACCAGTACATTGTTAAAGCCATTCCTTCTCACCTCCTTCATACAACACCAATAATATTTTATCATATCCGATTTGGACAAACATAATAACTTGATCAATAAATTTTTGGAGCTGTCCAGAAAGTCAAATTCCCATTGAAAACAAAAAATTATAAACACCAATATATCAACGTTTCTAAAACATTAAAGGGGGCGTCAATTAGCCGTAAAAACGACTTATTAGACACCCCTAAGTCCCGCAGTTATACTATATATTTTTCCTCTTCAATCACTCTAGCTGCAATTTGGCGTTTTTTCTTAATGACATTTACAGGGATTTGTCGCATCAATTTTTTTAGAGCAGAGAGAAGAATCCGCAAGTCGTCTCCTTCCTCGATCGCAACAATCGTTTCTTTTGCATTCGCCTCTAATTCCTGAAACGCTTCTTGCACAAACACTTGTGTATAAAGAAGCTTCTGTTTATTCTTTTCTTCTCCTGAGTTCACAATGGCCTTTTCTGTGCGCAAAATAGCGGATTCCATCGCATAAACGTTATTTACCGCATCCGCGATATTTGCAAGAATCTCTTGTTCCTGCTGCAAGGATTGGCCAAATTTTTGAGCTGCAGCACCTGCCAGCAAAAGCGTCACTCTTTTCGCTTGTTTCAACAAATATTTTTCTTGCTCCAATACGCCATCGCCGATTTCTTCCGGCATCCATGTCAACAGTTCTTTTTGAAGGCTTTGTGCTTTTTGAAGAAGAGGTAGCTCCCCTTTCATTGCTTTTTTCAAAAACATTCCCGGAACAAGCAAGCGGTTGATTTCATTCGTTCCTTCAAAAATGCGGTTAATTCTGGAGTCGCGATAGGCCCTTTCCACTTCATATTCCGCCATGTATCCGTATCCGCCATGAATTTGAACTCCTTCATCCGCTATATAATCAAGCGTTTCAGAACCGAATACTTTGTTTAATGAGCATTCGATCGCATATTCAGCAATCGATTGGGCAACAGCATTTCCATCCTTTTGCTCTTCAGGTGTTAAATAACTCATCCGGTCATCAAACAATCCAACCGTTCGATAGACTGAGCTTTCCATTGCATAAAGCTTCAGCGCCATATTGGCCAACTTTTCTTGGATTAACGGAAATTGGGCTATCGGCCGTCCAAATTGTTTCCTTTGCACCGCATATTTGACCGACAATTCGATGATGCGCTTGCAGGCTCCGATTGCCCCGACGGCTAATTTGTATCGTCCGATATTTAAAATATTGAAGGCAATTTTATGCCCTTTGCCGATTTCCCCTAAAACATTTTCTTTTGGCACTAAAACGTTGTCTAAGATCAATGTCCTTGTTGAAGAGCTTTTGATCCCCATTTTCTTTTCCTCAGGACCTGTTGAAACACCCGGAAAATCTCTTTCAACAATAAATGCTGTGAAATGTTTGCCGTCCACCTTTGCATACACGATAAAAACATCTGCAAAAGCTGAATTTGTGATCCATTGTTTTTCTCCGTTTAAAATATAATGTGTTCCTGCCTCATTTAGCTTCGCTGTAGTTTTTGCACCAAGAGCATCTGATCCTGATCCTGGTTCCGTTAATGCATATGCAGCGATTTTTTCACCGACTGCAAGGCTGGGCAAATATTTTTTCTTCTGTTCTTCATTTCCAAACAATACAATTGGAAGCGAGCCAATGCCTACATGGGCTCCAAATGTAATTGAGAAGCCCCCTGCGCGGGAAAATTGTTCTGCAATAAGAGCAGAGCTTACTTTATCAAGACCTAGTCCGGAATATTCTTCTGGAATATCTGCTGCGAGCAGACCAAGTTCGCCAGCTTGCTTCAGCAATTTCACCGAAATATCAAATTCATGGTTTTCAAGACGGTCAATAAAAGGAACAACCTCGTTCAGGACAAAATCTTCAGCTGTTTTCGCAATCATTTTATGTTCTTCTGTACAGTCTTCCGGCGTGAAGATCCGATCAAAAGGAATTTCTTCCATGATGAAGCTTCCGCCCTTTATATAGGCCTCTGTTTTGTTTGCCACCCAATATTCCCCCTTTTGGATTCATAAATAAGTTCGAAGACTCCATGTCATTTTCCATCATGTTTAGAAAACCTAACCTTTTGGTTTTTTATAGAAGCTCGAAAACTCCCGCTGCACCCATTCCGCCGCCGATACACATCGTCACCAATCCAAATTGTTCATTTCTTCTTCTCATTTCGTGGATAAGAGTTAATGTCAATTTTGCACCTGTACATCCAAGAGGATGTCCAAGAGCTATGGCACCTCCGTTTACGTTTACTTTCTCTTCGTCTAATTTGAGTTCTCTAATTACTTGAATCGCTTGTGAAGCAAATGCTTCGTTTAATTCAATGAGTCCAATATCGGAAAGTTCAAGACCCGCTAATTCAAGCGCTTTTGGCACCGCAACGACAGGGCCTATTCCCATCACTTCAGGCGGCACTCCTCCTACAGCAAAAGAACGGAATTTGGCCAGCGGCTTTAGCTGAAGCTCTTCCGCTTTTTTTCGATCCATTACCATAACGGCAGCCGCTCCGTCGCTCATTTGCGAAGAATTTCCCGCCGTTACAGATCCGTTTACTGCAAATACCGGTTTTAAAGATGAAAGAACCTCTTTTGTTGTTTCTGGTCGAACCCCTTCATCTTTGCGAAATATTGTTTTTTTCTCCTGCAGCTTGTTATTAGCATCAACTGTTCGGTTCGTGATTTCTACAGGAACGATTTCTTCAGCAAATGCTTCGTTTTGAATTGCTAATGCTGCTTTTTGGTGGCTCCGCACAGCAAATTCATCTTGTTCCTCTCGACTGATATTGTATTTTTGTGCGACCTGCTCGGCTGTATGTCCCATGCTCATGTAATATTCAGGCGCTTCCTCGGCAAGCTTTGCATTTGGCCGCAATACATTTCCAGTCATTGGAACAAGACTCATTGATTCTGTTCCTCCTGCGATAATGACTTCCGCATGCCCAAGCATGATCCGTTCAGCTGCATAAGCAATAGCCTGCAGCCCTGAAGAACAAAACCTGTTAATGGTTATTCCCGGCACTGTATAGGGGAGCCCTGCCAGCGCCGCGATATTTCTTGCAATGTTTAAGCCTTGTTCTGCCTCAGGCATAGCACAACCAATAATGACATCATCAATATGTCCGTCATAGCTTCCGGCCCGCTTCAATGTTTCCTTTACTACTAATGCTCCTAAATCATCCGGTCGTATGTTGGCTAATGCCCCTTTTTTTGCTTTTCCAACCGGTGTCCTAGCACCAGCGACAATGACAGCTTCCCTCATTTTTCTAACTCCTTTCTGTCAGTTGCGCAGCGGTTTTCCTTTTAACAGCATGTGCTGCATCCTGGCTTGTGTTTTCGGTTCACCTATTAAACTTAAAAATGCTTCCCGTTCCAAATCGAGCAAATATTGTTCATCTACCTTTGTCCTGTATGGAAGCTTGCCTCCCGCAATCACATAGGCTAATTTTTTAGCAATCTTTACATCGTGCTCCGAAGCGTATCCCGATAAATAAAGATTTTGTGCCCCTAATATCATGGCGGCATATCCGGTCTCGCCAACTACCGGAATTTTTTTGCGGACAGGAGGACGGTATCCGCTTTCATATAAAAACAGCGCTTTTTGCTTCGCATCATACAGCAGGTGATCTTTATTGATGGTTATGGCGTCTGTCGGTTGAAGAAACCCGTTTTGCTGCGCTTCCTGTGCGGATTTGGACACCTTAGCCATGGCGATCGTTTCAAATGTTTTATTTGCGACCTTTTGCAAATCAATTTCAATATCATTGCCGATTTGGTCAAGAATTTTTATATACAGTTCTTTGTTTCCTCCCCCGCCCGGGATCAGTCCAACACCTGTTTCAACTAGGCCAATGTAAGTTTCCATAGCTGCTTGAATGCTTGAGGCAGGCAAACATACTTCCGCGCCGCCTCCCAATGTCATATGAAAAGGGGCCGCTACAACCGGCTTCGGACTATATTTAATTTTCATCATCGCTTGCTGGAACTTTCTTATCATCAGCTCAATTTCAAAATAATTTTCATCCTGCGCCTCCATTAACATAAACGCAAGGTTTGCGCCTACACAAAAGTGTTTTCCTTCATTGCCGATGACTAGCCCTTTATAATTTTTATCAACTTCGTCGATGGCAAAATCGATCATTTGCACAATATCATAGCCGATCGCATTGTTTTTCGAATGAAACTCGAGCAGTGCGATATCATCGCCGATATCGATTAAGCTTGCCCCGTTATTTTCTTTAATGATTGATTTTTCATTTTTCAACGATTGCACATGAATTTGTTTCATATTTGTTTGCAGCAGTCTGTACTCGCCCCGATGATAAAAATAAGTGGTGCCTTCGCTTTGCTTATAAAACGTTTCATTTCCATCCTTCAGCATTTGCTTGACCCATGCTGGCACTGTTCCGCCCTGCTGTTCAATGGTTTCAACCGATCGTTTTATCCCGATTGCATCCCACATTTCAAACGGTCCAAGCTCCCAGCCAAATCCCCACTTCATCGCTTGGTCAATGTCAACGATCGTTTCGGCAATGCTGTCCAGCTGTTCTGCGGAATAAAGAAGCGTTGGAATAAGAATTTTCCAAATAAGAGTGCCTGCACGGTCGTTCGAATAAACAACTGCTTTTAACTTCTCCCCGGTGCCTTTTTCACGTCTCGCTATTTCGATAGAATCGGCACGCAGTTTTTTTCTATTTTCATATTCCATCGTATTTACATTTAATTCTAAAATTTCTTTGCCCGTTTTTTTGTAGAATCCTTGCCCGGCTTTTGACCCAATCCAGCCGTTTTCATGCATTTTCTTCATAAAATCCGGGACACTAAAAATTTCTTTTTCTTCGCCATCCACTCTTTCATATACGTTGTTTACGACATGAAAAAACGTGTCTAAACCGACTACATCAAGTGTGTGGAATGTGGCGCTTTTTGGTCTGCCGATCAAAGGCCCTGTCACGGAATCAACTTCTCCGACAGAATAATTCCCTTTCAGCATTTCACGTACGGTTACAAGAAAACCATATGTTCCAATGCGATTGGCAATGAAATTCGGTGTATCCTTTGCGCAAACAACCCCTTTGCCAAGAACATCTTCACCAAATCTCTTCATAAATGCTACAACTTGTTCGTCAGTATCTTTTGTTGGAATAATTTCGAGCAGCTTCAAATAGCGTGGCGGGTTAAAAAAGTGAGTGCCTAAAAAATGTTTGCGGAAATCTTCTGAGCGGTTTTCTGACATCGAATGAACGGAAACTCCAGACGTGTTTGTGCTGATAATGCTGCCTGGCCGCCGCCATTTGTCCACTTTTTCAAAAACTTTCTGTTTAATATCGAGCCTTTCCACAACTGCTTCAATCACCCAATCAGCTTCAGCAATTTTCTCAATGTCATCATCAAAATTCCCGATCTCAATTCGCTCTATATTTTCTTTTGCAGTCAATGGAGCAGGGGTCTGCTTCTGCAGTCTTTGCACGGCCTTTTGAGCATAACGGTTTCGAACGATTGGATCTTTCAGCGTCAATCCTTGCTGTTTTTCTTCTGCCGTTAGTTCTGTCGGTACAATATCCAGGAGTAATACATGAATCCCGACATTCGCTAAATGTGCTGCAATTTGGGATCCCATCACTCCTGATCCGAGTACTGCAGCTTTTTTTATTTGACGCACAATTTCAAATCCCCTTTCATTTGAATGAACATTCATTCATTTTTTCTGTTTTACTAAAGTATAAAATATTTAAAATTTTTGTTCAATATTCCTGTTAAAAAATTTTTGCATAACTCTTTAAAAATTGTGGGATATTAAATTTGTACATTTTTGAAAAAGGGGGCTTTTATGATGAATCAAATGCCAACCAATATGCAAAATATGCAGCAAAATCAAATTTATAACGAACCGCCGCAAATTATTTCTGTAAAAGATCAACTATATTTAACAGATATGATGTCATGGAATTTAATTGCGATGAAAAAAGCACATTTTTTTGCTTCACAATGCCAAATTCCTGAAATTAAAGCTGAGTTGGAAAAGGTAGGAGAAATGCATCATCGCCACTATCAGCAGATATTAAATCAATTAAATGGCAATCCACAAATGCAGTAGAAAGGAGATTTATTATGCAAGCCCAGCAATCAAACAACACGAAAATCAGCAATCCGGAAACAACAGTTCAAAAAAGCCCGCAAATGAACGACCGCGACTTTATAAATGATTTGCTTGCAACTGAAAAATATATGACACAAGGTTATAGCACAGCTTTGAATGAGCTTAGCCACACCGTTTTATACGAAAATATTCAAATGATTTGCGACGAAACGCAAAAATGCCAGCGGCAGTTATTTAATGTCATGTTTAAAAATGGATGGTATTCCCTTGAGGCGTGCGACAACCAAAAAATACAACAAAGCTATCAGCAATTTGCTAATTATTTGCAACAGCAATCTCCTTACAATCAAAACATTCAATAAAAATGAACTTAAAAGTGTCTGACCCCATTCGAGCAGACAGCAAATAAAGAGTTAAAGCAGCCTTATTCCGGTAAACAAGCGGAGTAAGGTTTTATTTCTTTACGGGTTGAAATGTTATTCCCAATCGATTACTGAATAGGCGATCGAATGCTCATTCCGTTCTATATGATAACTATTTATCTGCTGTTTTTAAAGTAAGAAGCATTTTGCTTTAGCACAAAAAAATTTTAACCTTTATCAGCATTCCATTGTTTCGTCCAACGTCAATGCTATGAAACCTTAAAGTTATTTTGAATGATACTATTCTGTCCGCATAAAAAATCCTCCTGCTACTTATAAGGAGGACAACTTCAAATTTAGATCAACGTTTTTTATTATTTCTATGCTGTTCATTTAATTCTTTTATTTCATTAATAATAGCTTTCATTTGTTCTTTTGCTTCTGGAAATTTTTCATTCCAATGTTTCACTAGCGGCGGCATCGATTTTGCCATGTACGTATACAACACCCAAATTTTCACTTTTTCTTTTAATTCAGGAGACGATTTTCCAAGCAAGAGTTCGGTATACTTTTCAACAAGCGCATCAATCTGAGCTTGAAACTGGTTATCCATTTTTAATCTCTCCAATTACTTTTTTATTGTACATTCACTAACATTCGGGCATGTTCTGCACTTTTTCCCTTCATCGTCTGTCAAATAAAACAGGCAGCATGTTTTTCTTTTTCGAATATAATCATCATATTGATCAGAATATGTCTTAGGACCAAAAAATTTTTTTAAAGGGTTCCGATTAAAATCCCCAAACAATTCACCTTTTGCTTCCTTCACGCAATAAATAAAATCTTCTTTTATTTTTTCATGTTTATCTTCATGCTGCTTTTCATTGAGCAATGTTTCATACATCCAAAATATATAGATCGCAACATTTTCCCAAAGAATCCATTTTGAAATTTTTGCCTCTGTTGAGACAACCTGTAAAAGACGGGTGATGTTTTCTTTAAATAATAAGGTTAACATTTCATCCCGCCATTTTTTTCTTTCTTGGGGAGCGATTGTGACTTCGTTCGATTTGAAATAAAAGCCCGGCAGCCAAAGCGGATCTTCGTCATCAGTGATCAGGACAAGATTTTTTATATCCACTTTTAAAGCTTTATCAAACATTGTCATGGTATAAAGAGCTAAAGCGGCTAAAAAAGCATATCTTTTAATAAACATTGACCCGGCTACATAAAGAGGTGCATTAAATTTAGGCTGAATATTTTTTAAAAACAGCTGCAGTTTTTCCGGTTTTAGCAGTTCCTCCATGTCAATTGATGAATCGGTTGCACGTTTTGCTTCTGAATATCGAAATTTTGACAGCACCTTTATTTCATCGAACGTCAACTTTCCCATGCCTGCATCCCTACTTTATTAATATTTCTCCCTTTTCCGAACGGAATACATAGCGGTGTTCCAAAAATCGGATCGCGAATAATTTTGCAATCCATTTCAAATACATCTTTGACCAGTTGTACATTCATTACATCTTCCGGTTTTCCTTGTTTATAAATGTTTTTATCCTTTAATACGACGATATGATGAGCATAACGGCAGGCTAAATTTAAATCGTGAAGAACCATGATGATCGTTCTTTTCTCTTTCATATTCAATTCAAATAATAAATCGAGTATTTCAATTTGATGTGTTATATCTAAATAAGTTGTTGGCTCGTCGAAAAGAATAATATCTGTATTTTGCGCCAAAGTCATGGCGATCCATGCACGCTGTTTTTGTCCTCCTGATAAAGAGTCCACTGTTCGTTCTGCCAATTCACTCATTCTAGTTGCTTCAAGCGCTCGAAAAACTAATTCTTCATCTTCCTTGGACCATTGGTTCAGCCAATTTTGATAAGGATACCGTCCTTGTTTAACAAGCTGCAAAACAGTTAATCCTTCTGGGGCTTCAGGCCCTTGCGGAAGTATAGCCAGTTTTTTTGCCACTTCCTTTGTCGGTAGCTCGGCAATGTCCTTTCCTTCCAAGAGTACCGAACCGCCTGCTGGCTTTAAAATTCTTGCCAAAGATTTTAATAAGGTCGACTTTCCGCAACCGTTGCTTCCAATTAATACAGTAATTTCTCCCGTTGGAATAGTAAGATTAAGATCTTCAATAATCATATTCTGTCCATAAGCAAAAGTTAACTCATGAGTATACAATCTATGCATGCCATCACCTCCTAAATATTTCTGTGCTTCATTAACAAGTAAATAAAATAAGGAGCCCCGATCGCTGAAGTAAACACACCAGCTGGAATTTCATGCGGCAAAAAGATTGTTTTTCCCAATAAATCAGAAAGCATAACAATGAGTGCCCCGACAAAGGCTGAAATCGGCAGCATCAAACCAAAGCTTGAACCGACAAGCTTTCTTGCAATGTGAGGAGCAATAAGACCTACAAACCCTATCCCTCCTCCAAAAGCGACAGCAACAGCAGTCAAAGCGGTTCCTAGAAATAAGAGGAAAAAGCGGGTTAATTGTACTCGGTTTCCCATACCGATTGCGATCTCATCGCCAAAACTTTGAATATTGATCGTTCTTACAGTAACAACCGTTATCAAGAGAAGAATGATAGTTGCTGGAAACAAAATCTTTACTTGAGACCAGTTTGCCGCATAAACTGAGCCGGTTATCCAAATATTTGCTTGGGATGCTTGGTAAATAGGCCCTTTTATCATTAACAAAGTCGTTAATGCTTTAGTTAAAAAGGAGATTCCAATGCCGACCAACACAAGCCTGATTGCAGTCACACCGTTTTTCCACGACAATAAATAAACACAAATGCCTGTAACGGCTGCTCCTATGAAAGCTGCCAAAGGCATCCAATGAATGCTTACAGTTAAAGAATGATTCTTATCGGAAAACAGCATTAAAAATAGTACAACCGCTGCCGAAGCACCGCCGGTAATTCCGATAATGTCAGGGGATGCTAAAGGGTTTCGAACTAAATTTTGCAAAATTCCGCCCGCAACAGCCAAACACATGCCGACCAAAAGGGAAATAAGAATTCTCGGAAGCCTAAATTGTTTAATAACAAGCTCGTTCGTTCCATCCCCTATTCCAAAAATTGTTTGAAAAACTTGGGCAGGGCTGATCATCACTTCGCCTACACTTGCACTGACAAGGATTACGAAAAACGCCGCAAGAAAGAAAACGAACGAAAGGAAAAAGGCTTTTTTATCAATTAAAAATGAAATGACATTTCCGATCCGAAGCGAAACATATTTTTTCATGATGCACGAACCCCCTTCCTTGCAATATAAACAAAAAATGGGGTTCCAATTATCGCCGTCATGACCCCTACAGGGACTTCTTCAGGCATGACAATGAAACGGGCGCCAATATCTGCTGCAACTAGCAAAATCCCACCAAATACTGCACAGAACGGCAAAATCCATCTGTAATCATTTCCGGCCACATACTTTGCAATATGGGGCACGACTACGCCGATGAATGCAATAGGACCAGCCGCCGCAACTGCACCGCCCGCAAAAAATATGACAGCACAGGCTGCAAAAAACTTCACTGTTCCTACTTTTAGTCCTAAACTTTTCGCCACTTCTTCTCCCATTACTAAGACGTTTAATTTAGAGGCGATAAATGTACAAATAACTAATCCAATCAAAATATATGGAAGAACAGCTGTCATTACCTCCATTTTGCGGCCTTGCACAGATCCTGCAAGCCAAAATAATACTTGATCCAACGCTGCTTCATTTAAAACTAACAAACCTTGCGTAAGGGAAGAAAAAAGTGCCGCAACGGCCGCTCCTGCCAAAGTAAGCTTTACAGGCGTCAATCCATCACTACCCAATGAGCTGATCATGTACACAAGCATGGCAGCAAAAGCTGCGCCTGCAAAAGCAATCCAAGTAAACGCTTGTAAGCTGTTTACAGAAAATAAGGAAAAAGCTAGAACAATAAAAAATCCTGCACCGGCATTGATGCCAAAAACGCTTGGCGATGCAAGAGGATTTTTCGTAATAGCTTGCATCAATGCACCGGATAAAGCAAGACAAGCGCCGACTACACTCGCTATGACGGATCGAGGAAGTCGAACATTTTGTATAATAATATGTTCATTGGAACCATTAAAATGAAAAAAAGCATCCCAAGCCATCTTCCAGCTTGTATCCGTATATCCATATACAATACTTGCACACATGCAGAATAATAGAAGCAAAAAGGAAAGAAAAAGTAAGATTGCTTTACGATTACTAGATAATGACAACTTCACGTCTCTCCTAACAAGTCGAACTTCTGAACCAATTGTACCAAATCATTTTGAATGTGAAAATCATTTTCAATTAATTATTGACTTTTTATTTCTCACTGATTACTATTATTAAGGAATTGAAAATCATTTTCAACTACATTTTAGGGGGTTACATAATGAAAAAAATATCAAAATTATTATTTTCCATCGTTGCCATACTCATGCTGGCAGTAATTGCTGCTTGCGGCAACGGGGACAGTAAAGAAGCTTCAAAAGAAAAGAAAGAAAGCTCAACTGAAAGTCAATCATACAAAGTTGAGCATGCAATGGGAACAGCTGAAATTCCAAAAAAACCTGAACGTGTCGTCGTATTAACGAATGAAGGAACCGAAGCGCTTTTAGCAATGGGATTAAAACCAGTCGGAGCCGTTCAATCTTGGCTTGGCGATCCTTGGTACGATCATATTAAAGATGAAATGAAAGACGTTGAAGTCGTTGGTACAGAAAGTGAAGTCAATGTTGAAAAAATTGCAGCTCTTCAGCCTGACTTGATTATAGGCAATAAGCTTCGCCAAGAAGCAATCTACGACAAGCTCAATCAAATAGCGCCAACAGTTTTTTCGGAAACATTAAGAGGCGACTGGCAGGAAAACTTTAAGCTATATGCAAAAGCCATCGATCGTGAAGAAGAAGGACAAAAAGTATTAGATGATTTTAATAATCATGTAGAAGAAGTAAAACAAAAATTAGGAGATCAAGTGAATCAAGAAGTTTCAGTTGTTCGTTTCATGGCTGGTGTAACGAGAATATATTGGAAAGATTCATTTTCTGGTGTGATTTTCGATCAAATTGGATTTAAACGTCCTGCTCAGCAAGAAAAATTGTTTACAGATGCAAATAAATTAGGAGATTTGGCAGTTGAAGTCGGAAAAGAACAAATTCCGGAAATGGACGGTGACATCATCTTCTATTTCACCTATGCACCGCAAGGAGACAAAGAAGCTTTGCAAGCAGAAAAAGAATGGACAAACGATCCACTTTGGAAAAACTTAAATGCTGTTAAAAACGGAAAAGCTTACAAAGTTGACGACGCTATTTGGAACACAGCCGGCGGTGTGCTTGCTGCAAACCATATGCTGGACGACTTAGAAAAATTGTTAACTCAATAAAATTGAGATGGTCGAAAAGATAATTTTTTCTTACCTTGAAAATAAGCAATATGAATAAAGCCAAAGCAACCTTACTTCAAAATTCATTGGAGTAAGGTTGTTCAGCTTTTATGCACTTTTGTTTCGTTTAACTAAATTTTCGCTTTATTTTGGTTTATAAGACTACTTTGCATTTGTTATTTAACTTATGTTCGAACAAGTTATACTGGACGAATCTTCATTCATTTATAAAAAGGAATTCTTTTTCGTATTCAATGCCAATCAATTATTTCGTTTAAAATTCTTTTGCCATACATTCTCTTTTTAAGGGAAGGGCGGCTTTTCATGTTTTTAATTAATCTATTCATACGTATCGACGTTACGTGCTTCGAACATATCTGGTTCCTGCCGTTCAATTAGTTCGCCACGACTTAATTGATTTCTTTCCCCGCTCTTATTTTTGTCCATACATATACACTTTTTCAGCGATTCTTTCTCAATTCTTTTCTACCATAAACAATATCCATTCCGATCTTTATTTTTGAACCGTTACCTTCTTCGTGACATGCTCATGTAGTCCTTCATCATTGTTGACATGAACTTGGATTTGATAAGTTCCTGAGGAAGAAAATGTATATTTCGCTTCATAAGTACCTTTCTCGTCTCCTGCAGCATCTACCCAATCATGCTTATCAGAACCGTCCTTCCAAATTTCATAACGGACGTTTGCGTTTAGCAACGGAGCGTTTTCTGCTTGAATTTTTGTTTGAATCAATGTTTCCGCATTCGCCTTTACATTTGTCGGCAGCTCCAATTGGATGTCTACAGATCCTTGAGAATGTTCATGAGTATGATTTGCGGTTTCTTCGTTTTCTCCCGTTGAAGCTCCACCTTTATGTAGTTCACCAATCACAATTTGTTTTTTGGGCATATTATGCTGATTTTTCGCCGTAACGTGTGATTGAACAAAAAAAACTCCATTTTCATCAAATGTGTGTTCAATCGTATATTGGCCGTCTTTTTCATGTTTTGCTTCTATCATTTTACTTTCTTCTTTTTCTCCTTCTTTCCATATTTCAAATTTTACTTCATCAGCATCTTCAACCGCTTCTCCTCCGTAGCTCACTTCAGCAGTCAACGAAACTTTTTCATGAATATTCGCATGGTCTGGCACTTTCAAATTGACTTCGAGCGGATGAACTTCGGCACTTTCTCCGCTGTTCTCTTGTTTCGTTTCATTTTGACCGCAAGCTGCAAGAAGGAAAACGGCGGCAAGCAATATAATGATTTTTTTCACAATAAATCTCCTTTCCTCAATAAAAATTAATTGAGAACTATTAAATAAAGAATAAATTTAATACATACATATTGCAACATTGCAAAGGTGAATATTTTGTGTAGGATTCATGAAATTTTTATGTGGAGGATAATGGTTTTTGCACCTGGCAGCATTGAATATAAATAAGAAAACCGGACGCACAAATTGAACATATCCCGATCAAAGATCAAATAGACAGTATTAAAAATTCCCCCTTATTCAGCGGCTTACAGAATAGTTGTAGAAGGAATCACTGTTAAAGAAATCATCTGACAATTCCTCCCCATATAACTCAGTAGGTCTGTAAGCTGAAGAAAGAAGCACTGTCTTCGAAGATATTTTTTAACTGCTAAGAGTTTAAACTCAACTGAATAGTTTATGAACTTTTGTCCTTTTCTTGCCATAAAAAATCACCTCTTAAAGCAGTGTTGACCAAATAGGGATTTTTCAACATCTACTTTAAGGGGTGCAGTTCATAGACAGTATAGGTTTTTTTCTTTCTATCTAGACAAGAGGGATCGTATCAAGTAGTGAGTATCGGTATATATTTTCATCTCCCAGCAAAAATTCAATGTTTTCTGTTACACCATTTTCTCCGGCTGGACAATGCGGTCAAATTCTTCGGCTGACAGAAGGTTCAGTTGAACAGCTGCCTCCTTTAAAGTCAATCGTTTTTCATATGCAAGCTTTGCAATTTTCGCTGCATTTTCGTATCCAATATGAGGATTTAAAGCAGTTACGAGCATGAGCGAGTCTTGTACATATTTATCAATCACTTCTTTGTTTGCTTCAATTCCCACAGCACAGCGGTCGTTGAAGGAAATTATACTATCCGATAAAAGCCGGATCGATTGTAAAAAGTTATAAATAATAACCGGTTTGAAAACATTTAATTCAAAATTTCCTTGGCTTGCAGCAAAACCGATCGCTGCATCATTTCCCATGACTTGGACTGCTACCATCGTTAATGCTTCGCTTTGCGTCGGATTCACTTTTCCCGGCATAATGGAGCTTCCGGGCTCATTTGCTGGTATCGTGATCTCGCCAATTCCGCATCTTGGACCGCTTGCCAGCCATCTAACATCATTTGCAATTTTCATAAGATCAGCTGCCAAGGCTTTTAGCGCTCCGTGTGCATGAACGATTTCATCATGGCTAGTTAGCGCATGGAATTTGTTTTCAGAGGAACGGAATGATTCATTCGTTTGCTTGCTTATTTCATCTGCAACAAGCTGTCCAAACTGAGGATCCGTATTAATTCCTGTTCCGACTGCTGTTCCGCCGATCGCCAAATCTCTCAAGTTATCCATTGCTTCGACAATCATTTTTCTGCTTTTTCTCAGCATATGTACCCATCCGCTGATTTCCTGTCCAAGCGTGAGCGGTGTTGCATCCTGCAAGTGGGTGCGGCCAATTTTCACAAGATTCTCAAACTGCTTAGATTTCTTATCGAGCGTCTCTGTCAACAAATCAATTGCCGGCAACAGCTTGTTTTTTATCGCTATGACACCAGCAATATGCATTGCTGTAGGGAATGTGTCGTTTGAGCTTTGTCCCATATTCACATCATCATTTGGATGAATTTTTAATGATTCAAACCCATTTTCTTTCAAGTATTCATTTCCTTTAAACGAAATCACTTCATTGACATTCATGTTCGACTGCGTTCCGCTTCCGGTTTGCCATACTACGAGCGGGAAATGCTCATCAAGCTTCCCTTCTATAATTTCATCGCAAACATGAACGATCGCATCTTTTTTCTCTTTTGGCAGCTTTCCTAATTTTTCATTAACGATCGCTGCACCTCTTTTTAAAATGGCAAATGCACGAATGACTTCAATCGGCATCGTTTCAGTACCGATTTTAAAATTGTTTCTGCTCCGTTCCGTCTGTGCACCCCAGTAGCGGTCTTTGGGAACTTTTACTTCTCCCAGCGTATCTCTTTCTATACGATAGTCCATTTTCTTCTTCCTCCTTTTTAAATAATCATCTATTTTAAATATACCTCTAATATTTTGTTAAAAGCAAAAAAACTCTGATAATTTTTTATAAAAATGAAGAACTTTATTAAATCATAAAAAAAAGCGGTTTTAACCGCCCTGAACTATTGTTTTCTTATTTTGAAGTGTGCATTCAGCTGGCCTTGAATCATTTTTTTCTTATCTTCGAGCATTTTATCTCTTTCTTTTTTCAGCATTTCTTTTCTAATTTCAAACGTTTGAACGCCGTCTTCGATTTTATCTGCAATTTCCATTAATGTTTCAATATCTGAAAAGGAATATTTTCTCGTTCCTTGTTTCGTTCTTTCGGGAAAAATTAATTTTCTTTCTTCATAATATCGTATTTTTCTTGGTGATAGCCCTGTTAGTTCACTAACGATACCGATCGTAATGACTTTTTTATCCTTATATGATTCTGACATTGTTATACCTCCTTTTATAACGTTATTACGTTAAAATTTATAACATTTTCAACCATTAACTTTATTATACAATTTTTTTTCGTATTTTTTAATTTTTGTTGTAAGATTTTCTTACATTGAATACTTATAAATATTTTTTTCCTTGTTCAAATTGACAAGAAAGCAAACTATTAGTATCCTTTGTACAGATCACATTTGGGTTGGAGGAAAGGTTTATGTTACATACGAAACAAACGAATCTTGAATCTTTTTTACATCAATATAAAGATCGCGCACGTCTTCTTATTACATGCAACGACCAGCCAGGAATTGTTGCAAAAATTTCTAAAGTTTTATATGAACACGGCGCCAATATCGTCCAATCAGATCAATATTCAACAGATCCTTCAGGCGGCACTTTTTTTATGCGCGTTGAATTTGAATTACCGGATATAGAACGTAAAAAAGGCGAGCTTGAAAAAGACTTTGAGCCGATCGGAAAAGAATTGCAAATGAAATGGCAATTTTCATATATGAACCAATTAAAGCGAATGGCGATTTTCGTATCGAAACAAGATCATTGCCTTCTCGATCTTCTTTGGCGTTATCAATCAGGCGATTTTTTTTGCGAAATACCTTTGGTAATCAGCAACCATCCAGATTTGCGTGAACCAGTTGAATCGCTTGGAATTCCGTATTATTACATACCGGTCAATAAAGACAATAAGCCGGAAGCGGAAAAGCAGCAGCTTGAACTGTTGAAGAAATATAATATTGATTTCGTCGTTCTCGCCCGTTATATGCAAATTTTATCTCCAGATTTCATCAAGCATTACAGGCATCGAATTATTAATATTCATCATTCGTTCTTGCCTGCATTTGTCGGTGCAAGACCGTATGAGCGCGCATATGAACGCGGAGTCAAAATTATTGGAGCCACTTCCCATTATGTGACGGAAGATTTGGACGAAGGACCAATTATTGAACAAGGGGTTAAAGAGGTCAGCCATCGGTACAATGTTGAAGATTTAAAAAGGGTCGGAAGAACGATTGAACGCGACGTTCTCGCCCGCGCTGTACAATTGCATTTGGAAGACCGCGTGATTGTCCATGGAAACAAAACGATTGTCTTTTAATCAAAAAGCGCACTTGCTTTTCACAGCATGTGCGCTTTTTTTCAATAAGAGCTCTATTGATAAATTCAATTAACAAGGATGTGGCAAAAAAGAAAATGATGGTATACTTAAATACAAAAAATGCGGGATCATTTTTGAAAAAATATTTTGTTTTTATCATTCGTTTTCTATTGCTCTATACGGTATTTCAAATACTATCGGGTACTGTTTTAACTGCTTTTTACACGCCAGATTTTTCTGCCAAAACGGGCAGTCTTAGTCAAGAGGTAGTGTTCGGCGAGCCTTCTTCCATACCATTGCTTATATCATTGCTTATTGCTACAACAGCCTATTTTCTCGCTCAAAAAGTATTGAAAGCTGCACAATAATAAGAAAAAAGGACCTCAGCTTTGAACTGAAACCCTTTCCTTTAGCAAAGCATGTAAATAAAAGAAACCGGCATGTTTGCCGATTTCTTTTATTTCATTGTTAATTTTATAAAAATCACGGGAAACGTCTTTCTATAATGGAGACGGTGGGACGTGCTGATCCATGCTTTCGCAATGGCACTGACTATATCTTGAACCTAAACAGGTCCTCCGGCGTGTTATGCGAAATTTAGATTTGCCGTACGGCAGAATTTCGCATCCTAGTACTACCTTGAAGGCAGCCTATGAGTCGATACACGGCTGTTGGATTGCTCCACATACCGCTCGGTGTTGCCATATCGCAGAAACGACTTAGGTTTCACCGATTAAGCCGGATTTTCACTTGTGTGTTGCCACACAAGGCGACTATTTCCTAATCGAACCCACGTCCAGAGATATCGCCACTTAAGCATCTACGAGCGTATCCGACATATTTAACATTTCACTGTTCCTTAGCCTGTCGGCAGGCATCCGGACAGCTAGTCTGATTCGTCTCTTCCCTCTTCCTCAGACGGCGGAATCGGGCGTAGCCCACTTAAGTTGAACCCCTTTTCCTCCACATGGGCGATGGAAGAAAGGAGCCTTTAGCATTAAGCAGCTAAAGCGTAGTTGTTTTGTTTGCCAGTTATCTTTAGGCGACGTTGATGACGGAGACGATCCCTCCGGCTCGCAGCTTAAGCTCGATCTATCCCTGTCGAATCCAAAACGTCCCCGTTTTATTCGAGCTAGTGCTTGAGAAATATATTCAACTGGCAACGACATATATTATTATAACAAAAACAATATATTTTTCAATTGTCATTTATTGTTATCATTAATAGATCCCTTTTTGTTTTTGTTGAAATGCCCGTTCAATTTCTCTTTTCGCTTCTTTTCGTTTTAAATCCTCCCGCTTATCGTATTTCTTTTTCCCTTTTCCTAGCCCGATAAGCACTTTCGCAAATCCATTTTTAATGTAAAGCTTCAGCGGAACTAATGAATAGCCCTGTTCTTTTGTGGCCCCGATCAGCTTATTGATTTCTCTTCGATGCAAAAGAAGCTTTCTCGTTCTTAACGGCTCATGGTTGTATCGATTTCCCTGCTCATACGGGCTGATATGCATGTTATGAAGAAAAACTTCCCCTTTTTCCACTCTTGCGAACGCATCTTTTAAATTGGCGCGGCCGGCGCGAATCGATTTAATTTCTGTTCCCTGCAGGACGATCCCAGCTTCATACGTTTCTTCAATAAAATAGTCGTGGTGCGCCTTTTTATTTTGGGCAATCAGTTTCCCTTCTCCCTTTGACATTCTCTGTCACCCTTTCGTGAAAATTAGGGGTAAAGATAATTATAGCAAATGAACATTTTCGCCTCAATCAAGATTCTTTCTAAATGAAATTTTGCTGTTTCAATGAGTTTGTTTTTTTAGACATCTGGCCTCGCTTTAACGCTTTTTCTTCTTCCGCTTCTTTTTCGATACGTTTTTATAAAACTTTTTCTTTTTTGATTTCGGCGGTCTCGTTGACCATTCTTCCTCTTCTTCCTGATGTTTGCTCTTAATCACCTTCACCGTTTCAGGCCGTGTTGATTTTTTTCGTTTTTTTCTCATGCCGACAATTTCAAAATCGATGGATCGTTCCTCTTTATCAACATTCACAACGCGGACGGTAATTTCATCGCCGATGCGGTAAACATTTCCCGTTCTTTCGCCGATCATCGCATAATGACGTTCATCATAATGGTAGTAATCATCCGTCATATAGCTTACATGAACGAGACCTTCAACAGTATTCGGGAGCTCGACAAACATGCCGAAGTTTGTGACAGAACTGATGATTCCATCAAATTCTTCCCCAATCTTATCCAGCATAAATTCTGCTTTTTTCAAATCATCCGTTTCACGCTCCGCATCAACAGCCCGCCGTTCCATATTGGAAGAATGTTCTGCAATTTCCGGCAAAATTGATGCCCATTTCATCTGTGTCTTTTCGTCTATTTTCCCTTCAAGCAAATATTTTCGAATGAGTCGATGAACTATCAAATCGGGATAACGGCGAATCGGGGAAGTAAAATGGGTGTAAAATTCGGTCGACAATCCGAAATGCCCGACGCTTTCCGGATGATATTTCGCTTGCTTCATAGACCGAAGCATGACAGTTGAAATCACCATTTCTTCAGGTTTTCCCCGTACTTCATCTAAAATTTGCTGCAAAGCGCGCGGATGAATATTGTTTCCTGTTCCCTTCACGACATAACCGAAATTTGTAATAAATTCCAAGAAACGTCTTAGTTTTTCCTCATTCGGTTTTTCGTGAATTCGATATATAAACGGTACATTTAACCAGTGAAAATGTTCTGCTACTGTTTCATTTGCAAGCAGCATAAATTCTTCAATTAACCGTTCCGCTACAGATCGTTCCCGAATAATGACATCATACGGTTTGCCTTTCTCATCCACCAAAACTTTCGCTTCCTTAAAATCAAAATCGATAGCTCCGCGCAGCATTCTTTTTTTCCGTAAAATCGCCGCAAGCTCAGCCATATCCTCCAGCATGGGGACAATTTCTTGATATTTTTCCCGAAGCTGTTCATCCTTTTCAATCAAAATTTTATTGACATTTGAATAAGTCATCCGCTCAGCGGAGCGAATAATACTTTGAAAAATATCATGCTGAACTACGTTCCCATATTCATCCACAATCATTTCGCACGATAATGTCAGACGATCCACCTTCGGATTCAGTGAACAAATTCCGTTTGATAAACGATGCGGTATCATCGGAATGACGCGATCAACTAAATATACACTTGTCCCGCGTGCAAATGCCTCTCTGTCAATCGGAGTTCCTTCTTTTACATAATAACTGACATCTGCGATATGCACGCCAAGCTTATAGCAGCCGTTATTTAACTTTGTTACTGTTACGGCATCATCCAAATCTTTTGCATCTTCACCATCAATAGTAATGATTAATTCGTTGCGAAGGTCTCGTCTGTTCTTGATTTCCTCGCTCTTAATCTCATCAGGTGTTTCGTTTGCTTGCTTTAATACATCATCCGGAAAGCTCAATGGCAGCTGATGCTTATGAATGATTGATAAAATATCGACGCCAGGATCATTTTTATGGCCTAAAATTTGTACGACTTCTCCTTCTGCACTCATTCGTCCTTCAGGATATGACGTGAGTCGGACAATTACTTTATGACCTTCAACCGCCCCATTTGATGCATTTTTCGGAATAAAAATGTCGTTGACAATCTTTTTGTCGTCAGGTATGACAAATCCGAAGTTTTTGCTTTCCGTATATGTTCCGACAATTTCCGTTATTCCTCTTTCCAAAATGCGTATGACCGTGCCTTCCTGTCTCGCCCCGCTTGTTTTCGGGCTTAGCCGCACAAGAACTTTGTCTCCATGCATCGCATGATTCAGCTCGCCGGGCGGAATGAACACGTCATCAAAACCTGGTTCATCCGGTTCAACGAAAGCAAATCCGCGGGCATGTCCGACCAGTGTTCCGCGGATCAAATTCATTTTTTCTGGAACACCGTATCGATTTGCTCTCGTCCGCACAATGAGGCCTTTTTCTTCCATCTTATTTAAAGTAATAATCAGCTTTTTAAATTCGTCTGCGTCCTCTAGCTGAAAAGCTTCTTCTAATTCCTCCACAGTCAAAGGTTTATAAGCCTCTTCCTTCATAAAAGAAAGAAGCCTTTCAGCTAATTGCATATCGGGTTCTGCCAATACGATAACCTCCTTTTACTCCTGCCAATCAAGGCTCTCTAAAAATTCATAGACGTCCTGATGCAGTTCATCTCGCTGCTTGTCAAGCGTAATAACATGCGACGATTCTTCATACCATTTGATTTTTTTTATATTTGAGCTTACTTCGTTATAAATAATATTTGCACTATCCGGATTGATCATTTCATCGTGCCGCGCCTGAACCACAAATGTCGGGGCATAAATCATATCGACATTTTCTCTCACATCAGAAATCAAACGCTGCAGAGCTTTCAACGTTTTCATTGGTGTTTTTTGAAACTCTTCCATTTCCGCCTCAATCTGTTCTTCCGGCTTTCCTTCAAATTGTTTATATTTGCGGGCATATTTTAAAATCCCTTTATACATCGTTTCTTCGCTTTTAATATACATCGGGGCGCACATTGGAATAATTCCTTTTACAGGTACAGTGTATCCCAGTTTTAAAGAAAAAACTCCTCCAAGAGACAAACCGGCAACTGCAATTTCTTTAAAACCTAAGTCTTTCAGATGTTCGTAGCCGCCCATCACATCTTGCCACCAGTCATCGGGACCGGTATGAACCAATTCTTCCGGAGGAACCCCATGGCCTTTATATTGAGGGGCATGACAAGTATACCCTTTATCTTGCAAAAAACGCCCAAGTATCCGCACATCTGCTGAATTTCCAGTAAAGCCGTGAAGCAGCAGTACAGCACGATTCCCACCTTCAAACGTAAAAGGTTTTGGCGGTAAAACTTTCATTTTAAAATCTCCTTCTCTTTTTAAATTCTTTATTTTTTACAACGAATTGTAGTATGAAAAAAGTTTAAATTCCATTATATACCAAAAACATTATTCATTCAACAGCTTTATTTTCCCATAGAAAAAAGGCCTGTTTGACAGACCTTTCTAGCTATTATAATCCAAACCATGAAACAGCAATTGCTAAAACAAAAAATAACACAGAAAGAACGATTGTAATACGATGTAAGATTAAATCTATTCCACGCGCTTTTTGCTTCCCAAAAAGCTGTTCAGCACCGCCGGAAATGGCTCCAGATAATCCAGCACTTTTTCCAGACTGCAGTATCACCACAGCGATCAGCGCAATAGATACAATTGCTAATAGTATGACAAGCAGAGTATGCATGTCCACTCCACCTCCTAAAAAAACGCACATTACAATAGTTTTAATGTATCATAAATTGGCTCATTACACAATAGCGTATCCATTCAGAAAATACGAAAGCGGATGTCTTGAAGCAAGACATCCAACTCTGTATTACCTTCCACGATGTTTTGCCTTCGCTTTTAAACGCTTTAACTCTCTTTTTCGCTTGATGAGAGCTTCGCGCAGCTCCTTGCGCAAAACTTTTCTCTCTTTTTTACGATGCTCCAATTCTAGCTGAAGGGCTGTTTGTGCATATGTGGAAAGCGGCCTTGTTTTCATTTCCTTTGCAGCTTCACGTTGCAGTCGCTTCGGATTTTTGCGCTTTTTCATTTCAAGCGGCACGGCGGTTGTTGTGCGGCACTTGTGCAGTAACGATAGCATCGGACCATTCACAAATGCCAAAACTTCATCATCTTTTGGCTCTGAACCAAATACGTAGCGAACCGCTTTTATAGCTTCACCTTCCTTTTGCTCAACCACACCGATCCAGAATTGTCCATCGTAAAAAACCGTCAACTTCATGAAAGGTCCCTCCTTGTAAAAAGTAACGACAGCGATGGACATCCCAAGGAGGGGAAGGATACTGACACTCTTTCGGAGTGCGCCCGGACTACCAACCGGGACTGTGTTTTTACGCTGTCTATGTTTTTATTATAAGTTGTTTATTGGTAATAAGAAAGTATTTACACACCGTCTAGGTTATGATTTTGTGTGCTTTGAGCTTTAATTAAAAAAGGTCTAACCAAATAACTCGGTTAGACCTTTTCATAGATAGTGTTATTTTTTCAAGTTATAGAAAGATTTAATTCCTTGGTAAACTGCAGTATCGCCAAGTTGATCTTCGATGCGAAGCAATTGATTGTATTTCGCAACGCGGTCCGTGCGGGAAGGTGCGCCTGTTTTAATTTGGCCTGCGTTTGTTGCAACAGCAATGTCTGCAATGGTGCTGTCTTCCGTCTCGCCTGAGCGATGGGAGATGACCGCTGTATAGCCGGCGCGTTTTGCCATTTCGATCGCATCAAACGTTTCTGTTAACGTTCCGATTTGGTTAACTTTAATCAGAATAGAGTTGCCGACTCCTTTTTCAATGCCTTCCGCTAATTTTTTTGTATTTGTTACAAATAAATCGTCTCCGACAAGCTGAACTTTTCCGCCTAAACGTTCTGTTAACAGTTTATGGCCTTCCCAGTCGTTCTCATCAAGTCCGTCTTCAATCGAAATGATCGGATATTTGGAGACAAGCTCTTCATACCATTGCACCATTTCTTCCGACGTTTTTACAACGCCTTCTCCTTCTAGGTGGTACTTGCCGTCTTCTTTATTAAACAGTTCAGAAGAAGCAACATCCATCGCAAGCTTAACTTGTTCGCCAGGTTTGTAGCCGGCTTTTTCAATTGCTTCGATAATAGTTTGCAAAGCTTCTTCATTTGATTGTAAATTTGGAGCGAATCCACCTTCATCACCAACAGCTGTATTATATCCTTTTCCTTTTAATACAGATTTTAATGAATGGAAAATTTCCGCTCCCATCCGCAGTGCTTCCCGGAAGCTTTCCGCGCCGACCGGCATAATCATGAATTCTTGAATATCAACATTGTTGTCTGCATGAGCGCCGCCGTTTAAAATGTTCATCATCGGCACAGGAAGAGTTTTCGCATTGAAGCCGCCGAGATATTGATACAGCGGAACACCTAAATAATCAGCTGCAGCACGAGCAACGGCCATAGAAACACCTAAAATTGCGTTTGCTCCCAGCTTTCCTTTATTTTCTGTTCCGTCAAGTTCAATTAATAATTGATCGATGGCATTTTGTTCCGTCACATCAAAGCCTAACAGTTCTGGGGCAATAATTTCGTTCACGTTTTTAACTGCTGTTAAAACCCCTTTTCCAAGGTAGCGTTCTTTATCACCGTCACGCAATTCAACAGCCTCGTACTCACCTGTGGATGCACCGCTAGGTACAAGCGCCCGTCCAAATGCACCTGATTCTGTATACACCTCTACTTCAACTGTCGGATTTCCTCTTGAATCAAGCACTTCACGTGCATAAACATCAGTAATAGCTGGCATGTTGCTTCATCTCCTTTATTTATGATTTAATAAGACTTTTCCCTGTCATTTCTTTCGGTTTTTCCAGCCCGAGCAGCTCGAGCATCGTTGGTGCTAAATCGCCTAAAATTCCGTCTTCTCTTAATTCGATTCCTTTTTTCGTTATAATAACCGGCACTGGATTTGTCGTATGTGCGGTTTGCGGTTTTCCGTCAAGTGTGACGACTTCGTCCGCATTTCCGTGGTCAGCAGTTATAATAGCTGTTCCGCCTTTTTCGAGAATCAAATCCACCACTTTTCCGAGACATTCATCAACCGCTTCGACTGCCTTTATCGTTGGCTCAAGTTTGCCGGAGTGGCCGACCATGTCCGGATTGGCAAAATTCAATATGATCGCATCATGCTTGTCAGCCTCAATTTCTTTTAAAAGCGCATCAGTTACTTCATATGCGCTCATTTCCGGTTTTAAATCATACGTGGCTACCTTCGGTGAATTAATTAAAATCCGTTCTTCGCCAGGAAACTTCTCTTCCCGGCCTCCGCTCATAAAGAACGTAACATGCGGATATTTTTCTGTTTCTGCTATGCGCAGCTGCCTCAATCCGGCTTGGGAAATGACTTCGCCAATTGTGTTGTCCAAGTTAACCGGCTTGAAGGCAACATATCCTTTCACCGTTTCGCTAAAATGCGTCAAACAAACGAAGAATAAACGTTTTGGATGTTTCGGTCCCCTATCAAAGGAACGGAAATCTTCATTTGTGAATGTATTCGAAATTTGAATAGCGCGATCCGGACGGAAATTATAGAAAATGACCGCGTCATCATCTTGAATGGTTGCAACAGGACTGCCGTCTTCTTTTGTCATAACAGAAGGGATGACAAACTCATCATAAATCCCGTGTGCATAAGAATCTTCAATACATTCGTATGCGTTTTTATAAGCTGGTCCTTCGCCATACACCATCGCTCTGTATGCTTTTTCTACTCGATCCCATCTTTTAT
Organism: Aeribacillus sp. FSL K6-8210; assembly: GCF_037963925.1. NCBI lineage: Bacteria > Bacillati > Bacillota > Bacilli > Caryophanales > Bacillaceae > Aeribacillus > Aeribacillus sp. FSL K6-8210. Next base: position 821,157 of record NZ_CP150172.1, on the reverse strand, counting down.
CTCTGTCCATCGAGTAATAGCGGCCTGAAATCGTTGCGATCTGTCCTACTCCGTATTCATTGATTTTTTCATTCAGCTCATCAATATATTGCTTCGCCGTTTGCGGACCAACATCGCGTCCGTCCAAAAATCCATGAATGAACACATTTTTCACTTGCTGATCTTTCGCCAATTTTAACAAGGCGAATAAGTGGTTAATGTGGCTGTGAACACCGCCATCCGATAATAAGCCGAAAATGTGAAGGTTCGTTCCTTTTTCTTTCACGTGGTTCATAGCTGAAAGAAATGTTTCATTTTCAAAAAATTCGCCTTCACGAATCGCTATGTTAACGCGTGTCAAACTTTGGTATACAATTCTGCCTGCACCGATGTTTAAATGTCCAACTTCAGAATTTCCCATTTGACCTTCCGGCAAGCCGACAGCTTCTCCACATGCTTTTAACGTTGCATGCGGGTATGTATTCCAAAATCGATCAAAATTCGGCTTGTTCGCTTGAGCCACAGCATTTCCTTTCACTTCGTCACGCAGAGCAAAACCGTCTAATATAATTAACGCTACTGGCTTTTTACTCATTTTGGCCTGCCTCCAATAGCTGCAAGAAAGAGCGTGGTTCTAGGCTTGCGCCTCCGACTAATGCTCCGTCAACTTCCGGCTGGTTTAGAAAATCTTTAATATTTTCCGGTTTAACACTGCCGCCATATTGAATGCGAACTTCGTTTGCAACATCATCGGAATAAATATCGGCAATTACACCCCGAATATGGGCACATACTTCATTGGCATCCTCAGGAGAAGACGATTTTCCTGTGCCAATCGCCCAAATCGGCTCATAAGCAATCACTATGTTTTTCACAGCCGAAGCATCGACTCCAGCCAACGCTTTTTTGACTTGATCGCCAACAATTTCATTCGTTTTTCCAGCTTCACGCTCAGCTAATGATTCGCCTACACATACGATCGGAGTTAATTCGTGTTTGAAAGCAGCCAATACTTTTTTGTTCACGGTTTCGTCTGTTTCGGCAAACATTTCCCGGCGTTCGGAGTGTCCAATGATCACATAATCAACACCGATATCCGCCAATGCAACAGGGCTGATTTCCCCTGTATAAGCTCCGCTTTCTTCAAAATGCATATTTTGAGCGCCAATTTTTAGTTCAGAGCCTTCAGCCAATTCCACAAGCTGACCTAAAAATAAGGCAGGTGCACATATAACGGAATCAACTTTATCCTGTGGGGGAACGAGTGATTTGACTTCCTTTACAAAGCTTTTTGCTTCTTCCAACGTCTTATGCATTTTCCAATTCCCTGCAATAATCGGCTTTCTCATCTTTACACCTTCCTTTTTACGGAAATGGTTGTGGTTATTTGTCTTCCAATATTTGAACTCCCGGAAGTTTCTTCCCTTCCATGAACTCTAAAGATGCTCCGCCTCCGGTTGAGATGTGGTTCATTTTATCCGCAAGGCCGAATTTTTCTACTGCTGCTGCTGAATCACCGCCGCCGATGACCGTATAAGTATGTTCTGCTTTCGCCAAGCTTTCCGCTACAGCTTTTGTTCCCTTTGCAAAAGCATCCATTTCAAAAACGCCCATCGGTCCGTTCCAAACAACAAGCTTTGATTGTTGAATGACATCCGCATAAATTTCAGCCGTTTTAGGTCCAATGTCAAGTGCTTCCCAATCAGCCGGAATACTGTCAATATCCACTACTTTTGTATTGGCATCATTTGAAAAATCATCTGCTACCACAACATCTACAGGCATATAAAAGCGAACGCCCTTTTCTTTGGCACGTTCCATAAACGATTTTGCCAGTTCTATTTTATCTTCTTCAAGCAAAGACTTGCCGATTTCGTGACCCAGCGCTTTTACAAACGTATAAGCAAGTCCTCCGCCGATAATCAAATTATCTACACGTTCCAATAAATTTTCGATAACTCCGATTTTATCTTTTACTTTTGCACCCCCGATAATCGCTGTAAATGGGCGGTCAGGATTATCAAGCGCTTTAGATAAAACATTGATTTCTTTTTCCATTAAAAATCCTGCAACAGATGGTAAATATTCCGCAATGCCTGCGGTGGATGCATGTGCGCGGTGAGCGGCGCCAAAGGCATCGTTAACATATAGATCCGCCAATTCAGCAAAAGCTTTAGCAAGCTCAGGATCATTTTTTTCTTCGCCAGGATAAAAGCGTACATTTTCCAGAACGAGAATGTCGCCATTGTTTAACTTGTCTACTTCCGCTTTTACAGCCGCACCGTAAGCTTCATCTACTTTGACCACCTTTTTGCCTAACAGTTCTTCTAAACGCTTCGCTACAGGCGTCAATCGAAGCTCTTCCACAACCTGTCCTTTTGGTCTGCCAAGGTGGCTGGCAAGCAATACTTTCGCTCCTTGATCCGCCAAGTATTGGATCGTTGGGAGTGCAGCTCGAATGCGTGTATCATCGGTTATTTTGCCATCCTGCATCGGTACATTAAAGTCAACTCGGCAAAATACCGTTTTCCCTTTCACATCGACATCTTTTATCGTTTTCTTGTTCATGGCTCAAGCTCCTCCTTCACAATAACGATCAGGAAAAAATTCTTCCTACATGTTGAAAGGGAAAGGGGAATGTAAACGTCCCCTTCCCCTTCCCGCTTTTCATTATAGCTTTTTAAACAGGCAAGCCACAAGTCCGTATTTAAAGATTATAAACCTTGTTTTGCAATGTAAGCCGCCAAATCTACCACACGGTTTGAGTATCCTGTTTCGTTATCGTACCAAGAAATAACTTTCACCATGCGGTTTTCAAGCACCATAGTAGAAAGCGCATCAATCGTAGAAGAATGAGTATCACCATTATAGTCTCTGGATACAAGCGGCTCCTCGCTGTACGCTAAAATACCTTTCAATTCTCCTTCAGCTGCTTCTTTAAGCGCCGCATTTACTTCTTCCACTGTTACGTCTTTTTCAAGCTCTGCAACTAAGTCAACGATGGACACATTTGGTGTCGGAACACGCATTGCCATACCGTTAAGTTTTCCTTTTAATTCAGGCAATACGAGCGCAACTGCTTTAGCCGCACCAGTTGTCGTCGGAATAATAGATTCTGCTGCAGCGCGAGCGCGGCGGTAATCTTTGTGAGGCAAGTCTAAAATTTGTTGGTCATTTGTATAAGCATGCACAGTTGTCATCATGCCTCGAACAATGCCAAATTTTTCATGTAAAACTTTTGCAAACGGAGCTAAGCAGTTTGTTGTACATGAAGCGTTGGAAATGACATGATGATTGCTTGGATCATATTTGTCTTCGTTTACGCCCATAACAATTGTGATATCTTCTTCTTTAGCCGGCGCAGAAATGATTACTTTTTTCGCACCTGCTTCAAGGTGTTTTGCTGCATCTTGACGGTTTGTGAAGCGACCAGTAGATTCTACTACAATGTCAACGCCAAGGTCTCCCCAGCCTAATTGAGCTGGATCGCGCTCGGATAATACTTGAATTTCTTTTCCATCCACGACCAAGTTATTTCCGTTTACCCCGACTTCCACATCGAGTTTTCCATGAACGGAATCGTATTGTAAAAGATGTGCAAGCATGTTTGCATCTGTTAAATCATTTACTGCTACTACTTCTACTTCAGGATTTTTTAATGCTGCGCGGAATACATTGCGTCCAATACGACCAAAACCATTAATACCAATTTTCACTGCCATCTTTAAGTCCTCCTTCAATTTTAGGAATGATGTTTATATTGAGGGAGCTTTACAGTTCCCTTAATAACTCTTTAGCTGCCACTTCGTCAGTTACTAAAATCGTGGCTAATGATTGATTCATATACGCTTTGATCGCTTTTGCTTTAGAGGCTCCTCCAGCAACCGCGATCACATTTCGTATGTTTTTTAAGTCCTCCAGCTGCATTCCAACCGTTTGAACTTTATGGACGACTTCACCTTTTTGGTTGAAGTAATAACCGAAAGCTTCGCCTACTGCTTTTCCTTTTTTAATTTTTTCGAAATCTTCCTTCGGAGTCTTTCTTCGCTCCGCCATTGTTTGAGCATCCCCGATGCCATGAACAAGCATTTTCGCTGAACGTATAATTTTTAAAAGGTCTTTTATTTCCGGTTCTTCGATAATGGATTCATATGCTTCCTTGCTTAGCTGGTCAGGAACATGGAGCAGCCTGTATTTCCCATGTGCACGTTCAGCTATTTTGGCGCAAATCGTATTCGCCTGGTTTTCAACATTTTCCCCTAGTCCGCCTCTTGCAGGGACAAATAAAACATTTCGGCGATGACCTAACGGAATCATCATTTCAGCAACAGCTGCCAGCGTTGTGCCGCCTGCCACAGCAACAACCTCGTCATCCTGCAAATGATTCATAATGCATTGTGCACAAGCTCTTCCCATTTCTTTTTTCACGAGGGGCGAATGGTCGCTGTCACCTGAAACAACAATCACTTCATCTAAATGAAGCTTCTCTTTTAATGTAGTTTCCAAAAAAGTTAAACCTAAAACATCTTTCATCATTTCTTCCAATGATGAAAGAAGATCATCCCCTTCTTTCGTTAAGGTCATTCCCGAGGGGTGAATATGAATTAAATTTTGTTCTTTTAAAAATTGCACTTCTCCACGCAGAATTCTTTCACTGATGCCTAAATTGTTTGACAAGCTTCGTCTTCCTACAGGCTGCATCAGTCGAATGGACTGCAAAATTTGATAGCGCTTTTGCATAGTTTGGAGAAGATCAGGCAATAATTTTTTTTGAGCTTCAATTAATGATTGCATTTTCAAGACCCTTCAGCTCTTTCTTTCCGGGACTTTTTTTGTCCCTATAAGACAAATTATGTCCCAATTATAGCAAAAAAATTCACCCCTTGCTACATATATTATTTTAGCAGGAGCGCAAATGTTAATCAACAGAAACAAGTTCCAGCAAACGTTTTCTTAAAGAATTTTCTTCAATTTTCCCAAAAATAACAATCTTTCCATTCACTTCAATCACTGGAATCATTAGTTGATATTTTTCCAGCAGCCGGTCATCTTGATAAATATCTTTTTCTTTCAGATCAAAGGGTATTTCAGCTTGCAGCTTATACAGCAATTCCTTTGCTTCATCACATAATGGACATGTTTGCTTCGTATAAAGAACCACTTGATTCACGAATCCAATTCCTTTCTAATTATATCTTTTTCGCAAATTGGACGAAGGGATATTGAGCTGATCGCGGTATTTGGCCACTGTTCTTCTCGAAACATTCATATTATAATTCTCTTTCAACAGGTTGGCAATTTTTTGATCTGAAAGCGGTCTTTGCTTATTTTCTTGATCAATTAATTGCTGAATGACCTGTTTAACATTCGCACTTGATGTATCTTCTTCTCCCACTTTGTTAGTGAAAAAATATTTCAACTCATATAAACCGAAAGGAGTTTGAACAAATTTATCATTGACCGCTCTGCTTACAGTCGACTCGTGAATGTTAAGAGAATCAGCGATATCTTTTAATGTTAACGGTTTCAAAATGTTGTTTTTCAAATAGAAAAAGTCTTTCTGAAATCGTATAATTTCCTGCATAACTTTGACAAGCGTTTCCTTCCGCTGCTCAAGCGATTTTAACAGCCAGCGTCCTTGATGGAGTTTAGTCTGTACGTAAGATTTTACTTCTTTTTCTGTTTGTACAATCGGTTCGTAGTCCCGATTGATTTTAATTTGCGGCAAAAGATCTTCATTATAATATACAATCCAATCTCCATTTCGCTCTTCAATCATTAAATCAGGGATGATATAATTCGGGGTTTCCTCATCAAATTGCAGACCAGGTCTTGGATTCAATGTTTGAACAAAATCGAAAATTTGCTGAAGAGCATTCAGCGACAGACCTGTCTTTTTGGAAAGATCCTTCCAAGCTTTTGTGGCAAACAGATGAAAATGCTCTTTTAACACGAACTCGGAGCCTTCAGGTTTTTCCTCGATTTCTTTAGCCTGCAAAAGCAAGCATTCTTGAAGCGAACGTGCCCCGACGCCAATTGGATCTAATGATTGCAGCACAGACAGCTGTTTTTCCAAAAGATCGATCGAAATTTGGAACTTTTCCGATAGGCGGGATAAGTCTTCTGACATATAACCATTTGAGTCCACTGCATCGATTAAAATATGAATAGCACGCCGTTCGTTTTCGGTAAAACGAAATTCTACGAGCTGATTTCGCAAATGATCTTTTAGCCCCATCCCTTTTTTCGGCATATTTTCGATCCAGCGGCCATCCTCCTTGCTAGCCCTCTGCTGCTTTCTTTGATTATGATAAAATATCGGTGGATGGGATTCTTCCAATTCCACAAAGGGGTTTTCAAGCGTAATTTCCCTCAAGTAAGATACTAAATCGATTGTAGAATATTGCAAAAGCCCAATGGCTTGCTTCAGCTCTTTCGTCATCGCCAATCTCAAGGATTGGTTTTGGACTAAGTCCATTTTTATATGCATCAGAACTCCCCCCCTTTAGTTCTATTTTACATGAAGAATTTAAAAAAAGAATCTAAAATTTTGGAGGAACGAACATGACACAGCTTTTTTCTGTTTCCTATTTTAAAGAAAACTTTAAACAGTACATTGAAATGAATAAAGAAAAATCTTCAAAGATTGATGCCATGAACAGCTACTACCGATCTGTCGTCTCAACTTTAATTTACGACCAGCTAACCAAAAATGCTGAAATATTGAAAAGACTGCAAAATCTTGATCAAGCATATAATCAAGTGAAAAACGAGGAGTAAAAGGACTTTTAAATTTTAATGTATGAGATCAGTTTTTGAAGTCGGCATATAAGCCGATTTCTTTTTTTTACAGTAAAGCTTTTGGTTAAAACAAAAAACTGAGCAAATATAAGCTGCCCAGCTTTCGTTTTCGTTTTTATTTCGATTCATGTTTTGGCAAATATTCTGTCGTAAAAATTTCCTTTGCATCAAATGTTTTTTCTAATAAACCGAGATCGTGCAATTGTTTAATTAATGTTGCCCAGCGTTCTTCCGTCATATATCCGACTCCATGCTCTGCTCTATCTCCTCCATATACAAAATCCACTTGTGTTTCGGCTTCAAATTTTAATGATTCTAATTCCATATCAGCGTTGTCTTTCTGAATCACTTTATTAATCTCTTCGTAAGAATCTTTGTATAAATACCATCCTTCGACAAAAGCATCCACAAATGCTTTGACAGTTTCTTTATTTTTTTCTAAATAGTCTTTTGTAACATATAACACAACGTTATAAGGATTATAACCTGCATCAGATATGAGCTTCGTTTCTACATCTACTCCATCTTTTTTTAAGAAAAACGGCTCTGAAGTCACAAAGGCTTGGCTTACAGAATTGGGATCGCTAATAAAATTCGAATGCTGTCCTGTATAAGCCAATTCTTGTACATTACTTAAATTATATTTAGATTTCAAAAAGTCCCAATACGTAATACCAGGCTGTATATATACTTTTCTTCCATTTAATTCATCAAAATCGTCAATTCCCTTTCCTTTATGGAACATTAATGCCTGCGGGCTTCCTTGCATGGCAGCAGCTACAGCGACTAATTCAATTCCTTGATTTCTAGCAATAACCATTTGGTCAGCATGTGCAAGCCCAAAGTCAGCACTTCCAGATGCAACCATTTGAATAGACGAGACTTGCGGCCCACCCGGTTCGATCGTGACTTTTAAACCGTTTTTTTCAAACAATCCGTTTTCTTGTGCTGCATACAAACCGCCATGCTGCGCCTTCGGAAACCAATTTAATACAATTTTTACATCTTTTAAGTCTTTTTTCTCTTCATTCGAAGCGCTGTCTCCCTCGTTTGTTGAGCTGCTCGACTCTTGTCCGCCGCAGGCGGTGAGGAAGAACATGAATATAATCCCGATTAATAGAAAACTCGCTTTGCGCCATGCTTTCAATTCTTTTTCCCCCTTTTTGCACTTTTTTTGAAACTCAATAAAGCTCGTTCCCTAACGCAGCAAACCATTTTTATGCAAAAAAAATTAGCAAATAAATTCAGCTCTTGTAAGCAATAGTGATTATGTCAACTTAATTTTTGATCAAATTTTTTATTTTTCTCCCTTCATCGCGGATTCGTGCCATGATCTCAGCATGAAATGAGAAAACAAACTTACGAGTAAGTAAAAGACAATCCCAAAAATAGCAGCGGCAATTCCACAAGCAAATAAATATGGTGTTTTTAATTGAACGGCTGCTACCGTAATGGCATACCCTAAACCGCCTTTTCCTCCGCCAATTCCAGCTATATATTCACCCGTAATAGCTCCAACGATCGATAGCGTGCTGGATATTTTTAAGCCGGTCATCATGTAAGGCATAGCAGCCGGAATTCGGAGCTTCCACATTTTTTGCCATTTTGACGCATTATATAAAGTAAATAATTCGCTCATATTTTTATCGACTGAATTCAATCCCATTAACGTATTTGAAATAATCGGAAAAAATCCGATTAAAAATGAAATCATCACAATCGAATTGAAGCCCGAGCCGAACCAGATAACAACGATCGGTGCAACAGCTACAACCGGTATCGTTTGTAAAATAACCGCATACGGGTAAATGCTTATTTCTAAAATTTTTGAGCTTGCTAATAAAACCGCAAAGCCAATTCCAATGATGGCGCTTATTACAAATCCGATCACAGATTCAGCCACCGTTATTTGTATGGCTGGCCATAATAACTCCCAATCTTCAACCGCCGCTTGAAGGACGTCCGTCGGTTTTGGAAGTATAAACGGCTGCACGCCAACCATAATCGGTACAAACTGCCATAAAGAAAGAAAAACAACAAGCGCAGCAATCGGACCAATAATCTTCCATTTTGATTTGCTCCATATTTTCAGTTTGCCAGTATTATTTGATTGAGCGACAATTTCCTTCGTTTGAGTGGTTGCTGTTTGTACAGACATTTATACCAACTCCCTTCGGGTTGAACTATTCTCAAGACTTTGCGAGGAAATATCGACATATTCTGTAAACCGTTCATCTGTCCGCTCCCTCGGATAAGGAAGATCGACATCGATGATAGATGATAATCGTCCGGGCCGAGCTGACAACACTGCAATTCTAGTAGAAAGATAGACAGCTTCAAATACATTATGAGTAACGAACAAAATTGTCATTTTCTCCCTTTTCCATATTTCAAGCAGCTCCGTCTGCAAGGTCTGTCTTGTAATCTCGTCTAATGCAGCAAACGGTTCATCCATTAACAGCAATTTAGGTTTTGCAGCCAACGCTCGAGCTATAGACACCCTCATTCTCATTCCGCCTGACAACTGCCTAGGATATGACTTTATATGATCCTTTAGTCCAACCATCTCCAATACTTTGATCGCATCCTCTTTGCGGCTTTTTTTATCCGAACCCCTTAATTCTAAAGGCAGCATCACATTTTCCAGCACCGTTCTCCATGGAAGCAAATTGGCATCTTGGAATACAAAAGCAACATCATTTGTATTTTTTATAACTTCTTTCGGGTTTTGCCCAAATACCTCTACCTTGCCCTCAGTAGCTTCGCCTAAACCTGCCACCATTCTTAATGCCGTTGATTTCCCGCAGCCAGACGGGCCGAGGAAGCTTATAAATTCCCCTTCTGTGATGGAAAAATGGAATTGGCTTAAAGCGACTGTGCCGGTATTGTAAATCTTACTAACATGATGAAATGCGACAATCTCGTTTCGAATTGCTTCCACTGCTTATCCCCCCTTATCTAAGTTAGAATAGCTGAGTTTCTTATTCTTGGTTTTTTATAATTGACTTTTGTATGCTCAAGAGCCGTTTCCAGCATTCTTTCAGCAGCTTTTTGCGCCCGCATGGCAAATGATTCTTCATCGATATTGACAAGACGCCCTTTATCTACAACAATCTGTCCGCCAACGATAGTCATATCGACTGTCGGTGTGCCCGCTAGAATCGGAAGTGCCGTATCGTTGAAAAGCGCACCAGCAAATTCTAATCGATTCGTATCAATCATAAACATATCAGCAGCCTTGCCGACTTCCAATGAACCAATGGCATCTTCCCAGCCAAGCACTTTAGCTGAACCTCTCGTCGCAATCGACAAACAATCTTCAGCACTTAGCGCTGTCGTTCCATGCTGAAGATTATGGAGCAGGTTCATAATTTTTAAATCTAATAATAGATTGGAGGAATCATTAGAAGCTGAACCATCAACACCAAATCCCACTTTTACCCCTGCCTGCAGCATGTCCATAATTCGCATCGTTCCGGAAGCCATTTTCATATTGCTGCTCGGACAATGAGCAACTCCGCAGCCACAAGCACCCAGCTTGGCAATTTCTTTGTCATCAAACCAGATTCCATGCGCATACCACACGTCTTCGCTGACCCAACCTGTTTCTTCCATTAGTTCGAAAGGACGCATGCCAAACTTTTCTCTGCAAAAATCCTCTTCATCGATCGTTTCCGCCAAATGGGTATGCATCCGAACGCCATAACTGCGTGCTAAATCCGCTGATTCACGCAGCAAGTCTTTGCTAACCGAAAATGGTGAACAAGGTGCAACACCTACCCGCAGCATCGAAAATTTACTAGGATCATGATAGGTTTCAATAATTCTCATGGTATCTCGAATAATAACATCCTCCGGCTGAACGATTTCATCTGGCGGCAATCCCCCTTTTGATCGTCCTAAACTCATAGAGCCTCTAGTTGGGTAAAAACGAATTCCGATCTCACGTGCTGCCCGTATTTCCTCATCAATTAATTCACAGCTGACTCCATTCGGAAAAACGTAAAAATGGTCAGCTGATGCCGTACAACCGCTTTTAAGTAACTCACCTAATCCGACAACAGCACTTAAATACACATCTTCCGGCCTTAGATGGCGCCAAATATCGTACAAAGCGATTAGCCAATCAAACAGCTCAACATTTTGCACCCAAGGGATATTGCGGGTGAAAGTCTGATACAAATGATGATGCGTATTGATTAACCCCGGATAAACAATTTTTCCGCGCGCATCAATGACAATATCCGCTGACTCACAAGGTAAATCATAGCCAATCGCTTTAATCTCTTGACCGACAACATACATGCTGCCGCCTGGGTATTCCGTTCGATTTTCATCCATAGTAATAATATTTTTGGCATTTTTTATGAACAACGTCTTCATTCATTCACCCCTTTATAATACGATCAATCCCTTTTATGTTAATTTTTATAACACAATACGTAATGTGTATTTATTATATATTCTTTTCAGCTATTTAACATTAGCGAATATTCACAATTTTTAATGTGATTTTGTGTATTTCAACCAAAAAAATTACGTATTTATGTTATATATTCTGACATAAATGACGTTTTTTTAAGAGGAGCGGTATATGGGGGAGTGGATTTGTTTCCATATTTAGGAAATAAAAAGCCCAGTTTTTCAACTGAGCTAAATAAAAATTTTTCGGCAACCGTTATATATAGGGGACTTCCAAACGAACAGGCAATGTTGAATGAATCCGAATGTGACAGTAAAAGAGATGACCAGATTTAAATCTTGTACTCTTCATCCGTAGTGAAATCCCTTTTGCATGCCGGTTGAAATTTTGCAATGTGACTGGTTCATTCGGATGGCCGTCATCAGGAACCGGCTTTGCCTGAATTGTTTTGTCCGAAAAGATTTCCTCCTGCAAACTCGGCTTCCATCAGAACCGTTTTATCCGATCACATATAAGGGAATACGCTAGGACGAATGATCGGTGCCGTAATAGTCAGATACCCTTGTGTCTTCGTCGTAATCTTGTATGCGTTTTTCTCTTATACATTACACCCTCTCTCAGGTAAAATAAAAAGCACTCCTAAAAGGAGCGCCAATTTTTGAAAAATTAATGGAATTCAACATCATCTATCTTCCATGAAAAACGATCAGATCTTGTATCTTCATTTTGTTTTTCTTTTTGATCATCAACAGGTTTATTTTTATTAATAACAATAGGTTCTTTACTATCCTCTTTCATTTTCTTGACCATCTCACATAAAAAATTGTGATCACTATAATCTGCTTTATTTTAAAAGTCGCTTCTTATCCAAAAATATTTCTTCTTCGCCCTAATAAACTGATTTGGAAAAATTCTTTCACTTCAACAATGCTATTAAACGGTTTACATTCAACTTTTTCGCTTAATTCTTCATCATCAAATGCTGGGTATCGTAACGTACCTACAACCATATGGATTACCAGGAAGCCCTCCTGCAGGTGGATTATTTACTGTACAAAAAACTTTCCATCTATTTGTCTATGAGCTTTTCTTACTCTTTTATCGTGTGATATCGATTATTGTTTCAAATCTTATGGGTTAGATAAAAACGAAGAGTTGCTTCAGCCTTTCTTGCGGTCTGATACAGTTTTAATTCCTCATAGTTAAGATAAAAACTGAAATCATCCTTTCGTTTTGTATGTGCTTTTATTAGTTTCAATCCCTCATAGTTAAGATAAAAACATGATGGCCTTTTAGATTGGGGCTATCTCCCAGAACAGTTTCAATCCCTCATAGTTAAGATAAAAACCGATACGACGTTGAATTGCTTGAACGAGATCCACGCCTTGTTTCAATCCCTCATAGTTAAGATAAAAACGTTAGACGAATTGCAAAACACAAAAGGCAAAAAATAGTTTCAATCCCTCATAGTTAAGATAAAAACTCATCGCGCTCTTTTTCGATTTCCGCCAACTTACGTTTGTTTCAATCCCTCATAGTTAAGATAAAAACAAATTTCAAAAACTACTTATGATTTCTCAAAATACTGTTTCAATCCCTCATAGTTAAGATAAAAACGTTCATACACAAGAACGATCAATCAAAAAGAACGGCTAGTTTCAATCCCTCATAGTTAAGATAAAAACGGAACGTGAATTCTCGAAAATGTGCCCGGATTGCTAGTTTCAATCCCTCATAGTTAAGATAAAAACGGTTACATTATGACCACTTCTGAAGTGGCCGATCATTGTTTCAATCCCTCATAGTTAAGATAAAAACTCTTATCTTTTCATGCTCCAAACCCGGTACTTTTTCGTTTCAATCCCTCATAGTTAAGATAAAAACAAACGGTGCAGCTAATTTGCGGGCCTGATCTGGTTTTTCTGGTTTCAATCCCTCATAGTTAAGATAAAAACGTGCTAACTTTTTCAAATCCTTCATCAAGGATTTCTTGTTTCAATCCCTCATAGTTAAGATAAAAACGAATGGCGACACAGGCGGATATAGACGCCTTCTTTGCGGTTTCAATCCCTCATAGTTAAGATAAAAACAACTGTTTCAGCATCCACAACAACAATTTCTTTAATGTTTCAATCCCTCATAGTTAAGATAAAAACGACGGCACTAGCTGTCCTAGCGTTTGTGCTATTCCGCGTTTCAATCCCTCATAGTTAAGATAAAAACATACATATTGTGACTTATCATACGTTGCCGAACCGTGTTTCAATCCCTCATAGTTAAGATAAAAACCCCAAAGTGCACCGCAATTTGTGCGAGATTTTTCGGTTTCAATCCCTCATAGTTAAGATAAAAACAATGCCACGCTTGCCTCAATAGATGGAGGCTGAATGAGGTTTCAATCCCTCATAGTTAAGATAAAAACCGTAATCCTTCGGCTGAAATGCGTAACCAGTTGATTCAAGTTTCAATCCCTCATAGTTAAGATAAAAACGTCGTTCATTCGCCTTCAAATCAATCCGAATATCATGTTTCAATCCCTCATAGTTAAGATAAAAACGTTCCATGTCCACGGGTATTCGCCTGTTTCATCGATGTTTCAATCCCTCATAGTTAAGATAAAAACACGCTATTTTTCCGATGATGTCCCCTGTTTCATCCAAGTTTCAATCCCTCATAGTTAAGATAAAAACTCCATACCTGCTGAGTTTTGGAGCTCATTTGAGCCAGTTTCAATCCCTCATAGTTAAGATAAAAACCCCAAAAATCATTGATGGTGCAAGGTTTTGATAATAATGGAAATTTTGTTATTTTCATTTTAGCGTAAACAGTCAATTTTATCAATTCTTTGTTTTCCTTGTATTTTCTGTATTTTTTATATCGTTACTCTGAAAAATGAAGTGTCGTCGATCCCCTGGGATTAGTGCGCTATTGAGGATCGACGACAAAGAAAGAAAACTATTCTATGATTTCAAACATACCGAATCCTTGTGAATTTTTGGCCCCGATGCCGACGTCATACATAAATTTCAAATAAGAAGGCGGAGCTTGAATTTCGTAAGTTCCATTCCATGCATTGATACGAAACTCTTTAAACACTGTAACAACTTTATCTTTTTCCGTTACTTTTATCGGCTTAATAGTTACTCTCTCTGTTGGCTGTTCTTGAAAATAGGCTTGAAACTTATTGCAAAAATTTTTCTCTACCATATCTGAAAAAACAAGATCAAACGGCGAGAAAAAATGCGTTCGCTTTTCACCGTATCGGTTTTCATAAGTGCTATAAACCGTAAGTGGCGATAGCATACGAATTTGATAAGTATGTTTTTCCGCGATCTTTAATGGTTTTACCACTGTCTCCTCGATATGAATCGGCTGTCCGTTTAACATGAATTGTTCTTTCAATAAATAGTTTCTCGCTAAATCCACAATAAGCGAATCTAACATAGAAGAAACATACCATGTTACTTGGTCAAAAAACTCGATTTTTTTCTCATGACGATGAATGCGGTATGTTCCATACAAACGGCTAAATGTAAACATTTTAAACCGCCGCTTTTCCTTCTTATATCCAACGTTATGCAAAAAATCCGCAAGGTCAAAATCTTGAATGGAGCGGTATAAAAATCCTTGCAACACTTCTTCATAGTTGATAGGTAATATAAGGGTTCCATTTTTTGGTCTAAATCGAATCGTAAGCCTCATCTGTTCCTCCTATAAAATGTTGTCTTCTCCACCTTTGCGTAATCCCATCTCTTCCCGCTTCGAATATTTTTGCGTGCGAAACGTATAAAACACTACAGAATCTGTATCGGGATCCATGATGTTCGCCAGCTCCATTTTTAACTTTACATAGTTTGCTTCGGAAATTTCCCCTTCCAACACCGAGTTTTGCACCCAATATAAATATTTCCTTGCGATCTTTAACGCTTTCGCGACACGTTTTTTATCAAAATCATAGACTAGTATCACAAACATAGCAACACCTACCATAACGAGCGATACGGCTCATATTCTTTTTCGCCGAGAAGATGCTTTTGAATTTTATAAAGCTCGAGACGAATGAGACGACGGTATGAGACAGACTTACCAAGATGCCTGTGATTGACTGTTGTTTTCATGCGCTTGTCCAATTCCTCGATAAATTTTCTCCGCCCCTCCTCCGATAACAAAATTCCTTCCATATGTTTGTCAAAATCTTTTTTCGTAATCATCTTTTTATTTACAAGAGTAAAAATGAGGCGATCGACCATAATCGGTTTAAAAATTTCCGCAACATCTAGGTTTAAAGAAAATCTTCTAAAATTAGTCGCGTGCAAAAACCCGATACGCGGGTCTAAATACGTTTTGTAGATTTCACTTAGCACCGTTGTATAGCAAATCTGATTCCCGAAACTAATCATTGCGTTTAAACGATTGAGCGGCGGCCGCTTCGAGCGCTTTTCAAACAAAAAGTCTCGGTTATGATTTAAAATATCATCAAACATGCTGTAATATTTCTCGCGTACATGCCCTTCTGTTGACATCATTTCCTCGACGCTTGTCCATTGTTCCAGTTTCGCCCGGCTTGATTGGAAATCCAAAATCATCTCCTTAAACTTCTCGTTATTGGTTTTAACACGGTTTTGATAATATTTCAGCACTTGTATCATTTGCCCGATCGAACCTTCAATGAATTTTCGCGCTAAAGCAAGACGTTTTTCTGGATTCAAATACGCTTCGGCCTGTTTTAAAATGACGTGACCCGCATTTAAATGCTCGCGCGGATAAAACGTTCCCGTGTAATAGCCGTAATGATTAAAATAGTGAATGCAGATATTTTTTTGTGCCATCAGTTCTAAAAACTTCTTCGTTGCATTCACTTCTCCAAAAATATAAATATCATTGATATCTTCAACAGGAAGCTTCCGTTTACGCTCAGTTGTCTCAAAACAAATACTGTTGTCTTCGCGACTTAGTTCGCCGCTTTGAAAAATATAGAGCGTCTTTTTCATCATGATTCCTCCGCAAAACAATATTCACGATAGGCACAGCTTCGGCAAAATCCCATTTTCTTTGGCTCTGGCGGTACAGGCAAACGGGCGATGCGGCGAATTTCAGCTATCGCCTCTTCCAATACCCGTTTTCCTTCTTCTGTCCATTCCACTTTCGTTACTTTCTTTTCTTTTGGAAATAAAAGCTCCCCTTTTGCCTCAATTCCCATTTTTCGCAATGTGTCAAGATAAAACAATAATTGGTAATAGGCACTTTTTTCGTATGTGGATGATTTTTTTACTTCACCGACAACAAGCGTATCCCCTTCGCGGCGAATGCGGTCCACTTTAATATTGCCGATCAGCATTTCTTTCTTCTGACGCTGATAGCTTGTTTCCGAGATAAAACGGCCAATTTCGAGGTTATCATCCTCTTGGTCGGCGGCGATCTGATGTGTAATCAGCCAAACCTCGCGCTTGCAGATGAAGTAGTACCAAATATGTGTTCCATTTACATCCATTACATAGTCCATGCATTCACCATCTCGCTTGAGCGAATCAGTCCATATTCGCTGTTGTAATATTGGTTTAGTATATCGTTGGATAAATGAATCATTTTCGTTTTTTCGTATAAATCCCGATCCAGATTCTTTACAAGTTTAATCGGAGCGGAAATGACATATTGGCGCACGTCTTTTTTCAAACGCAAATAGTTTTCAAACCGAGTTTCTAAGTCTTTCTCCTCAATCACCTGCTGAATATATTGCTGCCAAATGTCCATCGCTTGGTCATCTACTTCGACAAACACATCCACTGCTTGATGCGCGTTTTCAATCAATTGAAATTCCGATACATATTTGGGCTTATTTTTGCTTCCCGACTTATCTTTTGCATCAAATTTTAGTTCTTCAATCGCACTTATAATCCCATCGGAAGCATCGAACGATTTTTTGCCGCGCACTTCAGTAAAATATTGCATAATGATATCAAAAAATTGATGCTCAGATACCGGTGTTTTCGGTAGCACTTCCTTCGCTATATTTGTATGAACACCCTTATACACATATTGTGATTCTAACTTTCCATCTCGCTCAATTGGCGTTATATAAACCTTGCCAAGTCCATGTAACTTTCCGTTACGATTGCAGCGTCCCGCCGCTTGGACAATGGAATCAATAGGTCCTAAGTCGCGATACACCACGTCAAAATCAACATCGACTCCTGCTTCGACAACTTGCGTTGAAATAACAACAACTTTCTTCTTCTCTTTTAAAAGCTGTCTTATTTGTTCAATGCGGCATTTCCGCTCACAAGGCACAATATTTGTAGAAAGGTAGATTACGTCATAACTGCGTTCTTTTAGCCATTCTTTTATCCCTTCATAAATTTCAATCGATGTTTTAATTGTGTTAAAAATCGCCAAATAAGTTTTTCCATCTTCAAAACGGTTTTGAAACAGTTCCATCCATTCTGCGGGACTGTATGCGCCTTTATCCCCTCCTAGCCAATGAAGCTCGACCCGTTCCATTTCTTTAAAAAAGTCAATTGGCTTTACCATTACCGATTCCAAAAGTTCAACCGTTTCACCTTTGGGGAAAATAAGCGGCTGCGTTGCTGTTAACAACAAAATTTTACAGGAAAACAATTCTGCCATTTTGTACAACACGGAACGCAACAAAGGCCAATACTCAATCGGCACGTTTTGAATTTCGTCGAGAATGATAATGCTTCCGGCAATTTGATGGAATTTTTTTAACGCGCGGTTTTCATAGCCAATCAGTGTATGAAACAATTGTACAAATGTCGTGACAATCAGCTCTGCCTCCCAGCTTTCCGTCAGCAACAATGCTTTGCGGAGAGGCAGTTCGTCATTTTCAGTTTTGTATTGAAACGCAGATAAGTGGTGATGCTTAACTAAATACCGCTGTTCATTTGCATGAAAATCATCCAACTGGCTTAACAAATCACGGATTACTTTTTCATTTTGATCGATAACGCTTGTAAACGGCAGAGCGTAAATAATTTTTGGTGAATAGCCATACTGCCTTTCTGCTTGCTCACGCCATTTTAAAGCAACCGAAAGCGATAGCAACGTTTTTCCCGCTCCAGTCGGCGCCGTTAATGTGAATAATCGCTGTTCTGGTTTTGTTTTAAAAAGCCCCTCTATTCGTTCCATCACTACGTTGTACATCCGATTGCGCCACCCGTTCGTCCCTTCTGTCACGTTCACATCAAAATTCGCTTCTCGATACCGGTCAACAAGATGAGCTGGAATATAAACACGCGGCTTTCGCTCAATATTTGCGGCCGATAGTTTATCGGCATCAATAAGCACGGAATATAACAACAACACATAATAGTAAAGCTCCCTCGTCAATTCTTGTTTTCTTCGTTTATCGATCAAATAATATTGGCGGTATACCTCATCGAACGTTTTTTCATAGTCTTGAAGGAAATTGTGCAGTTCTTCAGAAAGGGACAATGGAATGGACAGTTCATCCCATAAAGGAGATAAATCTTCCAAAATCGCAGAAGCATGGTTCTTTATATCATCGATTTGCTGTTTTAATGTAATGACTCGGTAATATAATGAATCTTGTACGGTATTTTCTGCAATATGGCGCGATTTTGTTACATCTAAAGAAATATCGCGCAAATTCCCATGATGGTGCATAACGACGAAGTAGCCTAATAGCGGGGCAAATTCAAACCAAGAAGCATTTAAGTTCACCGGATGGCGCAAAAGATGGGCGGCAAACACGGCAGAAATAAAGGAATGATGATGTAAATCTCCCCTTGCTTCACCTGTTTGCAAATAATCCTGAAAGTATGATAAATATTTACCGAAATCGTGTGACACCGCAACAATTTTGCCTATATATTCAAGCGTCGCCCGATCTCCCTTAGACAACGGCACATGCTTAAGCATATCTTGCAAATATTCGTATACTTCCTTTAAATGTACAGTCAATTTTTTCTCTGGATGATTATGAGACAAATACATATGCTTCCCCCCTAGAAATAAAGCAGCGATGAGGTCACCGCTGCCTTACATCCATAAAATGTTTTCTTTTTCTCCCCCATAAGCAACGGATACATATGGTACAGCCGGAATCGCGATGAATTGCCGTGATTGTTCAAACAAGTAATAGTCTGTTTCTTGAATCATCCGCTCATTTGTAAACTGGCGTGTCATAAATTCTTTTAAAAAGCGAGTTTCCTTTGAAAATTGGATCGATCGCTCACGCAAATTAGGAATTCGCACAACAGAATGGATCGGCACCGCATCACGACTTTCCATTACCGTTCCCTCTGCTTCGGCAACCCAGTTTAACTGTCCAAGTAATTCAGAAAGCCCTAAATACGGCGGATAAACACATCGGCTTGATTGGATTCTTCCCCTCACGCTTTCATAGATAGATCGGTCAGAGTGGGAAAAATAAATGCGGTACCGCACATTGGCTTCTTCTCCCCCGGGAAGCACTAACTCAAGGGGAATTTGCGTATGTCCTCCGCTATTGTTTAAATGGGCTTTTGACTTTACAAACATATAATTGACTGTTTGCATCACTTTGCGAATCGGCGTGCGAACAGATAGCGCAATTTGGCATTGATTCGGTGAAAACACTTCATAATAACTGTCGCGCTCCATTCCTAAAATACCAGCGAGTATGCCAACAATCGTTGTTCGCGGCGGAAAGGAGTACGAAAGCGAAGATGAGTTCGTATCGATTTTTCGGAAATGTCCCATCTTCCCGATAAGGTCAAAAATAAGTATCTTCATAAACGTCACCCTTTTTTACAATACAGGAACGAGTTTATCCGCCAACTCGGATGGAAGAAGAGCTGTTAGCATCCCTTTTTGTCCTTCATAATTCAACAATAAATTAGAATCTTGCCAGTAATGGATGCGGGCAATTTCACCATTTACTTCCAAAAGTTTATTCACAAGTGCATCAACATGCAAATTAACTTCGGAAATGCTGCGCAGCCCTTCTGTTTCCTCTAAACTCACCAAATCTCGCAAATCTCCGGCAATAAATTCAGGAGAATGATATTCTACACGTAAGTAAAGACGAGGGTATTGTCCGACTTTGCTTCGTGTTGCGCTCAATGGAATCGCTTTAACAACCGCTTGATCAAATAAACGGACATCTTCTTCGGTCAATCTCGTATGCACCGCGCGATGACCGCTTATGATGCCATGAAACGCCAAAAATGAATAATAGACACGATAGTCTTTGCCGATAGTACCGCCGTCATTTTTATCATCGGAACCGAAATGTGAGGTAATACTTGCCGATTCGACAAGCGTGACTTTATTTAACGAGTAGCCCCAGTTAAACTGAATCGGACCAGTAAACGTCATGGAGCTTCCTTTATCCTCCGATTTAATCGGCATTGTCGCACCGAACATGCGGACATCAGTAAATTGCTCAAGCATCCAGTTTTGTTCCTCTTTTGATAGTTTATTAAGGTTCACTTTTCCATCATACTTTTTCTCAAATAAACGCTTAATGCGTTCTGTCGCATTGACCGTTTCTCCATCGACTTTGCCTACAAAAATTTCGTTTCCGAGCTGTTCCAAATAATCGCGAATATATCGTTTTAAACGCACATCACTCACTAAGTTTAATGAACGTTCATAATCCATGCGCGGGCGGTTTTCTTCATCAATATCGCCGTTCGGGTTTGTTAACTTTGCATCATAAAGGAATAAAATATCGCTATTATTCATTTTTTTCATTCCTCCTCGTGTATAATTAATGTTAGAAATGATTTTTTAAGAGATTTTGCAGTTTATCCAAATGCCTTGACCAATTGTTTACTATTTGGAAGGAAGAACTCCCCTCATCTTATACAGGATTGGACTTTTCGCAGTATTTGGGGAATCTCTTCTTCCTTTCCATTCGTAATACTTTATTTTTCATTTTCAAAAACAGGGTCGGAATTATCCTTTTTGCTGCTGTTTAAAATCCGCTTTGTACCATATGCGTAGCCTGAAAGCAAATAAAAAACGTTTTCGCGATCACTTAAATTCCATTTTCCCTGCAATGCTGAATCAAAGAGACGTTTATGTTCCACATAAACAGCTTCAATTTGCAAAGAAGCAATTTTCAGTTGTCTCAGCTTTTCAAATACTTCGTTTGAAAGCATGATCAGTTTTTGCCTATTCATACCATGATAATTAATCTTCGATAAAATCGGCTTATTTACTGTTTTGCCGCTTCGGACTTGTCCAAACGCTTCTGCACGTTCTTTTGCTCTCCGAACTTGTTCAGTTCCAATTTTTGCAATTAAATACCCAAGTAAAAATAAAGAACTTTGCGCGACGTTATAATTCATGGTTTCCATATATTCGACCATGTGGGCATCAGGCAAATCATATGCAACCTTTGTCATCTCCCTTTCCTCCTTAATTAAGTTAAGGTTTTGCAGCATTTTTAAGAACAATTGCGCTCGCACCATCGCATTCACTAATCGAAAATCATTGGATTCTTCCTTGTCGTTACTATATTGATAAAGGTTATAGTTAGCATACATATGCACTTTGGCAAGCTGCACAAATTGCGTGATCAACCATTGGTATGAAAGCGTTTTATTTATTAATAGCGACTCATATACTTGCAAAATTTTACGTTTTTCAAAGTTTTCCCCACGTTGAACCCGCATCGGAATTAAGTAATAGATCGATTCCAAGCCGAGATTGAATTTTTCATTGCCAAAAAAGTGTTGTCCTATTTCCCCTGCTTTTCGCATCTCGTAACCTAGTCGGCGCAAATGAGTGAGAGGAACATCGGATAACAGTTTATTCACCTTTAAAGCTGACTGCGCTTTTGTGTAAAAAAGAAAATGTAGCGAAATATGGTTGTCCATTTGATCTTCAAATTCTTTGTAGTCTTCTACGTCTCGATGCAATGCTTCTGCCGTTTCGACTGTTTTTACAGTTCGAACAAACTGGTTAATGCGTTTGCTAATATCTTGAAGCGGAGCATCTTCAAACGGCACATCATATAAAAAGTCTGGGATGATATAACAAGGAAGGCCGCTGAAACGAGTATTGAAGTTGCGGAGAATGTACGCTTCTCCTGCCATAATCGCTTGATAGGCATCTTTGCTGATGGATAAGTTTTTAACGAATGATTTTTTCTCAAGGTCGCTCGCAAAGCTGATTTTATCGTTTATGTAGTAGTTAAATTTCAGTTTTGTCGTTTCTCCTGTCACAAAGTCTTCTTTGTTTGTAAGGGCGCATACTCCCTTTTTCGACTCTTCAAATACACTTAGTTTCTCTGCAATAACAAGCCGTTCATATTCTGGCTGCGAAACTGCGAGCTGTCCGTTAATGGCAAGGGAATACAAGAGGACATCTTTGATGCTAACATTGGCTTCTTTTTCAATAAAAGCTTGAAACTGCTTCGCTGCTTCCTTAACCGCTTTTTTCGCCTCTTTTTCCGTCAATTCGCCGCCAACATATGCTGGATTAAAAACATAGCGGTATCGTTCATCTGATTTTTTGGCCGCGCCAAGATCCAAGAAAAAAACATCTTGTGCTCTCTTTAAAAGAGAATAATAGGAATCCTCTTGATTCCAACGTTCGAGAAGATTTGTAATTGTTTGACTAAGCAAATATTCGACATTGCTCACCGTTCCAAACCATTGTGGGCTCGCTGCTCCATCCGCTGTACCAATCCATAGCAACTCTAATGAGGTAGATTCGCTTATTTCTTTTGGCGTTATTTTGACTTTTTTATCTTTAATAGAAAAGTCGACAATGATTACATATTTAGTTGAATCATATGATCTTGCAATAGGCAGCGTTATTGCTTGAATAACAGCTGGTTTTTCTTCGATTAAATACTTATTTCCAAGGGTGTAAATCGTTTTTATCACCGTCTGCACCTCCTTTAAAGAGGAATATAAATTTTTACAATCCATTTAAATTCTACCAATACCATCTTTTATTTCAATATTTTTTGTATAATTTAACATTTTGTTCAAAAATACAAATAATTTCCTAAACTGGCTTAATGTCTTCTAAATATCAATCATCCTTTTTCTGTGAAAATCAATTAACCATGGCTGAAGCGGTATACCCCACAATCAAATTGGATACCCTATTAACGACCAAAAAAAGGAAATAGGAAAGCAGAGCTACCTTATTTTTAGGTATCTCGTATATTTCTGAACCTTTTTGGTTATACTAATTTATTTACTGCTCTCGAAACGGTTCTTTTCGAGAAATGATGCAGTAAATGATGGTAAGCATTCGGTGCGCGATCGCAACGAGTGCTTTTTTCTTTCCCCTGCGTGCCGCCAATGACCAATATTTCGCTGCCAAACGTTGATTCCTACATCGAGACAAAGCCCAAGCCGCCTCACATAACGCCGATTTGATATGCGGATTCCCCTTCGTCGTTCGGGTACTTTTTCGTTTTCCAGCACTTTCATGATTTCCCGGCGCGACTCCCGCCCATGAAGCGAGGTGTTGAGACGTTGGAAATTGTCCCATATCGACTCCGATTTCAGCGATAATCACGGCAGCGGTTTCCTTCTTGACCCCCGGTATGGTCACAAGAAGCTCCATCTCTTGTTTGTATACTTGTAAGAGTTGGTCGATTCGTTCTTCGATGTCTCGAAGTAAACTTTCCAACGATTCGATGTGCTTCCACGATTGGCGAATCATGAACAGTTGATGGTTGGTCAATGTACCAAAGAGAGAATCCTGAATTTGTTGTTTTTTCCTCTTCATACTCCTGTGAATGCAAGCATCGACTTCGGTTTCTTCGATGTATCCCTGTTTCATTAAACGTTCCAGTAGCTTTCGCCCAGATACACCAAATACATCCGAAATCACGGAACTTAACTTGATATTGGAACATTCCAACACTTTTTGAATGCGGTTTTTCTCCGCGGTTAACTGCCCGATCCATTTTTTGCGCAAGCGAGTTAAATCCCGTAATTCTCGAATGTTCTCAGGAGGTACGAAACTCTTCTCGATCAATCCGTAACGCAACAATTTGGCGATCCATTCTGCATCGGAAACATCGGTTTTTCTCCCCGGTACATTTTTGATTCGCTGAGCGTTGGCAAGTGTAATGTCAAAGTAATCTTCCAAAATATTGAACACAGGTTTCCAGTAAACGCCCGTACTCTCCATCGCAATATGAGTGACACCACGATCTTCTAACCATTTCAGAAGACGAAACAAGTCTTTCGTGAAAGTAGGAAATGTTTCAACTTCCTTTTGAACGTGTTCTTCCTCTCCAAGAAGAGCACAAACGACAATTGTTTCGGCATGGATATCTAATCCTGCACAACGATGATAAAGAACATCCATGATTCTTACTCCTTCCATCGATAAATTCGCAAACAGGGAGTCCATTTGCACGTTAGGCATTTTTCTGTTCGTAGTCACCTTTTCACACGAAAAGGGCTGACAATGGGTGGAACACCAAATGGACTCAAACAGTTTTTATTACAGGGTCGAACCACCATTAAAGAGAACGTCTTTCAAAACTGTTTGCGTTCATATCCATTATGGGAAGGAATGATGGATTTTCATGCATGGGTGGGGAGTAAAATTACTCATGGATGTTTTTATTTCTTCATGTAAGTAAATTATTTCGATATTTTCCTTACACCATTTCCCTCTTCTATAATTGATATAGTCGACATCACTAGCATTGCAGTAATTAAATCTGATGATTCAAAATACTAAGAATGTTCAATTTTTTATTGATTTCGAAACAAAAAAATCCTTTACAATGGAAGTACAGGTGGTTCCTGTCCAAATCCAATCGTAAAGGATAAGCGTTATGGACAAGAATACACTAATTTCATCATTTGGTAAATGGGTTTCACCCATAAATATTCAAAAACTTAGCGAACAAGTCAAAGAATTGAAACAGGACTATTACACAAAAAAGCTGACAACAGAAGCCTATATTAAACTTTTATTGGTAGCCCAGCTGCTCGAATTTAAGAGCTTAGAGGAAATGAGTGATGCACTTGTAGACGAAGATCTTCAAAAAGCACTCGGATTTGAATCGATAAGTGCCTCTCAGCTATCCCGAAAAAACAATCAGATCCACCCACTAATTCTTGCAAATTTGTTCTTGGATCTTGTTTGGAAAATTCAACGGTACCATTATAAAAACGGAAAGAATATGCCACTGAAAATCATTGATTCAAGTACACTCCCGTTGAACTTGACCAATTATAAATGGGCAAAATTCCGGAAAACAAAAGCTGGTGTAAAGCTACACTTACGGCTCGTTTTCATGGATAAAGACACCGTCTATCCTGAAAAAGCAGTGATTACGACAGCAAAAGAACATGACCGAAATCAACTCGAAGTCCTAGTGGATGATCAAGAAGCCATGTATGTGTTTGACCGCGGTTATGTGGACTATGAACGTTTTGATCGGATGACAGATGATGGCTATTTCTTCGTTTCAAGACTGAAGAAAAACGCAGTCATTCGTGAAGTCTATACATTTTCACTTCCTGATGATTGTCACGTTCTATCCGATAAAATGGTCTACATTGGTACCACACAAAATCGTACTGAAAATGTCTTTCGTCTACTAGAAGTTATGGACACAAAAGGGAACTTACTTCGTTTCATCACCAACCGATTTGATTTAAAACCAGAAGAGATAAGTGATATTTACCGATCTCGCTGGGCTATTGAACTCTTTTTCAAATGGCTCAAGCAACACGTAGAAATTAAGCACTTTTATGGAATGAGTGAAACAGCTATTCAAAATCAAATTTTCTTAGCCCTTATCACGTATTGCTTACATGTTCTCATTCAATTGGAGATGAAAAGTAAGAAATCCCTACTTCGAATTACTCGTTGGTTAAAGAGAGCTCTGTGGAAACCAGCTTATGTTTGGTTGCGAAAATTTGATGGGCGAGCCAGTCCATAATCTCCCTTTTGTCGTTGTCGCTCTGGTTTAACTGTATATATTTACCAAATAGGCAGTGCCACCTTTCTTTAGGTTTTGTCTTTTTGGCACAAATTCACAAAAATTAATTAACAGAAAATTCTAACTATATTTATGCAATGCTAATGTCTTTAGGTGAAACTTTTATTTCAAAGCCTTCTCCTTTTAAGTTCACTGTTTCTAGTCCCAAATGAATCAACAGCTCTGCTCCTTCATCTGAACGAAGTGTAATGGCATGCTTGGTTGGGAATACATCGACGATTTCACCGTCAACCGGAGAATAGACATCTCCGCTTGTTGGTTGAACAGCAATGCCGTCGCCCATCATTTTTTGAGAGAAAACTTCATCAGGCACTTCTTCCAATGCAACAACCTTTCCTGATAATGGCGCTACGACACTAATAGTTGATTCTTCTTTATATTCGTTTGTTTCCTGATTCATGATATCTAAAATTTGATTTTTTAACGTGTCTGAAGTAGGTCCAAATATTGCTTGAACTCCATTTCCTACCTCCAATACGCCTGAAGCACCAAGGGCTTTCAGTTTTTCTTTATTAACAGCGCCTTTGTTTTTTACACCTACTCTTAAACGTGTAATACATGCATCAAGATTATTGATATTTTCTTTTCCGCCAAGTGCTGCTAATACTTCATACGCTTTTTGATTGACAACAGATTCATCACTTTTTCTATTTGTTTTTTCTTCGTAATCTTTTCTAGTATAAAGTCTGTTCGAATCTTCATCTCCGCGTCCTGGTGTAAGAAGATCCCACTTTTTAATAGCCCATCTGAATACAACGTAGTAAACAACAGCCATTGCCAGACCAACGATAATGACATACCACCATGGCTCTCCAACACCAGGTAATATACCAAATAAGATAAAATCAATGATTCCGGATCCGCCGGCATATCCAACATTCACATCTAAAACATACATCAGCATAAATGACAGCCCTGCCATTAATGTGTGGAAAACGTATAATAATGGCGCTACGAACAAGAACGTGAATTCAAGCGGCTCTGTAATTCCTGTAAAAAATGCTGTTCCCGCAGCAGTCAACAATAAGCCTGCTACAGCTTTTTTGTTTTTCGGTTTTGCCATGTGATACATTGCTAACGCTACCGCTGGCTGACCAAACAGGACGAACGGGAATTTCCCTGCCATAAATCTTCCTGCTGTTATTTCAACGGCATCATTTACTTGTTTATCCGCAAGCTGAGCCATATACATTGCCGTATCCCCGGAAACGACAGATCCAGCAAGTGTTGTATACGTTCCGCCAACTTCCGAAAAACGAATTGGAATATAGAAAATATGATGCAATCCAAACGGAATAAGGGCACGTTCTACTAGTCCATAAATGAACATGTAAAGCGGCGGCGTATTTTCTCCAGATAAGGCAGCTCCAAGTGCATAAATGCCGTCTTGTACATGCGGCCAAACAAAGGCCAAAATCAGTGCAATAATGATTGAATAACCTGCTGTTATAATAGGAACAAATCGTGAACCGCCGAAAAAGGACAGCATTTCCGGCATTTTGAAATCATGATATTTTTCATAAAGAACTGCTGCTACAAACCCGATGATGATACCGCCAAAAACACCGATTTGAAGTGTCGGGATCCCTAACTCAAGTACACGCCCTGGCTCCGATACGTTTTCCGGCGTGATTCCAAGGACAATCCCGATAACGGTATGCATAACTAAATAACCAACAAGTGCTGATAAGGAGGCTGCCGCTTTTCCACCGGTCCAGCTCCCCGCTATACCGATAGCGAACAAAACACCTAAGTTTCCAAATATCGCTTTTCCTGCACCCTTCATTAAATCAGAAATCGTTTTCCAAAATCCTGAATCTAAAAAAGGCAAATATTCGATTAAATACGGAGATTGTAACGTTGTACCGATTCCCAGCAATAAACCGGCTGCAGGAAGCAAAGAAATTATAACCATAAAAGTTTTGCCAATTCTCTGAAAGAAATCAAAGTTAAATACCTTCTTCATTTCATAGCTCCCCTTCTAGATAATATATAGAAAACGGATACATTCCAGCTATTTTTCAAGCAGGGAGTCATAACGGCTCCCTGCACGGACAAGTTATTATCGCAATTCCGGCCAGTATTCTTTATTGGCTTCGATTAAGGCATCCAATACCTCTCTTGCTTTTGCTGCAGATACCACTGTACGATTTAAAGTTAAAGCTTGCAGCGCTTTGGCGTATGAGCCTTCCATATATGCTTCCACAGTAAGTTTTTCATACGCATATTGCCCTTCAATCAATCCTTTATAGAATGTTGGAATTTCTCCAACTGCGTATGGTCTAGGCCCGTTTGAGGTTATACTTGCAGCCACTTCAACCATCGCATCATCCGGCAAATTGCTGATGATTCCATCATTTTTCAAAATGACAATAAAATTGTCGCCTTTGTTGTATGCAATGGATTCTGCAACAATTAAGATAAACTCGCCATGTGCATCATTTGCTACTACGTTGGAATCTTTTGCAGTTCCTGTTTCAGCAACGCGCACACAATCTTCAAATACGCGTTTCTCTCTTCCGGCTTGTACTTCATTTGCACGCGTAAAATCCGGATTCAATTTTTTCAGCACTTTATCTGGATATAAATAATACTGTAAATACGTATTCGGCAAATAGTCCGGAAAATCTCGCACCATTTGCTGCACCATGGCATACGTTTCGAGCCATGATTTATCCCTTTGCTCGTAGTCAGCCGGACGGAAGCCGTTTTTCAAAATCATTTCCCTTAACTCAGGCAATTTGTCATTGCCTTGCGGATCATATAAATGAGTAAACCAGCCAAAGTGATTTAATCCGAAGTATACAGGATCAAAATCACGTTCATTCATATTTAATAAACGGCCGTACGAACGAAGCAAGTTTTCAGGCTGGTCGCAAATATTGAGGATTCTTTTATCATCAGGAAACATTTGCTGTAACGCAATCGCAACGATAGCAGCAGGATTTGTGTAGTTTAAAATCCATGCGTCTTTCGTTTTGCTTCTGACATCCTTGACCAATTGAATCATATCGCGGATCGATCTCATACCGTAAGCAAAACCGCCCGGCCCGCATGTTTCCTGACCGATAACCCCTAGTTTCAACGGGATCTTTTCGTCTTTTTCACGCATTTCATAGCCGCCAGTACGCATTTGCACAAAAACAAAATCGATATCTTCCGTGAATGCTTCCTCTTTATCTGTTGTATAGCTAAAATGAATGTCAGGGTACTCTTCTTTAAAGAGCACTTTCGCAAATTCGCCAATTATTTTTTGGCGTTCGTAATTGATATCATACATGACCAATCGGTTGATCGGGAAAGTATCTTGACGCGAGCAAATTGCTTTTAAAAGCCCTGGCGTCCAAGTACTCCCCCCGCCAACAATAAGTACATTGAATTTTTTCATTGTGTTTCAGCTCCTGGTAGTAATTTTTCATGTAACTGCTTCTACCGATATCTTAACGAACGAAAAAACAAAGACAGGAAAAATTTCATTTTATGAAACTTTTTTCATGGTCATTTATAATAGAGCGTACAATAAATATGAAATCCGGAGTGATTCGATGTACAACTTTATGGCTAAATTATTAAACTTCATTGAATCTTCAACAGACCAAACAAAATCAGAAATCATTATTGCCGAATATATTTTGAGGAATGTGGAAAAAATCCCGAAAATGTCCATTTATGAATTAGCTGAAGCGTGCCATACATCACCTGCAACGATCACTCGATTTTGCCAGCGCTTTGAAAATATTACGTTTAAAGAGCTTAAAGAATATGCCAGATCATTTATTGAATTTAATGATACCGAAGTAGACTATCAAAACCTTAAAACGAAATTTAATCTAAAACAAATAAACGAATATTATGACGAATTACATGCTTCTCTGAAGCAAACAGAGCAATTTCTCCGCTCAAAGGAAATCATTCAAGTTGTTCACGAAATTCATCACTCAAAAAAAGTTGCTTTTTTTGGGGTAACATTTTCGCATCTCATTGCAAGAAATGCACAATTCAAATTTATTCGTCTGGGCAAATATGCTACTGCGTACAGCAACCATGAAAATCAAATTTCCGAAGCAGAATCACTTACGCCCAGAGATTTAGCCGTTGTCATTTCTTTTTCCGGAGAAACAAGATTTATCGTTCAGCTAGTAAAGGTATTAAAGAAGAGAGGTATTCCTATCGTTGCGATTACAGGCAATGAAAAAGGCTATTTAGCACAGCATGCGAAACAAATCATCAAAGTGAGCAGCTGCAAACTAGAATCCTTTAAATCACCTATTTTGGAAGAAATCAATATGCTGAGTGTAATTAATTCCATTTATCTCGTTTACTCTATCGTTTTTAAAAATTCGGAAGGATATCAGACAAACAAAGGAGGCAGCTAAAATGAATATTGTCGTAGCACCTGATTCTTTTAAAGGGAGTCTGACCTCTTCTCAAGCAGCAAATATTATGAAACAAGCAATACTTGACCTTCATTATGGTGATACAGTAAGAACAAAACCAATGGCTGACGGCGGAGAAGGAACAGTCGATGCATTGTTAGCCTCTTCAGCCGGGGATCGCATTGAGGTAACCTGTACAGGCCCCTTGGGCAAAAAAATAAAAACATATTATGCCATCCTCGAAAACAATACAGCTGCTATTGAAGTTGCCAATATCGCTGGGCTTGTCCAAGTGCCTCCTTCACAACGAAACCCGGATGTGACCACTACTTTCGGACTTGGCGAAGTGATGAAAGATGCATTGGATAAAGGCTGTAAATCGTTTATTATCGGGCTTGGCGGCAGTGCTACAAATGATGGGGGCCTTGGCTTTTTACAGGCGCTTGGCATGAAAGCTTGGGATAAAGAAGGAAAAGAAGCGGGGATTTTCGGAAAAGATTTATTGGAGGTCAATCAAGTAAGTTTCGACCGTTTGGATCCGAGATTGGAACATATTACAATAAAGGTTGCTTGTGATGTGGACAATCCGCTATGTGGTGAAAAAGGTGCCAGCGCAGTTTACGGACCGCAAAAAGGTGCCAGCAGCAAACAAATACCGATTTACGACGAAGCATTGGCCCGATTTGCTGCTCTTATTGAGAAGCAGCAAGGAAAAGTCTTCAATAACGTGAAAGGTGCAGGGGCAGCAGGAGGCTTGGGATTTGCATTCCTTGTACTAGGCGCAAAGCTTATATCCGGTGCTGAGCTTGTAGCAGAAGCTTCGAACTTGAAGGAAGCAATAGAGCAGGCGGATCTTGTCATTACAGGAGAAGGACAAAGCGATGAACAAACATTATACGGAAAAGCGCCCGGCTATATCGCTGATCTCGCTCAAATATACGGAGTTCCAACGATATTAATATCCGGCTCGCTTGCAGGCAATTTGGATGTGCTCCGCAGCAAATTTCACGGATGCTTTTCGATTATTACTAAACCATTGACGATTGAGGAATGTATGGATCAGGCAAAACAGCTATTGTACAACCAGACGAAGCAAGTGATGCATCTTATTCACTCTTTGAAGATATAATCGGATCCAGGTTTTCGCTTTTATAATCCAGATGGGGAAATTTTTTTCAGATGTTTATGTTGAATACTGCAAAAATAACTTACCCCTTATTCCATCTCAATTTTATCTAGAAGATTGACCGGCAAATCTCCAAAATTCCACATTAGAGAGGCATCTAAGATCTTGTTCAACATCTAAGATGCCTCTTTTGTAATGAAGGTAAAAGAAATAATAGATGTATTCCATTAAGCACCGACAATATCTTCACAATTTTGTGTTAAATTATCGAATACAGATCATTTTCCTCACGATCATCCATGTTGTCTTTAAACAAGTCTATAATGCTTCCTGCACTTTTAAACGGTTCTTTCAACTTTTATTCCATAACTCCGTTTTTAACCCATATACTTTTCTTCTTGGTGCTGCAAATGCTAAAGTTCTTTAATGATTTCGACTTCGATGTTAAACAACCGTTCCGTTAAACTATTTCCTTCCATTCCTTTTGGATTTTCGCAGAAAAACTCAAAATTACCAAAATTGCCAAAAAGGTGAATGCGTATTAACTTCTCCAATCCTAGTAAGTCTTTATATAAGCGTGTTCTGAACCGAATTATTTGCCAAAACTTTGATGTCGAACGTCCTTTCTTGAAAAAACACGAGATTGACGACTTCCGGAATATCGACTTCAGTATCAAGTTTATCGGGTGATACAGCAATTTGCGTCAGAAAAATGATCAATTAACATTAGATACCAGTTGACGCTGTAATCAATAACCCTTGCAAATCCGTCCTTATTCTCAGAAAACAGTTGATCAAAGCGCTCACTATCCGTTCTGTATGATGATTTTCGCAAAAACAATCGTTTTCTGCCTTCAACTCGAATTTATGTTTTATTAAATTTTTCAGTACAGTATCAATTAATAAGTCCATTCGTTTAGTGCTTTTAACGCTAAGGGGGGTGAAAACATTTGTTGTGTGATATCCACAAAATTGATTTCTAGTTGATAAATTCCTTCTTTGATCAAGCTGTGCCGATCTCTTCGCATGTCTAGAAAATGCACGAATAAATTGTCATCCGATTAAACGCTATGTGCAATCTCTTCACGCATCGTTCCGTTTTTAGTAAAATTTATATGCCATGAAAGAGCTTTTTCTAAAACATGTGGTGTATGCCCTCCTCTTGCAAGAGCTTCCTGATAATATTCACGAAGCTGGTCGCGATACATCGGATGGGCGCAGCGTTCGATAATCAGTTCCACACGCTCTCTTGGCGCCAAGCCCCGGAGATCCGCATACCCTTGCTCGGTGACGATGACATCGACGTCATGCTCCGTATGGTCAACATGGGAGACAAAAGGAACAATGCTTGATATGTTTCCGTCTTTCGCTATTGATTTTGTCACAAAAATCGCCAGTCGGGCATTTCTTGCAAAATCACCTGATCCGCCAATGCCGTTCATCATTTTCGTTCCAAGTACGTGGGTTGAATTGACATTGCCGTAGATGTCCACTTCCAATGCTGTGTTAATGGAAATCAAACCGAGCCGGCGAATAATTTCAGGATGGTTGGAAATTTCCTGCGGTCTCAGCACTAAACGGTCGCGGTATTTCTTAAAATTCGAGAAAACCTCCTTCATTTTCGGCTCTGAAAGGGTAATCGAACAACAAGAGGCAAAACGGACTTTGCCCGCATCTATCAAATCAAAGACTGCATCCTGCAATACTTCAGAATACACCTCTAAATCCTCAAATTCTGAATCCAGCAAGCCATGAAGAACTGCATTGGCGACGGAACCGATGCCTGACTGCAGCGGGGCCAAACGTTCCGTTAACCGGCCGGCTTTAATTTCTTTACGCAAAAACTCTATCAAATGCTGCGCCATAATGACTGTTTCTTCATCCGGAGGCACAATTGTCGACGGAGAATCCAGCTGATTGGTAAATACAATTCCTTTTACCTTCTCGATATCAATCGGTATTCCGATCGTACCGATTCGATCATTCGATTTTGTCAGCGGAATCGGTTTTCTTTCCCCTTGTTTCTCCGGTTCATACAAATCATGCATTCCTACTAAGTCTGCAGGCTGTGCCATATTAATCTCTATAATGATCGATTTTGCGTGCTGGGCAAATGTCAACGAGTTTCCAATGGAGGTTGTCGGAATAACCATTCCATCTCTTGTAATAGAAACCGCTTCCAAAATTGCAAAATCGATTGGATCCATAACATTTGAGCGCACTAATTCAGCAGTATGGGACAAATGCTGATCGACAAATAAAAATTCTCCCCGATTGATTCCTTTTCTCATCGTAGGATCTGCCTGAAAAGGAAGCCTCTTGCCTAAAATGCCAGCTTCAGTGAACATTTTATCGATATCAGAACCTAAAGAGGCTCCTGTATACACATTTACTTTAAACGATTCTCGCTCTGCACGTTTTACCAACGCATATGGAACCGCTTTCGCATCACCCGCGCGTGTAAATCCGCTTAACCCTAAAGTCATCCCGTCTTTGATCCATGATGCGGCTTCATCAGCTGTGACTATTCGATCGCGCAAACGCAAATCTTCAATCCTTTCCAATTTATTGTCCATTTCCCCATCATCTCCCCTTTAATGAATTTAAAATTTATTTTACCGATAAAAGTTAATGGGGCAAGGTTTTGGGGATAAGTGACCGAAAATTCAGATAAACAACTCAATTTCCATACTAAAACAGAACGATTTTTTAAAATCCAAGCAATTTTCGAAAATAACTGGAGTAAGACTGACTGACAGGAATTTTATCACCGTTATTCATCAACAGCAAAAAAGTTGAATGCGCATCAGGGTAGATTTCCTTAATATGGTTGACATTCACAATAAAAGCCCGATGACAGCGAATAAAATAGTCCTTTGGAAGCAAGTATTCAAATTCCTGGAGAGAGTATTTATGCGTTCCTGAGCATCCTTCAGTGTACACATAGGTCTTTTTATCTTTTGCTTCTAAATACGCAACTTTCGAAAAAGGAATAGGAACCCATCCGTCATCAGTTTTGACGGTCACAACAGATTTTCCATCCGTCAAAGCAGGAAAAATCGCAGTGACGCATCCCTCAAGCTTTCCTTCCCAAAAAAACGGCACAGCCATCCCGTGATAAGGAACGCCAAACACATCGCGGTTAATAAACTCAGAAACCTTTTGTTTGGTGTGCAAAGCTTTATACGCAATCGTTCCTTTTCTTACCAAGTCTCCCGGTCTGATTTTCAAATCAATCCGTTTGCTCGGCCGGTAATAGATATATTCCTTTGTATTGGAAACAGCAATCGAAACTTCATCAGAAAACAATTCACCAATAACGTCTAAAATGGAAACTACTGAAATACGTTCCATTCTTCAACACCCTTCGTGATCTATAAATCTTGCAAGATATTATTATTTTACATCTTTTTTCACCCTTTTTGGCATAGTTCTTATCGAGTGCGACTAATATCGTCACCTTTTTCAAATAGTTTACGATAAAAAATACCCGAAATTTCTGACTATTCAACTTAGTTTGCCCTTTGTTCTCACTCTAACATTAGTTTAATAGCACCATAGTCACGAAATCCCGTAAATACCTATATCTTTGACGTTTCATAGCCTCTTTACTTGCGTGTCTGTAGGCACAAAGATTCGTTGTTTATCCTTATTAATTTTGGCATTTTTTTTGACGAGACTTTCTTCAAATAATACCGTATTTATGTAGCTTTCTAAAAATCGATTTAATAGCACCGAAAAGAATATCCACGGTTACAGATGACGTATTAAATGTACCGTCTAATTTGGTCAGTAGTAAGATCTCTAAAACCGACAACATCTATAAAATTTTTTCAAGAACTTCAATAATCGGTACTCGTTCGTCCTGGATAGCTTCCGTTTTGTAAATGATCTTAGCGTATTTTAATCCTTCTGCAACCGTCATATAATCGAGATTACATCTACAATCAGATGTCTTGAAACTACCTTTCTAGCCTTTTTCGCATAATAAAAACCTCCAAAATTTTTCATTTTGGAGGCACGCGGTCTCTTTGATTCAGTGGGACGGAAACCTTGCGAAAATACGTTGTCCGTTTTTCGGTAGTTTCCGTCCGTTGAACGACTTCTAAATCGCTCAAACCCTTGTTGCTCTAGGCTTACGCGCTCGGAGGGACTCGAACCCCCGACGGACGTGGTACCGGAAACCACCGCTCTATCCAACTGAGCTACGAGCGCATTTTTCAAATGTCACGAATTATATTATAATCGAACCGAACAGTATATGCAAGAATAAATTTTGCTTAATTATCCATCGTGTCAAAATTGATTTGAAAAATTCATTTTTCATCGTTGTTTGAAAAATGAAAAATGAGGGTATGATGGTACATGTATTGATCTTATAAATAATTATATATAAAAGTTTTTTGTTTGACCTTTATTGACCTTTTATGTATGATGGAATAGAAATGACTTTAACTTTGATGTGAGGGAGGAAACATAATGAATTTAATACCGACTGTTATTGAACAGACAAACCGTGGTGAACGTGCTTACGATATTTATTCAAGATTGTTAAAAGACCGCATTATTATCCTTGGTACGCCAATTGATGATCATGTTGCAAACTCCATCGTTGCTCAGCTTCTTTTCTTGGCAGCGGAGGATCCTGAAAAAGATATTTCCCTTTACATTAACAGCCCGGGCGGATCAATTACTGCTGGCATGGCGATTTATGATACGATGCAATTTATTAAACCTGATGTATCCACGATGTGTATAGGAATGGCTGCTTCCATGGGAGCATTCTTATTGGCGGCAGGTGCAAAAGGAAAACGTTTTGCCCTTCCGAATAGTGAAGTAATGATCCATCAACCGTTAGGAGGCGCGCAAGGTCAGGCAACTGACATTGATATTGCAGCTAGACGAATTCTCTCTTTAAGAGATAAATTGAACAGAATTTTATCTGAAAACACTGGCCAGCCTCTTGAAGTAATTGAACGTGATACGGACCGCGACAATTTCATGTCAGCTGAACGTGCAAAAGAATATGGGTTGATTGACAAAGTTTTAACAAAATAAAAGCTGCCTCAAATAGGAAGACAAAAAAAATTTAAACATATCAAGCAGACAGTATAAAAATAAACCGCTGCTTCATACCTTCACACATTTGAATGAGGAGCAAATGTCAAGAATGATCTTGACAGCAGCTCCTCATTCAACTTTTTGGCCGGAATCGTCAGCTTTACGTTTTCGAAAAGCCGTTAACTGCCGATATTGCTTTAATCTAAGCCCAAAATGCGGATCGAGCCGGATGAAGGATTAAATATGCTTTCGGAGAGCCTGTGTAAACCGTATTTTGCTGAAGTTTTTTTCTGGACACCTGCTGGCAAAAACAAGTGTTATAATCGATTTTTTCATGTTATAAAAGGGCTAGAATCTCTCTTTATCCATTCAGCTGTAAGTCATTCGAACCATATCAAAGCACGTTTGTTTTTTCTTGAATGTTGATCGCAGATTTATGAAAAAATAGTATTTACACCAAATATATTGCTCGGATTCGCCCCGCTCTTTCGCAATAATTTGAAATCCAAAAGTTCCAGTTAAGAACCTTCACGAAGCTCTCTCCCAACATAAGATTTATCATAACTTTTCTATGAACGAATGGATCAGCACCCGAAGCCATTTCGTCTTCATATCAGTTTTAGCAAAAATAAAGCCCTCTTGTGGCTGACAGCGGTTGTTTCCTGCTTTCTCCCACAAGAGAGGCAATATCCATCCATTGATGAATTTTGTGGCAATTTTTTTGTGTGTTCACATTAATTTTCGTTTTGAATGTAGTTGATAAGCGCTTCTAATGCTTCTTCCTCATCGTTTCCTTCTGCGATCAATGTGATCTCAGAGCCGCTGTTAATAGCTAAGCTCATCAACCCCATGATGCTTTTGGCGTTTACTTTCTTTCCGTCTTTTTCGATAAAAATGTCAGATGAAAACCTGTTGGCTTCCTGAACAAACAATGCAGCCGGTCGTGCCTGCAAACCGGTTTTTAACCGAACTTCCACTTTTTTCTCAACCATATTAATCCCTCTCTTCTTAAAAATTTATTTAAATGAAATCGTTTTGCCAGCCCGCAATTTTTCAGCGATTTCATCGATTTTTCTTAATCGGTGGTTGATTCCCGATTTGCTGATTTTCCCGCTGGACACCATTTCACCTAGTTCCTTCAATGTCACATCTTGATACATAACCCGTAATTCTGCAATTTCCCTCAGCTTTTCAGGTAAGGCGCTTAATCCGATCTTTTCATCAATGAATTTTATATTTTCTACCTGCCGTAAAGCAGCTCCAATGGTTTTATTTAAATTTGCTGTTTCGCAATTGACAAGGCGGTTCACTGAATTTCTCATATCACGAACGATTCGGACATCTTCAAAACGCAGTAGAGCTTGATGGGCACCGATCAATGTCAAAAATTCCCCAATTTTTTCAGCTTCCTTTAAGTATGTAATATATCCTTTTTTCCGTTCCAGTGTTTTTGCATTTAAATAAAACGTATTCATCAAACTGCATAGCGAATCGTTATGTTCCTTATATAACGACGAGATTTCCAAATGGTATGAAGAAGTTTCCGGGTTGTTGACAGATCCGCCCGCTAAAAACGCACCACGCATATACGACCGCTTGCAGCACTTTTTTTTCACAAGGTCTAAAGAGATTTGATGGTTATACATAAAATCCTTGCCTAAAATTCGCAAATCCTCCAAAATCTCTTTTACTTGTTCATTCATTCTAACAATATAGACGTTATTCTTTTTTAATCGCATCTTTTTTCGTACAAGCAGCTTGATCGGAACGTCATATTTTTTTTTGATCAGCATGTAAATGCGTCTTGCAATCGCTGCGTTTTCCGTCTGCACATCCAAAAGCAATTCCCGGTTGGAAAATGACACAGTTCCGTTCATTCGGATGAGCGCGGACAACTCTGCTTTTAAACAACATTGTTTTACTTCCAGTGTTGTCAATTCTTTTTTCGTCTCTGAAGCAAACGACATGTTTCCATTACCGCCCTTTCCGATTACGTTTCTTCCAGAAGCAAATTTTTTAAGATGTTTGCCACTTTATTCGTATCATGTCGAATAACATGTTGATCGAAGGAGACCATGTTGTCCTGCACTACTCGAAGTCCCATATCTTTTAGCGCCTCTGCATCGACTTGGACAGGAAAAGCTGATTCTTTCGCGTAGCGTTTTTGTATGTATTCGGGAATAGATCCGTTGTTCACGAGGATCACATCAATAAACGGACAGTTTAAATGATCGTAAAGAGCCTTCACATGATCGCTCGCTGTATAGTTTAGCGTCTCCCCTGGCTGAGTCATGACATTGCATATATATATTTTTTTGGCCGAGGACTTGCAAACCTCCTCGCCAATTTTCGGAACGAGCAAATTCGGTAAAATGCTTGTATAAAGACTTCCAGGCCCTAAAATAATCATATGTGCCTGTCTGATGACATCGATCGTTTCTTGAAGAGGTTTTACATTTTTCGGGGTTAAAAACACCTTTTTAATTTTTTTTCCTGAAAAAGGGATTTTCGATTCCCCTTTCACAACAGATCCATCTTCCATCTCCGCATTTAATACAACGCTCTGGTTCGCTGCAGGCAAAACAGTACCGCGAACATTTAATACTTTACTCATTTCCCGAATGGCGTGCATAAAGTCGCCGGTGATATTGGTCATCGCTGCAAGTATTAAATTGCCGAGAGAATGGCCAGTCAAATCGTTCCCTTTTTTAAAACGATGCTGGAAAAGTTCCTCGATTAGCGGTTCCACATCGGAAAGAGCAGCTAACACGTTGCGAATGTCGCCCGGCGGGGGAATGTTCAGTTCATCACGAAGTCTACCGGAGCTGCCGCCATCATCTGCAACTGTTACAATGGCCGTGATATCAAAAGGGAGCAGCTTTAAGCCTCGAAGCAGAACAGATAATCCGGTTCCTCCTCCAATAATGACGATTTTCTTTTTATCCATAGTTATCGATAGTTTCTCCTTTCAATATCACGATGGGATACATGCACTTTGTAGTTTTTGCGGAAAAAATCCCCTAAATATTCAGCCAGAGTCACCGAGCGATGCTGTCCGCCAGTGCAACCGATTGCAATGACCACTTGACTTTTTCCTTCTCTTTGAAAATGAGGGATCATAAATGAGAGTAAATCTGTCAGCTTCTCTAAAAATTTAGATGTCTCTGTCCATTTTAAAACATATGATGAAACTTCTTCGTCAAGCCCCGTCTTAGGGCGCATATGATCAATATAATACGGGTTGGGCAAAAATCTCACGTCAAACACTAAGTCCGCGTCGATCGGCAAACCATATTTAAATCCAAATGATAAAACGTTCAACGTAAAGGTTTGATCGCCATTTTCTGCGAACTGTTTTAAAATTTTTTCTCTTAATTCTCTTGGCTTTAAGTTGGATGTATCATATACAATTTGCGCACGTCCCTTTAATTCCTCCAGCATTTCCCGTTCAAGGCGGATCCCCTCAAGCGGAAGACCTTTTGGAGCTAATGGATGGGTTCTTCTCGTCTCTTTATACCGGTTAACTAATACTTGATCATGTGCATCAAGAAACAAAATTTGCGGTGCGATCCACGGGATATCATTGATTTCTTCAATTGCCTGATGGAAAGATTCAAAAAATTCCCTTCCCCTCAAATCCATAACTACAGCTACTTTGTTCATTTTCGTTCTCGATTCTTTCATAAGCTCTAGAAACTTGGACAAAAGAGTAGGTGGAAGATTATCGACGCAAAAATATCCAAGATCTTCAAAGCTTTGAATCGCAACCGTCTTACCTGCCCCGGACATCCCCGTAATAATAACCATCTTAATATTTGAAGTTTCACTCATCATTCAAAGCCCCCCGTTTTTTCAAAAGAAAAATATTCAGTAACAGATGTTGAATAGGAAATATCGGGATTTATTTTTTTAATCTGATAGCTTTTTGATCAAGGATGAGAAGAGTCAAATCATAAATTTATTTAGCGGAAATTTTGAAACTGGCATGTATATCCTCTTCTCTGAACCTTGGCTTCGATTTTCTTGCAGCTGAAGTTTTCTTTATTGTGGATCGAGCCGATAAGACAAAAGCTCATAATCAGGTGTATAGATGAATGTTCCATACATGATTCCTGACCCTTTAATCATATATTCAATAATGTGGTAGTCGCCCGCAGCCATCGGCAACTGTTTAATTTCATCAATCGAGTGCCATTTCAGCTTTCCTTCCTCAGTTTCCAAAACATTTTCCCCGTTAAATTGTGTTGCGAAAAATGTAAACATCATCCATTCTTGAACAACCTTATCTCCATCTTTGACAATGATCGTGAAAATCCCTTTAATTTTTGGATTTATTAAATAAATTCCAGTTTCTTCTCTAAATTCTCTTACAACAGATTCTTTTATCGATTCCCCTTGCTCCATTTTCCCTCCAGGGGCTACCCACCAATTCCGGCGCGGTTTTTGAAGCAAGAGCAGCTGACCTTCATGAACAAGAACACAATTTGTAACCCTTTGCAAAGCAAGTTCACCCCTAGGTTGCGGTACATAAAAAATATTTATTCCTTTTATTATACAATTAAATGCTATAGTGTCTCAATGCGCATGCTTTCCTACTTTATCATACGTTTTTTCTCTTTTAAAGGTTTCAAAAGAAAAGGTGCAACAAAAAAAGGAGCATGGGAAGGGTTGCCCATGCTCAAAAGTATATATTATAAAAGGGGGTCAATTACTACTTTTATAGTAACTGAATTTTATTTCATTGATGTTACAGCACAATTAAATCATAGTTACGATTTTGTTAACAATTTTAGGCATTTTTTAATTTCTCTTTTAATTCTTCAATATAATGTTGAGCACTTTGGGCAGCAATGCTTCCGTCGCCAGTTGCAGTTACAATTTGCCGCAAAGATTTTTCCCGAATATCTCCTGCCGCAAAGATGCCGGGAATTTTCGTTTCCATGTTTTCATTTGTTTCAATATATCCTGCTTCATTTGTAATTCCGAGATTTTCAAAAGGTTTGGACAGCGGCACCATGCCAATGTATACAAATACACCGTCTATCTCTTTTTCTGTTTCTTCATTTGTTATCGTATTTACGAGCGTGACTTTGCCAACCTTCCCGTCGACTTCATGAATTTCTTTTACTGTATGATTCCAAATAAAATCAATCTTTTCATTATCAAAGGCGCGCTGCTGCAATATTTTTTGGGCGCGCAATTGGTCGCGGCGATGAACGATTGTCACACTGTTCGCAAAGCGGGTTAAATAAACTCCTTCCTCGACAGCAGAGTCTCCGCCGCCGACAACAATCAAATCTTTTCCTTTAAAGAATGCTCCGTCGCATACAGCACAATAAGAGACGCCTCGTCCGCCCAGTTCTTTCTCTCCAGGCACGCCGAGCTTTTTATATTCGGCCCCTGTAGCGATAATCACTGCTCTTGCTTTATATTCTTTGTTGCCTGTTTTGACGATTTTATATTCGCCTTCATCGACAATTTCCTTCACATCTCCATATTCGTATTCAGCACCAAATTTTTTAGCATGTTCAAACATTTTATTTGATAGCTCTGGACCTAAAATATGATCAAATCCAGGATAGTTTTCAACATCTTCCGTATTGGCCATTTGCCCTCCAGGCACGCCTCTTTCTATCATTAAAGTAGAAAGGTTGGCGCGGGATGTGTAAACAGCAGCTGTCAATCCTGCAGGTCCTGCTCCGGCAATGATACAATCATAAATTTTTTCTTCAGACACGAGACTCACTCCTCATCATATGATCCAATAAATAATACAAAATTATTATTCCCTACAACATATCCTATATAAAATAAATGTCTCGTGCTATTTATTTGCTCACATTTTCAATTTTTTTGCGACGCGCACGTATTTAGACAGCGTAGCTTTGCTGATGTTAAAGTGATTGGCCGCACCATCTTGTGTGATGTTTTTTCCTATCTGTTTCATCCATAAATAATAGACAGCTGCTGACCATGCGTTGACATTGCGAAATTTTATGTCGAACTTAAAGGCATTTTTGAAAAGCCGAAACCAAAATAAAACCAATTCTTTTCCTTCTAACGTTTTGTCCATTAAACTATCGGCCACATGGAAAGCGAAATGAACAGCATGAAAACCTGTCGGCCTTTTGCCATTTAAAACGCTTAAAGCATATTGAACAGCTTCTCTTTCAAGACGAGTTTCAAACTCCTGTTCATTTACTAAATATGCTCGTTCATCCATTTTCATTGCGAAATAGATAGAGAGCAGCCGCTCCGGGACTTGATTTTCCATTTCGTTTAGCCCTTTCATATTCCACGGTTCAGAGCCTTCCTTCCGCGGATTTAAATACAGAACCTTCTTCCATATTTTTTTA
This sequence comes from Aeribacillus sp. FSL K6-8210, assembly GCF_037963925.1. Taxonomy (NCBI): domain Bacteria; kingdom Bacillati; phylum Bacillota; class Bacilli; order Caryophanales; family Bacillaceae; genus Aeribacillus; species Aeribacillus sp. FSL K6-8210. The sequence goes on along the minus strand of NZ_CP150172.1, from coordinate 778,073 downwards.
GCAAAGTCATAGTGTCCTATAAAATAAGAAGAGTATGCGAGCCAATAATAAAACGTGTCATCCCCCTCAAATCCCTTTCGATACAAGGCATGGAGCCTCTTGAATGCATGAGGATAAAAGCCGATGAGTGCAAACGTCGCCCCCAGTTTATATTGGTGCTCCGAAACAAGCGGATAAACCCTTTTTAGTTTTTCAACTAGCATGCTTATGCTCGCTTCATCACCTTCATAATAAAAAAATACAAGCAAATTGCATAAAGCATGCAAATTCCCTGGATTTTTCCGGAGCACGAGGGAAATCATGTCCTTCGCTTTTTCCACTTCCCCAAGGTAAAAATAGGCAAGCGCCAAATTATTATAAGCGGACCAAAACTCTGGGTAATCAGTTATAATCTCTTTTAAAATGGAAATAGATTCTTGAAACTGTCCATTTTCAAGCAAAGAGCGCGCTTTTTCTTGCTTCACGATTAGATCATCCGAATGCTCAGCCTCTTCTTCCATTTCGATCATTTCAAGAAGATCGCTGTTTTCTACGGAAAATATGCCTTGCGGCGCCTTTTCCTTATATATCATTGCATGTTTATAAGCTTCGTGAAACAAGCCGAGATGAGCATAATTATTTGCAAGAAAATAATAGCATTCTACCGAATGAGGGTGAATATGTTCAATAATATATGTTAATAGTTCGTTTGATTTTTGAAACTTTCCTAATTCGGTATAAATGCTGGCCAGCCTGCAAATCATTTCTTCGTTATACGGATCCAGATCTACTGCCCGCTTGACGAATTTTGAAGCCGACTGCAAATCGCCTTTTTGATAAGCCTTTAATCCCCAGCGATAAAACGTTGCACTGTCTTGGAAAAACGAAACAATTTTTGAATCTTCGTCTTTTTTTACTTTACGGTTTCCCACTCAAACCCTCCATTTCACTTTACTTGCCGAGGGATAGTATACCATATCTTATAAATAGGAAAAACCTATTTTTACTCGCGATTATGTTTCATGTCTTTCTTTTAAAACTTTCAATACTTCATCGAGCGGAAGCTTTTGCTCGCGCAGCAGAACAAGCAAATGAAATAATAAATCCGCGGCTTCCCATTTCAGCTCATCATGGCTGCGGTTTTTTGCTGCAATAATGACCTCTGAAGCTTCTTCTCCAACCTTTTTTAAAATTTTGTCCAAGCCTTTTTCAAACAAATAGGTAGTATAAGAGCCTTCCGGACGCTCAGCTTCACGCTCAGCAATGACGGCCTCCAGCTTGTTAATAATATCAAAACGGCTACCGTTCACCTGGCCGCCATTTTCTTTTGAAAAACAGCTGTATTGTCCTGTATGGCAGGCCGGACCATTCGGGATTACCAGCACGACAAGCGCGTCCTTGTCACAGTCATAGCGTATCTCTTGAACAGTTTGTGTATTGCCGGACGTTTCTCCTTTATGCCAAAGTTTTTGGCGCGAACGGCTGTAAAACCATGTTTCCTTCGTTTCCAGAGTTTTTTTTAGCGACTCTTCGTTCATATAAGCTACTGTTAACACTTCTTTGCTAACAGCATCTTGAACAACCGCAGGAATAAGTCCATTTTCATCGAATTTGAGTTCTGCTATGTTCACCGTATATTCACCCCTTCTTTTTGCAAAAATCTTTTTACTTCTTTGACTGATGTTTCTTTGTAATGGAAAATGGAAGCTGCCAGCGCTGCATCCGCTCGGGCATCGCGAAAAACTTCAAGAAAATGCTCAGCATTACCGGCGCCGCCGGATGCAATGACTGGGACGGGAACTGCCTCGCTTACTTTTTTGGTTAAGTCAATGTCAAAGCCGGATTTTTCTCCGTCCTGATCCATGCTAGTCAGCAAAATCTCGCCAGCACCTCTTTTTACAGCTTCCTTTGCCCATGCCACGACTTCCCATTCGGTCGCTTTTCGTCCCCCGTGCGTATAGACGCGGTGGCTTCCGAGCTGCGGATCGTATTTTGCGTCAATCGCTACCACAATGCACTGGCTGCCAAAGTAATCAGCTCCCTCCATAATCAGCGAAGGGTTTAATACAGCAGAAGTGTTAATGGAAACTTTATCCGCACCAGCACGCAAAATTTTTTTCATATCTTCCAAAGAGTTGATTCCGCCTCCGACCGTAAAGGGAATGGCTAATGTTGCTGCTACTCGTTCGACAACATCAATCATCGTTTTTCTGCCTTCATGAGATGCGGAAATATCTAAGAAGACAAGCTCATCTGCTCCTTCTTCATCATAAAATTTCGCTAGCTCCACTGGATCGCCCGCATCTTTCAACTGGACAAATTGCACGCCTTTGACGACACGTCCGTCCTTAACATCTAGACAAGGAATGATGCGTTTCGTAATCATAGCCCATTCACCTCATGGATAGCATCGCGGAGGCTGAACTTTTTCGTATAAAGCGCTTTTCCGACAATAGCGCCTTTCACTCCATCCTGTTCATATTGCTTTAACTTTTTCAAATCATCAATGGAGCTTACCCCTCCGGAAGCGATGACTGATTTTCCAGTTGCTTTTGCCATTTCCACAATCGCCTTGACATTTGGTCCCGAGAGCATTCCATCTGTTGCAATATCAGTAAAAATAAATGTTTCTGCACCGCTTTTCGCCAGTTCTTTTCCAAGATCAACCGCTTTAACTTCGGACGTATTCAGCCAGCCTTCTGTTGATACATAGCCATTTTTCGCATCGATACCGATTGCGATTCGGCCGCCGTATTCAGCCAGCATTTTTTCAACAAATGACCTGTTTGAAACGGCAGAACTGCCTAAAATAACCCTGGAAATGCCGTTTTCCAAATATTCGTATACATCTTTTTCTGTGCGAATGCCGCCGCCAACTTGTACCTTTACTTTTAGCTCTTTTGCCACTTTCAAAACATGTTGATGGTTCACGCGGACTCCTTCTTTTGCCCCATCCAAATCTACCATATGAATCCAGTCAGCACCTTCCTTTACAAACGACTCGGCGACAGCAAACGGTGAATCTCCGTAAACCGTTTCTTTATTGTAATCGCCTTGAAGCAGCCGGACGCATTTCCCTCCGCGCAAATCAATGGCGGGAAAAATAGTAAAACTCATCATTAGCTCACATCCTTGATACAAAAGTTAAATAGTTTTTCAAGATGGCTAGTCCCAGCTTGCCGCTTTTTTCCGGATGAAACTGGCAGCCGAATACATTTCCACTTCCTACAATAGCCGGAACCGTCACACCGTATGAAGCGCTGGCGACCACAACGTCCGGATCGTTTACGACCGCATAATAAGAATGGACAAAGTATACGTAATCTTCTTGAAGACCAGTTATAAGAGGATGATCTCGTTGAAAAGCCAGCTTATTCCATCCCATATGCGGGACTTTTACATTTTCTCCTGGAATTCTTTTTACTTGGCCGTTTAAAAAGCCGAGTCCTTCAGTCCAGCCGTGTTCTTCGCTTTCGTTGAACAAAAGCTGCATGCCAAGACAAATACCTAATAAAGCCTTTCCCTTTTGCACTTCGTCCTTCAAAAATTTATCTGTTTTTGTTTCCGTTAAAATAGCCATCGCGTCTTTGAATGCGCCTACTCCTGGCAATATATAAGCTGTTGCCTTTTCAAGCTCGTTTAAATCACTTGATACAAAATATTCCGCATTCATGCGTTCCAAGGCTTTCGAGACGCTGTATAAATTCCCCATGCCATAGTCGATCACGCCAATCATTTTTACAACATCCCCTTCGTTGATGGGACCCCTTTGACTCTGGGGTCGATCATAGTCGCTTCATCAAGAGCTCTCCCCAACGCTTTAAATACAGCTTCAATCATATGATGGGTATTCATTCCATAGTGAATGATTACATGCAGGTTCATCCGTGCTTCAAGCGCCAGCTTCCATAAAAATTCATGAACAAGCTCCGTATCAAATGTTCCTACTTTCCCCTTCGGCAATTCTCCACGCATTTCAAAATGCGGTCGGTTGCTTAAATCAATAACAACCTGCGCTAAAGAGTCATCCATTGGGACAAAGGCATGACCGTACCGTTTAATTCCTTTTTTATCGCCTAGTGCTTGTTGAATCGCCTGTCCCAAACAAATGCCAATATCCTCTGTCGTATGGTGATCATCAATGTCAATGTCGCCTTCTGCCTCAATCTTTAAATCAAAATGGCCATGCCTTGTGAACAGATCAAGCATATGAGTTAAAAAAGGAACTCCAGTTTTTAGATCTGCACGGCCTTCACCATCTATTGAAAATGACAGCTGAATATTCGTTTCGTTCGTTTTTCGAGATATTGTGGCGGTTCTATTCATTTCGATCACTTCCTCTTTTTTCTAGTCGAGCTTCAATTGCTCTTGCATGCGCCTCTAATCCTTCATATCTTGCAAACTTTGCAATTTTTGAAGCATGTGCACGGAATGCTTCTTCACTGTATGAAATGATGCTTGACTTTTTCATAAAGTCATCCACGTTAAGCGGGCTGGAAAAACGCGCTGTTCCGTTTGTCGGCAAAACGTGATTGGGACCTGCGAAATAATCGCCTACAGGTTCACTGCTATATCTCCCTAAAAAGATGGCTCCTGCATGTTTAATTTTTGGCAGAACACCCGTCGGGTTTTCCGTTAATACCTCCAAATGCTCAGGTGCCAGTTGGTTGACTATCCCAACCGCTTCCTCGATTGAATCCGTTATATAAATAGCACCGAACTGTTCGATCGAAGCAGCGGCGATATCTTTTCGCGGCAATTCGGCCAATTGTGCCGCAACTTCCTTTTGAACTTCCTTTGCTAATTTTATAGAAGGCGTAACAAGGATGCTGGTTGCCAGCCTGTCATGCTCTGCTTGCGATAATAAATCGGCCGCAACTTCATGCGGAACAGCCGTTTCATCAGCTAAGACGACAATTTCACTTGGCCCGGCGATCATATCGATATCAACTGTTCCAAATACCTCCCGCTTTGCAAGAGCGACGAATATATTGCCAGGACCGACAATTTTGTCGACCGGTTCGATTGTTTCTGTACCGTAAGCTAGAGCGGCAATTGCTTGGGCACCGCCAGCTTTATATATTTCCGATACGCCAGCTTCATTGGCTGCCACCAGCACTTCCGCCGGCAGGCTCCCATTTTGATCTGGAGGAGAAACGAGCACGATTCTGCCTACACCAGCCACTTTAGCCGGCATGATATTCATTAAAACAGAAGAAGGATAGGCAGCTGTGCCCCCGGGAACATAAACGCCGACAGCATCTAGCGGCGTTAATTTCTGACCGAGCATTGTTCCTTTTTCATCGAAATAAAACCATGATTCTTTCTTTTGTTTTTCATGAAAATGAAAGATATTTTCTGCTGCTTCTTGAACAATGTCAATGAATTCTTTATCTACCGCTTCGTACGCTCGACTAATTTCTTCTTTTGATACGCGCAAAGATTGAAGATCTGCCCCATCAAAACGTTTCGTATATTCGTATAGCGCCTGATCGCCTTCCTTTTTGACTCGTTCAATAATTTCCTTCACAATTTTGCGCTGCTCCTCTGTTCCAGCGTCAATCGATCTTTTCAAGGAAAGCTTTTGATCCTTAGTGATGTGAATAATTTTCAATCCGAATCCTCCTTTCCTTCTTCCACTGTTTTGGCAAGCCGCTCCACAAGCATGTCGATCGGCTTGTCCTTCATCCGATAGCTGACGGGATTGACAATGAGTCTTGAAGTGATATCAGCAATATGTTCAAATTCTACTAATCCGTTTTCTTTTAACGTTCTTCCCGTCGAAACAATATCGACAATTCTGTCAGCCAGTCCAATCAATGGCGCCAGCTCGATCGATCCATTCAAATGAATGATTTCGACCTGCTCCCCTTGCTCTCGAAAATATTTAGAAGCCACATTTGGATATTTTGTCGCCACCTTTGGAGCGATGTCATTCATTTTCGTATCAGGCAGTCCGGCTACAGCCAGATGACATTTGCTAATTTTCAAATCAAGCACTTCAAAAACATCCCGCTCTTCTTCCATCATGACATCCTTTCCGGCGATCCCAACATCTGCAACACCATGCTCTACATATGTTCCGACATCCATCGGCTTCGCTAAAATAAAGCGAATATTTTCTTCCGGCACGGTCAAAATTAGTTTTCTTGATTCATCAAATTCGTCTGGCAGCTTGTAGCCTGATTTTCTTAATAGTTCGACAGCTTCTGAAAAAATTCGCCCTTTCGGCATCGCAATCGTTAACATGCTCATCACTCTCTCACCTTTCCTGGTTTTCCGAGGAAATAATAAATATCTGTAAATTGACCTGTAAACCTGTCGATTTGATCGATACCGGAAATATCTTGCATGACAACCTGTTTTCCTTCTTTTCGCAGCTTATTGGCATACCGAAAAGCTTCTTGTCGATTCTCTCTGCTGAATATGATGCAATAGCGATCTTTATTCAAATTTAAATCCCCCAGAGCTTCCAGCAAATTATCTAACCGTATGCCAAAGCCTGTCGCCGGGGCAGGACGTTCAAATTTTTCTAAAAGATGGTCATAGCGCCCGCCGTTTCCGATCGGAAGTCCAACACCGTTCGCATATAATTCAAAAATCACGCTTGTGTAATAACTCATGTGGCTGACGATATTCAGTTCCAATTTGATATATTGATCCACTTCATAAGCTCTTAATTGGATAAGGAGCTGTTTTAAATCTTCCAGCGCTTTCTTCCCGCTGTCACAAGCAACAAGGCTTGAAGCTTCATCTGCCTTCTCAATTCCTCCTTTTAAATCAATGACTCTTAAAAGGCGTTCTTTGTCAATGGTAGAGAGAGATAATCTTCTCACATGCTCGCGGTATCCGACAAAGTTCTTTTCATATAAATAGCGGCGCAGCTTCTCCGCCCGTTCTTCCTTCCCTAAAATTTCTCCGAACAAAGCATTGATAAATCCGATATGCCCAATGGAAATTTTAAAATCTTTAAGGCCAGTATTTTTTAAGGCATATATCATTAGAGCGATCGCTTCCGCATCAGCGCTAATCGTTCCATCGCCAATCAGCTCAATGCCAATTTGTTCAAATTCTGCCGGTCTGCCGCCTTCATGCTGCTGTGCACGAAACACATTTGCAGAATAAGCGAGCCTTAACGGCAAGCTTTCTTTCATCAGCTTGGAAGCCGCAATTCGTGCAATGGGAGCTGTCATATCTGGTCTTAAAACGAGCGTATGCCCCTGCCTGTCAAGAAGTTTAAATAATTGCTGCTCTTGTATCGCCGACTGAACTCCTACCGTTTCATAAAATTCCAACGTTGGAGTCTCCAAAAATTGATAACCCCAGCTTTCAATCACATTCATCATTTTTTTACGAACGCTTTCTTTTATGACATATAAGCCCGGCAATGTATCCCGCATTCCTAAGGGCTTTTCAAACATAAACACTCACTGACACCTCCATGGCGCATTCACTTTAATCCGCTAATATGTTACCATACTACCAAAATAAAGATTTATAATCAATAAGTTTTTGATGTAAACTTCTTTCACAAAGCGCCTTTATTTCACTTTCGCTCAATCCTGCTTAATCAAAAAGCGGTAAGCGAAAAAATTGATGACGCTTACCGCTTTCTTTTTTCCATTTCTTCTTTTGTGTAGATGATTTGCATTGGATTTCCTCCTGCAAAAGAGCCTTCCGGAACATCTTTATGAACTACAGTGCCGGCAGAAACGATAGCTCGATTTCCAATTTTCACACCAGGCAAAATAGTCGTGTTTGCTCCGATCATGACTTCATCTCCAATTTCCACTTCGCCGATGCGATATTCATCGATTAAATATTCATGTGCTAAAATCGTCGTGTTGTATCCGATAATAGAATTGCGCCCAACTTTAATTTTTTCCGGGAACAAAATATCTACCATAACCATAAATGCAAACGATGTTTGCTGTCCGATTTTCATGCCAAGAAATGTGCGGTAAAGCCAGTTTTTGATAGACATAAATGGAGTGTAGCGCGCGATAAGAATCACGATGACATTTTTGACAACTTTCCAAAAAGAAACCGTCTTGTACACCTGCCAAAGGGAGTTTGCGCCTTCAACAGGAAATTTATCCGTTCTTCTCACAATCTTCACTCCATCACAATGTTCAATAAATCACTCATTTTGTCCAGCACAAAATCTGGCTTTAACGATTCTATATACTCTCTCCCTTTTATGCTCCAAGCAACTCCTGCCGTTAATGTTCCTGCATTTTTTCCCGCCTCTATATCATGAAGGTTATCTCCCACCATTAATGCATTAGACGGATCGGAACCGAGCAATTTAAGAGCGGACAAGACAGGCTCAGGATGAGGCTTCGCATGCTGTACATCATCCAGTGTGATAATTGCGTCAAAAAATGAATCCATTTCCGTTAATTTCAGCCCCATCATAACAGTGTCGCGAATTTTCGTTGTCACAATGCCCAGTTTCAATCCCTTTTCTTTTAAAGCTCGAACCGTTTCGTGCACATGATCATATTCCTTCACAAGCAGATCATGCTGGGCATGATTAAACTCCCGATATCTTCGGACCATTTCCTCCGCTTTTTCAGGGTTAATACGTTGAAATGTGTCAATAAGCGGAGGCCCGATGAAAGGAAGTATATCTTCCCGTTGATATTTGCCCGGATAATAATAGTTCAGCGTATGTAAAAACGATTCAATAATTAATTCATTTGTGTTTATTAACGTGCCGTCCAAGTCAAACAATACGGTGTCAATGTTCATAAACCGTTCCCCTTTTCCCGATATGTGCTTGTTTTTTCCAGACAAAACCGATAATCATCGTTAAAAGAATGGCTGCGAACAGCCGGATGAGTAAAAGCGGCCAAACTGAACCGACGATCGGAACAAAAATCAATGTGTCTTCTATCACAGCATGGCAGGCAACGAGGAATATAAACGCCAGCGTTAAATCGCGATGCTCCACTCCATCTTCTTTTACTGCTTGCAGCATCACGCCAGCCCCGTAGGCAAGCCCGAAAATTAATCCTGCCGCAAGCGTTGTCGAAGTGTTCTTCTTCATTCCCAGCATTTCGGTTACCGGCTCCATCTTTTTTGAGAAAGCGTCGACCCAGCCTAAATCTTTCATAAATTGAATAGCAATCATTAGCGGGATGACGATGGCCGCAAGCTGAATGACTCCCATTGCCGCTTTTTCAAGCCCTTCAAGTAAAATCATTCCCCAGTCTGAAGGCACGGCATCTTGTTGAGATATAAATCCGTATTGAGCTTTTTCTCCACCGCCGTCCCAAAAAAGATTGATGATAAAAGCCGAAAAAAATGCCAGTCCGAGCCGGACGGACAAGATGATCCACAGTTTCACACCGACTTTGCTTGCTACAGTCGTTTCGATTAATAAGTTGTGGGAAAATGACAGCATGACTGCCAAAATAAAAACTTCTTTTACCGTAAAATCAATGGACAAAATGGCTCCAATCGCCGCATACAAGTTAAGAAAATTCCCAATCACAAGGGGGATAGCAGCATCTCCATTTAACCCGATCACCTTCATGACCGGCGTTATAAAATGAACCATCCAATCAATCAAAGGAGTATGTTGTAAAAATGAAACAATCAACGTTACAGGGAAAATGACTTTACCGAGAGTCCACGTTGTTTCCAATCCTGTTTGTAATCCTTTTTTCAATGTTTGTTTCAAACTTTCACCTTCATTCCAGCAATTTATCAATATTCATCTAAATATCTTTCTACTTTTTTTAGTCTCCGGTAAATTATAAGAGCAATTGCACTAAGAATAAGTAAAATCGAAATGACCCGTGCCATTTTTACCGTTTCCGTAAGCATCAAACTATCAGTTCTCATGACTTCGATAAAAAATCGCCCGATCGAATACCAAATAACATATGATAAAAACAGCTCTCCACGCCGCAAATTAAACCTTCTTAGCAAAATTAAAATGATGAACCCAGCGAGATTCCAAATGGATTCATATAAAAAAGTCGGGTGATAATATTGTCCATTTATATACATTTGATTAATGATAAATTCAGGCAAGTGGAGATTTTCCAAAAATTCTCTTGAAACAGGTCCTCCATGAGCTTCCTGGTTAATAAAATTCCCCCATCTGCCGATCGCCTGCCCTAAAATAATACTCGGTGCAGCTATATCAGCCAGTTGCCAGAAAGATAGTTTTTTTACTTTTGCATACACAATCCCGGTTGCCACAGCACCGATTAACCCGCCGTGAATGGCAAGGCCACCATGCCAAATTTTAGGGATTTCCGAAAGATTTTCAGAATAATATTCCCATTGAAAAATGACATAATAAGTTCTGGCACATATAATCGCAATAGGAATAGCAAATAATGCAAGATCGACAAATATATCTTTATGAAGACCTCTTCTCTCCCCTTCACGCATCGCCAAATATAGGCCGAGCAATGCGCCGATTCCTATAATGATCCCGTACCAATGAACTTGTAATGGCCCTAGCTGAAATGCGATTGGATCAATGGGCTGAATTGCCTCTTTCATTCTCTCATCTCTCCTATTTCATCAATTAAAAATCATCGTGATCTCCATCTTCGATAACATCCGCCAATTTATTTGTAAATTGTTCCGCCGCATTGAATCCCATTCTTTTTAACCGGAAATTCATTGCCGCAACTTCAATAATAACAGCCAAGTTTCTTCCAGGACGGACAGGAATTGTTAATTTTGTCAGTTCCGCATCCAAAATTTTCATTTTCTCTTCATCGAGTCCTAAACGGTCGTATTGTTTGTTCGGATCCCATAATTCCAAATCGATAACAAGAGAAATTCGCTTATGACTGCGGACGGCTCCTGCACCAAACAATGTCATCACATCAATGATTCCAAGACCGCGGATCTCTAAAAGATGGCGGATCAATTCCGGCGCACTGCCGACTAATGTATCCCGATCCTCCTGACGAATTTCAACACAGTCATCTGCAATCAAGCGATGTCCTCTTTTCACCAGTTCAAGAGCAGTTTCACTTTTGCCGACCCCGCTTTTTCCTGTAATTAAAACACCCACCCCGTAAATATCAACAAGCACTCCATGTACAGCTGTCGTTGGAGCAAGCTTGCTTTCCAAAAAATTGGTTAAGCGGCTTGACAAGCGGGTCGTTTTTAATGGTGAGCGCAGCACTGGAACATTTGATTTTTCAGATGCCTCAATTAATTCCGGCGGAGCCTCCATCTCTCTTGACACAATGATTGCCGGTGTTACATCCGTACATAGCTGTTCCATCCGACTTTTCTTTTCTTCAGGCGTCAATTTTGCAAAAAACGTAAGCTCCGTTCTTCCCAGCAGCTGTATACGCTCTTTCGGATAATATGTAAAATAACCAGCCATTTCAAGACCAGGTCTGGAAAGATCACTTGTAATAATGGGCCGGCTGATTCCCTCTTCTCCGCTGATCAATTCAAGTTGGAATTTTTCGATAATATCTTTTGTACGTACTTTCGACACGAAGTCTTTCCTCCTTAGACTTAAAAAACTTTTTTCATCTTTTTATTGTAGCACTTTTCTTTTTGGCAACAAACATCTTTCATCAAAGACATTCATTGCTTAAAAGCAGAGACAAGGGCATCGGAGCGAAAGATACGGCTATTCAATCCAAAACTCTTCTTTTTTAGGAGGGAAAAAAAAATGCTTGTTGGAATAAGGTGAATATGCACGGACATAAAATTTGGAGCGACTCGGAAAATAATGGAGCAAGCGTAAAAAGCCTTCTCCTCCTTCAGGAGCCCCCTGATAGTCCGCCAATAATTCATAAACAATCCGATCAGGAGTCCCATCATGATCATCATCAATTTTTGTTTTTAATAACTCACTGTCATCATAATGGCCGCTCAAAACGATTTTTACATTTGGATTCTTTTTGACGATATTGCGAAATATACGATTTCCAACCAGCGTTCGTTTTCCATTTTTATGCAAATATTTATGGACAGCTATGATTGCTGTTCGGTCTGAATGACGTTTTAAGACTTCGTTCATCCAGCTGATGCTGTCTTTGTCAACATGCCAGCCGATATACAAAAAAAGAAAATGTTGATGTCCGAGCGTAATTAAATCGTAATGCCCTCGATTATTCCGATATCCCCCACCGTAATAAGGCTTCGTGAAAAAACGATCTTTTCCAAAATATTGATGAAACATTTTATATGATTTTCCTTTTACTAAATCGTGATTGCCCGCAAGCACTCCATAAGGAATAGACACCTGTTCCAGTTTTCGGAACATGCGGTCTGCTTGAACCCACTGCTGTTTCTTTTCCGCACGGTTGACAATATCACCGGTATGAACAACATATTGTATATTCCAATTATCACGATTTTGCACAATCCAGTCCATTTGATTACGAAAAATATGAGGGTATTTTTCCGAATAGTATTGAGTGTCTGAAAGCCATACGATCGTGTAGACGTTTGAATCATTTGGCGAAGCTGCAAGCTCAAAGCTAGGAAATGCGGGAGATAAAATCATGAAAACAAAAATAATAAGAGGAAAGATTTTTTTCATTTATATCACCTATTCGTATCATTCCCGAAACGATAGGAGATATGAATGAAAAAATCTTTTTCATTAGTCTTTAAAACGGTTCATAAACACCAATTGAATGAGCAGATTCAAAAATGAAATGAAGATGGAGGCGAGGAGGGCAGTTCCAAAGCCATCAATATTAAAGGCATCTCCCATTATTGCCTGGGCAATCATCAACGTAACTGCATTGATGACAAATAAAAATGTTCCGAGAGTAAAAACCGTAATCGGCAATGTCAATAATATTAGAAACGGCTTCACAAAAACATTTAACACTGACAAAATCATACTAGCTACAATAGCCGCTCCAACTCCGCTTAAATAAAACGAATCAAAGAACCCAGCTACAACAATCAAAATCAGTGCATTTAATAAAATGCTTGTCAACCATCTAATAAACATCGAAATTCGTCCTTTTCACTTTCTATTTACAAATTATTATAACACTTTCTATGTGAAAGTATGAAACAGATTGACATTTTTTCACTATTCTGGTAACATTCTTTACACAAATGGGAAAGGAGTTGATAGGCTTTATATTTTCTGAATTTTCATATTTTGCTTGCCCTAGACGACTCGTCTTTCTGTCCTGACGTAAACGTTTGTTTATTTTAACAGAAAGGAGGGGCAGCAGTTCAAATGAACTCATTGTATCTTTTATCTGATTACCTGTTAATGAAAGCCTATTATGAAGCCATTCAAATCGAGGCTAGTGAAGAGTTTATCGTTTTATTAGAAGAAGAAATTGTTAGAAGAGGAATTGTCCTTTCCTCTCCTAACATAAATGTACAATAAAATTAAACTCACGGAGAAAATTATACCATTTTTTCGTTATTTTGTAAAACGAATTTTTCTTGAATTGGAATGGATGTTTCATGATCGTTTATATAATTTTTTCTGAAAGGGGTTGTTACATAAGCAGAAAACTGACTTATGGACAGCCCTTCATACGTTATGACACAATGTAAGAAAAAGGCCGTTCTCCTTTCTCGAACGATGTCAGGGCATTTTTTCATGCTAAATAAATTTAATTTTTTGCTAGAGAAATATGTTTTCATTTATTCATTAGCACAAATTGTGTGCAATTAGGTGGAAACTGGCATTTGCAATGAACGCAGCTTTTGTACAAAAGCTGCGAATTTTTCATTTGTCCACCAAGCAATTATCACGAAACGCGCACTGCTGTATCATATTAGTCCACACTTTGTTCGTAGCACAATTCATGACTTTATATAGGAAAAATTTCACCAAATCGTATCTTCATCTATAAAAGAAACTGAAGGACAACCGAAAATTTAAATAGTGTGGCAACTAGTCCGAAAAGCCATGAAGCGATCAATGGATAAATTTAAAACAATTAATTATCTCGACCTAATTTTTTTGTAAAAAGACCCCACAACGTGCAATATTTACACATGTGGGGCTTCTTTTTTTCAATTGGTTCAATGTCATTTGGTGTTTTTTTAATATTTCCGTAAATTAGGAAAATTCCATCCAATTATGCAGTTGTTTTTAGATCCATCCGTTTTTCATAACGGCTCATTTTCTTTTCGAGTTTGGCAAATATGACTTCACATACCCAACAAATAATCCAGTAGATGATCGATGCAACTAAATACATTTCTAAAAATTTATATCCATTATTTGCTATAATTCTTGTAATGGCTAAAATTTCTACGACTTTTACAGCAAAAGCTAAAGATGTTGCTTTGATCAGTCCAATAAACGTATTGCCTAAATTCGGAAAAGCCACAACGAATGCTTGAGGCAGGACGATTCGATATAATCCTTGTGCAGTTGTCATGCCAACTGAGTACGCAGCTTCCATTTGTCCAGCGTTTACTGCATTGATCGATGCGCGGAATATTTCTGCCTCATAAGCAGCTGTATTGATTGTATAAGCAATTAATGCATAAATCATCGTCGGAACTTCATCCGCATTTAAATTCAATCCGAAATGACGATTAAGAAAATCAAACAATACCGGAACACCGTAGAAAAAGACGTACAATTGGACAACTAACGGTGTTCCCCGAATAAAAGAAATATAAACAATGGACAATTGATTTAGTACAGGAACTTTATATATTCTGCAAAGAGCAATAAGCAGCCCGAATACAAGTCCAAGCACCATCGCAACAATGGCAATCGTCAATGTCACTGGCACACCTTTTAACACTTCAGGCACTTGCTCTAAAGCAAATTTAAAATCAATAGTTGTTGCCACGAGTTATCACGATCCTTAGCAAAAAATTACTTAGATAAACTAACTCGACCTTTTTTAAACACTTTTTCGGCATAGCCGATAATACCTTCAATGAGGATACAAGTACCCCAATATACAAGAGAGATCACGACATAAATCTCAAACATTCCCATACCATGATTATTCCCTAAAATAATTCGAACTTGCCCCATAATATCAATAATACCGATCGAAAAGGCAAGTGATGTATCTTTTAACAATTCAATAATATTATTGCCTAAATTAGGCAATGAAATGACAAAAGCTTGGGGCAAAATAATTCTCCTTAGAGCTTGTGTATACGTCATGCCAACGCTGTATGCTGCTTCTAATTGCTCCGTGCCGACAGCTAAGTAAGCTGAACGGATAACTTCTGATAAATAGGCTGCTGTATGAAATGAGAATGTAATAATAACAAAAACAAGTCTGTTCCAACTATTAATATCAATATTAAAAACTAGCAATAATTGAGGCAGTCCGAAATAGACAAGAAACAGCTGAACTAATAACGGAGTACAACGTGTGAATGACAAGTAAAATGTTGCAATTCCATAAAGGATAGGCGGTTTTTGGATTCGAATAATCGCGATAATAACACCTAAAATTAAAGCGAAAAATAAAGATGTGACCAGCATGAACAATGTTAGAGGGAGCTTATCTAACACTTTCAAAAATAAATCTGCCCAATCTTGTAAACTCGTGTTAATTTTGCTCACCACCTTCATTAAGAAATATATACGAATTTAAATATACCGTATTGAATGATTAATTAATCATTCAATACGGTTTTTGATTATTTCTCGTATTGGAATCCTTCTTTTTTAATATAGTCAAGGTCTTTGAAAAAGTCTACACCAAACCATTTCTCAGCAAGTTTCGGAAGCGTACCGTCTTCAATCAATTCAGCAGTTGCTTTGTCAATTTTCTCAGCTAGTTCTTTATGTTTTTTGTTATAAACAATATAAACCGGCTCTTTCGAAACGATACCACCTATTTTCAAATCCAACTTAAGCTCTTTTTGAAGAGCATCAAATGTAGTTTTGTTCAAAAATACAGCATCTGCTTTTCCTTCAGCAACACGTTTTAAGTTATCTGCTGCTGATGGATTTTCCATACTTTCAATCTCGATCGGATTATCTGGATTCTTTTCATTGTACCCGTTTAAAATAGCACGAAGTCCACCGCTTGGCGCCATTGGAGCGAGTTTTTTATCAACCATATCATCTAACGATTTAATATCATTTCGATCTGATTTCGTTACTAATACAGTTAAAGAGTATCCATACTCATGTTCTGGATAAAGGAATTTCTGTTCTCTTTCCGGATTTTTGAAAAACCAGTTAATCGCAAAATCGAATTTTCCTGTGTCAACCCCGATTAAATTCGATTCTTCTTCTCCAAACGTATACTCAAACTTGTATTCTGGCAATTTCTTTTCAATTTCCGCTAAATAATCCATATCATAACCGATAGGTTTATTTTGATCATCCGTATATAAAAATGGTGGATTTACTTCATCACTTAATGCCACTTTAATCACTTTTTTGCCGTCATCAGTTTCTTTACTTTCACTGTTCGAACAACCAGCGATGACGAAAATAGATAAAATGAATAAAAAGAATTTTGTCCAAATACGTTTACGTTTCATGCAGTAATTTTCCCCCCCATGTAAATTTTAAAATAGTATATTCAGGCACTATAAGAAGCCTTTTTTAAAATAGTTTTGTACGCTCATGCTTTGGATGAACTAATATTTCTTGAGGCGGTCCCTGTTCAATAATGGCGCCGCCCGCCATGAACACAGCACGATTCGCTACCTCATGAGTTACGATCACCATTGTTTTGCCTTCATCGGCAATTTTTTTAATAATCGACAGAACCTCTCCAACCATCTCAGGATCGAGCGCAAGAAGTAGGTTCATCAAATAAAATGACGGAAGGGTTTAAAGCAAGTGTCGCGCTATACCAACACGCTGCTGTTGACCGCCGGACAGCTGGCTAGGATAGTCATTCATTTTCTCTTCCAGGCCAACTTTTTTAAGTAAATCAATGCCAATTTTACGCGCTTCGGCAGCTTTCATTTTCTTTGCAACGATAAGACCTTCCATTACGTTTTCCAGCACCGTCTTATTTTTAAATAAATTATAATGCTGAAAAACCATTGCGGTCTTTCGTCTTAGCGTTAAATGTCTTTTTTTGACGCATGTTTTCCTTCGACGGAAAACCCATCAATAGTAATAGTACCTCCGTCAGGTCTTTCTAAATCATTCATACATCGAAGAAGGGTGATTCTCCCAGATCCGCTTGAATCGATAATAACTAGGACATCCCCTTTGTTTACTTTTAAATCAATTCCTTTAAGAATTGAATTTTTTTAAAGCTTTTTGAATGTCCTTTAATTCGATTATACGAATCACCTCTCTTTATTATCAAAAATATCAAAACATTGGGTTAATTGAATAATCTAAACTATAACACAACTATTCCTAGTTGTAAAGTGTGAATTAAATTG
Source organism: Aeribacillus sp. FSL K6-8210 (assembly GCF_037963925.1). Lineage (NCBI taxonomy): Bacteria > Bacillati > Bacillota > Bacilli > Caryophanales > Bacillaceae > Aeribacillus > Aeribacillus sp. FSL K6-8210. The sequence goes on along the minus strand of NZ_CP150172.1, from coordinate 760,775 downwards.
TTATAATGGAAAATGTTCGTAAATTTAATAGTTCATTGAACCTATTAAAATATTAATCTGAACAGAGTTTGCTTAAGGAAGTGTGGAACGTGTCAAAAAAATTATTTGTGAAAACGGATGCGCAAAGATTGTGGATCGAAAAGCTGTTAAAGCATGAAAAGTCGTTTAAAAGTCATTCTAGGGAAAGCGATGAAAAGACAAAGTTTCCAAAAGAAAATATCCAAGCGCTTGTCAATATGGGGTATACGAAGCTCTCGCTGCCAAAAGAATATGGAGGCGGCGGCATTGGTGTCACAGATCTAGTTCTATTCCAAGAAACCATTGCTAGCTTTGATGGTGCTACAGGCCTAGCCATCGGTTGGCATCTGGGCGTCGTTGGGGAGTTGTATGAGAAAAAACTTTGGAGGGAAGAAAAGCTTGCCTCTTTTGCAAAAGAAATTTTAAACGGCGCTTTGGTGAACAGAGCAGTTAGTGAAGCAAAAACAGGCAGTCCAACCCGCGGCGGGCGCCCTGAAACGGAAGCAGTGAAAAGAGATGGCAAGTGGATTATTTCGGGCAGAAAGACATATACTACTATGTCACCTGTGCTGACACATTTTCTTGTATCTGCATGGGTTGAAGAAAAGGAAGGAATTGGATTTTTCTTAATTGAACGAGAAGCAAAGGGATTATCAATTGAAAAAAATTGGGACGTTATCGCCATGAGAGGAACAGAAAGTCACGATCTTGTGTTAGATAACGTTGAAGTAGCAGAAGAAAATTTTGTAGAGCTAAACCATGGACCGAGAGGAAATACAATAAATGGTTGGATTCTGCATATTCCCGCTTGTTATTTAGGTATTGCACAGGCGGCGCGTGATTATGCAGTGAAATTTGCGACAGAATATTCTCCAAATAGTATAAGCGGAACCATTAGCCAATTGCCAAATGTACAAAATTTAATCGGTCAGATTGACTTAGAATTAATGAAAGCTAGACATTTCTTGTATAGCGTAGCGGAAATTTACGATGATGAAGCACGCCGTCCATACATTACAAACGAGCTTAGTGTTGCGAAGCATATTGTGACGAACTCAGCCATCAACATTGTCGATAAAGCGATGAGACTAGTTGGAGCAAAAAGCCTTCAACTGTCTAATCCGCTGCAGCGATATTATCGTGATGTGAGAGCAGGGCTTCACAATCCGCCAATGGATGATATGACGATTTCTAAATTGGCTCAAACAGCCATTCAAGAAATGGAAAATAAATAATTTATATAATGCCTTCTTTTCACAGGGACTGATTTTAAAAAAAATGATCCAAGGCCGTCAAATATGGTTTTTTGGGTCAGCTTTTTTATGAATTAGCAATGCATCAAAGATATTCAATATATTCGGTAATTGTAGACATCGTGAGCACAATAACTAAGACGCCAGAAAATCCGATTCATAGAGTCTTCAAAATTATGAATTTGAATGAATGAAAGGAGAAACATCAGTTTATAAAAAAAGAGCCCTTTGTCACACAAAGGGCTCAACTCTGTTTTATGCGAAAAGGGGAAAGTATGTTCATATATCAAAGAAAATCAGTATTTCCTCGATTTTTCGCTGAAAGGGCTAGTAAAAATCTACAACTCATCTCCTGAAAACCGACGGAATAAAACCATCCGTTTCAGGAACATTCTTCGTCATTTAAAAGAGACTGGCAACAGCCTATTTAACTGTTTGCCGCTGCCTCTTTTTTCAAAATTAAATTTTTCATTCTCTCCCGATCCCGATCCAAAATCGGTTTTAAATATTTTCCTGTATAAGACTGTTTCGCTTCTGCCACTTCTTCAGGGGTACCCGTTGCAATGATTGTTCCTCCGCCGTCCCCGCCTTCTGGTCCAAGGTCGATGATATAGTCAGCGGATTTAATCACATCTAGGTTATGCTCAATTACAAGAACCGTATCTCCGTTTTCAACAAGCCGATGCAAAACCTTCAAGAGCCTTGCAATATCGTCAACATGCAGCCCTGTTGTCGGTTCATCTAAAATATACAGCGATCTTCCAGTAGATCTGCGATGCAGCTCTGAAGCAAGCTTTATCCGTTGTGCTTCCCCTCCGGACATTGTCGTAGCCGGCTGACCAAGTTTCATATAACCAAGTCCTACATCGTAAATGGTTTGCAGCTTCCGTTTGATTTTTGGAATATTTTCAAAGAACTGAAGTGCGTCTTCCACAGTCATTTCTAAAATATCCGCAATATTTTTTCCTTTATATGTGACTTCAAGAGTTTCCCGGTTATATCTTTTTCCGTGGCATACTTCACACGGAACATATACATCTGGAAGAAAATGCATTTCAATTTTAATGATTCCATCGCCTCGGCATGCTTCACAGCGGCCGCCCTTCACATTAAAACTGAAGCGTCCTTTTTTATAGCCTCTTACTTTCGCTTCATTCGTCGCTGCAAACACATCGCGAATATCGTCAAATACGCCGGTATACGTAGCTGGATTTGAACGCGGCGTTCTTCCAATCGGAGATTGGTCAATGCTGATGACCTTATCGAGATGTTCAATCCCTTTCATTTCTTTATAGGCACCAGGTTTTGTTTTACTGTTATTCAGCTTTTGCGCCAAGCCTTTTTGCAATATTTCATTGACTAACGTACTTTTCCCCGAACCAGATACACCTGTTACTGCCAAAAATACACCTAAAGGAAATTTGACATTTACATTTTTTAAATTGTTCTCGCTTGCTCCTTTTATTTCAATATACCTACCATCCGGTTTTCTTCTTTCGACCGGCAATGGAATGAACTTTTTCCCTGACAAATATTGTCCTGTAAGCGAACGGTCATCATTCATCACTTCTTTTGGTGTACCCGCAGCTACAACTTGACCGCCGTGCACGCCAGCTCCCGGCCCAATATCGATCAAATAATCAGCTGCAAGCATCGTATCTTCATCATGTTCAACTACAATCAATGTATTGCCGATATCCCGCATATTTTGGAGAGCACGGATCAGCCTGTCATTGTCCCGTTGATGCAAACCGATAGACGGCTCGTCCAATATATAAAGTACTCCAGTCAGTCTTGATCCGATTTGCGTGGCAAGACGGATTCTTTGAGCTTCTCCACCAGAGAGCGTACCGGCTGATCTGCTTAATGTTAAATAATCAAGACCTACCTCAATTAAAAAATTCAGCCGTTCTTTTATTTCTCTTAAAATCAAATTGGCAATTTTCATTTCTTTTTCTGTCAATGCCAATTGGTCAAAAAACTGATAGGCTTCACGAATAGACAATTGAGTGACTTGTCCGATATGGCGTCCGTTAATAAGAACAGCCAGACTTTCCTTTTTCAGTCGATGCCCTTTGCATGTCGGGCACGGCTGATTCGTCATATATTTTTCCATTTGTTCGCGTATGAAATCAGATGTCGTTTCTTTATAGCGCCGTTCTATATTGCGGACCACACCTTCAAATTCTACATAGCCTTCCCGGATTTGCCCGAAATCGTTCTCATAGCGAAAATAAATTTTTTCCCCGCCGCTTCCAAATAAAATTTTATCGAGCAGATGTTTCGGTATATCTTTAACCGGAATGTCCATATCAATACCGTAATGGTTGCAAACCGCTTGAAGAAGCTGCGGATAATATTGAGAGCTTGTCGGCTCCCACGGTGCAATTGCGTGTTCCTTTAATGTCAAGTTTTTATTTGGAATAACGAGATCCAAATCCACCTCTAGTTTTGAACCTAAGCCGTCACAAGCATGACAAGCTCCGTATGGGCTGTTAAAGGAAAACATCCGCGGTTCAAGCTCTCCAATCGAAAAACCGCAAATCGGGCAGGCATGATGTTCACTGAAAAGCAGCTCTTCGCCATCGATGATGTCAATTATGACTTTTCCATCACCTAATTTTAAAGCTGTTTCAATCGAATCGGTCAACCGGCTTATAATCCCCTCTTTCACGATCAGCCGATCCACAACGACATCGATGGAATGTTTTTTATTTTTTTCAAGAGAAATATCATCGGTAAGCTCCATCATTTCTCCGTCAATCCGCACGCGGACAAACCCTTGCTTTTTTATTTCCTCCAATGTTTTCACATGCATTCCTTTTTTTCCAGACACAATAGGAGCAAGAACCTGCAGTCTTGTCCGTTCCGGATACTCCATAATCCGGTCAACCATCTGTTCGATTGTTTGCGAAGAAATTTCTATCCCATGCACCGGACATGTCGGCCGCCCGACACGGGCAAAAAGAAGCCGTAGGTAGTCATAAATTTCTGTCACCGTTCCGACCGTTGAACGCGGATTTCTGCTTGTCGTTTTTTGATCAATCGAAATGGCCGGCGATAAGCCTTCGATCGCATCGACATCAGGTTTATCCATTTGTCCTAAAAATTGGCGGGCATAGGCAGATAAAGACTCCACATATCGCCGCTGTCCCTCTGCATAAATTGTATCAAATGCTAAAGAAGATTTGCCCGATCCCGATAAACCTGTTACAACGACAAGCTTGTCTCTTGGAATCGTGACATCAATGTTTTTTAAATTATGAGCGCGTGCACCTTTTACAACAATTTTATCCATTGCCATATCCAATCATCCTTCCGCTTTCATCTCCAAAATTAGATCGCGCAGTTCAGCAGCTCTTTCGAAATCTAATGCTTTTGCAGCTTCTTTCATTTCTTTTTCCATACGGGCTATCAGTTGTTCTCGATCTTTTTTCGACATTTTGTTCAGCTTCACAGCCTTTTCCGTTTTATATTCTGCTTCCTCTTCCGCTGCATATGTCGCCCTAATTACATCGCGAATATCTTTTTGAATCGTTTTTGGCGTAATGCCATGTTGACGGTTATATTCCTCTTGAATCGCACGACGCCGTTTTGTTTCGTTTATGGCGATTTCCATCGATTTTGTGATTGTATCAGCATACATAATGACATGCCCGTTTGCGTTCCGAGCCGCCCGTCCGATTGTTTGAATAAGAGAACGTTCCGAACGAAGAAATCCTTCTTTATCTGCATCCAAAATTGCAACGAGAGAGACCTCCGGAATATCAAGCCCTTCCCTGAGCAAATTGATCCCGACCAACACTTCATGTTTGCCAAGGCGCAGGTCGCGGATAATTTCAATGCGCTCGAGCGTTTTAATTTCGGAATGGAGATATGTCACCTTAATCCCGATTTCCCGCAAATAATCCGTTAAATCTTCCGCCATTTTTTTCGTTAATGTGGTCACAAGCACCCGCTCATTCCGTTTAACCCGCTTTTGAATTTCGCCGATTAAATCGTCTATTTGCCCTTCAACAGGTCGGACGTCAATGGTTGGATCTAAAAGTCCAGTCGGGCGGATAATCTGTTCAACAACAACCGGCGTATGCTCCAGCTCATACGGCCCAGGGGTGGCAGAAACATAAATGACATGTTTCATATGCTTTTCAAATTCCTCAAATTTTAACGGACGGTTGTCAAGTGCTGAAGGCAAACGGAATCCATGATCGACAAGCACTTGTTTTCTCGCCTGGTCGCCGTTGTACATCCCACGGATTTGCGGAATCGTCACATGCGACTCGTCAATGACGATCAAAAAATCATCTCCAAAATAATCTAAAAGCGTATAAGGAGTCGAACCGGGCGGTCTTAATGTAAGATGACGGGAGTAGTTTTCAATCCCGGAGCAAAAGCCCATCTCCCGCATCATTTCTAAATCATATCTTGTCCGTTGCTCGAGCCGTTGCGCTTCCAAAAGCTTTCCATTCTCCCGCAGTTCATGCAGCCGTTCCTCAAGCTCCTTTTCAATATTAGCAATGGCAATTTTCATTTTTTCTTCTCTTGTCACAAAGTGTGATGCCGGGAAAATCGCTACATGCTCCCGCTCTCCAATAATTTCGCCTGTCAGCGCATCAACTTCACGGATACGGTCGATTTCATCTCCGAAAAATTCCACGCGGATACAATGTTCATCGCGCGAAGCAGGGAAAATTTCCACTACATCCCCGCGCACGCGAAAAGTTCCCCTGCGAAAATCTACATCATTTCTTTCATACTGCACATCCACTAAACGGCGCAGCAAGTCATTGCGCTCGATTTCCATTCCTGTGCGAAGACTAACGACCAGCTCACGATATTCTTCTGGCGAACCTAAACCATATATGCAAGAAACGCTTGCGATAATAATAACATCTTTCCGTTCAAACAATGCAGAGGTGGCCGAATGTCTTAATTTATCAATTTCATCATTAATGCTCGCATCTTTTTCAATATACGTATCTGTTTGCGGAACATACGCTTCCGGCTGATAATAGTCATAATAGCTGACAAAATATTCAACTGCATTGTTCGGGAAAAATTCTTTAAACTCGCTATACAGCTGTCCGGCAAGCGTTTTATTATGGGCAATGACCAGCGTCGGTTTGTTCACTTCTTTAATCACATTGGATATCGTAAACGTTTTGCCAGTTCCAGTTGCACCTAACAATGTCTGATGTTTTTTTCCTTGCCTGATTCCCTCCACCAGCTCTTTGATAGCTTTCGGCTGATCTCCTTGAGGCTGGTAATTTGAAACTAATTCAAACCGATCCATGGAACATCCTCCAATTCAGAAACTTATATTTTATTTTAACATATAATCAGGCTGAATCACCAAAAATACGAACTGACGTTTGATTTTCATAGACAATAAAAACCTGTCAATCGTGTTGAACAGGTTTAAGTAGATGTTTTCTTATCCTTTTTCATGCTTCTGGCAGCGATAAAACCAGCTGCTAAGCTGGCTACATCCAAAATGGCGATATAAATAGTATCCATATGACCTGCAAAATAAGAGGCAATTAATAAACCAGCCGTCAACAATGTCCCAACGACATGACTATATGTAACTCTTGTGAAAAATAAGACAAGCAAAAAAGGGGCGAATGCGGCAAACACAAGCTTGATCATAAAAAAACCTCTTTTCGTCAACGGTTATACATTTATTATATTGAAGCCCTCAAAAAGCTTTCAAGCAAAACCACATACCGATGCTTTTTGAACAATAATGGCAATCAATGTTCTTTCACTATGAATGCTTTATTTTTGATTATTCTCCAAAAACGCCTCATATGCTAAACCGATTGCTCCGCAAAGTCCCGCATTATCCCCTAATCCGGGCGGAACAATATAATCTGCAATGTTTTCTAGCACCACTTCATGGCGAACATAACCGTTTAATAAAGCTTGAACATTTTGATGTATAAGGGGGAACAATTGCTTTTGTTTGGCGACTCCGCCGCCAATTATTATTTTTTTAGGCGATAAAACGAGTATAAGGTTGGCAATTCCTTGTGCAATATAGTACGCTTCCAAATCCCATACTTTCTCATTTTTTTCTAATTCTTGCCCCTTTTTTCCCCAGCGTTTTTCTATTGCTGGACCGGATGCCATTCCTTCCAAGCAATCTTTGTGATACGGACAATTGCCGGCAAACGAATCTTCAGGATGGCGCCGAACAAGCATATGCCCCATTTCCGGATGGATTAGCCCGTGTACTAGATGTCCTTCAGAGATGGCACCGACTCCGATCCCGGTACCGATCGTCATATAAATGCAGCTATTCAGACCTTTCGCAGCCCCCCATTTCATTTCCCCCAGCGCTGCTGCATTGACGTCGGTATCAAAGCCAATTGGAATAGGGAATTCTTTTTTTATCGTTCCGACAAGATTTATATTCGCCCACTGTAGCTTCGGAGTAGATGTTATGTATCCGAATGTTTCGCTTGTGCGATCTAAATCAATCGGACCGAATGAGCCAATTCCAAGCGCTTTAATATCTTTATCCCGAAAAAATTTGACCACTTGTTCAAGTACTTCATCAGGCGTTGTCGTCGGAAAAGAAGTCCGCTCGATGATATTTCCGTTTTCATCTCCAATTCCACAGACAAATTTTGTTCCGCCCGCTTCAATTGCACCTAAAAGCATGCACAATTCCTCCCATGATTTTGTCCATAATGTTATGTCCAATTTTTCATTAGCGGCAGGTTGTCAAATTAATAAGATTATAATAAATGTCATATGTTTATGGAAGAGAAATATTAAAAAATGCAAGAAAAAAAGGCGATCAGCCATTAGCTGAAAGCCTCATTTAGAAGTTTTTTATTTCGTTCCCATAAAATCGTTAAACTAATGAGGGTCACTAAAACAGTCGCCCCCATATCAGACAGAATGGCTATCCAAAGCGTAAGCCAGCCTGGAATCGTCAGCAGCAGTGCAGCGGCTTTTAAACCTAGAGCAATCCCGATGTTTAACTTGATGATTCTGTTCACCTTTTTGGCGGTTGAAACAGCTTCAGGCAGCTTTCCTAAATGATCTTGCATTAAAACGATATCAGCCGTTTCAATTGCGCTGTCTGTTCCTTTTCCCATTGCAATGCCTAAATCAGCAGCTGCGAGCGCAGGTGCATCATTAATACCATCTCCGATCATTGCCGTTTTTCCTGAGAGAGACAGCTCTTTTACCTTTTCCACCTTTTCTTCCGGCAGAAGGTTTGCAAAATATTCACTTAAACCAACCTTTTTCGCCACTTTTTCAGCAGTTTTTTCGTGGTCTCCTGTCAACATGACAGTCCTCTTCACACCTGTTCGGTGAAGCATGCGGATCACCTGGCTGCTTTCCTGTCGAATTTCATCCGCTATACCGACCATACCAAGAACGTTTTTGTCATCTGAAACCAAAACGATTGTTAGTCCTTCCTGTTTAAAGGCCTTTATGTCTTCCTTTACATTTTCGCTGAGTGAAAGATGTTGAATCGTTTTTTCATTGCCGACACGGTATTCCTTCCCGTCTATCTCCGCTTTTATTCCCTCACCTGATGTTGCAACAACGGAGCAAGCCTCCAAAAGGGAAACGTTTAACTCATCTATTTTTTTCATAATGGCTTTAGCGATCGGATGAGTAGAGGATTTTTCAATTGATCCGATGATGCTCCAAAAAGAAGGATCATATTCTACAAACTTCTCTACATAAGGCTCCCCTTTTGTCAGTGTACCTGTTTTATCAAAAGCTATTATTCCAATTTTCCCTAATTGCTCTAAATAAACCCCGCCTTTTACAAGAATGCCTTTGCGTGCATTTCTCGTGATTCCTGAAACGATAGCAATGGGAGAGGATAAAACTAATGCACATGGACAGCCGACAATTAACACTGCCAATCCTTGATATAAAGATGTTCTCCAATCAACTCCTAAGAAAAGCGACGGAATAAAAATAACGACAAGAGAGATAAGCATGATCAAAGGAGTATAATATTTCGCAAACTTATTAATGAATTGCTCAGTCGGCGTTTTTGTTTCCTGCGCTTCTTCAACTAAATGCAAAATTTTCGCTAGAGACGATTCTTCGTATGGCTTTGTTATCCGAACTTTCAAAATTCCTTCATTATTAATGCTTCCGCCAAACACTTCATCTTTTGCTTCTTTTTCAACAGGGAGAGATTCTCCAGTAATGGCCGCTTCATTAACTGAGCTTTTTCCTTCCACCACTATCCCATCCGATGGAATTTTTTCACCGGCTTTGACAAGAACAATATCCCCTGCCTTGATGTCATGAATGGAAACTTTCTTTTCCTGACCATCTATAACAATCGTAGCTTCATTCGGCGCAACTTCTAAAAGCGATTCGATAGAACGACGGGCCTTTTCCATTCCCAAGCCCTCTAAATATTCGTTCACTCCAAATAAAATGGCAACAACAGCACCTTCCTTCCACTCTCCGATGCCAAAAGCTCCAATCAAAGCAATTGTCATAAGGGTGTCAATGTTAAATTTCAATCGAACGAGGTTTTTGGCCCCTTTCAAAAATGTTTTATATCCGCTGATCACCGTAGCAATTATATACATTGTAACAGCGGCGGATTGTGATAATGTTTTCTCGAACACAACAGCAGCTATAAAAGCTAAAACCGAGAGCAAAACGAGCCACAATAAATAAGAATGTGTATCTTCATGTTTGTTTTCTTCCTCAATATAGGCCCCATCTGATGCTAAAATTTTTTTGACTTTAGCAATATTAATTTCTTCATTGACATACAGTTTGCTAGATTGAAAATTTAATTTTGCATTTTCCCCATATTCAAGCTTTTGGATTTCCTCTTCCAGATTCTTTGCGCAATTTGCACAAGACAATCCCTTTACCCGATACTGAATCATTCTCTAATCCCCCAATGAAATAGAGTACACATTGCAGTATACAGTATATGTGTTTATATGAATAAGTGTTCATATTTTATATGTCCATTTTATGAAAAGGCAATTCAATTGTCAAATATTTTCGTAAATATAATTTTGACATGTACATATGAATAACCTTACAATATTAATGTTATCGAAATTCGATATCGATTCTCAAAATGGGGGGTAAAAATGGAAGATAAAGTGTTGCGCAAGCTTTTTCTCGGTTTTATACATATTCATATTTTACATCATGCAAGCGAACATCCTATATTCGGCTTGTGGATGCTTGAGGAACTGAAAAGTCATGGCTACAACATAAGTGCAGGGACTCTTTATCCGATTCTCCACGCAATGGAAAAGGACGGACTGTTGGAAAAAACAGAACAAAATGTAGAAGGAAAAATACGAAAATATTATACAACTACACAGAAAGGGAAAGCCGTTCTGAAAGAAGCCCGGACGAAAGCGTACGAGCTTTTTAAAGAAATACATAATGAAGGTGGGGGATAACATGAAGGAATCAAAATGGAAAACGCTGTTTGAGATATTTGCCATTTCCACAAAGCTTGGATTGACCTCATTTGGGGGGCCAATCGCCCATTTAGGATATTTTCATGAAGAATATATTCGGAGAAGAAAATGGTTGGATGAAAAGAGCTATGCAGATTTGGTTGCTTTATGCCATTTTTTACCCGGACCTGCCAGCAGCCAAGCCGGGATCGGCATCGGTCTCATGCGGGGAGGAATATTAGGCGGACTTTGCGCCTTTATCGGCTTTACGTTTCCGTCTGCTATCGCACTGATGATCTTTGCTCTTATTCTTAAAGAGTTACATATTGTTGATGCCGGCTGGATTCACGGCTTAAAGATTGTTGCTGCTGTTGTAGTCGCCCATGCTGTTATTGGAATGGCACAAAAACTTGCCCCTGACCTAGGGAGAAAAGCCATCGCATTAGGCGCGCTAGTCGTTACTTTATTATGGCAACATGCTTTTTCCCAAGTCGTCGTCATGTTGCTAGCGGCTTTTATTGGATTTTTATTATATAAAAAAGTAGAAGAAGACACCCAGACTTCGTTGCAGGTGCCGATTTCAACACGATTTGCCGCAAGCTGTTTATTGTTATTTTTCGGGCTTCTCCTTTTCCTTCCTTTATTAAAAGTGTGGACTTCTTCTTACTGGATCGGCTTGTTCGACAGCTTTTACCGCTCTGGATCTCTCGTATTTGGAGGCGGACATGTAGTGCTCCCGCTGCTTGAACAGGAATTTGTTCCAACAGGAATGTTGACAGAAAAAGAATTTTTGGCAGGTTACGGAGCAGCACAGGCAGTTCCTGGTCCTTTGTTTACATTTGCTTCTTATATTGGAGCGGTCATGAATGGATGGGCTGGGGGATTCGTTGCAACTTGCGCCATCTTTCTTCCGGCAATTCTGCTCATTTTTGGTACATTACCGTTTTGGGGAAAGCTTCGAAGCAATTCCAAGATTAATGGTGCGTTAATGGGCATACAAGCTGCTGTCGTCGGAATTTTAATTGCCGCTTTTTATGATCCGATCTGGATAAGCTCCATTAATCGTCCGATTGATTTTGCTTTTGCTGCAATTTTATTCAGTATGCTCGCTTATTGGAAGATAGCTCCATGGATCATCGTCTTAACGGGCGCCATTGGCGGCTTGTTCTTGTAAAATTAGATCTGCTGACACAAAGGTCCTTCAGGTTTCATTTGATATGATCCCTCTTATGTAGACCTGTCTACCATAAGAGGGATTCCTTACGGCTAAACCGGACAAAGTATGCCCTTTTCCGACATTGTCTGATCTGGCAGAAGCTGCTATTCATGCCCGGCTTCACCCGTTCCTGTATGAAGGCTAGTCGACAGCGTGAATTAACCAAGTTAACGTTTAGGCAAGGCTGTTCAAGAACGAGAGGTTATCTTCTGCTAGTCAATGATTAAAATAAACATATTGAAATGCTCAATTTCCATGCTTGGCAGCTTCTCAAAAAGATAACTGAATCGACTTCTCAATGATTGCTCGCAAGTACCCTGAAATGTCTTTATACGATCAATTTAGAAATTCTCTCCAGCTGCAATCTACTTTGAGGCAATCATCTTTTAAAAACTGCTTCATTTATCTCATTGCTAATGTCACTTTTAAAGAGCTCTTAGATTTCTTAAGCCCGCTGAAAATGCCTCAGAACTAGTTGACCGTATTTCCAATCTGAAAGGTTCCCTCCTCATTATGTACTGTTAAACAGATTTCCTAAACTTGACAAAAAACAGAATGCAAAATATAATAAAATATGAACATATGCTCATATATAATAAAAGAACGAGGGAATTATGAATGAAGACGGAAGATCATTCTTTCTTAAAACCTGAAACAATTGAACATATATCGCAAATATTTAAGGTGTTAGCCGATCCTACTCGAATTAAAATTCTTTATTTGTTATCACAAGAAGAGTGCAGCGTAAATCATATTGCCGAAGTGTTGGAAATGTCTCAATCAGCAGTTTCCCATCAGCTTAGTATATTGCGAAATCTTAGACTTATTAAGTATCGCCGTGAAGGAAAAACACTGATTTACTCCTGTAATGACGAACACGTTTTTTCATTATTAAAACAAGCCATTAATCATTCTGAACATCAGTAAGGAGGCATTGGACCATGAACAGCCATCACCACTCTCACGACCATCACGACTTTAACAGGGAAAACAATAAAAAAGGACTTATAATTGCATTGCTCATTACTGTTGGAATTTTGCTGTTAGAGTTTTTCGGGGGGTTAATGACAAACAGTCTGGCCCTTCTTTCTGACTCTGGACATATGCTTAGTGACGCCAGTTCGCTTGCTCTTAGCCTAATTGCTATATGGTTTGCGGCCAAACCAGCCTCCCCAAATAAAACGTATGGCTTTTATCGTTTTGAAATTTTAGCCGCTTTGTTTAATGGAGTTACCTTGTTTGTTATCGCTGGATTTATCATTTGGGAAGCTGTTCAGCGTTTTTTCAATCCGCCGACTGTAGCAAGCGGCTCGATGATGTTGATTGCGTCTATTGGTCTTCTTGCTAATCTTTTAAGTGCCTGGGTGTTAATGAGAAAAGGTGATGTGAAACATAATGTCAATGTTCGCAGCGCTTATCTTCACGTTATCGGCGATGCATTAGGCTCTGTCGGAGCCATTGCTGCAGGATTCATCATGTGGCTCTTTGACTGGTATATAGCAGACCCTATTATTTCCATTTTAGTTGCTTTATTAATATTAAAAGGCGCTTGGGGAGTTTTGAAGCATAGCATACACATTTTGATGGAAGGAACGCCCGTTACCATTGATCAAAATGAAGTGAAGAAAGCCTTAAAAAGTATTGAAGGTGTGAAGGATGTTCACGACCTGCATATTTGGACGATTACATCAGGTTTAGATTCACTAAGCTGCCATATTTTAATTGAAGATCATCATGACAGTCAAAAGGTGTTACAAGCTGCCATTCACATGATTGAAGAAAAATTTAAGATTTTGCATACAACCATTCAAATTGAAACCTCTCAAATCCATCATGGAAAAATGAAAGTCTAGCTTTTTTCGGAGTTGATTGAAATGGAACAAAATGTTGATGTTCTTGTAATCGGTGCTGGCCAAGCAGGATTAGCGATGGGGTATTATCTAAAGCAACACGATATATTATTTGCCATTGTCGGCAAGGAAAATCGAATCGGAGATGTTTGGAGAAATCGTTACGATTCTTTAGTGCTTTTTACCCCTCGATCGTTTAGCTCCTTGCCAGGAATGGTCTTAAAGGGTGACCCGAACGGATATCCAACTAAGGATGAAATAGCCGATTATTTAGAGGATTATGCTCAAAAATTCGAATTGCCTATTCATCTGAATACAGAAGTCATTTCTCTTCAAAAAGAAAATGAGATTTTTAAAGTGACAACCAACCATAGGAGATATATGGCAAATAAAGTGGTTATAGCAACAGGGCCTTTTCAAAAGCCTTATCTTCCACCATTTGCCGAAAGCTTATACGATCAAGTGTATCAAGTGCATACATCCGCCTATTTGAATCCATCTCAATTGCAAGATGGCTCTGTTTTAGTAGTCGGTGCAGGAAATTCTGGAGCGCAAATTGCAGTTGAATTGTCCGAAGACAGAGAAGTTTATTTATCAGTAGGTCATAAAATGAGATTTCTTCCACTTGAAATTATGGGGAAAAGTATTTTCTGGTGGTTTCAAAAAATAGGTTTATTAGACGTCCATATCAATAGCCCGTTAGGCAGGTTGATCAGTAAACAAAGCGATCCTATTTTCGGTAGAGAGCTGAAACATTTACTACAAGAAGGCAAAATAAAAATGAAGCCTAAAACAGAGAGTGTTTCAGGAGATGTTATCTCTTTTGCAGATAACAGTCAAATTCAAGTTCAAAATGTCATTTGGGCAACCGGATTTTATTTTGATTACAGCTGGATACAAATTCCTAATGTTTTAGATCATAGAGGAAAGCCCGTTCACCAAAGAGGGGTTACTCCTGTGAAAGGATTGTACTTCTTAGGATTGCCTTGGCAATATCGGAGAGGCTCCGCTCTTATCGGAGGGGTGGGCGCCGATGCAGAGTACTTGATAAATGATATTTTAAACCATTGAAGGTGCTTGCAATGTTTAGCTAGAGTTTTTCTAGCCGCGGCTATTTTCATGATTAGACATATTTACTGAAAGGCTTCAAATATTATTGAACAATGTCAGTTCCTTTGTACAATAATTTCTCGAGCCTAATTCTGCTAGCTATAACATTTTTTGACGTAAAAAACACTTAGCCAATCATTGACTAAGTGGTTTGATGTGATAGAGAAAATATACCTTTATCGTTCCGGAAAAAAAATGAAACTCATTCCGAAGAATTATGGCCTATCCCTAAAAATTATGTCGCTATTCCGGTTGATTATGAACCATTCATACCGGTTAAGAGGCTTCTGACTTCCACTTCTCACCTTGCACAAAGAGCAAGCCGAGTTCATGATGCTCCCCTTCGTATAAGGCGCGTTGGACAAAACGGATTTCTTTGTTATGTCCTAGTACCTCCAACTTACAATGCGTCCTGCTTATCTGCAGCGCTTCGTAAAATTCGTACGTTGTTTTTACATTTTTTCCATTCACCTTTGTTATAACTTCTCCCGCTTTTATTCCCATTTTCTCTCCCGGGGATTGAGGAAGCGTGCCTAATACGACCAGTCCATAATCTTGTTTCGAGAAATAAAAAGCGGCCGAATTATCATTCATCCTTTGTTTTACAGTTATTAATCCCTTTCCTATCAATGCAAGAGCCGCGGCAACAAACGACAGAAATGGAGCCCACAACGAAGCAGCAGCAACAACAAGAGAAATAATTCCAAGAATCGAAATGCGCCGGCCTGTTACTTGAATGCTTTCCTTTGGCAAAGACCCTTGAATTCTTTGATAAAAACCGACAAAATACGGAATCATCACGAGCATAAATGGTTCACCATTTAAAGAAATAATTGGCCACCAAGAAAAAGGAGATTCCAATGAACCGCCTGGAACTAAAAGCATTAACGGAATCATCCATGTTCTGTTCGCTACATGATTCCCAATCGGCATTCCTCTCTTGCTTTTTATGATAAATGGGGATGTATGGTAATGTGCTGTTCGATAGATGAGAATCCCTTCACAAATAAGCAAAAAGCTCAAAAATAGCGACAAGACGCTGTAGTTTGTTTTATCAAGGCTCACAAAAAATTCATCGATCCAAGGAGATTGATCTGCCACTCCATTTAATAAAGCTGTTAAAAAAATCGTTCCGCCCAATGAGATACTTGATGACAAAAAACGCGGCTGAAAAGTTAAACTAACAGCCAGCAGCCAAATAGTCAATAAAACGAGTGTTCCGAATGGAATCCACAGTCCTAGAAGCATGAAAAGAACAGAAAGGATAAGGCCAGCGATAATTCCCTTCGTATAAGTAAAACGAATATCGTCAAACACATCATATACGCGCACATGAAAAGATTTTCGTTCTCTTCTAACCCGCCAATATCCATTTAAAAAGGAAAAAATGAGAAAGAAATACAAAAGCGGATGCAAGAAAAAACGGCCTATGCTGAAAAGCAATTCTAAAAGCCATTGTCCAACCAAACGGCCCACCCCTTTTACGAATCATATGAGACTTTCCTCTATTTTATCAAATCTTGTGAACTACCCTCCACTTACCACCCTTGCGGGTCGCTTGAAGTGGGGGCTTCTCGGGTAATCCTATCTAACGATAAGAAATTGACCGAGCTTACCCTCTCGTTCCGAAAGTTATTATTCTTTATGCTAATATGCGTAATCCTTCATTTTTGATATTGATTGCTGAATTGTGATCACGATCTAATACAAAACCGCAAGAACATTCATATACACGTTTAGATAATGGCATTTCTTTTTCCTTGCCACAACAAGAACATTTCTTAGTAGAAGGGAACCACTTATCGATTTTTACAAGTTGTTTCCCTTGTTCTTTTAGCTTGTATTCTAAGAAAGTAGTGAACATACCCCAGCCATTATCATGAACACTTTTTCCAAAATTGAGGGCTTGAGACATTCCTTTCATGTCTAAGTCCTCAATGATAACTGCGTCATAGGTTGATGCTAATTCTTTTGATTTATGGTGAAGAAAATTCTTGCGTTGATTGGCAATTTTCTCTTGTAACTTTGCTACTTTCAAACGTTGTTTTTCCCAACGTGCAGAACCTTTTTTTCTGCGAGAAAGAATTCGTTGTGCTTTTGCCAGTTTGTCTAATGCTTGTCGATAGTACCGTGGGTAATTGGCTTTCTCACCCTGTTCACTCTCGACATATAGACCGTCCATAGCAAAATCTAAGCCAACTACTTTTTGAATCTTTACTGACTGAATATCTTTCTCGTATTCTGTCAAAATCGAAATATAATATTTACCTGTCTTTGTTTTAGAAATAGTACAAGATTTGATTTTATAATCAGCAGGTATTTCTCTATGTCGGTTCATTTTCATTGGCTTTTTGATTTTTGGTAGTTTGATATGACCATTTTCTAGCTTAATATTGCCGTTGACCATATTGGTTGTGTAAGATTGTTTATTTTTCTTGCTTTTGAATTTAGGAAACTCCGCACGACCTTCAAAAAAGTTCTTATAAGCATTTTGCAAATTGATCTGTGCGTTTGCTAAAGCTAAAGAATCCACTTCTTTTAGGAATGGAAATTCATCTTTGTATTTCGCTGGTGTCGGGAATGCTTGTTGTTTAAGCGTTTCTTTATCGTTTTTGAATTTCTCATACGTTTCCTTACGTTCTTCCAGCATCTTATTGTAGACAAAGCGAACACAACCAAATGTTTTGGCTAATTGGATTTTCTGTTCTTTATTCGGATACAAACGAAATTTGAAGGCTTTGTTTTGTTTGGCCATATCAAATCACCTCACTTCTGACCTTGATTTTCAATGTATTTTTTTATGACTTCTATTGGTGCACCGCCTGTTGTAAGCAGGCAAAAGCTTCTTGACCAAAACATCTCTTTCCATAGTCTTTTTCGGATATGAGGAAAGTTTTTCTTTATCAGTCGAGAACTTGCACTCTTATAAGTATTGATGAACTTCGATAATTCAGAATTAGGATGTGCTTTGAATAGGATGTGGATATGATCCTTATCATGATTCCACTCTGTCAAAGTAATGTTGTATTTTTTTCCGATCTCAATGAACATATCTTTTGCAAAATCAGATATTTCATCGGTGAACACTTCTCTGCGATACTTTACAACTAATACAAGATGATAATGTAATAGGAACACTGAATGATTATTACTATCCAATTTCATTGATATATCAATCCTTTTTTATATATAAGACTGATTATATCAAAACCTTTGGCTAAAGCCAACCGAAATTCATCTCCCACCTACTCATTGGGCTACGCCCTGCACATTCCTTGAGGATGGGAGACTTCTTTCGGAAATCCGTTAAAAAAGAAGCTAGAACGTCATATAAAAAACCGGAAATAGGCAAAAAGGCCGATTGACCAAATTCATGGAGCAGCGGCTTTTTTGGCTTCATACCGCTTTTTTCTAAAAAGCTGAATGAATCAAACTTGCAGCAAATTGATCAAAAAATTGAGCAAGGAAACAGCCACTTAACAATGCCGCTCTGTCACTTCCCAATGATTTAAATCGAGTAGGAGGGGGTGACTAACCCCCGTCCTCTCACACCACCGTACGTACGGTTCCGTATACGGCGGTTCAATTAAGATAATTGACGCAAGTCTTTATAACTTCCGTGAATAGCTGTTCTCTTTATGCCAGTGGTCACTCCACCCTCCAAGAGATCTCCCACGGGATTCACCGCTTCCTCCCTCAAGTGAGGTACTACGTTTTCTGTGTTCATCATGACTCACTGAATGCCAAGGGCTATTCTCTCTTAATTGTTCGGTCCTTCTTAGTTGTTCTAGACCAACTAATACTATGACCTCTGCTGACTTCTGACGGTTCAGCTATCTATCACTAGATAGGTTACCAAGGTTACTTGGCGTGCCAGCCAGACCTCCCCGGGTAAGAGTGTAATCTTTCCTTCCATCCATCTGCTTCATTTACTCTGTATCACCTTCGGCAGAAAGGGCTTTGTTTTGTCTTGCAAACTCACCCAGTGATACCTAGCCTCATATGAAGTTCGTGTTCCTCAGACCGGAAGTTTGCCGCTCGCTTCCTTCAGATTCCGCGTCACCACGGACACCCTTGCGTTAAGCTAACTGCTACTTCTGCCTTCGCAGCTCGGGACTTTCACCCTATAGATTACACCCATGCCGGGCGCACAAGAAAACGCAGCCATATTGTCATAAAGCTGCGTCCATCCTCTGTATGCATAAATAATTGTAAATTTCACTACGATATGAAAGCAGAAATTTTCTCAACTGAAAAGCCTGCACAAGGAAGCGAAATCTCATTTAGAGGCTGTCCATAAAGTGAAATCCCTATTGAAAACAAAAAATCATAAACATCGATATATCAACGTTTCTAAAACATTAAAGCGAGCGTCAATAAGCCGTAAAAACGACTTATTAGACAGCCCCTTAAACAAAATGCAACAGAAAAACTGCCGTATTTTTTCAATACTTAAGAAGATCGTGCTAATAGTGAAATGGCAGTTTGCAGCTGCAAGTCATTTTGTTTTGAACGAGTTTCTTTTGTGATCAATTCATTCATTTTTATAGCTGTTTTTTGATCCACTTTCCCCGTCACGGATAAACCGTTCATTTTTTGAAACGCCTTTACAGCCAGCTCGGTTTCTAAACTGAAATAACCGTCTTTTCTCCCAGGATCATAACCTAATCCTGATAATAATATTTGTGCAATGCGAACTTGTTCATTATTCATCTCTTTCTTTAATGGCTGATAAATATCGAGCGGTCCAGCTTTAAAATAATCCGGCTGCGATATTTTTACCGTTGGTTCCACACCTTTTTCATGAATCCAATTTCCCTTAGGAGTCAACCATTTGTATAACGTCAGCTTTATGTTGCTTCCATCATCCAGCGGTATTGTTTGCTGAACTGTTCCCTTTCCAAAGGATTTTTCGCCGACAATGGTATAACCCCCCGCTTCTTTCAACGCAGCTGCCAAAATTTCCGAAGCAGATGCGCTGCCGTTGTCAATTAAGACGGCAATAGGATAATGCTTCTTTTCTTTTAATGTTGAATAATACATCTCCCTTTTTCCGTCTCTCTTTTCTATTTGAATATATGGTGCATGATTAGGAACGAGCTGATGCAAAATTTGCTCTACAGCCTGCAAATATCCCCCCGGATTGCCGCGAACATCGATGACTAAACCGTTAATTTTCTTTTTTTCTAACATTTTTAGCTTTTGTTTAAAGTCATCAGCTGTCCTTTCAGAAAATGAAGTAATATGCAAGACACCTAACCGCTTCCCATTTTTATTGATTTCGGAGCTGAACACTGTTTCAATCGGAATCTCATCCCGCTTTACTTCAAAAAACAATAAATCTTTACTTCCAGGGCGGCGTATCGTAAGTTTGACGATTGTTCCTTTTTCTCCTCTGATTTTCAGTACTGCTTCATGAAGATCTGAACTGGAAACTGTTTTACCATCAATTTTCACAATTTCATCATTTGGCTTTAAGCCCGCTTTTTCCGCCGGCGAATTTTTAAATGGTGAAATAATGGTTATTTTGCCGTTGTTCATACCGATTTCGGCACCGATTCCTTCAAATGAAGAATCAAGGGACTCTGTAAATTGTCTAACAGTTTCCTTATCCATATAGACTGAGTATGGATCGCCTAAAGAAGATAGCATCCCTTGAATGGCACCTTCTAGGAGACGTTTTTTGTCGACTGGATGGACATATTTTTCAGAAATTAATTCATACGTTTTTATAAATTTCTCCAATCCTGGAATGGTTTCATCTGAACTTTGCGCAGATGCAGCAATTGTTTTATTTTCCAGCGATTCATTATTTTCAGCATGACCGTGCACATCCAAAACGACGATGGAACTGGTCACGATCCAAAACACTGTAATCAATTTTATTATTTGTTTCATATGTTTTTGCCTTCCTTTCCAACAATCCGAATTATTTATAGCGTATGCAAAGCTTGTACAAATCATGTGCGGATTACAGGAAAAGGAAAAGCAATTCAAAAAACTTAATATACCGCCCTTTGACAAGAATTTGACCGCTTCTAGTCAAGTTCCATCAAGAAAACAGAAAAAATCAGCCAACGATCATCTTTGCTTTGAAAATGGGTAAGGTGTTTTGTTCTCATAAAAACGCTTTCCTTTTCTTTAGTCAAGCAAACTGCCTACACCGGCATAATCATACGGGAGGAGTAACTATATTTTTTGTAATTATCTATCACTACATGAAAAAGAATTATTGTGAAAATCAATCCATTGAAGCTTGATGTAATCTCCCGTTTCCTCTATTTTTTGCATCGATGAAACACGATCAGAAGAAAACTGTTTTGCAATTTATAAAAAAAATAACAATGCACAACAAACTCTTCTTCCCTTGAGAGCTTATTGTGCATTGTTAATAAATTTTTATGGAAGAACGCTTAAAGGATTGATCGCGCTGGATTTGCCTCGCCATGTTCCGTTATGTACTTCAAAATGTAAATGTTGGCCTGCCTGTGGGTTATTCTTAGTTGGTTTCGGATACACATTTCCTGAATTTCCCATATATCCAATAAACTGACCTTGGCTCACTTTTTGACCATTTGAAACGTTAATGCTTCTCAAATGCCCGTAAAGTGTAGTATACGTTTTACCGTTAATATTATGGATGATCATAATCACATTACCGTAGCCGCTCATTTGTCCAGCATAACTAACCGTGCCGCCAGCAGAAGCGTAAACTGGAACCGTTCCTCGTTTTGCAATATCAATTCCTGCATGTAACCTGCCCCATCTCATCCCCATTTTAGAGGTAAGAACACCTGAAGCCGGCCAGATAAAAGATCCGCTTCCTGCAGCTGATGATACAGATGGTTCTGGTGAAGATCCGCCATCGCTTGAAGCAGCAGTTTTATCACTTGAAGCAGCAGTTTTATCGCTTGATTTAGAAGCAGATTGTGAAGCTTGAGCCTGTCTAGCCTTTTCTTCTTCTAGTCTTTTTAAATATTCTTGCTGCTGTTGTTCAATCATTTTTTGCTGCTTTGCCAGCATAGCATCTTGATGTACCAAATCTTCTAATTGATCCATTGCCTGGCCATGTTCCGCTTCCAATTGCCCCAACAATTTATCTTTTTCATCAATTTGCTTATCTAGCTCTTGTTTCAATGAAGCCAATTCAGATAAAGCTTCTTCCAAAGAGGACAGCTGTTTGTTTAATTTAGCCTCCGCTTCCTCTTTCAGTTTCATATCTCTTTCATGCTCTTCAATAATTTTTTGATCCGCATCAACGATCGTTGTAACAGCGCTTATACGAGTTACAAAATCATTGAAGCTTTTCGCACCTAAGATAACGTCGAGATAGCTGATTGTACCTCCGGCTTCCTGCAAGGATTTTGCCCGTTCTTTTAACAGTTCATTCCGCTTTTCAATCCGTTTTTTTACTTCAGCAATTTGTTTTTTCAACTGTTCAATTTCAGCTTTAGTTTTCTTGATTTCATTCTCTTTCTCTTCGATTTTTTCACCAGTATCCAGCAATTTTTCATCTAACTTTTTAATCTCTTGATTAAGTTGATTTTGTTTTGTCTCTAATTCTTTTACTTCACTTTTCTTGCTTTCTATATTCGACTGAACATTTGACCGCTCATTTTGAATTCTTGCTTTTTTCTCCTCAAAGGATGACGCATAAGCGCTTTTGCTCAGCGGTACAAATACCCCGCTTGTCCCCAATATAGCTGTAAGACTTAATGTCACTATTCTCTTTTTCACAATCCGGTTCCTCCTCTTAATTCATGTTTTCAATCAATTCGATCTGGTATGGCAAGAGCTGCCTAAGATAAACTACACTTTCAAAAACTTTCGAACAGACATTAAGCTTCCCCATATGCCGATTAAGACGCCGATTAACAATAAGATAGCCGATATTTGAAAAACAAAAGGAGAAAATGGCAACAACTCAACAAAAGAACCTTGAATATAAGGAACGGCAATATTTACTAAGCTATTGTAGCTGACAACTAAAACTGTAATTGGTATGACAGCTCCCAGCGCTCCTAAAAACAAACCTTCTAAAAAGAACGGCCAGCGTATAAACCAGTTTGTTGCACCAACAAGTTTCATAATTTCTATTTCTCGTCTGCGGGCAAATATAGTGATTTTTATAGTGTTTGAGATTAAAAACATCGCAGTAAACACAAGCCCGATGATCAACACTATACCGATATTTCTTGAAACGTTGAGAACTTCAAACAATTTTTTTACAGTGTCTTCTGCATATTGAACATCTTCGACAAAGCGCATTTTTTTAATTTCTTCCGCTACAACTGGAGTATCTTCGGGAACTTTCGTTTTGACGATGAAAACATCGTTTAAAGGATTATCCTGTTCAAATAGCTTGAATGACTTTCCTTTTTCACCGAAGCTTTTAATTAATTTTTCCAGCTCCTGGTCTTTGGAAGAAAATTGGACGTTCTCCACTTTTTCTAGATTTTTTAGTTTCGATTCAAGTTGGTTTTGAGCGTTTTGATCTGCTGTCCTGTCAATTAGCACGGTTATTTCAACATCTTCTTCAATGTTGCTGGCAATATTATTTAAATTCATCATAATAACCAAAAACGTACCGACCAAAAGAAGGGTCACTGTTACGGCTGATATAGAGGCTATGGACATCCAAGCGTTTCGCCCAAGACTTTTTATCGCCTCCCGCAAATGACGACCGAGAGTTTTATTCATAAAGACCATACTCCCCTCTCGCCTCATCACGCACAATTTTGCCGTCCTCAATAGCGATAACCCGCTTTCGAATCGTGTTCACAATCACTTTATTGTGTGTTGCCATTAACACCGTTGTGCCCCGATTGTTGATCTCCTCTAGCAATCTCATAATCTCCCAAGAGGTTTCAGGGTCCAAATTTCCTGTCGGCTCGTCAGCTATTACAACAGGCGGATTGTTTACAATGGATCTAGCAATTGATACGCGCTGCTGTTCACCGCCAGACAATTCGTCAGGGAAGAAACGTGCCTTATGCTTCAATTGCACAAGATCGAGCACATTTAACACTCTCTTTTTAATGTTCTTCGGATTTTCCCCGATCACTTCCAAAGCGAAGGCAACATTCTCATAAACAGTCAATTTCGGCAATAATTTAAAATCTTGAAAGACAACCCCGATATTTCTCCGCAAATACGGCACTTCTTTTTCTTTAAGGTTTTCTAGTTGTATACCGTTTATGACAATACTGCCTTTTGTAGGCTTTTCTTCCCGATACATCAATTTGATAAATGTCGATTTTCCAGCACCGCTAGGACCTACGATGTATACAAATTCGCCTTGATTGATTTTTATTGAAATACCGTTAATGGCCAAAACACCATTCGAATAGGTTTTATAAACATCCTTCATTTCGATCATGCTATCACCTGAAGTCATTGAATTATTTCAGTACTTAGTCAAAAAAATTTTTATAACTTGAAACTAATGTTATTTTCTATTCGTCTATTAATTATGAAGCAGAAAACAAATCTTACATCCTTCCCACAAAAAACATTATAACATCATTTTTCGTCAAAAATAGACTTTTTCATATTACATTTTTGTTTCAATATCATATTTCGAGGGAAAATTTTTAAAATTCTTGTAAAAAAAACTACAAAATTTTCTATTATCTGCTATTTTTTTCTATAGCATAAAAAAGCGAGGGTGATCATGTCCCCTCGCTTCTTATGTTACTTTTGTCCTGCAAGCCACTCAGCGACAACATCTGCTTCGCTATCGTTCAATAAACCTTTTGGCATAGCGCCTTTGCCGTTTAAAATAATATCTTTTATTTCATCTTTGCTATATTTGCTTCCAACTTTCTGTAAACTCGGACCGGAAGCACCTTCAAGATTTTGTCCATGGCAGCTTGTACAATTTTGTTTTATCAGATCTTCTGCAGATGCAGTATTCTCAGCTTGATCTGTTCCGCCATTTGTTCCGCTTTCTTGGTCATTCCCGCCGCCCCCGCATGCAGCTAATACGAGTGAAAGACCAAATACTAAGATCAAGAACTTTTTCACTGCGAAATCCCCCTTCGCCAATTAGTCTCGAAGATATTATAACCTAATTATTGAGGTTTCAATCTGAAACAAATTGACCAACATTTGACAATCCTGTGAAAATAACTTGAATATTGATAAAAAAGAAAAAGGGTGTCTAATAAGTCGTTTTTACGCCTTATAGACGCCCCTTTAATGTTTTAAATGTTGATATATCAATGTTTATGATGTTTCGTTTCAATGGATTTTGACTTTCCGGACAGCCCCACAAGTTCTCTAATCAAATGGAATTTAGGGCAGTTTTTCTTCGTCATTTTTCCGTCATCACATTTCTATTCGCTCATCTTTTGTAACGAGTCATCGTCCTTTTCATAACAGCCTTAAGACAATTTTGCTCTTAAATATGCATCAATAAATGCATCAATTTCACCGTCCATTACAGCTTGGACGTTGCCGATTTCGACATTTGTCCGGTGATCTTTCACCAATGAATATGGATGGAAGACATAAGAACGGATTTGGCTTCCCCAGCCAATTTCCTTTTGTTCTCCTCGAATTTCCGCTAATTCTTTTTCCTGCTCTTCAATTTTTAATTGGTATAGCTTAGATTTTAACATTTTCATTGCTCGTTCTCTGTTTTTAATTTGAGAGCGCTCCGTTTGACATGTGACGACAATTCCAGTTGGCAAGTGTGTAATCCGTACCGCCGAGTCGGTCGTATTTACGTGCTGTCCCCCCGCACCGCTTGAACGGTACGTGTCAATTTTCAAATCCTCGCTTCTAATTTCAATATCGATTTCATCATTAAATTCTGGCATCACTTCGCAGGAAACAAAGGAAGTATGGCGGCGGCCTGATGCATCAAAAGGAGAAATGCGCACTAACCGATGGACTCCTTTTTCCGCTTTTAAATAGCCGTATGCATTGTGTCCTTTAATTAACAGCGTTACACTTTTTATTCCTGCTTCATCACCCGGAAGATAATCGATCGTTTCAACTTTAAATCCTTTCTTTTCCGCCCATCTCGTATACATTCGCAGGAGCATAGATGCCCAGTCCTGAGATTCCGTCCCTCCTGCTCCCGGATGAAGCTCTAAAATCGCGTTGTTTTTATCGTAAGGCTCATTTAAAAGAAGCTGTAATTCAAAATTATTCAATTCCTTCGTTAATTTTTTCAATTCGGATTCAAGCTCTCTTTGCAAATCATCATCCGGCTCTTCTTTAATAAGCTCGTAAGTTACTTGAAGATTTTCATATGATTCATTTAAATGGTTAAATTCTCCGACAAGATCTTTTAAGGCGTTTGCTTCATTAATTACCTTCTGAGCTGCTTGCTGGTCATCCCAAAAATTTGGCGCAGCCATTTGCTCCTCTAATTTTTTTATGCGTGCTTCCTTCTCTTCTAAGTCAAAGAGACCCCCTAAAATCCGCTAATCGTTTAGCCATTTTCTCCAGTTCATTCCGAATTTCTACTAAATCCATTAGTCCATCACCTCTAAAAATTTTTTGCACAGTATACTATATTTTTGCAGATTCGCTTTGTCCACTTATACATTAGTTAAAAAATTTATGGGACAGGCGAGACTGACATCTCGCCACACCCATTCTATTTAAAATCGTTATCTTCCGCAACAATGTTTGTATTTTTTGCCGCTTCCGCACGGACATGGCTCGTTGCGGCCAACCTCTTTTGCTTTTCTGACAGGTTTCTTTTTCGTCTGGGCGTCTCCTTCTTTCGGCTGCACGGCTTCGCCGACCGCCACTTCCTGACGTTCCAAATTGTTTTGAATTTCAGCTTTCATTATATATTTTGTAACCTCTTCTTGGATGGACGCAATCATATTTTCAAACATTGTGTAGCCTTCCAATTGATATTCACGAAGCGGATCGGTTTGTCCGTATGCACGTAAATGAATACCTTGGCGAAGATGATCCATTGCATCGATGTGATCCATCCATTTTGTATCAACGGCGCGGAGTACAATGACTCGTTCAAATTCACGCATGTTTTCCTCGCCAAAAGCAGCTTCCTTCTCATCATAACGCTTCTTCGCTTTTTCCCAAATGATATCAATGATTTCATCCGATTCTTTTCCGCGAAGGTCATTTACATTAAAGTCATCTGCTTCATCCAAAATATTGGCTTTTACCCAGTCGACTAATCCTTCAAGGTTCCAGTCTTCCGGAAGCTCTTCTTCAGGCGTAAATGACTGTACAACACGGGTAATCGTTTGTTGAATCATGTCTTCAACATTTTCTCGCAGATTTTCAGATTCAAGCACTTCATCTCTTTGTTTATAAATAATTTCACGCTGCTGACGGAGCACATCATCATATTGAAGAAGCTGCTTCCGCGCATCAAAGTTGTTTCCTTCCACCCGTTTTTGCGCCGATTCCACAGCACGGGTAATCATTTTGCTTTGAATCGGCTGGGAATCGTCCATTCCAAGCCGATCCATCATGCTCATCATACTTTCTGAACCGAATCGGCGCATCAGTTCATCTTCCATTGACAAATAAAACTGCGTAACACCCGGGTCTCCTTGACGTCCAGAACGTCCTCTCAGCTGATTGTCAATTCTTCGGGATTCATGGCGTTCTGTGCCGATGACGGCTAATCCACCCAACTCTTTTACACCTTCGCCGAGCTTTATATCCGTTCCCCGTCCGGCCATATTTGTCGCGATCGTCACAGCATTCTTTTGTCCGGCTTGTTCAATAATTTCTGCTTCCTTTGCATGGTTTTTTGCATTCAACACATTGTGCGGAATTCCCCGCTTCTTAAGCATATTAGAAAGCAATTCAGATGTTTCAACCGCGACTGTACCTACTAGAACAGGCTGACCAATCATGTGCCGCTGAACGATGTCTTCTACAACCGCTTTAAATTTCCCCTCCATTGTACGGTAAACGAGGTCCGGACGATCTTCGCGGATAACCGGCTTGTTTGTCGGGATGGTAATAACCTGCATGTTATAAATGTTGCGAAATTCTTCTTCTTCTGTTTTCGCAGTCCCTGTCATTCCCGCCAGCTTTTCATACATTCGGAAATAGTTTTGGAACGTGATCGTTGCCAACGTCATGCTTTCATTTTGAATTTCAAGGCCTTCTTTCGCTTCGATTGCCTGATGCAAACCGTCGCTGTAACGGCGGCCTTTCATTAACCGTCCGGTAAATTGGTCTACAATGATCACTTGTCCGTCTTCAACGACATAATCAACGTCTTTATGCATGACGACGTGGGCTTTCAGCGCATTGCTGATATGATGGTTTAGTGTGACGTTTTTTAAATCAAACAAATTATCAATATGGAAAGCACGCTCCGCTTTTTCAATCCCTTCTTCTGTAAGTTGAACGGATTTCGTTTTTTCATCATAAGTATAATCTTTATCCTTTTGAAGCGTTCTGACAAAAGCATTTGCCTGAATATACAGTTTGGTGGATTTTTGTGCTTGTCCAGAAATAATAAGCGGAGTTCTTGCTTCATCAATTAAAATGGAGTCTACCTCATCGATTACCGCAAAATGCAGAGGGCGCTGCACTTTTTGTTCCTTGTATAAAACCATATTGTCGCGCAAATAATCAAACCCAAGTTCGTTATTTGTTGAATAGGTGATATCAGCTTCGTAAGCAGCCTTTTTCTCCTCTTTTGACATACCGTTTAAATTTAAACCAACAGTCATGCCGAGAAATTCAAAAATTTTGCCCATTTCTTTTGCGTCCCGGCTTGCCAAATATTCATTGACGGTAACGACGTGAACGCCTTTCCGCGTCAACGCATTTAAGTAAACAGGCATCGTTGAGGTTAATGTTTTCCCTTCACCTGTCTTCATTTCCGCAATATTGCCTTCGTGAAGGGCAATAGCTCCCATAAGCTGTACTTTATATGGATACAGGCCGAGCACTCTGTGAGCGGCTTCTCTTACAACTGCATAGGCTTCCACAAGCAGATCATCGAGTGTTTCTCCCTTTTCAAGCCGTTCCGCAAACTCAGCTGTTTTTGACCTCAATTCCAAATCAGAAAGCTTTCTCATATCAGGACCGAGAGCATTTATTTTTTCAGCTATTTTTTCATAACGAGCTAAAGTGCGTTTATTCGGATCAAACACTTTATTTAAAAGTCCAAGCATCTTTAACGCTCCTTAATTTATTTTATTATTTTAGTTTCTTTTAAATTTTATCACTGCTTTTCCAAGCGTACAACTTTTGCTGTGTGAAAGTCTTTCCATAAACCCGTCCCATTTGTCTACATTTTATTTGCTTGAAGGTAAAAAAAGTACAGCCAAGGTAGGCTGCACTTTTTTATATATAATAAATTTTACTCATTTGGTTCAATTAATCCATAGCGGCCGTCTTTTCTGCGGTAGACAACATTTGTTCTATTTGTATCAGAGTTCGTAAAAACAAAGAAGTTATGGCCGAGCATGTTCATTTGCAAAATAGCTTCCTCAGTATCCATCGGCTTTAAATTGAACCGTTTTGTTCTTACAAGTTCGATATCCTCTTCATTCACATCAGTGTCATCATTCGTTTCCGCATTGATGAAATATTTAGCATCAACTTGTTGTTCACGAAGCTTCCGGTTTACTCTTGTTTTATGCTTGCGGATCTGACGTTCAAGCTTATCAACGACAAGATCAATCGCAGCATACATATCTTCATGATATTCCTCAGCACGCATCACTAAATGCGTCATTGGAATCGTTACTTCAATTTTAGATTCTTTGTCATTATAATATTTTAAATTCACATTTGCATCGGCTTGTACTCCATTATCAAAATAACGTTCAAGTTTAGATAATTTTTTTTGTACATATTCTCTTAATGCTGGAGTTACTTCAATGTTTTCCCCTCTAATGTTGTATTTCATATTGAGCTCCTCCTTTTATTAAGGGATATATATATAGTTCGATATTTCGTTCGTTTTTCCTTTCACAAAATAAAAAAAATCGTGAACATTTTATGAATGCTGATGAGCGGGGAAAACGATTTTCACACTTTCATCCATCGCTACATGATCGTGTCTTTTTGTACATATATTGCTATTTTTTCTTATCATAAAAAATGCCATCAATAGTGGCATTCGCATAAGAGTTCATATATTTTTTTGTCATCTCTTTCTGGGCTTTCATCTTGACGATATCATGTTGTATCTCTTGTTTTATTAGTTTAAGCTGCTCAACAAGAATTTGATTCAATTGGATAATTTTTCTTCCTGCTTCTTTCTCCTTGGGCGTGAAGGGAGGATTCATGCTTTTTGTTAACTCCTCCCGTTTTGCTAGCAAGTCTTCTATTTTTTGTATCACTTGATCACGGTCGCGATGTTGATCTTTAGACCGTTTTGTCAATTCCACTAACTCTTCCGTTATTTCCAACAATTTTTCCACTTCGTCCATTACGCTTGTCCGCCTTCACTATGCCGCTGTTTCCGGTTGATTTGGATTACTTCTTTCCACGTATCTCTGAACTCTGTCACATATCCTTCCACTTCTTCAATAATGGTGACATCGTTTTTAAAATTGGCCTCAACAAGCCGTCGATTCATGTACTCATACAGTGCGTACATATTTTTAGAAATCTCAATATCCATATTTAGCGTGGCCATTAGTTCACAAATGATTCTTTGTGCTTTTTGCAAATTTTCGTTTTTTTGTTGGATAGATTTTTCTTCTATTGCTTTTTTCGCAAGCTTTAAAAATTTTAAACACCCGTTATAAAGCATTAACGTGAGTTCACCCGGTGATGCAGTTTGTACGCTGTTTTCCAAATAAGATTGATAAGGATTGTTCATTGCCATTTAAGACACTCCTCAGATATCATATCCATTAAAAAGTAAATAGTAAAGGCAGACGATTAAGCGCCGCCTCCAAATAATTGCATCAAATATGCTGACTGTTGGTTCGCCCGCTGAATCGCCTGTTCCATTGCCGTAAATTGCCGATAATATCTTGATTCGATTTGTATAAGCCGATCTTGAAAGGCATTGATTCGATTATCCAAATCTTTTAAGTTTTTTCCAATCGTAAACTGGTCATTTGTAGACAAAGACGTTCCCGCTTTGTCTTTGATTTTTGTCATCATACCTTTCAAAGAATCGCGGAGACGGCGGGCAATCCCTTTATCATTGTAAGATTCGCCGTCAGACATAAATAGTTTATAGATCGCTTCTGGATTTTCCTGAATTTTTTCCCGGAGTTTATTTTCATCAATTGTAAGTTTGCCTCGGTCCAAATAATTGGCTGTTGTTGAAATCCCAATATCCGTAAGCTGCTTAAACCCTTTCAAAGCATCTCCGGCGACAGGAGAATATAAATCCAACCGCATTTGATTAAGACCGCTTGTTAAAATCGCATCGCCGCGAAGAAGGCCGCTTTTCGCTTTTTCTTCCCACAGCTCGATTTGCTTTTCCGTCATTTCCTCTTTTTGTTCATCCGTTAGGGGAGGAAAATTCCGGAAGCGCTCTTCTGTTAATTTGCCATTAATCTTTTCAATCACTTCATTATATTTATTAACAAATTTTACAATAGTATCGAGAATTGCATCAACATCTGTTGATGTAGAAATCGTAACAGGACTTGTCGTTACATTTTTAATTGTATATTCAATCCCCGCAATCGTAAATGTATTAGATGTTTGGACAGTTTCGTAGCCGTTGATTTTAACTTTTGCATTTTGACCCGCAGTTTTGGGGATTAGGTTAAACGTTTCAAGTGAAAAACCTAGGCTTTGCAAAAAAACAAATGTTTCATTATCGGCAGCTTTAATCGTTCCGCCTTCACCTGTTTTATTATTCGTTAAAACGAGCCTTTCCTCACCAGATGAATCCTTTAATTTCATCCCCGTAACGCCTAGATTTGAGCTGTTGATTTTGTAGATAACATCATCAAGCGTATCATTTTCACCAATATTAATCGTCACTTCTCTCGTTTCTGTTGAACCTGGATCGGTCACTTCAAATTTTAGCGTTCTTGCACCAGATGTAAAATTATTTAACGTTGCTGCACTATATGTGGCAGCCTTAGCCAATTGTTGGACTTCAATCGCTGTTGACGTATTAGCTGAAGCGTTGATTGCCTTTGCCACAACAGCTGACTCATCAGAGCTCGTCACTTTTTTTTGCCGGAAATTCGACAGTCTGTATACGCCGTCAAAAATCAATCTGTCCAATTCGTCCAACAGCTTGTTGATTTCCCTGTAGCTGTCGCGCTGCCATTCAAAAATTTGCTTTTGTTGGACCATTTTATCGAGCGGAATTCTTTCCGCCTTCATTAAATCTTTTACGAGAGCGTCAATGTCCATTCCGCTTGCCAAACCGACAATTCGCATTGTTTCCACCCCTAGTTAAATTTTCCGATCCACGATTAATCCCATCAGCTCTGCCATTGCCGCATATATATCAAGCATTTTTTTCGGAGGAATTTCCCTGATGACTTCGTTCGTCTCTACATTGACAACTTGTACAAAATATTCTTTCAGTTCTTCATGAAGTACAAATTGAATCGATGTTTTAATCGGCTTCAAAAAATTGTTCAAATCCTCAATTGCTTCCTCCAGCGTAACTTTAGCTTTTTTTTCTTCTTCTTGGACAGGCTGCTGGTTTTCAGGCATTGACAATTTTTCCTCTTTTCCTTGCATATCCTGCAAAAAAGCATTATTATTAACACCGGTTATCTTTTGTATTCCCATATTCCTTCTCCTCCGAGGAATTCTTGCTATTTTATTTATCGGTAAAAAATTGCCTTGTTTTAGCATCTTTTGACAAAACATTCATAACTTTATTGAAATGATTTCTTAATTTTTAAAATATTGAGTTTATGAAATCGGTAAGCTGAAGGGCTGCTTAAAATCCACACAACCATTTTTTATTCTTCTAAAAGCTTAGGTCGTTTAAGATGGGTAAGCCTTCCAATTTACTAGTAGAGTAGAACTGTTTTCAAAGGGACAGCCTATGCTGTCTCTTTTGCTCTCAGCTTCCCCTCATCAAACCGTACGTGAGGTTTTCCCTCATACGGCTTTCCGACGTTCTTCCTTTGGCTTTCGTTCTTGTCTAACTTGCTAATTTCACTAATAAGCCTTGTGTTAATTTTATAACTTCTTTCATTCTCGCATGTTTCTTCCTTTGGTTCTTCTTCTTATTCCAGTACAGAGTAAGTCTTTCTAATACATACCAGTCCACTTTATTTAGCCACTTCTTGGCGATGGACGAAATACTGTAGTAATTCTTAAATCCTTGTAAAATTCGATTGAGCCCTTTCACCAGTTCTTTGATGTCCATAAATAGCTTGTTCCTTGGACTCGTATATTCCTTAAATTCATTTTCATTTTCTTCATGGCTTTCTTACTTGGAAATGTGAGACATGACATAAACTTTCGAGCCACCCTTGTTCATCACAGGAAATTTCCGATGGTGTAGATCTAGAAAGTCAAATCCGTTTGTGTCGTCCCATAGGCTGACCAGTTTGGATTTCTCTGTGTTGATTTCAAGGTCGAGTTTCTTCATGATGGCTTTTAGTACTTGAATGCTCTCCAGCGCCTCGTTTTTCGTGCGGCACATGATCACGAAATCATCTGCGTATCGCACCAGTTCTCCTAAGTGTAGGAACTTCTTCTTTCATATCGTGTCCATATAATGCAGGTAGCTGTTCGCTAAAAGAGGCGAAATGACTCCGCCCTGCGGGGTACCCTTTTCGGTGTTATGAAACTGTCCATCTTCCATTACACCTTAGCTGGGCGCGCTAAAAAACAAAACCCCTTTTTCAACAATAGCTTTGTGAAAAAGGGGTTTTGAAAACCTCGTCAAAAGGTTCAGTTTTAATTTGGACCGTCAACTGCTCCATTATGCTTGCTAAGTTTAAACGAATACAGGTTGAAATTCATCGGTCACTTGTTGGAATCCATTATTTTCTTCATAAGCTTCTTCACGTTCCACATCAAATCTTTCCATAATCGGCAAATCATTCGCAGAGAACAGGTAAGAATCTTTTTCGGCAACATGCTCATGCCACGCCCAATTCGGAACAACGAAGAAATCGCCGCTTTCCCAATCAAAGCGCACACCGTTGATAATACTGTACCCAGATCCCTTATAGACATGGTAAATAGTTGAGTGCGTATGACGGTGAGCTTTTGAATGAAACCCTTTTGGAAGCAATTGCATCCAAGCGGAAATCGTCGGATTGGCTTGTTTGCCTGTTGAAGGATTGATATATTCAACCGCATATCCATCGTACGGATCTGGATCAAAGCGTTTTAAACCTTGAATAGCTGCTTCAGTCTGCTTCCATTTATAAGACCCTAACGGAGCGATTTTTGGTTCACGGTCAGAAATTGGACGAACCATGCCACCTTCATATCTTTGCGATGAGTAATTATCAGGAACTTTCGGTTGTTCAATTCCGTCTGGATAAGGATCAAAGAACGTGCCGCCAATCGAATAGATAGTTGGAATATCAAGACAGTCCATCCAAATCATCGGCTCATCACCCGGATGTCCATGACCATGCCAAAGCCCTTTCGGAGTAATGAGATAATCGCCTTCCTCCATAAAAATCCGCTCGCCTTGCACAATTGTATAAGCGCCTTTTCCTTGACTGATAAAGCGCAGCGCACTTTGCGAATGGCGATGCGAAGGCGCTACTTCACCGGGAAGAATTAATTGTACGGCAGCATAAAGCGTTTGTGTTGTTGATGCCCATCCCCAAGGCTTTCGATAAGTCAATCCAGGATTTTGAAAATAAATCGCCCGTCTTTCTCCGCCGCGCTCAGGAGTAAAAATTTCAGTTGCTTCCATCAATTTTTTATAAAGGGTTTTCCATTTCCAAAGATACGCTTCAGCTTGCGGAGTTGGCTGGCGATGCATTAAATCTGGAATAGCATCCCAAAGCGGTCCTAGATGGTATTGCTCAATATCTTTTGTGAAATCTCGGACAATTTTACTTTTAAAAAACTCATTTTTTTCCGCCATGATGAACTAACCTCCTCTATTCTTTTAAAGTTTTGATAAATTACGTTGAATTTGGCTATAATGCTTGCTTGCATGTTCGACAAGCAGGTGGTCGACAATAAAAGACATCGGTTTTGTTCCGAAACGAGGATTGCGGCTCGGAGCCTCTGATTTTAAATCTTCTTCTGACAGCTTGCTCAACACTTTTTCCACTTGATCTTTTACGTTTTCAAGCTTGTTTAGCACGTCTGAAACTTCACGTTTTTCTGTATTAGCAACAGCAGCAAGCCTGTTTTCATCCGTAAGTCCTCTTCCCCATTCTGCACCCGGCGACTCAAGCAGCCGCTCAATTTCGTTTAACCAGTATGGAATCGCTTCTTCAACATGGCAAAGAATTTGCATGATGGACCATTCTTCTTCTGATGGATTCCAACGAATGGTCTCTTCTGAAAGACTTTTTGTAGTTTCAATCATTTGGTCAATGGATTGTTTTATGCTTTCAATCGCTTCGTTCATATTAGTCATTCGCTGATCTCCCCCGTCACTTTTTTCACTTTATTTTCTAATGCACCGATGCCGTCTATCTCGATGCGGACAACATCTCCATCTTTTAAAAATACTTTAGGGTCTCTCGCTACACCAACACCTCCTGGAGTTCCTGTCAAAATGACATCTCCCGGCTCAAGGGTCATAAGTCCAGATAGAAATTCAACCAAGTACTGTACGGAAAAGACAAGATTTTTCGTGTTAGAACGCTGACGTTCTTCACCGTTAACCGTTAAGACTACTTCCAGCCCAGAAGGATCTGACAGCTCATCGGTTGTTACTAACCACGGTCCCATCGGAGCGCTTCCATCCACTGTCTTGCCTTGAAGCCATTGCAGCGTACGGCGTTGAAGATCCCGGTAAGTCACATCATTCACAATTGTATAGCCTGCAACATAATCCAATGCTTCTGCTTGGGAAACATTGCGCGCCCGTTTTCCAATCACAAAAGCAAACTCAGCTTCATAATCCAGCTGATCGGAAATTGGATAATGAGGAATGTCATCCTCCGGTCCGATGACAGTATTCGCGAATTTCGCAAAAACTACAGGATATGGAGGAATCTCTCTTCCCATTTCCAAAATATGCTCCCTGTAGTTATGGCCTACGCAAATCATTTTCCCCGGCGATGGCACTGGTGCTTCCACTTTTACATCTTCTTTGGAAAACACAAGCTGCTTTCCTTTATATTTTTCATGTTTTAAAGCAAATGCAACTGCTTCTTTTGCATAGTCCAAGCTTTCCTTTCCGCCTTGTAAAAATCCGTTCATATCTGCCGGCACATACGCCTCAGCAATTTGTTTGAAGCGCAATTTCCCTTCCGATTCCAGCTTTTTTTCAAATGCGGCATGCAGATCAATCACTTTTCCATCCTCAATTGCACCGATGCGTGTGACGCCTTGTTCTGTAAACGTGATCAGTTTCACTATTGAAACCCCTTTCATTGATTATGGTCTTGTTACCATCTTAATATTGAAAAAAATCTAAAAATACATTATTTTTCTTATATACAGAACAAAAATGGATTTCCTCATCAATCAAAAAATTTTTTACAGGTGATATGGATGACTTCTCAAAATAAAAAAAGAATTTCTTCTGTTGAAAACGCTTTAAAAATTTTAAAAAGCTTTTCAATGGACGAACCGGAACTGGGTGTGTCAGAAATAGCCGAAAAGCTAAATATCGGAAAAAGCACTGCCCACAGACTTTTAACAAGCTTAGCCAGCGAAGGATTTGTATACAAAGATATAAACACAAATCATTACAGTTTAGGTGCTTCGATCTTGACATTAACAAGCATCGTTAGCTCCCAATTGAAAATTTTAAATGAGGCGACGCCGGTTCTAAATGTTTTAACAGAGGAGACAGGCGAAAATTCGCACATTTCCATATTAGAAGGCACCGAAATTATTTATTTGCAAAAAATTGAATGCACGTATCCTTCAAAAAAAGAATATACCCATATCGGCAGAAGGAATCCTGTCTACTGCACAAGTCCCGGTCAAGCCATTTTAGCCTTTGAAGACGAAGAAGTAATCGAGAAAATTTGCTCGCAGCCCTTCAAAAAATACGGTCCGAACACGATCACTTCACCCGAGCAATTAAAAGAAAAACTTTTGAAAATAAAAAAAGAAGGCTACGCCGTTTGCAATCAAGAGTTCCAAAAAGGGATCATCGGAATCGGTGCGCCCATTTTTAATGAACATAACAAAGTGGTTGCAGCAGTGAACATTACCGGCTCTACGAAGCGAATCAATTCCATTAACATCAAGCAGCTTATAAAAAAAGTGGTGAATGCGGGAGAAAGAATTTCTGAATTAATAAAACAGAGAAAAACGAAGCAATTGTTCGGAAATGACGACTAGACTGGAGGACTAACATGAGCGAAAAATATTTGCTGTCATCTGTGAAGAACGCAATGAAAATTCTGCGTCTTTTTACACATAAACAAAAAGAGCTAGGGATTACCGAAATATCAAAAAAATTAAATATTTCCAAAAGCAGCGCCCATCGCCTTGTTTCATTGCTTGTAAAGGAAGGATTTTTATCAAAAAATCCCCGGACAAACAAGTATCGATTAGGCCTTTCGATTCTAACATTAGGAGGCGTGATTTTCAGCAATCATGAGTTATACAAAGAAGCGCTGCCTATTGTAAAAAAGCTTGTTCACACATTAAATGAATCCGCCCATATTTGTCTTTTGGAAGAGGATCAAGTAGTGTATTTGTTCCGAATTGAAAGCAGCCAGCCCGATCGGCTGTTAACATATATAGGGCGGAAAAATCCGATTCATTGCACAAGTGAAGGGTTATGCATTCTGGCTTATCAAAACAAACGAACAATTGAAAAAGTTTTGTCGAAAAAATTATATGCATACACTCCCTATACGATCACCGATCCAGACATTTTAAAAAATGAGTTAAAAAAAATTAAAAAACAAGGATTTGCCATATCAAAAGACCAATTTTATGTCGGGTATGTCGGGATCGCAGCACCAATTCGCGATTATTCCGGCAAAGTGGTGTCTTCACTGTCCATGATTGGCTCAACTGCCAGAATGACAGATGATCGGTTTCCAGTCTTTATTGAACATATTACGCAAGCAGCTAAAAGCATATCAGAGCATTTAGGGTATATCGACGGAAAATGAGTACATTTTTTAAAATTTTGAATTTTTTGTTTTGTATAAAAGAACTAGAATATTCCTTTTTCTTTCTTTTCTGACTATGATAAGAAACTAGCTACAAGTCTAAAAGGGAGGAATATTCATGGTTCATACAGTACAAACACAAGAAAATGAACTTAGGTCGCTGCAATTGCAAAAACTGAATCGATTGTTACATTTTGTTTTGAATCATAATGAATTTTATAAAGAAAAACTTGCCGGTTTAAAGCTTCCGCTGCAATCTTTGGAAGAAATGAAAAAGCTTCCTTTCACAATGAAAAAGGAATTGGTCGACGATCAAAACAATCATCCTCCATACGGCAAAAACCATTCATACCCTTTAGAGGAATATGTAAGATACCATCAAACTTCCGGCACTTCAGGGAAACCGCTGAAAATTTTAGATACAAAAAAAAGCTTTGAATGGTGGGAAACATGCTGGCTGGAAGTTTATCGCTCCAGCGGAGTTACGAAAAAAGACAGAGTATTTTTCGCCTTTTCGTTCGGTCCTTTTATTGGATTTTGGGCTGCATTTGAAGGAGCAAAACGATTAGGTGCCCTTTCGATTTCATCCGGCAGCCAAACTTCGATTGAGCGATTGAGAAGCATGATAGAAAACAGAGCAACAGTACTAGTCTGTACTCCAAGCTACGCTTTACATCTGGCGGAAGTAGCGGAAGAAAACGACATTGATATAAAAAATGGCCCTGTCCAAAAAATCATTACGGCTGGTGAACCTGGAGCCTCTGTCCCTTCTACACGAAAGCAAATTGAAAGTTTGTGGGGAGCCGTTTTATATGACCAAGTAGGCATGACAGAGATGGGAGCATACGGTTATTCTTGTTCAGAACAAAAAGGGATTCATGTCAATGAATCGGAGTTTATCGTAGAAGTGATCAATCCTAACACGTTGGAGCCGGTGGAAGTTGGTGAAAAAGGAGAATTAGTATTAACCAATTTAGGAAGAGAAAGCTATCCGGTTATTCGCTATCGGACAGGCGATATCGTGATCCGGTCTGATCAGCAATGTGAATGCGGCAATTCCTATCAATTTTTCCCTGGAGGAATTCTCGGCCGCGCAGACGATATGGTCATAATACGGGGCATTAACATTTACCCGTCTTCCATCGAATCCATTATTCGAGAATTCAAAGAAGTGAAAGAATTTCGCATCGTGTACTACACAGAAAATGAGATGGATCAAATCAAAGTGGAAATTGAATCCGATTCTGAACAAATCGTCCCTATCCTCGCAACAAAATTAAGAGAACGAGTCGGTTTAAGAATTCAAGTTGAAAAAGTTCCAGACAACGAGCTGCCTCGCTTTACAATGAAAGCGAGAAGGGTTGTGGACAATCGAAAAAAAAGATAAACACATATATATTTTTGAAAACGTTTTCCGCATAACTAGAAAAGGATGAAGATTTTCTTATCTCCAAAAAATAAAGCAGCCTTGCTTCATCTGTAAGAAGACAAGGCTGCTATTTTGCATAATTTTATTCTTCAAACTTAAAAACGGCTTTTTTCTGACAAAACTTGCATTTCTTTTTCGTGTAATGACTTAATATAATGACATGCGGTGCATCTAACAGCTTCAGCGATTCCTTTACATGCTTTTCGCACGAAAATATGGCTGCCGCACACATATGGAACCCCTACATGATATAAAATGTTTGGTTGTTTGAACCTAATGGAATATGTCCCATTTCTAAAATATCAACTAAATAGGCAAATGGATTTTCTCCCCATCCGTTTATATTTGCAGCCAATTCCCATGCGCATGCCAACACGCTGATGTACATGGCATGGCCAACTAAAAATCGAATGAATGATTCATCTGAAAATGTTTTGAAGGCACCTTTATAGACTTCATGAAATACAGCTTCCGGCAAGTGATAGACGATTTCGTTCAAAATTTCCTCTTGTCCGGATTGATCAATTTTCTCTTTCAGCCTGTCAGGCAGCACCTTCAATGCTTCCCATAAAGAGCTGTTAGTTAACCGAATGGTATCGTATATATTTCCAATTTCATCTTTTGAAATCCACTTAATTTCGCAATTTTCTATATTCAGTGATTGCAAAAATTTTTCTGCTTTATTCTGGACGTCATCATGAATTGTTCCGACATGCTGGTACCAGTTAATGTTTAGCAGACGATCCGCCATTTGATTGACTCGTTCATGCTTGAAATCATATGAAGCATGGTTCTCAATGAGCGTAATTGACATGTTTTCCACCCCTTTATATAAAATCAAAAGCGATTAATATTTTGTTGTTAATTCAGGCGGACCAAATTTTGGGCCATAAGGACCTTCATCAAGCCATCTTCCTAATTTCGGCACAATGGCTGTTAAAGATGCTGCAATTTCCCTTTTTAAATTCATTTCTGGAGAATTTCCTTGCAGGTGATGCAATGCAGTCGAAGAGCTGTTGCGATTCCACAAGCCTGCAATTCTCCGTTCATTTGCCGCTTTTTCAATCGCTTCGCGTCTTTTCTCTTCGCTTGAAGCATCAAGAGCCTTTTCAATTCCTTTAACAGCAATTAAAGCATCAGGAACCCCCGAATTCAGCCCTCTAGCACCAAATGGTGCAAATAAGTGGGCAGCTTCTCC
The DNA here is from genome assembly GCF_037963925.1 of Aeribacillus sp. FSL K6-8210. NCBI lineage: Bacteria > Bacillati > Bacillota > Bacilli > Caryophanales > Bacillaceae > Aeribacillus > Aeribacillus sp. FSL K6-8210. The sequence goes on along the minus strand of NZ_CP150172.1, from coordinate 720,132 downwards.
TGCCAACAGAACTCTTCGTTTTTCGTCTGTATATGAATTGGCGACAACTTGATGAAATCTGTATGATGATACCCACGTAATCCGTTCTGCATATTTAGGATCCATAACTTTCGGAAGCCATTTTTTTACTCCTTCCACTTCCGAATATTCATCTGGATTATCGTCTTCCAGCAGTTGAAGGTCGATTCTCCACCCGCCTTTGAACGGTACAAACATCACATTCCGCCCGCCCATTGCCGGATGCTGATAGTGGAAAACCCTTTCAAGCGGCAGCGGATCGTTTTCATCTTCTTCAACATCAACGACAAGAAATGTATCTTTTGTTCTTGGCCCTTCAAATTTTAATCCTGCTGTTTCACGGACGACAGAACGAGCGCCGTCACAACCAATCACATATTCCGCTTCCCAAACATCCCCTTTTTCTGTCACCACTTTAATGCCGTCTTCTTCTGAAATCACTTCTTTCACAGGGGTATCCCATACAAATTCAACGCCGGCTTTTTCACAATAATCATATATAATCGATTCAATATGATTTTGATGTAATGACGTAAATGGCGGAAGCTTTGTCGGATCACTAGTATCCGTCACACCGTAATTTCTTACGTACACTTCTTTCCCTTTATAAATCGTGCGTTTTATCGGCCAGACAACACCATTTCTCGCAATTTCAAAACCAAGTCCTTCATCAATGCTTTCAAGCAGCTTCAACGTTGCGTTATGAATATAAATTGCTCGGCTTCCAGGTCTTGGCCGCCCTTTCGGCTCTGCTTCAATCACGACAGAAGAAATTCCTCTTTTTTTAAGTGCCAATCCTGCTACAAGGCCAACTGGACCGGCGCCTACAACGACAACTGTACGCTTGTTGCTCATGACATATCTCTCCTTTACATAAATGAAATGGATGGATTGATTGATTGATGGAAACGCTTACTATGATTCTATTATAATGGCATTTTTTCTTTATTCGTCACTCATTTGTTCCTCTATGCGGGACAAATAAAATACCTTTGCTATTTTTTTAAATTGAATGCCCCTCGCGTCTGCAAGGTGCCAGATTTTCTTTGCGGGAGCTCGATAAGGTATATGTTGAGTTTGGGATTGCGGCATCAGCTCATACATGCTGAAAGGGGCTGTCCGATGAATTTCTAAAATGAAGGATTTGGGAGAAATACTACCGTGAAGGACAAAATAATCGAATAAAATTTGCAAATGTCCTTCATATAGGTAATGAAGTTCAACAAGAAGCAATTGTATGTGCTGAATGTCCGTCATAAAACGTTTGGAGAACGTAATTAAAAAAGAGAGCATAAGAAAAGTCCTTCATAAGACATCTGAAGGATATAAACAAGATAGAAAAAATGGTCTGTCCGATAAGTCCCTAAAATAAAGGGGCTCCAAAAAGTCAGTTAACCCTGACTTTTTGGACAGCCCCTTCAAACAAAAATCGAAATATATTAAGGGGGCTGTCAAATAAGTCGTTTTTTCGGCTTATGACGCCCCCTTAAATGTTTTAGAAACGTTATATATGATCTTATGATTTTTGTTTTCAATGGAGAATTGACTTCCTGAACAGCCCTACTTGAATTATTTTTGGAACTTATCGGACTTCCACGTAAGAAAAAATCGATTATAGCTTGTGAATGCCTGAATAATTTCCGGCAGATATAACGGCAGATGCTATCAATCGTTTATCATGAACAAAATCATTGTTGCTTGATTGAATCGTTTTAAATAATTTTTCTTTTTGCTGCTTTATTTGTTCATCGTGTAACACACTGAACTTGAACATTTCCGACACAATTTTACTAGATGCCTCATATGCGAAAATTTTTGCCAATAGTTTCTTTTCTTTTATTTTTTTCTGAGCTTTATTTGCAAGTAATTTTTCCACTCGAAATAAATTGCTTTCAATTGCATAAATCGAAATAGCCAAATTTGCCAACCATGCTAAAATTTCTTGTTCTTCCTTATAATTTTCAGATGACTGTAAAATCATTTCCATCGCTTGTCCCGCGAGCCTTCTCAAGTTGGACAGCAGCTCCCACTCCTGCGCCATTTCTTCAGATGGACCTTCATCCAGCTTTCTGAAATCCGTCCATTCCGCTTTTGATTGCAGCAGTGTTTGGGCAATAATCATCCGGTTAATCTCGTTTGTTCCTTCAAATATTCTGTTAATCCTTGAATCGCGGTAAAGGTGCTCCACTTCATATTCGGAAATATAACCGTATCCGCCATGCATTTGCAGCGCTTCATCCACAATGATATCCAGCGCTTCGGAGGCAAACACCTTGTTGATCGAAGCTTCCACTGCAAATTGCTTTAAAATATCTCTATACGGAATATTATTTTCTTTACAGTACTGATATCCCCGATCCAACTCGCCGGCAGAACGATATACCATGCTTTCAATCGTAAATATTTTTGCAGCTATGTCGGCTATTTTTTCTTGAATTAACGGAAATTGCGACAGCAGCCGATTAAATTGTTTCCGCTCTGTTACATGCTGAACGGCGAGCTCCAATGCTCTTTTTGCCATGCCGAGGCTTGCCGCTGATATTTTATGGCGGCCGTTATTCAAAATGTTAAACGCAATCAAATGTCCCCTGCCAATTTCCCCTAATACATTTTCAACCGGAACTTTTACATCCTCCAAAATGACCGGTGTTGTTGAAGAGCCTTTTAAACCCATTTTCTTTTCTTCCGGTCCTATTGTAATCCCTTCACTGTTTTTATCGACAATAAAGGCGGTGAACTTCTCACCGTCCACTTTCGCGTACAAAATAAAGAAATCTGCAAAAGATGCATTAGTAATAAATTGTTTTTCGCCATTAATTAAATAGTATTTGCCGTCATCAGACAATCGTGCTGACGTTTTGATACTTAAGGCATCCGTTCCTGCCGACGGTTCTGTCAATGCATACGCACCAATTTTTTCGCCGCTAACTACGTAAGGCAAATATTTTTCCTTTTGTTCGTCTGTTCCATAATACACAATCGGAAGGGAGCCAATTCCAATTTGCCCTCCAAATGTTGTTGAAAAAGATCTCGTCTTTCCAATTTCCTCCATGATGATAACCGAGCTGATTTTGTCTAAATCAAGCCCTCCGTATTCTTCAGGCACATCTGATCCTAATAGACCTAATTCTCCTGCTTTTCTTAAGAGCTCAATCGATTGATCAAATTGTTGTTTTTCTATTTCCGGCAAAACAGGCAAAACTTCTTGTTCCACATAGGCTGATGCAGTGCTAGCTATCATGCGATGTTCTTCAGTAAAATTCTCCGGTGTAAATATATCATCTAAAGAAATCACTTTTTTCAAAAAAGGGTTGCTTGAAAATTGTTCCATTTTATAACACCTCTGTTTTTTACCATTCATTTTCTCCCAAAGCTGCTTCACCTGTTATTAGAGCAAAAACAAGAAAAGTGCATTTGCACCAATAAGCTGAAAACAGTCCCCATAACCACCGGCATCTGTATAAGCTTGCTGAATGGAAGCGCAAAACATAATGGCATCACATACATAATGGAAAGAACAAAAGCTAAAGGCACGAAAGAATAGCGGGAAATTCCAAATCATACATCAATTTTCCTTTGCGTCCAAAAAAAGAGGCGGAGTCAGCCGAAATAACGGCTGAAAAGCTCATCAAGAGACGACAAATTATATGGAAGGTAAGTAATTGCTGCTGCAATATCGAAAAAAGACAAGAATAGAAGCAGGGAGCCGCCAAAAGATTAAGAAAATCCGGATCTCGCAAATGAAATCAAATGAGCATGCACAATCATCAAACGCTTATGAACATTTTTTGCAATCGTTTTCAAATTTCAAAAGATTGGAAGTAAAAATAATAGATTTGAGATATTGTTATTTTATCTGAATTTTCGGAAATTCTAACTCAATTATTCAGTCAATAAACCAGCTTCCAAATCGCACATGAACATCAAACGCATGAATGACTTCAATACCATGGCAAAACTGTCCGTTACGACGAGTTACATAAATAATGCCGGCCGGCAGTGTAAAGAAACCAACAGGAAACATTATATGGAATTGATGCTTACTTCATAAGATATCCCGATATTTTCCAAATCATCGCCGGAGTTTCAATGTTTCAGCCGATAAGCTGTTCTTAAACTCTTCTTTTCATCGAACCATTTACGCATTGAAATTAAATTTTTCCATCACTTGGTCTTTCAGTCTTACCTTTTGAATTTTACCGCTCGCTGTGACAGGAAAATCTTCTGTGAAAATAATTTTGTTTGGAACTTTGTATGATGCCATTTGCGCTTTAACAAACTCTTTTAATTCTTCCTCTGTGCAAGCTGCGCCTTTTTTCAGCTTTATAACAGCACAAACTGATTCGCCCATTACTTCATCAGGCAAGCCTATGACAGCTGCTTCGACAACTTGAGGGTGTTTAGTTAAAACTGCCTCGACTTCCTGCGGATAAATGTTGAAGCCTCCACGAATGATCATTTCTTTTTTTCGCCCGACGAAACGAAGGTTTCCTTTTTCATCCAACACTCCGAGATCTCCCGTATAAAACCATCCTTCTTTATCCAAAACCTGCTCTGTTTGTTCCTTCATTTTGTAATACCCTTTCATGGTGCCAAAGCTGTGGATGGCAATTTCACCAACTTCGCCTGGAGGGAGCTCCTGCCGATTTTCGTCTACAATTTTCAGCTTTACACCTTCGATCGGTTTTCCTACAGTTTCCAATATCACTCGTTCATCCTGTTCATCATAGTCAGTCGCAGTAACAGATCCTGTTTCGGTAATTCCGTATGATTGGCACAAGTTTATTCCCATCCGCTCCCGAATTTCTTTCACTTTGTTTGGTGGAATAGGTGATGCCCCGACAATACCCGCTCGCAATGAAGAAAGGTCATAATCTTCAAAATCTTCTTGTTCTAATTCTTTTATAAACATGGCGGGAACTCCTTGTTTGATCGTCACTTTTTCCTGTTCAATTAATTTTAATGTTTCCTTCGGATGATATTTCTCTTGCAAAATGATTCTTGCGCCGCAAGAGATCGCACAAAACAAATTGACGGCCATTCCAAAAATATGGAATAAAGGAGCAGGAACGATAAACACATCTTTTTCAGTACATCTAATCGTTTTAGCCATAATATTAGCTGATTGAACAATGGCGCGATGGCTAATCATTACACCTTTCGGAATGCCTGTCGTTCCTGATGTATACAATAAACAAAACAAATCGTTGTTGACATCAAGCTTTTCAGCTGGAGCATCTTCTGACGCGGAAGACGCTACTTCTTGATAGGATAATAGATCAGGATGTTCAAAACGAACAGAAATCAAAGTTTTTACAACTTGGAACGCTTGCTTAAATCCAATGTTTTCATCAAACTGTTCCGTTACAAACAACACTTTTGGCTCCGAATTTTTGAGAATGTATTCCACTTCGTGATGCTTATACTTCGGATTAAACGGAACTAGAATTGCACCTATTTTGGCCGCTGCTACAAAAATAACGGCTGTTTCGTTCCAGTTTGGCAAGCAAACAGCGACTCGATCTCCCTTGTTGATCCCCAGCTTTTTCAAACCCGCAGCCAGCCGGTTAGCTTCTTGAAAAAATTCGCCATAGGTCAATCTGTTTTTCAGGTCATAGAGCACTTCTTTATCTTTATAGGCTTTCACCGTATGTTCTACCAACTCGTACACCGAAAACAAATAATTGTTCATTGCTTCGCCATCTCCTCTTACGCAAATATTCAAAACATGTAAGACACGAAGCATCCTGAGTCATTTCATATCGGACACTTCGTGAAATTACATGATTTGTTCGATGACTTTTTCTATATAAAATAACCTTTTCAACATGAAGTCGGTTGTATCGCTTTTATTATTTTCCAACGTAAACCGGCTTGCGCTTTTCTACAAACGCTTTCAATCCTTCTTTTCGATCTTCTGTTGAAAAGGCATTGGCAAAACTAGATGCTTCAAGGGTCAATCCTGTTTCCAGATCAGCATTGCTGCCAGCATTGACAGCTATTTTCAGCATACGAAGAGCTACAGGCGGTTTTTGGGCTAGCTTTTCTGCCCATTGTTTGGCAGTTGCCAGCAGTTCTTCGCCAGGTACAACTTTGTTCACTATATGAAGCTCCAACGCTCTGTTAGCATCAAACATGTCGCCAAAATAAAGTAATTCTTTAGCAATGCCTTGACCGACAATTTTTTGCAGACGCTGGGTGCCTCCGCCGCCAGGAATAATGCCAAGACCGACTTCAGGGAAAGCAAATTTAGCTTTTTCCGAGCAAATCCGCAGATCACAAGCCAATGCAAGCTCTAAGCCTCCGCCTAAAGCAAGACCGTTAATGGCAGCAATGACAGGTTTGGATGCGTTTTCAATTTTTGAAAAAGCTTCCCTTGACACACGGTTCATATTCATCATGCCAACAAGATCGAGATCAGCCATTTCGTTAATATCTGCTCCGGCAACAAATGCTTTTTCACCGCTGCCTGTTAAAATAATGACTCTTACTTGGCTGTTTTCTTCCAGCTCGTTAAAAACGGTTACAAGCTCTTTAAATACTTTTGAATTCAGCGGGTTGACAGGCGGGCGGTTGATGGTGACAACTGCTACATGCTGTTCAATATCGCATGTTAAAAATTCCAAGCTCATCTTCAGTCCTCCATTCTCATGATTAGTCATAGTCGTAAAAACCGGCTCCTGTTTTCCTTCCAAGTCTTCCTGCTCTTACTAATTGCTTTAGAAGCATTGGAGGTGCGAAACGATTATCATTAAACTCATTTTTCATATATTCCATTACGTAGTAGCCGATATCAACACCGGCAAAATCTTGAAGTGTGAACGGCCCCATAGGATAGTTCAGCCCGAGCGTAACCGCTTTATCAATATCTTCCGCTGTAGCTACCCCTTCTTCGAGCAGCTTAATCGCTTCAATAAATTGCGGAATCATAATACGGTTGACAATAAATCCTGGAGTGTCTTTTTTCACTTCCACCGGCTCTTTATTCAGCTTTTTCGCAAATTCCTTCAGTTCTACTACTGTTTCATCGCTTGTTTTATATCCTCGAACAACTTCCACTAATTTCATGATCTGCGCAGGATTGAAGAAATGCATTCCTGCGACGCGTTCCGGCCTGTTCGTTGCAGACGCAATCTCTGTTATGGACATGGAAGAAGTATTTGTTGCCAAAATCACATGGTCAGATGTAATTTGATCCAATTTCGCGAAAACGCTTTTTTTCACTTCCAAATCTTCTATAACAGCTTCAATCACAATATCAGCCTGTTTAAAATCCTCCAAATTTGTCGTAACTTGAATTCGTTCCAAAACTTCCTTTTTTTGCTCTTCGGTCATTTTTCCTTTTGCAACGCTTTTTTCCATAAATTTATTTATTCTTGATAAGCCGTTATCAAGAAATTTTTGTTCGACATCATGCAAGATAACTTGAAATCCTGAAATGGCGGCCAAATTGGCGATGCCGCTTCCCATCGAGCCTGCTCCAACTACCCCGACTTTAGATATCGTCATAGTCACAACTCCTTTTAAAAACATAACTTTATTAATATTCTGTAAATTATTATAGAAAATATAAAATGAAATAAACACCTACAAAATACGGAAAAAGCTTCTCTTCTATCAACAATTTTGTGGAAAAAACGCTGTGGCGCTTTTATATTCTTTCAGTTGTTTTTGAATAATACAGGTCATAAAGCTTATAAGCCATCATCATATTAAATCGATGATCAGCATCATTTAAATCAATTTCCAGCAGCGATTCAATCTTTTCAAGACGATAAAGAAGGGAGCTTCGATGAATAAACAGCTCTTCTGCCGAATTTTTAATATTTCCGTTGTTATAAAGGAACGCTCGCAGCGTATGGAATAAATCCATACTTTTCCCTTCCGAATAATTCAATAACGGTTCAAGATGCCTTTTGATGAAAAATTCCACCGCTTCTTTATTATCTAAATGATGTAAAATAGTGTAAGCACCCAATTCCTCAAACAAAGCAAACCCTTTGTGGCGAAACCTGTGAAACACGACATTCAAAGCTTGGATAGCCTGCTGATAGCTAATATAATAATCATTTAAATTTTCAGTTTTACCGCCGATCCCCATGAATACTTGGCATTCAATATTGCCTTCTCGAACCCAATTTTTTATATTTCTATAAAATACTTTCCAATAGTTTTTTGGATGCTTGCCTTCTTCTTTTACCGGAACAATCAATATATAGTTTCCATCGTTTGTCGCCATGATAATTTCTTTGCTGAAACGGGAAATTTGTGTTTTCAACTGGTCCCAAATCAATGTTTTTTTAGATTGTTGAACAAGCAAATTACTGTTTTCCGTTTCCTTCTCATCTAATAAAATCGACAACACCGCTAATCGGTGCTGATGAAATAAGTTCCATTGGAATAAATTCGCATATTGTAAAATCCGCTCTTGATCCTCTATACGTTCCACAAGCAATTTGCTGACAAAACTATCCTTTACCTGCTCTTTTGTATCCAAAACAAGCTTCTGCTTGATAAATTGGATCGAACAAATATTTCTTGCCAAATCAATTGTCAGCTGATCAAATTCATCCATGTCATTTTCGCCAATTTCGACAGCCAAAAACCCAAGCAAATTTCCTCCGCCGTTCACCTTCCACAGCCGGAAATGAAGCTCTTCCCCGTCATCCAATTGGATGTGGAGTTTCCTTCCGTTTTCTATCAATCTCTCTTTATTTCCGCTGCCCATCAGCCTTTCTACATCTTTATTTGATAAATCATAATGATGGAAGGAACAAGAAATCGGCCTCATAAAACGGTCGAACAAAAGGACGGATTTGGAAAAAAGACTTCTTAAAGCAGACGTAATACCGTCAAAATTGTCATGTTCAACTGTTTCTTTCACGAGGGCGTGCTGATAATCAAGCAGAAAGTAAAGACGTTCTTTATGCTCCTTTTCGTTTTTATATAAACGGGCATTTTCCAAAATAGCGGCAATATGATTGGAAAGCAGCTTTAATATCTCCAAATCATCTTCATTAAAAACTCCCTTTTGTTTCTCTTCTACATGAAGCACACCGATTGTTTTCAAATCAAATATTAATGGAACGGTCAGTTCAGACCCGCCTGGAGTATCCAAAAACGGAAAGTATTCCTTTAAAACATAATTTGTTTCAATATTAATCCGTTCCGGTTTTTCAAATGGACCATAGGATGGAGGCTGAAAAATAAAATGATTTTCTTTTTCGTTATATAAATAAATACAAGCCATCCTTGCATTAGTTCCTTTTCCGGCGCGTTCCACAAGTGTTTCAATATTTTTTTCAAGCGGCACATCAAGCGACAAATTTTTGCTGATCCACTCGATCCCTTCGATTTTTTTAATTTGTGCTTCTTTTTGTTTTGCCATTGCAATTGCAACAGCTACATCTTTGCCGAATTCATCAAAATGTGCCTTCATATCCAACAGAGGTACGTAGTCAAGATAGGCAATAATGCAAAAGCCCAAGCTGCTCATATCGTCTTTGAGAGGAACTGTAAACCACGTTTTTACTTTTTCTTTTTTCATTAAATTGGTAAACTGACAGTCGCCTGCTTGCTCTGCTTTATCATATGTTAAGCTTTGGTGAAGGAGATTCGGCGAACAGTTTTGAACCTGCAGCGGAAAGGATTCCGTTATTTTCTGCAAATCTCCGCTCCAAACTTTCAAACTCAGCTCCTCTCCCTCTTGTAAAATGATGCCGACAAAATCACATGAAAACTGGGAGCGGAAGGAATCAGCCAAAAATTGCAATGCCTCTTCCTCCGTATCAATTTTCACTAGATGTCTAGCCGTTTTTCGCAAATGATTTTCAATCTTTCTCATTAATTTTTCCCGTTTTGATTCTGTCAAAGAGGACTCCTCCTTTTTGAAGAAGCTTGTGTCAATATTTCAAAAAATGAAAAACATGCTATAATTCAATTTAAACAAAAACAAATGCTGCGTACAAATTTTATTTGAAAAATGAAAACGTTGATGGTAATTTGTTAAATAGCTGTGGCTTTATCCACGCTTTTAAAAATTTTGCTACGATCTTTTGCGAGGATGGTACAAATGATCAATATTCTTGTCACACTGAATTCAAATTATATTCCCCCGCTGAAAGTTATGTTAAATTCATTATTCCAAAATAATATTGAAGAAAAATTTTCGATATATATCATGTATTCAAATATTTCCGATCAAGATTTACACGAATTGGATCAATTTGTAAAACGTCATAACCAAAGTTTATATCCAATATACGTAGACCCTAAGCTCTTTGAAGATGCACCCGTTTTTCGCCATTATACATCAGAAATGTATTATCGATTAGCTTCCCATCAATTTTTGCCAGACGATTTGGACCGAATTCTGTACCTTGATCCCGACATCGTTGTAATCAATCCCATCAAAGATTTTTACTATAGTGATTTTGAAAATTGCTTGTTTATTGCTTCTGAACATACACACTCTACAAAAGTTGCCAACCTTTTTAATAAATTAAGGCTTAAAACCCCGAATGCGAAAGGATATTTTAATACAGGCGTTTTGCTTATGAATTTGGAACGGATTCGAAAAGAAGTAAAATTGGAAGATATATATGCATTTATTAATGAAAACCGTTTAAAGCTTGTCCTTCCTGATCAAGATGTGCTCAATGCTCTATACTGGGATAAAATTAAACCTGTTGATTGTTATCGATACAATTATGATGCAAGATATTATGAAATTATTAAATTGCTTCCAAATGCAAAGCATGGGATGGAGTGGATAAAAGAGAATACTGTTTTTATTCATTATTGCGGGAAAGACAAGCCTTGGCAAAAAAACTATAAAGGAGAGCTGGGAGCTTTTTATAAAAAGTACGAAATACTATAAAGAGCGGCAAAAAACATTTATCATCACATCTCCGCTTTAATAAAAGGGGCTTGTCTAATAAGTCGTTTTTTCGGCTTATTGACACCCCTTTCTTACATTCAGTCAAGTACTTTTTTAAATTCTTTTGGAGATATGAATTAATGTTTTAGAAAACGTTGAAATATCGACGTTAATGATTTTTTGTTTTCAATGGGGATTTGACTTTCTGGACGGCTCTTTTTTGACTAAAACCGTCCTGACTTAAAAATGGAAAATAACAGCCACAAAAACATGAGCGTTGCTACGCCAAAACCGATTTCAATCGCTGGAATTTTCCAAAGCAGTGTTGATTGCCTTCCCATTGAAGAACCAATAATAATCCCTACCATAATAATACTGAATGCCAATAACACGATGCTGAACGATAACCGATTGCTGATGCGGTCAAGTTTTTTCAGAAAAAGATCTAATTCCGGAATCGTGATCTCATGGCGGAGTCTGCCCCGCTTCATTAAAGAAGCGATCTCTGCTACATAAGCTGGAAAATCCATTAGCAGTTCTGTATAATCTGTTACGTGTTTCCATGCATTTTCAGCGATATACTTCGGATGCAAGCGCTCCTTTGCCAGCCGGCGACCAAAAGGCTCAGCAACATCGATAATTCTAAAATCTGGATTCAATTTTTCGACCACGCCTTCAACCGTCAAAAGCGTTTTTCCTAATAGTGTTAAATCAGAAGGGATTTTGATGGAATGTTTGAAAGCTGCTCGAAAAAGGTCGTTCACAGCTTCACCGATGCTGACTTGGTGTAACGGAACACCGTAATACTTTTCCCGTAAATCTTCGATGTCCGCTCTCAATTGCTTTAAATCGATATCTTCAGGAACGATGCCCATGCGCAAAATGGCTTTCATGACGCCATCCGTACTCTGTCTCATTAAAGAAATCACTAATGATGAGAAATGATGCTTCATGTCCGATGTAAGCCGGCCGGTCATTCCGAAATCAATGAAGGCAATGATTCCGCCCTGCTTAATGATGACATTTCCAGGATGGGGATCGGCATGAAAAAAACCATCCATAAATATTTGCCGGAAAATTTCTTTTGATAAAATTTCTGTAATATGATCCAAATGGTATCCATTTGTTTTTAGTTTTTCAATCTCATTTAGTTTAATTCCTTCTACATATTCCATTGTTAATACTCTTTTCGTCGAGTACTCCCAAAACACTTTCGGAATGTAGACAGCTTGTTCATTTGCACTCTGTTTAGAAAATTTGTCTGCATTTCGGGCTTCAATGGTATAATCGAGCTCAGCACGAAGAGCCTTTGAAAACTCTTCAATCATGTCCCTGACCTGATACTTTGCAGCCCATTTTAGCCTATGCTCCGCTAATACCGCTAAATCTTGAAGAATTTCTAAGTCCGTTTCAATCACATTCGAAATATGAGGGCGTTGAATTTTTATAGCCACTTTTTCACCCGAATGCAAAACGGCTTGATGAACTTGTCCTATTGAAGCAGCAGCTAACGGAGCATGATCAAAGTGCCGAAAAATTTTTTCTATTTCACCGCCCAATTCTGATTGAACAATCTCACGCACCTCATCAAAAGAAAAAGGCGGAACTCGATCCTGCAATTTTTCCAATTCACTAATAATCTCCTCCGGCAGCAAATCAGGACGGGTGCTCGCAATTTGACCTAATTTTATAAATGTCGGGCCTAATTCTTCCAATACAAGCCTTACCCGTTCACCTATCGTTTTGGAATGATGCTCAGTTTTTCTGCCAAAAAAAGCTTTTTGCGGCAAAGAAAGAAATTGCGAAATACCCATTTCCTCTACGACGAATCCAAATCCATTGCGAATTAAAGCAGACGCGATATCCCGATAACGGCCAATATGCCGCATCCTTTTTCCAACCACTTTACCGCCTCCTCAACAACAAAGGACCTTTTAACAGGTCCTCTTTTACTCATCTTCCTTTTCCAATTTGCGAATCTTTTCTTCCAGTTCTCGGATATCCTCCTTCGTTGCTATATCTAGTTTGTTGATCACCTGAGCCACTTGCTCTCGAACAAGACGCTGCAGTTCAGTTTTTTCTTCTTCACCGCGCTTGATTAGCTGGTTAAAAACTTCTTTTGATTCTTCAATCGATATCTCGCCTTTTTTCACGAGTTCATCTACAAATTTTTTCACTTGTTCTTTGCTTGCTACAGCTAAACCAAGTCCGAACGCCAATCCCTTTTTGAATAAATCCATTATGCTTGCCCTCCATTTCTTTCGAATTTCAACACGAGGCTTTATCCTTGTTATCACCTTAATCTTCTATTTTATTCAGTAAAATTCCTTCACTTTCTTTTCGAAGTGTAAAACAACAGCCACATCTTATAAAATTCGGCTATTTTTGTTATTTCGTCACATCTTCCAGCTTCGCTTCTGTTACTTGCTGCAAATCTTTGACGCTGAGCTCCATTTGCACGCCGATTTTGCCCCCGCTGACAATAATATGCTCGTGTTCCAATGCAGTTGAATCGATAATCGTCGGGTAATGTTTCTTCATGCCGATCGGCGAACAGCCTCCGCGGATATAGCCTGTCCATTTTTGTAAATCTTTTACTGGCAGCATTTCGATTTTTTTCTCTCCTGTTATTTTCGCAGCTTTTTTTAAATCTAATTCTGCCTCAACAGGGATGACAAATACATAAATGTTGCCGGCGCTGCTCTTAGCAACTAATGTTTTATATACTGATTCAGGGCTTCTGCCAATCATTTGTGCAACAGAAATCCCATCAACCTTCCCCTTTTGGACATCGTAAGTAATCACGTTGTAATGTATTTTTTCTTTATCAAGAATTCGCATTGCGTTTGTTTTTGTGTTCATTGTTTATACCTCTCCAAAAGCAGAATATTTTAGGATGAGTGATGTGATGAAAAATATAAATGGACGGCATCCCCAACACAGGCTGTTGTGTCTCAATCGTTAAACAGTTCACTTAACACCTTTTTTCTATTTTCGAGAAACCGCCTAGTAATAATATAATGCATAGTTTCTTCATATTTTACTTCCTTTAGCGGATGTTCATCAAAATTTAAGATTTGGGCATTTGGATAGCCGAGTAAAATGGGAGAATGAGTAGAAATAATAAACTGCGCATCGTTTTCCAAATCTTTTATGATCCTTAATAAAGTCAGCTGTCTAGCAGGTGAAAGTGCTGCTTCAGGCTCATCCAACAGATAGATCGCTTTTTTTCCAAAACGATTTGTTAAAAGTGAGAGAAAAGCTTCCCCGTGCGACTGTTTGTGAAGAGAACGGCCTCCATAATAAGGGAGACTTTCAGGAATTGTATCGAGATACGACGCAAAATGATAAAAGGTCTCAGCTCGCAAAAAAAACCCGTTCGTCACTTTTGGCATCCATGACAGCCGTATGTATTCCCCAAGGGCCGCATCGGAAGCATCTACATGAAAATTATTGTTTTTGCCTCCTCCGGCTGTATTAAAGCCACACTGATAAGCTATTGCCTCAAGGAGCGTTGATTTTCCGGAACCGTTTTCCCCGACAAAAAAAGTAATATTGGAACGAAACGAAATGGATTTTAAATTTTTTATTGCAGGAATCGAAAACGGGTAGCTATTTAAATCAATTTCTTTATTTCTTAAAATTTCGAGGCTTTTCAAATACATTGAATTCATCTCCAAAGTCGTTCGTATTTTCATATTCACTGTGCACATTTCACATAAAATAAACAACTGCCGATTGCTTGATGTTTTATGGAAAAAATTTTTTGGAATATTGCGACCTTTGAAGTTGATCGCTTTGAAAATCATCAAATGTTGTATTCCGACTTCCAAATTTCTGCATTCATTGAAAAAGTTTCATTATAAACGAAACGGGCGATGGATATTTTCGTCTCAACGCTGCATATTTTCTTAGTTTTTGATAAATATGTCGCAAAAACTTATTGTTTACTATTAAAGCTCGCCAACGAATAAATGCTTTTTGTATTGTGGACATTGATTCGAAAAAAGAGTTTTTTCCTATCTGATCATCGTCTTGTAAATATGATAATTTTCGTCATCAAAACAAACGAACAATATTGATTGAATGCTTCGGATGAATTGATTTTGAATACACTCCTTAACGGTCTCTAAAGCAATTTGGGCCGCTTCATGCTTTGGAAAACGATAAACACCAGTACTGATATTTGGAAATGCGATCGTTTTCACGAAATGCTCTTCCGCAAGCTTTAAGGAGTTTATGTAGCAATTTCTTAGCAGCTCCCTTTCTTGATAGGCTCCTCCCTTCCATATTGGTCCGACAGTATGAATAACGTATTTGGCGGGCAAATTTCCTGCAGTAGTAATAACTGCTTCCCCGGTCGGACATCCTCCTGTTCTTTCCCTGATCTTTTTGCATTCCTCCATAATCTCCGGCCCGCCTGCTCTATGGATCGCGCCGTCGACACCCCCGCCTCCCAAAAGTCCGTTGTTAGCCGCATTAACAATCGCGTCAACAGTACACTTTGTAATATCGCCTTTTATTACCTCCAATTCAGTATCGTTAATAACGATTTTCATTAATATCAACCTCCGTTTTTATACAAATATGAATTTGTATACTGACAGTCAGCTCCTAGTTACGGAAACCCTATTAGACGATACTTTAAACCTTATTGTGTTATATCCACGATCGTTTTTTGAACGAATTTGAACAATTCAATGATGTCTCAATTGTGCGACCTTTAGGAGTTTTCATATTGACATCATACAACCATTTCTTCTTTGTCTTATCATAACAAATATAAATCGGAAAATACATATAAGACCAACTGTTACAATAAAGCTTGCATATTTTTTTACCACACAAATCAAACTATAAATACTTTTAAAAATAAATTGCGGAGGACATGAAGTGAGACGTGCTATAAACAGTTTAAATGAATTTTTAAAAGGAAATTATATGGCAATTCACGCTTATAATGAATATATAAATCGTGCTAAGCAACCGGAACTTAAATTACTGTTACAACAGTTACAGCAAAATCATCAGCAACATGCGATGGAGATAACGAAAAGAATACAAGATCTTGGCGGAAAACCAGTTGATCATCCTGGAATCAAAGGGAAAAGTATGGAGATATTTAAAATGTTAACAGACCACAACAATGAACCGGACCATATAGTAAAAGATGCACTAGCTGGTGAAAAACGTGGTATTGAAATATCACAGAACATTGTAAATGGAACTTTAGATGACCAAAGCTACAGACTTGTTCAACAAATTTTAGATAAAAACATAAAACATCTTGACCTTTTGAATCAGGCTTTACATGACATACAAAAAAAAAGCCGATTGATACAATCGGCTAAAATGTGTGTACAATGATAATGTCATATACCCGTGGTGCTAGATAAAATCTCGAGACATAAAAACAGCCCTTGCATGAGGATCTCCTTTAAAATGAAAGTGCGAACAAACATTCAAAAGGAGAAGTTCCATGCAAGAGCACTTTCATTTTACAATAAACCAAGCAAAAATTCAAAAGCAATATACCGCGATCTTATTCGTTGTATCAGCACAACTGTCTTGTATTCAGATGTATTTGCAACGTCGAAATCGTCATTTGTTGAAGCAAGAGGATGAGGTTATCATCGCCATTCACGTTCTTGGAAAATTGCTGGGTTTTACTTCGGAACGGGCTTGGCATCGATTTGTCATTGGAAACCTGTTCACCAAGGAAAAGTTCCTAGAGCGCTCTCGATACAACCGTCGATGCCGTTCTTTGCGTTGGGCGATCAAATGGATTCGTCACCAACTCGCCAAACGTGGACAACATCACGCTTATGCGGTAGTGGACAGCTTACCCATTGAACTCTGCCACCACGCACGAATGTATCGCGTCAAACGATTTCAAGGAATCGCAGATATTGGGTATTGTGCATCCAAAAAGATGGTTTACTATGGGTTTAAGCTTCATCTTCAGATTACCGACCAAGCGCTTCCGATGGGATATGTCCTGACCGAGGCATCCTGCCACGATCGGACAGCTGCGGAAACAGTGATGACTCAACTTCCTCATCCGTATACACTTGGCGACAAAGGATATGTGAGCCAAGCCCTGCAAAAGAAGCTGTACGATGAATACAAGATCGCTTTTTGGACGCCTGCCCGAAAAAATCAACGTGTGGTGCAATCAAAAGAATGGAAACAATGGATGAAGTGAAAACGCAAAATCGTCGAAACCGCGTTCTCGGTTTTAGTGGATTCATTTCGGATCACGAAAATTCGCGCCAATTCGATCTCTGGATTTGAAACGGCGCTTGATGCCATTTTATTGGCCTATTCGCTCGTTGTTCTTGGGCTAGTTGAGCGTTGACGCTCAACTAGCACCATGGGTAATGTCATATACATTTTTGTAGGTTATTTCTCTTTTGCAAGAATTTAGGAGGTAAAAGCCAACGGATAAATGTAAACCATCTTAACTAACCGAATTTCATTTCTCCTCCCGGTGATCTTCATTCTTTATGAAAAGTGAACATCTTTAAACATGATCAACTGCTTATGAAGAATGAACTTGCTTTGTCTCCCCAAGTTTTCTTTTGCGAATGGGAATTAGGATCAAAGTAACGAAAATTGTCATGATCGCTAAGGTTACGGCAGAATAAAAGAGTCCATTGTAACCATCTTGTGCTGCCATTAAGGTGATTTGATCGACACTCGATTGGATCACTTCTTTTAACCCTGGATCTTTGACTTGATTGATGATTCCCAGCATCTGATTTTCGGAAAATTCCCCAGATGACGTACCAAATTGTTGAGATAGTTGGTAAAACTCCTTCATGGCTTCCGAACTTAAACTCGTCCCTCCTATCTTTTCCTTTAGTATAATAGGAAAATGGGATTTAAATAACTCGGGAATGTGATTGAATCCCCTAGCGATGAAACCTGCGTAGATCGTTGGAGCGAGGGTCATACCGATTTGTCGGCTTAACGATAAGGTAGAAAGTGCGGAACCTTTATCCGACTTCAGCGTTTCTGTCGCTAAAATATTTAACGGGGCACCGAGAAGTATTCCCATTCCCAAACCTGCAACCGACGAAGAAATAATGAACTGCCATTTTGAATCAATCCATGTCGGGAACAAGAGAAAACCGATGGAAGTTATGATTCCCGATAATATCACCGCTGAAATTGGTCCTCTTTTATCAACGAATGCTCCACCCATAGATGCACCGATTCCCGCCATTATTGCAAGGGGTGTTAACCAATACCCGGAATTTTCTGACGCAATCCCGAGCACTTGTTCTGTAAATGCCGGGATAAAAATCATGGCTGCCAGCAACGCCCCAGAGAAAGTCCCTATTAATAAAGTTAAAAGGTACGTAGGTTGTTTTAACAAACGATAAGGAAGAACAGGGTCGCCGCCATTTCTTTCGAGTTTGCTTTCATGAAAAATCAAAGCAATGAAAAGAACAATCCCCGATAAAATAAAACCATACACATTTGGGCTCAACAAGCTGTCTACAAATTCGACACCTTCGATATTCGTCAATCCATACATGATTCCTAAAACGGAAAGAGATAGTAAAACCGTTCCGAACAAATCGAGACGCCCAGTTTCCGGGTCTTTCGTTTCTTCTAATTTTACCCATCCAAAGATAATTAAAAATATCGCTATCGGGACATTGATAAAAAATAATACATGCCATTTACCTGTTAAATCTAATAACATGCTGCCAATATTCGGTCCCAAAACGGCGGCAATCCCATTCATTCCACCCAACATTCCAAGGGCTTTTCCTTGTTTTTCAACCGGCATCGTACTTAGTACATGTGAACTACCGATAATGAAGATTCCCCCTCCACCAAGAGCCTGTAAGAATCGAGCACTTAAATAAAAAATAAAATTTGGGCTTAAAGCAACAAGTAAAGATCCCAAACCAAACAAAGCAATTTCAACAATAAATAATTTTTTTCGTCCATATCGATCCGATATTTTTCCGATGATCGGGACACTGATAGCTAATCCTAATGTATAAAGGGTAACTCCCCATGCCCCCCAATTAGCAGAAACTTCGAACGAATTGTTAATCGTTGTCAGTGCAGCACTAATGATTCCATTATCTAAAGCAGCCATAAACACGCCAATTGTAAATAATATCATTGCCCATGTTTGGCTAGATGCTTTTTCTTTCAAATAAGTCACTCCCTTACTTTAAAAATACAATAAATAACTATAGTTACGCCATGTAAATTACACAACAATTGTCATCTAAAAAAAACAACAAACAAGTATCCCTTTTGCTATATGAAACTGTTTTTTTGGGAGTATCTTGCTTTGTTTTCTGATAAATAAACTCGACAAAGATGCGTCCCTTCTAGTTAAAGTCGCTGTTGGATTTCTCGTCATACTGTACACATAAACTAATAAAACTAGAATCCAATACCGTTTCACCGCCCAACGCCTGCTAATACGGTACCCATCGGGCTTAGTGGTCTTTCGCTTGATGGAAAAAGAATCGATCGACCAACGTCGACATAGTAGCGCAAAGATGTCTTTGTTACATAGCTTTCGATCGGTACTCAAAACGCAATGAAGATTGTCAAGCGTCATGGTTGATCGTCTTTTTAAGCAGAGTAGCACCACGGCATATCTGATACTTTTGTGCGCCCCTTCGTAGCGGTCAACGCGATAACGTTCTTCTCCCACCATGGACGAGATGAGTGTCTTTCAAAGAGAGTGGTCAAACTCCTTTGCCTGAACCGCCATGTCTTTTGGATAAAAAACGATTGGTCTTGAGCGTTGCAATCACGTGGAATCTTTTTTTCAAGCAAGCTTCCATGAGCGTTTGAGATTGATACCAAGAGTCCATTAGCACATAAACGGGACGGTTCACATCCAAAGAAGAAGGCATTTCAACCGCAAGTTTCCACTTTTTTCCCCAGCCGTATTGTCGTAGGGGCGAAACACGAAAGAGAAAGTCTTGAGTCATCACATGAACCGTGAGCCAAGCGAGAGAATGTACCCAGATTAACTATTTATCGGCGTGAGAATCATTCCAATCAACATCCTTGAATGATATGCTTTGTCCGTGACGAAGGATTTGTTTTTTTTTTGCCAAATTGTATCGTCGAGCGAAACAAAAATGGATTGATTTTCATGTTTAGCAATGCGTTCAATGCGATGAAGCATCCCCTACTGATACTGAGTTTGCGAAGTAATGTCTCTTCATTCCAGGTTTTTTTGAGAAAAATGGCTAAGTGTCGAGCGATGATTCGGTGAAAGTTCCCAGGTAGTGATCAGTAAATGTTTTAGAAAGCCTTTCATAATCATCGCATCTTCAAGATGAACGGAATGCTTCATGATAGGTTTTTAATAAATAAAGTGCCAATGTGCTAATCTATTCATAAGACATGAACCTTCTTGTATAAATGGTTTGTTGGCACATCTATTTTAACCAAGGAGGCGGGGGCATGCCTATTTTCTTATTTGGATGTAAATATTTGTTAGATAATTTGCTCACCTACAGATTATGTAGTTCATTTGCCCATCTACAGTAAAAAGTAAAATTACTAGCACACTGCTTTGATATTTTATGAATAAACTGTAACAATCGATAAAAGAGCTTGTCAAGTTACCCTATTAATCTACTACGAAAAGTACATAAATGGTTTCAATTTCTTCTGTTTCCCCCTAGTTTGTATATTCTTTCCTCAAACAGTAATTACAATGTTCTTTTTAGAATGTATGTGCCATCTCACCAGTATTCTCTTCTCGACTATTTGAAGCATTTTGGGCTTACCAAATAAGGATATATGCCTTTACTCTCTATAATAAAGTTGCGAACGGGCTAGTACCCGTCATATCAAGTGAAGTAGAAATCCTTCAGCTCTGAGGAGTAATTTTGTATATCACACCCCTTTTTATGGAAAATGTCTTAGTTACATTGAATTTTTTGTCAATTTGTTTTTCCGCTTCTACAGTAAAAACGACCCGAAAATCTTTTATTTCTTTTTTAAATCGTCAATACCAATAAAAAACGTACATTTAATATACATTAAATAGAATGGAGATTACAGCAACTTTACTGGAGCAACGGACATGATTGCCTGCCGATGTTTTACACATCTCCTTCTTGACAGAAGAATCACGCCCGCAGAGGCTCATTGTCGAGTGTCACTGCCTTACCACACTTATACGGACAGGAACTTCATGAAAAAATTTGTGTTCAAAAATCTGACTTATATCCATAAATCTTACATTGCTGAACTGTTGTTATTATGTATGCTGCTGTACACGCATGTATTTAGAAAAAAACATTTTTTTCAATTTGTATTCTGTATCATTTGACTGCTTATCACTTATGCGTACCTTTACTATGATTCCTACATAATGACGGTATGCGAATCAATCAAATGAATCGATATTTAGGGACTCCTCCGAAACAACAATGCCATCACTGTCAGCATACACATACGCATTTGGGATCCAGTGCACTTCACCAAATTCAAGTACGACATCACGGCTTCCTTTCCCTTCTTTTTTACTTTTAACCGGACAGGTGCCGAGTGCCTTTACCCCAATCGGCATCGTCGCAATTTCAGCGGAGTCGCGTATACATCCATTTATAATCACGCCAGATAATTCACGTTCACATGCAATCTGAGCTAAACGATCTCCTAAAAGCGCGCAGTTTCGTGAACCTTTTCCATCCACAACTAGAACTGAACCTTTTGGGATCGTTTCTAGAGCCTGACGAACTAGCACATTATCTTCAAACACTTCAACCGTTGCAATTGGACCTGAAAATTCCTTTTGTCCCCCATAACTGATAAGCGGCAATTTACAAACTTGAAGCTTTTCTAAATATTGATCGCATAAATCAGCAGTTTTCATGATGAATTCTCCTTCCCCATCTATGATTGATACAAAAATATATTTTGACAACCAAGAAGCAAAACCCTTTCAAATTGAAAAAATAATCAAAGGTCAAGATTCGCGCTCGCTTTTCGTTGTTTGGCCGGGCTTGCTGGATACTAGCCGGCGCAACACAAAGCCAAACTCTTCTCTCTTGCACTTAGTGATTCATTAATTCTTTCTTTAAAATATTTCGATGAACTACCCCCTCCCACTTGCTTAGAGGCGGGCTTCATGTAACCGTTTTAACGATATGAAAAGGACTGAGACGTCAAATCTGTTCCACTTAGACAGCCGCAATTCTTCCTTTCCATACAATTTCAAAATTTAAATCATTTTTTCAAAAAATATATTGATTCTAACGTTACGTCAGGTTTTAAGATAAAACTAAGAAGGAGAGAAGCTATCCAGCAATCCTGATTCAAAATGGCCCGAACGTAAAGGAGAGATTCATTGTGGATAATTTTGAAAAAAATCAAACTTCCTGGCAAAATTTTAAAAAGCTGATAAAAATGGCTAACCCTCCTTTCTGGATTTTTGTTGCGGCAATCGCATTAAGTCTTTTGGAAGCAGCTACAGGATTAGTCGTTCCGATCTTTACACGGGATTTGATTGATCGTTTTTCAACTTCAAGTATTGAAACTCATTTAATCTTTTTATTGATTGCAGTTTTTATTCTTCAGTCAGCCACATCAGGCTTCTCCTATTATCTTATGTCTTATATTGGCGAATATATTGTGGCAAAAATCCGTTTAAAGCTTTGGAACCATGTGCTGTATTTGCCGATACCTTATTTTGACCGCCATGAATCTGGAGAATTGATGAGCCGCATAACACAGGACACTTATACAGTAAAGTCGCTCGTGACCGAGCATTTAGCTAATTTCGTTTCAGGAATTGTTACGGTCTTAGGGGCTGTCGCTATTTTAATTATCATTGATTGGAAAATGACGCTCATTCTGTTTATTTTTGTACCGCTTGCTATCGTATTGGTTCTTCCACTTGGACAGAAAATCTATAAAATTTCCATGCAAACCCAAGACGAAATGGCCACTTTCAGCGGCAATCTAGGCCGCGTGCTGAGCGATATCCGGTTGGTAAAATCAAACATTGCCGAACCTGTCGAAAAACAAAACGGAAATCAAAAAATTCAGCAGTTGTTCCGATTCGGCTTGAAGGAAGCAAAAATCCAAGCGATTATTTCACCTTTAATGACAACGATTATTATGGCGGTGTTAGTCGTCATTATCGGCTATGGAGGAATTCGTGTTGCCAGAGGGGAATTATCCGCAGGTTCGCTCGTTGCCATCATAATATATATGGTGCAAATTATTGTACCTTTTAGCCAAATGGCAGGATTTTTTACAGCTTTCCAAAAGGCAATGGGTGCGACAGAACGAATTCAGCAGCTTTTGAATACAGAAACAGAACATAATAATGGAAATACAAGAATTGATGTTCATAAACCAATCGTGTTTCAAAACATCTCGTTTGCTTATGAAAAAGGAAAAACGATTTTGCAAAACGTTCATTTTGAAGTGAAGCCCGGCCAAACCGTCGCGATCGTCGGACCAAGCGGTGCTGGTAAAACAACTATTTTTTCCCTTATTGAACGGTTCTATCAGCCAACAAACGGGGCAATAAAATTAGGGAATACCGACATTCGCGAATTTCCGCTTTTTGAGTGGCGCCAACAGATCGGTTACGTTTCTCAAGAAAGCCCGATTATGTCTGGCACGATTCGTGAAAATATTTGCTACGGCCTAAATCGTACAGTCAGCGAAGAAGAAGTGAGAAAAGCAGCGCAATTGGCCAATGTAGATGAATTCATCGAACAAATGCAAGACGGCTATGAAACGGAAGTCGGCGAAAGAGGGATCAAACTATCCGGTGGGCAGCGTCAGCGCATTGCCATCGCGAGGGCACTGTTGAGAAATCCAAAAATTCTTCTGCTGGATGAAGCTACATCCAATTTAGACAGCAACTCCGAGCAAAAAGTGCAAAACGCTCTCCTTCATCTTATGAAAAATCGTACAACATTTGTCATCGCCCATCGACTTTCAACTATTATTAATGCAGATTTAATCATCGTCCTCGAAAATGGTAAAATTACCGGTCAGGGAACACATAATGAGCTGTTGCAGTCCCATCCGTTGTATCAAAAGCTTGTCAGCCGACAAATGCAAAATTTTGCTCCCGCCAACGATTAAGGCGGGAGCCGCATATAATTTACAAATGGAAGCTGACCGCTTAAGCCCGTTTCCGCTCCATAATGTTGATCCCTAACCCCATGAACACAACAGCCATCAAGAATAGGATGCTCATCGGATAGAGCAAATCGCTGAATGAGTAGCCGTAAACTACCGCCCCTTTTAACAGGTCCATTCCATACGTAACGGGGACAAATTTTGAAAGCAAGAGAAGTGCATCCGAAGAAACAATTTCCAGCGGCCAATAAGCTCCTCCGAGCATCGCCATGCTGACAGAAACAAGCGGAAGCACCGCATGAAACTGCTGCTCATTATTGACAATTCCTACTATAAAAATTGATATTGCGACAATTGCCAGTACATAAGGGATGAGCAATACGAGCACAAACCAAAATTTATCGCTGAAATCTACATCAAACACAAAGTGAAAGACTGCAAAAATAAGCGCCACCTGAATATAGCCGGTTGCAAAACTGTAAATTAAATTTCCGGCATACATCTCCCATTTTTTGACCGGCGACAAAATCATTCGATCCCAAATGCCGTTTCGCTTTTCCATTAATATATTAAAAACGTTGTACGCAATCGTATAAATGACAAAAAATAAGACACTGCCGAAAATCGATTGCATTTTGCTGTTGATGATAACAGTTTCATCCGCACGGAAATGTTTTGTCTCTATGGTAAACACCGGATCGTTTTTCGCTTCCGCAAGCGATTTTGCCACTTGCTTTGCGCTTGATTCTCCTTGTTTTTCCTTCACCTGATCGATGATCGACTTGGATTGTAATGCTTTTGCGTAAACTTTTTGAACCGTTTGCTGAACCAAATAGCTATTGGGGGTATTGGAAGCAACGATTATGCGGAAATCGTCCTTTTTAAGCTCCACACCTGCTTCCGCCTTACCTTCGCCAACCAGCTTTTCAACTTCCTCTTTTTTCATCCTTTTAAACGAAAATAGATTATACTGCTCAAGAGAGCGAATGATTTCCTTCACTTCACTTTCAGGCAGCGCGCTGTATACTGGAACAACTATAGTCTGTTTGTTTACGGAACTGATGAGCATAGCAAAAACGACAGAAAGGATCGACACCATTAAAAATAGCCAAGGCTTCCGGATAAAAAGACGCAGCTTTGCTGTCAAAACTCCGATCACGCCATTTCACCCCTTTTTGGGAAAACTAGCAAGCTCAATACAAACATAACAAAACCGAAAAGACATAAGTATATGACAGGCCAAATAAATTGCGACAGATCATAGCCTTGCAAAATTTTTAAATAAGCTGTCATGCCGGCTCCATTTGGCGTCATATCCCCCAATTTGTGCATAAATTCCGACATTTGCGAAACCGGGAAATAGCTGCCGCCAAGAAAAGCCAAAATAGAAACGACTCCGCTTGAGAAGAAAATGGAAACATTATCTGAATTTATTCGATAGCTCAATGATGTTAAAAAGGTTCCTATTCCTCCGACTGCCACACAAAGAGCAAGCGTAACAATGATAAACGAGACGAGATCCGGCCACTTGACACTGTAAAAAACGGCTGCTAAAGCATATAACAAGGAGAGCTGAAAAAAGGCAATGATCAAGGAAGTTATGAAAATAGCAGCCATGTATAAATTTTTCGGTACATTGGCAAGCAACAAACGATGGAATGCGTTCGACTGTTTTTCTTGCAAAGCATGAGACGAAATATACGAGGCCAGATACAACACAAACATAACGCTTATGCCGACTGTATAATAAGTAAAAGAATTAACTGGCTCCCGTTTTGTCACGGTTTCCATTTCTCCCTTTACTTTTGCGACAGGCAGTTCAAGTGATTCGTTTAAGCCAGCCTGATCCAGTTTAGAAATCAAAGAATATTGCTCTTGAAATTCAGTGATGAGCTCTTGAACAAATTGGGCTGTAATTTCTTTGCCTTCGTTGACATATATACTAAGCTTCGGCTTCGTTTTCTCACCAAATATTAAATGGTTTAACAACGTGTATGAAAAATACTCCGGCACTTCAACAATGACTGTATATTTGTCATTTTCACGGATTTCCTCCAATTCAGAAGGCTGAAACTCTGCCATTTGTATATACGGTTCCAGCTCTTTTGAGCCTAAAATTTCTTGTTTTAAAATGGAAATAGGCATCATTTTTTCCACTTGTTTTAATAGAAATTCCTTTTCCTCATCCGGCATTTGCACGTTTTTTACGTCGTTGGCAAATTTTTCGAAGTCCTCTTGTTCATTGCCATGTTCGACAATCGCTACTTTCGCTTGAATATCCATTTTTTTGCTGTCCATTACACTTGTAAGCGCAAAACCTAAAATAGATATAAGAGTGAACGGCATTACTAATAGAAGAAGCAATTCCTGCTTATTGCGGATCATTATTAAAAATTGTTTCTTAATAAATTGTCCAATCATGATCATCACCCTTTTAATTTCGTAATGCTCTTCCAGTTAAATGAAGAAACACATCTTCCAAAGTAGGTGTTTTAATCTCGATAGATGTCAACATTGTGTTTGTTTCCTCAGCAATTTTGAACAATATGGAAAAAGCATTCGCTTCCTTTGGCGTTAATACGGTAATTACCCGATCTTGCACAGTCACGCGATTGACAACCGGATGATCACGCAGCGCTTGAATAAATGAATCGTTCACGCGCTCGACAGTAATTTGGATTGTGTTTTCTGCCGATAAAATATTTTTTATCTCCTCTTTAGTACCGGCCGCCAAAATATTCCCTTTATCCATAATGTAAATGCGATTGCATAAAAATTCGACTTCCTCCATATAATGGCTCGTGTACAATACGGTCATTTTTTTCTCCTTATTTAACCTTTTGACCGTTTCCAAAATATAATTTCTTGATTGCGGATCAATGCCGACTGTCGGTTCATCCATAATGATCAATTCAGGTTCGTGCAGCAAGGCAGCACCGATGTTCAATCTTCTCTTCATTCCGCCTGAAAAATTTTTGACAAGATCATGCTGGCGATCCGTTAAACCGATCATTTCCAAAACTTCCTCTACCTTCTGTTTTAATTGCGAACCTGACAGCCGATAAATTTTGCCGAAAAACAGCAAATTTTCCCGCGCTGATAAATCGGGATATAATGCAATTTCTTGCGGTACAACCCCTAAAATTTTTCTGAGCTTTTCCGGCCTCTTGATGACACTTTCGTTATGCAAACGAACATCACCGCTTGTCGGCGGAATCAGAGTAGAAATAATTGAAATGGTGGTCGATTTGCCGGCGCCGTTTGGCCCCAAAAGCCCGATGATTTCCCCTCTTTCCAAAAATAAATTCACACCGTTTACAGCATGCGTTTGTTTAAACCTTTTCGTTATTTCAACAGCTTCCAGCATTTTTTATCCTCCCTCTCAACGTTCTATTTGTATATTACAGCGTCCACACTTTCTCACATACTATCTGCAGTCACTCTTTTTACTGAAAAACTATGACTTAGGTCATACATTTACAAAGTCTCTAGGAATAACGTTGAAAATCAGCAAACATTCCGAGTCGAAACAAACATTTTTCAATTGTGAATGCTTCATTAACATACTGCTTTTGAAATTTCACGGCATTATTTCAATACAAAAAAAGACCGGCCTAAATAGCCGATCCTAATCAAACCGCTAGCAAATATCATGTTTAATGGCATAAATGGCGAGCTGTGTTCTGTCCCGCAGCCCAAGCTTATTTAAAATTTGCGTCATGTGGTTTTTGACAGTTCCGATGGACAAATGAAGGTCAGACGCAATTTCTTTGTTCGTTTTTCCTTCGCCGACAAGCTTCACAATCGCCAGCTCACGCGGTGTTAAAGGCACGTTCACCATCTCTTTTTTTGGCTTTTCCAGCAGCTTCGGTACCATTTTTGCCGCTACATCTTCATGAATGGACATCCCACCTTTCATGCAGCTATGTATCGCATCAATCAGCTTTGCCGGTTCAGATGTCTTCAGCAAAAAACCGCTCGCCCCGTCCTTCAACGTCTGTACGGCATATTCCTCATCATTAAACGTTGTTAAAATAAGAATTTTCGCATCAGGCCACCGCTCTTTTATTTTTTTAGTCGCTTCCACTCCGTTCATAACTGGCATGCGAATATCCATTAATATCAGGTCTACAATTGTCTTTTCCATTATTTCGATTGCTTTTAACCCATGCTCAGCTTCAGCGACTACTTTTAATTGCTCGTCCTGTTCGATCATCATTTTCAAGCCTTGGCGGACAATGGCTTGATCTTCAACAAGTAAAATACGGATGGTCATCATTCATACTCCTTTATTGGCAAAGTCCCATGAACAACAAACTCATCATTTGTTTGAAATATGTTCAAGCTTCCTCCAGCTTCTTTCACACGCTCTTTCATATTCGTTAAACCGAAGCCTTTTTGAAACGGTTTGGCATCCGATATCCGGTTTTTTATCGTAAATTCCAAGTCACCGATCGCATTTTTTCCTAATATGATATACACTTCCCTTGATTGCGCATGCCGCATCGCATTCGTTAGCGCCTCTTGGATGACTCGGTACAAAACGACATTTTGCTGATTAGTAAGACGGGCCGACAAAACCCCTTGCTTCGTCGTAAAATGCACCATAATATGACTTTCCGATTCCAGCTTACGAATGAGCTGAAGCACTGACGAAATCCCTTCACTTTCATCCATTTTTAGCGCCCTAACTGCATGTCTCGTTTCCTCTAAACTTTCGCGAACTAAAGATTTTAATTCTTCATATTCCTTCCTTTTCTCTTTGATCGAAAGCATCTCAAGCTGCATCAGCAATGCCGTTAATTTATGCCCGACAGAATCATGAATATCACGGGCAATTCTCGTTCGTTCTTCCAATCTGGCCGACCGCTCGTTTTCATAGCTGATACGCTTTAATCCTCTATATTCTCCTAATAGTTGTTCATACAGCTCCCTTTGTTCCTTCCTTTCAAAGATATATTCATTTAAAACAACAGAAATGAAAGTAAATATAGCAAACAC
Organism: Aeribacillus sp. FSL K6-8210; assembly: GCF_037963925.1. Classification (NCBI taxonomy): domain Bacteria; kingdom Bacillati; phylum Bacillota; class Bacilli; order Caryophanales; family Bacillaceae; genus Aeribacillus; species Aeribacillus sp. FSL K6-8210. The sequence goes on along the minus strand of NZ_CP150172.1, from coordinate 691,127 downwards.
CGTCAGCCATTCAAAAGGATTAGGAAGGAATAAGGCGATCAGGATCGAAACAGAAACATGAATGACGGCAAACAGACGAAAGGGCTGTTTTTTTAGCTGAAAAATTGCTTCGACATAAAGATATAAAATTAATAAAAGAGAGGCATGATTGCCTGCAGCAGACTGAAGCCATCCCGCTGACAAAATGAAAAGATCCACGATGATGTACAACAGAAGAGTATTTTTGACAACAGGCAGAAAAAAATAGCAGCCAATTGTACAAGCACTTAAAAATACCAATAAGGTGAGATGTGCTGAATGATCCAAAAAAGCTGAAAATAAAAAGTACGTCCATAAAACAGCAAAAACGAACACTCTGAATAAAAAAGCCTTCACTGACATCCCACCCTTTGTAATCTACTATCAACCTACTGAAACTATAAAAGAATGTCAACGGCTTTTCAAAAGAAATGTCGGACATTTCTCAAATCATGTACCAATTAATTAAAATACTGAACTTCTCCCTTATTCTCTCCAAAATAATTACCCTGTGATTTTAGAATCCAACATTTCTAAATAACAACCTCTATAATTAAAGACACCGGTTTAATCTAACCGATGTCTTTAACTAAATCCTATAACTAACAATAACTATTCCTATATCTAATTAGTTAATGTAAAAACCGTATAAAATCAATATTCCAGCGGTTTTTATAAATAAAATTTTTTCTTACTAGTATTCCATACTCCTTAGAGTATGTAAAAATATTCTCATACTCTCTAAATTACACATCGTAGATATAATAATAAAATCCAGGAAAACAAAAAGGAAACTCCTTCAAAAAAGGAATTCCCTTGAAAATTTACTTGCTGCCATACAACAGCACTTGCGCTATGCCGACAAAATATTCTGATTCACGAATAATATGGTCCAAAACAACTTTGGCGGTCGGATTTTTTCGAACAGCAGCGCTTTCCGTTTTAATTTGCCGGCATAATTTAATAAAATCGAGACTTTGCTTTAAGCAAAATGACACCAAATTCAATACTCGTTGATAAAGCTTTGCTGGAATATAGTAAGGGGAGCGTATGACAGACTCAATATAGCGCACAACCTTTTGATGCGTCTTCGACAATTCTTCTTCCCAATTTAACAAAGCATCTACATAGTTTTGCTCTAAATTTGCCACAAGCTCTCGGATCACAACAGTATGCTCTTCCTCTTGATGCTTCCAAAACTCCGCTTCATCCAATATGCGAAGCGGCATTTGCTGACCGTAATAAAATTGCATCATCCATCCTCCCATGATCGTCGTTCATTTCAATTGTATGGAAGGAATGGATAAGGTATGATAGCTCATTTTGCTTGAGGATCTTTTTATTTTTCAACACACTAGCTTCTATTAACTATGACACCGTAAAAAAAGCGCCTTGCCTAGGCATTTTTTTGTTTTAAAAAATTTGAGATGTGATGACATGTGAAGAGTTTAGTGAATATGATTGGATTTACGCGAGAAAATCGGCTTATGTTTGTTTTAGCTGATATTTTTTTAACTTCCGATAAAGAGTGGACCTGGCAATATTCATTTTTTTGGCGACAGCTGATAAATTCCAGCCTGTTTCCTCTAAAAGCCTGACAAGCACTTTTTGCTCTTCGATTTCAATTAAAGATAAATCTTTAAGCTGGTTATTGATGGAGAGGCTCATTCTGTTTTCAATAAAGTATGCCGGTAAGTCTTCTATCCTAATAACAGGAGAATCACTAAATATGACGGCATACTCAATGACATTTTGCATTTCTCTTATGTTGCCGGGCCACGAATATTCTAAAAAGTAATTTAAAGTTTCTTGCGCAATGGAAAGGGATTCTCTCGCATACTTTTTTGCAAATTTTTTTAAGAAATAATCAGCAATCAGAGGAATATCTTCCCTTCGCTCACGAAGAGGAGGAATATTAACCGTAACAACGTTAAGTCTAAAAAATAAGTCTTCGCGAAAAAGCCCTTGTTTACACAAGGCATATAAGTTCTTATTCGTTGCAGCAATAATTCTCACATTGATTGGAATCGTTTGAGATGAACCCAGCCTCATAATCTCCTTTTCTTGCAGCACCCTAAGCAAATGGACTTGCAGATCTAGCGGCATCTCGCCGATTTCATCTAAAAACAAGGTTCCTTCGTTTGCTTCCTCAAATTTTCCTTTCTTCCCTTCTTTCGAACCTCCGGTAAAAGTTCCGCTTTCGTAACCGAACAGTTCACTTCCAATCAATTCTTTCGGAATTGCGCCACAGTTTATTGCTAAAAAAGGTTTATCTCTTCTCTGACTGGATTGATGTATTGATTTTGCAATTTTTTCCTTTCCTGTACCGCTTTCTCCCAACAGAAGAATCGGAACATTTGAAGGAGCAGCCTTATAACATTTGTTTAGTGCTGTTAACAATGCATCCGATGTCCCAATAATATCGTTCCATGGCTCATCCTTGAGAATGTATCGCGCAGTGGTACGGAATACCTTTTTGTTATCCTTCAACACGACCATATATCCAGCAACTTCCCCTTTAAAATGAATCGGCTCGATTGCTAAAACCTTGAAATCTCGAACTAGCAAATCGCTGGAAATATCGTTTTTCGCAGAGAATTTGGACATTCTTTTCATCTCATTTATTAAAGGATGAAAATCAGGATTTACCGTCAAATCTCCTGCATGTTTCAGGTTAAATAATTCCATTAGCTTTTCACTGCTCTTCACAACATAAAAGGCATGGTTCAGTACTAGAATATGATCGTTTTTCCATTTATTTGCACATTGAAAAAAATAATCTATTAAATAGTTGTTCACTTTCATATAGACGTATGCAAGCTGTTTTTCAATCACTTGTGCAGTGGATACAGCTAAACCAAGTGTATGAGGCTGAGCATCTTCCCAAAATCCTGTAAAATCGATGACACCGATGACCTCTTTTGTGAAGGGATGAATGATAGGAGCTGAAGAACATGTCCATGGATGACATCCTTGACAAAAGTGTTCTGCAGAAAAAATTTGAATGGGATTTTGGGTGACGATACACGTTCCAATCGCATTTGTACCTGCTGCATTTTCGCTCCAGTCCATGCCAACTGTGAAATTCATTTTTTCCGCTTCCCGCAAAACATACGGTTCACCTTTTAAATAAATTATGCAACCGTTTTCATCTGTCAGCGTGATAAGATACCGAGTACCTTTCAACTTATAAAATAAATTATCAATAATCGGTTTCGCAATTTGATATAGCTCAGATCCTTTTAACAGATGATTTAATTCGTATTCTGTTAAAGCTGCCTTCGTTTGCAATTGCATCGGGTCAACTCCAGTTTCCTGACAGCGGCTCCAAGAATCTAAAACATTTTTTCGTATTTTGCCCGATATTTTATCTTCCCACGATCTTTCCACAAACATTTCCCATAAAGTTTCCAAATCTCTTTTTTTATCTGGCAAGTTGTGCGTAGAGAAAATAGATATATATGGATTGCCCATGTACTCCCCCCTCCTCTTGAACATATTATCAAAATTTTTCGAAAATAAATTATAAAAATACTTTATTCGGGGGCTTTAAAAGCAAAAAACTTACCACCCCCGTAGTTCTTAAGGAATTACACACCAGTGATGATAAGCAAGGAAGTGACAAGTGTTACCACAATTATTAACGTATTTACTCGAAGATATCAAGTGTCTAGATTCGCATTTTTAATCTTTTGAATCAAATTCATGCGTTCACCAACGCTTTATCAAAACGATGTCAAATGTTTAACGCATTTGCTCAAGTGTGCATGCGACAGATTAATTTTGAGCAATACGTTTTGAACTGCTTGTCGTAAAAAATTCTGTTTCTTTATGGTATTCTCTCTAAAAATGAAATAATGTGTCAACTTTCTATAGTTTTTTTAAAACTGCTTTAAATAAAAGTGGATAACCTTTGTGATGAAAACACTAGGTTATCCACTTGCTGTTCGATTGTGTCAGCCTTTAGTCAGAAACGAACTCCTGATTGATGATTTATTTCACTTGAGGTATCGGACGCTTCAGCCATTCATTGTAAAATGCATCAATATCTGGTTCAAAATCTTTTAAGATTGGATACCAAGGTGTTACAGCTTCTACCTCCAGTTGACTTGCACAATTTGGGCAATAGTATTCACGTATAACCTGCCACTCCGGATCTGGAGCAAGCAGTTTCGGATACAGCTCCACCATTTTTTCCTCTGTATCACGAACGTATATAAGCGCATGAAGTTTCCAGTTGTCACTTGCCTCACAAAATTCATGTCCGCAATCACACTTTACGACTCGTTTGCCATCTGGCTTCAAAACGATATAAAGGTGAAGTCCAGCCGGCAATAGAATTGGATCATCCCATGGAACTCTTTCCTGCAAAATGCTGATATATTTATCAAATCGGTCAGTATCCTTAAAATTTGAAAGCATTTCTTTTAATTTGTAAAAATCAATTGTTCCGTCGATCAGCTCTTCAATCGTCTTACGATCATATTGTGCCATGTTCTCACCCCGTTTTTTTCTGATGATTTATTTTTGCTCCAAAGGTTGGTACACCTAACTCATCTTCTGATAAATGCCATTCTGTCGGCAGATTCCAGAACTGTTTAAACTCATTCGCAAATTTTTCACTTAAGGCAAAGCTGCCGGCATACATATGACGAACCTGCACAGCCGCTTCTTTGTTTAGAATTTTTTGTCTCTCCTGCTCCATCCATTCTTTTACAGGAACCCCGCGCTTTAGACGCTCTTTTCTTATTTTTTTGCGGCGTTTTTCTGTCGCTTTTTCATCAACGATATACTTGCCTTTTTCATTTTTGCTGACAACTGCTCCGTAAACGCTTTCTGCATAACGCGGCAGCAGCAGTCCTTCATTTAAATCATCCTCAATCATTTTCGGCTTGCGCTCAAGCGGATCCCCAAAACCAGGACCCCCACGAAGGTAATTTAAATACAGATCGTAATTTTCAAAAATTGTTTCTGTTGTAATGGATTGCTTATCACGGATAATTTCCTTTGCTTCCATTAAAGTATCGTATTCTGGATTATCTGGATCACTGTCTCCCCCTGTAGGAATAGGCAGTCTTTTTTCGATCCGTTCTTTCAAATTCGTTCCATGTGCTTCAAAACGGTATCCTGATGCTGCTGGATAGCCTCCCATTAAACCGCAGTCACTTGACATAAAGCCATTTCCCATAAAGAACATCGTCCAGTCTTTTGCACCATATACCATCCGCAAAGTCTCGTAGCCGCTGCCTCCCCGGTATTTTCCATACCCTGCTGTATTTGGTTTTATGCTTCGTCCCAAATAAAGAAGCGGTTCTGCGAGCTCCCAAATTTCCATATCTCCCATATCACCTTCAGGGTTCCAGATGGCTGCCGCATGGTTAATACCGTCTCTTACCGCACTTGCTCCGACCCCTTCGGCTGCTGATTCGAAGCTGTTAACGGCATGATTTTCGTTAAATTGGTTATATCCTCCTCCTTGCAGCCAGTTAGAAGTGTTGGCATTTCCGGCGTTAACTTCTTCTAAATACCCGCGTGCAAAGTAGTTGCGGCTAAGTGCACGCCATAACGGACTCCATGCAGATACAAGGAAGTGCCATGCATAGCTGTGAGCGGTCCGAATATCGTCCGGATTTAGCCATGAACCGTAAGGCAAGTCGAACTGGCTCGCATAATAAGCGCCATCATTAACCCGATCGTTCGGGATGAGCGTTTGCGACATCATGACCCATATTCCGCTCGTAATCGAAACAGGTGTAGCATTGTAGCTGTGCCATCCCCATCTGTTAACGCCTTCAAAGTCGATTTGGAACTTGCCATCTTTGTGAACAGTCAGTTCTGTTGGGGCATGCATAATCGTGTTTACACGAGCGTAAGGAGGAACATCAAGGTTTTTATATGGTACGTCCACAAATGAAACTTGGCGGTATTTACCCGGAATCAGCAACGTTTTTACTTGATTGACAAAACCGCGCCGTCCATCCTCAATTACCTCGCGAATAAATTGTTTATAAGTGTCGACACCTTCCTCCTTTACAATATCAAGGACAAGATCTCTGATCATATGGCAGCCGGCAACGCGAGTCCGTTCATCAAGAAGCCAGTACTTTGTTGTTCGAACAGAACGCTGGCTTTCAATAAGCCAATCTTTTAAGAGCGTATCGTTTTTACCGATTTTACGGCAGGCCACTTGATAACCGTCATCGTAACGGCTAACTGGTCCAACGGTCATACTTCCTGGTGCAGTCGCCCCAACATCAATTACGTGGGTAACTCCGCCAACCCAGCCTATCAGCTCGCCCTCGTAAAAGATTGGAACAATTGTATGAACGTCACATGGGTGCACATTTCCGATCTGGCAATCATTGTTACAGAAAATATCTCCGTCTTCAATTCCCGGATTCTCTTCATAATCGTTTTTAATCATGTATTTAATCGCTGCGCCCATCGTCCCGACGTGAATGATAATTCCAGTAGAAGTTACAATCGAATCTCCTTCCGGAGTGTATAAAGTAAAGCATAATTCCCCTTCTTGCTCAACAATCGGGGAGGCCGCCACTCTTTTGGCCGTTTCCCTTGCATGCACAACTCCTCCCCGTAATTTTGAAAAGATCTTTTCATAGCGGATTGGATATGACTCTTTTAATGGCAATGTTTTTAAACCTGCGTAATGTCCTGTCTCTCGGCTGATTTCATCAATTTCTTTGCGCATTTGCTTGAGTGTTTTTCCGTGCCAACCAATATTTTTCTGGCTTTGTATTGTTTTTTCAGTAATCGTCATGAAAAAATACCCTCCTTTTTCCTTAAAGTTCTTTTAAGTGGAAAATGCGATGCTCATCAAGATATGTTTCAAAACCAGGTGGAATCACAAACGTTGTGGCTGGTGATTCTAAAATTGAAAATGCACCGATTTTGTTCCCTGGCTTCAATTTTTCCATTTCCCAAATGTTTGCTTTGATCCACTCGCCCTTCCAATACACATCACGCTGGCCAAGAAACGCTTCTGACGGCGGAGTTTCTCCAGATAAAGGCTCCTCAGGAATTTTCGGCTTTGCCACTTCAACAATACCGCGTACGATTGCTCCTGTGATGCTGTAACCGAGTTCAGGCGATTTGGCCGCTTTTGCGTAAATTCTCGCATACGTTTCTTCGAATGCTTTGACAAGCTCTTCCCAGTCGTTAATATCCTTAAACTTTTGAATCGGCGATTCAATTTCAAGGTCGTTTAACTGACCTTGGTACTGCATGCGGAAATAAAGACGGAAACTCACATCTTGTCGTTTAAAGTTATTTTTCTCAAATTCAGCTGCCACTTTTTCGATTAGTTCATCCCAAGCATCCTGCAATTCTTTACCTGCCTTCAGCTTACTGCTGTCTTCATCTCCGTTGTTTACATTGATATCAAGTGTTTTATCATAGCGGTATTCAAAGTCTGCCGCACCGCAGCCAAAAGCAGAAAATCCAGCTGCCCACGCCGGTACTAGAACATCTTCAAAGCCAAGACCTTTTGTGTAGCCGGCAGTATGAAGCGGACCACCGCCTCCATAAGAGAAGCATACATATTGAGATGGCGAATACCCTTTTCCAAGGATCATAGATTCAAGGTAATTGCGCAGTTGCGACTCAAGCAGATCGATAACACCGTATGCTGCGTCTTCAACAGATAATCCGAGCGGATCGGCGACCTGCTTCTTCAATGCTTCATAGGCTCTTTCCGGATATAGCTTAACCTCGCCGCCAAGGAAATTATCCGGGTTGATTAGTCCAAGAACAACGTGGCAGTCGGTTACTGTTACCGTTTCTATACCGCCTTCCGGATAACAAACGCCGACTCTCGAACCTGCGCTGTCCGGTCCAAGTGTTAATGATTTGAAGTTCGGATCCACTCGCACAAAGCTGCCGGCCCCAGCTCCAACAGTATCCATGGAAACAAGCGGTAATGATAGTACAAGCCTTGCCATATCTGGGCTTGTATTAATACTCAAATCCCCTTGAGTAATAAGCGCCATATCAAAACTTGTTCCGCCGATATCCGAGCATGCAATATTGCGAATACCGAGTTGTTCACCAAGATATTTCGCGCCAACTACTCCCCCAATCGGACCTGAAACGAGCGTTCTTGCCAGTTCATTTGCTCGCGTACTTATCGTTCCACCGTGGCTGGCCATGACCCGAAGATCAAATTTTGCCCCGTGATTTCTTAACATGTTATCAATTTTCGACAATGTCTCCCGAGACGGGTCTGCTGCATATGCTTCAATAATGGTTGTATTTGTGCGGTGAGACTCTTTTCTAACAGGGTAATAATCAACCGATGCAAACACAGGCACTTCTTTTCCGACTTTCTTCATGACTTCCTTTGCAATATCCCTAATTTTTCGTTCATGCTGCGGATATTTGTAAGAATGAAGCAAACTGATCACAATTGCTTCGACATCCTGTTCCAGAAGGTCCAATACTGCTGGTTCCACTTCATGTTCATAAAGCGGAATGACAACGTTTCCAAATAAATCGACTCTTTCTGTTACGCCTCTTGTCAATTCTCTCGGTACAAGTGGAGGATCGTAACGATGAGTATTCAAGTGTAAACGGTCTGAATAAGAATATCCTAGGTAAGCCTGGATCGCCCGGCCCATTCGATGGAAATCCTCCATCCCTTTATTAACGATCAGACCGACGCGGCGTCCTTTCCTTGACACGAGACGATTCAGCATCGCTGTTCCGGAGTAGACACCCGCAAGCAATTTAGGAAATTCTTCTTCTACTGTTGTGTTCCAGTAAGTTAGTGCATCCCTTGCAGAGTTGAGAAGACCAATTGATTCATCTTCAGGTGTGGATTGTGCTTTTCCGACGACAAATTCACCATTGTCGTCAATAATGAAGGTATCTGTCATCGTTCCCCCTGCATCGATAGCAAGTATTTGTGCATTCCGAGTTGTTACTGCTTCCATCCATTTCTCTCCTTTCTTTTTTCAAAAATTGATTTTGTTTTCGCTTTTTACTTTGCAACATTCGTGCCAATATTAAAAATTATCAAAAAATTAAGGAGAGAAAAGGCTTTCGTAAATTAGAGAATGGTGAAAGAGAATGATGAATTGTAGTGAATCGCTACACTGTTTCGCTACAATTTTTTCGTACAACAATACAGCTAAAAAAGAATTTGTTGCAATTCGCCCATAGAATTTTGTTGCTTGCTCCATACAATTCGACAGACAGCTTAAGCTCGATCAAGAGATTTTTTGTAAAAAAATAGACCATCTTTTAGTCTAGTAAACATAAAAATAACGACAAGGAATTTTCCAAGGGACAACAAAGACGACTTGAATGACAAAGCCACTATTGTACCGTCCTAATTTTATGATGGAAAATTTGATGAACAAATAACTGCAGTTTCATTTTGTTTCTAAGTAAAAAACAAGTTTGAATGTTCTCAAATTTTCACCGGAAACAGTTGATACTTTGATGAAAGTCCCCATTATCGAAACGATAAATACGTTTGAAAAATCATAATGGATTTTCTTTAAGCATTTCCAGCAATTTTTTTAAAGCAAATGAGTGATATCTGCCTTTTCTCGTAATGATGCCGAGTCTCCAAAGAAGAGGCGGATCTTTAAGCGGAACAATCGTGATGTTGGGGCTGTTCTGTTTATGAAAAATCATTTTCGGCATTAAAGTAATACCTAGTTTTGATGAAACAAGCTCAAGAATTAAATCCCATTGCGAGCTTTCATATGAAACAATTGGAGTAAAGCCTGCATTTTTACATGTGTTGACAGTAGCGTTGCATAAAAAAATTTAATGTTTGTCAAGCTCAATAAAAATTCCAGTTATTTCATGTAACTGAATATTCAGACATACAATCTTTCTAAGCAAGCTTAAAAGGACAATGACGTCTTAATCGGCAGTCCATTTCCACAATTTGGTAATATATTACAGAAACATTGGATCATAAACTAAATCGTCTAGGTGTTCCACCTCCCCTTCTTCAAATTGGTACACGATGGTTTCAAAATCTTTTTCCCAATGGTATTTTTTCCGACCGTTGGACGTTCGAATTGGCTTTTTAAAAAGGGAGCGAACAAAACAGTCAAAACCTTTAAAAAGCAGATTCTGTAAAGTTCGCTTGATCTCTAATAAAGGACCATCGTGATTCACTTTTAATTGGAGCATGGCCTGTAAGCAATAGGTGATTAGGGCGATCCAAATTTGATTGTAAACGGCATTTTGACTTTTTCCATAAAATCTTTTTATCTTAAGGTGCTGTTTCATCCATTTAAAGAAGGTCTCTATCTTCCAGCGATATCGGTATAAATCTGCAATCTCTTCCGCAGAAAGATCAAAGCAATTGGTTATGATGATCACGGGATTCCCTTCGCTGTCGACCGTTTCGATCAATCGGAGAGGATGAGTCATTTTGGTATGATTACGGTCATTTCCTAAAATGACAATCTGATCCCTATAAATCAAACGTTCTGGATTGGGAATCCGTTCCGATAAAACTTCAATCTCTGCGTTCTTTTTAAGCCGGGTAATGAATCGCACCCCTTCTCGGCATAAGCGGTCGAACTGTTTGTAATCGACATACCCTCGATCAAACAAGTAAATCGCATTTGGATCGATTTCAATGAGTTCGTCCATCTGTGTGCGATCGGCATGTTTCGCGGGTAAGATAATCCCTTGATCCGGAACAGTGATATCCTTCGTTACAACAACCTTTAAATGGAGTCGAACACCAGCCTTTGTCTTACGAAAAGTTGCCCATGGATATTGGCTCAAACTCATGCTCATCGTGGTAGAATCAATGACCAGAAGACGACCAATGTTTCGGATGATCGGGGCATTTTTCATTTGCCCTTGGATCTTTAAGACCAGATATTTAAATACTTTTTCAAACAGTTGAGGGGATAATTGGCCTAATTTGCGAGAAAGTTGCGAAGTACTAATTGCATCAAATTCCAGATATGTCTGCAACTCTTCCTTGTCTTTCAAATGTTTGGCCAATTTTGTTAAGCTTTCCAATTCGTTTAACTGAGCGATGATACAAAGTTGTAAAAACTTATACGCCGTTAATTTTTTAATGTATTTGTCAACGTCAATCACATTAATTAGTTTTGAAAAAGTTATTGGATCGATCTCTTTAAATAGTTCATTTATTGTGGATTCTGTGGTATTCTTATCCATAATGGTTTCTCCTTATTCTTAGGATTTGGATAGGACTGCCAATCCTAATTATAAGGAGTTTTTTTATATCCAAAAAGATGAAATTTAACATAAAATTGGGCTTGACAAATTAAAATTAACTTAATGCAATGCTACTGATGTGTTGATGATGTAATCGTGGAGTTTGAAGTTTTTCGAAAACAATATAAACGGTTCATCTTTTAATTCATGTACTGAAACTGTTTGTTTTTGTGCAATTGGGTGGTCACGATGAATAAACAAGACAAATTCTTCTGTAATAAACGGATGAATATGAAAAACGGATTCGTCTACAGGCAGTACAACTATGCCAATGTCAATCTCTCCTTCTTCCACTAATTGTTCGATGACCTTTGCCCCAAGCTCTATAAGTTCAAGTTTCACATTCGGATAGTTTTGATGAAACATTCTAGCAATAGAAGGAAAAAACAAAGTTCCAATGAGCGGCGGAACCCCCATCTTAATCTCTCCAGTCGCAAGATTAGAAAGTTCATCTAATAACATTTTCATTTCTTCCAACGTTTCAATCAATTTTTTTCCTTGCTGATATACAATTTGACCTGCATCTGTCAAACGGAGATGACGAGTTGACCTTTCGATCAGTTCAACATGCAGCTCAGCTTCAAGCTTTTTAACGGCTTTGCTCAATGAAGGCTGTGATAAGTAGGAATATTCAGCAGCCTTTGTAAAGCTGTTATGATTGGCAACATCAATGAAAGATTGAATATCACGAAATTCCACCATACTCCCCCCTTATTTATTCACTATTGGAATAAATTGTATTCTTTTTATCTATTTTACTTATAGATAATGGGAATGTAAACTCTTACATAAGACAAAGAAAGGAGGAGATGTTCATGAACAAAATCATGAATTCATTTTCGGAAGCGGTTTCAGACATTCAAGACGGTGCATCCATTGTTGTAGGCGGATTTGGGTTGTGCGGAATTCCAGAAAAGACTATTCAAGCTTTACGTGACAAGGGGACAAAGAATTTGACTATTTACAGCAACAATTGTGGTGTCGATGATTGGGGACTTGGTCTTCTACTCAAAAATAAACAAATAAAAAAAATGGTCGCTTCCTACGTCGGGGAAAATAAAATTTTTGAACAGCAATTTTTAAGCGGCGATTTAGAAGTAGAACTTATACCACAAGGTACTCTTGCAGAACGAATGAGAGCAGGCGGAGCAGGAATTCCGGCTTTTTATACCGCAACAGGTGTCGGAACGCCGATCGCAAAAGGAAAAGAAGAAAGAGAGTTCAACGGAAAAACATATTTGCTAGAGGAAGCCATCGTTGCAGATTTTGCTTTTGTAAAAGCGTGGAAGGCTGATACTTATGGGAATCTTGTGTATCGGAAAACAGCGCGAAATTTTAATCCGCTTGCCGCAATGGCAGGTAAAATCACCATAGCGGAAGTGGAACAAATTGTTGAACCTGGTGAACTTGATCCGGACGAAATTCACACACCATGTATTTATGTTCAACGCTTACTGGTAGGAACGAATTATGAAAAACGCATTGAGCGGAGAACAGTGGTTACTAAATAAAAGAAGGAGTGATCAGGATGTCTAACAATCGATTAAAGATTGTTAAGCGTGCGGTAAAGGAAATTGAAAACGGAATGATTGTCAATCTTGGCATCGGAATGCCAACACTTATTGCCAATGAGATTCCGTCCAATTTCAACATCTTATTACATTCAGAAAATGGGCTGCTTGGCATTGGACCTTATCCGGTTGAAGGGGAGGAAGATCCCGATTTGATTAACGCTGGTAAAGAAACGATTACTACAGTGCTCGGCGCTTCATTTTTTGACAGTGCCGAATCATTTGCAATGGTTCGTGGAGGACATATTGATCTTGCTATTTTAGGAGGTATGGAAGTTTCAGAGAACGGCGATTTAGCCAATTGGATGATTCCAGGGAAAATGGTCAAAGGTATGGGCGGAGCAATGGATCTTGTAAACGGTGCGAAACGTGTCATCGTCATTATGGAACATTTGAACAAGAGCGGGGAATCGAAAGTGAAGAAAGAATGTACACTTCCACTTACTGGAAAAGGTGTCGTCCATCGATTGATTACCGATTTAGCCGTGTTTGACTTTACAGATCAAGGGATGGTGCTGATTGAAACAATGGATGGTGTTTCAGTTGATGAAGTGATAGCAAAAACAGAGGCAAAATTCACAGTTTCTCCTGAACTTTCGGAGGTGAATTAAATGGTAAAGACAGTTATTTTAGAAGGAGCGCGTACCCCGATTGGAAAATTTAACGGATCGCTTGCTCAATTAACAGCATCACAGCTTGGCGGTATTTCGATGAAAGAGGCTTTAATGCGAGCAGAAGTAAAGCCTGAAGATGTGAATGAAGTCATTTTCGGAAATGTTCTTCAGGCTGGACAGGGACAGATCCCGTCGCGCCAGGCAGCACGTGAAGCAGGTATTCCTTGGAGCATTAAAACAGAAACAGTGAATAAAGTTTGTGCATCCGGTCTTCGCAGTGTAACAATGGCTGATCAAATCATTCGGGCAGGCGACGAAGAAATCATTTTGGCAGGCGGCATGGAGTCAATGTCAAACGCTCCATATGCATTGAAGAACGCAAGATGGGGGTTAAGAATGGGTAATGCACAGATGGTTGATTTAATGATTCATGATGGCCTGTCATGCAGTTTTACTGGTGTTCATATGGGGACGTACGGAAACAAAATTGCGAAAGAGTATGAAATATCGCGTGAAGAACAGGACAATTGGGCTGTGAGAAGCCATAAAAGAGCAATTGCAGCAATCGAAGAAGGCAAGATGGCAGAAGAGATTGCAGCGGTTGAAATTCCACAGCGTAAAGGCAGCCCGCTTGTCATTTATAAAGATGAATCACCGCGAAAAGACACAACGAAAGAGATTCTGGCAACATTACCTCCTGTATTTGACAAAGATGGAACGATTACAGCCGGCAACGCACCTGGAATTAATGATGGAGCTGCAGCGCTTGTACTGATGAGCGATGAACGGGCAAAAAGAGAAGGTAAAAACGTTCTTGCAACCATCATTGGTCATGCAGAAGTTGCGGTTGAAGCAGAAAATTTTCCAATAACACCGGGTCTTGTCATTCTTGAGCTATTGAAAAAGACGGGGAAATCTGTCGATGATATCGACTTGTTCGAAATTAATGAAGCATTCGCAGTCGTTGCACTCGCTAGTATAAAAATTGCGGGAATCGATCCGGAAAAAGTGAATGTAAATGGCGGTGCTGTTGCCCTTGGTCACCCAATCGGCGCAAGCGGCGCGCGTATTCTTTTGACACTAGCGTACGAATTACGCCGTCGCGGAGGAGGGATTGGAATCGCAGCGATCTGTTCTGGAAGCGGTCAGGGAGATGCCGTGATGATTGAAGTAAAATAAAATGGATATAATTTGAAACCTATAAACAAAAAGAGTGAATTTGACCAAACTAATTATTATATTGATTTAATAGAAACATAATCGCCATTTTGCATCAAGCTTTGATTCTATTAAAACATTTAGCATCAGTAGTTTTGTGCGCCAGTGCAAAATAAAAAAAGAAGCCTCCATAAAATCAGGCCCCATTGAAAGCAAAAAATCATAAACATCGATATATCAACGTTTCAAAACATTAAAGGGGGCATCAATAAGCCGTAAAAGCGACTTATTAGACACCCCCGTATTTTGTATTAATTTTTTATTTTTTTCATCACATTGTTCGTTCCGCGGCCGAAATAGTTTACCAATTTTTTATACTCTTCATAATACAAATTATATTTTTCTACGTGATCCTGTTTCGGATAAAAAACTTTGTCTTTTAATTTGGCCATATTTGCTGCTGCTTCTTCGATCGTATCGTATCCACCTAGTTTTGATCCTGCAGCAACAGCTCCGAACATTGCAGCTCCGATGGCTGATGTGATTTTGTTAGATGCGATCTTGATTGGTCTTGCCGTTACATCTGCATATATTTGCATGAGCATTTCATTTTGATGAGGCAGTCCGCCGCATGCAACCAATTCATTAATTTCGATTCCTGCATTCTCAAAGCTTTCAATGATCAAGCGTGTCCCGAATGCTGTTGATTCAATTAATGCACGGTAAATTTCTTCAGGTTTTGTATTCAGCGTAAGACCGACTAATAAACCTGACAAATTGGCATCAACTAACGGAGTTCTATTTCCATTATGCCAATCCAATGCCAGCAATCCTTTTGATCCTGGAGGCAATGTGCTGGCTTTTTGTTCCAAATATTGATGAATAGATAGATTTTTGGCCTCCGCTTCTCTTTCGACATAACCCGGCACAAGCTCTTTGACAAACCATGCAAAAATGTCGCCAACAGCAGCCTGGCCTGCCTCATATCCGTAGTAGCCAGGGATTATTCCATCTTCGACGACTCCGCTGATTCCTTCGACAAACTCTTCTTTTGTGCTTAACAGCATATGACAGGTGGAGGTTCCCATAACCATAACCATGCTTCCAGGTGCGGTAACTCCTGCACCTGGAACAGCAGCATGAGCATCTATAATTCCAATGGCAACCGGTGTTTTTGGTTTTAGTCCAATTTTTGCTGCAAACTCTTCCGTCAGCTCGCCAGCCTTGCTGCCGATCGGAACCACTTCACCCGACAGTTTTGTTTCATAAATATTTTCCATCAATGGATGAAGTCTTTTTAAAAATTCTTTTCTTACATAGCCTTCCTGTTTATGCCACATTCCTTTATAGCCGGCAGAACAGCTATTTCGTTTCACTTCACCGACCATCAGCGACGTCAGCCAATCAGCTGCTTCAAGGAACAATGCCGCTTCATGATAGAGCTCCTCACGATCATGTATAATCTCTAATATTTTCGGCAGCATCCATTCTGACGAAATTTTTCCACCATAACGCTTTAACCATTCTTCATTCGACTCGCTTGCTAATTGATTAATTGTATCTGCTTCTGGCTGCGCTGCATGATGTTTCCATAATTTTACCCATGCATGCGGCTCATCTTTCCATTTTTCCTGAAAACATAATGGTGTTAATTGTTCATCGACAGGCAGAATTGTACAGGATGTAAAATCAATTCCTATGCCGACGATATCATCTTTGCTCACCCCGGAATCCTCTAACACTCTCGGGATGGACGTTTCCAGCACATCTAAATAATCTTGCGGGTGCTGAAGAGCTGTACTGTTTTTCAGCTTCTTCTGCTTATGAGGAAGAGTTTCCGTTATGACTCCATGTTTATATTGTGTGGAATGAGTACCAGCAACCTCACCAGTTGCAACATCTACTAAGACAACTCTTCCAGATTCAGTCCCAAAATCTACTCCGATTGCGTATTTTTTCATAAGCATCCCGTTCCTTTGTTACTTGTTATTTATAGATCGGCCCAAAGTTTTTACATGCTCTGTAATCAGCGCCTTCAAGATCTTTTGTTCCAAACATGCTCCAAGCATCTGGTCTGAATATTTTTTCCTCAGGTACATTGTGCATATTTACCGGAATGCGAAGAATGGATGCCAGCGTGATTAAATCGGCTCCAATATGACCATAGCTGATGGAACAATGGTTGGCTCCCCAGTTATTCATAACCGAGTAAACATCTTTAAATGCACCTTCTCCGGTTAGATTCGGAACAAACCAAGTGGTAGGCCAAGTTGGATCGGTCCGTTTGTCAAGCACGTCATGAACTTCTTCCGGCAAATCAACCGTATATCCTTCTGCAATTTGCAGAACAGGACCCAGCCCTTTAACAATATTTAAGCGCGAAATCGTTACAGGCATGCCGCCTTTTGTTAAAAAGTCAGTTGAATATCCGCCGCCTCTGAAGTATTCAGTTGAAGCAGGTCTAAATTGTGTTGCTTCCAAGCATTTTTTAATATCTTCATCTGTCAATTCGTAGTATGGTTTAATAACTGGTTTGCCGTCTTTTGTTTGTTCTCCTGTTCCATCCAATGCAGCCGCTCCAGAATTAATTAAATGGATGATTCCGTTTGCCGCTCTCCCTTCAAGAGTATAGCCAGTTACCCGCTTGACAGCCTCCGGACTCCAATAAGTTCTCACGTCGGCAAAAATTTGCGCCGTATTAGTTAAAAGGTAGCCGAACAACATGGAAATGCCGTTCAAGTTATCATTTTCCGTTGCAAAAATATATGGCGCTCTTTTTCCGTTCCAGTCAAAAGATGAATTTAAAATCGTTTCCATAAAATCTCCATTTGGGAAATAGTCGGTCCATTGACGCTGTCCTTGGAAACCAGCAACAATGGCGTTTCTTCCTAGAGCTTCTTCTCCATATCCCATTTCTTCTAATTTTTTATTGCCAACCATTAAGTCGCGTGCGATAAGAGCCATTTTTACGCTGATTTCCCAATCTTTTTCCTTCTGCTCTTCTGTTCTTTTAAAGCCGTCGCGATTGTTGTCCGGACCAACTTTACAGTTTTCCTTCACCCATTTTAAGGCTCTTTCATATTCCTCTTTATCGTAAATTTCCAGTTCAATTCTGCGCACGAATTCGCTCATATCAACATATTCATTTCTCATTCCAAGATAGTTTTGGAAAAAGTCTTCTTGCACAACACTTCCTGCAATTCCCATTGATACAGATCCAATGGAGAGATAAGATTTACCCTTCATCATAGCAACAGCCAGTCCTGCTTTTGCAAAACGAATGAGCTTCTCTTTTACATCTTCAGGTATATTCGTATCTCCTGCATCTTGAACATCCTTACCGTAAATTCCAAAGGCAGGAAGTCCTTTTTGGTTATAACCTGCTAGAACAGCAGCTAAATAGACAGCGCCAGGTCTTTCTGTTCCATTGAATCCCCAAACTGCTTTCGGAATGTGAGGATCCATATCCATTGTTTCAGTTCCATAGCACCAGCATGGAGTAACAGTAATCGAAACGCCAACGCCTTCTCTTGCAAACTTTTCAGCTGCTTCTGCCGCTTCTTTTACTCCTCCAATACATGTATCTGCAATCACACATTCCACTGGCTGTCCATTATAATAAAAAACATTTTCCTCCAGTAATTTAGCTACAGCTTTTGCCATGTTCATTGTTGTTTCTTCTAATGATTCACGAACTCCTTTTCTTCTGCCGTCGATCGTCGGGCGTATTCCTATCTTTGGTAGATTTCCTACATATCGTGGATCTTTTGCCATCTTTCATTCCTCCTGTATGTTATTTATTTAATGATTGCTAGAAATGATTTATAATGTTTTTCCCAATGATCACAGTTTTCGGGTTCATATGTTTTAAAGCTAAAGGAGTTGGTAACAATTTTTCTTGCTTCTTCTAAGTCTGCAATTTCTCCAAGGGCAATTAATTGAGAAAGCATATTGCCGATTGCGCTGGCTTCCACCGGCCCTGCATAAACGGTACGCTTTGCGGCGCCAGCAATAAATCGACAAAACCATTTGTTTTGTATTCCCCCGCCTCCCATATGAATCGACCGGATGTTATGATGGATTAAATTTTCCAGCCGTTCGATCACGAAACGGTATTGAAAAGCTAAGCTTTCCAATATACATCTCAAAAATTGCCCTTTCGTTTCCGGAATAGGCTGTAAAGTTTTTTGACAATAATCTTGAATAGCCTTCAGCATGCTTGGCGGGTTAAAAAACGATGGATCATTTGGATTTATAAAAGAACGGAACGGTTCTGCTTCTTCTATCAGCCGGCTTTCTTCTTCATAGGAGATGCCTTCGCCATTATCGTTCCATTCTTTTTTACACTGTTGAATAAACCATAAGCCGGTATTGTTTTTTTGCAAACGGAACTTCCCGTCAAATGTTCCTTCATTTGTGAAGCCCCATTCATAAGCTTCATCTGAAACAACCGGCTTTTCAACCGTCACACCGATCAGCACCCATGTTCCGCAGCTCATAAAACAGCTTGTTTGATCATTTTGAATCGGCATGGCACCTAAAGCACAAGCTGTATCGTGTCCTGGAACCGCGATGACATTGGCCGGATCGATCCCTAATTCCTTATTAATAGATGCTTTCGTTTTGGCCAAAATGCGATTCGTTTCTACCAGAGGTGCAAAATTCACCTTATCTGCAAACAGCTTATTTAAAATCGTCTCATCCCAATCTTTTTTTTCCCAATTTAATAGTTGAGAAGTCGACGAGATTGTAAATTCATTTTTGATTTCACCTGTAAACAAATAGGCGAACAGACTCGGTGTCATTAATATATATTTTGCCTTTTCTATTAGCTCAGGCCTTGTTTTCAAAATCGCATACAGCTGATAAAGCGTATTGATGGCAGCTGGCTCTACGCCAGTCATTTGAAAAAGTTTTTTCTTATCTATCTTCTCATGGACTTCATCCATAAAGAGAACGGTATGTGTATCCCGATAAGAATACGGGTTTTCTAATAGATCTCCTTCCTCAGAAATGAGACCGAAATCTACTCCCCATGTATCAAAACCAATTCCATCGATCCTTTTTCCATAAACCTCGACAAATTTTTTTATTCCTTTTTTCATTTCAGTAAATAAGTAGTTTAAATCCCAATGCAAATGATCTCCGATCGTGATGGGGTTATTTTGAAAACGGTGAATTTCTGTTATGTTTAATTTTTTATTTTCATATTCTCCGAGTATTAATCGACCATTCGAAGCACCCAAATCAAAAGCTAGTACTCTTTTCATGTCATACGCACTCCCGTAAAATAAGCCTGTTTATGACTTCTTCTTTAACAGACTGGCCCGATACTTTTCGGATGATAAATTTCGTAAATCTTCGCACTCTTGTTCCGTTAAAATTCTCGGAGTACCGACAGTTGAAGCGATGGTAAATACTTTGGCTGATTCTTCGGTTAATTGCATATAAAAAAATGCTTCTTTCATCGTTTTGCCGACTGTGAGCACCCCATGATTCCTCATCACAATGACATCGCTGTCATGGATGACTTCTCCAACAGCTTCTGCTAAAAGATTGGTTGTAGGAATAATATAATCTAAGTAGGAAACTTTCTTTACCATTGCAGGAAAATCGGGGAAAAGCATTGGGATATCTTTCCCTGCACTAGAGACTCCAACAGAGTAGCTAGGATGCGCATGCAACACTGCATTGATTTCTGGATTTCGCCGAAAGCATTCTAAATGCATGAGCAATTCGGAGGAAGGTTTTAAATCTCCAAAAACTTCTCCAGTGTCAATTTTTACTTTAACCCATTGATCATCTTCAATCTCCTTTAAATCAAAGCCGCTTGGTGAAATGTACATGTATTCACCATCACGCATGCTGAGATTTCCACCGGCTCCAACAACTAAACCAGCATCTACAATTTTATGTGCATATTTTTTTAGTTCTCCGATTACTGCTGACATTAAATTCCACCTCTAGTATATGTTTATCATCTTGAAAACAATTTTTAAGTTTCGTTTCACCCTGTTTTTATGAGCTGGTTAATCTTTTTCCCCTTCAAGTATTTGTATAACTGGGGCTGCAAAATGCATCCCCAGCTTTCAGGTTATTATTCGTAAATGGCAGATTTAATTTCTTCATTATCAAGATTGGTTTTGTCATACCAATAGAATCCTGTGTCAATAACCTTTTCTACTTTCTCGCCATTGATTGCTTGAACAGCAGCTTTTACTGTTTCATAGCCGATACCGACCGGATTTTGTGTAATGGCTCCTGCCATTGTACCGTCTTTAATCGCTTCAATTTGCTGTTTACCAGAGTCAAAGCCGATGACAACAATTTTGCCTTGTTTATTCATTTCTTTTACTGCATTAATTACACCGATAGCTGAACCTTCGTTGGCACCATAGATCCCTTTTAAGTCAGGGTGCGCTTGGATGATTGCTTTCGCTAAGTCTGTAGATTTTAATTGGTCACCGCCGCCATATTGAATGTCGACAATTTCAATATCTGGATATTTTTCTTTTATTCTCTCAACAAATCCATCTCGGCGGTTAACACCAGTTATACTTGTTTGGTCGTGAACAATTAGCGCAACTTTTCCTTTGCCTCCAATTTTTTCAGCCATTTTGTCTGCCGCTAACGCTGCAGCAGCTTTGTTATCTGTAGATGCAGTTGCCAAAGGAATATCGCTGTCAACCCCTGAGTCAAATGCAATAATCGGAATACCTTTTTCATCCGCTTCTTTTAATAAAGGAATTGATGCTTGGCTGTCTAGAGCAGCAAAACCAATTGCATCCGGCTTTTTATCAATAGCTGTTCTTAACATTTCAATTTGTTTGTCGACTTGAGATTCACTTTCTGGACCTTCAAACGTAATTTCTACGTCAAACTCTTTTGCTGCTTGTTCAGCACCTTTTTTAACAGCTTGCCAGAATTGATGCTGGAATCCTTTAGAGACAATAGCGATATAGGGTTTTCCACTGTCGCCTCCTGCGGATTCAGAGCTTCCTTCGCTCTCGTTTTTCGAGGAGCTTCCGCATGCTGACAAAATGAGCGACAACATTAAAATACCGCATAGAGTTAACAACCATTTCTTCACTGAATTTTCCCCCTTATAATTTTTTTATTTTTTAACTCTAGTTTGTAACTAGAGATAAAAAACGGAATTTAACTGCTTTTGCCTCGACGGATAATATCGATATAAACTGCAACCAAAATGACAAATCCAACAACAACTGTCTGCCATTCTTGAGGGATTGACATAATTCTCAAACCGTTTGTTAATACGCTCATAATAAGAGCCCCAATAACTGTTCCTAAAATAGTTCCTTTACCACCACTTAACGAAGTCCCTCCGATAACGACAGCTGCAATTGCTTCCAACTCATACCCGGCTCCCAAAGCAGGCTGTGCTGAATTAAGCCTTGAAGCCATTAAAACTCCTGCTATTCCTGTAAACACACCTGCAACCGTGTAAATGATGATTTTCCATTTATCCGTATTGATACCGGATAATCTTGTCGCTTCTTCATTGCTTCCAATAGAAGTTGTAAAGCGGCCAAAAATAGATTTCGTTAATAAAATTCCTGCAATAATTGCCATAATAATGAAAATTAGGACACCGTTAGGCAAATTAAATCCTGGTATAATTGAACCTAATGCAATTTCACTGAAGCTAGGTTTATCACTAAAATAAATTGGAGTTGCATCTGAAATAACAAGTGCTAATCCTTTCGCGATCATCATCATCGCCAATGTTGCAATAAATGGAGGAATTTTTAATTTTGAAACACTGAATCCGCTTATAAATCCCATTAAAGCACCAGTCAGAATTCCGCCTAAAATGCCGACTATAATTGGCAAATCCCAAAAGACGATAAATACCCCTGTCATAACAGCACATAGCGTCATTCCTGTACCAATGGAAAGGTCAATTCCTCCAGTCATAATAACAAATGTAGTTCCTAACGCCATGATTCCGATAACTGTCGTTGATAATAATATCCCAGTAATATTAGTCCAATTTAAAAAGTTATCGGAGGAAATGGTAAAAAACAGAATAAGTACAATTAAACTAGCAAATGCCAATATTTGTTGCAGTGCATTGGATTTTAATAGATTTCCACTCTTTTTTGTCTCTGTGTTAGGTGCAGTTCCTGTACTCATATTGATCCTCCTCGTTTTGTATTCCAAATCCTTTTGACATAAAGGACACTTCAATCGAACTTACAATTTATGATCTAGTTCGTGTTGCATAATCCATAATCTTTTCTTGAGATGCTTCTTCGTTTGTCAACTCTCCGGTGATTCTTCCTTCACACATGACGATGATTCGATGGCTCATTCTTAATATTTCCGGTAATTCGGAAGAAATCATAATAATGGATTTTCCTTGCTGAGCCAGTTCATTTAGCAGCTGATATATTTCAGTTTTCGCCCCAACATCAATTCCGCGTGTAGGTTCATCAAAGATTAAAATGTCGCAGTTTTTAGCAAGCCATTTGGCAATGACAATTTTTTGCTGGTTTCCTCCCGATAAATTCTTCGCTAGCTGTTTGATGCTTGGCGTTTTAATTTTCAGCGACTTTACATACTCTTCTGATGTTACATATCCTTTTGAGTCATTGACAAAGGTCAGCCAATTCACATAATTGCTCAGTGAAGAAATTAAAATATTCGAATTCACGTCCATTTCAAGCATTAAGCCATATCGCTTTCTGTCCTCAGACAAATAGGCGATTCCGTGCTTTACTGCATCTTCAGGCTTATTGATTTTCACTTCTTTTCCATTGATAAAAATTTGCCCTTCATCGATTTTGTCAGCACCGAAAATGGCTCTTGCTACTTCTGTGCGTCCAGCTCCCATTAAACCGGCAAAGCCTAAAATTTCTCCTTTTTTCAAAGTAAAGCTGATATTTTCTAAAAAGTTTTTGGTCGATAAGTTTTTCACTTCCAGGACTGTTTCAGCCTCTTTTGAAACCGTCGTTGTAGGGCGAGATTCATCCTGGATGTGACGGCCTACCATTAACGAAATCACCTTTTTCATATCTGTATCTTTCGTATATAACGTGTCGATGTATTGACCGTCGCGCATGACTGTTATTCGGTCAGAAATGACTTTCAATTCTTCCATTCTGTGTGAAATATAAATGATGCCAACACCTTTGTTTTTCAAATTTTCAATTAAATCAAATAATGTTTTAATTTCAGATTCCGTCAAAGCGGCAGTTGGTTCGTCCATCACGATAATTTTCGCATTGTAAGATAACGCTTTCACAATCTCCACCATCTGCTGCTTTGCCACTGTTAAATCTGATACTGTTTCTTTAGGATTTAAATTAATATTGAGTTTCTCAAGCAACTCTGCTGTTTTTTCATTCAATTCCTTTTCCTTCAAAAAGAAATTAAATCCGGTGCGAGGCTCCCTGCCAATAAAAATGTTTTGGGCAACCGTTAAATCAGGCATTAAATTTAGTTCTTGGTGTATAATGCTAATGCCCATTTCCTGTGCTGCTTTCGCATTAGGAATTTCAACTTTGTTGCCTTCTAAGTAGATTTCACCTTCATCTTTTTGATAGACTCCAGACAAAATTTTCATTAAAGTCGATTTTCCAGCACCATTTTCGCCAACTAATGCTAGAACTTCCCCATAATTTAAATCCAGTCGAACTTTTGATAATGCCTTTACTCCAGGAAAACTTTTGCTTATCCCTTCCATTCTTAATAATTGAGCTGACATCCTATCACCTACTTTACGTAACTGTCATTATCCGTCCTGAATTTTTGTTCCACTTTTACATTAATAAGATTTTTCAGATTTTTTCGCGGATTGGTACTGCTTCCAATCATTTAAAAACCCTTTTAACCCGATATTTGTAAGATCTGACGCAAACATTTTCTTAAAAATATAAAATGGCATCGTTACAGCATCTGCGCCTGATTTTGCAAGATCAACGACAACCTGCGGATTTCGGATGCTTGCTCCAATAACTTTCGTTTCCGCATGCATTTGATGAATAATTTCTTTTGCCTCTTTAATAAATTGCAGCCCGTCAATCGCATGATCATCCATTCTTCCGATGTAAGGGCTTATAAAATCCACCCCTGCTTTGGCAGCTAATACAACTTGAGGCAGTGTATAAATAAGAGTCATATTCACCTTTATGCCTTCCTGTTTCAATTGATAAGCTGCGGATAATCCTTCTTCAGTCATCGGGAGTTTAATGACAATATCTTTTCCCCATGTGGACATTTCTCTCCCTTCAAGGATCATTTCTTCAGCTGTTTCTCCTGTTACCTGGCACCAGACTTCTCCATTAATTTTGGAGGAAATATCCACAATAATTTGCCGAAACTCTCTATTTTCTCTTGAAATAATGCTTGGATTTGTTGTAATCCCTGCTAAAAAGCCATATTTTGAAGCAAATTCTATTTCTTGTTCATTTGCGGTGTCTAAATAAATGTCCATGATTTTCCCCCTTTCTCGCACAATTGTTTGTACATTTATTCAATCCCGTTCCATTGATTAAAAATCGGCTCCACTTGTTTATAAACTTGTTTAAACGCTTTCAAAGCTGTTTGATAAGATTGATGGTTGCGTTGATCTGGTTCAAATGATTCAGCTTCAACACACCAAGCTTTCGCTGCTGTCAAATCTTTCAGAAGGCCTACTCCTACACCGCCTGCAACCGCAGCGCCCATTGAGGTCGTTTCATCCAAAATTTTCGGTATACGGATGGTAACACCGAAAAGATCAGCCAGCATTTGCCGCCATATTCTGCTTTTCGCTCCGCCTCCAAACAGCCATATGTCTTGAAATGGCCGATCATAATTTTCTTGCAGAGCATCGAAAATAAGTTTTAAATTCATTGAAATCCCTTCCAAAACAGCACGAATCAAATCAGATCGTTTATGATTGATCGTCAATCCTATGAAACTGCCTTTTGCGTTTGGATTCCACCAAGGAGACCGCTCCCCCATTAAATACGGAAGAAAAATCAATTGATTGGAGCCGATTGGTGAGCTTTCAGCTTCTTCATTCATCATTTCATAAATATTCTTCGCTGCATCCGTTTTCAAAACGTCTTGAAACAGTATGTCTCTTAACCATTGAAAGGAAGTCCCTGCTGCTTGCATCGTTCCGATGGGAATATATTTATTTTCATCCAAATGGATAAAATTGAATGTCCGCATTTCTTGATCAAAAACTGGACGAGATGACGAAAATGAGATCCAGGAAGAAGAGCCAATGTAATTAAAAATATCTCCCTCATCAATCGCACCTGCACCTAATGCAGCACAGCACCCATCTGCACCGCCCATTACAACAGGTGTACCAGGCATCAGACCTGTTTCTTCCGCCGCCTTTGAATGAACTTCACCAACAACCGCTGTTGAAGGCAAAATCTCAGGCAATTTTTCATCATCAATTTGCCATAATTTTATTAATTCTTCCGACCACTCTTTCTTTTTAATATTTAATAGATTCGTGCCGCTTGCATCAGAATAGTCGGTGGCAAATTTACCCGTTAGTTTAGCAATTATATAATCTTTTGCTTGTAAATATTTAAATGTTTCTTTATGAACAGCTGGTTCATTTTCTTGAATCCAATTAATTTTTGCTGCAGAATAGGATGGGGATAATCTGTTTCCAGTAATTTCATAATGTTCTTTCATTCCTATCTTTTCTGCAATTGCTTCTGTTTTTTGCGCCGAACGCATATCAGCCCAAATAATTGCATTTCTTACAGCTTCTCCTTTATGATTGACTGGGACAGCCCCCATCATCTGGCCGCTGAACGTAATGCATGCAATTTGTTTCGGATCAATTTTCGCTTCTGAAATAAGTTGTTTTGATGCATTTGCCACGGCATCCCACCAATCATTCGGATTTTGTTCAACCCAATGCTGCTTCAAAAAAATGGTGGAATATTGATAGGTAGTATGAGCTATGATTTCACCGTCCGGCGATATTAATGTGGATTTATTTCCGCTTGTCCCAAGATCATGAGCAAGAATAAATTTTTGCACCATATTGTCTCCACCATCCTATCGCTTCCATCTTGAACGGAAAATGTACTAGTTTCCCAATGAAATCTATTATGAAATGACACCTTTTTTTAAAATGATATTGGCATAAAGCGCACTCTCGCTCGTTGCGATAATTGCATAAGCATTTTTGGCTCTTTCATAAAAGCTGAATCTCTCCATAAATTCTATATCCCATGGTTCGGAACATTTTTTCTCCAGAAGTTTTTTATATTCGTCCCAAATGGCCGGTTTGCTTTCATTTTGGTTTACTACTTGCATGAGAGCCACCGGTTTATCCACAAAAGTATCCAACGGAAACAAATCTAAGATAGAATCCAACAGCTCAGGAACACCATGTCCGTCAGCTCGAACCAATCTTTGAGCAAAATTTGCTGCCGGAAAATTCCCGTCTGCAATGACAATTTCGTCACCATGGCCCATTTCCATCAAAATTTTTAACAGCTCAGGAGAAAGATTCTTTGGAATACCTTTTAACAACGCTTACACAACCTTTGTTTATTTTTGTTTGTTTTTATATTATCAAATATACCAAAAAAAATAAAGAGTGTTATTATAAAAAATTTTTTGTTTTTTTTGTTTTATTTTGAAACAATTTGACCTCTTTTACGATAAAGGAACGATTGTGATTTTTGTGTTTTTTCCCTCAAACTCTTTTTTATATGCTGGATGGATATTGGAATCTGTAATAATTTCGTCCACTTTCTCAATATGATTGATTAAAGCGAACGTCCTAACGCCAAACTTGCTGGAGTCAACTAGTAAAATGGTTTTATCTGCTATCTCCATCATTTGCTTTTTTATTAATGCTTGCCATTCATTCGAATCGCTGAGTCCGCCTTCAAGATGCACACCTTTACAGGATAGGAAAGCTTTATTGACATGGTATGTTTCCAATGACCGTTCTGCGAGAGGACCAATATACGATAATGATTTTGAAGAGAGCATTCCGCCGGTTGACATGACTTTAATTTGATCTTTGACACTTAATTCAATTGCTACTCTAATGGAATTTGTTATAACTGTTAGTGGTACATTCGGCAGTTCCTTTGCCATATACCATGCCGTCGAACTTGCATCTAAAACAATCTGGTCTCCTGGTTGTATGAGCTTAACTGCTTCTGCAGCGATTGCTTTTTTTTCTTTGGCATTTGTGACTTCACGTTCTAAATAGGACAATTCGAGCTGCTGGTCTCTTTCAATGCTGACCGCTCCCCCGTGGCTGCGCAGAAGCCTCCCTTCCTTTTCCAGCTTTTCTAAATCTCTTCGTATCGTCTCCTCCGTGACTGAAAACATTTTGCTAAGCTCCGATACTCGTACACTTAATTTTTTGTTAACGATTTCAACTATTTTCCTATGTCTTTCGGCTACAAGCACCTTGCACGTCCCCCCAATATGTTCAAAAGTTTTTCAATAGTTATCAGAAAATAATATACCACATTACCCCAATATGTCCTAAAGATTTCAAGCGCTGCCAGAAAATAATATACCACATTATAAAATGAATCATTAAATCATTGTCACCAATATTTTTAGCGCATCAGGCTCAAAGCAGTTTTCTCACAGCGCATCTATTATCTTTTAAAGCGGAAAAGGTTTTTATGCCCTTTTCCGCTTTCCGGAAGCCTCCTGATGGTTAAGTCTCCGTACGTTGTTGAAGGGGGATGACCTGCTGCAATGATTAAATCTTTCTTATTCACGAATTCGTTATAATAACCGATAACTGTTATGTGGAGAATTTTCATGAAGAGCAATGGCCAATAGGCTATTGCTCTTTTGTATTGTCGAAAGATTATCTAGTAAATGCCGCTGGAACACCTCCGTCAACTGTGATCATGCATCCTGTTGTTTTTTCAGCTTTAGAAGATGCAAAAAATGCAATCGCCTCTGCAATGTCTTCAGGATACACATTTACTAATAATGTTGTTCGTTTTTTATAATAATCTTCTAATTCATCCGGTGAAATTCCATAAGCTCTTGCACGCTCTTCACGCCACTTGGAATCCCATATTGCAGAGCCTTGAAGAACGGCATCCGGAAGAACGGAGTTTACACGTATTCCGTATTGGCCGCCTTCAGCAGCAATACATCTTGCCAAATGAGTTTCAAGCGCCTTTGCAGCACTGTAAGCAGCCGCATTCTTTCCAGCATAAATTGAATTTTTCGAGCCAACAAATACCATATTCCCGCCAATACCTTGCGTCTTCATTTGTTTAAACGCTTCGCGAGCTACTAAAAAGTATCCTGTACCAAGAACGTTCATATTTAAATTCCATTCTTGCAAAGTTGTTTCATCGAACGGACTGGATGTAGCAAGTCCAGCGTTGTTGACAATAATATCGACTCCGCCGAAGGCAAGGGCAGCTTCTTTAAAGGCAGCTTGCACTTCTTCCTCTTTTGTTACGTCCATTTTGACGGCAATTGCACGATTTTCGCCATATTTTTCGTTAATTTCTTTAGCTTTTTCCTCTGCTCCTTCGATGTTTAAATCAGCGATAACAACATGTGCGCCTTCGCTGGCTAGACGTCGGCACGTCGCACTGCCAATTCCTCCTGCACCGCCTGTGACAAAAGCCACTTTGCGCGAAAATTCTGCTTCTGGCGGAGCAAGCGTTAATTTGTAGAGCTCAAGCGGCCAATATTCTACATTATAAGACTCATTTTCGTTTAATGAGACGAACTTCCCGATCGCATCTGTCCCTTTCATGACAGCGATGGCGCGATGATAAAGAGCTCCGCTGATCCTTGACATTTTTTCGTTTTTCCCTGTATTCACCATTCCAATACCAGGAATTAAGATTACTCTAGGGGCAGCTTCAAACATTTTGTCCCCTTCGTTTTTGTTCCGCTCAAAATAAGCTTTGTAGTCTTTTTTATAATTGGAAACTCCTTCTTTTATTTTTTCCTTTAATTGCTCTTTATTTTCTGTTTGCGGATCCCATTCGATGTATAAAGGAACCCGCTTCGTGTGAACTAAATGATCAGGGCATGCTGCGCCTATTTGAGAAAGTTCTTTTGCGTTTCGACTGTTAACAAACTGAAGAACATCCTCTCCGTCATCCCAAGTTAAAATCATTTTTCTTTCATCGCTTACAGCACCACGAATAACTGGCAGTATTTCCGCTAGGATTTCTTTTCTTTCATCTTTGGAAAGGGCTTTATATTTTAATCCGCCAAATGCTTTTTCTTCATCGATTCGCTCTTTAATATAGTTTTCTGCTTCATTAATAATAGAAATCGTTTTTGCATAGCATTCCTCTGAAGTATCGCCCCATGTGACTAAGCCGTGTTTTTCCATCAACACTAACTCTGCATTCGGGTTGTTTTTCACGCCTTCAGCTATCATTTTGGAAAGCGTAAATCCAGGACGCACGTAAGGCACCCAAACAAATCGGTTGCCGTAAATCTCCTCAGCAATTTGCTTTCCGTTGTCCGCACAGCAAATGCTGATAATCGCATCAGGATGCGTGTGATCAACATGCTTGAACGGAAGAAATGCGTGCAGCAAAGTTTCAATCGAAGGGCGTGGATGCTTGTGATCAATCATGCAATGAGATAAATAAGCTACCATTTCTTCGTCGGACATTTCATCTCGTTCTATAAGCGGGCGGATATCGTCCAATTTAAGTCCTGTAAAATTGTGCGCTTTCATTGTCGCTAAATCTGAACCGCTTCCTTTTACCCACATGACTTCAATTTCACGGCCGCGGAAATCGCTTTCAATTGTTTTCATTGAAGTGTTGCCTCCGCCCCAGTTGCATACAGCGCGATCAGCTCCGATTAAATTGGAACGGTAGACTAACTGTTCTAAACCTTCCGACAATTTCTTAGCTTTTTCTGAATCCCACAAACTTTTGACCATCTGTTGACCTCCATTTTTGTTTTTATTTATTTTAAATATAACATATGATTGTTTATTATTGAATATATTTTTTTATTTTTGTTTTGAATATTTTATTTATAGCTAAGGTTTGAAATGTATATTGTTTACTTGTTGATTTCACGTCTATTATTTTGGGATTTTTCAATCAAGGGAAAAATAAAAGGTAAATCAACATAAAAAAAAGGGATCAAAATATGAAGGGAATATAATCAGGCAGGATCATATAGTTGCTCTCTTTTACAAGACGAGGGGAATAATGTATAATGAAGTTGAAAAATTGCATCAACAACCAGACGACCAAAGGTGCTGCGACACCTTTGGCCCTGCAACAGACGGTTCCCTTCAAGGGGATCAGGCAGCAGGTAAAAAATAATCCACCACTGCTATCAACTCAAGGGTGGATTATTTTTTTTGCGGATTTGACAGCATTGTAATTATAAGGCTTGAAAAACTGATCGCAAACATTAACGCTTCGAATACTGTCATCGGCACACCCCCTTTCTGTACGGGGTAAATGCCAACCACCCTTGAGTCTACCGTTCTATTGCATTTTCATTATATCAAATACTAAATTTTGAATCTATAAAAAACAGAACATTTGTTCCTTTTTTACTAGAAATTAAATTTTTAGCAAATAATTATTGAAAATTCTGTAAATGGGGTATACATTTGTAGTAAGGGGAGGGAGAAGTATGAGCCGTTTAATAAAGAAAAAAGCTGCTCAACAAGCACTCAAAAAAGTCGTGCATGTAAGCGATATCATTAAGAAACAGCTAGATCCTCAGCTTCCGCTAACCGAACAGCTCGACAAAATTCGAAAAACGTTCGATGAAAGGCTGGACCAAGACGAATATTTTTTGGTCGTAGATGAAACAGGATATTCTCCGCTACATACCAATCGCCTTCGTGAAGGAAGAGTATTTTCGGATGAGGTCGGCAAAAAAGCCGCTACAACAAAAGAACCGCTTTTGCAGCTGTATATCCGTGATACAGGAGAAATTCTTGTTGATGCGAGCTGTCCGCTCGTTACAGACAGTACTGGAAAACGTTATAATATCCGGTTAGGAAGACTCATTCATCGCCCGTATTTGCAAATGAATTTTGCCATGCTATCGTTTTTGCCAAGCTTTCTTTGCCTCATGACAGCTTTATTTATGCAATTATCTTTTCGTCAAGCAATTATTTTATTTTTCGTAACTATTTGCGCCAGTGCAGTAAACAGCTTCTTTGTTTACCGCTCGTTCACTTCTAATCTTAGACAATGGTATAACGTCACTCGTACTGTATCATCAGGCAACCTTCATGTCGAAGTAGATATTGTCGGCAAACGCAATGAGTTTCATCAAATAGGTTATGAAATCAATAAAATTATTTTTGGAATCCGGTCGATTTTAAGCGAGTTTGCCAATGCCGTCAAAACTGTCAAGAAGGTCAGTCAAGATCAAAAAAAAGAAGCGAATCGCTTATCGGAAATTTTTGATGAAGTTGCTGCAACAATGGAAGTGTTCCGCGAAGGCTCCAAACAGCAGACCGATTCGTTTAAAAAAGTTAGCGAACTGGCAAATTCGATGATAGAAGGTGTATCAAATATGGGATCGGAAATTGAACGTGTTGTTGAATACGCTCAATCAACGATGCGTTCAGCAGATGAAGGGCAACAAATGATTGAAAAAACGGAACAGCTTATGCTAAATATTGAAAATGACACGAAAAAGGCAACTTCTCTCATCCAAATGGTATCCAAAAAAGCGGATCAAGCGATGGAAATGGCTTCTGCGATCACAGCAATTGCCAAGCAAACGAACCTTTTAGCATTAAATGCTTCCATTGAAGCAGCGAGAGCAGGTGAATCTGGAAAAGGCTTTGCGATTGTAGCTGCAGAAGTGAGCAAACTGGCAGATGATACAAATTCTTTTGCGGCTAAAATTTTATCTTCGTTGGAAGAAACGAGAAATGATTTAGCTCATGCCGTTACTGCCGTCAAAAAAAATGAAGAAAGTGTTGATCAAGCTTCCTTGTCTATATCTGGAACAAAAGAAAGCATGCAGACATTTAAGCGAATGTTTTCAGACATTCATTCTCTGTTAAAGCATAATCGAGAAAACGTCATAAACATTCGTGAAAACGGCAACAATTTAAAAGGTTTAATAGAAAATGTAAACTTAATCGCACATGATTTCACCAACACAGTCAACGAAACAACGGCAGCATTGGAGGAACATATTGAAGGGATCCATGAGCTTGCAAAGGAATCAGTTATTCTTTCCGATGCTGTCATACATCTTCAAAAAATTTTAAACCGCTTTCAATTACAATAAATGTCTTGATTGACTGGGGATTTTCTCTTTACTATTAAAAATCACATCGTCAAGAAGCGAATATTTGCAGGAATAATCGAAAATGCAAAAGGGAGATCCCCCAACTTCGGTAGTTGAGAAAAAATACTGCGCAGAAATTGACTCATTTTCATCATTATCAAAGCTTCCAAAAAATTAAGCAGCCAAACTCCTAGTATATAGGAATCGGGCTGCTTGCTACGTTTATTATTATCTGCTCAAAATCAAAAGAAAACCATTTTGCGTAATGTCTTCTTTATTTATTTTTCGATAGCTGCAAAGCTTTTTTAATATCTTTAAGCGCATTGGATTTTCCGTACATCAATACGCCGCCTTTGTAAACTCTTGCCCCGAAGACAGCTAATATAGCAATGGATGCTATTAATAAACCGATTCCTAAAAGCGGCTCCCAAATTGGAAGATCCAGCATTCCAACCCGCAAAAACATCAGCATCGGGGTAAACGGCGGAATGTATGATGTGATCGTAACATAGGAAGCTTCCGGATTGCTCAAACCAAATATCGCTAGCATAAAGCCCGCCACAACCGTTAAAATCATCGGAGTGATCAACTGCTGAACATCTTCTATACGACTGACCAGCGAGCCTAGAAAGGCAGCCATCGTCGCATATAATAAATAGCCTAAAATAAAGAAAATGACTGCATATAGAATGGTCGACAACGACGTGTTTTGGAATCCAAAGAAAGAGAAAAATCCTCCATCCATCGATTCTAAATTCTGTTTAATGGAAACGTAGCCGACAATAAGCCATAAGGCAAGCTGCGTTAAACTCAATAGAGCAACACCTAAAATTTTCGCAAACATTTGTGTAATAGGAGGAACACTGGAAATTAAAATTTCCATCACTCTAGAAGATTTTTCTACTGCTACCTCCATCGCAATCATATTTGCATACATGATCACTGCAAAATATATTACAAATAAAAGTACATATACGAGACCTCTCGCTTGATTCAATTCTTCCACCGTTTTTGCGTTGGCATTCAACGCTTCCATTTCAAAAGATACTGGCGCATTCAGCTTCATCAGTTCCTCTTGCGTCAATTTCAATTGACCTGCTGTCCATACCATGCTCACTTGTTGGAGGGCATATTGCAAATCGTTTGGAACGGTTGAGTCTGCAAGAGACGCTGCTTTATATACCGCCATCGGCCGGTTTTCATCATTTAAAGATAAAACGAGATACCCTTTGATCTCATCATTTAATACATTCTTTTTCAGCTCTTCTTCGGAAGCATTAGTTTTTTGCAATTGAATGTCCGGATTAACTTCTTTTAATTGCTTTTTAAACGGTTCAAATAAAGAATTTGATTGATCAATGACTGCAAGGCGTTCTTGATTTTCACCAGAATTAAAAAAATCAATAATTTTTGATATGTTTCCCAAAACTAGAATAATAAGCAATGTAATAACCGTGGAAATGATAAATTGCTTCGATCTTAGTTTGGTAAAATAAGTGTGGAACAAAACAGTCCAAAAGTTATGCATAGGCCGCACCCACTTTCTCTATAAAAATATCATGTAATGAAGGCTCTTCTATTTGGAATTTGCGAATAAATCCTTTATCGACAATCTCCTGTAACAATTGTTGTGCGGTCTCTTCTCTT
The DNA here is from genome assembly GCF_037963925.1 of Aeribacillus sp. FSL K6-8210. Classification (NCBI taxonomy): domain Bacteria; kingdom Bacillati; phylum Bacillota; class Bacilli; order Caryophanales; family Bacillaceae; genus Aeribacillus; species Aeribacillus sp. FSL K6-8210. Next base: position 656,641 of record NZ_CP150172.1, on the reverse strand, counting down.
TCAATTTGCAATTGAATCCCTTCAACTGTTGTCTTGGCTTTTACGACACCTGGGAAATCCTTCAAGAAATTGAGATCAAAATCCGCATGAATCACGAGATTTTTTTTGCCAAAGGAACGTTTAATTTCTTTGAGCGACCCATGAACTACAGGGCTTCCCCTATGTAATATGCATAAATGTTCACATAATTCCTCAACGTGCTCCATCCGATGGCTGGAAAACACAATGGATGTACCGGCATTTTTCAAATCAATGACAGCCTCTTTCAATTGCTCAACATTGACCGGATCCAATCCGCTAAACGGTTCATCCAAGATGAGCAGCTTCGGTTTATGTATGACAGCAGCAATAAATTGAATTTTTTGCTGGTTTCCTTTCGACAGCTCTTCGACTTTTTTTTCAGCGTACTCCGGCACTTTAAACCGTTCGAGCCAATTTGCCAGCTCCTTCAGCGCATCTTTTTTGTTCATCCCTCTTAATCTGGCTAAATAGACAATCTGATCCTTTACCTTTAATTTCGGGTACAATCCCCGCTCTTCGGGCAAATATCCGATATACGGGCTCGTGCTATAATCAATTTTTTCTCCATTCCATGTAATGGTTCCTTCAGTTGGTGCCAGCAGCCCTAAAATCATGCGAAATGTTGTCGTTTTTCCGGCACCGTTTGCCCCTAAAAAACCAAACATTTCTTTTTCCGGAATGGATAAAGACAGCTTATCCACAGCGGTGAAATCGCCAAATTTTTTCGTCACTTGCTCTAGCTTCAACGTCATGTATTTTCCTCCTCTCATCTTTTAATACGGATCAAACAAGAAAAAAGTTCAGTATCGTTTTAAATTTCTGTCTAACTCACAAGTGAAACATCGTTAGTGACAATGATGATATGAAAACTATGTTAAAAATATTTAAACCACATAATTAAAACAGGAGGATGCTTCACAAAAGTTGTTCAAACTTTTGGAAGCATCTCTCCATTTAATAAATGTTGAGATGAACAAAAAGGCAGAAACCTTTTTTTATTACTTAAAGGTTCACTGATTTGATTTTAGAATCCGAACTGAGATGGATTTTGAAGAAATACAACTGTGAAGGACAAAAATAATCTAATAAAATTTATAAACGTCCTTCATGGAGGTGATGGAATCCAAAAAAAGGAAATTGCATATACTGAATGTCCGTCATAACTTTTGAAGGACAGAATGAAAATGGCGTGCATAGAAAAAGTCCTTCATAAGATTCCCGAAGGACATGATCAAGATAGGGAAACATAGGAAAAGCAGTTGTCCAGAAAGCCAAAATCTTTTGGAAACGAAAAACATAAACATTGAATATTGAAAGGGCACCTATAAGCCGAAAAAATCGACTACTTTGACAGCCACTTTTGCCATTATGATTCGGCTTCTTTTCGGCAATAGGAACGCCATCCTCCAAAATCTGTAATATCCTCGAATCGATTGGCGATATACGCCTTCCAAAAGAAAGCCCGACACTTTGTTTCCGTTGATCAGTTCTACTGTTCCTATACTCTAAAGGATTTGTATCCCTAATTTTTTACAGAATACTAAAACCATTTCTTCTTGCCTCTCTTTTTATCGATGACAGCTAAAGCTCTAATGGGAAATTTATCAATAAACGGTTCTACTGAAATGTTATAATGTGCCTCGATATCTTTTTTTAATTGATCGCGTAATTCTGTCAATTGGTTCACTATATAATCCATCTTAAATACAGGATCAAACGGTTCCTTTCTCCAAATAGATGTGAGTCGAGCCTTATCGTTATTGTCAAAAGGAATGATTGAAATCAACGGTTCATCTTCGTCAATTTCAAGAGTATAATAATGAAATTCCGGGATATCATATTTGCCACTTTCGATAATGGCGAGCCATCTCTCTAGGTATAAATAAAACTCCAACAATGCGATATCATCTCGGAAATAGGAGATTCCATCTACTTTTATGTCAAAATCTCCATCAACTCTAAGTACGATAGCAGAATCTTTTTTCCACTTTTTAGGAATGTAAGATTCATCGGTTGTAAAGTGATAGACAAACTCTAATTGATTGGATATGCTGTCCATATTTCACCATCCCACCCTACTACAATTTTTATTTTTTCTGACCTTTTGTACCTATTACTTTACCAAGGTCCGCTATAACTACAAATGACAAATCCGCATTCTTTTTTTCTTCCTCTGGATTTAAAGAATAAGATGCGTTCTTAGAATTTAATCCTTCTTTAACCCAATTACGTATTTGGCTTTTATCAGTAGTATTGAATTTAGAAAAATTACCTCCAGCATTTTTTAAATGCTTATTACTTACATTGAATTTGGAAACTTTACTTTTTGCTGCTTTAACGGCTGCCTTTGCAAATGTGTTAAGAACGGCTTTAGAGCTTTTTATCGACTTAACGATAAGTTTTTTTCCAAATTTTTTTATGGCATACTTGATTCCATGTTTTGCAACTACTCCGATTATAACCGCCGGCAGAACCGAAGCTTGAGCATCAATGGTATTGATCTGGTAAGATTCTCCAGTATCTTGATCAATGAGTGTTGCAATAAAATCGGTGCCGTCAATTTCTTGCAACACTACATCAAAATGTTGAGTAATGATTTCTCCATTCTCTAATGATACTAGCAACCGCTGTACCATGTCCGTATGAATCTATTTGATTATTTTTCTCGTTGAACCTTTTTGATACTTTGACACGAGCCTTTTCTTCATCAATTCCACTATCAATAATGGCAATTTTTATAGGTGTGTCTGTTAAAGAGTTAGGATCAGCATATTCCTTCTGTATGGAGCATAGAGCCCAATTCTGATTACAATCAATTTTTTGATCATAGGATAATTGATGATTGCATGAAGCTAAGAAGATGAAGAATATTCACTAGAATTGCAGTAATTAAATCTGATGATTCAAAATACTAAGAATGTTCAATTTTTTATTGATTTCGAAACAAAAAAATCCTTTACAATGGAAGTACAGGTGGTTCCTGCCCAAATCCAATCGTAAAGGATAACCATTATGGACAAGAATACACTAATTTCATCATTTGGTAAATGGGTTTCACCCATAAATATTCAAAAACTTAGCGAACAAGTCAAAGAATTGAAACAGGACTATTACACAAAAAAGCTGACAACAGAAGCCTATATTAAACTTTTATTGGTAGCCCAGCTGCTCGAATTTAAGAGCTTAGAGGAAATGAGTGATGCACTTGTAGACGAAGATCTTCAAAAAGCACTCGGATTTGAATCGATAAGTGCCTCTCAGCTATCCCGAAAAAACAATCAGATCAACCCACTAATTCTTGCAAATTTGTTCTTGGATCTTGTTTGGAAAATTCAACGGTACCATTATCAAAACGGAAAGAATATGCCACTGAAAATCATTGATTCAAGTACACTCCCGTTGAATTTGACCCATTATAAATGGGCAAAATTCCGGAAAACAAAAGCTGGTGTAAAGCTACACTTACGGCTCGTTTTCATGGATAAAGACACCGTCTATCCTGAAAAAGCAGTGATTACGACAGCAAAAGAACATGACCGAAATCAACTCGAAGTCCTAGTGGATGATCAAGAAGCCATGTATGTGTTTGACCGCGGTTATGTGGACTATGAACGTTTTGATCGGATGACAGATGATGGCTATTTCTTCGTTTCAAGACTGAAGAAAAACGCAGTCATTCGTGAAGTCTATACATTTTCACTTCCTGATGATTGTCACGTTCTATCCGATAAAATGGTCTACATTGGTACCACACAAAATCGTACTGAAAATGTCTTTCGTCTACTAGAAGTTATGGACACAAAAGGGAACTTACTTCGTTTCATCACCAACCGATTTGATTTAAAACCAGAAGAGATAAGTGATATTTACCGATCTCGCTGGGCTATTGAACTCTTTTTCAAATGGCTCAAGCAACACGTAGAAATTAAGCACTTTTATGGAATGAGTGAAACAGCTATTCAAAATCAAATTTTCTTAGCCCTGATCACGTATTGCTTACATGTTCTCATTCAATTGGAGATGAAAAGTAAGAAATCCCTACTTCGAATTACTCGTTGGTTAAAGAGAGCTCTGTGGAAACCAGCTTATGTTTGGTTGCGAAAATTTGATGGGCGAGCCAGTCCATAATCTCCCTTTTGTCGTTGTCGCTCTGGTTTAACTGTATATATTTACCAAATGGGCAGTGCCACCTTTCTTTAGGTTTTGTCTTTTTGGCACAAATTCACAAAAATTAATTAACAGAAAATTCTAACTATATTTATGCAATGCTAATGAAGAATATTATAAAAAAAATAGTTTTCTTAATTTTTATAAATTCCCACACCCCCTAGTTATTTTTTACAATATATAGTAATTTTACCAAAATTGGAATTTAAATACAATATTTTAAAATTTTATGTAATAAATCTAAATAAGAGGAAATACTATTTTTTCAAGCAATTTGGAAATGAATTGATACATTGGTATTTTCAATATTCAAGTAACCAGCAGAGGTAAAAGTCGTATTTTACAGTTTAAAAAATAAACAAAACAGAAGTATGCAGCTAACTTTCTGTCTCCTAATACACTGTACGTACACGTCGATTTTATCTAAATAGTTCAGTCACTCCATCCTGTCAATCTCTTAAAATTAGAATTTTGCGCTTGAACGTGAAAAAGCCGCCAACATGTTTGACGGCTTTTGTATTATGAATTGAGTTCTTTCAGGCAATAGGAACGCCATCCTCCAAAAGCTGTAATATCCTCCGCTTGATTGGCTATATACTTTTCACAAAGAAAGCCCGGCACTTTGTTTCCGTTGATCAGTTCTACTGTTCCTATACTTAAAGGTTCTGGAATAGATGCTGTAAAAGCACCAAATGAAGCTAATGGCATTTCCCATATCTCCAATTGAATGGAGGCGCCATTGTGGTTTGTTTTGATAAGCCCAGGTTTGGCAGGATCCGTAGGCAGCTTATACAGCCGGTAATTAGGAGCAGTTGTTGCTTCACATACGAATTTGCCTCCGAATTGATGCATTTCATTTTCGAGCGGAAACCCTCTCATATGCAAACCGCAGACGGCAACAAAAGTCGTATTTTTTTGCGGTTGAAAATTTTCTGTTAGAATCTCTCCTAAAAATTGAGAAGCAAGTCCGAATATCAATCCTTCCTGTTCTGCCAGCGAAAACATCGTCATGCCAAAAGGAACATTTGCTTCCGCATCCTCTGCCGGAATGGCGATTGCCGACAGATCCAAAAGATTACAGTGATTGGTGTATTTTCCCATTTCGTTATTTGTGCGAATCGGATCGAGCCTAACTTGTTCGCGCGTCCAAGTACCGCCACAAGTAGGCAAAACTAATACTGCATCTTTTAACAATTTTTTCACTTTATGCTTGATTGATTGGATCCTGTGCATCGCTTGAAAAGCTGATGCTGCCGTATGATCAGGAGAAGCTCCGGAAGAAAGGACTTTTTCCGTAACGGAAAACACATCTTCTGTATTTGCTTTCACAAAATCACCTAAATCCGCCCATCTTTCCGCCACCCAAGGACCTTCATAAAGAAGAGACGCCGCTTCGGAAAACAAATCATAATCGATATACTCAATCGGAAGACGCAAACGTTCCAATCTTTTCATCGTTTTCATCCATGCATTCCTATATCCTTCACGAAATGGGCCAAAAAACGAAAGCGGTTGTTTCGGCAAACAAATTTTGCTCGGACTTTTCGGCGATACGTTCGGGAAATAGCGTGACCAAGGATCTGTTTCATCCTCGCCGCGCACAATTCGATCAACTTCCAATGCATCCTGCAAATTGTGCGCAAAAACTGTCACACAATCAAGGCTTGCGCAAGCCGGAACTACTCCAGCGGTCGGCCAGGCTCCCCTGCTCGGCTTAAATCCGACTAAGCGATTTAAGGCTGCCGGCACTCGTCCGGACCCAGCAGTGTCCGTTCCGAGTGCAAACGCTGCATGGCCTCGTGCAACGGCCACCGCAGATCCAGAGCTTGATCCCCCGCTGATCAGTTCTTCTTTTAAGGCATTTTTCGTTTCTCCATAAGGACTTCTTGTACCGACAAGCCCAGTGGCAAACTGATCTAAATTTGTTTTTCCTAATGGGATTGCACCTGCTGCAATTAACCGCTCAACCACTGTTGCGCTTTTTTCTGGTATATAAGCATATTGGGGGCAAGCTGCAGTTGTCGGAACCCCGGCTAAATCAATGTTGTCTTTAATAGCAAATGGAATTCCCCATAATGGCAAGCTTTTCCGATCCAGTGAAGCAAGCCTGTCTAGATAAGGCTGAATTCTTTCCATTGCCGGAGGGGTAATCCATATATTCATATCCTCATCTTGTTTAACTCGATGAATGATTTCAACGACTACTTCTTCGGGAGTCAATTCATTGTTAAGGTACATCTCTCTCAACCGCGCAATCGTCAAAGGTTGAGGAAAATGTTTGACCGATTTCATTTGAGAACCTCCTCTCGTTCTTTCTGCTTTAAAATGCTGACAATCAATTGTCCTGATTGCACCTCGTCCCCTGGTTTCACGTAAACATTTACTATTTGTCCATCGCACGGGGCCAGCTGCGGAAACTCCATTTTCATGCTTTCTTCAATCATCAGAACATCGCCTTTCTTAACTTGCTGTCCAGGAGACACAAGAACTTTCCATACACTTCCAGGCATGGAAGAACGAACAACCTCAGCACCTGGAGGGATATTTTCCTCTTGCCCTTCTTTCATTGGTTCATGCTCTGATATATATTCCGCCAATCCTAGCTGCTTCCACCGTTCTCGCTCTGCTTGAAAAGCTTCCTGCTGCCGCATGCGGAAAGTTTCGGCACTATCTTTGATCGAATCCAAGAATTTTAAATATTCGCCAAGATCAAACGCTGTTTCTGTTATTTCCACTTCAAACCTTCCTCTAAGAAAATCTTCCCGCAATTGCAGCAACTGTTCCGCATCTACTGGGTAAAACTGAATTTGATCGAAAAACCGCAATAGCCAAGGTTTTCCTTGTTCAAAACTCTTCGTTGTCCGGAATTTATTCCACATTTGAATCGTCCGGCCGACAAATTGATAGCCTCCAGGACCTTCCATTCCATATACACATAAATACGAACCGCCAATTCCTACCGCATTTTCAGGCGTCCAAGTCCGGGCAGGGTTATATTTTGTTGTGACTAAACGGTGCCGAGGATCAATTGGGATGGCTACTGGAGCGCCAAGATAGACGTCACCTAATCCTAAAACAAGATATTTTGCATCAAATACAATTTTCTTTACATCATCAATGCTTTTTAAGCCATTTATGCGCCTGATGAATTCCAAATTACTCGGACACCACGGAGCATCGGAACGGACGTTTTTCTGGTAGCGTTCAATGGCCAATTGAGTAGCCGGATCATCCCAGGAAAGAGGCAGCCGAACAATACGTGAAGGGACTTTTATCGATTCCAGCGGCGGAAGCTCGCGATCAATTTCTAAAATTTTTTGACAAGCCTCGCGAACGGACATTTTCGATGGGTCAATGTGCACTTGCAAAGACCGAATGCCCGGCGTTAAATCAAGGAAAGGGATGTTGCCTTTTTGTTGTATCGCTTGCATTAAAGCATGTACTTGAAACCGATACAGCAGGTCTAAATCCATTGAACCGTACTCAATCAGCAAATTTTCGTCGCCGCTTGAACGAATCGTAATTGGAATGTTTCGAGATGTTTGTTCTTGAGCCAAAATTGAATCGTCGGCTGTAATTTTTGGATTAATGGCAGGAAGTTGAGAAGGTTGAAATCCGTACAAACTGCCATTTTCAATTTTTTGCATAAACATTTCTTGTTTTTTTCGAAGTTCCTCCGCTTCTTCCAATGACAACAAATGAAACTTGACGATATCGCCCGGATGCAATTGCCCAATTTTCCAAAACTCAGCTGAAGCCGTCGTAACTGGGCAGACAAATCCTCCTAAACTAGGTCCATCAGGTCCCAGTAAAATCGGCATATCGCCTGTTAGATCAAGCGTTCCCACTGCATAAGCGTTATCATGAATATTTGATGGATGCAAACCTGCATCTCCGCCGTCTTCTCTTGCCCATTTCGGCGCTGGGCCCATTAACCGGATGCCTGTGCGCGAACTGTTAAAATGCACTTCCCATTCTGTTTCAGTTAATTGCTGCAAATAATCCGGCTGCAAAAATTCGCTTGTACAATGAGGGCCCGGAATGACGCCTATCGTCCATTTATTCGTCATGATCGGTCTATATTCAGCTGGAAGCCCCTTCGTTTTTTTGACAACAGCCCCCCGGTTGACCAAAAGCACATCGCCAGTGCGCAAAGCGCGTCCGCCATGGCCGCCGAATCCGCCGAGCGTAAATGTGGAGGAGCTTCCTAAAACTTCAGGCATGTCAAAACCTCCTGCTACTAATAAATAAGTCCGCATTCCCCTTTTCGCTTCTCCAAATGATAATACTTGGTTCTTTTTTGCCAAAACAGGTTCATACATCGGCACGGGCTGATCGTCAAGCTTAGCCTGCATATCGGCACCTGTGATACAAAACCATATATCATCTCGAAAACGATAAGATCCCCCGCGCAATGTCATTTCAAGACCAGGGGCGCCTTCTCTGTTCCCGAGAAGTTTATTTCCAATCCGGAACGAGAGCTGGTCCATCGGACCGGAAGGCGGCACACCTACGCTCCAATATTTAATGCGTCCGGGCCAATCCTGAACAGTTGTTTGAATTCCTCCGTCCAATACTTCCAGTGCATGTTCTCTAGGTTGAAAATGGTTTAATAAACGGGTGTATACATTTCCTTTTATAAAATCCTTTTCCTTCAATAAAGCTTTCAAGTAGTGGAGATTTGTTGTAATACCGTACAATTTCGTTTCGTTTAGCGCTTGTATGAGTTTTCCGATCGCCTCTTCCCTGTTTTTTCCACGAACAATCACTTTCGCCAGCATTGGATCATAAAGAGTCGTAACCGTGATTCCGTTTCTTACCCACGTTTCCGTTCGAGCTGTTTTAGGAAATTTTGCCTCATCAATCTGTCCGGCGCTCGGCCGAAACTCATGCAAACAATCTTCCGCATAAATACGCGCTTGAATGCTATGCCCTTTCGGCTCTTTAACTAAGGAATGCAATTCATGCAGATCATCTGCTGCTTCACGTATCATCCATTCAACAAGATCGATGCCAAAGACCTCTTCTGTTACACCATGCTCCACTTGAAGTCTTGTATTCACTTCAAGAAAGTAAAAGGAGCTTGTTTCAGGATCATATAAAAACTCAACGGTGCCTGCACTCCGGTATCCAACTTCTTCCGCCAATCGGATGGCGGCTGCGAACATTTCTTTTCTGACTTCCTGGGACAAAAGAGGGGCCGGACTTTCTTCCACAACTTTTTGATTGCGGCGCTGAATAGAGCAGTCTCGTTCGCCTAAAGCTACCACTTCACCAAATCGATTTCCAAAAATTTGAACTTCTATATGGCGTGCTCTAGCGATATATTTCTCCAGGAAAACGCCTTTATTTTTAAAATTTGTTTCAGCAAGACGACGTACCGCCTCAAATGCCGAGCGCAAATGCTGTTCATTTTCGCAAACGCGCATTCCGATGCCTCCGCCTCCTGCCGTGCTTTTTAAAATAATTGGATAACCAATATGTTCAGCTTGTTTTACCGCCTCATCCAAATCGGTGATGAGGTCCGTTCCCGGCAATAAAGGAACATTGGCTTTTTTTGCAATTTCTCTGGCAGAATGCTTTAATCCGAATATCTCCATCTGTTCAGGTGAAGGTCCGATAAACGTAATTCCATTTTGTTCGCACAAGCGGGCAAAATCTGCGTTTTCACTTAAAAATCCATATCCGGGATGAATGGCATCGGCTCCTGACTCAATGGCAGCTTTTATGATTAAATTTCCATTCAAATAGCTGTCTTTGACCGGGCCTTCTCCTATTAAAATAGCTTCATCTGCTTCGTCTACATGTAAACTGTCTTGATCCGCCTTTGTATATATAGCAACCGATAGAATTCCAAGCTTGCGAAGCGTCCGTTCAATCCGGACGGCTATTGCCCCGCGATTGGCAATCAGAATTTTTTTAAACATTTTGTACTCCCCCCTGACGCATCCGTATCCTAGTTGATTCTGTTTATTTATCCCAAATCAGCACTTGTATTTTTGTTGGATTGTAAGCATTGCAAGGATTGTTTAATTGCGGGCAGTTGCTGATCAGCACCAATGTCCGCCGAAGGGATAATAATTCCACATAACTTCCGGCATAAGAGATTCCATCAGCAAATTCTAAATGACCATCTTCTGTAACCGGAACATTCATGAAGAAGTTAATATTTGGAGCCAGATCCCTTTTTGTAAAACGCTCCCCATATTTCGACAACTGCAGCATAAACGTGTCGCGGCAATTGTGCATATGCAATTTATCATGTGCATATCGGACGGTATTGCTTTGTGCTGAGCAAGCACCGCCTAATGTATCGTGCCGCCCGCATGTATCCGCTACAATCTTCAGCAATTCATTTCCTGATTCAGAACGAAGCACCGAACCTGTTGTTAAGTAAATATTTTTCTGTCCTGTAATGGTGGCTGTTACACTGTAATGATCCTCCGGATTATCTGCATCGTAAAACAATGTATCTACTGCTTGGTTTCCTTCCAAGTCGACAATTCTTAGAACTTGCCCTGGCTTTAGTTCATGCATCCAGCCTTCACCGGCAGGGATGATTTTGTTATAGATTGCATTTTCTTCTTTTCGAGGACTTTCTACTTTTTTAATATTTTCCATGTTCCTTTCCTCCTCATATCGTATTTTTAAATCGGTATTTTCTATAATGTTGATCTTTAAAGGCATCAGCCTGGGTACTCAAACAATTTCCTGCCCGATGCTACAAAAGCGCATAATATTCCCAAGTATTTTCAAATGCCCGGCGGTTTTCAGGACGATAATTTACACAATAATCGTTCAAATCGACAGGCTCTGCCGGAAGCACTTCCATTGCCACCGGAACGGACGGATAGTTGGTTCTTGGATCAAGCGGGTTTGGTGTATTAGATACAATCAGCAAAATATCCATTTCTGTTCTTAATGTTACTGTGTCATTTTTTTTGCAATGATCCAAACAATAGGTAAGGTTGCCTTTGTCGTCGGTTTTCACTTTTGAAAACAGATTGACGACAGGAGCCATGTCGCGCAGGCTGAGCCCGTTTCTTACAAGTTCCATGGCAAAGTTCTCTTCTCCGCTTCTGAGCCAGTCATTTCTTAATTCTTGATAGCTTGTTTTTCCATATTTCTCATCTGTTCCTTCCCTTGTGGTATAGCCTGAAACAGTGTCGTGCCAGCCAAGGCTGTCGCTAGTGATGCTGGCCAATACTCGGCCGTTATCGCTCATCAATACGTTTCCCTTTGTCAAGTGAAATGTGTGCTGGGCTTTTAATGTATCCGGCATGTTATAACGCTCTGAAAGATCATGTGCATGATACATCATAAGTGAAAGATTGGCTCCAGCCTCCAAGGCTGTAAAACGAATAAGCTTTCCTTTTCCGATTTTTCCTGACCATTTTCCTCCAGGTACGATCGTTTTGCTGAAAATTTTAGTCATCCAAAATACCTCCCTTGAGACTTTTCTTAATGATCGTTGTAAAAAAATAAAAGCCTAGGGAAATCTCCCAGGCTTTTATCCTTCCGTGTTTATAGAAAGACATCTTTTGATGCTTTCTATACGCTCTCTCTCGGACCAGACCTGCTGCAAACTTAAGCAGCAGCGGAACCCTAGACAGCTTTTTTGTTCCTATCGATCAGGAACCTTTATGAAATTTTTATTTAAGATTAATATAGAAAGGAGTGCAGCATTGTTCAATGATTTTGTTAGATAATATAACATGAAACTTACAATGAATGCTGGAAATAGATAAAAACAATGTTAAACATTAAATTCCCCGATCATGTTTCTCAGTTTTTTTGCTACATTTGAGAGATTTTCTGCCGTTGCTGTAAATTCTTCAATTGCAGCCAGTTGTTCTTCCGTTGAGGCTGCCACATTTTGTGAATGAGCTGATGACTTTTTGGCGATGTCAGCCAATTGTCCGATAGAAACAGCAACTTGATCAGCTCCTGTTGACATTTGCTGGACAGATGAGGAAACCTCTTGTATTTGACATGTTACTTTTTCAACTGATGTTAAAATTTTATGGAAAGCACGCCCAGCATCATCAACAACCCTTTTACCCTCTTTTAGATCGCTTCTTCCTTTATCGATATTCTCCACGACAGCAGCAGCAATGGAGAGGACATGCTGTATCATTTCATTTATTTGAATCGCAGATTGTTTTGACTCTTCCGCCAAGTTTCGAACTTCCGTTGCTACAACAGTAAAACCCTTGCCTTGTTCCCCTGCACGCGCCGCCTCAATGGCAGCATTTAGAGCCAATAAATTCGTCTGCTCCGCTATATTTGCCATGACATCTGATATTTTTTTTATCTCGTCGGTAAGCTTGCCAAGTTCCTCAATCTTAATAAACGCTTCATCAACGGATTTTTGTAAAAATTCCATCTGCTTGACTGCTTTGACAATTGATTTGTTTCCTTCTTCTGCGATTTTCGATGTGGTCAAGGCCGATTCTGCTGCGAAAGAAGATGACGATGCAATTTTTTGAACTTCATTGGCAATATTATTCACCGCATGTGAGCTTTCATCCGCCATGTCACCTTGATCACCGGCTCCGGAAGCAATGTCTTGAACTGCCATCGTGATCTGTTCTGTACTTTCCGCAAAGTTTTTAGTACCTTCAGAAAGCTCGAGTGCTGAAGCGGAAACTTCATCTGTCGTTTCCTTTATTTTTAGCATCATTTTTTGCAGGTTCTCCAGCATTCTATTAAATGCCGTCGCCAGCTTTCCAATTTCATCTTTATTCGTGATATGGATTCTAGCTGTTAAATCTCCTTTATTTCGCGCCAATTCCTCTAATTTATTTGCAATTTTCCACAATGGCCGGGTGGTTCTTTTAGAAATAAATATTGCAATTAAAATTCCTGCAAACAGTGCTGTGATAAATACCGCTGCACCCGCCATGATTTTTTTTCTTATTAATTTTTCATCTTCCTCAATTTTCTTGGTTATCCGTTCTGTCTCAATTTGTTTGAATTCTTCCAGTTTGGAACTAAAAATAGCGCGAATATCCGCATATTCTCCATGAAAAATAGCAAGTGTTTTTTGGCGGTCTTCCCCGGCCAATTCCATCATCTGCGTTTCTAATTCAACTAATTTTTGATTGTTTATATTTAGATCGTGGAAAATTTTTTTCGTCCTGGAATCATCCAGCATCGGAGTCACTTCTTTAATATGTTGATCAATTTGCTTTGCAAACTGATTGTACTTTTCCCTTTCGGCCGTATTATCCGGTTCGATAATCACCCCTCTGACCGCATCTGTTAACGCAAGGTCTTCAAATTGAATCTGGTGGGCAAGCTGCAATTTTTTCATATCGGTATTTGCTAAATTAAAATAGGATTTGGAAACGTCCTGCAAAGTAGAGTAAACAATAAGAAAGGCGAGCAGGACAATTAGCAAAACGGTTCCAAAGCTAAGGAGCAGTTTGTTTTGTATCTTCATCATCAACAGCCCTTCCGATCCTTCTGTAAGTTTTTTACTAATGCTTTAATAAAGAAATGATATGTTTTTTTACGTTCATAAATTTCTCTACATCCACAAGCTCCCCATCTTGAAATAATTGCAAATCCGCATCAATCTCTTCGAGAATTCTCCCCGGTCTTGCTTCCATGACATATATTCGCTGGGATAAGAATAAGGCTTCATCGATGTCGTGCGTTATAAACACAATGGTTGTTTTTTCCTTCTTCCAAATATCCAACAATAATTGCTGCATGGATTGCTTTGTTTGTGCATCAAGCGCTCCAAAAGGTTCATCCATTAATAACACTTCCGGATTATTGGCCAACGATCTTGCAATAGCCACACGTTGTTTCATGCCGCCGGACAATTCTTTGCCGTAGGAATCCGCAAATCTTTCCAGTCCTACCAGCTCTAAATATCGATCGGAAATTTCTTTACGCTCTTTTTGTTTCATTCCTTTTAGCTTGAGGCCAAACTCTATGTTTTCTCTTACTGTCAACCAAGGAAACAACGTATAAGACTGAAAGACCATACCTCGTTTCGCACTTGGTCCTTTCACTTCTTCACCGGATACTTGCACACTGCCTGATGTCGGCTCCTCCAAACCTGCCAAAATTCTCAAAATGGTCGACTTACCGCATCCCGACGGTCCAAGAATGGAAACAAATTCTTCATTTTTTACGTACAAAGAAACATTCTCCAGCGCTTGAAAGGAGCCATTATTCGTTTTATACACTTTCGACAAATTTTGAATGTTTATTTCAATCTTCTCTTGACGAAGATTTTTTTCAGCTTTGATAGCATTCAACATTTAATTTCCTCCTTCCGCCCATGGAAATAATTTTTTATTAATGTAGGCAAAGCATCTGTCAATAATAAGTCCCAACAGCCCGATAACAATGATTCCGACAAAGATGGACTCGGTATCCATGAAACGCTGCGCTTTCATAATCGAATATCCAAGACCGTTGTTTGCCGCCACCAGCTCTGCTACAACTAAATACGTCCAAGCCCATCCCATAATCAGCCGCATAGTTGTCATTAATTTCGGAAGCATTGCAGGGATGATAACCTTTGAGATGACTTGCCAGCGGTTTGCTCCAAGAGTATAGGAGGCATAAAGTAGGTCTTTATGAATCCGGTTTGTGTCATCTGCCACCATTAAAACAAGCTGAAAAAAGCTTCCGATAAAAATCACTAAAATTTTTGCTGTTTCCCCAATTCCTGCCCAAACCATAATAAGTGGAATAAAAGCGGCTGCCGGCATATACCTGATAAACTCAGAGACGGGCAAAATAACCGATTCTGCAAGCTTAAAAGTGCCAGCCAATATTCCGAGCGGAATCCCTAACAGACATGCCAGTAAAAACCCCATAAAAACTCTGTAGACGCTAATCCCGATTTCTCCCCAATACTCCGGACTTGAAAGGGCAGCAAAGAAAGAGCCCACAACAGCTGCGGGAGTCGGAAGAAATACTTCATCCACAAGTTTTAAATTGCTCAGCAAAATCCAAATGAACAATAACAAGATAAAAGCAGCTGATACCCCAGTAAAATACCATTTTTTCGGAATATCCTCGCGTATTTTGAATAATGTCCATTGATGCCTTTTTCCTTTTTGAAGCTCCATCCATTAATCCTCCTTACTTTGCCCGTTCAATTTCCGCTTTTATAAATGAGGTGTCAACGAAGCTGCTAAAATCAGGAATGTCTTTAATAAACCCTAACTCTTTTAAAAATTCAGCATTTTTTTCAGCTGTGTAATAAAAAGATTGATAGTTATCTCCCTCTTTAAAAGCGTTCAAGCTTTCTTCAGGAGAAAACAGCTTGAATCCTTTCATTCCTACATCCAGCTCTTCTTTTGAAATTCCCGCCTCGTCCGCTATTAGTTGAATCGATTGATCGTAATTTTGCGAAAGATAGTCAACCGCATCAAACCATGCTGCTACGATTTTTTGCACGTCCTCTTTCCTCTCTTTCGCAACATCTCCCCTTACAACGAATAAGTCGGAAATCAAGCCCGGAAAATCAGCGGATGTCACCAACTTATGTCCTTTTCCCTTATTCACTGCCATGCTTAAAAAAGGCTCCCACAAACCGGCTGCATCCAATTTTCCAGCTATAAATGAATTTCCCGCATCTTGAACAGATAAGTTTGTAAATTTCACATCGGACTCCTTTAATCCCGCTTCATGCAATGCCGTGAGCAGAAAAAAGTGTTCAATCGTACCTATTTCCGTACCAACTTTCTTCCCTTTTAAGTCTTTAACCGAGCGAATATCATTTGAAGCAACAAGCCCATCGCCGCCAAGTGAATTGTCTGTAATAAATACCGCTTTTAAATCAATTCCTTTTTCTAAAGGGGAGATCGAATCAAGCAAAGCTTGGCTGTTTCCATCAATTTCTCCCGTATTTAATGCAGAAAGGGAATCAGCATATACTGGAAACCAAACCAATTCGACATCCACTCCATGTTTTTCGAAAAAACCCTTTTTTTCTACGAGATGCCATAAATACCAGCTCGGCAAGGCGCTGAAACCAATCTTAATCGGTTCTTTCTTGCTTTTATTGCCGTCAGAAGTTTCATTTGCAGATTTACTTCCGCAAGCAGCCAACAACAAGCAAAAAATGATAGAAAGAACAAGTAGTGGAAACTTCTTTTTCTTCATGTCTTTCACCTCGGCTTTATATTTTTCATCTCTTTTTGAATTTAGGTATTTCAAAATAGTGCTTAAAGAAATTCTGTTATATCCCCCTCCCCAGATTTTTAAATTTTCAGCTTTAAAAAAATAAAAGCCAGAGAGAATAGATCTCCCAGGCTTTTATCCTTCCGTGTATATAGAAGTTGCAATCAAACGCAGCTTCTATACGCTCTCTCTCGGACCAGACTTACCGGCGGTGATACAGCCTGCCAGCAACGGAACCCTAGACAGCTTTGATTTCCCACTTATTTCGGGGAACGATATTCACTTTTCATCATTCCAAGATACGCTGGCAAATGTCAGCTTTTCACCTTCTTTTTCCGGTTGACAGAGAATGAGAGATCACTACAAACTCTTTAGGGGGATTTTTTTATTTATTAAGAATTATAGTTTATATGACTATATCTGCAATAAATATGTAATATTTTCTAACATAATTTCTCGAAATATTCACATATTACGGAAACTATTATTACATAAAAGGATTGTATTTTTTCAAAAAAACAGCATGAAAAGCTGCAAAACGTTCTCATCTTTTTAAAAAAAGCATCTGCCCTTAATCAGGCAGATGCTTTTTTCTTGTGCAAAATCATTCCGAGTCATTTATAAGCGTCAATAAAGGTTCGCCAATTTTGATTTGTTTTTCTTTCGTTTCATTTATTTCTTTGTAGTGACTAGTGTTGGTTATAACAACCGGTGTCGCCAAATCGAAGCCCGCCGACTGAATTCCATTTATGTCAAATTCAATGAGCAGCTGTCCTTTCTCTACACGGGCGCCTTGAGTCGTATGAGCAGTGAAAAATTTACCTTCCAATTGAACGGTATTCATGCCGATATGAATCAAAATTTCTGCACCTTGATCAGATGTTATTCCAATTGCATGTTTCGTAGG
The DNA here is from genome assembly GCF_037963925.1 of Aeribacillus sp. FSL K6-8210. Taxonomy (NCBI): domain Bacteria; kingdom Bacillati; phylum Bacillota; class Bacilli; order Caryophanales; family Bacillaceae; genus Aeribacillus; species Aeribacillus sp. FSL K6-8210. The sequence goes on along the minus strand of NZ_CP150172.1, from coordinate 639,393 downwards.
AAAAAGAGTCGTTACTGTGCCGGATACAGGCGCTACTAATTTTCCTTCCGAAGGCTCAATAGCTACGCCCGCGCCGAGGGCCCCGGATGAAAATGCTGCATCCTTGATGTCTGATAACGGCTTTACTTCGCCGTTAAACGGGCTGAAAATAATTTCTTTTTTACCTAATAATTCTTCTTCCGCGTCAGCCTCAGCTGTTGCTTGTTGGGATTGCCGCTCTGCTTCTGCTGCCGATTTTTGACTGAATCCAAAAAGGAAAGTGAGGATAAAACCAAGGATAAAGGCAACGGTAATGGCAATTAAAGTGCCCCATAAACCAAACGTAATGCCTTCAGTCGGACTGATAAAGGATGGAATACCAAAAATTCCGAGACCTCCCAGCATATACATTTTTGAATCAAATACTCCTATGAGTCCTCCGCCAATTGCCGCAGCAATACAGCTGATAATAAACGGTTTTTTGAGCGGAAGCGTAACACCATAAATCGCCGGTTCTGTAACCCCGAAAACTCCGGAAATAAATGCAGGAACACTAAGCGTTTTCAATTTTTGCTGTTTCGTTTTCACCATTACGGCAAGTACAGCACCTATTTGTGCAAAAGAAGGAGCAAATGCCATCGCTAAAATAGGATCCGCTCCCATTGTGCTCATATTGTTGATGGCAATCGATACAAGCCCCCAATGAAGACCGAAAATAACAAATACTTGCCAGAACCCGCCAAGAAGCAGCCCTGCGATAATTGGCGATAAATCATTGATGGCAACTGTTAGTTGACCTAGAAGCTTTCCTGCCCAAGTTGCAATTGGTCCAATCAATAAAAATGTTAAAGGAACTATGATAATCAGTGTAAAAAAAGGAACTAAAAATGTTTTCACGACATCAGGAATAACTTTCTTAAACCAATTTTCCACCTTTGCACTAAAATAAGCAGCCAAAATAATCGGAATAACGGAAGATGAATACGTCATTAAAATGACCGGAATGCCAAGAAATGTAATATAAATAGGCGACTCAAACATCGTGCCTGAAAACAAAGTGTAAAGCGCTTTTCCGCTAGTAAGATTAGATAGTGCCGGATAAACCAATGACGCCCCGATCGCCATACCGATGAATGTGTTGCCGCCGAATTTTTTGCTGGCCGTATAACCAAGAAAGATCGGGAAGAAGTAAAATAACGAATCGCCAATTGCATATAAAATTTGATAAGTTCCTGATTTATCTGTTATCCAGCCTAGTGATGCGAAAAGAGCGGCAAAACCTTTAATCATTCCTGTTGCAGCTAGAACGCCGAGAGTTGGTGCAAAAATTCCCGAAATAATGTCAATAAAGCGGTTGAATAAATTTTTATCCTTTTTTCCCGCTTCCGTATCGACAGGCTTTGCAGCTTCAAACCCGCCAATAGCAACGACCGCCTTATATACATCAGGCACATGATTGCCGATGACAACTTGATATTGTCCGCCGCTTTTCATAACGGTGACGACTCCGTCCATGTTTTTTAACACTTCTGTGTTCGCTTTCCCTTCGTCCTTTAATTGAAAGCGCAATCTTGTAATACAGTGAACAACACTGATAACGTTTTCTTTACCGCCGACATTTTTGATAATGTCTTTAGCCAATTGCTCATATTTCATGATTGACCCTCCCAAAAATATATTTGATATATAAAAAACCTGAACCAATTTGAACGCGCACGAATAAACGCACTGTATTGTTCAAATCAGTTCAGGTTATGCCCGGATGGTAACATTCCTTCCTGATTTTTGACAGCTTCCCGAAAAAATTATGCAATTGTCGAATTTACTCTTTCTAATCTAAATTGGCTCCATTCGATGAGATGACTTGTTTATACCAATAAAAGCTTTGTTTTCGAATTCGGCGCAAATCTTTTAAATCAAACTCATCACGGTTAACGTAAATAAAACCGTAGCGTTTGCTTATACCTTGATGCGTGCTGACGAGATCAATAGCTGACCAAGGACAAAAACCGAACACTTCAACACCGTCACTAATCGCTAATTGCATTTGTTCGATATGGTTTCTTAAAAATTCAATTCGGTATGTGTCGTTTATGACATCGCCTTCTTCCAATTGATCGATGGCGCCTAATCCATTTTCCGTGACAATCAATGGCAAATGATAGCGGTCATATATTTCTCTTAATGTTGTCCGAAACCCGACTGGATCAATTTCCCAGCCAAATTCATTTTTCTTTAAATGCGGATTGGAGGCTCCTTTATAAACTCCCGGTTCTCCAACCGTAATATGCTGATCGCCTGTTTGGTTCACATCTTCTTCATTTCCTTCGCTTGCTGCTACTGTTTGCGAAGTATAATAGTTAAAAGCAATAAAATCCGGCTTGGCATTTTGTAAAATTTCCATATCGCCTTCAAGAATTGTTGGAGTATAGCCCTTTTCCTCCAAGTAAGCCCAGGCAATATTGTTATAGCGCCCATATACAGCCATATCCAAATACAGCCAATTGCGGATGGCTGCGTAATTATTGGCAGCTAAAACATCTTCAGGTTTTGAGCTTGCCGGATAAATCGTCACAATATTCGGCGCCGGTCCGATTTTTGCATCAGGCAGCATTCGATGGCATAACGTCATTGCCTTCGCCTGAGCGACAAACATATGATGATTTTGTTGATACAATTCTTTTTTTGGATTTTTTAAGTTCGGATCAACGGTCCCGATCGCTTCGCCATGAAGGATCATCATATTTTGTTCATTAATCGTCAGCCAATATTTTACCCGATCGCCAAAATGCTCGAATAATGTTTTGCAATAATTTTCATATGCATCAATCGTTGCACGATTGGACCAGCCGCCTTTTTCCTGTAATGCATAAGGCAAATCAAAATGATAAATCGTCACAATCGGTTCAATTCCATGCTTTCTGATTTCATTGATAAGTTGATCGTAGAACTCTATCCCTTTTCGATTTACCTCTCCGTCGCCATTAGGATAAATGCGTGTCCAGGCAATGGAAAAACGATATGCTTTAAAGCCCATTTCAGCAAACAGAGTAATATCTTCTTTGTAACGATGGTAATGATCGCTGGCTACTTTAAAATCAGTTGTGCCTTCGGGGTATTTGGTCATATCGATAACGGAAGGTCCCTTTCCGTCTTCATTCCATGCACCTTCCACTTGATAGGCTGATGTGGAACCTCCCCAAAAAAAATCGTTTGGAAAAGGCTTGCGCCGCTCGTGTTTCATGCTTACTACCTCCCATTTCATTTTTAAACAGAGTGATTTCGACATCGCAATCGTTTTTACAATTCTTCTCCATTCGTTTCGATTACTTTTTTATACCAATAGAAGCTGTCCTTCCGGAGGCGTTTCAATGTTCCGTTGCCGAAGTCATCTTGATCGACATAAATAAAACCATACCGTTTGCTCATTTCTGAGGTAGATGCGCTTACTAAGTCAATAGGCCCCCAAGTTGTATACCCCATTAATTCAACACCGTCGCCAATCGCTTCTTTCATTTGCTCAATATGTTTGCGCAAATAGTCGATTCGGTAATCGTCATGGATGCTGCCGTCTTCCTCAACCTTGTCGTAGGCCCCTAATCCGTTTTCCACTATAAATAAAGGAACTTGATAGCGGTCATACAATTTATTTAACGTAATCCGCAAGCCGACCGGATCAATTTGCCAACCCCAATCAGATGATTCAAGATAAGGGTTTTTCACACCGCCGATTAAATTGCCTGAAACTTCTTCAGCATCATCCTTCGTGCTGGCTACAAGTGTCATATAGTAGCTGAACGAAAGGAAATCCACTGTATATTGTTTTAAAATGGCATCATCGCCTGGAAGTTTTTCAATGTGAATATTATTTTCTGCAAAATAGCGTTTCATATAACTTGGGTATGCGCCGCGAACTTGAACATCTGTGAAAAATAAGTTCAGCTGATCTTCTTTTAATGCTTTAAGTACATCGTCCGGGTTGCATGTTTCCGGATATACTTCCAATCTAGCTAGCATACAGCCGATTTTTGCATCCGGAATGATTTCGTGGCATGCTTTAACAGCTAGTGCACTTGCTACAAATTGGTGGTGTACCCCTTGGAAGGCAGCTTGTTTTACATTTTCAACCCGATCGGTTAAAATGCCGCCGCCGGTGTACGGACTGAAAGTAATCATATTGATTTCATTAAATGTCAGCCAATATTTCACCTTGTTTTTATACCGTTTAAATACGGTTTCAGCGTAGTGAACAAAGAAATCTATCACCTTGCGATTCGTCCAGCCGCCGTACTTTTGCACAAGCCCGAGCGGCATTTCGTAGTGGGAAAGTGTAACAAGCGGCTCAATATTATATTTCGCCAGTTCGTCAAACACTTTGTCATAAAAGGCTAATCCTGCTTCATTTGGTTCGGTCTCATCCCCATTCGGGAAGATACGCGGCCAAGAAATGGATAAACGGAATACTTTAAACCCCATTTCTGCAAATAAGGCGATGTCTTCCTTATAGCGATGATAAAAATCGATTCCGAAACGTTTCGGGAAAATTTTATCTGATGCTGCTCCGCTTAAGATTTCCTCGATTTCTGCACTTGTCACATCTAATGAATGTCCGTTTTTACCACGTTTTTCTTTTGGTACATAAGCCACCATATCGGCAGTAGAAAGACCTTTTCCATCTGCATCAAAAGCACCTTCTAATTGGTTGGCAGCAGTTGCGCCGCCCCAGAGAAAGTTTTCCGGGAATTTCGCTTCGAAATGGCCCATTGTTCATTCACCCTCTCGTTATTATTAAAAAAATTTCCAACTTTATCCTGTCGTAAAGCGCTTATACGATCAAGAAAATAAAAAAACCTAAATTGCCCGCCATAAAAATGACGAAACAATTTAGGTTTTGCCTGCATGACCAGTAACAATCCTAAATGAAATGGTTTCTATTCGGTTGTTATTTACAAATTAGCATACGCTTTCATTTCCTGTCAACAGTTCATTTAAAAATTTTTACGAGAAGCTGAGATTTTGTTTAATTACGATTCACGACTCGATCAATATGAATTGTCAAATATAGTTTTTCTTCCGAAGTTATTTCATGGCCATGCACCTTTTGAATATAATCTTTTATTTTTTTCGTGCAGGCATAAGCTTCCGGATGCTTATTTTTTACGATTTCATACAATTCATCATCGTCGCTCTTCAGCAGCATGTTGTTTATGAGCCGTTGCGCGAAAAATTTCAAGTGGGTAAGGAAACGGAAATAATTTAATGAATCCTCGTCAAGCTCAATTTTAAAATGGTATTTTACAATATTCAGTATATCTTGAATAATCTTTGTCATATTGGCGACATCCGTCATTTCTTCATTCAGCTCAGCATTGACGAAATGCATCGCAATGAAACCGGCTTCATCTTCAGGCAGTTCAATCGCCAATTTGTCTTTAATCATTTTCAGTGCTTCCAAAGCGATTTGAAATTCATCTTTATATATCCGCTTGATTTCCCAAAGTAATGGATTCACAATCTTTATCCCTTGTTTTTGCCGTTCTATGGCGAAATTAATATGGTCTGTCAGCGATATATAAATAATATCATTCAGTTTTTTGCCAAGTTTATTTTTCGCGTATTGTATCATTTCCTCCGTTACTTTTACATATTCCATCGGAACCTCGTACAATAGCGATTTGAATTTACTGGCCATATCCTGATTTTCCAATTTAAAAATCTTTTCAATTCTGTCTTCATCAACCTCATCGCCAGGTCTTTTCTTAAAGGCAATCCCTCGTCCCATGATGACCAGCTCTTGATCATCTTGTATAACGCTGATCACGTTATTATTAATCACTTTTGCGATTTTCACGCGTACCCCCTGCCTTTAGTTTGATGCTATTATACCTATATATTGCAAAATGCACTCGATATTATTTATGAAAGAAGTCCTTAATTAAGAGAATTTACGATTTATTAGGATTTGTCAATACAAAAATTCGATTGCTAAAGCAGATTTTCGTTTTTTTTCATAGTAAGAGTCCGCCATCATGCGTTGGGTACAGCCCGACGATAAGGGGAGGTGAATTCACTTCTGTCCAGTACGCTTTCTATTGGTCAAAATGATAAAAAATAACGGCGAGAACACATGCCCCGCCGTTTTGTCATTTTATTTGAGCGAAATCTTTTTTCCCTGTTTGATCGATTCATAGCAAGCTTCAATTACAGTCATATTTTGGATCATATTTTCGCTTGTGTAGGAAGGATTTTTTCCATGCAGCACCGCATCTGAAAAATGCTCAACTTGAAGAGCGTATTGATCCGCTACAATGCTTTCGATTCTCTGCTCATTTTCTTTTTCAACAATGATTAAGCCTTCTCCTCCTTGGCGGTCAGGTCGATAGGCTCTTGGAACGCGAATAGAACCTTTCGTTCCGACCACTTCATAAACATTTGAAAAACTCGCGTGAAAACTGCAGTCAAAAACGGCTTTGACTCCATTGTCAAGCTCCATATATCCGACAGCCGTCGTATCAACGCGATGTACAGGATCTATTTCAGCATCTACTCTCACTTCAGCCGGTTCGGCTTGAATAATATTTCGAATCGAATGAATACAATAGCAGCCAATATCATAAATACTGCCGCCGCCCATATCAGAATTTAAACGAATATTTTGCGAGGCAGGATCCAAATAAAACGAAAAGTTGGCTCTCATTAATTTCACATCGCCAATTTCACCTGATGCGATGATGTCTCGAACTCTTTGATGCTGTGGGTGAAATTGGTACATAAACGCTTCCATAAACTTCACATTGTTTTTTTCACAAACGGCTGCCGCTTCTTTCGCTTCCTCAGCTGTCAGCGTTGCCGGCTTTTCACATAATACATGTTTTCCTGCTTCAGCTGCCTTCACAATCCATTCTTTGTGCAAATGGTTAGGCAGCGGTATGTATACAACATCGATATCTGGATCCTTTAGCAAGTCTTCATAACTTTTATAGGCTTTCGGAATATTTAATTCATCAGCCACCCCGATCACTTTATCGGATCGGCTTGCTATCGCCGCCACAACAGCATTTTTAGATCTTTGAATCGCAGGAATCAACTGCTTTTTAGCGATTTGTGCTGTGCTTATTATTCCCCAACGAGTTTTCTTCAATTTCTAAATCCCCTCCAGATCAATTTTGAAAAAACATAATCTTGTCAATTATTTTTGAAATTCTTTTGATTTTACATTAATATTTTTTGATTTTGAAAACGCTTTTTTATATTTTACCACATTTTCACACATCGTCCATACAACTTTTCAGCAGATTCCTCCACAAGAATTCAAACCGCTGCTGCCACTGTCACGGAACATTGTCCGCCTGCTAACTTTTTATGTTTGAAGTTGTTTGTTTGTACTTTCTATATTTTTGCCAACGACCAATTGGAACCATCGCATAAAATGTTTTCCCTTGGTTGTGTGAACACATAAGGGAATCGGTGCTCAAATTCCTTCAGCAGCAAATACGGCAAATCACTCGGTTGCCAAGGGAATGTAGGCTTTGACATTTGCAAGTTTTTGAAAGAGGAATGTTGCTAGATTTAAATTTTTGTTTATGATTGAATTTTTGTGTTTTTTTCGACTAGTCGGCCCTTAAAAGTGATTTCGTACAGATTATCGTTCATTGTCATTCGCCTCTACTTCATTCGTTGCATTAGACAGTTTAGCTTATTAGATATATAGTATATTTGGAAATAATGGAAAGAGGCGAGTCCAATTGGTATACATAAAAATGAACAGTCCAGAATATGTAAAGGCCAGCATAGCTCTTTTTTTCGGCGGGTTTGTCACCTTTTCCATTTTGTATACAACACAGCCTTTACTGCCTGTTTTCTCAAAAGAATTTCATATCTCTGCCGCATCAGCCAGTTTAACCGTATCGGCTTCAACCGGAACACTGGCTTTTATGATGCTGGTAGCTGCTAGTTTGTCAGATGTTCTTGGAAAAAAGAAAATCATGATCATCTCGATGCTGCTTACTTCCATGCTCTCTATGTTTATTGCTTTGAGCCCAAATTTTCCTTTGCTTGTTGTATTCCGAACACTGCTTGGAATTTCTTCAGCAGGCATCCCCTCTCTCGCTATGGCGTATGTAGCAGAAGAGTTTCATCCAACTGCAATTGGCAAAGTGATGGGATTGTATATAAGCGGAACAAGCATCGGCGGAATGGCCGGCCGAATAATCACTGGCTTGTTGACAGATTTTTTTTCATGGAGGACCGCTTTATTTTCCATCGGAGCGCTAGCTCTTATTTTAAGCATCGTCTTTGCTATTATTCTACCGACACCAAAGAATAGCGAAAAAAAGCCGTTTAATATAGAAGCTGTTATAAAAGCATATACTGTACACTTAAAAAATAAGCCGCTTTTATCTCTCATTTTTTTGGGTTTTTTATTTATGGGAAGCTTTGTGACATTATACAATTATATCGGCTATTTACTGAGCGAGCCTCCTTATTCATTCAGCCAATCATTGCTTGGCTTCCTTTTCATCGTCTACATTTTCGGAAGCTTCAGCTCTGTATTTTTAGGCAAAAAAGCTGATGAACACGGCCATTCAGCCACGCTAATTTTTGCCGTCGCTTTGACTATTTCCGGAGCCATATTGACTCTTTTTCCGCCAGTATTGGTGAAAATTATCGGCATTTCACTATTTACATATGGTTTTTTCGGCTGTCATTCCATTGCCAGCGCTTGGATTGGAGAACGGGCGGATAAGAATAAAGCTCAAGCATCTTCTTTATATCTTTTATTCTATTATTTGGGATCAAGCTTAGTTGGTACATTTGGGGGCTATTTTTGGATTCATTTCCATTGGGCGGGAGTCATCTTGTTTATCGCGGCTTTATTGCTATCAAGCGTACCTTTTATTCGGTATGCTGAGAAACGTCTTTAACCGTCAGAAAGTATAATAGATTAGTGCAGAAAAAAAACGCTTAGCCTGTCGGAAGAGCTGAGCGTTTTTTTAAGAAAAAATTTATGGTGTTCGGATTATCGTGCAAATTCCCATAAAAATTAGAGATGGATCAGCATGTCATAAGCAGAAAATTGCATGGAATTCCTGTAAACTGTCTACTGTTTTACACAGCCCATTTCACGTAAAATCCCTCCAAAAATGCCACTTTTCAAAATAAAAATATGGCAACCTTCATCTTTAAAAAGTTCCAGAAAATAACATCTTTTTCTATTGACTTTTACGTTGCGTAACACCTTATAGTTGCTAACGCAGAGATGTAATAGGTGACAATGAAGGTAAAAGAAGCAGGGGCTTTTCAAATAATCAAAATTTGCAAGGTGGAAGCAATGAAAATAGTCATCGAAAATACAATCGAACAAGATGAAATTGTTCGATTTCTTTCAAATCTTGCTTGATATATAAAACTTGTAGCAATTGATATGTGGAACTCTTATAAACTGTCAATTGTGATAGCTAAAATTCATATTGTTAAGTCAGCAAACAAAACCTGATAGAAAATCCGGAAGGCTGTCAGTTAAAATGGATTAGTCAATGAATGAGTTTATGAAAAAGTGTTAGATGCCGATTTTTCTATTGTAGCTAAAAGCATGGAAGAGGGTGTTTTTACCCTCTTTCCACACTTTTTTGGATATCCAAAATTATATTAATTGAAGAGAAACGAACTTAATTTCTAGGAATTCGTCCAGCCCGTAGTGGCTTCCTTCTCTTCCAAGGCCGCTCTCTTTCATTCCGCCAAAAGGTGCTTGGGCGACAGACGGAAGGCCGTCATTGATTCCGACAATGCCGTATTCTAGATTTTCAGAAAACCAAACAGCCTTTTTGAGAGATTGGGTGTAAACATACGCAGCCAAACCAAATGGTGTACCGTTTGCACGTTGGATAACTTCTTCATCATCTGAATATGTGCTGACCGGTGCCAATGGTCCAAATGTTTCTTCCTGCATGCACAACATATCATCTGTTACATCAGAGATTACAACCGGCTTCATAAAATACCCTTTGTCCATATTCACGGAAGGTCCTTCATGGAGTTTTGCGCCTTTTGCGACTGCATCTTCTAATTGATGTTGAACTTTTTTGACTGCATTTTCGTCAATAAGCGGTCCAATGTCTACCTTCTCGTCAAGGCCGTTTCCTACTTGCAGTGTTAAAACAGCTTCATGAAATGCTTTTAAAAACGGCTCCTTAATTGACTCATGGACATAAATCCGGTTGGCGCATACGCACGTTTGACCGGCATTTCTGAATTTTGATTGCACAACGCCTTTTACAGCTTCTTGAATATTTGCATCTTCTGTTATGATAAAAGGTGCCAAGCCTCCAAGTTCAAGCGATACTTTTTTTACAGTATCCGCTGCTTTCCTCATTAACAGCTTTCCAACTGGAGTAGACCCTGTAAAAGTAACCTTCTTAACGCGTGAATCTTCCATCCAAACATCAACGACTTCAGCTGGTTTTTCAGTCGTTATAACATTGATGACACCTGCTGGAAAACCTGCTTCATGAGCACATTCTGCTAATAAAAGTGCTGTAAGCGGTGTTTGTTCAGCCGGTTTTATGACAACTGTGCATCCAGCTGCAAGGGCAGGGGCGACTTTCCGTGTAATCATCGCCGCCGGAAAGTTCCAAGGAGTTATGGCAGCAACGACTCCAACAGGTTGTTTTTGAACGATAATTCTTTTCGAATGAACAGATGCCGGAATCGTTTCTCCATAAATCCGTTTCGCTTCTTCTGCAAACCATTTCACAAAGCTGTTAGCATATTGCATTTCCCCTTTCGCCTCGGCAAGCGGTTTTCCCTGCTCAAGTGTCATCGTGGATGCCAACACTTCCAGCCGATCATTTATGAGCTTATACCATTTTTCCAGCAATTCTGCTCGTTCATAGGCTGTCGTTTTTGACCAAGTTTTAAAAGCTTCGTGAGCTGCATCGACAGCCAGCTTTGCTTCCTTGGCGGTTCCGTTCGGCACATAACCGACTGTTTCAAAAGTGGCAGGGTTTTGAACGGCAAAATTGTCATCCAACTGAACAAATTCTCCGTTAAGATACAGCCCTTTTGTCAATGGTTGTTCTTTCATACTGCTTGAATCTCCTCTCTTTCTTTTTCTTCATTCGAGTGGTGCGTAAATATGCGGTCGTTTTCTCCGCGCAGAAAATCTTTCCCATACAGCAGGATGCATAAAAGGATGCCGGCAGCAAAAGCCATTGTTGCTCCTTTTATGACGAGGATTGCACCAACAATCCCCGCAATTCCAAGATCACGCTGGCTGCGGGACTGCATGACACCGATACGAACGCTTACATAACCTTGCACCAACAATGTCAAAGCTAAAGCAACTCCAAGTATCGGTTGTACTAAACTTACTATAGGCAGCAAAAATAATCCAGTATTTGTACCCCAACGGAACGATCCTGCTCCACCGAAAAACGAATGCATCGCTTCTTTACCTTTTTTAAACCGCTCGATCACGACCACTTGCATGGCAGTCCACATCGGACCGCACATCGTAATATCAGGGCCGATCATGCTCATTAGAATGTTTCGGCCACCAAATATTAAGTGGGCGCGGTTCGGATTGTAATCAACTTTTTCATCCGTACGTATGACATCAGATTCAGAAAGGAGAGCTTTCGTTTTCAGCACATCTCCAAACACAACTAAATACGTTGCAAAAACAGCAGGGACTGCCTTCACGAAAAACGATAACGCAGGGAAGCCTAGGCCAAATACCGTATATTCCGCCCAAAGTGTGGCGAAATCTGGTTTACTGAAGCCCCATTGAATGTCCGGCCATTTCGCTTCTCCAACAAGAGGCGCTACGAAAACAGCTAGCAAAATAGCAGGTAAAATCCCTAAATTCCCCAACAAAGCCCAGCCTTTGTTTTTTTGCTTTAATTTTTCGAAATGTTTAGAGAATATTAGATAAAACGCAAAGCCAATGCAAATTGTGATCGTAATCGGGAATAATTCAAACTTTCCTCCGGCTTCAAAAATCGATACGACAGCTCCAATTCCGGCACCCAGTATAATACCTGATTTAATGGCGTCAGGCACTAAACGCACCACTTTGCTGGCAAGTCCCGTTACTCCTAAAATGATGGATAAAATTCCAAGAGTCAACTGAAATGCAATGAGTGCATATATTCGGTCCTCACCTTCAGGAAATTGTTTAACAAACAAAACAATCAATGGAATCGCGGGAGTGACCCAACCTGGAATGACCGGGTCACCAAGCAGATGATGCAGTAAATATAAAAGTCCATTCAATACAACAACAGCGAGAGCCACTTCAAACGGCATCCCTAAATGATCCGCTAAAAGAGTAATAGCCCCAAGGTCTACCGCACACATGAGCAAACCCTGCACATAATCGGGCCATTCAAACCGATAATGAATAAACGGCAGCCGTATTTTAAAGGGACCTGCAGGGATATATGGCGTTTCAGCGCCGTGCGGACGATTTTTCCATTTCATGATCATGATTTTCCCTCCTATCAATAGGCAGCACGGTATATTTGTTCAATATCTTTTTTGCTTAATTTTCGAGGGTTATTGCGCAGAAGTCGCGTTTGCTTTAAAGCTTCCTCAGCCATTTCAGAAATCGCGGATTCCGGAATATTAAATTCACGCAAAGATTGCGGAATTTCCACATAGCGGCATATCCGGATCATCGCTTCAATCGCTGCATCAGCCGCTTGATCATCGTTTAGATGATCTACTTTTTCTCCTAACGCTTCTGCGATATCACGGAATCTTTCTAAACAAGCTATTTTGTTCCATTTCATGACGTATGGAAGCAGCAAGGAGTTGCTTACACCGTGTGCTATATGAAAACGTCCTCCAAGAGGATAAGCGAGAGCGTGCACTGCTCCAACACCTGCATTACCAAAAGCCAATCCCGCCATGAGACTCGCTGTAATCATCGCCTCACGTGATTCGATGTTTTCCGGGTTTGAATACGCTTTCGGTAAATGGGTGGAAATAAGTTTCATCGCACCAATTGCCAGTGCATCCGTAATTGGAGAAGCAAACTTTGAAATATATGCTTCCACAGCATGAACCAATGCATCCACTCCGCTTGCTGCTGTCACGCTAGGAGGGCACGTAATGGTCATGATCGGCGAAACAATTGCGACATCAGGTAATAAGAACGGACTGACAATTCCTTTTTTCACCTGCTCTTTCGTATCCGACAAGATTGAAATATTCGTAACTTCGGAACCTGTTCCGGCAGTTGTCGGAATGGCTATTAACGGCAGCCCTGAGAAAGGTCGAGTCCAGTAGAATAGTTGATTTCTAACTTCCCGCTTCTAAAGGATGCAAAAAAATGAACATTGTTTAAATAAAATCGAATTTGCAAAGACTTGAATTAAAAAAATGAATCCTTGCATAAAGTTAATCGTAAATTATATCAAAAGAATAAAACATTAACCGTCATATCGAAGATCAAATTTGCGGGGGAAAGTATGTATACACACGCTACGAATAGAAGTCAAATGCCCAGTGTTTTAAAGGCGTTTGCCGTTTCTTTGGCTATCGCCATGCTAGGAATGGCAGCGGGAATATATGTGCCGCCATCACTGTTTTTGCCTCTTGCCATAATTGAACTTGGCATGATTATTTTTGCATTCTTTTTGCGCAGAAAAAAAGCTATTTCTTATACATTTCTATATAGTTTTACGTTTATTTCAGGGATTACAGCCTATCCAATGATCTCGCATTATGTTTCAACAATCGGCGCGCACGCGGTCATTATGGCACTAGCCGCCACAACCGCTGTTTTTACTGGATTAGCTGTATATGCAACTGCAACAAAACGAGATTTCTCATTTCTTGGCGGAATGTTATTTTCTGCCCTGCTCGCTTTTCTGATCATTTATGTTCTTAATCTTTTTTGGCCGTTGAACTCAGGCGGCATGCTCGCATTTTCCTTCATAGGAGTATTAATTTTCAGCGGCTACGTATTATATGACTTTAATCGAATGAAGCATTACGGTGTTCATCCAGAAGAAGTGCCGTTAATAGCCCTAAATCTATATTTAGACTTCATCAACCTGTTCATTCAAATTTTACGAATCTTTGGCATTCTTTCTTCAAAAGATTGAAGGAGAGCTAAAAAAAAGAAAGCTGCTTGCAAAAATTTCGGGTATTTAAAAATTTGTAGAACCGGCGCAATTTTTATTTCAGAATCATCTAGTGCCGGTTCTTCTTTTCACTCGTTAGGAAAGCTTTTGCGGTTCCTTTTTTTTCATTTTACTTTTGCTTGCTGCTCTCCTTTTTTGTCCTTGCAACAAGCCTAATATTTCAGCATGTTTGTTCTTTTTGCCCGGCGTTTCACTGCAATCTTCAAACGCGTTTGCCCTGTACGGCTGACGGTTACGTGCAGCTGAATTTTGCTGTAATCAACTCTTTTTGACAAATACCTGATTTGATTATTTTCCAGAATTATTCCAACTTACATTTTTACCTATAATCTTTTATAATAAAAAATATAGTTAAAAGAAAGGAGGCAGCCCTTTTAGTATGGAAGACGTTGCATTAAAAACAATTTTGCAGGCGCTGAAAGAGCATTCTGAGCACATTGACTCAAGATTTGATCATCTTGAAAAAAGAATGGATGGCTTAGAGGCAAGAATGGACAAACTGGAATCTAGAATGGATAAAATGGAATCTAGAATGGACAAGCTGGAATCAAGAATGGATAAACTGGAAAACGATTTGCAATCTTTTAGAAAAAACGTGGATGAACGCTTTACACGCTTAGAGAAAAAATTGGAAGGGATTCGCGCTGAATTAACAGACGCACAAGAAACCCTCGACTTCGTGTCCAGCAAAACATTGAAGCATGAAAAAAAGCTTAGACAATTATAGCTTAAGTTCTCATCTTCCAAAAATCGCTGCAATATTTTTTCCTTTCCTATTCACCTTCAGTTTCTGCATCTTTAGCCTTTTTGACAAAACGTAATAATCAAAAAATAAAAAGGGCGCCAAAAAGAAGCTTTCGGCACCCGTATTATCTAGTTATTTAATTGTTACTTTTACTTGCTTACGTCCGAATTGGATCGCATCTTGTTCAGTAGGCATATGGATATCAATTTTTTTGCCGCGGATTGCACTGCCCGTATCAGCAGCAGTATATGTCCCGTATCCTTCTATATATACTTTGCTTCCTAACGGTATAACACTTGGATCTACAGATACAACTTTTGAGTCTTTTGTTAATACAGTTCCATTTGCTGTTTTATTTCCTACTAAAGAATATGCGGTGGCTTCCATTGTAATCGTTTCGCCAGCATCTTTCGCTCCGTTATCTTCTTGAGCTTTCGTTGCAGTTTCTCTCGCTTGAACTTCTTGCTTGCTGACAGTTTGATTAGAGCTGTTTTCCTCTTTAGGTGAAGAAGACGTTGCTTCTTCTTTTTTTAAACTCTTTTCATTCGCAGCATATGTACTGGTTTTATTTGCAGATGCTGTGTTTTTATCATTCGTCGTTGTTTCTTGCTGTACGACTGGTTTGTTCACTTTCTTTTCTACTGTACGTTCCTCTTTCGCTGCTTGATCAATTATTAAAACATCACCAGCAAAAATTAAATCGGATGTTAAGTTATTCGCAGATTTTAGTGACGAAACGGTCACACCGAATTGATCGGCAATACTGCTTAACGTATCTCCAGATTTGATTGTATATTTTATTTTTTCACTTACGACTAATTCTTGATTTGGATAAATCGTTTCAGTCGTTAAGCCGTTCCATTCTTTTATATCTGCCACTGATACATTATATTCTTTAGAGATTTCCCAAAGAGAATCACCTTGTTTTACCTTATATGTTTCAGCAGAAGCTTGACCTACAAATGGAAGCGAAGTCGCTACTGCAGCTGTAAAAGCAATGATTGTTTTTTTCATGATGAAAAATCCCTCCTTTTCCCTACAACGACATCATAGCAATTTTATGTAACAATAGCTTTGCAAAAAGATATTAAATAGATAACAGTTGCTTTTCAAAGAAGAAAAAAATGTAAAATTTCATACTAATATTTAGGAATTTTTCAATTCAGTTACTGTTACACCAGTGCATAATTCCTTCTCTTCTGATTGCTCAGGCAAAATATAAGCCTTGCCATATTTTCGCTTAAACCTCACTTCACTGCTATTTCATCCAGTCCTCAAATAAATTGGTCGTGTTATATATGGAGGGATTTTCAGACATGAATTGATAGCTTATCATTCTTGATCTACATTGATTGGACAGTCGATCTTTATCCAAACCGATCTATATGTCATAAAATCTCGAAAACCAATCGTTATACACCATTCTAGAAAAACAAGGAGACGGTGCTCAGACCAACCGACTCAGTGCCATCATCATGGATATCTCTGGTAAAATAACGAAAGACATGAACCTCCATTTTTTCTAGGAGATTCATGTCTATTTCAAAAGGCCGATTTCCCCTTCCTTGACTTCAAAGTTAAATCCCTTTAATGCCGTTTTCGCTTGTTTTGGGTATGTGTAGGTTAATTGTTTGATCTCAATCATTCCTCCACCAATCCTTTCGCCAGCCATTTCGCTTGAAGCACTAACGCTTCGGCAAACTTCTCCCCTATCTCATCGCGGTACAAAAGCTGTAAAAAGAAGCTGCGTATGACCGCGACGATTGTACGTGGGTTTTCTTTTACCATAACTCCTTCGTCTTGCCATTTTTCAATAAGAGGCACAAGTGCATCTTCATCCTCTGTCGTATGATGGTCAGCATATTCCGGCGGTAACTTCCGCATTAAAAGTTCATATTCTTTTCGATCAATCATCAAGCGCAAAATCGGTTCTTGTTCGATCAACTTTACAGCTTGTACTAACAAAACTGCCAATCGTTCTTGCGTTAACGGCTTCTCTGTCCACTCAACTAGAAGTATTTCTCTTAATTTTCGTTCCTCCATTTGAAACACTTCATAAAACAACGCTTCTTTGGAGGGGAAAAATAAATAAAACGCTCCTTGTGAAATGCCAGCAGCTTCAGTCAAAGCCGCAACAGTTGTTTTTTGTATCCCGTATTGACGAAACATTGCTTTGGCTGTTTCTAATAATGTTTGACGTATCGTTTCCTTTTCTTCCTCACGAAATTTACGTGGGCATCGAATCACCTTCTTTATGTTTATATGAATATTTTTATTTTATATTCACAGAAAGTGTGAAAAAAATCAAGAAAAATATTTCTTCAAGAATGGGGCTGTCTAATAAGTCGTTTTTTCGGCTTATTGACGGCCCCCTTTTATGTTTTAGAAACGTTGATATATCATCGATGTTTATGATTTTTTGTTTTCAAAAGGGATTTGACTTTCTAAGACAGCTCCTTCTGTTTTTTTACCGTATTTACTAAATTCTATTTCATTTTTTCACCAAAGCATGCAGAAAATTCTCTTAAGCCCGAATTTGTCCAAAATCTGACTTCTTTTTTTCAAGACTTATTGCACAGCTCTTCTTTTAACAGCTTCGGTAAATAATCGATATGAAATACATCATCTGGAAAGGTGATTCCTAAGTCTTCATCTTCATATAAAAACTCTTGAAGCACCTCATTTAATGCCGTCATATAAAATTCATGCAAAAATTCGTAGCTGAAGGTTTCCCGAGGCATTAAAGATTGCGCACACACATTCGGATGGCAATAATTTAAATAGGTGCGGCACGGAGTCGGTCTGACCTCGTAAACTTTGCAAGTATTGGACGACCGATCTAAAAATGGACAGCTCACTTGTTCAGAAATGTACTTGAATTTAAATTGAGGATCTTCATGAAAATCGATGGTGCATACTTTTTCCAGTTGCTCCTTGTTCGATTCGAAATAATTCAATAAATGTTCAAAAATATCTTGCTTTTGTTCTTCTGGCAGGCTTTGAATATATTGCAAAATTAATTTGGCTTCCAAGCGGGTAGTGATAATCGGAAAATAACAACAATAAGCACAGCCTTTAAAACAGGAAGGTTGTATATTCACTTTTGTTTCAATTTCTTTAATTTGGGAATCTATTAATTTTAAAAGTGCTGTAAATGTTTCTAGAATAATTTCGGAAGCACTTTCGTTTTCTGGGTTTTCTAAAATATGATCAATCGTGTCATAAAACAGCTGCTCATCCGGAATATAATGTATATTAATTGTTTCACAGATTTTCAACATGTCTTCGTAGGTTAAGCGATTATCCAAAAGACTTCGACTCCTTGCAACAATGTCTTTTCAATATCGTAAATCATCGCCTGCAAAAAATCCATCAGGTACATCTTTTAAAATTTCAGCCACCAAAATGCACCTTTAGCCGTCAAACCGCTTCCAATCAGCCGCTTTCTACAAATGATTCGATAATTTTAACATTCGTTACAGTCCCAGTTTGTCTCAAGTACATTCAGGTGCTGAGCGCTGGAATATGTCTAGTTTCAGGAGATCATACCCAAAAGACTTTCCTTATTTTAAATATTTTAAAATTAGCTCATAGCAAGTTTTCTTATAAAACTCATGAAGGTGATCTTCATCAAGCATTAACCACTGAATGAGACATCCATCGATGATCGAGCGAATCATTTTGGAAGCTGTATCGACATCAATGTCAGCTGAAAACGTTCCTTCCTTTTGACCAAGAGCAACAATGTCGCGGCCGATTTTCCAGCAGTTTTCGTAAAACTTGAGATTTATTAGCCTATATTGTGGATTTCGGCTCGCTTGTGCCATAAAATCAAGGTACACTTTGTAAAATTTTTTATTCTTTTTTGGATCGATAAAAACAGAATGGATATAAGCCTCTAATTTATTTATCGCTGCAGTCTGCTTACTAACCGCTTTATACTCATGTTGATAAATGCGATCCGTCACCCATTCCAGCAAGCTAAAAAAAACATCCTCTTTATTTTCAAAGTAATAATTCGTAACCCCTTTGCTTACACCTGCATAATCAGCAATATCCTGCAATGTTACCGTTTCGTACCCTTTATCTGAAACAGCTTGAAAAGCAGCCCTTAAAATTTGTTCTCGCCTTTCTTCTGCTTTTTTCTTCATAAAAACACCCCTCGAACTTCGGTCATAACGCTATTATACATGAATTTTTGACGATAAAAATATTTTGACCGGTCAGAATAATTTTGTTATCGTAAAAGCAAGAATATGAAAAACAATAAGGGGGATGTCGAGTGGACCACTTCAAAGCGTTAGTAGTGAACAAAACGGAGACAGATTTTTCAGTGAAAGTACAAACCATTTCCATGAATGACCTTCCAGAAGGAGATGTCGTCATAAAAGTTGCTTATTCCAGTGTCAATTATAAAGATGGATTAGCTTCCATTCCCAATGGGAAAATTGTAAAATCGTATCCGTTCGTACCAGGTATCGATCTAGCCGGCACTGTTGTTTCTTCTAAAGATCCGCGCTTTAAAGAGGGAGACGAAGTTATTGCAACAAGCTATGAAATCGGCGTGACACATTACGGCGGCTACAGCGAATACGCCCGCATTCCTGCAGATTGGATTGTCCCTCTTCCAAAAGGATTGACACTAAAAGAAGCTATGGCTTTAGGAACAGCTGGATTTACGGCGGCATTGTCTGTCCATCGTTTAGAAGAAAATGGATTAACTCCTGACAAAGGAAAAGTACTCGTTACAGGAGCAACCGGTGGAGTCGGAAGCATCGCAGTTTCCATGTTGGCAAAACGAAACTATCATGTTGTCGCAAGTACAGGCAAAGAAACAGAACATGAATATTTACGCGAGCTTGGCGCAAAAGAAATCCTTTCTCGCGAAGAAGTTTGTCCAGAACAGATCCGTCCGTTAGATAAACAATATTGGGCAGCAGCCGTTGACCCTGTAGGCGGGAAAACCCTTGCTGCAATCCTTAGCAGAATTCAATACAACGGCTCTGTAGCAGTCAGTGGGCTAACTGGAGGCAGCGACGTTCCAACGACTGTCTTCCCATTTATTTTGCGAGGAGTCAACCTGCTTGGCATCGATTCGGTCTATTGCCAAATGGAATTGCGAAAACAAATTTGGGAGCGAATGGCCGCTGATTTAAAACCTGATAAATTACTAGAATCTATTGCGCAAGAAATCACACTCGATCAGCTTCCTGACGCATTATCGAACATTCTAAAAGGCAAACTGCGCGGCAGAACGGTTGTAAAGATCTCATAATACTCGCAGCACTTTCTGGGTTTTGATTGAAAATAGTTCCCTTTTTGAAACGGGAAATCGGTATTTAAAAAAATTTTTTAGTGAATTGATGACAAAAAGCTCAGCATATGCCGAGCTTTTTGTCTGTCAACAGTTCTTAAAAAAGTTTGTAACTCATTACCAGCAACTAATCCGCTGCTTTTTTAGATGAGCATTTTGCACATTTTTCAACCCAAGAGCCATAAGGTTTTCTAAATCATAAAAAAGGACTTCACCCCTTATTTGTAGAATTTTGAAGTAACCAAACCACAAAAATCCACAAGGAGGAAGTCACTTTGTATATTCTACAAGAAAGTCTATTTTCCTTTGAAGAATTGCAAATTTTAGAGTCAAAAGAGAAATTACCGATCTTTTTTAGTGCTCTAGATTTGCGTCCTTATGCTAAACAATTGAAAAGTTCTTCACCCCAAGGGGCTGAAGGACATTCCAAAGAAGGGATATTAAGGGCTCTTATCGCTGCCCCATTAGAAGGTATTGATACTTTTACTTCTCTTCACAATCGATTTAAAAATGACCTGCGTTTTCGTTACCAATGTGGTTTAGATATTAGCAGGCCTGCACCATCCATCTCTACTCTTAGCCGAGTATTTTCTTCACTAACCAAAACTGGACTCGTGAAAAGAATCTTTCAAGATCTCGTCCAGTTAGCTCAAGAGGAAGGAGTAATTGATGGAAAACATCAGGCTATCGACAGTGCCGCCATTGATGCTTACGAAAAGAAGCAGCCTAAGAAGCGAAGTGAACAAACAGGCAACGCCAATTGGGGGGCAAAGTTTGATTCCTTCGGTAATAAAATTACTTGGTTTGGCTATAAGATGCATCTTTCCGTTGACACCAAAAGTGAATTACCAATGGCGATTGAAGTAACCCCTGCTCATATCAACGATGGGGATGTCGCACCACAATTAATTGAACAAGTAAAGAGTTGTACAAACTCTAAAATTGATTTCCTGATAATGGATGGTGGGTACGACCAGCTTAAAAACTACGAATCTGCCAAGAACATCGGGGCTCAAGCTATTATTCCACTCAATTTGCGTAATGAAAATGACTCCCGAAGGAATTGCCTCCAATGGAACCCCACGCTGTTCTATGGGGTACGAAATGACTTATTGGGGAGCCAATAAGGACCAGCTCAAATTCAGATGTCCACACGCAACCGGAAAAGTGGATTGCCCATTAGGAATGGCAGCCTGTTCATCCTCCAACTATGGAATGGTAGTAAAAATTAACGTGAATAAGGATCTTCGCCGGTACTCTAATCCACACCGCGATTCCAAACGTTGGAAAGAACTTTACAATGAGCGAACCAGTGTAGAACGGTGCAATTCAAGAATGAAAAGTTATCTTACAGCGAACTCCCTGCATGTGTGGGGAATCGATAAAGTAAAAACTCATATTTACTTGAACGCCATCGTATTACTGGTTTCAGCTCTCGCAATGGCAAAAGAGAGTAAAAAGCAACAAACCGCTTAAAAAATTTTTAAAGCGAAAAATTCTGCAAGTACGCCCAAAAAAGGACAAACAGAATATTTGTAAACCAAAGATACAAAATACCCCAATTTATTTGGGTTTCTTTTAAAACTCTTTTTAATAAAAATCTAATTTTGCAAAATGCTCACATACCAAAATCCCACAGAATTCTTAAAGTATTTCTGCGGGATTATATATTAGATTTAATCTTTAAACTTCAAAGAAGTGCTTGTCGGGAAATGAAACAGCACCGTTAGAAGCAACTATTGTGCGATTTTTAAAATTGGTTTGATGGTGAACCCATTCTTGGAATCTTCAAAGGCTTTGTTAATATCGTCAAAATTGTAAAAACGGACTAATTTATCAAACGGGAACAGGCCTTTTTTATAATAATCAACCAATTCAGGGATGAACACTTGCGGCACTGCCTCTCCCTCAATCACACCCATCATCGTTTTCCCTTCTGCCATCAGATCATTGTGGACATCGAGGGTCATTTCAGGTGTAACACCTACAATGGCAACTTGTCCAAGCGGACGCAATGCTTGAAGCGATTGGCGGACAACAACAGGTACACCGGTCGTTTCAACGGCATAATGAGTGCCGCCATTCGTAATCTCTTTAATGTTTTTCACAATATCGACTTCTTTGCTATTTAATGCAGCAGTAGCTCCTAATTCTTTCGCCATCTCCAAACGATTCGCATGAATATCAATAGCGATGATATGTTTGCATCCGACGATTTTGGCTGCCATAATCGCGCTTAACCCTACAGCCCCACAGCCATAGACGGCAATGGAAGAACCGAACTCCGGCTTCAATTTATTTAAAACCGTGCCAGCCCCCGTTTGAATTCCGCAGCCCAACGGTCCTAATAGAGAGATGTCGACCTCTTGATCCACTTTCACAACGTTTCTCTCATTTGCAATCGCATATGCGGAAAAAGAAGATTGGCCGAAAAACGTTGATATTCCTTTGCTATCCTGATGAATCCGATGATTTCCGTCTTCATCCGTTCCGCCGAAATTCAAATCATTAAAATTGACGCATGTCGAAGGATGACCGGTTAAACAGTTTTCACAATGGCCGCAGGAAGCATAAGAAATGACAACATTATCTCCCGGCTCCACAGTTTTTACACCTGATCCGACTTTTTCTACAATTCCGCTGCCTTCATGTCCTAAAACAACGGGAAACGGCGTCAACCCCATATCTCTCGCAACTGCATCCGTATGACAAACTCCGGAAGCCACCACTTTAACTAATACCTCATTCGCCTTTAATTCGGATAGCTCCACATCTTCGATTTTAAAGTCTTCCCCTTTGGTATGAATCACTGCCGCTTTTGTTTTCATGAGAGTATCCCTCCTGTTCGTTTGTATGTATGCCCATCAAAAAAATTTTATGAGGATTTGCCTTTAATATTGACAAGATGCTTGTCATTTATAATCGATCTCATGAAAAATTAACTTTTACATCTCACGCGAGACCCTGCTTCGGAAAAACACTCTTGAACGTACAAAAGAGCGGCAATTCCATAATTGCAAGTGTTTTTTTATGATTTGTTTTTAGGTGCTAATTCAACAGCCTGCCTGATGGCTTCAATCTGTTGTTCGGAAAATTTGTTCATGAACTTTAAAGTCATTTTTTGCTTGTTATTCTCCTTTTTCCCTTGTAAGATTCTTTTACTCTTCCTGATATGAGCATTTCCTCTTTATACTTTCAATGAGCCTCAGGCCTTGCGCGAACCACATAAAAATATTCTCCTTCTATACATCTGGCAGAAAAAAGGGAGGCACTCGACATAAGCTCTTATCAACTTTTTATCAGCGGTAGTAAAATTTGTTCCATCTTCGGACAATGCTGCATTGCACCTTTGCACCACACCTTTATCTTTGTTGTTTCTATTATAACAAAACAGGAACAAATGTTCTGTATTTTTTAAACCTTTTTCTGTCTTTCACAATGAAAGCTGCGGAATGCCTTAAACATTTTCCTGATTGAGCCATTGAATCTTTTTTTGGATGTTGTCATGTCATTCAGACAGCTGCTGCCCGCAATCAGCGACTCGGAATTCCTTAAAAAGAAAAAACAGCCGCAACTCAGAAAGAAAATCAGGTTGCAGCTGCTTTTTCAAAGGAAGAAGATTTCAAATCTTTTTATCCTTTCAAATCAACAGTGTTTCCAAGATGCAGCTCAAGAGAGACGGCAGGCTGTGATCCCTTCAGCATTTCCGCAATGTTTTTCCCATTTTGTTCAGCGGTGTTCATGGCCAGCTTTAATACCGATAGACTTGCTTGCTGCTGAACATTTGATTGACTAAGTGCAACAGAGAGCGCAGCAACATCCATATGATCAACTCCAATTGAAAGTTTACTCCTTTTTATTATCGGCTGCTTTTACCAAATCTGAATTTTTAAGGAGAAAAAGTTTAATCTTTCAGGTTTCTTTTTATATAATATTGTTAAAAAAAGAAGGAGGCGGCAAAAAGAATGGAAGAGGTAACATTAAAAACCATCTTACAGGCTCTAAAAGAACATTCAGAGCATATCGACTCTCGGTTCGACCGGCTGGAAACGAGAATGGACGACCTCGAATCAAGAATGGGCAACTTGGAATCCAGAATGGATAGTCTTGAATCGAGAATGGACAACTTAGAATCGAGAATGAACGGTTTGGAAAAAGAAATGTATTTTTTAAGAACAGACATGGAGAAGTGCTTTAGCCAACAAGAAGAAAAGTAGAAGGCATAGCACTGACTTAACAGATGCACAAGAAACTCTCGACTCGTCTCCACCAAAACGTAAAGCATGACAAAAAACTTAGGCAATTATAGGTTTGTTTTCCCCATTGAGAGAGCAAAAGCATTATTGCCAAAAAATTCCACATGCTGCAGCCACACGAAAATTCCCAGCAACTCTTCTTTCCTATCGATCTTTACAGAAATGTTTTTTAAAAAGAATCTTAGATTTTCGTATTAACCGATAAATCATGTCAAATTTTTGACCATGAAAATTGCAGGCTGACTTTTATGACTACTTTCAAGAGAGCATTATCCCCCTTAGTTTCGCTTATGTCTTTTTAAAGTTTTTTCACAGTCATTACCGGCAATCCTTTATCAAAATCAACTCGATACTCAAATTGATGGCTATTAATAATAGTATTAGGATTACGTTTATGTTTTTCTTTTTTATCCCATTGTACTTGTTCCATTACAAATTTAAACATTTCTAAAAAATCAGCATTTAAACCATGTGTGGTTGAATGAAATATTTTATGATCAACCTTTGATTGGTCAATCAAATAAAAATTTGTTTGACCCAAACCTTTGCAAAAATTCTCTTTTTCTTTGATTGATACTAAATTATCGTCAGTACCTAAAAAAGAATAAATTTGCGCATTATTTATGAATCCTTTATATAAATTTGATAATGTTAAGATATTTTTGTCTTTGACCAATTCTTTTGCTAAATAGGAGAATTCGATGTTTAAAGTCAATTTACCATAATATTTATGAAGAAAACGGTTTGTATATAAATACTCAGGCTTCATCCAAGCAGAATTATCAATAATGAAAGTAAATTCATTTGGCGCCATACGATTACACAGATAAGCTAAATAAGCCCCGTGTGAATGTCCATATGCAATGACCTTATTGACATTATATTTTAATTGATTGTCATTTAAAATAATTTTTACAGCAAATAATGCAGTCAATAAATCCAATGCCTGCATGAAACCCATATCATTAAAATTTTCAATATTTTCATCTAACAATTCATGAAAAGGCAGTGATATTGGATATTTGGCAAAAATTGTAATAAATTCTTCAAAATTTTGAATGGATTTTAATTTCATTAAATCAATATCTTCAATAACATCTTTAAAATCTGTAAGTGAAAAATTTAATTTCACTCTCTTAGAATCCTGCATAAACTCGCTTCCAAAATAATCGCATTGTATCGTAATCAAATTATATTGATCAGCAAATTGCTGTCTCATTTTTTTATAAGATGATGTATAAAAGTTTGTGTAAAGCATTTTGCTAGACCAAAAGAAAAAGGTAGGGTATTCTCTGATTTGGCCAAAAATCTTAGAGAAAGGAGAACCCTACCTATGTCTAAAAGTATACCGAATGTAGACTGGGTCAATCAACTGGAAAGTGCGATTCGCCAGTTTGTAAAGGAAAAATTAGAACTCATCATGCGTGAAGAAATAAAACATTTCCTCGAAATGGAACAGACTGGAACGTCAAATATGAGAAACGGCTACTATCAGCGAAACCTAGATACGCAGTATGGTCCTTTCTGTTCCAAGAGACCGAAACGGGGAATTTCAAACGCAGTTGTTCACCCCTTACCAACGCCATACCGGCTGGCTCGAGGAAGCCATCATCAAAATGTATCAAAGTGGGATGAGTACGCGTGAAATTGGCAAGTTTATCGAACGAATTTTAGGAAATGCCTACTCACCAACAACGATTAGTCATATCACGGATGTGGTAAAGGAAGACATTGCGAAATGGCACACACGTCCTCTACAAAAGCGATATTCGGTCTTATATTTGGATGGGTTGTACGTGAAACTTCGTCGAGATACGGTAGAAAAAGAGGTCATTTATGTCGTGTTAGGTGTAAACGAAGAAGGGTATCGTGAAATTCTCGACTTCTTCGTAGGAGGACAAGAAAGTGCTTATGTATGGCAAGAAATTCTTCAAAACCTCTACAAAAGAGGCGTCAAGGAAGTACTTCTAGGCGTATTCGATGGACTACCGGGTTTAGAGGAAGCCTTTAAGACGGTTTATCCGAAAGCCGATGTGCAACGCTGTGTCGTTCACAAAGTACGTAATACCTTAAATCGTGTTCGGAAAAAAGATCAATTTGAAGTGGCAGAGGATCTCAAACTGATTTATCGCGCACCGAATAAGGAGATGGCGTTACAGATGTTTCAACAGTTTGAGTCGAAATGGTCCAGCAAGTATCCGAGAGAAGTTCAATCTTGGGCCAATGAGTTGGATGTCCTCCTTACATTTATGGATTATCCAAGCAGTATTCGAAGTTTGATTTACACGACCAATGCCATTGAACGAACGATCAAAGAGATTCGGAAACGTCTAAAGCCGATGAACAGTTTGAGTAGTTTAGAAGCCGCTGAAAAAGTCGTGTATTTGACCATCCAAGATTTTAATGAGAAATGGGCAGGGCGAAAGTTGCGAGGATTTGCCGAAGCACATGAAGCCCTTCAACGAATGTTTGAAGAACGTTACAATTAACCAAATAATGTAAATCAATGAGATAAGGGGGATTCTCTCTTTCCACACAGGAGACTGAATATTCAGTCTCCTGTGTGGAGGAAATATCCCTCTCTATATCTAAATCCATTTCAGAGATACCCTATCTATCTTACATTACACAAAATTCTTGACAGTACCTTTTATAAACATTAGATTGACTATTTGCTCCAAATCCAGGTATAAGTATTAATAATCCTGTATCTTCATTTACGCCAGTTTCAGGTTCCGAGAAGTATATATTAAGTTGTCTTCCTTTGTTGTTTCCTGTATAAATACTGGGATGAGCAGGAATTTTCAATTGGTGGTTCTTAGCCATTTTTTCACCCAATTTCTTCGTTTAATAAATATTTCTTCTCACCGCTTCGATAACATCCCTTACATCCTCATCTGTCATTCTAGGGAAAATCGGCAATGTTAACGCTTGTTCATACCATTGTTCCGCTTTTGGGCAAATCCCTCTTTGATATCCTAACTTCTGGTAGTACGGATGCCAATAGACAGGAATGTAGTGAACATGGACGCCAATATTTTCGGCGCGAATATTTTCAAAAATTTCCCTTCGGCTCCTTGCCAGCCTATCCAGTTTTAATTGCAGCATATATAAATGCCAGCCTGATTTCGTTCCTTCAAGCTGCTTTGGCAAGACAACACAATCCAGATCTTTAAAAGCTTCATTGTACATGTTGGCAATTTCCCGGCGACGCTTAATAAAACGATCCAACTTGTCCATTTGTGAAATCCCTAACGCGGCTTGTATATCTGTCATACGATAGTTGAAGCCTAAATCAATCATTTCATAATACCATGGACCTTCATCCCTTGATAAATTTTGATTAATGATGCCGTGGGAACGAAAACGTTTTAGTTTTTCGTAATATTCCTCGGAATCGGTGACAATGATTCCACCCTCTGCAGTCGTAACCGGTTTTACAGGATGAAAGCTAAACATGGTCATATCCGCAAGTGTGCCCACTTTTCGACCTTTATACATTGCTCCGAGGGAATGAGCACCATCCTCGATCACCACAAGCCCAAATTCATCAGCTATCTCCATAATGGCATCCATATCAGCCGGCTGGCCGGTAAAATCAACCGGGATAATTGCCTTCGTATTCGCTGTAATCTGTTTTCGTATTTCTTTAGGATCAATATTGTATGTCCGTTCATCTATATCAGAGAAGACAGGCTTTCCCCCACAATAAAGAACTGCGTTTGAAGTAGCTGCAAACGTTATCGGGGTTGTTATGACTTCATCTCCCTCGCTGATCCCGGCAGCAAAACAGGCTCCATGAAGAGCCGCTGTTCCATTCGAAAAAGCAACGGCATATTTCGCTCCAACATAATCGGCTACTTTTCGTTCAAACTCTTCAATTTTTGGTCCTTGCGTTAAAAAAGGCGATTTTAGCACAGCTACGACCGCTTCGATATCTTCATCCGTAATCCATTGTTGTCCGTAGGAAAGGAAAGATTCCCTTTTTTTCATTGTTCCACCTTCATTTACAACAATATGTCCCAACTTAATGGGGTTCCTTTTTTGACGTCTTTTTTAATTGTTTTGCCAAGAACTATATCATAATATTTTGGCGGCAATCCATGTCCAGGCCGAATCGCACGAACATTCTCTTTGGTGATGGTATCCCCTGCCTTTAAATCCTCTGTAACATAAAGAGAACGTCGATGTTCAAGCGAAGGCTTTTCCGCATTTGTAGGGCCGTAATGAACAACACCTAAGCTAAGCCAAGCTCGTTCCGTTTCTTCAACAAGCATTTTCATTTCATGGGGCTCTAGCGAAAACGCAGCATCTACTCCTCCTTCTGCACGGGAAGTGGTGAAATGTTTTTCAATTACCGTTGCACCAAGACCTACGGCTGCCACCGCTGCCCCAATGCCCATCGTATGATCAGACAAGCCGACTTCAACTCCAAACAATTCTCGCATATGAGAGATCGTTGCAAGATTTGAGTTTTCTGGTGTTGCAGGATATGTACTTGTACATTTCAATAATATTATTTGGTCATTGCCTTCTGAACGAACAGCTTGAACTGCTTCATCCAATTCCGCAACAGTAGCCATTCCAGTCGAAATAATAACAGGTTTTCCTGTAGCAGCCACTTTTTTAATTAACGGTATATCTATATTTTCAAATGAAGCAATTTTATAAGCTGGCACATTTAATGTTTCTAAAAAATCAACTGCTGTTTCATCAAAAGGGGAACTGAAAGCAAGCAATCCGTGCTTTTTGCAACGTTCAAAGATCGCTTCATGCCATTCCCACGGCGTGTATGCTTCTTTATACAGGTTATATAATGATTGACCTTTCCAAATATTTGTCTCACTCTCAATAAAAAATTCGCCTGTATGAATATCTAAAGTCATTGTATCAGGGGTGTATGTTTGCAGTTTTACCGCATCAACACCCGCTTCCGCCGCAAGATCAACGATTTTTAAGGCTCTTTCTAAAGATTGATTATGATTCCCTGACATTTCCGCAATGATAAAAGGTTTTTCACCTTTTCCAATTTTTCTATTACCTATCTGAATCATTTTATCACCACATTTCTAACATTGGAGTCACCCATGGATTCGGACCATCTGGGTTTTCTGTCAACTGCAAGCCTTTTATACTCATTTTTTGAATGGTTTCTTTTTGTTCAATTATCTGGTAAAGCAATTTTTCGTATGTTTTACTTGTTACTTTTTCATGCCAACCGAGATTGATAACAACTCCGAGCTGTGCAGCCTTTTTTGTTGCTTCAATTTGATTATCCGCAACAATCGTGCTTGAAGAAGGTAACCCCACATAACAACGTTCCCATGTAGTACTGCCGCCAGCTCCAATAGAAAAATCCGCTTTCGCCATCAATGATGCCAAATAATCGATTTGACAATGATACGCAAAGCCGAACTTTTCGCAATATGTACGCACAGTTTCTTTATCGGGATTTGCTTGCCCCACAACGATATCCACATGATGAAAGGAACCAGCAAAGTTTTCGAAAGCCTTCATCACTTTTAACGTTTCTCCGGTCGGATCACTTCCACCCATAAAAATAAGCAAATTTTGTACAACGGCTTTTCTAGGGCGTATCTTTTCACGAATTTTTGTAAACTCTTCTCGTAAAATTAAATATTTAGGTCCGAGCAGCTTTTTGCAATGCTTTGGCACGAGGTGATCGTATCGATGTTCATAATTATTCACAACATTTTGGTCAAGTAATATGTCGCAATCATGAGAGCGGTTTGCTAAATCATCAATGACAATCAATTTTTTAATAAAAGGGCGAATCATTTTTTCCCATTTTTCATCAATCCTATAGTGATCAATGATACAAATATCGTAATCTTGCCTTAAAAACAATTGCTGAATTTCTTTTACATCTTTCTCGAATTGAAAATCACCTTCGTACTGTAACATTTCAACATGAAAACCTTGTTTTTCAACAACGGCCGCTAAGTGACCTTGAAGCTTTCTCATGGCAAAAGTAATTTGATGTCCACGCTTCCGCATTTCATGAGCAATCGTCAAACATCTCATCACATGACCCGTACCTATTTGCACAGACGCATCTGTTCGTATTAAAATATTCATCTTTTCCCTCAAACAACAGGTTTTTGTTGGATATGTTTATTTAAAATTGCGATTTCAGGATGCTTTAATAAGAAATCAATAACGTCAACACTAGAAACTAATGGATTTTTAAAATGATCCGCCACTGCTTTGCAAAGGGCATAATCTTCCTCTGTATCCAGAGTAATTCTTAACTCTGGGTGCTGACGATTAGCTGGTACTGAATAGGAAATCCGTTCAAATTCTTCTCTAAATTCATAAGCATAATAAGTGACATGTTCGCGATGGCGAGGTTCATGACCATGTTGATGAATATACTTCAAAGCCTGATAAGAGATTAATTCAACAGCCAGTCCTCTTGGTAATTCTCCAGCTAAATCAATAATATCGACTTTTTTCTGTTCCATCAGTTTCACAATCTCATTTGCCATTTCAAAATCAACAAACGGACAATCTGCTGTAACACGCATCACATAATCAGGCTCATAAACTTTTGCACATTGAACGTAGCGGTCTAACACATCCTCTTCCGCCCCTCGAAAGAATGAAAATCCATGGCGCTTGCACCAATCTTCTACTTGATCATCTTGAGCTAAAGTAGAAGTTGCAACAATGACATCACTCACACCATCTATTTTTTTACAACGTTCTACAACATATGTAAGAACATCATGCTCGCCTAACGGTTTTAAAATTTTTCCCGGCAAACGGGATGAACCCATTCTGGCTTGGATGACGACAATAGTTTTCATACGATCACTTCCAAATATTATTAAATATTCCTATTTCAGTTTGGTCTTTCACAAACTTTGACCATTTTCTCCTCAAAAGTTAATTGTTTTCATTCTTTGGCAACTTAATCATTTGTGATAAAATCGATTCAAATACAAATATACATTGATATGATTGCTAGATCACCAAACCCTATTTTTATCTCCTTGGTTTTCTCAAAAATTTCTTGCTGTGATAAATTAATTAGAATTTAATTTCTTGTTTCAATATATTTTTGACTGGAAACTGCAATTCTGATAAGGCTTCATACAAATCGCTCTCCTTTGATCGAATAAATGTTATGCAACTGCCCATCTCATCATTTCAATCATTTTTCATTTAATTCACTATGCTTTTTCTCTTTAAATATACATTCCTATTCATCAGCAGTCTTTAGTAGCAATAAATCCCCCTTTATCTGTAAAAATATTCACTCTTCCTTGTATCTCGATATATTAAGAAGAAACTCAATTTGCTTCATCTTTAAGAAAAGTTTTAGTCCAAGAGCTTTATAAGTTCCTAAATGTTCCTATACAATCGTATGCTCCAGACAAGTATTGAAACTAATTGTTTCACTTATGACTCTTTTAACCGCCCCTATTGTTTTATACATCTCGTTTAATTCTTGCAGTCATTTATCCCGTACTTATGTCCACAGTTCACATTCTCATTTGATCATTTTATTCTCTTCTGTCGTAGAAAATCATGTTTATCAGATATTCCGTATCTCTAGCATATACATTTTCATTTTTCTAATTTTATTCTATCTAAAACATCTTTCAATTGTTTCAGAGACGGAATGCGGATATCTGCTTCAAACTCATTTGCCATTTCTAAATGTCGATACTGACCTGTCATCACTCGAATCGTTCGAAACCCGAGTGGTTTAATACCAACAAAATCTTTTTGCGGATTATCACCAACATAAACAATTTTTTCAGGAGGAACCTTTTCACGTTTAGCTATATGCCAAAAACAGTAGGCCGAAGGTTTAGCATTCCGAATACCATAACGATGTGTTATATAACAACACTTCATCTTTTTATATAGTCCTAAAGCTTGAAGCTTTTTATGTTGAACAATTTTATTCCCATCTGTGACAATATATTTAGGATAGTTGTAAATAGTTTCCAAACATTCTAACGTTTCTTGTGGCAATGTAATATTTGGCGTATGCATCCGATAGACAGAAATACTTTGTTTAACCAATTTCTTTGAAAAATGATTATACTTTATTAATAAATCATCAAAGATGGAGCCTCTCCCATTCGTTTGAAGTCGCTCCCACATCCACTCAAAAAGCTCTTGTTCCGAAACAGACAACTCTTTTGATAAAAAAGCGGCTACAGCTTGAAAACCACTTTTTACATACGTTAACTCATCATAAAGAGTATCATCTAAATCAAATACAACAATCATATAAATCCGTCTCTAACCTCCTAAACGGAAGAATCCAACGATATTTCGACCTAGTCCCATTTCAGCTAAAACATTATACAAACGAATCGTATCATCGATAGAGATTTCGTGAAGTAAATTTTCAATTATTATTCTTTTTTGATGAACACTTTTTCCTACTTTTCGATTTAGGATATAGTTTGTTTCTTCATTTAATAAATTCAAATCAATTGGATAATCCGCTAATAATAATTCTTTCTTCCACCCTACTGCTTCACAAAGATTAGTTAATCCTTTGTTATTGAAATAAGAAATGTGATCTGGCACAACAATCCAAAATGGTTCTTGAATACTTCCAAGTTCAAGCAATTTCTTTTGAACGATGGAAAAATCATTCGGTACTTCAATAATTAAAATTGTATCTTTATTTGCTATCTTTTTTAATTTATTTAATAGTTCTTCTGGATTCAGTACATGTTCTAATACATTATCAAGCAAAATAACATCATAGATTTCTCCTGTGTCTATTAACAAGTCGAGGTTCTCAAATATATCTCCCTGGATAATATAAGGAAGACATTCAGGATTCATCATTTCACAACCGTAAGAGCTATAATCTAACCCCTTTACTTCCCAAGAATGATTACTGAAATACTTTAGTGCCCATCCTTCTCCACATCCAACATCTAAAAATCTTAAGACTTCTTTTTTATTTAAAAGCTTTTGGACTACTATATGCTTTTGTTCAATTTTGTTATAAAAATATTTAATTTCTTCGTCAGAATAACTTTTTCTATACGTAGAATTTGATTCTTGATAATACATTTTTGAGTAATACTGCTCAAGTTCTGAAGGATTGGGCTTATTCTTTAATTCATAAAAACCATATTTATTTAGCACTACTTTATCAAACAAAATAATCCTCTCCTAAATAATTAGATCTTCTGGATATCTAATCAATTTCAATTCTTCTTTATTTCTAATAAAAGGATAAACGTCTATGTTATGTCCCGAAGACTCGAGAAAAAACCAATAAAAACTGTCTAATCCAGCTTTAATACTTAAATGAGATGCACCACCAAAACGTGCATTCACCTCAATAATATGGTAATTTTCTTTTTGATCAATAATCACCTGCATAACAATATGACCAAATAAATTTAAATCCTCTGCTAATGCTGCACATATTTCCTCAAGTCCTTCATTTCTTATAGTAGTCGTTATTTGCGACTCACCATTGACAATAACATCTCGCTTTCTTACAATTACACCTTTTGTTTTTTTCTTAGAAGTTACATATAAGTCAACACTATATTCTTCTCCTTTAATATAAGGCTGATAAATAGGGTTATTTAAACTTAAAGCATGCTGTACAGCTTCTTCTCTGTCCAAATTAATTCCTATATTTCTAGATCCTGCTCCATAACGCTCTTTTACAACTAAGGATGGACTATCTATTTCTTTCATATCTAATGCTGTCGGAATGACTGGATACCCTAATCTCTTCAACTCTTTAGCAAATAAATATTTATCCAAGGTTACATTAATGGATGGTGGACTAGAAACCATTACATAAATATCATTAGCACATAATAATTCCTTGTGTTGAGCAAAATATGCAAGTTCTCCATCACGTGATGGAATAATATATTTAATATTATTATCTTTACAATAATTAATTAGTTGATCAATTTTTAAATCTTCTAGTTCTGGCATTTTCCAAAATTTATCAACAAAATATAAACCAATACATTTATTGTTGACGTCTCCACCATAAATTTTATCGATCGTACCCAATTTTTCAGCCGCTTCCCTTACTTGTTTAAGTAAAGCTACTTTTTTAGATATACTTGTGATCAGTACATTGCTCTTATCGAAATCTTTCTTTTTTTTCTGTTGCTCAAACTTATTTATTTTAGAATCTACGGTTTCCATTTGGTTAATGGTTTTTTCAGTCAAAAATGTCGAATGAGATAAAAAATTTCCATGTATAAATGTTTGTTCAGATAAACATTTGTAATACATAATTCACCTACTCATTTTCTCAAGCTTTTTCTGTGAAAATAACCGTTGACCAAAACTGTTATTCTCATGCCTGAGTTCGGAGTAAAAAATCACTCATAAGTAAAAACTTATTCAATAACAATGTAAGATACATAAGGATTTAAAGGAGATCTTTGAATTTTATACTTATCTAATCCTAAAACCTCTTTCACCGCCAATGTTTCGCCAGGAAATTGAGGATGATTTAATTCATCAAATCCTATTATGCTCCCCTTTGTCAATCGATCGCGAATTGCTTCCAAACAAACCTTAGTTGGTTCATATAAGTCGAAATCAAAATAAGCAAGTGCAATAACTGTTTCTGGGTGTGCTTCTAAATATTCAAAAATGGTTTTTGTAGCATCCCCTTTGACAATTTCTGATTTCTTAATGTGTGGGATTGGATTTTCGCTTTCATGATAATCTAAAACTTTTTTTAAATACTCTTCATAATTTTCGCTAACAGAATAATCACCTTTTCTTACACTTTTTCCATCTTTTTTGTTAACTGAAGGAAAACCAGAAAACGTATCAAACCCTATTATTTTCCTTGTATAATTATAAGGTTCATATATCCCCCTAAACACTTCAAATAGAGCTAAATTTTGTCCCCATCTTACACCAAATTCCATAATTACACCATGAACATTTATTATTTTTTTATAGAGTTCATGCATAAAAAGTATCCGACTAAACAGCTGTCGGTTTAAATATAATCCTAAATTCATTAAAAGCTCGTTGTCTGGTATTGGAGTATTTTTTAAAATATCTACAAATTCAAGCCTTTTTTTCCTTTCATCCGATGAAGATTTAAATATAATACTGTACTCATTCGTATCCAAAATCATACCTCCTATGATTACATTTCTTCTACTAACGCTCGTAGCTCTTCTACCGTTAACCATTGCGTGTTTGTATCACTTGTATATTTAAAACCTTCTGGAAGGGGCTTTCCACCTTTCACTGATTCTCGTGACCACCAAGGAAATTCCGGTTGGATAACATAGTATGTATCAAACTCAACAGTATGTCTTGCGTCATCCTCTGTAATCATCGCCTCATGTAATTTTTCTCCTGGTCGAATTCCAACAATCTCAATTTCGCATTCCGGAGCAATCGCTTTTGCTAAGTCTACGACTCTCATACTTGGAATTTTCGGAACAAAGATTTCTCCACCTTGCATTCTCGCAAGAGAGTCAATCACAAATTGAACACCTTGATCAAGTGTGATCCAGAAACGAGTCATCCGTTCGTCTGTAATCGGTAATTTACCTGTATGACGAATTTTTTTAAAGAAAGGAACAACACTTCCACGGCTGCCAACTACATTTCCATAACGAACTACGGAAAATCTCGTTTCCTTATCACCAACATAAGAATTAGCCGCAACAAATAGCTTGTCTGATGCTAGTTTCGTGGCTCCGTAAAGATTTACTGGACTGCACGCTTTATCAGTACTTAGTGCAATCACTCGTTTTACTCCTCGATCAATAGCAGCTTCAATCACATTTTGAGCACCATGGATATTTGTCTTAATCGCCTCAAACGGATTGTATTCACAAGCCGGTACTTGCTTCATAGCCGCTGCATGGACAACATAGTCAACCCCATCAAACGCGCGATATAACCGTTCTTTGTCCCTGACATCACCAATAAAAAAGCGAATTCTTGGATCTTTATATTCCTGTGCCATTTCATATTGTTTTAATTCATCACGGCTAAATACGATGACTTTTTTTACATCATATTCTAATATTTTTTTTACAAACATCTTACCAAAAGATCCTGTTCCACCTGTAATTAAAACAACTTTTTTATCTAATATCATTTTGAATCCTTCCTCATCTTCTATTCTGACCAATTATTTTTATCTGCTTAAAAATATCAATTGACAATTTCTAATATCTTTTTGTATACATTGTTTAAACCTTTTTCATACAGATACAATCCCATCTGCAATTAGGGTCTATATCATGTCATAATTACTTTTGCCTTGTGGGTCTCAGATCAGAGCTGTTAGGGATAGCGATTAATTCCTTTGATGCAAATTCATTTTCAAATTGTGTCATTGGTCGGAGAAATGCTTTGTAAAATAATTTTATTAATACTTCATCTTTTTCATTCACTGTCGTAAATAACGGTGCAAGTTATTAAATTTTCATGAATTAACTTCTATTTGGGGCTGTCTAATAAGTCGATTTTCCGGCTTATAGACGCCCCTTTAATGTTTTAGAAACGCTGATATATCAATGCTTATGATGTTTCGATTTCAGTGGATTTTGACTTTCTGGACAGCCCCTATTTACTTCTACTGACAATTCGCCATTTTCAACCTATCCATTGGTGATTTTGTCCACACGGTTTGTTAACTGACTTGATATGAGCCGTAAGTATTTACCGTTTAACACAACCGCTCTTGACACAAATCCAAAATTATTCTTACAACTATTTAATCAGTTTTGTAATCCTTTTATCTGAAACGACATCCTCTATGTAATTTATAACTAACAGATAAAAATTCTTTAGTTCTTCTGTCAAAGCCAATAAATCGTCATTTGAATATTTCGCTTTGTCCTCAAAATATTCAAATTTATTAACTATTTTATTAAACATAAAAGTTAAATTTGACATAATTACTTTTTCAATAAGAGGTTCTTTGCTAATTTTCCTGAAGGATTTCAAAATTTTTTTCATATCATCATTTGAAATGCTCCCAATCTTAAGCAGCCTTTCAATTGATTTTTTAGCTTTTTTCATTTGCTCCAAAACCTGTTCAAATTTATGTATTACTTCTTTAATGTTGTCTAGGCCAATACCTGCATTGATAGCATGAAGACGTTCTAACTGAATTGCTTTTCTTTCTGGTAACTCTTTTATTGAATTTGGATGAATAAACTCAGTTCCTTTTATTTTCGCTCCAAATTCGGATAAATTATAAATTTTAATATTAGAAAATGTTTTAATAACATTTTCAAAAGATTCTAAAAAGATTTTTAAAGCATGCGTAGTTCCGACCATTTCCCCTCGATTATTTTCCACTTCTGTTTCAATTTTTACTGACTTTGCGCCTCCGTGCTCACGAATACCATCTGCATAATATCTTCCATCGACTAAAGCCAAGTCTTGTCCAATTAAGTATACTTCTGAAAAACCTAAATAAGCGATTACTTGCAAAGTAAAAATTGCAACAGAAGGCGAATTAAATTGAAATGTATGCAAATCAGGAAAAGTTAATGAGGATATATTATCATTTAGCGAACGTGATACGACAAGAGTTCCTTTATGATTTCTTTGTATATTAGAATTTGACAATGTTTCGAAAATTAATGTCCCATCATAATATAAATCTTTAAAATGCGTTTCATAGTTGATATCACCAGCATCTATACTTAAAACAAAATCAGGTGTTATTCCGTTTGTTAAAACAGCCCGTAAAGCAGAACCTACTGAAAACGTGTAAGCAGATGATTGAATCTTTTTGATTGTGCCCATATTTTGTTTCAAAGAAGGACCAGAAGCAATGAGAACAGCTCTCTCACCAGCATATTTATTTTTTAAATCTTTCAAATTTATAGCTTTGTCAATATAAGGGTAATTTAATAAAGGCTCAATAATCCAATCAACGGCGAATTTCAATTCAGTATTGTTCATAATTTTTCTTGTTTTAATACCATCATTAATAATTTGTAAACATTTTTTCAATATTGAAGGGTCAATTTTTTGATAGTTTGGATGAATTAATATACTTGTCGGTAATGAAATAAAGGCAGATAAATATTGAGAAAATACAAGAGAAGTCAACTCATCCACATAGTAAAAACTGAGCTTTTTTTCATTTTTAATTAAATTCAATGTATTTTCAGAAAGAGCAATTTCTTTAAATGGTTCAACAAAGATAAAATGAGCGGATTCCTTATATACATGGCTATTAACCAAACAGTCGATCAACGCTCCATTTCCAACACCAATAATAATTACTAAATGATTTTTTACGACTCCCATTTTTTTAATAAAACGCTGTGCTTCTTTTTCTGGTGAATATATAGAATTCAAAGGTATTTGTTTATATCCGTCTGAAAAAAGGAATATTTTAGAACCATCATCAGCTATTTGAGATACAATTTGATACTTCATCTTTACATCCTTTCTTCCAATTGCTTTAATAGCCTTTTAAACAATGGAACAAGTTCGTATTCCATTAAATCAAGCACATATTCTACATTACCTAATTGGGTCTGTCGCAATGCCTTTAAAGAAAATTCCTCCAATCTTTTTGGATCAATCACGTTTATATCCAGGTATTTTTGTGTATTTGAAAACTCAATTAATGCTTCTACAACATTCGCAAAAGCTTCTTGAACAGAAGAATAGTTTTCTTCATCCCTAATATTATCAATATATTGTTCAATTTTGTCTACGTAATCGTTTAATTCTGAATAAATTTCGAATAATAATTCTTTTATCTTAATCGCTTTAAAAAAAACTTGCTGGTTCTCGTTTTGTTTAATCACTTCTTCCAATTGCGAATCTGTTAAAGGAACATTTTCATTGTTTATAATAATTAAATGATGCTTCCACAAATATTCTTTTATTTTTGTTAATGCCTCTTCTAAAGTTGTATCTTGTACAACTAACTGATCGTTTACAAATATCATTTTACGTTCCTCCCTGAATAAAAGAATAGATAGCCCCATGGCTATCTATTCTTTTATTATTATAATAATATCTATTCCATTTCTTATCTAAGTAATTGCAAAACTCCTTGAGGCAGCTGATTTGCTTGAGCCAGCATCGCTTGAGCAGCTTGAGAAAGAATGTTGTTCTTCGTGAATTCCATCATTTCTTTCGCCATCGTGCGAACATTTGCTTTCACAAATGACTAGACTATATCTTCACCCTCAGCTTTACCTGTTAGGGGCCGGGCACTTCGGATTGAAGCAGGACGATGGAAGAATCCTGTTCATCCTACGGACTTCATCACCATAGCATTCGCCTTAGGCGGTATGTCCTAGTCGTTGAACCTTCTCCACTCTTTCGAGACAGGAGCTTGGCTGCTCGGTTGCCCAATCCTTTGGCTTTTCAAGCCATCACGCTTGCCGTTTCCAGCTTCGTTGTGGCGCCAAAGGCTCTAAGGGGTTTCCAGCAATTCACCCGGTCATACTCCTAACCGTTTCCAGTTAGGACGACTGTGCTTGTCGCCGATTAGTTAAGCGGCTAAAGCATAATCTACGTCGCGAATACGTGATTCAGCAGCAGTTAAGTTTTCAGCAGAAGCACCTAAATTGTTGATTGTGTGTTCTAAACGGTTTTGAATTGCACCAAGTTTAGAACGTTCAGATGAAACTTTGCTAATCGCTGTATCAATAGCAGAAATTGCAGCGTTTGCCTTTGTAACATCGTCAACTTCCAAACTATCTACACCAAGTGCGTTTGCATTCATATTGTTAATAGAGACTGTGATTGTTTGACCTTTATTAGCACCTATCTGTAAATATTTACTAGAAAAATTCCCGCTTAATAACTTTTGTGTGTTAAACTCAGTCGTTTCAGCAATTCGATCGATTTCCTCCACCAATTGGTCAATTTCATCTTTTATAGCCTTTCTATCAGCTTCAACATTTGTATCATTCGAAGCTTGTACAGCAAGCTCACGTAGACGTTGAAGGATGGCATGAGTTTCTGTTAGAGCTCCTTCAGCAGTTTGAATTAAAGAAATGCCGTCTTGAGCATTTTTTTGTGCCATTTCCAACCCGCGGATTTGGCCGCGCATTTTTTCAGAGATCGCAAGACCTGCTGCATCGTCGCCAGCGCGGTTGATGCGGTAGCCGGAAGAAAGTTTTTCAAGGTTTTTCGCAGTTTGTGTGTTGTTAAATGAAAGTTGGCGGTAAGTGTTTAACGCCGAGATGTTGTGGTTAATTCTCATGATTTTTTCCTCCTTGAATTGTCGTTTTTCCACTTCCATGTGGTATGTAAAGAGCCGCGTCGGCCGCCGCTGCTCTTTACATGTTTTATATCGGATTGTTTTGTTGATGTTTAATAGGGTTTAAAGAAAAAATGGGACTTTTTTAATAGAAAAATAAAATTGTTAAAAATTCTTGTTTGGTTACAGTTTTCCAGCTCAAACCTCAGGTTTATTTTTGTTGAGCTTTTCTTGAAAATGTTTTAACAGGTCAAGGTCGGTGCGGGAAGCCGCGCTGTTTTCTGTTTGAATGGTGTCGTATATTTCCTTTCGGTGGATGTCGATTTGTTTTGGAGCTTTAATGCCGAGTTTGACTTGGT
The DNA here is from genome assembly GCF_037963925.1 of Aeribacillus sp. FSL K6-8210. NCBI lineage: Bacteria > Bacillati > Bacillota > Bacilli > Caryophanales > Bacillaceae > Aeribacillus > Aeribacillus sp. FSL K6-8210. The sequence continues at coordinate 598,380 of NZ_CP150172.1, read as the reverse complement.
CGCCTTCGATGGCGGTGATGGTGATTTCGATGTTGTCGCCGATAATGATGGATTCGTTCAGCTTTCTTGTTAAAATGAGCACGGCTTCACACCTCCTTCTGTTCCATAAGTGGATGCTTCGTTTTATAAGTAGTGCCTGTTAAAATCACTTGCTTGGCCCGTTTGTTTTTCTGGTTGATGATGATTGGTGCAAGCAGATTGGCGGTTGTGTTTTCGAACGGGTCTTCTACCGTCAAAATCACATAGACAGCGACATCTTGTTCCGACTCGATTTCCAGCTGCTCAATCGTCGCATCGTCTAAGTCGATAGCATAGTCTTTGAAAAATAAAAAAGGAATTGTCATGACAAAAGCAAGTTCCTTTGTGTTGACCGATTGCAAAATAAAAAATGGCGATTCGGCGCCAAATGGCAAAAGCACAAATTGCTTTTCATCTAAAAACCCCGGAATTCCCGATGGAAATTGGATGATGCTGTCGCTTGCGGCTTCTATTTCACCATGATATTTTGTCTTTAGTCTCATGTTCTCACAACCTTTATATGTTCATTTCAAAGTTTGGTCCTTTAAAGGTGAGGTTGGCAAAGTCGATTTTTAACTTTTGGTATTGGGCGATTTTTATATCGACTCTGCCACGGTCGTAATGAATGACCGGCTTATTGGGAATGGCACGAAATTCGGCTTTTTTCAGATGCCAATTAATATCAAGCTTGCTTGGTTCGTAATCAAATTTCACACTGAACAATGATGGAATCCAGCCGACATTCACTTCATACATCGGGGATTCGCTGTTTTCTTTCGCTTGATCAGCCAGCGGGCTGCCGCCGTTTTCAATTTTCATCAGTTCATCTCCTTGCTCGGCGCGGCGGGCAATACCTTCAAGCCAAGCTTGATAGCCTTCCTCAGCTATTTTTTCAATGAAACGGAACGTATCAGCTAAATTTCGATCTTCCCACGCTTTCGTTTGATCGATTGTCAATTTTCCAGGAGTGCGGTTGATTTCCATCGCTACTTTCGCCGGCTGTAAATCGATATCCGCTTTCGGCTGTTTGATTGACTGCTTTCCAGGAGTGGTGCTAATCGCAATTTTCGCCATTTGGCTTTCCATTCTAATTTGCGGCAGGAGCATTTCTCTCACCTCGACTGACAACAAAAGTTTTAAAGCAGAAAAGAAATTCTCATCTTAACTCCGTTGGTGCAAACCAACAAACAATTTTTATTGGGTTTCAACTATTACGATACAATTAAAATTCCTCAATGATAGGAACAAACTATATACTAAGAACAATGCAAAATCTAATTAGCCGGGAATTGAAATTTCTTCGATAAAAACTGTGAACCCTTTAGAAGCAGGAAAACATGGGGCAAAAACAAAGTCATAACGATGAACAAAAAGGACCTTTATGCAGGTCCTTTCGCTCTCACATTATCGCAAAAAATCAACTAAGTTTGGCTGAATGATGCGGGCGCTGACAGCAAGCGCTGCTCTGTGCGCGCTTTCTTGCTCTTTCAAGTCGATGATGACCCGTTCAATGTCGGCATCTTCATTGTCTGACAAAATTTTTGTAGAGATTACTTCCTGTTGACCGATACGGTTTTCCATCTGCTCAATCCGGTTGTAACGGGCGCCAAGCTCAGCCCGTTCAGCGTTAAGAGCATCAATATGGTCATCAAGCTGGCCGAGCAGGCTGTCCAAGTTCGTTGTGTCGTTGTTTTCCAAAGCATTTTGGATGTCCTGAATAGTATTGAACATTGCTTGGTTAAAGACATTGTCAGGCGTTATATTCACTTGGATTTGAATGTTTTTTGAAAGCTCGATTTTAAACGGTTCATTGTTATTATTAACGACAGGCGGGTCGCCGCTGACAGGCGCTGAGTCTGTTTTCGTTCCATTAAAAATATAGCGGCCTGCCACTTGTGTGTTGGCGACAGCAACAAGGTCGTCTTTAATTTGTTTCACTTCGCGGGCAACCGCATCACGTTCGTCTTCTGAATTTGTACCGTTTTTTGCCCGAATCAAAAGCTCGCGTATTCGTTGCAGCCCTTGGTTGGCCTGTTCTAGTCCCGCTTCAGAATTTTCGATCCAAAGGTAAGCCTCTGATAAATTTCGTTTATATTGTTCAACTTCCTTTAAGTTTGTCCGATAGTACAATCCTTTCATTGCTACAACGGGATCTTGGGACGGGCGGGTGATTTTTTTTCTTGTCAACATCTGATCTTGATATTTTCCCAGCAGTTCATAGCTTTTACTTAAATGGCGGAGCGAGTTTTGCGCAAGCATCGATTGAGTGACACGCATATGCTGCACCTCTCTTTCATTAAATAAATTTTTTGTATGAATTCATAACGTGCAAATAGTACATTCCTTATATGATTTGCACTTCATCGCCTTATTTCATTTCATACATTCTGAACCCGACAATTTTTGCTTTCATTTTCCACTATGGTTATTCAACAGTCAATTTTACTTTATCTCCCGACCAGTCCCATGCCGTTTATAATTCGGTCTAAAATTTCATCCTGCAAAGTGATCATTCTTGCTGCGGCGTTGTACATATGCTGGAATTGGATCATGTTTGTCATTTCTTCGTCTAATGAAACGGAGCTGACGGATTTGCGGCGTTGTTCAACAGATGAAACTAAGGTTTCTGAATTTTCCTTCATCCGCTCCGCTTCTTGCGTCATAACAGCCATTTCGCCGATAACAGCTTCAAAATAACTTTGAAACGAAGTATTTTTTACTTCAGCAAGCTTCAGCGCATTTTGGCCGTTGCCGATTTCTCCTGTAGCAGAAGCTGCAATTCGATCGCGATTCATATCATCCGATACTTTAATGGCAGCCGCAGCGCCTTTAGGAGAGCTTAAACCTCCGAGATCAAAGAAATCGCGCTGTGTTTGAACGCCGTTTTTTATGTCCTCAAGGCTCCATCCGTTTCTGTGGACAGTGTTAAATGCGTTCGCAAAATCATATGCCATTTGATCTAAATCTGACATCATGCTAGGATAGATGCCGCGTTCAATCGTGCTGCCTATGTTCGTATAGCCGTGCGCCTCGATTAAGCCTTTTAAACTTCCATTGATGTTTAAATTTTCAACAAAATCGTCTGCCCCTATCATTCTTCCACCAACAGAAATAGATTCGATAAGACCGTTCGTCTTGGATTCATTGAGGCTAAATTGTCTTACTTTGTATCTATTTCCGTCGACAAGGGTGATTGGCGGTTCGAAGCCAGCGAGCTCGACAGTTACTTTTCCTTCGGCTACTTTCAAAGCGTTGCCTCCGCTTTCAACCGGCGTCACTTTAATATCAATATACGAAGAAAGCTCATCCAATAATCGATCGCGCTCATCATACAAATCGTTTGGCAAATAACCATTCGGTTCTACTTCGCCGATTTGTTTGTTAATTTGATTGATTTGCTCAAGCAAAGAGTTGATCTTCGTTGTTGCGACATCGAGTTCGTTGCGTAAATCTTTCTGATTATGCTTTAATGATTCCGCCAAATAATTGAACGTTTCTGTAACAGCTCTTCCGCGCTCAAGGACAACAGAGCGGGCACCTAGGTTGGAAGGGTTGGCCGCCAAATCTTGCAGCGATTGCCAAAAGCTATCCATCGTTTCGTTCAAGCCTGTCTCGTTCAGCTCGTTCATCACATCTTCCATTCTTGATAATGCGTTGAATCTAGAGCTCCAGTAGCCAAGCTTAGAATTTTCGCCGCGATATTGTACATCAAGATAGCGGTCGCGGATCCGCTGCACTGTTTGTGTATCCACCCCTGTTCCAAACTGCCCAGGGATATCAGCTCGAAAACGGCCTGGTGTCGGATACGCTTGCTTTTGCACAAGGTTTACTCTCTGCCGCGAATAACCAGGTGTCTCGGCATTTGCCACATTATGTCCAATTGTATATAAAGCGCTTTGTGCGGCATACAATCCGCTTCTAGCCGCTTCCAGTCCAAAAAATGTTGATACCATTGCGAATTCCCCCGTTAAATTTTTGAATCAAACCATGAACGCCGTTTCGATTGCTTCGATTCTTGATTCGGATTTGTGTAATTCGGCGATGCTTCCTCCGGCATGAAAAGATCAAGCGTTAAATTCACAACCTGCAATGCTTGCAATGCCAGTTGCTGATTGACAAAATTCGCGTTTTTCAAATTAGCCAATACGTTTGTCAATTTTTCTTTTAGATTTATCAACCGTTCTTTATCCTCATTTTCCGCTTTTTCAATACAGGCGGAAATCGTTAAATCGTCTTCTCTTTCTAAAAAGCAAGCCGCTGCTTTGATCCGTTCCTTTTCAGCATTTTCAAGCTGCATTACATATTTCTGCTCTTCCTTTAAAAGCTGCATTAATTGATAAACATCATCTTTTTTCAGCAAATCCATTTTTTTTACTGCCAAGTTATACAATTGTTCATGAATGATTAACTGCTTTTCTAAAACGTTAATTAAATTGGCAAGAGACACGAAAACGTCCTCCCCGCAAAATTCAATACAATCATATTTACCGGGCTTCGTTCAAAACATTGACAAGATGATCCAAAGCCGGAAATGAAAAATAATTTATTGTTGTAAAGATGAAGATGCTAAAAATGCAGAAATGTACAATATAGTTGCCCAGCACATTTTCATTCTGTTCCAAATCAAAAATCGAAACAGGCTGCTTCGTACGCAACCAAATCAAAAACCGAAACGGATTGACGCAATTTATTCTTCATTTTTTTTCTTATAAAATTGGATCATGCTTTTCGCGATCAGGTCTGGGGCGATTTTGTAAGTCCCGCTTTCAATTTCTTTTTTTATCTCCTGCACTTTTTCTTGGCGCTGAAGATCAAAACCGCTCGTCTGCTGAAGCTGTTTTGCCTGCTTGGATATTTCCACTCTATCTTTTTGGACTTCCACTTTCATCTGCTTGCTGGCATCCATTTGCTTTTGATAAGGATTAACGTTTGATGACCGATAGCTGTGAATCTTCATGGACACCGCCTCCTTTCCTGCTCTAATGGAACGATTGTTTCAGCTGGAAATCTATCTCTATATTCATTATCGGATCGATAGAGGGATTTGTTAACGTTTTTCATTATTTTTCGGTTGGATAGCGTAGTATGTTTGCATCTTCTCTTTCTCCTCCTGAAACTGCTCTTCTCTTTCCATTTGCTCAATTTGAGACTGTATTTCCTTTTTGCAAGAAACACAAAGTTTTCCCTCGCGAATAAATTTGCCGCACCGTGAACAAGGATAACCAAGGTTCGGGAAGTTCGCCAGTTGAATGCGTCCTTGATGAATAAACTTCAGTATTAAGTCCTCTTCCACTCCTGTTTTTTCCACAACTTCAGTAATGGTCGATCTGCGGTTTTCCTTTTTTCTCAAAAAGTTATATACTGTTTCAAATGCCTTTTCTTCCTCTTGGTAGCAAGCATCACATATTGAACGAAGCCGCGTTTTGACAAACAAGGAACCACATTTTGGGCAGTTTGCTAATTCCCCCATAAAAATCCACCTTTCAAAAATCTTCCTATTATTATTATTATTATTTTATATCGGAAAAACGGATTTGTCATTTAGCTGCGGACAAGCGTAAATGATTCGACACTTTTCGCACCAGCGTTCATCAGCTGCTTTGCAGCTTGGCGTACCGTTGCGCCTGTTGTGTAAATGTCATCGATGATAACAATATGTTGACCATGTACTTGTTTTGGATCTGTTACAGTAAACATATTTTTCGTCTTCATTCGGTCGATCCGTGATTTTTTTGATTGTTTTGCTGCATCTGTTTTGCGCAAAGGCTCAATAATCGGAAGCTGAAGGAGCTGGGCCAATAATTTTGCTTGATTAAACCCGCGTTCCAAAAGCCTTTCTTCACCTAATGGGATGGGAACGAGAATCATCGATTTGTCGAAGTGATGGTGAAATGCTTTCACAAAAGGTTCGGAAAACATCTGCGCCAATATCGCATCCCCGCGGAATTTAAACCTAGCTAGCACTTCTTTCATGAATTCATTATATTGAAAAACAGAGCGGTTTTTCTTTATCACTCCATGATAGTCAGGATGCTTTTCCCAAGCCGCGCAATCAGTGCAATACTCGGCTTTTTCGCTTTGCCTCCCGCACATTGGACAAATGGGGCCTGATATAACGTTTAGCTTGCTGGAGCATTCTTCGCATAAAACAGGGTCTTTTTCGAGGAAAAAAAGCCGTCTCCAAGTCAAGTGGACATCTATACTTTTAAAACAATAAAGACATCTTCCCATATTTCGCATCAAGCCTTCCTATTATCACATCGTGGGTTTTCTGAAACAATTCTTGCGCATTCTGCCAGGCTGACAAGAAGAGATGTCATTTGCTGCCGATCAAAAAATTCCGCTCTTACATATGTAATTTTATCTTCACTCGTTACATAACGGGGCTGAACTCTATTTAACACTAGAGCTAAAACATCATTGCGGCAAGTTGGGCACGTGCATTCCATATGAAATTGGTCAATATATTCATCTAGCAATTCTTCCATAATTTTTTCCAGAGCGTTTACTATCATGTCCTCACCCCAAATATATGATCTCTAATCTGTATTATATTGGATCATACTGGAAAAAGGAATTTCTTTTTTCAGCCAAAATTGAAAAGATTTTTCCAACTTTACACATTCTGTATCGTTTCCTTTATTTTCTAAATACTAACACTTTAACAAATCTTCCTTTGCCGCTTCCCGATTCATAGCAAGAATATGGTGTTTCGCTGCAATCATTTCATTTGTTTTGCCATAATGGAAAAAGATAATGGAGCCTGTTGGATTGTTTATGCTCCGTCCAACACGGCCGGATATTTGAACAAGGGCACTTTCTGTAAAAATGGTTTCTTCTGCTCCTAAAACAGCTGCATCAGTTCCAGGAACTGTTACACCCCTTTCCAAAATGGTAGTTGTGACAATGATCGGAATCCGGCCATTTCGAAATGCCCGAACCTTTTCTTTCCTTTGGGGATCTTCGGCATGTACTCCTTCAACCGCTGAATTCAATTTTTTTAGTAACGGAACGACATCATGAAGCACTTTGATTTCCGGTACAAATAGAAAAGCTTGTCTTTCCTTTTGCATTTGTTCGGCTGCCCATGTGATGATATTTTTCGGCAGCTTTCCTTTCTCCAATCTTTTTTTCCAATTGCCGCACCATTTGAATTCAGGAACAGGTAGGGGATAACCATGGTATCGAGCAGGGATTTTCACAATTTCGGAAGGCTTAAAAAGCCGCTTAATTGATGAGGAGGGAGTCGCAGTTAAATAAATAAGGGAGCTGTTTCGTTTGCGTGCTTTTTCAACCGCAAATTGCAAAGCAGAATCTACAGAATATGGAAAAGCATCCACTTCGTCAAGAATCACCACGTCAAAGGCTTCTTTATACCGAAGAAGCTGATGAGTCGTTGAAATGGTAATTGGGCTCAGCTTCAAACGATCTTCGCTTCCTCCGTAAAGCACTGCCACATCGATGCTCGGAAAAACGTTTTTCAAACGCGGTCCAAGCTCCAAAACAACATCCGTACGCGGTGCAGCAATGCAAACAAATAGCCCTTTCTGCAAAGCTGTGTTTATGCCGGCAAACAGCACCTCTGTTTTTCCTGCTCCGCAAACTGCCCAAATGAGACAGTCTGTACGCTGCAAAACGGACTCCGTGACCCGGTCAGATGCTCTTTTTTGCGCCGGGGACAGCTCGCCATCCCATTGCAAAAAGTTTGTTTGATCCGATTGGATCGAATGTTTTTCCTCCTTCTCTCGTCTTGGAAAACTAACAAGCTTTGAGCATTCACTTACTCGCCCCATCATGATACAGTTCCGGCAATAATGACAAAACTTTTTACACCTTGCACAGTCAAAGCCTGCAAATAAAAAGGGCTGATCATTTCCACATCGATTGCAATAAAAAAAACCGGATTTTTTCACAACACCTTGTTCTATTTCAACGAAGGGGGCATTTTGAACGGCATCCATTGAAAACGGGAGCTCATTTGAAAGGAGATGTCTTCCGAGAAGATGTTTTTGAAGATCATGATCATGCATATAAAACCTCCGCTTGTACATACCATATTGTTCCTTACTATTATTTTTTACCTTATATTTTCTGAAAAATCAATATATTTAATCGATTGATCTTATTGCTTTTCGTCCGAATGAAAGATGCTAGATGAATCATTTATATCCTTCATTTCTGTAAAAAATAAAAGGTGCTTTTTGCACCTTCAGATGGTCAGACACCATTCCATTTTTTGGTGAATCGCACCTTTTCTCGTTTTGAAGGGGAAGTTCTTTTAAGAGGATGGATACAGCCATTTTTCACAATGGGTTTAACGTTTTCTTGCAATTACTTTTTATACCAGCAGAGACCCATAGCTCCCTCTCCTAGATGAGTTCCAATGACAGCGCCAAAATAGCTGATAATAAATTCAGAATTTGGATATTTACTTTCGAGCTCCTCTTTCATTTTTTTGGCATCCTCCGGTCTGTTGGCATGAATGACAGCCGCCCGCACCGGATGTTTGCTTGCAGCTTCGTCAAATAATTGATAGATACGTTGGATTGCTTTTTTGCGCGTACGAATTTTTTCATACGGCACGATCACTTTATCAACAAAATGAAGAAGAGGCTTCAGTTGCAGCAGGTTCCCTATTAAAGCTTGAGCACCGGTTAATCGTCCGCCGCGCTGAAGATGAGAAAGATCGTCCACCATAAAATAAGCATCCATTGATTTTTTAATTTCATCAAGGCGAGCGATGATCTCTTCCGGTTTTTTCCCTTCCTTTGCCATTTTCGCTGCTTCAATTGCATAGAATCCCTGAGCCATACAGCTTATTTCCGAATCGTAAGGATATACCTTAATGCTGTCTACCATTTGACCTGCAGTGACAGCACCATTGTAAGTGCCGCTGATACCGCTTGAAAGATGAATGCTGATGACTGCATCATATTCTTTCGATAAGCTTTCAAACAACTCGACAAATTCACCAACTGGCGGCTGAGAAGTTGTAGGCAGCTCTTTCTGGCGCTTTATTTCTTCCCAAAAACTCTCTGCTGTCATATCTATCTCTTCACGATAAGACTCGTCTCCAAAAATAACGCTAAGAGGAATCATATGTATGCCATGCCTCTTTCGAACTTCTTCAGGAATGTAAGCAGTACTATCTGTTACAATCGCAATTTGCATCATGTTTTTCCTTTCCTTTTAATAATTTCATTCTCTCCTTTATAAGACTATTTTATAAAAAATGCAAGCTTTTATCATTAACTTTGCCGGATTTCCATGAAACTGCAAGAGGATGAAAAATATTTTTTAGCTGTTTCAAAGTCTTTATACTGCCATTTATGCGGATTTCGTTTTGTCGATCGGCTCATTACGATTTTCGTTGAGGTTATTCTTATGAGGTCTACACCTTTTTAAAGGATTTTTGAGCAGCTTAAACGGAGCTTTTATGTGGATTCCAATTGCGGTTACCAATTTTGCTGCATTTTTTCTTGTTTCTGAGCAAACCGGCCTCTTCCCAGCGCCTGTAGTTATTTGAAGAGGCCGTTATGCTTCCTGTTGATACATTTTCACCTAAGTTGATTCTGCAAAACCGGAACGTTGAATGTAATGCTTCCTATGATTCATTCTCGTAGCTTCTGATCAAAACATTTCTCTGGTCAGGATCCGAATAGATTGACAAGTTGCCAAATGATATTATGTTTCCAGCCGTAATGAAGAAATGCAATTGAATTCATTTATCATCGCTGGACAATCAGCCAAGTCGGAAAAAACAATATAGATACACCGAGCAAAATTGGTATTTAGAAATCAATCTCACTTTCACGGTTTGACGATTCAAATCGTTCAAAATTAATCGCCATGGAAAATATGTAACTTTACTTAACTTCCACCCAGCCGTTTTTAATGGCAAGAACTACAGCTTGTGTTCGATCGTTGCAATTTAATTTTTGCAAAATGTTGCTGACATGGTTTTTCACCGTTTTTTCGCTAATGAACAGCGTTTCACCGATTCTTCTATTGCTTTTTCCATCAGCAAGCATTTGCAAAACTTCACACTCACGTCGGGTTAAAATATGAAGAGGGCGCCGGACTGTAGCTGGAATTTGTCCATTATTGGCTGATGACAGACGGCGGAACTCATTGACTAGATTGTGAGTTACTTTTGGATGTAAATAGCTTCCTCCCTCTGCCACGATTTTAACTGCTTCTACTAAAGTGTCAGCATCCATTTCCTTCAATAAATATCCTCTCGCTCCGGTCTTCAAAGCATGTATCACATAATTTTCATCATCGTGGATCGATAATATAATAACCTTCGTATCCGGATATGAATTAACCAGCTGCTTAGTAGCTTCAACGCCATTTACACCAGGCATATTAATATCCATAATGACAACATCCGGCATATAGCTTTCAACAACTGTTAAAGCTTCACTGCCGTCATAAGCTTCCGCAACCACTTCAAAATTAGGCTCAAAATCAAGAATACGTTTTATACCTTCCCGAAACAGAGCATGGTCATCTATTATGACAATTTTAACTTGATTATTCATTTACAATCCTCCCCATTATTATTTTTTCAGTGATGTATGCATGAAGTCAATCAGACCATTTCTCTATTTCATAGATTAGTAGGCAATTGAATAATAATGAACGTTCCTTTTCCGGGTGCAGAATGGACTGCCATTTTCCCATTCAACAGCTCCACTCGTTCTTTCATTCCCATTAAACCGAATGACTCCTTTTTTTCTTTAAACACTTTCTTTATATCAAAGCCTTTGCCGTCGTCTTTTATTGCAACATTTACTTGGTTTGGACGGACTTCAAATTTAACGTCAATTTGCTTTGCTTCCGCATGCTTCAAAGCGTTCGTTACAGATTCTTGAACTAACCGGAACAAGGCCACTTCAAATTTCGGCGGGAGCCGTTTTTCTTCCACATCACTGATGTTTTGAAAATTGATTTTTATATCTTTTTCATATTCTTGAATAGTCGAAAGGTACTTTCTAAGTGTTGGAACGAGTCCTAAATCATCCAATGCCATAGGTCTTAAGTCATAGATAATGCGGCGAACCTCAGATAACGCATTTCTCACCATTTTTTTTAAATTTTGAACTTCTTGAAACCCTTCTGCAGTCCCTTTTTCCCGAAAAACCCGTTCAATCAGATCAGAGCGCATCAGAACATTTGCAAGCATTTGGGCTGGTCCGTCATGTATTTCACGTGACACCCGTTTTCGCTCTTCTTCCTGCGCTTCTATAATTCTTAAGCCAAAGGCTTGTTTTTTCTTTGCATCTTCCAGCAAATCGCCAACCTGCCGCAAATCTTGGTTTAAATATTGCAGCACAACAGTAATTTGACCTACTATGACCTCTGCTCGTTCAATCATTTCTTTTAATGATAAAAGCCGGCGGTCCAATTCATCCCGCCGTTTTCTTAATTGTTTTTCTTTTTCTTGGAGCATGGCCAGTTCAATTTGAATATTTTGCGCTTTTTCATAGGCATTCAAAATATCTTGTTCTGAAAACTTGTTGAAGTTGCGGCTGACTTCCACGAGGCGCTGCCGTGCGATTTTCGATTGAATCGTCAGCTTATCGGTTTGCTCTATCACCTCACTTACTTGCTCTTTCACTTCTTCCAATTCTTCTACTATTTTCTCATACTCTGTGCGGGATTTTTCACCGATTTCAAAGATTTGATCTTTGCTTGCTTGGACGGTTTCGATCATTTTATTTAAAATATCGTCTATTACAGCAGAATCTATTTTTTTGGAGTTCACAGCCTTTTCCTCCATTATAAAAAAGTTGTTACAAAAACTTTATCAGTTCATAATTGAAGTAAAAATTTTGTCGTTTTATAATATTCTAATGTGAGTGTTTTTTTATAAAAAAAGTCGATTTTTGTCAAAAAAAGTTATGCCGTTTTGTTTCTTCGGAGGTGATACACAATTGCTTTCCTCCTATTATACCGTAGCTGGCTTTGGAGAGCATGAAATCGTGATTCAAAAATCACGTTTTATCTGCTATATTAATCGTGCCAAAACTGAGAAAGAAGCTCAAGAGTTTATTGATACAATCAAAAAAAAACATTGGGATGCCACACATAACTGCTCCGCATATTTAATTGGAGAGCATGACCAAATTCAAAAAGCGAACGACGACGGAGAGCCAAGCGGAACAGCAGGAGTGCCGATGCTTGAAGTGTTGAAAAAGAAACAACTAAAAGACACTGTCGTTGTTGTCACCCGTTACTTCGGCGGGATTAAACTCGGCGCCGGCGGGCTGATCCGTGCATACGGAAAAGCTGTTTCAGAAGCCATTGACCACGTTGGCATCATCGAACGCAAGCTAATGAAAATTATTCGCACTACGTTTGATTACAGCTTTCTCGGCAAAATCGAAAACGAATTGCGCTCGTCTGTCTATAAGCTGAAGGACATCTATTATTCCGATCATGTGGAAGTTGAAACATATGTTGAAGAAGGCCAGGTTCAAAGCTTCAAAGACTGGATGACCGATCTCACCAATGGGAAATGTGTGATCAAAGAAGGCGACTTAGTATATTTGGAGGAGAAGGTTCAAAACTAAATTTAAAAAATAAGGAGTTAGACATGAATAGAAGAACGAGAAAAAAGAAAAAGAAAAAAAAATTAAGAGCCTTTGGCTGTTTATTTTTAATCCTGTTTTTAATTGCTGGCGGTTACGCCGTTTATCTATCGATCAAATTAGCTAATGTTTCTTTTCTAGCACAGGAAGATCTAGAGAGAGGAAGAAAATCTGAATTAAGAGAACAACCAGTTGATCCGAAAAAAGATAATTTTTCGGTATTGTTCATCGGAGTCGATGCGCGTCCCGGGGAAAAGAAAAGCCGCTCTGACGCCTTGATCCTGGCATCATTTAATAAAGATGAAAAATCAATCAAAATGGTCAGCATCCCTAGAGATTCAAGAGTGAAAATTCCCGGTCACAACCGAGACAAAATCACACATGCACATGCCTTCGGCGGAAAAGACTTAACTGTTGAGACTGTGGAAAATTTGCTTGATATTCCCGTCGATTATTATGTTGAATTAAATTTTAACGCTTTTATTGATATTGTAGATGCTCTTGGCGGAGTTGAAGTGAACAGCGACAGAGAATTTACTGAGCAAGATAGCAAAGGGCGAAAGAACGCCATTCATATTAAGAAAGGTGTACAAACGTTAAATGGCGAAGAAGCTTTAGCATATGTCCGAATGCGCAAAAAAGATCCATTAGGCGATATCGGAAGAGGCAAGCGGCAGCAAGAGGTAATAAAAGCAATCATTGAAAAGAGCTCCTCTTTATCAGCCATAACGAAATATGACGACATCATCGATTCTTTAGGGAAAAACTTAACAACCAATTTCAGCATTGGCAATATCTTGGCGTTGCAAAAATACGCCGGTTCCATCAGCAGCATTGAATCCTTAACGATTGACGGGTATGACAATCCAATCAATGGGACTTACTATTACCAACTGGAAGAGGATTCTTTGGAAGAAGTTTCAACGGAGTTGAGAAATCATTTGGAATATAAAAGAGATTTTTCCATTAACAGCAGTAAATTGCGTTAGTTTCTAAAAACGAGCCATGGGTTTTCTTTATGACCGAATGAAAAACATTTAAAATTTGAAAACTACATGGCTCTAATAGGCTTTACACAATAATCCTCATTTTAATGAGCTATATAGTCTGGTTATTTCTGTTTAAATGCATATGTGATCTTTTTCATTAAATTTGTTAGCGGTTTAAAATTTCTTCCATGTAGTTCAAGTATTTCTCCGAGAATTTCAATAAAAAACAACATAAGAAAAATAATAAAAATTGACAGCCACATGGCACTTCTAGAAAAAACTATTGCTGCCAGACTAAACAGGAAACTGATTAAGTAAATTATTAGAACAGTCTGAAGATGCGAGAAACCAAACTTTAAAATACTATGATGCAAATGGGATTTATCTGCCATAGAAATTGATTTTTTGTTCATTATTCTTCTCACAATGGCGAAAAAAGTGTCAGATAACGGCACCCCAAGGATTAAGGCGGGAATTAGCAATGAAAAAACAGTGACGTTTTTAAATTCCAATAATGACAATAAAGAAATCACAAAACCAAGAAAAAGAGCTCCAGTATCTCCCATGAATATTTTCGCTGGATAAAAATTGAAAACAAGAAAACCTAAAGTAGCAAAAATGGTTATTAAAGCAATTTGAACAACAAAAGATAATCCGGGCATGCTTAAATAAACAATTGTTGATAATACAATTATTGAAACTCCCGCAGCTAAACCGTCCAATCCGTCTATCAGATTTATTGAGTTCGTAACAATTAAAATCCACAAAAAAGAAATTGGAATCCCCCACCAACCTATATTTACTTGTCCAATAAAAGGTATGTGAATAAATTTTAAATGCAGTCCGCTCAAGACCACACATAATGCAGCCACCACTTGACCTGAAAGCTTCCACTTCCAATTTAATTCAAAAAGATCATCAAAAACACCTGTAATCATTATAAAAAAAGAGCCAATTAAAAATCCCTTTAGATAAACACTTTCAGGTGTAAATAGAAAAATCCCGATATAAACCGAAATAGCGATCGACAATCCACCCAATCGAGGCATAATTTTTGAATGTACTTTTCTTGATTTAGGAATGTCCACAGCCCCAATAGCAAAAGCAAATTTTATGACAAAGGGAGTCAAAATTACTGAAATTAAAAATATTAAGATTAACTTCATTAGCAATACCATTGTGAATACCTCTAATATTAGTTTGTTTTTATTTTTTCCAAAAGTAATACTTGCCATTCAAAGAACATGTCGACCATTTCATTAAATAATTACTATAAAAAAAGAGCTGCCTCATAAGTCAGTTCTCCTGACTTTGGGACAGCTCCTTTCGCGTTAGTTCAACTTTCCTTCGTTGTAAAGCATTCTTAAATATTGTTTTAGCTGTTCACTTAAATCTTCTCTTTCAAGTGCAAAATCTATTGTGGCTTTTATAAAACCAAATTTATCGCCAACATCATATCTTTTTCCCTCAAATGCATATGCCAAAACTTTTTTCTCCTGAGCCAATTTCTTTATCGCGTCTGTAAGTTGAATTTCCCCTCCGTAGCCAATATCTAAATTTTCAAGATAATCAAAAATCTCAGGTTCAAATACATATCTCCCCATTACAGCAATATTAGAAGGTGCATTTTCCCTTGGTTTTTCTACCATATCTTCCACTTCCACTAAGGTTTCGCTTATATATACATCTTTAGGTTTAATTACTCCGTATTTGTGCAAATCTTCCTCAGGCACTTTTTTTGTACCAATGACTGAACATTGGAATTCATTATATACATCTAAAAGCTGCTTCAAACAAGGGACTCCATTCTTAACAATGTCATCCCCTAGAAGGACTGCAAAAGGTTCATTTACAATAAAACTTCTTGCGCAATTTACTGCATGACCTAATCCTAACGGTTTCTTTTGTCTAATATAATGAATGTTAACCATATTGGAAATCTTCTGCACTTGTTCTAATAGTTCAAATTTTCCTTTTTCTTTCAGCTCCATTTCAAGTTCAATTGAATAGTCAAAGTGGTCTTCAATTGCCCTTTTATTTCTTCCTGTAACAATAATGATGTCTTCAATTCCAGACTCAATCGCTTCCTCAATTATATATTGAATAGTCGGTTTATCTACAATTGGCAGCATTTCTTTTGGCTGGGCTTTTGTAGCTGGTAAAAAACGCGTACCAAAACCTGCTGCTGGGATTACAGCTTTCTTAACCTTCTTCATATAAGGTGCCTCCTCTAAAAGAAAGAAAAATATTAATTAATTTATGTTTAATATTTTCTACCTTATATTCATTCGCTTTAAATATGGCTTTATAACTCATCGTTCTTCTTTCATTTTCTGGCATTGAATAAAAAAATTTAATCTTTTTATATAGATCTTCAGACGAACCAGCTTGAAACAGTAGGCCGTTTTCACCGTCTATAATATAATCCAACAATCCTCCAATGGCACTACCAATGACAGGAGCTCCGCAAGCCATTGCTTCCAAACCGACAAGTCCCAAGCTTTCTCCTTTTCTTGTAGTCGGAAAACAGAAAACATCTATCGCATTATATATTGCATTTAGTTTCTCTTGAGGCAGTAAAGGGTAATGGATAATGACATCATTTAATTCATAATCAGACACCATCTTTACAAACCGTTCCTTATCCTTCCCATCCCCCACCATAATGACCTTAATTTTATTTTTTAACAAAAAATTTTCATCTTTCAATTTCTTTAACGATGTTAATAAAATGTCCCAACCTTTTCCCACATCTAATCTGCTAACATATCCAATATAATGAGTGTCTATATCCAGCATAAGTTCTTTTAGTGCTGTTTGTTTATCCTCTCGCTTATAAAAAGTTTTACTGTTCACCCCTCCGGAGGGAAACACTTCAATCCGGTTCCGCAAGTTATATTTGCTTCTCACTAAATCCTGATAGTACTTACTTGGTGTTATCACTATATTAGATATATTCAACAGCTTATCTACATAAGGTTGGTATTTTTTTTGAGACGGCACTTCAGGTACTACGTCACTGCCATGAACATTTGTGAAAATAACAAGGTCTTTTTTAAATAGCTTTAGAAATAAAATTGGAAGTGCATTATGTGAAGCATAATGCACATATGTAATATCATACTTTTTTGTTAAACCTTTTAAAATAATTTTTGAAAAATAAAAAAAATACTTAACTAGCTTTATTAGTCTATTTTTTTCTTTTAATAAAACTGTTTTGTCAACATTAAAACCTGCTCCCACCAAAATTTCCTCAGTATTTTTTACAAACACACCGTAATTTGGAGCAATTTTACTAGGATACATATTGGCAATTAAATGTATTCTCATAAAACAGACCTCACAAACTTATAATAGAGTTATAAAACAAAAACGCTTAATTCTCATCAAGCGTTTTTGTCATTTTCAATGCCTATTTTCTTACTATTTAACTTTTTATATAAACTTAGTAAAGGTTTATAATTTTTACTTATTAATTCAAAACCTTCAATTAATAATTCAATAATAAGTAATATTAAAATAAAAATAATAATGGAAGCAAATAAATTTGCCTTATATAAAAGAATTGCTGAAACTCCGAAAAAAAGTGAAATAGAGTATATAAAAAGAACAGCCTTTCGATGAGTAAAACCAGCATCTAACAATCGATGGTGCAAATGATTTTTGTCGGCATCCATAATTTTTTTATTTTGAAGTTTCCTACGAATTATGGCTATTGTTGTATCTGTTAAAGGAACAGCAAGTATTACCATCGGAATAATGAAAGTAACAAACGTCACTTGCTTAAACCCAATAATAGAAAGAACCGATAATAAAAAACCGAGTAATAATGACCCTGTGTCTCCCATAAAAATTTTGGCTGGATGAAAATTAAATATTAAGAATCCTAAGGTTGACCCGATTAGAGCAATTGATAAGAAAGCAACATTTGTTTCATTCATAATTAATGCCATAACGAAAATGGCACTAGCTGCAATAATTGAAACACCTGAAGCCAAACCATCTAAACCATCAATCAGGTTAACCGCATTTGTAACACCAATCATCCAAATAAATGATACAATTAGAGCTACCCATATATTAACTGGTATACTCTGATCTAAAAAAGGAACAGTTAGATATTTTATAGAAAGGCCGTCTGCTAAAACAATTACTGCTGCCAATGTTTGGCCAACCAATTTTTGCCAAGGTTTTATTTGTAATTTATCATCAATAAACCCAGTTATCATGATTATTGTTGCGGCAACGATAATACTAATGTTCAAATCTATTAAAGTCGAAATATAGATAAAACCTGTTAAAAAAGCAATATAAATTGAAATCCCGCCAATTCTTGGGACAGCTTTCTTATGGACTTTTCTATTATCAGGTATATCTACAGCTCCAATATTACGTGCAAATTTAATTACAAACGGTACCGAAATCGTACTAACTATAAATGTTATTAAGAATGTTGTCATGTAAGGAGACATCAAGTTACACCTCACAAGGGAAATAATAAAGTACATTAGCTATTTCCTAACTGTATGAAATTTTTAAACCCTTATCATTATATCGTTTTATTGATAAAAAGAAAAGTATTCTTTTGATTTTCATTTTATAGATTATTGTTTTTTATTACTTGACCTCATTGCAACGATATCATATAAGGATGTTGTTTTTAATGCCCATAGCATAATAAAATAAATGCCCGCTCCAATAATTGTTAAAGTCGTTACATATAAAAATACATGAAATTGTTCAAAAAGATGTTTAATTATCCATAAAACAACTATCATGACAATGCAGGAAAAAATGATTTTAACGTATTCCTTACCAATTTTTCTAACGGAAAGCCAACCAATGTGTTTATTTAAAATAAAAAATGCAATAAAGGTATAAATAAAGCCAACGACTGAAGTTGATAATGCTAATCCTTTATAGCCTATCCAACTTGAAAAAACAAAATTAAACACTATATTTAGCAAAATAGACAAAATTCCAATCCTCATTATTAAATTCCCTTTATCAAGGGTATAAAACCCCTTTGCAATAATAACCTGAATGCTGTAAAAAAGAACCGAACCCACATAATAGTAAGCAACCTCTGATGTTGCTACCGTTGCTGCACCATCAAATGCCCCTCGTTGATAAACAATCTGTATGATCTCTTCCATCATTAACATCATTCCCGAAACAGTAGGAGCCAAAAAAAGGAACATGATAGACAAGCCTTTTTCCATTCCAGTCTTAAATAATTCCATATCATTATTCGTGCGTGCCTTTGCAATAATTGGATAAATAATCGTCGCTACCGTTACTCCAAAAATTGCTTGAGGAATACTTACTAAACGAAAAGCATAATTTAAATATGAAATAGCATCCGCCCCAAACATTCCTGCATAAAAGTTGCTAATATTTAAATTTATTTGTCCAACCATTATTGTTATTCCTACTGGGATGAAGATAAGATAAAAAGTGTTCACTTCTTTTATATTCAATTTTTGACGCCAATTTATAAATTTTCGCGGACCAAAGTAAAAAAACTTAATTAAAAACGAAATAATTGTACCGACTAAATACCCTAAAGCAATCGAATAGCCGCCTATCAGTTTGCTTAAAAAAAGCGTACTTCCAATGGTGCTTAAAACAACGACAGTCTGCGAAAAAGTTGAAAACGAGTATTTCCCCTTTGCATCAAAATATCCTTCAAAAACTGCATTAATTCCAACTAAAAAAATAGAAAAAAAATACATAATGGATGTCCAAATAGCCAATTGTTCAATATCATCTCTAAATGTGGGAAACAATAAATGGATAAGCCACGGCGAAAATGCCGCACCTGCAAGTGAAATCAATAATCCTATATAAAATGTCCCTTTTACGATATTCGTTAAATGTGAAAACCCCTGATTTTGCTTATCATATTTCAAATACGAAGGGACAAACGCATCCTTCATGCCAGATAGCATAAATAAAATAAATGTATTAGGAATGGTCATAGCTGCATTATAAGCTCCAACAATATCGCCTGCCCCAAATTGATGGGCAATGACGATATCGCGAAACATACTTGAAAATTTAAGAAAAAGTGTAGAAATAAAAAATAATATGCTAGCAAGTTTAAATTTAGACATTATTTCACTTCCTTTAGTTATTCATCAGTAAATTATCCTTAAAGGTTTTGTCCCAAAAGGATCTTAAACTTCCAGATATATTTCGCTAAAAAGAATAAAAATAAATCATGACATTGTGTATAACTATTTGTAACACGTCAAATATAAATTCAAATTTATTTCTAGTGGCTCCTATCAATTCAGACAGCCTACATTATCTTCTTTTTGACTGTTCTTTTTTTAAAAAAGAAAAAATCTCTTGATTAAAATTACTCTTTACGCAATTTTAAGTCAAGAGATTTCCATGAAAATATTATTTTAATTGTTGTAAGCTTATAAATATATCAACCATATCCAAATATTTTATAATATTAACCTGACATTTTTTAAAAGAATTATAGCAATTACATTTACAAACACAAACGCTAAATCCTAATAAACTTCAATAAAAAGTAAAGTATTATTCTATTTAAAAGGAGGGTGGTTAATCTAAAACTCATTTGAATACTGGAATATCTAAATACAAGATATACTTGTCAAGTAAACTATAATATTTTCCTATATAACTATTTGCTTGCAATATAGCCCAACGGATATCTGTTGCATATTGATGAGTTCCAGGATTGTCTGGATTCCATCTCATTTTATATAACGTATCTTGGCCATTATGAATATAACCTTCCCCAATAAAAGCAGCACCACCAATAATAGCTTTCTCAGGATCTGTCCAACCTTTTTGAAAAGCATATTCAGCACCACACGTTATTGGACAGGAATCCTTTGCTCCTATTCCATACATGTTATAAACTGTTTTTCCATTAATTTGTACTCCATTTGCCAATCTGGATGTTCCATTTCCAGTCTCATGTAAAGCATGAGCAACTAAATAAATTTCATTTATATTGTATTTTTGTGCAGCAGTAACAAATGCCTGTCCTTTACCTTCTAAAATTCCTTTACCTTTTAAAATTTTGTTATTGATTTCATCAGCTGTAAGCCCAGTGTATTGAGATAATTTTAAAAACTGAAATATTTCGGATCCATTATAGTTTAAAAAGTTATCAGGATTTAAGAAATACAATACATCTTCTCTGTCTGCATCTTTCCATCCTCCACAGGATTTTGAATATTTAATTTTGTACCATTCCCCAACTTTACCAATGATTTCAATTGTGTCACCTTTTTGCAGTTGCCCGCAACTATTGCTTTGTCCATTGATGGATGGTGTTGTTCGAACATTCAATGCATTTGCGATTACGATTCCTGTATTTCCATTATTCATTAAATGAATATAATTTTCATGTACATATCCATGATTTACAATTTGAGTTTGCGGGCTAACTCTCATTTGTATATTCAACATCTCATCTAAACTCATGTCATAGTACGACAGAATGCTTGATGTTGCTGGCATATAGACATAACCTATTCGACCTAAAACATCTACCTTAAACCATCTTCCAACAATATCAATAAAATTGTACGCCTGATTGCCCTTTAGTTCACCAATTACATTTCGGTTGCTATCAAAGATTTGTGTAGTATTATTTGTAGTAAACTTTCTATTTGGAATTTTATAAACACTATTTAAATCTTTTACATTTGGATTCATTATTGATTGTGTGCTATCTTTCCAAACATAGGCATACTCATTATTAATCTTTACCTTGTGCCAATTACCATCATCTTTTACTCGTGGGTAAATTTCATTTTTTGAGAGCTTAATAATTTCCGTGCCATTTGAACTTACTGCATAAACATTATCTCTTATTACCTGAAAATAACGGTCTGAGTTAGCAAAGGTTCTTTGCGTACCACTCTTATTTACATACCCTATTCTACCCATAACATCGACTTTATACCAATTTTCATACTCTTGTATAACCGGATATACTACGCCTTTGTTTAAGACAGCAAAAGTCTTCCGAGAGCTCGTAGAGGTATCTATAACTTTAACATCTTGTAACGCCTTAAAAGCTCTACTGTTTGAAACTTGCCCATTATTCAAATTTGTAATATTTGTTGATGTCGTTGGTTTTGTGGATTGCTTCCACACATAACCATATTTATCCCCTACTTTGACTAAATGCCAATTACCAGAGTCCTGAACTCGTTCAAATTTTTCACCTTTTTTTAGATAAACAAACACATTAGATGTTCCCGGTGCATATACAGGCAAATTATCTGCAATGACCTCAAAATATTTTGTTGAATTACTAAATTGAAGTTCAGTATTTGATTTATTAACAAAGCCAATTCTTCCATCTATATCTACTTGATACCAATTGGCATATTTTTTATAGTCACCCAATATCGGATATATAGCACCCTTCTTAATTGTAGCAAACGGTACTCTTTTTCCTGAAGATGTATCGTAAACAACTAAATCATCAAGAGCTTTAAATTTATTCTCACTTATTTTTAACCCATTATTTTTATTTTTAATGGAACTGTCGTCCGCAGGTTCAGTTGCTGCCTCCCAAACATATCCATATCCATCTGCCACTTTTACCATATGCCAATTTCCATAGTCTGAGACTCTTTTGAAAACTTGACCTTGATACAAATGTACAACTTCCTGAGAACCATTTTCGTGATTCACAAAAATAGGTGTGCCCCCATATTTAACTCTAAAATATTCCATATCATTAGAGAAATCTACTCGAGCAGAGGTCTTCATAATATACCCAATTCTACCGAGTATGTCTACCTCATACCAATTTGCATATTTATTATACCCTCCTATTATCGGATATTTTGTGTTCGCAGAAATTTCAGCAAAAGGAACCCTTTTTCCACTAGAAGTGTCATAAACAATTGTATTATCTAAAGTGATAATATAATTGTTTGATATTTTCAACTTATTAAGATTTTGTATTGTTGACCCCGTACTTGGCAAAGTAGCTTCTTTCCAAACATATCCATAACCTGATCCTATTTTTACTTTGTACCAATTACCCGAATCAGCCACTCTTTGATATTCTTGATCTTTCTTTAAATATGTAATTATTTTATTATTTTGATAAACAGGTGTGTTATCATATTTTACTTTAAAAAATTTATGTGAGTTGCTATTCATTAATAATTTTTTTTCCATTATTGGGTTATTTTCAACTTGTAAATTTTCGTTAGAATTTTGTATTGCGGTTTGTTGATTGTTTTCAGAATTAATCTGAACATCTGAGGTTATTTCCTTTTGAATATCACTACTTTCACCAGAGTTTAAATTTTCTTTTTCGTTTATTTGTGGACTCTCCACATTATTTGCTAAAATCTCTAGATTATTTTTAGAAATCTGTACCAATTGATTTCCTATAGAAAAAATAACTTGTGTATCATTTTCTTGAATGGGTTGAATGATAAAACCATTAGATAAAATACCAACTTGTTTGCCAGAGGATTCTGTTAAGAAAACAGGTGTTTGATCAGTTAGTACTTTGTATTGAGGTAAATCCAAATTTTCTGGTACCGTTGACACATTTTCATTTTCTTCCAATTGATAATTTACAGATTCTAATTTAATATAAAACTGTTTATTATTCATATTGAATATAATTTTATCGTCCACAATTTTATTTGAGTAAAATTCAAAACCTCCATATAAGTATCCTACAATTTTTTCATCATCTAATGAATATACTGGGGCTTTTTCAGATGTTATACTTACTCTATAAAATTCTTTCGTTACAGCTTTTCCGATATTTATTGGCAAAACGCTAAGAAGGATTATTAAACTGCAGAAAAGTGCTCCTAACCTTTTATACATATATTTGTTCCTCCTTCAACTAAATTATTTACTACAAAAATAATATACCTAGCTAGTAAACTGCTAATAGAATATCTATATTTTATTTTAACTTCTAAGCCTGAATATACTTTTAGTTTTTTGTGAAAAATAGGAGATAATAGATCCAATAAATAAAAACCAGATTGACATTAACGGTTGGTTATACCGATCAAATGCAAAAAATATATTATTAAGAACAGTAAAATAAGCGAGTATTCCAAATAGAAGAACATTTTCTGATAGAGATCTTTTGTATAAAAATATGGATAAAGTCATAGATATTGTTGCAAGTACCATCGTTAGTTTATGAATTTTCTGCATTAACTCAATTTTAACCCCAAAAATTTCTTTCCAATAAAATGATGTATTCCATTGTTTAATTGTTTTATCAATTGTATAGCTTCTAAGAAATGATTTTGGATCACTTTTCCACCATAATTTAATTCTATCAATGGCTGCTTCTTTTTGTAAGTTCATGTTTTCATATGCAGAAATGTTTGGGTGTTCTTTGTTAATTTTTTTAATTACGTCATCATAGGGTTCGCCATATCTATATCCCGACCCTTGATAAGTTCCCAGTAAGAGAGGATTTCCTGTTCCACCACTAAGTGGTATAAATTCATGGTAATGAATATAATTTCTAATCCACCAAGGTCCTAATACAATGAGAAGCAAAACTAAAGCAATAAGAAATTGTTTTAACATCATTTTTAAAGGGTATTTTTTTAATAATAGGTATATTAATAAAACTAAGGGATACAGTGCAATTGTTGGTCTAAACATGAGACAAAATAAATAAGAAAAGATAACTCCAAAGAAGTAAGACCATTTGCGTTCATTAGCCAGTTTAAGAGAACAATATAATAAAACATACATTCCTGCCATAAAAGGTGATTCGGTTAACAAAAGGTTATCTGTCAAAATTTGAGGAACGAATATCGCAAGTAAAAAAGCGGCTATAAGTCCTGTACATTTATTAAAAACATATTTACCAATTAGATATACAAATAAAATACTGGTTATGCCGAACAAAGATATTACAACCCTCGCTGCATATAAACCTACCTCTTCAAATCCAAAAATTAAAAATACTAATGCTAATAAAAAAGATTGACCAGGCATAATATGAACAGTGGGTTCTCCAATTTGATGGTATGTTAGCATCCCTGTCTGTATAAGAACTCTTGCACTTTTTGTATACCCTACATCATCGCTATTTAATGTTAGATTCAATCCATATTCATAAAGAGCAAACAATCTTAAAACTAAGGCCAAAAGCAATATAATAATTATTGAATAATGTTTCCTAACTAATTGAAGTAATTGATTATTTATACTCAAGAGAATATCCTCCTAATTTTAAGTATTACTGTTGGGAGACAAACCTATTATCGAAACTCCCGCCATAATTAACAAACAACCTAAAACTTTTTGGAAGGTGATTGTTTCATTAAAAACAAAGTGGGCACCAAAAACAGCAAGTATATATGCGATACTTTGAAAGGGATATGCAACGCTGAGCGGAACTTTCGATAATATATATAGCCATAATATTGTTGCAATACCATACATTGCAAGTCCAGAAAATACAAAAGGGGAAAATATTACCTTTAAAATGGAAAGTAGAGAAAAGCTAAGTGTTTGATTTTCCATGCCGTATTTCCATAAAAATTGACCAGTAACTAAAATCAATGTATTTCCTAATATCAATATGAAGTTTACCAAAGTCATTTCTTATCTTCCTTATCTTTAATATAATCTTTTATTTGCTTTTTAAGAAAAGCTAGTTCTTGAATAACATTTTTTAACTTTTCTTGTTGACTTGAAATGACAGTCGTCTGATAAATAAGTAAATTTAAAATTACTAAAAAAGCAACCATAAAAATCAATGCTGGCATATAAGATATTCCAATATAATGGGCAAACTTATTAATACTTGGAAGGAATAACGCAATCAATAATGAAATAATACCAAAAACGATCCACAAAAATGCTTGTTTATCTTGAAGTTTATTTCTGCTAGTAAAGAATATAACTTGCATAAAAAAAAGCAAAGCAAATATTAATGCTATAACTTGGACAATATCCATGACTACCCTCCCTAAAAAACTGAACGAATTAATGAAATAAACGTAACTTTTGTCATGTAATATAATGATTTTAAGGGTGTGATCGATGATCTTCCTCCTTGGCGGTTTTTCATTTCTACTTTTATTTCTTTTATTCGATATTTTTTTTGTGCCAACTTTACAAGTACCTCTACTTCAGGATAGTCAACAGGATAATATTTTGAAAATTCTTTTATAATCTTCCTATTTACAATTCTATACCCTGATGTTGGATCTGTAATTTTTATTCTTGATATAAAAAGTAATAAGTAATAAAAATACAATATCCCTATTCTTCTCATTAAAGATCCTTTATAGTTAGTTTTCTCAATAAATCTTGAACCAATTACCATATCATATTGCGATCGTTCTATCTCCGCTACTAATTTTTCAAGATCGTCAGGATCATGTTGTCCATCTGCATCTAATTGGATTGCATATTCATAACCGTGTTTAAGAGCATATTTATAACCCGTTTGCATCGCTCCACCAATTCCAAGATTAATCGGCAAATCAATATAATTTAAATTATTTTCCTCTAAAATTCTCCTTGTTCCATCAGTTGATCCATCATTTATTACCACATAATCATACTTACAAGTTTCAACCAGTTTTTTTACTGTATTATATATTGAGTCTTCCTCATTATATGCAGGAATAATTATGAGGACTTTGCTCATTTTAATAAACTCCTTTCAAAATAAATAGGATAAGACAAATACCTATTATTCCAAGATATTATATCTTATTTTTAATACCCTCTCCAATGTATTCTAAAATATTTCATACTTCTTTTAAAAAACCTATCCACTTGGGATAGGTAAAAATTTTTAAGAGGCCGTTAACTGTAATTATGTAGTTTTAAAAACTAAAGTACAATATAAGTATACAATAAGCACACCTAAATAAATACTCACCGCCGGTGCTGTTAAAACATGACCCGCAGTATAGGCGATGCCAAGACCTAAAATAACGGCAGAACCAAATAAAACCACTTCATGATTAAAGTTTTCTTTAACATTTTTAAAAAAGTATGTAACGATTTTATAAGCAAGATATAAAAATGGAGCAATGTACAAAGCAAATCCAATAATTCCTATAGAAAAAAATATATCAAAAAAGTCCATTTCAACTGTTTTTCCTTCTTTTTGATAATTCCCACCATATCCCATTCCGAAAAGCTTTTGAGATAATGGAGCTTCAGCAAAATATTTTTTATGTTGTGCTAAAAAGTGCTCTCTCCCGCTTAATAAAACATTTTCTACTGCTTTTTCCCTTTCTTTTTCTATTTCGTTTTTGGATTCTTCTGTTTTATTATCATTATTAAAATCAGCTTGTTGTTGATCCAATCCAACCCATGATAAGTGGATATTCATATTATGTGCAACAGGTGTGTATGGGGTCAATAGTAGAAATAACACTAATACTACAGAATTCACCACTAAATTTACACTAAATTTTTTTGCCAAAACCGAATCATGTCTAAATCTAATCCGTTCAATCAAATAAATGAAAAATGCAATCACTAAAATGATGAAGACGGAACCATACCCAACTTTTGTTCCGACTGCTAACTGAGAAAATATCAACATACATACAGGAATCCAGTAATAAATAGTTTTCCACGATTTTGTGTTTTGAACAGCGTAATACACCACCACTGCAAAGCATATCGCCATAATAGCACCAATTTCGTTGCCTGCAAAAAACCATCCTTGGTGTCCAAGTTTTTCGCTCTCATAACTTTTTATACCAGTACTTGTAATGGATGCTATTATCATTACCAAAGATACAATATTCATGGAAATAAAAATATTCCTTTGAATTGTTTTTTGAATATTCTCTTGCTCTTTTAACTTTTTTATAACAATTAAGTAACCAAATAAAATAATGGGAACATATGCAATTTTTGCAATATTTCTTAACTCTGAGAACAAATGAAAAGGGTCTTTAACCAACATATTATTTATTAAACCAATTATTAAAACAAACCCGAACAGAAATAAATAAAATAATATTTTTTTCTTAGATTTATCCAGGGGAACCCACAAGATATATAACAAAATGAGAAACATCACACCAAAACGAATGAATACCCCGAAAGTTAAATCGATATGAAAAATAAATATTGAAAAAGATGTCATTAAATCGATAACTGGCTGTAAAATTATAAAAAATATCAAAAACCACTCAAACTTTGACGAAAATGAATATAAACGCTTATTCACTACACATCCTCCTGTTGCTTGATCCGTTCAAAAGTTATTTCTATCTTAATTAACTGAAATGGAATAAGTTCATGAGAAATGCCTTTTCCCAACAATAATATATTTTGTTGGAGAAAAGGCATCTGCTAAAAACTGAAATAAAACAACAGTTATTTTTTTAGTGCTTTAATCAAAAACTTCGGTAATATTAATTGCCTTTTCCATCTCCAAGGTTCTTTTATTAATCTGTAAAACCATTCCAACCCTAATTTTTGAAAAATTTCTGGAGCTCTTTTAAGATTTCCGGAAATGACATCAAAAGAACCTCCAACTCCTTGAAAAACAAAAGGGTGAAGGGAGTTCATATTTTCAATGATCCAATATTCCTGCCGTGGGCTTCCTAAAGCGACAAATATTATATCTGGTTTAGCTTCGTTAATTGTCCTGCGAATAATGTCGGTATCTTTTTCATAGCCATGCAGTACACCAACAATGTTCAACCCTGGAAATTGTTTGATAAGCTCTTCTTTTGCTTTTTCAGCAATTCCTGGTTTTGCTCCATATAGAAAGATTTTTTTATTATGCTTTGCCGCTGCCTCACAAATCTTTAACATTAAATCAATCCCAGTAACACGAGAGCGAATGTTTCCTCCCCTTATTTTAGACGCTATAATCACACCTATTCCATCGGGGATTTGGTATGTCGCCTTATTCAACAATTCTTTTAATTGGTCGTCAACTTGTGCTTTCATAATTTTCTCTGGATTAATCGCAACAATAAAAGCTTTTCTTTTTTCCTCGATATCTCGTATTAATGATGATGTTAATTCTTCATAATTTAACGAAGAAACATCAATCCCGAGTATCTTTTCCTTCATAATATCACCTTTAAATACGAGGAAAGTTTTTAGAATCCCCTAATGTTACCACTGTAAAACCGGCCTTTTCCCATGTTAAACGATTTATGCAGTTTTTTGTATCGAAAATGATTTTAGATCGGATTCTCTCAATATTATTTGGATCTAATTCTTTGAATTCATTATGATCAGTCAAAATCAAAATGAGATCGGAATGATCCAAAGCTTCAGATAGACTTTGTGTTTGACGTTCAATCTTGTTTTCTTTAATATGCGGGTCATATGCTGTGTAATCAATACTTAGTTTTTCTAAGTGATTGATCACTTCAATAGAAGGACTTTCTCTCATATCATCTATATTTCCTTTAAACGCAAGACCTAGCACTGCAACACGACCATGAGAAATTCCTTTTTCTTCGAATAATCTCTTAACTTTATTTGCCGTATATGCTGGCATACCATCGTTGATCGTTCTAGCAAGATGAATCATTTTCGCAACATCAGGCTGAAGTTCAACAAGAAACCATGGATCAACTGCTATACAATGTCCCCCAACACCGGGACCAGGAAAATGAATATTGACTCGAGGATGGAAATTTGCTAACTTAATTGCCTCCCATACATTGACTCCAATATTTTCACTAATTTTAGCCAATTCGTTTGCAAAAGCAATATTTACATCTCGATACGTATTTTCAATCACTTTTACCATTTCGGCAGTTGTTGCATCTGTCGTATGAATCGTTCCTTTTACAAAAACTTGATATAATTCCTTTGTCAATTGACTAGATTTTTCATTAATTCCTCCTACAATACGATCATTTTGAACTAATTCCTCGAATACTTTACCTGGTATGACACGTTCCGGAGAGTGAGATACAAATAATTCTTCACCAATTTTCAAGCCGCTTTTTTGCAATATCGGCAACATAACGTCTTCAACAGTCCTTGGTGGAACAGTGGATTCTAAAATAACTAAATTTCCTTTTTGTAAGTACGGAACGATTGAATCTGTTGCTTGGCTGACGTAAGAAAGATTCGCAGTCTTATCTTGGTTGATCGGAGAAGGGACAGCAATAATAAAAATGTCAGCTTGTTCAGGTTTTGTAGATACTGTAAAATTGCCATCATCGATTGCTTTGTTTAGACGTTCCTGTAATCCATTTTCTTCTATATGAAGTTGTTTATTTTTTATTGATTTGACAGCATGTTCATTTATATCCACCCCATGAACCCTTAATCCATGGTTGGCAAACATAACAGCTGTTGGTAATCCAATATAACCCAATCCAATAACGCATATTTTTTTCTCCATAATCTTAAAAACTCCTTTGTAATCAGACAGAATTCACACTATCAGTTATTATATCGAATATTGCTTAAAGAAGATAGGCTAAATTTTTTTTGTAAAAGGATTTTAAAAAATACAACCTTTTTATATGACAAAAGCCATTAAAAGTCAACAAGAGCTGTCAAAATTCAACAGCTCAAGTATTATGGTTAAACAACACTGGTTTTACTGAACTTACCCCAAAATGATACAAAATCCCCTGCACAATCCGTTCTGATGCTTTGCCGTCTCCGTAAGGATTGGATGCTTGTGACATTTGTCGGTATACCTTCTCGTCTGTTAGGAGCTGTTTGGCTAATTGATAGATTTGCTCTTCATCAGTGCCTGCTAGTTTCAATGTGCCTGCTTCAATTCCTTCAGGTCGTTCAGTCGTATCGCGGAGAACCAAAACAGGCACGCCTAAAGAAGGAGCTTCTTCTTGTACGCCACCGGAATCTGTCAAGATAATGTGAGAACGGGCGGCAAAATTGTGAAAGTCCAAAACTCCCAGTGGTTCAATTAAATGAATCCTGCTGTCATTTCCGAGAATTTCATCTGCTACCTCGCGAACAGCCGGATTAAGGTGAACAGGGTAAACAACCTGGATATCAGCAAATTCTTTTACTAATCTTTTAATGGCCCGGAACATACTTCTCATCGGATGCCCTAAATTTTCGCGTCGGTGTGCAGTAAGCAGTATCATTCGGTCATTTCCAATTTTATCAAAAATTTCGTGGTGATAATCATCTGTTACTGTTGTTTTTAAAGCATCTATTGCCGTATTGCCTGTTATAAAAATCGAATCTTTCGGCTTATTCTCTTTTATTAAATTTTCAAATGCTTTCTTAGTGGGAGCAAAATGCAAATCCGCCAAAATTCCTGTTAATTGGCGGTTCATTTCCTCTGGAAATGGAGAAAATTTATTATTAGTGCGAAGCCCCGCCTCCACATGGCCAACGGCAATCTGGTTATAAAACGCAGCTAAACTAGCAATAAATGTTGTCGTGGTATCTCCATGAACAAGAACAATGTCAGGCTTTACTTTTTTCATTATGCCATCTAAGCCTTCTAATCCTCTTGTCGTAATATCAACTAACGTTTGCCGATCCCTCATAATATTCAAATCATAATCCGGAACGATACCGAAAACATCCAATACTTGATCAAGCATTTGGCGATGTTGTGCCGTAACGGTTACAAATGACTCGATTTTGTCTGTATGTTTTTTGAGTTCCAGCACTAACGGAGACATTTTTATTGCTTCAGGTCTAGTTCCAAAAATCGTCATTACTTTAATTTTTTTCAAGAACATCACCTTCACAAATTTTTTTCGAACATAATATATCTTAACATTTTTAATAAAACTGATTTGTAAATTTCTTGAGATTCCCCTTATTTTTTACCTAATATTTCCGTTTTCTAATCGAATATTCCAAAAAGTCCTCCTTTAGTTCATCTCGGCTTAGAATAAAGGATACAATTGCCTCAGGGTAACCAAGTTAGTCGGTGATGCTCTAGCAGAATAGCGAACATCTCGCTGCCGATAAATGTTTTGATTCATAAATTTGATTCATAAAGTCGACCCTTTCGACTCATTGGCGAAGCTTAGGATCTGTCGCACAATTTGGAGCAAATCCTATATTTTTCTATACAAATTTAAAAACGTTCTCCAACCTCTCGTTTTTCTCTGCATATGGCGATAAGAATTCAAAGGCAGCCAGCTTCTATGGAATGCTTTTCAACAATCGCAATTGGCAGTATTTCTTTTGACTATGTCTTAGTTGCCGCAAAAAAAATGTGCCTAAATCGACAGTAGACAGGGATGAAGCTTTTTTTATTTAGCACAATCCTCACTATTGTTTCATATATTATGAACCGACAGCTAGCAACACTATGGAAACAATAGCCAAAAAATGACAACATTTTGCCTTGACGTTGATCTTTGTCTAAGCTACCATTCTCAACAAAAAAATCGACAAAATCACTATTTCCCGGAATATGTTATATTATATACTTCCTTCCAAAAAAATTTATCATTCATCCGCGGCAACAAAATAGTTGATTAAATACTCTCCCCATACCTGATTTCCTTTTTCGCTCGGTTTGGATCGGTCTTCTGTAACGTATTGCTTCAATTGCTCGTCTTCCTTATCCGGCCAATTTTCCCAATGGTTTAAATATGCAAAATGGTTTTCTTCGGCATATTGTTTGAGCGCATCTACTTCCTTAGGATAAAATTTTGCACCAAAGAGCGGGTGTGCAGGCTGCAGCATAATCGATACGTCAGGATTTGCTTCTTGAATTTTCCGCAAGATGTCCGTAATGTTGCTTAGAGTATTGTCAATGCCGACAACGCCGTTATCATTCAAAATAAACGGCTCGAAAAGGAGGATGTCAGGCTTTTTGTCTGCAATTTTTTTATATAATTTTTTATTCAATACACTATGCGTTGTCTCCTCGGCATCGGAAACAATCGAGATGTTAAAGAGCTCATCTCCATATGCAGAAAGAAGCTCCTTTTTCAGTTTTTCCGGCCACCCATTTTGATCGGAAGGAACTGATTCAGATCCCCAAATTACAAAGTTCAATTGTTTCTCTTCTTTTAAAGCTGTTTTGATTTTTTCCTGAACATCCTCCGGTAAATTTTTGACGTAGTCCTCTCGCGTATCATTTTGTTTACTATTGTCTTCCTTTATATTTTCTGCAGACGATTCCACAGAAGCAGCTGTCGGTTTTGAAATTTTTTGTTTCCAGTAAAAATGGCCGACAATAATTGATGCTATACATAAAACGACAACATTACTAACAATAATCCTTTTTTTCACAGATAATCCTCCAAACGACAAATTTCTCACTTTATTATAGCGGAAAATGACCTGCCGTTCCATGCTGTCAATTCATTTTTTCAAGCGGTGTTGACAAGTGTATACGAAAATATTTTCCTCACAAATATATTGTCTTAATAGAATTGGAAACTTATAATCAGATTAGATAATATTAGTAATGAGGGATGAAATTATGAGATCAGATAGACAGAGAAAAAAGAGAAAAAAATGGCTCTGGATTTTGTTATCAGTCATTGGAGTTTTCATTATTGCCACGGGATCCTATGCCTTTTACATTTGGAACAAAGCACAATCGACCATTGCCAACATTCAAGAAAACATCGGGCGGGATAAATCAGACAAACGCGATCAGCAAGTCAACTTTAAAAATCGCGATCCTATTTCCATATTGCTGATGGGTGTTGATGAAAGAAAAGGAGACCGAGGACGGTCTGATTCGCTCATTTTGATGACAGTCAATCCAAAAGAACAGTCAATGGAAATGGTCAGCATTCCCCGCGATACAAGAACAGAAATTGTCGGAAAAGGCATTCAAGACAAAATTAACCACGCCTACGCTTTCGGCGGAACAGAAATGGCTATTAAAACGGTTGAAAATTTCTTAGATGTGCCGGTTGATTATTTTGTCAAAGTGAATATGGAAAGCTTTCGCGATATTGTCGATGCAGTCGGCGGTGTGACGGTTGAAAATGATTTAGATTTCACTTACGAGGGCTACCATTTTGAAAAAGGAACCATTCACTTGGATGGCAAAAAAGCTCTTGCGTATTCAAGAATGCGATATGATGATCCAAGGGGCGATTTCGGACGCCAGGAAAGGCAGCGGCAAATTATTGAGGCGGTTATTGAAAAGGGAGCAAGCATTACATCCATTACAAAATTTGGAGAAATGTTTAAAGTCATTGAAAACAATGTAAAAACAAATCTTACATTTGATGAAATGTGGGCAATTCAAGAAAATTACAAAGATGCCCGAAAAAATGTCATTCAGCATCAAATAAAAGGGAGCGGAAAAAAAATTAACGGCATTTACTACTATATTGTGCCTGAAGATGAACGTCTTTCCCTTTCCAACGAGCTGAAAAAACATTTGGAATTAAAAAAGGAAACCGCTGAAAAATAAAAAATAGTGCGGCAGTTCACCATTCGACCGCATTTTTATAAGAACTGCCGCACTTATAATAAAAATCCCCGCAAACCGAGAATCATTCAGCAGCATTATGATTTTCGTTTACAATCATAACAAGATGGCTTCTCATATAAAATAAAGGAATGGTATTCCTTCCCCTCATTGATCCTTCTCTTATATGTATCATTGATATGAGACGCACTTTTCATTTTGTTGTAAATGATACTCATATGCTTCTCCACAACGACTTTCTCATGATTGATTAAAACGATTGTTGAATGCTTTCCTTTTGAAACGACATGTCGAATAGCCGAATGCGCAATCCATTGGCAGTCTAAATGCTCCATTGATTTAGTAGGGAAAAAACAAAGATCAAGGGCAGGAATGCATACAGGAAGCATGCGCTGGCGCGGCAGGATTTTCTTAGCTGCGTCTATGATGCCTTTAAGAGACACACCATAATAGTTGCAGCTCTCTGCCAAAAGGTCTTTCGGCCTCTCTTTCACAAGATACTTTTCATACTTCTCAATAACAATTGTCCAACATTCTCCATACGTATTAAAATAAGGAAGCAATGCTAGCGTGTCACAAGTTAAAATATAATTTTTGACCTGCTCCACTCTTTCACCCCTTTTTCTTCACTATTTGACAATCCTTGCATGACATTAGACTTTTTTACTAGTTCTTTCGATGTATATTATACACGAATTTCAAGAAAATTTGGTAAATTTCTAAACTTTTTTTGTAAAAAAAGAAAAAAATTCCATGATAAAACCAAAAAATTAGTATAATATTATCATTACGAGGTGAACTTATCGTGAGAAAAAAATCGATGATGGGGCGAATGGCATCAATTTTTTTATTTACATTTTTTCTTTTAAGCGTTTTTTTTATTACGTGGCGCTCGAAGCATGTCGATTCAAACGACTCTTTTGCAAGCATTGAACCTCAAATTCCGACCATCTTTGTCCATGGCTATAAAGGAACAATGCGCTCGTTCCAACATATGCTGCATCGTTTTGAATATGATTACCGCTGGGGAACAAAATCAATGGTCATTCGAGTTGATCGCATGGGCATTGTCCATATTTCCGGAACAATCCCACAAAACTTAAAAAATCCTTTTATACAAATTGTTTTTGAGGAAAACCGCACAAGTATTGAGGAAACGGCAAATTCTCTGAAAAAGGCAATGCGCTTATTAAAAGAAAACTATTCGGTAGACGAGCTATACATTGTGGCTCATTCGATGGGAGGACTCGTTTCGACAAAATATGTCGAGGACACGAACAACTTGAAGGATTACCCGATTGTCCGCAAAATGGTGGTCATAGGCAGCCCGTTTCAAGGAATAGAACAGGAATCTTACCATAAGCTAAATACAGGTAAAGCAATCATTGATTTAAAACCAGATTCTCATGCTTTACTAGAAATATTGAACAACCGGGATCAATTTTCTAAAAAAACGAAAGTTCTCAATATCGCAGGGATCAATCCCGAGTATAAAGACAGTGATGGAGTTGTCTCCATCCAGAGCGCTCTCAGCGCTAGAAATATTGTTCCGTTAGAAAATTATCATGAAATCATTGTTAAAGATAAACTTGCCACACACAGCGGTCTTCATGAGCATCCGAAAGTGGACAAGTATATCGGCGAATTTCTATGGGGGTACAATTGAGTTGGGGAAAGTATTTCTTCAACCGAATGACCTTTTTCAAATAAAAAACCCCGACTCTTCTTTCCCCTTTAAAAGGAGGAAGAAGAGTCGGGATAAATGTTTTATACATGAGATACAATGAGAACACATTTTCCTTTTATTGCGAAATCGCCTGTTTGGTTCGGCAAAATAAAATGAGCCCCTTTTTTTAATGTGTATGAACGGCCATCATGAGTAAGCTCCCCGTCTCCCTCAATCACGCTTGCAAGAAGGAACGGATGATTTTGAACAAACTTCCCTTCGCCGTCAATCTCCCATTTGTAAACTGAAAAAAATTCGTTTTTGATAAATGTGGTAATCGTTGCTCCTTCCTTTACTTCCACAGAACGTTCAATCGTGTAATCTTTATGAGGAACAGTCGCCACCTCTATCGCTTGTTTCAAATGCAATTCTCTTTTATTTCCGTTTGCATCTACACGGTCGTAATCATACACTCTGTAAGTCGTATCAGAACTTTGCTGCGTTTCAAGGATGAGCGTTCCTTTGCAGATGGCGTGGATGGTGCCGCTCGGAACATAAAAGAAGTCGCCCGGTTTTATTTTTACTCTTCTCAGCAATTGATCCCATTTTCCGCTTTGAATCATGGATACGAGCTCTTCTTTCGTTTTGGCATGATGACCGTAAATGATTTCCGCATTTTCTGAGCAGTCAATGATATACCAGCACTCCGTTTTTCCTAATTCACCATTTTCGTGCTTTTTTGCATATTCATCATCTGGATGCACTTGCACGGACAAATCGTTGTTTGCATCAAGAATTTTCGTTAAGAGAGGAAATCGATCCCCTTTTATTCCGCCGAACAATTCTCGATGGTTGTCCCATAATTCACCCAATGTTTTTCCT
Source organism: Aeribacillus sp. FSL K6-8210 (assembly GCF_037963925.1). NCBI lineage: Bacteria > Bacillati > Bacillota > Bacilli > Caryophanales > Bacillaceae > Aeribacillus > Aeribacillus sp. FSL K6-8210. The sequence goes on along the minus strand of NZ_CP150172.1, from coordinate 561,858 downwards.
TTAAACTTTCCTTCTGCTACAATGCTTTGACCATGCGGATGGGCAGAAATCGCCCAGCATTCTCCTGTTGTCTCCGTTGGAATTTTGTAATGAAAATGAGTGCGAAGGTTTGTTCCACCCCAAATTCGATCTTTAAAAACAGGCTTTAAAAAAATTGGAGACTGCACCACCTTGTTCCACTCCCTTTCTGCAATAATTTCCCCATTATTTATATTAAGCAGTTCTTGAAATTTTTTCACCTTTTTTCATTTTTTATACAGAGCTCGCTGAAGAGAAACCTTCAATATCAAAACAGAAAAGGATGCCGAATTCTATCAACATCCTTTTCTTTTTGATTTGTTATCAAATTTTCGAATCACTGTTCGTTAGCATATACAGTGCCAGTCGCCTGACTGGAAACCTGCTCTTCTTGAGAAGCTTTTTCCGGATGAAACTCTCCTTCCATTTTTGACACAACAACTGTTGCGACACCGTTTCCAATTAAATTCGTAATCGCACGGGCTTCTGACATAAATCGGTCAACACCGATGAGAAGTGCAATTCCTTCAACCGGAACCATTGGAAATGCAGCCAAAGTAGCGGCTAATGTAATAAATCCGGAACCAGTCACACCTGCAGCGCCCTTTGAAGTCAGCATTAAAATTCCAAGTAGAGTCAGTTCTTGCCAAATGGTTAAATCGATCCCATATGCCTGTGCAATAAAGATAGCCGCCATTGACAAATAAATCGACGTTCCATCTAGGTTAAAAGAATACCCAGTCGGAACAACAAGACCAACAACAGACTTAGAACATCCGTACTTCTCAAGCTTTTCCATCAATTTTGGCAATGCGGATTCAGAGGAGGAAGTTCCTAACACAAGCAATATTTCTTCCTTTATATATGCGATAAATTTTAAAATGCTGAACCCGTAAAATTTTGTGATCAGTCCCAACACGATCACGATAAATAAGAACATCGTCATGTAGACAGAGGCCATTAATTTTCCTAAAGACACAAGCGATCCCAGACCGAAATTTCCGATTGTATAGGCCATTGCACCAAAAGCTGCAATCGGTGAAATTTTCATAACCATATTTACGATGCCAAAAAAGATATTTGTCAATTGTTCAAACAAATTCATAACAGGTTTTGCTTTTTCCCCTAGTCTTGCCGCTGCTAATCCGAAAAGGACTGCGAAGAATAAAATCGGCAAGAGTTCTCCGTTTGCGAGCGCTCCCACTGCATTTTCTGGCACAATGCTCATGATAAAGTCTAAAGCACCGTGACTTGTTTCCTCTGCTTGTTTCGTATATTGAGAAATATCGCTTCCTTGCACACTATCGGTGTTAAAGCCCTCACCTGGCTTCATAATGTTTACAACAAAGATCCCGATAGCAAGAGCAATCGTCGTAACAATTTCAAAATAGATCAGAGCTTTCCCGCCGATCCTGCCTACTTTTTTCAGATCACCCATCGATCCGATGCCGATGACAACGGTGAAAAATACAATTGGTGCAATCACCATTTTCACTAGTTTAATAAAAATATCTGCCAAAATCTTTAATTTCGCCCCGAACTCAGGGAATAAAAATCCAACTGTAATCCCTAAAATGATACCGATAATAACTTGTACAGTCAGGTTTTTAAAGTTTATTCGCATCTATCTCTCTCCTTTCCCCTTTGATAACGTTTTCAAACGTCCGTACATTTATGTTAATAGAATGTTCAAAAAGTTTTAATATTATGGTTTTATTAATCTTTTTGTTCTTTTTGGTCTCAAAATTAATTTGAATGGCCAAAAATGAGAAAGGATCAGCACCTCCCTAGTCATTCTGGGAAACAGAAGCAGAAACTCTTAATAGATTCATTTTTGCTTTTCAACTACTCCCGCTTAAAGTCTAACGAGCTTGTCACTCCAAAGAAACGTAAACGGCTTGTTCTCCTTCCTTAACAGAGCTGGTTAACTACTGCCCAACGACTCTCATGCTTCAGTCGTAACTCCAACGATGACCATTTTCATAACCGATTGTCCATTTGTAACCCAAAAAAAAATCAAAACACAACGGGCGATAAACCATGAGATCGAGTTTCTTAGAATCATTCATTCGTTTCAAATAGTTACTGCCGATAAGCTGAAAGGTTTTATTTCAGCCATTCCTGTAAAGAAAGTTCAGCCGCTGTGATGTCCATGTACTTTATCTTACATCTTTCCACCGAATGCTCGTTGGACTATTTCTTGTGGTGTATCATGCGTAAAAATGGATGAGAGCGGCGAATATAACACCTCTTTTTTTTCTCTCAAATTCCATAAAAAAAGACTGCCGCCTCGCGGACAGTCCATTTTTTGCTGAAACAATGGCTAGTTCAGCTTGCTGCATTTCTTATTTCTTTTAATAGCTTTCCATATTTCGCTTCATATTCTTGGTAAAGCGGCACAAATCGTTCCTGCCATTTCTTTCGCTCTTTTTCCGTTAACGTATGAATATGTATATTTGGATTTTGCCTCATTTCTTCAAGCTGTCTTATATTTTGCTGTTTCGATTGCTTCATATTCCAAGCTGTCGTTTCTTCTATTGCTTTCATAATTTGTTTTTGAACGTCTTTAGGTAGCTGATTCCAAAATGTTTCATTGACCATTACGACATATCCTAAATAACCGTGATTGCTAATTGTTACATACGGATGAAATTGATAAAATCTTTTTGAATAAATATTCGAAATTGTGTTTTCTTGTCCGTCAAATGCTTCCTCTTCTAATGATTCATAAACTTGATCAAATGAGAGGGCAATCGGTTCCGCTCCTAACATGTTAAATTGTTTTTTTATGACTTTATTAGGCATGATCCGAAATCTTTGGTCTTTGAAATCATCCGGATTTTTCATAAACATTTGACTATTTACCATTTGTTTGAATCCATTTCCCCAAAAAGCCAGTCCTTTAAATCCTTTCGGTTCTAACATACTGAGCAGCTCTTCGCCAATTTTTCCTGTTAAAACCCTTTCAACATTATCATCGTTTTGAAAAATAAACGGTAAATCTAACACTTCCCATTCCGGAACCAATTTTGCCACGTTTGAATAGGAAGGAGCAATCATTTGCACTTTGCCTTTTCTTAAAGCTTCTATTTCATCTTTATCTGAATATAATGAACCGTTTGGAAACACAATCACTTTTACTCGGCCCTTCGTCTTTTCCTCGACCAAATCTGCAAACCTTTGTGCAGCCAAGCCTTTTGGCGTATCCTCCGCCACTACATGGCTGAAATAGATTTTAATTTGCTCTTTTAGCCCCTCTTGCTCATCATCGTAAACCGGTGGATCATTTTGAGATTGTATAATGATATTATAGGAAAATAACGCAAAGGCTAACCCGGCACATACTATAGCCAAATACCTCACGATTTTTTTCTTCATGATTCATCACACCATTTGTTTTTGATCATTTTAACATAAATTATACCAAGCATGCTCTTTCTCTAAAGTAAAGGAAAGCAAATCTGTGATAAAATAAAGCAAGTATGAACGTTTAGCTAAAAGAGGTTGCCTTATGAAGCGATTACCAATTATATGGAAAATAACAGGTTTAATTTTTATTATTGTCTTTTTATCGCTTTTTTTCGGAGGATTATTTATTGTAAACGAATATTTAAACCAAAAAGAAGAAGAGCTTAAACAGCAATCTATATTAGCTGCGAGGACGGTTGCGGCGCTGCCTGAAGTCAGAAACGGGCTCAATGGAAGCTTGAAAGATCGCCAGCTGATTCCTTCGATGATTGAACGTCTTCAAATCATTAACGGAACAGAATATATTGTTGTGCTCGATATGGATCGTACCCGCCTTTCCCATCCGGTCAAATCTTTAATCGGAACAAAATCGGAAGGAGAAGATGAAGGTCCTGCCTTTGCCGAACACACATATACGTCAAAAGCAAATGGAGAAATCGGCACTGTTATCCGCGCCTTTGTACCTGTCATGAATAAAGAACATAAACAAGTTGGAGTCGTCATCGCAGCCTATAAGCTTCCAAGCTTATATGAGCTGCTTGCAAATTTAAAATCGCAAATTTTTTCGATTTCTTTTCTTGTCTTACTATTAGGCGGTTTGGGGGCCTGGCTCCTGGCAAGACATATAAAAAAGCAGATGTTTCACTTGGAGCCTTTTGAAATAGCTAAAATGCTAGTTGAACGGACTGAAACATTTAATGCTATGCACGAAGGAGTCATTGCCATTGATAAAAATGAACGTATAACTATTTTTAATGACCGTGCCAAACAAATGATGGGCATTGAAGGAGATGTGATCGGAAAGCCGATTCGCGACGTTATTTCCGACACCCGACTCCCGGAAATATTAGTAATTGACCGTCCTATTTATAACAAAGAATTGCAGGTAAGGAATCTAAGCATTTTAAGCAATCGCATCCCGATCAGAGTGAATAACGAAACGGTCGGAGCTGTCGCCATTTTCCAGGATCGAACTGAAATCAAAAAGCTTGCGGAAGAATTAACCGGAGTGAAAGCTTTTGTCCACGCGCTTCGTGTTCAAAATCATGAACATATGAACAAATTGCACACGATAGCAGGTCTCATTCAGCTTGGACATAAAGAAAAAGCGTTAGAATATGTATTCAAAATAACGGAAGAGCAAGAAGAGCTGACAAACTTTTTAACTGAACATATTAAAGATGAAAGCATATCGGGCCTTTTACTCAGCAAAATCAGCCGGGGCAAAGAGCTCGGAATTAAAGTAGTCATTGACAGAAACAGCCATTTGGAGCGATTTCCAAAAAATATCGATCATAACGACTTGGTGATCATCATTGGGAATTTAATTGAAAATGCTTTTGATGCCTTTCAAGAGTCGACTGATCCTGACAAAGAAATATTCGTCAGCATCGATCAAAATAAAGAAATTTGCACGATATTAGTTGAAGATAACGGTCCTGGCATAGACGATTCTGTATTACCGAACATTTTTGAAAAGGGTTTTTCCACAAAAAACAAGCAAAATCATGGAATAGGCTTATATCTGGTCAAACAAATTGTTGACCGAGCAAACGGTCACATTCAGGTTGAGTCGCAAAAAGGTATGGGAACTACATTTATCATCACATTTGATATGTAAAAAACAAAGGGGGCAAAAAATTTGAACAAAAAAATTAGTGTATTGTTGATTGAAGATGATCCCATGGTTCAAGAGGTGAATAAACAATTTATCCAAAAAGTCGACGGCTTTACTGTGATTGGAATCGCAGGGAACGGAAAAGAAGGCATAGAGCTTGTTCGGGAATTGAAACCTGAACTAGTTATTATAGATATTTACATGCCTAATCAGGATGGATTAGAAACGCTTAAGCAAATCCGGTCAGAGGGTCATTCCGTAGATGTCATTGCGATTACCGCTGCGAGAGATATGGAAACTGTTCGCCGTGTCCTGCAAAACGGCGCTTTTGACTACATTATGAAACCGTTTAAATTTGAACGGCTCCAACAATCATTAAAAAACTATTTGCTTTATCATAGCCAGCTGAAGGAAAAAGAAAAATTAACGCAAAAAGATGTAGACACTATGTTGTTAAACAATAAATTCAAGAAAAAGCCAGAGGATCCAGAACTGCCTAAAGGGTTGAACCAAGTAACACTTGATAAGATTATCCGTTTCCTTCAAAATCAAAAAGAACCGATTTCCGCTGAAGAAGTTGCGGAAGGAATCGGTATTGCACGCGTTACTGCACGAAGATATTTAGACTACCTGGCGAAAATCAAAAAAGTCTCAATCCATGTTCAGTACGGCAGCATCGGAAGACCTGTCAATCGATATATGTTTCATTCTGATTAAGCTTGGCTAGAGGCGAAAAACAAACGAAAAAATCATTGAGCTGGACCACTTTTCTCATTTTTAAATTGCTAGGACAAATAAATGCTATGTTGGCTTTATCAGGGGAACAGTCATCGCACGTTGAATACTAATGGTGTCAATTTTCTCTTACGGACATTTTCTTTTTTAATCGGGACATAGAAAGGCTTTCGAACCTACATTATGAGTTCTCAATAAACAACGATTATTCTAAAAACGAGTTCAGAATTTTTCGCCGACTTTGCCTTTCAATGCGTTGAATTTTCAACTTTTTCCCTCCTCCCTTGCTTTCCTTCAACCTATTGTCCGCTCTTTATCTGTTCCTTCGCCATTACCATTTTCAACTTTGCTTTTAAATTTTTTACCCCACTTTTTTAGTGGAATAACTGCCTTGTAATGATCCGTTACAAAATGCCCCATGCTAAACAAAGACGCGTGATTTTTTTAAGTAAGCGTCGACGTTTTAAATCGGCAAAATATTTCAGCAAAATCAAAAAAACTCCAACTTCAAAACTTAATGATTTGAGAGTTGGAGCATAGTATTTTTATTTAATTTTTCTATAAATCGGCCCATGGGATTGAATTAACAGGGTATTACCAGTTTTCAACAATTGCTGCAGCAGTCTGTTCATCGATAATTAAAACATTTATAAATCCACCGTTTAATGCAGCTTTTATACTTTCAAGTTTGTGTATCCCTTCAACAACAGCAATTACTTGATTAATTTTTTTCAGTTCTGTTAAAGTAACGCCAATTACTTTGTTCGTAAAAGAGTCGATAATAACATTTCCAAAATCATCAAAAAAACGAAATCCGATATCTCCGACTACACCGAGCTTGCGTAAATAATTTAAATCTTCATCACTCAAATAACCTAACTTCCGCAATGTAGATGACCTATGCGGGTTACCAATTCCGATGACTGCTATATCGACATTTCGTCCTTCTTCAAGCACTGCTTCTATATCCTGCATTGCTAATAATCTTTCTTTTAATTCTTCTGTCTCTACAATCGCAGGAGCGTATAAATAAGAGCATGTACAATTTAACTTTTTTGCCAGTTCATATGCCAGTTGATTTGCATGAATTTCAACGTATTTTCTTCCCATACCACCTTCGAGCGGAACTATATGTATATCTTCATTACGTACATATGGAAATTCCTTTACAAGTTCGGCAAGTGTAGTTCCCCAGGAAATTCCGAGACGTTTTACGTTTTTTAAATTTTTAGAAAGATAATAAGCACCTGCTCGTCCTACCGCACTCTTTACCAAATCAGGAGTTAAACCTACAGAAGGAACAACAACTGCATCCTTTAAATTAAAATATTTTTCCAGCTTCTGTTCCAATTCAACTGTATGGATACTCTCATCTTTTATATATATTTCAATAATTCCTGCTTCTTTTGCCTTTTGTATCATTTTCGAAACAATCGGTCTAGACACGCCAATCTTTTTGGCAATTTGCTCTTGTGTCCATCCTTCTGTGTAATATAAAGTCGCTATCTTGACAAGTTGTCTCCTTTCTTCCCACGTTAACATTTCTTCACCTCTTTATTTAACCATCAGCATTGTTAAAAATAACTTATATTAACTAACCTTTGACTTAAATTAATCTTATTCCTCAAGTTGTTATATTCAAAAAATTTTGTAATATTTTTAAATATATGGAAAATACATGGTCTTTAATCAGTATAAAAAATCCTTATAATTAGAATTTCTAATTATAAGGATAATTCCCATGGATAAGGATAACACAAAAAACACAACAAATGAACTAATAAGTACAATGAATAAGCAAGAATTTTCTGAGTTGTTCAATTTGATTCATCAAACACGTCAAGAAACTAACGGCCTTAAGTTTCAACACTTGAGTAAGATAGCCTAAATGAAAAGCATACGAAAGATCTAAAATGGGGAATGGTGAAAGTTGTTGCCAGAGCTGAGAAGGACTATTTCTGCAAGAAAAAAAGCAGAGTGTGGAGTCAACATTAAAAATTTGCAATAATATAACTCAACGATTCAGTTATAAAAGGCTTGACATGGAGCCTCCAGAGGCATGATTTCACTCGAAACGCGACACATCAAAGTGTTTTGATAGGCAACAAGCCTATCATGCCTCTCACTCCATATCAAGATGGTGTTTTTCGATGGAAATGGAGTGGTTCACGTTTTCATGAGCGAAGTGGCTCAATTTTATGTGAGCAAAAACAATTATGAACGAAAAACACATATAGCTATTGTTTTTTGAACATAAAGTTGCCCCAATACAATATTGACCATTATTTTTAAGATGAAAAAACGGTTCTTGTAAAGCTTAAGAAATAGATGATCAAGTTCAAAACTAATCAAGTGAACTTAACCGCTTTTTGGTCTAAATGTTCTCCCGCCATCTGCAATAATGATTTGCCCATGAATATATGCTGATTCTTCATTAGACAAAAAATTAGTGAGATTTGAAATATCAGAAGGTTTACCTAGTCGGCCTATCGGAATTTCTTTTTTTAGAGTATTTTTGGATCCCTCTGAAGGATACAAGCGGTCAAGCATGTCCGATTCAATTACACGAGGAGCAATCACATTTATGTTAATTCCTTCTTTACCTAGCTCTCCTACTAAAGATCTCATAAATCCAAAAGCACCACCTTTTGAAGCAGCATAATGGATACCTCCGCCTGAACCGGTTATGGCAGAACCAGATCCAATGATTATAATACTACCTCCATTTTTATTTTTCATTAATGGCAACACTGCTTTTGTACTGAAAAAAAGTCCATGTAAATTTACAGCTATTGTTTTTTTCCACGATGCCCAATCAATATTCAAAAAAGAAACTTGTTTCGTAATCCCTGCAGAATAAACAAAAATATCAATCGAATTTAAAGTTTCTTTAACTTTTGTCATCATATTTTGAACGCTTTCCCAGTTCGATACATCTACTTCAAAACTAAAAATGTCATTTGGTCTTCCGCTTTCATTGATTAGTTGATCAAGTGCTTTTTTATTAATATCAGCTACTGCTACTTTTTTTCCCCTTCCGGCAAAGTCTAAAACAATCTGTTTTCCAATGCCCGCCGCTCCTCCAATTACCAATACATTCTCTCTATTCAATGAATATTTTCCTCCTCTCCAAGGAAAATTATTTCGCCTTTTAAATGTGTCGCATATGGAGAGCATAAAAACAAAACTGTGTTTGCAACTGCTTTACTGAGAGAAGACAATGATGTTGATGTTTGAACGATATCAGGAGAAATGCTATTTACACGTATTCCAAATTCACGGAATTCCCTAGACAATCCTTTAGTCATTGAATTTAATGCGCTTTTCGACGCTGCATAATGGGGGCCGATTTCACCGGTGACTGCCGCGGTTGCTGAAATGTTAATAATGTTTCCCTCCCCAATTCTTAGCATGTGTGGAATCACTTCCTTGCTGCATAAGAACGGAATATCAAGGTTGAACTCCAACGTTTCAATCCAATCATTAGGATCTAAATCCTCAATTGTTTCTTTTGACAAAACATGAATATTATTGATTAAAATGTCAATTTTTCCACTATTCTTTGCAATTTTTGAAATAACTTTTTGAACCTCTTCTAGTTTCCTTAAGTCGCCTGAGATGACCTTTGCTGTTCCGCCGAGTGAGGAGATTTCTTTAGAAATTTGCTCAATTTTGTCCTCCTCGTTAAAATGATGAATCCATACCTCAGCGCCAGATAAAGCAAGTGCTAAACATATCTCTTTCCCAAAAATAAAATTACTTCCAACCACGATCGCAACTTTATTTTTTAACTTTATTTCCAAAGGATTTTTCACCACCATTTATTACGATTTAATCAATACTTTTAGGACATTCTCTTTAGTACTGTGTGCACATTGAATGGCTTCATTCAGCTGTGATAAATGGAAACGATGTGTGATCATCTTATCCGCTTCTACAACACCCATCTTAAGTAGTTGTAATGCTTTATCGTAATTATATGGATTGGATGAATAGGAGCCAACAAGTTTAATTTCGTCTTGAAAAAACCTATCCGCCCGTAATGGGACAAGGTCCCTCTTAAACGGAGCAAATACTAATATTGTCCCACCTTTGCCTACACATTCCATTGCTTCCGTCAACAGATGATTAACACCAGCTGAAATAATAACTACATCTGCCCCTTGACCATCTGTTATTTCCATTATTCTGTCCCTCACATGTTCATTCTTGCTATTTATGATATAGTCCGCACCAAATTCTAATGATTTGTTTAACCGAAATGGGTTAATATCACTTACGATTACTCTGTCAGCTAAGAAATATTTTGCCAACTGAATTTGAATGCACCCTATTTGACCTGCCCCCATTATAAAAACTGTATCTCCAGGATTTAATGCAATGGACTCAAATCCATGCAAACAACAAGCAACTGGTTCTACAAAAGCTCCTGTTTCAAAGCTCATAGCAGATGGCAATTTTCCCATTGTATGTTTTACATGAACAGCAGAGACTCGAATATATTCTGAAAAACCACCAGGATCTAGATTTGTTGCTTTAAACTGAGTACATAAACTGTAATTTCCTCTATTACAATAATGACAGGTGAAGCATGGTACATGATGGGCAACAAAAACACGATCTCCTTCTTCAAATTGTGTAACATTTTTACCAACTTGTACAATTTCCCCTGCTACTTCATGCCCTAATACTGTATTAGGCGGTACAGTTCCATCGACTACTTTATGAATATCAGTTCCACATACACCACATACCTTCATTTTTAATAGAACTTCATTTTCACCTATTTGAGGAATTGGTCTTTCTTCATACCTTATATCCTCCCTATCATAAAAGACAGCAGCTTTCATATTGATCTCCTCCACTAAAGTACGCGAGCACCTCTATTTATTAATTCACTTAATAATTCAGAGTAACCGTCCATTTTATATGAAATCCAATATCTTCCGCCAAATATTCGCGGGTTACCTATGCGAATGTATATTTGGCCAGCAAAATCATATTTTTTTATTTTCATTTCATTTTTAACTTCACTCCAATCATATTTATGCTGTCTGCCAAATCCTTCAAATAAAATTCCTTCTTTCGTTACCGTGATAGAAGAAGGAAATTGTAAACCAATAACGGAGGATAATATTAAAAAAGGCATAACAATGATTAATAGTTTATATAATTCATTATGTTCATCAATAAGATAGCCATATATCCCATAACCAAACAAACCAACCATTAAAATCAAAGGAACAAAATTTTTACTGCAAACCATCCATTTACTATACCTATACTTTTTCATAACAACCTCCGAATTGAAAGAAGAGTTAGATTTCTTTTTAAGGAATTTGAAATCTAACTCTTTTTCCAGATACATGTTACTTGTTTAAATATTCAATAATTTTGTTAATATCATCATCAATCCCAACACCCGTTAAAAAAGAGACAGTCTGAATAACTGGCACATCCCCAACATTACTTACTGGTGTTGTCGTAACGATTACATCAGCATTTTCAGCTTTTACAGGCACTTCTGCAGCCTTGCATTGTTCAACAGCTACATTGAATCCTTTATTTTTTAAAACTTCTTCAATCTTTTTGGCTACTACAGTAGAAGTGGCAACAGCTGTTCCGCAACATACTAAAATTTTTTTCTGTGCCAAATTTATTCCTCCCTCATATTTTTTGCTATTCTATATTTTTATTATTCTCTTCCAAGATTCCCATTTCCTTTGCGAATTGCTTTTTGATATCATTTCTCACCCAATACCAAATCAACCCATATAGTATTGCGCATATAATTGCAGCAATAAAATAAGGATTTGTTGGGTCCAGTAAACGAACGATGATCCAAGGAATAACATGAGATCCTAAATCAATACCAGAAATCAACGAAGCTCCCTCAGGAAAATCAAAACCTACTGCTCTTCCCATTGTTGTTGCCAATTCCGCTAAATTCGTTGCTATAAAAAGAACAATCATGATCGTAATGATAGCATTAATTAATCCCCTAACAATATTTCCTCTAGCTGCTGCTACAGCCCAAATGACGGTAAAAGGCAGAACCGCTAAATCTGTAAATGGTAACATTTGATTGTATGGAAGAATCACGGCCAAAAGAATCGTTATAGGAACCATAATTAAAGCTACTGCCATATTTGCTGGATTACCAATTACAATAGCAGCATCTAATCCAATATATACGTTTTTTCCAGGAAATTTTTTATTAATGTAATCTCTTGCGCCTTCAGAGATAGGGATCAGCCCTTCCATAAGGAGGGATACCATCCGAGGCAAAAGAACTAACACAGCTGCCATTTGTACGCCAAGTGTTAAAATTCCCTTTAAATCGTAGCCTCCAAGGATACTAATTAGCATTCCTAAAATTAGCCCCATCATCAACGGTTCCCCAAATATTCCAAATCTTTTACTTAAAGTTTCAGGATCTGCATGAATTTTGTTAATTCCCGGTATTTTGTCCAATATTCTATTTGTTGCGTAAGTGATTGGGGCAAAATTGACCGTTTCCGAGTGCGCTAAAGACACGCCTTTTAAGCCAAAATGGTGTTCAACAGCTGGTGCTGTCCAGTCGGCTAGTTTTAATGTAATCGCAGAAACCACTAAACCTACAAACAATGCAAGTATCATATTGTCATAAGCATAATAAGTAACAGAAGCTGCAAAAATTAAATGCCAAAAGTTCCAAATATCAACATTTAAAGTTTTAGTAAAATTAATCGACAATAAAATAACATTTAAAATTAGTACTAAAGGACTCATAAGTGGAGCGACTGGAGTACCAAATGAAATAGCTGCACCAATCGGCCAGCCAACATCTAAAATTCCCAACTCCAAACCAAGTTTTTTGACCATTGCCTCTGTAGCTGGACCTAATGAATTAGTTAAAAGAGTAATGACAAGGTTTACTCCAACAAAACCAATTCCAATTGTCAAAGCAGCCCGAAATGATTTTTTAAATCCTTGTTTTAAAATCAATCCGAAAATTGTCATTATGATAGGCAACATGATGGATGGTCCTAAATCAAGAATAAAATCAACAGCTTGTTTAATCATTTCACCCACCCCCTGTAATAAATAAGGTATTTAAAACGCTTACATTTTAAAATATTAAAAATTGAATTTATTATCTAATATTTTGTATATTTCAGCTTTTTCCCTAGCATTTTTTAATTTAAACATTTCATCATTATTTTGAAACATTTCCATCAATTTTTCTAACATTGTTAGCTGCTTATTAGGATCTTTAATTGCTAGTATAAAAACTATTTCTACTTCTACAGATTGAGATGGATTTCCCATCATTTGAAAAGTCACAGGTTCACGAAGAACTGCAACACCAACAGTTGGAATGTTAACATGTTCGGGATCCGTATGTGGAATCGCTACCCCCATATTTTCAAGAGGTAAACCAGTAGAATATACTTTTTCCCTACTTAAAACAGCTTTAAGAAACGATTCCTTCACATAATTCTTTTTTTTCATTTTTTCAAACATATAAGTAATTACATCTTCATTCGTTTTTTTATCGACATCCAAGCAAATGATATCTTCATCTAGATGTACAAACTTCTCCATAAAACCATCTCCCTATTGCTTTATAAGGAAAGACAATCATTTGGAACATTCTCATCCCCTTTCCAAAAGTTCTTTAATATTACATTTGTTAATAATATTTTAAATTGTTAGAATTATCGAGTCAATACTTTTTAATTAAATTAGAAAAAATAAGAGCTTATTTACAAATTTGTTTTACTAAATGTTAATTAGTATAACAATTGTAAATAAGCCCTTTTTACATCACGCTATTATTTTTTACTTTTGTCTATAATGTTTCTTGCGACGTCAAAAAACGATTCAGATATGGTTGGGTGAGGATGAATCATATTGGCCAGTTCTTCTACAGTGCCTTCCAGGGATATGAAAGAGGAAGCTTCTGAAATCATTTCGGTCACGTGTGGGCCAACCATTGTGACTCCAATTATTTCTCCATATTTTTCATCATACACTATTTTTATAAATCCTGATGTGTCGCCAGAAACAAGCGCTTTTCCATTTCCGGCAAGATCAAATCTTTCAGCCTTTACTTGCAGCCCTTTGCGCTCGGCCTCCTCTTCTGTCAAGCCAACACTAGCTACTTCTGGAAGCGTAAAAATGCACCTGGGAACAACTTTTTCATCCATTTTCCGTTCACAGCCTGCTGCGTTCGATGCGGCAACAATTCCTTCCATATATGCCGCATGCGCCAGCTGATATCCTCCTATGACATCGCCGACAGCATAAATATTCGGATAGCTCGTTTCCATTTTTTCGTTCACTTTAATAAAAGACCCGTTTTGTTCTAGCTTTACTGCCTGAACGGCAGATAAATTAGGTTTTCTTCCAACGCTTACTAAAAGCGCCTCCCCTTCTACCGATACCGATTCGCCTTTTTCATTTAGACATTCGACAATGGTTTTGTCTCCGTTTTGTTTCACGCTTGTTACTTTCGCATCTGTTAAAATTTGGACTCCTTTTTTCTGCAGCGATTTAGCAAGCGCTTTGGAGGCGTCAGCATCTTCAGTTGGGATAATCCGTCCGGCCATTTCAATGATCGTTACATTTGTTTTTAGACTGGAAAAAATAGTCGCTAACTCCACCCCAATGACTCCGCCGCCAATTATGGTTAGGGAGCTTGGTATTTTTTCAATATCAAAAATGGTATCGCTTGTATAAAAAGACGCAGAGTCCAGTCCATCTATTGGGGGAACGGAAGGGGATGAACCGGTTGCCACAATAATTTTGTCTGCTTGAACACGTTCCTCTTTTTTATCCGAAACTACTTTTACAATATTTCCTTCTTCTACAAAGCCTTCTGCCTCATATACATCAATTTTTCCTTGCTTTAACAAAAACATAACACCGTTTCTGAGACGGGAGATGACTTCGTCTTTGCGCTTTTTCATTTTGTCTAATGAAATCGTGATGTTGTCCGTTTGAATTCCCCATTCTCTTGATAATTCAATTGCCTCAATAATTTCAGCGTTTTTCAACCATGTTTTGGAAGGGATGCAGCCTCTATTTAAACATGTGCCGCCCAAAAAATCTTTTTCGACTAGCATTACTTTTTTTCCAAACCGAGCTGCATGAAGTGCTGCCATGTAGCCTCCTGGTCCACCGCCAATTACTGCAATATCATACGATTTTGTCAAATTGAGCCCCCTCCTTATAAGATCATTTCATACGGGTTTTCAAGAATGCGTTTTACTTCAGCCAAAAATTCTGCAGCAGGTGCTCCATCTATTACACGGTGATCAAAAGACAGGCTGACTGTCATCATCGGCCGAATGACGATTTCCCCGTTGACTACTACAGGTTTTTCTTGGGTTCTACCAACACCTAAAATGGCTATTTCCGGCTGATTAATAATCGGTGTAAATACATCTATCGGATACATGCCGAGATTGCTGATCGTAAAGGTAGAGCCTTTAAGCTCGTCAGCCCGGAGTTTTTGTTCCCTTGCACGTTTGCTTAAATCTTTTGCTTCTGCACAAATAGCGGCCAATCCTTTCTGCTCAACTTGTTTAATTACCGGCACCATTAAACCGTCTTTTACCGCAACTGCCACTCCAACATTAACTTCATTTTTATAAATGATTTCATCATGCTCCAAATGAACGTTCACTTCAGGGAATCGTGATAAAGCTGTACCGACTGCTTTGATAATAATGTCTGTATAAGTTAAACGGAATCCAGTTTGTTTTTCGACAACCGGAAGAAGCGCTGTTCTCATTTCGATTGCTTTTGTCATATCAATATCGCTGGCCAATGTAACATGTGGAGCAGTAAATGCGCTTTGCACCATTCTGTCGGCAACCACTTTCCGCAATCCGGATAGTTTCTTCCGGACTTCAGGCTGCTGAGCTTTCTGACTTGATGCTTGAATGGCGTTGATAACATCCTGTTTCATCACCTTGCCTCCTGCACCTGAGCCTTGAAGCGCCTTCAAGTCTATATTCTCATGCTCTGCAATTTTTCTTGCCAGCGGCGATACTTTCGGTTGTGCCTTTTCTGTTTCTAAATATTGTTTCACATCTTTAAGGTGTATGCGTCCTTTTGGCCCGCTTCCTACAATGTTTCGAAGATCCACTTGCGCTTCTTTTGCTAAACGTCTTGCGGCAGGTGTGGCTCTTACCTTACCATTCTCATTGCTTTTTACTTCGACAGCGCCTTCGTTTGTTTCAGACTGTTCAGTTTTTTCACCGGACTGTTCGGTTGATTCCTCTGATAAAGCCGGCGGTACGTCAGGAACCTTTTCCCCCGGTTCGCCGATATATCCGATCACTTGATTGACTGGGATTTGATCATCCGGTTGGAAATATTTTTTCAACAATGTTCCTCTGTCATATGCCTCAACTTCGATATTGATTTTATCGGTCATTATTTCAAATAACGGTTCGCCGATCTCAACGGATTCTCCCTCTTCTTTAAACCATTGAAGGAGTGTGCCGACTTCCATCGTACTGCTCAGCTTCGGCATAAAAATTTCTTTTGCCATCGGTTCTCCCCCCTTTTTATTTAAATTGAACCGTTTCTTTTACTGCTTTTATAATATCCGGTACTTGCGGGACAGCTGCTTTTTCTAGATTCGGATTATAAGGAATAGGGACAGGCAGCCCGCCAAGACGTTTGATTGGGGCATCGAGATAATCGAAGGCCTCGCTCTCTGCAATGACACTAGCGATTTCACCGCCATATCCTCCGCGTTTTACAGCTTCATGGACGACTACAACTCTACCTGTCTTTTTCACAGATTCGACGATCGTTTCTTCATCCAGCGGGACAAGTGTTCTTGGATCGACAATTTCGACGTCAATTCCTTCTTTTTCAAGCTCTTTTGCCGCTTCTAATGCTTTATGCACCATAATCGCTGTTGCAACAATCGTCACATCTTTACCTTCCCGTTTAATATCCGCTTTTCCTAATGGAATCGAGTATTGTTCTTCTGGAACGTGGCTTTTTGTTTTGTAAAGGAGTTTGTGTTCGTAGAAAATAACTGGATTATCATCGTCAATCGCTGCTTTTAATAATCCTTTTGCATCGTAAGCTGTTGACGGCTGTACGACTTTCAGCCCCGGAATGTGCGCCATCCAAGCTTCTAAACTTTGAGAATGCTGGGCAGCTGCGCCTGTACCTGATCCGGCAGGAGTTCTTACAACCATTGGAACTTTCCCCTTACCTCCAAACATGTACCGGAGCTTTGCAGCTTGGTTCACAAGCTGATCCATAGCGATTGTGATGAAATCTGAAAATTGAAGCTCCAAAATCGGCCGCATGCCTGTCAGCGCTGATCCGACAGCCGCACCTGCAATGGCCGCTTCAGAAATTGGCGTATTTCTCACGCGTTCCGGACCAAATTCCTCGATCATCCCCCGCGTGACACCAAATGCACCGCCGTAAACCCCGATATCCTCGCCTAATATATAAACATCTTCATTTTTTCTCATTTCTTGACTCATTGCTTCTCGAACTGCTTCTAAATAAGTGATCTCTCTCATCGCTTTTCCCCTCCTTAAATTTACGCATAAACGTCTTCAAGCAATGTATCAACAGACGGTTCTGGACTGTTTTCCGCAAATTTAACAGCGTCTTCAATTTCCTGGAATGCTTCTTCTCTCAGCTGTTCAGCCTTTTCTTCTGTTAATACTCCTTTGTCAATCAAGTACTCTTTAAACCGTTTGATCGGATCTTTTTTTCTCCACTCTTGCTCTTCTTCACGAGTGCGGTATTTTTTTGCATCGCTTTTTGAGTGGCCTTTCCATCGATATGTTTTTGCTTCAATCAGCACAGGGCCCTTCCCTGATCTGGCATGTTCAACCGCTTCATAAACTGTATTCATCACTTCAAGCATGTCGTTCCCATCGATTACTTTGCCTGGAATACCGTAAGCCTGTGCACGATCTGCTATATTTTCAATATTGAACATCTCTTTTACAGACCCGCTCATTCCGTATTGATTGTTCTCGCAAATGAACACAACTGGAAGATCCCAAATGGAAGCAAGGTTTAATGATTCATGGAAGCTTCCTTCATTTGCTGCACCATCTCCGAAGAAGCACAATACAACATACCCCTCATTTTTCATCTTTGAAGTTAATGCCGCACCGACTGCCAGTGGTATGCCGCCGCCGACAATTCCATTTGCCCCTAGGTTTCCTTTCTCTACATCTGCAATGTGCATGGAACCGCCTTTCCCTTTGCAGTAGCCGGTCACTTTGCCAAACAGTTCGGCCATCATTTTATCAACTGTGGCGCCTTTAGCAATGCAATGACCGTGGCCCCGGTGCGTACTAGTAATTTTATCTTTCTCTTGTAAAACAGCAATAGCTCCGGCTGCTGTTGCTTCTTGTCCTACACAAAGGTGCGTCGTTCCATGAATCATTCCTTTTGCAAAAAATTGGTCGACTTTTTCATCAAAATATCGTATCAGCCACATTTGTTTATACAATTCAACTAATTTTTCATCCGTTATAAATGCTGGAAATTCATGATTGCTCATTTCTTCCACCTCTCCTTTACATTTGTTCTTTATAGTTACTTTTGTAATAAATATAGAGTTTTTTCCGAAAATAGTCAAGGAATATCTATATAAGCTTATTTATCGGAGCCTTTCAAAATAGTGGAAGTACTCAAGCTTCTTTCTTTTGTTTGGTAAACTAAAGATAATCGAGGGGCTGCAACCATGTTTTATGCAAAAAAAATGGCTGCCAATTTGTAGTTAAGGCAGCTCAGCTCTTTTAGACAAAATAGAAAACATATGAAATCAAGCAGAGAAAAACGGTTTATTGTTTTTTACTTGATTTATTTGGGGACTTATCGAACAACATCTTACACATATGATTAATTTTTTTAGGTCAAAGCATTTCCGCTGTTTTTTCATCTGTAATTAACACATTTATTAACTTCCCTTTTAAAACGGCTTTAATCGCATCGACTTTTTCCAGTCCTGCTGCCACTCCAATCACAAACGGAATTTCTTTTAATTTTTCAATATTAAAAGAAATGATTTTATCATTCCAAATATTTGAAGGGGCGCTTCCGTTTTCATCGATAAACTTATAGCAAATATCGCCAACAGCATCGAGTTCATTAAAATATTGTCTATACTTTTTTCCCAGCTCTGATCTCGTAATGGTTGAGTGTTTAGGTGAACCGCCGATTCCTACAAGGATGATATCCGCTTTTTCGGCAAGGTTAAAAATGCTTTGTATAGATGTTTGAGTCATAAACAATTCCTTATCTTTTTTGCTGTCAGCCATCACAGGGGCATGGAGAAGCTTATAATTTGCCTTCAATTTTTCAGCAAACATCGAAACAAGAACATTGGCATGTATATCTACCCGTTCATCCCCCATTCCTCCTACAATCGGAACAAAGGTCGTGGAGGAATAATTAAGGTTAGCTGGCATCTGCTTCGCAACAGAAAGCAATGTCGTGCCAGAAGAAACCCCGACAATTTGTCCGTCTTTCAATATCCTTAATAAATATTTGCTCGCATATTCCCCGATATTTTCCAAATCCGGTCCGTTTCCCAGATTCGGAACGCAAATGACTTCCCGAAGTCCATATTTTTTTTCAATTCTTGCTTCTATATTCATGAGAGGATGATTTGAGCCGTCATGAATTTTAATTTCAACAATTCCCAATTCTCTTGCTTTTGATAAATATTTTGAGATCAGCGACCGGCTTACACCGAACACTTTTGCGATTTCTGATTGTGTAGCTCCTTCCGCATAATACATATGAGAAATTTTCACAAGCAGCCTTCTATCTTCCAATAATTCCCCACTTCTTTCTATAAAATCTAGGTTCGTATTAAATTATAATGGTAACAGAAAGAAAATTGTTATTTTTCAAAGCGAATTTCTTTTCCAACTTCGATATGTGGGAAAGTAAAAGGCTCGACAAAAACAGCTCCTGGAAGCACATGTTCATTTGGTTTGGAAAAATAGATCGAAATATGGCCTAATTCCTTTAAATTTTTGTTTGCTGCCGAGCCGACTGCTGTGATGAAATATTCTTGATCGCCCCATATAATTTTTCCGCCCTCAACAAGCGGCTCATCCGACACATCGCCTTCAAATTCATGAATAACAGATACTTCTCTAAGCTCTTGAGGAGCATTAGGCCCAAAGAGAATTAAAACTTTTTCTTCTTCAAATGATGGGACTAGAGTACCGATTTCACGAATAATCGTTTTCGACATCTTATGATCCTCCTTGAAATCCTATTCATTATTGATACATGCCGATGCTTGCGGCATATGCGATTAAAACTGCAAGAACTCCTGTGATTAAACGGCTATACAATACAGCTGGCACACCGTATTGAATCGTTTCTGGCTTCGCTTCTCCAAGAGACAAACCGACAGGGACAAAATCCGCACCCACTTGGCCATTAATGGCAAATAGAGCCGGCAAAGCAAATTGAGGCGGAATGTTGCCCGCTGCAATTTGGCTTCCAATTAATACCCCAATGACTTGCGCAATAACAGCTCCAGGACCTAACACCGGTGACAGAATCGGGATTGTACATACGATAACGATGACGATCAATCCCCATAAAGAACTGGCAAGAGGAGAAAGAGTATTAGCGATCAAATCACCGATTCCCGTATAATTAATTATACCTATTAACATACTGACAAAAGCCATAAATGGAATAATATTTTTAATCAGCATATCAACAGAATCGCGTCCCGCCTGATAAAAAGTACCAGTTACTTTTCCTATTCCTCTTGAAAACTTCATTAATATATTTTCATTGTTTTCACGGTGTTCCTTTTTTACTTGTTCGTATTGAGCTTTAAATGCTTCCTTATCCTTCACATTGAATTTTGGACTGTCTTCTTGCTGCTCCGTTTCCGAAGCATCCGTCTGAATGTTTTGTTCTTCTGCTTCGTCCGCAAGATAAATATCCTTCACAGTAACACCCGACACAAAAATATCTTCAGTAATATGTTTTGCCAAAGGACCAGAAGGTGAAGACGGGAGAATATCAACGGTTGGGATCCTTTTCATAGGATACAAACCAATTCTGGCTGTTCCGCCGCAGTCAATCACGACACACATCATTTCATCTTCCGGAACTGAATTTTTAAAACCATCTACAGCCTCTGTACCAGTTAATTCGGCTATTCTCGCTGCCACAGGATGGATGCCGCCGCCTGTAATAGATACAACTTTTTGTTTCTTTCCTTTTGGCTCAATGCGCAAACCTTTTCCCCAGCCGCCAGAACCTTTTGCAACAAAAACAGCTCGTTTTGACATATGTTCTCCTCCTCTTTAAAATTTGAACTCGCTTTCATCTTTGTCCAAAATTTAAGATTTCGCTTCCATTCTGCGCGCCAAAAATTTTGTTATATATTCCGTAATAATTCCGCGCAATAAAATAACTACGATCCCTACGAGAAAATAACGGACAGCAAGCTCTGACATAGAATAGCCGGCTTCTTTTATTCCGTTGGCTATTCCTAAATAGACAAATAATTCTCCTGCGTTTGCATACGGGAACAACGCCGTCACCGGATGAACAAACGATACAGCTGAATCATAAAACGCCGGTTTTTGCTTTTCTGGCAAAAAGCGTCCGAACGTATAACACATCGGGTTTGTTAACAGCAATACTGATAATATCGGCATGACAGTATATCGTAACAGCATATACTTCGAAGCAAATTGTATCGCTCTATTAACCCGCTCTTCACCAATAAATTTAATAACTGCATAAGTAAATGTAAGCAAAACAACCAAAGTCGGGATAATGCCTGTAAACATACCCATAAACGTTTCTCCGCCAGCCTGGAACATTCCGATAAAATGTTCACCAATCCATTTCAACCATTCCATCTTTCACTTCTCCTTTCAGCACATTTTATATTGAAAGCTTTTTCTTTGAAATGGAAACGATAGCATTTTCGGCCGCCATTGATAAAGCCGCCAAAAATGAAGGGATTTTCCTCTTCCTTCCTGCAGCATTTTCTGTGAATTCATGGTGATCATCCAAAATTTCAGCTACATGATGGCCAATGTATTTTTCATATTTTTTAAACTTTGAGAAAACTGAAATACCTTTTAGAATATAGCAATCTTCTATAACATAATCTTTGTTCACTACAATCATTGCCATAGCGCCGGGACTAAATTTTCGCCGATTCATGCCTGAGTACAAAAAATACCCTTCTTTGCCTTTGTAATGGCTTACAATTTTGTCGACATATTTTTTATAATGTCTGACTTGTATAATTGTCGCCACATATTGAATGAGCAAAATCATGGATAAAATGATTGCAAGCTTCAAAAAGAATCACCCCCTTTGCGCTGCACAAATGCATTTTTTAGTTAGAAAATAGATGATCCTGAAGAGATCTTAATTTCCAAACGGTTGTGGTTGGATCTAGCTCAACATCATCTAATGTTAAAAATTGACCTTGTTTAATGGAACGTTTTGCAACAATGTTTCCACTGATTAAACCGATCGGGATGTGTGAATTTTTCTTCATCTCTTGATGAGTTTCAAGCACGCCTCTTACAGAGTAGCCGCCGATGCCATCAATGGCTTCTCCTGCTTGAATATCGCGCTTGGCAACAGCGACTGTTTCTGAAACTGGCGCCCCTAATGGATGAATCGATGTATCGTGATGCAATACTGCTTTTGCAATCGTAATAGGAGTTTCTAAACTTGCTAGATGATAAGGCCGGTAAAGAACGTAATGAGGACCTTTGCCAACTTTCAAATATCTTAATTCTGCATCTACAGGTTCTAATTCGCTTTTCACAATGACAAACACGCCCGGTGCTAATCCGTTTACATATTCAACTACTCCGAATTGACTTAAAACACCGCCGTTTTCTTGTAAATTCAACTTGTCGGCAACCGTTTCCAAATTTGCTTCCACGCCGTGCATACCAATTTTATCTGGAATGAGGCCTGTAGCGTTGCTTAATAAATTCATTTCAGCCATTGTTTTTGTGCCGTCTTGGAACGCTGCAAGCATATGGGCGCTCATATGTTTTTGAGCAGCTTCTTCCTTGCATGTATCCGGATTGGCGTTTGGTATGAACGGGTTGTTTTTCCCTTTCCCAGCAACAAGCACTTCAAGACCCATTGTCTTCGCAAACTCATACAGTTCAAGCGTTGCTGCCGGTTCATCTCCCGCAGATCCTGTATAAACTAATCCGGCTGATGTAAACAAATTGTGCATAATTGATCCAATTGTAATATCTACTTCAACGTTAAGCAGTACTAAATGTTTTCTAGATCTTAATGCTTCCAGTGAAATGTTTGCACCAACTTCAGGAACCCCTGTAGCATCTACAATGACTTCTACTTCATCAGATTGAATCACTTTTCGGTAATCACTGCTGACAAGAACAGGATGTTTTTTCGTTAATTTCGATTGATAATAGCTGCTAGCTCTTTCTGCCGCTTCAATATTGACATCACAAATCCCTCTGACTTCCATGCCAGGTATGCGTGAGATTTGGGAAATCAGACCGAATCCCATTTGACCTGCACCAACAACACCTACTTTAATTGGCTGGCCGTCACGTTCCCGTGAAAGCAATTCTTGATAAATAGACATGTTTCCAGCTCCTTCTAGGCAATTTTTTTCGTCGTATGTGCACGTTTCCTGTAACATTTGTTACGACTTATAACATTTGTTAATCGTTTGTAATCATTATTATATTCCAGATGTTTAAAAAGTCAATAAATTCTTGAAAGTATTTTTCAAACTTTTTATACTTTGAAATACATATTAAAATTTGGTTATAATGATTTAAATCGTCGAAGATGTTTTATCAATTGTTGGCGTTGGAAACATTTTTATAGAAGGAAATGAATGCAGGTTTGAATAATATACTTAGTGTAGAGAAAGATCTTGGGAATTTCATCCTTCATAAAAAGAGGTGAAGAAACATGGAAATAAAAGAAATGGAAGCAACGTTGTTTTGCATTCATTGCAATGAGGAGCAAGATCATATCATTACTTACATTAACGATAAAATTTCAAGGATAGAATGTGCAAACTGCCATCACACAGTTGAAATAAAAATTGATTTATTAAACGAATTTTACCATGAGGTGTATGAAAAAATTGTTCATAAACCGGCTGAGATTACAGAGGAATACCGGAATGACCTCAGTAAATTTTTGCTTTCCCTTCCGATCCGGATCATAAAAAAGCCTTACAGCATTTATAAATATATGAAGCAGACACGAGATGTTTTTAAAACATTTAAAGAGAAGCAAAAACGGAAAAAGTAGCTTTTTTCGGCTTTCCATGCAGTTTAAATCTCCGAATCCCTTAAATGTTTACAGCCTCTTTACCTGGATTTATGCCGATTAATTGCCGGTAGTTAATAAAAAAGCAATACGGCAATTTCAACGAAATTTTTCTCCATTTTCCCCCATTTAGCTTGACGAGCAGAAAACGTTAATTTTGAATTAATAAAAAAGGGGTAGCAGCTTTTAGAAGAGAATATAATAAGTATGAATAGCCAAAGATTTATTCGGCATAAGTAGACATGGTTCGACTTAGTGATGTAAAATGATTCTGAATAGGGGAAACATGTTTTCTAGTCATTTCTTCGGAATGGAGCTTTCCCTTATTAATATTTTGTATTTTCATGCATTTGCAAATGAATTTGATTTAAAATTGGACTTTTACGTTTACTTTTTTTAATTGCGATTATGTTGTTTCTAAATAAAAACAAACATTTGGGTTAAAAGGGTTCTATACCAAATGTTGAGGTAGAAGAAATTTCTTAAAAAATAAAAAAGCATTTACGAAATGCTCTCTTTTATAATGAAAGTGGCAAAACCTCATTAAAAAGGAGACTTCGTAAATGCAAGACTATTTGCATCCCAGAGCTGATTGGATTGGAAAATGTAATGGCGTCAAAGATTGTGGAGACAGATACGCACCTTGAATTTTTCTCGAAACCAAACCTTGTTATCAACATGGCCCTCAATGCTGGAAGAGGCAAGATCCATTCATGATTATGTCTGCAGAAGATTCGAGATATCAAGTTTCGTGGAATGTATGCGTACCTCATTCTGAAAAAGCGTCGTTATAAATGTACATCTTGCGGAAAACGTTTCTTTGAATTATATGCCTTTTAGGGCGTTATCAGCGTCATACGAAATTTGTCCTTCAAGCTCTTCTTATCAAAAGGAGAACGGCCAATTTTAAGGAAGTGTCTAAAGATATTGGATGATGATACTCAACGGTTATTCGATATTTTGACCGTTATGATACTTATGAAAGCCACTCATTACCACGAATTTTAGCCCTTGATGAGATCAAGTGGACAACCGAAAAAGGAACATATCAATGTGTCATTGGTGACCCTCAAGGCTACAAGGTATTGGATGTCATTCAAGACTGAAAGTTGGTCCAAGTTAAAAGATTATTTTCGCTCTTTACCGATTTATCGTATTCAAATGGTAGTCATGGATATGTGGCAGCCGTATAAAATTTTGGCCCAACAACTCTTTCAAAATTCGATTATCATCGTGGATCAATTCCATTATGCGCGCCAAAACTTTTGGGCACTCGAACCAAGACAAAGATCGAAACTCGATGAAAAAGTTGCGGTTTCTCTTCCATAAATCGAAAAAAAAGCTCATCACACGTAAACAGGAACTCTCAATATTATTTAGAGTTGCCCCCGATTTAAGGAAAGCTTACCAAGTGATAGAAGTCTTTAAAAAATAGATGACACAAAATAATGAGCGAAATGCAAGGTCAAACTTAGAACTGCTGTATTAAGCTATTGATAAATCGGGACTGAATGAGAAACGAATCTTTAAAAGCTGGGAAAAAGAAATTATCCATTCATTTATTTATCCCTACACCAACGGTTATTTAGAAGGGATTGACAATAAAATTAAAGTGATGAAACGAATTTCTTATGGTATTCGCAACTTTGATCGACTCAGAAATAAGATATTATGCTCACTTATCTAACTTTCATACATATAAAAGAGGTGCTCTTCACATCAAGTACACCCAATAATTGACATAGAACCGTTAAAGGAAGGTGAAATGATCATGATGATTGGTGATCGCATAAAGCAGCTTAGAAAAAACAAAGGTCTTACGCTATCTGAACTGGCTGAACAAGCAGGGGTGGCAAAATCTTATTTAAGTTCTATCGAACGGAATCTTCAATCAAACCCCTCTGTCCATTTCTTGGAAAAAATATCATCCGTTTTAGATGTTCCTGTTAATACATTAATAAATGGGGAAAATGAAGAAAATACGAATGTTCTTGATCCTGAATGGATGTTATTAGTACAGGAAGCAATGAATTCCGGAGTATCGAAAGAAGAATTCCGTCAGTTTTTAGAATTTACAAAAAAATGGAAATTACAGGAAAAGAAAGATCTAAATGTTAACTAAAATTTTTATATTTGTTTAGAAAAATGAACCTCTCTTCGGTTATGATTTTTTTGCTTATATTCCGCAAGGGCGGCAGAATATTTTAATACATTGCGACAGAATATTCCTTCCATGGAAGTAAGATCAGAACGACATGATGGGCACAACCATTTTCTTTCAGAGCAGCTGCTATATGAAAAACGCAGACAATTAGGACAATATTTTTTGTACACCGCTTCCTCCAAGCGCTTCATAACTCATGAAGCTGATCTTTATGTTTATTTCGTTTTTGAAAGAAAAAAATGGCTCCCATCGCGAAAAACATTATCCCAACAAGAATAAATGCATAAAAGTTTGTCGCAGTATTTGGCAAAAGTAAACCTTCATTATTCCCGCTGCCATACGTTTGAATACTGCCTAAAGAAGAATTTGCCTGAAAAACAATTTTAAAAGAAGTTTCTAACCCTTGATATTCATTTCCTAACTGTTCAGGAAATGTGATTAAAAATGTCAACTGGTCTTCTTTGGAACTTTGGATATTTCGCGGTGTAAAACCTTTAAAATCTTTTAACAATCCTTTAAACAAAAGATTTTTTTGACCATCTTTAACCTCTAAAGTTAAAGCATCAAATAATTTTTTTGATCCTTTTATATTTTCAATTAAAGTATTATATTGTATATCAGCATTTTCAACATTCTCGATAATGACCGTTCTTTCAGCCCAATCGCCTGGTTTCATGTTTTCTACTTGAAATAGCATATGGTTTGAATGAAGATTTTTTAAAGCGATACCTATTTGTGTTTCAGCGCTGAAATTTTGAACTTGCATTATGAGCCAGACAAATAAAAAACATATGAAACATCGTCCAATTGATTTGACCATGTATTTCCTCCATTATTGATTTTGAGAATGGTTGAAGTCTTCTTTTGCAGTTGATTGCTTCAAATTTTTATCAATTTCTGCAAGTGCCCGAAAAATGCTGATTAATGAGTAGCTGAACAGAATAATGCCTGGTATGATTAAAAGAATAACGCTTCCTTGTTTAGAATTGGCGAAATTCATAAAATAGCCAATATATGGGATGGTAATGCCTGTATATTTAGCAACAACATTTTTACTTAACACAAGTTCGGAATCTGCTTCCTCATTATTATCCCCTTTTGTCTGGTACATAACTTCATTGCCATTTTTGACAACCTTTATAATTCTATGTGTTACAAACACGTTTTCATCTGCTTGAAATGTAATGATGTCGCCTTCTTTGTATTTTTCCGTTTCTTTTTCAGGTTTTACAACGATCACGGAACCAGTCTGTATACTAGGTTCCATTGATCCTGAAAGAACAATTTTTAATTGATGTCCGAAAAATTTAGGCTCCCCGCCTGAAGCTTTTGACGAAATGACTGTGAATAACATGATGATTAATGAAGCCAGCAGCATGACCGATATCGTGTTGCTGATCCATTTAACAACTTTTTTCATTTTTTTACCCATTCCTTTCGCTTTGCTCAAGACACAAAACGTAATGAAATAATTGTAATCACTTTACTGTAAAGGTGGTTCGTTTTGCTCTAAAGCATTTGAAACTTGTTCTTGTTTTGCTGATTGCTGTTCTTTCAGGTGAATGTCATTTGATTTTGTTTCGGTTTTATTCTGTTCTATTTGTTGCGCTCCATTTTCTTTCATTTCATCTTTTGAATGATTTTCTTGATTCTCATTTTCTTTCATTAACGTTTCGTTGGATTGCTCTTTCTTTACTTCGTTTTCTTTCCCATTATTTTCCCGTATAGGTTCTTCCACTGGAAGTTGTTTTTGTTCTTGTTTCGAATGTTCGGATGGTTGAGCTGCCTTATCTTCATTAAGGTTTTGATCTGAGTCATTCGCAGGTTGATCAAGTTGTTCGTTCTTTTTGCAAATTACTTGAATGTTTTTGCTCCAAACATCATCATTTGTATTCATTAAAACGTTAAATTTATAATTTCCAGGTTTTTCGGCATTGTATGCTAATTGGAATTGACTCTTACTTTTTAATGCTGGAATCTTTCCTTGACTTATTTTTTCTCCATTCATTGGATCTCCTTGAGCAATGAAATATATTTCATAATGCAATGCTTCCGCTAAATCATCCCCTTCATTTTGAGCAACAGAAGATATTCGAACTTTCCCGCACGATTGAATGACCTTGTCTTTATCGTCCACAAAGCGCAGCAGAATGGATTTGTCCTCTTCAGGAATTGTTGCAGCAAGAAAACCGGTTATGGCTACTGTTTTATTAAAACTGGCCCCGGTGTAGGAACTAGCAAAGTTGAATGTTATGAAAAGAAAGTAACAAATTGCGACGATTTTGAACATTATTATCAAATGCATTTTCTTTTGCCCAAATTTTTTTACTCGTGAGTACCGAATTTCTCTCACCACCGTTTCAACTTTTAGCAATCAAGGGAAGTTGGCAGTTCCCCGCCTTCTCCCCTATATTGATAGCTATCTTGCTTCACCTGCTTCTTGCTTCGCGTCAAATTTCCAAGTTAGTTTTAAAGAATCGCCTTGGAAACGATTTTGATCTTGATTGTTGTCTACAAAGACGAATTTAACTTTGAACTTATCCGTTTCATTTGGATCTAAACCGCCAATATTCCACCAGAGCCATTTATCCTGCACTAAATCCGGCTTTAGATTTTTAAGCTGTGCCAACGTTTTTTCATAAACAATAACTTCCTTATTGCTCACATTCTTTAAAATTTGCACCTTAATATGATTGCCGAAATCATCGCCGTTATTGTCATTTTTCGCATCCGTTACAGTATAATCTGTCTCAAGAAGAACTTTAGAAATACCCAAACTTCCGCTGTTCTTTAATGTGAATTCACGCTCCATCCAATCCCCAGGCTTTAAGTTGTTGACATTAATAATTGTTTGCGGATCAAGAGTTAAATCTAATGTACCTGCTGCAAATGTGTTATTGGAGGTTTCAACATCATTAAAGTAGGCATATGTACCTCCCCCGATTAAAGATAAACCTAAAGCCGCAGTTGCTACACCCATTCCCAACTTTTGTTTAATACCCATTTTTTAAATCCTCCTCATAAGAAATATAATTAAGACTTCGTTCTTTATAACGAACACAACTTAAATATAATTGAACTCTATCATGTTGTAAACCCCTTTTTTAAAAATATTTTTATTTTTTTTTACAAATAAATCGTTCTTTATAATGAATTGTTAGAATAATGCAGTTATCTCTTGAATAAAACTATTAAATTAGAAGTATATCAGTAAAAGGTTATTTACTAATTTTTAAGGCTCATTTCCCATTCTGATAATCAAACAATTCAAGAAAAGGATTATAAACGCAGCTTGCGATCTAACTTTCATACGAGGCGCGCTGCAAGGGCACCTCAATAATTCACGTAGAATCTATAAAAAAAAATAGCAGCACAAACCATGGCCGTGGTCTGCACTACTATTGTTAGTATGTTTTTTCAGCCCTTTTGTTTATGGACTGCCGTTATCCGTTGATTGCTTTTCAGATTGTGATTTTCCGTTCGGATTGGTTGTGCCGGCTCCTTTTCCTGGACCATTATTACTGCTTGATCCGCTGCCATTCCCGTTGCTATTCGAGCCGCCGTTTCCACTATTATTTGATCCGTCAGTTCCGTTATTTCCTCCTGATGGTTTTTGGCCGTTTCCTTGGTCGCTGCCGTTGTTAGCTGGCGGTTGTGGCTGCGGCTGTTCATTGGCAGGAGGCTGATTTGGCTGCTCTATTTCTTTATTATCTTCAGGCTGCTCTTTGTTGTCCTCAGAATTTTCTTGCTGCTCTTTATCCATGTCATTTTGATTGTTCTCTTCTTTTGGCTCCTGATTTTCCTCTTCTTGTTTTTGCTCCTGTTCATTATCTTTTACTTGATCCTGTTTTTGATCCTCTTTTTTATCCTTTTCTTTTTGTTTTGGAATTGCTGGGATTGGAGTTCCCCTTACAAATAATTCAGTTCGGCCGCCAACCACTCTTTCGACGACGCTGTCCGGTTTTTCAAAATCAGGTGTTTCTATTTTTTCAGAAACGTGAGACATGATTTCTTTAAAAATAAGTCTTGAAATCTTCGCCTTCTCGTTTGTCACATACGTTTCCTGAGTCGTCTGGTCGTATCCCGTCCAAACCGCAGCCGCATAACGAGTCGTGTAGCCGACAAACCAGGCATCAGATGTTCCATCTCCTCGTATATTTTCCGGCAAGTTGGTTGTTCCTGTTTTTCCTGCTAGTGGAAGTCCTGGGATGTTCGCCAGTCGCCCTGTTCCTTCTTTCACGACGGTTTTCAACATATCGGTCATCATGTAGGCGGTATAGTCGCTCATCGCCTTCACCGGTTTGGAAGAAAGATCGATTTCTTTACCGTTTGGATAGACGACTTTCCTTACCGTAAAAGGCTTATGATAAACGCCCTCATTTCCAAAAGCGGCATACGCCCCAGCCAATTGAAGCGGGGACACACCTTTATTAAAGCCTCCGATCGCATATGAAGGATAGATCTGATCGAGCGGGATTCCGAGTTTTTCCGCAAATTCTTTTGCCCGGTCTTCCCCTACCTCCAAAAATGCTTTTACAGCCGGTATATTGTAAGACCATTGTAACGCTTTTCGCATCGATATACTGCCGCGATATTGACCGTCCCAGTTTTTGATTTCTTTGCCATGGATGGTGAGCGGCTCGTCAATGAACTGTTTATATGTAGACCATTTGAAATGTTCGATTCCCGGGCCGTAATCCAAGATCGGCTTAATCGTCGAACCTGGCTGTCTTTTCGTTTGTGTTGCGTAGTTAAAACCTCTTTGTACTTCTTGATCTGAGTTGCGGTTTCCGCCAATTGCCCTGACAGCGCCAGTCTGTGTATCAAGTAGCACGACTCCTGCCCGGAACTGATCGTCTGGATAATAAATGTATTGATCAGTTGTCAGCACTTTTTCTGTAAATTTTTGAGCATCCGGATCAAGGGTTGTATAAATTTTTAAACCGCCCGTATAGATATCCTTTTCCGATATTCCGGCATCAACAATATCTTTGATGACTTGATCGATAAACGCTTGATATTTCGGCCCTTCTTTTTTCTTCTTTAATAATTTCTCAACCGGGATCGCTTTCGCATCTTGCTCTTCTTTTTCGGTAATAAAGCCATGCTTCCTCATTAACGACAATACTATATTTCTTCTTTTTTCAGCTAAATCCGGATTTTTAAATGGATCGTATTCGCTCGGTCTTTGCGGCAGCCCCGCCAACAGCGCCGCTTCACTAATCGTCAGCTTTTTCACGGATTTG
The DNA here is from genome assembly GCF_037963925.1 of Aeribacillus sp. FSL K6-8210. NCBI lineage: Bacteria > Bacillati > Bacillota > Bacilli > Caryophanales > Bacillaceae > Aeribacillus > Aeribacillus sp. FSL K6-8210. Next base: position 530,276 of record NZ_CP150172.1, on the reverse strand, counting down.
TTAAAATATGTTTCTGCCGCTGTCGCAACCCCGTATGCTCCTTGACCGAAATACACTTTATTTAAATACATTTCAAGAATGTCTTCTTTTGAGTAGCGTCGTTCCAACTGAACAGCCAAGTAAGCTTCTTGTATTTTTCGCTTGAGCGTTTTTTCAGGCGTTAAGAATGAATTTTTGACTACCTGCTGGGTAATCGTACTTCCGCCTTCAGCGCCGAATCCTTCTTTTACATTCGCAACGGTTGCACCTGCGATTCGTTTAAAATCGATTCCATTATGCTCAAAAAACCGCACATCTTCTGTTGCGATAAACGCATTTTGTACATTTTTCGGTATATTTTCGATTTTGATGATTTTCCGATGTTCGCTTCCTGAAATATCTCGCACTTTTTCATTATACATATCATAAACGGTTGAGGATAACGGATCTTTCAGTAATTTCGGGTCTAGTGCAGGGGCGCTTATAATGTAAGACAATACCACGATACCGCCCGCAGTCATCATTACGATAATCGCAAGAATAAAGGCTGTCATGATTTTTATGAGCGGAGATTTTTTAGAAGCTGATTTCTTTTTTTGACGTTTCTCCATACGCGTCTGATATTGATCTCCCATTTCCGTCTCCTCCTAACCTGTATAGAAGGTAATCTATAAATAATACACGATTAAGATTATACGGATGACGAGAAGATTTTTGTGGTGGAATTTGTCGGCAACAGACAATTTTTTTTACAAAAAAAATTATAACACTTATTTGAACTACTCTTAAAATAAAACACTTTTTAGAATAGTACCCCTGTTTTGAAAAAGATTTGCGAACCTTCATAACATTCCTCTTCATTTAGGAAGTGTTTTATCGAACAGATCGTAATAAGTTCCTACTAAATAGAGGAAAAATCGACCTTATCTTTGCTCCGTAAATATCTTCGAAGTTCAAGAGTATTGCTATTTACCATAAATTGTAACAGTTTTATAGCAATGAGTTTTTTCATTATTCTTTGATGAATCGAAAGAATATTATATACTAGAAACATATTTATTTTTTTACTTAAACGCAGAAAAGCGTAAAACCTGAAAAGCGATTAAGTAAAAAAGTATGCTGCCAGTTATTCTAGTATATTTTTCATAATGGACAGAAAGGCATGAACACCATGGAAAAAGATCAAACATTAAAAAAAGGGTTATTACCTCGACATGTTCAGTTTATTGCGCTAGCAGGCATGATTGGAACAGGAATTTTTAAAGGGAGCTCAGATACATTAAATATTGCCGGCCCAAGTGTTGTAATAGCTTACTTATTAGGAGGCCTTTTATTATTTATTGTCATGACGGCACTGGCTGAGATGGCGATTGTTTATCCTAACTTAAACGTTCAGCATCTTGTTTATAAAGCTTTTGGCTTCCATATATCCTTTATTGTAGGATGGCTTTATTGGATCAATTGGATTGTTGTCACCGTTGTTGAAATTTTAGCAGCAGGAAGCTTTCTGAAATATTGGTTTCCAACCGTACCGTTATGGCTTTTAAGTCTCCTTTGTATGGTTTTAATCGTTGGAATGAATTTGTTTCAAGTAAAGTACTATGGTGAAATTGAGTTTTGGTTTGCAGGAATTAAAATTTTCGCATTAATCGCTTTCATTTTATTAGGCTTTGGCATTTTGTTTGGAATTATTCCGAGCAATATTGATGATCCTTTTTCTAACTACACGGCACACGGCGGGTTCTTTCCTTATGGAATTGGAGGAATGTTAAGCGCCTTTTTAGTCGTCATGTTTTCATACGGCGGGGCTGAGTTAATCGGTGTTGCGGTCACAGAAACAAAAGATGCAGAAAAGGTTTTGCCAAAAGTCATTAAAGGAACGATGTGGAGAGTTATTCTCTTTTATATGCTTCCTATTCTTATTATTTGTGGTTTAATGCCGTGGAATCAAGTGACAGGGGAAGACAGTCCATTTGTCCAAGTATTGAGCATCACAGGTCTTCCTGGAGCCGCTCATATTATGAATTTTGTCCTTATTACTGCTGTTTTATCAGCGGCGAACTCAGGGATTTACGCAACTTCCAGAACATTATATTCCATGGCTCAAAGCGGTGAAGCGCCAAAAAGATTTTTAAAGATTTCCAAACAAGGAATACCGATCAACTGTATTACCGTTACGGCTATCTGTATTTTATTCGGGGTATTTTTAGCTTATATGACTCCAGACCGAGTCATCAGCTATTTAATGACGATACCTGGTTTTACGATTATTTTATTATGGACAAGCATTTGTCTGGCTCAGCTAAAGCTTCGTTCTCAGTATAAGGAGAAACCATATTTCCAAGTAAAATGGTTCCCATACACAACGATAGTAGCCACCGTTTCATTATTGGTCATCTTTTTCTCTTTTATCTTTAATAAGAAAAATATGATCGGTTCTACTGTTTGCCTTGTCATCTTAGCACTGCTCACCATATTTTCTTTTATGAATAAAAACAGAAAAGAACAAAGTGATAAAAATAACAAGGATATGGTAGAAAGTCCGTAAAATAAGGACATTAAAAGACTCATTCGTAACTCTGTCAAAAAAATGCAGTGTCTTGAAAGATGCACATGATAACAAATTCTAGGGGGGCTGTCCAAAGGTAAACCTTCCCCTGTCAGACAGTTGATTATAAACGGGGGTGTCTAATAAGTCGTTTTTACGGCTTATAGACGCCCCCATTAATGTTTTAGAAACGCTGATATATCAATGCTTATGATGTTTTGTTTTCAGTGGATTTTGACTTTCTAAGACAGCCCCTACTAATCTTAGTATGTTTTTTATGATAGTTTTCCCACCGGAAGACGGGAATAGGAAACATTATGATAGGTCAAGATAACAGATTATTTTTTCAACTTCTCGGAAACAAGATATGCTACGAGCACGTATCGTTCCGGCGCGGAGCCGATAAAATGAAACGGATAACATGTACTGACAGTTAACGTAGCCCTCGGTTTCGGAACGATCACGGTCCGGTCGTCTTTATCAACGATCCGAACCTTATAGATTTTATAAGTAAATTCTCCAGCTGAAGTTGTGACGATTAACTCGTCTCCTTTTCCTACTTCCCCTAGCCTACGAAACACGGTGTCGCGATGACCGGAAAGAACCGAATTGTCTGCCTCTCCTGGCAATACGCTTCCTGCAAAATGACCGACCCCTTTTTCAAGCTCTTCTTCGTTCGTTCCATGGTATATCGGAAGTACTGCATTTAGTTTTGGAATAAACAGCTCTCCTATTTGCTCCCCAATTTTAGGTCGTGTCGGATATAAAACCTTTTCTGCCTTCGTATTTTTTTCTGGGGCCGGCTGTGCAGCTTCCGCCTTCTGTTTCATTTCAGAATGGGTCTCAGGCAGTAGCATTCCTTTGAAAAGTTTATAGCTGTTTGCGGCTGAAAACCATAGGCCGGCTAATATAATCATTGATGCAAAGAAAAGAAGAAACAACCGCTTGTTTCGGCTGCTTCTTTTTGTAGTTTCCAGCATATTAAACCTTCCTTGCTTGCCTAAAAATTAAAAATCCCGCTAAAACAATGAACAATCCTACAATAGCATTCACGCCATAGCCGGAATCTGTTTTCGGCAATTTTGCACCTTTTACTGTTTTATGCTCATTGTCCTTTACAGCTTTTAGCTTTTTTTCTATTTTTTGCGAAACGTTTTTCTCTTGTTTCACACTTTTGGCTTCTTGAGCGCCGTGACGAATCGTTTGCCCAGTTCGATGTAACGTATCTGAATCAACGATTTCTCCGGTAATGAGGAGATCAGCCAAAAATTCTCCACTTTCACTGTATATGTTGATTTTCAATTTTGCATTGATCAATTCTTTCAAGTTAAATAGATCAAACAGCGAAAGCTCCTTTTCAGACCCATCTTTTACAAGGGAAAATGTAACTTTAATTTTAAAAATACGTTGAAAATCTTTAAAAATCGAAATTAACTCCTCGATTTGGCTCTTTGTAAGCTCTGTCGCTTCATCAAACCCTTCAAAAGCCATCATCCGATCCGCCAAGTCCAACAAAGCTATAATTGTCTCTTCTTTCATAAGATGCTCTTCAATTGATCGCAAATGGTTCTTTAACCGCTCGATTTCTTCTTTTGTCAATCCGTATTCCTGCTCAAAAACCGTTAATAAATCGTAAAGGAGCTCGTCTTCTACACCAGCATCCCATTCTTCACTTAAAAATGTTATAACATCCTCTTCCAAATCATCTAGAAAAACGTAATCCTCCAATTTTTTTCCGTGTTCTTGAAGCAGCTGGCGCAACTCCTTTTCATTTAAATCATATTCATCATAAATATAGGATAAATTGCTTAAATCCTTTTTAATAACTTCTCCTAAAAATCTTTCTAAACTTTTAACGGTTTTAAAGTCTTCCAGTTTTCTCTCATATAAACTCAAAGATCTATTAATATAGTCAATCGTCACAGGAAATCCTCTAATACTACTAATTTTCGCCAAATAGTCTTGCAAATTTTTATCAAAATTTGGATCACGCTCTATGTAAAGCATGACGGCATCATACAAATTTTCTACAAACACATACTCATCTAGATCTTCACCGTGTTCTTGAAGCAGCTGGCGCAAACTGGCTTCATTTAAATTAAATTCGTCATATATTTCGGTTAAATTGCTTAAATCTTTTTGAATGACCTCTCCTAAAAAATCACGAAGTTCTTCAACAGAATCAAAATTTTCGATCTTTTCTTCATATTGAGCTAACGAAAATTCGATATGTTCTCTTGTAACTTTGAAACCTCTTTGTTTACTTACTTCCTCTAAATATTGATTCAGTTCTTTCTCAAAAGATGCTTGTTGTGCAGCTGATGACGGCTTTGGCATCACTCCTATCCACAAAATAAAAGCTAGTAATATGAATCCCCATTTTTTCATCATAATCCTCTTTTCCTCTTTTTTTATATCTCTTGAGAAAATTATAAATAGGAATAACGAATCAATCAACAAAATTTTTACAATTTTTACAAAAATTTTTACATGCACAAAAAAAGTGGGGCTGTCTAATAAGTCGTTTTTTCGGCTTATTGACGGCCCCCTTTTATGAAATATCGATGTTAATGATTTTTGGTTTTCAATAGGGATTTGACTTTCTGGACAGCCCCGTTTAATGTTAGAAGTCGTTTTCTTCATTTTCTTCATTCAAATTTTGCAATTGCTGCAATTCTATGATTCGACTTTTATCTTTTTCAAAAAATTGAATCAGATCCCCTATTCGGTCAATAGCATCCCAGCTCAAATGGTGCTCAATTCCTTCCACGTCGCGATAGATGTTTTCTTCTTTGACGCCAATAATCCGCAAAAATTGCTCTAACAGATCATGCCGGTAGACGAGGCGTTTTCCGATTTTTTTTCCTTTCGGCGTTAAGACGAACCCTCTATATTTTTCGTAAACTAAGTAGTCATCCTTGTCGAGCTTCTGCACCATTTTTGTAACGGAAGAAGGGTGTACAGATAACGCTTCTGCTATATCCGACACTCTCGCATAGCCTTTATTTTCAATTAGCAAATATATTTGTTCAATATAGTCTTCCATACTCGGGGTTGGCATTGGTTATCCTCCATTAATATCTTCATCATACAAAGTTTACTATATAAAAGCACCATAAGACAAGCGTATGGAGGAGATCAACCGTTATGAAAGACAATTTAATAGCCGATTTTCATCCTGTCTTTTTTACAGTTTTATGCAATCGCAAATATCTCGCAATCCATCCATGTTTCGGAGAAAACAAAAAGCTTATGAAAAACACTAATCCTGTGGCAAATGCCATTGAGCCAGAAATAGAAGTGTCGACCCAAGCTGCTATATAATAGCCCGCTACAGCAGATATTACGCCAAATAATCCGCTTAATACTAGCATAATAGAAAGTCTATCTGTCCAAAGATAAGCCGAGGCAGCTGGAGTAATTAACATCGCAACGACCATAATTGCTCCGACCGCATCAAAAGAAGCAACTGTCGTGATCGATACTAAGCATAAGAATACATAATGCATGAGTAAAACAGGAATCCCTAAGCTGGCAGCAAGCGCAGGATCAAATGAAGTGATTTTCCATTCTTTATAAAAAGCGACAAGAACAAATAAAACAACAAACAAAACGAGAGCCAGCAATGCTGTAGCCTTCGGAACCTCGCCAATTAGAGGAAGTGAAATTTTATTCCAAGGTATAAAGGTGATTTCCCCCATTAAAGCATGTTGAACATCTAAATGTGCATTTCCTACAGAAGTCGCTATTAAAATAACGCCAATAGCAAACATCGTCGTAAACACAATTCCTATTGCTGCATCTTGCTGAACGTCTAAAGAATGAAGCCACTGCACTAAAAAAGCTGTCAATAGTCCTGCAAATATAGCACCAATGAGCATATGAGTTCCGCTTAATTCACGTGTAATAATAAAAGCGATGACAATTCCTAACAGAACCGTATGACTAATTGCATCAGCCATCATCGCCATTTTCCTGAGTATCAGAAATACACCTATTAAGCCGCAGGACAGCCCTACTAAAGAAGCAGTTACGATAATCCACATAGCATGATAAGTCATGGTCATTCTACCCCTTTTGTTCTTAAGGCCTTACTGGTATGAATATTCACTAATCTTTTTTGCATTTTCAATTGTAAATACTTGACCAGAATCCCTTTCTCTTTGCCAAAGAAAAGCGATAAGAAAAACAGTGCGGACGCCACAATGACGATAAAAGGTCCTGTAGGCCATCCTCTTCCCAATGCACTGATGAATGTTCCTAATGCTCCAGCCGCTCCCCCAAACAGTGCTGATATGATAATCATCCGTTGAAAAGACTGTGTCCAATAGCGGGCACTTACTGACGGGATAATCAGCAGGGCGGCAATTAAAATAACTCCTACAGCTTGAATCCCGATGACAATCGTTGTGACAAGAATCGTTGTATATAATCCGTTCATCCATTTAAGTGACAGTCCTAATCCTTTTGCAAATTCCGGATCGAAAAGATATATTTTCCATTCTTTAAATGCAATGAATACAATCAAAATAACCGCCAAAGCTAGGATTAACATTGTAGTGACATCTGATCTGACCATCGAGGCGGCCTGACCGAAAATAAAACTGTCCAAACCGCTCTGATTTCCGCCTGACGTCCGATTCACAACTGTCAGGAGCATGATTCCTAAGCCAAAAAAAATAGACAGCACCATTCCCATCGCCGTATCTGCCGAAATTCTAGTTGATGAACGTATCCATTGGATAAATGATGCTCCAATCAAAGCGCTGATGGATGCTCCAATGATCATGACAAATAAGTTTTTTTCTCCAAGTAGAAGAAAGGCGATCACAACACCGGGCAATGCTGCATGAGCTAAGGCATCGCTCATTAAGCTTTGCCGCTTCCAATAGGCTAAACAGCCCATTGTTCCAGCAGCAATCCCAAAAATCATCGTGCTAAATAACACCCATTGTGTGTTGCTATTTAATAGGATTGTGAACATGAAGACTCTCCTCTCTCAACCAGCGCAAGTCTCCTCCATAAGTTCGCGAAATATTTTCTCTAGTAAAAATTTGCTTCGTTTTTCCGTACTGAATGACGGTGCGATTTAATAAAAGAACATGGTCAAAATAATCTTCTACTGTTTGCAAATCATGGTGCACGACCATGACCGTTTTTCCTAAAGCTTTTAATTCTTTCAGCAATGTCATAATAGCGCGTTCTGTTGCTGCATCAACACCAGCCAGCGGTTCGTCCATAAAATACAAGTCGGCATTTTGCACTAATGCGCGTGCTAAAAACACACGCTGCTGTTGACCGCCAGAAAGCTGGCTTATCTGACGGTCAGCGTAATCAGCCATCCCTAATTTTTCCAAGGCCTCGAATGCTTTTTGTTTATGCAATCGGGATGGCCGCTTCAGCCATCCGATTTGCCCATATAGTCCCATAGTGACAACATCCAATGCGTTTGTTGGAAAGTCCCAATCGACCGAACCTCGCTGTGGTACATAACCGATCCTTTTTTGGACCTTGTTGAATGGCAATCCAAAAAATTTCACTGATCCCGTTAAGGAAGGGTGAAGATTTAATATTGTTTTTAAAAGCGTCGACTTTCCAGCACCGTTCGGACCGACGATTCCCACTAGCGAACCAGCCTGCACTACAAAATTCACATCGAAGAGCACTGTATTTTTTCGATAGGAAGCGGACAGATTCTCTACTTGAAGCACTGCTTCAGCCATGCTATTTTCCTCCTTCGCTTAATGCTTCATAAATCGTATTGATATTATGGCGATACATTCCTATATAAGTTCCTTCTTCTGTTCCTTCCTCACCCATTGCATCAGAGTAAAGCTCCCCGCCTAATGTAACGTTAATTCCTTCACTTTTCGCTCCTTCTATGACAGCCTTGATCGATTTTTCATTAATACTTGATTCGATAAATACGGCAGGAACTTTGTACTTTTTAATAATGTCAATCGTATCTTGAATATCTGTAATACCGATTTCGGAATCAGTGCTAAGTCCTTGAAGACCAACTACTTTAATGCCGTGCATTCGTCCGAAATATCCGAAAGCATCATGCGCTGTGACAAGAACTCTTTGACTTTCTGGAATGTCCGCAAGCTTTTCGGCTTCTTTTTTCAAATCAGCTAATCTAGCAAAATATTTCTTTTTATTTTCTTCAAAATAATCTGCGTCTTCCGGAGAGAATTCTTTTAATTGTTCAACCGCAGCATCCAATGCCTGCTGCCAAAGGTTCAGATCAAACCAAATATGAGGATCAACTACCCCTTTTTCATCCTTTAAAAGAGATTCTTCAGGAATGGTTTCACCGACTGCAAGAACAGGTTTTGATTCAGAGATCTTTTCAAATATTTCAACCATGTTCGCTTCCAAATGCAATCCGTTGTAAAAAATGATATCTGCTTCTTCAAGAGTTTCCATATCACTTTGAGTAGCCTTATACAAATGAGGGTCTACAGACGGCCCCATTAAACTTTTGACATTTAAACGATCGCCGCCGATTACAGACAACGGCTCGCCAATTTGTGCAATCGTTGTGACGACATTAATTTTTCCATCTTTTGATCGTTTGGATGCTTCTTGTCCAGAACTACACGCGCTTAACACCAGCAAGGCACTAATTAAGAATAAGCACCCCATTTTTTTCATAACATTTTTCATTTTTTCGCACTCTCCTTTTATTTTTATGAATTGATTTGATTTTTAAGTCAGCCCATCTCTCTAGTTTATTGGCGAACGATTTCTATTAAATATCGACAACCATTCTGGCAAATTGTGAATTCAGGAATCAAACATTGTCCGTTTTTTATAGAAAACTCCTATATGTAACCTCAATTTGTTTTTATTCCTGAGAAGAAACAAAACTGAAAAAACGCAATCAATGAATAAATGCCAAAACACTTACAGACATGAATTTCATTTCGCTAGTTGATTTGTTTCAGCTTCGCCATTCAGCTTACCGTTTGGCTTAATACTTTACAGAAAGTTGCCGGCTTCATGTTGTACAAATAGGAAATTTTTTCATTCCTTCACCTTCTTTTTTACCATAGTTATAAATATTGCCTAAGGGCAAACTTTATGTTAAAAAAAATTCCTTCACACATATTTATTTTATTGAGTTTAAATTTTGTTGTTATACCATATATTTTTCCTTAATGCAAATTTAATACCATTTTTGAGAAACTGTCAAGTATAAACCATCTGAATGAACGGGAGAAATTAAAACGAAATGGAAGAACCGCATTCGTACTCAGCGGTGCAAAGAGATGAGGACCACTCGCACAAGTGTCCTAATGAATGATGATCAAGGAAGGATTTGCTTGCAATTTCAAATACCGGATAACTAAGATACAATTTTCTCAACAATCATAAAGAGCCTTATTAAGATACGAATTATATATAGACCCCATCAGAGATGTTTGTTTATCGATTTCAATATGGGACTCCTGCAATAAATTTTCTAAAGTCTCGGTCGATCTTGTTGAACCGGGAAATTCTTGATTGAAAAAGACCACGCACTTCTTCAAGTACAACGACCGTTACACAAATTTAAAAAGGGACAACAATGAATCTATTGTTATCCCTATTTTTGTTTAATATATTTTGGCGCAATCCTTTTTAGTTTGAGCAGATCCTCTGTGGTGTCAATATCAAATCCCCATTCTGAATTTTCAAACGGTACAGCCATTAAGCTGGAATAATGTTTTTGGACAATTGATTTTCCTCCCTCATCACCTTGAATTTGCTCAAATTCATCAAATAATTCAGCATCAAACAATACAGGGTGTCCAAGCACATTATTATACTTAGGGCGGAAAATGCGGACACCTTCTTTTCGATATTGATCATAAGATTCTAGTAATTTAGTTATAACTATTGGAGGTACAAAGGGCTGGTCTGCCAAAAATACGAAGACTGCATCCGTTCGTCCCTTTAAAGCCTGAATCCCTGCTTTAAGAGAGGAAGCCATGCCGGATTCATAATCCCAATTCTCAATGATTTCTATTTCTGTTAAATCAGATGTGTGTTTGCGCAGCTCTTCGATATGTTTGCCGCCGACCAATACAATTGGTTTTAAGCCAGCTGCGGTAGCGGTGTTCACAGAGTAGCGAAATAATGGCTTCCCACCTAGAGATAATAACAGCTTTGGTTTTCCCATCCGTTTTGACATTCCGGCTGCTAAAATAATTGCTCCAACCTTTTTCAAACCATCTCTCCCCCAGACTCATTGTCACTGTCTCAATTCCTCAACCGCACCCAGCAAATACACTTCCGCTTTCTCACCTGCATTAAATCCTTTTCCCCCAGGCACTTTAACGAGACAATTGCTTTCCAGAAAGCTGGACAGAACATTAGAAGCTTGTTTCTTTGATATTTTCACTCTTAGTTCACCGGTTGGGGAAACGTACGTTAATCCTCGTAAAAACCGGGTGTGAAGCATTTGCTTCCCTTCAATTGCCTCGTCACATACAACCGTTACCCGTTTCGGCAGCGGATCCTTAGAACCGCTCATATAGCGTATAGCAGGCAGCACATAAAGATGTGCATTGACGTAAGACGAAGCTGGATTTCCTGCCAAAGCAAAAATCGGCTTATCCTGCCATACTCCGCACAAAACTGGCATTCCAGGGCGAGCTAATGTTTTCCAGAATATCACTTTCGCATTAATTTTTTCAAATACCTTTCCAAGGAAGTCATATTCGCCCATGGACACGCCCCCGCTTGTTACTAAAATGTCCACCTGCTGTAGAATCTCTAGCATCTTTTTTTCTAGCTCTTCTACTTTGTCCGGGGCAATCCCGAAATAAACCGGTTCACCTCCTGCTTGACTCACTTGACCGGCCAGCATTACGCCGTTACTGTCACGAAGCTTTCCAGGGACGATCGGCTCGTCTACGTTTAATAATTCACTTCCCGTTGAAAGAATACCAACCTTAGGCTTCGCATAAACCGGAACAGATGCAATCCCGAATGTAGCGAGCAGACCCAGTTCAATTGGTCCTAAAAGCGTCCCTTGTGTGAGGACGTCCTTCCCTTCTTCAACATCTTGTCCCTTTTTGGCAATAGCGTCGCCAATTTTAACCGATTGATAAACCAAAACGCTTTCGCTATCTTCCATTGCATTCTCAGTTTTCTCTACCATAACGACTGCGTTTGCACCTTCGGGGATAGGTGCTCCCGTCATAATGCGGCTGGCCGTACCTTGGGTAATTTTTTGTTGAGGTAAATATCCAGCGGGAATCTCTTCCAAAACCTTCAGCTTTACCGGGTCAGAAGCGCTGGCATTGATCACATCCTCCGCACGCAGAGCGTAACCGTCTACAGTGGAACGGTCAAACATAGGGACATCGTGATCTGCCCTTACCGTTTCCGCTAGATAGTACCCAAGAGCTTTAGACAGAGGTATGGTCATAACCGGAAGGGGACGTATCGTAGAAAGAATAAGACGTTGTGCTTCTTCAAATGGGATAGGGGAAGAATTCGGGATATATAACATGCAATCACCACCTGTATATTTTGAAATGATCCTGCGCCTTTCATTAGTTGAAAAATACGTTCTTTTGTCCCTTCAATCGACCGACAATTTCGTTGTTATCATAGCGATTAGCTGAAATATATGTTCTTTTCTCCCCCCGCTCTGTTTTATCCTCCAATATAGTACATCTCTATCTTCTTTTTGTTCGGCATCGTTGTATTGTTAAATCTTTCTTCAGAGTAACGATCAGCTCGACGGCTCCAAACATCCTGAATGAGATTCCTAATTTCTTCATCCTTTGCCCCGCTGCGGAGCTGCGCCCGCAAATCTGTCCCTTGCGAAGCAAATAGACAGGTGTAAAGATTGCCGTCCGCTGAGAGTCGAGCTCTTGTGCACGTGGAACAAAAAGAGTCCGTTACGGAAGAAATAATGCCTATTTCCTCATTTGTGCCGCGATAGCGATAACGAGAGGCTACTTCTCCAAAATAATTGGACGGGATTGGTTCTAACGGCATTTCAGCGTTCACACGTTCGAAAATTTCTTGCTTAGATACCACTTGTGTAAGATTCCAGCCGTTGCTATTTCCTACATCCATAAATTCAATAAAGCGTAAAACATGTCCGGTCCCGCGGAAGTGACGCGCCATGGGCACAATGTCCTGATCATTGATCCCCTTTTGTACAACCATATTCACTTTCACCTTCATACCTGCCTTTGCGGCCGCTTCAATCCCTTCAAGAACTGTTTTGACGTCACAGCGGCCGCCGTTCATTTGGCGAAAAACTTTATCATCTAAGCTGTCCAAACTAACGTTGACACGGTGAAGACCAGCGTCCTTTAACGCTTTCGCATGTTTGGCAAGAAGAGAACCGTTCGTAGTCAAAGCAATGTCAGAAATACCCTCTATAGAACCGAGCATTTCAATTAACTTCGGCAGCTCTTTGCGCAGCAACGGCTCTCCCCCTGATAGGCGAATTTTCTCGACGCCAAGTGAGGCAAAAATGCGAGCCAGTCGAGTTATTTCCTCAAAACTGAGCAACTGATCATTTTTGAGAAATTGAAAATAAGGACCAAAAATCTCCGCTGGCATACAATAGCGGCAGCGAAAATTACACCGATCAGTAACTGAAATGCGCAAATCACGGAGAGGACGCTGAAGGGTATCGGTTATTTTGTTCATATTGCCCATTTTTACACTCTCCTATCATGCTAACATTATTTTGGAGAAAAAGCTTCTCATGAAAATTTCAAGTTGTTCTGAATTTTCGAAACTTTTTGATATAGGCGATGATGAATCAGTTCTCACTTGTTTTTTAGTTACCGCCTAAAAATATAAATGGCGGAGGATGGAGAAGACTCCATCTAAAACTCCGTCATTTGTTTCAATTTTTCAAGCAAGCTTATTTTCAAAAACGAGTGATACTCTGGTACTGCCTCCGGTACTGCTTATAAAACCTGCTGACCTTGGTTTATAAAAAGGAGATGGCCGGAAATCCTATTATATGTTTCTATCAAGTTGAAAATTATGTCTAGTCATTCTAAATCTTCAGACAATATTTTCGATGTGCACCATCTCCTGCTCCTCAGATCAGTGTCAAAGATAGCATGATTAAAAGCTTTGCTTTATGTCCTTCTCCGAAAAAATTGTTTTAATGTTCGAATGCTCATCATGGCAACGTTATAAGCATGATAAAAATAAGTCCTTTTCTTCCTAATGATTTCATTATTTTACTGTTGAAAAGATATTCCATTGACCTGATTGCAGCTGATCACATAATTGAGCGAGAAATCTTCCACCGTAGGCGCCATCAATTGTACGATGATCATATGAAGCATTTAATGTGATCATCGGCTTTATCAAAGTTTCATGACGATTCGTTAAAACAGGCTGTTCTATTATATTTCCAACTGCTAAGATGCCGGTTTCAGGAGGATTTACGATTGCCACAAACTCGTCAACTCCAACTGAGCCAAGATTGGAGATTGTGAAAGTTCCTCCACGCATTTCTTCAGGCTTCAATAAGCCTTTTCTCGCTTTTTCAACCAATTCTGTTCTTTTTTCTGCAATCTCGATTAAGGACAATTGATCTGCCTGATGGATGACGGGAACAACTAAACCGTCATCAATAGCAACCGCTAGACCAATATTAATATCTTCATGCTCCAAAATATAAGGATCTCCTTCAGAATCTATGAATGAGGCATTTACCCTCGGGAATTTCTTCAATGTTAAAGCCACCGCCTGTATGAGAAAATCATTAAATGATAAACGAACGCCTGCCGAATGTTCAATGCTTGAAACTACTGCCTGCCGCAATTGTACAATGGATGATACATCGACTCTTTTCTTGATTTGGAATTGAGGAACATTCATAAAGCTTGCGGTCATTCGCTGCGCAATCGTTTTTCTCATACTTGTAAGGTTAACCCTTTTTCCTTTAGCATGTATCGATGCTATGACTTTATTTTCTATTTTAACACTTTGATTCACTACATTTGCAGCAGCTTCCGCCACATCTTTCAGAATCACTCTTCCCCTTGGTCCCGAACCTTTAATTTTGGTTAGATCTACTCCGCGCTGCTTTGCAAGTCTTCTAGCTGCTGGAGAAACTCGGATTCTTTCAGTCTTTCCTAGTGAGATGTTCTCTTCTTTTACAGGATTATGATCGGAACTGCCTTTTTGATCGGTGGAATGCTTACCACTCGATACATATGCAAGAACAGTTCCTACTGGTACAGTTTCACCCTCATCCACAACAATTTCTTCTAACGTTCCCTCTACTTCCGATTCAACCTCAAGACTGGATTTTTCAGTTTCTACAATTAAAATTGGGTCATCTATTTTAATGGTATCACCAATTTTGACCTCCCATGAAACTATACGAGCCTCTTCCATTGATGAATCCAATTTAGGAAGTACAATTTCCTGCCGCACCTTTTTTCCTCCTTCGTCATAACACATAGATAGCATCTTTTTGTGTTTATAAATTGCAACATTAGCATTGCATAAATATAGTCAGAATTTTCTGTTAATCAATTTTTGTGAATTTGTGCCAAAAAGACAAAGCCTAAAGAAAGGTGGCACTGTCCATTTGGTAAATATATACAGTTAAACCAGAGCGACAACGACAAAAGGGAGATTATGGACTGGCTCGCCCATCAAATTTTCGCAACCAAACATAAGCTGGTTTCCACAGAGCTCTCTTTAACCAACGAGTAATTCGAAGTAGGGATTTCTTACTTTTCATCTCCAATTGAATGAGAACATGTAAGCAATACGTGATCAGGGCTAAGAAAATTTGATTTTGAATAGCTGTTTCACTCATTCCATAAAAGTGCTTAATTTCTACGTGTTGCTTGAGCCATTTGAAAAAGAGTTCAATAGCCCAGCGAGATCGGTAAATATCACTTATCTCTTCTGGTTTTAAATCAAATCGGTTGGTGATGAAACGAAGTAAGTTCCCTTTTGTGTCCATAACTTCTAGTAGACGAAAGACATTTTCAGTACGATTTTGTGTGGTACCAATGTAGACCATTTTATCGGATAGAACGTGACAATCATCAGGAAGTGAAAATGTATAGACTTCACGAATGACTGCGTTTTTCTTCAGTCTTGAAACGAAGAAATAGCCATCATCTGTCATCCGATCAAAACGTTCATAGTCCACATAACCGCGGTCAAACACATACATGGCTTCTTGATCATCCACTAGGACTTCGAGTTGATTTCGGTCATGTTCTTTTGCTGTCGTAATCACTGCTTTTTCAGGATAGACGGTGTCTTTATCCATGAAAACGAGCCGTAAGTGTAGCTTTACACCAGCTTTTGTTTTCCGGAATTTTGCCCATTTATAATGGGTCAAATTCAACGGGAGTGTACTTGAATCAATGATTTTCAGTGGCATATTCTTTCCGTTTTGACAATGGTACCGTTGAATTTTCCAAACAAGATCCAAGAACAAATTTGCAAGAATTAGTGGGTGGATCTGATTGTTTTTTCGGGATAGCTGAGAGGCACTTATCGATTCAAATCCGAGTGCTTTTTGAAGATCTTCGTCTACAAGTGCATCACTCATTTCCTCTAAGCTCTTAAATTCGAGCAGCTGGGCTACCAATAAAAGTTTAATATAGGCTTCTGTTGTCAGCTTTTTTGTGTAATAGTCCTGTTTCAATTCTTTGACTTGTTCGCTAAGTTTTTGAATATTTATGGGTGAAACCCATTTACCAAATGATGAAATTAGTGTATTCTTGTCCATAATGGTTATCCTTTACGATTGGATTTGGGCAGGAACCACCTGTACTTCCATTGTAAAGGATTTTTTTGTTTCGAAATCAATAAAAAATTGAACATTCTTAGCATTTTGAATCATCAGATTTAATTACTGCAATGCTAGTGAAATTGCAATTATTTATCAAAATGCTTTCAAATAATTGTTGTACTGTGCCATTACACTGTTTCCAATTGTAAATACAAAGATTTTTTTACTCCTTGAATGATATCTTTCGTTTGCGGGAGCATTTCTTTTTCTAAATTTAAGTTATATGGAACAGGAACATCTTCCGCCCCCACTCGTTGTACCGGTGCATCCAGATCATCAAAAGCCTCCTCTTGAATTCTGGCAGCAATTTCAGCTCCCCAGCCGTAAGAACGAGTCGCTTCATGCACAACAACTACTCGGTTCGTCTTTTTTACTGACTCCTTAACTGTTTCTATATCTAGAGGAACAAGAGTACGCAAATCAATTACTTCAGCATCGATTCCTTCTTTTTCTAATTCTTTTGCAGCTTCAAGCGAAAACTGTACCATTCTTGACAGCGTAACAATCGTAACATCCTTTCCAGACCTTTTAATATCTGCTTTTCCTAAAGGAATCGTATATTCCTCTTCCGGAACTTCTCCTTTTTGAGAGTAAAGCATTTTATGTTCAATAAATATGACCGGACTTCCTTCCCGGATGGATGATTTCAATAATCCTTTCGCATCATAAGGGGTAGAAGGAGCAACGACTTTGAGCCCCGGAATATGTGCAAATAATGTTTCAAGGCTTTGCGAATGCTGGGCGCCATTTCCTCTTCCCCCGCCGCCTTGTGTACGTATTACCATCGGAACGCTCGTTTGTCCTCCAGACATATAGGCCATTTTCGCTGCCTGATTAATAATTTGATCCATCGCTACTAGCGAAAAATCAATCCACATAATCTCAATGACCGGCTTTAACCCCGTCATCGCTGCCCCAACTCCTGCTCCGATAAATCCGGTTTCAGAGATAGGTGTATCGATGACTCGTTCTTTTCCGAATTCATCAAACAAACCTTTTGTCACCTTAAAAACGCCGCCATATGAACCAATATCTTCCCCTAAAAGGATTACTCTATCATCTAATGCCATTTCTTCTTTAAGAGCTTCATTGATTGCTTGGGCATAACTGATGATTCTATTAGTAGACATCATTAAAGATCTCCTCCATTTCAGGTTCTTCAGATTTCATCGCACGTTCATATGCAATGTCAATTTCTTGTATGACTTGTTGTTGTATTTCATCTAATTCTTTTTCGTTCAATACATTTTGTTTTAAGCATACATCCCGAAAATATCTGATCGGTTCTTTTTGTCTCCATTCCTCCACTTCTTCTTTTGTTCGGTACGTCTCCGCATCACCGATCATATGTCCTAACAATCTATAAGTTTTGGCTTCTATAAAGGTAGGCCCTTCACCTGAACGCGCCCGTTCCACAGCTTGTTTTGCAACCTCATATACAGCTCGCACATCATTTCCATTCACGATGATCGACGGAATGCGATAGGCCAGTCCTCTTTCTGCTAAATGCTCATTTAATACAGCATTTTTAATTGGCGTCATTTCTGAATATAGATTGTTTTCGCAAACGAAAACGACCGGCAGTTTATAGATCGCAGCCAAATTTAGAGCTTCATGAAATGCTCCCTGGTTTGTCGCCCCATCTCCGAAAAACGCAACAGAAACTTGATTCTTTTTCAACGTTTTGATGGATAAACCTGCTCCGACAGCAATTGGAATACCTGCACCGACGATGCCATTCGCTACTAATATTCCAAGCTCTTGAGATGTAATATGCATAGGGCCCCCTTTTCCTTTGCAATAGCCTGTCTTCTTCCCTAAAATTTCGGAAAATAATTGAAAAGGATCGGCCCCTTTTGCTAATGCTTGACCACGCCCCCGATACGTAATGGAAATATAATCGTCTTTTTTCAAATTCATACAAACTCCAGCTGCTACAGCTTCTTGGCCAATAGATGAGTGAAGTGATCCACCCATGAGTCCTTTTTTGTAAATTTGAATGCTTTTTTCTTCAAATACACGTATCGTGTTCATAATGCGCCATGCTTGTATGAACCGGTTTTTATCCCAATTGAAATTGTTTTCATTTAAGTGGTACGTTTGAAGCAGTTCTTCCATTTCCATAAACCTCCCTTTATTCCAACACCATACAGATATGCTTTTGCTAGAATCTTGATTTTATTATGATTAAAGTCAAATACGAACATAGATAGTCTTTAAGAATGAGTCACAATCTCATCTAAAGCAGAAACGATTTTCCTAGTCGTTTGAAAAACTATGGGGCTGTCCAAAAAAGTCAGGGTCAACTGACTTTTTGGAGCCCCTTCATTTTAGGAACTTATCGGACAGACCATTTTTCCTATCTTGTTTATATCCTTCAGAAGACTTATGAAGGACTTTTCTTATGCTCTCTTTCTGAATTAGGTTCTTCAAAAGTTTTATGACGGACATTCAGCACATACAATTGCTTCTTATTGGACTTCATTGCCTCTATGAAGGACATTTACAAATTTGATTCCATTATTTTTGTCCTTCACAGTAGTATTTCTCCCAAATCCTTCATTTTAGGAACTTATCAGGCAGCCCCTGATTATTTATTTAACCAGCCAATTCCGATTGTTTTAATTTTTCTGCAGCTGCTTTTACCGATTTAATAATTCCTTGATATCCTGTACAACGGCACAAATTACCGGACAACGCTTCACGAATTTCTTCATCGGATGGATCTGGATTTTCTTTTAAAAATTCGTAAACAGATATCACAAATCCTGGAGTACAGAACCCGCACTGCAAACCATGATTTTCCCAAAAAGCCTCCTGAATCGGATGAAGGTGATCAGGCGTTCCTATTCCTTCAATGGTGGTAATAGAGCGATTATCTGCTTGAACTGCTAACAGCAAACAGGAACGGACTGCCTGACCGTCCACCAATATCGTACAAGCGCCGCACACCCCCTGTTCACAACCAACATGTGTTCCCGTTAAACCTAATTCTCTTCGGAGAAAGTCACTTAGTAATGTCCGAACATTCACTTCACGCTCATATACCGTTCCATTGACAGTGACCGTGATTTTTTTGCGAGTAGTTTTATCTATCATGTAAATTCCTCCCCCTACTTTTCATTATTTATTTGTTGTTTCCTCACATTTTCTTTAAAACTTTTCAAACCCCGCACAAATGCTATATATTGAAGAAATATGGGTAAAGGGATGTTTTCTTATCTATGAGGAAGTGAAACATCCCGTTATAACCCCCTTGAATTTACATTTGTCTCATGGTCGCTTCTATTGGGACCATTCGGTGTAACCGCGAGTGAAGGCGAACATGTTCTCCGTACACTTACAAAAATTCGTCTGTATTCCGAATTAAAGCCGCAGCGATCGGTGGTGACAGCATTCGTAAAAAGAAGACCGCCGGCTCTCGGTATGATCAAGCCTTTTATAGCGGTCATTTTGTCTGATTCAACACCTACAAATGACCTTTCTTCAATGGTTCAAAGTCAATGATTGAATTTTCGAAAATGAAACGAGCAGCGATCATCTCGAGCTCTTTTCGGAAAAGATGAATGCAGGTAATGACTGTTACTAGTGTCATTTGCTTAATTTTTTCATCTGGTTATAATACAAGTGAGTCCTCTTTGGTTTTTTCGTTAGGGAAACGGCCTCAAACCCTTATCAAAACCAAGGGGACTTTTTATTTTTCTTCATTACTGAAATGTTCCTTTAATTTGTTGGTATGCCTTTTGTAAAGCCCGAATACTCAATACGGATGACGCTTCTTTTCGATACTCAGCACTGGAAATTTCAGAAACACGGCGTCCCATGATTCTCGAAAGCTGCAATGTATAGCCAGCTTTTGCATCTGCTTCAGGATCTGGATTGACTTCATTCTTTATATCGTTTGCTAATTGATCAAGAATTTCCTGAGTAAATGGTTTCCCAATCAATTGTGAAACAGATTGCACTTTGTAAGGGACACCTTGAGGGCTGACATTCCCTAAAGCTACCTGAGCATCTTTCACCGTGTCATCTTCATTTAACTGAAGAGTCGCCGCTGCTGAAACAATGGGAATATGTCCATGTCTTCTTGTTACTTCCAAAAATCCATATCCCGTCTCTTTTGTTAATTTTGGGAATATGATTTCGACAATGATTTCATTTTGTTTCACTGCTGTTTTAAAGTGGCTGACGAAAAACTCTTCTCCGGAAAGTACGCGTTTGCCATCAGGACCGGCAATGACAAACTGAGCATTTAACACACGAGCAACGACTCCGTATTCAGCGCCTGGCGGATTTTGTCTCAGGCTTCCTCCTATCGTACCTCGATTGCGGATCTGGAAATGCGCAATATGGGTAACGGCTTCCTGAAGCAAAGGACAATTTCGTTTTACAATTTCAGACTTTTCAACGGTGCGGTGCCTTGTTAATGCCCCGATTTTAATGGCATCACCCGTTTCTTCAATATAATCAAGATCTGTGATCCCATTTATATCAACCAAACATGAAGGACGAGCCTGCCTTAAATTCATTTCCTGCATCAGACTTTGTCCTCCAGCGATGATGACTGTATTGTCTCCGTACTTTTCGAGTGCGGTTATCGCTTCATTTACACTTTTAACAGCCACATATTCAAATGGAACTGGTTTCATTCATTCTTCCCCCTAACCTATCATTTTCCGGAAGATAACGCTTTCAAAGAATCATTACCTTCGTAAGATACAAATACAATTCGAAAATCTCCAATTTTCACAATCATATGTTCCATTTCTCCCACTGTAAAGTGCGCGAGAATCTCACCTCCAGCTTCCAAAACAGCAGGATGAACGTCTTGTATGTTCTCCACACGAAGGTGAAAGCTTCTCAATGATTCTTTCTCTAAATCTGTCTCTTCTAAAAGTTCAATTCCTAGCGGAGAAAAAGCCACTTTTATCACGGAATCGTTTATTTGCACATTTTGCCGCTGAAAAGTTGTTCCGAAGAGCTTCGAAAAAAATGTGATCGATTGATCGATGTCTTTTACCTGCAATGCCACTCGTTCAATTCCTTTAATTTTCATGAACTGACGTCCCTTCTTTTAGTCCGTTCCTATATTTTTTTACTACTTCATAATCATGACTAGGAAGAACAATATCAGCCTCATTCTTAATTCGAATCATCGCTCGATAGGTAGCCTCTAAATCGTAAAATAATCCAGGTGGAATTTCTTGATTAATATTTAATTCAACATTTCTGGCAATGTCTCCAAGAATAACGGCGGTGCCGAATTCCGTTTGGACATAAACTGCTTGGCTGCCTGGCGTATGAGTGTTTTGGAATAAGACACATTTCACTCCAGGAGCAATTTCTGTATCCCCTTCGATCAAATGAACTTGAGGCCATAAAGGGTCGATTAATTCTGCAATGTCTTTTCTATCGTAAAATAACGCTCCTCCCCCTATTTCCAGCTGTGAAGAAACCATCGGTGCCGCAGCAGCCTGCAATTCAGTGCGTTGGACGATGAATTTTGCATTCGGAAATTCGGCGCATCCTCCTGCATGATCATAATGAAGGTGAGTTAGGATTACTTTTTTTATCTCTTCAGCTGTAAAGCCATGGTTCTTCAATTGGGTGCGAAGGCTCCATTCAGGTTTTGTCCGATGAGGACCTAAGCCATGGACGGTCTGGCAGCGTTCAGCATCTCGAAAACCGGTGTCAACTAAAATTGGCTCTTCCTTAAATGTCGGAACTAAAAGCCAGGCTAAAATCGGCACCGTTACCATCGATTTGTCACCGCTCAGCGACCAAAATGTATCTAATACCTTTGATACATCTGCTTCTCCAAGCACCAATGGGTATATTTCCCAATTATGATTTGACATTTTGCATTTCCCCTTGCTTAATCCATTCTAAAACTCGTTCAGGAGTAATTGGTAAATCTTTTACAATTACACCAAAAGGTGATAAAGCGTCTTCTACCGCATTCGCTACTGCTGCTGGAGACGGAATCGTTCCGCCTTCTCCCATTCCTTTTGTACCAAGCGGTGTAAAAGGTGATGGGGATTGCATGTGAATGGTTTCGATGTCTGATACATCCATTGCAGTTGGACATAAGTAATGCTGAAAATCAGGGTTTGTCATGAATCCGTTGCTGTCATATGCAAGGTCTTCTAACAGCACGCCGCCAATTCCATGTGCGATGCCGCCGGCAATTTGTCCATCTGCAATCATAGGATTGATAATTGTGCCGCAATCATGGGAAACAACGAATTTGTCTACTTTCACAAGCCCGGTTTTAATGTCAACCTCTACTAGAGCAACAAAGACTCCTGTCGGATGTGTCGTATAAAGATTGACTCGCCCGTGTTCATCAGGCTCCCACTTCACTACTTTACTCGTCCATGTATAGGTTGCTTCTAAATTGCAATCTATTCCTTCCGGCACTGTCGCATAAGGTCCCGGCCATAGATAAACTTTATTGCCGATTTCTTTTAAACTGATGGCTGCTTCCGGATTTGTCGTCCCTTTAACCCTTACTGTTCCATTTGCCATTTCAAGATTTTCCGGATCTTCCTTAAGCAGATAAACGGCAATTTTTAAAAGCTTCTCCTTTAACATCTTGGCAGCTTCATATACGGCAGAAACAGTATACATTGCACCTCTGGAAGAAAATGGACCTAATCCGTACGGCGTAATATCCGTATCTCCATAAACAAATCGAATATCGTCTATATCTACATCCATAACTTGTGAAACAACTTGTGGAATCGTTGTTTCAACCCCTTGACCTATGTTCTGATGGCTGGTTAATACTTGGAAATGTCCTTCAGGCGTCATTCGTACAGTTGCTGCCTGATAACCATTAAATATGCCATTAAAGACAGCAGCGCCAGACGGCTCAAGCATAGCGGCGATTCCAAGTCCAATGTACTTGCCTTGTTTACGAAGCTCTAATTGTTTCTTTTTAAAGTTTTGATAATCGATTTTATCCATTACGAGATCCATAAGTTTATCAAAATCTCCGCTATCATAAAGCGGTCCAGAAATTTGTTGATAAGGAAATTCGTCTTTCTTTATAAAGTTGCGACGTCTTAATTCTTCTGGTGATATACCAAGTTTTCGAGCTGCTATATCCATCATCCGCTCAATAGGATAATTGGCAATATCCTTTCCATATCCGCGGTGCGCACCATAAGGCGCTTTATTTGAAACGACCCCAATGATTTCTACGTCATAAACAGGCACTTTATATGGACCTGGAAAATAAGCACCTGCAACCGATAGAGCAGGGGTTCCCGGTGCATGGCAAGTTCCATCAACCCCAATATGCTCCACCATATCGTTTCACTGATTTTCATCAAGTGTCAAAATCCTTGATATGAAAGGAATTTGGCACTTTTTCTTTTTCATGGAATGTCAATACATTTCATTTAAACGTAGTCAAAATGTTGTCGTTTCTACAGATTTACATAGCTTGAAAGTTGCTAATGGCGAGTTTAGAAAAGAATGGGCTGAAACATTTAACATTGCTGGATCTAACATACTTGACATATCGAGAAATGTAGATATAATAAATGGTATGGATCTGATTGAAGTGTTCAAGGCGTTGTCTAACGAGTCGAGGCTGCAGATTTTGCAATGGCTGAAGGAGCCTGAGACACATTTTGTGCCCCAAGAAGGAGTGGATATGCGGGAAATCGGGGTGTGTGTCAGTCAGGTGACGGATAAGTTGAATATGACACAGTCGACGGTTTCGCAGTATTTGTCCATTCTGCAGCGGGCCGGACTGATTCAAACCAACCGGATCGGCAAATACACGTACTACAAACGGAATGAAGAGAAAATAAAGGAATTGGCAAATTTCTTGAATCAGAATCTTTGAATAGCGGACTGAATACCTCACACGTATTCAGTATTTATTTGACCCATTAAATCGACATATCGGGATATGTATATATAAAAAGGAGTGGAATGCATTGTCCAGCACGTGGAGAGTTTATTTATTGGCACTGGTTTCATTTTTAGTGGGGACATCCGAGTACATTATTTCCGGTATCCTGGATATGATCTCGGATACCATGAAAATTTCCGTTACTTCAGCAGGGCAGCTCATCACGATTTTTTCTTTTGTGTACGCCATCGGCACCCCGATCCTAATGGCGCTCACGGCCAAGTCGGAACGACAGAAACTGCTGGTGTGGGCACTTGGCGTCTTCGTATTGGGAAATGTGCTTTCCTACGCTTTGCCCGGCTATACATCGTTTCTCGCAGCTCGGGTCATCATGGCGCTGGGCGCGGGAATGACTGTCGTCACCGCTTTGGACATTGCCGCGAAAATTGCCGCCCCTGGCAAACAAGGCAGCGCGATTGCCACTGTAGTGATGGGCTTTACGGCTTCCCTGATTATCGGCGTGCCTCTCGGACGCGTCGTTGCAGCCCAATTCGGGTGGCGAGCTGTTTTCGGTCTGCTGGCACTGGCCGGTCTGGCGGCCATGATCGTTCTGTACGCCAGCATCCCTCGGGTTCAGGGGGATAAACCGATGCCGTTGTCCCGGCAACTTGCCTTCTTGAAAAACGAAAATGTGGCGTTGGGGCTTGCGATCACCTTTTTCTGGCTTGGCGGATACTCAATCGCCTACACCTACATTTCGCCGTATTTGCTGGAGGTTGCCGGGTTGGGAGAAGAGATGCTGAGCGGCGTGCTGCTCGCATTCGGCATCGCCAGCTTGATCGGATCCAAATTCGGTGGTTTCAGCACGGATAAATGGGGGGTATTCCCGACGCTGTCATGGGGGATGCTCCTGCACGTCATCGCGCTGATTCTCCTCTCGCTGACCGCGGCCAACATGCAATCGTGGCTGTCGGTCGTGATCCTCCTGATCTTGTGGTCGTTCGCGGCATGGTCCTCCGGCCCGACGCAGCAAGCCAATCTCGTTAGGATTGAACCGAATTATTCCGGCATCATGCTGAGCCTGAACCAATCCATGATGCAGTTGTCCATGGCTGCGGGCGCCGCAATCGGAGGTGTTGTGGTCGACCGGGTGTCTCTGTCATCCATTACATGGGTCGGGATGGTTGGCGTCGTTATTGCGATCGTGGTCGTGTGGTTGTTGAAGCTGCGATTGAGTGCCGGCCGGTAAGTTGTCGGGGAGTATTCCGATAATTGACACAGGAAGGGCTGTCCGTCCAGGATGGCCTTTTTCGTCGTCGTAACAAAAAGAGAAGGAAAAAATATTTTGTCGGCGTATTATAACAGTAAACCCGGTTCGGGATGAAGGCGGCATACGGCCCGGAAATATCTTGGTACATACGATATTCGTGCTCGGCCGTCTTGACGAAAGGCTAGGGTGGGTATAATTTAACTAGAGAACCTCATCCTAATCCTGTTGGGAGATAAGAAGCCCTCATGTCATACCTTTTACTTGTTATCGTCATTCTGTTATTTTACTGTTTGTTCATTCTCCCGACGCAGTGGCTAAAAATTGAGCGCGTGCGCCATCCGATCGGGTTAAATAAAAAGGTGTTGCAAATTAGCGATTTTCACGTTGAACGGTTAAGAATCAGCCAGGAGAAACTGAGGCACATCATTCAAAGGGAAGATCCCGACTTCATTTTTTTAACCGGTGACTTTACTAAAAAAGCAAAACAGATGCCGCGATTGAAAAAATACTTGGAGGTGTTTCAGGGAAGCGGACGGCCGACGTACGCGGTACTGGGTAACCACGACTATAAGCAGCCTTCCGTGGGAAATTTAGTAAAGCAAATTGAAAGATACGGCATTCAAGTGCTTCGAAACGAATCGGTTCGACTTGACGAGTTCACCTTGATCGGCATTGACGATTTCGTGAGCGGCCACAGTGATGTGGACCAATCGTTTCGGAATGTTGACAGCGATTTACCGAATGTTGTCATCACCCACGATCCGAATGTCGTGTTGACAATCAACCGACGGTTTGATTACTTAATGGCCGGCCACTTTCACGGAAAACAGTTTAACATTCCGTTTCTGTTTAAACTGAAGCCGATGGGTCCGCTTCCGGCGATGGGGATTTACAAAGGCTTGCACCATAATGCGTACGGAACGTACTACATCTCTAAAGGCATCGGGCAAACGGGTTTTAACTTCCGGTTTTTAATCCGAAGCGAAATAACGGTGCATCACGTGTAACGGCGTCTCACCGCATCCCGTGATACATGGGAGGGTGAGCGACCATAAGTTGTGTGGAGAATAGGGCAAGGTCATATCTTTTTTCAACCAAATGTTCACAATTTGGCTGTTAGGATGGATTAAACCCCGTTTGAATATTCTGCACTCTTTGCATAAGCTCTGTCCACAAATACATTCAAAAAACGAAGTTTGAGCAATTCTAAGAAAACAGGAGCATTTTGAAGAAAAACGAAGTATATAGAGGGAGTGGGAAGATGAGAGATATTTCGATATTAATTGCTGAAGATGATGAGGAAATTGCTGATCTTATTGCGTTCCATTTAGAAAAAGAAGGGTACCATGTTGTTAAAGTATCAGATGGACAAGAGGCAGTTCGTGTTGTGGAGAATCAGGCATTTGAGTTGCTGATTTTGGATATTATGATGCCGAAAATGGATGGATATGAGGTAACTCGTCGTATTCGCGAACAATATAATATGCCTATCATTTTTGTAAGTGCCAAAACTTCTGATTTTGATAAAGTACAAGGGCTTGTAATTGGAGCTGATGATTATATAACAAAACCTTTCACCCCTATTGAATTGGTTGCTCGGGTAAATGCTCAGTTACGACGCTTTATAAAGCTGAATCATCCCCAAAATGATAATAATACGAACTTGGAATTTGGTGGACTAGTGATTTCCCTTGATCAACGCACGGTTACTCTATATGGTGAAAACATTGAGCTGACACCAAAGGAGTTTGATATTTTGTATTTACTGGCTAGTCATCCAAAGAAGGTTTACAGTGTAGAAGATATTTTTCAGCAGGTGTGGGGCGAAGCATACTTTGAGGGCGGTAATACCGTTATGGTCCATGTTCGTACAATAAGGAAAAAGCTTAGAGAAAATAAACGAACAAACAAATGGATTAAAACTGTGTGGGGCGTTGGGTATACATTCAATGGCTAAATTCTCAAGAAGTTTTCGTGCAAAAATGATTATAACATTTGGCTTAAGTATGTTTCTCTCGGGTACAATCACGTATATCATTTATAAAGTCCTTCAATTTTTTTATTACACTGTAGTTGATTATGAAAGTCCGTTAGCCCATTTTCGCCAAATCATTAGACAAATTGGGGACATTAACTTTTTTTTACTAATTTTTATCCCACTTTCGATATTGTTCTTCTTTTTACTCACTAGGCGCTATTTGACCTACTTTAATAAGATTTCAAACGGTATTCATCATCTCGCTAATGGCAACTTTAGTCACCGTGTTGAAATTCATTCAAATGACGAATTTAGGGATATTGCGCAAGATATTAATTTGGCTAGTGAAATATTGAAACAGGCCATTGAAAAAGGGGAATTTTCGGAAAGCAGTAAAAATCAGTTAGTCGTAAATTTAGCTCATGATCTGCGTACACCGCTCACTTCCGTATTAGGTTATTTAGATTTAATCCTTAATGATGAGAATTTGACGGAGGAACAAGTCAAACATTTTTTGACAATTGCTTTTACTAAATCTCAACGTTTAGAAAGTCTAATTGATGAATTATTCGAAATAACGAGAATGAACTATGGCATGTTGCCAATTGAACAAAAGTACATTAATTTAAGTGACCTCCTTCATCAATTGAAAGAAGAATTATATCCTGTCTTCACGAAAAATAATTTGACCGCTCGAATGAACTTGCCTCCCTACTTACCTATTATCGGTGACGGAGAGCTTTTAGCACGTGTGTTTGAAAATCTTTTGATGAATGCGACTCGGTATGGTTACGACGGTCAGTTTGTAGACATTAACGGCTTTATTGAGTCGGAGGAAGTTGTTGTACAAGTTGTGAATTATGGTGATCGTATTCCTCCGGAGGACCTCCCGCATCTATTTGATATGCTCTATACTGGAGACAAAGCAAGAACTCAAAACAAAAATAGCGCTGGTCTTGGATTGTTTATTGCGAAGAATATTGTGGAGCAACACAACGGTTCAATTACTGTTGAAAGTAGTGTAACTCAGACAGTTTTTGAAGTCCGTTTACCAAAGGGAAGTCAAACATTAAGAAATAATGGAGATGGAATAAATTCAAATACTTGATTTAAGAAAAATTTAAGATTTACCCCACTCTTTTTTTAAAAAGTTTTAGCTATTCTTTTAAACAAGGAAGAATTAGGAGGAAGCTAAAAATGAAGAAGTGGGGATTTTTAATTTTATTTATAGTGGGCTTGTGTTTTGTTTTCATAATTAATGGCTCTTTTTTTGAACCAAAAGTAGAAGTACGAGAAGATATTCAACAGGAAAATGATAAAGGAGAGGATTTTGATAATATCCAAACAATAAAGATTACAGAAGAACAAATCTATCAAGGTAATCTGCTTTTGGTCAATAGTGAATATCCTGTTCGCCAAGAAGGTATTAAAACAGATGTCGTGAACCTTTTTACACACAATGAATTGGTGAAGGGATATGGATTGTTATATAACAATATTTATTTGTCAGAGGATATAGCACATGAATTTTCGGAAATGATTGCTGCCGCAGAAAAAGAGGGAGTTGATAATTTTTGGATTACTAGTGGCTATCGAACCTTAGATGAGCAAAGGAAACTTTATGAAGAATTGGGCCCTGATGTTGCTTTGCCTGCCGGATATAGCGAACATAATATGGGGTTAGCGCTTGATGTAGGAACTACTCAAACGACGATGGATAAAGCACCTGAAGGAGAATGGATAGAAAAAAATGCTTGGAAATACGGATTCATTTTACGTTATCCAGAGGATAAAACGGACATTACGGGAATTCAATACGAACCTTGGCATATTCGCTATGTTGGTTTACCTCATAGCGTGATTATGAAGGAAAAGAATTTTGTTTTAGAAGAGTATTTGGATTATCTCAAAGAGAAAAAGAAAGTTACTGCTGAATTTGATGGTAAAAAATATACCGTTTCTTATCATTCGTTTTCCGAAAACATGACTATTCATATACCGAAAAATCAAGAGTATAAGATTTCAGGTGACAATATGGATGGAATAATTGTGACTATGTACGACTAAAGGACAGAAAAGGACAAACAAAATGACGGATCTATTATTTCTACCAGACCTTAAAGCAATTGAACCATCGCAGGAAAATGAAACCGATATGATGTTTAAAGTGGAAGCAATAGATCCACCCGAACGTTGTCCAGAATGTGGATTTGACAAACTTTACAAACATGACTCACGAAAGCAACTAATCATGGATTTGCCCACGACAATACCAATTTGAGACTCCTAAATGGCTTGGGATTGATGAAATATATATCATCCGTAAACCTCGTCTTGTATTGACCAACGTAGAGCGTAGAACCATTTTCGATATTAAGCCTAATCGTAACAAGGAAACAGTCATTCAACGCCTTACAGAGATAGGAGACAGACTTTACATTGAATACGTCACAATGGATATGTGGAAACCTTATAAAGATGCAGTATATACCGTTCTTCCACAAGCTAAAGTGGTTGTATATAAATTTCACGTTGTCCGTATGGCTAATCAAGCCTTGGATAGCGTTAGGTAGGCTCTGAAAGCCGAAATGAACATGAAGCTGAAATCATGTTTGAGGATGAAACAGAAGATGTAAAAATTAAAGGGGTTAAATTCTATACGATGAATGATGGAAGGAACACAATTAAACAAATCGGTGAAATAGCATTAGGACGAGCGTTTAAAGGTTTAAGTGTTCAAGAATTATAATTAAACGTAGTCAAACACGTAGTCAAAAACATCAAATGCCCCCGCAAATATTGATTTGTTCGTGTTTTGAGACGATTGGGTTCAGGCCCAATATTTCCAATCAGCTTCGCTTGAAGTCCTGTGATGCGAAAATCTTTGTCGAACCCAATTTTCACCGTGCAAGTATAGTCTCTAGAATGAACTCCAGTTAGAATATTCTCTACTCTGTCTTCCGTCCATTTAACCGGCTTGCCAAGCATGCGCGCCATGATACAAGCAATGATTTCTGCATTTGCCTGCAACTTTGTGCCATAACCGCCGCCAACATCCGGGGCAATAACTCGTATATTATGCTCAGGCATTTGCAATGTCTGGGCAATCAGCGTACGTACTTGAGAAGGTGCCTGTGTCGAGCATGTAACTGTCATCTTTTTAGATCCAGGATTATATTCGGCAATACATACACGAGACTCCATCGGAGTTCCGGTGTAGCGGTTATGTGTAATGGTTTCTTCAAGGACATATTCCGAATTGGCAAATGCATCGTCTATATCACCGATAGTGGTTCTCGATTCTAATTGTTTATTATCGCCCCATTCTTCATAAAGAAGCGCCTTTGGCTCCAGTGCATCTTCAATCGTCACAACAGCTGGTAAAACCTCATATTCTACTTCAATAAGATCGACTGCATCTTCAGCAATATATCGGTCTTCGGCAGCAATAACGGCCACTGGCTCACCGACATAGCGAACCTTTTTATAGGCAATCGCATACACTTCTGGTACTTTGTTAAATATATTGATCGTCGGTACAAGTGGTCCTGAATATTGAAGTGCCTCTTCTCCCGTTAGAACAGCTACTACTCCAGGCAGTTTTTTCGCTTTGCTTGCATCAATATTTACAATACGTGCATGAGCATGAGGACTCCGTACAATGGCCAAATGTAACATGCCTGGTTTTTCAATATCATCGGTAAATTGTCCATTACCAGTCAAAAGTCTTATGTCTTCTTTACGCTTCAAACTTACACCTAAACCTTTTTTTACAGTAACCATTTTGTCGCCTCCTCTGTTTTTTTATTTCTTAATTATTTTTTGATTAGGATCATTTGTCCTTGTAATCCTTGTAATCACCTCCTTAAAGAGGGATAACTATATTTTGAATATTGGGAATATTAGGAATATTAAAATGATATTTTGTTTATGAGCTGCTCATGATACTAACTGACGGTCTTTTTTCTCACGCAAAAATCCGCCCGCACGCTTGTTTCGAAAAGCAATGATCTCAGCAAGAATACTTAACGCTATTTCCTGAGGAGACTCCGAACCAATATCTAATCCAACAGGATTAAATATGTGATCATATTGGTCAATGTCGTCTATTTGAAGAGCTTTAAATATTTTTTGGCATCTAGAACGCGGACCTAAAATCCCAATATACCTTGCATCCGTATGAAGTATATGTTTCAGAACATTTATATCTCGTTCAAGATGATGGTTCATAATGACCACATACGATTTGGAACTGACTTTTACCTTTTCGGGAATTGAGCTTGCATCTGCTAAAATTCTTTTCGCACCTGGAAAACGAGCTTCTGTTAGATAGGCTGATCTTGGATCGACTACGGTTGTATTAAATCCTAATCTAACACTAAACTCTGCTAAAGGAATGGCATCATGACCCGCACCAAAAATGATTAATTCAATCGGAGGAATATTTACATCAAAAAATACATCGACTTTTTCTCCGTTTGATAAGGTGAATGTTTTTGTTTCCGATTTTGGATTTGTATTTTGTAATAGATTTTTCGAAAAATCGCAGACGAATTGATGTAATTCATTATTGTCCAGCGAAGGAGCTACTCTAGATTGAGTATCAATCTCGCTAACTTATTGCCGGAATTGTGTGAACATCACAGAATATGGTGATGAGACAAAAAAATAAAGTTGTTTTCTCATTTTCCTTAACAATATAACTTTTACATTTTATTCGGATTTCTTCTGTGAATCTTTAAATTTATTAAATTTGTTGCTAATAACTGGGCTTTTGCTTTATTATTTGAAATAGATGTTGCTTATACCAATTTAATACAGTGGTCTCAACAATTGGGCTTTCTAATGTTTTGGGTATTTTTGGAATAATGGTATTTTATCCTTTTGTGTAAGAAGAATATGGACGGAACAGGCAAGGTGGCAGCCGATTTGAACTTTGCAACTATCTAAAAAAGAATTGGCGTGCTTTCATATTTCAGCTTTAACTTTACGTGATAAAGCATTGGGCATCTGCTCAATGCTCTATTGTTTGTTCATTTTACGCAGAGTGGTGAAAAGGTTATGGAATTTGTACTGATTGTATTGCCGGCTTTTATCATTTTTGCAGTCGGATATGTAGGGCAAAAAACAATTGGCTTTGACATTAAATCTATTTCGGTCATGACGACATACTTAATGTATCCGTTTCTTGTCTTCCGGACATTTTATACAAACAAAATTACACTTGATTATTTTTATATTCTTATATTTTGCTTGCTTTTATGTTTCATATTAATGGTTATCGTGAAAATTGTAAGTAAATTAAAAAAATTGCCGCAATCGATAGAGTCTGCCATGATGTTATCAGCTGTTTTCATGAATAGCGGCAACTATGGGGCCCCAATTATATTGTTTGTTTTTGGTCAAACTGCTTTTGATTATGCAGTCATCATGATGGTTATCCAGTCCTTTTTAATGAATACGATCGGTCTTTACTACGCTGCCATTGGCAGCAAAGAAGACAGCAGCATAAAAAGCGCCCTTATGAAAATAGTGAAAATGCCCGTTTTATATGGTTCAGCTGCCGGCATTTTGCTTCAAATCCTGCATGTTCCGGTGCCTGATTTCATCATGCAGCCTGTCGGTTTGATTGCCGATGCAACGATTCCAACCATTATGGTCATTCTCGGAATGCAGCTCGCCAACATCCAGCTAAAAAGTGTGAAAGCTGGCGACGTCGCTTCCATCTTTATCATTCGCATGATCATATCGCCTATTATTTCAATTGGTATTATTCTTTGTCTTCCGCTTGAAGACTTGCTTGCAAAAATTTTAATCATTCTAGCATCTATGCCTACTGCAGCCAACACGACAATGTTTGCTGTTCAATTTCAAACAGAACCAGATTTAGTTTCATTCAGCACATTAACCACGACGCTGGCCAGCATTGCTACAGTGCCGCTCTTGCTTGCGCTGCTCTCTTAAAAAAGAAACGAGCGAGCAGCATTACATGAACGGCAGCTCAAATGCGTCAAATGTGTCACATCTCTTTTTTATAATTTGCCATCATATTTTGCAAAATGTCCACCAGCTTTTCGATACCGACTTGCAAATCATGCTCGCTCAAATAAGAATAGCTGATGCGAATATAATGTTGTTTCGGTTCATGAAGAAAACAGGCGCTTCCGGGCAAATAAGAAATCTTATTTTTCCGAGCTGCTTCTTGCAATTTTATTGGCTGAATCACGGATGGAAGTTTAATCCAGGCATTCAATCCGCCTTTTGGTTTATAAATCATTACTTCCTCTAAATTTTTGAATGCGTCAAGAACCGTATTCCTTCTTAATTCAAGCGCAATTTTTAGTTTTTCCATATGATTTTTCATCCGCTCCGTCCGCAAAATGGGAAGCAGCGCTTTTTGCGGTAAGAGCGGGCTTCCGATATCCATCGTCGCTTTCGTGCCGTACAGCCAGTCGAATAAAACCCCATCCACAATGACAGCCGCAATGCGAATGCCTGGCGCAGTTGTTTTGCTAAATCCTTTAAGGTAAATGACGTGACCGTTTTTATCAAAGAATTTTATTGGCTTTGGCACCGTAATATTGTCAAATGAAACTTCGCTGAATGAATCGTCTTCTAAAATTAAAAAATGGTACATTTCTGCTAGTTCTACCAATTGCTTGCGGCTCTTTTCCGGCATGCATGTTCCAGTAGGATTTTGAAAGGTTGGGTTTACATATAATAGTTTTGGTTGATGCACCTGCAATTTATCCTCCAATTCATCTACTTTCAGTCCCTCTTCATCTACTCCAATCGATACGACTTGAAATCCTTTATTGACAAACACATCAATGGCCGCACCATAACAAGGGCTTTCAACCATCACAACATCCCCTGGACTTAACAAAGTTTGCGCCACTAAGTCAATTCCTTGCTGTGCACCGCTTGTAATGATCATTTTGTCGTGTTTAACAGATAAGTGATGGAAGTTAAATAAGTAATTGGCAATTTCATACCTTAATTCTTCATCTCCTTCAATAGGACCATATGTCGACAACACAAGGGGATGCTGCTCCAATATTTTTTTCATTTCTTGAACAAGGAAGTGAGATGGAAGCAGCCTTGGATAAACGACTGCTTGGGAAAAGTCATAAATCTCTTTTTCACGATAGGCGAGATATTGTGATCTTGTTCCATTCATCTTCATCTGATGCTGCCAGCCGAAAGATTCAGAGTGCTTTTCATATGATTTTTTCTTTCCCGCTGCAACAAAAACACCTTTACCTTGCTGAATCTGTATATATCCTTTCAATTCCAGCAGTTTGTAGGCTTTTTGCACCGTCAGAAAGCTTACATTAAGTTCATTTGCTAACGATCTTAAAGAAGGAAGCCTTTCACCGTGAAGAAGCATGCCCGATTGAATCCGTTCTTCGATTTGCCTGCTAATTTGTTCATAATATGGGGTGCCTAATTTTTTATTAACCGATAATTGCATTGTCTCCCCTCCCA
Organism: Aeribacillus sp. FSL K6-8210; assembly: GCF_037963925.1. Taxonomy (NCBI): domain Bacteria; kingdom Bacillati; phylum Bacillota; class Bacilli; order Caryophanales; family Bacillaceae; genus Aeribacillus; species Aeribacillus sp. FSL K6-8210. Next base: position 495,342 of record NZ_CP150172.1, on the reverse strand, counting down.
TTACATAAAAGACAAAAGATAAAAGCGCATAACTGTTATACAGTGCATTGTACTGTTATATACCGTTGTCGTTATAATATCAAAAAACTTAACAAAAAGGAGTTATTCTTCGTGGTTATTTTGAATTACTGTTTTATATGCTTAATTTTTGGAACAACTTTTTTAGCTATCAAAATCGGAATTGAAGCAGGGGCACCGCCGTTTTTTTCAGCGGGAATGCGTTTTTTTGCCGCTGGGGTGATTATGATGGCCGTCTTTAAAATGCGGAACTATCGATTGAAAACCGTTTTATTTTCCTCTTCGCTCGTGTTTAACGGTTTTTGCTTAACTTTTATCACTTTTGCTTCATTATATTGGGCTGAGCAATTCATCCCGTCCGGACTAGCTGCTGTATTATCTGCAACAGGCCCGATGATGGTGCTGCTCCATCAGGCAAGAGAGAATAAACAACCGATCAAAAAAGAACAATTAGCAGGGATGGCAGCTGCTTTAATAGGCGTCTTTTTGATCTCTTCACCGGGATTCTCTTTGTCTGTCTCCGGCATGTGGGTTTTGGCTTGCTTTATGATTATATTAAGCGAGTGGTTTTATGGACTTGGGACAGTTCGGGCAAAAATGTTTACAAGCAAACATCCGGATATCTCGCCGTTTCTTTCAAATGCCGTACAAATGTTTTACGGCGGCATTTTCTTATTGGCTGTATCCTTTTTAACGGGCGAACAAGGCAAATGGCTGCTGCTGGCAAGCTATGAAACGGTGTTATCACTGCTCTATTTAATCATCATCGGCTCCATCGTCGGCCACGGGCTGTATTATTGGCTTGTTTCAAAAACAAATCCGGTTTTTCCGTCAACTTGGCTTTACATTTCGCCTCTTGTCGCGCTAATCGCCGGCTACATAATATTAAATGAAATCATGAAACCCATTACGCTGATCGGCGCCTTCTTGATTTTATTTGGTGTATTTTTAACTAATCGATCAACTTTTTATGAGTATTGGAAAAAGGGAGCGCTGTTTCACAGGACCGCTTCAAAAAATTTTGATTGAAAACTCTGGAATATTTCAAAAAAAGCCGTTAAATCCCTGCGACAAAAATTTTCAGTGTGCCATTTCATCCATAGCGATTTAAAAAAATGAGGCCAGCTTGCCTCTCTCATTCAGAGGACAAGCTGGCCGGATTCTTTTGCACAGCTCTCTTAATATGTTTTAAATTTACCCATTACTTGATTTTTTTCAGATCGGCCACGTTGCGGCAAATGAAAGAACGACGACTTATCTATGTGTAAAGTGGACTATTTTCAACAATAAAAAAGCTTGCAGAGAAAAAATACTTCTTTCTCCGCAAGCTGATAGGAAAGGAGAGTTCTTTTTAACCCTCTTCAATCCATTAATTTTTTCTAAAAAAGTCAGTAAACGCGTTGAAAATTTCCAATCCTTGATAAGACAATAAAGAGAGAGCTGTAATTGAAAAAAATGCTGTCAATAACATACGTAACCAAATCATGGTACTCATCCTCCTTTGAATGATTTGTTTATGATTCATTCAAGCAGGCGAGACCACATAATTCGATTCGTAAAAGACGGGATTCAGCAAAAACCGTCTTTTGACAGATTGCACAAAGCAATAGCAGAAATAAGTGGTGCTTAACGCTATAAAAATGTAACTGGCAATATCAACCCAAGAGTCTTTTCCTATATCTGGTCCATCAATCGGAGCAAAATTTTCTGCCAAATGATCGATGGTGCTAATTTCGTGTACAGCATTTATAGTTTGACTGGAACGATCACTAGAAATGTATAAACAGGTAATACTTATAAAAATAAAAATTGTCAGGGCAACGATTTTTTTCATGTATTCACGCCCCTTTAACATCTTTTCTTCATTATATACTTGGTTTTAATATTTTAAAACAAAAATGTTTTTCTCTCCTCCCCTCTGTTTGATTATTTAACGAACAATTTCTTTTCCTCGATTCTGCCATCTGCTTTAGTTCTGTAAGATTTCACTGTTGAATCCGGGAGGCAATCCGCAGTGCCTTCAAAAATCTTCACCTGTTTCTGTACAAAATTCCGAAATGCTGTCTGTCGGCAGGTTTTATTTTTTGAGACTTATTAAACGGATCAGTGAGGAGACCAAAAAAGCAGCAGCAACAGCTAAAAGAATTTTTCCGACAAGCAATGCTGTTATTTTCAGCACGAATACTGCCAAAACCATGACTAAACTGATTGCGATCATAATGAGAGAATAAGTTTTCATATGAGGTTCATCTCCTTTAGCTGTCTGTTTTCAAGCAGAAAAAATCGGCTGCCTAATTCGGCATAAATATATCGCTGGTGACTTGTAAATAAAATGCATTGTTCCTTAACGCTTCTTTCAGCATCATGATTGACTGCTTTTGTGAGTTCTCGTCTAATGAAGTAAAAGGTTCATCCAAAATAATCAACTCAGGTGATCTTGCTAACATACTAATAAGGAATAGTTTATATTTCATGCCTAGAGAGTAATGTTTGACCGGCTTTTGCAAAGCATGTGTCAGATCAAACTGTTCACAAAGCTCTTGGAATCTTTCTTCATATGCAGCTCTTTTTTCTTTTTTGATCCTCCAAAGTGAAAGAATAAGCTCCTTATTTTCAAATCCAGTTAATGCATCATAAACAAGTGGTTTATCAGGAATATAGGCCATTGCTTCTTAATAAAAACAAAAGTTTCCAGTTGTTTGTCAAGATCGTATACTTCATCCGATAGTATATCTAAGATGAATAGGCTCAAAAAAACAGTAGATACAAATAAAATTAGGATAATCAGGCCTACTATTGATTTGGCTGGCTTTTGTTTTCAGAAATATTGCTTGGGCTGTAATAATAAATTCATATAACAGAATCTCCCCTTTTCAAGCGCCTCATAAAAGCTTGGCCGTTATTTACTATGCTTTCCTCTTCTTCTGTTATTCCAATCTCATAAACGGTGCTGTTTGTCCTACGGGCGGACTTTAGTTTCTTTTATGACTGCAGCGAAATCTGTCAGAAATGTTTCTAGCAAAATCGCGAATTAGACTTCAATATATTAGATGAAATGAAAATTCGTAAGCGTCAAAAGATACAGTCTTTACAACTTTCGTTAGAAATTCAACCTTGGAACCACCATATCGTAACTATAGTTAGAAATAAAAGATATATGAATGATATAATTCGAAAGAGCCTTTTTTTATTTTTAAACGGCGGCTTCCACATTATGACGATAATGGCAGGAGCAAACAGCGTGATTAAAATGAGTTTTATCTCAATAAATGCTATACATAAAGCTAATAATATGGAAACGTAAAAAACGGGTATAAACCATGTGCTTTTTTCATTTTCTTCATCATCTGACCCATTATTCGAATCATTCAGTAATTTTTCTAAGTTTAGTTTTTCCCATAGCATATGCTTTACACCTCCTCATGAAAGTTGGGCCATTAAATATGGAGTGATCTTAGCCTCTACAACGGCAGCGATAAATGTCAAAATGATCATTAGAAAAAAGAATGTAAAGATGTCCTTTAAAAAAACGGAATTTGATTCTCCCCTAATTTTGGCAATGACCGCATCAATCAGTTTAAACCCAATAGAACCCGCAATAATCATAGCAGGAATCTCAAATATACCATGTGGAACTAGGGCTGTTACAATATAAATTAGATCGTTCCCATGTTGAAGACTGTGCATGATAGATACACCAACTAAAAAACCATTGACTAGTAATAAAGCAGCAGTAAAAATTCCAAACGTAAATATAGTAAAGCTTATGAAAACATCCGCAAGTACGTTATGTATAAAATAATCAAATATAGTACGCCCAACATTTGGTTCCTGTCTTTCTACAGGTAAGATATTGCTAAAAAAAGTACCCATGATAATTCCAATCACGTATATTATAAACGCTACTGATAAAACCCGCTTATTTCGCAGTAGAACGTTTTTCATTTAACCAATCTCTTCCATATCGTTAATAATCATATTTTCGAAATTTATTATGTTTTTCATGTTCGTGTATTCCTTTAATATTTCCCCATTGATTAAAACTCCTACACGATCGCATAGATTTTGAGCAACATGCACTAAATGAGTAGACATGAAAATAATTTTTCCACTATCTGCGTATTCCCTTAAAAACTTTTTCATAAACATTGTTGTCGGAGGATCAAATGAGCTTAGCGGCTCATCTAGTAAAAGCACATCCGGTTCATGAATGATAGCACCGGCAACAGACAGCTTATGCTTCATACCAAAGGAAAGAGTTGAAATCATTTCATTTTCCTTATCTTTTAGTGAAAAATTTTTTAACAACATTTGAATACGGTCAGTTTTTTGCGAATCGGGTACTTGCTGCAGATCAGCTATAAAATCTAAATATTCCTTTGGAGTAAGATAATTGTAAATAAAAGGTGTGTCCGGCACATAACCAATATATTGTAAAAATTCGGATCGATCATCATCAATTGTCTTACCATCAATAAATATTTTTCCAGAGTCTGGAGTGACCAATCCGATTATACATTTAAGCAAAGTGGACTTCCCAGCACCGTTTGGCCCTAATAATCCATATATTTCTCCTCTTTTTAATGTAATATTAATTGATTTTAATACATCATACTCCTTATACCTTTTCGAAACATCTTTTATAATCATCTGCTCATCTCCCAATGAGAAGTACCGACTCGTTTAATCCAAAAGTAAAAGAATATAAAAAAGCTTATGAATAGCAAGAAAGAACCTAAGATTGCCAACACATTAAAAAGAATGCTGCTGATGTAGTTTTTCCAGTAAAGAACCCCTAACAGTCCATATATTTCTAAATTTAATATTAAAACAATTCCAAGAATCGTGTGTTCAAAAACAGAAGCTTTAACGGAAGAGCCAACATCTTCAATATGTTCCCAATCCAGACGCGGATACAAAAACGTTCCAATAATTTGAGCACTGCTGATGATAATAGCGGTAGTATTTACAAGGACAAATATCATAATGACAGTACTTAGTTTCAGATGAAAAAACGATACAACACATATAAATAAAACGTTCATGACGATCAAAATAGGAATAACATGTAAAATCGCCTTGCTTACGATTAACTGCTTCAAAGAAGAGCCTGACCCTTTATATAAAAACAAGTTCTCCCTTTCAGCATCAGCTGATGTAATCCCTAATAATCCGTCTCCTAAAAACGAGACATTTAATGAAACTGCAAAGATGATCGGATATATTACGAAAAGAGCCGGGAATTCAAACCAATTTTGCATCATTCCTAACCCGAACAATATTCCGATTTCGGAAGCCAGCATATAGATAGATAAATAAAACCTCTTTTTTATTAAAAAATTCGCTCGAGTGAAAGCGATGAAATCTTTTTTCATAACCGCCAAAACTTTCCTTGATAAAAGCTTTTTTAGTTTTCTATCAATAAAGTTATGAAAAGATCTGTTTTTTATTATTTTGACATTTGTTTTTTCATTGGAAAGCTGCGACATATCTTTTACGTCTAAATATTTATTTACAATAAGAAACGAAATATAAATTAGAATGATTCCAATAATTAACAACAACGGTTGATAATAGAGAAAGTAATCTACTTCCATTAGTGTATTAAATAACCAATTAGTAGGCAGCACATAACCAGTCAAAATCACATCAAGATTGAATCTAGAAATAGAATGAATGATTGATTCTATAAAGTTTTCCTCATAAAAGTAGCTAAAGCCTAACCAGCCAAATACAGTCGTAGACAGAAATGATAGCAGCATAACAAAAACAAAAGAAAGTACACTTTTCACAGCTGACTGAAAAACAACATGCAAAAACTTTGAATATATTATGTATAATCCTGAAGAATAAAAACTGATGACCCCAATTAAAAAAAGAACATAAAATGGAAAAGATACAAATAACAATAGCCTAGAAGTTATTGATTCTTCTGCAAAATTTAAAACGTAGAACAGGATTGGATATAAAAAGAAAAGAGTCGAAAACAGTGACTTGAAAATGATTTGCGTAAAAAATCTTACCAATAATATATCATTTGGATCTGTTTTCACGGAGTATAGTAAGAGAAAATCTTCCGGATAGACAAACCTTTGCAAAAAATCATGAGAAGAACGAAGATTGCTGATTAAATTCCATAATACTAGCAAATTGACTAACAAAACAGCTGCTTGAGAAAAATAAGGAATGATTAGTTCTACTAAATGATATAGGATAAAATTGTATACTCCAAAAATGAAAACAAATAAAACTAGTAATATTTTTTGATTCAATAAATTTTCCCCAAACGGAAAGAAAAAAAGAAATCTATTGACATAGCGTCTAAAATTTAACTTGAAATTCGAATAAAATAGATTAGACTTTAACATACTGCCCCCTGAATTTAAAATCTAGGGCGATGGCAAAAACTTATTTCGCCATCACTCGATTTTTTTAATTTACCATTTCGAGTCCATTCTTTATCTAGATTGAATATATCATAAATAATAGAAAAAATTCCATATTTTGATAAATTTTATTTTAGGGGAAATGCTCGCTCTTTTTTAATAAGCGTCCATTTTACAGAGATGATTTGACGATTACATGAGAGAGTTACAAAAAGTGAACTTGAGCAGGTTGCCTTTTGCCGTTGAAGTAGCTTCAAGCGCTGAAAGATGAGGGGGAAAAGATTGACAGAGCTTCTCTTTAACATGAGATTCTTTTACCAGTAATTTTGTTGAAGCCCTTACAGAAAATCATAATTGAAGGATGAACGCAAAACGGAATGTTTAATAAGTTGTCAGTTTCTGTATTCTATCTTCCAAACCGAAAAGACGAAAGCCTACTGATAGGGAAAAGAGTAAAAATTGTCAAAAAAGCCGCAGTTATTGTTCTCATTGCTGAGGGAGCTCTTGCACGCTGCAATTTGGCAGGAAAAATGAAAAGGGAGAAAAGAAATTGAATAAAGGACTTTTTTTATATGTAAGTCCTTTATCCGTTCAAAACGATAATAATCGGAAGGCAAAAGGCTGTAAATTGTTGTTAAAATAATCGCCGAAGTAAAGAATCAATTTAATATTCATCTGTTTCCCACTGTTAATGACGGAACATATTATTATTGAAAAGAGAAGCGTTTTTTGCCCGAATTATATTCCTAACTTGGCTCCAAAAAAATGAAAGTTGAGAGCTTCTTACATTTACGATAATGTTTTCTTGCTTTCACATAGCTTTTGATAGCGTTCGAGAAGTTTTTCATATCGAACCATTCCGGCATCTTTGCTGCCTAGTTCAAAATTTCCATAAAAGCCGTGAAAATCAGATCCTCCTGTTTCGATCAGCTCGAATTGGTCCGCATAATATTTGACAAGTTCTTCGTCCTTAGGTCCATGCAAAGGGTGAACTGCTTCGATGCCTTCTAAGCCAATCTCAACCCACTCGGGGATTGCATCAAAATTGTTGAATTGTTTTGGATGGGCAAGTACCGGCAAACCGCCCGCCTCGCGGATGGCAACAATCGCATCTTCAACATCGACATACTGTATAGGTATGTGCGCTAATCCTTGCGGCTTTCCTTCCCCGCCTTTTGAAAAAAGCTTATTATATAGATCGCCATAGATTTTGTCAGCGTATCCTTTGTTTATTAAAGCATGCATAATATGCTGTTTGTATACCCCTGTGCCGTCTTTGGCGAATTGTTCTACTTCTTCCCATGAAATGTTAAAACCTGCTTTCATAATTCTTTTCGTCATTTCATATGATGCTAGGTGTCTCATCTTTAACAGCGGGCTGCACAGGTTTTCAATCGCTTCGTGATGCGGTTCCACAAAAAAGCCTAAAATATGGGCTCTCCGTTGTCTTTTATAGTCATAGGCCGAAATCTCGATCCCTGGAATAATGGTTACTCCGAGCTGCTCTCCTATATATTTCGCTTCCTTTAATCCTTTTGTCGTATCATGGTCGGTAATTGCCAAATGGGTGATTCCTTTTTCTTTCGCAAGAGAAATTAATTCAAATAGACTCATTGAGCCATCTGATATATTTGAATGACAATGTAAATCAATCATTACGGTCAACACCTGCTTTCACTGTTTTTATAAAATAATTAATGAGTTTCACGCAAATTTACCTTCATTCTTGTCGAAACAAATTCGAAAATGATCGCTAAAACAAGAATGAAGTAAGTAATCATTCCGATTTCCCTTAAATCAAAATAAAATCCGCTCGCCATAAACAAATCAAATCCGATCCCGCCTGCTCCTGCGGCAGCCCCCATCGCAACGGCAACGGAAAAGTTAATCTCAAATCTCATAAACGTCCAAGAAATTAAATACGTCATTGATGAGGGGATTACCGTCTGAAACACAATTTGCCACCAATTGGCCCCGCAGCCCTTTAATGCTTCGATCACACCTTCATCCAACTCTTCGAACGATTCAGAATATGCTTTAATCAAATAGCCAATGGAGTGAAACGTCATGCCAATAACAGCTGCAACACTTCCTAGACCAGCAGCGACGGAAAAAATCAGCACCCACAAAACAGTAGGAACGGCGCGAATAAATGCAACAAAGGCTTTAATGGTATTGGAAACAACTTTATTTGATAAATTTTGCGCTGCCAACAGCCCTAGAAAAAGTGCAATAACAGCTCCGAACACTGTCGTCAAAAAAGCAAGCCCCAAGGTTATCAACACTTGATAGATTGCTTCTGTTATAGTTAAACGCGAAAAGCTTGCTTCGAAAAACATTGTTTTAAAATTCGCAAACGTTTCTTTTAATCCAGACATGAAATTTGTATCGCCATAATCAAACACGGTAAAGCCATAAACAGTAATAACGAATAATGCTGTCAATGTCAGCCGGATGGCAATTGCCTGCTTCGTCAACGGTTTCACTTTTATTTTCGAAGAATGCGTTAATTTTCCGCTGTCTTTCAGAGTGCTTCCAGTTTTCATCAACCATTCATTATTCATATCATCACCCTTTCTTCCTTAAATTTTCATTCATCGTTATAAAATGACCCTTCTTATCAAATTCGAAAGATATTCAATGACAAATACCGTCAGTACGATAGTCATGACAACCAAACTCGCTGCACTATAATTGGAGCTTTTATAATACAAGTCAAAAGAAAAACCAATTCCAGTACCGGTTAAAATTCCAACTAAAGTCGCGCTGCGAATATTCGTTTCAATTTCAAATAATACCCAACTGATCATCTGGGGAAGGCTGGATGGAATGACCGACTGGAAGATGATCGAAAAAAATTGGGCGCCGGTTGCACGCAATGCTTCAACGGAACTATTGCTAACTTCATCGATCGTTTCTATAAATGCTCGCGTTAAAAAACCAAAGGAGGCGAAGAACAAAGCAAAAAATCCGGTAATGGAGCTTTGTCCAAAAGAAAAGAGCAGAATCAATGCCCATGCAGCTACCGGAATATTACGAGAAACAGTTGCAATTCCTCTGCTTATTGCACTTAATAAACCATTCACTTTCGTCGTCTTCGAACCGCATATTGCGAAAAAAGTTGCAAAAATAGCTGCTGTTGTCGTGGAAGCGACTGATATTAAAACTGTTTCTTGTAATTTACTTAAAATATCCGGAAGCTTTTCCATCGCTTTTGCATCAGGAAAAAAATTTGTCACTCCCCACTCTACTGCCTTTGCAACAGAGGCGAGTCCTTTCACAAGCTGAAAATCGGTTATAAACATAGAAAGATACGTTAACACAATCAACAATAAAAAAAATAAGGAGAAGCTTCTTCTTCTTTTTACAAAGATATCTGCTTGCATGATCTTCACCTACATTAAAGAATCAGATTCTTTACTTCAGACCCATAAATATTGCGAACAATATCTTCTGTTATTTGTTTCGGCGAGCCATCGTACACTTTCTTTCCATTATTAATACCGATAATTCGATCAGAGTACTTCAAAGCGACATCGACTTGGTGCAGGTTGACAATACAAGTAATTCCGAGTGTAGAAGAAATATTTTTTAAATGATCCATAATGATTTTGGCTGAGTTTGGATCTAAGGAGGCAATCGGCTCATCACACAATAGCATTCTCGGATTTTGAATTAAGGCTCTGGCAATTCCGACTCTTTGTTTTTGTCCGCCGCTTAGCTGATCACACCGTTTATACACTTGATCCTCCAGCCCCAACAATCCGAGAATATGAACCGCCTGCTTTTTCTCCTCCTCGCTGTATAAACCGAATGCTCCTGCCATAGTTGACTTATAGCCGAGCCTGCCGTGGAGCACGTTTTCAATTACGCTTAATCTAGTGACAAGATTGTAATGCTGAAAGACCATTCCAATGGTTGCCCTCACTTTTCTTAAGCTTTTTTTGCCAAGCTTTAAAATGTCGACACCATCAAATATGATTTCACCGCTAGACGCTTCGATCATGCGGTTAATACACCGGAGGAGGGTTGATTTCCCCGCCCCCGATGGACCAATGATCGAAACGAATTCCCCTTCTTTTACAGAAAAGTTCATGTCTTGAAGCGCCATTGTATTGGTTCCATAACGTTTTGACACGTTATTTAATGTTAAAATGGCTGTCATCGTTTATCCCTCACCAAATCCTTATTTAGACAATTCTCTGATCGGATCAAACCAAGAATCCTCTACTTCAACGAAACGCTCATTAGCTTTTTTCGTAAACAAACCGCTAAAATCAGAATCCTCCGGCACGAAAATCTTCGTATTGTTGGCTACTTCATCAGAAACAAAAGCTTCCACAAGCTTTTTGCGATCTTCTTCAGATACGGTTTCCGTATTGACAACAAACGGAGCATTCAATACCGGTGTGACTGAAATTAAGACAAATTCCTTTCCAGGCACAGTATGAAACGGCTCAGCAGCATCTTTTTTGACTTTATATACCGCTCCCGGTTTATTTTGCTCACCGTCAACTAATTCAATATAGTTGTTCACACATGTGTCGCAAAATGCTGCTACATCTACTTTTCCAGACAGTAAGTTAACCGCAGACCCTTGATGAGAGCCTCCATATTGCACTTCGCTGAAAAACTTGCCCTCGCCGCCTTCTAATAAATCTTCAGCAGTTAAATCTTTGTACTCTTCTTTTTGGCTAAAGTACGAAACGATTTCGGTCGATGGAACTTTAAAGCCTGATGTGGAGCTGTTAGACACAAATGAAAATTTCTTTCCAGCTATATTATCAATGGAAAACCCGGAGCCGCTTTTGTACTCGTCTTCATCCCCTTTATTTACAGCGAGCCAGCTGTAGTACATGGCATCATCAAGTGTGCCGGATTCACCGCTCGGAACAACGAGAGGAAGCACTTTTTCATTTTTGTCATGAGCCTCTATGTATCCCTGTGCACCCATAAACGCTAAATCAGCATTTCCGTTTGCAATCGCCTCAATGGCAATAATGTAATCAGTTGTCGTCTTATGCTCGACTTTCTTTCCAGTTGCTTCTTCAATCAACTTAGCGATTTCGTCACGTGCCGCTTTCAAATCTTCGCCGGATTCATTCGGGTACCATGCAATTGTAAGCGTATCGTCGCCGCTTTTTTGAGCGGAATCGCTTTCTGTTCCTGCTGATGATGAACAACCTGATAAAAAGATGACCAAGATGAAAGCGATGCTCATAAACCTCAACATTTTTTTCATATTCATTACCCCTTTTCCTTTCAAAATAGATTATTTTTCCATTTATAATTGAATATAAAGGATGAATGTAAAGGAACTGTTAATTCATATCGTTGAATTACTAAAGAATTTTTAATGTTTTGTAAAGGGATTTTTTTCAGAATACTTGATGATTTCCCCGTCCAACATTCGGTATTCTACATCACATAAGTTTTGCATGAACAACAAATCATGAAAAATTCCCAGCATTGTTGTCCCTTCGCGAACGAGCTGCTCCATCAATACTCTTACTTTTTCCTTCGATTCATCATCTAAACTTGCCGTCGGTTCATCCAATAAAAGTAGTCTCGGACGCTTTACCATTGCTCTAGCGATGTTCAACCGCAGTTTTTCACCTCCGGAAAAAGTAGCAACATAACTATCCCAAAGCTGAGGATCCAGTTCAAAATGCGTCAATATTTTTTCTGTCTCTTCCTCCGCATACTTATCGTTATGCCCCATTTCTAATATCGCTTGTTTGACTATTTCCCTGGCCGTTATACGAGGCAAAGCATTTAAAAACTGTGATACGTATCCGATCTCATGCTTTCGTAAATAAATCATTTCTCTTTCCGTCGCTTCTCGCAAATTGATTAGGCCAAACTTTTTTGAGTTGTACCAGATGTCTCCACTTTCAGGCAAATATGTGCGGTAGATGCATTTTAAAATGGTTGATTTGCCGCTGCCGCTTTTACCGGTAATACCGACAAATTCTCCTTCTTTTACAACAAAGCTAATCTTGTTAATTGCGCGGATTTCCTTGTTTACACTGTGCAATCGAAATGTTTTGGACAGGCTCTCAACCGTTAAAATGTTTTCCACTGAATTCCCTTCTTCCCTCATACTTATCTAGAAATGTTTCAATATGTTGAGACAAGTCGTCGATTCGTTCTTTCAACGTTTCATACGACCAATCCCACCACTTGATTTGTTCCAATCGTTTAACCGTTTGCTCATCAAATCGGCGCCTTAACGGTTTGGCTGGTATTCCAGCAACGATTGTATAAGGCTCTACATCCTTTGTCACAATAGCTCCGCTGCCGACTACTGCACCATTGCCGATTTTTACACCAGGCATGATGATGGCCCCATGGCCAATCCATGTGTCATGGCCGATATAGGTGATTTGTGCTTTACGCCATGATAAAAACGCTTCATCGTCATGAGTATCAACTCCATACATTTTTCTCCGATACGTAATATGGTGCAAAGTAGGGCGATTCATCGGGTGAGCGGTTGGACCGATTCGCACCATCGCAGCAATATTGGAAAATTTTCCAATTTCAACATTTTGCAGGATGCAAAACTGCCCTGTATAAGAAAAATCCCCCATTTTTACATTTTCTAAATAATTGTGAGCCCCTATTTCTGTGTATTCACCTAATTCTGTATGAAACAACTGGCAATGTTCATGGATATAAGGTTTTTTTGACAGCTTTTTCTCGATCATAGAAACTCCCTTTCCATCATCTTTAAATTCTATAATTTGTTTTCAAGATTAAACGGCCATCCACAAAACAAGACGTGATAACCGGAAAATCTAAGTCTATTTTTTCGATGATGACTATATCCGCTTTTTTTCCTTCCTTAATTGATCCAATTTGATCATCCAGTTTGACAGCTTTGGCCGGGTTAATCGTCACAAGCTTAAACATTTCAACTAGGTCGATATCGCTTTTTTCGCTCATTTTAAAAACAGCATGAAGCAGCGATGGAGGATAATAGTCACTACATAAAATATCGATACACCCGTGTTGAATGGCTTCTTGTGCAGATAAATTTCCGCTGTGGGACCCTCCCAAAAGAACGTTCGGAGCCCCGGCTACCGTCAGCATTCCTTTCTTTTTCGCATTTTTAGCAATTTCCAAGGTGATTGGAAATTCACTGATCGAAGCCCCAAAGCTTTGCACAAGCTCAAGTTTTTCCAACGTGTCATCGTCATGAGAAGCGATAGCAATACCTTTTTGTTGTGCCAGCGTTGCAATTTCCTTTATTCCCTCAAGTGTTAATTTTTCCTTATGCTGATGTTTTGTAATGACTCTATCAATCTCTTCATCACTGAGCTTTTGGTAGCCTTTTATCGTTTTTCTGTAAATTTCTAAATCTCTATATTGTCCTTGACCAGGGGTATGATCCATAAACGAAATTAAGTGCACCTTGCTCTCAGCAATGTACGATTTTAAGTTTTCAACTTCTTCGATGCTGTCAATTTCAAACCGTGCATGGAACCGATGTCGTATTAAATGCTTTGTATGATGAGTTTGGTGGATCATTTCAATAAATTTTCGGACATTTTCCGGCTCACGGATCGGTTTATGTGAAAATTCCGAGCTTTTATAAATAGAAAGTGAGTGAAACATTGTTGTAATCCCATGGGTGATTAATTCTTTTTCCGCTTCGCGAAGACTTAAATGAAAATTCATTAACGATGTCGGTCTTGGTGCTGCCATATGTTCAATATAGTCAGAATGAAGATCGATAAACCCAGGAGCGACATATCCGCCCGCCGCATCGAGTACTTCCATTCCTTCCTTCCAAGCGATTTTCCCTTTGCCATCAATTTTGCTAATTTTATCTCCTTCAATAAGAAGATCGTAACCATCGAGAATGGTTTCTTCCGTTATAATTCTTCCGTTTGTTATGAGATACACGTTTTTTCCTCCATTCTCACAAGTCCAAAAAATTGATCATAATAATGAATGGACGAGCTGCTGTGTATAAGGATGCTGTGGATCTTCCAAAATTTGATCGGTCAACCCTTGCTCGATAATTTTTCCTTCCAGCATGACGAACGTTCTGTCTGCAAGCATTCTGATAACGCCTAAATCATGGGAAACAACGATCATGCTTATCTTCAGTTCCCTCTGTAAATTCCGTATCAAATCTAAAACATTTGCTTGAACGGACAAATCAAGACCGGTCGTTACTTCATCGAGAAGAAGAATCGGCGGATTATTCGACAATGCTTTGGCGATTTGAACTCTTTGCTGCATGCCCCCCGAAAATTTTTGGGGCTCCTCCTTCATCCTAAATAGCGGAATGTTTACCTCCTCAAGCAGCACTTGTCCTCTTAACACCATCTGTCCAACATTCCTGTTCCCTGCCGCAATTAATTTTTCAGCAATATTGCCGATGGAGGAAAAGTTCATGCGCAAGCCGAGAAGCGGATTTTGGTAAACTTTCCCCATCAGATGGTTGCGAATGTACCGTTTTTGTTGGGAGGACTCGTTTAATACGTTTTTTTTTCCATCATGATAAAATCGGATATACACTTCACCGCTTGTGGCCTCTTGATCAAAATATAGCTGTCTCATTAATGTTGATTTACCGCTGCCGCTTTCACCTACAATGCCTAATACTTCACCGGGATAGAGATCAAACGAAATATCACGGCAAACATATACCGTACCGCAGACAGGGCAAAAGTTTTTCACCAAAACGGCGGAATCCGCCTTTCCGCATTGGCTGCATCCAGGTCCGAATTGTTTGTTTAACTTTTTGACCGATAATACTGGATTGCTTAAATCATCCATGTTGAACACCTCTTGATTCTGATTGCTCATTTAATCTTGATAAACAATAGCTTGTATCATTGCATTGGTAATAGGTTTCACCTGTTTCCTCATTAAACAATTCATCCAAATATACTCCCGTAGCGCCGCACAGTCTGCAATGTTTATCTTCAAAGCTCTCCACTTCAAACGGATAATCGTCAAACGCAAGTGAAACGACTTTCGTGTATGGTGGTACAGCGTATATCTTCTTTTCACGACCGGCTCCAAGCAAAATTAATGCCTTTAAATAGTGCATTTTCGGATTATCAAACCTTGGTATAGGACTCGGCGCCATGACATACCGATTTTCCACCATCACAGGATGATCAAAATCCGAAGCCATATGCCCGTATTTCATGATTTGTTCAAAAAGCATCAGCCATGCGCCGCTGTATTCTTTCTCCGCATGAAGCCTTTTCGTATTATATTCGCTCGGTTCATAATCGCGCAGCGGTTCAGGCAGTGGTACTTGTAATACAAGTATCTGGCCTTCTGTAAGAGGAATTTCTGGAATTCGATGTCTTGATTGAATGATCGTTGCTTCTTGCGTCTCCTCCGTCGTTTTAATGCCCGCCGTTTTCATCACCAATTTTTTAATGTTTACCGCATTAACGGATTCATCAGAGCCTTGGTCGATTACTTTTAAAACATCATCTTTGCCAATGAGAGAAAGGGTTAATTGCAGTCCACCTGTTCCCCAGCCGCGTGCAATCGGCATTTCTCTTGATGCAAATGGAACTTGATAGCCCGGAATGGCAATTGCTTTTAATGTGGCTCTTCGAATTTCCCGTTTGGAACCTTCATCGAAAAAAGCAAAATTATAATGGATTTGCATGAATTCCTCTCCTTTTTACATTTCTTGCTTGCTTTTTGATTTGCGTACAATATCAAGCTTCGATTGGAAAGTGACATAGTGAGGCAGCTTCAAATGTGAAATAAACCCGGTGGATTCAACCGAATCAATATGATAAAGGACAAATTCCTCGTCTCCTGTCGGATAGTCCCTATTTCCTTTCTCCAAACTATTGTCTAAAATTCCCATTGCGATTGCTTTCGTTTCATTTTGACCAAAGCAAAGACCATATCCGATTTCAAACTTAATTTCCTTTTTCCCGTCCCCGATCTCAACTGTTTCCGGAATTAACATTTCGACTTCGGTTGCTTTAATTTCCCCAATATAATAAGCATCGTCTTCTCTATTAAATGAATGAAAAGGGCTATCGATGTAAACCGGCAAATAGCCGACACGCAGTTCACCTACTGTTGGATGAAGACTTCCATATCCGCGAATGACGGCATAAGCTAATGAAGTCACCGCCCCTGTCTGGCCTCTTGTTAAAACTTGGAGACGCTGACTGCGGGTGGAAGGAAACGTCAAGCTTTTTCTCGTTACATCATCAGGCTCTGTATTGTCCATTACACACTCCGAGAACAAACCTTCTTTTCTTAAGTAATCACTTACTTTTGGCAGTTTGCCAAAATGTTTTTCATCCACTTCATCGAGCATTTCCTTCTCATAGGCCGAAAGCCAATTTACTGCATCTTCATCTGTTTCCTCCATGAGGTCAAAGTCGAGCAAACGATGAGTGTAGTCAGTTGTAGCTCCTAAAATTTGGCCGCCTGGTATATCTTTAAAACTAGCTGAAATCCTTCTTTCGATACTCATGTCCTTTGTATTAACTATTTGCGAATAATGCTTGCGCGGTAAAGTGGATCGATATGCACGAAGCAGAAAAACCGCTTCTTCAAGATTGCCTTCAGCATGTTTGATCGCTAGCGCCGCAAGGGTTTCGTCATATAGACTGCTCTCTGACATCACCTGATCAATCAATCCCCGCAGGCCAGCTTCAATTCTGCCAATGTCAAGAACAACTCCTTTTTTTAACCGCTCATATTTCAGCCGTTTAATCGACTCCTCAATGGCAATTGTTCCGCCTTTCACTGCCACATATCCCATCAAAGCTTCCTCCCTTCTGATAAAATTTGCGTCGTCCTTGGCAGACATAAGAGATGATGATTTTTGTCCACAAAAATTAAATCAACCCCCATTGGAAATTCAGCGTTTTGTTGCTGTCGAACTTCCATCCAATTCCCATTTACTGAAACATTTACATAATTTGCTTCTTCAATGCCCGGACCTGTTAATTTGAAATCGCATTCATCCGTAACAGCATCTGCCTCAACAATAATGGTTGCTGAATCATGGGGATCGATGAGACTGCCGGTTTTTACTCGCTGTAATATTTGCCCAAGTTCATCTTCAGCTTTGTCATAAAGTACAAAAACGAAATCAGCGCGTTCTGCTGCATCAGCTTTTGCATAGGTTAGTTGGTTTATCCAGCGAGTTGTCTCTTCTTCCTTCTCGGAAACTACCTTAAAGGTCACTTCAGTATCTAGAAGCATTGCAGCCAGAACAAGTGTCGAGGGAAAACAGCCAGCCTCAAGATCTACTTTGGCCGCCTCATCTTTTAAATTTGTTATCAATCCGGGCCTAGACATGGAATCAACAACTTTTCGATATGCACGTTGAATATCGTGAATAAAATCTAATTTCATTCAACCTCTGCTCCTTTTAAACATCCATCGTTTCAAAATTTACTTTTGTCTTCAAAATTTTCATAAAGGAGTTCTTTCTTTGCTCATGAATTGCTGCTTCCTCCTTCAACAAAACTTCATTCCATCGTTCCGTTTCTGGCAATTGTGCATTGTAAGCTGCATCGACCACAGCCAAATGGTATGCTAATTCCGGCTCATGTCCTTTTAATATGCCGAAGCCGATATACCCGCTAATTTCCACTTTACATTCTGTTACAAAAACTTCTCCTAAGTAGAACAAACTGTTCTTTGCCGTTTCCCGAACTTTTACCATTACTAAACCGTTGTTCGGCTTTTCAATCGTTTTTACCTCATACTTAGCTAAAATTTGTTGTGCCAATGTGGCGGCAACGTTCTTATTTCCGTTGATTAAAATTTCTGTTCTTCGCCTTCTTTCCATTTCCGCCCCTCCATCATGATTTTTTGCTTCCGTTGATTTAAGCATATCTTGTTGCCAAGTGGAAAAAATTTAAAAAAAAGTAAATTCTATTAATTTTTTGCAAACGCATTTTTAAGAAAATGTTAATGAGCACAAAAAAAAAAGAGAGATTCCTTGAATGAATCTCTCTGCTGCTTTCAATCCAAAATCGAAAGCATATAAAAACAAGCAGAGAAAAACGCATGTTTTCCTCTACTTGTTGGATTTTAGGGACTTATCGGACATACCCGAAAGCAAAAGTTTTTTATATAACAAACTGTAGATGAGCAATTTTCATAACAATAATTACCATACCAAAAGAGACAAACAGGGTACCCCTTATGCCACATGGAGCTGTTTTTTGACAACATCAATGGGAATATCTTGCTTCGCTGCATGGTAAATGAACTCGACGAGACTATGCCCTTTCTTCGTTCGGAGAAGATCAAGCCCAGTAGAGAAATCCCGGTTGGACTCGACCATACTGTACACATAAGCGAGTTGCACCAAGATCCAATACCGTTTCACCGCCCGACGATGACGAACACGGTACCCATCGAGCTTCAGCTGGTCTTTCGCTTGTCGAAAAAAGCATTCGATCGACCAACGTTGGGCATAGTAGCGCAAGATCTCTTCATCGCTTAGCTCCCGGTCGGTGCTCAAGACGCAGTGAAGATGTTCGGGTGTCATCGGCTGATCGGCTTTCCAAGCCAACAACACAACGGCATCATCGAGACCTTTCAGCGATCCCTCGTAGCGATACACGCGATAACGCTCTTCTCCCACCGTGACGAGATGGGTGTCGTTCGGTTCGATATAGCGGGCAAACTGTTTGGCTTGGATGGCGATGCCTTTCGGATAGAGAATCCGGTTCGTTTTGAGCATCGCGATGACGTGAAATCCTTTTTTCAGACAGGCTTCCACGAGCGCTTGCGATGGATACCACGAATCCATCAGCACATAAACGGGACGGCGTACATCCAAAGAAGAAAGCATCTCGATCGCGAGTTCCCCCTTGCTTTTCCCAGCCGCCTTGTCGTAGAGGCGGAACGCAAAGGGAAAAGCCTGGGTCATCGTATGAACCATGAGCCAAACAAGAGAATGTCCCCAGATCGACTTTTTCTCTGTGTGAGAATAGTGCCAATCACACCCTTGAATGGCGTGCGTTGCCCGTGACGAAGGCTTGATTTTTTGGCAAATCGTATCATCGATCGAAACAAAAAGGGGTTGATTTTTCTGTTTGGCGATCCGTTCGACACGATGAAGCATCCATTGCTGGAGTTTGCCAAGCAGCGTCTCTTCATCCCAAGGGCTTTTCGTGAAAAAATGGCTGAGTGTCGTTCGATGATTGGGGTGAAAGCTCCAATGATGAAGATCGGTCAACGTTCCAGAAAAGCCTTTCGTGATCATCGCATCCACGATATGAACGAGATGCTTCATGACAGGTTTTGAAAAATAAAGTGCCAACCCCAACATCGTGAAAAACTTGTGGATTCCTTGATGATGTGCTAATCTATTCATGAGACATGAACCTCCTTGTGTGAATGGTTTGTTGGCACATCTATTCTAACCAAGGAATCGGGTTCATGTCTCCTTTTTTGTTTCGATGTAAATTTATGTTAGTGATTTTGCTCATCTACTGTAACAAAGTTAAAGCAATCACTCCGATAAAAAATTTCTGTATGTTCAAGCACCGTTCCGGTTTTTTTATCGATACATCCTGTCTCCAACACTAAAAGCGGAATTAAGCTCGTGCATTCAAGAATTTCCCATAGGAATTTAGTCGGAAATAAAACCTTTAACACGCTTGACTTCGATTCAAATTCAGTGAAGCCTTTCTTTTGATAATAATCAAACATGGACGTGATTTCCTTGCCGTACAAATCAATATCATCAAATACGGATTTCGCCACGTAGGAAATATGCAAGGCAATTGGTCGATTATTGACAATGCGCAGCCTGCCTATTTTAAATACTCGATCCGTTTCCTCAACACCGAGAGAATGAAAGATTGCTTTATTATAGCCGATTTCTTCGCAAAAAATGTTTTTCGATCGGAAATGGTGCCCAAGTCTAATCATTTTCCTGCTGAAGCTTTCATCCCCGGAAAGAACAAGCGGAATCTGCATTTGCCGATCTTTTACATAGCTGCCCTTTCCTTGTCTTGAATAAATATATCCCATCTCCTGAAGCCTTTCGTATATTTTGCGGATTGTCATTCGCGGAACGTTAAAATAGTCAGCAAGCTCATTTTCGGATGGTAATTTATCATTGGCTTCATACCTGCCAGAATGAATATCTGATATGATTTTATCAATGATCTCCATTTCTTCTGCCATCTGCATTCTACCCCGCTTTGAAATTGACCTGCTATTTTTTCACACGGCAGCTCAAAAACTGCGCTTTGAAAAATATTTTTTGCTACACTTTCTATTGGTTACATTCAGTATAGTTTAAGTAACTAGAACTGTCCAAGCCCATTTTATAGTCTATATAGGATCCATCTGCTAATTTGCTTTAGAGGCTGATAAATAAAGTTTTGCTGCATTATATTAATCTAATTTGCGAAGATGCTTGCTAATCGACGGCTGACTTATGTCAAACACTTCAAGAAGCTTGCAAACGCAATGTGTAAAACCCTCCTGGAAAGCATTAAGAACGTTTCAATCGAGTTGAAATACGTTCCTTCCATCCATGTTCCATAAAATTCCTTTCTGTTTCTTGTGTAGAGCCGAATAAGGTTTTGGAAAATATGAATCAAAAAATACTAAAATTTTCAAGCTCTTTGCTAAACCTATTCTATTTAACCCTTATCGGTAAAGGTATTGATCAGTTTTCATCATTTTATTCCACAACTTACCACTATTCTTGAAACAACTTTACTTGATAGTTTTTTATTTCGTTCACCTCTTTGCATATTTTCATATCCAGTATAGTCAACGAATGATTCTATTAGCAAAGAAGCAAAAACTTGAAATAGTTTTTATAAAATATGGTGTTAAAATATTCTGAATTGTTGTATTATTATTTTAACAGCTAGCAAAAAAAGACAACAATGTTTCCAAAATGACGCACTTTTTTTCTGTAAAAACCAAGAAGGAGGAATCGAAATGGGGGAGGCCGGGAAAGGAGCGGTTATGGAGACGTCCATTGATCACTTGTTGGTTGAAAAGCTTTCAGATCCGCGAACGATGGAGCAGCTAATCCACTTGCTTGATAAGCTGGAGAATGTAACGTTCCTTTTGGATATGCTGGAAAATTTTCTTCAACGCGGACCGGAATTTGCTGATTCAATCAATGAACTTGTCGTTCTTTTGCGACAAAGCATATCTAGACCAGAATATGTTACGCGTTTTGAGAATGCTTTAACCGCGTTGCATAAAATGCAAGAATTCCTCGATTCTCCGCAAGTTCAAGAGCTGATCAAGTCCGATGTTTTAGACGTGCGCTCGGTGCAAGTAATTGGAAAGGTGTCGCGTTCATTGTATCAAGCCTCTAAAGAAGCAGCGGAAACGGGAACAAAACGTGTGGGAATTATTGGTCTGATGCGGACATTAAGCGATCCGGAAGTACAGCCTGCACTTAATTTCGTCCTTAATTTTGCACGAAACTTATCGAAGGAGATCAGCGATGCATGAGTTGTCTATTGCCCAAAGCTTAGTTGAATTGGCGGCAGAAGCGGCGGAAAATTCGGGAATAAAGAAAGTTAAAGCGCTGTTTTTAAAGCTTGGAGTATTATCAGGTGTCGTAAAAGAAGCCTTAGAATTTTCTTTTGATGTGGTTGTTCAGGGAACTTCTTTGGAAGGGGCTAAACTCATTATTGAAGATGTCCCCGTGACCATTTTCTGTCCCAACTGCCAAGAAGAACGGATTTTGCCTGAACCGCTTCCTATGCGCTGTCCTACGTGCGGCACAAAAACTGGCCAAGTCCTTGCGGGACGAGAGATGGAATTGTACGCTTTGGAAGGTGGAGAAGAAAATGCATGATTTGACCTTGAATCCTCGAATTGTTGAAATTCGCCAGAATGTTTTGAAGAAAAATGATCTCCTTGCTAGAGAATTAAGAAAGCGGTTTCAAAACGTGGGTGTTTATGTCGTCAATCTCGTTTCCAGTCCTGGAGCGGGAAAAACGACGCTGCTTACAGAAGTGCTTACCCGCCTTGGCAAACGCTATCGAACAGCCGCTTTAGTTGGCGATTTAGCAACTGAAAACGACGCGGACCGCTTGCGGCAAAGTGGAGCAAAAGTGCGCCAAATTACTACTGGCACAGTTTGCCATCTGGAAGCGGAAATGATTGAGCGAACGTTGCAAGATTGGGAGTTGGAAACATTTGATTTCCTTTTTATCGAAAATGTTGGAAATCTCGTCTGTCCCGCAAGTTATGACTTGGGAGAAAACCAGCGTGTAGTTCTTTTTTCCGTGACAGAGGGCGAGGATAAACCGGTAAAATATCCGACTATTGTCAACAGTGCTGATACGGCGATTATCACAAAAATTGATTTAGCGGAAGCGGTAGATTTTCAGCGAAAACGATTTTATGAAGCATTGAATGAGGTGCGCCCAGGCATTCGCATTCACGAAGTTTCTGCTCGCACAGGAGAAGGAATTGACGAATGGATTTCACAGCTGGAAGCGGATAAATCAGCATTTATTCATTCGTCCGGCTCTCTATAAGCAAAATTTTAGATGAATAGAACGCTGCGAAAGACTATGATTTTGAGTTGTTTGGTTGAAATAGAAAACGATTTGAATCAAGCCGACAAGTCGCCAAACACCAGTGAGACATCTAAACAGGAGAGCGTCTATACGAAGATGTATTTTAAAATATCAGAACCTTCTGACTTAAATCACTCAAGGTATTGAAATTGAAAAATCTTGCCCAAAACTTTTTGGAGGTGGAGAAAATGGTGAATCTCCTTTGGATGCACGGCGGTGCGTGCAATGGAAACACTCAATCATTTTTAAATGCGGAAGAGCCAACGGTCATTGATTTAGTAACCGATTTTGGCATTAACATTTTGTATCACCATTCTTTGTCGATGGAGTTCGGTGAGCAAGTTCGCCGCCTTTATGAGCAAATTCTCAATGACGAAATCCCGCTGGATATCTTGGTGGTAGAAGGGACAATTATTCAGGGACCTGACGGTACAGGGCACTATGATATGCTTATGGACCGTCCGAAAAAAAACTGGATTTGGGATTTCGCCCATAAAGCGCAATACGTTGTCGCAATCGGTGATTGTGCGTGCTGGGGTGGAATTCCGGCGACAAAACCGAATCCGTCTGAATCGATTGGTCTTCAATATATGAAAGAAGAACGCGGGGGATTTCTTGGTACACAGTTCCGTTCGAAAGGTGGACTCCCAGTCATTAACATTCCTGGTTGTCCGGCTCATCCCGACTGGGTGACGCAAATTCTTGTAGCCATTGCTACTGGCCGTTTGGAAGATGTTGTTTTAGACGATCTTCAACGTCCGCAAACGTTCTTTAAAACGTTTACCCAAACGGGCTGTACGCGTGTGCAGTATTTCGAGTGGAAAGAGCCGGTGGAAGAGTTCGGACAAGGTACGCGAAAAGGATGTCTCTTTTATGAGCAAGGCTGTCGAGGTCCAATGACTCATTCGCCATGCAACCGCATTCTTTGGAACCGTCAATCTTCCAAAACTCGGGCAGGAATGCCTTGTATTGGCTGTACGGAGCCTCAGTTCCCGTTCTTTGACCTAGCACCTGGAACAGTTTTTAAAACGCAAAAAGTTCTCGGCTCAATTCCAAAAGAAGTACCACAAGGCACCGATCCGCTCAGCTACTCTGTGAATGCGGCATTGGCACGGGCTGTGGCGCCGAAATGGGCGAAAGAAGATATGTTTGTTCCGTGATATTAACGAAATTCGGATTTTTGTCATCAAGATGAAGTGGAATCAGATATGAGTGAAGCACCAATAAACCGTTTGTGATGTTACTTAACGGAAAAAGTGACATCTCCACAAAGACGTGAAGCTTGTTCCGTGATCATTAACAAAATTCGCAACTTTTGTCATCAGGATGAAGTGGAACCGGATATGAGTGAAGCACCAATAAGCCGTTTGTGATCTTACTTAACGGAAAAAGTGACTATCTACACAAAGACGTGAAGCTTGTTCCGTGATCATTAACGAAAATCACGACTTTTGTCATCAGGATCTAGTAGGAACCGGATATGAGTGAAGCACCAATAAGCCGTTTGTGATCTTACTTAACGGAAAAAGTGACTATCTACACAAAGACGTGAAGCTTGTTCCGTGATCATTAACAAAATTCGCAACTTTTGTCATCAGGATGAAGTGGAACCGGATATGAGCGAAGCACCAATAAACCGTTTGTGATCTTACTTAACGGAAAAAGTGACTATCTACACAAAGACGTGAAGCTTGTTCCATGATCATGATCATTAATGAAAATCACGACTTTTGTCATCAGCATCTAGTGGGAACCGAACATAGGTGAAGCACCAATAAGCCGTTTGTTGATGTTGCTTAACGGAAAAAGTGACCGCCTCGTCTACACAAAGGCATGAAGAAAGTTATTTTGTATGTTTGAAATCGACGATTTCCATTTACTGTGATTCAGATATCTTTTAATGGAAACCATTTTAGAAACGAGGTGCCTAAAGAACATGAAAAAGCAAGAGGCTATTGTAAAAACAAACAAACTGGAAATTAAAGTACATTCCCTCGGTCGTGTAGAAGGAGATTTGGATGTAAAAGTAGCCATTGATGATGGCGTTGTTGTAGATGCTTGGACGGAAGCAACGATGTTCCGCGGTTTCGAGATGATTTTAAAAGGAAAAGATCCGCAGGCCGGTTTGATTGTTACTCCTCGGATTTGCGGCATTTGCGGCGGCAGCCATCTAACGAAAGCAGTTTATGCGCTCGATACGGCTTGGGGGACGGAAGTACCGCCGAATGCTACGCTCATCCGCAATATTGCTCAAGCGGCGGAAACGATTCAAAGCATTCCGCGTTGGTTTTATGCTTTGTTCGCAATTGGTTTAACACATCGACATTACGCTTCTTCTAAGCTGTACGATGAAGTGGTTCGCCGTTGGGCTCCTTTTGAGGGAGAGCATTATGAGATTGGCGTCACTGTTTCAGCTAAGCCGGTGGAAATTTACGCGATCTTTGGCGGACAATGGCCGCATTCCAGCTTCATGGTTCCGGGAGGCGTTGTCAGCTCGCCGACATTGTCCGATATTACTCGCTCTATCTCGATTTTGGAATATTATCGGGAAAACTGGCTGGAGAAAGTTCTTCTTGGCTGTTCCGCTGAACGCTGGCTGGAAAACAAGACTTGGGACGATGTTCTTGCATGGCTGGATGAGAAGCCAGAGCATCGCAATTCTGATCTTGGCTTATTCATTCGCTATAGCATGGAAATCGGATTGGACAAATACGGAGCGGGGCCGGGCCGCTATTTAGCCACTGGAAGCTTTTTTAACCCGCAGCAATACCGCTATCCGACGATTGAAGGACGCAACGCAGCGCTGATTTCCCGTTCGGGAATATTTGATGGGGAAAATTTCCATGATTTTGATCAAGCACGGATACGCGAGGATCATACCCATTCTTTCTATCGCGGCAGCGGTTCTTACCACCCATTTGAAGGAGTAACCGATCCGGTGGATCCGATCGAAGGGCAAAAAGAAGGAAAATATACGTTTGCTAAAGCACCGCGGTATGATATTCCAGGCATCGGAGAAACTCCTCTGGAGGTAGGTCCGTTGGCCCGCCAAGTAATTGCTGGCCGCTCTGGTGCTGAGGAGTGGCAAGATTATGATCCTCTCTTTTTGAACTTGATTAAAGAAATCGGGCCAAGTTCGATGGTGCGTGTGTTGGCTCGCCTTCACGAAGCCGCGAAATATTATTTACGCATGAAGAAGTGGTTGAAGCAAATCGATTTAAACGAAAAATTTTACATCAAGCCGAAAGAATTGCCTGAAGGACGCGGATTCGGAGCTACAGAAGCAGCCCGCGGCGCTTTGGCTGACTGGATTCAAATTAAAGATGGAAAAATTGAAAATTATCAAGTCGTCACTCCGACAGCATGGAACATTGGACCGCGTGATCGTCACGGTCAGCGCGGACCTATCGAAACAGCGATGATCGGCGTACCTATTAAGAATCCTGAAGATCCGGTCGAATTGGCTCATATTGCCCAAAGCTATGATTCATGCCTTGTTTGCACCGTTCATGCTTATGATGCCAAGTCGCATAAAGAGTTAGCCAAATATAAAGTGATAAATATATGCTGATATCTCTAATATGCAACTTTAAGTGACGTGTTTTTCTGCAGTGCAAGCATATCAGCAGACGTTTCATATACAACTGTAAAACTAATAGTCGAGTAAAACAGACAAAGAATGGTAATGGGAACGGTACGCCTGCAGAAGGAGGAATTTTGTATGAACGTTATGATTATTGGATGTGGCAATTTGCTGCGAAGTGATGATGGGGCGGGACCCATGTTGATCCGCAAATTGTGGGAACATGGGGTCCCACCGGGAGTCCGTTTGGCTGATGGCGGAACTGCTGGCATGGATGTAGCTTTTCAAATCGGGGATGCAGAGGAACTGATTCTAGTAGATGCCTGTAAATCAGGAGATGAACCGGGCACGATTTTTGAAATTCCAGGTGAAGAGGTGGAAACTCCTCCGCTAAAAGATGTTAATCTTCACGATTTCCGCTGGGATCATGCGATTTCCTTAGGCCGATGGCTTTTAAAAAGCCGCTTCCCGAAGAAAGTGACCGTTTTCCTGATCGAAGCCGAAAACATATCGTACGGATTTGGATTGTCTCCAACGGTGGACAATGCCTTAGATCGTTTAGCGGATGAGCTGCTTCATCGCTTAGGAGGGAAAAAAAGTGAAGCTTGAACTGACACCAACTGGCTATCTTCATATTCCCGCCGAAGAAACGGTGCGGTTCCCTACAGGAACAGCCATCGTTTTAATACGTGACGAAGAACTGTGGGTGATGCCGGTAAGTCATTTGGGAGCGGGCGGATTACTGTTAAAACTGCGCAATTCTCGTGGAGATCGAAGCATGTTTGTCCAAGAAATTTTGCCCGAAGGTGTGCAGCCGGGAATTCGCGATGCTGTATGGGATGAACAATATGGAGCGCTTCGCATACCACTTTTTTGTTCCTGTGCGATGTCGGAGAAGTAAAAAGTATATAAGCCGCTTCATCCCTTGACTTGAATGGTCATGATGAAGAAAAAGTTTTGGACCTGGCCGACAGGACGATAAGATGATATCCATACTAAATGAAACGAGAGTGAGTAATTGCACAAAAATCGTTAGTACGTTAGAACATGCCGATCTTAGTTATTTAGAGGTTTCGTTGTCTTTCCAATTACAGTTTTTAAAAGGGGGAATAACAGTGCTGCAGCCACAGCCAATCGGTGTTTTTCCTGGAGCGGCAGGTTTTTTTCTTCTACCACCTGTTCCAAATGCAGATCAATTCATATCCCTTCTTCTCCGCGGACATTTTCCTGATCGTTGGCCGGAGAACTGGCGTTTTTTCGCTGCGGCGATTGAGGGAAAAAGTGAAGACGAGGTGCTAACATTATTGCCGGAAGGACCAGAAGCTGCTTATAACCGTTTTATTTTAGATCCACAAACATATACATACACTTTAGCCAAAGAAGTGCTCCCAGACGATTTCTCCTTGCTTTTGGATGCAGCGGCGTGGCGCCTGAAACTGTTTGAAACTCCCCCACCGCTTGGCGATGCGTCAGGAGAAATACGGGCGTTTTTATTGGCGACTCAAGCGTACGACGCGTTTCAACAAAAGGATTGGCCGACTGGGCTTTCGCTTCTTTCCGAAGCCGCCGCTACAGTAGAAAACGTGTCACCTGTTTTTTCCGCTCGCCTTTACGCGGAATATGCGGCGACAAAACAAATGCTTGGTGATTGCAGGAAGGAGGCAGTAGAAGGATACCGGAAAGCCCTCTCTCTTTTAGAAACGTCTTCCTTTCAGGAAGCAAGGGCTGAACTGTGGTTTCAATTAGGCACAGTACATCAAACTGGCGCCGATGGACGGAAAGGTTCTCTTCTAGAAGCAGTCAGATGTTATCATGAAGCACTAAAAGTATATCGGAAAGACACTTATCCAGAAGAGTATGCTACCGTTCATATGAATCTTGCTTTAGCGTATTTAGCCATTCCGTCTTTAGACCGCAGCGCCTATTTGCGCACAGCAACAGCGATCCAGTCATTAAGAGAGTCTTTACGCATTTTTAAAAAAGATAAACACCCTGAGCTTTGGGCAAGCGCCACGGTCAATCTAGCCAATGCGCTGCAACATGTAAAATCCTCTCATCTTGAAGATAACCTTTGGGAAGCAGTAGCTCTTTATGAAGATGTGCTCGAAGTACGCCGCTCTAAAGACGATCCAATAGCATATGCCCGCGTTTTAGCTAATCAAGGGAATGCGTTGGCACATCTAGGTGCGTTTTCCCGAGCGGTACCTCGGTTGGAAGAGGCCAGTCAATTGTTTCGTAAATATGGAGAGCATGAGGCAGCGAGTGCCATCGAAGACGTATTAGCGGAAATTGCCCTTAAGCGGAAACAAGCAGCAGTCAATGAAAAAATGGAACAGTAAAATGTGCGAAAGAGAGGAAGGATTGCATGAATCCCCACGAACAGCAATACTTTAATCTTTTGTTGGGTATGGCGGTTGACCGCTTTTGTGAACGTATCATCCAGCGCAATGAAGGAGCTCAAAAAGCTCTGGAACGGCTTCGCGCAAATCCTCAAAGTGAGGGAATTTGGCTGAACGAATTTGTGGACGCTTTCTTTCGCGATGCCCTTCTTGATAATCCAGCGGGCTCTTGCCTCATTTTGCAGGCTTTAGCCAATCATCGCGTCAATGATTTTACTAACATTGTTGACCGTAATACGGTTGAAGAAATGCTGCAGGAGATGGCCAAACAAACATTTGCCGCTTTATTATATCGGAAAACCGAAGAAGCTCTGGAGCAAACATTGGCTTTTGGAGGTGAGTGATCATGAAAGTTCAGCAGGAAGAGGATTTTCAAGCTTTGGCTGGACGGGTGGATCGCGTGCTGGACTCGATAAAGGGTCTGCCAGAAGACGCTCGGATGAAAGCAATGGAATTGAAAAAAGCCATTGAAGCCTTTCACGAACATGCTCTTAGAAAACTCGTTCGCACGTTTCGTGAAACGGAGGCGGGAAAAGAATTGCTGCTGAAAGCTGCAGAAGACCCTTCTATTTATGCGATGTTTTTGATGCACGGAATCATTAAACAAGATTTATTTACCCGTACCGCCGCCGCGTTAGAAGAAGTGCGTCCTTATATGCGTTCCCACGGAGGTGGCGTGGAGCTAGTTAAAGTGGAAGGAAATACAGTTTATGTCCGCCTTCAAGGAGCTTGTTCCGGTTGCTCGCTATCCGCTATGACGTTGAAAAATGGGATTGAGGAAGCAATTAAAGCCCGCGTTCCAGAAATTGAACATGTTGTCATGGTCGAAGAGGAAGTGACCTCCGGCTACATGCCATTTCACGCTATGAATGATACTGGAAATTTAGAACAAAACGGATGGGTGCAAGGTCCATCCGCTTCGGAACTGGAAGAAGGGAGTCCTGTTCGCTTTTCGCATGAGAAGCTCGATGTTTTGCTGGTTCGCTTAGAAGGAAAAGTAATGGCATTTCGCAATCAATGCCCTCATATGGGGATGTCTCTTGACGGAGGACTGGTGGACAACTCTATTATTACTTGTCCATGGCACGGCTTCCGTTTTGATTTATCCACCGGGGAATGCATGACGGCACCTCACGTGCAGCTAGAACCATTTCCAGTTCGGGTAGAGGATGAAAAAATATGGATACGATTAAGTTAACCGCATATCCCGAACGGTGGTTAGGGGGACCGGCCCCAGGCGGTCTTGTGCTGCCCCCTGCCCATCCAAACAGGATTCATCTTTATGCACCAAGGGGAGTGTATATAGACGATGATATTGTAGTGGCGGCCGACAGCGGCAACCATCGCGTACTCATTTGGTACAGCTGGCCGGAAAATGATCATGCGCCAGCTGACATCGTTTTAGGTCAGCCTGATTTTGAAACAGAAGGACCAAAGCTGTTTCATCTCCCGACTGGCGTTGCGGTCATTGAAGGAAAGCTATTTGTCGCAGATGCTTGGCACCATCGTCTGCTCATTTGGGAAACATTTCCAAAAATAAATAACCAGCCTCCCGATTATGTCTTGGGACAAGAGGATCTGTCAGGGACATCCCCTAATCGAGGAGGAAAAGTTAGTCCGACTGGATTTTATTGGCCATATAATTTTGCATACATTGATGAATGGTTTTACGTAGCGGATACGGGGAATCGCCGAGTTTTGGGATGGAAAGGTTTACCGGAAGATGGGCGTGTTCCTGATGTCATTCTTGGTCAACCGAATGGTTATGTAAACAGTGAGAATAGGGAAAAGGCGTAGGAACGGATACGTATCGCTGGCCGCACGCTCTTGCCGGCGACGGAAATACGTTATACGTTGCCGATGCGGGCAATCACCGCATTCTTGGCTATACGCCGCCTCCAGAGACGGACCGCCCAGCTGAGTTAGTTCTCGGTCAACAAGATTTTACTCAGTCATTTGAACTTCCCCATGTACCGCAAGGACCTCGGCGCTTCCGGTTTCCTTACGGAATCGCACAATACGACAATTTGCTAGCGGTGGCTGACACGGCAAACAACCGCATCCTTCTTTTTACTGAGTCGCCGCGAAAAGGAGCGTATCATCCTGCTTCGTATGTTATTGGCCAAGCAGATTTCGAAGGAATGGGAGAAAATCGCTGGAAAGCCGTAACAAGGGATTCACTTTGCTGGCCGTACGGGATTTGGTGTCATCAAAATCGTCTGGCAATTGCTGATTCAGGAAATAACCGCATCATCATTTGGCGCCTTGAATTTACATGATTGTTCTAAAGAATCTCTAACAAAAGTTTCAGTGTTTTAGTGTTCGAATGAACTTCTAGTTTTCTTTACGGACAATAAAATATCTAAATTTTCATATTTATTGCAAATCGGGGGGAGCGATTCATTTATGTGTTTAGCTATTCCAGGCCAAATTGTAGAAATGTTAGATGGTGACCGCCATTATGCTGTGGTGAATGTTTGCGGTGTGCGCCGCAAAATTAACATTGACTTATTAAAAAATGAACATCTCCTTCTTGGAGATTGGGTGCTTATTCATGTGGGATTTGCGATGAGCAAAATCAGTGAAGAACAAGCAAATGAACAATTGAATTTGCTAAGCATGTTAAATGAATCGGATGAAGCGATCGAGGAAGTACAAGGTTACCAATTTGATAACGAAAAAGTTTAAACATGTTAATACACAGCGCTGGAGACTTAAGGCAACAAAAGGCATATGATTGGTCAATCAAAACCCGTTCCGAAAAAGACGATATGCATGCAGGCAGTCGTTGTTGATCTAATTTTAGGAGGTGCAGTTTAATGACGACGATGAAATATGTTGACGAGTTTCGCAATCCGGAATTAATCCGCAAAATATCGGAAGAAATCCACCGTCTCGTCGATCCAGATTATCACTATCGTTTTATGGAGGTTTGCGGAGGACATACCTTTTCGATTTTTCGATTTGGATTGCAGAATCTGCTGCCTGAAAACATTGAGCTTGTCCATGGACCGGGATGCCCTGTCTGTATTCTTCCAATGGGACGGATGGACAATGGACTTTCGATTGCCAAACAGCAGGACGTCATTTTTACCGCATTCGGTGATGTAATGCGCGTTCCCGGGAAACATGGAACGCCTCTCGAACTAAAAGCTAAAGGGGCTGATATACGTATGGTGTACTCCCCTTTAGATGCTTTAAACATAGCGATGAAGAATCCTGACCGGCAAGTTGTGCTGTTCGCGATTGGCTTTGAAACTACCGCCCCATCAACAGCATTGACGCTCATGCGCGCACGTGAATTGGATGTGCCCAATTTCTCTGTATTTTCCAATCACGTCCTAATTATACCGGCAATGCAGGCAATATTGGATTCTCCGGATATGCGCATTGATGGGTTTATCGGACCTGGTCATGTTTCATCTGTAATCGGCGCCCGTCCTTATGAAAGCATCGCAAAAAAATACCAAAAACCGATAATTATCTCCGGTTTTGAACCGCTCGATTTACTGCAATCGATCCTCATGCTTGTAAAACAAATGCGCGAGGGGCGGTTTGAAGTAGAAAATCAATATAGCCGCGTCGTTCCTTACGAGGGAAATATGTCTGCACTTGATGTAATGAAAGAAGTTTTTGAAGTCCGCTCTCTTTTTGAATGGAGGGGACTTGGGGCTATTCAGCAGTCTGCGCTCAAATTGCGGCCTGAATTCGCCAAGTGGGATGCGGAAGTTCGTTTCCAAGTCGAGGGAGCTCGTGTGAGTGATCCGCAAATGGCGCCTTGCGGACAAGTATTAAAAGGTATATTGAAACCGCATCAATGTCAGCTGTTTGGCAAAGAATGCACTCCGGAACATCCGGTGGGAGCTCTTATGGTGTCGTCAGAAGGGGCATGCGCCGCCTATTATCATTACGTTCATTTGCAAGAAGCAGTGGGTGAATAAAAAGGAGGAAATTATATAGATTGGTTTTCCCTGTTAGGTGAAATACAATGCGTTTCGATTTCGGGCAGTGGCAGGGTTCATCAGCTTACTTTCAGACGTTATATGATTTGGGAGACGCTCACTGAACTTCTTAATTAATCGTTGCATCAGGAAGAAAGGAAGGAACAAGCATGAAGACAGCCAAAGTGAATTTTACTGATTCTTATATCGAATTGGCACATGGCGCTGGCGGGAAAGCTAGCAGAAGACTGATCGAAGGACTGTTGGTTCCCTATATGATGGGAGACAAGCCAGCAGAATTAAATGATGCGGCATATGTTGAGGCAAATGGGAGCCGATTGGCGTTTACTGCTGACAGCTTTGTTGTCAATCCACTCGTCTTCCCAGGGGGATCTATCGGCGAACTTGCCGTCAACGGGACAATAAACGACTTGGCGATGGGGGGAGCAAAGCCGTTGGCTTTGGTGACAACACTTATTATCGAAGCGGGATTGGCAACGTCGGAGTTGGAACGGGAAGTGGCGGCTATCGCCAAGGCAGCTCAACGTGCCGGAGTGCCTGTGGTCGGGGGAGATACGAAAGTAGTGGAGCACGGAAAAGCGGACGGTCTGTACATCACGACAGCCGGTATCGGCCTTACCGATCCGCGCGTTTCTCTTTCGTCCAGAAACGTTCAACCGGGTGATCATGTCATTTTGTCTGGTGCAATTGGTGATCATGGGATTACCGTTCTATTGGCTAGAGGGGAGTTGGATTTAGAAGCTGATCTTACTTCCGATACTCGGGCGGTTTGGCCGTTCGTATCGGCACTTATTGAGGCGGCGGCGCCGGGGCTTAGATGGCTGCGCGATCCAACCCGAGGCGGCGTAGCTACGGCATTAAACGAATTGGCAAGAGACGCTCAAGTAGCTGTTATACTCGATGAAGAGGCAATTCCAGTTCGCCCGGCAGTGCGCGGTGCCTGCGAAATTTTAGGATTGGATCCCCTTCATATTGCCAATGAAGGGCAGTTTCTTGCCGTCATTTCGCCTGAATACGCCGATATCGCATTAAAAACACTAAGAAGCATGCCGGGCGGGGAGAATGCGAAGCGCATTGGTGAAATACAAGCAGAGCCAAAAAAAGCAGTTTTAGCACGTTCTCAATATGGAGGTACACGCTTGATCGATATGCTGATTGGCGATCCGTTGCCTCGCATCTGTTAATCAATCATGAAAATGCTTAATAATAAATCATCTCTTTGGAGGATGAGAAATGATGCTGGAGCTTTATGGTGCGAAAGGATGTCCTTACACGAAGGAATTGCGGGAAAGTTTATTATGGGACGGAAAAGAATTTGTCGAGTATGATGTCGAAGAAGACAAAGCGGCATTAAAGCAGCTTGTTGTTTTGACGGGAGGAGGTACTGTTCCAGTATTAGTAGAAGACGGGCAGGTCATTCAAATAGGAGTTTCCGGCCGCGGATGCATGGTTGCATTGCCGTCCGCAAAGGAGGAGAAGCCGTTATCTTAAACGGGCGCCCCCTCTTCTCTTTAGGGAAGATACGTGCAAAATAAACGGATACATCTCTAGGAAAGTGGAATATGTCGGCATGAAAGGTTCTGTTATGTATACGCCTTCAGTTCAGAATGCGAGAACAAAGCTAAATGCCAGCGCATCAAGTTCAACGGACAATGTTTTCTTATTCAAAGTTCGGACGGTCCACTAAGCTCTATTTATCTGTTCGAAAGCTCGAAAATCTCCCGTTTTATAACGAAAGCAGGTGATTCATCATGAAAATAGCGCAGCGTATTCTAATATATGGTGTTGTGCAAGGGGTCGGTTTTCGTCCTTTTGTCTTTCGTAAAGCAAAGCGGTGGAAGCTCAGCGGATGGGTGCGCAATGGAGAAAGCGGCGTGGAGATTCATGTGGAAGGGGACGCAGATGCCATTCAACAATTTGTTCAAGAAATTACAGATCGATACCCTTCCTCAGCTAAAATAACCAATTTGGAAATTAAAGATGCGCCTTTACAAGAAGCAGCTGATTTCAAAATTTTAGCCAGCACGCTCCATAATCGGCCGACAGTGCAAATTCCTGCTGATCTTGCGGTTTGTCCGAAATGCTTGTCAGAATTGTTTGATCCAGCTAACCGACGATTCCTTTATCCATACATCAATTGCACGGATTGCGGTCCACGATATACGGTCATTGAGCAGCTGCCGTATGACCGGCCTTATACGACAATGCATATGTGGTCTATGTGTCCGGCTTGTTCAGCGGAATATTATGATCCGGCGGATCGACGGTTTCATGCGCAGCCAACTGCTTGCCCCGATTGCGGTCCTCATTATCATGTGCAGGGACAGGATGGAGAAATACATGGTGATGAAAAAGCGATCAAAAAAACGGCCGAGCTCCTTCGTTCTGGGCGCATCGTTGCGATCAAGGGGCTTGGCGGCTATCTTTTGGCGTGTGATGCTGAAAACGAAGAAGCGGTATGGGAGCTTAGAAGGCGGAAGCGACGCGGGGAAAAGCCGTTTGCCTTAATGGTAAAAGATCTCGAGACAGCAAGGTCGTTTATCGATATATGTGCGGAAGAAGAAAATCTCCTTACATCTTCCGCCCGACCCATCGTGTTGGCACGGGCTCGCCGATTGCTGCCGGGAGTAGCTCCTGATAATTCCGATTTAGGAGTAATGCTTCCATACACCCCTCTCCACCATTTGCTGTTTCATTTCGACGCACCAGAAGTGCTTGTAATGACAAGTGCTAACCGTTCCAGTGAACCGATCATCTATGATGATGAAGAAGCGATCAAGGCACTTGAAGGCATCGCGGACGCATGGCTTATTGGGGAGCGCCCTATTGCCCGCCGCGTTGATGATTCCGTCGTTCGCGTCAGCCCATTTGGCCCTACTGTACTTCGGCGGGCGCGGGGGTATGCGCCGCTTCCTGCTGCCCAATTGCCCAGTGATCGGCCTGTTCTTGCGGTTGGAGCTGACCTAAAAAATACCATTACATTAGTGGTCAACGGACAGGCGATCATGAGCCAGCATTTAGGAGATTTGATGAAATACGAAGCATATATGTCATTTGAGCAAACGGTCCATGATCTTTTGTCGATGTATGATGTTCGATTGCAAGAAACGATTGTGGCGTACGATCTTCATCCCGACTACCAATCTGCCGCCTTTGCCCACAATCTAGAAGCTTATCAACATATTGGCATCCAGCACCACCGCGCTCATGTGGCGTCCGTGCTGGCGGAGCGAAATGCATTGGACAAACGGGTGATCGGAGTGGCGTTTGATGGAACAGGTTTTGGCGACGATGGAGCGATCTGGGGCGGCGAGCTGTTTGTCGGAAGCGCTGCGGAAGGTCTAAAACGGCGCGGACATCTTCGTTACGCCATGCTTCCCGGCGGAGATGCGGCGGCACGCATGCCGCTTCAAGCGCTAGCTGGTTTCTTTGTGGATGATCCGAAATGGGCAATAAATGTCGGCAAGCAGCTTTCGTTTCCTGAACGATTTTTCACGGCAGTGAAGATGGTAGAGAAACAATTGCGCACCTTTCCAACAACGTCCGTCGGCCGTTTGTTTGATGCAGCAGCGGCCCTTTTAGGATTTACCGGTCCTATCTCATTTGAAGGACAAGCAGCCATTTGGCTGGAGCATTTAGCACGTACAGCTCCATTAGAGAAGGTATATTCTTTCCCGTGGAATGGAAAAGAGCTAGACTACCGTCCTTTTTTAAAGGAAATGGCAGAAGACCGTCTAAAAGGAAAAGATGCAGCGGTGATTGCTCGCGCATTTCATCGAAGCGTCGCAGAAGGCATATTTAGAAGTGTTCGTTCTTTAGGAGCGGCCTATGAAATTGACACTGTTGTGTTGTCCGGCGGTGTATTTCAAAATTCGCTTTTGTTAGCTGATTTGAAAGAGTTATTTTATGAAAGCGATATGCATATCTGGATCGGTGAAGAAATTCCACCTAACGACGGCGGCATTAGTCTCGGGCAGGCAGCGCTTGCAGCTGCAGCGCATTCGAATTTATGAGTCGTTATTGCTTCAAAAGCTGTAAATATTTGTCTATCACTTGCTATGTTTTAATTGTTGTACATTCATTTTTTCCAATTCAATGTATTGTAGACCGCTGACTCGAATTCGAGGAAGCCCAAGTATGACCCCACATCAATTTATGTTTCATTCTTCGCATCGTCTATTAAAAATTTTTTACAAGACATCTTTCGGCGGCTGCACTTAAAGAAGGAAAATTCCTTTTCCGTCCAATTTGTAAAAATGAATAAAAAAGCAGATTCATCAAGGTCTGCTATGCCAAAAATGTGCAGGAAAGCTGTTCAGGCTGCTGCCCTAAACGGATGAATCTGCTTCTTATCTATTTGTCTTCCTTTTGCATTAGAACCGTTTAAACACCCATCGAAATATACTTAACTTCTAAATATTCGTCTATTCCATGGTGTCCCCCTTCTCGGCCTATTCCGCTCTCTTTCACGCCTCCAAATGGCGCTTGGGCGACAGCAGGAATCGAATCGTTCAAACCGACGATGCCAAATTCCAATGCTTCCGAAACTCTAACGGACCGAGAACAGACTCAATAGAAGGTCTTCCGTTATCCGGGCAATACAAATCCTTAACCTTTTCAGTGATATATGTATTGATCTATTTTTCGTAAAAGGTGATCTTCCGGTACAAGTTCCTCAATACAACAAATTTATATTCATTTTAACTCTCTTTATTTGTAGTTCATATGGTTATTATCCTCCTAACTAATATTATAATAAATTAACACGGTAAACTGATAAAGATTATAAATAAAAATAATGGCTGTCGAAGTTTCTCGACAGCCTGAGGATAAGGAATTTTCTCCCTTGTCCTTTTCCTCTTCGAGCAGTGCCAGACATCACTTATACTGCTTGTTTTTGGATGTCAGCTCTAGGTTTTTCTCGTTTGACAAGTAACATAAAGAAAGCAAACACAAGTAAGCCGCTTAAGAAATACAACCCGGCACTTGTTCCTCCCGTCAAATCTTTCAATGCTCCTACTGCATATGGACCGATAAAACCGCCAAGATTGCCAATCGAATTTACTACAGCTATCCCAACAGCTGCTTGTGCTGGATTAAGCATTGTTGTAGGCAGCGCCCAAAAAGGACCTTTATAACAATACATGCCTGTAAGTGATAAAGTGATGAATAACATGCCCAATACAGGTTGGAGTGTTACTCCAGCGCCTATCAATGTTATTGCCCCTACCAAGAGCGGCAAGGCAGCATGAAGCCATCTTTCTCCTTTGCGGTCAGAGCGGGCTGACCACCAGTTCATGGCAATAGTAGCAACAATATAAGGAATGGTAGCAATTAGACCAATTTGTGTATTAGATAAAGACGCTGACATTCCATCAATAATCTGCGGCATCCAGTAACTGACACCAAGAGTACCGGCAATATAAACAAAATAAATAATGGCAAAGTACCACACTTTTGCATCACGAAGAGCTTCTATATGTCCGCTATGCTTTGCAGAACCCTTTTTGCCATCTGCTTCTTTTACTCTTTCCTTTTCCAATTCAGCAATTAGCCAATTCTTTTCTTCTTCGGTGAGCCATTTTGCATCCTCTGGTTTATCCGCTAAATAAAATAGAGTCACGATCCCAAAAATCACAGCCGGAGCACCTTCAATTAAAAACATCCAGCGCCAGCCTTCAACATTGAACCAATGAATGTTGTCCATAATCCATGTCGAAAGTGGAGCACCGATAATATATGATACAGGAATCGCACTCATTAACATGGCAATGGTTTTTGCGTGATCTTTTGCCCTAAACCAATATGTTAAGTACAAAACAATTCCCGGGAAAAAGCCAGCTTCTGCAACACCGAGCAAAAATCTAATAATGTAAAGATGACTTGCTTCCTGTACAAACCCAGTCGCCATCGATATAATTCCCCATGTAATGAGGATTCGCGCAATCCAGACACGGGCGCCAAACTTCTCCATCAAAATATTACTTGGTACTTCAAAAAGAAAATAGCCGATAAAGAATATACCAGTTGCCAGACCGAAAACCTGGCTGGTCAAACCAAGGGCATCATTCATCTCCAAAGCGGCATAACCAATGTTAGCCCGATCCAAATACGAAATAATATAAAGGAAAAATACAAATGGAATAATCCTCCTTGTTACTTTTCGCACTGTTTGCTTTTCCAAAGATACTGCGTCATTCATCATACCCACTCCCCCTAAATTTAAAATGAATATAGAAAAAACTGTATAGATTGAATGAAGTAAATGTTCCGAAAATTATTGAAACGAAATTACTTCACTTTATTTACAATTAGGAATCAACACACCTTGAAATACACAGGCTGAAGGCCAAAAAATCTTATAAAAATGTAAGTGTTTACATTTTCAGGCTAATATAAAGGTTCCCCATATCTTGTGTTGGATCCTAATGTAAATAACATATTCTAATAATTTGTTATTTGTAATACAAATTAGTAATACAAATTTTACTGTATATCTTGTGTTTTTTATTTTTTTTGATTATTATAATCATAAAATAGCGTGTTGTAAATTAAAATTTCAAAAAAAATTACTGAAAAATTATTATAAATTTGTTATATAAATCAATAAATTTGTTATACAAATATAGTTCATTCCCTATTTTTAGAACTACGAAAGGAGAGGGAGTCATGGCCAAAAAAGAAAAAGTTTCGCAAATGATATCTCGTGAATTATTGAAACAAATTGAAATCGGAAAATTTCCACCAGGCTCTAAGCTGCCGACAGAAATGGAGTTGGCTGCTCAATTCGGTGTAAGTAGAGTACCTATTCGCGAGGCTTTAAGTATGCTGCGTGCAGCAGGTGTCATTTCCTCGCGTCAAGGCGGCGGGAGTTATGTAGAAGAATCAACAAATTCATCATTATTACAGCGTATTCGAATTGAGAGCGATGATGTGGACAGCATTAAATATTTATTTGAAATGAGAAAAATTTTGGAGCCGGAAGCAGCATATTTAGCAGCACTCCGACGTACACCTGAACAGCTAGAGCAAATGAAACGAATTTTAAAAACAATGGAAAATGAATCATTAGAAGAAGGAGACATTTCAACAGAGGCCGATATCGAATTCCATCGTTCGATTATTTTGGCTACACATAATCCAGTTTTAATTCAAACACTTGAAAATCTATCCTCTCTTTATGAAAAAACATTAAAGATTACGTTGCGACCTAACGTGGAGTTAAAACAAAAACGAAAAGCTGTATATCAAGAACATTACAATATTTTACAAGCAATCGAAGCAGAAGAACCGGACCTCGCCAAAATCCAATGTCTCATCCATTTAAAAAATGCTGAGAAAAAATTAAGTCTGCTTTTAAGAGATTATACGATATAGAAAATTGGAAAGTGAGAGATTCATATGAAGGTAGTTACACCGAGTCATATTGAAGAGATTAAATCAATAGTTAAAACCGGTAAAGTACTCACTGAAGAGAGCGACCGTTTCAGCTATTCATTTGACGGCTCTTTCGGAACATTTCTGCCGGATGTGGTCATTCAAACAAAGAGCGTGGAAGAATTAGCATCCCTTGTGAAGCTTGCCAATCGCGAGAAAATCCCAGTTTATCCTCGCGGTCAGGCCACATCATTAAGCGGCGGCCCGCTGCCTGTCAAAGGCGGTATGGTATTGGATTTATCGGTATTAGATGATGTACTTGAAATTCATGAAGAAGACTTAATCGCCGTTGTATCCCCGGGAGTATTAACAGCGGATATTCACAAAGCAGCCGAGAAAAAAGGATTAATGTATCCTCCAGATCCAAGCAGTTCACATGTGTCTACTATTG
This sequence comes from Aeribacillus sp. FSL K6-8210, assembly GCF_037963925.1. Taxonomy (NCBI): domain Bacteria; kingdom Bacillati; phylum Bacillota; class Bacilli; order Caryophanales; family Bacillaceae; genus Aeribacillus; species Aeribacillus sp. FSL K6-8210. The sequence goes on along the minus strand of NZ_CP150172.1, from coordinate 454,622 downwards.
GTGGAAATTTAGCTGAGAACTCTGGAGGTCCAAGAGGATTAAAATACGGAGTAACGAAAGATTATGTGATTGGTTTGGAGGTTATCACTCCTGAGGGTGAAATCATTCATACTGGCGGACGCACTGTAAAAAATGTAACCGGTTATGATTTAACAAAACTCATTGTCGGATCAGAAGGAACCTTAGGCATCATTACAAAAGCAATTTTGCGCCTTCTTCCAAAGCCGCCCGCTTCCGAAACCATTATGGCGGTATTTGACAGCCTTGTTGATGCGGGAAGCGCCATTTCAAAAATTTTATCGTCAGGTATTTTGCCTGCCAAAATGGAGTTAATGGATCAAGCTTCGATTGTGGCGGTCGAAAATTACGAGCCTTTAGGGCTACCTGTAGATGCAGAAGCGATTATTCTCATTGAGCTCGACGGCCATCCTTTAGCTTTAAAGGATGAGATCAAACAAGCAGCGGAACTATGTTATCTTGTCGGAGCAAGAGCTGTTCGCATTCCAAAAAATGAAGCGGAAAAAGCGGAGATCTGGAAAGCTCGAAAGCTGGTATCTCCGGCTATCGTACGTATAAAACCGACCAAAATTTCAGAAGATGCCACCGTACCACGAAGCAAAATACCTCAAATGTGCGCAAGATTGCAGGAAATTCGAGATAAATATAATATTCACCTCGTCGTATTCGGTCACGCAGGTGATGGCAACCTGCATCCAAACATTATTTGCGACAAAAACGACAAAGAAGAAATGCGCCGCGTAGAACAAGCTGTCGCTGAAATTTTCACAGCAGCAGTTGAACTTGGCGGAACGCTTTCAGGCGAACACGGCATCGGAACTATGAAGGCTCCTTTTATGGAAATGGAATTAGGACCAGTCGGTCTGGATATGATGAAGCGGATTAAAAAAGTTTGGGATCCAAATAACATCATGAATCCAGGAAAAATTTTCCCCGAAAAGGGGCAGAAATTGGAGTTGAGTTAACATGAAAGAATCTCTTGAAGAACTAAGGGAAGAATTTCAATATAATAAAACGAACAGCTGTGTACAGTGCGGTTATTGTCTGCCCGTCTGCCCGACATATGTAACTACGCGAATAGAAACACATTCACCGCGCGGACGTATTAATTTAGTCAAAATGGTTGGCGAAGGAAAAATCACGGATCTATCAGTGCTTGAAGAGCCGTTGGATTTATGCCTTGGATGCCGGGCTTGTGAAACGGCTTGTCCGACTGGAGTGGAATATGGTTCCATCCTTGAATCAGCAAGGGCTGCACTTGTGAAACGCAAGAAATTTAAAGCTCCTGTTCGTCTGCTGAGAAAGACAATGTTTCAGAACGTATTCCCTAGTAAAACAGCCATGAATGTGATCGGCAATACGTTTTGGCTTTATGAGAAAAGCGGATTGCAAAAAGCGATGCGCAAAACTGGTATTATGAAAAAGCTGCCTTATCATTTAGGTGAATTCGAAGCGACAATGTCTCAGGCAGTTTCACCAGCAGAGCGTAAACAAGCTCCTTCCAAAGCGAAAGCAAAAGGTGAAAAAAAATATACAGTTGCATTTTTCACCGGATGTATCATGGATGCTATGTTCCATCGCATCAACCGGTTGTCTGTACAGCTGCTTGCAGAAGCGGGTTGTGATGTCATTGTCATTCCTAATCAGACATGCTGCGGCGCACTGCATGCGCACTCTGGTGAAATAGAGGAAGCCAAGCGTCTCGCAAAACAAAACATCGCCGCATTTGAACAAGAGAACGTTGATTTTATTGTGAATAATGCCGGAGGATGCGGAGCTATGCTGCATGAATATGACCACCTGCTCGCAGATGATCCAGAATGGGCTGATAGAGCGGCTGCGTTCACTGCAAAATCAAGAGATATCAGCCAAGTGCTAGTCGCTTGCGGCGGACTGCCTAATCTTCGGTCAAATCCGGAAGAACGAGTCACATATCAGCCTTCGTGTCATATGACCAATGTTCAAAAAGTGACTGAGGAGCCTTTAAACCTTCTAAAAAGTATTTCAGGAATTAATTTTGTTGAGATGGAGCAAGCAAACATGTGCTGCGGTTCAGCAGGAATCTATAATATTATTAACTATGATGCCTCAATGGACATCCTTGATGAGAAAATGAAGCATACGAAAGCGACCGGAGCATCAGTCGTGATTACGACCAACCCAGGATGTCTCATACAGATGAAGCTTGGTATCGAACGCGAAAAACTGTCTGATTCTGTGCGGGCATTGCATCTAGTCGAATATTTGGCCGAAGCTGCCGGAATTTCATAAATTTTGCTTACACTTATGATGGATACGTGTTTATTGTACATTTGATAGAAGCATTAAAAATGACATTCCGCACCTGAAAGGAAAACTTCCATCTTTTTTTCAGGTGCGTTTTTTAAAAGTTTTCACTTATCATTTAATTCCTTTTTAATCAACTTCTTCCACCTTCATTCTTTTTTCGATAATTTCCATCGATCATCTATTTTACCTGCTCCGACACACGGATGGAAAGGAAAGATTATAGCCAGTCTCAAGTTCAAATAACCCTTTTGATTGTTAGCCGGTGTAATCAAGTCAGCCGGAAAAGAATTCGATCCGCTAATACAATCGGATTTTCTTCACGCTGAAAATCTCCAAAATGTGTCCAGTTAAATTGAATTGGACGATGTTTCAGAGCAACGTTTTTCGTATTGGCATAGAGAATCTGTCTGTAAAAGTAAGAAAATGAAGCTTTATATGACGTTTTATTAATGTTTCTGTTTATTCATATAGGTTTGTAAATTCCGCATATCCGAGAACAGCCAAGTACGATTAATTCGAAGTCATAAACACCTTGATATTGCCATTCTCAGCCAAAGAATCCCTAGTTTGGTAACAAACTAAACCGGACCAATTTTTATTTCTCAAAATATTTAAAAAAGATCAAAAAAAAAAAAAAAAACATTTATTGATTTTTAATAAACTCAACTTTCGCAGCTCAATTTTGGTAAATAAGCCTTGATATAATTAGGCAAAACTACAATCCATTTACGTAATTGACTTTCGATGAATTTTTTAATCTTTTGATTTACATTTTGAAGTGCATCTTCAAGAATTTCAATGAGTAGTTGAAATGCAAAGGCCCAATCTAGTTCATCGATTTCATCACAAAGTTCATAAAAAATGCCGCCTAATGTTCGATAATCTGTACTTACTCGGTTTTGCCAAGACAAAACAATGTACCTTGTAAACACAATAGTGGTATGGCTGATCATGGAATCATAAGATCTTCCTTGGAACTCTTTTTGGAGTTTCAATAAGGATTTGACTGTTTTGAAGAATACTTCAATATCCCAACGTATCCCATAAATACGAATGATTTCTTGATCCGATAAAGTACAGTCTGTACTCAAAATAGCTAGCCACTGTCTCTTTTTATTACGATTACGGACAAATACCACTTTAACAGGTACGCCATTTGCCATCGTTGTGTGAATAGAGCGCAAAATACCCTTTTGATGTTGTGATGGTTTAGCTGTTTGGTATAGTTTTTTTAGGCTCACCCATTCACCGTTCACTTGATATCTTTGTTTTGTATCCTTCACCATTCCAATAACATCCAACCCTTGATCCACAATGGACTTGATCAAAGGCTGTTGGGTAAACCATGTATCCATTAAAACGTATGAGGCATCGATTCCTTGAGAAAGTGCCCGTTTAATCATATTGGGAATAACTTCCGGCGCTTTTTGTAAAGCTTCGACACGCCGCTTATAACCGGATGTACGCTTATCGATTCGGTTATCAATCCCATTGATTTGGGAATTCGTAGAGCTTAATAAAGCAAAATCAATAGGCAAAAATGTAGCACCATCTGACCAGCCGAGTGTAAGCATACGAAATCCTTTGTAATAACGCATTTTTTGAGAAGAATGATCGAAACAGCGAGCAAGCAGTTCAACCTTTTTACTGCGATTTCGTTCATAAGATGAGTCGTCCACGATCAGCACTTTCGGACGGTCGTGTCTCGTTAAACTACTTACCTTCATAATGGTGAAAGTACTCAAAACAAGTAAAAACCTGCGCCAATTGTATTGAGGGTTATTTAAGAAGCGATAAATAGCGTTTTTTTCCGGCAAATCTTTAGCTTTTTTACTTTGAAGAAGTCGAAACAAATTTTTGCCTTCAAAAACTAAACTAAAAACTAGCTGGAATAAATAGGCGCAGGAATAACCGAAACCCTTGTTAATTCCCACTTTCCTTAAATATTTTAAGATTTCAAGTTCATCAAATATAGCTTTTACTTCTTTTGGTAGTTGATTGTTCAGTCTGTTATTCGTTATCATAATAAGAGACACCTCACCTGCTTTTGGTAATGTTTTTTCTGGACAATTAAACTATACCAAAAGTTGAGGTGTTTTTTTTGCAAATTTTTATGTCAAGAAGTATTCGAAACAACCAACAAACCCATTAACCGTAAGGCTTAGAAATCCAATTTACTGTGAGAAAGTTGAGTTTTAAAGTAATTTGCTATATTTTTGTCAAACCTCTTGTTGTGGTAGCGTCAAAGATTCGTTGCCCATTTGAACGTACATTCCAATGCAAATGCGGTTTTGTAGCTGATAGAGATTGGGATAATGCACTCAACATCAAAAAGGAAAGATTGCGGTTATTAGCATAATCCTATATAGAGCATGGTACCGGCTTGATAGTTCTGTCTCCATATCGTATCGTTAGATAAGATTATCCGAGAAGTCTTCCTTCTAAACGAAGCGTAGGTGGAGGATAGTTCACTGAATATAAAAATACCGAATGTTAATCGTTTAAAAAATTGGTATATAATTTATTTTTATTTAAAAATTATTGAATAAAATTAAAAAATGAATTAATATAATTAAAAGGGGTGGTTATATGGAAAGAGATGAAATTCCATCATGGGTACTATCTCTAGATAAAGAATCATTAGAGTTTATAAGAAAGTTTATTTTGAATTCTGGATCATTGAAAGCTATGGCGCGCGATTATAAAGTATCTTATCCTACTGTACGTACGATGTTAGACAGATTGATGAAAAAAATCGAATTGCATAGCAAGGAAGAAGACGTCGAATTTGTAAACATGATTAAAAATCTCGTCATTGATGAGCGTATAAGTTTAGATGTTGCAAAAATTATTATTGATAAATACAAAAGGGAAAAGGAAAAGGGAGAATAAAAATGGAACATATTTTACAATTCTCGATAGCTGTTTTAGTTTTAGTTTTTCAATATTTAATTTCTAAAAGAGGGCATGTGCTCTTAGGTGCAATATTACCCTTGCTTTATATTGGATTTTTTGTATACGGATATCTGAATAATATATTTCCTGTAAGATCTGGGGAAGCGATACTTGCATTATTAGGAGGAACAGTGCTTCTTGTATCAGGATGGGTTAGTGGGAGAGAATCTTTATCTAGGAAAAGAAAGAAAGAACTAGATAAAATAAAAGCAAGGGATCTATAAAAATAAAGATAGTAACAAAAACTTGTATATTTTTAAAGGATGATTTAATGAGATCAAAACATTACTAGGGTAGAGCAGAATAGAATGAGCAATTAGTGTTAAACAAAAAGAGGAATTAAGGCATATTACTTATTAAAGAAAGAAAGGGCAGTAGCCCTTTCTTTCAGGTTCTTACAGAGTAGGAAATATTCTGAAATATTCTCCTATCCTATCCTATCCTATCCCAACCTAACAATTGGACTAGAACAAAATCTATATGATGTAGTAATAAAATGATACATTAAGTATTAACCAACAATGTTATTAATTTTATCAATGATCCAGTCAATTGCCATACCACCTCTGATCCACTTTAACACTTTATCTTTGTTATCCCAAGCCCATTTCGCAGCTTTAGAACTTAATTGAGCAACGATTTTCAAAAAAAAGTATCCATTTTTACTCTTTATTTCCAATTTTATATAATATTGTTGAAATTAGGTATAACATATATTACAAAAAATGTCTATAGAATGTTCTGATTTTTTACTGTTTTTATATTGTTTTTACATTTATTTTATTTTTTACAAAAATTATCTGAATTTGTAAAATAATTTAATAAAAAATATACTTTTTCTATAATGTTAAGTGTAAATTCAATATTAATGTGTTTTGAACAAGGGCGCCCTATTTTTTAATTAATATCTATTAAACACCAACGTCTTTAACAAACAGAAAAAACGAAGATCAAGCTGGATAAATCATATTTTTAACAACTTTATTTTCCTATTATTACCTGTTTATGGTGTGCAGAATAAACAAAATGATACAACTTTATAGAAGGAACGAAGCTTCCAGAAAAATATCCGTAGTACACTTCATTTTTAAACGACCTTATTGTTAATAAAATCGATTTGTAGAAATTTGTATACTTGTGTTTGGATTAAATTTGTCAAATTTTTTTAAATCGTCCGGTATTACTAGCTATATTTGGATCATAGCTGCAGCGATTAATTTCTACTTCTGGCCAAATTTCTGGTATATATAAGTGGCTTTGTTTGTTCTTATTAATACTTCACAACTATTAAATGGTTTGTATAGTTGCTACAATCTATGTTGTTCCTTTATCCAAATTCAAACTGGATCTTTTTCTACAAAATTATTTATAACAACCCGAATGAAATTTAAGAGTTAAAAGTGACGGAATCACTATTACAGCGAATGTCTCGAAATTTCAACACGTTCTAAATCAATTCAAGTATTGAAAATTTCAGATATTCCTAATGATATAGCAATTCGTTATTATCAATGGTATGCAAATAAGGACAACCATTGAAATCATATGAGGTTTTATAAAGTAATCTCAGACAACTGCCTTGTTAACTTCATAATTAAAGCCGGTTGATAACTGACACTTAATAGCTTTATAGGTGTCTTTATTTAAATGGATATAAGGTACAGAAAGTAATAAAACTAAGGATGAATTCGGTATATAAATTTTATTTTTGTTCAAAAAAAATTGAATAAAATTAAATTTTAGTTTAATATAATTTAGTAAGGGGGATATGGAAAGAGATGTCACTCCGTTATGGGTACTACCTCTAGTTAGAGAACTGGTAAATCATTAGGAAAGGAGAGGGTATTTTTGAAATCGGCACTACCGCCGATAATTTTGGACTAATTATATCCATTGTGTGGGGGTATTTCTCCGATTTGAGACATGGAGAAACGCAAGTGTTTATGATTAGACTTATCGTTGTACCTTTATTACCTTTATTACTTTTATTACTTAGTAAGATGCGTGAAGCTAAAGAAAAGGAATGAGCTTGCTTCTCTAGGCTATTTAAACATCTAAAGTAGCTCCTTTTGTTAAAACCTTCTTTTAAATTATTGGAAGATATGTGAAACATGAATGCTTCAGAATTTAATAGTAAGTAACCTTTTAGAGTCAAAAATCGTGACTGATAGTATGGAATTTGCAGAAAGAGGGAGAGAGTACATGGCAGTAAAAGCCCTAGAAGTTCGATCTTTAACGAAAAAAGTAAAAAATAAAGTGATTGTCGATGATGTTAGTTTCGCCGTTGAAAAAGGTGAAATATTTGGGTTGCTTGGCCCTAATGGTGCCGGAAAAACGACGATTATACGGATGATCGTGGGCTTGATAGGGCGCACGAAGGGCAGTGTGTATGTGAATGGCTACAATTTAGATGAGCAATTTAAAGAAGCAATGAGTGAAATTGGAGCGATTGTAGAGAATCCAGAATTCTATAAATATATGAACGGATATAAAAATCTAAAGCACTATGCAAACATGGCAAGACACAAAGTCACTGAGGAACGTATTCAAGAAGTAATAAGGGTAGTAGGTCTTGAACAAGTTATTCACCAAAAGGTAAAGACATATTCACTTGGAATGCGGCAACGATTAGGATTAGCACAAGCTTTATTGCATAATCCATCTTTATTAATACTGGATGAACCAACAAATGGACTTGATCCTCAGGGGATTAGAGAATTCAGGGATTATTTGCGCTCTTTAACGAAAGAGGGAATCTCTGTTATCGTATCCTCTCATTTATTATCAGAAATGCAATTAATGTGTGACCGATTTGCCATTATTAAACAAGGAAAACTAATTCATGTTTCTTCTATGGACTTACATAATGAACAAGATCAATCATTACAAAATGTGGTGTTTGAGGTTAGTGATGTAGAAACAGCAGTTCAGCTTCTCCAAGAAAATAAGTTGACCGATGAATTAAAAATAGTAGGTGACCAACAGTTTTCAATTAACATAGACAAAGAGACAATTGCAGTAGTTAATCAGCTATTAGTGAAGAATAATGTCAATGTATATAGAATCAATCTAGTAACTACAACGCTTGAGGATCGTTTCTTAGAATTAACCGGCAAAGGTAAGTAGGAGGGTAAAGACTAGTGTTTTCTCTAATTAAAAATGAGATGGTGAAGATTTTTGCGAAAAAGGCTAGTTGGATATACATCTTGATTCTGATTTTAGCTGTAGTCATTGGAGGCATCATTCAACAAAAAATATATGGGGAACCGAGCGATAATTGGCGCGAGGAAACTCAAACCGAATTGAACCAATTAAAAAAGGATTTGGAAGCTGCTCCAAATGAAGATAAGGAATGGATTATGGAGCAAATAGAGCAAAAGCAACGCTATCTTGATGAAAATATAAATCCAAATGCAGTAAGTAATTGGCATTTTATGAATGGAACTGTGATAGGCATGACAATGTTGGTCACTCTGTTTGCAGTTATTGTAGGCAGTGCAAGTGTATCATCAGAATTTGCCGAAGGGACAATCAAACAGCTATTAATTAGACCCCATCAAAGATGGGTCATCCTTCTGTCTAAGTATATCTCAGTATTACTCTATTCTATAGTGTTATTGATTGTTCTTATTATATCAGGATATATTGTAGGCTTGATTCTTTTCGGGAGCGGGGATTTTAACGCAAAAATCTTTGAAACCACTCTTGATGGCCAACAAAAGTTAGCTGTTGTGGGGACACAATTCTTTTTAAAGGTCATGTATTATATTCCAAGTCTATTGATTATCATAACGATTGCTTTCATGTTATCTACCTTGTTTAAAAGCCAAGCATTGGCCGTGGGTATCGGAATATTTGTTTTGTTCCTATCCTCAACTATTGGCGGTATGATTGTGTTATTAGCAGAAAAATATACCTGGGCAAAATTTTTAATCTTTCCACACTTGGATCTAACAGTTTATGCTCTACAAGAAAAAATACTCCAAGACGTAACATTGCCAATGTCCTTAATCATTTTGGCGGTGTACTACACTATATTCTTGTTGATAACATTTACCTTTTTTCAAAAAAGGGATATTAGCATATAAAATAATTTAGGTTCAAATCGGTAAACCTTGATATGATGTCAATGCTTGTATTCATGATCTTCACGTATTTTATATAACATATTCTATTGTAGTGTTGAGTAGCATTTTTAGTAACTTGTTGGATAACATTTTGTAAATAGTAAGGGAGATAAAGTATCAATGAAAAGAATAGTAGAGGTAATATTGGCTATTTTAGGGATTTTGTCGTACGGACTAGTGATAGCTTTAGGTGGGCTTATGTTCTTTCTACGAAATAACGAAGAATTTCTTAAAGAATTTTCAAGCAATGGGGCGGATGATTTGGAAACAGTGGTTAAGATAATGAGCACAGGGGGAACAATGTTTATAATCGCATCCATTCTTGCGATCATATTAGGTATTATAGCAATTTTCACGATTAAAGGGAATAAACGCCCAAAAGGAGCTGGTACTATCTTCATTGTGACAGCTGTCTTGGTTGCAATTATTACAGCGGGGATTGGTATTATTCCTGGTATCTTTTATTTCATTGCTGGACTTATGTGTTTTGTTCGAAAGCCTCCTCAAGTGACAGGATGAGTAGCTTTAAACATACATATTCCCCTCTCTAATTTCATTATACTGACTATTTCTACTCTTTGTTATTGAAGAAATGACAAAATTATAATAAAAATATTAATAATTTAGAGTCATATAATGTATTTTGCAATAGAAAAGTGCAGAGAAATGCAATTAAAAATGCAGAGGTTTGCCACCCATTTAATTCCTTTTCGACAATGCGTGGGACAGTCTATAGCTCTCGCCATGAAAAGAGATGATATGGGCGTGATGAATTAGCCTGTCCACTAACGCTGCTGTTAATCGAGAATCTGTAAAGATCCGGTTCCATTGACTAAATTCTAAGTTAGATGTAATAAAGAGAGGTGATTCAAATTGCAAAATGCAGAAGAATACAATTCAGTAAATGTACAAGAAAAAATTAATTCAAATAAACGCTTTATTTCTGTACTGTTTATGTGGTGTGGTCAATTATTTTTTGTTTTATTTGTTCCGTAATGTTTTATCCAATCAATTATATTACCTTAAAATTTACCCCAGCTTCCTATTTTTTATCATTTGCTGCAGTGTTTATTAGCAGTGGCGTTTTATTTCACCGATTCTACTTATTTCTATACGATCATGTTGTAATCTTGGCAAAAAATCAAAACGATAGAATTTGGAATATGATAGCTCTTACTTTGTTTAACATAACTGGTCCATTCGCTGGATTGTTAATTTATTTGTTCACCGACAACCTGATTTATGGGGGAACTACAGTTTTATTTATTTCTACGGCTCTGTGAGTTGGTTTATACCTCTAAATTTTATAAGGAAGGAACTTAAGGAAAGAAGGGAAAGGAATTTTAATATTGTCTTCATAGACGAGAATGGAAATAAACGGATCTATTTCAAATTATAGGTCTTGTATCTACTAATGATAATGCACTTGTAAAAATAATTAATAACGATTATTAATTATAAGTATAATGGATTCATATATGAATCAAAGAAAACCAGATTGACTAGAAATAGTTAACAAATTTCTTTTTAAAAAGAAGGGATTTACTGATAAATAGTGTCAGGATAAATCATAACACCTTAGATCCTTCTGACATTGTTCCCCTATGTCTTTTGCGCTTTCTTGTGTTTACTTCTTCTTTGTTTTGTAAAATTTATACACAAAAGATCAATTGGTTTTTTTAGCTATTTGGTCTTTTCTTATTTTTTAAGGGAATGTTATATTCCTCGTAATTGGAATTTAGTAAAAATTTATTAACGAAAATATTAAATTCATTGCCCGAAAAAAATCCATACATAGAAGAATAAGTAATGGTTACTATCAAGAAATATAAAAAAAATCAAAAAAATAAGAAATGAAATAACATTTATTAAATACTCAGCTTTCGCAGTCCAAAATCTTGTTTAAATGCTTGATGTAAATGGTTTTGGGAAGTACAAAATTATCATTTGACATTTTTTAAAACATAAAGAAAGACACCTATTCTTTTGGTAAAATATTGGTGACGAAACCAAATCCAAAAGAAAGGTGTCACCACTATGATAACGAATAAAGACTACTTTGCGCAATTACCAAAAGAAATTAAACAAGGATTTTCCGAATTAAATATTGGATATCATTTAAGAAAAGCGAATATTACGAAACTTTCCGGGTATTCTTGTCTTACTGTTTTCAAACTGATTTTTCTTTTAGTCTTCCAATATAAGAACTGGTTTCGTGCTTTTATGAGTAAACGATCTCAGGATCTGCCCGGAAAGGATACAGTCTATCGCTTTTTAAATACACCAACCTATCATTGGAGAAAGTTTCTGCTTTCATTAAGCAGTGAAATGATCCGTCTGCTTCAACCATTAACTTCAAAAGATCGTGTCACAGCTTTTGTGATTGATGATTCTGTCTTTTCAAGAAACCGTAGTAAGTCGGTTGAACTGTTGGCTAAGGTTTTTGATCACTCTACCCATCAGTACTTGAAAGGGTTTCAAATGCTTACCCTTGGCTGGACCGATAGTTTTACTTTTATTCCCGTTGATTTTGCTCTTCTAAGTTCACCGAAAAAGGAAAATCGCCTGCAAGAAATCAATACCAATATTGATAAACGAACATCTGGCTATAAGCGTCGCCAGGAAGCTCTGAAATCAAAACCGGACGTGGCTTCAGCTTTACTTGATCATGCGCTTGAAAAAGGGATTATAGCTGACTATGTTCTCATGGATTCCTGGTTTACACAAGCGCCTTTAATTGAGAAGATTACGAACAAAGGGTTATTTGTCATTGGCTTGGTGAAGCAATTAAAGCAGCGATACGTTTACAATGGTGAACGTTTCACACTGAATCAACTTTACAAATTGGCAAAACCTCACATGGGTAAAAAAGACATTCGCGGATCCGTTTATGCTACTTTAGACAATGGAATTCCAGTAAAAATTCTATTTGTACGAAACCGTAATAAACGGAGCGAATGGCTTGCCATTCTCAGCACAGATACAACATTAGAAAATGAAGAGATCATTCGTATTTACGGCATGCGTTGGGACATTGAAGTCTTCTTCAAATGCAATAAATCCCTTTTAAATTTAGAGAAAGAATTCCAGGGACGTTCCTACGACATGTTAATTAGCCATACAACCATTGTTTTTACACGATATATTCTCATTGCTTGGCAAATGCGAAAAGAGGAGGATCCTAAGACGATTGGCAACCTTTTTTACATCCTTTGCGAAGATGTAAAAGACATAGATTTTATTACTGCCCTTCAATCACTTATTGACCTTTTCCAAACTTTGGCGGAAGCCGAGGTTTCTTTGAACATGGACATCTTTAAAAATCAAATGAATAAATGGTTGGCCACTATACCTAATTATATCAAGCAATGCTTAAATATTTCTGTGTGCGAAAGTTGAGTAATAAATATATTGGGTCTAATCTCTTCTGTCATTTCTTCTTAACCCTAACAGTCCTGCAAGACCAACTAAACCAATCCATCCCCAATCTGTATCTTCATTATCATCACTATTATCAACATCTGTATTTTGAGCCATTTGAGTAATTTTGTTTGTGTTGTTATTGACGTCTATGCTGTCATTTTCAGCGTAGACAACTATCCCAAAAAGCATCAACGCAACTGATAGAGCGCAAAATGAATGGAGAATTTTTTTTAACATGGTTTTCACCTCCTTTTAATAATTGTTAACATTTAATATGTCCATCAAAAGAACAATTATTCTTTAGATATAGAAGCCGTTTAGGGCGTCATTTTTAAACCTATTCAATTCAATAAACGAGTGCGTTAAAGAAAAAATAGATGGTAAAAAAAGAGAAATGAATGCAATTACAAGGTATATATCTTCTATAAAAGAAGGGGAGCTATTATCAAATGTTTTAAGGCAGGGATTGGGGATTTACTGTTATTCCACAAACGTGATGAATGGTTGGCATACAAAAGACGATTTTTAAAAAGTAAAAGCTTGCGGCATCGCAAGCTTTTCCATATTTAGCAATCCGAACTTTTCACGTTGAGCGGCGGTGGAACTAGCCAGCCTTTTTCTTTGTTTATTCTAAGCAATTTAGCACCATATTGCGCTTTTTTTACGTGAAATTGACCAAACATTAAAGCAATATCTTCCCTGATGCACTCTCCTATAATTGTACTGCATGCCACTAAACCAGCAGAAATATCTTTGCTAAGCATTGCAGCTATTTCCGGGTCGGCAAATCTCGCACCAACTGGAATATCTTCCAAACATGCTTTTGGCCGTTCTGGGGGTGATGGCGGAAGTGCTATTCCATTTTCTTTTAACAAGTTTTCTATTTCTTGTATTTCCGGTTTTAAAACGTTTTCGATGCTATCCTCTATAAAACGTTTTAAATCCTTATCGCCTGTGTGGTTGAGCAATGTTTGATATCCTGCAACAAATCCTTTAGCCGTTTGTAAATACGACCATACGCCAAATATTTCTCCGTAGTGCATTGGCTCTTCTTTTGGATTACCGCTTAAAATTCCCATAATAAACCTCCTAACAAAATTCATATATCACCATTCTTTAGATAATATGGATTGATTGAAATACAATTATGCAAAGGAAAGTGAAGTTTTAAAAAAACTTATTATGTTATTGGAATTTTGTACGAAGGATGAACAAAGAAGTTTGTGTAATGCATTGATTAGATCATCAAATTTAGTTAAATTTTCAATCCTTCTAACAGTACTTCTCGATAGGAAATTTGACTACAAAAAAGGACTACCTCCTTTCTTCTTAGTAAGGAAGTAGTCCTCACTTATTCTATAGACCAGTTCTCAAAAAAGTGGTCAAATTTTATTACATGCACCCTACATATCCTTTTATTGTAATAATTTTACAGTTCCCTTTCACTTTCGTGCATTTTGATTTTAGAGGGCAATGACTACAGTCTTCACATTCAAGATTTTGAAGCTTTGCTCATAACCAGACGGGTCCTTTTTGTTTTGGTATTTTTTAAACGCAACTCTTCTTCCATTTGGGCAGATAAAACAATTATCTTGCTCACAATACGTCCAGTTTTTCGCAATTTTGATGTCTTTTTGTATTTGTGTGTTGTTCTTGTACGTAGGTGCCATAAGAAATCAGAAAATCAAATCGAGGCTCTTTCTCAACACCAACTGCATATAGTTTTCTTCACCGCCATATCCTGTGACTGTTTTCAGCATGGGTAAAGAAAATTTGCCAGTTTCTCCATATTTTCTTGGATGAGCTTTTCGATTCCCCGGCAGGAATAAATCTTTTGGGAATAAGCGTACAGAAAACTATATTTTTTGCATCAATTTTTCTATTCGATTGGAGCTTCCGAAAATCTCAATATGGTATTTGACATTTTCATATGCGGCACGGATAACATCTTGATGAAACACAAAATAATCTGTATAGCAAGAAGATTGGACATTTTTATTTATATGATTGATAACATTGTTGAAGGTTGAAGTAGCAACATTAATTTTTCTAATTCCTAACTTAATGCATTCTTTAAAATCATTCTCTTCGATTCCCGATCCACCGTGCAATACAAGCGGTATTTCAACTCGCTCATCAATTTCCTTCAAACGGTCAAACCGCAAATTTGGTTCACCTTTATATACGCCGTGGGCGTTCCCGATTGCAATTGCTAATGCATCTACTTTTGTTTCTTCCGCAAATTTCTCAGCTTCTTCAACCCCTGTAATAGTTATTTCGATATCTTCTGACCCATCTTCGCTTCCTCCGACTCTTCCAATCTCAGCTTCAACGGTTGCACCGTAGAAGTTCGCCAGTTTAACAATTTCTTTTGTCTTTTCTATATTTTCTTTTAAAGGTAAATGTGATCCATCATACATGACAGATGTAAAGCCGATATCAAGTGCCTGCTTGATTTTTTCATAAGTTAAACCGTGATCAAAATGAACTGCTACTGGGACAACAGATTGTTTCGCAGCTTCAACCATTAATGGGCCGATTAAATGAAGCGGAGAATGCTTCAAACGAACTTCGGCAATTTGCAATATAATGGGCGATCGTAATTCCTCTGCCGCTTGGATCGCCCCCATAACCATTTCCATATTTGCAACACTAAATGCGCCGATTCCAAAATTGTCCTCTTCCGCACTTGCGAATATCTCTCGCATTGTCACTAAAGGCATTTATTCATCATCCTTTTCCTATACCGACTATTTTCTGGGGAAAATCTGTACTTGCTATTACGTTTTCTATACAAGATCTTCAATGAAAAACAACGAATTTTTTTCTTAAATGGTTTGTTAAAACTCGACTTTCACCGGTACTCCTTTTTCAAATGACTCTTGCGCAGCTTTGGCAATTCTTTGTGCTTGCAAACCATCAAATCCACTGCACAAAACAGATTCATTATCCATGCAAGCATGAACAAATTGCTTAACTTCTTCAATATAGGCTTCAGAATAACGTTCAAGAAAGAAATAGAGCGGTTTATCCTTCACAACATGGTCAGATGTTGATAATTCAACTGTTGTCGGCCGGCAATTATCAGCAGTTGCCGCCCCTTTATCTCCAAAAATTTCTACTCTCTGATCATATCCATAAACGGCCTGTCTGCTATTATCAATGACACCTAATGCACCATTTTCAAATTTTAGTGTTACAACTGCCGTGTCGATATCACCGGCTTTGCCAATTTCTGAATCTATTAAAACGGCTCCTTGAGCAAAAACTTCAACTACTTCACTGTTTACAATATAACGAGCCATATCGAAATCGTGGATCATCATATCCATAAATAAACCGCCTGAAGTCCGCACGTAATCAATGGTTGGCGGTTTTGGATCCCTTGAAGTAATTTTTAAAATATGAGGTGTTCCAATTTGTCCTTGTTGAACAAGATCGTGTAGCCTTTTAAAATTCGGATCAAAGCGTCTGTTAAATCCTACTTGAAATTTGACGCCAGCCTTTTCAACTTCATTAATTACCTCTACTGTTTCTTCAACTGAAAAACTAACCGGTTTTTCACAAAAGATATGCTTACCGGCCGCCGCAGCCTTTTTAATAATTTCGGCATGCGTAGTAGTTGGAGAGCAAACAAAAATGGCATGGATTTCCGGATCACGTAAAAGATCCTCATAATTATCCGTAACTATTGAAATGTTCTTTTCTTTTGCCCAATCTTCCATTTGAGCAATCATTACATCCGATATTCCTTTAATCTTTACATTTGGTATATGCTGCATGTTTTCTGCATGCAGCCGCCCGATTCTCCCTGCTCCAATAATTCCAATGTTTATCATGTTCCGATCTCCTCCATTTTCACCAAGAAAATGACCATCATTTGGCATGATGAAATCTGCTTGCTCATCATTAAAAGTTTTTTATTTAAGTAAATAAAGGATCATTATATTAATGAGCTCGAGCTAAAGAAGCTCGAGCTATTTAATGCTTTTACGTGTCCGACAGACTTGTTGTTGCGAACAACCATCTTTTCATCAGTTAACAAAAATTTATTCTTTCGTAATGCTTTTCAAGAATTCTAATTTTTCTTGCGCATTTTCTTTTGTGATGACATCAATGCCGCTGTCAATTCTTTTTTCAACTTTTTCACCTTTTATAGCTTTAATTGCATTTTCAACTCCTAAATATCCCATGTCATAAGGGCTTTGAGCAATTGTTCCGGCTAATTTTCCGGCTATAATCGATTCAACAGCTTCAACTGTACCGTCTGTGCCAATGACCGGGATTTTCATTCCTTTAGCTTCAACTGCCCGGAGCACTCCAAGTGCCATATCATCGTTTGCAGCAAATACACCTTTAATATTTTTATTGTTCTGTAATATATTCTCCATTACTGACATCGCTTTTGATTTATCACTATCTGCCGGTTGTTCAGCTACTACTTTCATCCCAGCATCTTCTAAAGCTTTTTTGGCTCCTTTTATACGCTCATCTGTTGCAGTGTTCCCAAGAGCACCGCTAATAAGAGCTACTTCATCCCCTTTATTCAACATTGATGCAAGCAATTTTCCAGCTTCCTGACCAGCTGTGAAGTTTTCTGTTCCAATAAATGTTGTTTTATCTTTCAGTTCTGCGTCTGTATCAATGAGCAATACAGGAATGCCCTGTTGTGTAGCCTGTTCTAGTGAAGGAACAACAGTTGAAGGCTGAGTTGGCGAAACAACTAATGCCCCCGGCGATTGATTGATTTGGTCCTCAATCATATTTACTTGTTCGATCACTTGAGACTCTGAAGCTGGTCCTACAACATTTACTTCAACACCCAATTCTTTTCCAGCTGCTTTCGCACCAGCCTCTACATATTTCCAATATGGGCTGCTTAACGTTTTTAAAACGACTGATATTGTTTTTCCTTCTAAATCGTTGCCTTCTTTCTCACTACTTCCCCCTGAAGATTTTTCACCCCCACATCCGGATGCAATAATCATGCTAGCAGCCATTGCTACAACACCTAAAGATTTCACCCATTTTTTCATAAAATCATCCCCCTTGAATTTATAAATAAATTTTAAATATTAACACTATTTTTGAAAAAGTTAGTCTTTCTTGCTTTTTCTCTGTCTAATCACATCTACATAAACAGCCGCTATAATAACAAATCCTATGACTGCCATTTGAAAATCGGCTGAAACATTCAATAAGTTAAGGCCATTTCTCAACACAGCAATAATTAAAGCTCCTATCAGAGTTCCCCAAACTGTTCCAACTCCACCAAAAAAGCTTGCTCCGCCAATAATTACCGCTGCAATAGCATCCAATTCATATGATAAACCTGCTAGCGGGAAGGCAGAATTTACTCTTCCTACCATAACTAATCCTGCCAGCGATGCCATAAAACCACTGATCGTATAAACAATGACAAGAACACGATCAACATTGATTCCGGATAAATGAGCTGCTTCTTTATTTCCTCCAATTGCATAAATATATCTTCCGGTTTTTGTTCTAGTTAAAAATATATGGAAAATGATATACATCACGATAACTAGCAAAAAACTCACAGGAATTGGACCGACAAATTCTCTCCCCAAAAATTGAATTAAATATGGGAAGCCGGCAATAGGTGCAGCTGCTGTTACAATCAACGCTAAACCACGTGCTATGTTCATTGTTCCAAGAGTAGAAATAAACGGATGAGGCAATTTAAGCTTTGTCAGCAATATTCCGTTTAGCCACCCAAAAAAACATCCTACTAATAAGCAAACAAGAATTCCTAAAATGGGATGCATGCCCATATTAACGGAAACAATCCCCATTAACATGATTGAAATAGCTAAAATGGATCCGACCGATAAGTCGATACCTGCAGTCAAAATCGGCAAGAGCATTCCTAAAGCCAACAATGCATTAATGGATGACTGTCTGGCGATATTCATGATGTTATTGATGGTTAAAAACTTATCCGATAGAATCGTGAGAACTGTACATAAAATGATAAGCCCGATCAGAGCGCCAAACTTACTAAGGTAATGCTTGACAGATTTCTTTTCAACATTCGTTTCCGAGCTGTTCACCGCTAACTCTCTCATCAATTACTCCCTCCTGTAGCCGCTTTCATAATCTTCTCTTGCGAAGCTTCATTTATAGGAAAGTCTGCTGTTATTTTTCCTTCAGACATCACCAGTACGCGATCGCACATTCCTAAAATTTCTGGCAAATCAGATGAAATCATTAAAACGATGGCTCCATTTTCAACTAATTGATTCATCAACCGATATACTTCCACTTTAGCGCCAACGTCGATACCACGTGTCGGTTCATCAAATATAAAGACTTTCGCTTTTGTACAAAGCCATTTGGCTATAACGACTTTTTGCTGGTTTCCTCCGCTCAGCTTTCTTGCATTCAGTTCAATATTTCCCGGGCGGATTTTCAATTCTTTTACATAGTCCATGGCTCCCTGCTTGATTTTTTTCAAATCTATTAATTTGCTCTTTTTTCTAAAGTTATCCATATTAGCAAGGACAATGTTCATGTATAACGGCTGATCCAGCAGCAAACCTTCACTTTTTCTATCCTCTGTAATAAAGGCTATTCCGGCAGAGATGGCGTCCCTAGGTGATTTAATGTCGACTAATTTTCCGTCAACATAGATCTTCCCTTTTTCCTTTTTATCTGCACCAAAAATGGCTCTTGCCAGCTCCGTTCTGCCGGCACCAACAAGTCCGGAAATACCGACAATTTCGCCGCGGCGAATACTAAAGCTGACAGGTTCTTTAAAGCCGCTAACTTTTAAATCTTCGACTCTAAAGCCTTCTTCCCCTAACGTAAAGGTTTGTTTTGGATATTTTTCTTCAAGAGTTCTACCTACCATCAGTTCAATCCAATGATCCGTGCTCGTTGTCTTTACTGGAAGTGTATCGATTTTAAAGCCGTCTCTTAAAATAGTGATTCGATCGCCAATTCGTTTAATTTCTTCAAGTCTATGAGAAATAAATATGATAGCAATTCCTTTTTCTTTTAATTGTTCGACCGTTTTATATAACTGTTCTACCTCCGACTGGCTCAAACTCGCTGTTGGTTCGTCCATGATAATTAATTTCGCATCTAAAGTAAGAGCTTTCGCAATTTCGACTAGCTGCTGCTGACCTATTCCTAAGTAACCGAGCGGCTGCTCTGCAATAGCTGGATCTTGTCCAAGCATCTGCAAAAATTGCTTCGCGCTTTCTTTCATTTGTTTGTGGTTGATAAATGAAAATTTTCCATTCCCTTTAATTTCCCGGCCTAAAAATATATTTTCATAGACTTTCAGCTCTGGAATCACGTTTAGTTCTTGGTATATCGTTGCTATTCCAAGCTGCATGGCATCCAAAGGTGAGCTGATTTGAACCGGCTGGCCTTCCCAATAAATTTCTCCTTCATCTTTTTGATAGGCTCCCGTCAAAATTTTAATCAACGTTGATTTACCAGCCCCATTTTCACCTAACAGCACATGAACTTCCCCAGGTTTCACTTCAAAATCAATGCCCTTCAAAACATGATTATTTGAAAAGCTTTTTTTAATGCCCTTCATCACCAGTAAGCTTCCTTCAGCACTAGCCAATGTTTTTTCCTCCTTTCTCTGCGTATAGGAACTAATCTATTAAGAGAATCAACAGCTATTCTGAAGACAAAATCATAATATTTTAGATGTTTTCAAGGAAACTTTTTCTTGCTTAAAAAACGATTCTTGTGCCGCAACAGCAATTTCTTGAGCTTTTACTCCATCTTCAACAGTTACTTTAGGTTGATACCCCTCTAGTAAAGCATTGAAAAAGTCTTCCAGCTCGAGATAATAGGCGTCTTTAAATCTAGTCGGAAAATCTTGAACAATATCATGAACTGCGCCAGAACTGGTCAAAACTTGAATGTTATGTTGACGCAAGCCGCCAATAAAAATAGTTCCTTCCGTACCTATTACTTCCGCACGTATATCATAGCCATAATGGGCATTTCTGCTGGATTCAACGTCACCAACGGCTCCCGATTCAAATTCTAAATAACAGAGAGATTGATCCACATCTTGATATTTGGACATAAACGGATATTTTAAAACTTTGCCGTGAGCTGATACTGCTTCAACGTCTGATTCCATTAAATACCTTGCAATGTCAAAATCATGAATGGCCATATCAATAAATATACCGCCGCTATTTTTTATAAATTCTTCAGGAGGCGATGCTGGATCGCGGGAAATTCCCCGAAAATAAATTGGTTTTCCGATATCTCCTCTTAAAATTCTTTTTTTGGCTTCAGCGTACGCTGGATCGAACCGTCTCATAAAGCCGACCTGACAAATTGTGTTATGCCGCTTCATTATTTCAAAAATTTCTTTCGCTTCGTCTAAATTGCTGACAAGCGGTTTTTCAACAAAAACTGCTTTATTGCTAAAAGCTGCTTCCTTCAACAGTTCAAAATGCGTACTCGTAGGAGAAGCAATGATAACAGCCTCAATCCGATCATTGGAAAAAATATCACTTGGATTTGTAGTGAAGTTAGGAACATCTAATTCTATGGAAACTTTTTTGGCAAGCTCTTCATTTCTATCACAAATGTATACTAGTTCGGCGGATTGGATTTTTGTCTTAACGTTTACGGCATGCCAATATCCAAGACGTCCTAGCCCGATCACTGCACAGCGAATTTTTCTGTTCATTTTCATTACCTTCCTAAAATTTATTTAGACTTGCTACTACGGATTGATTGCGCAAAGATTCATAACCTTTTTCTATATAATGAATAACTTGAATAGAATTTCGGATTCCATAAACTGGTTGTTTTCCGTTGATAATGCAATCATTTACATGCTCCACTTGATTGAAATACTGATTATCTTTATATGTTTCAAACAGTATTATTTCGTTATTGTCATCTTTTACAATTACTTTGCCCTTTTGATCTGATGACACATCAGGCCGAAAAGAGGAATCTACTAAAATGGTTCCGCGCTCTCCTATAATTTCATACCGATTAATAAATGGCAGCTTCATGCTGGCGGTAATTTCGGCTGTTCTTCCAAACTCATCTACAAAGATACAAGTTGATAACATATCCACTTTATGTTCAGGGTCAACTTCCCCCAACATAACAACTTTCTCTGGTTTTATTCCGATGATCTGGCTCATCGCATGAACTCCGTAACACCCGACATCCCACATAGCTCCTCCGCCTAATGCGGGGTTTAAACGAATATCATCCCGGTCTTGCAAACTCCAAGAAAAATGTGATTTTACATGCAATATGCTTCCGATCATCCCCGAAGCCAATAAATCCTTTACACGTGCATGTTGTTTATGGAATTGATACATAAAGGCTTCCATAAAAATTACGTTGTTTTGCTCTACAGCTTCCTTTACCTTCAATAATTCTTTCGTACTAACAGCTGCAGGCTTTTCTACTAAAATATGCTTTCCCTTCTGTGCAGCTTTTATTGCCCATTCGGCGTGCAGGGCATTTGGAAGAGGAATATAAACTACATCTATCGATTCATCTTCTAACAATTGATCGTAATCACTATAAACCTTTGGAATATTGAATCGGGCGACTTTTTCTTTGCTTCTGCTCGCAATCGCTACAACTTCGGAACGAGAGGATTGTCTCAGGGCAGGAAGAAGCTGCTCGTAAGCAATATTAGCTGCACTCATAATTCCCCACTTTACTTTTTCCATTTTGATCACCTTTCACAAAATTTTCTGAACGGCAAAGGTAAAATCATGACCGCCCAGCATCCCATTACAATCAAAGTTACGAATCGATTGTTTCGATTAACGGGTGACATTTTTTTAAAGAGCGAAACTGTTGTTTGTTTCATCCCCCATGCCCTGCTTAAGAGTTGTTTAATAATTTTTCATTTATATACTTACGAGCAATTAAAGCGTATTCCAATGGATGGGCTATTGACGGATCTTGTTCGGCTTCAACGATAATCCATCCTTTGTATTGATGGTCCAATAGTTTTTGATAAAGTACGGTAAAATCAATGCAGCCGTCCCCTGGTACCGTAAAGATTCCGCTTAAGAAGGAATTCATGAATGATTTTCCTTCTTTTTTGCACTCCTCCATTATCTTTTTTCTTACATCTTTAAAGTGCACGTGTTTTATGCGGTCAATATGCTTGTTTAATAGCTGCTGGCAATCTTCATCGGAAACATAGATGTGGCCTGTGTCATAGAGCAGGTGCACGTAGTTTGCATCAGTGTTTTCCATTAACCGATCAATCTCCGGAAGGGTTTGAACCCCCGTTCCCATATGATGGTGATAAACTAATTTCAAACCGTACTGCACAGCGATTTTTCCCAGTTCGTTCAGGCCTTCGCATAATTGGGTCCACTCGGCATCTGTAAAGTGCGGCTTTTCGGAAAAAACATTTTTATCGGTACCTTGAATGCTGTAAGTCTGCTCAGAAACTACTGCCACATCTGCATGAACTTCATACAAGTATTGACAATGCTGATGGAAAGCCCGTTTAGCTTCTTCTATGCCGTCGCGGATAATAAAACTGCTAAACCACCGTCCTGCTATTTTTAAGTTTCGCAGCTTCAATTCCTTGTTTAACACTTTCGGCTCAGGGAAAAAGCCGCCGACTTCGGTGCCTTCAAAACCTGCGACAACAATGTCGCTTAAAAGGTGCTGCAACGTATTTTCAGCTCCGATTTCCGGTATATCATCATTTCTCCAGCCAATCGGCGAAATTCCCCATAAGATGTCTTGCTCTCCCATTGTTTGTCTCCTTCTTTAATATTGTTTGGCAGTTTTTAAATTTTCTTGTTTTTCTTTAAATGCTTTTTGCACACTTTCCTTTTCAGAGACTTCCGCAACCCCGACATGCCACCAGCTTTCATAGCCATTTGTCATGGTCTTTGGAAGCACTTTCATTTCTATTAAAGTAGATACATTTTGTTTCTTGGCATCTTCTAATGCTGCTTTCAATTCTTCGACTGTATTGGCACGGTAAGTTTTGGCTCCGTAGCCTTCAGCCACTTTTGCATAATCAATGTTCATGATTTGATTGTCATGTGTTCGGAATTCGCAATAATAGCTTCCCATTCCATTGCCCATTTGCAGGTTGCTAATACAGCCAAATCCTGAGTTGTCAAACAGCAAAATATTAATTTTATGATTATATTGAATGGCTGTAACCAATTCAGAATGCAGCATGAGGAAGCTGCCGTCGCCGACCATGGCATAAACTTCTTTGTTAGGCTGCGCAAGCTTGATTCCTAAAGCACCCGACACTTCATATCCCATACACGAATACCCGTATTCCATATGGTATGTGTTAGGTTCTGTTGAATGCCATAAGCGTTGAAGATCTCCAGGCAATGAACCAGCTGAACCGATGATGATACTGTCAGGCGAAACCGCTTCATTAATCGCCAATAATGCGGTGGTCTGCGCCAATTCTGTATTTAACGCATCTGCATATTCATTCAGCACTTCTTGGGAAAACTGATCTTTTATTTCCGGTGTAAAGTTTTCCCTGTCAAACACTATCTTGCTTAAACGGTCGCGCTCTCTCAGCCACTCCTCTTTTAATTCGACAATTTGATCTCCGAATTCGCTTTTATACCCGTCCAACAGCGGGAATAACAGCTCCAAAGTTGTTTTGGCATCTGCGACTACTTGAAAACCATCCATTTTATAGGCCTGCAAACGGCTGACATTAATGTTCAAAAACTTTGCCTGTTCAAAATTGAACGCTGTTTTCGACGAAGTCGTAAAATCTGTATATCTTGTTCCCACTCCAATAATCAAATCCGCTTCTTTAGCCGCTTTATTGGCAGCTAATGTTCCGGTTACTCCGATTCCGCCCAAATTATTTTTAAATGTTGATTCGACTGTCGATTTTCCGGCTTGCGTTTCGACAAGCGGAATATCATGCTTCTCGGAAAGCTTGATTAAAATATCCCTCGCTTGGGAATATTTTGCACCGCCGCCCACAATGATAAGTGGTTTTTTGCTTGATTTTATTAATTCTGCAGCTCCCTTTAGCTCTCGATCGGTCGGCAATTTGCGGTCAAGATAGTGCACCCGTTTTTCAAAAAATTTCTCATCAAAATCAAACGCTTCCCCTTCGGCATCTTGCGAAATGCAGATGGTCGCAGGACCCGCTTTGGCCGGATCTGTCATCACTTCAAATGCTCTGATTAAACTTGACATCAACTGTTCAGGGCGTGTGATCCGATCCCAATATCTTGATACGGGCTTGAGCGCATCATTGGTTGTCACCGCCGTACTATATTCATGTTCCACTTGCTGCAAAACAGGATCAGGCTGGCGGGTTGCAAAGGTATCTGCAGGGAGCAGAAGGACGGGAATATTATTGGAAAGAGCTGTACCCGCTGCCGCGACCAAGTTGGCCGACCCCGGTCCAACCGACGTGGTGACGGCAAATATTTTTTGCCGAAGCATTTGTTTGCTGTAAGCAATGGCTGCATGCGCCATTCCTTGTTCATTTTTCCCTTGAATTACTTTTAAATGGCCGGGATCTTGCTCAAGCGCCTGACCAATTCCTAAAACATTGCCATGTCCGAACACATTGAAGATTCCTTCCACAAAGGGAAATTCTTTACCGTCAACGTGAATGTATTGTTGGTTTAAAAATTTGATTAAAGCTTGAGCTGTTGTCAGCCGGATAGTTCCCATCTTTTTCACCCCTGATCGTATTCAATTAAGATCTTTCGGCAATGAGTTGTTCGATTTCTTCTGCTTTCGGCATTGCATCAGAAGAGCTGTGTCTGCTGACGACAATAGCTGCTGAGGCGCTCCCGTATTTTAAAGCCGTCTCAATGTCCTTGCCTGTAATTAGCGCATACAAGAAGGCTGAAGCGTATGCATCCCCTGCACCGAACGTTTTTAATACTTTTGTCCGATAAGCATTCGCTTGAAATGTTTCACCTGATTTCGCATACGCATAAGAGCCTTCAACGCCATGCTTAATGATAATCAGGTCCGGCGAATGCTGAAACAAATAGCGAACGGTCTCTTCGTTTTTCCCGTCTTTTGTTCCTTCCATGATATCGTATTCGTCGCGGGTGCCGATCACAACGTCTGCCTTTTCCGCCACCAATGAATAATAAACAGAAGTTTCATCAGTAGATATCCAAGTGTACGGGCGATAATCCAATTCAAATATGACTTTCACATCATGTTTTTTCGCCAGAGAGATCGCTTTCAAAACAGCTTCTCTCGAAGGGCTTTTAGATAGCGCCGTACCGGAAACAAGCAAAATTTTGGATCTTTTGATATATTCCTCATCTACCTCGGACGGTTTCAAATAGAGGTCTGCTACATTTTCACGATACATTAAGATGCTGCAGTCTTCCGGACTTTTAATTTCTGTAAAAGCCAATCCGGTTTTATGCCCCTCCTGATCAACGACCATATGGGATGTGTCAACCCCAACATTGCGCATATACTGCTCAATAAAACGGCCATGCTGATCGTCTGAAATTTTTCCGATGAATCCAGCCTTCAGCCCTAATTTTGAACAGCCAATGGCAATATTAGCCGGAGAGCCTCCAACATATTTTGTAAAAGTCATCGTTTCTTCCATCGGACGGTTGTATTCCACAGCGTTTAAATCAATGCATGCACGGCCAATTGCAATGATGTCAAATTCTCTGTCGGTATTGAAATCATATCTCATCTTTGATAAACAGCTCCTTGTATTTTTTAACGTTTCAATATCCATTCATGATCAGGGTCATTGTAAAATTTCCAAATCCGTTTCGGGCCTGCCATAACATTTAAATAATAAGAGGTATAACCGTCTGGTACGCCGACCGGATGATATCCTTTCGGCACGATGACAACATCACCGTTTTCAACTGTCATCGTTTCATCTAGTGAACGATCGTCCGTATAAACTCGCTGAAAAACGAATCCTTGAGGCGGATCCATTTCATGATAATAGGTCTCTTCCAATAGCGACTCATTTGGTAAGTTATCACGGTCATGCTTATGCGGAGGATAGCTTGACCAATTGCCGCTTTCCGTAAACACTTCCACCACTAAAAGACTATTCGCACTTGGATCTGAATCAGGCAAAATATTGTGGACAAAACGTTTATTGTTAAGTATCCCCCTATGCTCGATTCCTACATTTTCTGCTTTAATCCATTTCGTAGGCAGCTGACGTTCAGACGGGGAATAGCATAAGGCAACGCGCGCTTTTGTTACTCCTTCAACCTCAAAATGGCGCTGATTGGAAACATATACGCTGTCCGTCGGGATCTTTTCAAAAACACTTTCCCGCGTGCCTAAATTTTTGAAATTTTCATCACCGACTGAAACATTAATTTTTCCCGTTAAGGCGACGATGCAGCATTCTTGGTTTCCTAATAATTCCGAATATTTTGCGTTCGGATCTAAATCAATGACTTTAAATCCCACATATTCCAAAGGAGAGTTTTCTGATGTTACTTCATGAACAACTATTACTCCCTTTTCGATTTCTTTATTGTTCGGTTTTCGCAGCAAATGACTCATATATACCTCCCTCACATGGCGGCGGTTTTCTTTTTCTTAAAGGAAAGAAAACCGAAAAAACAATTGTTTTCTTAAAGCTTTTGACAAAGCCGTCGCGCTCTCTTTTCCGATTCATTTTCAGGCTCATGAAGCTGAATAATGAGCCTGAAGGATGAATCTTCTATCACATTACCAATCTATTATTCAAAACTTGGCGTTTTATAGCGCGCTGTGACAACCTTTTTGCGCGTATAAAAATCAACGCTGTCTTTTCCGTTGGCGTGCAATGTTCCAAAGAACGAAGACTTCCATCCGGAGAACGGGAAGAACGCCATTGGAGCCGGCACTCCTAAGTTAACGCCTAGCATACCTGCATCAATATTTTCGCGGAAATAGCGAATGGCTTGGGCGTTCGTTGTAAAAATACATGCGCCGTTGGCAAACTCAGATCTATTTGCAATTTCGATCGCTTCTTTTAAATGTTTCACCCGAATGATCGATAAGACAGGTGCAAAAATTTCGTCCTTCCAAATGGTCATATCAGTTGTAACATGGTCAAAAATCGTTGGTCCGATAAAAAACCCGTCGTCTGTTGCACGATTGCGTCCGTCACATACCAAGGTCGCGCCTTCTTCTACACCCTTTTCAATATAACGGATCGTGCGTTTTTTATTTTCTTCTCGGATGACCGGTCCTAGCAAGACACCGTCATCAAGGCCGTTGCCCATTTTAATATTTTCTGTTTCTTCTTTTAACTTGGCGATAAATTGATCAGCAATTTCTTCTTCCACCGTCACAACTGAACATGCCATGCATCGTTCTCCTGCTGATCCGAATGCTGAAGAAATAATATTGGTAACAGCATCATCCAAGTTGGCATCCTTTAACACAATCGTATGGTTTTTCGCTCCAGTCAACGCCTGAACACGTTTTAAATTTTCACTAGCCCGTTTATAAACGTATTCGCCAACCGGCTTGGAGCCAACGAACGAAATCGCTTTGATATCCGGATGATCCAAAATTCCGTTGACAACATCATGCGCTCCATTTACCACATTTAATACACCTTTTGGAAGACCCGCTTCTGTAAACAAGTTGACTAATTTTTCGATTAAGAGCGGTGTTCTTTCAGATGGTTTTAATATAAAAGTATTGCCAAGCGCTATTGCCATTGGGAACATCCAGCAAGGCACCATCATCGGGAAGTTAAACGGAGTAATCCCGCCGACCACGCCGATCGGATAGCGGTAATTGGTCGCCTCAATATCAGTCGCAATCGTTGATAAGGAATCCCCCATCATTAAAGTAGGCGCTCCTGCCGCAAACTCTACATTTTCTATTCCGCGCTGAACTTCTCCTAATGCTTCAGAATAACTTTTTCCATTTTCAATCGTAATGATCCGCGCTAATTCTTCCCTATGCTTTATTAACAGCTGCTGAAAATTAAATAGAATTCTTGCACGGCGAGGAACAGGGACGTTTTTCCATTCCTCAAAAGCTTTTTTGGCAACTTCTACAGCTTCATCCACTTCCTCTTTTGTAGAAAGAGGAACTTGGCCAATTACTTCTTTAGTAGCAGGATTGTAAACATCTTCATATTTTGTTGCTTTACTTTCAACCCATTCGCCATTAATGTAATTTTTTAATTTTAATGCGTTAGACATTTTCTGTCCCCCTTAATTCATCAACACTAGTTGATCATAAATAGTTGGTATGTTTTTTAAAAAATTGATGATATTATTGTTATATATTAGTTATATTTTGGTTATATCTCGATTTTTATGATAATATTAAAAGCGTTTTCAGTCAACAAAAATTTTAAAATATTTCTGCTACTAATCGGCTAAATCTTCATTATTATTGAACTTATAGGGTAATATAGATATAATTAACGTTGATGGTTAAGTTTTGGTTAACTTTATAATTTGTTTCAAATATTAGCCAGTGAAAACTAAAGAAAGCAAGAGGGATCCACATGTTAAAATCTAAACGAATAGAACAAATAGAAAAATATGTTTTTGAACATCAAACCGTTTCGTTGGACGAACTTGTTAAGGAATTCAATGTGTCGAAAAACACCATCCGGCGCGATGTTCAACAATTAGTTGAACGGGGAACGATCAAAAAGGTGTACGGAGGAGTTGCTGTTAATCATACAACATTAGAATCATTTACGGTCAGACAAACCCGCAATCAAAAGCAGAAAAAAGCCGTTGCCAAAGCAGCCGCAAAATATGTTGAGGACGGCGATATTATTTATATTGATTCGGGAACAACAACATTGGAAATGGTGGAATATTTGCAAACAAAACAGGTTACGATCATCACAAACAATTTGGACTTTATTATAAATTCGTACCCTTATCCAAACTTAAACGTTCTGACAACAGGTGGAGTATTTGAACGTAAAACGAAATCGTTCGTCAGTCTCAAAAATATGGATATATTACAAAGCTACAATATTAATAAAGCTTTCATGGCATCAACCGGCATCTCCATTTCAAATGGCGTAACGAACTCTTCCCCGCTTGAAAGCGAAATAAAACAAACAATTGTAAAAAGAAGTGAACAAGTTTATTTATTGGTAGATCATGATAAATTTGATAAATACGCTTTAATGACTTATTGCCGTCTTGATGAGGTTGATTATATTATTACGGACACTGCTCCGAGCGAGCAATACCAGGAATTTGCCAAAAAACACAATATCCAGCTTGTCATTGCTGATAATGAAAATTAAACATAAAACATCGTTGACAAGCGGCTAGCAGCTTTTTCTTTTGTCAAATTGTTTTTGAGGTGACTGAATCCTTGTTCTCATCATGACTTCCTCAAGCTTGTTCACCTTTTAACGATGGAGACATATTTTAATAGATTTTCGAAATCGTTCCTGCTGTTCTATGGAACAGGAAGTAATTGATTCATTCAGTAGATAAGTGTAAATGTTTTTATTTTAACGGACACAACAGAGTGAAAGCCATTCGATTATTCTATTTTCAAGCTGCTGGTCGAACCAATTGGCAAAAAGGATTTAAACCTGCGGTTACAATTGGACAATTTGCAAACAGAGAAGCCCTCCCTTCAACACCGCTTGATCAAAAATCAACTTAGTTATGCAAAAACCCCCGCCTTTTTTTCGTTTTGGGAACTAACTGTTGCAAAGTATGTATAAAGATTTTTAAGGCAAATCATGAAAACCTCCTTCGGCAAACATAAAACCCTTGGACAAATCCTTTTACTTTACTGGATTGCCCAAGGGTTTAAGAATATTTGCGAAACGAATTCATGAGTTGAGGAGTTACACCACATGTCGCTCACCGCCGCATATTTGCTTAGCATAGTTCTTCCTGAAACATTCTTCCAGTGATTATACCCTAACAGCTTACGAAGCAATGTTTCCAACCACCTTTTCCTTATCTAAGAGATGGTTTCAACAAAAAAAGAGAATTGCCATAAGATTTCTATAATCAGGAACTGTATCATACGACTGGAATTTTCAGTAAATTCTCAAAACAAAACCTATCAAAGGAAAAATACCTCCTTTAAAGGTTCTGCCTTAGGAAAGGCTGGGACTATAAGATGCGAATGGGTAATTATAAGGGTAATGATGATAATGATGGATATAATTTGGATTTTGGCGGGTCGATCTAGTTTGATCATTTTCATATTTCTTACGTTTACAGTTTTTATGTGGGCCGATAAATGTGTTCGGTTGAATAGGAGCTATAGTTTTCTTCCATTCCTGTTCATTCAGGCAATAAGTATGCGCCATGATATTTGACGGAGTAAGCTTTAAGATATCTGAACCTAAAATCACCTCAGGAGTCGGGGCATCAAATATTGCCAGAAGGTGTGTATTATCCTTGGTTGCTACTTCGTAATGCCACCATGCTTGCGGAATATTTACCACCTGCCCCGGCTTAATTGGATAGTTATGAATTTGTTTTGTAAATGGGTTCAACATCGAGACAGTGGCAGCACCGGAAATACAATAGACCAGCTCAGCTGCATTTTGATGATAGTGAGGTTCTATAACATTATTTTTGCTTAAAAAAATATCCAATAAAGATATGTTTTCTAATGTGTTTAACTGTTTAATTCCCAAGATATTTATAAAGTTGTGTTTATCCTTTGTGAACGATCTACTCTTGTTGACATCGAAGGTGAATTGCGTTTTAGGTGATGTGTAATCCAAATATGCAACCATGTGCACTCATCCTTTGTGTTTAAATATTTCACCATAATCTATGCAGACACGTATTAGTAGTGCAAGTACCTAAATAAAAAAGCCAAAGATCTCCCTGTACCTAAAATATGGGCGATATAAAAAATTAGGGATAATCTTTTCCAGAAAGGGTAATATGCCGAAACTTCCTTGAGCTTTCTCGCAGCCAAAGGCAATTTTCCCCCTGACCGATTCGCTATCTATGCAGGATCATGAAGACGTACACATTAATCGGAGCGAAATAGTTGAACTTTTATCGTTGCAAAAACATCAGGCAGCTCAATATCAACGTCATCTCTATTTTGTGATTTGGCCAGTTATTTTTCAGTCAAAATCATTTTTGAAAACAATAATGACTTTGTTTTAATTCGAAAATAGTTGCACAACTGACCAATGTAAGACTATACTTTTTGGGATAAGCAAATCACATACTGCCTAAGCCTTCCTTGGTCAATGGTTATAAATTCAGCATTCTGTTTGAAAGAAGAGTACTTCCTAATTGTAAAAAATAAAATGTTAAACAATAACTAATTTACCAATATTCCAAACCATACCAACTTGATACTTGGTTTATGAATAATATTCATTTATATCCCCCTCGTAAGAAGATGATAAATTAAAAAAAATGAGAGTATAAAAAGAAACAGTAATTCAAAGCCCAAAAAAAGGAATTTTAACATTTTATTGTTTATCTTTCCTTCTAATTGCCAAGTAAGAATAAACATAGACAAAATTAAGGGGAATAAACCTAAATATAGATTTTTAGTTAGTACTATAACGATCAATGCTAAGAAAAAAAGGGCAGTTGATAGAAAATTTGCAAATTTTGCACTCATGACATGACCTCCAATATTATAATGGGGTTATATACCATTCTATTATTGCTGCCAATGTAAGGAAAATTAATATTATACTGGTTAATAGGGCTATTTCAAATAACGTCTGTTTTATTAGCTGTTTTGCACTTAAAGAAGTACGGAAATATTCAATAATAATTGATACGCCTTTTAATCCAATGATTCCACTTATTAATATCGCAGGTATCTCAAATATTCCATGCGGGATTAGCTTTACAAAAATACTTGAAATAGACAATCCAAGCTCCAATTGCTGCTGAATAGAGGAACCGACTATTAACCCATTGGTTATCAAAAATATAACAGTAGAAATACCAAGAGAAAGTAATCCTGAAGCAATAACTAGTGATGCCTTTATATTATTAAAAAGTAAGTTTTCTACATCAGAAGCCTGTATATAGTTTAAGTCTCCTCTTACTGCATCTATTCTAAACAAATACCCCCCTGCCATCCCCCAAAAAATAAAAGTAAAGAAATGACAAACAATATTTTGTTATTCGATACAAGCTTACGAACAACATCTTTTATACCCCTTCCCTGAAAATTCATTTGCTCATCATTTCTCCAGAATTTTTACCTAAGTAAACTGATGTAATACGCTTTTCTATTGAATCGAGACTTAATTTATTGGTTGAAAATTCCTCGACAATTTTACCTTTATGTAAAATCCCTATTTTATCGCATAGAGAATGTGCCAATTCAAGTAAATGTGTCGTTAGAATGACTGTTTTATCTGCTTTTACAAACTTTTTTATATACTGTCTTATAATATGTGAATTGATTAAATCGATTCCTGTCAAAGGTTCATCTAATAATAATATATCTGGATCGTTCAATAATGCTGATGCAATAGATACCTTTTGTTTCATTCCGTGGCTATATGTCTTAATCAATTCATCTTTTGCTGATGTTAAATTGAAGAGGTCAAGTAAATAAGAAACTTTATCTTTTCGCAACTCTTTCGGAACATCTAAAATAGATGCAAAGAACAAAAGATATTCTTCCCCGCTTAAATATTCATATAAAGAAGCGGAATCAGGAACAAAACTTATTTTTTTATTACTATTATTACCAACACGTTTTATGTTATCAATGTATATTTCACCATGATCTGGTTTGGATAAACCTGCAAGGATACGTAGAAAGGTAGTTTTCCCAACACCATTCGTACCAACAATCCCATAGATACAACCCGTATCCACTTGGAAATTAAGGTTATCTAAAACGATATTTTCATCATATCTTTTAGATAAATTTTTCACCTTAATCATTTTTTAAGAAAACCTCCCTGACTGAAATTTGTTTAGTATACGCAGCAACGATGGCATAAGCGCAAAAGAAAAAAGCAACGAGAATTAATATAAGAATACATGCAACCACAGTGTTTAATTTTAATCCGAAAAATTGATCTGCGATCAGTAATCCTCCTATGAAAACCGTGTATAGATAAGTTAGACCATTATTTAAAATGCTTTCTATAAAATTAGCTTTATGGGATTCACCAATTTCATAGGGATGCTCCCAATTTATCCGTGGGTATAACGCTGTTGAGAATATTTGAAATAAACCACTCAGTCCACCATAGGTGAGCATAATAGTGATTGATAAAGCATACAGAAAAATATTTACATTTATAAAAACAGAAGATAATAAGACGACGAAAAAAGTGACTAGAAATGTAAAAATAAAATATATATACCATTTTTCTTTGACAATATCCCACATTGTATATTTGGTATAAACAAGCAAGTGTATATTCTTGGCCTCTGTATCAATCGCTAATATCATTTTTAGTGAGTCGCCAACAATTTGAAATATGGCAAAAGCAAATACTGTTATAATGGATAAAAAAAACAACGGTGATGTTGAATCAATAAAATGTTGTACGACTGGCAAGGCGATTCCGATAAATACTAGCAAGCCTAATATAGTTTTTCCTATATGCCCAATAAACCATGAACTAACACGCTTAATATGAAGTATGTCTTTTACAAAAAAATATTTATTCGTATTTATGAACTTATCTTTATCAGATATAGAGCTTTTACGGGTACGAATTTGGTAATAAGGTATTAAATCTAAATGATTTAATGTTTTGATCCATATCAAAGTGAATACACCAGCTATGAATAGCATGAAAAGAAAAACGATGAAAAGTTTATGAAACTCGAGATTATATATGTCCTTAGGCAGACCGAGTTCCATTAAAAAAGACTGATATTTTATCACAATATTTGCTAATTTAATTCCAAATTTTTGTGAATTGAATAACAGTGAAGCGATCGTGAAGGGTAATAAAAAAAATAAGAGCCCAACGACTATAAATAGAAAAAAGCGATTTAATAAACGCAGTGATTGTATATAAAAAAAATGGGCAAACAAAAAGCGGAAGTATGAAAAAAACATAGTCATTATTAAACTTAATAGACTAAATAGCGGAAAATAGTAAATCAAAAATTTCAGCTCAAAACTTGGGTAATTTATATGTATCCCTAAAACTACAGGCATTAACAAAACGAACCACATTATCACTGTATTTTTCAATGAGTCACCATAAATAGAAGCAATGACTTGCAACACTCTATAACTTTTTAATTGAGACAACATTTTTGTCGTGTCATAATAAAAAACAGAAGATTTTTTATTAAAGAAACTTAATGAGTTGAAGAAAGCAAGAAATATTACAAAGCTCAAAAAGACATTTAACCATGTATTTGCATCTAGATCTTTGATGATATAACCAGTTAAAAATACTGTGAAAAAAAACAAAGCACTCATAATAAAAATCATAATGAGTGTAATCCATCTATATATCTTTCTAAGATCAATTTTATCCAGCTGCCAGTCTGCTAAAAATTTTCGCAGAGCAGATTTTCTGTTATATTTTATTATATTGATCATTTTATCTAAAAAAGAAAAGACAGAATTACTAGTAAACATTATTTAACTGGCACCTCCTGACTAGGTAAACAGAAAAAAGAGGGGGCTTGTTAATTTTAGTATTAGCTGCGAATACAAGTTTTGCCGGATTTCCGCAGCTTGTGCTTGTACTCTTTCAGCTTTAATTACCAAGCAATAGCATATTTTCTTCCTGAATTTTGAATAACGGCTTTAATTGCAGTAATACCTCCAATTGCGCCGCTAAGTCCAGCTACTGCCGCAACAATCGACCAAAGAGTTGAACCTCCAGAAACCAAATCAATAATAAGCCCTGCTGTAGCCTGTTTAATTCCGAGTTTAGTAGCTAATCATGCGAAAGATGAATTTACAGTTCCTATTTCAGTAGTAACTTGAGCTGCCATTTAACCTAATGCAAAAGTTAAAAGACTAGCAAGTAATCCTAAAATCACAATTTTTTTCAGGTCTACACATTGCTTCATTGTTACTATCTCCTAAATTAGCAATTTTATACAAATCCCTTCAACCCCCTAGATTACCATATATAGGGTTGATTGTAAATTAAATTCCATATAACACTTGTAAAATAGGAACTACTAACTATTATCATGCTTTCATCCTGGTACACAATTTTATTAATAGTTAACCGTGTCCGATTGTTCCATATAAGCCAAATTTTTTTCATATAAGTCCCCATCTCAAAGCCTTGTTGTTATAAGACCTTCAATTTAACGCTGCCAAGAAAAGAAAAAATACATAGAGCACAAACAGTATAGACATATCTTTAAAATCTCTTTTTTGGAAAAAGGGCTTTTTTAATATAATGCACTTAAAAGTCACTACTGCAGGCTTTAGTGCGAATGCCCCAACAAGTATAATTGCTAGGATTTCAAAAACACCATGAAAAATTGTATATTTAAATACAAACCAAAAAGAGAATGGGGGTGTTTAATAAGTCGTTTTTACGGCTTATGACGCCCCCATTAATGCTTTAGAAACGTTAATATATCGGTGTTTATGATTTTTTGTTTTCAATGGCGATTTGACTTTCAAAGACAGCCCCTACTAGTACTTAATAAATATCCTTGTAAAAGGATATACCAAAAAGAAACGAAACCAAATGAAAACACACCAATACATGCTGGCAATAAAATCATGAAATTATGAAAAAATATAGACTGCCACGTAAGCTCCTCATCATCGAGGTTTTCTGAAACTATTACTACAGCCTCCTGTTCCATGTCTGTTGCTTCTCTTACATCAGTTAACTGCAAATAAATCATTGGTCCAAAAAACTTATTAAAACAATTAAAAGTGAAAGTAAAAAAACATCTCGATTTCTTTCCAAAAATGCCATACCAAACGCCTTAAGTCGAAATATATTTTTCACGTTCATACCAAGTCCTTGATAAAGTTAATTCTTTTTTGGAAGGATGGATGAGTTTCTTTCCACTCTTTCCTTTTGAAGTCAAACTCGTCATTCTCTTTTTCACTGATTCGCTCTAACTTCATTAATGTTTGAATATATAACTCCTTATTCCCCAATTGCCTTACAGCAAATTCATCTGCTTGGTGTTCAAACATTTTACTAATTTTATTCGGAAGCCATTCTGTGAGCCCTATTAAAGCGATTATACCAACTGGAAAAATAAGGATATACTGTCCCCATCCAAATCCTAGCATAATTTTTCTAGTAAAGAACATCAGCAAACTAATAAGCGTCGCTACTCCAAAAGTAATAAACAGTATCCAACGACCATGCTTTCGTTTGATATGTCCAATTTCGTGAAATAACACTGCCTTTACCTCATCTAAAGTAAATTTTTTTATCAAACCTTCTGTCATGTAAATGTTAATGCTTTTTTTAGATGCAAAAGGAGTACTATACACCCAAGCATTCGTCTCATTCTCGGACTCTTTCTTCGTAAATAGGTTAACGTTTATACTACATGCAGCTTCTATCGTTTTTTTCAAAGAGTAAAATTGCTCGGTGAATCCCACATTTTCATAGTTCCCCATGAAACGATGTATTACAGTATAAACTAGCATTATAATAAGGGTTAACGATAAATACCAAGCAGCAAATAAATACCATTTGTCCACAATTTTGGTTCATCACCAAAAGATGTACTTGATTTTTACGTTAAAATGTGATAGAGGTCTCTAGACGGACACGCAAAGTAAAACGCTGGATATTTCGATACCCATATCCTCGCCTTTTGATCAATTTTATTTTGTTGTTGATTCCTTCCATTGGACCATTTGAGTAAGAAAAAACGATGCAAGAAAGCACTGCGTCTCTTCGGGTGATGAGTGCCTTGGCAATACTGCGTACGGCGGCACAGTCGCTAAAAAGGTACCGGTCAAACCATTGGGTCAAACGAGTTTCGGCTTGCTTTCTTGTTTGGCTTTTGGATACGTAACGGAAATGTTGAAGTGCTTGATAGACATCACGTAAATAAGCACTTTCTTGGCACCATTGTCGAACTTCCTGTCTCTCTTCTTCTGTTAATTTTTCTGGACGTTGGCTTAACAATCGGCACACGCGGCGAACGCTTCCATGTTTGGTTCCGCCTTTGGCAAGGTATTTGCGACAACGTTCCAGTGCATCGGTGAATAACTGAATCACATGGAAGTGGTCAAGAACATGGATGGCTTTTGGACATACCTTTTCAATGGCTTTTCTCATGGCAGGAGCCAAGTCGCTGACAACATACTTCACTTTGGAGGCGACGGGTTGAAGCGCCTCCACAATGGCTTCTTCATTTTTTCCAGAAGCAATGGAAAGGACATTCCGAGTCTGTGTATCCATCACCGCTACTCCGTAATCATGTCCCTTTCGGAAAGCGAATTCATCCACACATACTACTGTAGGATTCGATGTTGGTAAAAGAGCCGGGGCATATTGATAAAACCAGCGTTCTACTGTCGTATAGGCGAGTTGTAACAAGCGAGCGACTTCTTGAATCGTTTTTCCGATGCATAACTGGGCGACCCAATGTTGAAACGATTCCGTCGCGATACTGTGAGACGGAAGTCCCGGATAAGAAACGGTGAACGTCAGAAAACAGGCTTGGCAACGCCGTCTTTCTATGGGAAGTTCAATCCAAAATAAACCGACCGTATTGGTATAGCCATGAATCCATTGTTTTCGTTTCGATGATATTTTGGTTGTCCGTCCGAAGCAAGTCGGGCAGATCGGACAATGAGGAGGGAGGGAAAGTTCAAAAATCCATCGTTCTCCCTCTTTTCGTTCTCCATGAATAAGAAAGCCTGGTAAAGTGATCAAATCTTTGATAAACTGAGATTGCATGCGAAATTTCCTCCATGGTTGATGGTTTGGTCACCTTTACCATACAGGAAATTTCGCATTTTTTGTACCCTTGATCAGAAAACAACCTGATTGTCAAGTACATTTTGTGGTGAAGAGCCACAATTTTTACATATAGGGATAGTGGAAAAAGGAAAAATGAGAAAAAGTAAGCAAGACTTCCTATGGTGAGTACAAAAATTATAACTTTTTCCCTTTTTGAAAATTCAAGGAAATCTGATTCCTCCATTTCAGACTCTCCTTCAATATCCTCATCACTTTTTATCGTCCATTGGTATATAGCAGTTGTCAATGAAACTGATAAAAACGTCGGGAGAAAGATACATAACAAAATGCTCCAAATGTATGATTTTGTTAAAAGTAGTGCGTAACCCATCGAAAAATGATAGTTTAATATCAATGGAAGGATTCCAGCTAAGATAAACGGAACAAACAATGTAAAAAGATTGCGCCATGGAAGAACCTTGTTAATAAACAATGCCAAAAGAAAAGGCAATAAAAATGAACAACCATATATCAAAAAAGTAAGAGTTTTACTAAACTCCGTCTTCAATTGGATGGAGAATGATCCATCATTTTTTGCAGCACGTATTGTATATTCATTAAAAAAAAATTTCCTCTTACTAGACTGAATCGTCACTTCCTTACTAAAAGACGGTTCAACCCCTCTTCTCGTCATAACAGTCAGCTCTTCTCCAGCAGGTAAGATAATGTTTTCTGTATTGACTTTGATAAATTGATAATCAATAGGTCCAATATGAAAAGCGAGCGGACGATTGGTAGAGTCTTCTTCAGTATTTTCAATATTTAAAAGATAGTCCCCTTGGTATATGGAATAGCCAGTTAAAAGCTTCTGGACTCCTACATTTTTTTTTGAATCGAGAAGAATAAATGGCGATAAAACAGCTGAACGGATACTTAACTCAACCATAATAACCGAAACTGTAAAAAACGCCGTGACCAATAAAAATATGAGCATTCTTTTTTTCATAATAACTACTCTCCTTAATTTATAGGAAACTTGTCATAATCGATGGAATTGTTTTTAATGTCAAGTTTGCTACAAAGATAATACTTACAATAAGTAAAGGAGCAACCCGTCTTTCAGATTTCAATAATGCTTTAACACCAAAATACAATAAAACAAACTGCCATATTAAAAAAGGCTCAACTTGATTAAGAAGAGCAACAGCCACATCATGATCTAGATTTGGAACCAGAACCCGCAGTCCTACCGGTTCAAATACTTCTCCTGTAATTAAAACAAGTGTGGCAAAAGATATTGTTTACAGAAAATGATGAAGAGACGACAATTTTTTTACATGCCCTTTATTTATCAATTACCATATATAGGGTTAATTGTAAATTTTATTACATGTAAAACAGGAAATATGAACTATTGGAAAGAAAGATGAAATAATAGGCCGGAAGAAGCAGAAAATCTGATATAAGAAGAATTAGACTATCTTGTAAATGAAGAAAGAACAAGCTGAGGACTTACCTGTTTGAAGCTGCAAAACAATGAATGGAAGAAGGAATTAAAGTTATAGATTCTGAATCGGAAATTACTATTATATTTGATCCGCCAACTGTAAAACTAAGAAAAATTAAGATAATAGGACTAGATCCGTTTCAACAAAATTGCAATAACTAGTATTGAATCTGTGAAAGCTTAACAGATTCAAAATCTTACAACTTATAGTATTCAGAATATTTCAGATTTTGATACAATCTATAAATAATAGAATTGTATAAATTACTACTTGCCGGAGGGAAAATAATATGAAAAGAGATTATGGTCTTTGTTTATGGACGTTTGGAGATATAGATTTTGAAGAGAAATGTAAAATATCCAAGGAGATTGGTGTTGACGGAGTGGAGGTCCAAGGGGATTTGTCACAATCTCCGGAAGAGTTAGCAGCGATTTTAAAAAAATATGACTTGAAGGTATTGTCCGTAACACCTGAAAATGTAGACATTTCCAGTTCTGATGAAAATATTCGAGCTAGTGCCGTACAATATTTTTTAGACCTAATCAGTTGGGCGAAAAATTTAGGCGCCAACAGAATCTGCTTACATGGTGATGTTGGGAAAATACATGGATGCGGAGATTTAACAAAAGACTGGGATTTGCTTGTAGCTAGTACGAAGGAGATTGTAAATAAAGCGGAGGAAGTTGGCCTTCAAGTTGTATTTGAAGTACTCAATCGGTATGAGAACCATCAAATCTTAACAGCAAAGGAAGCGATTTCATTAATTAATGAAGTAAAAAGCGACAACCTTTATATATTATTAGATGCATATCATATGAATATTGAGGAGGCTTGTCCAATTCAGGCAATCAAGGACGCAGGGAATAAGCTGGGTGTTTATCATGTCGCTGATTCCAATAGGCAAGCTATAGGTAACGGACACTCTGATATTAGAGGTCAAATAAAAGCTTTAGATGAAATTGGTTTCAAAGGACCGATTATAATGGAAATGGTCGCAGAAGGACCCAATCCATTTACGCCGATTAAGCATGGAAACTATTTAGATGTGGTGGTCAATTACTATAAAGAATCTTTAAGACAACTAAAACAATGGGATGAAATGAAAGTTCAAGTATAAAGAAATCTCCTGACAGAAGTCGTTTTATTTCGATTGATATGATTTCAAAAACATTTTAATCCCTGTTTAGACCTTTTGAAATCACTTGTGAATCATTGAGTTTTTATACAATCAAAGCCTTGTACAGTGGCATCATATTCAACCTGTGGGGCGGGTGTGGTGATAGACTGGTCTGTATGCCGTGCAAAGTCCTATCACCTGCCCCTCTTTGCAAAAGCTCATGCCTGAATATAGAAATGAATGTTATACAGGAAGGGGATGTTTTTGTTTTTCAAACGGACTCCATACCAAGTTTATAGGAATCAAATGAACAGCGTTTGCGGGCTAACTAAAAGCAATGGATTTCGTCGAAAGCGCCATTTGGTTATTCACTCCGCTTAAGCAGCCACATAAATCAATACGTTTTGAAATTTGATTCAAATTTCTGTATTTTTAAGTATTTTGTAATCTTCCATATCACTATTAAACAAACTTTCTTCTGAAAAAACTAAATTATCAAAAAACGATCCAGAATTTCTTATCTAAACTATGATAATAGATAGGCTACATGGTATTTTGTGTATGCTCTATCTATTATTTTTTTACATAAGTAAATATCAATACTGAATGCAAGTTAAAACGGGAAATGACAGATGCAAGCAAAGATGTCCTTATCGTTGCTAAAAACAAGCATATATAAGAGTTAGAGGAAGAAGTCAAACGGTTAAGGTATTCTGGCACAGATATTGTGATGATTACGATAAAGGCATATAATGACAATAGTTAATGCATATTTATTGCGTATTAGTAAGAAATAGCGAAGTAAAGATTATTTATAAATCTATAAAAGGAGCATTCCTGTTAGAAGTTTTTTCGGGGACTTGAATAAAAAAAGCCCTCTTGGTATGATTCGGGGGTGTCAATCGGATGAATTGACCCCTAATTTGGATACCAAGGAGGACTATACATGAATTCTATCTCAAACAAGAAGATTAATCAAGTCACCGATCAAACGCTCGTCGTTGGCATGGATATCGCGAAAAAGAAGCATTATGCCTGCTAGTTGAAGCCATCGCCTGCAATTTCCTCCAGCAGGAATTCTTTGATTTGTTCGTCTGATACTTTTCGCCCGTCTTCTGTGAAGGAATAACCTGGTGCCGGACGCCCCTCACTCACTTTTTTCTCTTCCACGCGGTAGCTCTTTTGATAATAGTAGGTGGAACGAGCAATCCCTATAATCTTTAGCACCTTGGAAATGGAATAGCCTTTTTGGATCCAGTTGTCGGCTACTTCAATTTTTTCAGCAAGTGAGGGTTTTTCTTTTTTATCATGTCGCGTAAGATCGCGATTTCAAGGTCTTTTTCACCAAGCAATATTTTGAGCTTTTCATTTTCCTTGGATATTTCTTTCGGGTCAAGGCCCGGCAAAACAGTGACATCAACATCACCATATTTGCCATCTTTATATTCCCGCACCCAACGGGATACCATGTTGGAATTCAGTTCATAACGGCGGGCAACAAGGCTGTTATTGCCTGTCTCCTGTGCCTCTTTGATGACTTGTAATTTAAACTCCTTGGAGTGTTTGGTTCGTGTCATGTTGTTTAGCCTCCTTGGTACATTAAGCAGTATATTATTTTTTACTCTTATTGTCCAAGTTCATTTAGGGGCTAAATAGGTATTGTAAATTCTCCTTATCTGCTAAGAGAAGGATTTAGCTACCTTTTTGTTATCTGTTTTACCCTTAAAAAGATAATTTTATTGATGCAAAAGGCTTTTACCATCTTTCCCTCTACTGTAATTGTTTTTTCACTTAGAAAACTTTTTCTAAAAAGTTATCTTTATGTTTTTTACATGGTTTCTGTTATTAATACTTAAAACTTCTCCGATATGACAAATACATTATTATCCGCAATTACACTTTTTGAACTTTTTTAAGAGTGTAAATTATGTAAATAAATATTGTTCCTTTTTCCTATTCACCTATATTTTTCCTGTTGATAGAATGATAACAAGGAGGAGGTGGGAATTTATACTAAAGCAAACAATTACAGGTTGTAACCTAAATACATGGTCATTGGTTTGCTACTAATTATACGACTAATTAGGGGAGGAAATGAGCATCAATAGACTAGCTAAAGGATTCATAGTAACTGCTTCTTTAGCCCCTGCCTCTACTTCTTTTGTCCAGTCACCTCAAACTAAAGAAAATGATACCAATCCCACTGGAATAGCTTCATCTGTTGTTTATACTATAGATAATCAACCATCAAAGATTCAATTACTCATTGAAAATCCTGTCAAAGATGCTATTAGAGCTGTACTAAAAAACAAAGCAAAGCTTTTCAAACTTATAGAAAAGTTTGCAGAAAAGTAAGCGTCAAATCTTGCACACCTTCTTGATGTGCTAATTTCATGAGATAATCTCCTCAAGATGAAATTGAAGGAGGTTTTTTTATGCCTAAGAATCCTGAATTACGAAAGGTTTGGGAACAACGAATCGCTGACTATCGTAAAAGCGGTCAAACTCAAGTAAACTGGTGCAAGGAAAATCAATGGAGTATTCACCAGTTTAAATACTGGTTAAGAAAAATTGAAAATCCAATAAAAAATCAAGGAAAGTCTACAAAATGGGCATCCGTTACCCTAGAAGATCATTCACAAACAGTTGAAAATTCATTACGGATTGAAATTAGTGGGATTTCAATTGAAGTAAAACCTGGTTTCGATCCGGCCTTTCTTTCAGAAGTGGTTAGGACGTTGAAATCAACATGTTAGTTGGTACAAGAGCTGAACGAGTTTACTTGGCAAAAGGAAGTACTGATTTGAGAAAATCCATTGATGGATTAGCTGCTTTGGTGAAAGAGGGATTTGATTTAGATCCCTTTTCATCAAGCTATTTTGTGTTCTGTAATCGAAAGCGAGATAAATTAAAAATTCTTCACTGGGACTATAATGGTTTTTGGCTTTATTATCGTCGATTGGAAAAAGGAAAATTTCAATGGCCAAATGAAAATGACACTGGAACGATACAAATTAGTTATCGGCAATTACGCTGGTTATTGGATGGTCTTGCAATGGAGCAAAAGAAAGCACACCCAGAAGTAAAGGCTAGAACAGTTATATGAATTTTTTACTTTTAACAAAAACCTTGGAGGAAAATAGCTAAAACCGTCGAATTATTACTACATGATGAAAAATTTAAAGAATCCTACCCAAAACCCATTTGAATTAATTGAAAAACTTCAACAGCAAATCGTTGAATTGACGGCGAAATTACAATGGTATGAAGAACAGTATCGTCTTAGTCAAAAACGAAAATTTGGCTCTTCAAGCGAAAAAACAAATCCTAATCAATTAGAACTACCTTTATTCAATGAAGCAGAGGTAGAGTCTAATGTAAAAGCCGAAGAGCCAACTGTTGAAACAATTACATATCGTCGTAAAAAGAAACGTGGTCAACGTCAAGCTACGTTTGAAAACCTGCCTATGGAAAC
Source organism: Aeribacillus sp. FSL K6-8210 (assembly GCF_037963925.1). Taxonomy (NCBI): domain Bacteria; kingdom Bacillati; phylum Bacillota; class Bacilli; order Caryophanales; family Bacillaceae; genus Aeribacillus; species Aeribacillus sp. FSL K6-8210. The sequence goes on along the minus strand of NZ_CP150172.1, from coordinate 409,906 downwards.
GATTGAATATCGTTTACCCGAAGAAGAGCAGGTCTGTTCGTGTTGCGGTGAAAAAACACACGAAATGAGCACAGAAGTACGACAAGAATTAGTGATTATTCCGGCTCAAGTCAAAGTTTTAAAACACGTTCGATATGTCTATGGATGCCGTCATTGTGAGCGTAATGAAATAGAGACACCAATCGTTACAGCACCTGCCCCAAAATCTGTGTATCCAAAAAGTTTAGCTTCACCGTCAAGCATGGCATATATTATGAATCAAAAATATGTAGAGGGGCTACCTCTATATCGCCAAGAACAACAGTTCAAACGATTAGGTGTGATCTTATCCAGGCAAACCATGGCCAATTGGATGCTTTATGGTGCCGAAAAATGGCTTGCGCCAATTTATCAACGAATGAAAGAGCATCTCCTCTCTAAAGACATTCTACATGCGGATGAAACAACTGTTCAGGTTTTACATGAACCTGGAAGGTCAAGCACATCGAAATCTTACATGTGGCTTTATCGGACTGGAAGAGAGGATCCACCACTTGTCCTTTATGACTATCAGGAAACTAGAGCAGGAGAACATGCCAAAGAATTCCTAAAAGGGTTTAAAGGATACCTGCATGTCGATGGATATGCAGGATACCATAAGGTATCCGGCGTAACATTAGTTGGATGTTGGGCTCATGCCCGCAGAAAGTTCGATGAGGCTTTAAACGTACTTCCTGAATCCAAACGTCATTCAGCAGTCACAGCTCGGGAAGGACTCAATTTCTGTAATCAGCTATTTGCCATCGAGCGTGATTTGAAAGAATGTACACCAGAAGAACGATATAAAAAACGACTTAAACACAGCCAACCATTGTTGGAGGCTTTTTCAGCATGGCTAAAAACAGAGAAAAGCAATGTTTTACCAAAGAGTCTATTAGGTCAAGCCATTACATACTGCCTCAACCAATGGGAAAAACTCGTGGCATTTTTAGAGGATGGACGATTAGAAATCGATAATAATCGAAGTGAACGATCCATTAAACCATTTGTGATCGGAAGGAAGAACTGGATTTTTAGCAATACTCCGAAAGGAGCTAAGGCCAGCTCAATCATTTACAGTATTGTGGAGACAGCAAAAGAGAATAAATTAAATCCATTTTATTATCTTCGCTACTTATTTGAAAGGCTTCCCAATATGGATATAAGCAATATGGATGAGCTTGATCAACTACTTCCTTGGTCCAAAACAATTCCTTTGAATTGTCGGGTTTTTAATAACTTATCACAATAATAGTATTTAATCCCTATCATTAAAAGGTGGGGATTATTTTACGCTTACTTTGATTCATTCACAGTATCACAATAAAGGTCGATATAACCCTTCTTATGAAGGTAATCATATTCTTTTTTATTATTTCGATAATCTTCATGTACTGATACAATTTGACGAAGGTTATAATCATTAGCAATACAAATATCACGAAGAACTCTTAATATTAACAAATGATTCTCATTTAATTTAAGAAAGTATTTCAAGTAACATTTTCTTACTTTATTTTTATTTCGTTCATTTTCTTCCCTCCTGATAAATTGCATCACCACTAAATCAATATCGCCATTGGCAAAATACTGTACTGCTCCAATGTACTGCCATTCATCTGTTCCTTTTAGCTTTATATAATGAGCAAATGTTACACTATAATCAGATTCACTTACTGTTTCCGTCTTTATTTCAAACAAATCACTGGCTTTTATCATCTTCTTCCCTCCAAATAAAAAAAGCACCCTGAAAAAAGGATGCTTATACACAATTTTTATTAATTTTTTGATTAACTATTGAATTATACGTTAGCATAATTCAATAGGGCATTACAAAATTCCTTCTTTTTTAAAAAATTTACAACGAAAAAGACCTCCATATGGTTATTGAGGAGGTCTTTAATGACTGATAAAAGCAGGAGACAAAACTCCTGCCCCATTTCAAAGATACACAAAACTTCCATTTGGAAGCCTATTGTCACTAAAGTGACTAAATAATTTTTTGAAATGGTGTAAATATTTTATGCACTGTTGACAAAAATATGATTATTAAATGAAATTGGGGAAGACAATTTCTCCCCCTAACAAAACTCAAAAGATTGAGCCATTTGCCTTGTTTAAGGCTAAATAAATTTTATGAGTCCATTTTAAAGTATTATATAAGGGTTTGTCAATAGATTTATTTTAAACCTAATTGATTTTTTACTTTTTTATTTATTTCTTTGAATAATTCATTTTTTATCTTACCTACTCTTTTATCTAATCGAGCTTTATCAATTGTTAGTATTTCTGTAACATTTATTCTAGATGGATCTTTATCTAGTTTGCCATAATACATATCATTATTAGTGAGTTTGACATGAAACGTTTCGTTAATATTATTTCCATCACCTTTAATCGTTAATACATTAACGGTATCAGCAAACATATTTCCGGTGTCGTTTTGTAATATTAAGACCAAATGATTTTCACAGAGTTCGCTACCTATATTCTCTCCAATTAGAGCATTGTAAATTTGACCTCGTTTAACTTGAATAGGATGAATTTTATTAGGATTAGCATTTCTTTTTTTTTTGATTTTGAATTGCTAATTCATGTAATGAGCATTCAATAGGTATATTTTTTATAATCCCCTCTGCTTTAGGAAAGTATTCTTCTTTCATTTTTGGTTTTAGATCTTGAACTTCCTTAACAAGTTTTGACATTTTTTCTTCAATACTCATTCTATCATCCTCCAATCTTCTCTATATTTTACCATATTTCGAGAATGATAGGAGGAATTTCCTAGTAACTTCGACAAGAGAAAACACATTTTACGGTGAACTCGGCAGGATTCGAACCTGCAAACCGCACAGTATTCAAACTGGCTGCTCTAACCGTTGAGCTACGAGTCCAAAAAGAAAAAATAAAAAACCACATTCCCAGAATGTAGTTTTCATCACCAATTCTTTTCAATCTCATTACTAAATTTCTTCATAAACAAATATTGGTTCAACGCAATCAAAAACAATAACACATAAATAAACACGCCAATTCCACCAGCTACATAATAATTAACATTTACTTTAAATAGCGTTTCAATCAACCAAGCAATTCCACACGCTAAAGCCGCAAATACAGTACACCACATCAAAGAAATAATAGCTGTGATAACTTTTTGTGATCTATCATTTTAAACATTTGATTTATTCCCTTTCACTTAGCATGATATTCTTCAATTACCTTGCATAAGCAAACATCTACACCATTTTCGTTTTCATCATTTTTTCTTCGTTCAAATTCTGCCTTTGCTTCCTCGTATGTATCAAATATTTCTTGCCCGGCATCACAATAATCACTAAAAACAGCATGTTTATCCTTAAAGCCATTCTCCCAATCCTCAAACGAACACTGTCCACATTCCATTTCTCCAGCTTTCTCATACGGGATTTTTAAACCACATTTAGTACATTTAAATAAACTAGGAATTTCAATTTTTTTCATTCAATTCACCTTTCTAATTGATTATATTACCTTCTTAATCTCAAACTCTATCCAATCGCCTTGCTGCAACAACTTCAAAGTACAATAACGGTAAAAATCATCATCAAAAGGAACTTCTTTATACTGCCTAAAATTAATTATGTAATGCATATACATTTCCGCATATTCAGGTTTATCATTAAAAAACTCAATCACATTCTTTTTCCATTGTTCGTCTATGTAGGCATGTGCAGCTTTTTCATCATAATTAAATTTCTTTAAAATATCCTCATTCGGCTTAAAAAGTTCTTCTTCCTTATAAGCATATTGACCATCAATCAATAGTTGATAAATTCACCTAGAAGCGTTTCATAATTTCTTATGTTCGCTTTTGTTGTGTTTTTGAATTTCCGATCTTCTAAAAAATCTTGATATGCAAATTTGAGCAACAAAAAAGGACTACCTCCTTTTTATAGGAAGTAGTCCTTACGATTGAATATATTTGTTTCTGTGACTAGTTCACTGCAATTATTACATCATTCCGCCCATGTCAGGCATGCCTGGGTTGCCGTTACCTTTGTTTTCTTCTGGTTTGTCAGCAACAACTGCTTCAGTTGTTAAGAACATAGCGGCAACGGATGCTGCGTTTTGAAGAGCAGAACGAGTTACTTTTGTTGGGTCAACGATACCAGCTTCGATCATGTTCACCCATTCGCCTGTAGCAGCGTTAAAGCCGATTCCAACTTCTTCTTTTTTCAAGCGTTCAACGATAACAGAGCCTTCTAAACCAGCGTTGTGAGCGATTTGGCGAACTGGCTCTTCTAAAGCGCGAAGAACGATGTTTACACCAGTTTGAACGTCGCCTTCTGCTTCAATTTCAGCAACTTTTTTGTAAACGTTAACTAGAGCTGTACCACCACCGGAGACAATTCCTTCTTCCACTGCTGCACGAGTGGAGTTAAGAGCGTCTTCGATGCGAAGTTTACGTTCTTTCAATTCTGTTTCAGTAGCGGCACCAACTTTGATAACTGCTACGCCGCCAGCTAATTTTGCTAAGCGCTCTTGAAGTTTTTCTTTATCAAATTCAGAAGTTGTTTCTTCCAATTGAGCTTTAATTTGATTTACGCGAGCTGCAATTTTGTCGCTTGCGCCTGCGCCTTCAACAATTGTAGTTGTTTCTTTCGTTACAACAACTTTTGCAGCGCGGCCTAATTGAGAAATAGTAGCGCTCTTAAGATCTAAACCTAAATCTTCTGTAATAACTTCACCATCTGTTAAAATGGCGATATCTTCTAACATTGCTTTGCGGCGGTCACCGAATCCAGGAGCTTTTACAGCTACAGCATTAAATGTACCGCGAAGTTTGTTCACAACTAATGTTGCTAAAGCTTCGCCTTCAACATCTTCAGCAATGATTAATAAAGGTTTGCCTTGTTGTACAACTTGCTCAAGAACTGGCAAGATTTCTTGGATGTTAGAGATTTTCTTGTCAGTAATTAAAATGTATGGATTTTCAAGAACAGCTTCCATTTTATCAGAATCTGTTACCATGTATGGAGAAGCATATCCGCGGTCAAACTGCATTCCTTCTACAACGTCAAGCTCAGTAGTGAAACCTTTAGATTCTTCAATAGTGATAACGCCATCGTTACCAACACGTTCCATTGCTTCAGCAATTAATTTACCTACTTCATCATCCGCAGCAGAAATAGCAGCAACTTGAGCAATTGATTCTTTTCCTTCAATTGGTTTAGAAATTGCTTTTAATTCTTCAACAGCTGTAGCAACTGCTTTTTCAATTCCTTTACGCACACCCATTGGGTTTGCGCCAGCTGTTACGTTTTTAAGTCCTTCGCGGATCATTGCTTGAGCTAAAACTGTTGCAGTAGTTGTACCGTCCCCAGCAACATCGTTTGTTTTGCTAGCAACTTCTGCAACTAATTTTGCACCCATGTTTTCAAATGGATCTTCTAATTCAATTTCTTTTGCAATCGTAACGCCATCGTTTGTAATTAACGGAGAACCGAATTTTTTCTCAAGAACAACGTTACGGCCTTTTGGTCCTAAAGTAACTTTAACCGCATCTGCTAATTTATCCACACCACGCAGCATTGCACGACGTGCTTCTTCACTGAATTTAATTTCTTTTGCCATGTTGCGAAAACCTCCTCAAAATTTAAATTGTCTATGATATTGGGCTGTCTCTATTAGCCGATCACAGCCAAAATGTCGCTTTCACGCAAAATTAAGTATTCTTTGCCGTCATATTTTACTTCTGTGCCGGCGTATTTTGAGAAGATAATGCGATCGCCAACAGCAACTTCAACTGCAACACGTTCACCGCTGTCTAATACACGACCAGTACCAACTGCTACTACTTTACCTTCTTGAGGTTTTTCTTTAGCTGTGTCAGGCAATACGATGCCGCTTGCTGTTTTTTCTTCTGTTTCAACAAGTTCAATTACAACGCGATCACCTAATGGCTTTAACAAGGGAAACAACCTCCTCAAATATCTTTTGAGATTTTCAAAATTTATTCCTTATTCATTATTAGCACTCATTGCTATCGAGTGCTAACACCAATTATTATATTAAAGAAACCTCCTCTATTTTTCAAGTCTCTTTTAAAAAAATTTTAACATCCTCCATTAAGTGCTTACCTTGTCAAAATTGTTTTTCTTTCTTAAAACCATTGTGTGTTAAAATAGTCATATGAATCTTTTATAAAGGAGAACTATTCGTGAAAAAGCAATATTGGTGGATCATCATTACGTACATCATTATGCAGCTCTCATCCTATATTGGAGTTCCCCTTTTTTATGAACTGGGTGTTGGCGTCGATGGAAATCTCAATGCAGGACTTTTTCAAGCGCAAGCATATTGGTCGATTACAAGTTTTACTGCTGCGTTTGTCATTATTTTATTTCTCCTTCGTCATGAACGAAAAAATAATGTCCGGATTGAAAAAGCTTCTTTCGGCGAATCTGCCATATGGGCTGTTTTCGGAGTTTTTTTAGCTTTTTTCATTCAAACAATCGTTGGCAATATTGAAATATATGTACTTAAAGTTAATCCGATGTCGGAAAATACTCAAGTTATTATGGATTTAATTGAAGCAACGCCTTATTTGATTATTGTCACATCAATAATAGGACCGATTCTTGAAGAAATTATCTTCCGAAAAATTATTTTCGGGGTGATTTATCAAAAAACGAATTTTTGGATCGGCGCGCTTGTCAGTTCGCTATTATTCGGCATCGTGCATGGGGAGCCTGAACTTTTATTGCGTTATACAGCAATGGGATTTACGTTCGCTTTTTTATATTATAAAACAAAACGCATATTAGTCCCTATTTTTGCCCATACAATGATGAATACAATCGTAGTCATCATTCAAACAATTTATCATGATGAGATTGAAAACATGATGAAGCAAATGGAACAAATACAAATCATTATTGGAGGCAGCTAAGATTATGAATTTTCATCCCGTTTCCATGGGACTCTTCTATTTTATCATGGGAGTTCTATTTACATATTTAGCAATTCATCATGCTGAAAATGGTATGTGGACAGCTACAAATATGATTTTAATGATTTTAGCCACGTTTGATTTTGCTGTTTCCATCCGCATGTTCACTTTCTCATATAAAATTCGGAAAGCAAAAAACAACCGATGAGGTGTAATGATATTATCCCTCTTGTGTAGACAGTAGGAAAAAAGCCTATACTGTCTACTTGACAGGGATATGTTTATAACAGCCCATCGGTTTTACTTTTGATCTGATTCTTTTATTTGAGAAGACTGTGCTTTTTTGTAAGCAAATCTTGAAACAATGATACTTATTTCATACAAAATGAATAGCGGAATCGTGACCATTAAATGCGACACAATTTCAGGCGGCGTAATGATCGCTGCGATAACAAGCAATACAAAATACGCATATTTTCTAACCTTTACCAAAAACGCCGGATTGATGATCCCGAGTCTTGTTAAAAACATAATGACAACGGGAAGCTGAAACAACAGTCCGAAAGGCAATGTTAACTGCAGCAGGAAACGAAAGTATTCATTTATTCCTATCATTTGTTGAATGTTTAAATCATTGGAAAGCCGCCCCATAAAATCGATGACAAAAGGAAACAAAATAAAATAAGAGAAGCTTATACCTAAAAGAAATAAAGCAACCGACAACGGTATATAGCTTAATGTGACCCGCCTTTCTTTTTCATACAGTCCTGGGCTGATAAACGCCCAAAGCTGGTACAATAAAACAGGGAAAGTTAGAATTAAAGCAATAATAAATGTAAACTGCATATAAACGATCAATGGATCTGCAGGACGAAAAGCATTTAAGGCGAATTGCTTTGCTTCATCAGTTTGCTGTAAAAAAACAATAATTGGCTTCGCTATGAAAAAGCCAGTAATCATAGCAACGAAAAAGAAAACGACTACAATAATCAGCCGTTTTCTAAGCTCCGCTATATGCTCCAACACGGACATTTTTTTTTCGCTCATCATTATTCATCCATTCTTCTTGCTATTCATTTTTCTTGTTTTCTTCATCATCGTCTGCTAAGCCCTTCGTGGCACTTTTAAACTCCTTTAATGATTCTCCTATAGCTTTTCCAAGCTCAGGAAGTTTTTTCGGCCCGAAAACAAGCAGAGCTGCAAATACAATCAACAGCAAGCTTCCAATTCCAATTGTTGGCATTTAATATCGCTCCTTCAATCTTCATTCGAATAATGTTTTAAAAAATATGCAAGAGCCTGAAGTTCAACAGATAGATCGATATGATGAATCCGAATTTTATCCGGAACATTTAAGCGAGCCGGCGTAAAATTTAAAATGCCTTTTATGCCTTTTTCCACTAACCGATCCGTTATTCCTTGAGCGGCGGTTGCCGGGACCGTTAATATCGCAACAGGCACATCATCAGGCAATTCACTTTCTAGCTGATCCAAATGATAAATTGGAACTCCACCAATTTTCATTCCTACTTTTCGTTTATTAATGTCAAATGCAATAACAATTTGCGTGTTGTTATTTTTTGTAAAATTGTAATTTAAAAAAGCTGTTCCCAAATTTCCGACGCCAATGAGGGCAACTTTGGTCAACTCATCTTGGTCAAGCGTCTTTCTAAAAAATGATAACAAATAATTGACATTATATCCATAACCTTTTTTGCCCAGCGCTCCGAAATATGAAAAGTCCCTTCTAATTGTCGCAGAATCTACTTTGACTGCTTCACTCAGTTCTTGAGAGGAAACACGTTGTTTTCCCGAGGCATGTAAATTTTGCAAAAACCGATAATATAGAGGTAATCTTTTTGCAGTTGCTTGCGGTATCTTAGATTGATCTTGATTCAATGCTCATCCCTCGCAATCCAAAACAACCTGACTAATTTTGTTTTTAGCTATGTTTTCTAGCAAGCGGCTGCTCGCCTGTATGAAACAATATCAGACTGATAACGCTTCCATCCTGATCTTCTTCTCCGTCTACATTTCTTTTTATTTGTTTTTTCTCCAAACTCTCCTTATATAAAAACTATACACTATTTTTTTATTCGTGTCTTTTGAACGATTGTTACAATTTCTTGTCCTTTTGTTCATCAGGTCAGTTGCCTGCAGTCAAATATATAGGCTACACTTATTCTAGCAAAGATTGAGGTGAACTATGGATGATTTTATTGCAGTTAAACAAAATCACAAAATATTATGGTGCTGACCTTATTTTATCGAATATTAAGCTGGAAATCCAAACAGGAGATAAAATCGCCGTTGTAGGCCGCAATGGAGCCGGAAAATCAACATTATTGAAAATCATTGCCGGTGAAATGCCCTTTGATTCTGGTGAAATTGTGAAGCCAAAAGATTTAACAATCGGCTATCTGGCACAAAACACAGGATTAGAATCAACTAAGTCGATATGGGATGAAATGCTAACCGTTTTTGAAGAGCTGCGGAACATCGAAGCTGAGCTGCGAAATATTGAACAAAAAATGGCAGCTATCTCCTCAGCTGGAGATTCTCATGCTTTGCAAAGCTTAATGAAGGAATATGATTCACTCCAACATTTATATAAAGAAAATGGCGGATATCAATATGAGGCGGATATCCGTTCTGTGCTGCATGGATTAGGGTTTGCTGATTACGACTATTCAACTAAAATTTCGGTTTTGAGCGGAGGACAAAAAACCCGGTTAGCACTCGGAAAGCTCCTGTTGAAAAAACCGGATCTGCTCATACTCGACGAGCCGACAAACCATCTTGACATGGAAACATTAAACTGGCTCGAACAATATTTACAGCATTATAATGGAGCGGTTCTAATTGTTTCCCACGACCGGTACTTTTTAGATCGCGTTGTCAACACTGTTTATGAAATATCACGAACAGTTTGTACGAAGTATGTTGGGAATTACAGCGCTTATTTAAAACAAAAAGCGGAAGCGTACGAAAGGGAATTAAAACAATTTGAAAAACAGCAAGAAGAAATCGCGCGGATGAAAGATTTTATTCAACGAAACTTAGCAAGAGCATCGACAACGAAACGTGCGCAAAGCAGAAGGAAAATGCTTGAGAAAATGGAAATACTGGACAGACCCGCTGGGGACGAGAAGTCAGCCAGCTTTTCCTTCGAAATCGAAAAGCAAAGCGGCAATGACGTGTTAAAAGCCATTGATTTGTCCCTTTCCTACGATCAAAAAACTCCGATCGTGAAAAATATTAACTTTTCGATCAACAGGAAGGACTCAATTGCCTTAATAGGGCCAAACGGAGTTGGAAAATCTACCTTATTAAAAACGATCATCAACCGCTTAAAGCCGCTGAGCGGAAAAATTCAGTTTGGATCTAATGTCCAAATCGGATATTATGACCAGGAACAAGCGGATTTGTCTTCATCTAAACGGGTTTTAGATGAATTGTGGGATGACTATCCCGAAAAAACAGAAAAAGAAATCCGAACGGTTTTAGGGAATTTTCTTTTTTCCGGAGATGAAGTGCTGAAAACCGTCTCGTCTTTAAGCGGAGGAGAAAAAGCTCGGCTCGCTTTAGCGAAATTAATGCTAAAAAAAGCTAACTTTCTCATCATGGATGAACCTACGAATCATCTGGATCTCGACAGCAAAGAAGTATTGGAAAACGCTCTGATAAATTTTCCTGGAACAATCTTGTTTGTTTCGCATGATCGTTATTTTATCAACAAAATCGCGACCAAAATTTTTGAATTATCCACAGAAGGCATTGCCGAATATATCGGGGACTATGATTATTACATTGCAAAAAAAGCGGAGATGATCGAGCTTGAACAGTTGAAAGAACCAACTATCGAAACCAAAGAGCAAAAACAAGGAAAATTATCTTATGAACAAGAAAAAATATTGAAAAAAAAGGAACGGCAAAGACAGCGCCGCATTGAAGAACTTGAAAACAAAATAGCAGAAATTGAAGAAGCGATCGCTGAAAACAATGAAATGCTTTGCGATCCAAATATATACCAAGATCATGAAAAAGCTCAAAAACTTCATGATCAAAATGTCATGTTAACGGAACAACTAGATCAACTGATGGAGGAATGGGAATCACTTCTTTCTGAATAACCGGCTCATGCCGGTTTTTTATTTATTTTGTTTCCTTCAGCATGTTTCTCTCAAACAGTTATCCACATCATTAGTTCCTTACCTTATAATATTTTTCTTATTTGTTCACATTATCCACAACAAACCCCTTTAGTTATCCACATGTTTCACCTTGTTTTTTCTTCTTCTATTTCAATGTTTCGTCTTATTTATCCAAAATGAAGCTTTTCTTTGTGGATAACCTGTGGTTAAAACAAAAAAATAGGGCCGCTGTTCATTCGACCCTATTTTGCCTCTATATATATGACGTTAATTCCAATCCAGGATGAGCATTCATACGATAATCACCGAAAATTCCTTTTTCATAAAGTACATCAGCGAAAGCTGCAATCATGGCCGCATTATCTGTGCATAAGGACAATGGTGGAATGACGAGGTCGATCCCTTTTTTCTTTTTGAATGCTTCCTCCATAGCAGTTCTTAATCCTTTATTCGCCGCTACTCCGCCTGATAAAAGAACTTGCTTAGCTTGATACTTCTCACTGGCACGAACAGTTTTTTCCACTAAAACTTCTACAACACTTTGCTGAAAACTTGCAGCCATATCTTTCGGATCTATCGTGATCCCTCTTTGCGCCGCGTTATGAAGAGTGTTAATCACCGCTGACTTCAGCCCGCTGAAACTAAAATGAAACGAGCCTTCTTCAAGCCATGCTCGCGGCAAATCAATGGAAGCAGTTCCTTCATGTGCTAGCCTGTCGATATGAGGCCCGCCCGGATAAGGCAGGTTTAATGTTCGCGCTACTTTATCATAAGCCTCTCCTGCTGCATCATCAAGTGTTTCCCCAATCACCTCAAAACAACCGTGCTCCTTCATATAGACAAGCTCTGTATGGCCGCCGGAAACAACTAATGCAATCAGCGGGAAAGAAAATTCTTTCACAAGACGGTTCGCATAAATGTGTCCTGCAATATGATGTACTCCGATTAGTGGAAGATCATACGCAAAAGCTAAAGCCTTTGCGGCATTGACTCCAATCAATAATGCACCAACCAGCCCCGGTCCTTCTGTCACGGCTATGGCGTTCAAATCGTGATACGAAAGATTCGCCTGTTTTAACGTTTCTTCTAATACGAGAGTAATTTGCTCGACATGATGGCGTGAAGCGATTTCTGGAACGACTCCGCCAAAACGTTTATGGCTTTCAATTTGGGAAGCAACGACTTGTGCAACAATTTCTTTTCCGTTTTTCACAATGGCAGCTGCTGTTTCATCACAGCTTGTTTCAATTCCTAAAATTAATCGATCTTTCATTATAAATTCACCTGCATTAATATCGCATCTTCTTGGTTATCCGTATAATAGTTTTCCCGGATTCCGATTGGTTCAAAATTCAATTTCTTATATAATGATTGCGCAACAGTATTCGAAACTCGGACTTCTAATGTAACGGTTTTGGCTCCTTTTTCTTTTGCTACGTTTAAAACGCTTCTAAGCAGGGTCTCTCCCAGCTTTTTTCCCCGATACGCTGGAGAAATAGCAATATTGGTAATCTGCCCATCATCAACAATCACCCATAAACCGCAATAACCTACAACTTTTCCTTCATATTCTATTACTAAATAAGTAGCAAAATGGTTATGGACCAATTCCCGATAAAATGATTCCTTTGTCCAAGGAACCGAAAATGACAGCTGTTCGATTTCATAAACACGATGTATATCTTCAACTGTCATTTTTCGAACATTTACTTGATTATTAATCATGTTGACGTTTTTTGCTGCTCGATCCATTTCGCTTCCGCCTCTGCTAACCTTAAATAATTTGGCACAAACTGATGAACATTGACTGCTTCTCTAGTCATTCCCAGCAAACCTAGCAATCCCGGACGCGGCTGGTGCAATGACGGATCCCCGATGACTGCCAACTCACCCATTATTTCTTTGATCAGATCTAAATGAAGAGAAACATCATTCCCTAAAAAGAGCACCCGCTTTTTGAGCTGTTTTATTTCATTCAACCAATCTTCTAGCAGAATATTTCTGTCTTCTTTCACACAAAGTATGTTTTCTTTAAATTCATACAGCCCGGTATAAACTCGTCCTCTTCTTGCATCAAATAAAGGGCAAATCAATCCGTCAAAAAAACGCCCGTTCAGCGCAAGCACTTCAAGACTGGAAACGCCCGTTAAAGGAATGTTTCTAGCCCATGCAAGCGTCTTAGCAATTGTTACACCGATTCGCACACCAGTATAAGAGCCAGGACCTTGGGCAACCACAATCTTTGTTAAGTCGCTGGGCTGAACGTGGCACTCTTTCAAAAGATAATCAACTGCCGGCATTGCACGAACAGAATGGTTTTTTTTCAAGTTCGTCATATATTCGCCAATAATTTTAGTTTCGTCTACTAACGCAATGCCTAAACAGTCGTTTGATGTATCAATCGCTAATACCGTCATCAGTAAAAAACTCCTTACACAGCTTAATATATCTTTTTCCCTTCGGCCTAAAAATTAGAGATCTTGTATTGTCCTGAATGTAACGGATGAATACATCCAGTCTTTCCTCCGGCAGTTGATCTTCTATATAATGCGCCCACTCTACAACTGTTACACCGTCTCCATCAAAAAACTCATCAAACCCTAAATCCTCATCGCTATTTTCAATCCGATAAACGTCCATATGATAAAGCGGCAGTCTGCCGTCTGTATACTCCTTCATGATTGTAAAAGTAGGACTGCTCACTGTTCTGCCAATGCCCAAACCTTTTGCCAGTCCTTTCACAAATGTAGTTTTGCCTGCTCCAAGATCTCCTTCAAGCGTAATCACATCGCCCGCTTGTAAGTGCTGAGCCAGCTTCATCGCCATATTCCCTGTCTCTTCAGGATTTGTTGTTTTTATTTCAAATTGATCCAAATGAATCACCTTTTTTAAAATGATTGTAGCCTTTGCTTAATAGCCGTTTGCGAATATTTTTTTCTTGCAAATAAACCGATGGGCTGCCTTCAAATACTTCTCCGATCTTCGTTATGCGTATTCCTTCTTGCTCGCATTTTTTTTTCAATACTTCAAAGGAATGTTTAGAAGTCGTTCCTACCAGTTCAAAATCTTCTCCTCCAGTGATAGCCCACTCAAATTGCTTTTCTAACGGCAATAATTGTATTGAATCACTTAATGGAAGAAGATCTTTATGTACGACGATTTGTACGTTGCTCATGTCAGCTATCTCATTCAATTCGCTTGCAATACCGTCACTAATATCATTAAGGCTCGCCCGATCCACTTCAGAAATAATCCTGCCCGCTTTTACTTGCGGCTTCGGACGTCTATGGCGAGATACTAAATATTGATAATCTTCCTCCGGCAAATTGAACTCATCGTTTAATAGAAGGTGCAATCCAGCAGCTGAATCCCCCAGAGTACCCGTAACAAAAACCACATCCCCCGGTCTTGCTGAGCTTCTCAATTGGGCTTTCCCGCGTTCAACTTCTCCAATCAAGGTGACGGTGATGACGAGGTGATCAGCAATAGAAACAGTATCTCCACCGATTAAATCCACTTTATATTTTTCTGCGGCATCTGCCATTCCTTTGTATATAGATTGTAAGTCTTTCTCGTGCCATCGAGAGGGAATCGCAATGGAAACTAAAAAATACTTTGGAATCCCGCCCATTGCGGCAATATCACTAATGTTCACTGCCAAACATTTAAAGCCGATATCAAAAGGCTCCATTGTTTTACGTAAAAAATGAACCCCTTCGACCATTGTGTCTGTGCAGACTATTTGCTGAAAACCTTTATTCGGTGTGTAAACTGCGGCATCGTCACCTATTCCGACAACA